>PJFB01000020.1 GCA_003574895.1 Geobacter sp.
ATGCCGTGGACTTCATATCCTTTTGCCAGGAGCAGTTCAGCCAAGTAGGAGCCGTCCTGGCCGGTGATGCCGGTGATTAGTGCCTTTTTCATGAAGATACTTCTCCGCGTAGGATTATCGAATTTGCCATCAACAGCCATGCCAGGAGCTGACCAGCCCGTACACCAGGAACCACCCTATCTTCAGATATTCGCTGACAATGATCCTCCGCCGCTCCCTGTTCAACCAGTCGGCGGCGGTATAGGGTGTCTGCCGGCGGACAGGATTGCAGATGATGGTGTAGTCATGCCCCCGGAACACCAGCCCCGCGATCATCATGATCCTTCTCATGTGGTACGAGGAACTGACCAGCAATGCGGTGTGGAGTCCCAGATCATCCATTATCCGCTTTGCCTCGCAGGTCTCCACATGGGTATCTTCATAATACCTGCCGTAATTTACCGCCTTGCGTATTGGCAAGATATTGTGCCGCAACCGTATGTCCCCCGAAATCCGTATCAGCGTGCCATCGCTCTGCACCTGCTCTATCTCGCTGTAGGACGGAATGATCAGGTAGCGGGCATATCCATCCCGGATCAGCTGTCTGGCCTCGCCAAGCCTGGATTCCAGCTCCGGCCCAACATACAGGACAACCGCGTCCGCTTTTCGCGTGGCATCGGAACAGGCCAGGAAGCCCGGCGCAAAGATCACGAACAGCGTCACCGCCAAGAGGGCCGGCCCCAGGTAGCGCAGAAACATCATCAAGAAAGCTAGGCCTTGTAACAGAGTGCGTTCTTCTCGCTGATCAAATTGCGCGCATCAACAACCGGGATGCCGAATGAGAGCAGGTCAAGCCCCCGGTATTCGTCATGGGCCGTGGCAATCAGCAGCAGGTCGTAATCACCGCTGACCGGCGCGGAACGCCGCCCGGCGTATCTGGCGTAGTCGCGAGTGGGACGGATGACCGGGATATACGGGTCATTGTAGCTGACAACACCGCCAAGCTCTTCCAGCGTTTCCATGAGCCGGTAGGATGGCGACTCGCGGTCATCGTCCACATTGGCCTTGTATGCCAGGCCGAGTATCAGGATCCGGGCCTTGTTGACCGGCTTGCCAACATTGTTCAGGGCCAGCATCACCTTGCCCACCACGTAATCGGGCATGGAGGTGTTGATTTCTCCGGCCAGTTCTATGAAACGGGTGTGGCAATCGAATTCGCGGGCCTTCCAGGTGAGATAGAAGGGGTCGATGGGTATGCAGTGGCCGCCCAGTCCGGGACCTGGATAGAATGCCTGGAAACCGAACGGCTTGGTCCTGGCCGCCTCGATGACCTCCCATATATCGATCCCCATCCGGTCGAACAGCACCTTCAGCTCGTTCACCAAGGCGATATTGACCGAACGGTAGATATTCTCCAGCAGCTTTGACGCCTCGGCCACCCGGGTCGATGAGACCGGGACAGTCCGGTTGATGATGGTTTCATACAGTGCTTGGGCAGCGTTCAGGCAGGCGGGAGAATAGCCGCCCACCACCTTGGGGACCATGTTCAGGGAGAAATCCTTATTGTTGGGATCCTCCCGTTCGGGTGAAAACGCCAGCAGAAAATCCGCCCCGGCCTTAAGACCGCTTTGTTCCAGGATCTCCCGCATCTCGCCATCGGTGGTTCCCGGATAGGTGGTCGATTCCAGGACCACCAACTGCCCCGCGCGCAGGTTTTCGGCTATGGAGACGCTGGTATTGAAAACATAGGACATATCCGGCTCGCGATACCTGTTCAGGGGTGTCGGTACGCAGACGATGATGCAATCCATATCACGCAGCAGGGAGAAGTCCGTTGTCGGAACAAAATTTTGCAGGGCATCCTGATCCAGCGAGCCCAGGTCAATATGGCGGATATAGCTTTGGCCATGGCTCAGCATTTCCACCTTTTCAGCGTCCACATCGAATCCGGTCACACTGAAGCCTGCCCTGCAAAAAGCAATGACCAGCGGCAGTCCCACATAGCCGAGGCCAATGACCCCGATCCTCGCAGTGCGTGATGCAATCCTGTTTTCAATGGTCACAACAATCTCCTATTCGACTGTAACTGATTTGGCCAGGTTACGCGGCTGGTCCACATCGTTTCCCTTGAGGACCGACACATGGTAGGCAAGCAACTGCATTGGGATGGAGAGCAGAACCGGGGCTATCCACTCGCTGCATTCCGGCAGATACAGGACGGTTTCCGCCCTATTCCTCACCTCGTCATCGCCTTCGGTGCAGAAAGCGATCACTCTGCCGCCACGGGCAATGACCTCTTCCATATTGGAGACCACCTTTTCGTAATGGCGGTCTCGGAGGGCGATGACCACCACCGGCAAGTTTTCGTCGATCAGGGCGATGGGGCCATGCTTCATCTCCCCGGCCGGATAACCTTCGGCATGAATGTAAGAGATTTCCTTCAGCTTGAGCGCACCTTCCAGGGCGATCGGATAATTGATCCCACGGCCCAGGAACAGGAAGTCACCGGCGTGCTGGTAATGGCGGGCAATGGCCTCGACCGCGTTGTCGAGCAGCAACGCCTGCTCCATCAGGGCCGGCAAATGGAGAAGGGATGTGAAATGCGGCATCATCCGCTCCGGTGTGATCGAGCCACCTGCCCTGCCCAAGCGCAGCATAAAGAGGTAGAGCGCCACCAATTGGGTCACAAAGGCCTTGGTGGAGGCCACACCGATCTCCGGACCGGCATGGGTGTAGACGACCCCATCGGTTTCCCTGGCAATGGACGAGTCAATCACGTTGCAGACGGCAATGGCCAGCGCCCCCCGGAGCTTGGCCTCCCGCACCGCAGCAAGGGTGTCGGCGGTCTCGCCTGATTGTGAAATCGCAATCAGCAGGGTTTCAGGGCCGACCACGGGATTGCGGTAGCGGAATTCGGACGCGATATCCACTTCAACCGGCAGGCGGCAGTGCTCTTCCAGCAGAAATTTCCCCACCAGTCCGGAATGCCAAGAAGTGCCGCAGGCCACTATGCAAACCCTCCGCACCTGGGCCAGCTTAGCATCGCTGAGCCCTATATTATCCAGGCACACATCCCATTCATCTTCCAGCAGGCGTCCGGCCAGGGTATCCTGCACGGCCCGCGGCTGCTCGAAGATTTCCTTGAGCATGAAGTGGCGGTAACCACCCTTTTCGGCCATAAGCGGGGACCAATCTATATGGCGCGGCGTTATCGTCAGCGGTCCGCCCGCAAGTGTGGAAAAATGTGCGAAACCATCCTTGAAAACAACCATCTGATCATCTTCCAGGAAAACCATCTCACGGGTATGGTTCAGGATCGGGGGTATATCCGAGGCAACGAAAAATTCCTGGTCTCCCAGCCCGATCACCAGTGGTGAACCATGTTTGGCGGCAATCATCATCCCCGGCTCCGTCTCGGAAACCAGGCAGACCGCATAGGCGCCTTCCAATTCCTGTAGCGAGGTCCGAACCGCGTCAACGAACCCGCTGCCCCCGATCATCTTATGTTCAATCAGATGGGCAATCACTTCGGTATCCGTCTCGCTCTTGAAGTTGTGTTTCTGGTCCCGCAGTTCCATCTTCAAGCCCAGGTAATTCTCGATAATTCCGTTGTGGACCAGCACCACCGGCCCGGCCTGGTGCGGATGCGCATTAACCTCCGTCGGCTTGCCATGGGTAGCCCAGCGTGTGTGCCCAATGGCAACGCTTCCCTGCAAGGGGCTGTCTTCCAGCAACTGAACCAGATTTTGCAGCTTGCCCTTGCTGCGCCGGACATCGGCAAAGCCCCCATCTATCGTGCAGATGCCGGCCGAATCGTAGCCGCGGTATTCAAGTTTTTGCAGCCCCGCAAGAATGATTGGCGCTGCCGGCTGTTGCCCGATATATCCCACTATGCCGCACATACCGTTACTCCCCGGCCTTTCACGGCCTGTCAGGCTGACATGGCAGTACCTGAAGGTAGGCGGAAGGCCTATCCTCAGATATTGCAACCCGCATCCGGACAGTACTCCGCATTCATTTTTGGAAGGTTAGCATGGAATTGTTACAGGCTTGGGACGGCTTGAAAACTATTTGGGAAAGAATTTGTTAACGAATAAATTATGTGGCGGAATAAAGATGGCAAAGGAGCAATTCAGAACAATTGATAAACATAAAAATCCCAGGCATTGCTTACTGGGATAAAAGGACCCGCCTAAAGGATGAAGGGGATAACACCTTTAAGTACAGGAAAAACCAATTTTCCTGATTAATATTGATCTTCCGCTATGAAGGGTGTCATCCCCGAATGCCTTTATCGGGGAACCATGATTTTAATCAGTTAGAACTCCAAACACGCCTTTGATTTTGCTATTATCTCGTCGCGTTCGTCGCGTGAGTAATGCCTTTTATAGATTAATTGGCAACCGCCTGCACAGGGATGCTACTTATCGTTGTTGTTCCGTCCCCAAGCTGGCCGCTATCGTTATATCCCCAGGCCCAGACGCTACCGTCATTTTTCAAAGCGACTGAAAATCCATTCCCCGCGGCAATGGCAACCACTCCAGAAAGGTCAACAACTTTTACCGGGGTTGGCTGATCAGCTATTGTCCCATCCCCGATCTGGCCGTACCAGTTTGCTCCCCATGCCCGGACTGTGCCGTCACCCAGTAAAGCAAGGTTGGATCGGAATCCGGCCGCAATGGCGGTCACTCCGCTGAGTGCGCTTACCTGCACCGGGATATTGCTGTCATTTGTCGTTCCATCGCCGAGTTGACCATTCCAATTGGCACCCAATGCCCAGACAGTTCCATTCTTTATAAGGGCATACGTCGAACGGTCACCTTCCGCAATGGCAGTTACTCCGGAAAGACCAGCAACCTGAACCGGTGCATAATGCGGCAGGCTGAATACTTGTTCATTCACAAGTTCGTATCCAAGTTCACCATTGGAGTTTGATCCCCACCCCCAGACAGTGCCGTCTTTTTTCAGAGCTATCGTGTCAGAACTGCCGGCAGCAATGGCAACCACCCCGGACAGCCCGGCAATCTGTACTGCGGTATTACGATCTATAATTGTTCCATCACCGAGCTGGCCATGGATGTTATAGCCCCAGGCCCAGACAGTGCCGTCATTCCTTAACGCAACCGCAAATCCATCCCCGGCGGAAACCGTTGTTACCCCCGTAAGTTTTGCAAGTATATTGTCCGTAGTTGTTATTTGAACCTGGACGGGAATATTGGAGGAAATGTTTGTGCCATCTCCCAGTTGGCCATGGGAATTATCTCCACATCCCCAGACAGTGCCGTCACTCTTCAAGGCCACGGTAAAATTACTCCCGGCGGCGACAGCAACAGAACCCGAAAATCCGGAATTTTGGATCGGCGTAACTCGATTTTCATTCGATCCGTCACCGAGCTGGCCATTCGTATTTTCTCCCCACACCCAGATAGTGCCGTCGCTTTTCAGAAGAGCGGCATGGGCTGTTCCAGCGGCAAGAACGGATGACGTAGTTTTTGCAGACGAACTTTCATTACCGCCGGAACCGCCGCCGCAACCACAGCACGAGAGAATAAATACCGTGACCAATGGAAACAATATAGTTTTATGGCCCATATGTTGTGACACCCACCTTTGAAAGTTCACTAGAAATATAGTGTTGCGGATTGCCTTGGATTCCGCTCACTGAATCATCCTGATAGTGTTGTTGCCCGTATCCGTTACAAATAGGCTCGTGCCCTTCAAAATGATGCCATATAGGCCACTAAAACTTGCCGCTGTGCCGGTTTCGTCTGTATTTCCCACAACCCCGGCAGTACCGGCCAGCGTGGACACTTCCCCGGTGGCGATTACAACCTTCCGGATAGTGCTGTTACCGGTATCCGCCACATAAAGGTTAGTGCCGTCAGTTGTGATACCGTATGGACCACTGAAACCCGCCGCTGTACCGGTCCCGTCCGTATGCCCCGCTGTTCCCGTGGTGCCGGCCAGCGTAGTGACAACTCCAGTGGCGATCACGATCTTCCTGATGGTGTTGTTGCCCGTATCCGCCACATAAAGGTTCGTATTGTCCGTTGTGATGCCGTACGGGCCGCTGAAACTCGCCCCAATGCCGATTCCGTCATTATTTCCCGCAACACCGGCGGTACCGGCTAGTGTGGACACTTCCCCGCTGGCGATTACAACCTTCCTGATAGTGCTGTTTCCGGTATCCGCCACATAGAGGTTTGTGCCATCCGTTGCAATGCCGTATGGGAAATTGAATCCGGCCGTATAGCCGGTCAGCCTGGTAACTTTGCCCGTGGCAATTACCATCTTCATAATAGAGCGTGCGCCTGCATCCGTTATGTAGAGATTCGTCCCGTCCGTTGTGACGCCAGCCGGGGCAACTAAATTGCTCGCAACGCCACCCAGCGTGGTGATTGCCCCGGTGGCGATCACGACCTTCTTGATGACACTGTTACGGTAATCGGCAACATAGAGGTTCGTCCCATCCGTTGTGATGCCGAAAGGGGCATTAATACTCCCTTGCATACCGTCTATTGTTGTAACCGCACCGGTAAGAGATACCGAAGACCCGCTGGTACTGCCGACTGAAGAAGAATTGCTCCCGCCGCAGCCGAAAAGGATCAATTGAAGACAAATCACACTGACCAGGCATAAATGACTCAACATGACACAGCTTCCCTTCTTCCTGGTATTATTACCGGTAAATCCGCCACACAAACCTAAGAGGGATTCGGTGAGATTTGCCTCTGGCGCTAATCAGTGTCCCCGGCCAGATATATCTCCACTCTGGCGGCATCGCGGAGCTGCTTCAGATATGGGGTCAGCTCGTCCAGCGTCCGTTCACGCTGCAACTGTCTGTTGATCCTGTCACGGACAGCCTGGAAGGGAAGGACGGCCCTGCTGCGCCCCTCCCCTGCCTGGCCGGCCTGGCGAAATGAGTCCTGGTGGCTGTCGTAATAGCTTCTCGCTTCGTCATCCGTAACCGTTGTTTTGGAGCCGAATTTGGATTCGATGAAGCTCTGGATTGCCATTCCCCGCTCAACCTGTGATTTGATCATGTCATCGTTCAGGCCCAGTTTGGCAAGCGCCGCCCGGTAATCCCCATCGCTCGCATAGTGCCGCCGCAACCGGCCAACCTCATTATCGACCGCGGCAGGGGGAATACTGATCCCATTGCGCCGGCTCTCCTGGTACAGCAGTTCCCGGCCGATGAGCGTGTCCAGCGCTTCTTTCTTCACCATGGCCAACATGGCCGGTTCCATCCCGGTTTCGCTCTTATTGCGCAGCCGCAGCACCCGGTCCAGCTCGGCCCGGAAATCCGCGGTTGTGATGACCGCCCCGTTGACCAGGGCGGCCGTATTGGCCGGCGACGCCGATTCGCCGGCACGGGCAACAGGCTGGATGAACAGTGCCGACATCAATACAAACAGGATATAGCGCATGTCAAAACCGCCTAAAACCTGGCATTGATATCAAACTGGAACACGTCGATCGCCAACGGCCCCGCAACTTCACCAGACGTATTAACGGTTCTCGTAATTTCATTGGTGGATATCCAGCGGGTAGACAGCCAGGTATTCCTGGCAATACCCAGATCACCGCCGACGATCCAGCCCTTGGCATTTGTGCCCCCCAGATTGAAATCCGAATCGGTGAAGGCATCCATAACCGCATCGGCCTCAAGATACTTGTAGTAAAAAGACGCCTTCCAGTCCCACAATTTCTGTATCTTCTGCGTACCTACCGCTACTCCGAACTGGTAGCCTTCGGTCTCTTTCTTCACGTCGTAGACGGTGCGAGCATCCACCGCCCCCTTGTCGAACCCCAGGTTGTTGACATAGTCACCCAAAAGCGTGATATGAACCGGATGCCAGTACGCCAGATCAATGGTCCCGGTGATGTTCAGTTCCTTGAAACGGGAGGCATAGGCCATCTTGCTGGCGGCACCCTGAACATTGTTGATATCCATCAGGGTATTGCCCTTCTGCATGAACTGGGGCGCGGTCCAGTCGTTCACGGTCTGGCCGTAGGGATTGACCACGCCAACGGTATTCTCATACATGTAGAGCGCGGCTCCCAGCCGGGCGGTCAGCTTGTCCTTGGCCTGGTATTCCGCCCCGGCCTGGACCCCGAACAGCCATTTGTCCCTGGTGGACAATTCCACTTCCTGTAAAGGAAAGGCGCCGCCGTTGAAAAACAGGCCCCAGGTTGGAGAGAGGCGCGGATGGTATTGGACAGCCACCCCTTCGAAATTCAGATCCGGGTCCCAGACCAGGTTGCTGTAGAACCAGGGGTTGGGGAAACGGCCGCCCCAGACTGAGATGGAGGATACCGGGCTCCACCTGAGATAGGCGCGGTCCAGCAGAAAATTTTTCTTGTTGAGCGAGTCGCCCAAGGTTGAATTGGTCGAAACAGGGTTGTTGGAACTGCCAGTGGCCAAGCCGATGCCAGCCGTGATTTCATCCGACACCTTGGCCTCCAGTCCCAGTCTGGCCCTGACGGCAAAGCGGTTGCGGTCGATCTTGCTGTTCATCAATTGCCCGGGATTATCCGGTTTAATGAAATCACCGTTGCCCTCATCAAAAAAATCTCCTTCGTAACGCAAGCGCACATCACCGCTCAGCTTGAGCCGCTGCGTCCAATTGTTGAGAATCTTCGGCAGGATGTTTTTGTCCACTTCAGCCGTGACGTCCTTGCTGATCCGCTCCAGATAGCCCTTTTCCTTGTTCTCCAGAGTGGTTGAAACCGCGCCGGACAGGTATTGGGTACGGTACTGCCTGGTCAGCTCGTAGGCCTCGTCATCCGTGATGATCTCCAGCTCCCTCATACGCTTGATGAGGTATTCGGGATCCCGGGAGTCGTTGAAGGTCGGATAGAACTCATCGTCCTTTTTGCCGATTTCGAGCCACTTGTCTTTCAGCATGCGGATGAAGCGGCGGTCGTCCATGGGCAGGATCAGCGGCACCGTGGCGGTGTTGCGGCCTGCCGGGCCGGTGACTTTTTTCCCCGGAGCCGGAGCCGCGCTTTCGTCGGCCAGGCCGGCGGCCTCCTCCACGCTGATGATACCCTTGGCGTTCAACAGGTTAAGCAGGGCATTGATGCTTTCCTGCTTTTTGCCGGCCTCGGGCTGCTTGACGATTGCTGCCGCCTCTTCCTCGGTAATGACATTCCTCTCCTTCAACAGATTGAGAAGCTGCTCGATATTGGACTGGACCTGCGGGGTAGCCGGTACCGGGGATGGGGTGGAGGACGGGGCTGGTTCCGGCGCAGGCGCGTCGTTTTCTTCCGCGGACGCAACCGCAACAGTGATAAATAGCAAACAGACCATACTGCCGATCAATGCGCTCAGGCGCTTCATACAACCCTCCGATTTTATGTAGTACTAATTTCCAACACCAAGTAAAACCAACGAACGTAGCGCTTGAATTCGGCTTGGCACCATTATCCCTGCGATATTATCCTGACCGTCATGCCGGCCGGCATCCCGTCCGGCGGGGGCTCGCTGATCCTGATCCGTGCCAGGGTGGAGCGGACCGCACCGTCCATCTTGTTGTTGCCCGAGGTCCCGACCAACTCGTATTTCACGATCCTGCCGCCGGCATCGAGCACAATTTTGACCACCGCCTGCCACTTACCCTTCGGGATACCGCCATCCTGGCTCAGGTGATTCCGGACCTGGGACTTGATCTCTTCCTGGATCTTCTGGGTATACCAGCCGTACTTGGCCAGCAGCGCAAGCTTGCTCATGCCGCCACCATTGCTCCCGCCCAGTGTAATGGCACGGCCACCTTTTTTACCCACCAGGCCGAAGGCGTCGGAACCGGCGCTCCCGTCGCTGTCCACCCCCAGGTCGCTGCCGGCCGGGGTATTGTCCTGGGGCTGATCCTGGGCCTGGTCCTGGGGCTGCGGCATCTCGGTGGGGGCCGTCATGGTCTCCTTGGGGATCTCCTTCGGCACTTCCGGCTCCGGCGGCTTTTCCTTTACCTCGGGCGGCGGCTTCAACAGGGTCACCGTCGAGATCTGCTGTTTTTGCCGCGGGCCCACATCGGTCAGCGCAACCTTGATTATGAAACCGATGCCTCCCAGAAAAACGAGGCCGATTATTCCCGGCACCAGCCAGCTCTGACAGGAGGATTTTTTGTGTTTTTTCTTATGGTCGGTCATATGATTTACCGTAGGGGCAAACCTCGTGTTTGCCAGATTTTTCCCGATTTTCCAAACCACGGGCGGCCACATGGGGCCGCCCCTACTTCACCAGCTTCTGCGTCACCAGCCCCAGCTGGGTGATTTCCAGCTTCTGCAACAGGTCCAGCACCTCGATGATGTTTTTGTAGGTGATCTTCTCATCCCCCCGAACCACCACCGGCAGGTTGGGATCGGCGGCCTTGTACTGGCGCAGGCGGGCTTCCAGCTCACTGAGGGTGACCGGGAAGCTGTCCAGAAAGATGGTCCCCTCGGCCGTAATGGTGATGGCCTTGGTGGTCGGCTTGATCTTGCTGACCGCCGCGCTTGCCTTGGGCAGGTTGACAGTGATCCCCTGGACCGACGCGGTTACCACGATCATGAAAACCACCAGGAGGTTCCAGGCCAGGTCCAGCATCGGCACTACATTAATCTCGACTACCTCGTCATGGTCATCCGATGGCGCTTTCATGCCCCCTCCTGTCCGTGAAACCCTTCCACTCTCAGGGCGTATTCCTCAATGAAATGACGCGTCTCCACGTTCAGATTCTTCATGTGCAGTATCAGGAAGCTGTAGGCAAACAGGGCCGGAATAGCCACCAGCAGGCCGAACAGGGTACAGGCCAGGGCCGAGGCAACACCGGGAGCAATGGCGGACAAGTTGGCCTCTCCGGCCTCCGCCAGGCTGGCAAAGGTGTTCATGACCCCCCAGACCGTACCGAGCAGCCCCCAGAAAGGCCCGCCCGAGATGCCCAGGGTCAGCACGATCATCCAGGCGTTCATCTTCCTTGTTTCTTCGGAACTGGCCCGGTCCAGGGCAGCCCGGAAAATGTTCACCGCCGAGTTGGTCAACACGACCTCTTCCTTGCCCTCGCCATGTTTTTCTGCCCAGTGCATGATCTGGTCATAGCCGGCCTTGTAGATGCGGCACAGGCTGGAATTCTCGAAACTGTCATCCTCCTGGTTCAGCTCCAGCGGATCGTGGAGATTGTTGAAGCTCTCCAGAAACGCCTCATTCCCTTTTTTGATCTTCTGCAGTTTGAGGAATTTGCTGACAAACACCCCCGCCGCCAGGAACAGCATGGTGGTGCAGAGGGCGATGATGAGCCAGCCGTCAAAGGTGATGCTCCGGGCCGTGACCTTGATCAGGCGGATGGTAAGGTTCTCTCCCCCGCCGCTGGAAGGGGTTTCCTCAGGCTGGTACGCCGTAAGTTTCCCGTCGGGGCCCTGGCTGCCGAATGCCGCCGCAACCCAAGAGGCGGGCCTGGCAATGTTTGAAATCCGAATCTCGTCCAGGTCGCCGACAAAGGCATTCTGACCCGTCATCGAGGCGCCGATGGCTATTTCTCCGGCCGGCGAAGGCAACGCGGTTTGCAGGTTGACCGAGGCCGCCTCCCGGCCATCGACATACACGGTGCCGAACTGCTTGTCCGAATCGGCTGTCACGGCCAGATGATGCCAGGCATTCAGGGTCAAGTTCCCCTTCTTTTCGCTGGCAACCGGTTGCTTGCCATTGGCTCCGACACGCAGATAAGGCTTGTCCTGAGCAATGCCGACCACGATGGACTGGCTCCCGTCCTGCCAGGAAAAGAGATGGGTATCGCCCTGGGCCTGGGGTATCCGTACCCAGGCGGAAAAGGTGAAACCCTTGGCAAAATTCAGGGACGGCGAACGTTGGACAACAATCTTTTCTCCCCCCTTGAAGCTGTAGCCGTTGCCGATCACCGAAGGCGTACCATGGGTGCCGGCAAAGGCGGCGGCGTTGTTGCCGTAAGCAGTGGCATCCCTGGGGGCTCCCTGGTCCTCGTTCAGGTGATAGACCAGGACCTGGCTGGTGTCATAGGTGGCACCCGCTTCCTGTCCGGGCACAGAAGAGTCGTTGCCGTAGTACAGCCAGATGGAATCCTGGGCACTGCCGCCGGCAAGCTGGGGGACACGCACCCAGACCAACGCGATGGCTTGCTTGGGATCGAATTTTTCGATGTGGAACTTGAGCGGCACCTTGTCGTCGGCGCTGACAAACCGCAGGTCCGAGCCGTCCTTTTTGGCATTGGCAAACTGGAAGTTGCCCGCGTGCAGGCGCACCAGCACCGGCGCGTCAACCAGGTTTTCCTTGATATTGGCGCCCTTCTCGGACAAGTCGAATGAGACCTTTTCCCGGTACTGCCATTTCTTGTCCCACCAGGCATCTGCCTGGCCGACGCCGGTCAAAAAAGTGAGCAGCAGTATCGCCCCTGCCACGCCCGTAACTCTGTTCCACATCCCGCGCACCATCATACCTGGATCCTCCGGATACCTTTTCTTGGCTTGATTTATCAGCAATGCTTCACCGCTTCTTACTTCTTGTCCTTCTCCTGATCTCCATCCTTGTCGATGACGCTCCCGTCCATGTCGAAGCCGATGACCTTGACGTCGAGGAACTTGGACATAAAATCGTCCACCAGGCTGGCCTGGGCAACAGCGGTCTTGTCCCTGGAACTCCCCATGGCCGAACCCTGCTCGATCATCTTGCTGTTTTCCGCGATGCTGCCGGCCCCGGCCAGGGCACCCAGACTGAGGCTCCCCTCCGAGGATGTCGGCATACCCACGGAACTGCCCAATGAGCTGATGTTCTTGGCGTTCAGCACCTCTGGGGCGCCAAGGATCACCTTGTTGCCGGCAATGCCCGCCTCGCCGGCATCGATGACGCCTTCCGGGGCAAACAGGTAGAGGTCGCCCGGTTTGGGGGTCGGCAGGTTGCTGGCCGGTGTCGCGTTCGGGTCAAAGGTAACCGCCCGGATGCCGCTGCCTATGGAAGGGGGATCGATAGTGTAGCCGGTAATTTTGGTCATATCGGCCGGGTCGTATTTGGGAGCGATCACAGGTGCGGCAACAGTGGTCTTGGAGCCCCTGCCCGCATTGATGTTTCCCTGGTCGCTCCAGACCGTTATATGGCCTCCCAGCAGTGTCATCACCCGTGATTCGTTGACATTGACGTCGCCGCCGGCGTAGATGTTGATGGGTCCACCCGCGGTGGTGGAAATCCCCGTTGACTTTTGGGTGCTCTCACTCACAAAGGTGCTCTTGCCCACGTTCAGGTTGGTGCGTGCCAGGACAAAGATCTCGTCCTGGCCGGTCAGGGTGCTGATCTGGGAACTGACCATGTTGATGGAGCCGCTGCTGTCCGCGGATTTGCCGGCAAAATATTTTTGAATGCTCCCGGTGCGCACTTGATCGATGATCTGCTTGGCATAGTCCTTCAGCTTGGCCCGGGTATCCGCATCGATCTCCCCGTTTTTGGACAGGTTCTGCAGGATGGTAAAGGCGCTCCCGGCCAGTTGCAGGCCGACCTTGCCGCTTGTCACCTGTTCGATAAAATCCGGAGCGGACAGGGCAAGGCTTTTTGCGATTTCCACAAGCTGTTGGGTCCCGGCCTTGTCGGTCCGGTCCAGCAATAGCGAGTAGTCATTCACCACCTGATCGTTGCTCACACCGTGGAAAAAATCATAGGCATCCGCCACAATCTCCGTTGCGGACACATCGGTCAGTGCTGATTTTGCCCCGGCCAGCACGACCAGGGTGCTCCCCTTGCTGCCCAGGGCAGAATTCAGGCGGTTGCCATAGGATTGGATGCCGGCCGAATTGCCCAGCTCGATGTTGTTGCCGGCCTGGACCAGCAAGGTGCCGGGCCCGCCCAGGCGCAGCCCCGGACCAGGCGCTGTAAGTTCATAGGCATTGGTTTGCGAGGCATTGTAGCTGTAAAAAATATCGTGGCCGGCCCGGATGCTGGTGATGTCGTCCGCCCCGATGTTCTCTCCCCGGAATTTGAGTTCGCGGATATCGTTGCCGGCCGTGATGGTGGCCTGTTTGTTCAGGGTGAGCTGCAGGTTGGTGATATCCTGGCCGGCCGTGATCTCCACCGGAACGTTGTCGCCCTTGTGCAGCACGTAGCCTGCCGAGCTGCCATCGGTAAAGAGTAGATTTTGCAACTTGTCGCCATCTGCCCTGCTGAATCTGCCGTAGACCGTTGCCGGGTCAATGTCCACCATGTACAGTGCAGCCTGATTATTCGTACCGCCTGTAGTGCCGTCGATGCTGCCCCCGGCCGCCAGTTGCAGGTTGCCGGCGGCCGATGGCGCCAGGGCCAGATCCTTTGCTATGTGGATATCGCCCGCAGCCAGGATGGAGAACACCGGAGTCACGATCTTCTGGCGATTATTTAACAATGCATTGGCAGTTACATAGCCATTGAAACCGCTGGCACCGTCGTACTCCACGCTGCCGGCCAGGGACCTGAAGTTTGCCTCTGCATCCTGAGAGTATGTCAGGTTCCATTTATTCCCCACCGTCACCTGGTCCCGGCAGTTGTCCGGGTTGAGCACCGCGCCGATATGCATGTCCCCCTGGGCAGCGACCGTCAGGTTGGCATCGGTCAGCTCCAGAACCTGGCCGCTGTTAGCTGTCCCGAAATTCCCCATGGCGCTCAGGTCGCCTGCCCCTTTGGTCAGGCGGAACCTGCCGTTCAGGTCGCCTCCCGAGGTAATCCGCAGATCGCCAGAGCCAAAGACACCGGTCTGGCAGGTGAAATCCCCACCGGAGCGCACCCGGATGCTTCCGCCCGCCATGGTGGCAATCCCCTCGGTGGCATTGGTTCCGCCATAGCTGGCTGCCAGGAATTTGTCGCCTGTAAGGGAATCGCCCGTTGGTGCGTCCCAGGCGTTTTCCAACCCGGCATTGATTCCTGCCGAGGTTGTATTGTTGACCCTGCCCGCCACTGTCCCCGCCACATCCAGGTCGATGTCTCCACCGTTGCCATAGGTCCAGTAATCGGTGATTTTTGAGGATCTTGGGCTGCCGCCGGGACTTGTCTCCACGGTCTCGCCCGGCGTGTACTCGCCGGTGGTTCGGATCGTGCCGATCGAAGTCGTGGTGGCACCCACATCCGTTGCACCAAGCAGGGACAGGTCGCCTCCCACCCGCAGGTCAATGTCCCCCACCGCGCTCTGGATGGCCCCACCCCGGACCGACAGGTCATTGCCGGTTTCGCCCCTGATGGCGCCGCCATAGGTCCCAAGGTTGTAGCGGATCGTCTCGTTGATCATGAATTTGGCGGCCACACCGGCGCCGATGTCGGTATTGTTGCCGGAGGCAAAACGCACGAGCGCGTTCTCTGTGTAGACCAGGGCGCCGGAAAGCACCTTGCCGGTGGAATCAACAGTAACAAGCGCCCCGTTGGCGGACGGTCCCAGGAGCAGGTTGCCGGTGCCGCGCACGGTCGCCAGGGGATTGGCCGCGCCCAGGGACGCGCCGGCAGCCAGGTTGTAACCCCAGGAATCCTGCATGGTGGTGCTGACCAGGCTTGCCAGCGGGGTGGGATGGTCAGTCAGGTTATAGCTGGCAATTGCGCTGCCAAAGGTCAGGTTGCCACCGGCCCGCAGGGTCAACACGCCCGGTTCGTTAATGACGCCCGCGCCGTTGTCGTAACGCCAGGAGGTAAGATCCCAGTTCGCCGCCAGGGCCAGGTCTCCGCTGCTGCGCACCTCCATACCGGGCCGGAAATGAAGTTCCGTTGCCCCGTCCATGGCCAGACCGGCCAATAGAGCGCCGCGATTTGCTGCGATATTGGCTGCGGACATGTAACTGTCGTTATCGTTTTTGTAGTTTGTCTGGTCTGAAGCAGTAATGACTCCGGTGGTGTTGTCGTATACCCGCACCGCCTCGGCCACCACCCGGGCCGCGCCCGTGATCTTGGCCCCCTGCAGGTCCATGTTGACGCCGTTGCCATTGCGCAGAGCCCGCAGGTGCAGGCTGCCGCCCTTGTCCGAAGCACCACCGGAAACGTTCACTGCGGCATCCTTCGCCATGACCAGTTTCGAGTTGCTGTTATTGTTACTGCCGCTGTTCAGCAATACTTCGCCGCCGGCCGCGCCGGTTCCGGTCCCATGGGCATCGATGCTCGAACCGCCATGCATGGTGAGGGTGCCGTTGGCGTACAGTTCAACCCTGCCGCCGTCTCCGGAACTGTTCGACGCATCGATGGTGCCATGGACATCGATGGCCCCGCTGGCTGCCTGGTCGTCCGCTCCATCGGCCGCCATGACAACCTCATGGCCGGCGATCGTCTTGTCCGCTGCCAGATCCAGGTTGCCCTGGCGCGCCCGGATGTTCAGCCGGCCGTTGAACCCGCCGGCGGTTATCTTATCAATCAAATCCGAAAGCTTATTATCGGCATTCACCTTGTCCAGATTGTTCGTATCTATGGTGAACGAACCCCCTTGTCCGGCCTTGGCAGTGCCGTTCAGGGTGCCGCCGGTCAGGTCTACCCCCAGGGTCGGCGCATACAGGGCAATGGCCCCCGCATCCCCTTGCTCGGGGGCCGACACATCCAGTTCCGATCCGTTAGTCAACTTCACGGCGCCCTTGTCGCTGCGCAACGTGATCTGGCCGCCGGCGGAGTAGACTTCTGTCCTATCGTCCGCAGCGGTCTGCTTGAAAGCCCCTGCCCTGATGTCCGCGTTGTCGAGGGTTATGTCGCCGCTGGTGGCAGTCAGTTTCACTTGGCCCGACGGCAGCACAATGCTCCCCGAATCCGTGATGCTGCTGCCGGTTATTGACAAGGTGCCGCCCGGTGTTTCCGTGCTGCCGGCCTTGCCATCGAGGTTGCCGGCGATGTTGACGGCACCGTTGGCCGTGATGCTGAAATCGGCTGCTTGGTAAACGCCGTCCGCATCCCGGCTGTATGTTGCGGTTATCCGGGCCGCCTCCATATTCAGGTCTCCCGACGTTTTCAGGGTGCCCGCGCCCACCAGGGTCAGATCGTTGACAACCGGAGTCTCAGGCTTGATCGAGTAGGGCTTGAAGCTGGCCTGCCTGAAACCGTTGATGGCGATATCGTTGGCAAGGGTTGTCGTATCGGCATTCAGGGTGAGGCCGCCGCCGCTGCCGGGCAATGTCAGTTGCGGGTCCAGGGCTGCCTTGCCGCTGTTGCGGAACGCGATGTCCGGTGCTGTCATGGAGACGTTGTAGAGGGTATCGGCTGCTGTACCGTTACCGTTGACAAGGTTGGCGGCATCGATAATCAGGCTCTTCTTGGCCGTCAGTACCGCATCCTCCAGAAAACTGAGTTTGCCGCCCGTACCCGAATCGCCGGTGCTGGTAAGGGTGACGTTATCGTAGTTGCCGAAGCTGTTGACCAGCGCCTTATTCAGGTGGAGCCCCGGCGAGGTGTCCGCATCAGGGCCGACGACGATATTTTTCGAGGTCAGGCCGAGTCCGCCGTGGTCCACCTCCAGCTTTCCCGAGGGATCGAGATCCAGTTTATCGGTGGTAAGGTTGATCTGATCCGAGGCATGGACCAGGGCGTTTGCCCGGATTGTGACCGTGCCGTTGTCCGCCACGGTGCCGTCGGCGTTGATAACGGCAAGGGTGACCGTGCCGTCTCCATTTTGCGTTACGGCATTGATCTCGGTTCCCTGTTCCAGGGTAATTTCCTTTTTCGCCTTCAAGGCGACCTGGGACACGGCCAGCGCGCTCCCCTCCTTTACCGTTATGGAATCGGTGACCGTTGCATCGCCGATGGTCACCGAACCGCCACCGTTGCCGGAAAGCACCTCGGCGGAGACCTGCATCTTGCCGGTCAGGTCGCCCAGATCCGCGGTAAGCGGGTTGTCGCCCAAATCCGACGGCAGGCTGACTTTTGTCGCCTGGATGATGATATCCTTGGCAGCCAGGTTCAGGGCTCCCTGGTTGTAGCCGGCCATTGCCGCCCGCTTCAGGGTGCCGTTCAGAACCGTGGTGGTCCCTTTGATGGTCAGGTCGCCGCTTGCGCCCGCCACCAGTTCCTTTGTGGTGAAATTTCCTTCCAGCAGCACGTCGGCGGCACTGCGTACCGAATACCCCTTGAGCGGTGAGGCAACGCTGGTCCCAGCATAGGTGTCGTATCCGGCCAATACCTGGTAACCCTCTTGGGTGTGCAGCTTCAGGCCCGAGGCAATCGATGTCCCCAGATCGCTGATGATGAGCGCGCCCGGCAGAAAGGCGTAGGATTCCGGCAGCAGGGAATAGGTGCCCTCCTCCAGCCAAGTGCCGTCATCCAGGCGGGTGGCATCCAGATGCACGGCGCCGGCCACCTTGGTATTGCCGTTGGAATCGGTATAGGTGAAGCCGGGCAGTTGCACGGAATTGTCCGCCAGGATCACGAACCGCTGCGCCCCGCTTCTGAGCGTGCTGTTGGCAGATGAGCGGCCGTCGATGGAGATCGGATCGTATGATCCCTCGATGCCGGGCTGGAACAGGTAGGTGGAGATGGAGCCGCCGCCGGAGTTGTCCAGAATGGCCCCATCCCGGACAACCACTTCATTGGCATCGAGAGTGATGGCATTTTCCGGCGCCGTCGTGACCAGGGGCCCTTTATTGCTGGCATCGATGTCCTTGACGGTCCAGTAGGTGCCGTCAAAGGAACCGTAGTTTACCTGGGCATTGCCGGCGGTAGTTGTCGTGCTGCCGTCGGCCAGGTATACCCGGCCCGTACCGGAAAGCAGGGAAATCCGGCCCATGGGGGCCGCCAGGTAGCCGGACTGGTTGATGCCTTTGGCCGCGGTAATGGTCAGGTCGCCGCCGGCCGAATAGATCGGTGTGCTGTCGGTCATGGCCGACTTGTTGATGGTAACGCTGCCGCCTGAGGTGATCGCAAAGGCCGATGCGGTGGTGGGATAGATGCGCGCCCCCTGCAACACCAGGTCGCCGCCGCTTTGCAGCGCGCCATACCAACCGGCTGTTCCCGTGCTCGGTTTGGCGTAATACCTGTCCGACAGGGTCAGATCCCTGTTGGCCAGCAGCCTGACCGTGCCGAAACCGGCCAGAGAGGTGCTTCCTGTCACATCAAGCCATTCGCTGTCCAGGGAGAGCAGGGCTGTCCCCTGTTCTTCGGATTGGGGGGTGGGGAGGTTGACGCTGGTATTGATCCGCCTGATCCAGGGCGCGCTCAGGGTGACGTTATCGCTGCCGTTCCCCTGAATCAGGGGTGTATCCAGGGTCAGGCTGCGGCCGATCCGCATGTCCATACCGCTTTGGAAGGTCAAGCTGCCGGTGCTGCCAAAGGTCAGGGCATCGAAACCGCTCACCATGTAGTGGCGGATATCCTCTTCGCTGATGGCCAGGGCGGTGCCGCCCGTCTGCCTCACCGACAGCGTGCCGCCCTCCTGCCCCTGGATGGCGGACTTGCCCAGGATCTGCCCGTCCAGGACCAGGCCGGTGCTCGATGTTATGTTGAGGGTGCCGGGCGTGCTCGCCACGATGGTTTCTTCAGGTACGCCGGCGGCATTTTTCACCAGGTTGGTGGTCGGCTCGGAGCCGGAGACATCCACCAGTGCCCCCTCTTCCAGGATCACCTGTCCATTGGACGATACCAGCGAAACAGTGCCGCCAGCCTGGGGCGTCGCGCCCGATGGGACACCGACGATGGTGCTTGTGGTCGGCTTGTTGTAGCCCGTTGCGTTGATCGTGGCCCCGTCCGCCACCCTGAGGTCATACCCTGTCGCCGTCAGGCTGATGTTGCCTGAAAGCGCCTCCAGGGCGCCCTCCACCTGGATCGCCGGGGCCGAAAGGGTAATGGACCCGCCCGGCACGGTCTCAAGACGCGAATCTGCAGCCAGGCTGATTGCGGCAATGCTATTAGGATTGACGGAAATGCCGCTGATATCGGTACCTGTATAAATGTTTGCGCCGGCCTTGAGCGTGAGCGCGGTGGCGCCGGTGAAGTCGCTGGAAATCTCGCCCCCTGTAGGGGCAAAGACGATGGTATCGGCAGTTGCCGCCTTGCCCGGCGTGGGTGCGGCCAGCTTTGCGATCGAGGGGGTCAGGGTGATACCGGCACCAACCGAGACATTGTTGATGGCCGAGAGTTCGATCCGGCCGAAACCGCTGTTGTCTAACCGGTGTTCTCCCAGCACCAGCTTGCCCTTCAGGGTATCCGGAATGGGATCGTCGGGACCGAGCTGATCCGGGAAATTCAGTGAGGCTGCGGCAACCTCCACCTCGCCGGCGTGCAGAATCAGTTTCCCGCCGTTCTTTCCGGCCAGGGAGTAGCCGCGCATCTCACCGGCCAGGCTCATGGTGGCCGAGCGCAGTTTCAGGGTGCCGGCATCGGCCCCGCTGACCTTGGCCTTGGTGTCGATCTTGTAGCCGCCCGAGACATCCAGTCGCGCCCCGCTCCTGACGATCAAGGCGTGACCCCCGGGGTCGTACCCGTCAACATCGCTGGCCACGCCCGCCGTACCGCCCACGGTATCGTCGAAGATCGAAATCGTGCCGCCTGCAGTGTGACCGCTGCGCACCTCGCCCCCCGCTGCCTGGCTATTGTCGATCCGCTCGCCTGCAACCGAGATGAAGGCGCCGTTCCCCAGGGTGATCGACTCGGTCAGGGATACGTACTGCAGGTTAGTGTAGTTGTTACTATTCGTATCCTGCAGGACCGGAAGGGAGGTGACATTATCCAGCAGGCTGAGGCTGACCGTACCCCCAGGTATGGTGATCCCCCCCTGTATGCTGATGACTCGGGCCATGGCTTCCAGGCTGGCACCTGGCAGCAGGGTCAGTTGCGCCCCCGTTTCCATGGTCAGGCCGGTATCGGAATACAAGCCCAGGCGGCTCAGGTCGAGGGCGTTCAATGCCTTTGCGGAAAGGATGGTCCTGGTTTCGCCGATGGTTTCGCTGATTATATCGCCCGGGGTGATGGCCGCCGACAGGGGGGCCGGGTCCGCGGCCACGACAATTTCACGGGTCTTCAGATCCTGATAAAGACTGTTCTGCCCGC
This sequence comes from Geobacter sp., assembly GCA_003574895.1. Lineage (GTDB taxonomy): Bacteria > Desulfobacterota > Desulfuromonadia > Geobacterales > Pseudopelobacteraceae > JACPFJ01. Next base: position 20,939 of record PJFB01000020.1, read on the forward strand.
CGTCAGTACCCTGCATCCCGATCAGGAGCGTGCCTCCGCTTGGCTCTTCAAGGCCACGCGCCACCGAGACCCTGTAATCCCTGTTATCGCTGGTGGTATACGCCGTGCTGGCGGCCTGGTAACGCCCTGGTGTCACCGTGGCCTTCAGGTTGCCGTCCAGCAGCACCTGTGCCGCTTCCAGAGACAGCTTGCCGGCATCGCTCCCCACGGTACGGGCATCGACATATTTCCTGCCGGTCAGGAGCTTGCTGTAGGTCAGCCACTCCGGGGCGCTGCTGATGTCGTAGAGCGTGGAACCGGCCAGGAGCCGGCTGGTTTCGATGGTGCCGGCGGCATAGCGGAAACCGCCGCCAGAGAAATCAAGCTTTGCTCCCGGCTTGACAACGATGTTGTCCAGCACGTAGTTAATATTGGATGAGCCGCCCGGCACGACCATACTCGGGGCGCCGATGAAGATGCTCCCCCCCTTGGTGGCCCGTTCCCGGGCGCTCATGGGCTGCAGCAGGTAGGAACCTGAGATGTCGGCGATTGGGGTGCCGGTCAGCACATCCACCTTGATCTTTTCCCCCTTGAGGAAGCCGTTCTTCTGGCCGTAGCTGTCCTTCAACTCAACGCTGTTCAACTGGACTTCGATCACGTTGTCGCTGGCAGCCTTGTCTACCCATAGCCCGGCCACATCGATGCTGCTGGTATCCGACAAATAGGCCCACTTGGTGGCCCTCATGTCGACCTTGCCGGAGGGGGCCAGGATGGCGCCGTTATGTTCGATGGCCTCCAGGGTCTGTGGCGCAGCCGAGGTTGTCACGCCGCCGACACTCACATTGCCGCCGGAGAAGGTGAATGTCTGGTCGTACTTTTCCGGCGAATCGGTGATCGAGACGTCAATGACGCTGCCAGCGCCGGTGGTGACCCGGCTGGAGGCGGCCAGGTAAACCTCGCCATTCTTCTTCACCGCGGTTATGGACCTGATCAGGCCGTCCTGCTGCACCTGGTTGCCGTACATCCCGACCCGGCCCTGGTCGGACAGCATCTTCCCTCCTGCCAGGTTCTGGGCCAGGCCGCTGTCGGGGTTGGTGCGATAGACCACATCATTGGTGCCGCTTGCGACTGTTTCGAGAACCAGGACATCCGGTGTTGCGCCGCTCGAATCCTGTCCGGACTGAGCCGAGGCGATCAGGTCGATCTTGCCGGCCGGCGCGGTGATGCTGCCGCTGTTGTACACATTGGGCCCGAGCAGGAACACGGTGCCGCCGTTATCGGTGTCGATGCTCCCCTGGTTGAAGATGTAGGCATCCTGGCTAGGGGGCGTCAGCTTGACATTGTCCGCCGTGTTGCCTTCCACATAGCTAAGGTCCTGATAGTTGTCGGCGTTAAATTTCAGCACACCTTGCAAAAAATCCGCTTCTCTCAGATACAGGGTCGAGGCGACCAGCGAATGCACGTTGATCTGGGAGCCGGCACCGAACAGGATGCCGTTCTGGTTGATCAGGTAGACCTTGCCGTCGGCGGTCAGTTTGCCGAAGATCGCGCTGGGGCTGCTGTCGTAGATCCGGTTGAGGGCTGTCCAATCTTTCTGGGCGGTGCCAGTTGAGTCCTTCTGCTTGAAATACACCGACGCGGTGGCGCCGATATTGAATTTTTCCCAGTCGATGATTGCCTGGGAAGCGTTCTGGTTGATGGTCATGGTAGTGCCGACAGTGTCGATCCCGCTCACGCCGGTGGGAATAACACCGGGATGCAGCAATTCCGGCAGGGCGTCCGTCGCTGGTGCGGCAGGCAGGGCCACCTTGCCGTGAAAGCCGGGGATGACGGGAGCCGCCAGGCTGAGAACCGGGGATATGATCATGTTCACCCCGAGCAAAAGGGCGATTGTCTTGTCAACCTTCATAGGGAAACCTTTTCAACGGTGATGGTAATTCTGTCAGTATCCGGCCGGGCATAAGCGCTGACTTAAAAAAGCCCGTGTTTTCTCCCTCACCCAGCGGGGGAGGGTTGGGGAGGGGGAGGTGTTGATTCTGAAATTACAGCATATCAACCAGAATCACCCCGGCCCCCATCCTAACCTTCCCCCTCCTGGGGAAGGGACAAAAAGCCTAAGTTACGCATATTTCCCGGCCGGGAGGGGTTAAAACTGGTACTTGACCCTGAAATGCACACGGCTGTCGCCGTAGGCCGTGTAGCTGGTTTCGGCCAGAGCCATGCCCCAATCCACCTGGAATTCAAGGTTGCGAAACAGCGAGCCGCGCATGCCGACGCCGGTGCCTTGCAGGTTCAGCTCCCGTTGTTGCTCCGGCAGCGGGTCCTTGATCCAGAGCAGGGCAAAATCGAAAAAGGCATAGGGGTTGATCCGGAAGCCCTCTCCCATCCCGAAGACAGGCGCCAGATCGGGGGCCGCCAGTTCGGTCACGCCGTGCAGGGCGCTGTCCCCGGAAACCTCGCTCTCCCTGTAGCCCCGGACACTCTCCATGCCGCCGGCCGTATATTGTTCGTTAGAGATCAGGGCCTGGTCCGAAACCTGACCATCCAGCTTCAGTGTCAGCCCCATGCCGGCCGGCAGATTCTGGCGCCGCTCCACGCCGAAAACAGCGTCGAAATAATTGCCCTTGGCATCGGCGCGCTTGCCCGCCATGTTCTCCTGACGGGTCACCATTCCCCGGAAGGCCATGTTCAGCCCGGCGTTCCACAGGGTAAGCCCCCCGCTATCGGGCAGGGAGCCGTTGTAGGCCACGCTGAAGGGGAAATATTCCACCGGGGTGTTTATATTGCCGGCGCTGGAGTTGGCCAGGCCGGTGGACTCATCGAATTTCTTGTAATCGAACCCGGTCACCAGGTTGTGGCCGTAGTTTTCGAGGGGCGGAAGCGGCACGACATAGCGCGTGCCGATGATGCTTCCCTTGCCCTGGGTCTTGAACCCCTCGCCAAATGCCGTATTGCTGTCGGAACTCACGCCGTAGACCACCATGGTATGATCGGTGTTCCAGGGTGCCGGCAGGATGTAGGAGCCGGAAAAGACCTCCACTTCGCTCGGTTCCTGGGGAGATGTCTGATACTGAAATGATATGGAGTGGTCCAGATCCCAGAGATTGTCGTAATGCAGGGCCGCGTTCAGGCGCAGCTCGCTGGTGTTGTTGCTGGCCCGGTTGGAAAGTTCCAGGCTGCCGTGCAGCGGCAGCTTTTCATCGGCCTTCAGCTCCACGTTCACCACCCCCAACTGCTTGCCGGGAACCATGGCGGGCATTACTTTCAGGTCGGCGGTGCGGTTGATCCGGTTGATATCGCGCTGTACATCTGGCACATGGAGTATGGTTCCCGGCGCCAACGACGGCAACCGCTCCAGGATCCGTTTGCCGGAGTAGTAATCGTTGCCTCTGACCGCGGCCTTGGCGATGCGGCTCTCAATTACCTGCAGCTTGATCACGCCGCTCTCGGCCGACTGCTCAGGGATGTTGACCAACACCGTGGGATAGCCATGATCGTGGTAATACTTTTCCAGGATGTCGCGGGCCTTCTCGACATCGGCGGCGGTCCGGCCGGGTCCTGCCAGATCGTCCAGCAGGTTGAGCAGGCGCTGGCTGGGAAAGATGGTGTTTCCGACCACCCGGAAATCGATGATCTCGAAGGTCGGTTCATCCTCGGCCTTAGGGACCGGTGCCGCGGGCACACCCTGCGGAGACGGAGTCGCGGCAGTTGCGGGAACCACTTGTTCCGGGCTTGCCGACCCGTTTTCCGCCGCGCGGGCCAAGCCGGCCAAGGGCGGCTGCGCCAGCAGGAGCAGGATAACAAGCCGCTGGGCTGATCTCAGGGCAAAAATCAATTCAGCACCGCCTTCATTTCCCCACTGAGCACCCTGGCCTCCCGGAAACCATCGATCTTTTTCAGCACTTTTCCATCCGCACCCAACAACACCATCATCGGAAAGCCATTCTGGCCGTACAGTTGTTTGTACTTCAGTTCCTTGTCCGAATTGACCCTGACCCAGACAAAACGATCCTTGAGAGCCATGATGCGCGGATCAGGAAGAATTTCAGTAAAAGTCTTCTTGCACCAGCCGCACCAGTCGGCATGCAGCATCAGGAATACGGGCTTGCCCTCCTGCTTTGCCCTGGCCAGGCCCGCGTCATGGTCGTCGATCCAGTCGATGGAGGCACCCTGGACCGCCGGCGCAACGGAGATGGTTTCCAACTCCAGCACGATTGTCTTGCCGGCCAGGGGATTATTGAAATCAACCGTAAAGGTGGTCCCATCGGTGGCGCTGATGACCCCGACGCCGTCCTTGAGCGGGAAAGCTGCGCCCACAAGAGGTTTCAGGGTGGTCGTGATCCTGTCCTTGGCCAGTGACACGCCGATGGACCCGAAGTTTTCGCTGAAACCGGCGCCGTCCGTGGCCTGGAACTCCAGCGCCACATCGTGCTCGGTCACTTCGGTCACCCTGGACTTGAAGTAAGGCAGCAGTTCAACGTCTTTATTCATTACCGGGAACGAGGAAAATCGCTTGACGTATTCATCGGCCGGCATGCGGATAGTTTTTGGAAAGGTCTGGCTGCATGGGAAACTTTTGATTTTCTGCGGGTCGGTCATGCCGAATGCCTTGTCCGGCGTCAGCACGATCCGTTTTCTTTCCCCAGGCCGCATTCCTGCAAGTGCTTCGGCCAGACCGGGCATGAGCTCCTGCTTGCCGGCGACAAGTTCCACCGGGGCATAAGCCGCCGGCTCCCTGAACCAGGCCACCTTCTTGACCGTCTGGTCCTTGGCGGTCTTTTCCAGGGTAGTTGCCACCAGGGTGCCGTCTTCAAGTGTCACCGTGTAGTTCAGCGTCACCAGATCGCCGGAGTTGGCCGCCTCGCCTGTCCCGGCCCCCTGCCCCGACATCGATGCCATCTTGGCCATGCCCGCATCGAAGACTTTTTCGGCATGGGTATCCGGATTGGTACCGGAAGCGGCAACAGCAACAGGTTCCGGGCCTGTCGCCTTTTTTTCAGCCGGTTTCACCGAGGCGATATTAATTTCGCAACGCAGCTTTTCACCGCCAAAGGGGTGACCGTAATCGACCTCGAAGGAGTCGCCGTTCACCGTGCCGATCCGGCCTACCATGCCGCCGGTCCTTACCAGCCGGTCTTTTTCGGCCATGATCTCCAGTTCATACTGGGTTGGGGTTTCGTGTACCACAACCGGCCCAAAAGGGGTTGTCAACGGCTTATCCTTTTCCGGGCTGAATACGGCCACGACCTCTTTGTCGGTCACCTCCCTCAACTTGCCGGGCACCAGCGGGTCGAGGGCAAAACTCTGGCCCGCCTCCGGAGTCTTGCCGGTCCGTGCGGTGTACTCCTCCCGAGACATACGCAACTCTTTGGGGCGTTTCCTGACCTTTGCCAGTTGCACGAACCGGTCCTTGGGCGATGCCGCCGGATAGCGTTCCGCCCGGATATCCAGCACGGTCCGGTCTCCCTGGCCCAGCCCCACCAGGGCGACACCCAGCCGATTCATGATTTCATCCTCGAAGGAAACCCGGTCGTGTTTCCTGCCGTCCAATGGGCCAGCCAATATCGTGACTGTCTCCGGGCCGGTGCGGGGGAGGTAGAACGGAGATTTCCTGTCACCGGCTACGGCGCTGTCCGGCTTGGTAGTGGCCGCAATCTCTCCATCCGTCAGACGACAGGTAAATCCGAGTTCCACCCGATCTCCAGTCCGTATTGTCGCGGGTGTGCTGGAGCAACCAGCCAGGATTGCCGTTATCAGAGCCATGGGAAGTTTTGATTTCATATTCAGGTTCATCTAAAACTCCTTAATCTCCATATAGTTGCACTTATGAGAGACCGTGCGACAGGCCAAAAAAAATCAATTTACTTATAAGCCTGCTTTAAGCTGCATGACCTTAAACGCCTATTGTTTCAACCATGCGTCAGCATGGTAAAGATTGGATAAATTTATAAATACGCACAACAAACTGCCTGAAAATATTGGTGTTTCCACTTGATATTTACAGGCAGACCATGCTCGAATAGTTTCCCGCACGTCATACTGTTGTAATAATCCTTGTGTTATGATCCCCCAACTCCCCGAAATGAGCCGGCCAATGACCATTAGTATTTTTTTTATAATTTTCACTGATCCGAACTTTGAATGTAACAATCAGCTGCTATAGTCCGAACCATTCAAGAAAACGGAAGCGCCGACGACAAGGACCATGGCAAAGAAAAAAGAGAAACATCTCAAGAAGCTCGAAAAGCTGAAAGAAGTCATGCATGCAATGGTGGACGAGGAGTTCACCGGCCATGTCAAGATCAATTTCAGCCAGGGAGGCGTTGGGCGGATTGAAAAATTCGAGGAGATTTTGAAAGAAGACGACAAGTAATTATCGACAGCACGGCTTTACAGATATAAGTGCTTAATTGAATAAAAGGGAACCTTGCTGACCCTGGGCCGACCGTCCAGGGTACCAGAATGCCCGATTCGAACGCAGGCTGCCATGGGCGGGATTAATTTTCCGCCCAAAGGCACCGCGATTGGATCGGGTTTTTTGTTTTCGATGCGGCGCACGCGCCGGAAAGGGGGTGGAAAGGGCAAACACGCGTTATGGAACATATGAAGTCTGTTGAAGGCCAAGAGCCTTCACCCGCTCTTCAGATAAAGCCAAAACCACGGGTAACCGGGTGACGGAAAGCCCACGGGTCCTGATGACAGGATGGCCGGGCTGCCTGGGGAAATTGAGAACACTTTCAAATATTCAATTCAATTTACCCAAACTAACGAAGAAAAGGAGAATCACCATGTTGAAAAAGAGAATCGCTATCACCCTCGCAGCAGCCATGCTCACCCTCAGCGCCAGCAGCGCCTTTGCCTCTTTCGCCGATCTGGAATTGATCCGCGTCTGTTACGACCGCGCCGGCGCTGAAATCGGCACCGACCTGGGCAAGGTCAAGGACATCCTTGCCGCTCCCACCACCACCGTTGCCGGCTCCTTCGGTGAACTTGCCACCGGCTATGTGGTCTATTTCGCCCTGGACCGCACCACCAACGAACTCTGGGCAACAGGCAGCAATACTGTCCCCTCGACAATTACAGGAACAATCTATGGCCTGACTGGTTTGAAGAGCGGCACGACAAGCATGTATTCATGGTACAACACCCAGGGCGGCACCAACTATACCGGCCTGGCTTCAGACACCAACTCCTACAAAGGCAAGATATCCGCTACTCAGGGCAACATGGCAGCTTCAATTACCGCCGCATCACGGCTGAATACCGAAGCCAGCCTTGCCAGCCTGATCACCAATGGCAGCGGCTCCGTAACCCAGACCCTCTACTACTGGGCGAATGGCCTGACCACGATCACTGCCGAGAAGACCGGCGTTGCCGTAGCTACCATCACTACCAATTTCGACGGCACCACCACCATCAACACCCCCACCCCGATCCCGGCCGCCTTCTACCTGATGGGCTCCGGCCTCCTGGGTCTGGTTGGCCTGCGCCGCAGGAACAAGGTTGCTTGATTCAAAGTTCGTAGCAGCATTCCCACCGGAGCAATTCCGGTGGGAATGCAAATAGAAGAGATATAAACACGCTTTTGATTTTAAGGTTTTGCCGTGGACTGAACAGATGCAAAAACTTTAGTACAACACCCAACTCAGAAAAAAGCAGTACTAAAAACAAAGGAGAAATTGAAAATGAAAAAGCAGCTCACAGGATCACTTGCCGCAACAGCAGCCCTGCTGGCCATTGCCGGTGTTGTCCATGCCGCCCCGGCCGAACTGAACATCTATGGCGCCTCGGCCCAGTACCTCTACTGGAACGCCCAGGCCAAAAACTATGCCCTGAACAATCTCCACTGCGCCGCGGCCTCCGACCCGAAAACCGTTGGCGGCAAGCACGGCCTGGTCGTCGCCACCGACTGCAGCAGCACCCTGGTGCCGATCAACCCTGCTACCGGCAAACGCGACATCAACATCCGCTATTCCGGCATTGCCTCGGCAGAAGGTCCTCTGTCGGTTTCCAAACAGGCCCCCCTGGACGCATCCCTGGCGACCGGCTGTAACCAGGCCAATGGCGAACGCCTCATGATCAACGACGCAGGCACAGCCGCCGATGTCTGCAAGCAGGTCCATATCGGCACTGCCGACGTGGCCGGCGAATCCCTCATCCAGACTTCCCAAGGCCAGCTATACGGCCCAAGGGGCGGCGGCGACTTCACCGTTGCCCTCACCGGCGTCGATTGCAGCAGCCTGACCCCGGCCAATACCGTGGTGGTGCCCTTCGGTTTCTTTGTCAATGAAGCGGTAAAGGCAAAGACCTGCACAGCCGGCCTGGTGGGTAATTACTGCGCCGATGGCGATACCACCGGCAACAGCCAGTGCGACAGCGCCCCGGGCAAAGGCGACGGCGTCTGTGGCGCTGCCAGCACCATCACCAACATTTCCAGGGAACAGGCAGCCATCATCTTCTCCGGCTATGCCAGCAACTGGAAAGACCTGGGAGACTATTTCAATGACCTGCCCGTGGTTGCCTGCCTGCGCCATGCCGGTTCCGGCACCCACGCTGCCCTTGACTTGACCGTCATGAATAACGGCTGGGGCGCCAACATAGCAACGGCCGAAGTTCCGGGCCAGATCTGGTTCAACCAGGGTTCCTCCGACGAGATCAAGTGCGTTAACGGCAACTCCACCGCCAATGCCACAGGCGCGTTGATCGGCGCCATCGGCTATGCCGACGGCGACCAGGCCACTGGCGTGGCCGGCACGAGCCAGAATGTCAAGCAGCTTAAATACAACGGCTACTACCCGACCCGCACCGCCATCCGCAATGGCCTGTACGACTTCTACACCGATGCCTGGATGTACACCAACCCCGCCAACAGCGCCACGGTCAACGCCCTTGCCGACGACCTGATCGCTTTTGCCCAGTTGGCTGAAAACGTGCCCGATGCCAAGAAAAACTACTGGGCAGCCACCTCGGAGATGAAATTCAACCGTCAGGCTGACAACGGCTATCCTGTCTTTGTTGGCGGCGGCGGCATGCTTCCCTAATCCCCTATATTGAATGATGCTTTGTTATTGCCGGGCCCTGGAAACAGGGCCTGTTTTTTTATTCCGTTATCTTCTTAAACCCGACCGGGGCTTTATCTGTGGCAACCAGCATGTTGGCAGCCTTGACGAATTCGGCAGCATCATTATCGTCAGCCCCTGGGTCGAAGAGTTCCATGGGCGGGGCAACAGCCAGGGGGTACTCGATTGCATCCATACCGGACAGGACAACCACCGATGGGGTCAGAGCCCCTTTTTCCGGGACGATCTCCAGTATCCAGTCACCATTTCCGGTAATCCTCAGGTTTTTGCAATGGCCTCCGGAGATGAAGAACTGCGGGGCTTGGTCACCGCTTTCGATTCCCTGTACCGTAAATCTTAGTTTGGAGGTTCCATCGGACAACAATAGAGGAGGCTCCTGAATATAATTGGTCTCAACGCTCCGCAGCAACTTGGCCAGCGTGGCTGCCGTATGCTCTTCCGCGGAGGCATTGAATCGTTCGAGCAGGCTTTTGCGACGGGAGAAACTGAGGGACCGCGGCCTTTCTTCCGTTTCCAGCGAACCACCGGAGCGGGTTTTGGCAGAAACCATGCTGTCCCGGCTCCGGCCAGGGATTGCAATACGTCCTGCCGCCGGAGGGGAAACGTACCGTTGCTGCCGGACAACGGGGCGATATGCCCCTTCCGCCTGATTTGCGGCATCGGAATCGTTTGCACCTGCCTTTTCCGTTGGTTTGCTCTCGTCATCCTGTTTGCTCTTGCTCTGTTTAGCCTTCATTTCCGCCAACTGGTCCGGCGTCGGGTTGGTTACCGAGACCCTTGGGGTCACGACCATACCGTTTTCCAGGCGCAAAGAGGCGGTGAGAAAGGTAATGCTCCCCGAAATTTGGGCGATCGCCAACGGTACGTTCCCAATCAGCGGCTTTTTGCTCTTGACCAGGATAACGAGCGATCCGGAGGAGTTCACCGGAGTGGTCATGGTGGTTGTGCCGCTGTTCTGGAACAAAGCGATCACAGTGGGCGAAGCAGAGTCGTCGCTCTGGTAATTGATGCGGATCTCGGCTTCGACTACCCGGACCAGGTTATTGGCATGTATGGAGAACGACCCCTGGCTGTTGGAAAAGGCCGCTATGGTGGGATCAACCAGTGCCTGGGACGTGGATGCCAGGAAACCGAGCAGCAATACCGTGGTGCCGATGACCAGGGTTGAGCGCCTATTGCCTCCCATCCTCATGATGTCCGGTAAACTGTTGAAAACGAATAGTTTTGCAATCTTTTTCATGAAAGCTCGCATAAAGGGGAATTGGGCGCAGAATGGCATACTAGTTTTACAGCCGGGTTACATCCGGATAACCTTTTCAACCCGCAAGCGCCCCAGGACGGGCTTTTGCCCCGCCTCTGCAGCGAGAGACGGCATATTTGCTTATTTTCAGACAGCCTGCCTCGTTTCTCCGTGAAGATCGCTTTAGGATTAATTCACCAGCTGTTCACTTTGCCGACTAACGCCTGTAACCTGGAGATGGTAGCCTGAGTCAGAACCAATGCGGCTGATTTATAACTGTTAATTTTCAAATCTCTTACAAAAGGAGAATTTCCATATGAAAAACAAAATGAAGGGCGTAATGGCGGTCATCCCCCTGGTTATGGCCCTGACGGGTCCGGCAAGCGCCGCGTTGTCCGACCAGGATACAAACAGCGCTGTGGACAATTCCGGCCGCCATGGGGATGTTGCCGGGGATCTGCTCAACCGGTACGCCGGCCTGGCCCCCGGTGATCCGGACCTCATAAATCCCGACATCCAGACCATAACGCTCAGCCGGCAAATTTCGGCATTCACCGGTGCGGACGGCCCCATGAGCATGTATTACACCGTGCTGGGAGGCAACAGTAGCGGGACATTGTCATACGCAACCGGTCAAATCGCCTTGGGTGCCGGCCGTTCAGATTCCGATGCCGCCGCACCGGCAGTGGCCGCCATAACATCAGCACACTACGCCCATGATTCGCTGGTCGGTGCGGTGGCGGGCGCCATGGCGCCCACGTCATCCAGTGGCGGCAGTTCGGCATCGCCAACACTCCAGACATCCGGCGATACCACAAACAGCGGCACGTTCACCACAACGATCATACCCGTTGGCACCGGCACGTTCACCACAACGATCACACCAGTGACACCGGCTCCGATCCTGCCCGCCGCCGCGCTGTTCGGATCGGGACTGGCGGCATTGGCCACGTTGCGAAAACGGAACCGGGACGCACTCCTATAACATGAACACCTTCGGGACATTGCGCTATGCCCTGCTGCTTGCCTTTGCACATTCATTTCTGACTTCCCTCCCCTGCCCGGCTGCCGGCCTCCCCGAGATCCAGGTCGTGGCCGTCAAAGGGGGCTGTTTCGAAATGGGAGACACCTTTGGTGACGGCGGGCTGGATGAAAAGCCGGTGCATCAGGTCTGTGTCGATGCTTTCCTTATGGGCAAGTTCGAGGTGACCAGGGCCCAATGGCAGGCGGTGACGGTGGGCACCCCCGTTAGTGCAGAAAGTGACTGGCAGTATCCGGCAACAAATGTGAGCTGGAATGACGCCCAGGATTTCATCAAGCGCCTGAACGAAATGAGCGGCCAAAAATGGCGCCTGCCGACCGAGGCAGAGTGGGAGTATGCCGCCCGAAGCGGTGGCAAGAAGCAGCGTTTCGCCGGCACCGACTCCAGCGATGACCTGGACAATTATGCCTGGTATGAAAAAAATTCCGTTCAGAAGGTACATGAAGTGGGGACCAGGAAACCGAACGCCCTGGGGCTCTACGACATGAGCGGCAATGTATGGGAGTGGTGCGCGGACCGTTACGACCGCGACTATTACAAACAGAGCCCAATGAGCAATCCCAAGGGAGACCCGTTCGGCGTCAACCGCATCATACGGGGCGGTTCCACAAGCGCAACCAAGGGGTTTCAGCGGGCATCCTACCGCGATTACGTGGCACCGGGCGTGCGGGGCGAACTGTTCGGCCTGCGGCTGGTACTTGACAAGGCATCACCGGATAAATAGCGGTGTTTCATTGTGTCAATGATTAAATATACCGTTTATCCACGTAGGGGCGAAGCAAGAGCTTGACCTGCTTCGCCCTTTTGCCACAGAGATCAAAGGCGGGCGAAGCAGATGAAACTTGCTTAGCCCCTGCAATCAAAAACGGTCAATCGGTTTCCGAGCCCCTAACCACTGTTTCCGGATAGTACTTCAATAACAATAAAAGAAAGTTTCCTTGCCATGCACAAGAAATTCGCCACCATAATGGCCGCAGTCGTGTTGACCCTGACCCTGGCCGGCAATGCCCTGGCCACTTTCGCCGATCTGGAATTGATCCGCGTCTATTACGACCGAGCCGGCAATGAAATCGGCACCGACCTGGGCAAGGTCAGGGACATCCTTGCCACTCCCACCACCACCGCCAGCGGTTCCTTCGGTGATCTCGCCACCGGCTATGTGGTCTATTTCGCCCTGGACCGCACCACCAACGAACTCTGGGCAACAGGCAGCAATACTGTCCCCTCGACAATTACAGGAACAATCTATGGCCTGACTGGTTTGAAGAGCGGCACGACAAGCATGTATTCATGGTACAACACCCAGGGCGGCACCAACTATACCGGCCTGGCTTCAGACACCAACTCCTACAAAGGCAAGTTATCCGCTACTCAGGGCAACATGGCAGCTTCAATTACCGCCGCATCACGGCTGAATACCGAAGCCAGCCTTGCCAGCCTGATCACCAATGGCAGCGGCTCCGTAACCCAGACCCTCTACTACTGGGCGAATGGCCTGACCACGATCACTGCCGAGAAGACCGGCGTTGCCGTGGCAACCATCACTACCGGTTTCGATGGCAAGACAACTATCAATACCGCGCTCACCGACACATACCTGCCGGTTGTACAAATCACTAAACCACCGCTCACACCATCCACCAGCGCAACGGCCAGCATAACCTTCACAGCCACCGACAACATTGGCGTAACCGGTTACCTGCTCAACGAGTCATCAACAGCACCGGCAACCACCGATCCGGGCTGGACCGCAATTACATCCGCGACCAGCTTCGAACTGACCACCGACTATACCTTCAGCGGCCTGGAACCGGGTGTTCCCACGACAAAATGGCTCTATGTCTGGGCCAGGGATGCGGCCGGCAATGTTTCGGCAGCAAAAGGGACTTCAACCGACATTACGATCCCCAACACCACCACGCCGACCATCACCTGGGCAGCTCCGGTAGCAATTACCTACGGCACGCCCCTTTCGGACGCACAACTGAACGCGACCGCCATTGATCCGTCCACATCCGCCAGCGTGCCAGGAACATTCGCTTACAACTCCGTGTCGGGCAGCGTGCTGGATGCGGGCACCCAGACCCTGACAGTGACCTTTACCCCGACCGACAACGTCAAGTACACCACCGCAACCAAGCAGGTCGATCTGACCGTCAACCAGGCTCCGTTGAGCATCACCGCCAACAGTGTCGGCAAGGTCTATGGCCAGGCTGTCAGTTTCAGCGGCTCCGAATTCAACTCCAACGGCCTGCAGAACAACGACACCATCGGCAGCGTCGCATTGGCAAGTAACGGAGCAGCGGCAACCGCCGGAGTGGACGGCAGCCCGTACCCGATCACGGCGGCCACTGCCACCGGCGGCACCTTTAAAACTAGCAATTACAACATCAGCTACACTGACGGCCTCCTGACAATCACTCCTGCCCCCCTTGCCGTCACAGCGGATGCCAAGAGCAAGACCCTGGGCGCGGCCGATCCGGATCTTACCTATACCGTAACAGGCTTTGTCAACAACGAGACCAACGCCGTCATGACCGGCAGCCTGGCCAGGGCGCCGGGCGAAAGCATCGGCGATTACGCCATCAACCTTGGAACACTCTCGGCAGGGAGCAATTACTCCATAAACTTCACCGGCGCAAACCTGACAATCAACAACAAGACAGCCCCGATCATTACCTGGGCCACGCCGGCCCCAATTACCTACGGCACCCCCCTCTCCGACATGCAGCTCAATGCCACGGCCAACGTGCCCGGAACATTCACTTACAACCCGGCACTTGGCAGCGTGCCCAATGCCGGCACCAGGACCCTTTCGGCAACCTTCGTGCCAAACGACACGGTCACCTACAATGATGCCAGTGCCAGCGTCACCTTGCAGGTGAACAAGGCGGTTGCAACCGTCACCCTGGGCGGACTTAACCAAACCTATGACGGCAGCGCGAAACCGGCCACTGCTACCACCAATCCCCCTGGCCTGACGGTCGTCTTCAACTATGGCGGCAGCGCCACCCCACCGACAACTGCCGGCAGCCATGACGTAACCGGGGCCATAAGCGACAGCAACTATACGGGCAACACCACCGGCACCATGACCATTGCCAAGGCCATCCCGGTCATCACCTGGTCAAACCCGGCGGCCATCATAGTCGGTTCGGCTCTTTCCGACACGCAGCTCAATGCCAAGGCCAACGTTGCCGGCAGCTTCGCCTACACACCGGCTGTTGGTGCGGTAATGAACAGCACCGGGGCCCAGCCCCTGACAACCACCTTCACCCCGGCCGATACAGCCAATTACGACACTGCCACTGCCAGCGTAACCATCATGGTCGAAGACAAGAAGAGCCCGGCCATTACCTGGGCCGCACCGACCCCAATCAGCTATGGCACTCCCCTTTCCGCCACGCAACTGAAAGCAACAGCCAGCGTCCCCGGCAGTTTCACCTATACCCCGGCAGCCGGGGCGGTCCTGAACGCAGGCAGCCAGACACTGACGGTGACCTTCAAACCGCAGGACACAACCACCTACAACGATGCCACAGCCAGCGTCACCCTGACGGTCAACAAGGCCATCCCGGCCATCACCTGGTCCCCGGCCTCGATTATCTACGGAACAACCCTTTCCGCATCGCAACTGAATGCTTCGGCCAGCGTTCCCGGAACATTCGTTTACACCCCACCGCTGGGCACAATGGTAAAGGACGCGGGAAGCCTGTCCCTGTCCGTGGCCTTCACCCCCAACGATAGTGACAATTATGAGGCTGCAACCGCCACTGCCAGCCTGACGGTCAAGTATTCCTCCGGTGGTTCCGACGGCACCGCGGCACCCACCTTGCCGGATGCGCTGAAGGTTTTGAAATACGCTGTCGGTATCGATAAACCAAACGC
>PJFB01000021.1 GCA_003574895.1 Geobacter sp.
ACAAAATAGGCTGTCAGAATCCCACCCAAGAGGAAAGTGACAGGGAAGAATCCTGTCAAACCGGAAGAATCAAAACCGAGAAAACCCCATAGTCCGGCAAAAAGGCCGCCGGGCTAATGCTCAACACCGGGATGGACGCGTACGGACGGTAACGCGTCGATGAAACTGACGCCTTCCCGCCGCCGGTCATCCCATAAGACGTTGGCATAAACTAAGAGGAGGAGACAAGAATGCCGCGAAAAATATCGGATATTTCAATCTTACAACAATACATTTCCGGAGTTATGGAAAGAGCTAAACACCATGCCGGGAATGTAAATGAAATAGCTCTCGCTCTAGCAGGTGCGATAATTTGGAAAAAAGACGATGAACCCATTGAGGTGTTTACAAGAGAAGGAAAAATGACAAACGTACTATGGGTTAAATTAAGCGGCAACAAATATGCTTTTTCTTATAATCATGACAACGAAACAATCGAAATAAGAAAAGGCACAACTCATGGTGCTGTGTTACATGAGTTTTCAAATGATACGACAATTTCTGAAGTAATAAGGGCAGTTGAGTCATTGTAGCGACGTAAGGCAAAGAGAGATCCCAACTCTCGTGTGTTGACTATAGGAGGAGAAATGAAACTTGACCCTAATGAGGTTTCTGCTCTCGCCGCAATTGCAGGTACAGTTGTAAATTCAGTCGCCGCATTCTTTGCGCTGCTTTCAGCTAAAGCAGCACGCAAGGCAGCCGAGGCGACCCAGAAGTCTGCAGAAAATGACCTGCTTCCTTACACGGAGAAGTTCCGGGACAGGTTTACAGAGCAGTTCGAACTTTATAAAGACGCTACACATACCTACGGTAGAGCTATTAACAAAATTTTTGAGACTGGCGGACCCGTCGATTTGTTTGACAATTTTGCCAAGAAAAAAGTTCAGTGGCCAAGACATGTCCTTTACTACGCGTTAGATGATCTTGTCAGTCGAACTTCGAATATCATGGCAAACCACACAATTATTCACGAAATGGAGTCCACAATAGCAACGATTGTCGAAGAAGCTCCTATCGACGATGTTGGCAAGTCAGCATTTGCCCAAAAAACCTCAGAGGTTATCCACGCTTTTTTTAAGGATAGCGACCGTATTGCCGATATCAGAGCCGTCTCACAGGAACTTCAGAAAATTAAAGATCAAGCGACAGATCAAATTGAATCAGATGGTCGTATAAAATACCGGATTGGATTTCAGGAGTCGGAGCGGAAGTATAGCTATTTGATCGATATATGCGACTTGGTTCTAACACTTCATAATCGCGGTATACAGCGACTCACATGGACTTACCCGGCCCCACATATAGCTTTTCAACACACCGTCGAAGCGCTAGCCTATTTCAAGGCGATAGAAGAATTAATCTTTCATGATGTGCGATATATCAAAATGTAATGTATCGCCAACCACTTGGCGGCCTTTGCTACGCTCCTCGGCCCCGTTGGCCGGAGTCAAAGAAGAGAAATAAACATTTCGGTCTGCTCGTGAACAATGCGGAGATACAAAAAACATGAAAGAACCTTCTCAACAAACCATTAAGCGACTCTTTGCACTTTCCAACAACAGATGTGCATTCCCCCGATGCATTTCCCCCATAATAGCGCCCTCTGGCAATGTTATGGGCAAAATATGTCATATTAACGCCAAGAGCAAGGGAGGGCCGCGATTTGATGCGAAGCAGACAGACGAGGAGCGGAATTCCTTCGCTAATTTAGTGTTACTGTGCGGAAATCATCACGATCAAATTGACAAGCAACCCGAGTTGTACACCGCAGAGGTTCTCCAGGAAATTAAGGCAAACCACGAGAAGAAAGGGAGGATTGAAATCCAGCCAGAAGACTCTATTTTTGCGAATGTGTTGCTGAACAACTACAGGCAAATCAACATAACTAACAACTCTGGGAGGATTATCGTCAATAGCCCAGGTGCTATCCAAGCTGATACCGTTCACATCAAAACCGTCAAAAAGAACGTAAAGGTTATGCCTCCGGATGGAACAATTTCAAGCGATTTACGATTAAGAGGGTATGTAAAACATCTGATAGACAGATATCACGAATTTGCTGGTGAAGACCCTACGAGAAAAGGCAATTTCTTTTATGGGGCCTTGTACAACAACATCAAGAAAAATTTTGGAGTGAAGTGGGACTTCGTCCCTATCGTAAGGTTCGATGAACTGGTGAGTTATCTACATAAACGAATCGATAAAACCCGACAAGCTTGTATCAACAAGGGAAGAGGACATAAATCGTATTCCACGTTTGACGAGTTTTGCGAGAAACATGATTTAAGTTAACTACCTCAATGCCGCCGGAGAAACTGGCGGCAGAGAAGAATTGCCAACCACGTCGTTAGACACCGCCCCAAAAGACGGGCGGGTCAACGCCGGAGCCCCGTTGTGAATACATATGATAAAGATGGGACGATTTTTTGCTCTCACCTTTGTAGACCCAGAACACGTGAGAATAGGGGAGCCTCAGTGAAAAGCAGTTTGCTGCGGCAAGGAACACCCGGTACGCTACTTGCCCGACTCATCAATACACCAGAATTGGTGCTTACGGTTCGAGACCTGCCGACACAGGCGTTTTCTACACTTGTGCAGCATATCGGCTTGGAAGATGCCGGCGAAATTATCGCACTTGCCACGACCGATCAACTCGTGGCGGCATTCGATGAGGATCTGTTCGTCAATACCAAGCCAGGCGAACGGGAGTCCTTCGACAGCACACGTTTCGTTATCTGGCTCGAAGTTCTCCTCGAAGCGGGGGATGAAGTGGCGGCAAATCGCCTCGCGGAACTCTCGGAAGATTTCGTTGTCCAGGCGCTGTCCAGCTTGGTTTTGGTCCTCGATAACGATGCGCTTTATATTCGCATGGGTGAATGGGGTGAAGATGCCATCTACGCGGAAAAAGCAATCGAAAGCTCTCATTCTGAAGAAATCGACGGTTATCTGCTCGTCTCACGCATACATAACGGTTGGGATGCTGTGATTGCGCTTATTCTCGCACTTGATCGCGATCACCGCCCACTTCTTGTACGTATCCTTGATCGTTGCGCTGATATTGCAAGTAAATCGATCGAAGATATTGATGGACTGTTGACGGCGCTTTCCGACGAGGAATCGCTCGCCGAGGATGTGGAAGCGGAACGCGAAGACCGACGCGGCAAGCAAGGGTATGTGGAGCCGCGTGCCGCAAGAAGCTTCCTCGCACTGGCGCGAGAGCCGTTGACAACAGCAGTTTCATCTGGTGAACGGGACCACATCTCCAAGGCATATTTTCGGGATTTTGAACGCCCTTTTCCAACAGATAGTAATGCTGTTGCGGATTCTCCGAATCTCGTTGGCTTGCCAGGTACAATGGGCATTGACAAGTTATCGCAGCCTTCACGGCCCACGATTGAGAAAATAGAGTCTGTCGGTTCTGACGGATCGAGGCCGCTTGTAGAGGCGATGCGTCTCTTAAACGATTTAGACACGAGAGCATTCAATGAGCGACTGGAGGAACTCGAGTATCTGTCCAATGTTCTTGTCGCAGGAGCAGGAACCATGGGCAAGAGGTTTCGTTCTGCCGATGCTGCCGAGGCCGTTCTTGCAACTGTCAGTTTAGGAGCGGAACTGGAGGCGCAAGAATACGAATCCGGCAAACACCGCGCGAAGTTTCGCGCGACGCCGTCTGAACTCTGCCATATTCTCCGTACCTGCCGTGCTGATCTGCTCTTTCGCAAGGCAAGCAGCACGTTAGTTGCGCAAAACATAGTAACTGCATCCATCGGTTTTTTGTGTTCTCATGCGGAATTGGACAGGGTTCTCGAACAGTTCGGGGCTAAACCGAAGGGGAAATAGCGTTGCCATTAAAAAATGGAAAATAGAAGTGTAATCCCAACCACACCGTTGGCCGCCGCCCGCCAGAAAAGCCGGACTGGCTTGCCATTCTTCAGCTAAAATGGGAAAAGGGGCCTGGGGAAGACAGGGGGGCCAACCCTAGGCACGAGACGTTTCTATTAAAAACATGCACCGAAAACCAGTTTGCCTCGCGTCAAGGGCTGACCCCAGATATTCACTTGCCCTACTCAGTGGGCTGATCAGACTTGATACCGATACGGTCTTTACGATTTTGTTTAATTCTCTGTTTTTTATAAGTTTTTATTTCTTTATTGACCAATGCATAGTTTTTTTGCTGTTCCGGGCTTAGAAACTTATTGATTTTAGCTATGGTATCAGTCCTCAGTTCCTCAACCTTTTTTGAGATCTTCTTGGGGCTGAGTTCATCGTCATACCTGAATTCATTCAGCTTGGCATACTCATCTTCAAGAATCGGCTTAATCTGTTCCTGCTGTTCTTCCGTCAGCTTCAACCCTTTAGTCAACCGAGCCAGCTGAACATCGGGTTCGGGCATCATCTTTTCATTTGCGGCATTGGACTTGACTTTTTCGGCCAGTGATTTTTCGGGCGCCTGCTGTTCATCGCCCTGGGCTGACGCAACAGACGTTATGCTTAATGGAATTGCCATTAATAACAATGCCGTCAGAATCCTTTTCATGATTACCCCCCTTGTATTTGAAAGTTATCAGCTTTATACCACTTACTGAATGTTCTGCAACGATTTAGCGTTGGGGAGAAACCACTGGGCAGCGTCTATACGGCCAGTTGCCCAAAGCCAGAGGCAAGACAGATGAAGTCAGGCTCTTGACACAATGGAGAACTAAGAGAATACTTGCCCAACGAGGGTCACCGGGCGCTGCAAGCTTGGCAACCTCGGTGCCCCCCGGCACCGCTGGACAAAAATCAGAAAGGAGAGTGGACTATGAAGAAAATCGTTTTTGTATTACTGGCACTGTTCATTTTTAACGGAGTAGCAATCGCAGGAGGAGGGCTCGACGGCTTCCTCAGCAATCTTAATATCCAGGCAAAAGCCGACATGAATGGCTTTTCCGCCAGGCTAAGCGCACAGTTCGGAGTTCCGGAGATGCAGGTTCGCACGGTTATCAGCACGGTCAGGGAACCGTCCGATGCATTCATGTGCCTGCAACTTGGCCAGTGGACACACAAACCGGCCGAGCAGGTTGTTACGGTTTACAAGGCCAATCAGGGTAAAGGGTGGGGAGTAATTGCCAAAAGGATGGGCATCAAACCTGGCTCTGCCGAGTTTCATGCTCTGAAGAATGGCGACTTGACGTTTGGTGGCCAACCTTCCAATGGGCAGAATGAAAGACCGGGCAAGTCAAAGGGCAAGGGAAAAGGTCACAACAAGTAAGGATGCCTATGAGTGCCGACACGAAGACCACCGCTATTGAGGATCCAAGGCCCAGATCCGTTGCTGCCTCAATGGACTTATCCGGGAGGACTTGAATCATTTTCCGTCTATCCGGCATAAACAATTCTCATGTCCTGCATGGCGCGCTGGCAGGATTGGCGAAAACCGTATGGGAGCATAACCGATGAAGCATTGTCCGAACATGAGCGCTACACCACCCAAACCGCACTGGAAGATCGCCCGGGTGATGGCACTCGCCCTCTTCCTGCTCGTACCTTCCCTCCTTAGCGGCGCCACGTCGGCCGTGCCCCATTCCGGCGCTTTGCGCTATCCGGCAATCACCATCTACGTCGGCAGCGGCTGAACTTACTGTGCCAAGGTGGAAAGGTATTTCACCAACAAAGGAATCCCCTATAGTTACCGGGACATCCGCAAGGACCCAAAAGCGTACCAGGAGTGGCGCCAACGCTACCATGGCGACATCGTGCCGCTGATCGTCTTCGGCAACGGCAAACGGATCGTCGACGGGTGCGACATCCCCGCCATAGAGCGGACGCTGCGGGATCTGGGCGTTTCTTTGCCCCCCTCCCCCTGAGGAGAGGGGCAGATTATGGCCCCTTCTACCTTGGGGCGAAGGTGCCCCAACGAGGTGGATGAATGGCTTTCGGGTGGCTGAGAGAACACCCGAGCCACGTTATTGAAAAGAGGGAAAATGGCCTTTACCTTGAATCAAGTAGTTCCCTGGGGACGCACCTACGATGAGTATGTGGCGATGTTTGCCTTGTCGAAGGCCGACCTTGAGAAGAGGGTTCTCGATTGCAGCGGCGGCCCGGCAAGCTTCAATTGTGTGTTAACGGAACAGGGTGGCCATGTTGTTTCCGCTGACCCTGTCTACCATTTCACAACCGATGAAATAAGGCGCCGGATCGGCGAAACATACGAAGAGGTCATGGAACAGACTGGAAAGAACCGTAATGAGTTCATCTGGGAAACCATAACTTCGGTTGAGGAGCTCGGCAGAATCCGCATGGGCGCGATGGACGATTTCTTGCGCGATTACCAGGCTGGCAAAAGGGAAGGACGTTATATTGATGCCGCGTTGCCCTCACTTCCTTTTAAAGATGGCGAATTCGATATCGCCTTGTGTTCCCATTTCCTCTTTCTTTACAGCGAACAACTTTCAGAAGAATTCCACTACAGGGCAATAATGGAACTTTGCCGCGTTGCCTCTGAAGTGCGCATCTTCCCTCTTTTGGAGCTGGGAGCTAATAAATCCAGACATCTGGAACTGGTTTTAAACCGGCTGGCCGCCAAAGTGTTCAAGATATCCGTTGAAAAAGTACCCTATGAGTTCCAAAAGAATGGCAACGAAATGCTCAAAATTTCAGCCGCTTAACCAAGACGTGGCACCACAAGGAAGTAAATTGCCACCAATCCCCTTTACGCTGACAACCCGGCATCACACGGTACGGTACAGGTAACCAGCGTTCCCCCGCCCGGCATGGCAGGATCGGTTCGGAGCCTTTTCTTCAGCTATTTGACGACAATCTTATCCGCCACGATTTTGCCTTGCTTGATGGTCAATGGCCCGGTTACCACGGTGGTTCCGGTGGTGGTGGTATAGCTGGCGTCATAGCCGCCCTTCAGCCTGACAGTGACATTTTTGTTCGCATCCAGTGTCCCGGCAACGGTGTTGTCGAGCAACTGTATGACGGCGCCCTCGAAGGCCGCATTATAGACTTCCTGCAGGGTCTTGTAGGTCGTACCGTCAACATGCAGCAGGGGCGCCGGGTTAAAGGCGGCGGTAACCGTTTTGGGGCCATCCATTGTGACGCTGCAACCTCCCAGCCCATCGCAGGCCCCACCCCAGCCGCCGAAGATAGTCATTGCGGATGGTGTGGCATAAAGGTTGACCGTGCCGGAAAAGGTGTTGGAGCAGGTGACCGCCGTGCCGCTGGTGCTGCTGGTGCAGGAGATGCCGGCCGGGCTGCTGGTCACCGTGCCGCTGGTGCCGGTCGCCCCATTGGCGACAACGGCAACGGTCAGGGCGGGAATGCTGACGCTGATGCTGCCCGCCTTTGCCATGCCGATATTGTTGTCGGCGTCCCTGGCAAAGGCATAAAGGGTCTTGACCCCAGCGGTGGCAAAGGTGTAGCTGGCTGGCGCCGTGGCGCTCCAGGAACAGCCCGTGCTGTCGGACGCCTCGGTCAGGCAGTAGCCGGTGACAGCGACGTCATCGCTGGCGCTTATGGTGGTATCGGCAATCAGGTAATTGGCCCTGGGCACTGCCGTGAAGGTATTGATCACCGGTTTTGCCGGGTCCAGGTATTCATAGGCCCCAATGTCTGGGGCGCCGTCGGCTATCCGCCACGCACCGACAATATCCCTGTCAGGCAGTTTCCCATGGGCGATCCCACTGTTGATGCAGGGAGAAGCGGCCGCAAGCCGGTAATTTCCCGTAAGCTGCGCCTCGAACAAGGGGGCGTTGGCGATATTGCTGGCATCGGAAGCAAATCCCGGAGTGTTGACCAGCAGGCTGTCCACGCCGGGGAAGTCGTTGTGCGTGATGCTGAGGGGGATCGTGACGCCGGAGCTGTTGACGAAGATGTTGCTCCCGCTTACGCCGGCAACTCCGTCAATTATGTTGTTGGTCATATCCACGGCCGCGGCGGTGCTCTTGACCAGGAGCGAGCGCCCGTCGCCGTCGCTGGTAGCGGCGTTGTCGGCCATGGTATTGTTCAGGATGGTGATTGGCCCGGTTGTTGTGACAATCCTTCCCGCCGCTGCATTGGCGGCGCTGTTGCCGTAAATCAGATTGTTAACCAGGAATATCTGGCCGCTGTCGCTGCTTTCGAGGGACAGGCCACCGCCGCTGCCGGCGGTATTGTCGCTGGCGCTGTCAGTGGAGTTGTTGCTGATGATGTTTCCGGCCAGCTCCAGATCGCCCCGGTAGATGCGGGCCTGGATACCGCCGCCGTACTGGCCGGCCGGGGCATTGCCATTCTTGAAGGTAATACTTTCGATATGGACCTTGCCGCTGGTCTTGTTGGTATCGGTATCCACAACCAGCACAATGCCGTTGCCGATGCCATCGCTGTCCGTATCCCCGGTCAGTACGGTCTGGGCCGGATCGGGCAGCCGGGACCCGCTCCCTGCCGGGTCATAGCCACCCGTCAGGGTAAGGTCGTATGCCTCCCCCCAGGCGGAGGTATAGCTGAAGTTCCCGGCGTAGG
Organism: Geobacter sp.; assembly: GCA_003574895.1. Lineage (GTDB taxonomy): Bacteria > Desulfobacterota > Desulfuromonadia > Geobacterales > Pseudopelobacteraceae > JACPFJ01. The sequence continues at coordinate 8,524 of PJFB01000021.1, forward strand.
TGCCCCTGGCCAGCCGGATCAGATTGTGCCTGCCGTCGCTTCCGGCATCTTTCAGGCAGTTTTTCAGCACTTCCCCATGGTAGACGGTTGTCTCCGCATTAACGCTGTCAATCGGGTTCCAGACACAACCGGCCGGGTCGTTGCCGTTAAGGTATTCATCGAGGTCGCTGATGCCGTTTCGGTTCATGTCGCCGGAACCGTCGTCACCGGGGTGGTCCGTGGCCCACTGCTCGGCTGTCCTGGCGCCCAGATCCAGCAGGACGACCGTGCCGAACTGGGGGATGGTAACGGTCTTGACCAGCACCCCTTCTATGGAGATGGCCGCCGTATCGCCGTTGTGGGCGGTGCCTGAGGTGCGCGGATCAACTGAATCCATCGGCACCCGCAGCTCGTAACTCCGGTCGGCAGCCACCGTGCAGGTGGCCACGGTGGTAGTGACCCCATTCACCGTGATGGCAATGGTTACGGAGTTGCCAATGGCGGCATTTATCGCGGTTCCCTTGTAGACCACGTTCGGCGAACTGAGCAGCGCCCGGGCCGTGCCAATGGTTCCCATGAGGATCGCCCCCGATATGAAAACAGTTACCAGTATATTTTTAAGCATCGTCTTCTCCCCCTGCCGTGCGCGGCCAGTCTCCGTCATCTCAGTTCCCCGAATAGGCATAGGTCTGGAAGAACATCTTGATATCGTCCACCGAGTTGATGAAGGTATTCAACCCCACGTCTTTATTGAACAGCAGCGTTGAGCCAGGAATGATCATCATCCACTGGGTGTTCCAGACCGAACGGCCGATCAGCCTGCTGTCCGATGTTGTCTGGTCGGGGTTGAAATCTCCGCTGTAGGGATAGGCGCGGAAATCGGAGACCCTCCTGATGGCGGACAATTCATCGCTCAGCGAATCATTGACCGGTATGAACGTCGAATCCTTCAGATCGCTGTCGCCGATCTCAAACGGCGCGGGCAGCTTCTGATCGAGCACCTGCCACTCGCGGGTGGCAAATCCGTCGCCGGTGGGGGAACGGAGCACATCTGCCCCGGTGGGCACCAGGTAGACCCGGGGGGTGCTGGACAGCCCCAAGTTGTCGTAGTTCTGGAACCAAAGGCCCACTGAACGGACCCTGGTGGAGAAGTTGCTGGTACTGTAGGCGCTGTCGCCGCCGGAGAGCGGCCAGCCGAAGAAGTTCTTGCCATAGGTGATGGTGGTGGGGAACTTGATCACGATCCCCGGCTGGGCTCCGGCGCTCTCCGGCGCAAAGGGGCGGCAGTAGCGTTTGAACTCGGGGATTTTCCAGAGATCGGCCACCTTGTGATCCTTGAGCACATCCCGCCAATCCGCATCGGATGTGGAGTCGGACTTGATTCTGAATAGCTCGGTGCGCAGAGAGAATGGTGTGGTCTCGGTCTGCGGGTTGTTGAAACCGAGCTGGGTCTTGTAGACGCTGAAGTTCTGGGAGAGGCGCGCCATTACGTCGGCCAGGCCCGGGAAACCGGCCAGTGGCGTGCCGCTGTTCACAACGCCCAGGGTCCTCTGCCGGGCGATCTCGCTCAGGAATTTACGCCCTGCGCCGGAGGCGGTGCCGAGCAGGTTGGTTTCGTAGTCGTAGGCCGTGGCTGCCAGGTAGACGTACTTTGCGGCCAGATCGAACTGGGCCCGGTATTTCTGGATGGCATCATTGCGGAAGACCCGGAACCCCAGGTCCTGATAGCGGTATTCCTGTACCTCTGCCGCTGCCTGGGCACGTTTTTCCGTCCGCTCGTCCAAAAGGCGCAGACCTTCGGCAAGGGCTGATTGGTAGTTTCCAGCCGCTTGCTGAATGGTCTCCTTGAGGGAGTAAAGTTCCAGCAGCTTGAGGTCCAGGTCGGCCATGCTGTTCTGCAGCTCCTTCACCAGCTGCGATACCTCCCAGCTGGCGTCGGATTTGGCCAGTTTCAGCTCCATGCCGGCCTGCATCCGCTCCTTGACCGTCGACAGGCTGAATTCGCCCATGTCCGTGGCGTCGCCGCCGATATCGAGGGCGCCCGCGCCGACATAGGCAAGCAGCTTGATCGCGCTGCGGGCCGGGGCGGTGACATCGCCGCCCCAGATGCTCGCCTCCGTGGGGAGCGCCTCGCACATCGAATCGCCGACGTCACGAAGCATGGTGCTCCCCCGCTTGAATACCAGCCCGGCCGCATGCAGCGCATTGATGGTCGAGTCCAGGCCGATCTGCGCCCCCTCGTTCTGGTCCCTGACCAGGATCTGGTTGGCAAGGATGGCATACCTCTCCTCCAGGTTCGTCTTGGCGTCGTCAATCCCGCTAAGCTGGCTGTCATATTCTTTGAAAGCTTTGTCGTAGGCGGCCTGGGCCTGGATCAGGTCGGAAAGGGTCTGCTGGATCCTTCCCGGCGCCTTGCGCTTCGTGGTCCATAATGCATCCTTTTCCTGCCACAGATGCTCGGAGTCTATGTTGTACTTCACCTTATGGGAGGTGCCGGCATCAATGGTGTAATTGGTCAGTCCCAGATCCCAGAAATCCGTTGGCAGCTTAAAGCTGACGTCATAGGTCGTGTAGGTGATGTCGGCCAATGGCTCGCCACCGGTCAGTTCGGTCCGCTCCACGTAGTTGTAGTGGAAAACATCCGGGCCGTCGTAGCCCTCAGGGTAGGTCTTGCCGGCCCCTATGTCATCGGGATAGGGGTAACCGAAGACCTCGATCAGACGATTTTTGTAGTCCCTTTCCTGGTCGGCCAGGTTGCTCTTGAAATCCTCCAGGGTGTCCTGGTTCTGGCGCAGCCGCTGGGTATAGCCGTTGGCGTAGTCGTAGGCCGCGACCGCGTTTTCCAGCGCCTTCTCGGCCCGTGCGTAGATCTGTTCAAAGTGGGTCTGCCCCGCATCCACCAGGGCCGGATCGATATCGAACGGCACTACCCCCTTGACCAAACCGAGCGGATTGACACCACTGTCCACTTCACCCATCTTGGACTGGATCTTGTGGAACTGCGACGCAATGGAGACCAGCTCCGGCACCTTGGTCCGGTCGATCTGCTGGATGTCGGCACCCGGTATAATCTCGGCCGTCAGCGAGCCATTGGCGTCCTGAACATATTGGGTCCGGTCGTGGGCCGTGGCCGGGATGCTGTCCGGGAGGATCGCATTGGCCGTAACCCAGTCGAAGTAGGCGGCCTGGCCGGCGCGGCGCGCCCATTCGTCCACACCCCAGGCGCGGTTGGTGTAACTGTCTTTGTACCCCTGCCACTGTCCGGCCGGGTCGTCGGTGTAGAATTTACGGTAGGTCAGATCTAGTATTTCGGCACCGGTCTTGGCCCTGGCAGCGGCAATTGTCGCGAATTTGCGCTCATCCAGGTAATCGACCATGATCGGTTGCCCCGCCACCAGCACGTACTCGACCCTGGGTTCCCAGCTGAAGCTGGAGTGGCCGAGCAGCCTGTAATAATAGCTTATGGCTTGCAGGTAGTGGCCCCAGGCATCGCCATGGCCCTGGGGAAACATGATCTTGGCATCGGCGGCATTGATTACGCCGCTGCCATCCTGGTCGGTAATGTTGTAGTTCTGGGCATAGGCGACCTCCCCTTCCCCCTGGGTGAAGTTCCAGATCAGCCGGTTGTAATAGGGGGCGTTCTTGACGCTGCCGGCGGAGTCGTCACGCCCGCGCATCAGCGCCAGTTCCTCGTCCAGCAGCGAATCCAGCTGGTTCTGGAAGGCGAATACCGATGGCGCCATGTTGCCGTATTCGGCACTCTTGGTGCTGAAGCCGATGGTCGGGTCAACGGCGTCGGCATAAGCCTCGTTGCCCAAAGCCAGGTAAAAGGTGGCCAGCCTGCTGGATACGTTCAGCAGGGCATCGTTGGTCGGACCGTAGTTCTGGGGTGGTACGGCATCGATACTGAACTCGCGGGCCCGGTTCAGGACCGTCTCGTAGGCCGAGATCAGCCCCATGCTGTTCAGGTTGTCGGCGTCGCTGTTCATGGCAACAGCCCCATCATAGCGGGTGCCGTACTGGGAAATCATGCTCACGGTGGTATTGGTGGCGCTATTGCGGAAATCCGTAACCCTGGCTTCAAGGGGGTTCAGGCCGTCAACCACCCGTTTGACCCAACCGACAGCCAGCATCGGGGTATCATAAATGTTCGACCCGCTCCATTTGCTCCAGTTGTTCTGGTCGTCATGGGGGATGGCGGCGTCCGCCGGGTTCGAAGCCACGGCAATATCCGGCCAGGCGGTCTTGTAGTAGTAGCGGGCCACGAACCAGTTGTCCGACATGGTCAGGGGCGAGGCACCGGAAATGGTGATGTCGGAAAGCCCATAACCGTCACTGCCGGTGACAACGAATTTCGTCCACGAATCGCCTGCGGGACCCGCAGCCGGCAAGGCAGGCATACCCCCCGAGACCGGCTGGTAGTACCATTCGAAATTGAACTTCTCCGGTTCGCCGCCAAAATCTCCCGTGTAGTGCAGGGTAAGCTTCTCGTCGAACAGGTTCTCCGACTTGATCGCCTTGATAACCCCCTGGAATACGGGATCATTGACCACCCTTACGACATGAAGCTGGACTGCTGCATCCAACAGGGCGTCATCGTTGTTTTCCGCGACGACAACATAACCCGTACCCTGGGCCATGCCGGCGGTAAGGGCATTCTTTTCTCCAGTGATGGAGCGGGCGGACAACAGGTCCCCATCCCTCATCTTCAATCCCAGCCGGATACCCCAGAATTCTTTCCAGGCACCTGTGGTGTCGGACGGCTTGAACGGGTTAACCCTGGCCGCGCTCCAGCTGTCGTCGCCCACATCGTTGGGGTTTCTGCCCTGCATATACAATCCGTCCACCGCCGTCGTCCAGGCGCTGTCCGAACTCAAAGCGCGGATAAGCGTCTTTTCCGCCGCAGTCATCAGGTTGGGCAGAAGCCAGGGGGTTTCGCCCTCGTTTGAAATCCACACCCCCTTGAATCCCAGTTTTTTATTGACCGGGTCGTAGAAGAGCCGCGCCTGGATGGCATAGGGGAGTGCGGGGAATATTTTTACCCCGCCCGTGCCGATCTCCGTCGTGATGTCAGACGGGATGGCGGCCAGATTGACATAAAGATAGCGTTCCGGGGCGTACAACTTGGCCAGCGGCCCTTTGGTGTTGTACACGTTCTCGTCGAAGATCACCTCGGCGCTCTTGAAATTGTAGAGATCGGGGAGCCCGTCATGGGCCGTCGTCAGCGTATCCCCCACCGCCAGGGTCGGCGCATCGTCCGGCCACTTGGTCACGTAGGTGACATCGATGGGCAGGTCGCCGGTGGCATAATACCCCCTGGTGCTGTTGTTCAGGAAGGGGATCGGGTCGCCCTCCACCTTGGCCAGGGTGCCGGTGAACGGCCAGTAGAAATCGGAGCGCATGTAATAGTACCATTGCATGACAAAGCGGGACTTGTCGGCGTCGGTCTTGCTGTCGCCGGTCTTCCAGTTGGCGGATTTGGCCCAGTGACCTCCCTTGTGATCCTTCAGGTGCCACTCCTCTCCGACGCCGCTCTTGATGTTGCTGGCCGGCGGTACCTGGAACGAACCGGGCAATGGCGCCGTGATCGGGCTCCCGGCATCAACGGTGTAGGTGAAGGCAGCGGTAGGCCGTATGACCTTGTAGACCTCCATGGTCCATTCCTGGGCCGTGGTGTTGTAATATTTGAGCAGCACGTACGGTTTCGATTTATCCTTGATGGCGTTCAGGTCGTCCCGCAGGGCGTAGAGGGTGTCGCCGGTGATCAGCGCGTGTTCTTCGTTGGGGTTGAACCCGGTGAGGGTCTCGTCCGGCTGGTTGTAGACCCTGGCCTGGGGCTTGGCTGTCGGCGACACGGCAATACCGCTGCCGATGGTGATGGTATCCGGCGCAACGGGCCAATCGGCCTTGTAACGCTTGGGGGTCACCGGCCAACCGATCTCTCCCTGGCCCCGTTCGTACCAGACCACCACCAGTGGCTTCACATCGCCGGGCAGGCTTCTGTTGACCGGGATGATGGCCCCGGTGCGGGTGGAGCGGTCATAGGCCTTGTCGGTGCCCGCGCCGTCATACACTCCGCCGTCGTAATAGAGGTAGCCGCTCTTGTTCCGGGATGGGGAGGTTTCATTCTCAGGGTCCCGGTGGCCAATATCGGTGATCTTGCTTCCGATGTTCCAGGGGATCTCCTCCAGTTTTGCCGGTTCAAGCTGTTCCGTTTCCACTACGATGAAAGCCGTGCCCGGCTTCAGATCCGGTAAAGCGGCCGGGGTGGTGAAACGGAGGACGGTAGTTCCCGCGCTCTTGGCGCTGAACGTCGCCAGGGTGGCATCGGCCGAGTTGGTGGTATAGCTGATGGCGCTGAAGGTATTGACCGCATCCGGCGGTTGCAGATTGGCCGGGGCCTCTGCGATATGAGTCTGTTTCTGCGGCCAAATCGTCATGCAGGTCTCGTCATAGGTGGCCGTCGAATTGAGGATCGGCCATTTGATCAGGAACGAATCCACCGGATGGATGGGGAAATAGCGCAGACCCTGGCTGTTCGGCACTGAATTGTCCCAGGCCCAGACAAAGGCGCTGTCTGCCGTGTCCCCGGCTATTGTTGCCGACAGGATCGTAATCACCGGTTTCTTGGTGGTATCGATATTCTGCCCCTCCGGCGCGAACACCGGTTTGCCGATGATATAGGCCTTGGTCTGGTCGTAGCGCCACTCCACGGTCATTGGTTTGTCCATGCCGTAGGTGGAAAGGGTCTTCCGGCCGCTGGAAATCATCTGCACATTGCCGGTCCCGCCGCCGCTGTAGATTACCTGGGTGAGGGTACGGGTTTCGCCGGAAACATGGTCCACGAATGACTGCAATGCGGTAAGCGTCAGGCTGGTTTGCAGCGAAAGGGTGGAGGCGTCGTAGTAATGCATGTTCGATATTGCGGCATCGGCATTGGCGACGCAGGTGGCGATATCGTTGTCGGGGCTCGGGCATTCGCGCGGGTCAGCGGAACCGGTTGCCGGGACAGTCGAAAAGGTCAGCCGCTGCCCCGAGGTGCCCAGGCGGGTCTGGGTGGCGGCAGCGCTGAGCGTGACCGTGCCGTTCACCGCATCAATGGCTGCGATTGTGGTCCCATCCGGAATACCGTAGCCAATGCCGGTCATTCCGGTGCCCAAGCCTGTGGTGGCGACGTTGGCGACCAGCGCTGAACCTGCCGTGGTATCGCCGGAGAGGTCGTACACCTTGAGCGGTGTGTCCTCACCGCTGGTGGAGACCGTCACTCGTATCTGCTTTTTATAATTCCAGGTGATGGAAGAGTTGCTGACAATAGTGGGGGTGGCGGTGGTGATCATCCCCACCGCCGGGTTGCCGTCGGCAATGCTGCCGCTCCCGGTCCAGCCGGTCAGGACATACCTGACCGTGTTGCCCTGGGCGTACACCGTATTGGGTGCCTCCAGCACCGGAGTCTCGTTGAGACGATAGGTAACACTGGTTGTGGATGGGACCGGAGAAATGCCCGGCAGGTTATTGAACAGCGCCTTGTCAACGGCATCCACGCCATCCAGCCCTACGGTGACATTCAACCGCTTGGTGTAGACGAATGTGTAGGTCCAGGGCAGGAATTGGCGGCTCTGCACGATCCGATACTGGTCGTTGACGCTGTCGTAAGTCATGGTGGCCCAGGAAGGGATATCTGGGGTCTCAAGCTCCCAGTTCTCGACGATGCTGTTATAGGTTCTGGTAATGGTTTTCGGCACCACAATGGTGCTGGCGCTGGCAGCGGTCAGATAGGCGGTATTGGTAACCGTTGACGGATTTGTTACCGTGGTAGCGGTCTTTATGGAGACGCCGTTGCTTCCCAGGACATCGTATTTGTTCTCGAAGCTTGCCTTGATCTCCGTGGGCATGTCGGCGTTGTCGGCAATCACCTTGGTGGTGAAATGCTTCTCAAACGTCCATTTGATCGTGCTGGTGGCATTCGTCCCCAGGCTCGCGGTGTTGGAACTTCCGGTTGCGGCAACCCGGCCGCTTCCACCGGTCCAGCCGAGGGGAACCCAGGTTGCCGTCTCCTTCAGCGCGGTGATGCTCCCTACCGCCAGGCTGCTTGTAGTTGCGGGCAGCCATTTTGTCCCGGTAATGAGCGCGCTGTTCAGCGCCGGGGCATAGGTAGGGACCAGTTGGACATTGTAGACGTTCCTGTTTTGGACGACCTTGTTTGAGTCAAGCTCAAGCAGTTCAACGGAGGCCAAGAGCACCCCGCCTTGGGCCATTCCACCGGTCACCAGCTCCTTGCCGTCCGGAAGCGGTGTGATGGCGGCATGGTATCTGCCGGTAGTCATGGCGGCGCTGACGGAGCGCCAGCCATCAGCGGTAATCGTTGCAGTTCTGCCGTTGTAGTCAAACAGCTCCATGCTGGAAAGCGCGGTGCTGCCGGACATGCCGCCGGTTACAAGGACCGAATTATCGGTGAGCAGGGCAATGCCGGGGGCGTAACGGGCAGTGGCCATTTCCGCAGTGGTACTCCAACTGTCCGTAACCGGATCGTATAACACGGCGCTCTTCAGGGCAGTGCCGGGAACAGTCGAACCTCCGGCCATCAGCACCTTGCCGGTGGGCAGCAGGATGGCGGCGGCAGCATAGCGCGGCTCGGGCATGTTGGCCGCAGCGGACCAGCTGTTGGTGACCGGGTCGTACAGCTCCGCACTCTGCAAGACGGCACTGCTCCCCTGGATTCCACCCATGACCAGCACTTTGCCGTCGGGGAGCCTGACAGCGGTGTGGGCACGCCGTGCGGAAGTCATGGCAGTCGCGTCGCTCCAGCTGTTGGATGCCGGTTCGTACAGCCGGGCAGCGCTGCTGTCGGCACCGTTCACACTGCCACCAGTCACCAGCACCTTGCCGTTCTGCAGGAGCGTGGCAGTATGATACTGAAGATATGTCGGCGTCGATACATCGGACCAGGAGTCGGTCGTCAGGTCGAGCATGGCATTATTGACCGACCCGCCACCGATTACGAGCAGCTTTCCGTCCGGCAGCGATGTGGCGGTATGGCCGAGGCGGGACGTGGGAAGGGCCAGCGGTGCAGGGAGGTTGCTGGTTACGGTGAATTTGGCACCTGTCGTATAGTAATAATCAAGGTACTCATCAGGCGTCCCATCGGTTGCCGGGTTCAGCTCTTCCCGCACGACTCCGTACGGGCCGCCATTGGCCTTGATCTCCTCAATGCTCTGAGTCCAACTACCAGAATAGTCGTGGTGTTTAAGGTCAACGATGAATTTGTTGTCGGCTTCCTTGTTCTCTGCCAGGTAATATTGCATGGTGCCAACCGGCAGCTTCCTGTTGAGCCCAAGGTTGACAGCCGCGCTGCCGTCGTAAAAAAACCTGGTAACGACTTGGGCGTTCCTTTGATAGCGCGCATAAAGGTCGGATTCGCCATCCTGTATCGCTACGGTTGAACATGCGCGGGAATATCCGGACAACCACGAAGTGGTAAAGGTCTTGTCCTGGAAATCCGTATAGCTGACATCCATCATCCATGTGCCGGAGGTCACCTTGTCAAAGGTATACCTGCCGCCGCAGACCGAGGTCGGGACATTCATACATCCCGCGGAACCGTTCGGCGGCCAAATCGGCCAGCTCGAATAATATTGGAATTGTGGATAGGTGTTGACACCGGGAACTTCCCAGATGAATTTTATCTCGCAGGCGCTCCCTTTGTACGTGGCCTTGCTGATGCTCCACACGTCCGACAGGCTGTTGCCGTTCTGATCCGAGGTCATGACGAAGATTGCAGCCGTTGCCGGCCCTGTCCAGCAAGCCGTGGCCAAGAGTATCAGAATGAGATTTTTGATATATTTCATGTAATTATCTCCTGTCGATGCCGGCTCTTGCGCCTCTACTCGTTCAATTGCTTTACATCGGACGCCAGCCTGATGGTGAAGTTCCCCTCCACCTTGATCGGCCCCTTGGCAAGCCCGCGGATATGCTCGGTATAGGTTCCGCCGAGCACGGTTACACCCCATCCAGGAGGCGGGTTGGTCGGGTTTTCCTTGGGAGTGCTGTCGAACACCAGCGTCACGTCACGCACGATACGGTTAACCTCCTGCTTGAAGGTCGAAAAATCGCTCTCCAGGTTGTCATGGTCGGGGTGGTATCTGTGCAGGAAGGGATTGGTAGAATTTGTGCCGGAGGCGGATGATTCCAGGATGGCCTGGCAGGTGACCGTGCCCGAGATGCTGCCGCTGCACTTGAGGGCTGTCCCGTCGAAATCCGTGCCCAGGGCGGCGTCCGTACTTGGGGAGTAATCGAAACCCACGGCACTCAATCGCCTGCCGACCTTGGCGCCGTCCCGCTGGGTTACGCCGGAATAGCCGGTGATCAGGGAATCCTTGGTTAGCAGCACATAGCGACCCGCCGTGGCGACCGATCCGTCGGAATTGAGCGTGCCATCCTTGAACATCATGATCACTTGCTTCAGGAGCCGTACCTGACCGCTATCATCCTGATGCAGGATCAGATTGAGATTCAGTTCTGCCGGCGTCGTCTTTGCCTCCCCGTTCGCAAAATCCGGCTCCGGCCCGGAGTCCGTCAGCTGGCTCACCTTGTTCAGCGATGCCGCCCCGGTCCAGAGGCCGGGATAGCCGTTGACAGGGTTTGAGGTTGCCGTTATGGGCACCCGGACCCTGCTGCCCTGATTGTCGGTAAATTCCAGCACCGATGCTGCCGTACCGCTGAAACTCCCCCGCTGGGCCGCCAGGGTGATGACCGTCGAACCGCCAGCCTTGACCGTGATCTGCGGCATGTCCGACAGAGGGAGAGTGAGGAGCCCGCCGCTGGTGGCGTCAAATGTCCGATAGCCCAAAGCAACCGGATTGGCAGCGCTGAGCTGGGTCACCGAAACCTTCTTGTCTATGGCGGACGGGTTCAATACCGTCAAATTCATTATCGTAATGCCCACCCCGAAGTCCAAGCCATCGGCATTGTCCGCTTCAACAGCCAACAGTCCCTGGTAATCCGAGCTGCTCTGGCAGTACACCCAGAACGCCTCGCCGGAACGCATGGTCGTTGTGGCCGGGTTGTTGACGATCTCCCAGGCGCCGGAAGTATTGTTCAGCCTGTAAATCGCCTGGCTTACATGTGAACTGGATGGGGCAAAAAAGGTGGCAAAGCTGGGAGGTGTCGATGTGAATCCGAACCCGGTAAGATTGAAAGAATCCGGTATCCACCCCTTGTGCCGGATGGTAGGCCGCCCTTCGATACTGATTGTCAGGGGATTCCCCTCCGGGATGTGTATGAGATAGGCGTTATTGGCTGATATGGCATGCAGGTTGTTCAGGCTGGATTCGGTAGAGGAGGCAAAGATTGCCAACCACTTCGGACTGGTTACCGGGGTTTCGCTCGGGTCCTGAATAAACTGCACCGGGTCGTCCTTTCCGGTCCAAGCCCAGACACTGGAGCCCTTCGGGATATCCTTGAACACCACGGCCGGAGAATTCGACAACGGCTGGACCTCCAGGTAGATGGCGTTCCAACCCGGATTCAGGCTGATGGTCTGCGTCACCGTGGGCACGGCAGTTGCCTGGGCAGTTGCACCCAGAGCCAGGAGCAGCGCGAAAAACATGGCAATTGCGATTAGTTTTCTTGTGTTCATGTTATCTCCATGGCGGAAGGTTTCATCTGTAGGGGCAAAGCAAACGTTTACCTGCTTAGCCCTTGTTGCCATACACATATAAGGCGGACAAAACGGATAATCCCTGATTTGCCCCTACCAGGCTTAGTCACCGCCCAGGCAGCGCCGGCGGCCCGGACTGCTTTCCTTCGGCAGGCTGTGGCATGGTTTTCAGCAGTCCGCTGTTCACGGTCACTGCAATTCTGCCTTTCAACTGCTCAATGAATTCGAGCTCAAGCTTTCTCTTTTTTTCCCGGATAACCTGGTAACGGACCCCATCTTTGACCGCGGCAAAGGGCTTGACCGTAGCCCCCTTTGATTCCAGCAGCTTGACGATGTAATAACCGTCGGTTGCGGCAATAATCGGAGAAATCTGGCCGGGAGTCTTGAGCGAGAAAATGGCGTCCAACACCTTCCTGTCCAGCCCGCTGTCATTATTCCCAACCTGCAGCCAGCCTATATCGCCGCCACGGTAGCGGCTTCCCTGGTCTTCCGAATATTTGACCGCCACGCTACCGAAGGCCGGAACCCCGGCTTCAAGCGCCAGCGCCTCTGCCCTGGCCTCCTCGGCCCGTTTGAGCAGTTCGCCCCTCTTTTCAGTGGATAGCTTGGGAGAAACCGCAATCCGGACCAACGCGGCATGAATCATGGCATGGGTGCCAAATTCGGTTTGATGGGACTGGTAGTATGCCTCTGCCTCCTGGTCCGATACCTTCAATTGGGCCAGCTTCGGCTCCAGGTTGTCCCTGAGATACCGGCCGACCACCAGTTTCTTGACGGCTGCCACAACCTCGGGATCGTTTTCATATCCTGCTGTTTTGGCGGCGGCAAAGAGCATTTCGCTGCGCACCATGTTGTCGAGCAGTTCTTCTTTCCTGGCGGAATCGAATGGCCCTTGCCTGCGCCCCATTTCCGTCTTGAAATTATCGAGGGTGATCGTCTTTCCGGCAATAACGGCCAGCGCGGCTGAATCAGGGGCGGGCGGCCTGGCCGTGGCTTGCAACGATTCAGCCCCACCGCTCCCGCATATAACCAAGCCGGCGGTGCAAAAAAACATCGGTATCCATTTGCGATTCAGATTCATGCCTAAATACTCCCGTGGCGCTCCAGGTTGACAAGAACTTGATTTATCCATTGTAAAATTTGCACCAATGCCGGGCTAAGAGGCAAAGATCCATCTCGTTAATTATTGTTAAAACTATGTAACTGGCTGATTTTACGCGATCAACGGTGGGGCGAAAGAAATAGATTGTTTGGCGGGACAGGGATCAGTTTGCCTTACGCAGACGCTCCAATGCGGCTTCGAGACGCCGACGCAGAGGGTTGTCGGGTGCGCTTGACAGAACGAAATCAACGGTGTGGAGTACTTTTTTCAGGCGTGGTTTTAACGGGAGGGTGTCCAGGCTAAGATAGCGGTCCAGGGTCTGGGTCCGCTCCCAGCCATCCTGGTTGACGTAAACAGCCCACTGACAGCTGCGTCGCGCCAGCTCGGCCTTGGTGGTCTGGGTGGATTCGGCCCAGAGATCAAGGGCCAGCTTCATTGTTTCCACGATCAGTTTACGCTGTTCCTGCTCAGTCAGTTCAGGGGTAAGTTCACGGCTCATACGCTCCAGCGACCGGTCCACGGCACGCAGGTCGTCGATGAAACCGGGATGCTGCTCCAGCACCTGTGGAGTCAGGCCGTTTAAGGTCTCCTCCAACTGCTGCAACCGCTGGCGATTCAGAGAGAGGTCATCGATCCAGAGTATGTTGGGCGCGGCGCCGTGGGCCTCACCCAGCGACAGCACCAACAGGCGCTCGCTCTCAAGCTCCAGGGTTGCCGGCACGACCCGGCCAGACCAGGAACGGCCATCGGCGGCAATCAGTTCCATGGCAGCGCCGGCATTGGACAAACCGGCCCCGTTCTCCTCGAAGGCATGGAGCCATGACTCCAACGGTCCGGCCGCCGGCTTGAACAGGAGATCGATGGACCGCCCGAGCAGGTCATCGACCAAGTATCCGAAACGTCCCTCAAAGACGTGGTTACAGAAGGCTACCTCCCGACTCTCGTTGACGGCGACGATCGGCTCGGGAACGGCATGGAGCATCCCGGCCAGCCGCCGCTGAGTGAGGCGCAGTTCCAGTTCGGTCTGGGCGCGCAGCGCCACTTCACGGCGCAACCGGCTGTTTTCCAGAGACATTTCATGGGCCTTGCGCACCTTGAGCTGGGCGCGCACCCGGGCCAGCAGCTCTTCCCGTGCAAATGGCTTGCCCAGGTAGTCATTGGCCCCGCTGTTAAAGCCTTCGGTCAGATCACTGAGCCTGTTTTTGGCGGTAAGCATGATCACCGGCAGTTCGGCGGCATTGTAGCGGTGCCGCATCCCCCGGCAGACCTCGAAGCCGGTCATTCCCGGCATCATGACATCAAGCAGCGCCAGGTCGAAAACCTCGCCCCTCTCTATCAACGCCAGGGCTTCGCGGCCGCTTGCAACAACAGTCACCGCCATCCCTTCCAGCCCCAGATGATTCCGCACCACCTGCAGATTGACCGGGTCGTCATCCACGGCAAGGATGCGGGGGGCATTCAGGTCCGTAGCCGGCGGTGTAGACAGGGGACTGGGAACCGATGGGGTCGGATGATCCCTTGACTCTATTGCAACGGTTGAGGCCGCTTGAGAAGAGATTGGCACGGTAAAATGGAAGATGGAACCGGAACCGGGGGTCGATTCGGCCCATAATTTGCCGCCATGCAGCTCAACCAGATGCCGGCTGATTCCGAGACCCAGGCCGACCCCGCCATGATTGCGGGCTGTGGAACTATCCACCTGCTCAAAGGCGTTGAAGATTGTTTCCAGTTTGTCCGGGGGAATACCGATGCCGGTATCGCTCACCAAAACTTCTATTTCAGAATCGCCAGGAGTCGCTGAAACCCTAACTTCTCCCTGGTTCGTGAATTTTACGGCATTGCCGACCAAGTTAAAGAGGATTTGCTGCAGGCGATCTTCATCACCGTCAATCAGAGGCATACCAGCGGGGACCGAGTTGACCAAGACCAGTTGTTTGCCCCGTATCAGCGGCCCGGTAACCGCCAGCACCGTATCCGCCATGGTGCGCAGATCAACGGCTTTGCGGTGCAGTTGGATGTCCCTGTTCTTCAGCCGGGCAAGGTCGAGGATGTCGTTGATCAGATTGTTCAGGCGGCGGCCACTTACGGAGATCATCTCCAGGTTGGCTTTGGCCTGCTCGTTGAGCGGGCCGGCAGACCCGGCATTGAGCGATTCGGCCAAGCCGATTATGCCATTCAAGGGGGTTCGAAGTTCGTGAGAGGTGTTGGCCAGAAACTCGTCCTTGAGCCGGTCCATGCGGGAGAGGGCCTGGATGTGCTCCTCACGTTCGGCAGAGAGTTGCGCAACAGTTGAGAACGCTTGGGAATAGCGCCGCGCCAGGGCTAAAGATTGTGAGCCGACAAGAGACAGGAAGCCGAATGGTGCGATATACGCGGTGTCGATGACCCCGTGATTATGGAGGATGTCGTTGACAACCGTAAGGAAAAAGATTAACAGGCCGGCCAGGATGGTTGCAGCCTCGCCCCTTTTGTGAATGATTGCCTTGAGCAGGACATAGAAGATGTAACCTTGAATGAAAATGATGACAGGATGAAAAGGCTTAACCAGCAAACTCGATATTCTGGCGTAGGTCACCAGTGTTACCAGGCCGAAGGCCAGACAGATTCCCTGCAACGCCCGCATGAGCCGGCGGGAACAATCGGCGGGATAAAGGGAATGGATGAAAAGCAGCAAGAGCAGGAAGACGGCGTGCACTGTCAATAGCTCTGTCTTAAAGACAAGTTCCCAGGAAAAGTCGGGAAAGATCCAGGTAAAAATGCGGTTCTCGGTCAGTGCCGTCCGACAGGCGACCACCAGGCAGAACAGGCCGAAATAAAGTACCGAAAGGTCCTTTCTGCGGAGCAGAAAAAGGCAGACATGATATGCACCCATGATCAGCAGGCAGCCGAAGAGAAAGAAATCCAAACCCCACAACATTTCCTGATTTCTGGCAAGGCCCGCCTCTGTGCCCAGGGTAATCGGATTCCATACCCCACCCTTGGCGTGGTTGAAATTGGCTACCTGCAATACTATGTCTAGTTGCTTTTCGCCAAGGGGAACCTGCGAGATTTGAAGCAGATATTGAGGTTTTGTGGTGGCATGGCTTGTACCCACTATGCCGTTGCCGGCGATCGGTTTGCCGTTGATCCAGAGCTGATAGGCCGATGTCTCGTCCAGGATACGGATTGCAAGCTGTGGGGTGTCTGGCCGCAATTTTACCCTCAGCCGGAAGGTCGCATAGCCATCGCCGTTCTGCTTGGCGCCGTCAATTACCCTGCCGTTCCAGAGGCCGGGAATTGTAAAAAAACCGGTCATGGGCCGGTGAATAGGGTCGGACAATTCCCGTGGAAAAAGGAGTTGCCGCCAGTAGAATTCCCACTCACCGTCAAGGCGGACCGGATCATCCTTCCCGGCATCCCAGCCCCTGAGGTCAAGGACGCCTTGCCGGGCAAGGGGTCTGTGTGCATCCGTCACGTTGCATCCAGAGACGAGGATACAAAGTACGATCCATATGCCTAACACAATATTCTTTAGGTTTTTCAAGATCATAAGTCGCCGCATTATATGGCAATCCTTCTGCTTGTACAATTAGAAATTCTTTCATTCCAGGCAATTGGGGGAGTCTGTTCGGAATATGACCTGGAAATTTAATAATACTTAGATTATATTGCTGTTTCATAATGCTTTCGTGAATACCGGAACCCTAAACAGAGCCACACCGGAATCACACAAACTCAAGCCTTGAATCCCCCATAATCGGATTTTTTCACGGACCCCTGACATGGACACTGGCACAACAAACAAGATTCTGGTTACCGGCGCGGCAGGCTTCATCGGTTTTCACCTGGCTCGGCGCCTGCTGGAGCAAGGCAACGAAGTAGTCGGCCTGGACAACCTGAACGACTACTACGACGTGCGCCTCAAGGAAGACAGGTTACTTATTTTAAAGCAACACCCGGGCTTTCGTTTTGTCCGGACCGCACTGGAGGACCGGACTGCCATGGAAGCCCTATTCGGGCAAGAGCGCTTTGACCTGGTGATCCATCTGGCAGCCCAGGCCGGAGTACGTTATTCGCTCCAGAATCCCCATGCTTACGTTGACAGCAACATAGTCGGCTTTCTGAACATCCTTGAAGGCTGCCGTCACAGCAATGTCAAACACCTGGTCTATGCCTCGTCAAGTTCAGTCTATGGCGCCAACACAACGGTCCCTTTCTCTGTACATCACAATGTGGACCATCCGGTTTCCCTCTATGCTGCCACCAAAAAGTCCAACGAACTCATGGCCCACTGCTATGCCACGCTTTACGGCCTGCCTACTACGGGCCTGCGTTTCTTCACTGTTTACGGCCCATGGGGCAGACCGGATATGGCCTATTTCTCCTTCACCAAGGCTATCCTGGCCGGGCAACCTATCGATGTATTCAACAACGGCCTGATGCAACGCGACTTCACCTACATCGATGACATTGTCGAGGGGATCGTTCGTGTGGCTGACCATATTCCCAAGTCCGACCCCAGCTGGGATAACGCCGCGCCCGATCCTTCCGGTAGCAGTTCCCCATACCGCATCTATAACATCGGTAACAACAACCCTGTGGAATTGGGCCAATTCATCGGGATCCTTGAGAAATGTCTCGGGAAAAAAGCTGTGAAACACATGCTGCCCATGCAGGCTGGCGAAGTTCAGATTACCTGCGCCAATGTGGACGACCTGATGAGAGACGTGGGCTTCAAACCCTCGACACCGCTGGAAACCGGTCTGAAGCGTTTCGTAGAATGGTACCTTGAGTATTGTCAGGGTTGAATTCTTGTTCAGAGTCTCTGCAATAAACGGCCTTGAAGCTAATCAATTCCTGAAATTATTCGAGATAATTTTGTGAATTAACTATCCTGTGGTAAATTTAAAAGCTGCACTTGGTGCAACTCCGAAAGCTGCATCAATAACGGCACAGAAAGGTTTCAATATCGTATGAAAAAGGCACTAATCACCGGCATCACCGGCCAGGACGGCTCCTACCTGGCTGAACTGCTTCTGGCAAAAGGATATGAAGTCCACGGCATGATCCGCCG
>PJFB01000022.1 GCA_003574895.1 Geobacter sp.
GCCGACCCGTCCCACGATTCGGCCCCCAGCAGTGCCCTGTGCGGCAAGACCCCGGCCGTGGCCGCGCCGACCCTGGTCTCCGTGACCACGGTGGCGGCCAAGCGGGTGACCCAGCTCTCCTGGAACTACGATCCGGCGGCCTGCACCCCCGCCACCTGCGACCAGCCCGACGGCTACGAGGTCTGGCGCCAGGCCTGGAACGGCGGCTGGGGCCTATTGGCCACGACCACCGCCACCACCTATACGGACCGGGTCAATATGGAGTCCCTGAAAACTTATAATTACAAAATAAGGGCTTACAAAAATACCGATACCTCGGTCTTCAGCAATGTAAAAGGAGTCACTACGCCACAATTCAGCCTGACAGACAGTACATGTCCGTGATATATATATTCCTCATCCTTGTTAAGAGCCTTTTATTTATAGGTGAGAATATTCAAAGGTAATGTAAATAGTATTTAAGAAACCTACAGTAAAGGGTAAGTCATGTATAAAAGTATATTATTGGCAATAATTGCTGCCATTACCTTGTCATGTTCATTGGTTTTTGCCAAGGAAATGGCTGCCGGTACTATTTCCGGTAAGATTCTTGGGAAACACGGCGAGTCAATGTCCGGCGGCAAAATACTGCTATTCAGAGCGGAAGCCGGTCCTCCGCCATCCAGGCATAAATATTGGCGGACACCGGACGAGATTGTCGATATTAATAGTGACGGGACCTTTTCTGCCAACGTTACCGAAGGAACATACTACCTGGCTGCCATAAAACGCGTATCCAATGGAGTTATCGGCCCTCCGCAAGAAGGCGACCTTATATATCCGTACAGTAGGGATGAGCTCAAGAGCGAGAACAGAGAGTACCTGGTCAAAAGAAACAGCAATACAAATGTGGGATCAATTGCCGAAGCCGTCATCTTCAAGGCCGAACCGGAAGCCTCGAATGCCGGCATTACCGCCATCGAAGGATTAATAACGGACATTCAGGGAAAACCATTGTCAGGTGCCATGGCCTTTGCATACAAGACTGCCGACCTGACCGGGAAGCCGCTGTTTACCTCGGCCAGAACCGGCAAGGATGGGAAATACTCCATCCGCTTGGGCGAGGGGGGCAGTTATTTCATCAAGATAAGAAATACCAGTGTGGGCGGGCACCCCATCGATGGTGAAATTATCGGAGTGTTCGGTAACGATGATCCTGTGGTGGTGACCGTTGCAACAGGTAAGATACTAAAGCATATTGATATTACAGGCAGGCAATTCGATGAGTTACTGTTTGACAAGCCCTGATTCCAGTAAGAAACCAAATTCAGGAATGATGTTGCTGTGCCATGGGCTATTGAAGCTGGCGATTTTGTTGGCATTGACGGCTTCGGCGGCCCACGGGGCCCCTTGGGACAATAGCCAACGCTTGAAAAAGATGGCTGCATCCTATGATGTCAATAATATCGAAACCGTGGAGGGCGTTGTGGAGGAACTTTATGAAATCACACCTCACAAGTCGCCCAACTACGGTTATCATATGATCATCAAGACAGATAAGGAAGAACTCAATATTCACCTGGGACCCGGTTGGTATCTGAAAAAGCTCGACAACCTGATCGTCAAGGGCGATACGGTCCAGGTAACCGGGGCCAGAAGCAAGGAGCCGATGACCCATGGCAACAGCACATTGAGGTCTATCAGGGCGGCTGAGGTTAAAAAGAATAATGTCGTGGTTTTAAAACTGAGGGATAAAAATGGGAAACCGGCCTGGAGCGGGTATTAAGGCGCCTCTTTTATTCGAAACAACCACTTAAAGGTGAAATATGTCAATTAATGTTAAATTCGTTTTAGTAATGGCCACTCTTCTGATGACGGTTTTGCCGGCATGCGCCGATTATAAGGCCGGCATGAAGGCTTATCAGAACGAGGACTATGCCACGGCATTGGTGAATTTCAAACAGGATGGCAGCCCAGAGGCCCTGGACAAGATCGGCACCATTTACAGCAACGGCCTGGGTGTCGAGAAAGATGAAAAGGAAGCCTTCAAATGGGTTCGCAAGGCAGCCGAGCAAGGCTATGATATTGCCCAGCACAAACTGGGCGATATGTATTATTACGGACACGGGGTTGCAGCGGACAAGGCAGAGGCGGCCAAGTGGTACCGCAAGGCTGCCGAGCAGGGCTTCTCCATAGCCCAATACAAGCTGGGCGACATGTACAAAAAAGGGAATGGTGTTAATCAGGACCTGAACGAGGCAGCTGCCTGGTTGCTGAAGTCAGCCGAACAGGGGCAGGTAAGGGCGCAGTTTGACATCGGTCTTATGTACGCCTCGGGAAAAGGGGAAAACAAGGACCTGGCCGAGGCGGCCAAATGGTTTCGCAAGGCAGCCGAACAAGGGCACACCAGGGCGCTGTATGCTATTGGCTATATGTACCTGAAGGGCGAAGGCGTCAAAATGGATAAGGCCGAAGCCATCAAATACCTCCGCAAAGCCGCCGAGCAGGGGCATGGCAGGGCCCAAATGGAATTGAAGAAGATGGGCGAATGAACAGCACGATTTTCTCCAGGTAATCCCCAGGCCCAGCGCGAAACCATCAGGCAATGCATCCAGTGCCAACTCAGCCTCATCACCGTCCAGTACCCAATCCACGGCAAAGGTTTTCTGCCGTAGTGCCCGCAGTAGGGCGTTTCCCAGCATCGGGTCATCTTCTACCAGCAATGATCCCAAAACCTACCCCTTTTCTTTCCTGAAACTTGCGTGCTTCGGGTGTAGGCAATAGGCCTTGGCGTAGGTGGCCGCAAGGGCATACCTGCATTTGTCATTGCCAACCAGACATATGGATATGTTGTTCACCACACGCTCTGTGCGGCATTTGTCTAAATCCGGCTCTTTTTTGGACAAATCATCATCTATATCAAGCATATCCAACCATTTCCCAGTCTGAAAGAAGTTCACGTAGATTGACGTCATTCCGGCGTACAGATATAGCGAAACAGGGCGCCCTTGCCGTCCTTCCGGTTGCGAAGGGTGACTTTTCCCCCTAGCCGGTCGGCAATGCTGCGCACAATGGACAGCCCCAGGCCGCTGCCGGTTTCATCGGTGCCCATGACCCGGTAAAACGGTTCAAAGAGAAGATCCTCCTCACCTTCCGGGATACCTGGGCCGGTGTCGCTCACCTGGAAGACGGCCTGCCCTTCCTCGTAAAACAGAGCCACGGTCACCATGCCGCCGACCGGGGTGTAGCGGATGGCATTGTCAACGGCGTTGCGCATCAATATTGCCAAACCCTCGGCTGGTGCGTTCACTACAATCTGATCAAGTCGTTCACACCCAAGGTCGATTCCCTTGGCAGCGGCCATTGGTATCAGGTCTTCAAGCACCTGTCGGACAATCCCGTTCAGGTGAACCTCGGCGGCAGGAACAGCGCTGGATTGCTGCCGCGCCAGGGAAAGCAATTGATCCAGCAAAGAACGGGTACGGGCCAAACCGCTCTTGAGCTGTTGGAGCCGTTCCCTCCGTTCCTCAGGGGATACCTGCTGCTCAAGATTTTCCGCCTGCAAGGTCAGGGCCGTCAACGGCGAGCGCAGTTCATGGGCGGCATCGGCAATGAAGCGGCGTTGCTGCTCTATGGTCTCGGCCAGGCGCCGCATCAGGCTGTTGATGGACACCACAAAGGGCCTGATCTCCTCGGGGACGCCCAGTTCCGGGAGGGTGGTCAGATTGGTGTCGTCCCGTTGGTCCAACTGTCCGGAAAGGTCGGTGACCGGCGCCAGCGATCGCCGGACGATCCATGCGGTCAGCAGGGTCAGAAACGGCACCAGCAGCAGCAAGGGAATCAAGGTGCGCAGGCCGCTGTCCCGGGCGGTCTCGTTGCGGACCGCCGTCAACTGGCCCACCGCGATTCTCTTGCCCGAGGGGAGGGTGCGGATAAACAGGCGCCAGGTGTCGCCATGACTGTCAATGGTGGTAAAGCCGTCCGCCAGGTTGGCTGGAAGCTCCGAGAGCGGGGCGGCCCGGTTGGACTGCACTGCCTGTTCCTGGGAGCCCAGGGGGCGGATGACAATCCGCGCGTCCGGGTCGCCTTTCTCCTCTGCCCTGGTCATCCCGGCCCATGGTTCCACGGCCTTGCCCGATCGCCCAATCAACAGCGCCACCTGCAGAAGTTGATCGTCCTGCAGTTCCTGGGCCTCCCGGAAAGCCAGAAGAAACGAGCAAACCCCGGCAGTAATGCCGCTGATGATCGTCACGATGGCAATCCAGCCGGAAAGCTTGCTGCGGAGAGATTTATTCATGGTTTTCGATCCACCATCCACCCAAGCCCCCGGATGTTTCTGATCGTGTCGCTGCCCAGTTTCTTGCGTACGGCGTGGATCAGGAACTCGACAGCATTGCTTTCCACCTCTTCGTTCCAGCCATAGATGCGGGTTTCCAGCTCCTGGCGCGAAAGGATGGCGCCGGGGCGGATCAACAGCGCCTGCAGCAGGGCAAATTCACGGGCGGACAGGCGGCAGCTCCGCTCATCGCAGCCGGCCTCCTTGGTTACCGGATCAAGCCATAAACTGCCGTTGGACAGCAAAGATGCCACCTGACCCGATTTGCGGCGGACCACGGCCCGGATGCGGGCCAGCAGTTCCCCCAATTCAAATGGCTTAACCAGGTAATCGTCGGCCCCCAGGTCCAGGCCCCTGATCCTTTCGGCCAGGCCGTCCCGGGCGGTCACGATCAACACCGCGGTGGTATCGCCCCGGCCGCGCATCCGCTCCAGTACCACCAAGCCATCCAGTTTGGGCAGCCCAAGGTCAAGGATCAACAACTCGTACTCGCCAGTTTCTATGGCATCGCAGGCGCTGACCCCGTCCCGCACCCAGTCAACGGCATAGGCGGCATCCTTTAATGCCTGCACCACAGCCTCGCCGATCATCCGGTCATCTTCCACCAGCAGAACCCGCATCAATTCTCTCCTGGATTATCGTTATTCATTCTGATTAGCGTCAATCTTCCGCTATGTCATTCCGGCAGGCTTTAGGCCGGAATCCGGATTTTAACTTCTTGAAAAGACTGGATCCCGATAGAAGCATTCGGGGATGACACTTTTCAGCGGAAGGATAACGCTAATCACGTTATTCATTAAATATATCACGCTACCCTGGCGGGGCAACAGTTGAGCTGTTACCTGGTTCATCAATGGCTCTTCTCCGCAGCCCTTTGGGGGAAAGTGTACAGGCTGATCAGGATCAGGCCGAAAAGCACCATTGAAGCCGAGTAACGGCTTAACGCCAGTCCTCCGGCGCTGACCGGTTTGTCCAGCAGATCTCCCACCACGGCACCCAGGGGGCGCGTGAGTATGAATGCTGCCCAGAATAGCGCGGTACGGGATATGCGGGTCCAATAGTATGCGGCAACAACAACAGCCAGCAGGATGCTGAAGACAATGGCGCCATTCGTGTAGCCAAGGCCGGCCGTATCGGCTGTCCAGTCTCCAAGGGCGGT
Source organism: Geobacter sp. (assembly GCA_003574895.1). Lineage (GTDB taxonomy): Bacteria > Desulfobacterota > Desulfuromonadia > Geobacterales > Pseudopelobacteraceae > JACPFJ01. The sequence continues at coordinate 5,475 of PJFB01000022.1, forward strand.
GCCGAGGGTCTGGGAAAACATGATGGTTACCCAATAAAATACCTCGGCCTTTTTCGTCCGCACCGTATCTACGGAGACAGACCCCATGCTGCGGTACCAGACAAACAGGGAACCCATGAGCAGGGTGGACAGCAGTGACGTGCCGCCGGCATAGCCGATACCAAGGGAGCGATCGGCAAAATCGGCCAGTGTGGTGCCCACCGTTGTCGTGGCAATGATGGTGAGCCAATACAAAAGCGGATGATACCGCCTGGCAGAGACCTGGGCGGTGACGGCTATGGCAAAAATTACGGCGAAGATTGCCGTGCCGACAAGGTAGCCCAGATTCATGGACATGGATACCGCGTCGCCGCCGGTTTCTCCAAGGGTGGTGGCCGCGATCTTGATGATCCAAAATACCAGCGCCACCTCCGGGACCTTGCTTATTTTCTCATCTCCGGTGGTGTTCATGTTAGTTTTCTCCTTGTTATGGAAAATCACGATCTCTGTGCTATGTAAAAAAAATAAAAATCACAACTTTCGGTCTACTCGTAACGCATAAGGAAGGTGCGGAATTTTTATCAGGCCGGTGAGGCGCCGCCGCAACTTATGCTGCAATATATGTGAATGCCCTGCGGACGCGGTTGCTTTAACGTTGCCCTTTGGTTTTTTCAGCCGCCTTTGCGGCCGGACTCTCCGACATCTCTTCTGTTGCGCTGTAACCGGGCGAATTTAGCAACATGGCCTGCTTCGAGATGGTCACGGAATCGGATTGAGTCTTGGCAGCCGTGGTGCTTTTTGCCGGCGCGGCCCTGGTGGCGCTTGCCGTTTGCTGCATCTGGGTAGAAATTGCCTGTTGTGCTATCGATTGTATGTTCATATGCTTCACCTCCTTTAAGAAGGTTGGGACTGTTGCGGCGGCGCCTCACCGGCCTGATCTCCGCAATTATTCCATGATCTGGCCCGGTATCAGCTCGACACACTTTTTTCGGTTGATGGTCAAATAGACAACCAAGGCAGCGATAGCCGCTAAAAATAATGCGGTTGTGGTCACTGTACCCAGACCAAGACCGCCGTTGTCAATCGGCTGTGAAAGCAGGTCGCCGCAGGATGCGCCCAAGGGACGCGTCAGGATATAGGCGATCCAGAACGCAGCAATGGCATTGGCATTAAAAAGGTAGTAGGCAACTGTGGTTACACCGATCAAGGCGCCGAAGATCAAGGCTGAATTCAGATATCCCAGACTCAGGCCTTCTGCGGTAAGATCGCCGGCAGCAGTGCCCAAGGCAAAGGTGAACAAGATGGCGGCCCAGTAAAATAGCTCGCGTCTGGTGCTGACAATGGTATGGATGGAGAGGGTTTTCTCACAGGCATACCACGCTACGAAGGTGACCAGCAACGCAGTGCCAAAGAAGATAGTCGTTGTTTGCAGCGCCACGCCGAAATTGTCCACCAGGTTATCCGTAATGAGCGTTCCCACGATGCTGATCAGGACGACAGCCGTCCAGTACAGCCAGGGCACGTATTTCCTGGCACGCAGCTGCATGAACAGGAATACTGCCAACAGAGCAGCCATGATCCCGGATGTGCCGCCCAGCCCCAAATGTAGATTGAAGTTGAGGAAATCGGCCGCGGTCTCACCGACGGTGGTTGCCATTATCTTGATAAGCCAGAAGAAAATGGTGACTTCCGGGACCTTGTTGAGCATCTGCGCACTGCTTTCGCTAACTGTTGATTCCATACGCGTCCTCCATTTTTACAAAAGTATCGTCATTTGGATAATACTCCCCGCCGTATCAGCGGTGCTGCCAGCAGGCGATATAACGCCAGCACCGGCTGATAGAGGCAATCCGTAAGGTAGTGTCCCCCATGGAGAATCAATCGGGCGCTGACCAGTGCCACCATGGCTGCCCCGGCCATGTCCAGCGGGAAGTGGACTCCCAAGTAGATCCGCGCCCAGGCCACCGGCAGTCCGAGAATGACCAGGAACCGGCCTGCTGCCCTGAGTCGTGGGTGCGATAGCAGGCTGAACGCCACTGCCCAGATCAGGGTCAGGTGGTCGCTGGGAAAGGATGATTCCGGCACATGGGAGAGAAAGGTATGACCAAGGCCGATCATGAAGGGACGGGGATGCTGCCAGAGCAGGCCGATCAACTGATTGATCAGCAACCCGGCCAAGCCTGATGCAGTTGCCTCCAGCAGCAACCTGCGTCGCGGCTCATCACCTCTCAGCCACCCAACAGTAAGCATCAGAGGTATCAGCCAGACGATCCACTCGGCCATCCCCTGTGCCGTGGCCAACAACAGGGGATTTGGATGGGACGGGGCATTCAGCATCAAAAACAGCGCTTGGTTCATTTGTTCCATGATAACTCCAAAGCCGGGGGGCGTATGTCTCCCGGCTGATGTTTATTTTATCCCGCGACAGACTTGTGGTGTTGTCGCTAATCCGGATTAGGACCTTCCGGTGCGTTTTCCAGTACCTTGCCGGTTCGGGCATCCACGCCGACTTCCTGGGTGACCTTGCCATGCCGGATATCGAAGGAATAGCGCAGGCCGCTGCCGCCATTTTCCTTTTCCAGCTCCTCGTCGGTTATTTTACCCGGATGGGCCTTGAGGGCTATTAACCTCGCTTCGGCCATGGTGACCTTGGCGTTCTTTGCAAGTTCATGACCTGTGTAGGCATTTGCTCCCGGTACGCCGATGGCTGAGATGGCCGCAACGATTACTGCTGCCTTGATGGTATGGTTCATAATGGTGCCTCCGAATATTTTTATAATAGCGATGCTGTATGGTGTAACAGTAACGGTGGAAACTTAGCTGATTATTAGCTGGGGAAAGTTTTTTGAGAAAATGTGCCGGGCGTGACGGGGATGGCATGTTCGGCTATAATTACTTTAACGTTGTCAAACTTGGTGTGGTACGGTTGGTGCCAGAATCAGAAATTTTATCCTGGATATGCCGGAGTGCGAGGAACAGCGTGAATTTGGAGAGGTAAACAATCAATGAATGAAGTGGCCATTGACATTCCCTTTGATCGAATCAATCCGGATACACTACGGAAGCTGATAGAGGAGTTTGTAACACGTGAGTGGAGCGAAGCGGCCGGCCCGGAATGCACCCTTGACGAAAAGATCGAACAGGTATTGAACCAACTGAAGGGCAATCGGGCCAAGATCGTTTTCGACAGCATATCCGAGACGTGGAATATTATTCCACAGCCGTAACTGGTCACCGGATACACCTTGCATGGCAGATAATCCAAAAGCGGGATGCGTTGCGGCCCATGGAGCCCGCTGGAGAAAGGTAACTTGATATGAAAACAGTTGCAGCAAGATTCATCTTATTGATTCACCTGGCCTGTCTTGCCATTGTGGCCCTGCCGTTTGCCGCAATTGCCGGAGATGCGTCCGAAGCCCGCGCCAAACAGGTGGTGGACGCGATCATTGAGGCCTATGGGGGCAAAACGTCGCTCCGTTCCATCAAGTCCGTGGTAGCCACGGGCAGCATCACGGATTTCATGCAGGGTATCGGAGGTCATTATGCCCGGTATTACCAGCAGCCGGACAAGCTCAGAATAGAGGTCATGCCAGACCAGGGTGGAGAAACAAGGATTCTCGATGCCGGTCGCGGCTGGCGGGGGAATGGCGGGGCGCTTCGGGAGGTGCATGGACCGCCGCTGCAGGCCATGATTTATCAGTACAGCTACCTGGACCTGCCAATGGGATTCGTTGACAACCGGTCCCATGCCACCTATGCGGGCACCAGGGAGTGGAAGGGGCGTCCGGTGGACGTCCTGGAGTTGACACCCAGTGGTGCGCCGTTGCTGCGGCTCTTTGTGGATCGGGAAAAACATCTGATCGTGCGGGTGTCGGCGGCCTTCAACATGGGGATGGGGGCAAGCGAGCTGATTACGGAGTACGAGGATTTCCGCCCCGTCGGGAAGGTGCTGTTTCCCTTCACACTGATCAATTATGCCGGAGAATTGAAGCTCTCCACCATCACCCTCACCAATATTCAGGTTAACTCGACACTGAACCCGGAACTCTTTACAACGATCCGTCCCTAAGCGAAAGCGGCCCATGGTGTGCAATAACCATGGGCCGCTTTCGAACCGCTATCCCTTCAATTTCAGGGCGATACGCGCCACATGGGCGCCCTGGAAGCGGGCGCCGGCCAGTTCGTTGGCGCTCGGCATCCGCTCACCCTGGCCCCCGGCAATGGTCGAGGCGCCGTACGGGCTGCAGCCGGTGATCTCGGACACCCCCATCTGCCCGGCAAAGGCATAGGGGAGGCCCACAACCACCATGCCCTGGTGGAGCAGCGTGGTGTGGAAGCTGAGGATGGTGGATTCCTGGCCGCCGTGCTGGGTGGCTGAGCTGGCAAAGACGCTGCCCGGTTTGCCGACCAGGGCTCCTTTCATCCAGAGTTGGCCGGTGGCGTCCAGAAACTGGCGCATCTGGCCGCACATGTTGCCGAAACGGGTCGGCGTGCCGAAGATGATGGCATCGGCATCGGCCAGATCGTTCACCGTGGCAACCGGCACATGGGCCATGCCTTTCTGGGCTTCCAGGGCCCCCATCATACCCAGCACCTCATCGGGCAGCGTTTCCGGCACGCGCTTGATGATTGCCTCGCAGCCGGCGACCTCGCGCACTCCCTCGGCAACTGCCTCGGCCATTTTGTAGATGTGGCCATACATGCTGTAATAAACGATCAATACCTTGCACATGATTCAACCTCCTTGAGATAACCGGACCCGCCCCATGCCCGGGGCTGGCCTGAATCGGTTTTGAAATGTACCTGCCGGTATTCCCAACCCGAACCATCAACAAAAAGATATCAGATAGCGATCAATCCGCAACCGGCAGCATGGGTTACCGGCTTGTAAATTTATTCACGTTCCGCCACGGGACAGAAGATTGTGTTTGACAAAAGGGCCGGTTCTATGGCACCGCAATACCGAAGGATTTAAAAATATGGAGGAGAACCAGAGATGAACTTATGTCCCTGCGGAAGCGGCGCTAACTATGCCGATTGTTGCGAGCCGGTCATTAATGGGGTTCGCACCGCCGAAACGGCGGAACAGCTCATGCGGGCACGTTATGCGGCCTATGTAGGCGTTCAGATGGATTTTGTTTTCGAGACCACCCACCCGGATCACAGGCAGGGATACGATCATGCCGGGGCAAAGCAATGGGCCGAAGATTCCGAGTGGCTGGGTCTGGAAATTGTCGACACGCAAAAGGGCGGCAAGGACGACAGCGTTGGCGAAGTCGAGTTTGTTGCCAGGTTCAGGGAAAAGGGGCAGGATCGGGAGCATCACGAGCTGGCGCAATTCAAGAAGTCGAAAGGGGCCTGGTACTTTACCGATGGCGCCATGGTGAAGCCGAAGCCCCTGTCGGTCAACAAGATTGGCCGCAACGATCCCTGCACCTGCGGCAGCGGCCTGAAGTACAAGAAGTGTTGCGGAAAGTGAAATGACGCGACAGTAGTTTGTTCAGGCATGTATCAAAACAGGCGGCTCCCCGGGGCCGCCTGTTGACGTTGAGGTGGTACATGTCCGCTGGGTCGGTCATCGGTTTTCGGTTTCTTGATCCGGCCGCAGGGTGGTCTCGATTTTTGCGGCCTTGGTCAGGGTCCGGTGTACCGGGCATTGCTCGGCAATCTCCAGCAGGCGCTGTCGCTGCGCCCCATCCAGCTCTCCTCGCAGTTCCAACTCCCTTTCGAACCTGTCGATCCGCCCTTCCTTTTCATCGCAGTCGCGGCAATCTCTGGCGTGGATCTTTTGATGGGAAAGCCGCACTACCGCCTCATCCAGGGACCATCCCTTGCTGCGGGCGTACATCTGGAGCGTCATGCCGGTGCAGGCACCCAGTGCGGCCAGCAGGTACTCGTAAGGGGAGGGGCCCTCGTTGCCGCCGCCATACTCCAGCGGTTCATCGGCCACCAGGGGGAAGCCGTTGGCAAACATCTCGGTACGGAAACCTTCTGTACCCGTGCGTGCCGTCACCCGGTTGTCGATCACCTCCGGCGGGGTGGAAGAGGATACTATCCCATCCGGCAGCGCCAGGTAACGGCCGGCCCAGGTGGCGATAACCTCACCGGCGTAGCGGGAGTCCCTGGTGTCGGACAGCAGGTGATCGGCAGTGTCCAGGGAGACAAAGCTCTTGGGGTGGGGGGCTGCCTTGTAGATGGTGGCGGCATTGTCGATCCCCACCACCAGGTCGTTGGGGGAGTGCATGACCAGCAGTGCCGCCTTGAGCCGTTTCAATGTCTCGCTCGGCTGCTGCGCCTCCAGGTCGTCCAGGAAACTCTTGCGGATGGTGAAGTCCCGTGCGCCGATGCGGACCGTGGCCTGGCCGTCCATGACAATCCGCTCCGGGGTCTCTCCCAGCAATCCCTTCACCTTGGCGGGATGGAACGGTGCGGCAATGGTGACGACAGCGGCAGTGGTGGGGATCTGCGCTGCTGCTGCCAGCACGGCCGCGCCCCCCAGGGAGTGACCGATGAGCAGGCGGGGAGGTTGATGCTCTTGCTCCAGGAAGCGGGCCGCCGCCACCAGATCGTTCACCTCGGAAGAGAAGGTCGTGGCGGAGAACTCGCCCTCGCTCTCTCCCAGGCCGGTGAAATCGAAGCGCAACACTGCGATGCGCCTGCTGCTCAGGGACCTGGAGATGTGCACAGCCGCCTTCTGATCCTTGGAGCAGGTGAAACAATGGGCAAACAGGGCATAGGCCAAGGGCTGTTCATCGTCGGGCAGTTCCAGCCTGGCGGCAAGCAGCTCTCCGCGGCTATTGGGAAAGGTGACCCTTTTGGTGTTCATGGCATTCCTCTGGTAATTATCCAGCCGGGATCATGCCTGCTCAATCTGCGCGGCCAGTTCCCCGGCCAGGCGGAGCAGATCGGAGGAATCTTCCAGGCCATCCAGGAACCGTCCGGGAATCCGCGAGAGGCCGACTTGGGCACCGGCCAGGGCGCAGGTCAGCATGGCCCGTGCCTGGTTCTGTCCACCACCGTTGATGGCGTGCAGCAGGGCGGATTCAAAGTCGTCGTGATAACGCGCCGCCAGGTAATAGGCGGCCGGCAACTGGTGATAGATGGCGCAGGGCATGCCATAGACGAGTGATACCTTCCAGGCCGGCTCGATGCTGATGTCCGGATCGGTTGCTGCCGCGGCCACATAGGAGGGAGTCAGCAGGGCGTCCGGGGAGGCGAATTTTCCTGCCCTGGGCGGGTCCGGGGCTCCGGGTCTGGGCGGTTGCAGGTTGTCGCTGGTCACGGCGTGGAAGGGGAGCGCCCCGCTGTGCACCAATCGCATCAGCCTGGTGGACAGCTTGGCATCCAACCGGTGTCCCTGCACCAGTTGTCCCAGCACTGCCCCGTAGGCAACGGTCATGGAAACTATAGTGGGATCGATCTGGGTCAGGATGGTATTGTTGGTGATGGAAGCGGCAAGTTGTGCCGGGGCAAAAGCATAACGCACCGCCAGGACAAGGTTGCGCTCGATGGCCTCCGTTGTGTCGGCATGGCCGCCGGTCTGGCCCCAGGGGAGCTTCTGCTCCACCCGTTGCCGCCACAATTCGCGGATCGACTGGCTGGTATAACCGCCGGGCCCGCTGATGGGGGTGCCATCCAGCAGCGGCAGCAGGTCCCTGTCCATCCTGTGGCAGAAATCCGCTTCGTCATAACCTTTGCATTCGACTAAAGAAACGAGCAGCAGTTTCAGGATATAGCCGGCCTGGGAGAGTTGACCGGCCTTGAGGCCGGCATGGTAGCGGCCAGGTTTCGGCTCGGTATAGTCCGTGATCCATTCACCGTAGTTGCGGCGCAGTTCATCAAGATCGTAATACCAATGGGGGCCGAGCCCCATGGCATCGCCGATAAATGCTCCCATGATTGCGCCGGCGGCGCGGTCTCGGATGGCTGTCTCAGGCATGGGACCTCCTGTGTGTGATTGGGAAATTCTCGTAGGGACGAAATATTGATATTCAGGATATGAGGGAAGGATAACAGGGAAGGGGGGTGAGTCAACAAGGCAATACTGTCCGCTCCCAGGTGGCCCTGGGAGCGATATGTTCGTGTTCCGATGTTCCGGATTGTTGCTGGCGGTTATTTGGCCTTTTTGGCTGCCCTGGGTCTCGGGACTTTTGTCACGGCAGGTGCTTCCGGTGGTGGCGTATAAGAGCCCAACTCTGCCGGCTCCAAAGTGGTGAAGTGGGATACGGCAATTTTACGGTTTTTGCCGTCGCTGAACTGGATCATTGCCGAGGAGGATGTGATTTCAAGTACCTTGCCGGCTCCCCATTCGAGCCCGCCTGAGTGACTAACAATGTTGCCGACTTTGATTGTCATGGTTTATACCGCTTTCTATTTTATTCTGGTGTATGAACTGAAATAAGCAGGTCAATGGTATCTTTAGAAGAATTAAATTATATATTAATCTGAAATCAATCTGAATTACTTGATAATAATACGGTAAAAACTATATATTAGCAAGGAGCGTTTGAGGTATTTGTAACTGGATGCACTTGTGTTATATGGATTAAATAGCTTGGTGTGCCTGTTATTATTGAAATATTTAGGTGCTTTGACATGAATTAATCCAATTTATAAATTGTTGGAGCCCGGTTCTGAGAAGTGTCGGCAAATGCCACTGAAATATAATTGATTGACAATACTGAAACAAAGCTGTTAATGTACGTAGATATTCGGTTTGACGCCGGACAAAAACAACAGAAAGTATCAGGAGAAAGTACACAAATGGTAAACGGAACAGTAAAATGGTTTAATGACAGCAAGGGTTTTGGTTTTCTTGAGCAGGAGAATGGGGAAGATGTGTTTTGCCATTTTTCCGCCATTGCAGGCAACGGTTTCAAATCCCTTGCTGAAGGTGATAGAGTTACATTTGAAGTGACAAAGGGTCCGAAAGGGCTTCAGGCCGCAAACGTAACCAGAGTCTAGATTTACGTCTCAGGCAGACCTCACAAGCCCCGGAAAACCCGGGGCTTTTTTGTTAAAGATCAACAGTCTAACGGAGCGACTCAATGGCAAAGCCTAATTTCCAGTTTCAAAAACGCCAAAAGGAATTAGACCGGAAGAAAAAGAGTGAGGAAAAGCTCCAGCGCAAATTGGCTAAAAACAGCTCTTCGGCTGACGACAATCAGGACGGCTCTGATGATCAGGCCCCTGAAGAAGAGGTGGTTTGAATGAAGCGAGTTGCGGAACCTGCCCGTTGAACTCTCCTTGGCATGATGTTGATCGGCCTATAATCCCTTCAGGATCGATCTTGCTTCTAAAATCCCTATCCAATCAAGATGAGCCTGGCAATTAACAGAGCCCGGCCCATTCTCTCCATATCAGCCCCCTGTGTTTTCGCTATTTATCTTCCTGTTTGAGCAGTTCGGCCCGCAGTCGCTCCAAGCCCTTGCTGTAACTATCGGCATCGCCGTATTCGAAAAAACGAGGGTAACGATCATGGGCAGCCCTGATGCGCCTGGCATGCTTGATCGGGCACCAGTATTGCTCGGTGCGTGCCGCAATCTCCCTGAAAAAGGCGGCCAGGCCATTGCCATAGGAACAGTAGAAACAGTTGAATTTTTCGACCAGGTTCAGATACGGTAGATCCGTCCGGTCGAACACCAGATACTTTTTGCGATTGACTTTGGCAATACCGTAAATGGGAAAACAGATGGATTGATAACAGAAAAGAAACAGGTCAAGCAGGACAAAAGGGATTATGCCTGAATAAATGAAGGGTGCTGTAAGGATGTTCAGTGGCCGTGCTTCGGCGATGTAACGGAGCAGGCCAGTTTTGAGCCTGCGCTGCTGGCGTGCCACCTCTTCGGCAAAACGTATGCGCTTTTTTTCGATAACGAACTGGAAATTATCCCGCTTCTTGAGGAGTTCCTGCTCCAGTTCCTCTTCCAATTCCCTGATCCTGCGGATAAGTTCATCGATCTGGTGGGTCATGATCTCTCTCCTGTAAAGCTGGCTATTATCCGCTGGATGCAGGACCCGATTTGTCGAGAACTATGGCACCATAAGATGATTTGTCGCGATGGGATTCCTTATAGTAAAGTGTTACCAGATGCAGGGCAACTTAATAACTGTATTGTAATCATTTGGCTCCATGACAGGTGATTTGTCGTGATCGTGGCTGTGAATTGCGAGACCTCGCGAAGAATAACAAGGCGTGATTGAAAGTCAACTTGGCACTGCTGTTCCCTGAAATCACGGCTTTTATGCCAATGGACGTTCGGCCAGTGATCCCCTTTGCGGTTGACTCACCCAAGGATGTCTTGTATAAATTTATCGCGCAGTTGGCTAATGGTAATCGGTAAAATCAATCAAATAGAGATGGCATGGCGGGAGCTGTACAGACGCTATACCTAAGGGAGAGGAAAACAGCATGGGCATTCATCTGAAAAAAACAGTCATTGGCAGTCTTGTTTGCGTTATTGGTGTGGCGTCTGTTGCTTTTGCAGGGAACGTGGATGTCGGCGTCGATGTCAGCACCCCCAACGTGAGGTTGCAGGTAGGCACAACGCCTCCACCGCCTCCGCCACCCCGTGCGACCATTATCGAAAGGGAACGCGTCATTGTCCGTGACCCGGTAGATCGTCATGATCGCGGTCATCACAAGGGGCACTACAAGAAGCATAAGAAACACAAGAAGTACGACGATAGATAGAATGATTAACACGCATCAAGAATGGCGGCCGATTGGCCGCCATTCTTATTGGTGTGCCGGGCAAAGCATAAACGGGATGGGGGAATGAGTTGTGAACTCTGTACTCAAATACGGAATTAGTGTTATATATAAATTAAAAACAGCCCACGGAGTTGACCTTGATTTATGACACTGACGCGTTGACAGCAGAAGTTCAGGAAGAAGGGAAATTCATAAGTAAAATCCTTTCTTCGGTGGAGCAGGTGATCGTTGGCCAGCGTAATCTGGTGGAGCGGATTCTGATCGCCCTGGAATTCCGGGGACGCCATACTTAATTACGCTGTCCTTTCGGACCCGGCTTCCCGCGCTTTAATGTGCGCTCAAGTGACGATTCCAGCTGTTCAACAAACTGTTCAGTGCCAAGCGGCCTACCGGTTCGTTCGTGTTTCCTGAGGTCGTTTATCCGCTCTTCATCTCCCGCCCCCGCCAAAAACAGCCGCCAGTCTCCAGCCATCTCCAACAGTGGTGTCACGGAGACCAGTTTGTCATCTGTTGCGGCAAGGTGCGCTTGGGCGCTGCTCCAAGGCCATGCTGCGGCATCCTCCACCAGACCGGCAACTACCGGGTTCATTTCCACATAGCGGGCAGCAGCCAGAAGATATGTTTCATCCATGGGAAACGAAGCGAAGCGCCCTTGCCACAGATGCCCCCGCCAATTCTCCCTAAAGTTGATCATGCGGCTATAGCGTCGATGCGCCTCGCCGATTCCCCTGCGCAATGCATCATCGCTCTCTGGAACGGCTATCAGATGGACATGGTTTGGCATCAGGCAGTAGGCCCAGATGGCAACAGAGCATTTTTTGCACCATTCAGCCAACAGGGCAATGTAAGACAGATAATCGTCATCAGTGAAGAAGGTTTGCAACCGCCGGTTGCCGCGCTGAGTAACGTGGTGAGGGATGCCTGATGCTATGACGCGGGCGATTCTGGCCATGTGTCGAAGCTAATTGAAACACCCTAACAAGTCAAGCGACAATTAAGTATGGTGTCCCCGGAATTCGTTACACTATACCAGGTGCATATAAGTCGCCGTCCGGGCCTGCATAGATTGGGTGTCCAGGCAATTTCTCCGCCATAAGATTCATTGCAGCATCGTCAAAGATCAACCTGAATGCCATCACCATCACCTTAATTTACAGAAGGATATCAACTCAATTTGACCAACGTCACAAGGCACCAGCGGCGGAGCGTCAGTGGAGACCGCTGTTGCCGCTGGTTGAGCATTTCGCTATTGTAGGTTGCAAAAAACGATGAGCGCCATTGTTGCAAGAATCAGAATGCCTAATACAATCATAATCGTAGATTGATCCTCGGCAGCCTTCCCTTTGTAAACTTGTCCCCATCGGTTTGTAATTTCCTTTTTTTCCCATCCACGAATTGCAGAAAACACAATACCACCACCTACCAAACCAAGGATTACTAGAGGCAGAAGGTATTCTGACATTATGCCACCTCACTACTTTTACTAGATATTATGTCTTGAAATTTGAAGGCTACGAGAAACAGGATTCCAATATAAAAGAAGACAAATTTAAAGTATCTCGTATCTTTTACTCGTTCTTTAATTTGGCTGGTAATTGTATCACGTGACATGATTAGCTTTCCGTTAATATACAGTTGCCATACTTCTGAGTGTTCTCCTTTGTCATATTCAGGTTTATCAGACCAAATTTCAACTATGCTACCTTTGCTAAGTTCAGCCTTTGCCAGTGGAAAGTAATCAATTTTATTGAATACAAAATAAACGTTTTCATTCTTAAGCTTTAGGTCAATTTCATTATGTTTTGGTGATTCAGTTATTGAATAGTCAACCAGTTCACCAGTGGTATGCTTTAGCTCAGAAAGTTCTGGATAATGAGCTTCTGGCCACCATTTTTCGATGAAATAACAAAGAATTGAGATTGTTATTAGAATGTAGACAATCAAATACTTGTTGACGGGGCTTTGAGTAAAAATTTTTTGGGCAGTTTCTTTTTTCATGATTTTCCCAAATTTTGATTTGCTCAACGTGCATGAGGCTGACCCCCGACCGTAGGAAGTGGGGTCGTGCCGAGAGTTGGGACATCTCTTCCTTTTTTTAATCATGTCCTATGTCGGGGTCCGTCTCTCTTGTTCACCTTATTCACCTTATAATTTACGTATAAACTGCAGGGCAGTTGGTCCGTAAATAACACCAATTATAAAAACGGAGAAAGTGAATAAAACACAAACTAATATTGTCAGCATGAAATGATTATCGTCGGCAAGCCAAGCAAGAATACCAGTAACATTTTTAGATGAGGTTACTTTAAAGACGCCAGCGGGATGTGTAATTTGCAGATTATCTTCGTACCACGAAGGGGAGTAATTGGACCACATGGTTAGTGTAATTTTATTTGAGGGACGAAGTGGACCTAAACTAATAATTTTGTTAAAACTGTAAAGAGGAAGACTACCGTCACTTCGTGCAACAAAATAATAACCATCAAAAGGAACTTCAAGCTTCATATCTTGAATTTCTTTCTTACCAATATTTTGTATCGTATATATCCATCTAGTATTTATATTGTTCAATTCGTGAGAAATTGTTTTAAGTCTTGATAAGGGCTTTTCTATATTATTGTTAATAGATCTTTCAAGGCTATACCTGTCTATGGTGCTATCTTTGGGCAAAGTAATATCTATTGCACTCTTTATTGCGTTCGCATCAACAGTTTTTTCAAACTTTTCTATTTCACTTTCCATATTAAATGGTAATTTCTGATCAGCATAAAAACCTTTTGCCTCTATTGAATAGTCAGATTTGTTGAAAATAGAAATTAGCTGAATGACACCTAAAATTAAAGCTGCCAATGTCGCCATCTTTCCCACCAAAGACCAAAATTTTGTCACCTTATTGCAGTCATCATTCATGCTGTGTAATCCTCCAAACGCCTTTTTATCGAAATCATGCATATTATACGATTATGCGACCAACGGCTGAGAGCGCAGCGGCGGCGCAGTCTTACCGCGCCGACCGTCTGCCGCGCTTTGTTAAACGTTCATGCCTTGCGCTTCTGCCAGTTTTTTCCAATGTTCAGCTCGCTCATTGTCAATTGGGTACCCATACATTGGGTCCTTGTAAGCATAAGCTAGAACCTTCT
>PJFB01000023.1 GCA_003574895.1 Geobacter sp.
TAACATCTTGATTTTATTAATCATTTGCTCAACGGCTTGGGAGAACACCGGCGGTTTTAGGCCGGTGCTTCTGCCTGTTGGGACATCTCTCTTCCTCAAATGTGCAAATATGAAGGGCGTCCCCAAAGGTGCTCCTGAGCTTGGTGAGAACAATTGATCTATTACCAATAGTTCAGTTTTAGCACCTCGTCTTACTTGAATGATTGGAGCTACGTGGTACCCCCATGTAACTTGGCCAAAGACTCCAAATGGATCATTCACCTTGATTAGCTCACGTGATAAAAGGGTGTATCTTGCCGGTGCGATGATCCATACTTTCGCAGAGGTAATTCCGTTTTTTCTAAGCATTAGGTTAATGTACTGAGCACGATCTTCGCATGATCGGTTAACATCTCGATACTCAATCCCCTCTTTGATAAGTAAATGAAAAAACTGATTTGCCTTGTCTTCTGAAATGGAATTCAACTTTGGCACAGCAGGCAAACAACAATTTTTGAGGTTGTTCTGCTCCAGAACAAGGTAACGTGGAAGAAGCAAATTCTGGGCTGCGAGGGGGCTACAAACGCAGAATATGACTGATATTGTAATAAGAAGGATAAAATTACCTTTTTGTCTCATGATTCCTCACATCGACTAAAATATTGGTCTGTTAGCTGCCCAACGGCTGAGAGAGCACCGGCGAGCGTAGTGCGCGCGTATGAGGGTCGCGTCTACACATTTCATTTTTTTGTTTCATTTTTTCTTTCCATCAAAAAAGCACATAAGTTTTGTGAAATATGTAGACGCGACCCCTTTATTTTCCCTCCCAAATATGAAGGGCGTCCCCAATGGTGCTCCAAGTTGGACCATCACTTTCCCTCAAATGTGAATATGTGAAGGGCGTCCCCAAGGGTTCCCTTTTCTTTTTTCAGGCCAACGTGGCCGGCCATGACCCGCCCGCCCAGGTTTTTCGGGCGGTCGGCGTCTATGGACGTGGTTGGACCTTCGATTTAGTGCAGTATCTCCACGGTAGCTCCGTCAGGAACCGCCCGCCAAATCTCTTCGATTTCAGAATTTGTCACGGCAATGCAACCGAGCGTCCAGTCTCTTTTCGTATGAAGATTACCGATGAAGCCAATTCCGTTTGGCAAACCATGAATCATGATGTCGCCTCCTGGAGAAACTCCTTTTGCTTTGGCTTGGGCGACGTCTATGGCGCTTGGGTAGGAGACGTGTAATGCCCGGTGATATTTGCTGTTAAGCTTTCTTCTGTCGATTGAATAAATCCCTTCAGGGGTTCGTCCATCGCCTTCTTCGGTTTTCTTTTCTACCGGCTCTCTTCCAAGCGAAATCTCATAGGTTTTCAATGGAGTGTTCTTGTTCAGCAATGTCAGGCGGCGCTTGCTCTTTTCGACGAGAATTTTGTCTGCCGTCGCATTTGCTGGCAATGGGTTTTCAAGCCGTCTTGCCTTGATGGAAAGGGCGGCAACTATTCCCAAAACGATAATCATGGCGGTGATAATCAGCTTTTTCATTTTCTCTTTCGTCCAACGGGCCGGGCCTTGACCCGCACCGGGGCGCTTCTCCGTCCCGGTCGGCGTCCAAGGCCCTGGTTAGCCGATGTTTGACAGTCAGCTGAAGTTACGCTTCCCTCGTCTCCAATTGATCAGCACATCTTTGAAAAGCCAATAGCATATTATGGCTGTCAGATTGCCTATTAGGCCGAACAGCGCCCATTCTGTTTTGTTTTTATCTGCCTTTTTGTAAAGGTACCTTGCGCAGCAAGAATTGAAGACTATCAATGCTGCAAACGACAATTCTGTCTGAGTAGTTAGCAACCCATTTCTGGCAAACATTACTGTTGAAATACCTGCGCCCAGGTAGGATAGGACGACAATGATGTAGAGGAATATCTTCATATTTGTTTTCTCTGGTTAACGTCTCAAGGCGCCAGCGGCGGAGCGTCAGCGGAGACCGCTGTCGCCGCTGGTTGGCCGTGCCCGTTGTATTGCAATGCAAATTCCAGCAGACACGCATTGATTTCGTCTCTGTTTGGTGCTGCATGTGCTTCTCGGTGACAGTTGGGACAAAGAGCTACGCAGTTCCAGTAACGATCACTTTTTTCGATTCCGAGAATGTGATGGACGTCCAAGAAGCCTGAGAACTCTCGGTTCGCGCCACATCCTACCCGCTCGCACCTGCCGCCGGCACGTAGAGCAACTGCTTTCCTTACGCGAGGGTCGCGTTTAATGTTCGATTTCATGCTGATCGTAGCTACGCTTTCATCGCTTCCAATCAGCGAGTAGTCCATACCTGGAAGGTCATCGAAGGTATCATCAACTCCTGCGTGCTCCCAGTTCTGGATGTTTCTTGGCAGCTTGTTAAGATCCAGTACTTGCGGGTTTTTCCATAATGCCTCTATAACTTTAGGCGCGTGCTCGTCGTTCAGCCACAGGGTTGGACTTGCGCCGTTCATTGCATGACTCTTCTTTCTTCGGCCCAGCCTTCCTTCTGCGATAAGGGCACTGCTAATGTCCCTTTGAGCACACCAGATTTCGACAAGCACCCGTTGAGGCACCAGCGCCGCGTGGCTTATCGTGTTGTTGAGTTCTCGTTGGACGAATAGCGAGTGAGTAATTCCTTCAGCAACCTCACGGGACACCTTTGCTTGAAGAGTCCCGACCCAATCCTCATTTTTCACTTTTGGAAGTAACTGTGCCGCTGAGTAGGTTTCTGAGGCATTACGGCGTCGCCAGCAAAGTCGAACGCGAATGACCAGTCTTTCACCCGTTGGCGCAGTTGCATGAATAGTTTGTGATTCCACTTTTCCATGAAACTTGCGGTTATCCTGAACGTCCGTAAATCCTCTCTCGGTGAGATAATCCACAAGCATTTCACGGGTAACGCTTTCGGCGTAAAAGCTTTCAGGTGTTCGAAAGGCTCGGTCACTCATGTTTTTTCCTCTTTATGATTTCGGACAACGAGGCCGAGGCGCACCAGCGCGTCAGCGTCTGTGTGCCGCCGAGTGGATACTATGTAAGGCCCCCCTTGGGCATACTATTTACGGTATG
>PJFB01000024.1 GCA_003574895.1 Geobacter sp.
GCCCAAGGGGGGCCTTACATAGTATCCACTCGGCGGCACGCGGCCTCCGCTTCGCTCCGCCGGTGCGCCTCGGCCACGTTATCCGAATGAAAAATGAAGACATGAAAATGCCAGATAACCCAAATAGCCGGCGGAACTTCTCCATAGCACGTCCAGTGTTATATGCATGCACCCTTGGTATCGTAGGATTTATATCAGGCTACTTCGGGCCTATCGTTCTTAATCCAAGTGCGAATCAAGGACCATTGTTTGGTATTTTCTTCACAGGTCCATTAGGAGCAATTGCCGGACTAATTCTTGGCGTTATTGTGGAGCTGAAAAGGACTGATTCAGATGCAATACTACCTATTGCCGCGCTGACACTTGCTATTTTCACACTCTATCAATCTCTGCCAACGGACATGTATCAAGGTTTCATAATTGATGCGGAAGTCATTGGCTGCGAGCCGCCTGCATCCTTTGTTTCTGCCGCAGTAGAGCGCTGGGACAGAATCAAAAGTACACCAGACTACAAGCTACGCCCAGAGTGGAAAAGTGACGTAGTGCAGATGGTAACAACGCAAAAGGGGGCAGTTCTCAAACTGAAAGTGAATCGTAAAAGGAAAATTTATGAACAAAGAAAACCATGGAATAGAGGGCATCTTATAGCGACTGAATGGGAGTCAGTAGGGACAGCGGAAAATTATTTTCTCCGAGACCGGGGTTCTTGTTCCGAGATCCGTATTGGAGAAAAGCTGCTGTACTCGCCGATCTGGGAGGAATCTCAAGTTTCTCCTCCAGACGTGCTACCAACTTTTCTTGGTTTTCACACGTTGCAGCCTGTTCCTCCAAAGTTTGAGCCATTTGCGAAATAGAATCGGACGGATAACCAGCGGCGACAGCGGTCTCCGCTAACGCTCCGCAGCTGGCGCCTTGTGACGTTGAATCATAAAAAGGAAATGATATGAAAATCTTATTTGCAGTTGCCTCGTTTCTTGTTTTGACAGTCTGTGCTTCAGCAAATGATTCTGCCGTTGAAACAGCCGTTGGAGGTTTGAAGCTTCGTAAAGAGCACAGTGTACTGATGAAGAAAGAGCGACTATATATTTCCCGAAAAACTGTTAAGGTAGAATACGAGTTTCTGAATACGAGCAATGATCCAGTTGCCAGCGAAGTTGCCTTTCCGATTCCGCCAATAAAATATGTTGTAGATGATCCGGGCGGAAAAAGAGACTTCACAAACTTCAAGGCTTGGATCGATGATGTACCGGTCTCGGTAAAGAAGGAAGTTCGGGCATTTGTAAAAGATCGCGATGTCACAGAAGATCTGAGAAAAGCGAAACTATCAATTGAAACGTTCGGAAACTACGATGTAAACGAATCCACAAATCCATTTGAATCATTAAAGCCAGAGGTTCGTGCAAAACTGGTAAAAATCGGCGCACTGAAGGCAAAAGATTATTGGCCTCAATGGGAAGTACATATCAAGTTCCACTGGCATCAGGAATTTCCCCCTGGCGCAATCGTCCGGATCAAGCATGAATACAAGCCTGTGGCTGGGTTTGGTGGTGCTGATGTCAAAGATTTCAAAAAATATTTCAAAGATACCTGTATTGATCAAAAGACATTTGCTGAGCTAAAAAAACGAGAACAAGACAAGTACTTCGATATTCATTGGATTAGTTACATCCTGACAACTGCAAATACCTGGAAAACCCCTTTAGAAGACTTTGAGCTGATCGTTGAGGGCAAAAAGGGTGATCTCATTTCGTTCTGTTGGGATGGCCCTGTCGAAAAGGTAGGGCCGGAAAAATTCAGGGCTCAAATAAAAGATTTCGTGCCGAAAAAAGATCTGAAGGTTTACTTCTATAGCAAGTACCCCATCTGACGAGATCCAACTTGCGGCAAGACCAGACCGCCCGGAAAGTCTGAGCGGACTGGTCAGCCTTATGACGTTATACCCAGAGAAAGAGACAGGAATCCAACGGAGGAATATTTCTCCGACATTACGAGCAGAGTGATTGCGCTGAAATCTCTCTCTTGGAGTAATTCGCTCCGAGTGGACAACATAAAAATTTCTTACATCAACAAGTAAATGCGGAGTTCTTAAATAGCGTCGGTTTTTTCTCATTGCTGCCTCCTCTGAAAGGAAAATGGTGGAAATATGTCGCAAGAAATTATGACCTTTGGAAAATATAAAGGTGAGTCAGTTGAAGTATTGGCTACTGACAAAAAATATGCTGAATGGTTGCTGGCGCAACCATGGTTCAAACAAGAACATCTCAACATTTATACTATCGTAGTAAATAATTTCAGACATCCTGTTGACACTCCTGAGCATAACGCCCTACAAGTTAAATTTTTAGACCCAAAATATGCCTTAAAACTTGCCTACCTACTGAAACCTGACATTTTTTATTGGACACCTGAGAAAATAACAGAAGTTTTAAAATCAAGATTAGGCGACATAAAAGACATAAAACACCTTGAAGCAATCAAAAACAAAATCAACAATCTGCCAGACCAACAATTACTACACATTTCAGAACCAAATTTAGAAAACAAATATGACGTTTCATACTCTGCAAGGTATGGAATATATTTAAATTTTGATTACTTCATGCAAAACCAAGAAGATATTTACAGCTTTTCATTCAATAACAATCAATTCATGAATATTGCACTCGAAATTAAACCTACAATAGGTGATGACTTCCCTTCTGTACTTCGCCAAATAAAAGCATCAATGCCGATAACAATGGAAGTGTATGACAATATCGTTTTAAAGAAGACATTCTATTGTTTGCTTGTCGGAGAATACACTGGTGTCGGGGCAAGCAAAGAGCAATTCATACAGTATTTTCAAAGCCAAAAATACAATGTCATATTTGTGAAAGACCTGGAGTCAGTTTTATTGCCAGACTACGAAGAATATTTTAATTGCAAAGAACAGGTATAACCACGTCCTTGCACCTGCCCTAAAACCCGGCAGGTGAAGGCCGGCCCCGTTAAACGAGAAAAATGAAATATGACTTCTGAATTCTTGAAAAATTGGGTACGCGCTCACTTTACAAGAAACTGGGTTTGGATGCGTTTTGTTGCAG
>PJFB01000025.1 GCA_003574895.1 Geobacter sp.
CCCATAAGTTCACGCCCATGACGGGCGTACACAAGCCCCATAGACGCCGACCGCCCGAAAAAGCTGGGCGGGCGGGTCATGGGGGCACCCCGTTGGTCGCATAATCGTATAATATGCATGATTTCGATAAAAAGGCGTTTGGAGGATTACACAGCATGAATGATGACTGCAATAAGGTGACAAAATTTTGGTCTTTGGTGGGAAAGATGGCGACATTGGCAGCTTTAATTTTAGGTGTCATTCAGCTAATTTCTATTTTCAACAAATCTGACTATTCAATAGAGGCAAAAGGTTTTTATGCTGATCAGAAATTACCATTTAATATGGAAAGTGAAATAGAAAAGTTTGAAAAAACTGTTGATGCGAACGCAATAAAGAGTGCAATAGATATTACTTTGCCCAAAGATAGCACCATAGACAGGTATAGCCTTGAAAGATCTATTAACAATAATATAGAAAAGCCCTTATCAAGACTTAAAACAATTTCTCACGAATTGAACAATATAAATACTAGATGGATATATACGATACAAAATATTGGTAAGAAAGAAATTCAAGATATGAAGCTTGAAGTTCCTTTTGATGGTTATTATTTTGTTGCACGAAGTGACGGTAGTCTTCCTCTTTACAGTTTTAACAAAATTATTAGTTTAGGTCCACTTCGTCCCTCAAATAAAATTACACTAACCATGTGGTCCAATTACTCCCCTTCGTGGTACGAAGATAATCTGCAAATTACACATCCCGCTGGCGTCTTTAAAGTAACCTCATCTAAAAATGTTACTGGTATTCTTGCTTGGCTTGCCGACGATAATCATTTCATGCTGACAATATTAGTTTGTGTTTTATTCACTTTCTCCGTTTTTATAATTGGTGTTATTTACGGACCAACTGCCCTGCAGTTTATACGTAAATTATAAGGTGAATAAGGTGAACAAGAGAGACGGACCCCGACATAGGACATGATTAAAAAAAGGAAGAGATGTCCCAACTCTCGGCACGACCCCACTTCCTACGGTCGGGGGTCAGCCTCATGCACGTTGGCTAATATAAAAAGGAAGATCATGAGCTGTGCACTGCCAGGTCTAAAAAAACGCCGTGAAATTCTTGCAGCACCTGAACTCCTGAAAGTTGAGGCGGAGGGTATGCAGTTGTCAAAATTCACAAGAGCGCTCATGGTGGGCACCTTGTCGCTTCTGTACGGCATGTTTATCGGAGGCTCAATCTACAATATTGTGAATCACCGGATCAAAGATACAGAAGCATACCTTCAAGTCTTTGTACCGATGTCTGTCATCGCCACAGCTTTTCTTGCCGTTGCCTGTCTTTTGATTATCAAGAAGAATCGATTCTCTCTTGTATTTACGGAAGTCGGAATCGCAGGGACTGCGCTGTTTTCAGCGATGTATGAGGATTTGGGCGGCTATGCTTGGGAGTCGAGCAGTGGCTTCCTTGCGACAGGTCAAACATCAAAAGAAAAGAAACAAACTCTATTCATAACAGCCAACAAAGGATGGTTTCCAGAAGTGAGGTATGCAACACGTATGGGGACATCAGTATTGGCAAGTTTTGGCTACTACTTTAATCCTGAACAGATTCAGAAAGCTGAAGAGATTATGGCTAGCCGTGGGATTAAGCGGCTTCCTGATAGAGGTAAATAGCCAACCAAGCGCTGGACCGGCCAAAAACAAACCGGCCGGTCAGTTCTCCCACGTTGAGTGAGAAAAGATGATCGACAGAAAAGCAAGAGACTTACTCGCTGAAAATTATAGGCATTTGATTACAGGCCAGATTACAAACGATGAGTTTGTGGATAGGCTGAAATTTAGCAAAGATGTTGCGATTGATGAGATATACTATCGCGGCGCTTGGCCGCTCTACGATGATTTACACGAGCACAAGCTAACTGGAGAGTGGGCAATCACTGAGGAGGGTAAACCGATTGCTGCTCGTTTTATTCTCTTCTTAAAAACCGATCTTGAATATGAATGGGCAAGAAAGACGGGAGCAAAGGCATTCATCTTGGCGCTTCTTGGCGTATTCACTCTCGGAGGGGTCACAATAATCCGAAAGATAATAGCGGCCACAGGAGAAAAAGGCGACAAAGACGTTTGGCCATTTTATCGGCGCTCCGATTACGAAGCCGCTCTGGAAGTGCCACCATATCTGAGAGGCAAGTAAACACTCAACAAGGCGGCGGCACACAGTCGTCGCAGTGAATCCGCGCCGCTGGTGCGCCCCCACGACGTTAGCTGAATAAAGGAAAAGAAAAATGCCTAAAGTGGAAGTTCGAATTTCTGGTGCCCCGGAGAAAGAGAAAATACAGAGCAAGTTAGCATTTTCAGCCATCGTGAAGGGCGACGTTATCATCCAGTCCAGACTTGAGTCAGATGCCACACTTAACGATCATCTTGTTTGGCTATGGGGAATGCTCAAAAATGAACGTCGATTTCTCAAGACATTGCAGGCAGAAGGAGCCCGAATTTCTTGCCATTGCACCACTTCAAAACGAGAGATACACCTGCTACCAAATGCCGCTGAGATGATTCACCTCTTGGGTATAGAACTCATAATAGAAACAAAATCTAGCAGCTAATCGGGTAGCCGGGGGTTTTTCTCCCCCAGCCCCCAC
>PJFB01000026.1 GCA_003574895.1 Geobacter sp.
CACCTTTGCCGAAAAGGTCTTCGAGCGCCTCGAAATGCCGTTAGAGTGGCAGGGAAGCGGTGAAGCAGAAGAAGGCATCGACCGCAACAGCGGCAAGACTGTCATCCGGATCGACCCCAAATACTTCCGCCCGGCCGAGGTCGATCTACTCCTGGGTGACCCATCCAAGGCCAAATGCCAGCTGGGTTGGGAACTCAAGACCAACTTCGATCAGCTGGTCAATATGATGGTGGACGCGGACTTTGAATTGGCCATACGGGAGAAAAGGGCCAATGGATAAGGGGGCGCGAATCTATATTGCCGGCCACCGGGGCATGGTCGGTTCTGCCATCGTTCGCAGGCTGCAATCGGCAGGCTATGGCAATCTGATCGTGGCTGACCGTGCCGAACTGGATCTATGCGACCAGGCTGCCGTACAGCGATATTTTCATGTGCGGCAACCGGACTATGTCTTCCTTGCCGCCGCCAGGGTGGGGGGGATTGTGGCCAACGACACCCAACGGGGCCAGTTCATCCGCGATAACCTGCTGATCCAGGCCAACGTCATCCATGGGGCCTATACCAGCGGGGTCAAGCGGCTGCTCTTTCTGGGCAGCACCTGCATCTATCCCAAATTTGCTCCACAACCGACGAAAGAGGAGCATCTTCTGACCGGCCCACTGGAGCCCACCAACGATGCCTACGCCGTTGCCAAGATTGCCGGCATCACCATGTGCCGCTCATACAACAGCCAGTACGGCACTCGCTTCCTCTCGGCCATGCCCAACAACCTCTATGGCAGTAACGACAATTTCGACCTGACCACATCCCATGTCCTGCCGGCCCTGATGCGCAAATTCCATGAAGCAAAGCTGACTGCGTCTCCACAGGTCGAGATCTGGGGGAGCGGTACGCCGTTGCGCGAATTCCTGCATGTGGATGATCTGGCCGATGCTTGCCTGTTCCTGATGACCCTGGACGATACTGCCTATTGCTCGCTTCTTCAGGACCCCGCGGCGCCGGCTCTGGTCAACGTGGGGAGCGGCCAGGAGGTTAGCATCCTCGGCCTGGCGCTGCTGATCAAGGATGTCGTAGGCTACGGGGGAGAACTGGTTTTCGATGTCTCCAGGCCCGACGGCACACCCCGCAAACTGGCGGACAGCTCACGTATCCATGGCTTGGGCTGGCAGCACCGCGTGGATTTGCAGACCGGCCTGTCGGAAACATATCGCTGGTTTCAGGAAAATTACGAAGGAAAGGCAGCGTAAATGAAAATCTGCATCTTTGGCGCCGGCTATGTCGGCCTGGTGGCCGCAGCCTGTTTTGCCGAAAGCGGCAACACCGTAATTGCCGTCGATGTTGACGCAGCCAAGATAGAAGGACTCAAACAGGGGGTCATCCCGATCTATGAGCCGGGCCTCAAGGAGATGGTGCTGCGCAACCAATCCGAGGGGCGGCTCTCCTTCACCACCAACGCCGCTGAAGCGGTCCAGTCCTCCCTGATCAGCTTCATCGCCGTGGGCACCCCTCCAGGCGAGGACGGCTCGGCCGACCTGGCCTACGTCCTGGGCGTGGCCCGGGAAATCGGTCGCGCCATGACCGGCTTCAAGATCATTGTGGACAAATCCACCGTTCCGGTCGGCACCGCCGACAAGGTCCGGGCTGCCGTGCGCGAGGAGCTGGCGCTCCGCAGCGTGGACCTGGAGTTCGATGTTGTCTCCAATCCCGAATTCCTCAAGGAAGGGGCTGCCATCGAAGACTTCATGAAGCCCGACCGGGTGGTGA
>PJFB01000027.1 GCA_003574895.1 Geobacter sp.
ATGCCGGTTGTGAGAAATACGAGTCGGAACCGGGAACCTGCTGCAGCGATTCAAATAAAAAACGAGTCAAAATCGTCCGGGCATCATTTTGTCTATTGACGGACGGGGGCCTTATAAGGGTTGTCTACAGGTTTAGTTTCTTCTGAACGGCTTGACACTTCGCTATTGCTCTGTCGCATCTAGCAGCATCAACATGGTGTTTTTTCGCTTCTTGACTTAGAGACAATGAAACGGTTGCAAACTCTGCAGCAATATCTCGCCGATTTAATTTTGCTGAGAGGAAGATGAGGCCGTCTTGATACCTGATTTCTTTCCTACCATTTATTGTTTCTGCAACGAGGACTTTGTCGTTGTGCGGAAGTCGATGAACGATGGATTTGGTCGCTTCATAGACAGCTTGTAGCGCCTCCATTGATTGTTGAACCTCTGCAAGATCTGCAGCACTAGAGTGCATAAACCACAGGTCGCCGTTGGCGGTTGCAGCGTCGAGGAGCTTTTTCTTTGTCCGATAGATGGATTCTAGTCGCCATTCGTATTCCAGTTGCTTTGATATCCGAAGCTCTTGATACTGCTGATATTTTGCGGGATATTCGCGGGCCATGTGGAAATGGGAGCATCCCATTTCCTGAAAATACCGCTTTGCGTCCTCAGCTTGAGTAATTTCTACATCTTCCCATTTGGTTGCCATAGCTTTAGCCTTTTTGCTTTTTCTCAGACAACGGCTGAGAGTGCAGCGGCGGAGCGTAGCGGAGACCGTCTGCCACGCTTTGTTGAATGTTTCGCTTTCTCTACAAGTAGCCGCCTCTCTCTTCCTCAGACAAGCATTGTTGTGATTTTAATTCTGGTGATTTTCGGCAGGTTTGAGTGAAGCCAGAGGCTATCAGCTCAATTGTCCCTTCCTGGGTTTCAATCAGGTATTCATATTCTGTCTGATTCAGGATTTTCTGATCAATATTGGCGATTTCCAGTCCGTTCACAAATTCCAAGTCAATATTGATTCTTAAATTTCGAGCATCGTTGAAACGCAAGGTAGCCGGTGCAACCCAAAAATTGTACGACCTGGATTCTTCCTCTATGACCCATTTCAGAATGTAGTCGATATCCAGGTCTACTGTATCTGCCAGTTGTATTGCGTATATCGAGCAATCGTGCCATCCCATTTGTGGGAAATCAGCTTGCGTCCAAATGGTCTTTTCAAATTTGTTTTCCATTTTATTCTTTCATCGGACGTGGAAGTCGTTACGGTTTGGAGTTGCTTTCAATCGGCAAAGCAGAAAACTGCCTTGTCAGTTTTAAGTGCTACTTCACATGTGGACCTAAACGTCTGGAGAACCTTTATTACAGAAGCATCATCGATGAACCGTTTCATGGTTTCGTCAATTTCCTTCATCAGTTCATGTTGTTCTTCGGCTATGAACATCGCGTCAGAGTAATAGTCTCTCATTTTAGATAGCTTCGGAAACTTGGAATCGTCAAAACCTATCCGCGCAAATATCTTCGCATGTAAACTGACATCGATCTGGAAGAGTGGACTAGCCTTTGCGGCACTATCTTTCGACTCTCCAACATGTATATCCAGCATACTTTTTATCCCTCATTCAACGGGTGTGAGGCTGACCGGCCCGGTTTTAAGGGCCGGTCGTGCCGATGGTGTACGCCCGTCATGGGCGTGAACTTATGGGGT
>PJFB01000028.1 GCA_003574895.1 Geobacter sp.
CCGCCGGGCTAATGCTCAACACCGGGATGGACACGGACGGTCAGAAACGCGTCTAAAAAGCCGACGCATTTCCGCCGCCGGTCATCCCATAAGACGTTAAGCGAGAAAATTATGAAAACACCATCCAGACTAATGCCACTCTACTTACCTGAGCAGGTAAGCTGGTGGAAAAAAGCAGTGGCTTATTGTGTTCTCGCGCTTCTGGTCTGTATTCTTCTGTCAGTCATCATCAATCATCCTTGGGTATTAGCAATAGTGGTCGCATTGGCCGTTACCACTGTATATTCAAACAAAAGGCATAATCAAAAACTGAGAGAAATGGCAGATGAAAGATCAAATGAAGGGATTTGCTCGTTTGCCAGATCATTTGAAAGAAATCAAGTAGACACATGGATACTGCGTGCTGTTCATGAAGAGTTACAACATTATATGAAATTTCCAGAGGGGACATGCCCGCTAAGGGCTTCGGACAGACTTGAGAAAGATCTAAAGATTGACCCCGACGACATTGAAGACTTAATTCCGATAGTGGCACAACGGACAGGGCGTAGCTTGGAACATACGGAAAGAAATCCGTTTTTCGGAAAGATTGAAACGGTCGGCGACTTTGTTCTGTTCATCAACAATCAACCAAGAGTAAACGCTTAACCCTTATAAGGCCCCCGTCCGTCAATAGACAAAATGATGCCCGGACGATTTTGACTCGTTTTTTATTTGAATCGCTGCAGCAGGTTCCCGGTTCCG
>PJFB01000003.1 GCA_003574895.1 Geobacter sp.
TCTCTGATATCTTAACTGTAAAACAAAATTGGACCTTACCAGCTGTTTTATCAGTAAATTTCAAAAAACACCCCGGTTCCAAGTTTATGAACTTTAATCAGATTCGTGGAGCCACGTGCCTCAATTGGAATGCCCATGATGATAATAATGATGTCTCCTTTACGGTATCCAAGTGCAAACATGACTTGTTCTACCGTTCTTATCTGCTGATCCATCCCCTCCATGGCACCTATACCCACTGTCCTTATTCCAAAATATATGGACAATCTTCGTTCGATTTCCGGGGATGTCGTAAAACCAAAGATCGGAATTCGCGGCCTGAAGCGCGATATGAGCGCAGCAGTACTACCTGATTGAGTGAAGACGGTAATCGCTTTGGCATTTAGGCTTTCAGCCGCACGACAGGCGGATTCCGCCACAGCTTGGGCAATACTTGGTGTTGAAATGATGCCTTTATCTGTTTTACTCCAGAAATTAGCACTTTCGACATCACGAGCAATGCGGTTCATGGTTTCCACTGCCTCGAACGGGTAATCGCCCGAGGCGGTTTCCGCTGATAGCATCACGGCATCTGTGCCGTCTACAATTGCGTTGGCAACATCAGATGTTTCCGCTCTGGTAGGGCGAGGATTGCGCACCATTGAGTCAAGCATTTGTGTAGCAGTTATGACCGCTTTGCCCGCGTCGTTACAGGCCTGTATGATCTTTTTTTGATAAATGGGGACCTTTTCAGCCTCAATCTCGACCCCCAGATCGCCGCGCGCCACCATGACCGCATCCGTTGCCCGTAGGATTTTCTTAAAATTACGTAGGGCTTCCGGCTTCTCTATCTTTGCTACAACCGGCGTATTTTTGCCTTTCATATAAATTATCCGCTTTATCTGTTCTACATCTTCGGATGTTCTGACAAAAGATAACGCCACGAAATCCACACCCGCATTGAGGGCAAAATCGAGATCAATGAGGTCCTTGGCTGTCAGCGACGGGGCGGAAACATGAACTCCGGGCAAATTGATACCCTTGTTGTTTTTCAGTACTCCGCCGGTGATCACTTGGCAACGTACCAGTTCACCTTCTATTCCAAGGACCTTTAAGTCAAGCAAACCGTCATCCAGGAGAATCCGAGAACCAACCTTCACGTCAAACGGAAGTGAACGATATACGGTAGGTATGACCCCATCACTACCCAAGACATCATCGGTTGTGATAACCACTTCCTGGCCTTTGGAAAGGGTCATGGCATTGCCAGCCATTTTCCCAGTTCTTATCTTGGGCCCCTGCAGGTCAGCCAGAATGCCAACGGTCCTCCCACACATCTCAGAGGCTTTTCTGATGTGTTGGATCAGCTCCAGCTTCTGGGCGTTGTCACCATGTGAAAAATTGAGCCGAAAAATATCCGCACCTGCGTGCAGGAGCCGGCCAACCATCTCTTCAGTTGAACTGGCAGGGCCAAGTGTTGCCACGATTTTGGTCTTTCGGAATGTCTTTGTCATTCGCATCCTCTAGCTTACTCTGGGTGTTGACGCACATAATTAAGGGTTCCGCCGGCCAGCAACTCCTTCCGTTGCCGTTCGGAAACATTCAGGAGAGTTATTATCTCCGTGCCATTAACAATGATCGGGATCTCCGTGACGGCGTCTTCCACTAAAAGCCGCAGGCCAGAAAACGAGATATTGTCGCCCTGATTAATCCGATCATAGTCATCCGGATTTTTAAAGGTTAAAGGCATTATTCCAAAGTTTATAAGATTGGCCTTATGAATTCGAGCAAAACTCTTGGCGATTTTAGCACGGATGCCGAGATAGCGAGGGGCGATGGCGGCATGTTCGCGTGAGGATCCCTGCCCGTAGTTCTCGCCACCAATAATGATGCCATTGCCGGCGGACTTGGCGCGGGAAGGGAATGTGGGGTCAATCTGTTCAAAAACATGTTCGCTGATGGCAGGTATGTTGCTCCGCAACGGCAACACCTTATTACCCGCAGGCATGATATGGTCTGTGGTAATATTATCTCCTACCTTGAAAACCACCTCCGCCAGCAGAGTATCCGGCAAAGGTTCGAAATCGGGAAGCGGGACGATGTTGGGCCCGGTCTTGATCTCAACCGAGGATGTATCTTCCAGCGGCAGGATAATGCCGGAATCGTCCAACAGATACTTGGACGGATTCTGCACTGCCGGATATGACTTTATTTCACCAAGTTTTCGCGGGTCGGTGATTACGCCGAAAATACCGGCAGCAACAGCGGTTTCCGGCGAGCAAAGGTAGACCTTGTCGTCTTTGGTGCCACTCCGTCCCGGGAAATTGCGTGGAAAGGTGCGCAAGGAAACCTGGTTGGTACCGGGAGCCTGCCCCATGCCGATACATCCGAGGCAACCTGACTGGTGGATAATCGCGCCTGCCATGAGCAGGGTTACTATGCCACCTTGGTCGGCCACATTCTCCAATACCTGACGGCTGCCGGGATTGACATGGAACGAAACCTGCGGGGCGATGCGTTGCCCCTCAAGGACCCGGCAGACAGTCATCAAATCGCGAAAAGAGGAATTTACCGAACTACCCACCAGAACCTGATCGACCTTGATCCCCTCGACTTCCGACACCTTCACCACTTTGTCCGGCGATGAAGGGCAAGCGATCAACGGTTCGAGGGTTGAGAGGTCAATCTCGTCGTATTCATCATAGCTGGCACCCTCATCAGGAGCCAAAGGTCGCCAGCACTCGCCCCTGCCCTGCGAAACCAGGAACTCGCGCGTCCGGTCGTCTGAGGGGAAGATGGACGTAGTCGCACCCAGTTCTGCCCCCATGTTGCCGATGGTAGCCCGATCCGTGACCGAAAGCGTGGCCACGCCGGGACCGTAATATTCGATGATCTTTCCCACCCCCCCTTTAACGGTATGACGACGAAGCATCTCCAGGATAACATCCTTGCCGGACACCCAATCAGGCAGCCTGCCAGTCAGCTTGACCCCCATAACCTTGGGGCAGGGGAGGTAAAAAGGGTGACCCGCCATGGCCAGAGCCACATCAAGACCACCCGCGCCAATGGCGATCATCGACAACCCGGCCGCGGTCGTACTATGGGAGTCCGCGCCCAGCAGCACCTTGCCCGGCACGCCGAAGCGCTCCAGATGAACCTGGTGTGAGACGCCGTTGCCCGGCTTGGAGAGGTGCACGCCGAATTTCATGGCCGCACTGGTCAGGAATGCGTGATCATCTGCATTCTTGTAATCGGTTTGCAGCAGATTGTGATCGATGTATTGAGCCGCCAACTCCACCTTGACGCGCGGCATACCCATGGCAATGAACTCCAGCATTGCCATGGTACCGGTAGCATCCTGCAACAGAGTATGATCGATACGTATCGCAATCTCTTTGCCAGGTACTAATTCGCCTTCGACGAGATGGTCCTCAAGGATTTTTACAGCAAGATTTTTGGACATGACGCTTCCCCTTACAAAAAATCAATTTAATCCAGCATTAATATTTTAACGCATATTTATACTTCTGCCTAATCTTGGCAACAGTGCCCCGATATTCTTGATGGATTTTATCGCAGCAGTTTTGTTAAACTAACCCACATGCATATGAAACCCGCCCTTGGGCCTGCCTTAGCTTGTTTTCTCCTATTAGCCGCCATGGTCAGCTTGCCACCGCACCATGCCTATGCCGTCCTGCCCACGGTTGAGCGAGTGATCGTCTACAAAAACCAGAAGATCATGCAACTGCTCTCAGGAAACGAAGTGGTCAGATCATATCAGGTGGCACTGGGAAGAAACCCGCTCGGCCGCAAACAAAGGGCAGGTGACTGCCGGACTCCGGAAGGGACCTATATAATCGACCATCACAAAAAAGACAGCCGGTTTTACAAATCACTGCACATTTCCTATCCCAACAAACAGGATCTGGCCGTTGCCAGGACTCTCGGCCAACCACCTGGTAGAGACATCATGATTCATGGTCTTCCAAAAGGATTTGAGGATCTGGCCGACTTTCACTACAGAAGAAATTGGACCAAAGGCTGCATAGCCGTGAACAATGCTGAGATGGACGAGTTATGGCGAATGGTAGCAGACGGCACGCCTATCATCATAAAGCCATAACCTGCCTACTTCTGTGACTCTTCTTCACCCGAATCTATTTAGGGCCTGTAACCATTGGAAAGAATTCTGCACTTTGGAAGACCGTATCCGCAATCTGCTCGACACCGATTATGCCAACGACATTACTCGGCAACGCCGCTTCCCCATGCACAACCAAAGCACCGGATGCATTTGCCAGATGCATTCTCGTAATTATGTTGTAATACTGGCTTTCTTCAGTCACCACGATATAATTAAGCCCTGGTAAGTTTGCAACCGAATCAGAATCAATCTTGAAGTGTGCGGCCTCCAGCGCCGCTTCACGTGACAGAAGGCCGAGTACTTTTTCCTGATCGATGATGAGGTACCAGTGCATCTCAGGTGTATTCCGGATCAATTCCCCCAGGTCTAGGACAGTCAAATTCACGCTAATCGTGCAGAACCTTGTATCCATAATCTCCTTTGCCTTTTTAAGATTATGAATATTGGAATGAAGCGCCTCGGGCATCAAATGTCCCCGCCTCGCAAGCTTCATGGTGTAGATACTCTCCCGACAAAGCAGCTTCCGAACACCGAAACTTATGGCCACGGTTATTGTCACAGGAATCACCACGCTATAGTCCAGGGTCATTTCCATGATCATCACTATTGCGGTAAGGGCCGCCCCGGTGACCCCCCCCACGCTCCCGGCCATTCCTGCTATTGCAAAAGCAGGAGCACTTATTCCAAGTCCAGGGAATAGACTATTGAGAACAATTCCATATGCCCCACCACATGAAGCGCCGATGAACAGGGATGGAGAGAAAATCCCCCCGGATCCTCCAGACCCGATGGTCAATGCAGTAGCAACCAGTTTAAGTACGAAAAGAATCAGAAGGAATCCTGCCCCTTGTAAAGTCGTTGTCAGTATGTCCTGGATCGCTGCGTACCCAACACCCTCGATATAATAGTGCCCTGAATACATCTGAAGTGCGGTAAACATCACACCAACCAGGAGCATACCCGTTATATGCCGCACATAATCGTTGCCGGGAAAATGGTTTTCGAACAGGTCTTCCAAGCCATAAACGGCCCTGATAAAGATTGTGGATACAACACCGAGGCCGATCCCAAGGCCAACATAGGCAAGAAGCACGAGCGGATTGTCGAGCTGAAAGAATGGTGATTCGAGGGCAGGAATCTTAAAAGCCGGGTATGTGCCGAAAA
This sequence comes from Geobacter sp., assembly GCA_003574895.1. Lineage (GTDB taxonomy): Bacteria > Desulfobacterota > Desulfuromonadia > Geobacterales > Pseudopelobacteraceae > JACPFJ01. The sequence goes on from PJFB01000003.1 coordinate 5,288, forward strand.
AAAGTTGCCCGATATATGTAGCCGTTGCTGTGGCTATGACCACAGGGACCAGGGTTCTGACGCTTATTTCAAAAAGCAGGATTTCCGTAGCAAACAGCAGGCCTCCCAACGGGGTGTTAAAAGTTGCGGCAATCCCGCCACCGGCTCCGGCAGCGATCAAAACATTGCATTGCCATGGACTCATCCGCAGCAATTGGCCCAGTGTCGAACCAAAGGCCGATCCGATCTGGGCAATGGGCCCTTCCCTACCCACTGAACCGCCGGTACCGATGGAGAGGGCCGAAGCCAGTGATTTCACTACAGCCACCACCGGGCGTATGATCCCTCTGTTATAATAGATCGCATCCATCACTTCGGGGACGCCATGTCCCTTTGCCTCTGGTGCAAAATTCCTTACCAGGTAAACGACACCTATCGCACCGACAACCGGCACCAGTACGACTAACATTCCCCATTGGCTGGGACTCGCATGGATATTCGCGTCGTAGACAATCGACAACTTGCCGTAAAAGAAAATATTGTGAATAAGGGCAATCAAAGAGCGGAACAGATATGCCCCGCAACCGGCAATAATACCGGTAACAAAAGAAAGAGAGGCCAAGACAAAAGGTCCGTACTCCTTTCTTTCCAACATCTCAACCATTACAATCCCTTTACATAATAAAGATAACCAACTCGCTTAGTTTAAAGCGCTCTGTTTGCGTAAATCACTTTTTAATACTAACAAGAGCAATCAGGTAGTCAATGTCCAGGCCCAATGATTTGTCATTCAAGGCATCCTTTGTATAATTAATTCAGCCAACTTGGGAGCAGTCCCAACCATGCCGTTCGCGCCATGGCGCCGGCACATTCCCGGTAGCGACACGCGAAAAGATAAAAATGCAGCATTCCGAGCGGGGGTTGTATGACAAAGAGCACTGAAACGTTTTCATCCTTATCCATAGATGACACCCTCAACGAACTTCGAAGCGATAGAAGCAAAGGCCTCTCCGCAGAGGAGGCAGGGGAACGGCTGAAGCTATACGGCTACAATGAAATTCCCGAAAAGTCGGAGTCGCTGTTCCACCGGATTATACGACGCTTCTGGGGACCAATCCCATGGATGATAGAGGCTGCGGCACTACTGTCTGCGCTGGTCGGGAAGTGGGAAGACTTCTCGATCATCACCATTCTCCTCGTTACCAATGTTTTCATAGACTTCTGGCAGGAATCCAAGGCGCTGAACGCTCTCAAGGTACTGAAGGAAAAACTGGCGAAAAATGCCCTGGTTTTACGTGACGGGGTATATCGGACCATCGATGCCAGGAACCTGGTACCGGGAGACATCATCAAGGTCAAGATAGGCGACCTGATACCGGCTGACCTCAAGCTCATCGAAGGTGACTACATCCAGGCGGACCAGTCGGCCTTGACCGGAGAGTCGTTGCCTTCAAGCAAGAAAGCCGGAGATATCGCCTATTCCAATTCCGTGGTAAAGCAGGGGGAGATGCTGGGAGTCGTCATCAATACGGCGCTCAATACATTCTTCGGCAAGACGGTAGCACTGGTCGCCCAGGCACAGCGGGAAGAAAAGAGCCACTTTCAAAAGGCCGTCATCAATATCGGCAACTATCTGATCCTGATCACCATCTTTCTGGTGGCAGTCATCCTTATCACGGCAATGTTCCGGCACGAGAACATGCTGGAGATCCTCCGCTTCGCCCTGGTCCTGACCGTGGCCGCCATACCGGTTGCCATGCCGGCGATCCTTTCCGTCACCATGGCGATCGGAGCCATGAACCTGGCAAAGAAGCACGCCATTGTCAGCCGCCTGGTAGCCATCGAAGAGCTGGCCGGTGTCGATATCCTCTGCTCAGACAAAACCGGAACCCTTACCCAGAACCGCATGACCGTGGCCGATCCTGTGACTGCCATCGGCCACGACGTTAAAGAACTGCTGCTGTGCGCTGCGCTCGCCTCCCGTGAAGAAAACAGCGATCCGATTGAGCTCCCCATCTTCGAATACCTGCGGGCCGGGGCGGAAACTGACAGCCTTGCAGCATACCGGCAGGTTTCTTTCGTTCCCTTTGATCCTGTAAGCAAGAGGACCGAGGCGCTGGTCGAGGCAGAGGGCGGGAACTTTGCCGTTACCAAAGGTGCGCCTCAGGTCATCCTTGAGTTGTGCGGCGACAAACCGGAACACCGGGACATGGCCCGAAGGGTCGATAAGTTTGCCGGGAACGGCTACCGTACCCTTGGTGTTGCCCGAAAACGCCCCGATGACACCCAATTCGATTTCCTGGGCCTTATTCCGCTCTTCGATCCCCCCAGGGATGATTCGCAAAGCACCATAGAAGAGGCCAAGCGCCTCGGTATCAATGTCAAGATGGTCACCGGGGACAACATCGCAATTGCCCGGCACATTGCCGAAGTACTCGGGGTCGGCACGGAAATCCTCAATGCCCGGGAACTGAGCGGAGCAAGCACCCGTGAATTCATCCTGCTGGGTGAGGTGGTCGCAAAGACCCTGGTGAGAAAACTCTCTCCCGACATGGGTGAGGAGGACGCGGAGCAGTTCGGCCGGTCGGTTGTGAAGTCGCTGGAAAAGGAGTTCGAAAAGCTCACCCTGCCCAAAGGGTATGTGCAGAGTCATGAATCGGAGATCATTGCCCTCATCGAGGATGCCCACGGCTTTGCCCAGGTATTCCCCGAGGACAAGTATCTTATCGTTGACCGGCTTCAGAAAGGCCGCCACATTGTCGGCATGACCGGCGACGGCGTTAACGATGCGCCTGCTCTGAAGAAGGCCGATGCCGGCATAGCGGTTTCCGGGGCCACGGACGCGGCCCGTGCCGCCGCCGACCTCATCCTGTTGGCGCCCGGCCTTTCCGTCATCGTTGACGCGGTGAAAGGGGCAAGGGTCACCTTCGAGAGAATGAAAAGCTACAGCATCTACCGGATCGCCGAAACCATCCGGGTAATCCTCTTCATGACCGCCTCCATCCTCATCTTCAACTTTTACCCGGTGACCGCCATCATGATCATCATCCTGGCATTTCTCAACGACATCCCGATCCTTGCCATCGCCTTCGACAATACCAAGGTCGATGACCGCCCGATACGCTGGAATATGGCCGAAGTCATGACACTTGCCACGGTTCTCGGCATCCTGGGGGTCATCGCCAGCTTCGGGATCTTCTACCTGGCCAAGGTTTACTTCAAGCTGCCCGCCGAACAGGTGCAAAGTTTCGTCTTCCTGAAACTCGCCATCGCCGGGCACCTGACCATCTTCGTCACCCGCACCGAGCGAAGGTTCTGGCAACCGCCCTATCCTGCCCCGGCGCTCTTCTGGGCGGCAATGGCGACCAAGATCGCGGCGACAATCTTTGCCGTTTACGGCTGGTTCATTGCCCCCATCGGCTGGCAGTATGCCTTGCTTGTCTGGGGGTATGCGCTCAGCTGGTTTGTTGTTAACGATTTAATCAAGGTATGGGTCTACAAGCTTCTGCGCAAAGAGCGGATCATCCATTGACCGGAACGTGACCAATACCGTCTGACTCCTGGCTTTAGAAATGGCGGACTATTTCTTGCCCTTTTTCCCGCCTTTTCCCTTTACCTTCCCATTGTTTCTTGCGGCCGCCTCTTCCTCTGCCTGGTGGTATTTCTCCTTGATTTCCCCGATATCCACCGACGGCTGAGGAAATGTCATCTTCAGCGACTCCAGGGCCTCGACCACTATCTGCGATACAGCCAGATTGCGGAACCACTTATGGTTGGCGGGGATGACGTACCAAGGGGCGTGCGCCGTGCTGCACCTGCTCAGGGCATCCTCGAAGGCCTTGCTGTAATCGTCCCAATACTTGCGTTCCTTGTAGTCCGACTCGCTGATCTTCCAGTGCCGCGCCGGATCATCGATCCGCTGTTTGAAGCGCCGGAGCTGCTCGTCCGGACTGATGTGCAGAAAGAACTTCAGGATATGGGTGCCGTTGTCGGCAAGGTTTTTTTCAAAATCGTTGATCTGTTCATAACGCTTCGACCAAACCTTCTTCGAGACCAGACCATGCACCCGGCTGACCAGAACATCTTCGTAATGGGAACGATTGAAAATGGCAACCTGGCCGCGTTGCGGCGCGGCCAGGTGAATGCGCCAGAGAAAATCATGGGCCGCCTCCTCGGCCGAGGGGACCTTAAAACCGTATACCCTTGAGCCTTGTGGATTCATATTGCCGAGAACGTGATTGATGGTGCCATCCTTGCCTCCGGCATCCATGGCCTGCAGGATGATGAGCAGCGACTGCTTGCCCTCGGCGTACAGGAGGTACTGAAGTTCGCGCAGCTGTTGCGTGTATTTCTCCAGCTCCACCAGTGCCGATGCCTGGTCCTCGTGTTTATCCTTAAACGCGGCATCAATCCTGTCCAACCTGACCCTGCTCCCGGGATTTACCCTGAATTTTTCGCTGTATTTCATGATGATTCTCCTTCCGACAGCTGATTTGGGTTTAGCCGGTCCCGGCCATTCCAGTGGGACGGATTCCTTTGGCTGTAGGCAATAACCACAGCGCCAAGGGTTTGAAAAAAGGCATCCCTGCCGAACAGATCGGTGAGCCTTGAGCGGTCGAACTCCTGGCGCACTTCTTCGACAACTTCGCACATCACCAGCCTGATGCCCTGGCTGGCAAGATTACCTTGGAGCGTGCGCAGGGTTTCCGATGCCGTAAAATCCACATCATTGACAGCGGCAGCATCTATGCAAAACCAGGACAAAGGCGGATCAGCGCTTCTGGCAAGTTCGACGATCTCATGATTAAGCACCTGGCTGTTGGCATAGTACATGTTGTGCATGAAGCGGTAGATCAAGAGGCCGGGCATGACCTGCATCTTTGAACCGATCGGCTGCTGGCGCCAGCCCTGGGTTTCGTCCGGGACGAGGAGCATGTTCCTTACCAGATAGCCATGCCGGGTGTGTACGACCAGTGACAGGACAATGGCCAGCAGTATACTCTGCTCAACCCCCACAAAGACGACCACGGCTGCGGTTATCAGCGCCACCCAGAACTCCCAAGGCCGTTCCGTGCCGATCTTCTTCATGCCTTTGATGTCTATCAGTTCCACACCGATCAGGAAGACCACGGCCGAAAGCACCGAGTTCGGCATATAGGCCAAAGGACCGGTAAAAAAGAGCAGTACCATGAGGACAACGAAGCTGGCCATAAGCTGCGAAATCTGACTTTTCCCACCCGCGCTCTCCACCATCTGGGTCTTGGTAGGACTGCCGTTCACGACAAATGTTCCTGTCAGGCCGGCGCCGATATTGCCCAGGCACAGGCCCACCAGGTCCATGTTTTCGTCGAAGCGCTCGTTGTAGCGGTCGGCATAGGCGCGTGCAGTGGCCGCACTCTGGGAAAGGATAACCACGAACATGGCAAACGCCGTGGGCAAAAGCTTTTCGATAAGATTGATATCAATTGCCACTTCAGGGAGTCCAAGCTTCGGCAGGCCGCTCGGGACCGGGCCCAGGACACGGACCCCGTAGCTTTCCAGGTTGAACGCCCAACTTGCTATGATGGCGCCCATGACTGCCAGCAGTGCGCCTGGAACTTTCTTTGATACGTTGCGCAAAGCAACGACAACCACCAGGACCGTAACCGCTACCATGAGGGCTGTAAAATTCGTCTGTTCAAGCTGTGCCACGGTGGCAGCCAGCTTGTGAATGGTGCCCGGGCCTTTGACGGACAGATCGAGCATGCCTGGAATTTCTCCGACAGCCACCTGGATGCCTACCCCGGAAAGGAAGCCGACGAGCACGGTGCGTGACAGGAAGTCAGCCAGAAAGCCCAATCGGGCGATCCGGGCCAGGAGCAGGAAAACGGCTGCCATGAGGGCAAGAAGACCAGCCAGGGCAAGCCACTCGCCCGACCTCGGTGCCGCCATTCCGGTGATTCCGGAGGCGAGAATGGCCGCTGTTGCGGAATCGGCGCCCACCACGAGGTGTCTGGATGACCCGAATAGAGAGAAGAGCAGCATTGGGATAAGCATCGTATAGAGACCGGTGATAACCGGCGTTCCGGAAATCTTCGTGTAGCCCATTACTTCAGGTATGGCAAGGGCAGCCAGCGTGATGCCGGCAATGACGTCGGCAGACACCCTGGGACCTTCGATGGGCAAAATCCCCTGAAATATGGAGAACCGGCTCGCTTTCGGATCTACATTTGCCATTAAATTTCCTACCAACGGAACTTGGGCCTAAACCAAAACATCTGTTTTATAAGCGGGGCGGTCATCATTGGCAACCGCATAACAGCTGCAATGGCATTTCGGTCTTCATAAAAATCGTACCCATGTCGAAATTGACCAAGTGTAACTTAATCAGGCATTTTTACAACCGCGGCTGCATTGCCAGGTAAATTTGTCATTCATTACTTCCTTTGTATAATTGAAAGGCAAAAACGTGTCGCCGTTCGTGCGATTGCGAACAACAAGCAGGCCCCATGCCGGAGCGCTTGACATAAGGGGCGGATATGGGCTGGAAACCGGTAAATCAGGAGGTATGGACGGGGCCGAACAGTAAGGAAACTTTGCGGCGCCTGCTTATATGGGCCGAACCTCCTGCGGGCAATCCGTAATTGATACTCATGAAAGATTCCGGGCTAGAAAACATCGGCAGCGAAAAGCCGCAGACCGATCTTCACGGCCGCCAATTCTTCATAACGAGTCTGGCAGCGCTCGGGGTCGTTTATGGCGACATAGGAACAAGCCCACTCTATGCATTCAGGGAGTGTTTCCATGGCACCCATTCCCTGGCGCCGACTCCGGCCAACGTACTGGGAATACTATCTCTCGTCTTCTGGGCCCTTACCCTGGTGATCTCCTTCAAATACCTGTTATTCCTGATGCGGGCCGACAACCGGGGTGAAGGCGGAATCCTGGCGCTGCTCGCCCTCCTGACGCCACGGCAACATCTTTCCCCCACCCAGAGACGTTACCTCCTGCCGCTGGGCCTGTTCGGGGCTGCCCTGCTCTACGGCGACGGGGTCATAACCCCGGCCATATCGGTATTAAGCGCCATAGAGGGACTTAAAGTGGCTGCGCCGGCGCTCAAGGACTTTGTCATCCCAATAACCGTACTGATCCTCATCACGCTCTTCCTATTCCAAAAACAGGGCACAACCAAGGTCGGAACAGTCTTTGGACCGATAATGGCAATCTGGTTCGCCACCATTGCACTGCTTGGCGTGGGCGGCATCCTTCGGGCGCCGGAGGTCCTGGCAGCGGTGAACCCGCTGCACGGCGCGCGCTTCTTTATAGACAACGGCCAGCTCGCCTTCCTGGTTCTCGGTTCGGTTTTTCTGGTGGTGACCGGGGGCGAGGCTCTCTATGCCGATATGGGGCATTTCGGCCCGCGTCCGATCCGCGTGGCGTGGTTCACATATGTCCTGCCGGCCCTGCTCCTCAACTATTTCGGCCAAGGGGCGCTGCTCCTGCTCCGCCCAGGGGAGGCAATCGATCCATTCTACCACTTGGCGCCGGGATGGGCGCTTTATCCCCTAATTTTCCTGGCAACGCTGGCAACGGTAATAGCCTCCCAGGCCGTCATATCCGGTGCGTTCTCCCTTACCCGCCAAGCCATGCAGTTGGGGTACAGCCCACGTTTCCGGCTGATCCAGACCTCGTCCGAAGAGATCGGGCAGGTCTATCTTCCGGCTGTAAACTGGGGATTGATGGCAACGACCATCGCACTGGTCTTTGGCTTCGGCTCTTCGACCAACCTGGCCGGAGCCTACGGTGTTGCCGTAACCACCACCATGGTCATCACAACTGTTCTTGCGTTTTTTCTGATGGTGAAGCGTTGGCATTGGAAGACAACATCGGCCGCTGCCCTGGCCTGCCTGTTTCTGTCCGTGGATCTCCCATTTTTTGGCGCAAACCTGCTCAAGATCGACCATGGCGGTTGGTTTCCCCTCGTTGCCGGCGTAACGGTGTTTACCCTCATGACAACATGGCGACGGGGGCGGAAAGCTATCAATCAAATAGTGCGGGGGGATAAGGAAACTCTGGAGGACTTCATCAAAACTCTGGCCGGCGCCCCCCCGCACCGGGTGCCGGGAACAGCGGTTTTCATGACCGGACGCCCAACCGGGACTCCACCCATGCTCTATCACCACCTGGCCCATAATCAGGTACTGCATGAGCAGACAATCATACTTACCGTACTGACGGAGGAGGTCCCGAGGGTGCCGGCAGCCGAACGGGTGACCGTAACAAAATTGGAGATGGGTTTTTACCGGGTCATTGTACGTTACGGCTTCATGCAGAGCCCCAACGTGCCGGTGGCATTGCGCAAGTGCGAATCATACGGTCTGTCGGTGAATCTGGATCATGCCACCTACTACCTGGCACGGGAAAACATCATTTCTACCCCGCGCCAATCCGGGATGATGCGCTGGCAGGAAAAACTCTTCTCCTTCATGTCCCGCAATTCCTTCGCAGCAACGGCTTTCTTCAACATTCCAGCCGAAAAGGTGGTCGAACTGGGGCAACAAGTGGAAATATAGAATCCGTACGGATCAATGGCGCCATTGCCAAGCCTGATCAACATACTTTGCGCGTTGCCCGGAAACACTCGCGGCCATGCAGAGTGAAACCGCCGACAATATCCGCATTCAACCTAACTTCCGTATCCCCATCATCCTTGCCGCGACAAAGGCCAGGGCCGCAATACCGACCGAAAACAACGCCCCCATCTTCGCTTCCTCCTGGAGAACGGATTCCACGAAGGCCTGGTCGGCGATGAAGAGCGACACTGTGAAGCCTATGCCTGCAATGATTCCCACCAGAAAAAGATGTCGTCGATTCATGCCATTGGGAAGATGAATGCCCAGCACTTCTCCAAGGAGGGAAAAAGCGAAGATACCGATGCATTTACCAAAAAGGAGTGCATCGAATACGAGCCAGGTCCCTGTGCCTATGGAGGAGAAACGGACCCCGGCGTTGACCAGTCCGAACATGAAAAGCCCGAAGTCCACGATGACCTTCCACTCGTGCTCGAAAGTCGCCAAGGTCGAGGCGTCCTTCGCATCCACCTCGAAGAGTTCCTTGTTATCCCTGTGGATATGGGGAAGAAACGGCACGATCGGCACCAGGGCCAGGGCCGGATGCAGACTCGCACCATAAAGCCCGGCCCAGGAAAGCCCGCCCCCGAACAACATGTATGGCCAGTAGTTTTTCACGTCTTTCCGGCGCAGGGCCCAGGCAAACAACATCCCGGCACCGGTCAGAAACAGCCAGGCAGGTGCGGCCGGCAACAGGGGATCGGGATAGAAAATGGCAATAATGGCAAGCCCCATGGCGTCATCGGCAATTGCCAGGAGCAGGAGAAAGGAAATGGCCGGATGGTTGTTCCCGAGAATGATTCGCGCCACAAGCCAGGAAATGGCTATGTCGGTTGCGGTTGGAATGCCCCACCCATTGACCAGATCCGGCGAGCCGATGAAGTAGTTCAGGATGAAGTAGACGGCGACCGGACCGACCACCCCGCCAAAGGTGGCCAACAGAGGATTGAGCGCCTTCCCTACAGGGTGAAGATCCCCGCCGGGCAGGCAGCTTTGGGTAATCTCCGCGGCGGCAATGCCGAAGAATATGACCATGAAGATGTCGTTGGTCAGGAAATGCACGCTGAGTGGGCCAAGGAGCGTGGCATGTACGAAGTGATGGTAACTTTCGTGGCCGAGGTTCGCCCAGACAAGGGCGATCACAACCCCGGCGATAAGTGGAACGGAGAATTCACGCAATAGATTGAAGCGTTTATTCATGAGGCCCCTCGGGCGTGGCAGGTAATCGTCGTGAATATGGGCCGATCAGGTCTAAAACGGATATCATCGTTGTTATTTTTGGTCCGGTTCAACCGTTACCCGCAGGTCCGCACCATGATCAGGACCACGGGTGATGCTGATCGACGGGATATTCAACCCATTGACCAGATAATCTTTCAGGGAATCCAGGTCCCGTTTTTTGAGGGCGCCGTTATTGCGCGTGGTGCGCGGAGCGGTAATAACTATGTATTGTTCCAGGCCTTTCTCGGAAAGCTCCTTTAAAATCGCCAGGGCTTTGCGGCTTGCCTCGTCAGGTTTACCATCGCTGCCGAAGGTTATGGGGGGCAACAGTGGTACGGTGTCCACTTCCAGTGCCAGGGATTCACCCAGTTTTTTCTCCAGGGCAACCTTCAGCCAGCTTTGTTCCTCCTGGGAAAATGGATAATCCCGTGCAACCGTGACAGTAACCACAATCGGCTCGTTCTGATCCGAGAAAGTGGCGGTGCAGCCTTTAATCTTGTAGGGTTTGATGTACGACTCGATGTCGCGGCAACCGTCATTGAGCCGCACCATGGTCTTTTCGCGCAGGGTTGCCAATGTCTCCGGAAGCTGCGCCACAACCGGCAGGACCGCCCGGAGCGGGGCCGGATCCACAGCTCCGGAACGGACAACAACCTGCTCCAGATCCAGCGTGGCCGGAGTGCCAATCTGGGCGGTAAGTTCCTTTTCTATATCCTTCAGAATCTCGCTATCCACATACTTTACCGTATTGATTGAGGCCGCCACCAATAACTTGCCGTTTTCCCTGCTGATGGAAACATTCGTCAGCCGCGAATGTTTTTGGCGGTCCAAATGCGATTTCAGGATATTTTCCACCCTGCTGGTCAGATTCACCTTGCGGATGTCCGTCACAAGGGTCACCACCAGCGGGATGGAGATGATAACCAGCACGGAGCCCAGGATCTGGAACCGCCGCCTGGCCGGATAGCGGGATTCCTCAACCATGCTTCCCCTGAATCTCAAAATATAGAAGACGACATTCGAACTGATCACGATTGCCACAAGGTTGGTGAAGAACAGCAAAAATCCGCCCACGGCCATGCCTAGTTGCCAAGTGCCAACACCGTATCCGACCACGCTCAACGGTGGAATGACCGCCGTGGCAACTGCAACCCCGGTGGTGGTAAAGAGGTAGTTTTTGCGGGTGCAGAGGGCCAGCGCCCCGGCCGTTCCGGCAAATACAGCTATCAGCAGATCGTAGATATTGGGGCGGGTGCGGGCCAGAATCTCGTGGGTGGCCCCCTTGAGAGGAGATATTAGCGTAAACAGGGCTGCCACAAAGACGGTAATCAAGATACTGAGAGCAATGTTGCGTACCGCCCGGCGCGACAGGACAAGGTCCCCCATGGCAAAGGCCAGTCCCAGGGAAAAGATGGGCCCCATCAGCGGCGAGATCAGCATGGCGCCGATCACAACTGCCACACTGTTGGTTAGAAGCCCAAGGAGTGCTATCAGATTGGCCAGAATGATGGATGAGAGATAATTGCCGGACAATTCGGTACGGCCGGCCAAGTCCGAGATAACATCGTGGTGCCTGATATCTTCGGTTTTTTCATCCAGATACCGTGAAAACAGAGTTGTCAGATGTTTCCAAATCGCTGAATGAGAGCTGTTTCGTTCTTCGGTCATAATATCTGCCCCAATGTTTTAAAAACAGGACTTACCGCTACTCCGCATCCACCTTGCTGACCCTGAAGGGGGGCGGCTTATAGGAATCGGATAGGTATGACTCCGGTACCGTGGTCATATTGCCATCTCGCAGGGACGAATAATGGGGGGACATGATTTCGACCCCGGCTTCATTGAACTTTTCCTGGATGTTCTGGTGCAGTTCTGAATACGTGCGGGCCATGACCGAAGGTTTATCAGTGTAAGCGTTAATCTGATAGCTGACGTAGAAGTCATCGAGACTGGTCTGAAGAACAAACGGGGCCGGCAGCTCAAGTATGTTCTCGGTTGCCAGGGCCGCTGAAATCAGCAGTTCGTGCACCTGCCGCCAGGGAGCGTCATAGCCGATGGTCACGGTTGTATGAAGTATCAACCCGTAAGATTGAGCCGACGAGCTGAAATTTGTAATGTGACTTCCCAGGACCATGGCGTTGGGAACAGTGACATCAACGTTCTTGATGGTTCGTATGCGGGTGACCAGCAGAGTTTTTTCCACCACGTCACCGACCGTGTCTGCGATCTTGACCCGGTCACCTAACTTAAATGCTCGCATATAGGTCAGGATCACACCGGCCACTATATTGGAAATGGCCGATGTTGACCCCAGCGAAAAGAGCACGCCGAGAAAAACCGATACACCCTTGAAGGCCGGCGAGTCAGATCCCGGCAAATATGGGAAAGCAACAACAGCAGCAAAGGCGATCATCAGAAAACGGACTATCTTGAAAGTGGGGTCGGCCCAATCGTGATAAAATCCCGGAATGGTAATGGTCTGTTTTTCAACCTCGGAAAACAGGAACTTGATGAACTTTATGGCGTAGTGAGTAACAGCGCCGATGACCAGCAGAAAGAATATATTGGGCAGGTAGGAGACAAAAGATAGCCCGACCTTCTCGATGGGTGCCAGGATGTATTCAAAGAGCTGGGTCGCCATGCCGCGCGTCCAGGGGAAAAAACTCAGCACAAGCGGGATGTAGAGATAAAACAGCCCAAGCATCAGAATCACGCGGATACCGCGGACCAATGAAATTATGAGCGCGGTGATCCTCTCTTCATTGACGACCTCGATTGACTGAATACGGATGGAACGAATGTAGGCCCCGCGCCAGGATTCAATGGTGGCAACGATTTTGGGAAGAAAGTGATTGATCACCGCGAGCGCGACTATCAGAGCCAGCGTGGCCAGCAAGCTGTACAGGGCGCCGAACAGTATGGTCCGCATGCTGTAAGCTTTGTTATGGGTAACCACGGCCATGCGGATCTTGGCTGCGTACTCTTCCGCCAATGCCAGGCGTGGTTTGTCTTCAGCCCGGGCATCAGCTTCAGTTACACTCATGAGAATCGTATCGCCGGCAACGATATCGGTGGTGGTTTCACTGTCCATCACTTTCAATGACTCGGCATTGAACAGAGGGTCTTTTATGAGCTTTGCCAGCCGTGACGATACTGCTTTTGCCCGGTCTTCCGGTGAAAAGGAGAGGACCTTGGCTTTAATTGCGAGCAAAGGCTTGCCGTCAAGCTCGACCTGTGCCTCAGGCAATTGGGGAGCAATGCTTTTAACCGGTATCGGTGCCGAATCCACCGGTTTTTTTTGCGGTGCAGCGGATGCCATTGTCGCTGTCATCAGAATGAACAAGGCAAGCGATAACAATGTACGCACCATTTCAATCTCCTATTTGTCTAACATGACTACTGAAGAGGATGTTTCGTCTTATACGTCGGGATAGATTCGGTCCACAAGCCTGCCCAAGGTCATACCCTGAATGACTATGGAGAATACAACGACAATGTAGGTGATGGTAATTATGGTCATCCTTTCCGGCACGGTCGGAATCGACAGGGCCAGCGCCACCGAAATGCCGCCGCGCAATCCGCCCCAGGTGAGAATTTTTACAGATCCCCGGCTGAATGTCCTGAACGAACGCATGAGCAGCACCGCCCCTCCCACGCTGGCCCAACGGGCAAACAAAGTGATGATGATCGAAAGCAGTCCGGCAAAGAGCAGAGCCCTCGTAAATGGCATGACCAGCACTTCCAGGCCGATCAGCATGAAGAGCAGGGCATTGAGAATCTCGTCCACCAGCTCCCAGAAGTCGTCAAGGCGTGCGCGGGTAATTTCAGACATGGCAAAAGCACGGCCATGGTTGCCGATCAGCAAACCTGCCACCACAATGGCAATGGGACCGGAGGTATGTATCCTGTCCGCCAGCGCATAACCGCCCATAACAAGTGCCAGCGTGATGATCACTTCCACCTGGTAGTTGTTCACCCGCTTGAGCATCTGGTAGGATAATACTCCGATCGCCAGCCCCAACAAGACGCCTCCGACCGCTTCCTCAATAAAAAGCAATGCCACCCTGCCCACGGTAACTTCGCCGCCGCCCTGTGCAAGCTCAAGGATGATCAGAAACACCACCACGCCAATGCCGTCATTGAATAGCGATTCCCCGGCAATCTTGGTTTCCAGGTCCTTGGGAACTCCGGCCGTCTTGAGAATGCCGATGACGGCGACCGGGTCGGTCGGCGAGATCAGGGCCCCAAACAGCAGACAGTAGATGAATGAAGCCGGTATCCCCAGAAAACCCAGCATGATCCAGGCAAGAACGCCGATTATGAAGGCAGAAACGACTATGCCTGCCGTGGCCAGCACGGTTATGGCCCATTTCTGGCTGGTCAGATCATCGAGCTTGATATGCATTGCACCGGCAAAGAGAAGAAACGATAACATGCCATGTAACAGCGCCTGGTTAAAATCGATAGTCGCCAATATCCGGGCAACCTTGGCTTGGCCTATATCCAGCCCCAAGCCACCCATGGTAACAATTCCCAGAGAGACTACCAGGGCAGTGAACATCACTCCGATGGTGGTCGGCATATGAAGCACCCGGTAGTTGATGTAGCTGAACAGTGCCGTCAGCACCATCAGTATGGCTGTTATTTCAAATAAATCCATGGTCCGCCAATATTATCTTCACGAAAATGGAAATTTAAACGCCAACGTTTTCATTGAGTTCCCGCCATCCGCATATTTATGCACCGAAATACCAACAGGCTGGAACATTAGGAAGTCAATATCACTTTGACGGCAGGGCCTTCAAAGTGTTCGCGATCTCTTGCAAACATCAGTCGCCCGCCAATACCGCCAGAAGCCCCCTGATGGGGATGGTAATCAGCTCAGGGTGATTCTCCAGGGCGCCGCCAAGCTCATACACGGCCCTGTCGATGATAAAGATGTCCAGCAGGCTCTTCAGGGCCGCCCGGTCATCCGGAAAGAAATCGGCCCCGGCAACCGTTGCCAGATAGGATTTGAGGAAACATCCGGCCGCATGCCGGTACCAGAAATCAGCCCATGGTTCGAGGAAAGCGGCATCCTCGCTCCTGAGCCGACCATGGTTGGCAATGAGCTGGCCATAGGCAGCGCCGTGAAACGAACGGATCATTCCCGCCACATCGCGCAGCGGTGACCGCTTGATCCGGCGCTCGCTCATGCTTCGGCCCGGCTCTCCCTCGAAATCGGTTATGATGAAATCCTTGCCGGTATAAAGCAGCCTGGCCAGGTGGAGATCGCCATGGATGCGGATCTTCCTGGCGGGAAAAACCCTTTCGTTGAGGCGCTGCAGGCATTTCAGCAAATCGCGCTCCGCCGCCAGCAGTGCCACTGCCATCTCCCTGTCGGCAGCATGGAGCCTGGCCAGGATGGCGCTCAGCCGGAAAAAGACCCGGCGCACCGAGGCGCGGATCGACTGATAGACGGAGCGTTGATAGAGCTTGCTGAACGATTCTGAAACAAAACCCACATCGTCAGCACGCGAAGCCAGAACCAGGTGCAATTCGCCGGTTCGCCGGCCGATAAGCTCGGTCAGCCCCTGGTAAAACCCTCCCAGCAGATCATGGATGTCTGCGGAAACGGTGCTGCAACAGTCGCCCAGAAGCGGCTGCGGAGTTGGCAATGGCTTACTGCTCCTTCCCTTTGCTTCGAGGACCCGCTCGAAAAAACGTCCCGCCTCGTCGACGGTGACGGCCAGGGCATCGCTATGACTGGGCATGTACCCCTGGAGAA
This sequence comes from Geobacter sp., assembly GCA_003574895.1. GTDB lineage: Bacteria > Desulfobacterota > Desulfuromonadia > Geobacterales > Pseudopelobacteraceae > JACPFJ01. Next base: position 20,864 of record PJFB01000003.1, read on the forward strand.
TGCCGAGAGTAACCGGCTCTTTCCCGACATGACGGTATTCGATGCTCCCGGCGAAAGGGGCCACACCGGCAAAATCCGCCTCATCGGTGAGGAAGCTGCCGATTTCCACCTCGGGATTCACCCCCTCCTCCACCCGGCGGTAAAACTTGAAGAAGAAGCTGTTGTCGTAGCGCACCGAGGTGGCGATATGGTCGTTCTTGAGCACCTCCGATTCCGGTGCGACCCGGACCCCGGACAGGAGCACCCTCATGGCACGTCCGGAAACTCCGGTCAGAACACCTTCGCGGAACCTGAGCTTTTTGCGCCGGGATATTATGTTGAAGAGCAAATCCCGAACCCTGGGGCTGTTGATGCCGTCGTAAAGCACCCCCTCCCCCTGGGCAACGGCAAGGGTGGCAATTATGGCCTTGGGCGATTCTTCCCGCAGTCGCTTCGCTTCATCCTGCACGACGCAATGCAGCGGCAGCAGCAACGTTTCCAACGTCCCGTTCACATGGGTTACTTCAACGAGCACCAAAAGGAAGGAGGTATCGCCTGCCGACACATGCAGGGACGTCACCAAGCTCAAACTGTTGATGTTCCCCGCCGCGCCGCCAAACCAGTCGCAGCCCGCAAGGTAGTCAGGCAGAATCTCTTCCAGCCGCCCCAGATCTTCTCCCTTGAGAAGGTCTTCCCAGCGGGCCCCGAGCCAGGGGAGAACCGCTGCATCGGCCTCCGGGCGGAGCGGCCCTTCTGCGTCCTGCAGTAGGAGCAGATGGGTATCGTAGGGGCCGAGGATGATGACATAGGGGCTTTCCTTGATGGCCGGAAAACGGTTCCTGCTGAAGAGGTCGATGGGGGTCTTGCCGATGTAGAGCGGATGATTGATCTCCACCATCTGGGCAAAGCGGGACAGGTTGACCAGGACCAGGATAGTTTCGTCCCCATGCTTGCGCACAAAGGAGAGGACCTTGGGGTTGGCCAGCGGATGCAACTCAAAACTCCCCCAGCCAAAGGCCTTGTGACGCTTGCGCACGGCAATCATGCGCCGCATCCACCAGAGCAGGGATGAAGAGTTTGCCTCCTGGTTCTCCACGTTGACCGCCTCGAAGTGGTATTCGGGATCGATGACGGTCGGCAGGAAGAGCCTCTGGGGGTTACAGCGGGAGAAACCGGCATTACGGTCCGGACTCCACTGCATGGGAGTACGGACGCCGTTACGGTCGCCCAGGTGATAGTTGTCCCCCATGCCAATCTCGTCGCCATAGTAGATGATGGGAGTGCCGGGCAAGGTAAAGAGCAGCAGGTACATGAGTTCGATCTTGCGCCGGTTATTCCCCATCAGGGGCGCCAAGCGGCGGCGGATGCCCAGATTTATGCGGGCGTTGGGATCGCGGGCATAAACATTGTACATGTAATCCCGCTCCTCATCGGTCACCATCTCCAGGGTCAGTTCGTCATGGTTGCGGATAAAAAGCGCCCACTGGCAGTTTTCAGGGATCGCCGGCGTCTGCTCCAGGATGTCTACGATGGGAAAACGGTCCTCCATCTGGATCGCCATGAACATGCGCGGCATTAGAGGAAAGTGAAAGGCCATTTGGCACATGTCGCCGCCACCGAAATAGGCCACGGCATCCTCTGGCCACTGGTTGGCCTCTGCCAGCAGAAGCCGGTCCGGGTAACTGCCGGCCACATGTTTCCGCAACTTCTTGAGAAAGGCAAAGGTCTCGGGAAGGTTCTCGCAGTTGGTCCCTTCCCGTTCGTAGAGATAGGGCACCGCGTCCAGCCTCAGCCCGTCCACTCCCATCCCGAACCAGAAATCCACGACCTTGAACAATGCTTCGTGCACCTTGTGATTGTCGAAGTTGAGGTCGGGCTGGTGGGAATAGAAACGGTGCCAGTAGTAGGATTTGGCAATGGGGTCCCAAGCCCAGTTGGAGGTCTCGAAATCCTTGAAAATGATTCGGGCGTCCCGGTATTTTTCCGGGGTGTCGCTCCAAACGTAGAAATCCCGCTGCCAGGTGCCGCGCCGGGCACGACGGGCCCGCTGGAACCAGGCATGCTGGTCCGAGGTATGGTTCAGCACCAGTTCGGTGATGACCCGGATGCCACGGGCATGGGCTTCTTTCAGGAACTCGCGGAAATCAGCCAGGGTTCCGTAGGAATTGTTGATATTCTGGTAGTCGGCGATATCGTAGCCATCGTCGCGCAGCGGCGAAGGATAAAATGGCAGCAACCAGAGGGCGGTGATGCCCAGGTCGGCCAGGTAGGGTAGCTTGGTGATCAGGCCGCGAAAATCGCCAATGCCATCGTTGTAGCCATCGAAAAAGCTCTTCACGTGCAATTCGTAGATTACCGCGTCCTTGTACCACTGCTGATCATTTTCTCCCTGCTGTAGGGGCATTGCCGGTCCTCCGCATCAATTAAAGGGTATTTCATATCCGGCAAGTAATCTTCGGCAAGAACCTTTGTACCCGTAAATACCTCAGATATAAATATAAAGAATAACAGGTATCGTCAAGCAAACAAGAAAGTTCGGGCGTTATAACGCCATCTTTGCGGCCAATAACCACAAAACAGAGAATTGCCGATTTTCTGGTATGCTTTCTCACATGATGTTCCTTAACCTCAGCCAATTGAATTGACGGCAACTTGTTCAAGGGGACTATCTGTGTTAATGGAATAGAAATTCCTGTCCCATGCAACCGTTCCGCGAAATACTGGAGCTTGCAGAGTCATTCCCGCTTCATGCAATCAAATGTCACAATACCAACGCGTCAAAGCACTAAGGCACCTCAATCAAAGACAGCTTGCGAAAGCGGACACAAACCATGACCAATGAGCTGAGCACCTCAGGCCTCCAGCTGGACACCTCAATTACCGAAGCATTGCATCTGCTGGGCAAGACGGACTTCCTGCTGGCGGTACATGATGCCAGTTTTCCAGGCATCCACGGAGAAGATACCGGTCGTGGCACTCCCTACGGCCCAAGTGGTCCGGCCTTGGCCAACTTTGTGCGGCAACTCGGTTTCACAGGCCTGTTACTGGGTCCCCAGGGGCTGACCTCATCGATCAATCCCTCACCATACGACGGCACTCTGTTTTCACGCAGCATTCTCTCTCTGAACCTGAAGGCTCTTGTCGATCAAGGATTGCTCGGAAGGTCCGCATGGGATGCAATCCTGACCGGCAACCCCCGCCAGGACGGTCTACGGGTTCCTTATGCCCATGTCTTTGCCGCCTACGGCAGGGTGCAGGAGGAGATTTACAATAGTTTCCTCGCCCTTAAGAAAAAACAGGATAAAAACGCCCTGTCCCTGGACATTGAAATCAAGGAACTCTGGCAATCTGCCCGCTGGTTGCGCCATGACGCCCTGTACGAAGCCTTGTGCATGGAACACGGAGGCCTGTCTTGGCGACAATGGCCGCAGACAGGGGAAGATGCTCTCGACCGGTTGCTGTGCGCGCCTCCACCGGGAATGGAGGCTGCCTGCGCCCACCGCCGCCGGACACTGGCAGCAAAATATTTCCATGTGATGGAGCGTTATGCCTTGACCCAGCAACTTCTGCTTCGCCAACACATGGACTTCCTGGACAGCATGCATGCCATGGGACTGAAAGTTTACGGCGACGTACAGGTGGGTTTCTCTCTGCGTGATTCCTGGAGCCTGCAGGCCATGCTGTTACGGAACTACTTCATGGGAGCGCCTCCCAGTCGCACCAACGTCAAAGGCCAGCCTTGGAGCTATCAGGTGCTGGACCCGGCCCAATATCAGGACATTGATGGCAAGCCTGGCCCGGTGCTCGATCTGGTTGCCGGGCGTCTGGGCAAAATGCTCTTCGAATTCGATGGCCTGCGCCTTGATCATCCCCACGGGCTGGTGTGTCCATGGGTATATCGGGCCGATGATCCCGACCCCTACCATGCTGTGCAAAACGGAGCCCGCCTGTTCTCCTCCCCTGATTTGGCGGACCACCCCGAGCTGGCCCGCCACGCCATTGTGTGCCCGGACCAACTCGATCGTAACCGGCCTCGCTATGCCGACGACTGGATTCGGGATCTCACCCCTGAACAGGAGGATCGCTATGCCCTGATCATGGATGCCCTCATGGAACAGGTGCTAATCCACGGGCGCCGCAAGGAAGACATCCTCTTCGAGGTACTGTCCACCGAACCGCTACCGCTGCGGCAGGTACGTCTGCGGCACGGACTGGGCCGCTTCCGGGTAACACAGAAGGCCGATCCGGACAACCCAAGGGACGTTTATCGCAGCGAAAACGCCCAACCCCAAGACTGGATCATGGTGGGCAACCACGACACCCCGACTATCTGGCACCTGGCAAAGACTTGGCAAGGCAATGGGCAGGGAATGAAACAGGCACTCTATCTCGCGCGCCGGTTGCGTCCGACCGACTCCGGCACCCTGGCGGCAACCCTGGCCTCGGACCCGCGCCGGATGGTGCATGCGAAGGTGGCGGAACTGTTCCTTAGCCCAGCCCGCAACGTTATGATATTTTTCGCCGATCTTTTCGGGCTGGAGGAAAACTATAATACGCCGGGTACGCTGGATGAGGACAACTGGACCTTGCGAGTGCCGCCTGATTTCTCCCACCTTTACAACCGGGGCAAGAGGTTGGGAGAGGTGCTCAACCTGCATGCCGTACTGGCCTTGGCCTTGCGTGCGCGTCCGGACATAAACTGCCCGGAACTCATTGCCCGGCTGGATGCCGAGGCTGGCTGGACACTTGATATTTAGTTTTCATCCGGAAACGGCGCCTGCTCCGCCCCGATTCGTTGCGGCAAGCAGCGCCCCTACTCGTCATCCTTTTCCCGCCTTGGCCACCAACGCTCAATGAGCTCCGCAGCCACATCTTTTCCTCCGAGTCCGAAGGCCAGTGCCAGGGCGAATACCACTCCGGCCAGGACAATGAGGAAACTTTCCCGAACAATGTCGCCTCCCACGTTGACCTGATCCAACGCAATCAACACGACAAATGTCATGATGGCGTACTGCGCCAGCTTACCCAGCAAGTCGGCGTCCTGGATGGCGATGTTTTTACAATAGGTAACCACCGCGTTGCCGACGAAGCGCGCGAAGTACGCGCCGAATGCGATAATAAGCAGGGCCACGATGACCTTGGGCACAAACAGCACCACCTCTCCCAGCAGCCCGGTGATGTAGGTGAGCCCCATACTGTTGAAGCCGATAATGAGTGCGGCCAGGATGACAAGCCAGTAGATCAGCAACCCAAAGATGCCGGTGGTATCGGTCTGGATGCCACCTTGATTCAAAAAATCCTCCAAACCGGCACGCTCGGTAAGAACGTTGAAGTTGATTGCTCGCAAGCCTTTGATGATCGCGAACCTGGCAAGCTTGGCCAGCAGCCAGCCAATGACAAACACCGCTAACGCAAGCGCGAGTTTTGGCAGAAACCCTGCAATCTGTAGCAGGAACTCCCGCACAGGTTCGAGCATAATGTCGACTTTTTCCATATCAGTCTCCTTTTGAATGCGTCGCGTCGCCTGCTCCGGCGTCAGGAGAGAGTCCGCACAGCGCCAGCACGCCTTGCAGCGGAACATTGATCCAGCCCGGTCGGTTACCGATTTCGTAGCGCATCTCGTAGAGCGCCTTTTCCAACTCGAACAGCTTTATTAACCCCTGCACTTCGGCAAAGGCCCCATACAGGCCGCTGGCGGCCGTGGCTTCCTCGTAGGCGCGCAGAAACTCCTCACGGGTTTCGCGGGCCCAGACATGTGCCAGCGGAATGAGCCTGGCACGGTCGGCATCGGTGTAGTTGTCGCGTAGCACGGCGCTCCAACAAGCGTAATCAAAGGAGCGCAGCATGCCGGCCACATCGCGCAGGGATGAGTGCTTGGTGCGGCGCTCTGCCATGGACCGTGCCGGTTCCCCTTCGAAGTCGATGATGATGAAATCGTTGTTGCTGACCAAAACCTGTCCCAAGTGGTAGTCGCCATGATAACGTGTTTTGATGCACGGGCCCGCTGGCATCCCGCAGGCCTCGATCCGCTCGAACAGCCGTTGCCGCTGCTCCAGCAACGTGCGCGCATTCAGCCGCACCGGTGCGTGGAATTGGTCCTGGCGTTGTTCCAGCAGTGCCAGCGTGGTATGGGCATCATCATGCACGCGCTGTTTCCAGTCGGCAAGATCGCCAGGTGCCAGCGGCTCGGGATCGAAGGCCGGGTCACCGGTGCGCAGCGCAAGCGCTTTGTGCAGCTCTGCGGTGCGCAAGCCCAGGGTATGCACCAAAGACAGGTATGCTCCGTGAACATCCGCAGGCGCATCGACCTCTACGGGATTTTGGCTCTCAAAATAGCGCTCAAGGTAGTCGAGCGTGTACGACCAGCCATCGCCCTGATTCTCCACATATCCCTGCAGCAGCGCCAAGCATGTCGTCGTACCGTCCGCGGCAATGTATTCCATGGCTCCCGCTACCGGCACGCTGTTGGCGAAATGGGCAACATCGGTCAGGAAGCGACCCACCTCGAATTCAGGGTTCACCCCGCTCCTCAGGTGCCGGTAGCCCTTAAGGAACAGGCGTTCGTCCAGTGTCACCACGCTATTGCTACCCTGAAACTTCGGGCGGCCCAATGGCATCTTGTCGAGTGATTCTCCGGCAAGGACGGTGCCGGCCGTGGTAGTGGTGACGTGCAATAGGCCGTGCGCGCACACCAAATCGCTTCCACTGAGAATTGCCTCCACCACTGCACGGCAGAACGCTTCGTCGGAAAACGCGTCCACAAGCACCCCCACTTGAGACTGCTGGCGCACCCTGGCCAGCATTGCCGAGGCAAGCGCGTGAACCTGCTCCTCGTCGCTATCTCCCCAAGCCAGGGCCATCGGCAGGAAATAGGCGCTCTGCCCAGAGTCGAGCTCGACCTGTAGCAGTGCCATCAGCCAGGAAGACTGGCCCGCCCCCCACAGCACCCAGTCATTCAAGACCGCACGCTTGATCTGCTCGCCCTTGGAAGCGTACCAACGCTGCGTGGCGATATAGCGCGGCAAAGTCTCGGTCTCGAACTGCATGCGCAGCTTTTCCGCCATGCGGATGCGCCACGGCACGACGCGATCACGGAACAAGCTGGTCCAGCCGTCAAACAACACCAGCACCGGCAATTCTTCCGGAGCAAGACGCTCCTCGTGCCAGCGCGGCACCTCTACATCGGCTGCGAGCCGGAACCAGTAGAAGCCGAAGGCAGGCAGGGTAAGCAGATAAGGTAATTCGCCGATGGGCGGGAAGGCAGTGCGGCCCATCATCTCCAGCGGTACGCGACCGCGATATTTTGCCAGGTCCAACTCGACCGGCTGCGCGGAACGGCCAAGGTTGGCGACGCAAAGGATTGTCTCCTCGTCGTACTCGCGGAGATAGGCGAGAATCTTTCGGTTGCCCGGACTCAGGAATGAAAGCCGGCCGCGTCCGAAGGCCTTGCTGCTCTTACGCACAGCCAGCATGCGCCGCATCCAGTTGAGTAATGACGAGGGGTTGCGGATCTGCGCCTCGACATTGACGGCCTCGTAACCATACACCGGGTCCATGATCGGCGGCAGGTACAACCGCTGCGGGTCGGCACGGGAGAAACCCGCATTGCGGTCCGGACTCCACTGCATGGGCGTACGAACACCATCCCGGTCGCCAAGGAAAATATTGTCACCCATGCCGATTTCGTCACCATAGTAGATAATCGGCGAACCCGGCATCGACAATAACAGGCTGTTCATCAGCTTGATACGTTCCCGATCGTTCTCCATCAGCGGGGCGAGCCGGCGCCGGATACCCAGGTTGATGCGTGCGCGCGGATCGGCGGCGTACATGCGGTACATGTAGTCACGCTCCTTACTGGTAACCATCTCCAGTGTGAGTTCATCGTGATTGCGCAGGAAAATCGCCCACTGGCAGTTCTCGGGAATATCGGGTGTCTGTTGCATGATCTCGAAAACAGGATGGCGGTCCTCCTGAGCTATGGCCATATAGATCCGCGGCATCAGCGGGAAGTGATAGGCCATGTGGCACTCGTCGCCATCACCGAAATACTCGCGCACATCCTCCGGCCATTGGTTCGCTTCGGCCAGCAACAGCCTGTTCTGGTAATGCATATCGACCTGGGCGCGTATCTGACGGATCACGGCATGGGTTTCGGGCAGGTTTTCGTTGTTAGTGCCCTCGCGCTCACACAGGTAAGGTATGGCATCGAGCCGGAACCCGTCCACCCCCATGTCGAACCAGAAACGCATCACGCGGATTACCGCCTTCAACACTTTCGGATTGTCGAAATTGAGGTCTGGCTGGTGGCTGAAAAAGCGATGCCAATAATACGCCTTGGCAATCGGATCCCATGTCCAATTGGAAGTTTCTGTGTCGGTAAAGATGATCCGCGTATTTTCGTATTTCCGGTCGTTATCGCTCCAAACGTAGAAGTTACGCTTGGACGAGCCCGGTGGCGCGCGGCGCGCGGCCTGGAACCACGGATGCTGGTCAGAAGTGTGGTTCACGACCAATTCGGTGATAACACGCAGGCCGCGCTTGTGCGCTTCACGCAACAGCGTTCGCAGGTCGTTGCGGGTACCGAACTGCGGATGCACGTTGTGGTAATCGGAGACATCGTAACCGTCGTCCTTCATGGGCGAGGGATAGAAGGGCAGCAACCAGATGGTATTAACGCCCAGGTCGCGTACATAATCGAGTTTTTCGATCAGCCCCTGGAAATCGCCCAAACCATCGCCGTTCGCGTCAAAGAACGCCTTGACGTGCAACTGATAGATGACCGCGTCCTTGTACCAATGCTGATCGTTTTCTCCCTGTTGTAGGGGCATTGCCGATCCTCCGGATCAATTAAAGGGTAATTCATATCCAGCAAGCAATTTCCGGCAAGGGAACTTTGACCCTTAACCACTTCGAAAATTAAAGAATAACAGGTATCGTCAGGCGCACAAGAAAAGTGGGGCGTGATACTCGCCATCAACAACCCCAAACCTGTGAATCGCCGATTTTCTGGTATGCTTTCTTAAATATTTAATTTCAGGCCTTATTTGACGCGCATAGATTCACGGCTGTGACGATCTTCGAACCGGGCGGCGCCTGTTGCCGGCCGAGGAGCAACCCACTCAAAAAATCCAAGCATGCCAACCAGTTGTTTACGGAGAATTTCTGTCCATGAAGCTGCTTACGGAATGGTTGCAAAGAATGACCGGCGTTCCCGCCGAACTGTACGGCAAACTCATCACCTCCCTTGCCTGTTTCCTGGTGTTCTGGACCCTGCGCTGGCTCATCCTGAAGTGGGTCTGGCGGCGCACGGAGAGTTCCACCCTGCGCTACCAGTGGCGGAAAATCACTAATTATACGTCCTTTTCCCTGGCCATGCTGCTCCTAGGACGGATCTGGTTCGAGGAATTCCAGACCGTGGCCACCTTCCTGGGACTGTTGTCGGCCGGCATCGCCATTGCCCTGAAAGATCCCCTGGTCAACATAGCCGGCTGGATCTTCATCCTCTGGCGACGTCCCTTCGACGTGGGCGACCGCATCCAGATCGGGGCCTATGCCGGAGATGTGATCGACAAGCGGGTGTTCCAGTTCACCCTCATGGAGATCGGCAACTGGGTCCATGCGGACCAGAGCACCGGCAGGATCGTGCACATTCCAAACGGCAAGGTGTTTGTGGATCCCCAGGTCAATTACACCCGGGGATGGTTCGACTACATCTGGAACGAGATTCCGGTCCTGGTGACCTTTGAAAGCGACTGGAAAAAGGCCAAGGCCCTGATCCAGCGGATCGTGACCGACTACTCCGGTTACCTGACGCCCCTGGCGGAACAGAAGATGCGGGAATCATCGCGCGAATTCGTCATTGTCGCCCCTAATCTGGCACCGTCGGTCTTCACCACCGTGGAGGAGAGCGGCGTACTCCTGACCGCACGCCATCTCTGCGAACCCCGGCATCGACGGGAGAGCGTCCAGGCGATCTGGGAGCAGATCCTGGAAGCATTCGCCAGCTGCGACGACATCGATTTTGCCTATCCGACGCAACGCTTTTACAACAACACTACAGAGGGAAAAGAAGAAGCCAGGGCCAAGCCCCTGGAAAGAGCGGAGAGATGATCAGGGAGCCGATTAACACTCACCCCGTGTTGCGTAACCCGGCAGCAATGCCGTTGATGGTGGCGGCCAGGACGTAGTCAAGTTCTTCCCCCCCCTCCCCTGCCCGCTTGCGCCGCAGCAGTTCAACCTGGATCAGGCTCAGGGGGTCCACGTAGGGATTGCGCAACCGCAGCGAACGGGCCTGGGCCGGATCCCTCCCCAGCAACCGCTGCTGGCCGGTCACCGCCAGCACCATCCGCCTGGTCCTGCGGTACTCGTCCACGAACTTCCCGAGGACCCGATCCCGCAGGGCACTGTCGTTCACCAGGCCGGCGTAGAGGCGGGCGAGCGGCAGGTCCACCTTGGTCAGGGCCAGCTCCACGTTGCGGATCAGGTCATAGAAGAACGGAAATTTTACCACCATCTCCCGCAGCAGGTCCATGCCCCCGGTAAAATTCTCCAGGGCATGGCCCACCCCGAACCACCCGGGGATGACATGTCGGCTCTGCATCCAGCCGAATCCCCAGGGGATTGCCCGCAGATCGGTGATCCCCCTGCTTGCCGACCGTTTGGCGGGCCGGGAGCCGATCTTGGCCAGCTCGAATTCCAGCACCGGGGTTGCCTGTTCGAAATAGGGGACAATATCCGGATTGTCGGCAATGTGCTCCCGGTAATACCGGTAGGCGCTCGCTGCCAGTTCATCCATGACCGCCTCCCACCGCTCCCCTTCCCCGGTGTCCGTGCCGGAAAAGGCCAGGAACCCGAGGCTGGCTGCTACCATCAGCTCCAGGTTCCGTGTGGCCAGCACGGCGTCGGAATATTTCCAATTGACCACCTCCCCCTGTTCGGTGAGGCGCAGGGTTCCCGTGAACGCGCCGGGGGGCTGGGCCGACACGGCCCGGTAGGTGGGTCCGCCTCCCCGGCCGACGGTACCGCCCCGACCGTGAAAGAGCCGGAGTTTGACACCGCACGCTGCGGCCACCCGGTGCAGTTCCCGATGGGCCTTGTGGATCTCCCAGGAACTGGTGAGCATGCCGCCGTCCTTGTTGGAATCCGAGTAGCCGAGCATGATTTCCTGGCGCCATCCCCAGGATTCCAGGTACGGGCGGTAGGCCTCGTGGGTCCAGAGTTCGCGGCAGACCTGGGGCGCCTGCTGCAGGTCATGGATGAATTCGAACAACGGCACCGGCATCAACCCCGGGTCCCCGCGATCCGGGTCAGCGGCCACCCGCACCCCGCTCAGCTCCAGCAGCCAGACCAGGGAGAGTACATCGTCCACACTGCCGGCGCCGCTGATGACATACTGCTGCAGCGCTTCCGGAGGATAGGTCTCCTTCCAGCGGGCAATACCCCTGAGAGTATCCAGCAATCGAACCGTCTCCGAATCGGGACGTGGGGGGATGCCGCCGGAGGTCCCGGCGCCGCCGGCCAGGCTCCGTACCGCTGCGGCATGGACCTCGGCATGCTGGCGGATGTCGATGGCATGGAGGTGAAAGCCGAAGGTCCGTACCTTACGCAACAGCGGATCGAGGCATGCCCGGGCGATCACCTCGCCTTTGCCGTCAGCCAGGCTGTCGCGCAGCAGCATGAGATCGGCGCTGAAAGCGGCGGCATCGGGATAGGCGTCCACTTTGCCGGGACAGGTGCGGGTATGCTCCAGCCGACGACGGACAAAGGCGAGGTAGCGGCGGTACAGCTCGCAATCGGGCAGGAGTTCGCTGCCCGGCACCATGCCCAGGCTCCGTTCATAATGGTCGAGGGCGGCGATGAGGGCTTCCGGTGAGCCGCAGCGGCAGGCGGAGGTGGTCAGGGTTTCCTGCAGGTCATCCAGGACCGCCAGGTAGTGGTCCAGGATCGTCTCCCGCGCCATCTGCAGGGCGGTCCCGGTGGTTTCCGGGGTCACAAAGGGGTTGCCGTCACGGTCCCCCCCCACCCAGGAGCCGAACCTGACCACGTTCGGAACCCCGTGGGGAGGCAGGGCCATGCCGTACACGTCCTGGAACGCGGCGGCGATCTCCGCGTAAAAGCCGGGGAGCGGGGCGATCAGGTAGGCGGGGTAATGGTCCAGCCCCATCCGGATCTCATCCAGCACCGTGGGGCGGCGGGACCGCACCAGGTCGGTCTGCCAGATGGCAGCCACCTCGGACAGGATCGCCTCTTCTTCCCGGAACGCGGCCGCTGCCGTCAGAGGGAGACGGTCCAACTCCTCCAGGTTCAGGGCGATGCGGCGCCGTTTGAAGAGCACCACCCGGCGCGCCACCTCGGTGGGATGGGCGGTGAAGACCGGGATCACCTCGACCCGGCCCAAAAGTTCCAGCGCTTTCTCCCCGTCGATCCCGGCATCGCGCATCCGGGTGAGGGTCCCCAGCAAGGAGCCGGCTTTGGGGGCAGTGCCGCATGCCAGACTGACCGCCCGCAAGCGGCGCTTACGGTGGTTCGTCTCCGCCAGGTTCGTCAGTTCGAAAAAAATGCCGAAAGCCTTGGTGATGCTGAGGGCGTCGGCAAGGTCCATGCCGCGCACGATCTCCATGGCCCGTTCTCGAAGCTCCTGTTCACCGGGCAGATCCAGCGCCGCCTCCCCCTGACCGTCGTTGAGCTGGCGGTGGCTGATGGTCAGCCGGCGCAACTCCTCTTCCGCCTCGTACATCCGTTGCCCGGCCTGTTCGCGGATCACCTGGCCCAGGAGCATGCCAAGGCTCCGGACGTCCCGGCGCAGTGGAAGAATGGCCTGCTCAGGATCGGTTGTCGTCAGTTCGGCCAGCCGTTCCCCTTGGTCCGCCGCCTTCCAGTAAATCTCCCGCTCGCTCATCGTCTCTCCCTTTCCCACCGGGCGAACCAGGGTAAACACCATCGACCTGTTATTTTATTGGTTTCAGTCATTATTATTTGTCCAAAAACGGCTTGCCCCCTTGACCCGTCCGGGGCGCTTCTCAGCCCGGCCGGTGTCCAAAAGCCTAGACCTTATCAGTTACTTGCCACAAGAAAATGCACTCATCATCTTGTATTTAGCTTGGAAGTGGTTGAGCTCGTCGTTCAGCTTGTCACAGCGAATTGATAAGTTCTTTCTGCCTTCAATGATATTCTTGAGTTGTTCATAAACATCAAACATTGCTAGCATGCTGATCAGCTCTGATTTACACACTGCTGGGAATTGTTGAGCATGCATCCCGGTAACAACACGGACCACTCTTTGAGTATCAATTTTCAACCACGACATACACCTGTAGTTGCCCTCGTTATCAATTCCAACATAGTGTGATGGCACCATCTGAGCCACCTTGCCTTCTCGGTGTAGTTGCTGAATAGCAAGTTGCACATCAAGGGAAAGCCAATAAGGCCATTTCTTATGTCCAGGGAATCCGTCTGAATAAATAAAAGTTATGTCGAATGGTTCATCATATGGCACTACGCCTTGATTCTGGGCTTCAGAAAATGCTTCTTCCAGAAACCAAGCATCTACAAAATACGTCATAAGGTCTAAGCCTCTGTATTTCTTGCTCAAATAGAGAGAATTGATACGAAGTAATCCATGATTGAAATGTTCGCAAAGCTCATTTTTCAATCGATCATTTTCTTTTTGAGTTGGATTGATTTTGTGCAGTGGTCCGTCGTACTCAACGCTAAAAAGAGGTTGATAGTCTGAGTTCGTCACCACAAAATCGAAATGTGCCTTCAGTGCATATGAGAAATGTGGACTTGAGATCCCACTATTTCTTAGTTCGAACAGGTCAGCAATGCGTACCTTTGGGAAAACATGAGCACCAGCACCAGTGCATACCTCTTTGAGAGCATCGAAGGTTACTTCCTCATATCTGTTAAGTAGTCGCTGTTTCATTTTTCACTATGGCCTAACGTGGGAGAGTAGAGCGGCCCAAGGCCGCTGTTACGCTTTGTTGGGGCATCTTCCTTCAGTTTTGGCTTTGTCTCGTGTCAAGACCCCTTTTCCGCAATCTGGTGCATTTCAAGTATTGAGTCCCATTGACCCATTTGTCCTGCACACCAGATGACAAGCCCGGACATTTCTTTGGTGTATAGTTGAACAAGAACCTTTGAAGGTAAAGAAACTCCAAGCTTAGCACACACATACGCATGAGATAACGGATTCAGCCTCTCTAGTCTTTCCATAGTTGCAGGAGAGTTACCATGAAGTTTCAAGTATAGCCTCGACAACAATGGTCCAGAATATGATAGGTCTTCTTCGAGTCCATCAAATAATTCTGATAGTGTTTCAATTGATGCACGATTGAGCAAGAGTTTCGTTGCTTCAAAATCACGGTATACACACCACGCGTCTTTGAGATAGTCAGGGCAGACTTTCTCAGGAAGCTCTTTCAACCTCCTATAAACTTGTGCACGTATATTTCCATTCTTGGATGAAATTAGCCGCTTAAGCACCTTGTGCTCCTTCCTTGAGGGAAGGGCTCTCGCTAGATAAAGAAGTGCATTTGCGGCGCTGGTTTTTTTAGGGCCGGGAAGTGTTTCAATGCCCTTTTCTAGCACATTTAACAGACTCCGATGACAATCTCGCATCTCATCAAACAAATCATTCTGAATTTTTCGCACAATAGCCTGCCGCTTTTTCGGTAGATCCTCAAACGATAAATCGAATGCTTCGCAAACCTCTTCTGGGTTCAGGCAGAACACGAGGGCACCAAAAGTTACTATATCGCCCTGAGATTCACTCTCGATGTCGAAATTTTTCAGAAACTTGACTCTTTCGTTCATGGGTCAGTCCAATTTTGTTCAACTTTTCCTTGAATGTCCCGACCAGCCCCAAAGACACCCACCCGGCAACAAAAAAGCCGCTCCATCAGCTTCCACGCTGACCAAGCGGCTCGTATGAATCTTGCATCCGGCATCCCATCCATCCTCCCGGCACTGCATGAAAAACTGTTCACACACATATACCCGCACAGACGGCGATGTCAAGATGCATCCGGGACTTGTGGGGATCAGGAGCTGCCGGTGAGACGCTCCATCAGCGCCACCGGGAATGATTCGAGGATTTCCGCCAGCATGAGGCCGGTACGGCCGTCATAGTCCACCGCGGTCACCAGTTCGCCGGTGAAGATGTTGCGATACTCCGTGCCCGGAGGATCAAAGGGGAGGAACAGGCAGGTCGAGCCCCAGACCGTGCCACAGGGGAGATCATCGGTGGTGGTGATCAACCGGGAAAAGAACCGGGGCGCCACCACCAGAACCGAACTGTCGTTGTCGGAGCGCTCGAAGGCGCAGACATGGTACTGCCGCTCCCCCTCGACCGTCAGCGGCAGGTACAAACACTAAAGTGTCGAATTATTTTACAGCTAACATTCATTAACACAGCCCCCCACAAAAAAACACCGTTAACCTGACATGTTACACTCTGGTACGCCATATGCAATTACAACTTTTTAATCTATTATTGCGCCCAGACTCACTCCACAGGCAGCGTCTGAATACTTTGCTCTGTGATCTGTAAGAGATCCATTCATATCCAATATTTGATTTTGGAGGTGTGCCATGTTGAGAAGAGGATTGATAAATCTTTCTTTACTGTTGCTGGCAGCAGTTGTGTTGACCGTAATCACCTCATGCAACGGAAGCGGGAATGCTGTCCCCCGAACAGCAACCAGCACGGCAAGCGTGACACTGCCAACCGGTGACCTCACGGGGAAAGTTGCCCTACCGGCCGGGGTGACTCTGGACCCGGCTTCCCTGACCGTTACCAACAGCCTGGCCACTGCCGGCGTGGCGGCCAGCGGAGATTTCACGATCAATACATTCACCGACGGCCCGCAACTGGCGTTCGTGGTGGGACCGACAGGCAAGCCTTTGTTCATGGGGTGGCTGGATGCCACACGGACAAACCTGAATGCTCACAGCACGGCCGAGGTGCTGATTTACATGATCACTGGCTGTTTTGCACTGCCCAAGGATGCGCGTCTGGCTGCAATGGATCTGATCGCGGCCTCATCGGAGGCGACACAGGTGAGCGCAGCGATCGAGGCCAGCCTGATCACCAACCCGGACGGCATATTGGACAGTGATGCCGTCAAGCAGGCACTCGCGGACGCCGTCAGCGGCATAGCGGCCGCCACCGGCGTATCCTCCAAAACTACAACGAAAACCCTTGCATCGCTTCTTGTTGACCCGATCGAAGAAAAATCTGGGCTACGCGTCAACCTTACCGGGGTAAACAGCTTTGTCCTGCGCAACAGGTACCGCCGCCCCGGTTACGCCTACATCAAACAGATCTCCTATGTGCCGGAGGCCGGAGGGGCTGCAGTCCCCGCCGAGAAAGCGTTGACAGAGTTTGAGGTAAGCCCCGTGCAAGGTCTTAACGGCCTGCTGGGCACGATCGGCGACATAGCTGCCGGCAACCTGGCCTATACGGAAGTAGATTCCGACACGATCAATCTGCCCATGGCGGCCGGTTCAAAGATAACCACTTATCAACTTATGGTCGTCGGCCCCGGCATGCTGAACGGTGACTACTCGTCACTCAACGCCCAACAGGTTGAGAAGCAACTCAATACCACCCTGTTGTTCCTTGCAAAGGATTTTGTGCTGCCGCTCGTGGTCAACACGATCCTGCCGACACTTGATGACCAGGCTACCGCCGGACTGTACAAAGACCTCGGCACCGGCACTGTGGCAGCTGATCTAATTGTGCAGATGCTGAGTCTGCCGGGCCTCAAGGAACAAGCGCAGGCAGGTGACATCAAGGGAGCAGTGAAGACTGCGATTACCGGCCTCTTGAATACGGTTTCGTTCCAGCAGGTCGCCATCGGGTATGTGACGAAAAGAATCGCCAATTTGGGTGAAAGCGCCACCGTGGACCTCAGCATGGAATTTGCCAAAACAATATTCAACAACATCGACGTTACGAACAAATTACTTGTCGGCTTCGATGCCACCGCGGTTGCACATAATATTTCATTATCGAATATGGCCGATTCATGGACCATAAATGTGACGAAGCCGACTATACGGCTGACTCCTCAGGACTCGGAGATCAGCGCGTTTTCGAATGTACTCCTCACCTGCGAGTTTGCCGAAGCCGCCGCATCGGATGTCGTGCTCACGTATCACTGGTCAACCAGCGGACAAGGGGGAAGCCTTACCGACACCTCCGCTGCGAACAACACAGTGTACTACATTGCCGACAAGGGGGTCGCAACCACGGACTCTGTAACAGTTGAGGTGTTCCGCCTTGATGGAAGCCAGAAGACTTCCATCGGCACTGCCCAGGCTCGCATCAAGGTTACCACCCCCAAAGTTACACTGACACCGTCGGCTGTCACCATCTCCGATGACACGAAGCCGACCTTCACCGCTTCCGTAAGCGGCACGGACGGGCCATTCACATACACCTGGAGCACAGCTCGCGACGGCCTGCGCGTAAGCGATGAAGCGTGGACGCGCAGCATCAAGACCGATTCGAACAAGGTCCAGTTCGGCCGGGCAAACGGAAACCCAGGAGATCGCGCGGTTAAAGTGGTTGTGAACAAGATCGTCAACGGGTTGGAGTTCAAGGTTGGCGAGGCCACCGCCAGCATTCGTCTCGAAACCTATTCCCTTACGGCAACACCTTACAGTTATTACTCCGCCGTACCCAGCGAGCCCGGGCAGTATGGCTATCCAACGCATTGGTTTTTCGGATTTAACTATGGCGTGAAGTTCAGCAAGGTGGCGGACGCGACTAGCTACACCGTTTACCTGAAAAACGATTTCTACTATTGGAACAAAGACCCGGTGATTACTGACGGACAATACTTCAGGGACCTGGGCGACTCGATCCTCTGCTGGCAGTATGGCGGAGGTGGCCAGGGACCACAGCCAATACCCACGGAAGCCGAACTGATCGCGCCGTACATCGGCTACTACGTCGGTGGAACGTTTTACGCAATCCCGAACTTCAGCAGGTAATCGAAGGTTTCGCCCCGGGCAACAGGGGAGACATTTTCAGGCAGGACCTACTCGACAGGCAACTCGCCAGAACAGGGCAACATGGCAATGTTCTGTCAAATACGGGGAAAGGTGGTGGCATCTTCCATTGCCACCACCTGGACCCTAAGGGTGCTCCGGCAGCAATAGGCTTGGGGTTGCATTTATCACGATGAACCCACCGAAAATTAAAAAGGGACTGACTGCAAAGCAGCCTGCCCCCTAAAACGACCCAGATGATTTGATTAGACAATATGCTGTTATTGGCGCCTGCCGTTAAACCCATCTGCTACCGATGATCTGCTGACACAAAATCGTTCCTGTTTGGTCCAGAGTAATTGAGTGACGTAGTCCATAGTCTTATTGAGATCCTGAAGTGGTACATGACGATATCGGTTGGCGATTCTGTTCAAGACCTTGCAGGTCAATTCCGGATTGTTATACCACGGCATATGCCTCACTTCCTTTCTCTAATAAGATGATTCCTATGGCGGTCAATTCATGGCAAAGTCGGATAAATTTATTAAAACTCGATTTGCAGTAAAAAATGCATATGGTGTGCCAGAGCATTTATCAAGCGTAACATGTTGTTACAACTACACTTTACCCAATTACACCAATTGAGTGTCGAGTTTGTTTACAAAAATCGTAACAGAATGTCGAAAATGATTACACATCGATTCTGTTTTGTGCCGTGGCTGGTTCTTTGCTGTGATCTTCGGGCAAAGCCAGAGGGAAGTCCATTGTGCCATGACTTGGAGAAGGCCAGATGGATGCATGTTCAAATCTTCAAGTTCTGATGCCGCTGCTTTTGCCGAACTTTACCGAGCTTTCTATTAATTGGATCAAGACTCCTCATTCGGAAATGCCCGCTCCATGGCGTCAAGTGCGAACCGGGCTGAAACCGTTACCCGACCAGCCCCCATCTCGATACCGACCTCGATGGCCTCAAGAATCTCACGGTACGTAGCGCCGCATGCAGTTGCTTGGTCAATATGCCACTGCATACATGACTCGCAGTCCATCTGCACCGAGATGCCGATGGCAATCAACTCCTTTGTCTTCTTGGGGAGAGCGCCGTCCGAAAAAGCGGCTTGTTCCATCTGCAGAAAAGCCTTGTAAACCTTAGAGTCCAGTGAAACGAGTTGCTGATGAGCTTTCTTGCGTTTACGTGTTATTTCATCAAGTTTGTCCATAGCCATTTTCCATATACTCCTGTGGTAGTATCCGATGCTCTACGAAGGGATTTTTCAGCAAAATAAGCTGGTAAAATAACGGCTGTCAGCTGCGTATTCCTTGGATCACGCCCCGTCACACGCTCGAATTCTCCAACAAAATCCTCATTTCCTAACGGCCTGCCGATCCTGGTCGCGAGGCACAGCCTCTCTGAAACCTTGTCGCCTTCATCCAATAGCGTAGATGTTCCATGTAATTATTTTACTATTTCAACTCAACAACAAGGTTTCCGGTCTTTGTTAGAATCTTTCGGCCGGTCAGTGAACGGACAAAAGCGATGAATTTCCAGGCCTCGGCAGAAGAATTGGGAGCTGTTACCAGGTAGAGCGACTTAACCAGAGGATAGGTTCCGTCGGAGATGGTTTTGGTGCTTGGTTGAACACCATTGAAGGAAAGAACATTCAATGGGAGCTTTTCGCTGATTATCTCGGTCAGCGTAGCTCCCCCCAGAGCGCCAGGAATCCGGGCAATCGCCTCAGATGATTCCTGATCCGTTATCGCCATGATCATTCCGGGACGTGACAAGGCGGCCTTAACCGCTTGTTCCATTGTCGGCGAGATGCTGCTGAGCAGCCTTGTGTCACTATCATTTTCCGGCCTCAGGATCAGCCGGATGCGGCTGCCATCCGGCCAGTTCGAAGTCGCGTTGTTGTAGAATGCTTCTAACTCACGGACGGATATGTCATTTTTTTTGATCTTGGGGTTGGTAACGAAAACAAAGGGAGACTTGGCATATTCCATTGCTACTGCCCCTTGTTGCTGTTCACTCTTTGTAAGAGGACGACTGGCAACAGCCAGATCGATACCATTGCCAAGAACAGCCTTGATCCCCCCAGAACTGCCGAGGCTTGGCAGGACTTGAATATTTGTCCCGGGATATGATTTCTCATATTCCACGGCAAGTTGCTTCATAGCTCCCATGGCGCTTCCGGTCCCGCCGATTTTGACGACAGCTTCTGCCAACGCTGTTGCTGGAAAAATCCCGCATGCCGCCAGCAATGTCCAGATAACTACCACTAAAAACCAATGTCTCAGTTCCAAAGCCATCTATTCCCCCTGATGATCTGCATTATTCTGCCGAAACCGGCACAAGCACCGTAAAGGTTGTACCTTTTCCCACCTCGCTGGTTACTTCGATCTCACCCCCATGTTTTTTTATAATGCCAAAGGAAATGCTAAGCCCAAGCCCTGTCCCCTTGCCAACTTCCTTGGTAGTAAAGAACGGCTCGAATATCTTGGCCCGGATATCCTCCGGGATGCCACATCCGGTGTCGGAAATTGCTACCCGGATGAGTCCATCTTCGAACCGGGAGCGCACTGTGATAGTCCCATCCTTGTCAATGGCGTGAGTTGCGTTGATCAAAAGGTTTATAAACACCTGGTTTAACTGTTGCGGATTGAATTTAAGCTGGGGGAGTTCGCCGAAATCCCTTTGCAGGGTTGCTTTATATTTGATTTCGTTCCAGACCATATTGATGGTACTTTCCAGACAGGTATTGACATCGATGAGAGAATCCGCCCCTGTGTCGTTCCGGGAAAAGGTCTTGAGATCCTGAACGATCTTCTGCACCCGGCTGGTGCCGTCCAGTGACTCGCTGATCAGATGCTTCATGTCTTCCAGGACGTAATCGATCTTGAGAGACTTTCTCTTGCCGGATAGTTCCGCCAAAGTCGCCGATGTGGCGCAAGATGTTAATTTTTCCCCCTGGGCGCTGATGAAGTCGATTATTTTTGCAACATACTTCTCCAGTGTGCACAAGTTGCTGTTGACAAAGCCGATCGGATTGTTAATCTCATGGGCTACACCGGCAGCGAGCTGTCCGATGGAAGCCATCTTATCCCGTTGCAGCAACTGTACTTGAGTTGCCTTAAGCTCCGAGTAAGCTGTTTCGATCTCCCGGTTTTTCTCCTCCAGCAATCGGTTTGTTTCCCACAGTGTTTTTTCTGCCTGCTCCACGGAGCGCAACGGCAGGATCCGCAGAGTTATGAATATAATAAGCCCGCCGAACAGCCCGAGCAGTGCTGCAAAACCGGAACGAAGCAGGAGCGGAACGAGAGAACAGCTGATTTCCAACTTGCCCACGGTTGACCCCGAATCCAGCAAGTCAAAGCGCCGCGTCATAAGCGGCCGTTTTAGGGGTTTATCTCGCTCCGCAACCAGCTTGTTTTTTGAGTCGAAGATTCGTATTGTCTCTTCGCGGTTAAAACGCATCCGCCTTGCCAGCAACTCCTCCAACCGCATCTTCTCAAATTGCCAGAGATCCGGATTTGAGTTGATTAATTCGGCAACAATGTTGCTGACAATTTCAGCTTCAGCCTCCAGGCTTCCAGACAAGTACTGGTAAGAAATGCTAAAATAACCCAGAGGAAGAAGAATGGTCATTGCAATGGCTATCGCTCCCGCAATCCAGGTGGTAATACTGGTTATCTTTAGTCTGTTATCCATTCTGTGAATCACCTGTTTGTATTACTCCGGCAACTAAACACAGCAATTATGCCGCGGAGACAGCACAACGTCGCTCGAAAGACTTCTTAACCTTGCTGGGCCTATTTTGAAGATGACGCGTATGCTTTCTGGCCTTTGACTCCAGTTGTACTTTGTTCTTTGCTCGCTCTCCTGAATGGACACATCCCTTCAGGGTGTTGTTGAGGTATTATCCGGAGGGTAATAATGGTACAGGCTGCTTATTGGGGCCCTTTCGACCTCTCGGGTCTCACTAGATAATCAGCCTGTCCCCTTATTGCTTTGCGCAACAGGAAACAATGAGAATGATCCCCAAAAGCATATCAGATCTTATTAAATCATTTGTTTGCATAATTCTATCTTTCAACGCCACAAATCACCGGCGCAAAAAAACAGAGCGAAGCTAAGCTTTTGGCTGCCCGAGTGCATTTGCCTTGTTATGAGATTTTGAAAAGATATGCAAAACTCAATCATAACGTTTCAATTTGTAATTATCTTTAAGTGAATTTCCTAGCAGAAGTCGGGTGAACAAGGGTATCGAGACCAAATTAATGCCGAGACGCACCAGCATAATGGCTATATAACTTTTGGCAGCAAAAAACGTTACCATCTTGGCTGCGGATTTTTGCTTTTCATGCAAAAATGGTTTCAGCTCTGCTTCATAGGCTGCAAAAGCTGCATTGTAATCACCACATGCGTTATGAAGCTCGCCTGCCAACGTATAGGCTTCAGTCATACCGAGTCCAGTGCCTTCACCTGCCAGCAACGAAGCACAAGCGGCTGCATCACCGATCAAGGCAACACGTCCTTTACTCCAATGGGGCATTTGTATCTGGCTTACGGTATCAAAATAAAAATCATCAGCCACGTCGAGATACCTTAGAATTTCTTTGGCTTCCCAGCCGCAATGATTATAAATTTCATGCAATAGAGTTTTTTCTTCCGCTTCATTATCTGGTTCGTGGTGAATCAACTCCTTGCGGAAGGTAAACAGAATCAGCGTTTTGTTATCACGCATGCTGAAACGTGAAATCTGATAACTTGGCTCAGAATGGATTATATACTGGTCTTCATTGCGGTGAGGGTAGTCATTGATAGTAAAAGCAGCAACATAAACTCCAAGGTCATGTTCAAACTTACTTTCCGCCCCGAAAACAAGGTTGCGAATATAAGAGTGCAATCCATCCGCACCAATGACCAGGTCGAAGCGATCTGTTGAACCATCTGAAAGCGTTACATTGACACCGCTATTATCCTCTTCAAGCGCTACTATGTATTGGCCGAAACGGGTTTCTACATCCTCG
The DNA here is from genome assembly GCA_003574895.1 of Geobacter sp. Taxonomy (GTDB): domain Bacteria; phylum Desulfobacterota; class Desulfuromonadia; order Geobacterales; family Pseudopelobacteraceae; genus JACPFJ01. The sequence continues at coordinate 43,868 of PJFB01000003.1, forward strand.
AGCGCATCAAAAATAATGCTGGCAAGATGGCTACGTGAAATACTGGTATATCGTCCATTGACTATCTCTGGCATGGAACTGACAGGCATTTGTGCCCGTATTTTCCCTTCGTTATCAACACTCAACAATTCTTTGACCTGGTAACCGTATTCCTTGATCGCGGGAATCAGCCCCATCATTTCCGCAATATCATAGCCAAGCCCCCAAAAATCAACGATATAACCACCTGTACGTAAAGCAGCCGCACGTTCGAACAGTATAGGCTCATGACCGTATTTTTTGAGCCAATAGGCGAGAGTCGGGCCCGCAATTCCAGTACCATTTATACCTATTTTCATTATTTCTTATCCTCATAACGGGGGAGAGGCGTAGCGGCGAAGCGTTAGTGGAGACCTGCTGCCGCCTGGTTGAAAGTTCTGTTGTCTTATTCTTGAATCCATTTCGCTTTGCTTTGTTCTTTGCAGACTTTATTAGTCTTGCTCACACTTGAACTTGAACCACTCGCTGTTATATTTCGTTTTTCCCTGCATGTCAGTTTGAGCATCAACGCCTTCTCTAGGTTTTTTAGAAACCAAATGACTGCCAGACGAGCAACAACCTGCTAACAATAAAAGTGCAAAAGCTCCCACAATTTTCTTCATAATTTCCACCTTGTGTTTTAATTAGTTCAACGTATTCCGGACTTGACCGGCGACGTTAGCCGTCCGCGTCTGAGGCCGTGGTTGGGCCTCACTTTCTCATTTCCTTGTGGTAGCTACATCATCCAAATATTCCAAACCCTTTACCCTTGGTAAATTCGATCTCTGGAATAGTGTAAGTCTGTCCATCGACTATAATATATTGGCATCTTGATCCTATAAGCCGTCTTTTCTGAATCGCTAAAAACAATACGCGACAAATAGAAAGTCAATTTCAAGCTAACTGTCGGATTAAAGTGCTCTCCCTCGTCTGGCTTTGTGCTATAACTTCGTACATCAAAATTAACCCGTGTCTTCTCAGGAATGCACACATCCACCTTGTCAGATGTGAAAGCCACGGTTTTCACTTCAGGGATGTGAAGTACCATTCCCACTAAAGTTCCTTGGCCTGCAAAACTCACTTTTACCCCATCGTAGATAAACTCGACTGAATCACTGGGAGCCAATTGCCCATGTGATGACAACTTCCCACCTTCAGCATGAGGCGCCCAATATGTATAGAATGCCGGGACACAGCCGCAAAGTATTAGTTGAAGTGTGCAACATAGCAGCACATACGACATGAGTTTTGAATTGTTCTTTCTTTTCATCACCTTTTTTGCAGCCCACGGGAACGAGGCTGACAGGCCAGTATTTCGGCCGACGTGCCGATGGTTAGATCGTTTGAGATTGCCATAGGCTTATTTATCTAAGCCAGCCAACCAATCCTCTTTCTCGGGCTCTGACTGTACAATCTGATCAGTGTTGTTTTGTTGTTTCGACAACCCATTCCTTTTTAACATAAAAATAACCGCCCCCAACGGCAAAGATATACTTATAACCCATGAGCCATATGGGGGAGCAGATGCCCCTACACCAAACAATTGGAACGATAAAGGAACAATTCTCCATTGGCCAGTTGTCCAATCAACTGAGAACGTTGCAATTCCAGCTAATACAAATATCACCCAAAGCCACTTTTTCTTCTCTATCTTGGTTCTGATACACAGAATAAGCGCATACAGGATAAATAATGGAATAAAGATGGCCAAGAAAAGCACCGAATACTGTAGGGGACTCTTACCGACCAGTCTAAATTTATTGAGCTTTTCTAAAGAATCTGGGATCGGATTAACGTTAAAACCAACAATAGTCGAGACTCCTCCCCTCTTCTGTGTCGCAACATTAATCAGCAGCCATCTACTCTGAAACTGGTATTCAAAAGTTATATTGGTTGTAGTGGTCTTTGGCTCATTAGGGCCATTAAAGACATTTTTATTTACCCCTACTACTTTTATAGATTCCGGCTGCTGTGTAGGAATCATCTGTGCCATCTTAACCAACGTACTATGGATGTCAAAGGTATTGATGCTTGCGTCAAGATCCTTTTCGATCTCATCAAATCTATTTTGTCGTAGAAGATCGACATAACCTTTTGCTACAGATTCTGCCTCCGACGGAGTTATTTTTTTCATTATGCTTGCTTGATCACACCCGACAAGGAGCAATATCATTACGATGAGAATTAGACTTAGAAATCGCATCAAATTATCCTTTCTTGATGTAACATGGTGGCGCTTGACCTGGCGGGCGGATTTATCGCCATATCATGGTCTGGGCGCCTGGTTGAGCTCACCACTTTTTATATTGCCGCCTGGTTGCGATCAATTGACGGATCCCGAAAAATGCGGCCGACAAAACTCCTATGCCTCGGTCTTCTGGGCTGATAATCATAATGAAAATGCCGCATAGAATAACGGCAAAATTCACAAGACTGTGAATGACAAACTTTCTTATTTCTCCTTCTCTTTCTGTTAAATTCATATACTTCGCTAATTTTTTCTCAAATAGGAAGCAGAGCGATACCATCCACATCATGAATATAAAGATTAACATTTCTGGTTGTTGTATAGCCGTGTAGTTGAGGATCAGAAGAGTGGGGATAAATAACACCACGACAATTAAAATTAACTTTAATAACTGTTCAAACAATTTTGGAGCAAAAACCGCAGAGATAAATAAATTAAATTTTGATTTTTCTTCCAATTTTAGGCTCTCCTTTTAAAGTCTCAACGGACCTGGGCGCACTGGCGGAGCGTAGCGGAGGCCGTGCCGACGAGTGGTTGGCACGTGTCATTCGGCTTTCTTTTCATGCATTAAAGACCTTAAATCATGTTCGACGTGCTCATTGACAGGTATAAAAATAACACTCTCTCCGAAAGGTGTCTTATGCTTGAAAAATATTCGTATTCGCGGCGTAGTGACTTTTATGAAATCCTGACTGATAGACTCTATCTCAGATACACTTATAGCTAATTTGCGAAAAAAACCGCTTATAAGCAATTTATCATTGTTTATGGCGACCATCGTATACTTGAATTTGAAGTTGAGAAAAACATTGGCGATGAGCAACACAGCAAAAAGTAACATTAATGGCTGGCCTATTTCACTAACACGACTCCAAAGCACTAAAAAAAATATCAAAATTCCGTTTATGAAATGACTAAAGCACATCCATCCAGTTGTGTCTTTAGAAGAGATGAGTCGCACATCATCTATTACTCTGATTTGCTTCGCTTTCCACGCAAATTTGCCCGAGACCAGGATGACAGCGACACCAACAATTGGGAAAACAATTAGCGATACTAACTTCTCATGCATATTTTCGCCTTTCGGATGAACATTTGGCTTCTTGCCAACGGTTCTGGGGGTGTGCGGGGCCGCGTCTTTTGCGGCATCAGAACCACCCCCTTGTTATGTGCTGCTCAATTTTAGTAGAGTTTTACGAACCTTGGATGAAACATATTTCGTATCTAGGAAAATGATTCCTGCCCAGAAAATTACTGTTATCAATGGAAAGAGAAAATCTTCCTTTAAGGTTTTTATCCCTGGGACGAATAGGACAAGGCCCACCAGCAGCAAAAGCATATAGTAGTCGGGCCAATAAAACTTGTAGTTGATGCTGTCATTTTCGTTGTTTATGGCAATAGATAGCGATGCGCTTGGCCAGAATACAGGAGCACCGTAGATTCTGGCAAATCGCACAATCTTGAATTTAATGAATTTGGGGGACTCTTCGATTATCTTGAGGCGGAACTTTTTTTCTAACGCAGCCCCAACAAGGCGCACGGATACGAATTTATCCTTCAGGATCACCTCTCCGTTACCTGAAATAAAATCGGGAGCTGACATCATATTCCTTTCTTTGTGATTTTATTCACATAACTCTTATAAGGCCCCAGTCAGTCAATGGGCAAAATAGTGCCACGCCGATTTTGGGTCGTTTTCTTTGATGAATCTATCTCAGCATCTTATCCGTTCTGACTTTATTTCCAACAGCTGGGTCAGGAAAGAGTCCTGCACCAAACGTCCTATCAAAGCTCATATTGCGGTAGTTGCGATAGCCCCGACAATAGGGAGGTATCTCCTTCACGGCTTAGAAACTATACCGTTCCCTCTGCCGTCCCATTCAAGTCGGGGCTGCTCGGGGTCGGACCAGACTAACCCACTGAATCTGCAGGTAAAATATCCCAAAATAGCTGTTATTGAGGCTTAAACGCCCATTTTCAGGGTCAAAAACGGTACTATATAGGTTCAAATTCCTCTCTCAACACACATCGACCAGCTTCTTGCTCTTCGATTCTTCTCCCCATTCCCATAATACCAAGCCTGGATTTTGTCTCTTCAACAAAGCCAATGCCGCCAACAGCAATGCTCTCCGTCCAGCAACTTTCACGCTGACCTTTGCCCTTGCTGATTGCCTTTTGAACCCACTGCCGATGCTGCTCTGCAAATTGCTCGTGGGCCGGAAATCCGCAATAGTTCCGTAAAGCGGGCATGTCAATCACACCATACCGCTCGGGCGGATTCTGAATTTCGTTAAAGCCGCTCATTTCCCATTCTGAAGGGTGGCTTACCACACCGGCACGGACCATGTTGAGATCGATATAAACAAAGTAGCGAATCAGATGTTCATTTTGCTCAACAGCAGTAGCGTGATAGCGATCTTCCCAGGAGGCTCCTTTTCGCTCCTTGCGTTGATTGAATTCCTGAGCGGTTCTCCCGGCTATCAGTTGAAGGCTCTTTGGGATGATGTCCGGCCCACTATCGACCACCAGCAGGTGAATATGATTGGATGTGACCACATAGTTGAGTATTCTCAAGCCAAAACGCTTCTTGGCTTCAAAAAGCCAGGAATGCCAGCGTCGCCTGTCCCTGGCGAATTTAAGGAGAAATTCCTTTTTGTGGCAACGGTGGGTACTTGCCCTGGAATATGATGTCGGTTTGCTCTTGCCATTCTTAGAAGCCTCTTTTTACCGGCAAAACGTGATTTTAAGGCCATAAATAGGGCCAATATTGCTTATTTGCTTTGATATTTCATGTGGTTAGCTTGCCCCCCCGCTTGATCTTTCCGCTTCATAAAAAATGGGAAATGGAAGTTGAACTTCATCCATCCTCCTCGATCATACGACCAGCATCTCGGCAACCCGATAACACAACCGCTTATCCGAATCGCGATAATAAAAGCAATAAAGCTTTGGCCCGGCTTGATCTGAAAATGTCACGAGAGCCGGATGCGAGCCGAAACTCGCCAAATGAGAATCAGTATAGCCGTGTTCGCCGCCGATTGGAGTGGGTCGACTCCAATTTACACCGTCGACTGTTGATATGACAAATAGCGGCGCGCCGATATAGGGTGTGCCATACACGCAATAGAGTTGATCCCCAAACACTGAAAGAGCAACATTACCTGCCACGGCCTCCGTTGGCATAGTCATCGCCGGCGTCCAGCTCCCTTCCCCGGTCCAGGTTGTGAGATAGAGTTTTACGTCGCCGTCCGGCTGATAAATAGCATAGAGCTTTTCCTTGAAAGCAACGGCAGCGATGCTATTCAGTTTCGTTATGTCAGAAACTATTGTGACCGGCGCCTCCTGCGTTGGTGGTCCAAGGCGCTGACAATGAAGCCCCTTGATGCTAGTGAACACGTAGAGACCGCCGCAAAACGCTGCCAACGCTTGCGGCTCATTATACAAAGTCGCCGCAGGTTTATTCGCGTGATCCACCTTATCGTCAAGCATGAGCATGTGCAGCTCGCCGTCAGAAAAACTGCCTGCTTGAGCGGCAAAATACAGCTCGTGATTACTAGGGTTTTCGACCACTGACATTTTCAACAGGGTGTTAACCTGGCCACCACCGAACACAATGTTATTCTTCGCGATCCACCGCGATCCGGTGAACATTGCGCCAAACAGGCTGTGATCGCGGACACCATAACAGTGAAGCTGATTGTCAAAAACGACCAAGGCGGGTGCTTCAACATCTTTCGCCTTCTGTGGCAATGCACCGAGGCTGTCATCGACCCGCTCTTCAGACCAGATCAGGCGAGGCCCCCGAAGCCATTCGGCCACCGCGTGTTCAAGCTCATGAACGGTTTTCGCTTTTGCAGCGATGGGATTAGCAGTACCGGAGTAGAATGAGGGTTTAAAAATATCCTGAACCCATACCTCTTCAAACAGCTTCGCAAGCACGGAGGTTTTAACGCAGCTGTCTTTGTCCTTGTCTTTATCCTCTGTGATCGGTCCAACATCGGTCACTCCCAGCTTGGCGTCACTGGTCCGCTCGATAATTTTCCAGACCGGACATGGGGCTTCGCGTTGAATCACCCGCCATTGCGGTGCGTACTGTAGCGACCCAAGCCACTCCTCGCGCGGCAAGCCATCCACACCCCCTAACACAGTGGTAGTGATGCTTACCTCGTATTCGCCTTCCTTGTAATGCAACTCGCGACCATTGACAGAGGTTTCCGCTTTCGTGCCGGTAACACTGGTGGCAACCTTGCCAGCCCCACCGAGCCCCACATAGGAGGCCGACATGGCAACCGCCCAATTCATGCCCGATGCAACCACTTTTTCAAGGGTGCTACGGTTTTCCTTAGTACGCGCCGTCGATTTCGCGGTGTATTTGTACCAGCCCCCCAAGGTAATGCGCCCAAACGCATGACTGCCAAACGCACGCATAAACTCCTTCACTGCGGCTCGACGTGATGCCTCCATGTCTTCTGGAATATTCAGAATACGGCGCAGCTCTGCCATCGCCAGACTGCTAAGTTCAAACTGGTTTGTTGAAAATACGATCTGACGAAGCGGCGACCAGTGGTAGCGTGTCTGAATTTCGGTAACGCACGTGCCGCTGTTGCCTTCGAAGGTATCGGTTCGCTCTTCATACGCCTGGGCATAACGTACAGCGCAGCTCATTGCACCCACACCCGTTCCCATGAATGCGGCCCCGTGCGCTTCAGTGGCCGTGGCCAGCGAGGAACCATGTATCTCCAGCGCGCGCTGGCCTTTCATCATCGCCGCTTCGCTTCGGTAGGAAAATGCGATATCACACATTTCCTGTCCGGGCCCAAACAACTCGGCGTTCGAACAGCGCTTGGGCAAGGCGAGCAAGACACCGCCAGGAGCCTCGATTGCACCATTTGCATCGACATATCGTCCGCGCAACATTTGATTTGCATAGATGAGATCTTCGGCAGATAACTCGACTTTGCTCACCGCCTCTAACGTCATCTTACTCGTACGCTGCAATGCGGCCTCGGTGTCCTTGAGCATCAGCGAAAGGTTGTCGATATCCAATTTCACCGAAGGGAATTCGCCAAGGCGCTCCTCGCGAAAGCGAGCCACCGCAGCATTGAGATCTTTATTGACGCTATCGGCTATCGCCTTGCGATCCTCCCCCGCTGTTTTTTCGATTTTCTCCCGCAGCTCCTGAACTTCCTTGATAGCTGCGGTCAACTTTTCAGCCTTAGCCTGCGCTTCAGGATCTTTACTTACAATTTTAGGGGTCGATTTGTCCTGCGCCTCCATCCACGCCTGCACATCGTCGGCAGAAATAATATCGACCTGATTCGCACCGAGCGGTGACTTTGGCCGTTTGACCGGAGTGCTTCCGTCGCCTTGACTGATCTCCTTTTTGATTTTTTCCCTGACATCCTTGCCAACTGGCGTGCCCAGCATCTTGAGCAGTTTTAGCGAGGTAACACCGTTATTTTGAAACACCTGTGCAAATTGCTTGAGTCCAACGTGCTGCAGGTAACCCTCTAGTAATTCTTGTTCATTGGCCATGAGCAATCCTTTCTTCAGGGGCAAGCCCCGTCCACGCATCCATAACGTTCACCGCCGACGCATAAATTTCAGCTGAGTTTTAGCGACAAACAGAAATAAATTTATCTGGGCTGGCCATGACCCGCGACCGAAGGGAGTCGGAGTCTATGGCCATGTTAGATCTCGCCTGTAATGATTTTGTTTAGAATCAGACCAGCCGCAATCGCTACGGCACCGGCAATTGTCATCAGGACACCGAAATTATAACTTTTCTCTATTTCTTTTAGTTTGTCGTCTGTTCGGTGGTAATTCAGTTGTGGAATCTTCTGGTCAAACTTCAGGTTGTATTCTTCTCCTGCCACGTTGACAGACCCGACAGCACACATTCCTCCGACAAATGCAACCACAACCCCTGACCACAACAAGAGAGTTCCATATCTCGCACTTGTTATCGCAGCAACTCCCGCCATTACCGCAAAAATCGCCCCGTCAATTATTGTTATAGCTTTTATTGTTTTTGTCATGTTTTCCGATTCTATGCCTTTGTTAACAGATTGTACGCTAGTGGAAAACTTACAAGCCAAAATGCGAAACCTACGAAAACCAATGCTGCTTCAGAGAATACCCATTTCAAAGCACCTGTGCCTGAGTATCCACGCCATCTTGGGCGATGAAGGCCAAATGAAAGAAGGGTTATAATTGCCTCTCCTGTCCAAAATAAGAACCAACCAAGGATGACGGCAAAGATAAATTTAAGAACTTCCTTGAGGAAATCCTCAGCAATGTTTCCCATTCTGTTTTTTCCTTATTGTGTCATCAACGGGGCTGAGGTTGACCCGCCCTCGACGGGTCTTGCCGATGGTTGAAACTTATTTAATATGACACATTAACCACTCGACCAACCCCAAGTTGACTGCCATCTCGGAAAGTCTATTTGGCAATATCAACTCTACATCTGGCCGATGTTCCTTAATACGCTTGAGGTTGCTGCTTGGACTATGGACAACGAAATAGAGCTTTCGATACCCTTCGTTGTCGAATTCTGCTGAATATTTTTCGAAATCTGACAATGTTGCTTCAGACTTGATCTGGACCTGATAACAATCACCTGTTATGGCATCTTCAAGTTCAAGATCGGCAAACTTCATGTTCTCACCCAGCATTGAAAGCCGACGCCAGCCAGATGCCCTGAACAGTAAATCCACAAATGTTTCAAAGTCTTTCCAATGAAGATTTCGCAGGCCTTTCTCCACACTTCTGTTTAGCAACTTTCTTGATTCTTCAATTTCTTGGTATTCTGGAATTGGCTCGTTATTTAGGAGCCTACGGAGCGCATCAATGTCTCCGACTCGACATACTGTCCCTCGAAATCCTTGGGTTTTCGACAACCCACCTGGAAGTCGATTGATGAGAAGTTGATTACCGTGAATATCTTCATCGGACCATCGCCCTTTTAGTTTTCGGAATTTGGAAACCAAATCGTTGCCGATTACTGGAGAGCCAACTCTGCACCACCACATTCTTGATCGTGAGAATGTTATCCAAACATCGTCCGATGTTGATTCACAAATGATTCGCAATGCATTTAAGTCTCTGGTAACGGCTCCTTTATCCGATAATTCTTGTTCCAGTTCTTCTCGGATATGCTCCCAATTACCGGAGTTGATATGTGATACTTCCTGATGTTTCCAACCTATTCTTAACTTGGACTCAGAGATGCTGGATTCTTCCCATAAGCCATTCTTGCCAAGCTTGATGTAGTAGGCGTTGGTGATGTTTATAGGTTTCATGATTTCCTTTTTCTCTCTGTTTTGTGATTCAACTCATTAATCAACGGTTTCCACATATAGGTAACCTGTTACCTATATCGGTAACTTTTGCTCAATTTTCCTGACCTGTTCGAGGAGTCCCAAACCGGCAACAAAAAAAGCCGCTCCATCAGCTTCCACGCTGATCAAGCGGCTCATGTGAACCTGCATCCGGCATACCATCCATCCCTCCCGGCACTGCATGAAAAACTGTTCACACACATACACCCGCACAGACGGCACTGTCAATTAATTCGGCAAAAAACGGATACCGAAACATCCCAATCAGTTACAGCAGTGGCCTACGGCTGCAACGCAGTACCGTGGCCAATCCAGGTCAGTGCAGTTCCCAGCGAGACAACTTGCCGTTGATGAAAGCCAGCGTGTAGATGCCGGTCTCGTATTCCTGCGTGTAACGCCTCGTAAAACTATTGGTGATGGCGCCACTCATCATAACCGGACCGATAACTGCCTCAACTTCGGCAATGGTCTGGCCCATGCGGAGTTTCGGCCAATTCTGCCTGACACTGCCGGACCATCGGGCAAAGCCCTCCGGCACCGCCGGCCCCATGCTGGGCCGATTGCCCGCCGCTGCCATGGCATCGAGATGTTCTGCCGAGCGGTCTGCCAGTTTAGTCAAGCCACTTTGCACCATGCCACGCGTTGCCATCTCCAATGCGGCCACAGCAGCGTTGGAGCCGAACGCGCGCGATGCGCCGTGGCCATTGACAAAACTGCACAAAAGAACCTTGCTATCCTTGACCCGGGTCAGCCTCCAGATGGCGTTCACATCGATGATGTATCCTTCCCCGAAAGTTTTGATTTCGCTAATGGCATTGACGAGCCAAACATCGAGGACGTAATCGGCAGACACCGGCTCGATCCGCTGGAACAGCTCATTCCGCCCAATCGCCTTTTCCAATGCCTCTTTCAAGGCTCCGCTACGGTACAATGCGACCTTGCCTCGTTGCGTTATGGGAAGCGCCTCCCGTACCACCGGCACATTGTCGTTACCGAACAGGCCCGGCTTGCCTTCGCTGATTGCAGGCACGTTGGCCTGCACATTGACGGAACCGGCAAAGCGCTGCCCATTGTCAAGCGGCGCCATGGATTTCGGCAGGAAATTATCCGGGTTCAGGCTGGCACAGCCACCTGCGGTGACAATGAAAACAATTGCCAGCATAAGCCTTACGGTATGTGTCATCTTCATATCCATGCTCGTCCTCCAGCCTTGACATTACTCTCTTCCACATGCGGATTAGTGCCAAAAAAGAAGTGCTTGGTGACATCCGCCCATGGCAACACGATTAGTTGTAATCCCAGGCCATCACAGCCCTGTTTTATTTGGCATCGACGTTCGGAGTTTTAAAGCCGAAGGGCCAATTTTTCCCCTCGGAAGCGGCTATGCCAAGCCACTGGTTATAATCATAGGTGGCCCACGGGGATACTGTGCCATTGCAGCGCAATCGTACGGACCAAAAGTAACTAGAATCCGGACCGAGAGACAATTCCACGGTATGCTCCGGCTTGGTCAGGGCTTCCTTGTAGTACAAGGCAGGGCCGCGCATCAGCCTGAAAACGTATGGTCCGTCCGGCACCGTGTCTCCCACGTCCCAAATCGAAAAGTCATAGGTGCAGGTAGGCGCCGCATCGGATTTCCAGCGAAAAGTCGGAGTGAGGGTATCAACAGTTTCATAGGATTTGCCCAGCGAGCGGACTCCGGGATAAATTGGTTCGATCCCTCCCTTGTAGGTTGCAATGGTACATCCTGAAAGAAATAGAAGCCCCACAATCAGGATGACTGTTTGCTTCATCATATTTCCTCCTTGAGATCGGATTTCTGTAAATGGCCTTCCGAACAGCCCGAATGAATCTGGCTAGGTCAGACCAAGCTTGCCGGCATTTGACGCAATGTTGACAAGTATCTTTATTGCTTTTGCCGTTTTTTCGACCAATTCGGACACCTTTTTCAGTTTATCTATGTCCTTCGAAATTTTCTTGGCTGCTTCCTCCAGCCTTGTTCCAGCGGCCCGAAGATCGTTAATCTTATCGTCGATTGCCTCCTTGATGAGGGTATCTTCCTGACAGTCCAGATCGACGTAAAGGTTTTCGAGAAGCTCTGACTGTTCCGGGTCGAGACCTTTCAGCGAACGAGCTTCGTTTATGGCTTTTTTGGCTTCGCGGACATTCTGCAGTGCAAGCATTCTTTCGGTATTTGCCATGATATCCCCCTTGATACTCTATTGTGCCTCGATCTTTTTCTTGGTCTTATTGGCGGCGTTCACTTCGACGACCAGGGCCTTTACCTGGTCTATGGAGTTACGGAGCCATTGCCGCCGCGTAACGTTCTCGGCCAGCTTCCTGTGGGCCATGCGGTATGTCTCGGCGGCCTGGAGCGCCTTCACGGCCAGTTGTATGGTATTGTCCGCACTTGTCAGTCCGTCAGCTGTTAAGAGAGCCGCTTCGACACACTGCTTCCCTCCGGAGTTGTCGGCAATTCGTTTGTAGGTGTCCCGCAGGTCGGTAGCCACGTTGCGGATCAGGTTGAGAGTTTCGGGCGGGGTGCCTGGGCCGATGATTGTCAGTTTCAGGTCTTTGAGATCATCCGGCGACAGGTAGAGTGCGAGAAGTTTTTCCACTTCGCTGATCATCGCATCGATTACCGGGTCAGCCGAGATAACCGCTTTTTTCAGCGCTTCTGCCTGCCTATGGCGGATGTAAATCCCTCCGGCTCCTCGCACGCCTGCGGCGACAAGGGCTCCGAAGCTATCCAGATTTGTCTTCCGAAGATCATTGTACCGAGCGATCCCACTGTCTATTGAACTTCCCAGGGTTTCGGCGCTTCCCTGGAGATCGTTGGTGTATGTGTCTGCGGTCAGTGTCACGAGTAGCGCCGCGTAATCGTTAAGGACTCCTAGAGCGCTGTCGGCGGCCGTTGCACTCTGATCAAGCCCGTGACGGATATTTACGGCATCATCGACTTGACGCAGGGCTGCATCGCCGTTTGTGAAGGTTGAGGCCTGGAGGATTTTCTCGCTTGCCCGAAGCTGGCCGTGGCTCCTGATGACAGCTCCGGGGAAAGCCACATAAGCCTTTGCGGCATCGGCAAAGGTTGCCACCTCTTTTACCTGGGACGATGTGAGGACACCCGTGCATCCCGGGAGGATAAAGGCGGTTACCAGCAGGATTAGAATCAATCGGAAGTCTGTGGTTCGCAATGGTCTCATTTGTCATCCTTTCCGTGTTGTGGCAATTTCTGCTTCACTGTCACCATTGCGGGGCGCAACGCCTAATCGGGTTGGTCCTGAACTGGGCGGCGATTAATACAGCAATGGCATGTCTGGATTTCGAATTCCGGCCCTTTTGAGTATGGAATGGGGAGAGTGCTTACGGCTCTTCTCCGCAAATCATGCTTGTTCCGATAGAGGCCACGGCAAGCCCCAGAATCGCCCACACAAGGGCGGAAACAGGCAATGCGATCTGCCCTGCGATTGCCAATGGCAAGCAGATTTTGGTCACTTCAAGAACCGTTTCCCGGTTGCTTTTCCCTGTGCAAGCACGCAAGGCGCGGCATATCGCCGACCTTGTCGGATGTTCTTTAAGTGCCGATTTCACGTCGAGCGCTGCCGTACGAATTTCCTCCGCTGCCCCCAGAGATACCCCGCCCTTCTTGGTCGCATCATGGTAGATCTGATTGAGCACCTCATCGACGACCTGTTGTTTTTCATCTACCGAAAGGAATCCAAGGCAACGGGCTTTCGGCATTTCATATCCTGAGTAAACCGTTAAAAGTTTGTCAGTTAGCGAGGCGACCTGGCTGTTAAAATGTTCGATGTCAATCGTTTCCCCGGTAGGGCTCATGGCTTTCCTCCTTATTTTTGATTGTCTTTACAATTTTGACGAGCAGTTCGCTGACAAACCAGCCAATGTTCCAATCCTGAGCGAAAAACTCCCCCCAACCGAGATGGCACAACTTGCGCTGCCCTGCGCGGATGGTATATGAGCGAATGGTGGGAGGTGGGTGGGTATCCGTGCCCACATCCCCATGGTAGACCGTGGCAAGTGTAAGAAAGAATACCTCTATCGCCATCTGCAACAAGGGATAGGCAAGACGACATTCAATGTGACCAATTGCAGGCCATTTCAACAGGGTGTAAAAAGCCACGCCATCCGCCACAAATTCCTTGGTCCATCTGGCCATGATCTCCTCATCGGGCATTGTCCCCCTTACACTCAGCTGATGGCTCTGCACGAGGTGTTCTATTACATCCTGAAAATCCGATTCCGCATTATTTTCCCAAAAAGTTCGAACAGTTTGAGATTCGGCAAAGTATATGAGGTGTCCGAATTCGTGCGCGAGGACAAAACGGAGGATTGTCAGCCCGATTGGATGATTCAATCCGTGTTGCCCACTGACCGGCAGCCCGTCCTCCCCAGCGTGGTATAGTGCTGTGAATTCATTTATGACGGGTGCTGGAACCACGAGTCGCGTGATGTCATCCGAAGTGATGGGAAAATTTTGTTCCGTCAATAGTGAATAGAGCCATTGATAGGTGGCTCCAAGTTCATTGACAAAGAGCAGGGAACCCAGATTCAGACGCACTACCCGTTGTTCCGGGTCATAGCTTGCTTGGACGCGTAGTGAGAAATTCAGTTCAATGTGCCGAAAGTAACCAAGAAAGGCCGGTCCGCGTTGATTGATGACCACCTCTTGCAACAGTTCAAACAGCTCCAACAGAACTAAATGAAATGTCTCCGGCTTTGTGAATGGGTGATCGATCACCTCTTTGATGCTTATCCAGGAAAGTGCCTCAAGACGTGAAAAAAAGTCATCGGAGTGGTGCGTTTGGAGTTCGCGAAGTTCTTGCATCCGCTGTTTGCCAAGAGATTTGCATTCCTCGATGCCAGGGCGATCCGCAGGCATAATGACACCTTCTATTGCTTGACAACGCTGTGGGCAACCCGGTGCGGCCTCACCAAAAACCGGAAGGTTGCCTTACCCTTTGTTGGGCTGAAACCCGCAAACAGCCATGCTTTGAATTTCCCAAACAATTTCAGAGAAGTACCGGCAGGCGGCAAAAAAGCCGCTCCATCAGCTTCTGCGCTGACCAAGCGGCTCTTTGAACCTTCGTCCGGTATCCCATCCGTCCCCCGGGGCACTGTATTAAAAACAACTAATACACATATACCCGTACAGACGGCAATGTCAAGGAGCATCCGGGATTATGGGTATCAGGAGTTGCCGGTGATACGTTCCATCAGGGCAACCGGAAAGGAGACGAGGATATCGGCAAGCTGCAGAACGGTCCGGCCGTCTTGCAGTGCCACGGTAAGCTCTTCGTTGGTGAAGATATTGCGATAACGTGTTCCCGGAGGATCGAAGGGGAGCAGCAGGAGGGTGTCGCCCCAGACGCTGCCGCCGAAAGGGAGGACATCGGGGGTAGCGATCAGCCTGGAAAAGAAACGCGGCGCCACAACCAGGACCGAGCTGTCGTTGACTGAGCGTTCAAAGGCGCAGACCTGATCCTGACCGGCGCCTTCCACCGTCAGTGGCAGATACCTTCCGGTCTCGAACAAATCGCGGTTTGCTTGCCGGAAATTGAGCGCCTTGCAGGTCAGGTACATCTTTATGCGGCCGTCGCGGCGACCGGAGGCGACAACCTCTTTGGCCGTTTCCAGCGGACCTTCGAGCGCTTCCTTGCGCAGCAGCTCATCCAGCAGCCTTGTTCTCAGGCGATAATCGACCAGGCGGCGATTGTCGGGGTCCACCAGGCTGAAGTCCCACAACTCGTTGCCCTGGTAGAAATCCGGGATACCGGGCGAGGTAATCTTGAGCAGGGTCTGGGAAAGGGAATTGAACATCCCGCAGGCAGCGGTCAAACGCTGAAACGAGGCAAAATCGCGCAGAAAACTATTGTGGCCGGAGTCTTTGAGGATCGAGTCGATGAAATACATCACCGCATCTTCATGCATTAAATTGGGGCTGATCCAGCTCGTATGCACCTTGGCCTCACGCATGGCCTTCAGCATGTATTCCTTGATCCTGGAACGGAATTCCGCAAATTCCTCTTCATGGGGCAAGCAAAATGGCCAGGTACCGACCAGCGCCTGGTAGAGCAGGTACTCCTCATTGCGGCTGGGTGCCGGCTTGCCGTCCACGACCATCTTGAGTTTGCGGTTCTGGCGGCTCCAGCGGGAAAGCCCCTCCCGCCAGAGATCCGGGAATTCGGTGAGCACGTTGATCCTGGCCCGGACATCCTCGCTCCGCTTGGTGTCATGGGTGGATGTGGCCAGCATGGCCAGGGGACGGCTCTTGCACCGCTCGATGTTCTGGCCGTGGAAGGCTTCGAGGCTGATGCCGAACCGCTCCGGGCTGCCACCCACCTCGTTCAGGGACACGAGACGGTTGTAGACGTAAAAGGCCGTGTCTTCGACCCCTTTGGCCATGACCGGGCCGGTGATCTGCTGAAACCGCTCGACAAAATCGAGCCACGCCTGGTTGTGGTCATCGAACATGGCCTCGGGAATACGAAGCAGGAGGACATCCCGGATGAAATCAAAGACCGATGGGCTGGTGGCCGGGTTCTGCCGCTTTGCCCGGCCGATGGCCAGTTCGATGTACTGGCGGTCCCGTTCCGTCACCTCAAAGCTGCTGATATAGGTCCGGTACACCGGAAAGCAGGCAATCACCTCCACTATGGACTTGATCAGGCTGTTCAGGGTGAAATCCCGCGTATGCCGGTTCTGCTCGGAGATCCGGTTCAGGTAGTGTCCCAGCGTATTGATCTCGCTGGACATGGACACCTGCATGACAAGTTTCTTCTTCTGGTACACCACATCCGGGTAGTCGATGCGGTGTTGCATGAAACGGGTGTAGAGCGTCTCGAACACTCTGGCGTTGGCGGTATCCACAAACACCCCGTTCACCTGATTGGCAAAATCGTAGCCGGTGGTACTGAATACGGGCCAGGTTTCCGGCAATTTTTCCGATTTGAGAAGGATCTTTTCGCCGAGGATGAAGAACGGTTTGTACGACGGATTCGACTCCACGATCCGGGCATACTTTTCCCTGGCAGCAGCGACCGCGTCAGCGTCGCCCGCTTCGTTCCCCTCACCTTGGGGCGCTTCCTGGGAGCTGCCGTACATCCGGATGAAGCAGGCCTCCTGCAGCCGCCGCAGATAGTCCTCAGGGTCCCGCAACCCATCGGCGTGGTCGATGCGCAGGCCGCTGATCCTGCCTTCCGCCACCAGCGAGAAGACCAGGCGGTGCGTCTCTTCAAAGACAGCCGGGTCTTCCATCCTGATGGCGCCCAGTGAATTGATGTCGAAGAACCTCCGGTAGTTGATCTCCTCGGTGGCGACGCGCCAGTGGGAGATGCGATAGACCTGCTCCCGCAGGAGCGCGTCCAGCAAGTCGAAACTGCCATGATCCCCCTTGGTCCCGTTGAAGGCAGCCACATTGCCCTCGATGAATTCCCGGATTACGCTGCTGTTCTGATGAAGATTCCAGAGCCGCCGCTTGACGACCTCTTTTTCCCGGTAGCGCTCGGCAATCAGTTCACGGTTCTGCTCCGTGATAGTGGGCAGGTGCCTGAGTGCGGTGATGATGCTCATGAGCTCCTGATAACGGGGGTCATCGGCGCCGAGTTCGCGTTCCAGATCCATAATGCGCAACATCAGGATATTGCTGTAGGTCTTTGGAATGATCGGCAGTTTGTGGTCGTAATAGTTGATGTAAAAAGAGCCTTCTTCAAAGGAGAGCCGCAGCTCCCCGTTCTCCAGCACCGTACCGTACTGGTCGCCCAGGATGGGGATCAGGATCTTGTTTTCCAGCTCTTTCTTGACCGGATGCCAGTCGATATCGAAAAAACTCGCATAGGTGGAACTTGGTCCGTTTTCCAGCACATCCATCCAAAAGGCGTTCCCTTGCCCCTCGATGCACATGTGGTTGGGAACGATGTCCAGGATCTGGCCCATATCCCGTGCATCAAGCTCGTTGACCAGCTCATTGTATTCGACCTCGGTGCCGATCTCCGGATTCAGGCTATTCTGATCCAGGATGTCGTAACCATGAAGGCTGCCCTCGCTGGCCTTGAAATAGGGTGAGGCGTAAATATCGCTGATGCCGAGACGATGCAGATAGGGGACGATCTCCCTGGCATCGTTGAAGCGAAAGTGCGAATTGAACTGCAACCGGTAGGTCGATACCGGAATCCTGAGGCCCTTTGCGTTCATATGGCTCCCTTGGCCGCCGACAGCACAGACGGCACGTTAAAATAGAGCTGCTGTCCCAAATTTATGATCGCCTCACTCCATGAACCCGGAGTGCACGCCCCTGTTTCGCAGCAGCGAAGCTCGGCCGCCCTGGATTGCAGCATGACCCAGTACATGTTCTGGGTCTGCCATAAATTGACACCGATGGGAAGCGACGCTATGGCTTCCACCAAGAGGTGAAGCGCGGTCATCAACTCGATATTCTCTGGCTCGGCCATCAGGTCCTCCATGGCCCCTTCCAGCCTGCGGCGGATGATAAACTCCAGGGCCACGTCGTCCACGCCGACATTCCAGCTCCTGATCTCGTCAACCACTTCCCTGAGCATGGAGACATCTACCGTATCGGCGGTGAACATGCTCTGCAGCCTGAGATTGAGGGCCGTCTCGGCAGTGGTCATGAAACGGTGCGGGACCGGCATGCCGGTCTCCCTCAAAAAGCCCATGAGGCTTCTGCTCTTTTCGTAGAGAGTTATGAACTTGTCCTCGAACTCCTGGAGCGTGCCGGCGATGATCAGTTGCAGGACATGGCGCTGTTCGTCCCGAAACAGGTCTTTGAGGGAGTAGTTGTGCATGCCGAAATGGAGGTCCATCAACCTGACAATCGCGGCAAAATCGCCTTCTTTGAAAGCGGATACGACCTCATCCTTCATGGTCAGGTAGGCCTCCTCGCCGAGAAAGGAACGGACACCGCAATTCAAGGCATGGCCGCCGAAGTACAGGTTGCAGAAACTTATCCAATCCGCTTTGCGGGTGATGGCGGAACGGATGAATACCCTGCCCACGGCCAGCATCATCTGGCCCGAACGGGACTGCAGCAAATCTTCCCTGAAGGCTCGATAACTGAAAATCTCGGCTTCTTCGCCGTATTCCTCGAATACTGAGCTGACTGCGTAGTGGGCGCCAACCTTGATCAGGTTGATCATGGCGGGCTTGACGAACTTGACGTAAATGTCGGCTCCGCTCTCATGTTCCGGCAGGTTGCTCCCGGCCAGGGCCAACCTTTCCAGAAAGGCCTCCTCGATGCCCTGAAGGCAGTATCTCTCAGCCAACTGCATTGCCCGGCCGGCATACTGGAGGATCTGCACCGTTTCCAGCCCGGAAAGCTCATCAAAAAACCAACCGCAGCTGGTGTACATCAGCAGGGCATGGCGCTGCATCTCCAGCAGACAGAGTACGGTTACGGTTGCGTCTTCATCCAAAGGGCGCAGGGAGTGCCTGAGCAGAAAGGCGGCGACATTTTCCTCGGAGCGGTCCAGCATGACATCGATATATTCATTGCGCGCTTGCCATGGGTCTTTCAGGTAAGCTGCCAGGTCCCCCTCATAACAGGCGGCCAATCGGTCCCCGAGCCAATCCAGGGAGTCCCGCAACGGCCGCCGCCATTGCTGGTTCCAGCCGTTGTTGCCGCCCGAGTTGCAACCACAGTCGCCTCTCCAGCGCTCGATGCCGTGTATGCAGCTCCAGGAGCTGTTTTCAATGATCTGGACTTCATGCCTGGCCGGATGCAACTCAAGATATTCTCCATAGTTGGTCAACCGCGCCAGGCCGTTTCCTTCGATGTGATTCAGGGCATGTCCCAGGGCCATCTCGCCGAATGCATGGTGATGGCCGTAGGTCTCGCCATCGGTGGCAATGTGCACCAGTTGAGAATGCCTGCGGTGGTTTGAAAAACCGGACAGCAGACGGGCGGCGAACTGTTCTCCGCTGACCAGCAGCTTCTCGAAGGCCACAGCCTGTGAAATAGGGCCATCGTAAAAGAATAGGGAAATGCTCCGCCCGGAGGGAAGGCGGCAGAGATAGGCCCGCGAAGGATCGATACGGGAGCCGCTGACGTCATGCCACACACCGGAGCCGATCCGCCTGACCCGTCCCGCCTGGCGGGGGGCAAGTACGGTGAAGCGAATACCCGCCTCGGCAAGCACTTCCAGGGTTTCGATATCCACCGCGGTCTCCGCCAGCCACATCCCCTCGGGAAAGCGCTGGAAGCGGTGCTCGAAATCCCTTATGCCCCAATGCACCTGGGTCCGCTTGTCTCGCAGACTGGCCAGGGGCATGATGATATGGTTGTATACCTGGGCCATGGCGGCCCCGTGGCCGGAACGCCAGGCAATGCTCTGTTGGTCCGCCGCCAGTATGGCCCGGTAGGTTTCCGGCGAAGATTTTTCCATCCAGGAAAGCAGGGTTGGGCCGAAATTGAAGCTGATGCGGGCATAGTTGCTGATGATCCCCATGATGCGCCCTTCACCATCCAGGTTGCGGGAGGCGGTGTTGGGGGCATAACATTCGGCGGTTATCCGTTCATTCCAGTCATGATAGGGATAGGCCGAGTCCTGGATCTCGACGGCCTCCAGCCAGGGGTTTTCGCGGGGTGGCTGGTAGAAGTGGCCATGTATGCAAAGGAATCGTTCCATTAACTATTCCTTTCTATAGACAATGACGCTGAAAGGGGCAAGGATCGGGAATGTTTCCGGACGGGTGGTGTACACGGTTACGCAACTGTCCGGCGGTTTGCTGCCGGTGGAGTCGAGCAGAAAACGCAACGTGCCGCATGCCAGTGACGACTGGACCACGCGGGCCTGGTCGCTGTAGTTGAACAGACAGAACACCTGGCCCCTGTCGGACCTCCGGATGACAGCCAGCACCTGTTCCTCCTCGCAGACAACCACCTCCATATCCTCTCTGCTGAGCTTGGCAAAGGGGGCACATTCCTTGCGCAACCTTATAAGTTCGCGATAAAATTTGAAAATGGCACCGTGGTTGCCGTGGTGGCGTTGTTCCCGGTTCAGTTTTGCCGAAAGGAAGGTGGATTCGGACTGCGGGTCCGGCGGGGTTCCCTGGCCCGCGAAGGCGGCGAATTCTTGCTGGCGGCCTTGCCTGACCGCCTCCACCAGGTCCCTATCCCCGTGACTGACAAAATAGGGGAACGGCGCGGTTTCCCCATACTCCTCTCCCATGAAGAGCAGCGGCACATAGGGGGAAAGCATTACGGTTGCGGCAGCCAGCATGAGTTGTTGAGCATCGAGATGTTCGCCGGGCCGTTCGCCGGCCATCCGGTTGCCCACCTGATCATGGTTCTGGGAGAACACCACGAATTTGCCGGGGGCATGGCCAGCCGAGGAGCTGCCATGACGCCTTTTCCTGTAGGCGGAATAGCCGCCGGACAGGACAAACCCTTCCATGAACCCCTTGACCAGATCGGAAAACCGGCCGAAATCGCCGTAGTATCCGGCCTGGTCGCCGGTGAGGAGAGTCCGCAGGGCATGGTGAAAGTCGTCGTTCCACTGGGCATCCAGACCATGGCCACCAGACTCGGGAGGATTGATCAGCCGGACGTCGTTCAGGTCGCTTTCGGCAATGACGCAGACCCGGCGCCCCAGTGCCGCGCCCAGGCTATGAACGGCCCCGGCCAGCTCCTGCAGGATATGCCTGGCGCCGAAATCGTAGATGCCGTGGACAGCGTCCAGCCGCAGGGCGTCGATATGGTATTCGGTAATCCAGTAAAGGGCGTTGGAGATGAAGTAGTGACGGACCGGATCGCTGTGGGGGCCGTCGAAGTTGACCGCATCACCCCAGGGGGTGCGGTAGCGGTCGGTGAAATAGGGACCAAAGCCGTGCAAGTAGTTGCCTTCCGGTCCCAGGTGGTTGTAGACCACATCCAGGACCACGGCCAGCCCCTTGGAATGACAGGCGTCGATCAGTCTCTTCAGCCCGTCGGGCCCGCCGTAGCTGTTCTGGGGTGCAAAGGGGTTGACGCCGTCGTAGCCCCAGTTCCTCTCCCCGGGGAACTGGGCCACCGGCATCAGTTCCAGGGCCGTTACGCCAAGGTCCGCCAGGTAGTCAAGCTGCGCGATGACCGCATCGAACGTCCCCTCCCTGGTGAAGGCTCCAACGTGCAGCTCGTAGATGATATATGCGTCGAGCGGGATGCCCTGCCATCCGCTGTCGGTCCAAGGGAAACTATTTGGGTTGACCACCTGGGACGGGCCGTGCACCCCTTCCGGCTGGAAGCGGGATGCGGGATCGGGCCGCGCTGTCCCGTCATCGAACTGGTAGAAATAGCGGGCCCCCTCCCCTACCCCGGCGATGGTTCCGACAAAATAGCCCTCACCATCTTCTTGGAGCCGGACCACACTGTCGCCATTCCCGGAAAGTAGCAAAACGGATAGTTCTTTAACCTTGGGCGCCCAGACCCGAAAACTTGTCCCCCCACCGTCCATTGGAGTAGCACCGAGGTCGAGCCGCCAGACAGCCGCCTTCGTAAATCCGACAACCATCCCTTTATCTGTATTTTCCTCCATAGCCATTACAATACCTCCATGATAGGTGCCGATTATTGCATGGGTGACAGTTTACCACACTCTGCCCATTAAGCAATTTTTATAATATTTCTGGATAGTTACAAACTCGACAAAGGCCGGTAACAGTCCAGAATAAGGATACTTTGATGAGTTAATTAAAAAGAAATCGCTGGTATTGGGGCTGCCCATTGAACAGCCCGCCAAACCATCTCGCCAAGGAAAAGGGGATTATTTGAGGTTCCTCCCCTTCAATGGGGAGGACAGGTGGGAATAGTGTTAGGTATCTGTTGAGTCACATCGGTAAAGCGGGGCCACTACTCTCGTGACCGCGCGTCAGATTATCCGTAAGCCCCGGATTTTAGCCGTCATGCTTGTCCTGCCTTGTACCCTTTTTGACATGATGCACCTTGTTCACGCCCTTCTCGATAAAGCCCAGGAGTGACGTACTTCTTCGATCCATATCGGCATGATCGAATTCGGCGAGTGTTTTGCCGGTGGACACTTTTAAAGAGGTGCTTTTCTGCATGCCCAGAACCTGGCTCGGATAGATGCTGCGGTAACCAACGATGAGAAAGCTCACCATGCAGGCCACTGCGGCATTGGGAGCAATAGCCGAACCGAACAGTTCAATGGCCATGACCGAAGCCGCTATGGGGGTATTGGCGGCACCGGCCAGGAGAGCTACCATGCCGATTGCCGAGAAAGCCGCAGTAGGTTCGTGGAGGAATCGCGCCAGAAGATTACCGGCTGCCGTACCGATGTAAAAGATCGGTGTAACAACCCCGCCGCTGCCACCGCAGCCAAGGGTGATCGAAGTGGCGATACCCTTCCAGAATACCGAGCCGACAGGCAGGAGGTTCCCTCTCAGCCCCTGGTCAATCGTATCGAGCCCCAGCCCCAGGTAACTAGGAGAAAGAAACGCGCCGATCAAGACAAGCAGACCACCGCCCAGCAAGGCCTTCAGGGAATAATGCCAATTCAGCCGGGCAAAAGCCATATGGGCAAATTTCATCGATTCAATGAGGAACAAGGCCACCAGGCCGCACCACATGCCAAGCAAGATCATTTCCAGCATGCTGATGCCTGTCATTTGCGGTATGAACGGCGCGGCCTCCCGGCTGTATTGCACCCCCAGCAGCGTAGCGACGTGATAACCCACAACCCCGGCTACGAAGGATGGAAAGAGTACGTCATACAACAACTGCCCCAGCACCAGGACTTCCACTCCGAACAGAGCCCCGGCTATGGGGGTGCCGAAGACCGTGGCAAACCCGGCGCTGATGCCGCAGATGACAAGCTTGCGCCGGTCAATGTCATCAAGTCGCAATAATCCGCCAAAGGCCGAGGCAAGGCCGGCGCCGATCTGGGCGCATGGACCTTCCTTGCCAGCCGAGCCACCGACCGCAAGGGTCAGGACCGTTGCCGCAAGCTTTACCGGAACCACCCTGAAAGCGATTCTTCCCATGCGTTTATGAACAGCCTCGATCACCTTCTCGGTACCGTGTCCCTCTGCGTCCGGCGCCAGCCAGCGAACCAGAAAACTGCTGCCCACCAGGGCCAGCGGCAGGAAGTAGAAGTAATTGGCATTACTGCCGAACATTTTTGTGGTCCAGGCAAGGGATTCCAGGAAGGCGGACGTACCCAGCCCGACTAAAATCCCGACAATCGTGGCATAGGCCGTCCACTTGGTAACACTGGCTACAAGGGTGAGCTGTTCAACAAATTTTCTCTGCATTTTGGATTATCCACTGAAATAGAATGTGTTGACTCCCCTTCACCGCTTGCTCCATGCAAGGAAGAAAGGAAGGTGGGAAGGTTGTTCATAGTGTATGAAATTTAGCACAACTCGCTGCCAAAACAAAACTTTCGATATAACTCACTGTTATTTGCGTCAATTATGTATCACAACCATTGAATTAACACAATCAAACCTTGACGAAACAGCAGCAAATCACATATAATTTGCATTACCAATTATTTGTGTTGCAAATTGTTTTGTCAAGACTTTTTTGGGAGATGGTATGGGAGCAAAGAAAGAAGAGATTCCGGAGGTCATCGATAATTTGAGGCGCGTATTCCAGGCAATCAACGAATATTCGAAAAATGTCGAGAGAACAACCGGATTGACCGGCACCCAACTCTGGGCCATGAAGCTCTTGGCAAAAGCAGCGCCCATAAGGGTTTCCGCTTTGGCCCACAAGATGTATCTGCACCCTGCCACTGTGGTTGGAATCCTCGACCGGCTTGAATCCAAGGGCATGGTCACGCGAACACGTTCAAAGGAAGACCGCAGGGCTGTGGAGATAGAACTCACCGAACTGGGGAAGGAGATGGTCGCCAACGCCCCTGAAGTTGCCCAGGCCATGCTGGTCAAAGGACTTGAAGCATTGTCGGACGAACAGTTTTTCCATGTTGTGGAGGGGATGGGGCACATGGCCCGCATCCTCGGCGCGGATCATCTCGCCCCACAACCGCTGCATTCGTAGGATAAGAGCAGGATTTGCCTATAACACCGTCTGGAGACTTCATGGTTACGCTCCGTTCAATACGCCTTTCGCTCCGTTTCGTCATCCCCCTGATGCTCGCCATGGCCCTGCTAGCCTATGCGGTGATGCCGCTGGTGGGAAAATTGACGCTGCATTGGTTCGTAAAAGACCTGGACATACGCTCGCAGCTCATTGCCAGGACCCTGCACGACCCATTGGCCGAACTGGTGGTACAGGGCGACAGGGCAAAGATCAATGCCCTTTTTCTGCGGGCCATCCAGGACGAAAGGCTGTTTGCCCTGGGATTTTGCAATGGCAAGGGAAAACTCCTCTATAAGACCCCCACCTTTCCCGATGCGCTCACATGCTCCACGCTGATGGCAGACCATGCCAATGCCGGCTTCGTACTGCAGCTCCCCCAAGGGTCGCTGCACGTTGCAACCAGTCCCGTGTTTTTTTCCGGGGTACAAACCGGCTCACTCATCCTTGTCCATGACATGAGCTTTGTGGAACGCCGAAGCACCGATACCCAGAAGTACGTAATCATCCTCTTTGCGGTACTTGGGGTGGTTGTTTCCCTGATAACCGTACTGGTGGCCCATCTCAGTTGGAGAGGCTGGGTGGAAGGGGTGCGCTCGATGCTGCGGGGCGAAGGCATATTCCGTCCTTTCAGCCAACCGGCCGCCAGTTCGGAACTGCAACCGCTGGTGGGAGATCTGCGGGCGCTGCTGCGCAGTATCGACGCCGAACGACGCTTTGCCGACGACGCAACCATCACCTGGAACCCGGATGCCCTGCGCCGGCTCCTCCAACAGCACCTGACCGGTGAACGGATTATCGTCGTCTCCAACCGGGAACCGTATATCCATTCAAAAGTACAGGGAAAAATAGAAATCCACCGCCCGGCCAGCGGCCTGGTCACCGCAGTGGAGCCGGTCATGAGGGCCTGTTCGGGCACATGGATCGCCCATGGCAGCGGCACTGCCGATCACGAGACAGTTGACAGCCATGACCGGGTTCCGGTTCCCCCTGACCACCCTGAGTACACCCTGCGCCGCATCTGGCTGACGAAAGAGGAGGAGACCGGCTATTATTACGGTTTTGCCAATGAAGGACTCTGGCCCCTCTGCCATATCGCCCATGTCCGCCCCATATTCCGTTCCAGCGATTGGCAGCAATACGTGGCGATAAATCAGCGCTTCGCCGATGCGGTCGTAAAGGAATCAAGCAGCGACGATCCCGTTGTGCTCGTGCAGGATTACCATTTTGCGCTCCTGCCGCGCATGATCAGAAAAGCGTTGCCCAAGGCAACAGTGATCTCGTTTTGGCATATCCCCTGGCCGAACCCCGAATCCTTCGGCATCTGCCCATGGAGGGAGGAGTTGCTCCAGGGGATGCTGGGCAGCACGATTCTCGGATTCCATACCCCATTTCACTGCAAGAATTTTCTCGAAACCGTGGATCGCTACCTGGAAACCCGCATCGAACATGAATCGTCCACCGTTTCCCATGGCGGCAACCTGACTCTGGTGGAAAGCTATCCGATCTCGATCCAATGGCCTCCGGCCTGGCAGGACACCATGCCGCCCTGCGAAGTCTGCCGCAGCGAGATAATGGGGTTGCTGAGCCTGCCTGCCGATCACCTGATCGGGGTCGGCGTTGACCGCCAGGACTATACCAAGGGAATCCTGGAGCGCTTCAGGGCGGTTGAACGGCTGCTTGAGATCCATCCGGAGATGATCGGCCGCTTCACCTTCGTCCAGATCGCGGCGCCCACCCGCTCGGCCCTTGAAGACTACCAGGCCTTTGAAGCGCAGGTGCGCAACCTTGCCGTCCGCATCAACCAGCGCTTTTCGACCGACTCCTATCAGCCGATTATTCTGAAGGCCGAACATCATGAGCCGGAGCTGGTCAATCGCTATTACCGGGCTGCTAACGTTTGCATGGTAACCAGCCTGCACGACGGCATGAACCTGGTGGCCAAGGAATATGTGGCCGCCCGCGACGACGAACAAGGGGTGCTGGTGCTCAGCCAGTTCACCGGCGCTGCCCACGAGTTGCATGAGGCGCTGATCGTCAACCCGTACCATATAGAACAAACCGCCACGGCCCTGTACCAGGCGCTCACCATGCCTTCTTTCGAGCAGCGTGAGAGGATGCGGAGCATGCGCTCGCTGGTGCGGGATTTCAACGTTTATCGCTGGGCCGGCCGCATGCTGATCGATGCGGCTCGCATCAGGCAGCGGGAGCGGCTCATGGCCCGCATAGGGAGAGAAAAATGACACCGTCGTATTTATTGACTTCAAACAGCATGGTCGCACTTGCCGAGTTTATCGCCCCCGACACCCTCTTCGCCTTTGACCTGGACGGCACCCTGGCACCGATTGTTGAAGAATATTCTTCCGCCAATGTGTCCGAACCGGTCAGGGCCGTACTTGTCAGGCTTACCAGCCATGCCAGGGTTGCGGTGATAACCGGCAGGTCAAGTAAAGATGCCCAGAAGATCCTTGGGTTCGACCCGCACCTGATAATCGGAAACCATGGTGCGGAATGGCCCAATGAATACTCCAACACGAGTTTACAATTCGTGCAATCCAGCACCGCATGGCAGGAGCGGCTCAGTGAACTGCTCGCCGGCGTTCCAGGTATAGAGATCGAGTTCAAGGGGGAGTCCCTATCTCTCCATTACCGTAAAGCAACCGACCAGGAGGGTGCTCTTGCGCTAATTGACGCGGCCATAGAAAAACTCGAACCCAGCCCCAAAAGAATTGGCGGAAAGCTCGTTGTCAATCTTGTGCCAATGGAGGCCTTCACCAAGGGAGAGGCGCTCATGGCTGCCATGGAACGATTCGGGGCGGAGCGGGCGATATATTTCGGAGACGACGAAACAGATGAAGAGGTATTCCGCTTGAGAAGTGTCGATGTCTTTGGCGTTCACATCGGCAGTAACAGCCAGACAGCTGCGTCATATTACCTGAACAAGCAGTCGGAACTTCTCGGACTGCTCAATTCCATGGTCGGAATGCTAGAGACCGTCTGCGCTAAAAAGAATCG
The DNA here is from genome assembly GCA_003574895.1 of Geobacter sp. Lineage (GTDB taxonomy): Bacteria > Desulfobacterota > Desulfuromonadia > Geobacterales > Pseudopelobacteraceae > JACPFJ01. The sequence continues at coordinate 71,568 of PJFB01000003.1, forward strand.
CGCGTGATCAATTCCGGCAACTCCATCACTTAGCTTCAATCCCGTTCAAGATCCAGCTCTGGTCGCAGGTATTGTAGATAAGCTCGTACAGGGCCTCACCGTCTGTCACCGCAAAGTGCACGAGAAAGGCATCCCCCACCTGCTCTTTCCAGGAATAGGTGGTCTCCAGGACAGTGTGTTTGCGGTGCTGCCAGTCAAACCAGACCGGCTTGATCTGGCGGCCAGGCGTGAAGATCGTCGCGATGCGGATCGGTTCCCTAATCCGTTCCACGGCCTACTCCATCTGCCGGTAGATGCCGATCACCTTGCCGATGATGGACACCTCCCGCTCCGGTCCGACAATAATCGGCGCCATGTTGGGGTTGGCCGGTTGCAGACGGATGTGGTCCTTTTCGCGGAAGAACCACTTCAGGGTTGCTTCCCCATCCACCATGGCAACCACCGTATCACGGTTTTCAGCGGCCGGTTGGGGCCGCACCAGGGCCAGGTCGCCGTTGAAAATACCCGCACCGATCATGGAATCTCCCTTGACCCGCAAGCAGAAGCATCCCTCCCCTTTCACCAGCGCCTTATCAACGGCAAAATAACCCTGAATATCCTCGATGGCCCCATGGAGCTGGCCGGCCCGGACAGTGCCGGCAATGGGAAGCGCTACGGATTGACTGAAACTGGAGGTCAGGGCAATCCCCCGGGAACTGCCCGCGTCCTTCTTCAGGTACCCCTTACGTTCAAGGGCTTCGAGGTGCCCAAGTACGCCGCGGGTGCCGGCGATGTTCAGGGAAGCGGCAATCTCCCTGAGCGAAGGGGGATAACCGTTGTTCTCGATGTAGCTGGTGATGATTTCGAGGGTCTGTCTCTGGCGCAACGTAAGATCTGCCATGGGAAAGCCTTTGCCGGCTCCTGATCCGATTGTTGCCGGGTACGGACAGGTTACCATTTGATGAGTTATCAAATGGTAACATAACAGCGGAGGCCGCCGATGTCAATGGGCGGATTTTGCCATGTGCAATGTTTTACGCCGGAAGACGGGCCTACTTCGGCAAAGCGCTGTTACCCGTAATCCAGCTAAAACATATTAATATTCATATTAACGATACATCCATGACAACCCATCGATTTTACTCGTTTGACTAAATTGCGAATGGGGCATATATCAAACCTCCAAAACGTCTTACGGAGGATAAATATGAAACGAATCATTCTACTGGTGACGCTGCTTCTCGGAAGCGTGGTCACAGCCATGGCAGGGAACTATAACTACGTCGAGGCCGACCAGTTCAAGCAATGGCTTGAAAAGGGAAAGGATATGGCAATTGTTGACATCCAGGTGCCGGAAGACTTCCAAAAGCACCATTTCAAAGGGGCATTGGAGACAAACGCCTTTCCGGTCAAGACACAAGAAGAGCGGCAGAAACTGGACAAGGTCTTGCCACTGCTGACCAAAAGCCAAAACGATGTGGTTGTCGTCTGCCCCAGGGGCGGTAACGGCGCCAAGAACGCCTATGACTATCTGAAGAAGAAAGGGATTGACGAGAAGAGGCTATTCATTCTCGAAGACGGCATGCAGGACTGGCCGTACAAAGAATTGACGGTGAGCGGCAGATAATTGCCGCCATAATCGCGAACAAAGTTTTTTCATCATCTCGCATTGAACGGATTGTTTCAAGGTACCCCCTGCTTCCAGGGCAGTGTCGGGAGATTTTTGTCGGAAAAAAGACAGCGAAAACCCAGGGGCCATCATGTGACGACCGGCAATTCGACCGTAAAGGTCGTTCCCTTGCCGGTCGAGCTCTCCACCGTTATCCGGCCGGAGTGCTTCTGGACGATGTCATAACTGATCGGCAATCCCAATCCGGTACCCTTCCCCACCTCCTTGGTCGTGAAAAAAGGCTCGAAAATCCGCTTCTTGATCTCATCCGGAATCCCGCACCCAGTATCGCTGATGGCAATACGGATTTTCCCATCTTCCTGCCAAGTCCGGATACCTATCTCGCCCTGGCCTTGGATGGCTTGGGCGGCATTGACCAGCAAATTCATGAATACCTGGGTAAGCTGATTGGGAAGGCATTTAGTGAGAGGAATATCGCCATAATCGGTAACCATTGTCGCCACATACTTGAGTTCGTTTCTGACGATGTTGAGGGCCTGGGATAAGGTTTCATTGATGCTGGCCATGACAAATTCGTTGTTGTCCGCACGGGAAAACCCCTTCAGGTTCCTGACAATCTCCTTGATCCTTTCAACACCCTCCAGCGATTCCCGCACCATTGCCGGCACTTCTTCGGCAAGCCTGTCGATGCGGCCATTCTTTCTCAGCTCCCCAATCCGGGCAAGTTCTTCGACAGGGCAGTATCTGCCGAGCGATTCCGATTGAGTCGCGAGGAAGGTCAGAAGCCGCTCCGTGTATTTGTTCAGCGATTCCAGGTTACTTGAAATAAAGCCCACCGGGTTATTGATTTCATGGGCAATCCCCGCCGCGATCTGTCCGACAAGGGCCATTTTTTCGCTCTGGAGCAACAATTCATGGGCCTTCTTCAACTCAAGGGTCCGCTCCTCCACTGCCCGTTCCAGATCCTCCCGGTAGTGCAATTCGGACAGCCGCAGACGGCGGTAGGTAACACCTTTTTCAAGGGCTTTCAATAAGTGGGCCGGATCATAGGGCTTGAAAATAAAATCAAAGGCGCCTTTCTTGATGGCCGCAACGGTCAAGTCGATATCCGCAAAGGCCGTTATGAGGATTATCGGGATATCAGGCTTGACGGCCAACGCCCTTTCCAGCAGTTCCATGCCATCCATTCCGGGCATCCGAATATCGGTCAGAACGAGATCGACATCCTGGTCAACAAGAAACAACAGGGCTTCGCAAGCATTATCAAAACCGTAGGCCTCATAGCCGCTCTCGGCTATGAATCCATGCAGACTCTCTCTTACCTGAACGTCGTCATCGACAATTACTATCTTGCCACGGCTGTCCATGGTCATGACTCCTTCGGAACCGGATGCTCCGTTATTGGCCCGGGAAGGGAATCCTTGTTGCGCAAATTGCATATTTCCACGGCACCGTCAATGGTAGCCAACAGTTCTTCGGCGTTCCACGGCTTGGCCAACAACTTGTAAACAAGCCCATCATTGAGAGCTGCCTTGATCTCGGCGGAGTCCGCATATCCCGAGAGCACGATGCGGATGGTGTCGGGCCAACGTCCCTGCACTGCCCTGAGAAAGTCCAGGCCGTTCATCACCGGCATGCGGTAATCGGAGATAACAATCCGGAATGGCCCTTGGTGTTCCATGATATTCAGTGCCTCGGCCCCGGAAATGGCGGTCACGACTTCATAACCTTCCTGGTCCAGAAAAATCCGCTCCAGTGACCTGAGGACGTTCTTTTCATCGTCAACACAGAGAATCAGTATCTTGCAGGTATCGATCATGTTAACCCTCCGTTGTTGCAACCGCAGATTTTAAGCGCCGTCCGGATCGGCCGGTCAGGGGCCATTACACGGTTGGCAGATAGAGACGCATGGTTGTCCCCTTTCCCGGCTCCGACTCGACAACGATATGCCCGCCATGTTTTCTGATGAGGGAATGGCAAATCGCCAGCCCCATCCCCAGACCCTTTTGTGAACAAAAATCCTTGGTGGAATAGTAGGGATCGAATATTTTCGACTGATTCGCGACAGGGATGCCGACCCCCTGGTCTGCAACGGCAATCTCGACATATTTACCAGCCCCAAGATTCAAGCTATTGATTGCCGCGAGATCCAGGTTTTTAGCGGCAACTGTGATGGTTCCGCCATTGGGCATCGCCTCAAGTGCGTTTAAAAACAAGCTCCGCATGGCCAGCACAATCTGCCGTTCATCAACCATGACCGGCAGAATGTCATCGGCAATCTCCTCTTTGCAGACAATATCCTGATAATCGGCCAAAAATGCCGAGGATTCCTCCACAATCCTGGAAACGCTGGTCAGCCGCCTGAAAGGCTCTCCGCCCTTGGAAAAGGTAAGAAACCGATTGCACAACTCAATTGCCTGTTGCATGGATTCCTCGGCCTCTTCCAGATCCTGGTATGCCAGACTCTCCTTGTTAAGTCTCTTTTTTGCCAGCCAGACATTGTTCACGATCACCGAGAGCATATTGTTGAAGTCATGGGCAATGCCGGCGGCAAGTATGCCGATCGATTCGAGCTTGCCCATCCGCATGCGCATTTCTTCCGCCATCTTCCGTTCGGTGATGTCCTCGAATATGACCAGGGTTCCGGCGAATTTAAAACTGATGTCCTGCACGAGCCGGAACCTGGCCAGCACCCAACATTCATTGCCGGTCGCAGGCATGATCCTGTATTCGGACTGCATTTCATCACCGCTCTCTCGGAACCGGGACAACTCGTCCGCGAGCCAGGGAAAAGGTATCCGCTCCTCGGGGCAGGAATAGTAATGGCCGCCCGAAGTGGCGGATTGATCGATCAGTTGCGCCCCTGCCTGGTTCATGTGGACGATATGCCCCTGGTCGTCCAGCACGAAGACCGCAATCGGAAGGCTCTCGAAGATCGTCAGGAATTTGTTCTTTTCGTTGGTAATCTGGCGGTTGGCGGTCTGCAGCTCATCGACAGCGCTATTGACGGTCTCTTTGCGGCTCCATTCGGCACAAAAAGCGATTTCTATCCGGTCGAAAACACGTTCCACGAATCGGGCAAATCGATCCCTGTCAGTACAATCCTCATCTTGAACAATGGGAAACGATATATCGATCAAATCCAAGTAGGCCTGACGATAGTACTTCATCAGCCCCATGAACATTTCCAGGGTGATGCCTCGCGAACGGTGCTTTTGCGCCTCAAATACGCCAAAGGCCGCCACCGGGTCGGAGATAAAGTTGTCGTCAGGCCCCAACTCCCACGGCTCTTCCGAGATATCCATAGCCGCGGCAATGGAATCGGTCAGGCCAACGATGGAAACCCGCCAGGCTTCCTCCAGAGTGGAGGTATAGCGCGTGTAATCCCGCTCCATGGCGTAGTCCCTAACCCGGCGCATCAGCCACAATTCACGTTCCTTGAGAAGGGATATCAGGGGATGTTGTATTTTTGCCTGCATGGTCACTTTTGCCACCCGCTGGGAAATCACGATCATTAATAGCCATACTAATCTGACAAACACTGTTTGTCAAAAAACATCTATATGGAAATCCATTCGTTTGATCAGGATCGGCTCCTTCTTTCCAACTGAATCAACAACGACGATACAGGTATATCCGCTGCGACTTGACAAGTGATTATGAATAGTTACAGTTTTAAGTAATATTTGCTAATTTTTCAAAACTGCCGCACCTCAGGAGGCAAGCGATGTGCGATCCTGACAATAACAACGGCCAGCCGGAATTCAAGCAACAACAAAGGCCACAGTCCAATAAACCCATTAAGGATCTATGGGACAAGCTGGATGTGCTGGCAAAAATTTCACTTCCGCTCGTCATGGGCATGCTTGGATTCCTGTTCAATTACAATGTGTCCAAGAAACAGGAAACGGAAAACAATATCAAATTATACACCCAATTGCTGAGCGACAAGGAAACGGCGGAAAACACCCTGCGCAAGGACATGTTCAGCAAGATCCTCGAATCGTTCATAGGGGACCAGAGCAAGAGTCAGGCAGGCATTGGCAAGATCAAGGAAATGCGCTTGAGCCTGGAACTCCTGTCGAGAAATTTTCACGAATCTCTCGATATGAAGCCCCTGTTCAGACACTTATTGATGGAGATCATCGGTCAAAGCATTGAATTGCGCAGGGCAAAGAGGCAATTGAACGAGGCCTTGGCCGCCAACATGGATGATGTGAACAGGCTGAGGCTTGCCGTCAAACAGGCACAGAGCACGCTCGCCAACTATTACCGGCAGCAGGGGACAAACATTCCACCACCTGCCAGCCAGCACTCCGCAACCGAGCAGGATGAAGCTGTTCAGGGTAATGACGCCCCATTGCAAAGCCAGTCAAGTGCCAGTTCGTCACCACTTAAGCTGCCGGCGGAAGTTAGAAGTTTACGCGAGGCAGCAGCGCGGGAAATCGAACGGATCAACAGCGAATTATCCAGATACGATACCGAACTGCGTGAGTTGATGAGTATTGCCAGGCGAGTGGCAAGAAAGCAGCGGGAAGTTTTGGAGGATGTGGCGCAGACCATCAGAATGCCACTTTCCAAACAGGATCAGGCCCTGAAGCTGATCAATACCAAATACAAACCGACCGAGCGGCTGCCGCGAATCGAAGCGACCAACAGGGATACGGGCTGCATTATCAAGGAGCAAAGGCTGGCCTTCAGGGATTCCGCAGGAAACGAGATAAAAGACTCTGCGCGTCATTTCAAGATACGGATCAGATACGCGTATCCGAAATGGCACCAGATACACGTTGAAGTGGAATCATGGAAATGCCTGGAAAACGGTCCCACAAAGAATTGTGTGCAATGCTACAAGGAATCGGCAAAGGATACGACCGCATTCTGGCTGGACCAATTCGATTTCCCCCTGGTGGACAACACATTTATCGACAACGAACATCGTTACTCGGTTGTTCTCGAAGAGCTTGAAGTCGGCCAGGCCGAGGAAATCGAAAACGCGACCATCACCCTGCTCTATTATCCCGCCTCCTATGCGGGCCTGAAGGAAAAATCCTTCTACAACAACCAATTGCTGAACAACCTCTTGAAGTGGAACATGTTCCGCAAGGATTAGCAAAACCACTGAATCGAGCTTTGCACCAGGGTCCCCCTTTTGGAATGGAGAACCCTGGTGCGGTTTCCCGCTTTAACAGCCTGCTAATCCGTGTCGTATTCCGGCAGACAGAAGCGGCAACCATTGTAGCCCTGTTTCAAGGCCCGTTCCACCCCCTGGTATGCCACCTTGTTGCGTTTGCTGGTCTTGGCTGCCCACTCGCAGTTTGCCAAGTGGACCTCAAGTGTCCTGCTGTTCCCCATAAAAGGATGGTCTCCGACCGCCAGCAGGCGCGTCACCCGTCCCATTTCCTTCCCATCTATAAACTCGGCGGCAGCCAGACGGTAGTTGCCGTCGGCAACCTGCGGCGGTGCGATGATCTCAAGCGTGGCCTGGCAGTTGTCGGAAGCCTTCAGGTTCATCCCGCGCAAATAAGTCTGCTTGCCGGCAATCAGGCCGAATTTCTGGTGGGTTGCCGAATCCTTGATCAACTGGGCGTTTTCCAGCGTAGCAGTGGCGCTTAAACGCTTCAGAATCCGCAGGGTCACCTGCATGTTACCCGGTAGTTGGGAAAGATCGATCATCAGGTCGGCGGACAGCTTGACCCTGGGCCAACCCTGGATCGCGAAACTCATATTCGTCAGAGAATCTTTGAAAATATTTGTTACATCGAAGTTTTTCCAGGTAGCGTTATTGCTCTGCCGGATAAAGTTGTAGTAGTCGCCGATGGAATGGATGGTTGCCGGATCCGGCGCCGGGTCATTGCCGCTGTTGATCAGCCCGATGAAGCAATAATGCCCCCTGTCCTTGCCGGCAGGGATAGGGGGAATATCCGCTTGCTTCCATACTACCGGGCCGACGACCTTCATCTCCTGCGGATTGATGGCCGGGATGGCAAACGGATTTGCCGGATCGGTGATTTCCGTCCAGGAGTTGGGCGTGGGGAGTACCGACGGATCGGCCCAGAACAGCCTTGCCGTCCCGCTCGTTGCCTGGGTGCCGCGGTTCTGGACCCTCAGATAGATGAAATTGTCCTGCCCGTATTCGACCGTGCTTCCCAGGGAATCGCTCTGCTGCGCCGATGGCGTGCCCAATTCCGCTTCCGGGTCGAGCAGTTCCTGATTGAAGACGATAATGTCCGGGCTGCACGAGATACCGCCATCGACCAGCGGCTCACGACCGTGATCCTGCAGGTTGTCGCGCAGGTAGAGATCATGGGCAGGCAGGCCAAGAAAGATGTAGTCACCATATCCTGCCGGAGCAGCGGAAGAGGTCGGAGTGTCACCCAGCCGCAACGAATGGCCGCCCGTGCCGCCGCAGCTGTGGCAGGTGGCCATGCCTGGCGTAGAGCAGGTTCTGAAGACCGCCCCGTTATAAATACGTACCGAATTGGCATAAGCAAAGGCCTCGGTTGCCGAGATACGGCCATCGTTATTGGTATCCACCGCCTGTCCCAGTGCGGTACCGTCGGGATTATGGCCGCAGACCCCTGCGATCCAATGCTTGGCAAAGTGATCGAAACCGTCGTTGTCGGAGTCCCCCAGCGAGTAGTCGTCCGCTGTTACGGCGGTGCAGACATGGGTCCATGTGGCAAGGCCGCTATTGATGATAGGATTGGTGAATCCTCCCGACCGGCACTGTTCCATCATGACCATCAGCACCTCGAAATGCGGCAGGACACCGAGGTCGGCAATGAAATCGTCCACATAATAAGGGGTCCAGTTCGTACCGACCGCATCATAGACGAACAGGCAGTAATCGTTTATGCCGCTGTCGCAGGGGCCGCCGCCATGATTATTGGTATGGATGAACAGGAAGTCCTCCGGCCTGATCTGGCCGGCTATGGCGTTGAAAGCCGCCTGAAAACCTGCCCTGGTTCCCTGGTCGGTCACAACCATCCTGTACGCGGTATTGTCGCCGGGCCAATTGCCCAGATTGGCCCCGATGGTGCTAGACGTGTTGTTGCCCAGGAAGTAGTTCACCGTACCATCGTGATTCAGAACATGAATATTGGCCGCGTTAAAACCATAGACATCGATGAGTGTCCGGTACAGAAACTCAAGATCGTTCGTATGCCGCTCTTCTGCCTTTCCCGCGAACAGGATCGCGTAGCGTTCCCCCGGTGCAGAGCTAAGAGACTTTGCCATTGACAGATCAGGCTTCTTAACGGTGGGAACATTTTTTCGGGGAAAACCCGACTTGACCGGCATATGGAAGGCCGTTGTCGCCTCCCGGTCAAGAGCAAGAATCGTTGGCGGCAAGGAGGCCGGGATTTTCTGGTACCGTTGTGCCGTCTTGGCGTCATAAAGATGGTACTCACAGGGATGAACCCAGTTGTAGGCCGGGGCAAGGTCAACGAAGACCAGCGCTGTCTCGCGCTCGATGGGCACCTCAAGGCCGGCTGCCATAAGCTTCGCTCCGACCGCAAGCACTTCGTCGTGGAGATGAAGATTGGCGTGTTTGTCAATATTCAGTTTACGGGCACTCTTCAGGGCGTCATCCACAATTTGTGATCTGATCGCATCAGCCAGTTTCATGCTAGTCTCCTTTCAATAACGGCTCATTTATCAAATGCGCTGTGACAGCGCTCGTGCTCAGGTTTTTCTCCATAACGGAGGATAGGGATGTAATTCTCGTCGGATTGATCGATGCCTGGGGGAAAAGAGGCTTCGACAACCCTTGCTTCAAGGCTTTGGGAATCGATCAGCAGATAAAGGCATGGGTGCGCCCAATTGGCGCCCGGCGCAAGATCAACGAACACTATCGTCCCCTCAAACGGCATAGCCATGGTCTGCGGCCCGATTCTGATCTCCTCTCCCTCCCCAAGCGGCTTCTTATACCAATAGACGATGGATCGCCTTATATCCTCTTGTCGGATCAAGCTATTGATGATGACTAGTATTTGGGCGCTGCCTGGTGCCATATGCGGATGACTCCTTGGTAAAAGCAAGCATTTGGGCGTGATGTAATTTATTCAGCTACCCGGCCTTCATGAATGCAAAAGCAGCCATGAAGGCCGAGCGCCAGACATCCTCCTGATCCAGGTCTATTTGGGTTTATAGCCGTCGGTCAACGTCTTCATGAATGCAACGAGTGCAGCCTCCTCGGCGCTGCTGAGCCCCAGGTTCCCCACCTCCTGCATGTTGATGTTGTTGGGATTTTCGGCAGCAGGCCAACAGTTGTTTGCCTGGGCATATTCATCGGTAAGCGGCAGGTCCGTGGCGGCGCAGACCGGCAGGACATCCCTGGTGTTGTAGAAGTGAACAATCCGCTCCAGGCTCTTGAAATAGCCGTTGTGGCCGTAGCCCTTGACAAAGGAAGCATCCGGCCGCTTATCCACGTTGCGCAGGGTCGGTACCTTGTGTTTGCCTTCGTTGGCAACGGCAAGCTGCTCCAGCTGTTTAGATTCGAGAGCACTGACGTTGGTGACGTACGTCAACTTGCGCCAGTCATCGTTAGCGGCCAAATTGCGCAGAAAGCCGCCCAGGCCGGGATCGACAAAGGTGGGATCGGCAATTGTCGCCGGATTTTCCGGGTTCTTGGGAATCCCCAAGTTGTCAAAGGTAAAATCGGTAAATAACGGCATCTTGCCGCTGCCAACATGGCAGAGATGGCATTTGGCCTTGCCCATGAACAGGGCAGCGCCGTGGGTCTCCTGGTTGGTCAGGCACTTCCTGCCCTTATCGGCATCAAACTTCGAGCTGAACTGGTTCACCTCTTGCGACGCCTCATAGGCGGCAATGCTCAGCCCAATCTTGTCATAGGCCAGTGCGATGTCGGACCCGTCGCAGGCCGTGCTGCCCCAGACGGCCACGAACAGATCCCCATAGGTGGAGCTGCAAACCTTGGACACGACGGCAGCGGCATTCGGTAGTGCCTGTTCCTTGGGATTGAGGAACGGCCCCTGGGCCTGGTCGGCAGCCGGATTGCCCAATTTCCATCCTGTTGCGCGGCCATCCCAGAAATTGCCGCCAACGAACAGCTGTGCTCCGGCCTGGGTCTGCACGCTGAATAGCGGGCTCTGGGTCGCATAGGCCGCACTTGGCGGCTTACGATCACCAAAGCTGCCCGGTATGGACCCTTCATAGACGGCGCCGCTGGCATTGACATCTGAGTTCGGGCCGGTCCAGCCGACGCTGCCGGTGTGGCAGGAACTGCAGGCCTGGTTGCTGTTAAGGGACAGATTTTTATCTTTGTAAATCATCTTGCCCAGCAGCTCTTTCTGGGATAATTGGGCCGCGGTGGCCGTAACCGCAACCGCCGCCAACAGGATGCATGACGCTACAATAACTTTACTGATCCGCAACATTGTTCAACCTCCTCGATTTGTTGTTGTAAAAAATTGGATGACCCCTTGGGAACATTATTGCTTAATCATCCCCCCTTTCCCGATTCCGCTCTCTGTTTCCGCAGCTTTACTCCAGCACAACAAATCCGGCTGCCGGCACCTCCAACTCTATGGCGGCGATATCACCGGCAGCCCCTTTTTTCTGCACCGTCAGGGCCAGCGTGCCTTCATCGGCATGATGTGTCGAATAGACGCACTTCAACCTGCTTCCGGCGGGATGAAGCCCGGCATCCACCAGCACCCAGGCCTTACGCGCCATGTCCGGATCGGTATTGATGGCAAGCACCATCTCCGTTTTATCGAGAATCCGCGACCAGGCCACAACGGACAGCATGCGCCCGCCCAGGACCCGGGGCAGCCCGAAATTGACTCCGTCGCCGGAGACCTCCCGCAGGTACTGCCGCCCACGGCGCAATGGGAGCTTTTTATCCCTGAGCCTCAGGATCTCGGACAACTCATGGAACAGATCGCTACCCTCATCGAAGAAATGGCGCCCCTTGGAGCGGAAGGCACCGAAACCGCCCCCGAACATGGCTTCGCGGATGTAACGGTCGGCCCCGTCTCCGTCACCCCGGCCGTCGAAACGCTGCTCGGTGCCGTAGTAGATGCAGGGGATGCCGAGGGTCATGGCGTTGAGGGCCAGGGCGCCCAAGGCCAGCTTGCCGCCGTCGCCGGTTGCGCAAAAGCGGGCCTTGTGCTCTCCCTTGCAAACCTGATCATGGTCGTTGATCATGGTCACCACCTTGTTTTTGAACCAGACATGGGACTCTTTCCCTACAAGCAGCGAGTTGCGAAACAGGTTAAAATACTCCTCCGGATTGGTCTTGCCCTTGATCAGCCCTTCCAACTTGGGCTGCACATCGTCGATGCCCAGGGCCGCATCCAGGCCGGTGGCCTCCAGGGTGTCGAAGGCCCGTTCCCTGCCGCCGGTGATCTCGCCCACCAGGAAGAAGTTCTCCTTGCCGATGGTCTGGGCAAACTCCTTGATGGCCGAGGCAAAGAAGCGCGTGGCCCCGATGTCCATGTGCTTTACCGTGTCGATGCGGTAACCGTCGATGTCGGCAACGGCGATCCAGTATTTGTAGACCTCGCAAAGGTTGAGCAGCGCCGGAGACGGGCTGTAGTTGCTGTCTGTACCGCAACCGTGGTTGATGTCCTTGAGATCGAAGAAATCCCCTTCCCGGAACTCCGGATCATTGTCCCAACTCTTGATCCGGCCTTTTTGGGTAAAATTGGCTGGGTCCTGGAACTCCCTTGGCCAGATCGCGTCATCCCGGTCCATTGGCAACGGGTTCTGCGCATAACCCACAAATGGCAGGCTCGCCTTACCATGCTTGTCGTTGAATCCCGCTACCTGGTAAGTCCAGCCGCGCCAGGGAGGTTCGCCATTCTCCACGGCATAGGTGAAGACGTTGCCGCTATGGTTGAGGATAATGTCGAGAATGACGTAGATGCCATTGGCATGTGCGGTTTGTACCATCTTGCGGAGATCGGATATGCTGCCGAAATGCGGGTCCACCGAGAGAAAATCCTGGATACCGTAGCCGTGATAGGTCGGCTGGAAAGCGACCTGCTTGAAGATCGGACTGAGCCAGAGGGCTGTCACCCCCAGACGCTTCAGGTAGCCGATCTTGCTGGTGAGGCCATGTAGATTGCCGCCGCACCATCCCCCGCCGGCCTGGCGCCAGGCTGCCGCATCGGCCTGGTTGGTCACTGCGTTGCCGTTATCGATGGCCGGGTCGTAAGGAGGAGTATGGCCACCGGTAACCTGCTTCCTGTCGTTACCCCTGTACCCCTGTTCCTGGTCATCGGAAAAACGGTCGAGCAACAGGAAATACAGCACCTGGTCTTCCCAGGCGACCGGCGAAGGCTGGAATTTCTTGCCGATACGAAGTGATGTGAAATCTATGTCACCAACTCTTTCCATTATCAGTTACCCCCTTTTGTTGTTTGCACCGTGATGTTTTTGTTCTCAAAGGATCATGGCGTATTACGGCGCCACAATTATAATTTGCAATATATAATTAATAATTTTTATAGTTTGCCACGATTTAGTGGAAGATCAAGGGGGTGAACATACGGAGTTTGGCAAAAATTTGCGGCTGTTTTTTTCTGGAGAGCTACGGGCAACCGGTCAGTATTATTCCGGTTTCAAAACAACGAGGGGGTTAAGACGGCGGGGATTTGGCATTGGAGGGCGCGGCAAGCCGAGGTGATGGTCACTTGGCCCCGTCATCCAGAATGGCAATAATCTTGTTGAGCAGCGAGGCCCTGTCGAATGGTTTTTGAATGAAATGCAGGCCCTCCGCGACAATTCCCTTCTGGTCGATGATATCGGAGGTATAACCGGACATGAAAAGCACCTTCATATCCGGCCACAGACCAGTGATCCGGTGTGACAGTTCCCTGCCGTTCATATCCGGCATGATAACGTCGGTCAGCAGCAGATCCACGGCTATCCGGCTCTCGGCAACAAGTTCCATTGCCTGTTGCGGAGTTGCCGCAATCAGGATGTCGTAGCCGACTTCCTGCAATATTTCCGCAGTGATGTCACGTACCGCCGCATCGTCCTCAACCAGCAGGATTGTGGCATGACGGGCAAATTGCATCGTCGGCTCAGTCAACTCCGGGATCGATGCCGGATCATTGCAGCGCGGAAAACAGATTTCAAAGGTAGTGCCGATTTCGGGTTCACTGCGGACATTTATAAATCCACTGTTCTGGGTGACAATGCCGTAGATGGTCGCAAGTCCGAGTCCCGTACCTTTGCCCGCTTCCTTGGTTGTGTAAAATGGCTCGAAGATATGCTGCAGGGTTTCCCTGTCCATGCCGCAACCGGTATCGCTGACAGTCAGCCGCACATAATCGCCGGCAGGCATTTCGGGGGGCAGGACCGCGCCAGGCTTGCCAAACGAGACATTTTCCGTCTCAATGGTCAGCAGGCCGCCGTTCTCCATGGCATCGCGGGCGTTGACCACAAGGTTCATGATGATCTGATCGATCTGGGTAGGATCCATATTGATCGCCCACAACTTTGGAGCCAACTTGAACTCGAAGCGGACATCTTCGCCGATGAAACGGCACAATCCCTTCTGGGAGTCCCTTACCACGTCATTCAGGTCGATAACGCGGGGAGAGATTACCTCCTGCCGGGAAAACGCCAGCAACTGCCGCGTGATCTCCCGCGACTGATCGGCAGCCTTGATGATCTGGCCGAGGTAGTCCCGGTAGCGTTCCGAGGCGCTGCCCGCCCGGCTGGCCATCTCGGCATACCCGAGGATGACCGCCAGCTTGTTGTTGAAGTCATGGGCAACGCCGCCGGCCAGCCGGCCGATGGCCTCCATCTTCTGGGCCTGGCGCAGCTGGGCTTCCAGCTTCAATTTCTCTTCCTCTTCAAGCTTTTTGCCGGTGGTGTCCACCATGATCCCGCGCAACCAGCGTGGGCGGCCATGCTCTTCGACGACCGCGACAATGTCGTGCAGCCAGACCGTGTCGCCGTTGCGGGCAATCATGCGGTACTCGAAATCATGGTCCTGAAGCTGCATGGTCCGTTCCGCACAATATTTTTCAACCCACTCCCTGTCCTCTGGGTGCATGTGTGTGGTCCAGAAATCGGGACAATACCACTCCTCGGGCGAATAGCCCAACAGGCGTTCGGCCTGCTGGCTGACGTAGGTAAAGACGAATGTTTCGGCATCCGCCTCCCAGACTATGCCGTCCACCGAATCCACCAGGTTACTGAAACGTATCCGTTCGTTCTTCAGCTCTTCCTCGGTTTGCCGGTGTTCCGTGATATCCCGGGCAATACCGAGAACGCCGATCAGATTCCCATCGGCATCATGGACCGGCGTCTTGATGGTCTCCAGCAGTTCGCGATGGCCGTCATCCGCGTAGGTAATCCACTCCTCATTGATGCTCGGCTTGCCGGCGGCCATGGCCTTGAGGTCGTGTTCACGGAAAAAACCGGCCAGTTGGGCATCGACGAAATCGTAATCAGTCTTGCCGAGAATCTCTGCTTCCCGGGCACCGAAAAAACGTTCGAAACGGGAGTTGCAGGCAAGGTAACGGCCTTCTGGGTCCTTCATCCAGACCAGGGCCGGCATGGTCTGCAGCAGGATGCGCAACCGGCTGCGCTCGTTTTCCAGGAAGGTCTGGGCCTGCGTCAGGGTGGTGATATCGTGGGCCATGAAATAGAGACATTCTTCCCCTGCCACATCTATGGTGGTCAGATACATCAAGGCGTTGCGCTTGGCGCCGGATTTTGTGCCGAGCACAAATAGAAAATTCTCCAGCCGCCCGGTCTCCCTGACTATCGCCACGGCCTTTGCCCTTGTTCCCTCGTCCCACAAGCCGAGCTCGATGGAGGTGCGGCCGACGGCTTCGCTTGCCTGCCAGCCGGTCCAGACCTCAAACCCCCTGTTCACCTCCATCAGCTTGCCGTCGACCAGCCTGGTGATGCCGACCATATCCGGCATCATGTTGAATATGTTGAGGTATTTTTGTTGGGAAAGGCGCAGCTTTTCTTCAGCCCTGGTCCTTTCCTCGATTTCCCTCAGCAGCCCGCGGTTCTCCCCTTGCACGCGAAGGTGGCGCAAGGCAAGTACCCAGACGAAACCGGCCATAAGAATGCTGTTGAGAAAGCCCACATACAATAGCGGTGAAGAAGTGGCTGTTACAGGTGGCCACCCACCCCTTTGGACAGCGGCAATCTGCCATGCCCCGCCCGGGATGGTGACCGTCATGCTCACTGGCTCCCGGTTGAAGATATTTTCATCACCCCAGATCATCCGGTTCGGAGTGGCACCTTTATCTCCCTGGCGCAGACCGATCTCCAACCCTTTCGACGAATTAACCCCTCCTGCCTCGATAATGTCGGACACACCGGCGACAACGGAGGTGACTCCCCAATATCTGGTTTTTTTCCCCCGTGGTACGTCCTTGCTGGTGAAAACAGGTGAACGCAGAACAAAGCTCATTCTTCCCTGCACCAGCCTTACCGGTCCGGAAAGGACGGGGACCCCGGACTCCATGGCCTGCTCAATGTCCTTGTACTGTTCCGGCACGGTCTGGTACCGAAGTCCGAGTACAGCCTCGTTGCCGGCAATGGGGTAGATCATGGTGACTCTATTATCCGGGGCAAGCGCAATGATGCGAATATGGGGGTTTGCTTTTATGGTCTGGGAGGCAAGGGCATTAAAGAGATCCGGGCTGATTCCGCCCTGGTAATTGATGACATGGACAAGGCCGGAGGAGGCGCTGAACACGGAATTGGCAACCGCTTCCAACCTGGCCCTGATTGCTGCCAGCTCGCTGATGGCCTTGTTTCTGGCGTCATTCCGGTGATGATCGGCATCGATGAGCGCCACCTTGAAACTCAACAAAAAGCCGAGAATCAGGGTTACCCCGGCCAGGAACCAAGGCCCATGCCAGAATGCAGAATTATTTCCGTGAATTGAGCTGTTTTTCAAAATATCCCCCAGCATCCGCATACATGAATGATAAATAATATTTGTATCCGGCTTCACCGCACTGGAACTTCCGTCAAGACAAATTACCCTAACATGTGAATAATTGCGATATTTTCTTAAAACCCGTGATTAATTCAACAATAACTATTAAATGATCTTTAGCAAGTTTAAAGTCCCGATATTTTGTATGCAAATAAATGGTGTATAAATATTAGAATATATGTTAACTGTCCAAAAAATAAACAGATTAAATCATGAGGTGCCATATGACCATCAAAAGAAAAATTCAGATGATTCTCCTGGGGGGGTGGATATTCATTACACTCACCGGAATCTTCGGCCTTATCGGGATGCGAGACAGCAACCAGGGGATCCGGAGAATCTACCAGGAGAATATGGCCATCAGTCAGAAGATCGGGCGTGTTTCAGAGTTGATGCGTAATAATCGCATCCTGCTGTTACTGGCCTTGCAGCATGACCCTGCAAACCCTGAAATTCTGAAACTGCACGACCACGATCTCACGGTGCATACCGATCTGGTAGTCAAAAACACCGAAGAGATAGCAAGCATCTGGAAAGAGGTAACAGCCGCAAAAATGGACCCCGAAGAGCAAAAGCTGGCAGCGGATTTTGCCGCCAAGTGGGAAACCTTTGTCAAGGAAGGTCTCAATCCGGTGCGCGAAGCCATCCTGGCCGGCAAGTTTGCCGAAGCCACGGCCTTGACCCTTACCAAGCTCAATCCGCTCTTCAAGCCGGCAGACGCCGCTGCGACATTGATCAAGGAATACGAAGGCAATGATACGCAAAAGTTTTACAACCAGGCCATGCATCACTATCAAATGACCATGGGGCTGGTTATCGGCTTGGTAATCATTGCAATTATCGGTTCGGGACTTGTGGGACTATTGGTTATCCGTTCATTGTCGGCGGGCACCAGGGCCTTGATCGATGCCAGCAGTTCCCTGGCGCAAGGAGACCTGACCGGGCGGCTGAGGCTATCCGGAAAGGATGAGCTTGGCGCCATCGGCAGATCCTTCGACAGCATGGCCGATTCGCTTTCCGCAATCATCAGCAAGATCACGGCCACGGTTGCGGATGTTACGGCTTCGGCCGCAGAGGTACACGCAAACTCGAAAGAGATGGCGGAAGGAGCGAACCAGGTTGCCGCCCAGGCCGGCGCGGTAGCAACAGCCGGGGAGGAAATGGCCGCGACATCGGGGGACATTGCCCGCAATTGCCAGATGGCCGCCGACGGCGCCCGGCTCGTATCGGACGAGGCATCAAAAGGGAGCGGCATCATTCAAAACAGTATCCAGGTGATGGGACGCATTTCGGAACGGGTCAGCGCAACCGCCACCACGGTTGAAAACCTCGGCCAGCGTTCCGATCAAATCGGCCAGATAATCGGCACCATCGAAGACATAGCGGACCAGACCAATCTGCTGGCCCTGAACGCGGCCATAGAGGCGGCCCGCGCCGGGGAACAGGGCCGCGGCTTTGCGGTGGTCGCCGATGAGGTGCGGGCCCTTGCAGAACGTACCACCAAGGCCACCCGCGAAATCGGCGAGATGATCAAGGCGATCCAATCGGAGACCAAGCAAGCCGTTTCAGCCATGGAAGAAGGCGTCAGCGAAGTCGAGCGCGGCACCCATGAGGCCGGCAGATCCGGGGACGCCATGAATGCCATCCTTGACCAGATCAACAACCTGTCCCTGCAGGTCAGCCAGATCGCCACGGCCGCCGAGCAACAAACCGCGACCACCAGCGAAATCAGCAAGAGTATCATCGAGATCACCGATGTTTCCAACCAGACCTCCAACAATGCCCATCAATCGGCATCGGAGGGCAACAAGCTGAACACGCTGGCGGAATCGCTGACAACCATGCTGGCGGACATAACCATTGAGGAATCAATATCTCTTTGCCTGCGGAAAGCGAAGAGCGCCCACATGATCTTTACCGGCAAGATCAAATCCCATCTGGACGGGAACCTGCGACTTGATCCCAACGCCCTGCCAACACATCTCACCTGCGCCTTTGGCAAGTGGTACCAGAGCAAAGGGCAGGAAAAATGCGGGCAAGTCGGGATCTTCCGTGAGATCAGCGCCCCCCATGCCAAGGTCCACGAACTGGGCAAACAAGCCATAGCGGCCTATAATTCAGGGGACAGGAATGCCGCCGAACAATACTGCCAGGAAATGGTGACCCAGTCGCAGCGCCTGATAAGCATGCTGGAGCAACTTGAAAGAGAGTGCAAATGATACCCCGCAAGCACTAAATTGCCGGGAGTTCCGTTTATGGTTCTCTGGCTGTCAAGCACAACGGACAACGGCCGTTTCCTTCAAAGGAAACGGCCGTTGTCGCTACAGAGGTAAATACTGGAGTAAACGCTGATTACTAACCGCCGGAAACCGTGCCGCTCCCCTTGGTGGCCTTCCATTGGAACTGGTGCGGCCACTGGGCGGTATTGGTCGTGTTGACGGCGGTATGGCAGACAAAGCAGGCATTGGGCCGCTTGCCGCTGCCGTGGGCCTCCAGGTAATCGCCCAACCCCTCACCTTTGGAGCTTGAGTGGCAAGCGCCGCAACTGCCGATGGCTTTGGCGTAGTTCTGGTACTGTTGCGCCTGGTAGTTATCGACATCCACCCTGGTGGGAACCATGGCATGGGGGCTGCCGTGGCAACCGGAGCAATAGACTCCGCCATGGCCGACCGCGTTACGGTACAGTGTGCTGCCGGTATCCACCTGGGCAACGCCCGGGTGGCAGGTTGCGCACTTGGGCTCGTTCACCCAGGGAACCTTGGTGTTGTTGGTGATGGATGCCGCCATGGACGCCATGCTGCCGTGGCAGCTGGTGCAGTTGCCGTCGGCTGCCGTGTGCGCCAGGCTGCGGCTGCACTGGGTCTTGGCGCCGGGATGACAATCATAGCAGGAGGCGCCTTTTGAGGCATGAAAGCCGTGAATGGCTTCGGACAGGTATTTACCCGCCGACCCACGGTTGGTTGCGCCCAGCACCGGGCTGCCGTGGCAGGATGCGCACAGTACCGGCCGCTGATTGACCAGGTTGGTGCCATGGCTTTTATCGTGTTTCTGCAGCACGTCGAGCATGGCATTGCCGTTGCCATTGTGGCATTTGGCGCAGTTGATCTCATCGGATACCGGGATGGTCGCCCTGGTCTGGGCCACTACCGCGCCACTGCTGTCCTTGACAGTCACCTCTATCACCTGGAACGGGTTCCAGACGCCGGAATCGTCAATGGGGGTAGCAGGAATGCCGTTAACCTGGAAGTGATCGCCTTTGGCCACCATCTTTCCGCTAAGGCCGTTGTGAACAGAGGCATCCTCCAGGTTGAGGCCCGTATCGTTGGCCAGGGTAATGCCGAACAATTGCTGGCAATACTGCCAGAACTGCCCGAACAACCCCTTGGTGGAGGACTTGGTGTTGTTCACGATACGATATTCGACACTCAGGCCGCTTGTAACCACCTTGGGCGGATTGCCCCGCAGCAGTACCTGGGCCCAAACCGTGTTGTAGGGCGGCAGGATCACGGCCGTGTCATAGCTGGGATTGGCGCAGTGCATGCCAAGATCGTTCCAGGCAAACACCACGTACTTCGAATTATTCTTGGCCGGGGTGATTACGCCGGGATTGGAGGGGGGCATCTGTGCCGCCGGAGGGGTCCAATTGGAGCCGGAAGATGTGGAGCCAGTGGATCCGGTGGAACCGGTGGAGCCGGTGGAACTCAGCGCCGTGGCGATGGCCTGGATCTGGGTGGTGGTCAATGAGGAGAGCGACCGCATGGCGCTTTTGCTGGCTATGGCCTCCCTTATCTTGTCAACGCTGGCCCCTTTAACGGCGGAGTTTGCCAGAGAACCGTGGCAACTGGCGCAATCGGCGGCATATAGTGCTGCGCCGTCGGTCATGGCCGTGGCCTGGGCTTCTTTCTGACTGGTTGCCCCATCTCCTCCTCCAGTCCCGCTGCTACCGCAACCGGAGAGTGAAAAACCGATGGCAGCCAACAACACAAATAACGAACCTGCAACTTTCTTTTGCATACTTCCTCCTTCGTCCTTTGCTTTTGTCTGAACTTAATTCATGGTGTGGGAACCGCTGCCCGGCAACGGCTCACCAACCTGCCACTATAACCAGGGTCATATAATCTTCACTGAAGTTGCTGCCGCTTCTCTTGAACCTCCTTTAAATTGTTTTGGGCCAAATTTTGAGCACAAAAAAAGCCGGGTCGCCAATATCGAATGATATTTCGGCGACCCGGCTGTCTCGGTGAGACCCAATGGGCTTTCCGCCCCATCCTCGCGGATGGTTTAGTATTGTCGTCTATCCGGCATGTTGTAATGATCTGTTTAAAACATTACTAAACGCCGCCAGACTAATCAATATATAAATTCGTATATAACTATTATTTTAATCTTATAAACAATAATAAATTTCAGAAGTTAAATCATCGGCACGCCATTAAAAGGCGTGATCCAGCGGCAGTTTTACGGTAAAGGTTGTGCCCCGACCAAGTTCGCTTTCGACACTCATCTCGCCGCCATGCTTCTTCACTATATCGTAACTGATTGAAAGACCGAGCCCGGTCCCCTTACCGACCTCCTTGGTGGTAAAGAAAGGCTCGAATATCCTGCTCAGGTTTTCCGGTGCGATCCCCTTGCCGCTATCGCTCAGCCTGATGATGATATCGTTCCCCTGGCGGCGCGTTTGGACGCCGATAACGCCATGCCCCACGATGGCATGGGCCGCATTGGCCAGAATATTCATGAAAACCTGGTTCAACTGCTGCGGATAACAGTTCAACTGCGGCAGGTCGCTATCGTAGTCACGCTCGACTTCGGCCACGTATTTGATCTCGTTACGCAGCATGTTGAGGGTGGTTTCCAGGCAGTCGTTGATGTTGAAAGGCTTGCACTGGGTATCATCCACATGGGAGAAGCTCTTCAGGTCCTGCACGATCCGCCGCACCCGCTCGGCGCCGTCAAGGGATTCGGCAAGCAGGTTGCCAATATCCTCCAGAATGAAGTCGATCTTCAACTTCCTGCGCAGCTCGGTCAGCGTTGCAACAGCACCGACGTCGCCCAGACCGTGCAACGCTTCGATAACAGCGGTTTCGAAGACATTGATCTTATCCATGTATTTCCCCATGGTGGAGAGATTGCTGGAGATAAAACCCATGGGGTTGTTGATCTCGTGGGCCACCCCGGCGGCAAGTTGGCCGATGGAGGCCATCTTTTCCTGTTGATAGACCTGGGCCTGGGTCTGCTGAAGCTCGGCATAGGCCTTTTGCAGCTCTTCGTTCACCTTGAGAAGTTCGGTGGTTTCGTGGATGGTCACGACAACGCCGCGAATCTCATCGGAGCCGATCTGTTTAAGCGTATTGGACAGCAACTCGAAATGGCGCTGGCCGTTGTCATAGACCAGATGTCCGCTCTTGCCGTCATACTCTGAAATTTCCATGCCGATCCGGCTGAACAGTTCCAGGCATTCCACGCCGACGATCTGTTCGTAGGAAAGCATGGCAAAGGTACAAACGGCCCGGTTACAGCGCCGTACACAGCCCCACTGGTCGCAGATCAGCACCATCTCGGAAAGGCTGTCCATGGTGTCTTCCCATTCGCGCCTGCCGCTCTCCACCTGGGCGAACAGCTCGCTCAACTCGCTGTGCTTGAGCTGCAGCTCCTCCCGGCTCTTGGCAAGCTCCTGCTCATTGATCTTGCGTTGGGTTATGTCCTCTTTCACAGCCAGGTAATGGGTTATTGTGTCTTGTTCGTCCTTGACCGGCGAGATGGAAACCAGCTCCCAGAAAAGTTCCCCGTTTTTCTTCCTGTTGTGGAATTCGCCATGCCAGGTCTGGCCCGAGGTTATGGTGCGCCAAAGTTCACGATAAACCTCGGTCGGCGTTTCCCCGGATTTCAACACCCTCTGGTTCTGGCCCACGATCTCGTCATAGGCATATCCGGTCAGGCTGCAGAACTTCTTGTTGACATACTCGATGTTGCCCTGCGGATCGGTTATGACAATGGAGCAGGGATTCTCCGATACGGCCCACGAAAGCTTGCGCTGCTCCTCCTCGGCCAGCTTGCGGTCGGTGATGTCCAGCAGAGTCTCGATGGCCGCCACCGGCCGGCCTTTGGCATCAACCACCGGAGCGGCATCAAAGAACAGATAACGGCGCTGTCCGCCCACATTATCAAACCACCCTTCCGATTGCAGGCCTCCCTGGATGTGTTGCGACAAACGCGAGCTTTGGTACAGGTCATTGAGGCAGGATATGTCTTTGGACAGCAACAGATCGGCCAGTACCGGGCGTTGTTGCGGATAGAACGCCTGCCACTGACGCGTGGTGCCAAGCATTTCTTCGGCCCTGATGCCGGACAGGTTCTCCAGGGCGCTGTTCCACACAATGACGCGGTGCTCGGGATCGAGGACAAAGATCGGCACGGTGGCATTGTTGATCAATCCCTCGGCAAACGCCTTTTGGTCGTGCATCAGCTGCTGCATCCGCCTCAAGGGGGTGATATCCGTGAAATTGCCACGTTTTCCCCGATAGTTTCCCATATCGTCATGGACTTCGTGGCAGAGGTGGGAAACCCAGCGCTCCTCTCCGTTCTTTGTGACGATCTTCAACTCGAGCTTCCGGGATTTTCTGGTGGCTGAATCGGCCTTGTGAGTATGTCCATCCCAATCCACCCGGTAATCGGGGTGTATGATCCGGTCCAGCAGATCGGGCTGGGCGTAAAACTCGCTCTCGGCATAACCGGTCACTTCAAGGCAATTGGCCGACATGAACTGAATGCTGTTGTCCGCATCGCGCCAAAAAGCCACCTCGTCGGTAAATTCGGCCACTATGCGGTAAGTCTGCTGGGTAAGCCGCATCACCTCCTGGTGATAATCGAAATCTTCGACAAGGGAATTGAACACCTGCGCCAAACTCCCCAGTTCGCCTTCGAATCCCTGGGGCAGAAAACGCGCCTTGCCCTGTTTCGCCGACATCGAGCCGATGTGGTTAATCACCTGTTGCAACGGCGTCATCATCCGGCCCAACACATTCCAGATGATCAGGGCTGCCAACAGCGCAATACCGGCAAAGGCGGAGACAACCCCGATACCGGTGGCATGCAGCAGTTCATGGATCTGGCCGGCAGAAACGCCGGCGAAATTTTCATTCAGCTGATTGTCAAACAGAATAAAACTGAGGACGGAGATCAGCGCCATGGCCGCCACGGTCAGCAGCACGGCATAGAGGGTGAATCGTGTTCTGAGAGTCAATCCGTTGGGGTCTATCGATTTCATTGACAGCCTCGCAGCGGTTTCTGGCAGAAGATTTTAAATAATAGCAGGACTGGACAAACCGCACAACCGGGACAAAAAAATCTTATGGTGCGGATAGAAAAAAAAGACTTATATAACCTTGAATGATTATAGGTGGGAAACAACTACAAAACCCGTTTGATCAGCCCGGCCAGCCTGTAAGCACGGCACTTTCGAACGGCAGGAATCCGTTCAACTTCCGCACGTTTTGATCACACCTGGGGCAGGCGTAATCCACGGACCTGAGATGGCACAGATCGTGTTCTCCCGGGCAGATGCCCAGATTTTTAAGCACGCCTTGATTAGTCTTGAGAACCACCTTGTCGGGAAAGCCTATTTCATCGGTGTCCGCCCGCCCTTTCAGCAGCGACGCGGCCAGTTCGCCGGCTTGCCGGCCCAGGTCGCCCCGCTTGATCTCCAGCACGGCCGCGGCACCAAGGCCCAGGTAGGCGCTGGCAAAGGACACCACCGGCACCCGCTGCTTCTGGGAAAAGTTGAAGTAGGCCTCGGCGGTCTCCCGAGTGACGGCAATTGTGTCCGGCAGCATCCAGAGGGCGTCCACCTGTCCGGCCAGGCTGGAGAGCTTGGAGAGCGTCTCTTTGGGGTTATGCACCTCGCGCAGCACCAGTTCCACCCCGGCCTGCTTGGCCGGTTGCCGGGCCTGCCGCAGGTACCAGCCGCTCCGGGCCGGGTTATAGAGCACCCCGATGCGGTGCGCCTTCAGCTTCCGGAAGATGGCCATGTAGTTCTCGGGCTGGATGTACATCCCGATGCCGGTCAGGTTGGGCTGGTTGACGCTCGGATTGGTGACGCTCAGGGACATTACGGCAATAACAGGAGTCTGGTGAACCTTTTTGGCGGCTGCCAGGGCATTGTCGCCGATGGCCAGCACCAGGCCGGGCCGGTCTTCGCGCACAATGCGGACCACATCGGTTTCGGCATAGTCGGAGAGCACCACCATCCGCTCGGTATGGCGAAAGGCGGCCCGGAAACCCTGGAGCACCTTGTCGTAGGCCGGGTCGTGCTTGCTCTGCACCACCAGTACGTCATAGGCCAAGGCCAGGGAGGGGCAGAGCATGGTCAGGGCGAGTATGAGAGAGGCAAAGTATCTCATCAAAACCGCACCTTCATGCCGCCTTCGAACCAGCGCCCGGTGTTGGGAAATACATCAACCCAATACTGAGAATTATTGAACAGGTTATGCCCGGAGAAGAACAGCTCCAGAGAGTTGTTTTCCCGCTTCAGCAGGGTGGCGCCCAAGTGCAGGTCCCATACCAGTCCGTAATACCTACCATTAAAGTCCGGTTCAACATTGGAATCCCACCAGATGTGCCGCCCCGTGAGGTCACCCCGGTAGGTGTGGTCGTCGTAACGCAGGGCCAGTTGCACCGTCTGGGTGGCTGCGGGGAGGTTGACATGGGTGCCGTTGCTGGTGCGATGAGTGTCGGTGTAGGTCCAGCCCGCTCCCAGCGAGGTGTTGAAGACCGGCACGGTGCGCGCTTCCAGTTCACTCCCCAAGGCAACGTGCCGATTGGAACCGGGATCGGACTGCACATCCCAGAGCTCGTTACGAAACAGGGTGCACTTCAGCCAGAGGTAGGGCACGGCGGTGCTCTCAAAACCGATCTGAGTGGTCCAGACCTTCTCCGAAGGGAGATCAAGTGTCAAGGAAGGGAGGCTGTAACCGCGGGCAGTGTAGGCCCGGGCCAGGGTAGTATCGGTGATGCGCCAGACAGCCCCCAGGGATGCGCTGAACTGGTCGCCATTGCTGACAGTCCGGTCAAAACGGACTCCAGGGGAGACGGAAACCGGACCAAAGGTCGCGGTGTCGTTCAAGTAAACGCCCCAGCGATCAACGATCCTGTCCAGCGTATCGACCGGGACATAGGCATAGTTGTTTTTCAACTCGAAGTGTTCGTAGTCCCCACCGGCCACCAGCAGGTTGTCGCTGCCGCGCCAGACCAGCTTGGCGCTGCCGCCACTGGACTGTTCCCAACCGTTGATGATGTATTGGATGGCATTGTCGGTTATGTTGTTATCAGTGGTGAAATACTTCCTGAAGGTGTGATGGCCGAGCAGTTCCAGTTCGAGCTGGCTGGTCACCTGTTTGCGCATGCCCAGAGTGGCGTCCAGGTAGTGGAATGATTTGTCTTCCTTGTTGTCGCCAGCAGGATACCAGAAGGTCCCGCGGTCGGCCCGGTCGTACTTGAATGTTGACCAGATCTGGCCTTGGTCCGGAAGATTCCAGGTGAGTTTTGTATAGAGACCGTTGGATGAGATAGCAGTGTGGGGGGTAAAGCCGTTGGTGCCAAGATACCATCCGGAGAGGTAATAGCCTAGTCGGCCGGTGGTGCCGCTGACCTCGGCCCTGGTGTCCGCCGTGGTCCGCTCGCCGATGGATGCCGTGACAGAACCGCCGAGGGTGCGTTCAGGATCAGGCGACTTGGTGATGACATTGATCACCCCGCCCAGCGCCTGCCCCCAGCTTGACGAAGCAGCCCCTTTGACGATTTCAATGCGCTCAATGATCTGGACTGGCACCAAGCTCACATCGGAGAAGTTGTCCGCGTTGTTAATTGGAACTCCATCTACAAGCACCAGAACATGCTGGACTGAAGAGCTCTGGACATGGACCAGGGCAACATTACCCACGGAACCAACATGTTCAAGCTGAATACCCGGGACGGTATCAAGCACATCGGCCAGGGTATGGGCGTTGAGTGCCTCGATCTCCGGACGGGTGATAACGGTAATGTTTTCCGCGGTCTGTGAAAGGGGCTTGGGGGCGCGGGAGGCGGTGGATGCTTGTTCCTGCCAGCCATTGAACAGGTCAAGGGTGTCGTCGGTCTCCTCACCCCGGGCAGGACCGGAGAAGACACAAAGACACAGACAAAGAACAACCAGAAGGACCCGTAAGGTATTTAAATAATTAGTGGATGGCATGGTATATTTAGTGCATGTACATTAACAAACTTAATAATTAGTTGTCCATAAAAAAATGGGCAAATCACATTAAAGGGGGGAGGAAAACATGCGTGAAGAACATGACGACCTGCTTGTGTTGGAAGAGGGGAGTGACACGGAAATGCCTATGACATGCATATGCACAACAAGTGTAACAAAAATTAAATAGTCACCCGGCGGGGAGGGGCAACCCTCCCAGTTCCTCACTCAAGTACTCTAAGTGATCCCCCGGAATACATAGCACCCAGACATTAAAATACGGCAATTTGGCGGAGAATGGCCGTCAAAGCACGGCAGGTCTGTCCGCCTGTCACCCTGAGCTGGGTGCTCAAGAAGCTGGTCATTTGTCTATTATGACGATTCAAAGAGCCTTCCGGCAACGGCAAGTTGCTCCGGGGTTCCCAGCAGCAGCACCAGGTCGTCCTGCTGCAACTCCCAGACCGGGTCCGGATTGGGCACGATCTCGTCGCCACGCTTGATGACCAGGACCGTGGCCCCGGACATGCTTCTGATGGTGCCTTCCCGCAACCCCTGCCCTTCCAGTTGGGACCCTTTTGCCACCCGGCAGGTGGCAATCTCGGCTCCGGCCAGGTAGCCGCTGATGCCGACCGCGTGGCTGTGGCGCCTGCTCATGGAGCGCAGCATGTCGTAGCCGCCTTTGCGCACCTCTGCAATGCACTGTTCTATATCCGCTTGGGGCACCATGTAATTACGCAAAACCCGGGAGAGGATCTCCACCGAAGTTTCAAACTCCTCCGGGATGACCTCGTTGGCCCCCAGCTTGTAAAGGGGCTCGACCTCCAGCAGGTAGCGGGTCCTGACAATAATGTGGAGGGCCGGATTCAGGTGGCGCCCAAGCGCAGCCACCCTTCTGCTGGCTGCGGCATCGGAGATGGCCACCACCAGGGCGCGGGCCGTGCCGATGTGGGCATGCTCCAGCACTTCCGGTGTGGAGGCATCTCCGAAAAGTATCCGTTGCCCCTTCTTACCCTCTTTTTTGACCGTAAATGGATTGGTTTCTATGACCACATACCTGATCCCCAGGTTTTTCAGCGACCTTGCCAGGTTTTTGCCGTTCACGCCGTAACCGACTATGACGACGTGGTCGGCCATGGGAATCGGCTTCTGGCTCCTGGCCAGCACCCCCTTGCCCCGCGTCAATCGATGGGGCAGCAGGCCGACTACGGAATCCGCAACCGGGCCGGAAAACCTGAGGCAGAGCGGCGTCAGCCCCATGGTGGCGATGGATGCCGCCAGGAAGATCTGGTACAACTCCGGGGTGAGCAACCCCAGCTCAACCCCGGCCTGTGAGAGCACAAAGGAAAATTCGCCGATCTGCGCCAGGGACAACGCGGCAATGACCGCGATCCGCATGGGCACCCCCAAGGCCATGGCGGCTCCGGTGGTGACAAGCGCCTTGATCAGCAGGATGGCCGCCACCAACGAGGCAATCAAGAGCGGGTATTTGACCAGGATGGCCGGGTCCAACAACATCCCCACCGAGATGAAAAAGAGGCTCATGAAGGCTTCCCGGAACGGGATGATGTCGCTCAAGGCCTGGTGGCTGTATTCGGATTCGGAGATGGCGAGACCAGCGATAAATGCGCCCAGGGCCAGTGACAGTCCGGCCAGGGCCGTGAGCCAGGCCGTGCCCAGGCCGATGAAGATGATGGTGAGGATGAAGAGTTCGCGGCTTCTGGTCCTGACCACCTGCTTGAAGATCCAGGGCACCAGGAACCGGGCGCCGTAATGGGCCGCCAGCACCACCCCCGCCGCCTTGGCGCCGATGACCAGGATGTTCGAAAGGCCGTTGCCCCCGCCCGCAAGAAGCGGCGTCACAAGCATCAGCGGCACGATGCACAGATCCTGGAAGATGAGGATGCCCATGGCCATTTTGCCGTGGGGCGCATCGGCCTGGCCGGAATCTATCAGCAGCTTCATCAGGATAGCGGTACTGGAGAGCGCGACCAGGAACCCGAAAAACAGCGACTGGCTGAGCGGAAAGCCAAAGGCCGCGCCAACGGCGGCAACCGCTACAATGGTGACCAGCACCTGCAGCCCCCCACCCCATAGCACCAGATGCCTGATCCGCATCAGCTCCTTCAGTGACAACTCGATGCCGATGGTGAAGAGGAGCAGCACCACGCCGATCTCGGCCATCTGCTCCACCTGGTGGGTATCGGTGATAAAGGCCAGGCTATGGGGACCGGCCAGGACGCCGGTTACCAGGAAACCGATGATGGAAGGGAAGTTGAGGCGGCGGAACAGGATGACGGTGACCAGCGCCAGGCCAAAGAGGATCTCGATGTCTTTCAGGGCTTCATAGGGCATGGGGCAGGTTCCGGTTCACTCCCTGATTTCCTGGCCGGGGCTGACAAAGGATATGCCCTGCCCGGAAGTGGCGCCGATCATGACGCATTCGATGATCGGAGCATTTATGATCTTGTTGGCCGACCACCTGACAATGAAGTTGGCCCCGAATCCTCCGCTGACATCCTTCTCCTCTATATGGACGAAGCTGGAAGCCAATGGCCCCAGGGCAAGGGGTTTTTCCAGATAATGCCGGACCAGCCTGCCGGTTGTGTCGTAGTAATCGATTGACGTTACCAGGATTGAAGCCGACAAGTCCGTATTACGGATGCTCAGGGTCGTGGCCAGTTGGAAAGGAAGTTTCCTGGGACCGGTGAAGACATTGGAGTAGACCGGCACATAGACGGTCTGCCCCTTGGACAGCCTGGCCCCGGACGCTGCCGCCCAACTGCTTTCAGAGGTCAGCACGGCGGCCAGCAAGATCAGGACAATGGGAATCGCGGCCAGGAAAACATTTCGATAACGCATGACAGTCTCCTTGCATGTCAGGTCAATGCAACAATCTCGGACGTACTAATTTTAGCACCATATAGATTTTATGTTTCCGCGGCAGGCACTGAGCCGTGGCGCCGGCAGGCGGCGCCACGGTTCAGACAACTATTTCTGATCGATTGCCGTCAGGCGCCAGGGATTGCTGCCCACAGGCCTGGTAAAGGTCCAGTATTCCTCGAATTTCACCGGTTCGGTCTTGCTGCCGGAGACTACCGCCCCGGTCGTGTCATTGGTTGTGTAGTCCAGCAGATTGGCATAGATCGAGGTGGTGACGTAGTCCTGTCCCGACTCCTGCCAGGCCTCGACGATCTCCACGTTCCTGACGGCGATGTTCTCCAGGCGGTTGATCTGTCCGTCTTGCCGCAAGCGGTCCAGGTCTCCCTGGAAGATCCGCTGCATTTCCTCGGTCAGTAACCCCGTCACCGGCGCCAGGTCACGATTCATCCAGCTCCCCTGGATCTTGAAGAAGGTATCCATGACCGAGTCGTTGAAGCGCGCTTTATCAAAAGACGGGTCCATTTGACGGATTTGGGACAAGCCCGTCTCCACGTCATTGCCACCCTGTGCATAACCTTGCTGTGCGCTGGAAATGGGAGTCACCGTTCCCCCCTGGTAGCCGCCGTACCCTTGGGAGGCGTATGATGCTGCCCGCCTGTTTTTTACAAAGCGGAAGATCAGGTAGCCTATGCCGGCCAGGAGAAGGATATCAAACAGGCCTATGCCTCCGCCGCTGCCCATGCCGTTACCGGCAAAACCGAGCCCCCTGAACAGCATGCCTCCCAGCATGCCTCCCATGATCCCGCCTGCCATGCTCCTCA
This sequence comes from Geobacter sp., assembly GCA_003574895.1. Classification (GTDB taxonomy): domain Bacteria; phylum Desulfobacterota; class Desulfuromonadia; order Geobacterales; family Pseudopelobacteraceae; genus JACPFJ01. Next base: position 102,056 of record PJFB01000003.1, read on the forward strand.
GGAATCCGCCGCCACCAGGCTGCTGAAAGGGACTTGGCTTGGGCGTATACAGGGGACTCGACTGACTCGGTTGGCTGTAAGGCGAGGCCGGCCTGGAATAGCTGCGCGAAGCGCGGCTACCGAATGAGCGGCTGCCGCCGGCCCTGGCATGGGCGTTCAGCTCCAGTGCCGTAATGCTCAGGAACATGACGGCGGTCAGCACTGTAAATACTTTTAAAACGTGTCTTTTCATCATTATTCTCCTTGGTATTTGCCATCTCCGGCTTAACCGGGATCGGCGGACTTGATCTCATTCTTCGATACTGTTTTCCAGATGCGGTTGATGGAGCTTGACCGGCGCCCCCTGCCTGATCCTCAGGTTGAGCATTTCGACGGCCACGGAAAAGGCCATGGCAAAATAGATGTACCCCTTGGGTATGTGCATATCGAAACCATCACCGATAAGCGCCACGCCGATCAGGAGCAGAAAGCTCAGGGCCAGCATCTTGATGGTCGGGTGTTTTTCCACAAAGCTGCTGATATTGCCGGAGAAAAGCATCATGAACCCGACTGCGATGACGACCGCCGCGATCATTATGGAGAGCCGGCTGGCCATGCCCAGGGCGGTGATGATCGAATCCAGCGAGAAGACGATATCCAGCAGCAGGATCTGTACGATAACGGCGCCAAAGGTTGTGCCCACACGGGCCGCGGAGATCGTTTCCTCGCCTTCCAGCTTCTCGTGGATTTCCATGGTGCTTTTCCAAAGCAGAAACAACCCGCCCGAGATCAGGATCAGGTCGCGGCCGGAAATCTCGTTGCCCAATATGGCAAATAGCGGCGCGGTGAGCCCCATGAGCCACGACAGGGAAAACAGCAGCGCGATGCGGATGAACATTGCCAGGCCCAGCCCCAAAAGCCTGGCTTTATTCTGCTGATTGGCCGGCAGCTTTCCGGCCTGAATGGAGATAAAGATGATATTGTCAATCCCCAGCACTATTTCCAGTGCACTCAGCGTAACCAGCGCCATCCAGGCCTGCGGATCGGTCAACAACTCCATTGCCTGTGCCCCCCTTTATCCGAATTGACAGACATTGTTAATCCATGCACAGCTTGCGCCGTTTTGAGGTCCACAGGTCGATAGCCTCCCGCATGATATCGGAGACACTTTTGGATGTGGACTTGGTCAACTTTTCCAGCACCTTTTTTTCATCATCATTTATGCGCATGGAAATCACATTCTTCAACTGTTCTTTTTTGGTTTTGGTCTTTTTGGCCGATTTCGTACCTCTGGGAATCTGTTTCCTGCAGCACTTCATATTACGTCTCCTTTGAATTTGATATGGCTGTCCGGGTACTGGCCGGGCAGAAGAACCTGAATCAGCGTGACATCGCCTCCAGACGGGCGATACGTTCCTCCATGGGAGGATGGGTTGAGAAGAGCGACACCAGGCCTCCGCCGCTCAACGGGTTGACGATGAACAGGTGGGCCGATGCCGGACCGGCCCCCTGCATAGGGATCATCCTGCCAACGGAATGAAGTTTTCTCAAGGCATTGGCCAAAGCCAGCGGTTGACCGCAGATGCGGGCTCCGGCCTCGTCCGCCAGGTACTCCCGTGACCGGGAAACCGCCATCTGGATCAGCATGGCCGCCATGGGGAACACGATGGCCATGACAAGGGACGCGACAAGCCCACCGGCACCCTGGTCCTCGTCATCTCCCCGGCCCATACCGAACATGGCGCCCCACTGGATCATGTTGCCGACCATGGCGATGGCCCCGGCAAAGGTGGCGGCAATTGTGCCCACCAGTATGTCGCGGTTCCTGACATGTGCCAGCTCGTGGGCCATGACACCTTCCAACTCCTCGGCGGTAAGGATACGCAGAATCCCCTCTGTGGCGGCAACGGCGGCGTGGTTCGGGTTGCGTCCCGTGGCAAAGGCATTGGGTGAATCGTCAGGAATGATATAGACCCTGGGCATGGGCAGCCCGGCCTTGCCGGCCAGCCTGGCGACCAAGCCGTAAAATTCCGGTGCCTCGGCAGCAGACACTTCGCGGGCGCCGTACATCCTGAGGACGATCCTGTCGGAAAACCAGTAGGAGAAAAAATTCATGGCAAGTGCCATCAGAAAGGCGAGGATCATGCCGTTCTTGCCGCCGATGGCGCTTCCCATCAGGACCATGAGGAGGGTGAGGAGTGAGAGGAGAATGGTTGTCTTGAGTCTGTTCATTGCTGTTGCCTCCGACGAAATTGTTGATCGCCGGGAGTAACAATAAAAAAAACCTTTACCCCCGGCATGGATGCCTGGATAAAGGTCTTGTTGACAGGTTTCTGCCCCGGTCCCGGGTCTTTCGACCGTATTGACGGAATCCGGGTCGGCCTTTTCGGTGGCCGATAACTACTCCCCTTTATTTCCTAGTGATAGTAATTACTGGGTACATGGATGTCAAGGGATTTCGCTTTTTTTTCATGAAGCCGGCCGTCTTGCCCGCCTCCTTATTGGTGATATGGTTTAAGTAACAACGGATGATCATGTTTTTAGCAGGCTGTTGGAAAGGAAATGGCAATGGCCGGAATACCCGCCTATCCATTGAAAATATTTTACGATGGTTCCTGCTCGGTCTGTGCCGCGGAAATGGAATTCTATCGGCGCAAGGAACACGGCGATCGTATCCATTTCATCGACATAAGTGCCGCGGAATTCGACCCGGCACCATACGGCATCACCCTTGAGGCGTTCATGCACGAGATGCACGCCATCGACCAAAACAATCATGTCTATCGCGGGGTGGAGGCGTTCCGCGCCATCTGGCAGGCGTTTCCGGCCTCCACCCGGTACGGCTTGCTGGGCGCCCTGGTTACCCTGCCGGGGGTGAATTCACTGGCACGGCTTGCGTATTGGTGTTTTGCCAGGATCAGGAAATATCTGCCGAAAAGCGGCGATGACTGTAAAGACGGGACCTGCAGGATCGGCAGGAATGGGCCCCACCGATGATCGCACGACCTTACGGCGGATTAGATAATCAGGTCGGCGTTCATAACAACACGCCTTCTTGACACACAATGACACAATTTGATACACACAGATCCAATTTGGCATCTTGTGACAAACAGCTGTCATCGGTCGGGTTACGGGTTGGGACGTGAATGACGGCAGGAGATCACTGAAGCATGAAGGTTTCATACTCCAGTCTTTGTAGATCGTAGTCCAGCAGGTACATGCCGCACATGATGGCGATGCAGAGCGAAAGGGCAAAACCGTAACCGTAGAAAAACGGGCCCAGGCTGATCGAAATGACTGAGAACACCAGGTTGAGGGTTGCGAAGAGCGCCGTCAGGAACAACGCCCGGCCCCGGCGGTCAAGGTAAAAGTAGATATTGAGGACCCCCAGAAAGACCACCTGAAAGCCGGCTGCTGCCACGTCGATATAGAGCAGCGGCAGATAGACCTGCGGAATCCCGGCCAACTCAAGCAGTTTTGCCCCCACCAGAAACACGCCGATCGCGGCCGTGGCCTGGATCTTGATGATGTCGTAGATCCCTTCCCGTGCCATGCGCACCATCTCATCCTTCATCCCATAGATGTAAGAGAGCGAACCGCCTTCGCGCACCGCATCGTAAAAGCGGTCGTAGTATTCGACAAAGTCGGTTTCCATCCTCACCAGGAAAACCGCCATGCCCGGCAATATGGAGAGGTAGGCCAGGAAAACAGGGAAGTCGTAGATCTCCGAAGCATTCAGGGGGCCGATCACGTTTGTGCCGGTGTAGGGATGAAACCAGAAGACAAACTTATCGGCCCAGATGCCCAGGTTGTAGAAAAAACCGGTGAAGACCAGGGAGAGGTAGATCCTCCCCCGGCCCAGGAAATCGAACTCAATGAAGCCGCGGGCCGGATAGTTGCGAAACAGCACGAAGAGCATGCCCAGCAGCAGGGCAAACTGGCCGATCAGGAACGCCAGCATCAAGCCTTCCAGCCGCCAGACCCGCATGAAAAACGCCAGTATCAGGGCAGTGCCGTAACCAACGGCAAAGTTGACCAGGATCGACTTGTAGGCCTTGAGCCCGGAAAGAAGGATGGCGCCCACCCAAACGCAGCTCAGGACAACAAAGGTGGTGGCAAACAGCAGCCTGAAGAGGAGCGTGTTCTGTGGAAACAGCACGATGGCGAGCGGAAACGCCAGGATCCCGCCGATGGCGGTCACCAGCAGCAACAGGCCGTTCAGGTTGGGCAGCAACCGGTGGTGCTCCTTGTCGAAAATCCGGTCGGCCGAGTAGCGGGTGAACGCCAACTGCACAAAGCCGGTAAAGATCAGCGACAAGGCGATCAGATAGGTGATGGAGGTCTGGAACTGCGAAACCAGGAAACGGGGGATGACCACTGGTATGGAGATGATGCCGATCACCAGGACCGCGATGATGGAGAGCACCCAGGGCCCGGAGCTGATTATCCCGGCATAGGCGTAGGTACGCAGGATGGCGAAAAATGAATCCCGCTTGAGAAGCTTGCGCAGCTCAAATCCGATGCCGGCCATCAGTTCATCCCCTCGCTGTACAGCTCACGATAGCTTTCGAACATGCTGTCGTGGGAATAGTAACGTTCGACCCTGGAGATAGCCGCCTGCCGCGCCCGTTGCCAGAGAACCGGATCGGCCAGCAGGCGCAGCGCCTCATCGGCCAGGGCTTGGGGATTGTTGATCCCCACCACGCCGCCGGCAGGGCCGATGGCCTCGTCCTCTTTGCCAAGCCCCATGATCAGCTGCCGACAGGAACCGACATCGGTGGCCACCACCGGGATACCGGCGGCGAATGCCTCCAGCAGCACCAGCGGCAGCCCTTCGCTGATCGAACTCAATACCAGCACGCCGGTTCCGGGTAGGACCTCCAGGGGATTGCGGAAGCCCATGAAACGGACGCGATCATCAACGGCAAGGCTCGCGGCCAGGGCGCGGCACTCGGCGGCATACTCGGGGTCTTCGCTGTCCGGGCCGATGATCCACCCCTCCACCTCGGGCAGGTGGTTGGCAATGATCCTGATGGCGCGGATAAAGGTCTTGATGTCCTTGATCGGCACAATGCGCCCCAACAGCGTCAGCACCGGGGCCGGAGCATCGGGCGCGGCTTCGCGCAGCCGGGCAAAGCGGGCAACATCGATGCCGTTCGGAATGACGCGGGTATGCTCCGGAAGGGCTCCGTCATCGATCTGGCGCTGGCGGGCGCCGTCGTAAAGAGACACAACGGTTCCGGCTGCGCCATAGCAGAAATTGCCAAGGGTTTCGAAGAAGCGGATCCAGAGGTCGCGGTAATAGCTGATCTCGGTGGGGTCCTTCTGCAAGGCATTGCGGTTATCCTTGATCCAATCGCTGTTGAAGATGTCGATGCGCCGCTCCTTGGTGTAGATGCCATGTTCGCTCAGGATCAGCGGCCTGCCGGTGTGGTGATGCAGCAAGGCCCCCAGGAAGCCGGCATAACCGGTGGAAACCGTATGATAGACCTGAGCCGGAATCAGGCTTCTGGCTATTTCCGCCAACACCCAGATCGGCGTGTGCATGTTCCTGACGGTCCAGAAATAGTCCCCGAAGGACGGGTCGCTGCACCGTTCCTGGTACAATGCGGTAATATGCTCCCAGGAAAGGCGGCTATGCAGGAATTGTCCGTAATCCACGCCGGATGAAGGGTCCAGGTAAAAATTGATATCCTTGAAGGCGTTGTCCAGAAGGGACGGATCAGGCTTGATGAACCAGGCATGCAGGCGTTTGATCACCTCAAAGGCCGCACGGTTGCCCTCCTGGGGCGTCAACCCGGGTCTGTCATGGACTTCATGCAGATAGTAGGTTTCAAAGTGGACCAGGTTGGCGGGCAGTTCGTACTTCATTTCGCCGTAATCTTCGCGGCGGCTGCCAAGGAAGATCGCGCCGAAGCGGTACTGGGGAAAGCCGCGGATGATCTGGTTGACCCAGCTCGACACTCCGCCGCTGACATAGGGAAAGGTCCCTTCCAACAGCAGCATGACATCGACCCGGTCGGATTTTGGAAATGATTCGCCCATGTCATCCCATCCAGAACTGGACTACCGGACCAATCCCAGGCTTATGCCGCAACAGGGGATCGGTCCGGAAATAGTCTTTCAACTGCGCAAAATCACGGCGGCGATAGGCCAGCTCCGCCAGGTACGGTATCACCTTGTCGCGATGGATTCCCTGCTCCAGGGCCGCCGTGATGGCCCGGCCGGCCGGTTCCACCTCGCCCTTCCGCAGGTAGAGCCGGCCGATCAGGACCAGCAACCCCGAGTCCTGATCGCCCAGCTCCATGGCTTGGCTGGCGTAGGACAGCGACTGGTTGACAAAGAAATCCGCCAGTTCATCCCGGGCCAGATCGTTGTAGACCATCTCCCAATAGGAAAAGGCCAGGTTGCGGCACTGATCGCGCTTTTCATCCGGCGTGGCGGCCTTGCCCAGCGCCAGGAGCCCTTGGGTGATGGAGTTGCTGATCACCTTTTCGCGCCGGTCGTAGAGATTGAATGCCAGGAGCCGAATCTCCTCATCGCTGTCACCGGACGCCAGTTGCAACAGCCGGCTGGCATTCTGGCCCGAACCGGCGCTAATGGCCAACAGGGCCTTGAGCCGCAGTTGGCGCGGGATGTCAACGGCCTTGATCCGCGACCAGGCGCCCCCCTCCCCCATTCCAGGCCCTGGCCCTCCGGACTCGACCATGAACGGCGGTAGGGCCACAGTGGAAAACTCGGTGCGGCCGCCGCTTTTCAGCAGATATTTGTAGCACAGAAGCGAGATGAGTATCCCCAGCATACCGAAAACAGGGATAAAGAATCCGATGCCAAAGAAAAAAAACCACAGCCGTCGCCTGGTTACGGGGTCCTGTTCAGCCATCAGGGGAGTGAGAAGAACGGCAAGGGCCAGACATGCCAAGCCGTGAATGGACAGAAAAAGCAGCAACTGCAGCGCCTCCGGCTTGGAGCCGAAGATGGCCAGAACGGCGATCAGCTCGACCAGCAGGCAGTATACAGTCAGTTTGAGCCAGATCATTGGGGAGCCACCGCAAGGATTTCGGCCAACTGCTCGAACGGCTCGCCCCCACCCACCAGGTAGGAGTGGATGGTTATGCCCCCGCTGCCGGCCGTTATGCCGAACTGTTTCTTCAACATGCCGTCCAGTCGTGCCTGGTAGCCCTCGATGGCGGCCAGACCGGAAAATGGCATCAAGGTCACGAACTGGACCCCCCACCCCAGGTCGCGGCGCCAGGTGTGGTCAAGGCCGCGTTGCTGACGCTCGATGGCGATACAGAGCTGGTCCAGCAACGGCGTGGGGCTGATGTTCACCATCGCAAGTGAGCTGCTCACGCCAAGGTCCCGCTTGAGCCTGACCATTTTTATCAATTCGGACGCGAACATCAAGGGACAATCGGGATAGATGGTCAGGACTTCACGGGAGAAGACGGCTGCTTCGGAATGGTCTGCGGCATATGCCAGCAACACCCCGATAATCTGCAGGGTTTCGCGGTGGAGATAGAGAAACGGCATCTCACTGATCAGCAGGACTCCCAGCAGATTGCCCCTGCTGGTGCGCAGCGGGGCAGCGACCAGGTAGGCGCTGCGCTCGCCCTGGGCAAGGCGATCAACCGACTGATAGGCGGTTGTTCCTTTCTCCAGCACTGAGCGCAGCAACAGGTCATCCCGCAACAGCGGAGCGCCCTTACCGCACGAAGCAAGGGGCGAATCCAGCGGCACGCCCTGTTTGCACAGGTAGATGGAAGCGCTTTCCAGGCTGCAGTAATGAACCAGGATCGAGATCAGCGCCGCTCCGGTCTCGTTGTCCAGTTGACCGCCATGGCCCGCCTGGAGCGCCCGCAGGTCCTTCATGGCGTCCCTGAGCGTCACAGGCCGGCTGATCAGGTTCTGCTCCATGCGGTCATGGGAGAGGCGCACCATGAAATAGGCCCTGGACAGCTGCTCAAAGCGCTCGCCTGCGTGGTCGCTCAACTGGTTGGCCCGGCGCAACCGCCGCTCCCAGAGAGTGCTGAATTGGCCGCTGATCAGCGTCAGCAACACCCCTCCCAACATGAAGGTAGTTGGAAAATCGCCGGCCAGAATCCCCTGCCTCAGCATAAACAGGTAAGTCAGGCAGATGACGGAAATCGAGAACATGCCGGCTGCGATGCCATAGCGCAAGGCGATCAATAGCGGCGCAAACCAGATCCAGGGAAACTGGCCTTGCACGAAGAACGGATCGCTCCGGCTGAAGAAGTGCCCCAGGGCAAGGGCCGCTACGGTAATCAGCAGCGCCTCCAGCCATTTTTCCAGGCTCTGGTAGAGTTGTGAATCGAGAATCGGTTTCATCTGTCCGGCATGGCTCCTTTACAATGTCCCGCATATCTATTCAGCACCATCGGATGGCTTAAAAATCCCTGTCATCCCCGAATGTTTCCATCGGGGATCCAAGACTTTAAAATCTGGATTCCCGATAAAACCCTCGGGAATGACAACTTTTTGTCATTGTGCTGAATAGTTAAAGTCCCGCTTTAACAAAGGGGGATTTTGCCTTTATCCCCCCTGCCCTCCTTTTCAAGGGGTGGGGCAACAAGTACAATTTATTTCCCGGCTTTTGCCGCCAGCATTTTCTCCAACAGGCTATCCAGGACCTGCTGCCCCACGGAACTGACCGCATCGCGACTCCAACCGCTTTTCCCGGCTGTGCCGCTCCAGACCACTTTTCCCTCGGGGAGTTCGATCAGTTGCAAGGCAATGGCTGCCACCGGTTCACCATCCAGTCCCACCTTGTAGCGCCACTCGTTGACTGTCCCGGCAAGGGCATAGCGCACATTTTTCTGCTTTGCCCATGCCAGCGCTTCGGCCTGGCGGCGTTCACCACGGTCCATGGCTGTTTCATCCGGCTTGGACTCCACGCCATAGCGCTCCAGCCGCTGGACGCCACGGCTGTAAAGCAGAGCTGCCGTGATCGATTCGGCCCGCTCGCCCGCGTAGGGGGTTTCGGTGTTGTTGACAAAGGGCAGCAGCGCCCACGCTTCGTTTTGTGCCACCGGAGCGCTGCCCCCCTGGTTCAGCGTGACGCACCCGGCAAGAGCGCAAGCCGCCACCAGCAATAATACCAATCTTTTCATATCGCCTCCCGTATGCCTCGTTAAATTCAACTACTTCACTACAGTTTAAGGGGTTGCCGTCAGGACAACCCGGTTGTTGTCTTCGTTGCCTTTGCTGTCCACTGCCCGTATCAGGAAATAATAGGGAACATTGTGCTGCAACCCGGTTATTGTTGACTGATATGGATATACGGTTTGCAGCGCCTGCTCCGGGTTGACGCTGTTCCAAACCGACGAATACCCCTCGCCCACCGATGGATTCAGCACGACCCTGGTGGCTGTTGCCAAGGCGGGATCTGCGGCAAAATCGAATGGCGAGGTTCTGTAGTATAAAACATAGCTCACCTTGTTCATATCCAGGGCAACGTCCCAGGAGAGGGTGATGCTGCCGGCAACGGTGGCCGCAACCTTCTGAATTCCCACGCGGGGAGTCGGAGCCAGGATCGGGTTATAATTGAAGGCATTATAGGCGCTCGACCATTCGGGCGGTGCCACATCGGTCATGTCTTCATTGTTTTTGACAAAGGAATTAACGAAGTCCACCGAAGCGGATGTGATGTAGTGCCTGAAGCCGACTGCCAGCGCCTCCCGCACATCCGTCATCAGGATGTCATAGCCCGTGTTCGAGTTCCCGAGCAGCGTCTGGATATCGATGCCGGCCTTGGGGGCGTCAAAACCATTGGCATAGCCCAGGGAGAGCACCTTGAAGCCATCCGGGCGATTGGCCTCTGCCATGAGTTTGGGAGCCACATTATATTTGTTGTCGTAATAGTAGGGTGAAACCGTGGTCGAGGAGTTGTTGTCCAGGTAATAGCTCTCGAAAAACCCCAGATCGATCACTCCCCGTGAAGTGACCTGGTAATGGGGCCGCCGCGGATCGAAATAAAACAGGCCGCGATTCTGCAGTATAACCTTATCCGGATAATCGTTTCGCAAGCGCTTCATGAAATTGACGAAACCTTGCGCGGTCCATTCGGAACTGGTGTGGTTGGTATAATCGCATTCCGTGTAGAAATTGGGCGCCGCCGTATCCACGGTATCCAGAAAGACGCCGTCGCAACTCAAGCCCCTGCCATAATCGCTGGTAAGCATCTCCCTGAGCCCGGGGGGCGTATGCTGTTCCTCATTCATCAGCATGGAACTGACCTCGGCATACCATGCAGGATCGCCGGCATTGACAAAGCGTACGGCAAAATAGCCGTTCTGGTCCGGTATCTTATCCGGTGCGCCCTTGCAGCGCACCGCGTTGTCGTTCAGATAATAAGACGCATACCCCCCATAGGTTGGCGTTCCCAGCGGATCAAGCCCGACCAGGGACATGCCGCTGGCTCCGGCCCCGCGGGGGTCTATGGAAGGGCCGCTGCCATCGCCCCTGAACCTGGACTTAATCTGCTCGTCCGTAAGCCCGAAGGTGCGCGAATCCTCGCCGATGGAAACATAACAGAGCACAACTGGATGAACATCCGGTTTGCCGGGGACCGGAGCGCCCTGTTTGATCTGCATGATCTGGGAGCGGGTGATGTTGCCGTTAAAAGGATGGACGATCACCAGGGGGTAGGTTTTCAGGGTTTGGATGGTGGCGGGGTCCAGCGCGCCATAGGTAATGGCGTAGGAATCCGCATCCGCTGCCATCTTGCGGACATTCGCCCCCTGGTTCGGATCTGGTGCGATTATGGGCGGATTAACGGTGCCAGGGCTTTGGGGCATGCCGGGCGAGCCATCCACGGTTCCCTTGCCGCACCCGGACGACAGCGCCTGCAGGGCCGCAAGGGCAAGCATCGGGATTCGACGGCTATAACCACATGGCATTTTCATAAAGCTCCCAAGATGAACAAAGGCATTTTTGCCTCAAGATTGCCTCGTGATTACCAGGATTCAAATCTTTAATCTTGAGTAATCTCGAAGTAATCTTGTGGCTGATAAAAGGTTTTGAGCCAATAGCCCGTAAGTTGTAAACGGATATCAATCAAAATGGTATCGATACCGCAGATCAAAACGGCTGATCATGTCGCTGGTGCCGAATGACCCGCTCTCCTGGGAAAAGGCGCTTTCCAGCTTGTCCAGGCCGAAAACCGGCCCCACCAGACCCACTTCATAACGAAAGCCGAAACTGCTGGTGCTGTTCCAGTTTGCGTCCGCCGCGCCAAAGGGTCTCCAGTGGCGGATATAACCGCTGCGCCCCTCTTCCCCCACAGTGATGCCGAAACCGGTCTGGGCAAAGGACAATGGGACATAATAGGCAGCATCGGCAATCCCGCCCGGTATGAGCCGGAGCGCCTTGCCAACGGGCGTGCCGGTGCGGGCATAGTAATGGTAACCGCCGAAAGCCCTCAGGGTGGTATCGGGCCAAGCCACCAGAAGACGATGGTTCAGTTCGCCTTCAAAGGATGTGCCTTGCCCCAATTCATGGCGGTCCTGATCCCGCAAACTGCGGACGGAATAGCGCAGCATGACGGAATCACGGGGAGTAAGCGCGTCCTGGAGAGCTATGCTGGCCTCGTCCTTCATACCGCCCACCTTCAGCAGCACCGTCTCGGAGGCCTCGGCGCCCATGCGCAGGGCCAGATCCAGCCCAAGCCTGCCGGTCAGCTTCCAGTCGGTCCGCAGGGTAGCCATGACATGGCTGGATAGCCCGTCGTACAGGCCGGCCGAGGCTTCGGCCGTCCCCTTTTCGTGACGCAGCGCCATGCCGATCCGGACGCTCTGGGCGCTTTCGGAATAGAAACCGAGAATGCCGGTTTTCAGGTGACTAATGTCCGTATTCGCCGCATCGATCCGCAGAGCAAGGCGCGGTGACAGTGGCTGCGAAAACGACAGCCGCTGTTCCAGGAAGCCGACCCCGGCCTGATCCATCACTGCCACGCGATAGCCGAACCAGGCCGGGTGGGTATTGAATAGCTCGCGAACCTGCTGATCGAGCAGATAGTCCCGGTCGTTGAGCTGGAACTTTTCAAAGGCATGGGTTTCCGCCTCGCCGGTCCAGCCGATCCGCCGCAACCCCTCGATTGCGTCCCGGTAGGGGAGAAGTTCCAGATCCTGGGCCATCAGCCGCCCGATACGGTCATGGTCGTCAGCTTCCAGGGCCAGGGCAAGCTCCACCCATCTGGGCCTGCGCGTCATCTTTGCATACTCACCCCAGTACCAGAGACGGGCAAAATCGTTATGGCCGCCGGAGAGGGCCCAGGCCGCCACCAACTCGCGGCTGGCATCGTCCTGCCTGCTGGCGATGATCTTGCCCATGGCGCCGGCGAGCGCATCTCCGGGCTCGACCAGCATTGCCAGGCGGGCATAGTCGCGCAGCAACCCTTTCCGGTCATCCTCCCCAACAACTCCGCTGTACTTCATCCGCGACCGGGTAAGGCGGAGTGCCTGCAACCGCTCATAAAAGGCCGCTTCGGGCCTGCCGGACTGTTCCAGCACTTCGGCATACACCGCCAGCCAGGATGGATCGCCATGCATCGCTGCATAGCGCGCCTTGTAAAATGGCAGGGCCCGCTGGTATTCGCCAAGGTACAGATACGCTGCCCCGCATGGATCGTACAGCTCGGGCAGCGATTTTTCGCGGCCATTCCAGGCATGGAGCGCATCCCGCAGTTCCCGGCGCTGTTCGAGGTCGATCAGCAGCCAGATATAACCCGCTGCCAGCTGGCCGTCGGAGGGAAAACGCCCCAGGCCGTCGCGGTAACAGCGGAGTGCGGCGCTCTTGTTGCCGGCTGCCCGCTGGAGCCGCGCCATGAGCATCCAGTAATATGGATACCCTTCCTCCTTCCTGAGCTCGCCGGCCGGTCCGGCCTCCTTGACCAGTGCCACCAGTTCGGCCTGGCGGTTAAGGACAAGGCCGGTTTCCACCATTGCAAAGAAAAACGCCGGGTACCTGAAACGCCGCCACCCTTCAAGGGCCGCCCAATAGGCCTCGTTTACGTCTCCGGTCCTGCCGGCCGTGATCAGGCGCTGGTAATCCACATCCCGGCCATGTCCCTGCTGCACCAGCATACGCGAGGCCGACACTGCGCCCCGTGCATCCTGCATGGCCCAGTCCAGATCGCTTACGGTCCCCCAATACTCGTACTCCTGAGGCGGAATCCCTTTGCTGCCCAGTTTCAGGATGGTATAGGCCGATTGGAGGTCACCGGTCCCGTAGGCCAGCGAAGACGCCTTGAGCAGGATTGAAGCGGTGGCGCCGTACCTGGCGGCCAGATCGAGCCAGGCCGCAACCGCCTTTTCCGGGCGGCCGACCGCCGCCTGGAGCCGGCCCAGATTCTCAAGCGCATACTTGCCGTCCTGGCCGTGCCGCTGTTTATCCAGCACGTCAATGGCATCATCGGGAAGCCCCAGGGCCTCGCAAGCCGCAACGTATTCCCGCAATTCCTTGGCGCCACCGGCTCCTTGGCCTGGTTCCAGGAGTCGTTTCAATTTCCGGAAGTCCCGCAGTTCCCGTGCCAGCCGCAAGGCATTTTGCCGGGCCTGCCGATCGGATTTGATTGTGGCCAGATAGAACCAATTATCAAGGGCCGGAATGAAGTGACCCGACCACTCGCCGCTCTGGGCTGCCCGCCGCCGCCAAAGCGGGTCGTCGGGCAGCGAAACCAGTGCCCGCTCCGCCAATGCAAAGGCATCGCCCGGATTGTTGTTTGCCAGGAAGACATCATAGCCAAGGCCGTACAGCTCCGCATCGTAAGGAGCTGTCGGGGTTGCCGCCGGCTCTGCTTGGCAATCCGGCGCCGCCATCGAAGACAGCAAGGCGATTGCCAGTGCTATCATGGCCAGGGCCGGCTTCACGACAGGTCCTTGGTCGCAGTTTTTTGCGTCATTTTGAGTGCCCGCCTGATCAGGCGTTGCGCCCGCTCCGGCTTGCCTGCGGCCAGTCCCGCCCTGGTAAGAAACACCAGAGTCTCGCGGTCGTCGGCCAGTCCGTCCAGATGCCGCTCGCCAGCTTCGAAGGCCTCCACCGGAAGGTTGCCCGACTGCAGGGTGCGCACCCCCTTGAACAGTAGTTCGCGCTTGCGGGCATTGCCAATGGCCTGCCTCATCTCCAGGAAGCAGAGTGCGGCCGCGGCGCGGTAGTCTCCCCGGGCCAGGGCCGCGGCAAACGGGTCAGATGGCATGCCGGCGAATTGCTGGGCTGGCGGGGCCATGGCATCGGCCCGCCGCAGGAGTAACCGCCAGGTCTGGAGGTCGCCGGCCTGGCGGGCGTCCGCCGCGTAGTTGCGCAACTGCCACTCCTTGGAGCCGCCATTGACCAGTTGCCTGATGGCAGCGCTGAATGCCGACAGATAACGGCGTCTTGCGTCCTCCCCCAACCCGGGATCGGCCAGCAGGCCTTTCAGCGCCCGATAGCGCAATTCCAGCGCCTTATGCTGTTCCACAAAGGAATAATTTGCTTGGGAGTCGCCGACAGCTGCCAGCGCCTTTCGCGGCAAACCTGCCTGGAGGAATGCTCCGGCAAGCCGCAACCTGAGTTGCGAGTCGTCAGGGCGCACCCTCAGCAACGCCTCCAGGTAGCGGATTGTGGCTGCATCGCCATCGTGGGACCTGCCGAGAATATCTAGCAGCCGCTCCTCCGGGTACAGCAGGGCCAATAACAGCAAAAAGGCCGAAAATATCCCCAGGACCGCATACACGGTAGAAAACCGTTCGCGGCGTGGAGCTGCCTTTTGGTTATTATGGGCACTCGACGACCAGCGCATGCTTCCCCTCCGGAAGTTCGATGCCGTTTGCGCCGTTGCCGGCCGGGGATGGCTCCCCATCCGCCCCTTTGACCCGGCAGCCAAGGGCATTTGCGAGAGTTACCGAATATGGGGTGTAAGAATCGAAGACGAGCCTCATCCCGTGGCTGGTACGCTCCAGCGATTCAAGTCTTGCGTTGGCACGGGACAGGCAGGGTATATTCCCAGGAGCCGCCGTGAGCCGGATCACTGCCTCGCCCCCAGGCACGAGATGGATGTAGCGGCTGGCGTTATAGTCAAGGTAGCCGGCCACATTACGGCTTGTCTCCAGGTCCGGATAACCGCCGTCAACCGGGATGCGCAACTCCCTCAGCTTGCCGCTGTTGCGCACCAGCCAGCCGGTGCCGTCACGCGCCACCACGGTCCGGTTGAAATCCAGCACCTTTTCTATGTAGTCGGAGGTAAAGACACTATGGAGCCTGCTGGAAACCGCCCAATCGTACACCTGGGACAGGGCGCCCATGGAGGCCTCCTTGGTGGCCGAGTAAAAGTGGTAATAGATATCCACCGGCTTCAGCCGGCGCGGGGCGTCGGTCAGGCTGAACGTCTCCAGCACGCGGCGATAGCCGTAGAAATTATCGCTCCACAGGTCGGTGTAGATGTTCTCGTTCTGGTCAGGTGCAAAGACTTGAAACCAGCCGTTGCGGGAGAGCCCCAGGGGTGCCACCCTGGTCAAGGAGCGGTTGGAATTGGTAATGGTCGTGTCCCCGCCGTTGATGTTGAGGCAACCATCCTGATAGCTGATACGGATGGCATCTTCCCCTGGCACGCAGTTGCCGGTCCACTGGAATACCCGCGCCTTCTTGCCGGGAGGCATCAGCCGCTCGTTGATGTAATTGATGGAACCGCCAATCTCCGCATCCAGGTTAAAAACATAGCCCGGGATATTCAGGTTGTGCCAGGTCTGTACCTCGGAACCTGCTTCACCCTGGTCCGGCTTCCAGCGGAAGGGATGGGAAAAGGAGTGGCTTGCCGCCTCCACCCAGGGTAGAGCGAAGATGTCACGGGCTGCCTGCTCCAGGCGAGGCGATTTGTCCGGATAGAGCCCGTTGGGGGCCACTACTCCGGTGATTACCGATACCGTGACCGGCAGCCGGTACTTTTCAAGGATCTTCCGGCGCAGTTCGTCGGCCGCCAGACCGCCGCCGGGCCACTCGGCCATGCTCGCGAAACCGTCGCCATCCACATGGGACAGGAGCAGCCTGACACCATTCTCCGTGGTCGTATCCGGCACCGGCATATCGGGCAAGCGCAAGGCATCCTTGAACAAACGGAAGGGGTCCATTACCCATGCCGTCTGATCATTGAACAAGCGCGTTACGACATGGGGCGAAAGGATGTAGCCTCCCCATGGCGTAAGAGCGGCCGCATCGCTCACCGTTTTGCCGGCATCCTGCAGGCGCAGCAGCGATGTCCCCTGCTTCAACGTCAATGGGATGAAGGTATCGGAATTCGGCAACGGCAGCTGTTCGAAACCGATGCGGCCATCCCTGTGCAAGACCTTTACCGGCGCCACGGCCCTTTTGGTCTCGTCCAGGTCAAGCCCCAGGATGCGCGACGCGTTGCTGTCCGGCGTGAAACCGAAGCGGTCCAGAAAAAGTATCGGCACACCTTCCTTGACGCGGCGCATGGTCCATTCCTTGAGGCCGCGCTGTTCACCTGACTGGTCAGAAACCGGCCACACCAGCACCCCGGCATAGCGCCCGGCAAGTATGCCTTCGGGCAATGGTTCGCGCAGATCGTGCAACTCCAGCGTATAACCCAGGTAGTTGAGCGGCATGGCGGCAAAGCGCTGCAGATTGCTGAAAAAGGGGTCTCCTCCACCTTCGGCGCCGTCGTACAGCCCCAGGATTTTGCGCGGCATCACCTCCACCGCGCCGATCCCCAGGCTGGCCAGATCCTTGTCCGTGACCCAGGGGATGATGCCCAACTCCTTGATCTTTGCCGCAGTACTGCGGGCCAGATCGCGCTGATCCGGGGAAACGTAGTCGATGGCAATGACCGGCACCCCAGCTTCCAGTACTTCCTGAAAACGGGCCAGAAGCCACTGGCGCTCTTTTTCCGGCACCTGGCGATAATTCCCGCTTTCAGGGTCATGGCCCTGGAACAGGGATTCGGCCGCCACTGCGAAGATTTCACCCTTGAGGCGCCCGACCAGCTCGAATCCCCGGTTGAGGATCAGCTTGACCCCGGGGAAGCGCTGCCTAAGCTCCAGGAGCGTGGCAACCATGCCCGCTTCCATGCGGGGGAAATCGCCTGGCTGCACAGCCAGGCGGTACGAGTCCAGCGTATCGACGAAAAAACCGCGATAACCGGCCCGCCAGAGAGGCGCCACCACCTTGTCGATGAAATAGGCGCGCCACTCCGGATTTGAGGTATCGACAATATCCGTCTTCCAGGTCTTATTGCTGCCGATGAACCATTTCTTATCCATCCCCTTCGTGGCAGCACGGCCTGGATCAACCTCTCCCAGGCTGACGTAAGCGAACATCTCGCTATGATTGTTATTGAACGACGACGGCGATGCCCCGCTGTCCGGGTCTGCCACCACCACGTCAAAGGCCTTCAGTTCATCAACGGGCAGGTGATGGGCGTAATACATGGCGATGCTGAACGGCACAGGGGGCGAAGCCGCCCAAACAGGGGCACATGACAGCAATACCAGTCCGCAGAGGATGAAATAAAATGGGAAAAGAGGTTTGGGCAAATGAGTTTCCAATTCATTCATTAAACAATTCATCATCGACCATTTTTTTAACACAGCCCGCATGTAACTTCCAGATAAAATCAATAATTTCCTAGAAGCAGCCTAACGGAACCAAGCAAGATTCCGCACCCTGATCTAGCAGCCTTTGGCAGGGCAGCGCGGCTCTGACACGCAAGACCACAGCAGATGCCCGGCTAAGGAAACAAATTGAAGAGTCACGCGGCGAGATGGGGGGAAAGAACAGCTGAAAGTCAAGCCTGACACCGATGGTGCAGACACCGATGGTACACGAAAACAATGTAACGTTTCTTTACACTGCCCTAAACCCGCCTGCGGCAAGGGTTTGCTGGCAACATTAAAAAAAGTGTAAAGAAACTTTACGTTTTAATTAACCCTACTATATCAACAGGTTGCGGAACCTTATCCCGATTGTGTAAAGATCCTTTACATTTCCGCCGCCCCCAAAACAACCCAAAATCCGCTCACTCGCCGCCACCCGGTCTGTCATACCCGGCAAACGTCCATTCCATGGGCTTCTGTTAATTATGGCACGAATGTTGGAATAGGGAGGTGTTTGTCGTTTCTTCCCCTCCGCATGACGGAAGTCCGCGAGATAACCAAATGCGGTGGCAATGCAATGCAGGAGCAGATTCGGCCTGACGAGTATGTCAACGAGCTTTGGATTCGGTCATAGGACACTTCGCTGTTCTGGATCTGATGGGGAGGGATGCCAGAGAATTGGCCGGGAGTAATCTGAGGAGGGTAATATGAAAACGCTTGATTTGGAGTTAAGTATTGTGCCCCCGGAATTCCACCCAGATCAAACGATTGTATGACTGTTGCGTATTACTCATCGTAGAATTATCAATTGATATTTGTTAATAAATTAATTAGAAGCACATTAAGGCACACCGGACCAAATCACCGCCCGGTGATCCTCCACCCGTTGGAACCATCAATAATCGAAACGAGGGAACGCGATGAAATGCAATGTAATTTATGTGGTTATTGGAATATTCATGCTTGTTTTGACGGGCTGTGGCGGGAGTGGCGGGTCAGCGTCAAGCCCAGTCTCAAGTGACACCGTTAATAGCTTGATTACAAACGTTGGATGGCTCTACGAGAACTCTGCTCCTGATTACTTTAATAGCGTCGCGACGTGTCATCTGAGTGTCAAACTCTATTACAGCGATTCGATTGCCGCCGCAGACATCGATAGTTTCGGTGTAACAGCGCCAAATGGTTGGCAGTGGACAATTTCGTCGACTAATAGCCAATTCGGTACCAGCAGTAGCGGAACACCTTACATTGGCGGGAATATCTATTATGGGGATAATCCGAAAACAATGCCGTTGGCGGGCACCTGGGTTTTTAAGCTCAAATTGAAGAACGGGCAGTTTTCTTCGGTACAGAGAACCCTTCACGAGACAGGAAGTTCTGCTGACGCAACGCACCAGTTTCTCTACACAAAGGAGGATTGGACCCCTTCAACGGATGCATCGCAGTACATAGGGGCACTTGGCCGCTTTCCTGCGCAAGGCTACAAACTCGAATATTCACCAGCCAATGGCGGTTCTATCGTGTCAACAGGACTTCTAGCGACGAGGACCAGCTTTCTTACGGCAGAACCACATGCTTATAATATGGCATGCTGGCTCTATGATGCTAATAAGAACTATCTCGGATATACAGTCTCAGAATTCTCGACACTGGACCATTCAAGATCCACGTTAATAACAATCAATGGAGAACTTTTGATTGTGCCAGCATCAACGACATCAGCGACCGGACAGATCGACCTGTCAGCGGTTAAGTACCTCAGATTCGTCTACCTAGACGGGGCTCAATACGAGCCAACGTCTTATTCAAATGCAGACTATCGATCAATCTCGTCTCTCGTAGCAGTGGATCTTGCTGACGATCCAGCGTTAATGCCGCCGCAGGTTCTGGCTTTTGGCCTTGCCTCTCCAGGCTCTCTGGCCGTGGACTCTACAAATGTCTACTGGTCAGAAACCGGGGCTATTAAAAAAGCGGGTATAAATGGCAGTGCTGTGACCACACTGGCGTCAGGACTCAATGCTCCTTTCGACATCGCTGTTGACGGCTCCCAAGTCTACTGGGTCGAGTATTACGGTGGTTCGATTAAGAAGGTGGGACTGAATGGTGGAACTGTCACAACACTTGCTTCAACCTTGACGAATGTTTCTGCGTTGTCGCTAACGGACAGTTCCGTTGTCTGGCCAGATGCCGGGATCAGAATGGTTGGCAAGAACGGCGGGTCAACAACAGAAATTGTATCTCCGCTTTTGAGTCAAGGTGAATACAAGGTCGCGGTTGACGCAGACAATGTTTACTGGACCGAATATGGCATCGGGGGAAAAGTCAGGAAGTCCGCATTTGGCAGCGGTACAGTGACGACATTAGTATCGCAAGAAGATTATGCCGGGCCTATTGCTGTGGATTCCACAGATGTCTACTGGTTGGGAGGGGGCGCACTCAAGAAGATCGGGAAAAACGGCGGAACGGTAACAATTCTTGCCACGGGCCCTGGCTACAACCTAGCACTCGATGCGACTTATGTCTATTGGGTCGCGTACATAGACGGATTCCCGAGCTCAGCTGAAGTTAGAAAAGTCGCGAAAAATGGAGGGCCGGCAACAACACTCGCAAAAATTGCCAACATCAGTAATTATTACGGAATTGCTGTTGATGGAACCAACGTCTATTGGACGGAATCAACAATGGCAACAAACGGAGGTATGATTAAAACCTTACCCAAAAACTATCGTTAAGATTACTAATATTGGAAAACATGCTTGCTGGTCGGTTGGGGTCGGACCAAGCTATCACTTTATATTTATTTGGGTAATTCCCCAAAACCACCTCGTCTACATGCTTAGACATAATGTCTGTCAGTAGAAAATAAGCGACCTGCCCTTTCAAATGTGGGTTATACGGGGAAAGAAGCCGGCACGGCAATAGTATTCGGATCAGCCGGTGTTTCCATAGCTGTACGAAGAGGTGATACGTTGATGAAAAAAGATCCGTCGATTCGGAAAAGGATTATGGACGCGTCGATTATAGCAAGATAGCAAGCAACGTCCCCCTTGTGCATACGTAACTGGTAAACTTGTTCTTGGTGACGGTAAGTTTAATTCGCCATGGCATTGGCATATTGCTGATGGCCAATGGAATCTTGTAGAGAAAAGCATTGAACTCTGTGATGGTACACCCGAAATGGTTGAGAATGATTTGAAAAATTGGGTTGAAAACGTCAGGAGATTTTGTCCATGGAAATCATACATTTTACAAGAAAAGAAGTAACAGAGAATTCCGATGACACCATAACCTATCTATTACAGACAGTTAACTATAGCTGCACTGATATGGACGATAATTACATACTATACGCAAGGTAACAGGTACCGAGCTGGATAAGCATATAATGTTAGATATGCACTAACAGGTAACTAACGAGTTGGAAAGGAAGCAAAAGAGACAGAGCATGAAAATTCTAGATATAGTGCACAGCTTTCACAACAACCTGTCCCGAGTAAGTCGCGGCCTTTGCAGAGTTCGTTCGTTCATTGGACCAGAAGGCCAAATGGTATTACTAACTGATCTGGGTGAAAAGAATGATGGGCAATCGGTGACAATTGCGGTCGAAATGATTACCAGGTCTCTAATTGAACAGGGCATCATAATTGAGCCCGTAACGTTCATTGAACACTATGAACGAGGTGAGAGTAAGGACGATACCTTCGACGTTGTTACGTTTTCCCCCACAACACAGTGGCAAAAGACAACTAGAGCAAGTGTGTTGAATCTCATCGGTGGTCATGAGGAAGAGATAGCTGACAGGAGCCAGAAAAACCCAAGAATATCTTACCAAGCAGACCAGATACGCTATCGCAAAAATCCATTTGCTGATTCAAGATACCAAGACAGCAATTCAGTGATTACTCGCAGACTTGAAATTGCTGAGGGCATGATCTCGAAAGTTGACATAGAAGCCCTTGTTAATAATGGAAGCATTGAACAGAATATTCAGAGAGTACTTAAGCAAGATCTATCTGTGTTTGGAGAAGCGTATGCAAAGCCTGACGATGAATATATATGCTTCTCTGAATTCCCGCTAGCCGATGGTGCGGTTGATTTTGCAGTTTTTACTGGCAGATCAAGAATGGATATTATTCTGATAGAGGTCAAAGGAGCAGAATTTAACCTAGTGAACGCCGATCACTATCGCGAATTCAATCATAAGATTAGCCAAGCAGCAGGTCAAATCCGTGGTCGCCTCGGAATTATATTTCGTGACTTAAACACTTTCAGGAAATCAGCTCACCAAATCCGAGCCAGAGCCGAAAAAGGCGAGAAAATTCATAATGCATTCGTTGGGCCATATGGAGAACTTCAGGTTGATCCTGACAAAGACATCAACATACGTACCGTTGTAGTCGGGGGGCGAACGAAAGACGATCATGAGGAAAGTATCAAACGCCAAGACTACGAATCCCGTTTTACGCCACCTATAAGAATTGAGTCTTGGGACACTTGGCTACGACGACTTCAAAGGAGCTGACAATAAGTCGGTTTTGAGCCCCCGAAGGGGCAGCACTTGAAAGTGGAAAGCGAAGAAATGAATGTCCCTACGAGACCAGAGACCCGTCCGCGACAAATCCGCGCCGGGTCTCTGGTCGAGTCGTTGGCAATAAATCACTGACATATTTCATAGGTACATCGGGGGTGTTTATGGCACATGAAGTTGACTTTCTTCCTGTTGGCGACGGTTATGGCGACGCGATCGTCATCCGATATGGTGAGGACAAAGACGGTTATTACCTCCATGTCGTTGACGGTGGTTGTACCGACACTGCCGACACGATTATCAAACACATCAACAAGTATTATCCCGGCTACCACATTAACCATATGGTTGTCACCCATGCAGACAATGACCATGTATGTGGTCTGATAGGTGTGCTCAAACAATTTGATGTTAAACATCTTTGGATGAATCGGCCTTGGCTTTATGCCAAAGAAATACTACAGCACTTTCATGGGAACTTCACGTTGCAAGGACTGATAGATGACATGAAAGACAGGCACCCCTACTTGGTCGAATTGGAGGCATTAGCCACAGCGAAAGGTACACAAATTCATGAAGTATTCCAAGGCATAACAATCGGTAGTTTCACCGTTTTAGCGCCATCGCGCCAAAGGTACATTGACTTGATTCCAGACTTTGACAAGACGCCGACTTCGTACAAAGTAGAAGACGAAACACAAAAGTCGGGGCTATTTAAATCCTTGGTTGAGGCTGCAAAGAAATGGCTAGAGGAAGAGTGGGATGTGGAAACCCTCTCAGATAATCCCCAACCACCGACGTCAGCGTCAAACGAAAGTTGTGTCGTTCAATACGCCACTCTAAAGGAAGGAAGGCCCCTATTACTAACAGCCGATGTAGGCCCTATCGGCCTAAACGAAGCAGCGGACTACGCTGCTACGTTAGGATTGGCCAGACCTTCTTTCGTGCAAATACCACATCATGGTAGCAGACATAACGTTACCCCATATGTGTTAGACCGCTGGCTTGGACCAAGAAAAGCAAAGGGAACAGAAGTAGGCACCGCCTATTGCTCCATTGGAGCAAATAAGACCGAATATCCACGTGGGCAAGTAAAAAACGCATTCATCCGACGTGGCTACAAAGTTTATGTAAACAGGAACAAAATGATCTCACACTCCTCTGGCGGGGGGCATCCTGGGTTAGTGGCGCTGACGCCTGAACCATTTGATAACTCGGTAGAGGCACCTTGATGCCCTAAAATATTCGAGTCATAGTTTGGGCTCTCCTGTTTCCGGCCACCATTGCCACGCTGCTATTTACGGTCGTGGCGCTCTTCGATATGATGCTATAAATTAAGGTTATATTACATGGCTAAAAATATTTCTCTGAAAACTCAGAATCTTCCTGCTTTTTCTCTTTTTATTGCATGGTGTATGACACTATATATTATGTTTTTATCAACACCACCTGCCTCAATAGCTAGCCTGAGTTCAATTCTTGCATCTTTAACATCAACACAAAGCCTACTGGTAGCTCTTGGTCCTATTATTATTTTAGTTGTTTCAGGCATACTGCCACCAGATACGAAAGCTACCTTAGTTTACTGGCGAATCTCTCATGCTTTACCAGGCCATCGGGCTTTTTCCGTCTACTGTAAAAACGATACAAGGATTGATATAACGACTCTTGAAAATCGTATTGGCTCTTTACCAACTGATCCATCTGACCAGAATAGGCAATGGTATAAGCTGTATAAGGAAAATAGTGAAAAAACCACGGTAATAAATTCCCACCGTAGCTTTTTACTGGCTCGTGATCTTGCGGGAGCTAGTGCCCTAGCAACAGCTATCTTGCCGCTATCTCTACTCCTCTTCACTAAAAATATTTGGAATACTGTCTACCTTCTTTTAATCTTCGCAACTCATTATCTAATCCTTGCCTTGGTTGCCCGAAACCATGGAGTACGCTTTGTCTGCAATGTGCTAGCTGAGGCATCAGTTACAACAGGAATTTCCAACAAAGCGCAGCAGCGGTGAACCCGCTGTGCTCTCAGCCGCAGAACAGTAGAAACTCTGACGTCCAGGGAATCAATCATTCGCTTATCTGTATGGACTTCGCTACTTACGGCGGGGCAATTCATTTGATGCATGTACAAACAAAAGCGGCCCCCCAAATCCGGGGGGCCGCTTTTGTTTCCGTTTTACGGAAGGTACCTGACTACGAAGTATGCCGCGGTACCTGATCCCTGCCCTCCAGCGACAACGATTTTGCCGTTCCCGTCGATGGCAGTGGCGTAGGGGTAAGGACTTGTGCCGATCGTGGTCAGCACATAGCCGTCGGGGGTGCCGAAGGTGCTGTCAGCGACCCCGTCGGTACCGAACCGAAGCATGGCGAACTGATAGATCGGACCCACTATGGCGCCACCGGCGACCACGACCTTTCCGCTTTGCAGGGCCATGGCCAGAGGATCGTTCATACGGGTGTCTGTGACGTAGCCATTCGGGCTGCCAAAGGTCGTGTCAAGGGTGCCGTCAGCGTTATACCTGGCAACGGTAGCCGCCTGATTAGTAAATGTGCTTGAATAGGACTGGCCCATCACGACGATTTTCCCGTCGGCCTGAATCGCCACCTTTTGGGCATGGGGAACACACCGAGGGGTCAGGGGAACACACCGAGGGGTCAGGGCTACATATTTCATAAAACCTGAAGTTTTGGATGAGAGTTCAATGGCTCGACCGTTGCGCATAACATACCCAGGAGCGTTCTACCATGTGACCACACGTGGTAATGAGCGCGGGAATGTTTTCAAGAGCCGAAGAGATCGAGAGAAGTTTTTGTCGTACCTGGAATCGGCAACCATTAGTTACGGCGCGAAGATCCATGCATACTGCCTGATGAGTAATCATTTTCACCTGCTCCTGGAAACTCCGCAGGGTAATCTGTCGGAGATCATGCAGCACATAAACGGGGCTTATACCACATACTTTAACGTGAAAAGAAAGAGAGTCGGACATCTTTTCCAAGGGAGATTCAAAGCAATACTGGTTGAAGCTGACGAGTATGCGGCAGAGCTTTCCCGGTACATTCATCTTAATCCAGTAAGGGCTGCCATGGCGATCAAACCGGAAGAATATCCGTGGTCTAGCTATCAAGCATATGTAGGCAATACAGCGGTGCCCGAATGGCTCAATACCGACTTTATTCTCGGCAGTTTTGCCGGAAGCGCTGTCAATGCCAGGAAAAAGTATCAGCTTTTTGTTGAAGATTTGATCGGGAAAGAATACGAGAGTCCGTTAAATAGCACCTTCGGCTCGTCAATACTGGGTAGTGACTCATTTATCGAAGCAATCACACAAGAACATCTATCTGTAAAAGAGCCCAGCAGAAACCTCCCTGCACTGCGGCAGTTTGCGGTCCGGCCTTCGCCGGAGGAGATCATCAGGGCGGTACAAGACAAGTTCGACGGCAACGAGAAACTGGCTAGAAATGCAAGCATTCATATCTGCCATAAATATAGCGGTGCAAAGTTAAAGGACATAAGCCAACTTTTTGCAGTTCGCGAATCAGCAATCACAGAGGCCAGCCGCAGATTTCTTCTAAAAATGGAGCAGGATAATAGTCTGAAGGAGAAGGTCGATCAGGTGAAGGGAATACTGAAAATATGAATTATGTAGCCCTGACCCCTATGGCTTTCCCCCCAACTTTCAGCCATTGACGGTGCATTAGTTATTAATCCAAAATTTGATGTTATAATTTTTGGTTCAACACTAAGAGCTACCTCCAGATGGAAAGGTTCTGTCCTTATGGGGCCAGACGGCTTCGGTGGAGGTGGTCAGATATTTGATTTGTCAAAATACGGAACAAGGCACAATTCGGCCATTGATTTTGTGGCTGCAGTACCTGGGACGATTGCTTTCGTAGTTTCCCAAGACGGGCCTATCAGAGGATTTGTTTTAAAGGATCAAGACACCATTCTTTGCTGGCCGGACTGCACCACTTCTATGTTCATTTAATTTATAGATTCGCTTCAACAAAGCGCAACACCGGCCAAGCCGGTGTGCTCACTGCCGTTGGGAATGAGGGTGGCAAATGAAGCTGTGCTTGAATTCAAGCCCGCAGGCGAGGGCCGCTCCTCAAGGCGAGGACCTGCCGCAGATTACCGGCGCAGATCACGCGGAATGGTTCCGAGATCCGTTCGTCTTGGGAAACTCTCTCCCAGAACATGCAAGCGGCAGCAAGTGCGCTGTCCCATGCCCGTGCAGCTCTAGGAGTAGGCAAAGGTGGATTAAACACTGCGTCGGGGACGCGGGTATCCTTGGGTCTATAGAACATGGGAAGGACGTCATAGGCAGGCGCTAGGTCAAAGCGCCGGCGACCGTCCATCATGATCAGCGAAACATTCCCCATGTGCTGATCGGTGTTAGCAATCAAGTCACCGAAGACGGAAAGCCACCTCAGAGCCGCTGCGTCCTCTGCCGAGATTCGACCATCATCGTGCATCTGATCAGCAGCTTCGATCCAACTGTCACAGCCGAAAAACTCAAGAGCCACAGCTCTGAGTGAAATGATGGGTAGGCGTCCGAACATCCCAGTCCTATCAAAACGTTGTGCCTCCAGGAACACACGGCCGTCGCCCTCTACGATCCGGGACTGCGTAGCACGAATGCCGCTCTCTTGGACAATATTTAGTGCATGGTGCTCGGAAATCAGAAGATCCGCCCAGCGGCGGCCTTCGACTGTATCGACAGAGGAGGAAAACTTAACTAGGACATGCTTGATGCCGTCGTTATGCTGCACCATTGCCGTAAATTTCGGCTGCTCACCACCAGCTGAGGACCCAGCTGGATCGCCGTCCATGGCCGCCTGTGCCATCCTGGCGTATAGCTCAGCTTCCTCGCCTTCCTGAACAGGAGCTATGGGCCTTTGCGTCATACGAAAATACCGCTCCAGGGATTCCTGGCCGACAATGAGGTTTCCCATGCAGTCTTCGCCGCGGCGGGCCAGGGCAACAAGGACATGATCTTCATTCCAGTCGAGGACGCGAGGGGGCAGGTTCAGTTCTTCATGCAGCAGTTGTACGAACGCACGACCCACGAAGCCATCAGGGCGCAGATCGGAGATGAACCAGGGGAGGCTTCGATAATCTGCGGGAGCAGTATGGGTCGGTAGCCATACGAATCGATCATTTGCGACCGCACAGAGGTCTCCAATCTGATCTACATCTCCGCGATCATCGACTTTGAACACAGGAAATCGCCCGCCGAGCCCACGGACGTCGCGGAGACGGGTATATCGGGTCGCACGAGCACTACCTACCACGACGATCCGGCTTTTGCAGCGGGAGACCGCGCGAGAGATGGTAGGTTGGCTCCAAGAGAAGCGGCGTTGGATGTCCGCAGCCGAATATAGCCCGGTAGCGAGAAACGCCAGTAGCTGTGCGTCTTGTTCGGCGAGATGGGGTGACATGGCAAACCTCAAAAGTTTAAATATTGAATAGATACTGCATAGATACCATAACAATATTTTTCAATAAATTCAACAGTAACTACTAATATTGAAAATACTGCTGAATAGATTTTTGATGCATTTCAGAATATATTTGCAAGGGAGCATGGCTGCGTCTAGCCGAGCGGGGGAGAAAAGCGTAGGGGGACGCTGCTTGCTAACTTGGAAAAACTAGCAAGCAAAGTCCCCTTGTTCCTTATAATATTTATTGGTATCGATCAAGGGCCATGAATTATACCCGGACAGGAGCGTAGTGGCCGACCGCTTGGAGATGTATCGTTTGTCGAGCGCCTGGAGGAAGTACTGGAGCGACTGCTCCGGGCGGCGAAGAGAGGCCCGAAACCAACGGGAAAGTAATATAAATATCCCCATTGTTCGCAAAGGAGAAATCAAATGACCATCACACTTGCATTTGACGTCTATGGGACGCTTATTGATACTCACGGCGTTGTAATTGCGCTGGAAAAGCATGTTGGCAATAAAGCACCTGAGTTCTCTCGTACCTGGCGTGATAAACAGCTCGAATATTCTTTTCGTCGTGGCCTGATGCAGAACTATGAAAACTTTGCCATTTGTACCAGAAATGCTCTCGATTATACGTGTTCATTCTGTAACGTCGTTCTTAGTCAAAATGATAAGGAAGAACTGTTAGGCGCCTATAAAGTATTGCCGGCGTTTGATGATGTAGAAGAAGGGTTGACGCGGGCAAAGAAAGCTGGTTTCAAAATGTTCGCATTTTCGAACGGCAGTGCCGAAGCGGTGGAGACATTACTGTCAAATGCCGGAATCAGAGGATATTTTATTGATGTGGTGAGTGTTGACGAGATGAAGTCTTACAAACCGAACCCAGGTGTATACTGTCACTTTTTAAGAAGGGCTGGTGCCACAGGATCAGATGCATGGCTAATATCGGGCAATCCGTTTGATGTGATTGGAGCGCTATCTTCCGGAATGCGGGCTGCATGGATTAAGCGTTCACCGGAAGCATTGTTTGATCCATGGGGAATCGAGCCAACGTTAACATTAAACAGTCTGTTGAACTTGGCCGAGCAGATTGGCAAGGAATGATCGAAAAAGCGGCCCCCCAAATCCGGGGGGCCGCTTTAATCTCCGATTTACGGAAGGTACCTGACTACGAAGTATGCCGAGGTACCCGAACCCTGCCCTCCAGCGACAACGATTTTGCCGTTCCCGTCGATGGCAGTGGCGTAGGGGTAAGGACTTGTGCCGATCGTGGTAAGCACATAACCGTCGGGGGTGCCGAAGGTAGTGTCGAGGACCCCGTTCGCACTAAAACGGGCAACTCCTATCTGGGATGAGGTTGGGGTTGTGCTGACATGCCCTGCGAGGATAATGCCGGTGCTGGTCAAGGCCATCGAGTAAGCTTCGCCGCTGACACCGACTCCCCCGACCGGCGTGGTGACGAGACCCGAAGTGCCGAAGGTGCTGTCAATGGTACCGTCTGCATTGAACCGGAGCATGGCGAACTGAAAGATCGGACCGACTATAGTACTGCCGCCCACCACAATCTTCCCGCTCTGCAGGGCCATATCTTCCGGACTGCTTAAGCCGGTGTTAGTTACATAGCCGTTCGGGGCACCAAAACCAGCAGTGTCCAGGGTACCGTCTGTGTTATACTTGGCGACAACGGTGGTTCCTGCCCCAGCGTTGTATGCATAACCCATCACGACCATTTTACCATCGGCCTGAATCGCCACCTTATGCGCATATGGAGAGCCCGGGATGACCGTGGTCACATAACCTATGCCGGCTCCAAACCCAGCGGTATCGCGGGTGCCATCGGTGTTGAGCCGAACAACAGCGAATTTATCGGCCGTTTCACCGACCAGTACTATCTTGCCGTCAGCCTGGATAGCCACGTCCTGCGCACCGTACGACCCGTTCGAGGTAAAGGGTGAATAGAAGATGCCGCTGGCGCCAAAGGTCGTATCGAGGCTGCCGTCTGAATTGAGGCGGGCAGCGGCCATCCTGAAGAATCCGCCGGAAGTCCCTATGCCCGCCACAACGATTTTGCCGCTGCCATCGAGGGCAAGGCTGTTGATGATCGAAAGTTCGGTGCTTCCCGACGGCAGAGTGGCGATACCAGCAGTGCCGAAGCCGGTGTCGAGGGTGCCGTCCGTATTGTAGCGGACAACGGTTGCGTTGGTGCCCGAGCCTGCCGCCAGAATCTTACCATCGGCTTGTATCGCAATGGCATGGGCAAGACCGTCAACAGTCGTGGTTACGTACCCTGTCCCACCCCCGAAGGTGGTGTCGAGAGCTCCCGCAGTTCCGGTTCCGCTGGTGACCGTGAGGGTGGTGCTGGAGGTCGCGGTCACTCCGCCAACCGTGACGGTGATGGTCCCGGTGGTTGCACCCGCAGGCACGGTAACCACTATCTGGGTCGACGTGCTGCTGGTCACGGTCGCAGCTGTTCCGTTGAATGCGACAGTGTTACTCGCAGGCGTTGTACTAAAGTTCGTCCCGGTAATGGTGAGGGTGTCACCCGCTGTGGCAGTGGCAGGTGAAAAACCGGTAATGGTGGGAGCCGGGGTTCCGCCCGTGACCGTAAGGGTGGAACTGGAGGTCGCGGTCACTCCGCCAACCGTGACGGTGATGGTCCCAGAGGTTGCACCCGCAGGCACGGCAACCACTATCTGGGTCGACGTGCAGCTGGTCACGGTCGCCGGTGTGCCGTTGAATGCGACGGTGTTACTCGCTGGCGTTGTACTGAAGCCTGTCCCGGTAATGGTGAGGGTGTCACCCGCAGTAGCAGTGGCTGGTGAAAAGCTGGTGATGGAGGGAGCCGAGGAATTCGGAATTGGGACAGGGTCACTGCCACAGGCTCCGAGCACAAAAAGAAGCGTAAACATCACTACCAGGTAGACGAATCCTTGTTTGCCAGTCATAACGGTACCTCCTGAATTTTATTGAGACTCTGCTGCTTTCACGACAACGAGCGGTCAATAAATCATCATGTATGGCGGCGCAGAACCTATCGGTCATCAGGTCTCTGCCTTCGTTATGAAAGGGAGGTCCGTATTCGTTTTGTAGCTGAGATGCCTGGCCGGTGAACTGGCAGTTTGTTGAGCTAAGTGCAATAGTTAGTGGGTATATTTTAATTTAATGATAATAACATGTCAACGAGGAAAAAGGATGTAAAGGGAAAGGAATTTGCTCTTTCAGTGCAGAAGGAATAAGGAAGGAATAGTGAAGAGTTGCGTGGCGAGACGGCTGGAAAAACCGAAAGTCAATCCTGACACCGATGTGATGCCGCCTTTACTCGAGACTGCATGGGGGCTATGATTATATCAAAGTAGATAAGGAAATATTCGGGCCAGCAGTTCAGCGTGGCAGATTTAAGTCGAATCGCCGGGGAAGGAGATACCAATGCGTTCCATGATCTGGTTGATTATTCCGGCCATCCTTTTGGCAGCCATTCAGGCCCGGGCTGCGGAAATCACCGCCCTGGCCGCCTGCGCCGACAAGGTATTCACCGAGATCAACCGCACCCAGAAATGGTCAGGAAAGGCGCCGGCCGGCTGCCGGGCCAGGGTTGTGGTGGAGAAGCGTCCGACCGGGGTATTCGTAACCGCTTGGTCCATCGAACCGGCGGATGGAGGCTGGGTCAGGACCGCCTTCTCGGCCGGCATGGGATATGCGGAGATAGCCCGCAAAAAGGACCTTGCCGTGGCCAGACAGGACATCATGACGCGTGCCGGGCACCTGGGACGCTGCCTGGAATCGATCAATACCGTCAACGACCCGCTTGACTGCCGCGACAGCGCAACCAAGTCCTATCTGGCCGGAGAAGAGTCCGGCATCGAAAACAAGCGCCTCATCTGGCTGGACGACAATGGCCGTCACACCGTGGCCGAATTCGCTTACGGAGACACCGAGGCCACGCCCTCACCCCCTGCCGACCTGATGGGGGGCCAGCCCCTGCTCCCCGGCATGATCATCAACCTCCATGTCATTGACGACCAGAGCTGAAACAAGACGGTTCCGGCCAAAGCGGTTAAATGAACGGGGCTACTTCCTGAAAATGCTGCCGCACATTGGCTCAAGCAACCGCGCCACTCCTCTCATTAATTGCAATTTTCATGTTTTTTAGCTGGTTACATTATCCATTACTGAGACTAATCAAATTAAAACGATAGTCTTATCTTGCATTTTTGCCTGATTTCGTATACTGATAGGCGGATAAAATTTCGGCGGAGAAGATCGCCGTATTCCACGAAAACGGAAACACATACACGTTCAAAGCAAACGCATAAAAATTCCCAAGTACCCGTGTCCGTCCTCTAGTTCCCATTGCTGGTCATAGTACTTTATCCATTACGATGACACAGATCACAGGAGATTCCCGTTTGACGCAGTTCCAGCAACAGGGTGATAATATCGGATTTTCGGCGGGAAATAGCATACTGGGGTGGTGGCGGGCAGATTTACCGCTCGATCAGTGCCGGGAAATCGAAATAACCGAAGCTCTTCGCCTGGTACGAAGGCCCGTTTTCCTGATCAACAGCAATGGAGCATTGACCGCTAAAACCAACGGCAGTGTTTTACTTGGCAAGGGCAATCCCGAGAACGGCGCGCTGCCCCTGGCGGGTTACGTCCCGCCATACCCGCCGGAGAGACTTGGCGACCGTGGATTCTGCGACGAATTGGGCCTTCGTTACCCTTACCTGGGCGGTTCAATGGCCAAGGGGATCAGCTCTGTAGCCATGGTCGAAGAACTGGGCCATGCCGGAATGCTCGGTTTTTTCGGCGCAGCCGGCTTGCCGCTTGCAACAGTGGCGGCAGCGGTTGATCGACTGGCTGGCAGCAAGACACCCCATGGCTTTAACCTGATCCATTCCCCCCACGAACCGGAACTGGAAAACGCCCTGGCCGAACTGTATATCCGGAAAGGGGTTCGGCTTGTGGAGGCATCCGCCTTCCTTGACCTGACCCCGCCCCTGGTGCGCTACCGGATCCACGGCATCTGGCGCGACAGCAACGGTGTGGTCATCACGCCGAACAGGATCATTGCCAAGGTTTCCCGTGAAGAACTGGCAGCCAAATTCTTCGCGCCGCCGCCCGAGGCATTTCTGCGCGAACTCGTTGCCTCCGGGGAAATAACTGCCGAACAGGCCGAACTTGCCGCGCTGATACCCATGGCCCAGGAGATCACGGCCGAGGCCGACTCCGGCGGGCACACCGACAACAGACCGGCATGCACGCTTTTCCCGACCATCCTCTCCCTGGCCTCCAGGCTGGAGTCCCGCTATGGCTATGACCGGAAACTGCGGGTCGGGCTGGCGGGCGGGATAGCCACCCCGGCTTCGGCCGCGGCAGCCTTTGCCATGGGAGCGGCCTATATCATGACCGGTTCGGTTCATCAGGCCTGTCTTGAGTCGGGCACCTCAGGCGAAGTGCGGCAGATGCTGGCCGAAACGCGCCAGGCCGACGTGGCCATGGCCCCGGCCGCCGACATGTTCGAGATGGGGGTTACGGTCCAGGTGCTAAAAAGAGGCACCATGTTTCCCATGCGGGCCGCCAAATTGTACGAGATCTTCCGCGCTTGCGACGGACTCGATGACATCCCCCCGACTGAGAAAGAGAAACTGGAGAAGACCCTGTTCCGAGCTCCGCTGGCCGATATCTGGCAGCAGACCCGCGGTTATTTCATGCAGCGTGACCCGCGCCAGGCGGAACGCGGAGATCGGGACCCAAAGCATCGCATGGCCCTGGTCTTCCGCTGGTACCTGGGGCAGGCCGCCCATTGGGCCAAAGACGGCGAATCTTCCCGCAAGATCGATTACCAGGTCTGGTGCGGCCCGGCCATGGGCGCCTTCAACGAATGGGCCAAAAACAGCTTCATGGAAGCGCCCGCCCGCAGGACGGTTGCCGCGGTGGCCCTGAACATTCTGTTTGGCGCGGCAGTTCTTAATCGTGCCAACATGCTGCGTAGCCAGGGAGTCCAGCTTCCCTGGAGCACCATGAGCGCTGAACCGCTGGAAGAAACAAAAATCAAGGAGTACCTGGCGTGAAAAAGGAAGATGTGAACCGGAACATTCCCTTCAACGGGACACCGTTGGCTATTATCGGCATCGGCTGCCTCTTTCCGCGGGCCAATGATCAAAACACCTATTGGGCAAATATCCGCGAGGGTATCGATGCCATTACCGATATCCCGGCAACGCACTGGCGGGTCGAAGATTATTTTGCCCAGGACCAGAAAGCCCCGGATCGCACCTACGGTCAGCGCGGCGGCTTTATTTCCCCGGTCCCTTTCAACCCCATGGAGTTCAACATCCCGCCCAACATCCTTGAGGCAATCGATTCGTCACAACTGCTGGGCCTGGTGACTGCCGGCCATGCATTGAAAGATGCCGGTTACGGACCGGAACGGGACTATGACCGGAGCCGGACCAGCGTCATCCTGGGGGTGACCGGAACCCTGGAACTGGTGATCCCTCTGGGTGCTCGACTGGGGCATCCCATCTGGCGCAAGGCCCTGAAAGAGGCGGGCGTGGACGATGCGGTCAGCGAGGACGTGGTGGAACGGATCGCCGACTCCTATGTATCCTGGCAGGAAAACTCCTTTCCCGGCCTGCTCGGCAACGTGGTGGCCGGCAGGATCAGCAAGCAGTACAACCTGGGCGGCACCAACTGCGTTGTGGATGCGGCCTGCGCCAGTTCCTTCAGCGCCCTGCACCTGGCCGGCATGGAGCTTGCCACCGGCAAATCCGACATGGTGGTCACCGGCGGCATCGATACCTTCAACGACATCTTCATGTACATGTGCTTCAGCAAGACTCCCGCACTGTCGCCCAGCGGCAACGCAAAACCGTTCGACTCCCAGGCGGACGGCACCATCCTGGGCGAAGGCCTGGGCCTCGTGGTCATCAAGAGACTGGCGGACGCCGAGCGGGACGGAGACAAGATATATGCCGTGGTCCGAGGTGTCGGCTCCTCCAGTGACGGCAAGGGCGATGCGATCTATGCCCCCAGCGCGGGCGGACAAAAAAAGGCGCTGCTCAATGCCTACAGCCAAGCCGGGGTCACACCGGACAGCATCGGCCTGATCGAGGCCCACGGCACCGGCACCAAGGTGGGCGACGCGGTTGAGGTCAACGCCTTGCGCGAGGTATTCGGCGAAGCGGACAGGCCCTGGTGCACCCTGGGCTCGGTCAAGTCGCAGATTGGCCACACCAAGGCGTCAGCCGGCGCGGCCGGCCTGATCAAGGCGGCCCTGGCCCTCCACCACAAGGTGCTCCCCCCTACCATCAAGGTAAAGAAACCGCTGGACGAGGTATCCAGCGGCCGCACCCCGTTCTACCTCTCTGACAAGAAGCGCCCATGGCTGTCCAGCGGCGCTACGCCGCGGCGTGCCGGGATAAGCGCCTTTGGTTTCGGCGGCTCCAACTTCCACGTGGTCCTGGAAGAATACAGGCCGCTGAAGGATTCCGTCGATTGGGACGGCACCGTTCAAATACTCCCCCTGTCAGGAACCGACCCCAAGTCGCTGGAGGCAGCCCTTACCGGTTTGCCTGCCACCGGCACATGGGACGACATCCGTGGCGCAGCCGCCAAGGCCCGCGTTGCCTTCGACGCCACGGCACCCTGCAGGCTGGCTCTGGTGCTCGAACAGGACAAATCAAATCTGGGCACCATGGTCGCCAATGCCCGGGCAATGCTTGCCAAAAATCCGTTGACCTCCTGGAACACACCGGACGGCATCTTCTACGCCTGCGGCTCCCAGCCGGGCAAGCTCGGACTGCTGTTCCCCGGCCAGGGTTCCCAGTACACCGGCATGCTCAGGGATCTTTCCTGCGCGTTTCCGCAACTATTGGAGAGCATCGCCAGCGCTGACAACGGCTTTTCCGCACCAGATGGCACCCGGCTCTCCGACCTCATTTATCCCCCGACCGCCTTCGACGCCGACAGCGCGGCAGCTCAGGAGGCGGCTCTGCGCGCCACCCAGGCTGCCCAGCCGGCCATCGGAGCAGTCAGCATCGGCGCCATGAACGTGCTGAATGCGTTCGGCATTACCGCCGACGCCGTGGCCGGCCACAGCTACGGCGAACTGACCGCCCTCTGCGCTGCCGGGCGCTTCGACGAACAAGCGCTACATGAGCTCTCGCGCCTCCGGGGCCGCCTGATGGGTGACGGATCGGGCGACAAGGGGAGCATGCTGGCGGTTTCCGCCTCCCTGGCGGCCATAGAGCAGGTCATTGCCGAAGAAAAGCTCGACCTGGTCATTGCCAACCGCAACGCACCTACCCAGGCAGTGCTGTCGGGCTCCACTGAAGAGATCAAGCGGGCAGTTTCGATTTTCACCGCCCGCAAGCTCTCATGCAAACAACTGCCTGTGGCAGCCGCCTTCCACAGCAGCTTGGTTGCCGACGCAGCCGTACCATTTCTGGCCGCGCTCGGGGAGATCGAGATCAACGAAGCCACCATCCCGGTCTACGCCAATACAACCGCGGCCCAATATCCGGTCGATGCCGACGCAGCCAAGGCCCTGCTGGCCGGGCAGCTGGCCCGGCCAGTGGAATTCGTTGCCGAGATCGAGGCCATGTATGCCGATGGTGTACGCACTTTTGTGGAGGCCGGCCCCGGCGCCCGGCTGACCGGCCTGGTCAAGGCTATCCTGGGAGAACGGGACCATGCGGCCATTGCCCTGGATGCCTCCAGCGGCAAGCGTTCCGGTATGACCGACCTGGCCCGCACCCTGGCCCAGCTGGCCGTGCTCGGCCATGGAGTTCGCCTGACCGCCTGGGACGAAGGCTACCAGCCCATGGTGGCCGTGCCGGGCAAAAAACCCGCCATCACAGTACCGATCTGCGGGGCCAACTATGTCAAGCCCAAGCCGCAGAGGCCTCCGGTCCTGCCCAGACCTGCAGCAACTCCGGCTCCTGCGCAGCAAGCCACCAGCGCACCCGCCCCTGCCAGCCAGCAGGCCATGGCCATTGCGCCGGCCCAAACCCAGGTTTCCAGGGACGCACTGGCCGAATCGCTCCGGGTCACCAGGGAAGGCATAGCCGTGCTGCAGAGGATGCAGGAAGAAACCGCCCAGCTCCACCGCCGCTTCCTGGAAGGACAGGAGACCGCCAACCGTACCATCCAGACCCTCCTTGGACAACAGCAGCAGTTGCTCCAGACCGGCGGCATTACCGCTGCCCCATCCTATGCTCAGCCACAATCGCCAATGGCACCGATTGCGCCTCCAGTTGCCGCCCCTGTCGCCACCACTATTTCCGTTGGCAACGCGGAGCCGGCCATTGCCGCACATCCACCCGCAACTGCGGCCCCGGCAAACGACAATGTGGCCGCGACCCTGTTGG
This sequence comes from Geobacter sp., assembly GCA_003574895.1. GTDB lineage: Bacteria > Desulfobacterota > Desulfuromonadia > Geobacterales > Pseudopelobacteraceae > JACPFJ01. Next base: position 138,991 of record PJFB01000003.1, read on the forward strand.
CCGTGGTAAGCGAGAAGACCGGTTATCCCGTGGAGATGCTGGAGTTGGACATGGGCATGGACTCCGACCTGGGCATCGACTCCATCAAGCGGGTCGAGATCCTCTCGGCACTCCAGGAACGCCTGCCCGGCTCCCCGGTCATCGGTCCGGAGCACCTGGGCACCCTCCGCACCCTGGGCGAAATCGCCCGCCACCTGGGCGCCGGAGCAAATACGGACTCATCAAACTCTACGAACTCATCGAACTCCATCTCCGCGACCCTGTTGGCCGTGGTCAGCGAGAAGACCGGTTATCCCGTGGAGATGCTGGAGCTGGACATGGGCATGGACTCCGACCTGGGCATCGACTCCATCAAACGGGTCGAGATCCTCTCGGCACTCCAGGAGCGCCTGCCCGGCTCCCCGGTCATCGGACCCGAGCACCTGGGCACACTCCGCACCCTGGGCGAAATCGCCCGCCACCTGGGGGCAGGCGTTACAGCGGAAGTGTTGCCTGCCGCACCCGCTCTTGCACCGTCTGAACCCAATGCAAGGCAGGAAGCGACCAGCAGCGCCACCCCTGCTGTTGTCAAACGCAGCACCATCAACCCCGTGGCCCTGGAAGCAGCGGCCGAGCGGCTGGCAATTGCCGAGGAGGGCGAACTATGGGTAACCGATGACGGTTCCGCCTTTGCCGTGGAGTTGTGCACCATGCTTCGGGCCAAGGGGCATACGGTCCGCCTGGTCACCGTGGACACGGTCGAAGAAAAGACGCCGGCAACGGATATCACGGGACTGGTGATCTGCGCCCCCCATGCCGGAACCACCGACCTGTTCCTGGAAAACGCGTTCCTGCTCCTGAAAAGCGTTGCCCCGACCCTGCGCCGGGCAGGCGCTGCCAGCGGCTCACTGTTCTGCACCCTGTCACGCCTGGACGGCGCCTTTGGCTGCGGCGTCGATACGGTTCTTGTTGACCCGCTATCCGGCGGCCTTGCCGGACTCGTCAAGAGCGCTGCCCGTGAATGGCCTGACGTTGCCTGCAAGGCCATAGACCTGGCAGGATTCCAGGATCCGACCGCCGCTGCCCAGGCCGTGGCCGAAGAGATTGTCAGCTGCGGACCGGTGGAAGTGGGACTCTCCCCCCAGGGAAGGATCGGTCTGACGCTCTCCGAATTGCCTGAGCTCCAGGCTGCGGTGACACCACCAATCCGCGAAGGCGAAGTGGTGGTTGTTACCGGCGGCGGCCGCGGTGTCACCACGGCGGCAGCGGTTGCCCTGGCCGAGGCATACAAGCCATTGCTGGTTCTTCTGGGCAGAAGCCCGGAACTCCTGCCCGAACCGGCCTGGCTGGCGCAGTTGGCCAACGAGGGACAGATCAAGCGGGCCATCCTGGAGCAGGCTACGGAAAAACTCCACCCAAGGGATATCGAGGAACGGTACCGGGCAGTTGCTGCCGGCCGGGAACTGCGCGCGACCCTGGCCAGGGTCGAGGCGGCGGGCGGCAAGGCAATCTACCGCTCCGTCGATATTCGCGACACCGACGCGGTCGACGCGCTGCTGCAGAACATCCGGAGCGAGCACGGCCCCATCCGCGGCATTGTCCATGGCGCCGGGGTGCTGGCCGACCGACTCATCATAGACAAAACCCGCGAACAATTCTCCCTGGTCTATGGCACCAAGGTGGCAGGACTGCGGGCCCTGCTGGATGCCACGGCCAATGACGACCTGGGCTTCATCGCCCTGTTCGCATCCACCACCGGCCGTTTCGGCCGAAGCGGCCAGGTGGACTATGCCGTTGCCAACGAGGTCCTGAACAAGATTGCCCAGGCCGAGGCGCGGCGCAGGCCCGGCTGCCGTACGGTCAGCATCAACTGGGGTCCATGGGATGGCGGCATGGTCACCCCTGCCCTGAAAAAGGTCTTTGCCGGCGAAGGGATCGGCCTGATCGGCCTCCATGAGGGGGGCGAACTGCTGATCCGCGAGATCGCCGCCGCTGAGGCGCCGGTGGAGGTGGTGGCCCTGGCAGGGACATCGGAAAAACTGCTCCTGCCCCAAGGCACTGCACCTGCAAAACCCCTGGCCGAGGCATTCACCCTTACCCTGGGGGTGGACGACTACCCATTCCTGCGTTCCCACGTCATTGACGGCAAGGCGGTCCTTCCCATGGCGATGATCGTGGAGTGGCTGGCCCATGGCGGGCTGCACGGCAATCCCGGTTTCCGTTTCCACGGTTTCAACGACCTGCGCATCTGCAAGGGGGTCGTCTTTGAACGGAACACCCCCTATACCGTGCGGATCATGGCCGGCCGTGCCATGAAAAAGGACTCTCTCTACGTCGTGCCGATGGAACTCATCGGGATTCCGGCCCAGGGGCGCACGGTCCTCCATGCCCGGGGCGAGGTTGTACTGGCAAAGCAGCTGCCGGAGGGCATCCGGTCCATCGGCGAGCTGCCCGTTTCGCCGTATGCACCGCAAGGCGGGAAAATCTACGACCCCGAGCGCCTCTTCCACGGCCCGGACCTCCACGGCATCGAGCATGTGGACAGCTGCTCCCCCAAGGGGATAACCGCCCTGGTCAAGGGTGCTCCCCAGCCGGCCAGCTGGATCAGGCAGCCGTTCCGGAGCACCTGGATAACCGACCCGCTGGTCATGGACTGCGCCTTCCAGCTCATGATCCTCTGGAGCCTGGAGCGCTTCGGTTCCGGCTCGCTCCCCTGCTTTGCCGGGCGTTACCGCCAATATCACGACTCCTTCCCCCACGACGGCGTCCAGGTGGTGATCCGGGTGACAGCCGAGCACAACAGCAGCGCCACCGCCGACATGGAGTTCTTCGACCGCTCCAGCGGCAAGCTGGTCGCCCGCCTGGAAGGATACGAGTGCATCATCGACAACTCTCTCAAGCAGGCATTTAAACGCAACCAGCTGGCCCAGCCGGAATGTGTCGTGCTGGGAGCAGCTTGAGGTATGCAGCAACCAACTTCAGTAGCCATTGTCGGCATCGGCGGCATCTATCCCGATGCGCCTGACCTCAACCGCTTCTGGGACACCATCCGTTCCGGCAGGAGCGCGGTCCGCGAAGTGCCGCCAGGCAGGTGGTTTCTCTCCCCTGACGCGGCATACGATCCGGAGGTTGGCAAGGCAGACCGGGTCTATTCCAGACGCGGCTGCTTCATAGAAGACATCCCGTCCCTCGCCAGCCTGTCCGGACTCAGCGTGACGCAGGAACAGCTGGCCGGTCTGGACCCCCTGTTTCAACTTCTGCTGCATGCAGGCAAACGCGCATTCGATGACGGCATTACCGAACCCCTGGACCGCTCCCGCATCGGCGTCATCATCGGCAACCTGGCCCTGCCGAGCGAAACATCGTCGCTGCTGGCCCGCCAATGGCTGGGCCGCACCTTCGAGGAAAAACTCCTGGGCCACTCCAACAGCCAACCAGCTACCAATCCCCTGAATCGTTACGTGGCCGGCCTTCCAGCCGGCATCCTGGCCCATGCCCTAGGGCTGGGGGGCAGCGGCTGCACCCTGGACGCGGCCTGCGCCTCTTCGCTCTACGCCATAAAACTTGCCGTTGACGAGCTGTTGGCCGGCCGGGCCGATGCCATGTTGACCGGCGGCCTCTCCCGTCCCGATCCCCTGTACACCCAGATGGGTTTTTCCCAGCTCCGCGCCCTGTCGCGCCGCGGCATCTGTTCCCCGTTCGACGCCTCGGGCGACGGCCTGGTGGTCGGCGAAGGGGCCGGCATCTTCCTGCTCAAGCGGACCGAGGACGCCCTGGCCCATGGCGACCGGATCTACGGCATCATCAGGGGTATCGGCCTGGCCAACGACGTGGGCGGCAGCCTCCTGGCCCCCCTGTCCGAGGGGCAGCTCCGGGCCATGCGCGCCGCATACGCCAGGGCCGGCTGGGAACCTCAGGACGTGGACCTCATCGAGTGCCATGCCACCGGCACTCCGGTGGGAGACGCCACGGAGGTTGCCAGCCTCAGGGAACTCTGGGGCGATGTGCGACCAACCGGCACCCCCTGCGTGATCGGCTCCATCAAGTCCAATATCGGCCATCTCCTCACGGCAGCGGGCGCAGCGGCCCTGACCAAGGTGCTGCTGGCCATGCAGCGGGAATCCCTGCCGCCCACCGCCAATTTCAGCGCGCCCCAGCCGGGGATGGATCTCGACAACAGCCCCTTCCGCGTCCTGACCGAGGAGATGCCCTGGCAGCGCCGGGGCGACGGCATCCCGCGCCGTGCCGCGGTCAGTGCCTTCGGTTTCGGAGGCATCAATGCCCATCTGCTGATCGAGGAGTGGCTTCCGGAGTCGGCCGGTACTCCGGCTACTGGCGGCCAAAGCCGGGTTGCGGGCAATAATCGGCCTGGCTCAAGGCCTACGCCGGTCAAGAACGAAAAAACCTACAAGCGCCCTTTGATCGCCGTTGTCGGCATGAATGCCCGCTTTGGCCCGTGGCAGTCGCTCCGTTCCTTTCAGGAGCGGGTTCTGGGCGGTACCGCGCACTTTTCGCCCAGCTCCCCCCGTAAATGGTGGGGTGCGGAGGAAAGCGGCTGGTTCCGCGAAGAAGGGCTCAACCAGACCCCATTCAGCGGCTTCTATCTGGATGAGGTCAATGTCACGGCGGAGCAGTTCCGCATCCCCCCCCGGGAGATGGAGGAGATGCTGCCCCAACAATTGCTCATGCTGCAAACAGCGGCGGCCGCCATGGCCGATGCCGGCCTGGACCGCGAAAACAACCTGCGGGCCGGTGTTTTCATCGGCATTGCCCTTGACCTGAACAGCACCAATTTCAGTTTTCGCTGGTCACTGGCCGAGCAGGCCGCCACCTGGGCAAAGGAACTGGGCCGGGAACTGGCGCCGGAAGAACTGGCCGCCTGGACCGCCCAGCTGCGCGACGACGCCGGACCGCCCCTGACCGCCAACCGGACCATGGGGGCCCTGGGCAGTGTGGTGGCCAGCCGTATTGCCCGTGAATTCCGCGTCGGCGGCCCGAGTTTCACCCTTGCCAACGAAGACGGTTCGGGCATCAAGTCCCTGGAAACCGCACTCCGCCTCCTGCAGCAGGGAGAAATCGACCGGGCCCTTGTGGGGGCCGTGGACCTGGCCGGCGACCTGCGCGCGGTGCTCGGGCAGCATGCCGTCAGGAACCTTTCCGGTTCCGGCCGGGGACTCCCCTTTGACCAGCGGGCCGACGGCAGCATCATCGGCGAAGGTGCCGCGGCAGTGGTCCTGAAACGGCTCGATGACGCCGAACGCGATGGCGACAGGATCTACGCGGTCATCCGCGGCATCGGCAGCGCCGGCGGCGACGCGCTGCTTCCGGGCGAATCGGCCTATTGCCAGGCTCTGGAACGGGCCTACACCGATGCCTGCGTCAATCCGGCCACCGTTACCTATGTGGAGGCCCATGCCAGCGGCCACCCAGCCGAGGACCGCATGGAGGCAGCAGCCCTGGCCGCCTTTTTCGGGACAGCCCAATCAGAGGATTCCTCACCCCGCAGGGACCGCTCCTGTGCCGTTTCCAGCATCACCGGCGACATCGGCCACAGTGGCGCCGCATCGGGACTGGCCTCCTTTGTCAGGGGCTGCCTGGCCCTGTATCAGGAAATCATCCCCTCCTGCCGCGGGACGGAATCACCTCTGCCCGAGCTTTCAGGACCAGGTCCGCTGTACCTTCCCCGCACCCCCCGCTACTGGCTCAGGAACCGTGCCGAGGGCCCCCGCCGGGCCGGGGTGAGCGTGTTCGGCATGGATGGCAGTTGCAGCCATGTCGTGCTGGAGGGATGGGACAATATCCCGCCCCGGGTCGAAGCGGAACGGAGCGCGCCCATCGGTTACGGAGCCGAGTACCTGTTTACCTTTACCGGCGAAAATCCGGCCGAACTTGCCCGGGCCCTGGACATCCTGCGGCTGCGGTCAAACCAGGCCCAAGGCGACGACCTTGCCACCCTGGCCCGAGAGTGGCACAGCCGCGCCGATACTGCGAAAAACACCCCCTGCGCCCTGGCCCTGGTTGCCCGTAACCGGGAAGAACTGGCAGCACTCATCGACCATGGCGTTCAACTGCTGGCAGCTGGCGATAACGCGGCCGAGGTCCTGACGCACCCCGCACTCCTTGACCGTCTGTTTTACTCGGCTGCTCCCCTTGGACGCAAGGGCAAGGTCGCCTTCGTGTTTCCCGGTTCCGGCAATCACTACCCGGGCATGGGGATGGAGCTCTCCTGCCGCTGGCCCGAGATCCTGCGCCGTCAGGATGCCGACAACCTCTATCTCCGCAGCCAGTTCCAGCCGGAACGTTTCTGGAACGGCGCACCCATCGCCGAGATTAATGACGACCACCGCGCCGTGATCTTCGGACAGGTGGCAACGGGCTGCGCCGTCAGCGACCTGGTGCGGAGCTTTGGCGTGCAGCCCCAATCCGTGATCGGCTACAGCCTGGGCGAGTCGGCCGGCCTTTTTGCCCTGGGCGCCTGGCGCGACCGGGACGGCATGCTGACCCGGATGCACAACTCCACCCTCTTTACCCGGGACCTGGCTGGTGAATGCCGGGCCGCCCAGCGGGCCTGGGGACTTGGCGATGGGGAGCGGGTCCAGTGGACCATCGGCGTTGCCGAAGCCCCGGAGCAGGAGGTGCGCCAGGCGTTGCGCCCAATGAAACGGGCCTACCTGTTGATCGTCAACACGCCTGACGAATGCGTGATCGGCGGAGATGCCTCGGAAGTCAGCAAAATTGTCGAACAGCTGGGCTGCCGTTTTTTCCCCCTGCATGGCGTGACCACGGTCCATTGCGAGGTTGCCAGGGAGGTTGCCAAGCCGTACCGGCAGCTGCACCTCTTCCCAACCACTCCTTTGCCGGGGATACGCTTTTATAGCGGCGCCAGGGGCAAGGCCTACGAGGTGAATCGGGAAAGCGCCGCCGACTCGATCCTGGCCCAGGCCGTGGAAGGTGTGGATTTCCCGGCAGTCATCGAAGCGGCCTATGGGGATGGGGTACGCATGTTCCTGGAAATGGGGCCGGGAAGCTCCTGCACCCGGATGATCGGGCGCATCCTGGCCGGACGGCCACATCTGGCCAGGTCATGTTGCCACCAGGGGCAGGACCCTACCTCAGGGCTGATGCGGCTCCTGGCACAGCTTATTGCCGAGCGGGTGCCGGTGGATCTGAGCCAGTTGTTCGCTGCGCCCCCGCTGCAACTGCAAAACCAACAGCGGGGAACCTTGGTGCGCGTCGCGGCCGGCGGCCTCCCCTTTCAGCCGTCACCCCTGCCGCGCAGGCTCCAAGCTGTTACCCAACCCGCAACCAAGGTGCCCGAGGTTCCCAGTTTCCGGCCCCAATTGCAGGAAATGGCGCTGCCGCCAGTCGCACCTGCTGCCCTGGCCGCTGATATTGAACCTTCCATCGATCCGTTCATCCGCGGTTTTGTTGCGGCACAAGAGGCCGGCCTCAGGGCCCACGAGGCCTATCTCCAGGTTGCCGACACCCTGACCCGCTCCATGGCAGAGGCACTGGCCCTGCAGGTCTCGCTGCAGCAGGCACTGGGCGACGGCTACGTTTCCGCTTTCTCAACCGCTGCCCCATCTCCGCTAGCTTCCGCTTCATCTCTGGCCAAAACCTGCGCCTTTGACCGTGATATGTGCTTTGAATTCGCCCGGGGCAGCGTTGGCCGCATGCTGGGCCCGGCATTTGCCGAGGCCGACACCTTTCCGACCAGGGTGCGCCTGCCAGATGAGCCGCTCATGTTGGTGGACCGGATCGTAACCGTGGAGGGCGAAGCAAAGTCCATGACCTCCGGCAGGGTCGTGACCGAGCACGACATCCACCACAATGCCTGGTACCTGGACGGCGGCCGCATACCGACCTGCATCGCCGTGGAAGCGGGCCAGGCCGACCTGTTCCTCTCCGGCTACCTGGGGATCGATTTCATCACCAGGGGGCTGGCGGTCTACCGCCTTCTGGATGCAGTAGTCACCTTCCACCGAGGATTACCAGGTCCCGGCGAGACCATCCATTACGACATCCGGATCGAGCGTTTCTTCCGCCAGGGAGAAACCTACCTGTTCCGCTTCCGGTTCGACGCCACCGTGGACGGCCAGCCCCTGCTCACCATGCGCAACGGCTGCGCCGGCTTCTTCACCACCGAGGCGCTGGCCGCCGGCAGGGGCATCGTGCGCCCGGCCGTTGACCCCCGCCCCAGAAGCGGCATTCGGCCCGCGGACTGGCAGGAACTGGCCCCCATGATTAGGGAGTCTTTTAACGGTCAACAACTGGAGCTGCTGCGCCAGGGCGATCTGGCAGGCTGTTTCGGCCCGGCCTTCGGCAATCTCCACCTGAAGCGCCCCCTGACCATTCCGGGTGGGCGGATGAACCTGGTGCACCGGGTCATGGAACTTCTGCCGCAGGGAGGACGTTACGGTCAAGGCCTGATCCGCGCCGAGGCGGACATCCACCCCGACGACTGGTTCATCACCTGCCACTTCGTTGACGACCGGGTCATGCCCGGCACACTGATGTACGAATGCTGCCTCCACACCCTGCGCATCTACCTGCTGCGGATGGGGTGGGTGGCGGAGTCTGACGCCGCCGTGTGGGAGCCTGTGCCAGGGGTGAACAGCCAGCTGATTTGCCGGGGCCAGGTCCTGGAGACGACAAAGGTCGTGACCTACGAGGTGAGCATCCGCGAAATCGGCTACCGCCCCGAACCCTATGCCATTGTCGATGCCCTGATGTACGCCGATGGCCGGCCCATTGTCGAGATTATAGACATGTCGGTACGGTTGAGCGGCACCACCAGGGAAAAGCTGACCGGACTCTGGAACAACCGCCAGCCCCGGGCACTGGCAGGTGGCTGCATCAAGCCGGCTGTCTACACCAAGGAACAGATCCTGGCCTACAGCAACGGCAACCCCTCTGAAGGGTTTGGCGAGCAATACCGCATCTTTGACAGCGAACGCAGAATCGCCCGCCTACCCGGGCCACCTTATCAGTTCATGGACCGGGTTACGGCCGTGCAGGGCGAACCGTGGCGTATGGTCGCCGGCGCCAGGGCCGAGGCCCAGTACGATATTCCTGCCGATGCCTGGTATTTTGCAGCAGATCACCAGCCCCGCATGCCCTTCGCGGTCCTGCTGGAAGCAGCGCTGCAGCCCTGCGGCTGGCTGGCGGCCTACGTCGGTTCGGCCCTGACCACGCCCAACGACATCTCCTTCCGCAACCTGGGCGGGGACGCGGTCCAGCACCGGCCGGTCACCCCGGAGAGCGGCACCCTGACCTGCACCGCCATGCTGAAAAAGGTCGCTTCCAGCGGCGGCATGATCATCCAGGAGTTCGACTTCTCCGTTGCCGACCAACATGGCATCCTCTACGATGGAGATACCATGTTCGGGTTCTTCTCCAAGGAGGCCCTGGCCCAGCAAGTGGGCATCCGCGACGCCGCCCCTTACCAGCCCACAGCCTCCGAGCTTGGGCAGGGCAGAAGCCTCCCCTTCCCGGACAGGGCACCGTTCCCGCACAAGCAGTTCCGGATGATCGACCGGATCGAGCTGTACATCCCCGATGGAGGCCCGGCCGGCCTCGGTTATATCAGGGGGCTCAAGGAGGTGGATCCCGACGAATGGTTTTTCAAGGCCCACTTCTACCAGGACCCGGTAACCCCCGGTTCCCTGGGCCTCGAAGCATTCCTGCAACTGCTGAAGTACGCCGCGGTGGAACGGTGGGGCTGGCAGGAAGGCAATATCCTGGCCGCCGTTGCCCTGGAGCATCACCACAAATGGTGTTACCGCGGACAGGTGGTGCCAACAAACAAGCTGGTCACGGTACAGGCCTGGATCACCGCCGTTGACGACCAGAAGAGAATTTTGACGGCCGACGGTTTCCTGGCCGTGGATGGCAAGACAATATATCAGATGAATGATTTTACCCTGCGGATGGAGTAGTAACTAATGAAGTATTCGAGAGTATTTTTGGAAGCACTCGGTTATGAACTGGCCCCGGTGGTGGTAACCTCCGCCGAGCTGGAGGCTCGCCTGGAGCCTCTCTACCGTGCGCTTCATTTTGCACCGGGACAGCTGCAGGCCTTGACCGGAATTCGCGAGCGCCGCTGGTGGGAACCGGGCTATCCGCTGTCACGGGGGGCCATCGCTGCCGGCGAAAAAGCGCTTGCAGCCGCAGGCATCGCCCCGGAAGATATCGGCGTGCTCGCCTACACCGGGGTCTGCCGGGAACAGTTCGAGCCGGCCACGGCCTGCCGCGTGGCGGCCGGACTGGGCATCAAGGGCAATGCCGCGGTCTACGACATCTCCAACGCCTGCCTGGGGGTACTGAACGGCATCCTGGACGTGGCCAACCGCATCGAGTTGGGGCAGATCAGGGCTGGCCTGGTGGTATCCTGCGAAAGCGCCCGGGACATCAACGACATCATGATCGCCCGCATGCTCAAGGAACGGCGGATGGAGCATTTCGCCGCCTCGCTGGCCACTCTGACCGGCGGTTCGGGCGCAGTGGCCATCCTGCTCACCGACGGCTCGTTTTCAAAGGCCAAGCGGCGTCGACTTCTTGGGGGTGTTACCCAGGCCGCGCCGGAACACAATGGCCTCTGCCTGTGGGGAATGTCGCCGGACGGCAAGGGCAACTTCACCCAATTCATGAGCACGGACGGGGTTAAGGTCATGAACTACGGGGTAAATTTGGGCCTTCGCACCTGGGAGGCATTCCTGCCCGAGGTGGGCTGGTCCTCCGATCAGGTGGATATGGTGATCTGCCACCAGGTGGGCTCAGCGCATCAGAGCGCCATCCTGAAGGCCCTCGACATTCCGGCCGACAAGGACTTCACCACCTACGAGTTCCTCGGCAACATGGGAACCGTTTCCCTGCCACTCACCATGGCCCTGGCGGACGAGCGCGAGATGCTCCTGCCTGGAGACCGGGTCGGCCTGCTCGGTATCGGCAGCGGGCTGAACTGCCTGATGCTCGGGGTGGAGTGGTGAGATCCCCGCTGTACAAGCATTATCCCTTTACCGGCCATACCCTTGACCTGAACGGCCTGAGCTACCACTACCTGGACGAGGGGCAAGGCCGGCCCGTGGTAATGGTCCACGGCAACCCATCATGGTCGTTCTACTACCGCAACCTGGTCATGGCCCTGTCCGGCAGCTACCGCTGCATCGTTCCCGACCACATCGGCTGCGGCCTGTCCGACAAGCCGGGCGATGACCGCTACGACTACACCCTTGCCCAAAGGGTGGCTGACCTGGAATGTCTGCTGGACTCGCTGGCCCTTACCGAACGGATCACACTGGTCCTGCACGACTGGGGTGGCATGATCGGCATGGCCTATGCCGTGCGCCACCCGGAACGGATCGAAAGGCTGGTGATCCTGAATACAGCGGCCTTTCATCTGCCCAAGGAGAAACCCTTCCCCCTGGCCCTGCGGATTTGCCGGGACACCGCAATAGGCTCCCTGCTGGTGCGCGGTTTCAATGCCTTCAGTCTGGCCGCCTCCATTGTGGGGTGCAAGCGCAATCCCATGTCCGCCGAGTTGCGCCAGGCCTACCGGTTCCCCTATGACTCCTGGCAAAACCGCATCGCCACCCTGCGCTTTGTCCAGGACATCCCCTTGGCCCCCGGGGACCGAAACTACGACCTGGTCAGCTCCGTGGCGGACGGGATCGGGCAGTTCCAGCGCCTGCCGATGCTCATCTGCTGGGGAGAGCGGGACTTCGTCTTTGACCGCCACTTCCTGGCCGAGTGGCGGCAACGCTTCCCCGGAGCCGAGGTACATTCCTACAGTGATGCCGGGCACTACATCCTGGAGGACATGAGGGCGGAGGTAGTGCCGCTGATCAAAGAATTCCTCCACCGTACAGATCAAAGCACTCCGCCATGAGCAGAGACAATATCGTCAATATAGCCGGCCACCTGCCGGAGATGGCTCGCCAACAGCCGGAGACCGCGGCCATCATCTTCCCCCGGGATAACCGCCGCCTCAGTTTCAAAGAGCTCGATGCACTCAGCGACCGTATTGCCCATGGTCTAGTGCGCTGCGGCATCGACCAGGGGGTGCGCACGGCCCTGATGGTCCCGCCGGGTCCGGAGTTCTTTGCCCTCACCTTTGCCCTGTTCAAGGTCGGCGCCGTGCCGGTCCTGATTGATCCGGGCCTGGGGATCAAGAACCTGAAAAGATGCCTGGCAGAGGCCGAACCACGGGCATTCATCGGTATTCCCAAGGCACATGCGGCCCGGCTGGTCTTCGGCTGGGGCAAGGAAACCGTCAAGACACTCATCACGGTCGGTAACCGACTGTTCTGGAAAGGGACCACCCTGGACACCCTGATCAAGGAGCAGACCAGCGCCCCATTTGCCATGGCACGCACGGAACGGGATGAGACAGCGGCCATCCTCTTCACCAGCGGCAGCACAGGACCACCCAAGGGCGCAGTCTACAGCCACGGCAATTTCAGCGCCCAAGTGGCAGCGCTCCGCAATGTCTACGGCATCCAGCCGGGCGAGATCGACCTCCCCACCTTTCCATTGTTCGCCCTCTTTGCCCCGGCCCTGGGCATGACCGCGGTGATCCCGGAGATGGACTTTACCCGGCCTGGATCGGTTAACGCCCGCAAAATCCTGGCCACCATCAACCGTTACAACGTCACCACCATGTTCGGCTCGCCGGCGCTCATCAACCGGGTCGGTCGATTCGGTGTGAAACACGAAGTCCGCCTGCCAACCCTGCGGCGGGCAATTTCCGCGGGTGCGCCGGTGCCGGCATCGGTCCTGGAACGGTTCACCTCCCTGCTCAATCCCGGCGTCGAAGTTTTCACCCCCTATGGCGCAACCGAGGCGCTGCCGGTCTGCTCCATCGGCAGCAGTGAAATACTGAACGAAACCAGGTCCATCACCGATGCCGGTGGAGGGGTATGCGTCGGGAGAGCCGTGGCTGGCGTGCAACTGGAGATCATCTCGATCAGCGACGATCCGATTGCCTTTTGGGACGACTCGCTACGGGTGCCAACCGGCAAGATCGGGGAGATCGTCGTCAAGGGTGAACAGGTAACCAGACGTTATTACAATCGCCCCGAAGCCGATCAGCTGGCCAAGATCGTTGACCGGGTCAACGGTGGTTTTTTTCACCGCATGGGGGACCTGGGCGGACGGGATGAACAGGGGCGGATCTGGTTCTGCGGCAGAAAATCGCACCGGGTGACCACCAGCGAGGCCTCCCTTTTCACCATCCCTTGCGAGGCGGTCTTCAATACCCATCCCGACGTGCTCCGCACCGCCCTAGTCGGCGTGGGCAAGGCCGGGCAGCAGTTGCCTGTGCTCTGCGTGGAATTGGAAAAAGGCCGGACGATCGACCGTGACCGGGTGCGCAACGAACTACTTGCCCTTGCCGCTGGCCACATCCACACCCAGAACATCACCACGATTCTCTTCCATCCCGCCTTTCCGGTCGATATCCGGCACAATGCGAAGATCTTCCGGGAAAAACTCGCCCACTGGGCGACGGTAAAGCTGGCATGAAGGCGCTGGTAACCGGCGGCGGCGGTTTTCTGGGCAGTGCGATCGTCAGACTGCTCGTAAAAAGAGGGGTTTCGGTACGCAGCTTTTCCAGGGGCGATTACCCCGCCCTGGCGCGACTTGGGGTGGAGCAGGTCCGTGGCGACCTGGGCAACCGGGCAGCTGTGATCAAGGCCGCTGCCAAGTGCGATATCGTCTTTCACGTGGCTGCCAAGGCCGGTATCTGGGGGAGTTACCAGGAGTATTACCGTGCGAACGTGACCGGCAGCGAAAACGTCCTTGCTGCCTGCCTGGCTAACGGCATCGATCGGTTGGTCTACACCGGGTCGCCCAGCGTGGTCTTTGACGGCAGTGACGTTGAAGGCGGGGACGAATCACTCCCCTACCCCAATCATTTCGAAGCTCCTTATCCGCGCACCAAGGCCCTGGCAGAACAGATGGTCCTGGCCGCCAACGGCCCGGCCCTTGCCACGGTGTCGCTCCGGCCGCACCTGATCTGGGGTCCGGGAGACAACCACCTGGTCCCGCGCATCGTTGCCAAAGCCAGGGCCGGGAAATTGCGCAGAATCGGCACGCGCCCCTGTCTGGTGGACACCGTCTACATCGACAATGCCGCCCAGGCCCATCTGCTGGCCGCCGACCGATTGAAGCCCGGATCACAGGTGGCCGGCAAGGCCTATTTCATCTCCAACGGCGAGCCGACCCCGCTCTGGGAGATGGTGAACCGCATCCTGGCCGCGGCCGGCCTCCCACCCGTTACCCGCAGCATCTCCCCCGGCACAGCCTACGCCATCGGCACCATCTGCGAATGGATCTGGAAATTGCCCCAACTGCGGGGGGAGCCGCCCATGACCCGTTTCGTGGCCCGGGAACTGGCCACCGCCCACTGGTTCAATATCGCCGCTGCCCGGCGCGACTTGGGTTACGTGCCTGATGTTTCGCTTGACAAGGGGCTTGTCAGCCTCAAGGAGTGGCTATCGGAAGCAGGGATATGAAATCGATTTCGTGCCTGGAACCGGGGGAAGTCCATATCTGGTGCAACACCTTCTCCCATGACATGACTGTACTGACCCGCATGGAGAGTTTCCTTGCACCGAATGAACTGATCAGGGCCGAGCGCCTGCGTGACCGTAGTTTGCGGCAGCGCTTTGTGGCAGGGCGCGGATTTCTCCGCGAAACATTGGCGCACTATCTGGCAGTCGAGCCGGACCATATTCAACTCACCGCCAACGAGTACGGCAAACCCTATCTTGCAGATATCACTGGACTTAACAGCCGGCGGCCATACTTCAACCTCTCTCATTCCGGTGAATTTATTCTCTTGGCAATATCCGATAGCTGCGAATTGGGTGTAGACGTGGAGACTGTGCATGATGCCATGCCTTTCCTCGATATGATGAAGCTGGTCTTCTCAAAGCAGGAGCAGGAAAACCTGTTGGACCTCCCCCAACATCTTCAGCGCGAGGCATTTTACCGCTGCTGGACCCGCAAGGAGGCTTACCTCAAGGGGTGTGGCCTTGGATTCACCCTGCCGGCCACTAGCATAACCGTCTCCCTTCTCCCGGATGAACCGCTTGCTATTGTCCCGGGCCTGGGCACCAACACAGCCTGTTCCGTTCACTGGAACCTTATGGACCTGGCCGTACCCAATGGATATTGCGCCGCACTCGCTATTGAGGGGGAGCCCCCTCTGCTGAGATATGTATCATGACATCTGGAAATTAAACGACCCATCCAGCTTTGAAACTGATCCCCGCATCCATCCGCTTAAATTAGAATCATTTACTTATATTTTATTTAATACTATATTTCACAGGTAGTTAGATAGCGAGATTTAGCTTGGGAGGGTTTTTTGAAATGCCATTGCTGGTGAAATACAAAAACAATTCAATCGAATACATTCCAAAAGATTGTTTTCAATATTTGTTGGATTCCGGCTGCATAATTGCTTTTAAACGCTCAAACGGCGATTGGGTGGACCCGAATGTAGGACCGATACGGGGCCAGGGAACAACTAACTCATATGATGGACGTGAAAGGAGAAGTCGGTGGTAGCAAAAGTTTCCTGAAAATGCCCACCAAATTGACATTTTTCAAATTTGTTCCACGCAGTTGAATTGCACAACAGTGAACAGGCAAATACTTTGTCTGCCGATTCCCAGCTATACCCGACCTTGTGGGGATTCAGACAATGACGAATTCTGGAAACATCTATGGTCTTTATGCATGCAATAGGTTTTGGATGGACTTGCAGGAAGTGCATACCTGCAAGTGGATTTGTTGTTCAAACATCGTGACAGATGCTCCAGCACACACTCCGTACGACAATCATTCATATTAGGCTTGCTTCCTATCAATTTTTTCCCTGCTCTTGGCACGGTTGCCCCCTTTTAATACGTTGTGAATAACCGAAAACAGGCCGATAGTCGCATTTGCTAAATGATATTCACACCGGCCATTTTTGTATACACAATATATATTTATTTTTTTTAATTTTCAAACAAAAATAACCGGAGCAACTACATTGCCGTATATATTACCGCACTGACTCAATTGCAGCAAGAAGGGGTAATGTTGGGGATAAAAAATCAACCGGGTTAGAGCATATATTTGGGGGAGCCTGAACTGCTAAACTGGCAAATCAATGGAGGCGGTTCACTGTCAAACCAACAGTCTCGGCTTGTGTGAGTGCCAACGGCCGTATCGGCGCGAGGATAAAAAGACCTTAAACTGAATTATTCGGAAAGAGAATAATAGTAGTGTTTCGCATCGTCATAATCATACAGCTTTACAGACCTGCCCATCAGGGTGCCGTTGAAACCTTTATTGGATCCGCCATCAAATCCGGTAAAACTATCCCCTCTCAGTGTTAATGTGATCGTTATATTCTCTCCGTAATGTGTAAAAGAGGCATCTCTGCCGATTGCCAAGCCTAAAATTTTACTACCGGAACCGTGTTCAAGAACATCGATATTGTCGCGCTCAAAGCCACCGGTCATCTCAATGGTATTATTCCTTGACTGGTCAAGTACTTTCACAAAAGTCTTTTTTGTCAAAAGACACCCGGCAATGTAAGCAATGCAGGTCCTTACGTTTGGTTTCATTTGCTCTCCGATATATTATCCAAAACTAATTTCCAACTCGAACAATTTAAAATTCAAGTGTCGAGTAAGTTGTATACTAGCAGATATTAGTCCAATTGAAAACCATATCTGGCTGTGAGTTAACATATACTCTCGTAGAGTCATCCGGCTGATTATATCTGCAATGATCATGCTATGCCGTTTTCAGGTTGATTTGCCTTTCCAGGCACGATACAAAAGACATGCTGACACCAGTAATGGAGGTAACATTGGAAATGTACAGGGTATTTTTATTGTTTTTCATCATCCTGTTGTCTGCCTGCGGAGCCCATGAAAGATACGCTTACCGATCCGACCCGGCGTCAATGCACAAAGGACAGAAGCCATATACCATCAACGGAGAGCGTTATGAACCGCTCTCCAGCCACGAAGGATTCGTGCAGTCTGGCATTGCCAGCTGGTACGGCAGCGACTTCCACGGCAAACAGACCAGCAACGGCGACAAGTACGATATGTACGCCATGACAGCCGCCCACAAGACACTGCCCCTCGGGGTGTATGTCAAGGTACACAACCTTGACAATGGACGTGAAACCGTGGTGCGGATCAACGATCGCGGCCCGTTTGTGGCAGGCCGGATTATTGATCTCTCCTATTCTGCTGCCAAGGATATCGGCATTGTGGAAGACGGAACCGCAAAGGTCATGATAGAGGCACTCGGCTACCTAGACGACAATACCAAGACCGGCATGGCATATCGTGCGCCGGCAAGTTACGACAAGGGCTCCTTTGGCATCCAGGTGGGCGCCTTTGGCCAATTCGACAACGCCAGACGGTTGGCATCCAACGTAAAGCAACGTTACGGCACCTCATCCATCCGCGAAGCAATCGTTAACGGCACACGATACTATCGTGTCAGGGCCGGGAACTTCACCTCGCTGAAAGAGGCGGAACAAGCGCGGGAACATTCCCCGGACAGCTTGCTCACCAGAGGTTTCGTGGTAGCGCTGGATTGAGTACGAGGTAGAATATGACAAACCAATGCGAGGTACCAAATGAAGATTGAACTTTTATCCTCCAACCCGCTGAAACATGCCACACCTGCCCTGGTCATCGGCTGTTTTGAAGATGCCCGCGATGAACTGTACAATGCCTGCGACGCCGCGTTGGCAGGATGCCTGGCACGGCTGGCAGCCAACAAGGAGTTCAGCGGCAAGGTCAATACCGTGCGCATGATCCATACTTTGGCTAAACTGCCGGCTGAGCGTTTGCTGCTTGTGGGACTCGGCAAAAAAGCTGAACTGGATGACGAACGCCTGCGCCAGGCAGCGGGCAATGCCATACAGGCACTGCGTGCAGCGCGGGTGGCCTCATCCGCATCCACGCTGCATCTGGCAGGCAATCCCCGAACCGCCCTGGAAGCGGTCTGCGAGGGCACCCTGCTGGGTAGTTATAGCTTTGAACAATACAAAACCAAGAACATGGAGGAGCGCTTCAACTTCGAAGGGATGACTCTGCTTTTGCCGCCCAAGGGGTTAAACAGGAAGGAGGCCGGTGCCATGATCGGGACTGCGGTTGCGATCTGCCGTGGCGTCACCCTGGCCCGCGACCTGGTTTCCCAACCGGGCAATGTCGCCACCACCGGCTACCTGGCAGAAACGGCACGGGAACTGGCCTTGCGGCATAAACTTGCGTGCAGGATCTTGGAGATGGACGAGTTGGAGCAACTGGGGATGAATGCCCTGGTGGCGGTTGGCAAGGGCTCGGCCGAACCGCCGCGCCTGATCGTGCTGGAATATCGTGGGGCCGGCGACACGGGGCGGCCGGTGGTGCTGGTCGGCAAGGGAATTACCTTCGACTCGGGTGGCATTTCCATAAAACCAGGGGCCGGGATGGAGGAGATGAAAACCGATATGGCCGGAGGGGCAGCGGTGCTTGGGACCTTGGAAGCAGCGGCCGGGCTCGGGCTGGGGGTCAACCTGGTGGGCATCATCCCCACTGCGGAAAACATGCCGGACGGCAAGGCCTGCAAACCTGGCGACGTGGTCACCTCGCTGTCGGGCCAGACCATCGAGATCACCAATACCGATGCCGAAGGTCGTCTTATCCTGTGCGACGCTCTGCACTACGCCCAAAAGTACCGGCCAACCGCCATGATCGACCTGGCCACCTTGACCGGGGCCTGTGTGGTGGCACTGGGGCACGAGGCCAGCGGCCTGATGGGAAACGACAAGCGCTTGATCGAACGGTTAAAACAGGCTGCTACGCGGTGCGGCGAGCGGGTATGGGAACTGCCCCTGTGGGACGAATACGGCGAAGTCATGAAAAGCGACATCGCCGACTTGAAGAACGCCGGCAGCCGCGACGGGGGCTGCATCACGGCAGGCTGGTTCCTGAAGCAGTTTGTAGCAAAGACGCGCTGGGCTCACCTGGACATCGCCGGCACCGCTTGGTGCGACAAGGCCCGACCCTGTATCCCAAAAGGAGCCAGCGGCGTGGGAGTGCGACTGTTGATCCAGTTCCTGCGGGCAATTGAGAAATAATTGTTCGGTAAACTTCGCCGACGTCGGCTATACTGCGCTCCATGACAGCTCTATCCTTTACCCTGATCATTCTCTCCGCAGTAATGCACGCCCTCTGGAACACGCTGGTAAAGAGGAGCCGCCACAAAACCGTCTTCATCTGGTGGATGTTCATTGCCTCCGGGGGGCTGTTTTCCCTGGCTCTGCCGCTTCTTCCGGAGCAGTTCCGCTGGCCGGGCACAGAAACGATCTTGATGATCGTGACCGGTGCGGTCTGTTTTGTCCTCTACCATCTCTTCAATGGTCGGGCCTACCAGGAAGGCGATCTGTCTATTGTCTACCCACTGTCGCAAACCTCCATGATCTATGTCCCGGTCTGGGGCATTACCCTACTGGGAGAAAAACTTTCGCTTCAGGGAATTTGCGGCATCCTGCTGGTGATCCTCGGCACCTATTCGGTGCAATTGCAGCAACTCTCGCTGACGGAACTGTTGCGGCCATTCCGCGACCTGCGGAGCAGGTCGGTCAGGTTTGCCCTGATGGCGGGATTTATCTATTCCATTGGTTCGATCGCCGAAAAGACCGGGGTCAGGTATTATTCTCCCCTTTTGTTCACCTATTTCCTGGTCCTGACCATGTTGCTGCTCATGACTATCAACCTGAGCCGACCCAAGTACCGGTGCCTCATCAAGGAGGAATTGTGCGAACACTGGGGTCTGATCCTGTGCAGCGGCCCGGTGATGATGGCATCGTTCCTCACCTTTCGCTATGGGCTCAGCATGGCGCCGGTAAGCTATGCCGTACCGGTGCGGCAGGTCAGCATCATGGTAGGGGTACTGATCGGCATCCTCTTTCTCGGCGAGTCGTTCGGCCGGATTCGTTTGATCTCGGCCCTGTTCATCCTGGCAGGCGCGGCTTTGATCAGGTTCGGCTAGGGTAAGCATCGAGCAGCTACCCAGATTCACGCAAATCGGTCGAATTGGATGCCAGCATATAGCAAAGAGGGTACTTAAAAGATCACCACGAATTAATTACTTGATTTTCAAACATATTTACTTAAATATCACCTTACGGAACTCCTCTACAGCCTTATCAGCAGAAAGGATCGATACTCATGTCCTTTTCCGGCGACTTGCAACACCTGCCGATTGTCGATGTAATCCAACTGCTCCACTCGACCAGGAAGACCGGTACCCTTTACCTCAAGAGCCACAAGGGTGAAAGTCAACTGACCTTTAACGACGGCTACTTCGTAAGCGCCAACCATGTGAACAACAGTGTCCGTATCGGCCGGATACTGGTTGAAATGAATGTTATTACCCATGAGGAACTGGAGCAGGCGCTGCTTGAGCAGAAAAATGCCGGAGCCAACCGTAAACCGTTGGTCGCGACATTGATTGAAGGGGGAAAAATCAATAAGGATGATGCCTACAAAGGCCTGGAATCTTTGATTGAGATGACAATCGTAGAAATACTTACCTGGACAAGTGGCGCCTTCACGCTGGATGTTGACAAGATCGATGTTTCCGACGAATACCGCTATTTTCCGGAAACCCTCAAACAGGACCTGTCAATGAATACGCAGAGTGTCTTGATGGATGCCCTGCGCATTTATGATGAAAAAAAACGGGACGGCACGTTGAATGACGGTTCGTTATCGGGTGACGAAAACTCGCCGGAACTGCCGCCCGGATCAGGTGAGACCAGTGATGGCATCACGGCTGACCTCCTGGGCCTGGACGATCTAGACACACTGGAAAAGAGGATCCCTGATGTGTTTACCGGGCTCAGGGACCACTCCCCGGTTAATATTCACCGCCAGAATATCGGAAAAAGCCTCGTGGGCTTGCCCCCAGAAGAGCAAGACAAGCTAATCGCCTTCCTGGACAATCTCTCCGCAGCTCCCGCAACCGTCAGCAGTCTTGGGCATCAAACCAATCTGGCGCTGGCGGTCATCGTCTTCAGCCGGGACGAGGTTGTGAAATATATCTCCACCGTCATCTGCAAACAAGAAGGTCTTTTCGTATTTACCACCGATGAGGAAGTGAATCTAGACCATATCATCGACCAAACACTCTCCAAGGGATTGCAGCCGGTCCTGGTCATCGATACCCCGAAAGAACTGGGCCCCGGATTTGACAGAGATACCGAGGTCGCCCTGGTGCAGGCAAAACGCGCCAAATATCCTACGCTATCCATATTGCAGCTTGCCACTCCACAAGATCTGGACACCAGTCTGCATGCGCTGCAAGCGGGAATCAGGGCCGTACTGCCGCGAGCCGGTCAGACAGACGGCAAAGGTTCCTTTGTCAACGATACGATTGCCTACATGGAGACCTTTCGGTCTTATTTGAAAACCTCTTTTACCGGAACAGATCAGCAGTTTTTACATCAATTCAGGGAGAGCATGCTTCAACTTGACACATTGAAAGATGCCCCTGATCTGGTTTTTGTCATCCTGCGTTTCGCATCCCTTCTTTTTGAACGTTCCATTACTTTCATTGTCGGCAAATCGGAACTGATCGCGGAAAAGGGGATCGGCATAAAATCCGCCAAGGATGCCGGACCTACGGCGGCACTGCTGTATAGAATACCCCTGGGACAGCCGTCGCTTTTCCAGGATGTGATCAATAGCGGTTCCCTCTATTTCGGCCCCTCTAACGACTCAACCATGGAGGACCATCTTTTCGATAAGATCGATCCCCCACTAAACTCCAAAATCCTCCTCTTGCCAATCAAGAGCTTTGGAAGGGTATTCGCCCTTATCTATGCGGATTTCGGCTCAAAAACCGCCACCCCACCAGCCCTGGAGTTCCTCGACACCCTGTCCAGGCATGCAAGCCTTGTTCTGGACAACGCTTTTTATCGGAAAAAGTTTGAAAAACCGGCCCAACCCCAATAAAATGGTGCCACTATCACGCACTCGGAAGGAAAACTTATATGGACGCAAACATGCTGCATCAAATATTGGATATCGCCTTCCAGAAAAGGGTGTCAGACCTTCACTTCGAAGTTGACAACCCACCATTTTTTCGCGGCCGAGGGCAGCTCATCCGTGCAAAAATGCCAAACCTGACACCTGCCGACACAGAATTTATCGCCTCCAAGGTGCTGGCACAAAACAACCGCCAACTGGACAGCAGCCTGAAGGAATTCGATGCCTCTTATTCTCTTCCCAGTGGCGGCCGTTTTCGGGTCAGCATCTTTCGCCAGCGGGGTCATTTCGGCGTTGTCATGCGTGTAATTCCGCCCCATATCGGAACCTTCCAGGAGTTGAACCTCCCTGCTGTCCTCGGAGAAATCGCCCAGGCCCCCAACGGCCTCATTCTCGTCACCGGTCCCACCGGAAACGGCAAATCGACTACGTTGGCATCGATGCTCAGGTTTCTCAACGAAAACCACGGCTACAACATCATCACCATCGAAGATCCCATAGAATTTCTATTCACTTCCCAGAAAAGCTGCATAATCCAGAGGGAAGTGGGGATCGATACCGACAGTTTCAATGCGGCCCTCAAGGCGGCATTGCGAATGGACCCAGATGTCATCATGGTCGGTGAAATGCGTGACAAGGAGACCATCGACGCTTGCATAAAAGCTGCGGAAACCGGGCATTTGGTTCTGTCCACCCTTCACACCCAAAGCGCTGTTTCCACGATCAACCGCATCATCGGCCATTTCCCACCCGAGGCACAGGAGATTGTCCGGCAAAGGTTGGCTGACATACTGGTTGCCACGGTTTCCCTGCGACTTATCAAGGACAAATCAGGAGAAAACATCCTGCCGGTCGTGGAAGTGATGCGCACCACCACAACTATTCAGGCCTGCATCCGGGAAGGGCGCCTGGACGAGATAGAAAAACATATCGAAAATGGGCAATCCCTCTATCAAATGCAAACCCTGGATCAACATTTGCTGCAACTGTTCAAGCAAGACCTGATTTCCATAGAGGATGCAAAAAGGCTTTCCCACTCAATGGATTTTGAGCGCAAACTCATGTTTGATAATTAAGTATGGTTCGAACCTGTTTACTGGTAGGTTAATCAAAGAGATTCACAGGTTCATCTTACAAAATTAAATACACGAGGTTTCAGGTCTATGACGGACTCGTACCCCAATCCCACGCTTTCCTTTCCCATACTCATTGTGGATGATGACCATCTGTTGCGGCGAATTCTTGAGACAAGCCTAAAAGCGGCCGGATACGAAGTGGTTGCCGCCGAAAATGGCAAAGATGCATTGGAATTATTCAAAAATCAGTACTTCCCGATTGTCATGACCGACTGGATCATGCCTGAAATGGATGGACTGGAATTATGCCGGGCCATCCGCAACGAAGTGACGGACCGCTACACTTTCATAATCCTTCTGACATCCCTGGATTCCAAAAATGACGTAATTGCCGGGCTCGAATCCGGTGCCGACGAATACCTGGTCAAACCAGTGAATCAGACCGAACTAAAGGCGCGCCTGAAAACCGCGCGGCGGATTCTGGACCTGGAAAACAACCTGCAGAAAAGCCTGGAAGAGATTAGAAGCCTTTCTCTGGTGGACCCGGTTACGGGGACATACAACCGAAGGTTCATGGATGATCGCATCAATCAGGAGATCAAGAGGGCTTACCGTTATGAGCACTCGCTTGCCCTTATCCTCATAAGCATCAACAACTTTGCTCAGATCAGCGAAACCTGCGGTTATTACAGCGGCGACTTGGTTCTGAAGGGATGCGCTGACTGCCTGGTAGAGGCTGTTCGCAAGGATGTGGACTGGCTGGTGCGTTATGGAGACGAAGAGTTCCTGGTCGTGCTGCCTGAAACGGATGCTGCCGGAGCAATGATCGTTGCCAAGAGATTGAGAATCAGAATTGCCACCATGGCGATCAAGATATACGCCAATGAAATACGGGTAACCGCCAGTTTTGGCGTGGCAAGCTTCACTGCCAGCCGGCAGAAATTAGGAGTAACGGCACAACTGCTTCTGGACAAGGCCGATCAATGCCTGCACCAAGCCAGGGAGGACGGCACCGACTCGATCAAGGGAATCCAGCTCAGCTGATGGCAGCGGCGGCGCGTTCTTAGAGATCAGGCGGCGCACACCAAATCGACCTTCTTGAAAATGGAAAGGGCATCAAGCTGTTCCTGGCGAAGATCAAGGTCCGCCTCAAGATGCAGGCTATCCATCATGAAACCTACCCGCTCGAAATAGTTGATCCCCTCTTGCAGCAATTGCCTGGAAGTGTAACCGCTATCCCGAGTAATATTCGGGCGGCAGACCAGAACTTCATCGGTTTTGTTCATAAGCCACACAGCGAAGACCGTTTCCTCGCCGCCATCGTTCACCAGGCAGACAAATCCTTCGCATGTCTGCACCAACCTGCCAGCCGGTGCGGCGTGGATCTTGTTGAAGGAGCGATGAACCTCCATCACATTCCCAACCTCGGCATACGGAACGCCCATGAGGGTCATGTCCGGCTCAAAACACACTTCATCTACACATGCAGGGCAGCCAAACGGATCCGGAGAGGTATATGAGTTGGAACATGCCACATCCAAAGGCTGCATGGGCATATCCTGCTTGCTGACGCCGGTAATGGGATCCTGCCCCTCTTCCAGTTTTTGCGGCACGGCAAAGGATGAGCTAATGACTGCACGCGCTTCGGCTAACTGGCGCATCTCCTCCTTAAGTTCGCTGATCTTCTGAATGGCGGCCTTGCGTTGGGATTGATTCAGTTTTTGCAGACGTTCGATCTCTCCAGAGGCCTTGAGCTTCATTTCGGCAGCGATGGATTCCAGAAGGCGCTTCTCTGCGTGGAGTGACTCTACCTTCTGATTCAGTGACTTCAACTGGGCTGCAGCATTCTGTTCAAGCGCTTCCATCTCGCGTAGGGCCGAATCGTTCTTGCTGCGCTCTACACGCAGGGACTCATCGGCATTATTAAGTGCGGCACGCACTGTTTCCACCTCTCTTGATGTCGTCTGCACCGAATCCGATAACTGTTCGTTTTTAGAGCGTTCGGCATCGAGCTCACTTTCGGTTTTCCGCAGAGCATCCCGCAAGGTCTTGACTTCCTCTGCCAATTCTGCGGCAGTATTATCCTGCATGCTGCGAAGCCGTGCCAGATCATCCCGCAACCCCGCATTTTCACTTTCCAGCTCAGACATGGCCGTTGCCTGTGTGCGGTATCGCAGGTCGGATTTCTCGCGCAAAGATGCCAGTTGGGATTTTAGCCTATCCCGGTCCATCTTAAGGGCAGCAAAGTCCGCAGATCCTTTTTCGAGGGCCAGGGCCATCTTGTCTTCAACAGCACGCCGTGCCGCCCTTTCCGCATCTAGTTCCTGCTTGGCCACCGCCAGATCCGATTTGAGCGATTCTAATTCCAGTGCCGCATCGCGCGTTGATTCATCCCCGGATAAAGCCCGTTCGAAGACAGTGGCACCATTGTTTTGATTGGAATCTTGTTCTGGACCTTTGCTTTCCTCGGTTTCAAATATCTGGACCTTTGCGGGAGATACACTTGGCACATGCGGTTTATCTTTCTGCCGGGTCGGTACGGAAGGTTCTGCAATCGGTTTGACCACAGCCACCTTTGGAGGTCGCATGACCTTGATGTCGCGTATTACGACCTCGCGTACCGCAGGGCTGAACCTGATGTTCACCGGCTCCACGCTAAATCCCATATTTTTCAGAAATGCTTCTGCCTCGCAGACAAGAGCATCACCATCGACATTTTTACCAGTTGCCTGATCCGGTACATAGATGAAGTTTGATTTCAGTTGGGTGTCGTAGATTGCAGCATAAACACGGCAGGTATTGTTTTCTCTGGCTGCAAGAATGAAAGCTTCGCACAAATGACCGAAAAAAACGTCATCGTTCGGGCCAGCGCTCTTGGCAGAACGGTGGATGGAGATGAGATTGGGTTCATCGATCCGCACATAACTCAGGCTGCGGTCCAGTGAAAAGGCCATGGCAAAATCCCCTTTCATTGCCGGCGTACCGGCTCGGGAATGACCTTTTCGACGCACAAAACAAACGGGCGCCGAACTGATATTTCGGCACCCGGCTGTCTCAATGAGACCCTAAGCTATCCGCCCCGTCATCACTGACGGTTTAGTCTTATCGCTTATCAGATGGTCAAAAATTATGTGGAGTGATTTTATCTTATACCACTTACCAGTTGATTTTCAAGATTATTTTGATATGGTCCACTTGAACTGACTACGCCATTTAACAGTTCAGACAAATTTCTGTGTGGTCGTTGCCCAATATTTCATTCCCACAAAATAGTAATAGATATTGACATATATTAATCCATGATGATAACAGTAAAAATGAATTCATAAATGCTGTTAACATATTAATTTATATTAACTTTGCCAGAGTACAACAATTGGACGGAGAATAGCATGCCCGGATCAGCAACAATAAATTACCCACTTCAAAGGAGAGTTGCTGCCAAATGCCTATCTTTGGCATGCATGGCACTGTGCCTGGTGATTTGGCCTTTCGGAGCCAGAACGAGTTTGGCCGCAGCCACTGCTTCGCAAAAGCACATAATCATTGCCGGCTCGGGTACAAACCTCTCCATAACGCGACTTCTTGCAAACGCGTTCATGCATCTTCACCCGGACATAACAATCGAGATCCCGGAGAGTATCGGTTCCAAAGCAGCAATCCATGCCGTATCCGATGGCGCTATCCCAATCGGACTCATTTCCAGGCCGCTTGAGGGAAATGAAAAATCTCTCGAACTCATGGTCGTTGAATATGCAAGAACAGCCTTGGTCCTGGGTGTTCACCCGACCGTGCCTGACGACAATATATCATACAAAGATCTTCTCGATATTTACCGCGGCAAAAAGAATCGCTGGAAAGACGGCAGAGAAATTATTGTGCTTACCAGAGAGCCTGGAGAGAGCTCCATCGATCTGTTGGCCAGGGAAATACCGGGATTCGCGAAGGTATATAATGCCAGCCAGAAAGCGGAATTATGGTCTACGCTGCGAAAAGATCAGGTTATGAATCAGACACTGGCAAAAACACCCTATGCCATCGGGATTTCGGACCTGGGGACCATGACAATAGAGCATTTAAATATCAAACCGCTCAGAATTAACGGCACCGTTCCATCACCCAAAAACATAAAAAACGGCACTTACAAGCTCGTAAAAACACTCTCACTCATTTACAAGAAAAACAATTTACCTGCTCCAGCCAAACTGTTCATAGATTTCGTGCAGTCCCCGAACGCCACCAAGCTGTTGATAGCCAACGGGTTTGCTTCCGGAAAATGATATGATCCCCAATATTGGAGAAATCAATTTCGGACGCTACCTCTCCAAGCGCCTTCTTCCGCTGACTGTTGGGATCGGCCTGCTGATAAGTGTCTTTTTCCCTGCCACGTACTATTTTTTGGAATACAACATAATGCGGCACAATGCCGCCACCTACGCAGACCGATTTGCGAAGTTGATGCACGATCTGGTCCTACAGTCAGAGACCCTCTGGAAATATCAGACATACGAGTATCGCAGTATCCTTGATCATCTCCCGCCGGAAAAAGAGATGAACCTTACGATTCTTGATGCAGCCGGGAAACCCATCACCGATTACATACATTCCAACTACAAAACCAATAAATTGCTGGATTCCTGGGCTCCTTCAGCTTCTGCTCCGATTCGCTTCAATAACCGAACCATCGGAACCGTAGAGGTTTCTCTTTCCCAAGAAGCGCTCATTACCAGATCCTTTCTCATCTTTATTATTTCCTTTTGCATAGGCTCAGCATTGGCCGTTCTGGCATACATGTTCCCGGTTGGCATTGTAACGACCCTTGGCTCACGGATTGAAAACCTGATTAAGAATCTGCACCAGGCAAATGAAACCCTTGCCGCCGAAAAAGAACGGCTTTCGGTTACCCTGCGCTCCATCGGCGATGGCGTAATAACAACTGATATAGAGGGCAAAGTCGCTACTCTCAATTTTGCCGCCGAACACCTGACGGGCTGGAAACAGGATCGTGCCATAGGCAAACAATTGCACGAAGTTTTCCATATAATCGACGAAAAGACCCGAATGCCGAGAGAAAGCCCGATCGACACGGTCGTCAGAAACAGCTCAACACTAGAAATTTCAGATGATACGATACTTGTCTGCACTGATGGCACCGAAAGGATCATAGAGGATTCGGCAGCACCAATATGCAACAGCCAAAGTAAAATTATCGGCGTGGTGCTGGCGTTTCGAGATGTGACAGAAAAGAAGAAAATGGCCCAAGACCTGCTGAAAACCCAGCAGCTCGAATCGTTAGGTGTCTTGGCTGGAGGCATAGCCCACGATTTCAACAACCTTTTGACCGGCATCCTCGGCAATGTTTCCTTGGCCATGATGTACCTGGACCCTGAAGAAAGGGCCTACAATAAACTACAGGAAGCGACGAAAGCCTATGAGCGGGCCAGGGACCTGACACAAAGTCTGCTGACATTTTCCAAAGGCGGGATACCCAGAAAAAGGACTCTATCAATCGATCAACTCATCATGGATTCGGCCAGTTTCACCCTGAGCGGATCCAATGTCAGATGTAATTTTTCAATTTCTGAAGCTATCTGGCTGGTTGATGCCGATGAGGGGCAAATGAGCCAGGTCATTAACAACCTGATAATCAATGCCAGTCAGGCAATGCCGGACGGTGGAGTGATCGATATCAAGGTTGAAAACGTAACTATCAGCCAAGGAGAGATGACACCACTTAAAGCCGGCAGATACGTAAGGATTTCAATAGAGGATCATGGCAGTGGCATACCGGAAAGACACCTGCCGAAAATTTTTGACCCTTATTTTACGACAAAACAGAATGGTCACGGCCTTGGCCTTGCAACAGTCCACTCGATAATCAGGAATCATGAAGGATTCATCCATGTGACAACCAATCTTGGCAAAGGCACAACCTTCATCATCCATCTGATTGCCTCGGAAAAGCTTTCCACGGAAACAGCAGAAACAAAAAGCGTTGCCGTTGCTGGAAAAGAAAAAATATTAGTAATGGATGACGAAGTAATTATCCGTCAAGTGGCGTGCGAAATTCTCGGACATCTGGGCTATAGGGCTGAAGCCTGCTGTGATGGGAATGAAGCTATTAATATCTACAGCCAGGCGCTTCAGGCAGGAGATCCGTTTGATGCGGTGATCATGGACCTGACCATCCCAGGCGGCATGGGAGGACAACAGGCCATCAGGAGGCTTCTGGAACTCGATCCTCAAGCAAAAGCAATAGTTTCCAGCGGTTATTCCAATGACCCGATAATTGCCTATTACAACGAATACGGGTTCAAAGCTTATGTTGTAAAACCGTATCGGGTTGAAGAATTTCAAGAAACATTATGGTCGGTATTGCATCCTTCCGAACAGCTTAAGGCGGTATAACCCGCAATCGGGGAATCAGGGATGGATCCAGATCAGCCATGTTTTCGGGGCCGAGGGCAGCCAATCCTTCCCGCATCCTGTCGGCAGCTTCGATGAGACCTGCCACGTCAACCCCCTGGCAAACCATATTCACACGGCGCAGATATGATGCCCCGCTCTCCAAAAGCCTTAAGGCACCGCCAAAATTACCGTTGCGCCTGTGGTGCAGGGCAACGGCTATCTGCAGAATCCCCTGATAGAAATCCCGTATTTCCCCTTGCTCCCCAACCCACAGATCCTCCAGGGTCTCGTGGCACTCGAACCAGTCGCCACCGTTGAACTGCCTGATGGCGCGGAACAGCTCCTGTGGCGGAGTCTCGTTGCAATTTCTCAAAGCGGTTTCCTCCATGTATCGTAGACATTTGGGAATAAAAAATCCCGTTTCAAGATCTATTCGTGAAAAAGTCGGCATGCCGCAGTAAGTTTTTGCTGCCATTTTTATGGTTCGTCGGTGACGTGTAAATAAAATTGAATTATATCAGGTGGTACGCCATTCGCATCCATTGCCGACCACGTTATCCGTACCGCTATAAATACTTGACATTTCGTCGTTTAATTTATATTTTAAGCTAAATTTAATTGTTTATATCTTACATTTCGCAAAGTTTATTTGTACTTCCAAGCAG
The DNA here is from genome assembly GCA_003574895.1 of Geobacter sp. Lineage (GTDB taxonomy): Bacteria > Desulfobacterota > Desulfuromonadia > Geobacterales > Pseudopelobacteraceae > JACPFJ01. Next base: position 169,177 of record PJFB01000003.1, read on the forward strand.
GAAAAATGAAGCGTGGAAGAACATACGATTATTTTATACGTCGAGCCTGAAAGTCCTTTTTTTAATATTAATTCCAAATATAATTCAAAATTTTGACAAGGGGATGGCGATTATGAAGGAAATAGCACTGATGGTCGGAGTATTGGCTTTGTCGGTTGTGCTCGGAACCGGTCTTTGCCTGGCAAATGTACCGGCACCACCTGTTGACCAGAATATTGGGTTTTGGGACAAAACCTTTAACAATATGAGCGAAACCGATTGCCGGGGTTGCCATGGCGATAATTTGGTTGGACTTCACCACCAGTTGATAACCACAAAGGGTCTGTTATGCACCTCTTGCCATAAATTGGATTGCAGTACCGGAACCTGCCAGTTTGCTTCATTTCGAGACTGCTTCCAGTGTCACAGCCAGGTTGCCGGACAAGCCTCGGTGCACCATCTGGGCCAGGCAGCCCAGGATGGCGACTGCGCTTCGTGCCATGGCGACCTGGTCCAGAACCGGACTGATGGCCACTATATCCCGACTTACAATGCGACGATGGTTACCCCCCGCCCCTCAGACGGCACAGGAGTTAATGGCAAGGGGGCCTGTGATTACTGCCACTCATGGGGCAATGACTTTGGCACCGGCAACCTGGTATATGCCAACAAGGAGACCCATCACAATACCGGCTTGGGACAGGATTCGAGCAAGTGCACATGGTGCCATGATTCCCAGGCGGGCACAGGTCTCAAAATCAGAGCCTGCGAACAATGCCATGCACCGCAATCAATGCACAACATCCAGGTTGACACGAACAACGATGGCAAAATTGTTCCTGGTGGCGAATTGCCTTACCAAGGTCATATCGGTAACAATGAAGACTGCCTTGGGTGTCATGGCGGCGCCGCTGATCAGATAAGCATCGGTGGTGGTAACGGGGGATGGTCTCTCTTCAATCCCACCAGGCATCACCTGCTGGTTCAGAAAAATGGCAAGAAATGCCTGGATTGCCATACCTTGTATCGCAACGATCAAGGGATTTTTGTCTTCAAAGATTTCAGGACCTGTTCAACCTGCCATAGAAATGGCGGCCGAAGACCATGACTATCTTGAATTGTGTTTATTAGATACAAATAAGCATTCTTTATAATTATTCAGCTCTCATCATCAAGGGCCGCGAACAACTCTCGCATATAATGCAGAGTCTGACCGCGGCCTTTATTTTCACTGCTTTGTTTTTCAACTGGCACATCAATATCCACTGATCGCTGGCCTTGATCTGATTGGCTCCAAAGCTTGTGCATCATGATAGCACACGACAGATAATCCGTAGACTTTTCAAATATTTAATCTTATAATTAAACATTAATTTTACTTACATCAGGGCAATTTGTTCCTATCGTTTCGATGGTGCTGAAGCTGTTTATATTTCCACTGAAGAGGCCACCATGGATTCAAACAACCCTCAGCCTGATCAGACACACAAAACCTTACCAAGAAGAAACCGGTTGTTCTTCCGTAATTGGACTCTCCTGGCCATGGCAACCCTGCTTTTGGTTGGTGGCTGTTGGTGGATTGATAAGGCAGGCCAGATAGCAGACCGGGATCAGCGCGAACTGATTCTGTTCCAGGCAACTGCCATCACCAGAATGATAAATACCGAATTGCTGAAAACACTGTCATTCGACTCAGCAGACAAAACCAGGCCCAAGTTTCAAAGGATGCATTCCCAAATGGCGGCTTATGCCCAGGATTTCGGCATAAGATCGATTTACAGCATGGCCATTCGCAACGGCAAGATAGTTTACGGCCCCGAAAGCAAAACCGATGGCGGCACCAAGGGCTCGCAACCTGGTGCTGTATATAGACAGCCGCCGGCAGAGTTGGAAGAAGCCTTCCGGACTCACAGATCGCAAACAGCAGGTCCCTACTCGGACGAGCACGGGACATTCGTCTCGGCATATGCCCCGGTACTCGACCCTCGTACCGGCGAGATGTTGCTCATGGTGGGTATCGATATCAAAGCGGAACAATGGCGGGCAGGCATTACCCGTGCACAACTATTGCCTGGCCTGTTTACCATGGCACTGCTGAGTATTCTGGTAGCCGGTTTTTCCCTGCTCGAGCGTCGCACGCACATGCCCCTGGACAGTCAAAAGCGTCTCCGTAATTTAGAGGCAATACTGTGTGCGCTGACCGGAATTATCCTGACCCTGGCTGCTACCTGGCTGGCCCACAACGCCTTGAGCCATTCAAAACAGGCAGCTTTCTCGGTACTGGCACGGACCCAGACCCACGACATAGTCGAATCGTTGCGCAACCTTCGCAACCAACTAGATGCCTTGGGGCAGTTTTTTGAAGGTGACCATAAGGTTGACCGAAACGATTTCCGCTATTTTTCCGCACCCATCGCAAGGACAAATTATATTACTGGCAGCGGGTGGGCCCCCCGAATTCGGGCCTCGGATAAAGAACGACTTGAATCGCTGGTTAGGAAAGAAGGATTTCCCAATTTTATTGTAAACGAAAGGGATTCCAACAAACTACAACGGCCTGCAACCGGGAGAGAAGTCTACTACCCCATGCTGTATATTGAACCCTTGGAAGAAATCCGCAGTAATCTCGGTTTCGACATCGGATCAGAGCCCAAACAGCTGGCGACCATGGAGACAGCCGCAAAGTCAGGTCTGCCCTACGCATCGGATACTTCAGGGCAAACCTCCCACTTTCAACAAAACATTATCACGGTGTATCAGCCTGTTTTTACAAACAAGTCTCCGGCATCACAGGGCAAAACCCGCAGCAATGGCGATCTGCGCGGATTTGTATATGTGTCTTTCAATCCTGAAGTCCTGTTGAACAATCATCTTCAGAACGACAAAGCCGGCATATGTTTTGAGCTGTTTGACCTGAAATCAGGATTGTTGCCCAAACCTGTGGCGGCTTCATCTCGGCACACAACCGATTTGTCCGTCAACTTCCGGCATCTTGAAGCCACCGGCCTATATTATATCCTTCCGGTCTTTATTTTCGGTAAATCGTATGCACTGGTTGCTCATCCCGAGCAGTCCTGGCTGGCGGCGCACCCAAGCTGGAGCGTCTGGGCGGTCTTTTGGGGAGGGGTTCTGCTGACAACTGTCATGACAGCGTTCACCAAGTTCCTTCTCCGCCGCAAGGCAGACCTTGAGGAACTTGTACAATCCAGAACCGCAGAATTGAGAGAGAGCGAAGCCTTTCAACGCAACCTGCTGGAAAAGCTCCCTGTCGGAGTCGTTGTCATAAATCCGCAAACCCGCCTCATCGAAAGCGTGAACGCGCAAACCATCTCCTGGTTTGGCGCCCCAGCCGACAAGATCATCGGGCAACGCTGCCACGCATTCCTTTGCCCGGCCTGTGAAGGGGCTTGTCCGATCTGCGACCTAGGCATGGAGGTCGCGAACGACGAGAGGGTCATGCTACATTCGGATGGCACTCAGATTCCTATCATAAAATCAGTCATACGCGTCCACTTGTTTGGAAAAGAAAAGCTGCTCGAATGTTTCGTAGAGATCAGCGGTCGCAAATACGCGGAAGAAAAACTTCAGGCATTCGCCGACACACTGGAGATAAAAAACCAGGAATTGGATTTGGCCCGCAATAAGGCCGAGGCTGCTACCAAGGCTAAAAGCGAATTTTTGGCAAACATGAGCCACGAGATCCGCACGCCGATGAACGGAATCATCGGCATGACCGGTTTACTGCTGGATACCGAACTCACCGGCGAGCAACAGCATTATGCTGAAACCGTGCGTGAGAGCGGCCAAGTATTACTGCAGATTATTAATGACATTCTGGACTTCTCGAAAATCGAAGCAGGAAAACTCGAACTGGAGACTCTGGAGTTTGATCTGCTTGACCTTTTGGACGATTTCACTGAGATTATGGCTGTCAAGGCGGTTGAACAAGGAGTGGAACTCATCTGTGCCGCATCTCCGGATGTACCCGTATTACTGATAGGAGACCCTGGTCGACTTAGACAGGTGTTGACCAATCTGACCGGAAATGCGCTCAAGTTCACCAGTCAGGGAGAGGTGGCCGTGCAAATCTCCTTGGAATCCAAATCCGGTAGCGAGGCTCGTCTGCATTTCTCCGTACGTGATACTGGTATTGGGATTCCGGCAAACAAGCTGGGCCTGCTCTTTGAAAAATTCTCACAAGTAGATGCATCCACTACTCGCAATTACGGGGGCACCGGACTGGGACTGGCCATTTCAAAACAACTTGCCGAGTTGATGGGAGGCGAGATAGGGGTGTGTAGCGAAGAAGGCAAGGGCTCCGAATTCTGGTTTACCGCTTGCTTTACCCTGCAACACCGGAAAAAACCGGAACAGCCGTTTGCAGCAAGCTTACATGATGTACACCTACTGATAGTTGATGATAATTACTCAAACCGCGAAATTATCCGGTTGCAAACCGAATTTTGGGGAATGCGCCCATCGGAGGCCGACGACGGTCACGCTGCATTGCAGATGCTTATAGAGGCAAAAGAGGCCGGCATACCTTTCCGGATAGCGCTTATCGACAAGCAGATGCCTGGCATGGATGGCACTGAGTTGGGACGGCAAATCCGCGCCGACGAACGGATCGCAGACACGGCACTTGTCATGATGACCACCCTGGCTCACCGCAATGATGATCGTTGGCTTGAGGCAACAGGTGTTGCCGCATACCTGAACAAACCCGTGAGTCGGTCCGATCTATTTGACTCCATGGTTCTTTCGCTTGATTCCGGCAAAAAAGACATGGGACCGGGCCGTATAATAATGCGTCACAAATACAATGAATTGCGGGATGACAAGATGCAAATTCTCTTGGTGGAAGACAGTATTATAAACCAGCAAGTGGTCTTGGGGATTCTGAAAAAACTGGGCATTCGTGCCGATGTTGCCGCCAACGGGCTTGAAGCCCTGAATGCGCTGGAAACCATTCCGTATGACCTGGTGTTAATGGACGTACAAATGCCCGTAATGGATGGCTTGGTTGCGTCAGGTACCATCCGCGACCCAAACTCGCGAGTGCTCGATCATGCAATCCCGATCATTGCCATGACAGCACATGCCATGGCCAGCGACAAAGAGCGTTGCCAGCAAGCCGGCATGAACGACTATCTCTCCAAACCCCTGGACCCACTTATTTTGGCCGAGAAACTGGACAAATGGCTGCCTAAACAATCATCAAGAACCTTGCTGGATACTAACGATGCGTCTTGCAGGAAGGATGCCTCAAATTGGGAGGAGCAGAAATTGCCAATATTCGACAAAGCTGCCATGATGGTCCGCCTGATGCATGACGAAGAGTTGGCCCACATGATCATTGAATGTTTTCTGGAAGATATCCCACGCCAAATTGATATATTGAAAACATATCTTGCGGACAGTGACTCAGAGGGCGCAGTGCGTCAGGCCCACTCAATAAAAGGAGCCGCCGCTAATGTCAGTTGCGAAGCCATGCGGCATGTCGCTTTGGAGATGGAAAAATCAGGCAGGAACGGCAACTTGGCAGGAGTTGCTGAAAGACTTCCTGAATTGGACTTTCAATTCAACAGGCTGAAAAAAGTCATGCAGGAACAACTTAAAAACTGAGTAATCACGAAAGGGGCCAATGAAAATCCTGATTGCGGAAGACGACAACACATCACGCACAATGCTTGAGGCTGTGCTCCAGAAGTTCGGACACGATGTGATCAAGACATGCGACGGTGCCGAGGCTTGGCAGGCCATACAGGGTCCCGATGCGCCAAGGATGGTCATCCTCGACTGGTCAATGCCGGAAATTGACGGCCTGGAGCTATGTAGGCGCATACGCACTATGACGACTGACCAGCCACCTTTCATAATTATGCTGACATCGCGCGACTCAAGGAAAGAAATCGTTATCGGACTGGATGCAGGGGCCGATGATTATCTGATCAAGCCCTATGACCCCGAGGAACTCAGGGCCAGGGTGAATGTGGGCAGGCGCATGATTGAAATACAATGCCGTCTGGCTGACCGGATCAGAGAACGGGATGAGGCACTGGAACAGATCAAGACCCTGCGCGGCATCATTCCGATTTGCGCATGCTGCAAAAAGATTCGCGACGACAAAGGTTATTGGAATCAGGTGGAAGTATACGTAAGTCAGCATTCCGATGCCGAATTCAGCCACGGGCTATGCCCTGAATGCTTTGAAAAGGCATATAATGAAGTGAAAGGCATGGCGATGGATAAAGCAACTCACTGATTGAAATCGGGTTTAGAGAATATAAAATAAAAAAGGCCGGGAATACCCGGCCTTTTTGTTTGGTGCGGTGGAATGGACTCGAACCATCACGAAGTTGCCCCCGCCAGCCCCTCAAGCTGGTGCGTCTACCAATTCCGCCACCACCGCATTTCCTAATATGTCAATTCAACATTGTGTTTGTAATTTGGAACATCTAACTGCCGCAGGGTTTTCACAAACAGGGCTTATTTCTATACCACAACCTCTTGACGCGATCAAGCAAAAGATTACTTCGATTGAGCCGGAGTCGCAGTTGGTACTGCCGCAGGCTTGCCCTGAACAGGGGGCTGGGCTGGTGTTTGACCAGCCGGCGGCACTGATACCGGTGCCTGGACAGGCGCCGGTGCCTTGGCAGCTGGAGCCGCCTTGCTCTTACCTGACATGATCGATGACGACGAAGGCAGGCCCGACAGGTAAGACAGGGTCAGCGACGTCAACATGAAGATAATTGCCGCACCGGTGGTCAATTTACTGAGAAAGGTTGCGCCGCCGCCAGCGCCAAAGACAGACTGACTGCCGCCACCGCCGAATGAGGCGCCCATTTCAGCGCCTTTACCGGACTGGAGCAAAACCACGGCAATCATGAAAATACTCACTATTACATGGAGTATCGTAAGAATAATTATCATTAACAAGTCCCCTGATTAGTGTCAAAGAATAGTTTTTGTACCACAGGGATAGTATTTTTGCAATGTGTTTATTAACTGGGTTGGTAGCAAAAGGCTTTAGTCATGAACAAGACGATTCAAGCCATGAAATTGACAATTGCCGCGAAAGAATCCGCCTTGAGGCTGGCACCGCCAACCAAGGCTCCATCAATATCGGCCTGCGACATCAGTCCCTTGACATTCTCCGGCTTGACGCTGCCACCATAGAGGATGCGCATTGCTTCGGCATGCGGCTTTCCAAAGAGCTTTTCCACCAACTCCCTGATAAAGGCATGCACCTCTTGGGCCTGGGCCTCACTGGCAGTCTTTCCTGTTCCAATGGCCCATACCGGTTCGTAGGCAACAACGATCTGTTTGAGCGATTCGGCAGGTAAACCTGCCAAACATCCCATTATCTGAGACTCGATTACTGTGAATGTCTTATCCGACTCGCGCTCGGCCAAGGTTTCTCCAACGCACACAATGGCGGTAAGTCCCGCTGCGATTGCTGCCTTGGCTTTTTTGTTAACGGTCCCATTGGTTTCATTGAAATATTGACGGCGCTCCGAATGCCCGATTATGACGTAACTGCAACCGGCATCCTTTAGCATACCAGGCGACACTTCGCCGGTAAAGGCCCCCTCCTCCTCCCAAAAACAGTCTTGGGCGGCCAGCAGTATTCCTGAACCGGCTATTTCATCAGCCACACTGCTGAGTGCGGTAAATACCGGGGCGACCACAATTTCAACCCCACTTGTACCTGCCACAAGCGATTTAAGCTCTTTTACCAGCGCTGTGGCCTCATTGATGGTCTTGAACAGCTTCCAGTTCCCTGCAATGACTGGTGTACGCATGATGCCTCCTATTTTTTGGCCTTGATATCAAGGGCCTTGACGCCCGGGAGAATCTTGCCTTCCAGAAGTTCGAGGAAAGCGCCGCCGCCTGTGGAGATATAACTGACCTTAGAGTCAACCCCCGCCTTACGCACGGCAGAATCGGTATCACCGCCACCAATGATGGTTGTGGCAAAGGCATTTCCCACAGCCTCAGCAACAGCATTGGTGCCACGGGCAAAGGCATCCATCTCGAACACACCCATAGGCCCGTTCCAAATAACAGTTTTGGCATCACGCAGGGTTTCAGCAAAAAGGGTTGCCGAGGCCGGCCCAATGTCCAGTGCCATCCATCCTTCCGGGATCTCCTGGACAGTCGTGATAAAACTGGTGGCAGTTGCATTGAAGGCATTGGCAACGACACAGTCCACGGGCAAATAAAATGTTACGCCTTTCTTTTTGGCCTTTTCCATGATCTTCTTGGCTGTAACGATCAGTTCGTCCTCGACCAGAGACTTGCCAACCGAATAACCCATGGCCTTGAGAAAGGTAAATGCCATGCCGCCACCTATAACCACCTTATCTACCTTGTTCACCAGCGTTTCCAGCACCTCGAGCTTTCCGGAAACCTTGGCCCCCCCCAGGATGGCAACCAGAGGGCGCACCGGATTCTGCATTGCTTTGTCGAAAAACGTCATCTCGTTTCTCATGAGGAAACCGGCAGCAATGGTGGGTATCACATTGGTAATGGCCTCTACCGAGGCATGGGCGCGATGGGATACGGCAAAGGCATCGTTGACATAGATCTCGCAACCATTGGCCAACTGCAATGCAAACTCCGCATCATTTTTTTCCTCGCCCGGATAGAAGCGGACATTCTCCAGCATGACCACCTCTCCAGGTTTCATGCTGTCAATCATCTTGGCAACCTCGGGTCCGAAACAGTCCGGGGCTTGTTTGACTTTTTTGCCGAGCAGTTCTGAAAGTCGTTTAGTAGCTGGCGCCATGGAATATTTGGGTTTCTTTTCCCCCTTGGGACGGCCAAGGTGAGATGCCAGTACTACCCTGGCACCCTGCTCCAGGGCATATTTGATAGTTGGCACGGCCCCGGCGATGCGGGTATCCTCGGTTATGTTCCCCTTGTCGTCCTGAGGCACGTTAAAATCAACCCGGATAAAAACCTTCTTGCCCTTCAGATCCTTGACCTGATCAATATAACGAATCGGCATAACACTCTCCTCCTCAAGTTAATTGAAAACTATCGACAAAAAAAGAGGGGGAATAGGATTCCCCCTCAGGATGCTGCCTTGAACCGTATTACTGTTTGGACGCGATCAACCGGAAAAGGTCTACCACGCGGTTTGAAAAACCGGCTTCATTGTCGTACCAGGAAATTACCTTGACCATGTTTTCACCGATCACCTTGGTGCAGGAGGCATCAACAATGGACGACAGCGGATTGCCATTGAAATCAATCGACACGAGCGGCTCTTCGCTGAAACCGAGAATACCTTTTAAGGGGCCTTTGGAAGCCTTTTTGAGGGCAGCATTGACCTTCTCGATATCCGCCGTTTTTTTGACCGTGGCAACAAGATCGATAACCGAAACGTTTGGTGTCGGAACGCGGATCGCCATGCCGTCCAACTTGCCTTTTAACTCAGGCAGCACCAATGACACCGCCTTGGCGGCACCGGTTGTGGTCGGGATCATGGACAGGGCAGCAGCGCGGGCGCGGCGCAAATCCTTGTGGGGCAGATCCAGGATATTCTGATCGTTGGTATAGGAGTGGACCGTGGTTACCAATCCTTTCTCAATGCCAAAGGCATCGTTAAGGACCTTGGCAACCGGAGCCAGGCAGTTGGTGGTACAGGAGGCATTGGAAATGATATTGTGTTTTTTGGGATCGTACAGGTGCTCGTTGACCCCCATGACAATCGTTATATCCTCGTTCGTTGCCGGTGCGGAGATAACAACTTTCTTGGCGCCAGCCTTGATGTGCAATTCGGCCTTTTCCTTAGAGGTAAACAGGCCTGTTGACTCAAGTACCACGTCAATATTGTCGTTTTTCCAGGGCAACTCCGCTGGATCCTTGACAGCATAAATCTTGATGGCTTTGCCGTTTACGACCAGCTGATTATCGGTTACCTCGACCTTGCCGGGGAACACACCGTGAACCGAGTCGTACTTAAAAAGGTGGCCAAGGGTTGCCGCGCTGGTCAAGTCGTTTATGGCGACAAACTCGATATTTTTATCTTTGCATGCAGCCCTCAGAACCATTCTGCCAATTCTTCCAAAACCGTTTATTGCTACCCGCAATGCCATGAACTCCTCCTCTTCCGGTGAATTATTTTTATAAACCGCTAGTGAATTTAGCGCATGAGACAAAACGGGTTCAATAATAGAACATAATTACGAATCGTCAACAACAATTTGGTTTTCATTCAAACAAAAAACTTTCAAGCACCGGTAAATAATGGTTTATCTTTATCAATATCATGCTAGAATGCATTAGTTTATAGGACTTTAAGCAACCCAGTTACTACCACGCCATTACTCAATGAAACAATCACTAGAAAAACGCATCATACTTTTCTCCTTTGTCATTCTCTCCCTGACAATCCTTGCCAACACCGGCATGGACATCGCTGTATTTCGCAAAGAGTATATTCAGGAAATGCTGTTGCGTTCCCAAAGCCTTGGCACGTCCCTGAAGGGAAATATCGAGAAGGTTCTTGCGCTGGGAATCGATATCAAGGACGTTAATGGCCTGGCAGACAAATGTCGGGAGGTTGTCCAGTCCGATCCAGAGATTTCTTTCTGCGTCATTACCGGGGTCGATGCAAAGCCGTTGTTCAGCAATGAAAGCGATATTACGTCGTTTGATTTTTCCCAGTCCACGATCAATCAATCAGGCAATGCCGTCAACAAACTCAATACCACCACCATCGAAACAAAGCGGGGGGTATACCACGACACCATAACTACTGTCAGATCGTTTGACGGTAAACCGGTGGCATTCATCCACATCGGCTTTCCCCAGGACACCATCAATCAGAAGGTGCATGCCATCATCCTTCGTTCCGTCATCGTTTTTCTGATATTTTTCCTGGCTTCCTTCGCCTTGGTGGTATTTTTCGTAAAGCGTAGCATCATAGCACCGATCTCGACCCTGCTGGATGGAGTCACCCGGATATCCCAAGGAAACTTCATCACGCCTATCCAGGAGCTGGCGGTCTATGAATTGAATGAGCTGGGAGTAAAGATCAATGCCATGTCCGTTGCCCTCGAAACCAGGGACGCCGAGTTACGCAACAACTACGAGGAATTGTCTAACACCCACAACCAGTTACACAGCTCCTATCAGCAATTGGAAAAGCTTAGCCTGGATCTGGAAAAATCCGAGGAACTCTATAAAAAATTGCTGGAAGAAGCCGGCGATGCCATCATTATTCTGGACAGCAACGAAACCGTCATCATCGTCAACAAGAAGGCCGAGGAATTTCTCGGCTATCCAGCCACGAACATACTTAATCAACACATTTCTGCACTGCTGCTGCTGGTTAAGGCATCCAACATCCCCCACCTTCTGACCATATTCCATGAATCCTTCGATGGCGCCCATATTTCCGAAGAACTGACCCTCACCAACAGCAACAACGAACAGTTGATCGGGAGGATTCACGCCAGCTGCGTAAAGATGGGGGACAGCAACCTGTTGCAGGTGATTATCCGTGATGTAACCAAAGAGCGGGCACTGCTTGCCAACCTCGAGAAAAGCGCTGCCGGCCTGGTCAGGCTCAATAAAATGAAGGATTCTTTCCTGGGGCTGGCCTCCCACGAACTCAAGACACCGCTGACCGTGATCATGGGATATACGGAACTGCTGTTGAACGACATGAAAGATCAACTCGAAGACACCACTCTCGAGATGATCCAGCATATTTCCGGAGCGGCTTCACGGCTGGACGACATTGTCAAGGACATGATAGACGTGTCCATGATAGATCAAAAACAGCTGGAACTGAATTATGACAGCATCAATATAAATATCCTTGCCGAAGCTGCAATCAGGGAACTGCGCTTTTTCTTCACCTTGCGCAAACAGGAAGTAATTACAATGTTTGATCCGACACTGCCTCTTGTCCGAGGGGATCAGTCAAGGCTCATGCAACTCTTGACGAACATACTCGGCAATGCCATCAAATTCACACCGGATAACGGTACGATCACGGTAAACACATCTGTTAAAAAAGTCATGCGCAACAAACAGGCGGCAAGCTACAACAACCTCTGGTCCCTTAACATCGGCAAGGAATTCCAAAGCTACGTGCAGATCGTTATCTCCGACACCGGTATAGGAATTGACACGGACGACCAATTGAGGATTTTTGATAAATTCTACGAGGCGGGAAATATCGAGGAGCACAGTACCGGCAAGGTGGCTTTCAAATCCCGCGGCGCCGGCCTGGGTCTTTCAATTGCCAAGGGGGTTGTGGAAATGCACGGAGGGGAGATTTGGGTGGAATCTCCCGGTCACGATCCAGACAAATGCCCAGGGTCTTCTTTTTATATCATGTTGCCTCTCGATTCACTACCTGGAGATGCTGCCGATAATATTCAAGGGGTTAAAACATCCGAGGCAAACCGCCAATTCATTACTGACCAGAACTCGTGCTCTGATTAACCGCAATCCGCCGGGATGCCTATCAACACCATCTCCCGTACCCTTCCAAGTCCTAACCACATACGCTTATGCGCTTAGCAGAATCCGGCCACTTGTGCCTGGTACGCCGTTACCGGCACGATCCGCACTGCAAAATCGGATTTGCATCTGGTACAGGCCATAAAAAAAGGCTTACCGTTCCTGCCCTTGTCCAAGGGCAAGTCGTGCTTGTGATTGCAATAGGGACAATGGGCAATGACTGAGGTCTGCTGTGTGGCCTGAGAAGATTTCAGTTTATTGGCAGTCACAGGGGCGTTTGCTTCAGCAACGGACTTGGGCTTGAGAGGCGATCGTACAGGTGCGGCAGAAGGAGCCTCTGCCTGTGCCGGAGACAATGGCTCTGCAGCATCACTTTTAAGCCGTATCCTTTTTGTAGAAGTCGCCATCGGCAGGCTTTCGTCGCTCGACATCTTGAGGGCCTCAGTCGCTGGGGCTTCTCCGCGCAACGCCTTTTTCCAGACTGCCGGCATGGACGATTTTGAATAGTGAAGTGGTTTCCCACCATTCATCCTGGCCACTCCCTGCTCGACTACATAAAATTTATCGCGGTACAGCACCAGCAACTGGTCACCAATCTCTGCCACCTTTATCCCTGCGGACATCTTGTTATCGAGCCAAAATTGAACCGATTCGGACATAATCAGACCTCTTGCCTGTCTAAATTAGCTGCATCAATCTATCTGAAGACATGATTTAATATTCTTACCACGATAGCAGGACTTAAGGGAAAATGCGTACAAAAAAAGGCTTGCGAGGTTAATTCGCAAGCCTTTGCTATTTTGTGGTCGGGGAGAAAGGATTTGAACCTTCGACCCCCTGCTCCCAAGGCAGGTGCGCTGCCAGACTGCGCTACTCCCCGACAAAAAAAAATTTATATCATACATTTACCAGAGAATGCAACAGATAAATTACCCACCCGACACGCCCCGCTCCATGTACCCCTTCCATTCGCGAATAAGCCCGTCGTAGTTAACGCTGTAATCTTTCAGGGCATCTGCTATTGCCTCATCCGTATTCATGCCGTCCCCCAGGTCGGTGAGAATCTGTTTCACCCGATGCCAACCGTAGGTCGTTACTATATAATTGACCATGGCATAGCTTTGCTGGTATGCCAAAGAGGCTTCCGCGGTGGAGAGCCCGCCAAAACCGGCCTCCAGCTTCCTGAAATCGGCAAAGCCGCCATTACGGGCTGCGCGGCCCAATTCGGACATGGGACGATTGAACTGCATCCGGCCAAACATTTCGGCGATGCCTTCATTGAGCCAAAGCGGACAGTTGCCGCGGGTCAAGTCAAAGATCACCACATGCGCATATTCATGGTAGAGCACCCCGCGCATTGGAGGGGTAATTTCCTTCATGGCACCGAACGGGAGCCGTATCTTGCCGTCGTAGACACCGCCTGACCAGTCAGGGGAATCAGTTACTATCTTGAAGTCGGTGCGTTTATAGATGGCCACGGGAACACGCGCTTCGGGGAAATGCCCCAATTCGGCACCGACCTGATTGGAGGCACTCTCAAGCACTTCCAGTATCGCCAGCGCAAAATCAGCATCCACACCAGTGTCGTAGGTCAGATCAAAGCGGGAGCTGTGCCCCTGGTCCATACGAGCCTCGACAGATGTCTCCTTGCGTGCCTTGTTCAGGATATCGACGATTTCCTTGCGACCCGGAGAAAGTTTCAAACCCTGCTCCCATAACTCCAGGGCCTGCTGCCGGTTCTCTGTTTCATATAGTACTAACCCAAGGTAATACAGGATCTCTACGGAATCGGGTTGTTTCTGTTGGGCCTTCTCAAGCTCAAATCGGGCCACATCGTATTTTTTGAGGTTATAATTGCAGATGCCACGCAGCAGGGAGTAGACCGGCTCGTCCGGATAAAGTTCCATGGCCTTGACCAAGTTCCCGTCGGCCTGCTCATAGTGCCTCTGATTCAGAAGCTGATGACCGAAAGCCGCATAACCTTCGGCAAGGTTTCTCTTGAGGGTCTCGTTGAGGGGAAACAGCAAATAGGCCCGACGAAGTTGTTCCAGGCCCTTTTCATATTCACCGCGCAGCAGCAATTCGCGACCATAACTGCTATGGATGAGGGGGTCGTCGTCAATGGCCTCGGCAAGGCATGCTGTCGGCTCGAGACACAACAGGGCCGCGCTGAAGTGCACGAGAAAAGTCAGGGTAAAGCACTGCTTTTTGAAGGCAGTGGAGGTCATCAGGAGAGAAACGAGCGAACAGACGCAGCAATCCCGGCCGGATCAAGACCCAGCATTGCGCGCAGCTCATGCTGTTCACCCTGTGGGATCGGCAGGTCGGGATAACCGATGCGCAGTACCCGCGCACTGTTGAGGTCCGCCTCAGACAGCAATTCGAGCACAGCGGTGCCGAACCCTCCCTGCAGGGCATTTTCCTCCAGTGTTACCAACCTGCCGTACTTCCGGGCAAGATCCGTGATCAGCGCTTCATCCAGCGGCTTGACAAAGCGGGCATTAACCACGGTCAATGCCAGACCGCTTTCGTTTTCAAGCAGAGTTGCCGCTTCCAGAGCCGGATAAACCATGGTACCAAGCGCCAGCAAAACCCCGTCACGCCCCTCGCGCAGCACCTCGCCGCTACCGATCCGGATTGGGACAAGGTGCTGATCCAAGGCCACCCCATAACCGTTCCCACGCGCGTAACGCACGGCTACCGGCCGACCAAGCTCAATGGCGGTCGCCAGCATGTGCTGCAGTTCATTTTCGTCCTTGGGGGCCATCAGGGTCATGTTGGGCAGATGCCTCAGGTAGGAGATATCAAAAGCTCCATGGTGGGTTGGGCCATCGTTGCCCACAACGCCTGCCCGGTCAAGGGCAAAGGTCACCGGCAGGTTCTGCAGGCAGACATCATGGAACACCTGATCGTAGGCCCGCTGCAGAAAGGACGAATACACGGCGAAAACCGGCCGGAAGCCGTCGGCGGCCAGACCGGCGGCAAAGGTGACAGCGTGTTGTTCGGCTATGCCCACATCGAAAAAACGGTCCGGATACTCCTTGGCAAAACCGGAAAGCCCAGTGCCATCGGGCATGGCCGCAGTAATGGCAACAACCCGTTCGTCCTCTGAGGCCAGTTTGCACAATGCGGAGCCAAAAAGGGCGGTATAGGATGCAGCCCCCCCCTTTCCCTTCAGGACCTTGCCACTCTTGATATCGAACGGTCCCACACCGTGGAACAGCGCCGGGTTTTTCTCGGCAGGCTGGTAACCCTTGCCCTTTTTGGTCAGGACATGGATCAAAACCGCATCATCGAATTTTTTGACGTTCTCCAGGGTTTCTAGCAACTGCGGCAGGTCATGGCCGTCGATGGGGCCGATATATTCGAAACCGAATGCCTCGAACAGCATGCCGGGCGTAAACAGGCCTTTGAATGAATCCTCCACCTTGCGCGCCACATGGAGAATGCCCCTGCCGACGCCATCGAATCGGCCCAGGAACGATTCCACATCTTTCTTGAAGCGATGTACAAACTCGCTGGTAGCGGTGCGGCTGAGGAAACTGGAAAGGGCGCCGACATTCTCGGCAATGGACATCTCGTTGTCGTTGAGGATTACGACCAGGTCCTTGTCCAGATGCCCGGCATGGTTGATACCCTCATAGGCAATGCCGCCGGTCATGGAGCCATCGCCGATTACAGCCAGGACCTTGTTCTTGCGGCCATCCAGATCACGGGCCACGGCAAACCCAGTTGCGGCCGAGATGGAGGTCGATGAATGTCCCACGTCAAAAGCATCATGGGGAGACTCGCCCCGTTTGGGGAAGCCGCTGATGCCGTTCAGGGTGCGCAGAGTGCCGAAACGTTCCCGCCGGCCGGTAAGGAGCTTGTGGGCATAGGCCTGGTGCCCCACATCCCAGACGATCTTATCGCTCGGCGTATTGAACACGCGATGCAGGGCAATGGTCAACTCCACCACCCCCAGCGAGGGGGCCAGGTGCCCGCCGTTGGCGGCACAGGTCTCTATGATGAGCTGGCGCAGTTCCTCGGCAACGTCCGGGAGCTTGCCAACTGGGAGCTTTTTCAGGTCTTCCGGGGAATTTATGGTTTCGAGTAGAGACATGTATCGGCCTTTTCAGTTCTTCCGCTGCACAATATATTGGGCGATCTCACGCAGTGGGTCGGCCTCGGCGCCGAAAATTTCCAGCGCCCGCATGGCCTCGTCCATCATGGCCTGGGCCTCCAGTTTGGCCGCCGCCAGCCCCATCACCGCCGGATAGGTGGCCTTGCCGCGGGCCTCGTCGGAACCGGCATCCTTGCCGATCTCCTCGGTGGTCCCTTCAATATCGAGGATGTCGTCGGCAATCTGGAAGGCCAGGCCAGCAGCCTCGCCGTAACGGGTGATGGCCGCCAGCTGCCGCTCGCCGGCCCCGCCCAGGATTGCCCCGGCCACAACCGCCGCCTTGATCAGCGCCCCGGTCTTGTGGGTGTGGATGTACTGCACCGTGGGGAGGTCGATGTCCTCTTTCCCTTCGCTCTCCATGTCCACCACCTGGCCGCCCACCATGCCGTAGGAACCGGCGCAGACGGCGATCTCGCGGATCACTGCCAGCCTGGCTTCCGCCGGTGTGTCTTTGGCAAAGAGCGGATCGCTGATCAGCTTGAAGGCCTCGGTCAAAAGCCCGTCACCGGCCAGGATGGCGATCGCCTCGCCGAACACCTTGTGGTTGGTGGGGTTGCCGCGCCGAAAATCGTCATTGTCCATGGCCGGCAGGTCGTCGTGGATCAGGGAGTAGGTATGGATCATCTCCATGGCGCAGGCCGCAGGGATGGCACGCGCGGTATCACCGCCGACTGCCTGGCAGGCCGCCAGCATCAGGATCGGCCTGACCCGTTTGCCGCCGGCAAAGACCGAATAGCGCATCGCCTTGTGCAGGCTGTAGGGAAGCTCGGTTTCCTTTGGCAGGTATAAATCCAGCGCGCCATCAATCCGCTGGCACTGTTCTTTGAGATATGCTTTCAAGTCCATGTGGGTATCCTTGTTTTATGAGTTTATTGAGTTCCATGCAAACTCAGCAAACACAACGAACTAATTGTCATCCGCTTCAAACGGCTCGCGCTTGAAGCTGCCATCCTTCTGCTTCAACAGCACCTCGACCCGGCGTTCGGCCTCGTCCAGTTTCTTGGCACAGAACGAGGCATGCTTCACCCCCTCCTCAAAGGCCTTGAGAGAGTCCTCCAGGGAGAGCGCGCCACCCTCCAGGCGGTGCACGATCTCTTCCAGCTTTTTCAGGGATGTTTCGAATTTTTCAGTGGCCATGCCGGCTCCTTGGGAAAAGGGATATTATACTGATATGCCATCCCTGGTCAAGTTCTGACCTCATCGACAGACTCTACCCGGCACTCCGCGGCGCCGCGCTGAAAGCTGAGCCGCACGCGGTCACCAGCGGCAAGCTGGGCCGCATCGGTCACGGTCATGCCATCGGCAATGCGCCGGGTAATGGAATAGCCCCGCGAGAGCGTGCTCAAGGGAGACAACACCTCCAGGCGCGCGGCATTGGCGCCAAAATTCCGCCTTACACCCTGAAGCTTGTCCATCAATAACCGCTCTGCCTTTGCTGCAAGCAGATCCACCCGTTGTTGCAGACTCCCGATCCGGTGGGCGGGATCATGCAACAGCAGTGATCCGTAAAGGCGTTCGAAGCGGTCCGTGCGACGCTCAACACCATTGTGCAGCGCCAGATCCAGACGTTGCGCGAGATCATCCACCCGCTGCGCCAGGTGCCCCAGCATGGTGCCTGGATCGTGCAGCGCCCTGCCCATGGCTTCAAGCCGGGCTGCCAGGGCAGCCATGCGGGACTCCGTCACCAGCCGCAGACGATGCGTCAGGAATTCCACCTTGTTACGCAACTCCTCGGCACTGGCAATCACCAGCTCGGCAGCCGCGGATGGCGTCGGAGCCCGCAGGTCGGCGGCAAAATCGCATATGGTCCAGTCGGTTTCGTGGCCGACAGCGGAAATTACCGGTATATGGGAGCGGTAGACCGCCCTGGCAACGACCTCCTCGTTAAAGGCCCACAGGTCTTCCAACGAGCCCCCCCCCCTGCCGACGATCAGCACATCCGCCAGCTTCAGTCGATTCAGGTCATCAATGGCCCTGGCGATTTCCATAGCCGCCCCCTCCCCCTGGACCCGCACCGGATAAAGCAAAATCTCCAGGGAAGAAAAGCGACGCTTGAGGACATTGAGGATATCGTGGATGGCGGCACCGCTGGCCGAGGTCACCACACCCAGGCGGCGTGGGAATGAAGGCAGCGGCCGCTTATGGCCCTCATCGAAGAGCCCCTCCCCGGCCAGACGCTCCTTGAGCTGGGTGAACGCCGTCTGCAGGGCGCCGATACCCTGGGGTTCCAGGTACTCGCAGATCAACTGGTATTCGCCCCGCTGGTCATAAACCGAGATGCGGCCACGGGCGATCAGCGCCATGCCGTCCGTGGGGCGGAATTTCAGGTTCTTTGCCGAGCTCCTGAACATCACGCAGCGCAACTGGGCTCCAGGGTCCTTGAGGGTAAAATAGAGATGGCCCGACGAGGGGAGCGACAGGTTGGAAACCTCGCCCTGAACCCAGACCAGGTCGAAGTTTTCCTCCAGCACATCCCGCAGGTGTGCGGTCAGACGACTGACGGTAAGGATCGTTTTTTCGGTAAAAATATCCATATCGGCTTTCACCCTACCATACAGGCAGAAAGGGTGTCAAACCGGTTGACCGGCAGCGCCAAATTGACTACTATCGTTTCTTCCGGGCGGCAACTAGCCACAATCCTTCACTAACGGCGGACATGTTCAAAATGCAGAATTATCCCTACGTCATCACCATCTCATCGGAAAAAGGGGGAGTCGGCAAGACCACCCTGGCCACCAACCTGGCCATCTACCTGAAGGCCATGCGGGAAGACCTGCCGGTTACCATCCTCTCCTTTGACAACCACTTCACCATTGACCGCATGTTCGAGTTCAAAGGACAAAAGACCGGCAAAACCGTCAATGACCTGCTGATGGGGGAGAAGGCAGCCAGCCTGGTGCATACCGGCCAGTACGGTGTCGGCTACATCCCCTCCTCCACCGAACTGGGGGAAATCCATGAACGTTTCAAGGGCCCCATGACCTTGACGCGACTTATGGCCGAGTCCGGCCTGTCCGGCATAGTCATCATCGACACCCGCCCCGACCTCAATATCCTGACCCAGAACGCACTCTACGCCGCCGATCGGGTACTGATCCCGATCAAGGACATGCCCAGCCTCGACAACTGCAAGAACATCTTCGCCCTCTTCGATCAGCGGGGCATAGACAAAAAATCACTGGTATTGATCCCTTGCCTGATCGATTCGCGCATCAAGTTTGACGGCATGTTCAAGGATCTGAAAACCCTGTTGCGGGCCTTTGCCGCCAATCGCGGTTATCGGTGCATGGATACCCATATTTCCAAAAGCCCCAAGGTGGAAAGCCTGAATACCAATCCCGACGGCAAGATCTACCCGATCCTGACCCATGCCCGGTGGACCGAAGTGCACAACCAGTTCACGGAAATCGCCAGGGATGTGCTGCGCAGCCTGGACACCACGCCAGAGTCCCGTTCCTGCCTGTATGCGCGCTGGTTGGCCGAGAAGGAGGACAAGAAAAAGGAGGCGTTTCAAGCACGATTGGAAGGGTTGGCAGAGCGCTGCCTGATCTGCGGGGCTTCTCTGACGGAACAGCCGCAGGAGCGCGGCTTTTACTACGAGACATCGGATCGGGCCAGTCGTGGTTTTCTGCATTCCGACTGTTTTGCGGACATGCTCTGCGCCACGTTGTACGGCATGACCAGCGATTCCCAGGCCTTTGGGGCCGCCCGTATTGTCATTGCCGAAAAGGCGGCCAAAATGATCTCGGTCCTGGCTCCCAGGAGTGCCGACGGGGGGTACCAGATGGATTTCAGGCAGTTTGACATTGCCGGCCAACAGCATTTCCAGAAAGATTTTGCCTTGACCGGTTTTGCCGAGGGAGAGTTTGACAGAATCAACGACCGCCTCTATCTGCTGTTGAATGAATCCCTGGCCGGTTATGAAGGCAAGCTGCGCGAAGGGAGCTGGCTGGCCGTTCATCCGGTAGATACCCGTAACCCGGAGATGGTCCTCAACGATGAATGTTACCGAACGATCCACCAGGTGCACGCCAGGATTGGCGAACAACTCGCCATCTGACCAGCCCCCGCTATCGCAATAAAAAAGCCCGCTTTACTCGCGGGCTTTTTCTTTAGCTATTTTCAGGCAGAAAATAACTTTGTTAACGCACTTATCCTGTTTATCAGGGTTAGGCTAATCTATTACCAAACAATCCGATCAAAATATAGTGCTCATGCCGAACTCCACTCGTGCTTCGCGCCACAAGTGAAATCCCGTTATTCATCTTACCAGCCGCGACACCGGCACCAGCGTGATTCCCTGCTGTCCCAGTGTGGGCAACAGGGCCGTAAGCGTCTGGATGGTTATCGGGTGGGGATGGCAGATGGCAATGCTTGCGCCGGTCTTTTTGGCCATACGCACGGCCTGATTGAGTTGTCCCTGGATGTAGGCGCTGTTCTGCTCATTATCCAGAAACACGTTGCGCCGCGCCGCCTTTAACCCGAGTTCCGCTGACAACCTCGGTCCCACGGTCAGGGGCGAGGTCATGCTGTCGATAAAAAACAGACCCCTTGACTTTAGAGCCTCCAGCACCGCCCGCATATCATTTTCATGTTCGGTGAATTCCGACCCCATGTGATTATTGGCTCCTACGGCCATGGGGAGTTCCTGCATGAATTCAGTCACCTGGGTCTTGATGTCGTCATCGTTCATCGAAAGAAGCAGTCCGTTGGCCTCCAGCCTGCGTTGCGGCCACCCCTTGGGCTGCATCGGGATATGGATCATGGTTTCGATGCCGCTGGCTGCGGCGTATGCCGCCACCTCACGATAGCTGTGCAACCCGGGAATGATCGAAAAAGTCAATGGCACGCCGATGCCGGCCAGCGAGCGGGCTTCGTGCATGCTGGTTCCCATGTCGTCGATGATGATGGCCAGAAGCCCTTTACCGGCCACTGTCCCCGCTTGTGGCCTGATCGTCGCCGGATGTTTGGCGATCGTTTGGGACGTCATGCTTTCCATCGCAGGAATGTGTTCCGTGCGCGGTAAACCTTCGGGCCCGATTCTCTCCGGTAACGGGGATTTCTGTACGATTGGCGGCATCGGCTGGGGAGGTTTGGGCTGCTCGCCGCGGGGCTTGAACGTTAGGTAACCACCAATGGCGAGGATGATGATCGCCAGGATTGCCAGGGCGGCGTAGGTGCCGCCGCCCGATTTTCTTTTTTTGCGGTTCGATTTGGATCTGGTCACAATTGGGTGTGGGGGGCTGCCTTATTTTTTTGCCGGCGTTACCGGCTTTTGCTGCATCTGTTTGTGCCGCAGATAATGAGCGACAAGGATATAGTCGTCAAGAAAATCCTGCTTGCCATCTCCATTCAGGTCGTAAACTGGCTTGCCTGTCCCGCCCTTGGCAAGCAGGGCGTTTACCCCTGCTTCGGAAAGCCCGTTGCTATCCCGGTCGATAACGGCATCCAGCGGGGGAACCACCACAAGCGGCACTTCTGCCCGGCCGCTGCCCACAAGAACGGTCAGCCGAACATCGGCCTTGCCTTTTTGCGGCAATACGCTTAATTCCCAGACCTTATCCGATAGCGGCCTGATGGATTTGAGATTGGCGCCTTTGAGCCTGAAATTCGGGACAAACCCAGTGGACGCCAATCCTAACTTTATGGACAACCGGTTCTTACCGTCGGAGACAGCAATTGCGGGTATCTGGACAAAACCGGCAGCGCGGGCGGAAGCGGCATCAAATAGCGGCTCAAGGTTTTTGAGTGTGCGCGTGCCCTTGAAGGTGCTGAAACGATTCACAGGACTATCCATGGCTGCCAGTTTGGCAAGGGCCATATTGGCACCTGGCGACGCAACACCCTTGCCGCTATCGATCTGGGTGGATGGCGCTGCGGTATTCGGTGTGGCCGTCGGCGCCGAATCCGGCAGATCTCCCAATGATTTGTCATCGCTGCGCGGCTGACCCTTTTTCGATTCTTCCTTTTTCTGCGCCGGCGTCGTCACTGTCGTCTGTTGTTGCACGATAGTTGTTTGCTGTTGGCCCGTGCCGGAGTATGTATCGTCCAAAACCGTCAAATCACCCATGCTGGTGCCGGTCTTCAGTTGTTTCTGCGTTAACGCCTCATCAATCAGATTCGCCATGCCACCGCCAGTTGGTGAGGGTGTCGGAGTTTCCTCCTGGTCGGATGTTTGGGACGAGTTCGACGCAACTCCCGATGATTGCTCAGGCTCCGTTTTTTGGTTAAAAGTCACGTTTACCGTGCAGTCGCTGTGTATCGGGCCGGTGGTGTAGATGTTGCCGCTCAGGGTGCCGAAACAGCCGTTGGCACCGCCGATTTCGTAGATATCCAAGGGGAGCAGTGTGAAGCTGACAATCGATCCGTTATTCACATTCTGAACACTGGGGGGGGTGATGCTGCCCTCACCGGCGACCAGAGAAGTAGTGACCTTGAAGGTTGCTGTTGCTGGCGTTTCAGACGGTGATTGCGTTGTGTTTGATGAGTCTCCGGACAAGTCGGTTGCTGCTGGCAGCGCACCGATGACCGGCTGTACCGCGACCTTGGTTGCGTCATTGGATATGAGTTCAGCCTTGAAATCGATCAGGCGTCCCGCCGACATGCCAACCTTGGTAAAGGTGATTGCTGCCAATGGCCCTTCACCGTTCAAAGAACCGCCCGTTGTCATCATGAACACAACCCGAAGTGAGCCCGGTGTCGCGGTATTCGCCACCATCGTCGTACCGGTGGCAAACGTGCCGCTGGCCACCTGGGGATTTGCCAGGGTAGCGGCGTCATAAAAAACACGAAAATCTATTCCGGATATGTTGCTGAAATTGGAGGCTAAAACATTGTAAACCGAGCCATCCGCCGTTGTCGGTGTGAGGGTGAGAGTGGAGACGGCACCGGCATTGGCACTGCCGACCAGCAGAGCGAACAACATGGCCATAAAAACGTTGCGTATCGCTACCATCCGGATTCTCCCCCTGTTGCCGCAATATGACCTGAATGCGTGACGCTGGAATGCCGCTGCGTGTATACGTCACGCATTCAGGTGCACATCTATCTACTTGGGTGCCCCGATCTTTTTGAGGATCTCCCAACCTTTAAGCAGATCCAGGGCCCTCATCACCTGGTAATCATTTTTCAGATTGTCGTCAATCTTGAGAGAAGCCGCTTTTTCTTTCTTCTCATCCTTTTTGTCTTCTTTTTTATTGGGATTTTCGATGTTACCGCTCTCGAAATGGTTTTCCAGATCCTTTTCACGCAAGTGGAGCATGTCTTTCTTTTCCGTTTCCTTGGGTATCTCCATACGCTCGACAACTATGTCCGGCGTAATGCCCTTGGCCTGGATCGAACGGCCGCTGGGGGTATAATACAGCGCCGTGGTCAGCCGCAGTCCGGAATCATCCGAAAGCGGGATAATGGTCTGGACCGACCCCTTGCCGAAGCTCTGGGTTCCCATGATAATGGCCCGCTTATGGTCCTGCAAGGCGCCGGCCACGATTTCGGAGGCGCTGGCACTACCACCGTTTATCAGAACAACGATGGGATAGCTTGGTTCTTTGCCACCCTTTTTCGCCATGAACTGCATCTTGGAATCTTTTTCGCGCCCCTCGGTATAGACGATCAGCCCATCTTCGATGAAATGGTCAGCAACGCGGACCGCTTGATCCAACAACCCACCAGGATCATTACGCAAATCGAGGACCAGACCGGATAGCGTCCCTTTGTTTTCTTCCTGGAGCGACTTGAGAGCCTTACCCAGGTCTTCATCGGTCTTTTCCTGGAACTGCGCAATGCGGACATAACCGAAACCGTTGTCCAGCAACCGTGAACGCACACTCTTGATCTGGATGATATCGCGCACCAAGGTATATTCCTTGGGCTTGTCCAACCCCTCCCGCATGATCATCAAGACAACGCTGGTTCCCTTCTGTCCGCGCATCCGCTTGACCGCATCATTGATATTGAGGTCTTTGGTGAACTTGTCGTCGATTTTGAGAATCTGGTCACCGGCCTTGATGCCGGCCTTGAATGCAGGGGTGTCTTCAATGGGCGAGATAACAGTCAGAATACCGTCCTTGACGGTTATTTCTATTCCCAGCCCGCCAAAGGCGCCCTTGGTGTCGATCTTCATTTCCTTGTAGGTATCCGGAGGCATAAAGGAGCTGTGCGGATCAAGAGATGCCAGCATGCCGTTGATCGCACCGTAGATCAGCTTCTTTGTGTCCACCTCTTCCACATAGCTCTTCTTGATAATGGCCATGACATCGGTAAAGAGCTCAATGGACTCGTAATCGCTCCCCTTACCCTCGGCCGAACAACGCTGTTGTGAACTGATGCTGATAAATATCACCAGAAACGCCACTACAAGCGCAAAACCCGCAACTACCCGTTTCCTTTTGTTGCCTGTTCTAAACATCTTCTGCCTCCGCATGAATATTGTGTAAAGATTCGTATCTCTCTATCATCTTACCCAGCCAGCCGGATCCACCGGCTTGCCTTGATATCTAATTTCAAAATACAACATCGGACCTTTCGAGGAATCCAGATCCCCTACTGTTGCTACCACTTCGTTGCGGGCTACTTCGGCCCCAACCTTTTTAAGTATTTTCTGTGCATGGGCATAAAGGCTGAAATAGCCGCCACCATGGTCAACGATAATCATATTGCCATAACCCTTGAAATAGTCGGCAAAGATGACGTTCCCTTCGTAAATTGAATGTATGTCCGTACCTGCACCGGCAGAAATGGACAGTCCCTTGCTGAAGGTATAGGAATTGAATTCCGGATGTTTGTGCTTGCCATAGGTTTCTATTACCTCACCACGCACCGGCAACGACATGCGCCCTTTCTGCGAGGCAAAACCCCGATCAGGCACCGGAGGCAGTTCAGGTAACGGTTTGAGTTTATTGCCCCGTTTATCATGCCTGGATGAAAGCTTACGGCGGCTGAGAGCGTTAAGGCGCTCAATCATGTATTGCAACCGGGAAGCATTGGCTTGGAGTTCCTTGAGCGATGTTTCAAAGCCCTTGCGGTCATGGCGAACCTTGAGCAGGTATGCGGACTTCCTGCTTTGTTCCTGCTCAATCTCCTTTTTTTTAAGGGCTATACCCTGCTTGATGCGTTCCTTTCTGGCTGCGTCCCGCTCCAGATTAAGCTTTAACTTGCTCAACTCATCAAGCGTTTTATTATACTCCGCGAAGATTTTTTTGTCATTCTCCAGAATGGAACGCATGTAGCGGATATTCTCGGCCATCTGCGGAAATGACTCGGAGGAAAAGAACATCCGCAATGCCCCTAGTTCTCCGGCTTTGTAGAGCGAAGCCAGGCGGCGCTCAATCTCGGCTTTCTTGCGATTGGCCTCATCCGTTACCCTGGCGATCTCCTTGCCTGTAACTCCCAGATGGGACTCGACATCAATCAGTTCACGATCCAGTTTACCAAGGTCGTTTTTTTTCTGATCAAGATTGCGATTGATCTCCTGCAGTTCGGTGGAAACAACCGCTTCAACCTTGCGGGTCTTGGAGATCAATTGTTTCTTGGCCCTGATTGCCTGCTTGACACCCTTCAACTCGTCGTTGGGGCTTGCACCCCAGACAGTGGCGGCAATAGCAAGAAACAAGAATATGCACGACAGTTGTTTCATTATTCAAACGTTAATGAATCTTTTGAGTGATGTCAGACTGCCGATAAAGCCGAGCGCTATGCCTGACAGGCAGATAGCGGCGATATACTCGGGAGGCAGGAACGACAGGCCGGATGCGGTCGGGTCGAAAGTCACGAAACTGCCGGCATTGTGGAGAAAGCCTTCATACAGCCCAGTCAACAGGACCATGGCCAATACACCTCCGGCACCGCCCTGGATAATCCCTTCTATCAGGAAAGGAGCTTTGATAAAAAAACGCGTTGCCCCCACGAGCGCCATAACCTCCAACTCGTCGCGACGGGCATAGATGGTCAGCTTGATGGTGTTGGACACGATAAAGACAACGGCGATGACCAGGAAACCGCCCAGCAACGCACCCAGCATGCGAATGAAATTGAGGAAGGTGTTGAAACGCCTGACCCATTCCTCGCCGTATTGGACTTCGCCGATACCGGGTATGCGCTTGAGGGCCGCAACAAAGGCCTCTATTCCCTCCGTATTCCTGTCGGCTTTTTTTAACGCAATCTCGAAAGAGGTGGGCAATATCTCCGGCCGCACCCCTTCCAGCAAGGTTTCCTGCCCGCGCAGCCTGCTCTTGAATCTTTTGAGCGCTTCATCGCGAGATACGTAACTGACCTTGGATGCACCGGGTATGGCCAAAATGCTGCTCCGCAAAGCAGCCTGTTCCTGTGTGGGGAGTTCGCGATCGAAATAAACCGTTACCTGGACCCGCTCGCTCCAGGTATCAGCGGCATTTTCCAGGTTGACGAACACCAGCAGGAACAGCGATATAATCAGGAGCGCCAGGGTGATGGTGCCGATGGTCACACAATTGACAAAGATGTTCTGTTTGACATTGATCAGGGCACGGCTGACAAAATAGCCCAGGCGTCCGCCAAAACCCTCGCCGACCAGGACAGGACGCTTATAGGATTGATTTACCGGCGCTGCCTTCTTTTTCCATCTATTCAACGATCTCTCCCTTGCTGAGTGTCACCAGGCGTTTATGGCTGTTTTCTATAAGTCGCCGATCGTGTGTGGCCACAACTACCGTAGTACCGCGCACGTTTGCTTCCTTGAAGATGTTCAGAATCTGGTTTTTGTTGGCATCATCCAAGTTACCGGTCGGTTCATCCGCTAGCAGAATTTTTGGATCGTTCACCAAGGCGCGGGCCAGTGCCACACGCTGCTGTTCACCGCCGGAGAGACGCTGCGGTGTCAGGTTGATCTTTGATTCCATCCCCATCTGTTTGAGGATGTGCATGACCTTTTTGCCGATGTCGGCCCTGCCCCAGCCAAGCACCTCCAGGGTGATGGCGACATTCTCCAGCACCGTGCGATTTGGAAGCAGCTTAAAATCCTGAAAAACGACCCCTATCGACCGCCTCAGGAATGGTATCTGGGAGGGTGCCATGCGGGATATATTCTGGCCGTCGATCAGCACCTGGCCCTGGGTGGGGGTCAAGGCACCGTAGAGAAGGCGCAAAAGCGTTGTTTTGCCGGCACCTGATGGACCGGTCAGAAAAACGAATTCGCCCTTTTCTATGCGCAGACTAATGCCGTTAAGGGCAGTGGCATCTTTCTGGTAGGCCAGCGATACGTTGTGTAGTTGGATCATGACGTCACCACTCGTTGTAAGGGGTGCCGTTGGTCCCCACCAGGTTGGATCCGCTGTGCACATCGTAAACGTTGCCCGGTCCGCTGCTCTCACCACTGCCAGAGGTTCCGGAACCCAAGAGAGGTGTTGACCCCATGCTGCTTTCAGACAAGGGTGAACTGCCTTCGGGCGGAGGCGCAACAATGACCCAGGTATCGTTTTGCTTCGTAAACGGGTCCTTCGGAATGACCCTCATGTAGCCCTTATCCACCAGATCGCTCAGTGCATCCGGATATTTCCCCTGATCGGCGTAAAACTGGTCGATGGTATCGCGGAAGTTATAGAGGTCTTCGCGCAATACCGCCTCCTTGGTCTTGATGATGCTCCACTGGTAATTGGGCACGGCAATGGCGGCCAGAATGCCTATGATCGAAACCACAATCATCAATTCTATCAATGTGAAACCGCGGCAGCCGGCCAGTATCCGTGGTCTTCGCGCCTTCGCCTTCGGAAGCGGGTATATTGGTGATAACGGATCTGACGATTCCGTCGGTAAATCCGGTCCGCACCCTGAACCTATTCCCGAAAGAGCGATGGTACTGAGGACGGCCGCGCCCTCTTCACCAGTCTTTATATTTAGTGCCATCAATTGCGGTTCCTTCGCTGAGTGAATAAACATCAAAAACATCTTCCCCACCCCAACTGGTCGAGTCGGGCTTGTCTTCATAGGAACGCAGCCCCCATTTGGGTTCTTCCCCCGGCTTGGGCGGATTCATGGGGTCGGGAGGAATTTTGCGCAGAAATTTCCTGGTGGGTGGAGTAACTTCACCGAAATCATAACCTTCCACCAGCACCTGCAATGTTTCCGGACAACCCGAACTCTTGTTGATTACAGTATTGATTTTTTTGTTATCCAAAGCCCAATCGTACTTTTTCCTGTACTCGTCTATAGCGGTGCGAATGGTGCGCAGGTTGCGACGCAGTTCAATCTCGCGGGTGCGTTTGGCCGTCATCTGGACGAACGGAACCGCCACCGAGGCCAGAATGGCCAGGACAGTGACGGTTACCACCAACTCTATAAGGGATACACCTTTGCGATCTTTAAGAAATGTCAGCATACGGGCAACATTGCTCAACGGACATCCACGGCAGTGCTGAACGGCAACATTGTCAGGGGCTTGCCGTCAGCGGCCATAAAGCTGACGTTGCGGAAACCGAAGCTGGCCGGCCCCTGATTCTTGGCCCGGAAAATTGCAGTTGCCAGGGGTCCACCGCCCGATACCCCGCCAAGACCGGCTCCACGCGCCTGGCTGATGGTCACCGTACCGCTAGCTTTATCAGCCGTGTTTGAGAACGTGGAAGGTTTGCCGTCGCTTTTCAGAAAACTTCCCTGGGCAACAGATACGAATTCCACAAAAATCGGATCATATGTCAGGACAAATGATGATGATGCCAGATCATTGACGTCATTTGCCTTTATATCCAGGCTGAACTGCTGCCCAAGGGAAATCGACGAAGGAGCGGTAATCTGTAACAGACCACGCTTCTGGGCAGCAGGCCCGGCAACTGCGGCTGCAGATTTTGCCGCTGTAGTTGCTGCAGCTGCAGCAGGTGCAGACGCCGGCTGCAAGGGATTCTGCACCGTCTGACCTGCAACCGCGCTTTGAGTGGTTTTCCCCATTTCCGGCAACTGGCCGGTCTGGACCGATGATTGGGGAGCAGTGAGCGCAGCAGGTGCTCGCTGGGGCTGAACAGCTGGTTGCAAACCACCTGCAGGACGCTGTGCCGCAGGAACCGGCAGTTGTTTCTTTTCAGTCTTGGGAGCGTTTTCAAACACCGGCTCCTGTTCAAAGGAGGCCAAAGGCTTAGCCAGCGAGGGGTCGTCTTCCTTGCCGGAAGAGAACGACATCAGGTCTCCCTCGGGCACAACCACACCCCGAACCAGCCGGGGGGTAATTGCGAGCAGCAGTTCACTCTTGGTATGATTGTAGTTCGAGTCGGTGAACAGGCGCCCGATCAATGGAATATCGCTCAGGAACATCAGCTTGTTTTTGTCGTCGCCGGTTGTTTTCTGGATCAGACCGCCAATGATACTGGTTTCACCATCCTTGAGACTGAGGACTGTTTCCAGGTTGCGGGTGCCGATTGTCACGACGCTGGTGCCGCCCCCCACATCCCTTGCCGCCCCGACCTGCTGGCTTACTTCAAGGCTCAATTTGATGACGATCTCGTTGTTAAGCTGTATGGTTGGCTCGGCATTGACCTTGACACCTACGTCAACGTACTGAACATTAACGCTTACCGTTGAGTTGGTCGTGTTGGAGGTGGTAATGGGGAGCCTGGTGCCCACCGTGAACTTGGACTTTTCCTTGTTCTTTACCCTGATTTTCGGGTTGGAGAGCACTTCGCCCTTGGAGAGTGTCTTGCCGAAATTGTAGGTGGCATTGGGAACCGTCACAAAACCGCCGTAACCATTCATGGAAAAGGCCCGCACAAGATTGGTAATTGCAGTATCCGTCGTTGTTGTTGTGGTGGAAGTGCTCGACGAGGTCGTGGTCGATGACAGAGTGGTCCCCAACAGGTTGCCGGAGGGGGAATAGGCGCCCAACTGAACATTGTAATTGCTCAGCAGCAAGCCCAGGCGCTGGGTATTCGTGTCGCTGACCTCGATCACCTCCACATCCAGCACAACCTCCGGATCGGGAACATCGTTGGCATCCAGGATCTTTGCGACCACATCAACGACATCGCTGGTGTCGCGCACCACCACGGAATTGGTATCCTCGTTGACATAGATCTTGCGCACCTGAATCATGGTACGAATCAGGTTAACGGCCTTTTTGGCCTCCATGTAGTTGAGATGAAATGTGCGCAGTTGCATGTCTTCATACTGTTTTATCTTATCTGGTGTCCTGGGGTAGATGATCACTGTGCTTTCATTGGCCACCTTACGCCCTAGCTTAAACATATTGGTCAACAGATCCAGTGTCTGCTGGAAAGTAGCGTTCTCAAGATAGATGGTAACCGGCTGATCTTTGACCGTGTCGTCGAATATGAAATTAATTCCGGATAACTGACTGATTATATTGAACACATCCTTGATCTTGGCATCCTTGAACTTCAGCGTGATCGGCTTGGCTGATTTGAGGCTTAGCTCATATCCTTCCAGCTTGTTTTTCCGCATCCCCGTAACCCGTTCCAAGGCCTTTTTATAATCCTTGTTGTCAGGGCTCAACTCAAGGGCGCGAGCGAAACTGCGGTCAGCATCCTTCAGCTTGTTGGATTTTTCAAAATCCAACCCCTCCTGAAAGGCTTGTTGGGCATCTTTCAACCTTGTGGCATCTTCTATCCGTTGTTTATAAATCCCCTGGGTTGGATCGAAGGCAAGTGCGGTCTGAAACTCGGCCAGGGCCGCGGAGTATTCGCTCTGCCCAAACAGTTGCTCGCCCATCTTATAATGCATATCAGCGGCTATATCACGGGCCTTGAGGAAGCGAAGCCGGTACTCGCTGGTTTCGGGGTCCTCGCGGAAGGCATCGGCATAACTGTACATTGCTTCCTCGTACTTGCCCTCCGACTCGAACTGTTCCCCCTTGGAAAAGGCCCGATGACTGGCGGAACAGCCGCCAACAAGGGCCAGCATGAGGACAAATATGATCAGATGAGTAAGGTTGCGCATCCTGGGCGTTTCCTCCTGTAAGGATTCAAGCATAAAACTCCACCATGCTCCCGGCACTTATTTGCTCGCCATGCTGAGAGGCCGGTTTTCAATCAATGGTATGACAATTTCTTCACCGGTATCGGTAACAAGTATGGTCAGGGCCTGGTCGGTTATGGAGGCGGCCTGATAGCGCCCCGCAAAGGTTTCGCCTTTCTTGACCAGGATAATATCTTTGTCCTTGGCCAGAAAGATAGTCTTCTGATTGTTTTTTTTGAGAAAACCCAAAAATGTAAAACGGGCCAGTTCCCGTGGCGCAGTTCCTGTTGCAGCAGTCGGAACCGGAAGCACCGGAGCTGTTTTAGGTGCCGGGGCTGGCGGCAGGGCCGGCTTGGCGACACTTGCCATCTGCTTCATGACTTTTAATTCATCGATAAATACCGGTTTGAATATGTCGCGCCGGTAACCCTTGAAGGAGGCCTGTTCCTTATTTAGCAGATCAAGTCTGAGTGAACGCCCTTCGGCTGAAGATGCTGCCTTGACAAGTGGCTGCCGCTTCTTTTCAGCCTTGAGATGCGATCCAGGAGGGTATTTCATTGGGCTTACCGTCTTGAGACGCGGATAGGACAGATAACTCCAGATCAATGTTGCCACCAACAGAATCAACAGGATTAAGAGGATCAGGCGCTGCCGGCTCATGCACCCTCCCGCAGATAAACCGTCAGGTTGACGTTCATGGAAACATTTTCCTCAAATGGATCCCTGTTTGAAAGAGCAACCCCTTCAATCACGACCATTTCGCGATTTTTCTGCAAGTCGGCCAGAAAGCTCTTGACCGCGGCGTAACTTCCTGAAACGGACATATTTATGCTATACGCCAGCAGATCCTCATTTTTTACGACTTGCGGTTTATAGGTGACCGTACCAATGACAACATTACTTGAAGCAGCGGCATCCAGAATATCACCCAGGACACTGGGAAACTGACGTTTGAGTGGAATAAGTGCGCTCAGCTTTTCAAGGTCGGCCAACGCCTGCCGATACACCACGCTGACGTCGCCGCGTTCGGCTACCGACACCCTGCGCCTCAGTTCGTGCCATTTTTGCCGGGCCTCATTTACCGAGGAATCCAGGTAACCATAGTTGACGGCATACACGGCGATATTCACCACCAGCAGCAGTAACGCCGCATTAAGACAGCGTTTTTTCTGGCGGTATATTTCGATGAGGATATGTTTCATTGCATTACCGCTCGGCATGACAGGGTAAATTGCACTCCCCTGGTTTTTTCACCAATTGCCAGGTCATGGTGCGAAAGGAGCAAAACATTTGTAAAACGCTTGGAACTCTCAAGGTTTCCCAGATAGTTTTTCAGCATATCGAAATTCTTGGTGCGCCCTTCTATTTTCAGTCCGCCGTCTTTTTTATCCGGCACCATTGAAACCAGGGCAACTCCGGCAGGTGTGACGTTTTCCAGCTGGTCCAGCAGTTCCAGCCAATTGTAGGCCTTGCGCTCTATGATTCCGTTATAGAAATGGATCCGGTTCATGGTTCGCGAGTAATCCTTTTCCGAAACCCCTGGAGGGCGGGCACTGAGACGAGCTTCGAGGTTTGTGTTTTCTGCCACAGTACGGCGCAGATCGCCCAGGTTCCAGGAGATGCGGGTCACATTCCAGACCAGCAGAATCGCCAATATTATAAGGCCGGCAACACAGGCCTGATTAATCTTCCGGTAATCCAGATATGTCTTGGTGGCAAGATTGATGGTAAAACGCATCACAAGCTCCTCAAGGCAGAACCGATTGCGGCAGTGAATGGGAAAAGTGATGCCTGGTCGGCCGGCGCTTCATCCGATGGCGTCACGGCAGCCTTGGCCTCCAGCAAAACCGGTGTACTGCCGGCAGCCTCGGCCACCATGTCACAGAAACCGGTTGACACATCGGGAGGGGCAACACAGGCAATGTTTTGCATCACGCGTTCCGGAAAGCGCTCGTGATGCACCAGAAAGGAGTTGGTAATTTCCATGAAAACCCGACTGTCAACGGCCGGTGTGCCGGCAAGCTCCTTGACCCGCACGAATTCCGGAATGCCGTTCGAAAAAATCATGATGCCCAGAATATTATCGAAATACGATACCAGCGCACATTGCTCCAGGGAGGCGAGACGTTGCTCGAACGTCCGGTATAGATTGAATGAGTTGAAATCAATTCTGGACGGAACCAAACCGGCGGCAACCAGCGACTCTTCGTATTGGCCCATGACCCGGCGTGACACCAGTGCCACCAGCAGAGCCATGTCTCCGTTCTCGCGTATGGAGAGCTGCTGATAATCCAAATGTGTATCGGCAACGTCGAAGGGAATATTCTTCTTGAGCTTCCAGCGTATCATGTCGATACCCTCTGATCGGCTCTTGAAGCGCCCTTCCATATCCAGGAGCAGGATATGGCCCACTGTATCCGGGAGAGTAACCGAGATGCGTGGCCCAGGGTGCAGCAAAGTATTGTAGGCATCTTTTACATTGCGGATAAACGCATCTGTGTCCAGAATATTTTGTTCGCGCAGTGACGTGCGTATGACGCCTGGATCAAAGGGACGGTAAGAAACACGCTCCAACCTTGGTAACGTCACCGATCCGCCCAGCAGGGCAAAGGCCACGCCCGACGATCCGATTTCAAGCCCGAGCGATTTTCTGGAAAACAGCATGGTCAATCCCTTCCCGTCATTCCACAAAGGTAACGCGGTTGATCTCCTTGATGGTCGTATCGCCCGCAATCAGCTTTTCCATGGCGGAATCACGCAGGAAAATAACCCCAGCCTCCCGGGCAGCCAGTTTGAGCTGGCTTGCAGGCACTTTACTGATGATCAGGTCACGAATCTCGTCATTCAGCTCCAGCAGTTCCACAATGGCTGAGCGTCCGCGATAGCCGGTGCCGTTACACTCTTCACACCCCCTCGCCTCATACAACGTCGCCCCGCGAACCACCTCGGGATCAATCCCTGCATCGAGCAGAGCATCATCGCTGTAGGTTACCGGACGGCGGCATTTGCGGCAGACCTTGCGCACCAGGCGTTGGGCCATGACACAGTTCAGACAGGAAACGAAGTTGTAAGGGTCGATCCCCATGTGGATGAAACGGCCAAGGACATCAAAGACATTGTTGGCATGCACCGTCGTAAACACCAAGTGGCCGGTCAAAGCGGACTGGACCGCAATCTGGGCGGTTTCCGGGTCGCGGATCTCGCCGACCATGATCTTGTCAGGATCGTGGCGCAGGATGGAGCGGAGTCCCTTGGCAAAGGTCAGGCCTTTCTTTTCGTTGACCGGTATCTGAAGTATCCCGCGCAACATGTACTCGACCGGATCTTCTATGGTAATGATCTTGTCTTCACCGGTATGGATCTCTGTAAGTGCTGCGTACAGGGTGGTGGTTTTGCCGGAGCCCGTGGGGCCGGTGACCAAAACCATGCCGTAAGGCTCGCGAATTTTCCTGCGCAAGCGTTTTATTTCGCGGTCGCTTATGCCGAGGTTTTCAAGGGACAGCCCCTTCAGGTCATTGGCGATGCTCTCCTTATCAAGAATACGAATGACCGCATCCTCGCCCAAGGCACTGGGCATGATGGAGACGCGGAAGTCGATCGATTTTTCACCGAAACGTATCTTGAAGCGGCCATCCTGAGGAATGCGCCGTTCTGAAATATCCAGCTCGCTCATGACCTTGAGCCGGGATATGATCGGTGATTGAAAATGCAGATCTATGGGTTCGTTTGC
This sequence comes from Geobacter sp., assembly GCA_003574895.1. Taxonomy (GTDB): domain Bacteria; phylum Desulfobacterota; class Desulfuromonadia; order Geobacterales; family Pseudopelobacteraceae; genus JACPFJ01. Next base: position 204,462 of record PJFB01000003.1, read on the forward strand.
CCGATAAAGCACCCCGTCAATGCGATACTTGATCTCAACGCCATCATGGCCGGTTTCTATATGAATGTCACTGGCGCGGCGGTTCAAGGCATCCAGGATAGTAGAGTTGACGAGCTTGATTATTGGGCTGGTATCTTCTGAAATAGCCTCGACAGATAAAACTTCCTCGCCCCGATCTGTTTCCTTGACCAGTTGGAGCATGAAGTCCTCGGAAACCTCACGCAACACCCGGCGGGTTCCCTCACCGGTCTTGATGACCAGGGCAATGGCAGACTCGGCGGCAATGCGTATCTTCAGTGGGCGGCCAAGCAACATCTCCAGCTCATCCAATTTGACCACGTCCGTGGGATCGGATACCGCTATGACCAATGCATCTGGTGTCATTTCCAGCGGCACAAACCGGAAGCGGTAGATGGCATCGTTCGGGAGTGCGTTAAGCAATTCCTCGTCCATCCTGAAATCACTCAGATCGGCAAATTCGAGATTGAACTGCTCAGAGAGGGCCTTGGCAAGTTCAGTTTCGTTGATAAAGCCTTCGCTGATGCAAATCTCACCGAAACGCTGCTTGGTGACCGCCAACTTGTCCACAACAATCTGGAGCTGATCAGTGGTCAGGCTGCCTCGATCCACAAGGATGGTACCTATATTTCTGCGCCTGAATGACTGCATCCAATCCCTCTGGTTATCCGACAGTGCCGGCAATTTTGAAAACAGGCAGGTACATGGCGATAATAATACCACCGATAACAACGCCCATAACAACCATAATGGCTGGTTCTATGGCCGTTGTGAGGATGTTGATACGTTCTTCCAGTTCATCCTCCAGATAATCGGAGACATCCATCAACATATCTACCAGGGCTCCGGTGGCTTCACCCACGCCCAGCATGCGCAGTGCAAGCGGCGGCATGATTCCGGCCCTCTCAAAGGCAGCGGAGAGCCGACCACCCTCCTCAACATATTTAACTGCCTCGAAAAGCCGTTTTTCCATAAAGCGATTATTGAGGGTACCTATTGACATTCGTAGCGATTCTATTATCGGGATGCCGCTGCCAAGCACTGTGGCAAGTGTGCGGCTGAAACCGGCAACCGAATACTTGGTAAACACGTCGCCTGCCAACGGGATGCTCAGCTTGAATTTGTCGACCTTATATCTGCCAGCTTCAGTAGCAACCCAAGAACGTAAGGAAAAAGCCGCCGCTATTGCCAGCAGTACCGCAAACGGGAAAAAATGCCTGAGAAAAGCAGTGAAAGCAATCAGCATCCTGGTGGGTGCGGGCAATTGCGAACCCGCATCTGCATACACCTGGCTGAAGGTAGGCACGACATAAAGGAGCAGCAGTGTAACGGCCATGGTCGCCACAGTAACAAGGATCGCCGGGTATAACAGGGCCGAGACAACCTTCTTGCGGATGACGTCAGCCCGCTTGAGATACTGGATGTAGCGCCTGATGGTGTTGACCAGGTCGCCGGTGCGTTCCCCTGCCCTGATGGATGCGATATAGAGGTGTGGGATAAATCGACCGTGTTTTTCAAGTGCTACGGAAAGAGCTGCCCCACCCTTCACATCCTCGCGGACCTGGCGCAGGATCTCTGTTAAATTGCCACTGTCCTGCCGCTCAAGCATGGTATCGAGAATCTGCATAATCGGCATGCCAGCCTTAATAAGCACCAGCATTTCCTGGTTAAAGGTTAAAAATGAGCGATTATCGATCCGACGTCGTTTAAATCCCTTGTCCAGCAGGAACTGAAATGGCTTCTTTTTTACCTCAAAAACAAAAAAACCCTGATCTTCCAGGTTTCTTTGCAGCATTTCCGGCTCTGCCGCCTCAAATTCCCTGTACAGGATTTTCCCGTCCGATGCACCAAGCTTGCAGTTATAGAGCGCCATAATCTTTTTATACTATCACAGAGCTCCCCAAAAACAAAACAATAAAACCCTTGGCAAAACGCCTGTGGCGCCAGTTTCCAAGCTGTTGCACGACACTATTTATCGTGACACGAAGTACACAATTTTGTATTGGGAAGTCGCAGATGAAGTCGCAGTTGATTGGTGTCGTCCACACCCTTAATATGCATATCATGGCAAGTCAGGGCGCAATTGATGGTGCCATCCGCACTGAGTGGCAGTCCCTCAAGGTTCATGGCCGGTTTTTTGCCAATGCCGTGGCCGAAGCTGACGCCGTGGCACTTCCGGCACAGGGTATTGGGATCTTCCTTTAACTGCCGCTTGGTGGAGGGAAATACAAACCAGCCCTTTAGCTTTTCAACCGAGGCAACATGGCAGATAGAGCAATCGCCATCATCGTTATGGGGATTTTGGCCCAGCAATAGCTTTTGCTCGGGTGCTATTGTGGCAAACCCCACTGTGGGAAAAACCACAAAAGAGAGCATAAGAACCGAAAGCAACAAACTGTGCGGTTTCATGGTAAAAACCTCCATCAGTATGACTTGGGGTTGTGATCAACTCCGTGACAGGTCAACCAGCACTCGCCGTGGAAACTGTAGGTCCCCTTTTCCACGAACTGCCTTTTGCCGCTGGAACTTTCGGTTACATAATCGCGGTTGAACCTGATCAGGTAGCGATTCTCCGTACTGCCATGGGAACTGTGGCACGTGTAGCAGGATGTCCCGCCCCCCTTGAAATTGAGATCTCCGGTGATGTGGCGCGAATGAAAGGGGAAACTCTCGTTCCCCAGGATGCTTGAGCGTTTGTGGCAGCGATAGCAAAGAGCATAATTGAAACTGCTCTCGGGCAAGCCATCACCGGTAGCGTAGTTGTCCACCAGTATACCTTGGTACTTTGAACCGTGGGGGCCATTCGCAGAATTGGAATCATCACTGCCGTGACAATCGGCACATTTTATGATCGAAATATCATTGTCGGCCCCTTTTCTTTCGCGGTAGGGACGCAGCAGGCTGATTACCGCAAGGTTTCTCCCTTCACCCTCCACCGGATGGAAGGAAGGATTGTTCGTGGAGAACTCGATCCGTTTGTTGGTGGACCGGACCGGCAGGTTGGCACTGTCGCCATGGCACAGATAGCACAGTTCGTATTCTTTGGTTATGGTGGAGTTGAAGTTGCCGATCCTCTTTCCCCTGACCCCGGCATAGACGTTGTCACCGGAAATGTAATGGGGGTTGTGGCAATCGACACATACGGCATGGCGCGGTGTTGTGGAGTTCGTTTCGGGCAAGACCTCACGGGAGCTGTGGATATCCTTGCCATCAAAGACCGGATGCCGGTAGTTCTTGGCAAAATCCTTGCTGACATCCTTTGTCTGGATGTTGCGCATGACCATTTGTTTCGAACGCTTATTAAGCGGACCGTGACAGGAAAGGCATTTATACGATCCACCGCCGTTACTGAAATCGAAACCAACATGACAGGAAGCACAGCCATTGGGCAGCAGATTACGGTCAAGGTGGTAAGGCTTGGCCCCGGAAACGGCAAAAACCAAAGAGGCTGTCATGTGGAGAACAAGCATGCTTGACAAGAGTCGTAGCAACATAGAGGGGCCTTTCCTGAGGATAGCCATATCAGGGCGCAGTTTGAAAGGGGCTGGGTGTAACCATCGGATGGCATGTGGTGCAAACAACATCATGATCCTGAGAAGCCGTATTGGACCCATTATGCAACACCCAGAATGGTGCAACCTTTCTGGTGGCGGTGGATGTTGAACCACATGTCGTGATGCTGTTATCACTCGTATCATAGCACGAGGTGTCGTCAGATTGATTCTGGTGCGCATCATGACAGGTGGTGCACTGCATCTTGCTGTTTCTCAAGATTACAGCCGGCTCGCTGGGCAACGTATAAGTGGTACCCTTGCCGGCATTGATGGCATCCCTGACTGTCGCATTATAGACAAACGACACCGGGTGATGACCAGTTTTCATCTTATTGGTGGACGGATTGAACGATGACAGTCCGGTTATAACATCGCCGCCGCCCGTGGTCGATGAACCGGCACCGCCTCTCATGATGATGGTGCCCCCCTGCAAGATCGCCCCAAGCTTGGAAACACCGTCATGGCAACTGAGACAGAGCTTGGACGACCCGTCCGGCTGGGCACCGGTATCATACAACGCAGGCGTTCTGGCTGCGGCATTGACCCTGATCTGAAGAGTACTGGACGAATAGCGCTGGAAATTCGTCACGGTAGAGAAAGCCCGGTTCCAGAGAGGCGCCTGCTCGGAGACATTGGCATTGTGGGGCGTGTGGCAAAAGATGCAGACCTGTTTGCCAGGGACATTGGTGGTACTGGAGATATCGCCTTCGGCCCGATACAATGTCGTGTTGTCGGTCAGCACGGTCGAGCCAACCACCCTGCCGACTGACGACAGGTTGTGGGGGTTGCCGATTTCCGAAACCTTTGGCCCGGCTCCCGCCACATTGCCGGCATACATCAGGACAAGGGACGATAACAAGGCAACCGCTACAAACGACTTGCTATAACCGTTCATTTCTGCACCTTTTCTTTCAGGTACTGGAAGAGTTGAATCCTGTGATTGAACGTATCGGCGACATAAATCCGGTCATCCCGGTCGATGAAGATACCGCTCGGCAACATCAGCTCGCCCGGCAGGGTCCCCTCCTGGCTCACATACAGCAACAGCCTCCCCTTGGTATCGAATATCTGGAATACCCCGAAAATGGCATCCAGCACATAGAGGTTGCGATCGCTGTCTACGGCAATACCTTTGGGGCGGGCAAATGATCCGGGAGAATCACCGATCTGTCCAACGCTCCTGACATATTTGCCATGGCTGTCAAAGACCCTGACGGTAAAGTTCAGGGAGTCGGTCACATATATGGTATCGGCACTATCTATCGCCACATAGGTGGGCGTGCTGAGAGTCCCGGGGAAATCCGGTCCTGGCAACTCGCCTTTGTACACATCGTCCTTGCCGAACAGGAATACCTTGTTGGCGCGCATATCGGCAATAACCTTGTCGCCAGTGGATGTCAGGGCAATACCAGCCGGGCTTATGAATTTGCCCTTGCCATCCAGTTCGCTGATGTATGCACCTTTGTTGTCAAACTTGAACACGGCCCCTAGCTGCGAGTCAGTCACATAGATGCTGCCGTCGCTGTCCAGGGCCACGCCAACCGGGCTGGACAGATGCCGGTCTCCGGCTTGGTAAATATAGCTGACCTCGTGGGAAGCGAGGTTGTAGCAATGCACAACGCCGAGGGAGGGATCAGCAATATAGATCAGGCCGTTGCCGTCGGCAGCTATGCAGTGTGGTGTAAAAAAACCGGGATTCTCATTGCTGGTACCCAACACAAAGTCAAAAAACTTACCTACTCTTCCTTTTTCTGCGATGACAACATCCTCGGGGCCGTTAATTACCCTGAGCAACCTGACGCGTGCCTGCGCAGGCGCCTGCGGCCAGACCAGGTCTATGTGTCGATCCTGCCAGGAAGCGGGATCCAGCTTTGCGGTAGTGCACCCCAAAGAGGTGACGGCCATGAGGCCCAACAGCATTTGAACCATGTTCCGCACAAGGTTCTGCCATGTGACTTGATATTCAGGCATTGAGCAAACCGACTATCCAGACGACAAACGACACAGCCACGACAAGACCCCATTTCCGCGCCTGTTGCACCTCAAAGCGCCCTAATTCAGGAAACGCCTTGAAGATGAAGACCAGGGTCGAGGCCACCCAGCCAAACAAACCGACAATCAAAATAATGGACCAGATAATGTCTGACATACTACCTCTTCTTTCCGAACATACCGGAAATTACCGTTCCGAGCTTGAGTTTCCAGACCATCACTATCGCTTCCAGCACAATTCTCCGTGACATCTTGGAGGTGCCGGCGTGGCGATCAATGAAAATGATCGGCACTTCGACAATCTTGCATCCCTTTTCCATGCAACGGTAATTCATTTCTATCTGAAAGGAATAGCCGTCCGATCTGACGCTATCCAGATCAATAGATTCCAGGGCAGATCTGCGAAAGCATTTAAAGCCGCTAGTGCAATCCATCAGCTTAAGGCCAGTGACATAGCGGGTGTAAACACTGGCGAAATAGCTGAGTATCAAGCGGCGAATCGGCCAGTTGACAACACTGACCCCATTCAAATAACGAGATCCAATTACCAAGTCGCATCCCGCAACAGTGTCGAGAAAAACCGGAAGCACGGCCGGATCATGGGAAAAATCGGCGTCCATTTCAATTACGAAATCTGCACCCATTTCCAATGCAAGCTTGAATCCTGTTCGATATGCAGACCCCAGGCCAAGTTTTCCGGGGCGGTGAATAACCCGTATCCTGTCGTTGCCGGCAGAAAGTTCGTCGGCCAGGCTTCCGGTACCGTCAGGAGAGTTGTCGTCAACAATCAGGATATGCAGAGACGGATGCTGATTAAGCACCTCCCCGGCAAGCCGGACGATGTTATCCCGTTCATTGTAGGTAGGAATTACTACGATTGCCTTCAAGTGCTGCTATCTCCAGGGCAGTTAATAGTCACTTTGATTCTGAGATCCGAAATCCGGTTTTTCGTGACACGAAAAGAAATCCAGGCCTAAAATCAGGTAGTTGTTTTATCTTCGGATAGTACGGGAAACCAAACTGAAAAGTCAAGGTGAACAAGAGAAGGAATAGGTCGGCAAATCGAAGTTAACAACGAGAATGTCGAAGAGAATGTTTGTTTGCCATAATGCAATGCCGATTAGTGACAAACCAGCCCGGAATCGGACTAGACAGGCATACCGCTCAAAACCTTGCGAATGGATTTTCCCAGCTTGCTTATGACATAAGGTTTCATCAGGAAATCACGGATTCCGATCTCCCTTGCCTCTTTCCCATCGATCTGTTCGCTGAATCCGGTGCAGATGACGATGGGAATATCCGGCCTGATTTCCAAAAGATTTCTGGCAAGCTCCTTGCCAGTGAGACCCGGCATGGTCATGTCGGTTATGACCAGATCGAATGCATAGGGCCTGGCACGGAATGTCTCCAGGGCTTCAATGCTACTTGTTTTGAGGGTGACGTCATAACCGAGCGACCGGAGCATCTTCCCACCCAAATCGGTAATGGCATTTTCATCGTCAACAAACAGGACACGCTCATTGCCTGTTATAGGTTGCCCGATAAGACCGGATCCCAGCGCCACCTCTTCTTCGGTCCTGGGGATGTAAACATCGAAGGTGGTTCCTTGCCCTGGCTCGCTATTTACGGTAATCGCGCCACCAAGGTTGGTGACAATACCCTGAACTACCGCAAGCCCCATTCCGGTCCCTTCGCCAATTCCCTTGGTAGTAAAATAAGGGTCAAAGATACGTTCGATGATCGCAGAATCTATGCCCTGACCAGTATCGCTCACTGTCAACTTCACGAACTTGCCAGGCTTCAATCCATGGTATCTGGAGGCAAACGCTTCGTCCATCTGAATATCTGACAGGCTTATGTTCAAAATCCCGCCATTGAGGCGCATAGCATGGGCAGCATTAATGCCGAGGTTCATCAGCACTTGGTGAAGCTGAGTCGAATCCGCCAGAACCACATCATTCTGGTGAGTAATATCGATTACCTGGCGTAGTTCGATGGTTGCGGGAAACGAAGATCTGAAAAGCCTGAGAACCTCCTTGACGATCGGTGCCAGGTGTACCGGCTTTCTTTCCAGCTCATTCTGGCGGCTGAAGGTGAGTATCTGTTGCACCAGTTCCGTAGCGCGCATGCCCGATTCGATAACCCGCTCCAGATCACGGCTTATCGGGCTCTCATCCGGAGTCTTCTGCATGGCCATTTCGGCAAACCCCATCAGTGCCATGAGTATATTATTGAAATCATGGGCTATGCCTCCGGCAAGCGTGCCGATCGCCTCCATCTTCTGAGCCTGGCGAAGCTCCCTTTCCAGTTTCATCTCATGGGTAATATCGCGGTGGATACTCACATAATTGATGATATTCCCATCTTTATCGCGAATCGGGGAAGCAGTGACTTCCGCATTATAATGCGAGCCGTCCTTTTTCTTGATCGTGAGACGGCCGGACCAAACATCGCCATGGGTCAAGGCCGTAATTATCTGTTTGTAGATCGATGGATCCAAATTGTCGTTCTTGAGAACGCGGGTATGCTGGCCTATTATTTCATCCCTGTCATAATTGCTCAATCTTTCAAAGGCTGGATTGACGTAGTCAATTATCCACTTGTCGTCCGTAATAAATATTGCCTCCGCTGCCTGCTCAATAGCAGTTGCCAACCGTCCCCGCTCGGCTTCGGCAAGTTCCCGTTCGCGAATTTCAGCCTGCAGATCGCAGATTGCACATGCCAGTTCGGCGGTCCGCTCCTCTACCCGCTTTTCGAGCGATTCCTTCGCTTCCTTTAGTCGGTTTGTCAGCTCCTTGATATGCAAATGTACCGAAATCCGGGCCAGGAGTTCTTCTCGGTGAAAGGGCTTGGTGATATAGTCCACGGCACCAACTTCCAGACCCTTAACCTTGTGGCCGGTTTCCACCAAGGCGGTCATGAATATGACCGGAATATCTTTCGTACCTTCATTATTCTTCAATCTGCGGCAGGTTTCATAGCCGTCGATACCCGGCATCATGATATCCAACAGGATGAGGTCCGGTTGGGCATAATTCGCCCTTTTGAGAGCACTTTCGCCATCCTCGGCCACAAGGATCGTATAATTGCACTCTGCCAAGCTATCTCTTACCACGGCCAGGTTATTGGGATCATCATCAACCGTCAGGATAACTGGCTTGCGAACATCGGTTTTAGTCGCTTGTTGTTCTGGAATCATTGCCCTTCTCCCTGTAGTGATCCGCCAGCGACAGAATTGCCTTTGCTTTGAATCCTCCGGCCAAATCACGCAACTTGTCCGCAAAACCGGAATATATTTTGTCCCTTTCTTCCAGTTCAGCAGCCCACTTTTCTATCCTTTGCATATCACCGAGCATGGCCAGTTCGAACAAAGCCTCTATATCCTCTGGCAATGGGACGACAAACTCCTTCGCGCGTCCCGAACGTTCCACGTCTGCCTCCAGAGCAACCATGCTCGTCGATACCTTATCCCATTCTATATCAAGCAGTACAGCTATCTTTTCCAAAAGCAGATCAATATTGATCGGTTTCAACACAAAATCATCGCATTCGGCAACAAAAGCCTCCTTGTGGTCACTATCCGTCACCGTGGCCGATGAACCGATGATCTTGACACCGGCAAACTCCTGATGTTCCCTGATTCCCTTGATCGCCTCCAACCCATCCATTTCGGGCATTACCAGATCCATCAGCACCAGATCCGGATGGCAATCAAGAGCTTTTGCAACTGCAACTCGACCATTTTCCGCCGTGGCGACATTAAATCCCAACGGCTCCAGAAGCGAAACCAACATGGAGGTATTGGTAAAATTATCGTCAACCACCAGCACACTTTTCCGCTTCCCCTGATAACCAGTTACAATAACATCAGGCATTTCGATGCGTTCCGCAACTTCCAGCACTTGCGGCAGCGCCAGTTCCATCCAAAACGTGCTGCCCTCGCCAACAACGCTCTCCACGCCCAGTCCGCCCTGCATCAAGGCCAGCAGGCGTTTAGATATGTTCAAGCCAAGCCCGGTCCCTTCGCTAGCCTGCCTGTCGCCAATCAGTTGGGTGAACGGCTCGAAAATAGCTTCCAGTTTCTCCGTAGGAATACCGATCCCGGTGTCGGTCACCTCGCACCTCAACACCCCGTAGCCGGCCTGGCCGTAACTAACTACCAGGCTGATTCCGCCACGGCGCGTATATTTGACGGCATTGCTCAAAAGGTTCAACAGGACCTGTTTGAGCTTGCGTTCATCGCCACGCACAAACTCCGGCAAAGGAGTGCGATCCTCATAACGAAGATACAACTCCTTTTCCTCTGCATGCAGCTTGGTAATATTGAAGACCTGACGCAGAAGCGCGGGCAGGTCGAACATCACATTTTCGATCTCCATCTTGTGGGCCTCGATCTTGCCCACATCCAGGATATCGTTGATGAGCATGAGCAGATGTTCGCCGCTGCTGCGCATGATTTCCAGCTGTTGCCGCTGACTATCCGTCAGGTTGTCCTGGCGCTTGATGATCTGGGCATAACCAAGGATTGCATTGAGGGGCGTGCGCAGCTCATGGCTCATGCTGGACAGGAAATCGCTCTTGGCCCGATTTGCCGCTTCAGCCGCCTCCTTGGCCTCCTCCAGCTGTTTATGGGCACCTGAAAAGGCGTGGATCAGCTGATTGACACCGTCTACCAGATTACGCCAGCCACCCTCGAAAACGCCGGAATTGCCGCGGGTGTCCAACCTGCCTGCCTGTACCGCCAGGATAAGCCAGTCTGTCTCCCGCAAAACCTGGCGAATCGTATCCTTCATGGACTGGAATGCCACCGACAATGCGCCGATTTCATCGTTTTGATCGATTTTTATTTCCTGGCTCAAATCGCCATGGGCGATGCCATTTGCTACCTTGACAATCTGTGCAAGCGGCTTGGTGGCGTGACTGATCAGGAAATACGCCAGGATGCTGCTGCCGGAAGCGAAGAAGATTGCCAATAACAGGCCCCGTTCAACGATTTTCCTTTCTGTTTCACGCATTGATGATTTTGAAAAGCTCAGCCTGATCCAGCCGATTTGTTCCTTGATTTTCTTGACGCTGTCCGTTTCCTGGAAAATGTCGAAGTCTTCCTGATTCCGGATGGTAAAAACCGGCGCGTAAAACACAAAGGCATCCTGCTCCTCGGACATGGAAATGGGGGCATTGGGCAATAAACCGACTATAGGGTTCAAGATAGGCGAGCCGGCATGGATAAGCATCGTCATCCTGCTGTCATAGATCGTCACGGCGGATACTTCGGAATTGGTCCTTAAAAACTGCACCGTGCTCTTCAAGAGTTCAGGATTTCCTGAAAGAATCGGCAGCTCGCCGGTCTTGGTAGCCAGGGTAGTGACGGTTTCCGCTCTCTTGATAATCTCGCTGCGAATAATCTCCTTCTCGGTCTGGATCGATTCGTAAGTAAAAATTATCGAGATCACGATCAAAACCGGTATCATGAACAAAAGCGCCTTCATTTTGAATGTCATGATAAACGGTTTTTTCATGGATACGCCTTCTTGGCCATCCTGACCATCTCATCGGGTATATGAATTCCCATCTTCCTGGCGGTATCGGTATTGAGATACAACTCGAATCTCTTTGGGGGAGAAGGGGGCAAAAGCCCGACATTGATACCTTTGATCGCTTTGGTTGCATATTCGCCGATCAATCTGCCCACATTGACCGTATCGACCACCAGGGCGAGTAATGCCCCCTCCTTGACCTGTCTTTCCGAGATGCCGATCAAGGGTATGCCTCTCCTGAACGAGAGCAGGTATGCCTCTTCCATGGCTGTTTCCGTCAATAGTGAGGCGTCGGGCATGAGCAGGATGGCATCGGCGCTGTTGACCTGTCGTAGCGTGTTGACGAATTCATAGGCGTTTTTGACACTGTAGGCTGTCAGGTGCTGGTTCGTGTCCCCGGCCAGGAAACTCAGCTGATCACGGTTTCCGACAACGGCAATATGCTTGATGGAATTGAGGTGACTGCTGATCAGGTCAAGATAATCCTTGGCAGGTATGGCCATGTAAAAGCCGGTGGTATTGGGCCTGGCAGTCTTTGGGGGTATTACGACCAGATCATAGATAACCGTTATCGAAGAGGGGAGCTGCAGGGCTTCAACCAACGCCTCCCTGCCGAGGGCGACCACGACTTTGGCCTCTTCCTTTTCCACAACGGACCTGAGGGTGTCTTTAACTTCGGGCGGGGCATAGGTTTTGGTGGATGCGCGCAGGGTTTTCCTGATGCCCGAGATAATTTCAACCACCGGCTTGAGTCGGGTATCCCCTATGATGATGACATCGGAGGCATGACAAACAGGAACGCTTAAGCAGAGCATGAGCGTTGACAACAGAATGGATGCTGTAATGGCTGACCTGATATTCATTAAATGCATAAACCTTGATCCCGCCCTCCGGCGCCTTTTGCACTCAGCTTTTACAAAAGTAGTTCCAATCCCGAGAGGTTACGGTGGAGACATTTGGATCACTTTCTTAAAATATGTGCATCAACAAGTCCACAGCCACATACAAACACAAAAAGCATCCCTTTGTTAAGCATATAAACCACTTTTACAACAAAATGTAAATTAAGTTTTTTGCACTATTGACAATCTTAAAAATTGTGTTATAAAATGCGCCCTTAATTAAATGATGTTGTATTTGCACGCCCGAGATGGCTGACCCGCGAATTTGTTATTCACGCACTATTTCCGAGCCAAAACCTTTTTAAACAAACAGATCAACAATGATCCCAGCAGGTTGCGCTGGCTGGTGACTGTTAATTATTGTAAATCCGCCGGGGTGCTGTAGGCTTCACTTGCCCGGCGGCTGCCATGCCAATGAAATCCATTGGGATATCTAATAAAAAAGGAGAGAAAAGAACATGGAAACAGTGAACACACTGGTAGTGCTTGACGAGGGTAACAAGGCTTTTAGCGAGGTGCCTTACGGCAGCTGCTGCTTAACTTCACTTATACCGCTGATCTAGGCCTTGCTTGAACTTATCGACGGACCAAGGGGGGAGATATTGTCCCCCCTTTTTTCAGGAAAACAACCAATGCACCTGTCGCGCTATCTGAAGATCTACCCCTGCCCTGACCAACCCGGTCTCAACCTGCTCTATTCCACCAAACAATCGTCCATGGCACTGGTGCCGGACAGCACCCTGCAAGCGGCCCGGAACGGGTCCTTGTCCGAGCCCGAGGCCCTGGCCAGGCTCGGCATGGTGGTGCCTGATCCGATTGCCGAAAGGGAGCAGATGCGGGACATCTTCGTCAATGCCAACCAAAAGCCACGCCCCTTCAATGGCGTTGTGGTGCTCAACCTGGACTGCAATCTGGCCTGCCCCTACTGCTACGAGGACCGCTTCCGGGGCCGTCACTACATGACCCCAGAGATAGCCCTGCAGCTGGTGGACCACATCCGGCATGAACAGTTCGACCAGGGGCGCTCGGTCAAGCTGGTCTTCTACGGCGGCGAACCGCTGCTCTCCCTGGGCCTGATCAGGGACATCTCCGGGCAGTTGCAGCGGGCCGCAGCCGAGCAGGGGTGCGACTACAGCTTTTCCCTGGTCACCAATGGCACCCTCCTTACCGGCTCGGTGGTGGAGGAGCTTTTACCGTTGGGGTACTGCGGCGCCAAGGTCACCCTGGATGGTCCGGCCGCACTGCACAACCAAAGCCGCCCCTTTGTCTCCGGCAAGGGGAGTTTCAACACCATCGTCACTAACCTGGCCTCCATCTGCGGCCTGGCACCCCTACAACTGGGTGGCAACTACACCCAGGACAACTACCGGGATTTCCCGCTCCTGCTGGATAACTTGATGGAGAGGGAAATCACCCCGGACAAGGTGACCACCGTGCTCTTTGCACCGGTTGTACCCAAGTCCGGGGCGCAGACGGTCGCCGATTTCAACGGTGCCTGCACCTGCTCCCATGAGCCGTGGCTTATCGAGGCCGCCGACTACCTGCGGGAAGAGACCCTGCAACGTGGCTACAGCGCCCCCAAGCCAAGGCTGACCTCCTGCATGGTGGAGTTCGCCAACGATCTGGTCATCAACCACGATGGCAGCCTCTACAAATGCCCGGCCTTCATGGCCTACGACGAACTACGCATCGGCACCCTTGGCGACGGCATCGGCGATTACCAGGTGTCCCACAACCTGGACCTCTGGAAAAACGAGGAATGCCTGGATTGCCCCTACCTGCCGCTCTGCTTCGGCGGCTGCCGCCAGCTGACGCTGTTGCGCACCGGCGCCATCGATGGCGTGGATTGCCGCAGGGAATTCTACGACGGGAGCCTGGAACGGATCATCCGCCAGGACCTGAAATACCAGACCATGAAAAAGGATTGAGCGGTTCTAGGGATAGACCCGTTTGGCCATCCTGACCATCTCATTGGGGATCTGGATCCCCATCTTCCTGGCAGTGGCCGTGTTGAGATACATATCGAATTTTCTGGGAGGCGACGGCGGGATCTGGCCGATATTCACCCCCCGGTTCGCCTTTGTGGCATACTCGCCGATCAGCTTGCCCACGTTGACCATGTTGACCACCAGCGCCAACAAAGCCCCCTCCTTGACATTACGCTCCGAAATCCCCAATAGGGGAATCCCCTTCCTGAAGGAGAGTAGGTAGGCCTCATGCATAGCCGTGCTGGTCAGCAGGGAGGTGTCGGGAAGGAGCAGGATCGCGTCCGCCGCATCGATCTGGCGGACCGTATTGACCAGATCAAAGCTGTCCCTGACGGTATAGACGCTATAGGAACCCATCTGGGCCGCGCCCCAGGCCAGGGTGTTCAACTGGTCGCGGCTACCCACCACCGCAAGCTGCCGGATGGAATGGAGGTGGTTCCTGATCAGGTCGGCATATTCCCGGACCGGCGTGGCCAGGTAAAAACCGGTGGTATTGGGCCGGTTGAACACCGGCGGGGTAACGACCAGGTCAAAGATCACCGGGATGCTGGATGGAAGCCCCAGGGCCTCGGTCAAAGCATCCTTGCCCAAGGCCACCACTACCCTGGCACCTTCGTTTTCCACCACATCTCTCAGTACCCCCCTGACTTCGTCGGGCGAACAGATCCGCATGGAGGCACCCAGGGTCTTCCTGATCCCGGAGATAATCTCCACTGCAGGTCTAAGCTGGGTATCGGCAACCACAAGGACATCGGCAGCCCAACAGGTTGATGAATAGGGGGTTGAAACCAGGAGGGAGCACAACAGGGCAAATACAACGCTAATTTTGTTCAACATGATGAAACGGCTTCCTTGCTATTGATATCCCCCTCCCTGGCAGGGAGGGGGGAGACAAATGGACTCTACGGTTTTCAGAACCTGAAGCGCACCCCGGCCTCGACCCAGCGCAGGGCATTTTTATAGGTGTCGCTGAAATAGTGGGCGCCGCTGAACAGGTTATGGGCGGTCAGGAACAGGTCCAGAGATGTCCGGTCACTGGTCTGGAAGCGCTTGTTGATATTGAAGTCCCAGATAAAGGTGTCGTACTTCGCCTTCTGGTCCGCAGACTGTTCTATCCAGACATAGGTGCCGGTCAACTGGGCCATCAGGGACCTGCGGTCGTCGTATTTCAGTCCAACCAGGTAGGAATAGTTGTCCTCGCCGCTGGTGGTGGCAGCGGCAGTATCGTGGAGATTGATATGAACATAGGAGTGGGCGGCCTTGAGTGAGACATTGTAGAGCGGCACGCTTTCGGCCTCCAGCTCGTATCCCTGGCGCAACAGGTCCCCGACATTAGTGAGCTGTTTGGAGGCGTTGAGATCATTGCTGATGGCGTTCTCCGTATCGTGGCGGAACAGGGTGGCCTTGACCTGCAGCAGGTCAGCCACCCCCGACTCCACCCCCACCTGGTAGGACCATCCCTCTTCCCGCTTCAGATCCGGGTTGGCCACCAGGAAGGTACCGCCGCCGGAGGTATCGCTGAGTGGGGGGGAGGTGAAGCCCCGGGCCACCGAGGCCCTGAGATTGGTGTGCTCGGCCAGCTCATAGGTGGCGCCGAAACTGGGGCTGACAAAATAGCCCGTGACATTGTCGTGGTCAATCCGGACCCCCGGGGTCACGGCCAGCCGCCCCAGATCCAGGGTGTCATTGGCAAACAGGGCCCACTTGTCGATGCTCGGCTTGGTGATGCTGGTCGCAGGCAAGCCGAAGGACTGATAAAGGGGCCCCACATTGGTGGTCTGGTCCAGGTTGCCGTGGCTGGCATCCAGGCCCAACACCGCAGTGTGGATGTCGCTGGAGTAGAGCAGCTTCAGATGGCCTCCAATGACCTGCTCATCATAGATCTGCTCCTTGAACAGGTCACCGGTGCTGAACATGACCGGCAATTCCACCTTTTGTTGATATAGGTACCCCCCCCCTTTCAGGCTCAGCTCCGGCGAGAGACGGTAGTCAAAGGCGCTGGTGACGAAAAAGGAGGTTAACTTTATCTTGGAGTTAAAATCATAACCGCCGCCATGGATATCCCCGGTGTTGATCAAGGGGTTGCTGTAACCGATGGTGAGGAGCAGGTCCAGTTCCTGGGACGGGGCCAGGTCGAACTTGCCATAGACGCGGTCCTGATCCGTGTTGCGACTGTTGAGCAGGCCATCGGTCTGCTGGCGCCCACCGTAGATATAATAGCCCAGCTGCCCCAGCTTGCCGTACAGCTCGGCGTTGTAATCCTGGGAATTGGCCTCGCCATAGGAGGCGCTGAGGGTTCCCTTGGGCATGGTGCTATCGCCGGCCCCCTTGGTGATGATGTTGACCACACCCCCCAGGGCCGAGCCCCAGGCCGACGAGGCCGGACCCTTGATGATCTCGATCCGTTCGATGATCCTGACCGGGATGTTGGAGGTTTCGGCACTGCCGCCGGAAAGGGTGTTCCAGACCACACCATCCAGCAGCACCGTCACAAGGCGTTCCGGCGACCCCTGGATATGGAGCAGCGAAGTGCCATTGAAGTCCTGGCCACCAAAATTAACGAACAAACCCGGCACCCGGTTCAATACCTCGGCCAGGGTGTGGGCGTTCATGTCCTCGATGTCCTTGGCAGTGATCACGGTCATGTTCTCTGCCACCTGGGCCAGCGGCTTCTCGATTCGGGTGGCGGTCTGCACGTAGAGTTCTTTTTCGTCCCAGAAGAGGAGCAGATCCTCGTTGGCTGGGTTCAGGAGCGCCACGTCGGTTCTTTCGGCCTGGGCCTGCTCCTGGGCAAAGGCCCCATCCTGGGGCAGAAACTGCCCGAACACAACGGCTGCCAAAAGCAGTGCCGCCATCCTTGCCGGCCTCCCTGTCCCGCGCCTGGCCCGACGCCCGGTCTGCTTTGCATCCGAAGCAGCTTGGTCAGCAAGCATATTTTTTTCGTCTCTTCGCAATTGTCCGGTCATGATCCCCCCGTCTTTGTTCAGAGTCTGCAGGAAACGCCAAGATACTCTTTGTCATGCATCGACACTACGCCACAACACAAAAAAAGCCGTCCTGGCGGGTAAACCCGCCCCTGAACGGCTCTGCGTCGATCCGCATCCAAAAATCACATTATCCCCCAAGGCAATTCAATACATGTAAATATTCAATAAATGCTTTTTAGTACACATTTTTTAATGCAAAGTCAATGTTTAATTTGCCGAATGGCAGACAATTCCTACGATAAAATAAATAGTTATCACCAAGGGCCCCAACCGCACACCGGAACCATGAATTGAGTCTGGCGTCAGAACATGAAGCGCCGCAAACTGATGTTCTGCAGGATGCCGATCCCCACCATGGAGGTTATCATCGACGTGCCGCCATAGGAAAAAAACGGCAGTGGCACGCCGACCACAGGGAACAGACCCATGACCATCCCCATGTTGATGACGATGTGCCAGAAAAGCATGGCCGTCACCCCCATGGCCAGCAAGGCGCCGAAACGGTCATTGCAATTGCGGGCGATATTGAGCCCCCACAGCACCAACGACAGGTAGAGAACGATCAGAACCAGGCAGCCGATAAAGCCCCATTCCTCGGCAAAGACCGAAAAAGCGAAGTCGGTATGCTGCTCCGGCAGAAACCGGAGTTGGGACTGGGTGCCTTTGACAAACCCCTTGCCGACGATTCCGCCGGAACCCACGGCAATCTTGCTCTGGATGATGTGATAACCGCTTCCCAGGCGGGAGCGTTCAGGGTCGAGAAAGTCGAAAATACGGTTTTTCTGGTAGGGGCGCAGCAGCTTGGCCCATGCCAGCCAGGCCGCTGGGATAGTCACGAGGGTGAAGGTTACCACGGCTGACCAGCGCAGCCCGACATAAACGGTCATGGAAAGGGCAATCATGATCACCAGGACAGCTGTCCCCAGATCGGGTTGTTTGATAATCATCAGAACCGGGACCGCGAGGATTGCGAGCGGAAAGAGCAGGTCTTTGACCGAGAGCCCCCCTATCGCCTGGAAATTATTGAAGAAGCGGGCAAAGGTCATGACAATGACTATTTTCATCAGCTCCGACGGCTGAATATTAAAAAAACCCAGATCCAACCAGCGGGTAGCCCCCATTGAATGCCGGCCGACAACCAGGACCGCCAGCAGCAACAGGAGCATGAAGCCGTAGAGCCAGTAGGAAAGATCCTCAAGAATGTGATAGTCGAAACTGCAGGCCAGTGTGGCGACGAACATGCCAACCAGCATCCAGTTGAATTGTTTGATGTAGTAGGGGGCACCGACGACCTTGTAGGGCGCGGTTGCGCTGTAGATGTTGAGTATGCCCAGCAGACAGATGACAACAGTCAGTCCTGCCAGCATCCAATCGATGTTGGTCAGCAAGCGGCGATCAATCATTGGGGGGTGTCCTCGCTGGCGCCATCTTCCTGGGGCGACTGCGGCGCTTCCTCTCCGTCTTCATCGCCTTGAACCGCTTTCGGTTTTTCAAGCACCTTTTTTGCCGGCTTCTTGCCGTCGAACCAGGCCCGCAGGATACGCCCGGCAATTGGTGCCGCCGCCGAACCGCCATGCTCCCCATGCTCGACAACCACAGCCAGGGCGATCTCCGGATTGTCATAAGGTGCAAATGCCACAAACAGGGCATGGTCTCGGTACTGGTAAGGGGTGCTGGTCTTGCTGTTTCTCATCTTCACCACCTGGGAGGTCCCGGTCTTGCCCGCCACCCGCACGTCATAGAGTCGAGCCATGGCGCCGGTCCCTCCCGGATCGTTGACAACGGAGAACAACCCCTGCTTGACCAAGCGATAATTGGCCGCCGATATCCCGGTCTTGGCCAAAAGCTCGGGCTTGAACTCCTTAAGCAGCTTACCGTCGGCGTCAACGATGCGCTTTACCAGGTGGGGGCGATATACGGAACCTTCGTTGGCAACAGTGGCAATCATCGAGGCCATTTGAATCGGGGTCATCAGCACATAACCCTGTCCGATCGCCACCGGAAGAGTCTCGCCGTGATACCAGCGCGTTCCAAAACGCTTCTTTTTCCACTCCGCGGTGGGAATCAGCCCACCCTTTTCATTGGCCAACCCGATCCCCAGCGGCGCCCCCAGCAGGAATTTCCTGGCGGTTGCGGCAATCGCATCCACCCCCAGTCGCTCGCCCAACTGATAGAAAAAAACATCGCATGATTCACGGAGCGCCTTCTTGAGATTGGTGTAGCCATGGCCATGCTTGTTCCAGCATTTGAAAGTGGATGTACCAACCTTGTAGGCGCCCGTGCAATCGACGGAGCTTGTATCCGTGATCTTGCCATCTTCCAGGCCGGCCAGGGCGGTAATTATCTTGAAGGTAGACCCTGGCGGATACTGGCCTGTCAAAGCCTTGTTCTCCATGGGGTGCCGTATGTCCTCCAGATATTCTTTCCATTTTGCCGCCGGCAGCTTTCCGCTGAACAGCGCCGGATCAAAACCAGGATTACTGACAAAAGCCAGGACTTCGCCGGTGTTCACATCCATGGCAACAGCAGCCCCGGCCTGGTCGCCAAACGCCTGTTCAGCCTGCTTCTGCAATTCCGAATCAATGGTCAGCACCACACTGTTGCCAACCTTCGGATATGATTCGGAAACAGTCCTCAGAACCCGCCCCCTGGCATCAACCTCCAATTGCCGGCCTCCGTCGGTACCATGCAGTTCACCCTCCAACGCCCGCTCAATGCCGTTTTTACCGACATAATCACCTGGGTTGTAATCTTCGTAGGCCTTGGTGTTCAGCTCATCCTCGGAAACCTCACCGATATACCCCAGTAGATGGGCGGCAAGAATCCCGTTTGTATATTCACGCACCGGCTTCATTTCGATTTCCACACCCGGCAGGCGAAGATGGTTCTCCTCGACCATTTCGACCTGGTCACGACTGATGTTTGAAGCCAGAACAATCGGGTAGTATCTGGCCCTGCCCTTCCCTTTTTCCCAGCGATCAGCCAGATCGGCCCGGTCAAGGGCCAGAAGCGCAGTCATCTGATTCAGCAGCAGTTCCTTGTCCTTGACCTCCTGTGGTACCACCGCCAGGCTGAACGAAGGGCGGTTGCTGACCAGCACCTTGCCGTTGCGGTCCATGATCGCACCCCGCGAGGCCGCCACCGGCACGAAACGCAGACGGTTATTTTCTGACATGCTCCGATAATCGTCGGCATTCAGCACCTGCAAATGCCACAGGCGCAGCACCAGGAAGAAAAATATTGCCCCTACCACAAAGGAGAGCAGCAGGATCCGCCGCTTGGCCTCGGTGATCTCGCGAACAAAACGCTGCTCTTTCATGGCACCTCCTGAGCAGGGTTGAATCCGGGCAGCAGAGCAACCAGCGAAGCGGCAAAGGCATTGGTAAGCAAATGCGGTATGAATCCGGAGGTAATGGAATAGATGATTCCGGGGGTCTGGGTAAACATCAGCAACAGCAGCAGGTTACAGGTAATGGTAGCCGCGGTTGCCACGGCAACCGTGAATACGAATAAAAAGCTGCTCTCGGCATAGACCCGGTTGGCAATACCCTTGATGACAATGAATATAATCAGAAAAGTGAAGGAATTCAGACCCAGGTAGAGGCCGCTGAAGACATCATTGAGCAGACCCAGCAACCATGCCAGTGGAGCCCCGCTTTCAACGGGGCCGTGCAGCGCCAGGTAGACCATGATGATCAACAGCAGATCAGGCTTGAAGGGAGTGGTAATAAAAACCGGAAGAACAGTTGCCTGCAGGACCACGGAAAATACAACGGCACCGGCTAACAGCAGAGCGGCGCGCTTATTCATAGCCACCCCGCAAAACAACCAACACCTCTTCCAGATGATCAAGGTTCACGCTGGGGCGGATGGTTATGGTCTGAAATATGCCATACTCGCCCCGCTTGACCATGGTTACCTCACCGATGGGCAATCCCTTGATAAACACCCCGCCAATCCCGGAAGTCACCAGCATGTCACCAACCTTGACATCCTCTTCGCGGGTGGTGAACTCCATGGAGCAGAGACCGGCCTCCTTCCCCTTGACCACGCCCCTGGCGCGCGAACGCTGGATGGTGGCGGCAATCCCGCTGGCGTGATCAGTCAGCAAAAGCACGCGGGATGTGGAAGGAGCAACCTTCACGATCTGCCCGACAACGCCATCGGCGGCAACCACCGCCATACCTTCGCGGATCCCGCTGGCACTGCCCCGGTCAATGATCATGGTGCGGAACCAGGATGTAACATCCTCACCCACCACCGACGCTGCCAAGGTGGGGGGCTCGATGGAGTTTTTCATGTCAAGCAGGCGAGTCAGTCGCTGGTTTGCCTGCTGGAACTCATTTCCCGCTATGACCCGCGTGTTGAGAATTTTGATCTCGTCGCGCAACTTCAGGTTTTCTTGATGAACATTCACCAGGCTGATGTAACTGTCCCAGGCATTCTCGAAAAAACCGCTCATGCTGGCCACAGGCTTCATGATGGGCGCAAAAACGACCATGGCGCCCCGTTCGATGAAATTGGCCTCTCGTTTGTTGGGGATATTGAGGGTGAAGAAAAGCAGCGCAACAAAAACAACGCCGCCAGCCAGAAGATAGAAACCGTATTTTTTCAATAATTCCATATTAATTTATTCACTTTGACCTGCGCTGCCCTTGGGCGGCATTGGTGAATGATAAAGATGTCAACCGGTCAAGCCATCAGTCCCTCCATCCGATTATTACCAGGGTGGGAAGGATTGGTTGCTTGATGTCAGGCCGCTTCCTATTGGCCTATGCCACACAATTCGGCTTCGTTGTAAACCTTCAGCAGATATTCGCGATAGGTCGATTTTGGAGTTGCATCGATTACCTGTAACATTTGAGCGCAATCGATAAATCCCCGACGCAAGGCGATCTCCTCAAGACAGGCAATCTTGAGGCCTTGGCGTGTCTCGATGGTTTCTATAAAATTGCTGGCTTCCAGCAGGCTCTTGTGGGTGCCGGTGTCCAACCAGGCAATGCCTCTCCCCAGACGTTCGACCATCAGCTCGCCGCGACGGAGATACTCCAGGTTGATGTCGGTGATCTCCAGCTCGCCCCGTGGCGATGGCGCAAGGGATTTGGCGATATCTACCACTGCCTCGTCATATAGATAAAGGCCTGGAACAGCGTAATGGGACCTTGGCCGCTGCGGTTTTTCCTCGATGCTCAGCACCCGGCCGTCGCCATCGAACTCCACCACACCATATCTCTCAGGGTCCTGAACCTGGTAACCGAAGATGCGGCCTCCTCCTTGAAAATCGCTGACAATCCGGTCCAGGTTGATCTTGCCGTAAAAGATATTGTCACCCAGAATAAGGCTGACCGGCTGGTGGTCGATGAACTCCTCTCCCACAAGGAATGCCTGGGCAATCCCCTTGGGTTCGGGTTGCACTTTGTAAGAGATGCGGATCCCCCAGCGGGAACCATCGCCCAGAAGCGTCTCGAAACGGGCGATGTCATGGGGGGTTGAAATCAGCAGAACATCCCGGATGCCTGCGGTCATCAGGGTTGCCAGTGGATAGTAGATCATTGGCTTGTCATAAACCGGCTGAAGTTGCTTGCTCGCCACCAGTGTGAGCGGATAAAGTCGAGTGCCGGACCCGCCCGCCAGGATAATGCCCTTAGTTATGCCTTGCCCCATGAAAATATCCTTTCAGGTGGTTGATTCAACAAATTAATCTATCATGCTTGGCTGCAAAGTGTCAAACCCGACCATGCAGCCTTGTAAGGGCTTGTGCGGCCTCAAGAAGATTGTCATATACCTCGGTGCCGACTGGGACGCGAGATTCATCGGCAGCGCCGTAACCGGTCCGCACCAGTATCGACCGGCATCCGGCGGCGATGCCGGCCTTGATGTCATCAAGCTTATCTCCGATCATGACCGAAGCCTCCAGGTCGATCCCGAATTGTTGCGCCGCATCGAGCAGCATGCCGGGCAAGGGCTTGCGACAGTTGCACGCCAAGGCATAATGTCCATTCCCCTGCAGGTGATGGGGGCAGTAAAACCAGGCATCCACCCGGGCGCCGGCTTTCCCCAGTTCACGATCGATATGCCTGTGCAGCGCTTCCACATCACCTTCGGAATAGTATCCCCGGGCAACGCCGGACTGGTTGGTCACCACCACAACGAAGAAACCGGCCTCATTCAGGAGCCTGACCGCCTGTGGAGCGCCGTTGACGAACTCGAACTCCTCGGCCCGGTAGAGATACTCCTTCTCCACATTGATCGTGCCGTCCCTATCCAGGAAAATTGCCCGTCGCATTTCACATTCCCCTTTGACAAACAGTCGCAAAAACTCTAAAAAGATACTCACATCAAAACAAGATCGGACTTATACCATGATCAAAACCAACAACCTCAAAATCACCGGGATCACACCGATCATTGCACCGGCTGACCTGCGCCAGGTTTTTCCACTCTCCGAAAACAACCGTGAATTTGTCAGCAAAAGCCGTGAAGGGATCAAGGAAATTCTGCAACGGCGGGACCGGCGTCTGATGGTAGTGGTCGGCCCCTGCTCCATTCACGACCCAGAGGCAGCCGTGGAATACGCGAGCCGCTTGGCAGATTTGTCCACTCGGGTAAGTTCCCAGCTCCTATTGATAATGCGGGTCTATTTCGAAAAGCCCCGTACCACCGTCGGCTGGAAGGGATTGATCAACGACCCGGACATGAACGGCACCCACCTGATATCCAAGGGACTGGGCATTGCCCGCGGGTTATTGAGCCGGATTACGGCAATGGAAGTGCCTGTTGCCAACGAAATGCTCGATCCCATCACCCCCGAGTACGTGGCCGACATGATCAGTTGGGGCGCCATCGGTGCGCGCACCACAGAGTCCCAGACCCACCGCGAGCTGGCCAGCGGTCTGTCCTTTCCCATCGGTTTCAAAAATGGCACCGACGGCAACTTGCAGATCGCCATGGACGCCATGATCGCTGCCCGCCACCCGCACAGCTTTCTAGGCATCAATCGCGAGGGACGTACTTCCATCATCCAAACCGCCGGCAACCCCGACGTCCATATCGTCCTGCGAGGCGGTTCGCGCAAGCCAAATTACCACGCCGAAGACATAGCCCACACCGAAGAAAGCCTGCTCAAAAACAATCTGTTCCCCACCATCATGGTGGACTGCAGCCATGGCAACTCAAGCAAGGACTACCAGAAACAGCCCATGGTACTGGAAAATGTCGTACAACAGGTGGTTGACGGCAACAATTCCATATCAGGTGTAATGATCGAGAGCTATCTTTCAGCCGGCAATCAGAAAGTATCGGCGGATCTCAGCCAGTTGAAATACGGCGTTTCCATCACCGATGGCTGCATCGACTGGGAAACCACCGAGCGGATTCTTCTGGATGCCCACAAGAGGTTACAGAACAGGAAATGACGTATCTCGTGCGGCGTGTTTTTTAATCCCGCACAGCACGCCGCACGAGATACACAGCACGAATCAGTCACTACTCATACACCATCTGCATCCCGCCACCTGCCTTGCCCAAAGCACCACTGACCGTCCCCTCCACGCCATCAGTCAGGACATCCCAGTAATTGATTTTTTTCTTGGGAGGCAGGATGATTTCTGGTTCACCCTTGATACCAGCCAGCCTGCCTGCTTCTTCAAGAGCATCCTGCAATGTGCCAAGCCTGTCCACCAGCTTCAGAGCCTTGGCCTGCTCTCCGGACAGAATACGCCCGTCGGCAATCTTGCGCACCTCGTTGACCGGCAATTTTCTCCCACTCGCAACTGCCTGGACGAATTGTTCGTGGGTATTGTCAATCACTGACTGCAACATCGCCCGATCCTCGGCGGAAAACTTGCGAAACGGCGATCCGGAATCCTTGAATTTCCCGGTTTTGAGTGTATAGGATTTGATGCCGATTTTGTCCATCAGCGATTCGATATTGGAGAGCTTGAGAATTACGCCGATGCTGGCGGTTAGGGTTCCCGGATTGGCATAGATCAGCGTGGCCGGGGCGGAAATGTAATAGCCGCCAGAGGCAGCCAGGCTGCCCATCGAAACGATGATCTTTTTCCTGGATGCAAACTTTTTCACTTCTTCGTAAATTTCCTGGGATGGCGCCACCACGCCGCCCGGCGAGTCTACCCGCAGCACAACGGCTTTGATTGCGTCTCTCTTGAGGAAATATCGCAGTTGCCGGACAGTTTCGCGCGAATCGAGGATCATTCCCTTGACCTCAACCAGCCCGACACCCTCAGCATTCACCAGCCTGGAGTCGGCATCCCCCATAAGTGTCTTGGCAATCAGAACAGATATGGCAAACAGGGCAAACATAAACAGGGTAAAGCCGGCAATGATCAACATGACTTTTTTTGACATACCAATACCCGCCCTACTGTTATTTTTGGTTTTCATCCACGATGGCACTCTGCTAAAGTAATGACATGAAAATGCTGGTGATCTCGGATACTCACGGAAACTATCCTCTAGCCATGAGGGCCTGTGACTTGGCTGAGCCGATAGATGCCGTAATCCACCTGGGCGATGGCATTGCCGACGCCGAAATGCTCGCACAGGTCATGGACATCCCGGTCATTCGGGTGGCAGGAAACTGCGATCTGGGCTCCAATGCACCGCGCGAAATGATCTGTGAATGGCAAGGTAAGCGCCTGCTGTTGACGCATGGGGATCGATATGGTGTCAAAAACGGGTTGGCGCGACTTGAGCAGTTGGGCATCAAGAGCAAGGCCGATGCGGTTTTATTCGGGCATACCCACCAGGCAACGGTCACTAACCTGTCAGGCATGTTGTTCGTCAACCCCGGCACGCTGATGAGTTCAGCCGGTTACACAACCTTCTCAATCCTGGAAATCACCGCCAACGATATAAGTGCCAGCCTGCACAGCATAGACTGATGCCTGGGTGCACTTCACACACCTCATGAATCACTCTCCCGATGTGCTGTCTCCCTTCCCTTGTGAACCGCTTTTTCCAACCTGCGGCGACGCGGCCATGTTATGACAAAGGCAGCCGGTCCTGAAAGCACATAGGCCAGCATAATGCTGAAGACCATGACTACCGGAGCGGCGGCAACTACTATCAACAGCACTATGGCCAGCACCAGGAAACCAAAGGGCTGCCTTTTGATCAACTCGGGATCTTTGAAGGAATAATAGCGGAAGCTGGAAACCATCAGAAATGCCAGCAGATAGATAAGCATGATGATGGCCAAGCGCTTGAAGGAGCTGGGCCATTCGAAATGGTAAAACAGCAGCACTGTTGAAGCCACCATGCTGGCCGCCGCCGGAATCGGCAACCCCACGAAGCGCTTGCTCTCCACGGTGTTGACCTGCACATTGAAGCGTGCCAGACGAAGTGCGCCACAGGCCACGAACAGGAACGCCGCAAGCCAACCGACCCGGCCGAAGGGCTTGAGCGCCCAGGCATAGACCATCAGCGCGGGAGTTACCCCAAAAGCGACCAGATCTGCCAGGGAATCATATTCAACGCCGAACTTGCTGGTGGTTCCGGTCATTCGTGCAACCTTACCGTCCAGACCGTCGAATACTGCCGAAGCGAAAATCCAAAGGGCAGCAGTACTGAAATTCCCGTTCAGGCTGGCCACCATGCTGTAAAACCCGGCAAAAAGACTGCCAGTGGTAAACAGATTCGGCAGGATGTAAATCCCCCGTTTGATGCTCTCAGCCTTCTCCACCCTGCCATCTTGCAGTTCTGGGTTCATGTGATAGATCCCCCACTCACCCGAGTAGTCCCAACACCGTCTCACCTGCCACGGTGGTATCTCCCACCTTGACTAACGGCTCCATGGCAACCGGCAGGTACACATCCAGCCGCGATCCAAAGCGAATCAAACCGTAACGTTCGCCACGCACCAGCAATTCGCCGACAACAGGATAAGTGACGATCCGGCGAGCAATCAGCCCGGCGATCTGGACGACCGCCAGCCGCGCACCCTTATCCGTTTCCAGAATGATGCCGCACCGCTCATTCTCGAATGATGCCTTGCCATGCCGGGCATCATAGAACTTGCCGCGATGGTAAAACTTGTCTATCACCTTACCGCTGACCGGAGCACGATTGACATGCACGTTAAAAACCGACATGAAAATGCTTATTTTGAGCGCCTCGGTACCCAAAGGTGTCTCCGGCACGCGGTCCACAACAACGACCAGGCCGTCGGCCGGCGCAACCACTGTCCGTTTGTCGGTCGGCGGCAACCGTTCCGGGTTACGGAAGAAATAGAGAATAAACAGGGTCAGCAGAAATGCGCCTGCAGCTGGAAGCGCGAGAATAAGTGAGCAGAGTTTCCAGGCGGCAAATGCCAAGAGGAGCGTCAACCCGGATGAATATAAGATGAATGGATAACCTTCTCTGGCAAAAAATCCGTTATTGTTCATATACCTGCCTGAAAGCGCAGACACCCCTCTCCGGGCGGGAGAGGGGTGTCGGGGGTCGCGTCGTGGGTTTAGTTTTTGGTCTTGTCGACGATCTTCTTGATCCAGGGCATCATGCTCCGGAGCTTTTCACCAACCACCTCGACCGGGTGGGCAGCATTGAGACGGCGACGGGCCGTCATTTCGGGATAGTTCGACATCCCTTCGAGAATGAACTGCTTGGCATACTGACCGTTCTGGATGTTTTTCAGGCACTCCTTCATGGCCGCGCGGCTCTGGTCGTTGATGACCTTGGGGCCGGTGACATACTCACCGTACTCGGCATTGTTGGAGATGGAGTAGTTCATGTTGGCAATACCGCCCTCGTGCATCAGGTCAACGATCAGCTTCAACTCGTGCAGACACTCGAAGTAGGCCATTTCCGGGGCATAACCCGCCTCCACCAGGGTTTCGAAACCGGCTTTCACCAGCTCAACCGCGCCGCCGCACAGTACGGCCTGCTCGCCGAACAGGTCGGTTTCGGTCTCGTCCTTGAAGGTAGTCTCGATGATGCCGGTGCGGCCGCCGCCGATGGCGCTGGCATAGGAGAGCGCCACGTTGCGGGCTTTGCCCGACGCGTCCTGATAAACCGCGATGAGGTCGGGGATTCCGCCCCCCCTGACGAACTCGGAGCGGACCGTGTGCCCCGGCGCCTTGGGGGCAATCATAATGACATCCAGATCTGCGCGCGGCACAATCTGGTTGTAGTGGATGGCAAAGCCGTGGGCAAAGGCCAGAGTAGCCCCTTTTTTGAGTTTCGGTTCGATTTCGGTGCCATAGAGGACCGACTGGAACTCGTCAGGTGTCAGAATCATCACCAGGTCGGCAGAGGCAACAGCCTCGGCAACGGTCGCAACTTTGAGGCCGGCATTCTTCGCCTTGGCCACGGAAGCCGACCCTTTACGAAGGGCCACTGTCACATCGACCCCGGAATCCTTGAGGTTGCAGGCATGGGCGTGCCCCTGTGAGCCGTAACCGACAATGGTCACCTTTTTCTTTTTGATCAATTTCAGATCACAATCACGATCGTAATAAACGTTCATGCTATCGCTTCCTCCACACAAAATATCCGGCAAACCGGTACAAGCCATTGATAAATCGAACGATGAAAATACTACAACAACGATTTACTGTCAATTCAAATAGCTGGCCAATTATTTCCAGTTCCAAATCAAAGATTAAATCAAAAAAACGCCGGCCAGACATTGCATGGACGGCGTTTCGTTCTTGCATTGCCCTGATTAATTTATCCTGTCCACCCCTTGGCGCCACGGCCAATGGCTACGGAGCCGGTCCGCACCAGCTCCTTTAGCCCCAGTGGCCTCAGGAGCTCCAAAATGGCATCGATCTTCAGGGGATTGCCTGTGGCCTCGATGGTGTATGACTTTGGAGTTACGTCAATGATCTTGGCCCGGAAGATGTCAACGATTCGCAATACCTCAGCGCGGCTTTCATCCTCTGCGCTGACCTTGATCAGCGCCAACTCTCGCTCTATGGCGCTGCCATCTGTGAAATCGATCACCTTGATGATATCGATCAGCTTGTTGAGCTGTTTGGTTATCTGTTCAAGGATGTTGTCGTCACCACGGGTGACGATGGTCATGCGTGAGAGTCCCTCTTCGTTGGTAGGGGCCACGGAGAGGGAGTCGATGTTAAAGCCGCGGCCGGAAAAGAGCGATGCCACGCGAGCCAGAACACCGAATTCGTTTTCAACCAGAACTGAAATTGTATGCTGCATGGGAAATACCTCCAAAAATTCTATAAAACCTTACGCATTCAACACCATTTCATTCAGCGACGCCCCAGCCGGCACCATAGGAAGTACCTTCTCCTCGCGGGCGATCTTGAATTCCATGATGACAGGTCCCGGCTCCTTGAAGCCCTGCATGATGACCTTTTCCACCTCGGACGGCTTGGAGGTGCTGAACCCCTTGGCCCCATAGGCCTCGGCAAGCTTGATGAAGTCAATGGGCATTTCCATGCAGGTCTGGGAATAGCGCTTATCGAAGAACAACTCCTGCCATTGCCGAACCATGCCGAGGAAGTTGTTGTTGAGGATTACTATCTTGACCGGCAACCGGTTTTGCACCAGGGTTGCCATCTCCTGGATATTCATCTGCACCCCGCCGTCACCGCAGATCGTGATCACCTGCCGCTGGGGAAAAGCAACCTGGGCGCCCAAGGCAGCCGGCAGGCCGTACCCCATGGTACCAAGACCTCCTGACGAGAGCAGGGTACGGGGCTTGTTGAATTCAAAGAACTGGGCCGTCCACATCTGATGTTGGCCCACATCGGTGGCAATGATGGCGTCATCATCGGAGAGTTCACGCAGCTTCTGGATGACAAACTGCGGCTTGATGACCGTAGAGCTCTGCTTGTAGCTGATCGGGTGCTTGGACTTCCAGCCGGCAATGTCTTCATGCCAACCAACCAGAGCGTCCTTGAATTCGGCTACCTTCTCCTTGTTCTTGTCCGCCTGTTTGATCATCTTGGTCAGCACGTCCTTGACATCGCCCACGATGGGCAGGTCAACCCGGACATTCTTCTTGATGGAGGTCGGATCGACATCAATATGGATGATCTTGGCATGGGGCGCAAAAGTGGCGATCTTGCCGGTGACCCGGTCATCGAAACGCGCACCCACCGCGATGATCATGTCACTGTGGGTCATGGCCATGTTGGCGCAATAGGCGCCATGCATGCCGAGCATACCCAGCGACAGCGAATCGTTCTCCGGGAAAGAGCCCAGCCCCATGAGGGTGGTGGTTACCGGTATCGACAGTTTGCGGGCCAGGCTGGTCAACCCTTCGGCGGCATTACCCAGCACAACACCGCCCCCCACGTAGATCACCGGCTTGCGCGAGGTCAACAACAGATCTACCGCCTTTTCCACCTGCTTGGGATGTCCGATCAGATTGGGCTTATAACCGCGGATCTCAATGGTTTCCGGATAGATGAACTCGGTCTGGGCAATCTGCACGTCCTTGGGCAGATCCACCAGGACCGGGCCGGGCCGGCCGCTGCGGGCAATGTAAAAGGCCTTCTTCATGATGGTGGCAAGGTCCTTGACATCCCTGACCAGGAAATTGTGCTTGGTGCAGGAACGGGTGATGCCGATGATATCCGCCTCCTGGAAGGCATCGTTGCCGATCAGCGCCGTGGGGACCTGGCCGGTGACAATCACGAGCGGAATGGAATCCATGTAGGCCGTGGCAATCCCTGTGACCGTATTGGTGGCCCCTGGGCCGGAGGTGGCAAAGGCCACCCCAACCTTGCCGGTGGCACGGGCATAACCATCGGCGGCATGCACGCCGGCCTGTTCGTGGCGAGGCAGTATGTGGCGGATCTCCTTGAAGTTGTATAGTTCATCGTAGATGTTGATCACCGTGCCGCCAGGATATCCGAAGACCGTATCAACACCTTCTTTTTTCAGGCATTCCAGCATTATTCGTGCGCCGTTCATTTTCATATAATTACCTCAATAGATTTACTAAGATTGATTCCCTTTCCCTTGACGGGAGATGGCTACGGATGGAAACAATGGGCAATTCACGCCCATCCAAGCCTCACACGCCTGAGCAGGAAAGAGATGTTCTAGAAATTATTCGGGTTGCCGGTCACCACATTGACCACGGTCCATTTAAGGTCGCCGTTAATATCGACCAGCTTTTTCTGTTGGGCCGTATTGTCGAAATAAACCTTATAGCAGCCACTGGGGGCATAACTGGAATTCCAGTTGGATACGCACAATCGGCCGTCATCGGCGATATTCCAGTTGCCCTTGTTGACGCCGCCATAAGTCCCCTTGCCGACCACCGTGCCATTGGCATCCCAGTAGAAGGTCTCGCCAGTTGCGGATGTAACCGTGTTCCCCTGAAAAACCTCCCGCACCTCTTTGGAAGAGAGCAGCAAGGCATTGGCACCCTGCAGGTTCTGTTCTACTGTGGCAGCACAACCGGCTACAGTCAGTGCCAGGCAAGCGACGGCAAACAGGGTAAGCAGTCGTTTCATGGCAGGTTCCTCCTTTAGGTGTGGTGTGATTTGTAGGAATACCCACAGGGGCCGGTCCTACAATTTCGATTATTCTGCTGTCGTAACCGCTCCGGTGTGGGCCGAGGTCACTACTTTGGCGTATCTCGCCAGCCAGCCGGTCTTGATCTTGGGGGGCGGCGCCTGCCATTTGGCCCGTCGGGCCGCCAGGGTAGCCTCATCGACCAGCAATTCAAGTTTGCGGGCCGGGATATCCAACCGTATCCTGTCACCATCCTCCACCAGTGCAATGGGGCCACCTTCGGCCGCCTCGGGAGAGATGTGGCCGATACATGGTCCCCGGGTACCGCCCGAAAAACGGCCGTCGGTGATCAAGGCTACAGAATCTCCCAGTCCCATCCCCATTATGGCCGCCGTGGGAGCCAGCATCTCGCGCATGCCAGGGCCTCCCTTGGGACCTTCGTAACGAATGACCACAACATCGCCGGAGACGATCCTACCCTCCATAATAGCTGCCATGGCCAGTTCTTCGGCATTGAAACAACGGGCCGTGCCCTCGAACTGCATCATGGCGGCCGACACGCCCGACTGCTTGACCACCGCACCCTTGGGGGCCAGATTGCCGGACAGGATGGCAATGCCACCTTCCTTTTTGATCGAATTGGTAAGTGGGTGAATCACGTCCTCATCCACATTTTCGACACTTCCGGCCAACTGCAGTGACGTCAGGCCGAAAACTGTCGGCGTATCCTTGATCTTGTCGCCCAACTGCTTCATCACGCCGCTGACACCGCCGGCAATGTCCAGGTCTTCCATGAAGTGCTCGCCGGCAGGGTTCATCGATGCCAACTGGGGGGTGTCCTTGGACAGGATATCAAAGGTTTCCAGAGGCAGGTCAACCCCGGCCTCCCGGGCAATCGCCAGCAGGTGCAGGACGGTATTGGACGAGCCGCCCAGGGCAAGATCTACCCGGATGGCGTTCTCGAACGCGTCACGGGTCAGGATGGAGCGGGGGGTGACGTTATTGTTCACCAGCTCGACGATCTTTTCCCCGGAGGCAAAGGCAATGCGCCTCTTAAGGGCCGAAACCGCCAGGGCCGTACCGCAGCGCGGCAGACTCATACCCAGGGTCTCGGTCAGAATGGCCATGGTGTTGGCTGTAAACAGCCCCTGGCAGGACCCCATGCCGGGACAGGCGTTATCCTCGCAAACCTTGAGTTCCTTATCGTCGATCACGCCGGCCTTGTAACGGGCCATGGCCTCGAATGTATCGGACACAAAGGAATATTTTCTTCCGGCCTGACCGCGGCCGCTCATCATGGGACCGGCAGTGACCACGATGCACGGGATATCGAGACGCGCAGCAGCCATCAGCATGCCGGGGGTGATCTTGTCACAGTTGGTCAGAAGTACCAAACCGTCCAGGCGATGGGCCTCGGCCACTGATTCGACCATATCGGCGATCAGCTCCCTGGTGGGTAGCGAGTAGTGCATCCCTTTGTGACCCATGGCAATGCCGTCGCATACCCCGGGGATGCCAAAGAAAAAAGAGTAGCCGCCACCGGAGTGAACGCCCTTCTCGATGAAACGCTCCAGATCGCGCATGCCGGTATGGCCGGGAATCAGGTCGGTGAAACTGGTGGCCACGCCAATGAACGGCTTCTCGAATGCCGTGTCAGGAACACCGGTCCCCTTCAAAAGGGCACGATGTGGCGTGCGTTCAAGCCCATTTTTGATGGTATCGCTGCGCATGTTTTATCTTCCTTGTCCGCGTATTTGTTTCGTGCCGTCAAACACAGGATTGATGCGGCATAAAGGTCAGAAAAGATACTATATATGTCACTTGAGTGTCAACCGGGAAGGTGATTGCATGGATTCTTCGGAGGCTTTGGGGAAAAACGGACGAAGCATGCCACGGGCGCAACTTGCGGGATCAGGGTGGGAATCCGGATGGCAGGACCGAAATAAATATTAATCATCAAATCTCATACTGATAAGTGTCACGACTATGGGGTCGCTATTGCACCGTGACAGCGGCTGTACTGAGAGCTCCGGCAAAGGTTGCGCTGATGGTGGCCGTACCTAGCCCAATGGCATGAGCGGCACCAGTGGAACTGCTGACAAAGGCCACATTATTATCCGAAGAACTCCAGACAGCCAGGTTTGTCAGGTCTTGGCTGGTTCCGTCCGACAGTTGCCCGGTTGCCGTGAATTGGAACGCATCGGAAGCGGAAGCGTTGGGGTTATAGACCATGATGGTCGTAGCCGGGGTAATCGTAATGGACACCAGCGCCAATGGCGTGAACGCGGCACCGCCGGAGACATTTCCCAACGTTGCGGTAATGTTGGTGAAACCGGCAACAAGCGCCGTGGCAACGCCCTTTGATCCTGTGGAATTGCTGATCGTAGCGATAGTGCCGTCCGATGAATTCCACGCAACCGAATCGGTTACGTCCATATCGGTGCCATCCAAATAATGGCCGATCGCAGTAAACTGTACTGGTGTTCCGGGGGCAACACTCTTGGCGGCCGGGGTGACCGCTATTGAGGACAGGGTTTCAGAAGGAGGAAGACCGCTGTTTCCGCTACCGCATCCGGCCAGGAGCGACAAGAGCAGCAGCAGAACAAAATAAGCTGGGGACGCTTTGCCGCAAGCCACCAGCCATCCCATAAGACCAGGCAATGGTTTTGATTTCACGCTATTTTCTCCCTGTGCGGTTTTTAATTCAAATAGTTTTACCTGTCAACACAAAACCCGGCGGATTGAAATGCAGTTGGATATTTTTTATAGATCAAGGTGTTCTGTTGCCAAAACAGGGTGAAATCATATATATTAACCCGCAAAATTTAATTAATCCCCTTTTGAGGATCATGCCATGATCGCAGCCGAATCCACCCCACCCAGCGATACCAAGCCCACTGCAACCGAGTTGCAGCGTGCCTTCCTTAGGCACCTGCAATACACCCTGGTCAAGGACAAGTACTCGGCCACCCGGTCCGATCTCTATCAAGCCCTGGCCTATGCGGTGCGCGACCTGCTGGTGGAACGTTGGCTCGACACGCAGCAATCATACTATATCAACGACTCCAAGCGGGTTTACTACATCTCGATGGAATTCCTGATCGGGCGATCCTTGGGCAACAGCCTGATCAATCTGGGAATCATGGAGGAATGGGAAAACGCCCTGATGGAGATGGGCATCGACGTCAAGGATCTACAGGAAATCGAGTGGGACGCCGGCCTGGGAAACGGCGGCCTGGGACGACTGGCGGCCTGTTTCCTCGATTCAATGGCAACCATGTGCCTGCCGGCCTACGGCTACGGCATCCGCTACGAATACGGCATGTTCTACCAGAAGGTCGTTGACGGCAACCAGTTCGAGATGCCCGATAACTGGCTGCGTTATGGCAACCCTTGGGAATTCGGGCGCCAGGAGCACCTCCACCAAATCAAGTTCAATGGCCGGGTGGTGGAATACAGCGGCGACGACGGCTCCAGGTGTCACTCCTGGATCGACACCAACGACGTCATGGCCCTGGCCTATGATGTGCCGGTGCCAGGCTACGGCAACGACACGGTTAACACCATGCGGCTCTGGAGCGCCAAATCCACCCGTGATTTCGAGCTGACCTCCTTCAACCAGGGCAATTATGTCGGCGCGGTGGAATCAAAAATGAAGACCGAAAACATCTCCAAGGTGCTCTATCCGGCCGACCATATGGCCGAGGGCAAGGAGTTGCGCCTGCGCCAGGAGTACTTCCTGGCATCGGCCACGGTGCAGGACATCTTCTACCGCTTTGCCAAGAAGCACACCGATTTTTGCCTGTTGCCCGAAAAGGTGGCCATCCAGTTGAACGACACCCACCCCACCCTAGCCATACCCGAACTCATGCGCATCCTGCTGGATGAGAAACAGCTCTCCTGGGATGCAGCCTGGGACATCGCAGTCAAGACCTTTGCCTACACCAATCACACCATCCTTCCCGAGGCCCTGGAAAAATGGCCCATACGGACCATGGAAAGCATCCTGCCGCGGCACCTTCTTATCATCTACCAGATCAACGACCACTTCCTCAAGGAGGTAGCGGCCCGTTTTCCCGATGATTTCGAGAGATTGCGGCGCATGTCCATCGTCGGGGAAGAAGGTGAAAAACATGTCCGCATGGCACACCTGGCCATTGTCGGCAGCCACTCCGTCAATGGCGTTTCGGCCCTCCATAGCGAGATCCTCAAAAATGAGCTCTTTCGCGACTTCCACGAACTCTGGCCGGAGCGCTTCAACAACAAGACCAACGGCATCACCCAGCGACGGTGGCTGAAGTACTCCAACCGCTGGCTGGCAGACCTGATCTCATCCAGGATCGGCGACAACTGGGTCACAAACCTGGATGAACTGACCAAACTGCGCGACCTGGCCGATGACCGGGAGTTCCAGCAACAATGGACAGAGGTCAAGCGGGCCAACAAGCAACGTCTGGCCGAACACATCTTCAAACAGACCTGCATCCAGGTTTCACCGGACTCGATGTTCGACTGCCAGACCAAGCGCATCCATGAATACAAGCGGCAACTGCTCAACGTACTGCACGTCATCACCCGCTACAACCGCATCAAGTCCAACCCCAGCCAGGATATCGCCCCCAGGACGGTCATCTTCAGCGGCAAGGCTGCCCCATCCTATTTCATGGCCAAACTGATCATCAAGCTGATCAATGCCGTGGGAGCGGTGGTCAACAACGATCCTGCCTCCAATCACCTGCTCAAGGTCGTATTCCTGGCCAATTACAATGTTTCCCTGGCCGAGATGATTTTCCCGGCCGCGGACCTGTCGGAGCAGATTTCCACCGCCGGGACAGAGGCCTCAGGTACCGGCAACATGAAGTACGCCCTGAACGGCGCTCTGACCATAGGCACCATGGACGGCGCCAATATCGAGATCATGGAAGAGGTGGGCGCTGAGAACATCTGCATCTTCGGCATGACCGCCGAGCAGGTGAACAGCCTGAAGAGCGCCGGTTACCGCCCACTTGATTACTATTACCGCAATCCGGAGCTGAAGCAGACCCTGGACCAGATCGCCAACGGCACCTTCTCTCCCGGCGACCCCAATTTGTTCAAGCCGATCGTGGACAACCTGCTGCACAACGACAATTACATGTTGCTGGCTGATTATGCCTCCTACCTGGCCTGCCAGGATTCGGTGGACAGAATCTACCGGCAGCCCTACGAATGGGCTAAGCGGTCGATCCTCAATACCGCCGGCATGGGCAAGTTTTCCAGCGACCGCACCATCGCCGAATATGCCAGTGAAATCTGGGGTATCCAGCCGGAAAAGGTCTGCCGTCACAGTCGGCGTGACCTGGTCTGACCCAGGGCGCTGCAATGAAAACTCCAGGTCTTTGGGATCAAGCAACCAAGGGGTCCAAAACTCCGCAAAGGTCTTTGAACGCGCCCCTGGCCGAGCGGATGCGTCCCCGCAACCTGGCCGACTTCATCGGACAGGAGCACCTGCTGGGCGAAGGTCACATCCTGCGCCGCATGATCGAGACAGACACCCTTTCCTCCCTTATCTTCTGGGGGCCGCCCGGCTGCGGCAAAACAACGCTTGCCCATATCATCGCCGCAGAAACCAAATCCCACTTCATTTTTTTCTCGGCCATCCTCTCCGGCATCAAGGAGATCCGCGAAATATTCCGTGAAGCCGAAGGGTACGCTGCCCGCGGCCTGCGAACCATCCTCTTTGTCGACGAGATACACCGCTTCAACAAATCCCAGCAGGACGCCTTTCTGCCATACGTGGAAAAAGGGGTGGTCACCATCATCGGCGCCACCACAGAAAATCCATCCTTCGAAGTGATCGCCCCCCTGCTCTCCCGCTGCCGCGTACTGACCCTGAAACAGCTGGAACC
This sequence comes from Geobacter sp., assembly GCA_003574895.1. GTDB lineage: Bacteria > Desulfobacterota > Desulfuromonadia > Geobacterales > Pseudopelobacteraceae > JACPFJ01. Next base: position 241,782 of record PJFB01000003.1, read on the forward strand.
GCCCATACTACGCGGCATCCTGGAGCAAGCGCTGTCGGATGACGAGCGGGGCCTGGGCAAACTAGCCCTGACGGCCAGCAACGAAGCCCTTGATTTCCTGGCAGCCCAGGCCGACGGCGACGCCCGCATCGCCCTCAACACCCTGGAGGTGGCAGCCGGCTTGATGAGCAAGGGGCAGGTGGACGAACGCATTATCACCCTGGATACGGTGCAGGAAGCACTGCAGAAGAAGGCACTGCTGTACGACAAGGGAGGGGAGGAGCACTACAACGTCATCTCCGCCTTTATCAAGTCCATGCGCGGCAGTGACCCGGACGCCGCCCTGTACTGGCTGGCCCGCATGCTGGAGGCTGGCGAAGACCCCCTCTTCATCCTGCGCCGCATGATCATCCTGGCTTCGGAGGATATCGGCAACGCCGACCCGCGCGCCCTGCAGGTGGCGGTATCAGCCCTGCAGGCCTTTCAGGTCATCGGCATGCCTGAAGGCAGAATCATTATGGGCCAAGCGGTTACCTACCTTGCCACCGCCCCCAAGTCCAATGCCAGCTACATCGGCATCGATGCCGCCCTTTCCGAGGTCAGGAAAAGCGGTGCCCTGCCTGTCCCGCTTTATGTCCGCAACGCCCCCACCAAGCTGATGAAGGAACTGGGCTACCACAAGGGTTACCAGTACGCCCACGACTACGCCGAGGGGTATTCGGGCCAGGATTGCCTGCCGGAAAAGATCGCCGGCAGAAAGTTCTACGAGCCCAAGGGGCACGGTTACGAGAAAAATATTGTTGAGAGAATGGAGTGGCTGCGGAACAAACGAAAAAATCAGCCTTCCTGAGACGCTGAATTTGGCTATATCCTCTAGGTCTGATACCCTGTCTGCAATAAACGTTTTATGGTGAGGTCACCTTGAACAGGCTACGCATATTTTTGTTCCTCATTCTGGCACTAAGTATCACACTCCCTGCCCACGCCTGGTTCGGTACATCCAATTCCGACTCGCAACCTGCCCTCTACAACACCCTGGCCGAGATGGCCGACGCCATGGCCAAGGAAATCAAGGAAGGCCATGCCGGCATGGGTCTCAGACTCTACCTGGACCGGGAGGATATCCGCGAAGGCCGGAATGAGTGCGCCGTCCCCTTTGCCGGCATGCTGGCGAACGAACTGGAGCGGGCCCTGTGCAAGGCCGGGTACTCTTTTGAAGCGCACAATATCGATCAGGCCGACTATGCGCTCACGGCCAGCTACCAGCGCAACAACGGAATCGTAACCGTGTACCTCAAGCTCAACAGCACAAAAAACGACTCCTACCGCAACCTTAAAGGCACCTACCGGATAGCGCAGGACAAACTGCCTCCTGACTGCTTCACGGAGAATCTGGACGCCAAACTGGGACGCCTGGCCCAGAAAGTCGCCCGCGGCTGGAACCACGCCGGCAAACTGACCGTCGCTGTCAACCCCGTGGTGGAAGCCCGTAAAAAATACTCCAGCCCATTCTCCGAATATGCCACCCGTAAACTGAAGGTTTCCCTATCCGATACGCCCTATTTCCGCATCATCGAAAACAAACCGGCCATGGCAAAGGCCGCCCCCCGATCCATAGCCAAGGACGCGACACTTGACGGCGCCGACGCAGTGCTGGCCGGAGCGGATGCCGTGCTGGAGGGGGCCTACCTCCAGGGCACCGACACCGTCAACATGTCGGTCTCCCTCAAGGATATGAAGGGGAGCATCCTGGCCAATGGTGAAGAAAACATACCGGCCGGCATGATCCCTTACAGCCTGGACAACGACGCAGCAGAGACCCTGGCCCAGATTGCGGATACCGAACATGAACAGTCGGGGGCGGTACGCATATCCACAGTCAAAGGGGGAAGCTACCAGGTATTCCGCGAAGGGGAGACGGTCAGCTTCACCGTTCAGGTTTCCAAACCGCTGTATGTCTACATCTATGACATAAACCCCAATGGCGAGGTCTCGCTTCTCTACCCGAAGCAGGGCGAACCGGAACAGCCCAGACAGCCCGGCACCATTTACACCATCCCTGAGATGAGCGATTCATGGGAGATCAAGGTAGAGCCGCCCTTTGGCAAGGATGCGGTCAAGGTGTTCGCCAGCGACCGCAGACTCCCCTTTCCCGTCATCAGCAACAAGGTTGCCTCGCGCAGCTTTGCCAACGGCGCCCGGTCACTGACGCACCAGGACAAGTTGCGGAATGATTTGTCCGGTCAGCAGCAAATCAACGGCCGCGACCTGGTGGATTGGTACAAAGGGAGCTCCGCAAAACTGGGGGTGCGGTTGCACGAGTCCACCGTGTACGTGGAAACCCGGCAAAACTAGCCATGGGTCCATCTGAAACAAGTTGAAACAGGAGACGTTACCATGAAACGACTGGCAATCCTTACCAGCGGCGGCGACTGTTCCGGCATGAACGCCGTCATCCGTGCCGCGGCGCGCACCGCCATATCCAAAGACGTCGAGATGATCGGCTACCGCAAGGGCTTTGCGGGGCTGCTGAAAAACGATTACATCCACCTAGACACCAGGTCGGTTTCCGGAGTGCTCCAAAGGGGCGGCACCTTTCTGCAGTCGGCCCGCTCCCAGGAGTTCCGTACCGAAGAGGGGAGAAAAACGGCCCTGGACAACCTGCTCAGGGAACGGGTCGAAGGGCTGATCGTTATCGGCGGAGATGGTTCCCTGAACGGCGCCCTGGCCCTGGACCGGATGGGTTTCCCGGTTATCGGCATACCGGCCAGCATCGACAACGACATCCCCTACACCGACATGGCCCTGGGCGTCGATACGGCCCTCAATAACATCATCTATGCGGTTGACTGCATCAAGGACACCGCCAGCTCCCACGACCGGGCCTTCATAGTCGAGGTTATGGGGCGCAATTCCGGCTACCTGGCCAGCACCAGCGCCATTGCCACCGGCGCGGAATTCGCCATCGTGCCCGAAGCGGAACTGGACCTCTCGGAGATGTGTCATCAACTGCGCCGCCGCTACGACGAAGGGCGCACCAATGCCCTGATCATCATGGCCGAGGGGGCCGGACATGCCCAGGAAATCGCGGACAGCATCAAGGATTGCGCCGGTTTTGAGACAAGGGTAACCGTGTTGGGTCACTACCAGCGAGGCGGGGCGCCAACGGTCTTCGACCGCCTGCTGGGCAGCCGTTTTGGCCGCAAATCGGTGGACCTGCTGCTTGCCGGCACCAAGGGGGTCATGGTCGGGCTTTCAGCCAATTCCCTGACCACGACGCTTTTGGAGATGGTGGTGCTGGGCGGACAGAAAAAACTGACCGACGATCTGCTCCGCATGGCGGACATCCTGGGAATCTGAGATGCACCCAAGTCACAAATTGTCAAAGAAACGCTCGGTAAAAACCGGCCTGCCGCCGGGCACGCTGGTTCACATAGGAGAGGCGCCGTCGCAGGCGGTCAACATAACACTGATCAGCTACGGTCCCTCCACCTTCAATGAACAGAACTACCAACAGCTCGACCAATGCCTCTCACACCTGGAATTCCCTGAAATCCGCTGGGTGAACGTGGAAGGGGTGCATGACGTGGAGGTAATTCGCCATTTCGGGGATTGCTTCCATATTCATCCCCTGGTGCTGGAAGATATCGTAAACACGGTCCAGCGCCCCAAGATCGAGGATTACGGCGACTATCTCTTCATCGTGCTGCGCATGATGCGGCCAACAAAGGACAAGGAATTCACATCGGAGCAACTCAGCATAATTCTTGGCAAGGACTATCTCTTCACCTTCCAGGAGGGAATAGATGGGGATGCCTTCGATGGGGTACGCGAACGTCTCCGCAACTCCAAGGGCAAGCTCAGGACCTTGGGGGCCGATTATCTGGCCTATGCCCTGACCGACGCCATCGTGGACAACTACTTCAGCGTACTGGAAGACCTTGGGGAACGGATCGTCAACATCGAGGAGGATCTGGCGCTGACTCCGGACCGCGTCACCTTGCAGCTGATCAACGAGATGAAGAAGGAGATCATCTTCCTGCGCAAGGCGGTCTGGCCGCTCAGGGAAGCGATATCGTTCCTCGAACGCGGCGACAGCCCCCTCCTGGGCGACTCCACCAAGCTCTATTTCCGCGATGTTTACGACCACACCATGCAGGTCATCGACACGGTCGAGACCTACCGCGACCTGCTCTCCGGCATGCTGGACCTGTACCTATCCAGCATCAGCAACCGCACCAACGAGGTGATGAAGTTCCTGACCGTGGTCGGCACGATCTTCTTGCCATTGACCTTTCTGGTCGGAGTCTATGGCATGAACTTCAAACACATGCCCGAACTGGAATGGCACGACGGCTATTATGTACTGTGGGGGGTAATGGTCGCCATTGCCTTGGGCATGGTTTACTATTTCAAGGGCAAAAAGTGGCTGTAAGCGGTACTGCGTGAGGGATATATGACAAGGCTATTGCTAAAATGGGTGGTGAATTCGTTCGCCCTGTTTTTCGTGATGAAACTGGTACCCGGCATCCGGATCGACAATTTTCGCGACCTGTTGGTTGGGACCCTGGTGATCGGACTGTTGAATGTCTTTCTGCGGCCGATAATCCTACTGTTGACCCTGCCGGTGACAGTGGTTACCCTGGGGTTGTTTACCCTGGTGATAAACGGTTTTATATTCTATCTGGCCGCCCACCTCGTAACGGGTTTTCATGTGTCCGGATTCGCCACCGCCTTCCTGGCCGCCCTGTTTTTCAGCCTGATAAGCTTTCTGTTGAACATGCTGTTCCGGACAGACAAGATCTAGCCATAATGGCTAAACGTGGATGGAAAATCCGTTTTTGTCCGAACCGGCACTCAAGAGGGCCTGTTTTTCATCGGCAGTCACTGGTAAAGAAGGTTTTTTCTTGGCAAGGAGGGATGCTTCCGCCTTTGACCTGCTGGAGGTAGAGAGGGTCACGACATCTTCGGGTAGAGTTATGTTGGACGCAGTCGAACGCTGGGGCGCTTTCCCGGATGGAGTTTCTTTCCGGGGGGCGGACGGGCGTCGTACTTGCTGCAAAGTCACGACATCGGTAGGAGTTTGTGTGGCATTACTTATGGATGACGACATTGTTGCTTAACTCCTCTTTGGAACTAATTAAAATATAATCCATTTCCCAACCACGGGCAAGTCGTTTTTCTGCGGAATTGCCTCTCGCGATTTTTTTGCATATAGTATTTCTCCGTATCAAGTTATATTCAAAAACGATTGACAGGCGACAAGGAAGAAAACAGCACGGACGCAGTCAAGGACACATTGGGGAACCGATACAAAACCAATGAATGCAGCCTGTGCATGAATCCTGATATTTAATTTCACCACGCCTGCGAGGTAATTGCCATGAATATTAGATTTCCGCACCTGACGACATCCCTTGTAGTGGTTTTATTCGCTCTGTCCGCACTGGCCGGCTGCGCCACGGTGGACCAGAAGATAGCGCTGACCTACACCCCGACCTCACAACCATCGGTCAAACAGGGCAGCGAGATCTCCGTTGCACGCCTGGACCCGCCTTCCGCGACCCGAAACAGCCATGACCAATGGGTCATCGGTACCATCAACAACGTCCATGGTGTGCCCCAGGCCAACATCCTTTCTGACCGCAGCATTGGCGAGTGGATATCAGCGGCGCTGCTGCTCGAATTGAAACGCTCTGGGTTTACCGCCGCCTACGCCACCTCCCCACCTCCCTCTGGTGACCGTGGCATCCTTATCACCGACATCAACGCCTTCCTGAATGTCAACCAGGGAACAATCAGCGACGAAATCAAGCAAGAACTCAGGTTCAACGTGGATGTATTCCTGAAAGGCGTCAAGGTCAAGACCTTCTCGGTAGCGTCCCGTGACAGCAGAACAGTCCCATTGTCGGCCACGGCAGAGGAAAAGGAGCTGATCATGCTTCACTCGCTGCAGGACGCCATGCATCAGGTCATCCCTGAAATCATCTCCCTGACCGGCAAAAAGTGACCAGAACATCGTTAGAGCTTAGCAAGCGGATCGCCCGCACGATCCGAGAACAGCGCCTTTTCGAGCCTGAAGACACGCTGATCGTCGCCATCTCCGGGGGAGCGGACTCCACTGCCCTGCTGGACCTGCTTGCCACCTTGCCCGGATTCGCGCCGCGACTGGTGGCGGCCCACGTCAACCACTGCCTGCGCGGCGAGGATTCGAACGCCGATGAGCAATTCGCCCGCGAACTGGCAACCCGCCATGATCTGCCTTTCGAGTCCATGCGTATTGACGTGAAGGAATTGGCGGCACAACGGGGCCTCAACCTGGAGGATGCCGGACGGCGGGCGCGCATCGCCTTTTTCGAAGAGCTGCGGGAAAAATGGCGGGCAACCGCGGTTGCCCTGGCACACCATGCCGATGACCAGGCTGAAACCGTTCTGATGCGCCTGATGCGGGGCTCCGGCCCAAGCGGGCTTAGCGGCATGCAATACCGAAATGACCGAGGTTTCATTCGCCCCATGCTGGACATCACCAGGGCCGAGATCGAAAACTACCTGAAAGAGCGAGGATTGACCTGGCGCGAGGACGCCAGCAACAGCGATGGCGATTTCCTGCGCAACCGCATCCGCCATGAGTTGCTGCCGCTTTTGGAAGGGTACAATCCTGCCATCCGGCAACGACTGGGCATAACCGCTGCCTTGCTGGCAGATGAAGACGTACTGTTGGATCAGTTAGCGGAAAAGGCCGTGATGCGCGCCTGCTCGGCAAACGACCAAGGCCTGGCCTGTGACATTTCCCTCCTGGCAGCAGAACCTGCAGCACTGCGGCGCAGGGTTTTCCGCCTGGCCCTGGAACGGCTGGCGGGCAATCTGGATCATTTCACCAGCCGGCATATCAAGTCCCTTGAGCTGCTGTCCGACTCGTCCAGGCCCAATGCAACCCTGAACCTGCCCCAGGGGATAACGGCCATAAGAGAGTACGGGACACTCCTGCTCAAGCGTGCATCCGCTTCCTCGCCATGCGCCAACTCAAGCAATAAGCCACTGCATCCCTCCCCTCCCCTCCAAGGAGCTGCGGGGGCCGATCCTGAAATGCGCATCATCACCGGACCAGGCGTTTACGAGATCCCAAACGGCGGCCGTCTGACCATCAGCACTGTTCAGGCAGCACTGGCGGACCTGTCCCATCTGCCTGCCGACACCGCTGTATTCGACCTTGACCAAGCCCCATTTCCATGGCACGTCCGCACCTTCCAGCCGGGCGATCGCATTGTCCCCTTTGGTATGAGCGACAGCAAAAAGGTCAAGGAGATCTTCATAGAGGCCAAAATCCCCCTTGCCCGACGCAGACAGATCCCCCTGGTTTTCAGTAACGATACCTTGATCTGGGTCTGTGGCCTGCGCACCTCCCATCTGTCGCGGGTAAGCAGCCTGTCATCCAATCTTGTCAGCGCAGTTTTCTCCCAAAGCGGATGAGACTCCACCCGTCAATTAACTTGTAAATATGCATATAAAATGCTAGTTATAAATGTTTGAACGCTGCTTAAAGCTCATTCCATTACGGGGGTTACCGTGAATCAATTTTATAAGAATCTTGCTCTCTGGTTGGTCATAAGCCTGATGATGATCCTGCTCTTCAACATGTTCAACAAGCCGCGACCAACGGCAGAAAAAATCAACTACAGCGACTTTATCTCCCAGGTCGATACGGGCAAGATCACTTCCGTAACAATTCAGGGCAACGACATTTACGGTAAATTCGATGGCAAGGACGGCAAGGAGTTCCACACCTACAAACCTTCCGACGCCGACATCACCAAAACCCTTCTGGATAAAAAGGTAACCGTAAACGCCAAACCCGAGGAAGAGAAGTTCTCCTGGTTCTCCATTTTCATTTCCTGGTTCCCGCTCCTGCTCCTGGTGGGGATCTGGATATTCTTCATGCGCCAGATGCAGGTGGGGGGCGGCAAGGCCATGTCGTTCGGCAAGAGCCGCGCCAAGTTGCTGACCGAGGCCCAGGGCAAGATCACCTTTGAGGATGTGGCCGGCATCGAGGAAGCCAAGGAAGAATTGAACGAGATCATCTCCTTCCTGAAAGACCCCAAGAAGTTCACCAAACTGGGGGGCCGCATCCCGAAAGGGGTTCTGCTGATGGGCCCTCCGGGTACGGGCAAGACCCTGTTGGCCCGCGCCATTGCCGGCGAAGCCGGGGTGCCATTCTTCTCCATCTCCGGCTCGGACTTCGTGGAAATGTTCGTGGGCGTAGGCGCCAGCCGGGTGCGTGACCTGTTCCTACAGGGCAAGAAGAGCGCGCCATGCATCATCTTCATCGACGAGATCGACGCCGTTGGTCGCCACCGCGGTGCCGGGCTGGGCGGCGGTCATGACGAGCGCGAGCAGACCCTCAACCAGTTGCTTGTGGAGATGGACGGCTTCGAATCCAACGAGGGCGTCATCCTGATTGCCGCCACCAACCGCCCCGACGTGCTCGATCCGGCCCTGCTGCGTCCCGGACGCTTCGACCGCCAGGTGGTTGTTCCACGTCCCGATGTCAAGGGCCGTGAAATGATCCTGAAGGTTCATGCCAAGAAAGTGCCACTTTCCCCTGATGTTGATCTGGCGGTAATCGCCCGCGGAACACCGGGCTTCTCCGGCGCGGACCTGGCCAACGTGGTCAACGAGGCAGCCCTGCTGGCGGCACGTACGGACAAAACCCTGGTGGAATCCGCAGATTTCGATAATGCCAAGGACAAGGTATTGATGGGCGTCGAGCGCCGCAGCATGGTAATCTCCGACGAAGAAAAGAATAGCACTGCCTATCATGAAGCCGGCCACACCCTGGTGGCTAAAATGATCCCGGGCACCGACCCGATCCACAAGGTATCCATCATCCCCCGCGGCCGTGCCCTGGGCGTTACCATGCAACTGCCGATCGAGGACAAGCACAGCTACGCCCGCGAAGCCCTGCTGGCCCGTATCGCCGTCATGATGGGTGGCCGCGCCGCCGAGCAGATCATCTTCAATACCTTTACCACCGGCGCCGGCAATGATATTGAGCAGGCCACGGAAATGGCCCGCAAGATGGTCTGCGAGTGGGGCATGAGCGATAAGATGGGGCCCCTCTCCTTTGGCAAGAAAGACGAACAGATCTTCCTGGGTCGCGAGATGTCCACCCACAAAAACTACAGCGAGGCCACTGCCGTCGAGATCGATGCCGAGATCAAGCGCATCGTTGACGAGGCCTACGAACGTGCCTATACCCTGCTGCAGGAAAACATCCAGAACCTTCACAACCTGTCGGCTTGCCTGATCGAGAAGGAAAACCTGAGTGGAGCCGAGGTTGATGTAATCATCAATTCAAGCGAACCGTGCAAAGCAAAGAGCAGCGAACAACCTGAACAGCACGCGGACGTCCAGGCCTAAATTGAGCATTACCCCGTCCAGCCGCTTCTCGGCCAGGTTACTGGCTATTGCCACACCCGCCGACGCGGGGCGGGAACTGAATCGTGTCAGGGTAGACGCCGCCGGCATCGCCAGGATGGCATCCAGGATGTTCACACGCTGTGTGCATCTCAGCGAACTGCGTTGCCACCAGGCCAAGATCCTCAAGCGGGAAATGCTCTTGCTGGGCGGAGAAGCAGCCATGGCAAGCAGCACCGTTGCCGACGGCATTGATGGTATCAACCTCATCCTGATCGGCACCGACGAACAGCTTCAGCAGCTTTGTAGCAAGCTCATGCAGCAATCCTTCGAACTTCCGGCCCTGGCAGCGGAGCTGGAAGTTCTCCTGGCAAACGCTTCCGTCTCGCCAAAATCCTGGAAAACCGCCCGTCGCGAATTGGCATTGACGCGCCCGCTCATCATGGGGATTCTCAATGTGACGCCCAATTCCTTTTCCGACGGAAATCGTTTTTTTGACCCTGGGCATGCTATCGACAGGGCATTGGAGATGGTTGAGCAGGGAGCCGACATCATTGATATCGGCGGCGAAAGCACCCGCCCTGGAGCAGAGCCGGTGGAAACGGCTGAAGAACTGCGCCGTGTGATCCCGGTTCTCAAAGAACTGGACGGCAAAATCGCCTGCGCCATCTCGATCGACACCTGGAAGAGCCGGGTTGCCCGGGAAGCCCTGGCTGCCGGAGCCGAAATCATCAACGACATCAGCGGCTTCACCTTCGACGGAGAGATGGCCGCACTGGCGGCAAGTACCGGCGCCGGGGCGGTTTTGATGCATACGCGGGGAACACCTGATGTAATGCACAAGGATACACGCTATGACGACCTGCTGGGTGAGATTACAAATGGTCTGAAAAGTTCAGTTCAGCTGGCTGAGACCGCGGGGGTCGAACGGTCAAGACTAGCCGTCGATCCGGGAATCGGTTTTGCCAAGGACGCGGCTGCCAATCTCGAAGTACTGCGCCGCCTGCGGGAGTTCCAGTGCCTTGGGTTGCCGATCCTGTCAGGCACATCCCGGAAATCCTTTATCGGCACGACCCTGGGGAGAGACACGGGCGATAGATCTTACGGCACTGCCGCGACAGTAGCCCTGGCAATCGCCAACGGAGCAGCCATTCTGCGAGTGCATGATGTCCGCGAAATGAAGGATGTGGCCGACATGACCCATGCCATTTTAAACGGTTGAATGCGGTGCACATAACTCGCCTGAGTGCTATACTTGCATCTTAACCGCTGCACGCCGCACACCGCCCTATTTGAGACAAGCCCATGCCCGAACTTCTGGACAGCTTTTCCTTACTGGATCTCTGTGACATCCTTATCGTGACTGTCCTGGTATACCAGCTCGCGCTTCTCCTGAAAAAGGAAACAGCCGTCAGGGTACTCATTGTTCTGTTGATCTTTTTCATTACTTTCTACCTTTCCCTTTTTTCGGGCTTTTATTCCACCACTTGGCTGTTGCGCAACACTTTTTCCTCATCGCTGGTCATCTTGGCGATCATCTTCCAGGGAGACATCCGCAGGGCACTGCTGGCGACCGGGCGGCGGCAAACCGAGCCCAGCATCAGCGACGAAGCATCCGAAACCGTGGAAGAGCTGATCAAAGCAGTCAGTGAGATGGCTACGAAACAGATCGGCGCCTTGATCGTTATTGTCCGCCAGATGCCCATAGATCATCTTCTGGAGATCGGTACGGAGATCGATGCCAAGGTCACAAGTGAATTGCTCAACTCCATTTTTCTGCCCTACTCCCCTATCCATGACGGTGCGGTAATCATCCAGAAAGGGAAACTGACCAAGGCAGGCTGCCTGCTGCCACTATCCCAGAATCCGGACATCTCCAAGAGCTTTGGCACAAGGCACCGTGCCGCCCTGGGTTTGTCGGAGATGGTGGATGCCATGATCATGGTTGTTTCCGAGGAAACCGGCAAGATATCACTGGTGCATGATGGCAAGATCAATTACGATGTAGAGCCATCCGAGATACGCACTATGCTCAGAAAGACCTTTGACGGCAAACAGCCGCCAAGAAGCGCCGTCACGGGAGAAGCATGACCATGGCATCACCGGCTTCGGATATATTCAGGCGGTGCTGCACGCGCAACCTGAAGCTCAAGCTTCTGAGCCTGATGGTTGCATGCTGCATATGGGGCTTGACGTCATTCTCGCGCAAGACCCACGTCGAGCTCAACCTGCCGGTGCAATTGCAGAATGTGCCAAGCGGTTATGCCCAGGCTTCGCAGTTGCCTAGCGAAATCCGCTTCACCTTGTCCGGGCCAACGCTTTTGATCGAGGGGGCACGACGGTCAAATAGGGCCTTTAAGCTCGATCTGCGAGGTATCGGTCCCGGCAGAACCCTTTTCCCGCACCTGGAATCCAGCCTGAAATTGCCGGATGGGGTCAAGGTCACCAGCATCTCTCCGGCTTCACTGGAAATAAACCTGGTAAAGACGCAAATCAGACAATCGGAAGGAGATCAGCATCCGTGAAAAAACTATTCGGCACCGACGGGGTACGAGGCGTAGCCAATGTCTATCCAATGACGATCGAGATGGCCATGCAGTTGGGACGGGCAGCGGCCTATATCTTCAAGAGCACCAACAAACGGCGGCACCGCATCGTGATCGGCAAGGACACCCGCCTCTCCGGGTATATGCTGGAAAACGCACTGGTGGCCGGCATCTGCTCCATGGGTGTGGATGTGTTGCTGGTGGGACCGCTCCCCACGCCGGGTATCGCCAACATCACCTCCTCCATGCGGGCCGATGCCGGCGTTGTTATCTCAGCTTCCCACAATGCCTTCCAGGACAACGGCATCAAGTTCTTTTCCGCTGACGGCTTCAAACTGCCTGACGAGATCGAACTGAAGATCGAACGCCTGATCGAAACCAACAAGATCGACTCGCTGCGGCCCACGGCCACCGAGGTTGGCAAGGCCTTCCGCATCGACGATGCCGCCGGCCGCTACATCGTCTACCTGAAAAACACCTTTCCCCAGGACATGGATCTCTCGGGACTCAAGATCGTGTTGGACTGCGCCAACGGCGCCGCCTACAAGGTGGCTCCGGCGGTCTTCGAGGAACTGGGGGCCGAGGTGGTCCCCTTAGGGGTCAAGCCGAACGGCACCAATATCAACGCCGGCTTCGGTTCCCTCCACCCGGAGGTGATCAGCGAGGCGGTCAAGCAGCATCGCGCCGATATCGGTATTGCCCTGGATGGCGACGCCGACCGGGTCATCGTGTGCGACGAATTCGGCAACGAGGTTGACGGCGACCATATCATGGCCATCTGCGCCACGGACATGATCAAGCGCAACGTGCTCAAACAGAACACCCTGGTGGCCACAGTGATGAGCAACATGGGCCTGGATATCGCCGTCAGGAAGGCAGGCGGCAAGATCGTGAAGACCGCCGTGGGCGACCGATATGTGGTCGAGGAGATGCGTAACGGCGGTTACAACCTGGGTGGCGAGCAATCCGGGCACATGATCTTCCTGGATTACAATACCACCGGCGACGGTATCCTGTCCGCCCTGCAACTGCTGGCCGTCATGCGCCGCGAAGGGAAACCGCTCTCCGAGCTGGCCGAAGTGATGATCCCGTTGCCGCAGGTGCTGGTCAATACCCGCGTGAGCGAGAAAAAGGACATCATGACCATCGAACCGGTGGCAAAAGCCATTCGCGATGTGGAATCAAAATTGGGCAACGAGGGACGTGTACTGATCCGCTATTCCGGCACCGAACCGCTGTTGCGTGTCATGCTGGAAGGGCAGGACAAGTATGAAATCACCAGCTGGGCCAATGAGATCGCCGATCTTGTGAAACAGCACCTCGGGGAAAGATAGGAATCGATCATGGCAAAACTGGGATTAAACGTCGATCACGTGGCAACCGTGCGCCAGGCCCGCGGCGGAGTGGAGCCCGATCCGGTCATTGCGGCCGCCATAGGCGAACTGGCCGGTGCCGAAGGGATCACCATCCACCTGAGGGAGGACCGCCGCCACATTCAGGATCGTGACCTGGAGATCATGCGGCAAACGGTCAAGACCAAGCTCAATCTTGAGATGGCCGCCACCCAGGAAATGGTGCGCATCGCCCTCAGGATCAAACCGGAGCAGGTCACGCTGGTACCGGAGAAACGGCTGGAGCTGACCACAGAGGGGGGGCTGGACGTTATCCTCAACCTCAAGACCATCACCGACAGCGTTAAGCGGCTGCACGACGGCGGCATTTCCGTCAGCCTCTTTGTGGACCCCAATCAGGAACAGATCAAGGCAGCCAACAAGACCGGAGCCGATTATATCGAGATTCACACCGGAGCTTATGCCGAAGCCTTTAATACGGCCGACATGGGACATGAACTGGAAAAGATCGATACAGCCATCAAGCTGGCCGCCAAGATCGGTCTGGGGATCAACGCCGGCCACGGCCTGAACTACGTCAACATCAAGCCCATCGCATCCCTGGGCGGCATCGAGGAATACAACATCGGCCATTCGATCATCTCCCGGGCCGTGCTGGTTGGCCTCGACCGGGCGGTAAAGGACATGGTGGAGTTGATCAAGTATTCATGATCTACGGCATCGGCACTGACATCGTCTCCATCGAACGCTTTCAGCGTTTCGTCGACCAGGGCAATACATCCCTGCTGCACCGGCTTTTCACAGCACAGGAATATGAGTTGTGCAGCTCCAGAAAGGATGCCGCCGCCTGCTTCGCCGCCCGCTTCGCCGCCAAGGAGGCCTTTCTGAAAGCGCTCGGCAGCGGCCTGAGGGACGGCATGTCCTGGAAGGAAATGGAAGTGGTGAAAGACGGACAAGGGAAACCGGAATTGACCCTATCCGGCACTGCATCGGAAATATTCGGCAAGAAGAGTCTGGACAAGATCTATTTATCCCTGTCCCATGATGGGGGTCATGCAATTGCAATGGTGGTTCTGGAGGCGCTATGAAAGTTGTTACCGCACATACCATGCAGGAGATCGACAAACGGGCCATTGAGGAGCTCGGCATCCCAGGGCTGACTCTGATGGAAAATGCCGGCCGCTGTTGTGTGGAGTCGATTGTCTCCGAATTCGGGCTCAAGGGCAATAACAGGGCTGTGATCATTGCCGGCAAGGGCAACAACGGCGGCGACGGTTATGTCGTTGCCCGCCTGCTCAAACAAAAAGGGTGGACCGTCAAGGTCTATATTTTGGCCGATCAGGACCAGATCTCCGGTGATGCCGCCGTAAACCTGGCAAAACTAACCCCTGACATGATCAATTTCTGCCCCCACGAAGGGCAGCTTACGGCCCTGCACCTGGATGATATCTTCCAGGCCGACGTGATCGTTGACGCCATGTTGGGAACCGGTCTGCGCAGCGATGTCACTGGTGTCTACCGAGAGGCGATAGAACTGCTCAACTCTTCGGGCCGACCGATCCTGGCTGTGGACATTCCATCGGGCATCCACGGGACTACCGGCAGGGTACTGGGAGAGGCGGTACGAGCCTATATCACCGTTACCTTTGCCTTTGCCAAACTGGGACATGTACTATATCCGGGCGCAGAACATACCGGCAGGCTGACTGTGGTGGATATCGGCATTCCGCCCCAGCTGATGGAAACGGTCATGGGCTATGATTTCCTCAACCAGGATTTCATTCGCCCCCTGTTGCGCCGCCGTGACAGGCAGGCGCACAAAGGTCATTTCGGGCATTGTCTGATCATCGCCGGTTCGCCCGGCAAGACCGGTGCCGCCTCACTCTCCGCCAACAGCGCAGTCCGGGCCGGTTCGGGGCTCGTTACCCTGGCGGTCCCCGAGAGCCTGAACCATATCCTGGAGGTCAAGACCACCGAGGCCATGACGGTGCCGCTACCGGATTCGGGCAGCGGCTACCTGTCAAGCCAAGCCTTTCCAACCATCGAAAAACTGCTCTCCGGCAAGGATGCACTGGCTATCGGCCCGGGCATCGACCGAAACCCCGGAACGGTTGCCCTGGTTCAGACCTTGCTTGAATCTGCGGATATCCCCATGGTCCTGGATGCCGATGCCCTGAATGCTCTGGCAGAAGACATTACCGTCCTGAAGCGCAAAAAATCAGCCAACGTAGTCCTTACCCCGCACCCGGGAGAAATGGCCCGCTTGCTTGGCACCTCCGTCCCTGACGTGGAGGCGGTTCGCATCTCGCTAGCCCAGGAATTTGCACGCAACTACGGCATCTATCTGGTACTCAAGGGAGCCCGCACCATTATTGCCACACCGCAAGGCACGGCCGCCATCAACAGCAGTGGCAATCCCGGCATGGCAACCGGCGGCATGGGGGATGTGCTGACCGGCATCATCGCTTCGCTGCTGGGGCAAGGCTATTCCGCCGGAGATGCCTGCCGCCTGGGGGTCTTTATCCATGGCTACTCGGCCGACCTGGTGGCCGAAGACAAGGGTGAAATCGGCATCAGCGCCGTGGATGTCCAGGAGAGGCTGCCCTATGCCTTCAACAAGATGCTGAAAAACACCTTGCTCTCCAATCTGAGCATGTTTGGTATAATGTAACTATCTGAATGGTGTAAATTAACAAGGAGATCATCTATGCAAACCGTTGCAGATATCATGACTAAAGACGTAGTAACCGTAAAGCCCGAAACCACCATACGCCAGTTGGCCGAGATTTTCGAAACAAGGCGTTTCGGCACCCTGCCGGTTATTGATGACGATGGCAACCTGGTTGGAATCGTGACCGAATCGGACTTGGTGGAACAAG
This sequence comes from Geobacter sp., assembly GCA_003574895.1. GTDB lineage: Bacteria > Desulfobacterota > Desulfuromonadia > Geobacterales > Pseudopelobacteraceae > JACPFJ01. Next base: position 257,952 of record PJFB01000003.1, read on the forward strand.
GGAAGAATCTGCACATACCCACGGTAATTTCGGTGTTTGACTGGGTAATCCCCCTGGAGGGTGAACGGACCCTGGAGCGCGAACTGCAAAGGATGACCGCCCAGACGGTCGGTGAGATTTACACAAAAGATATCAAGACAGTCGCCCCTTCCGAAGGGATCAGCTCCGCAGCCGACGTCATGAGCAACAACAAGCTGCACGCCTTGCCGGTGACCGTGGCTGGAAAACTGGTGGGGATCGTATCCCGCATCGATATCATTCGCAATATGATACCAACATGAAGCGCTTGGTAATTCTCTCCTGCTCGCCTGGAGAGACCGAAGCAATGGGGCGGCAGCTGGGCTCCATTCTGCCCCGTGGGAGCCTGGTTGCGTTACGTGGCGAATTGGGGGGCGGCAAAACATGTTTTACCTGCGGCATCGCAAGTGCGGCCGCGCCTGAAAGCGCTCACCTGGTGGCAAGTCCCACCTTTGCCATAATGAACGAATATCCAGGCACTGTCCCGGTTTATCATTTCGACTTTTACCGACTGTCCGGCGATAACGAAATCGCCGAACTTGGTTTTGAAGAATATCTGCAGGGTGATGGCATCTGTATTATCGAATGGTCCGAGCGCCTGGAAGAGCTGTTGCCCAAGGATCATCTGGCTGTTACCTTCGAACATTGCGGCGATGACCAGCGACGGGTAGTGTTCGAAGCTGCAGGCCAAGAGTCGGAGGCTCTGCTTGCCCGATTTGCCACGTTGGCGAAATTTAAATTTCCTTTGACCTGAAAGGCCAATTTCTGATATAGAGCTCAGTCACTCTGCAATTTTTGTTCTACTGCACTGTATTCAAGAAATACAAACAGTATTACTACTCATGCGAAGGAGAGCAGTATGGCACTTGTAGTCCAGAAATACGGCGGTACTTCGGTCGGCACAACCGATCGCATCAAGAATGTCGCCAAACGAATCATCAAAACCTATGATGCCGGAAACGATCTGATTGTCGTTGTCTCCGCCATGTCCGGCGAGACCAACAAACTGGTGGCACTGGCCAATGAAATGAGCGAGATTCCGGACGGCCGCGAATATGATGTGGTTGTTGCCACCGGTGAGCAGGTCACCATAGGTCTTTTGGCCATGCACCTGAAGTCGCTGGGCTACAAGGCCAAATCATATCAGGGGTGGCAGGTACCCATCGTAACTGACACCACCAGCACCAAGGCCCGTATCGAGAGCATCGATGACAAGAACATCCGGGCGGACCTCAAGGATGGGAGCATTGTCATTGTGGCCGGTTTCCAGGGGATTGATGCCGCCGGCAATGTCACCACCCTGGGGCGCGGCGGTTCGGACACCTCGGCCGTGGCCATTGCAGCTGCGCTCAAGGCAGATGTCTGCGAGATCTACACCGATGTTGACGGCGTCTACACCACTGACCCCAATATCTGCAAGGAAGCCCGCAAGATAGAGAAAATCTCCTACGACGAAATGCTCGAACTGGCCAGTCTTGGCGCCAAGGTCCTGCAGATCCGCTCCGTGGAGTTTGCCAAGAAATACGATGTGGACGTACATGTCCGTTCAAGTCTTAACGAAAATACCGGTACCATGGTTACCAGGGAGGATAAGGATATGGAAGGAATTCTCGTTTCAGGGGTAGCATACGACAAGAATGAGGCCAAAATCGCCGTCATGGGGGTTCCGGATAAGCCCGGCATTGCAGCCAAAATCCTTACCCCGCTGTCAGATGCCGCCATCTCGGTGGATATGATCGTCCAGAATGTCAGTCAAGAGGGAATGACCGACTTCACATTTACCGTAACCAAGGCCGACCTGAAGCAGGCCCTGCTGATTACCAACGAGGTTGCCAAAGAGGTTCAGGCCAAAGAGGTCATTGCCGATGAAAACATCAGCAAGGTGTCCATTGTCGGATTGGGCATGCGCAGCCACGCAGGCGTTGCCACCAAGATGTTTTCCGCCCTGGCTGCCAACAATATCAACATCCAGATGATTTCGACCTCCGAAATCAAAGTAGCCGTTGCCATCGACGAAAAGTACACCGAACTGGCCGTGCGCGTTCTTCATGAAACCTTTGGCCTGGCCGGCTGATCTTTAGAGCTCCCGTTATTGCAAAAAGGGGAAAGCGTTTATCGCTCTCCCCTTTTTTCTTGAACCAATCATCCTCAACATCACGACTTCAACCATGCCGACATGACCGACGAATACCCTGACAGCGACAAGATAGAAGGTGTTACCGGCGCGATCCTGGCGGGCGGGACCTCCAGCCGCATGGGGAGCGACAAGTCACTGCTGACGCTTGACGGCATAGCCATCATTGAAGTGATCTACCACAAACTTGCCACCCTGTTCCGGGAGGTAATCATCGTCACCAACAACCCGGAAGCATACGCCTTCATCCCCTGCCGCAAGGTGCCCGATATACTGCCGGGTGAAGGGTCTATCGCGGGGCTGCATTCGGCACTGCTGCACAGCACGACCCCAAAGGTCTTTGTTGTTGCCTGCGACATGCCCATGCTCAACCCTGTGCTGCTCCGCCACCTTTGCAGGATCGAAGGAGAGTGGGACGCGGTTGTCCCCATGACAGAGGCCGGATATCCGGAACCGCTTCACGCGCTTTACGCCCGCTCAGCCCTGAATGAAATCGAAACCGCCTTGAAGCGGGGCAACAAGAGCATCCGTCTATTGTACGACAGGATCAGGACCAGGAAGGTGAGCTGGGATGAAATAGAAGGAATCAAAGGGGCGGTTGATTCATTCCGCAATATCAACACGCCCCAAGAGTACGAGAAAATCAGATCAAACCATTAAGCGCCCGACCGGACGCTAGTAACCGCTCCCTCAACAATTTGCCACGACATTGATGTCGTAACCGTTCAACTGGAAGGCCAGCTTCAGCGCCTTGCGCTGCTCCTTGGTCATACCTCCCAAGGTAGCCAGCAGTCGCTCCTTGACCTTTTTGGAGGCGCAGACCTCATCCTTCAACTCCTTCTGCAGCGGCTCCGGCAACTTGGAGTCCTTGACGATCCGGTCCATGTCACCGGAATCGCAGAGCATCTTTTTCAATGTATCTCCGTTGCTGGTGACAAAGAAATGCTTGGCATCCTTGTAGACCAAAAAGTTGGAACTGCTGCACCCGACCAGGGCCGAAACAGCCAGTGCGAGTACACCCACGGATATGATTCGTCTCATGTTACCGTCCTTTCAGCAGGTTTTGAACCTTTTGCCGTATTTTTGGTGACAGCCAATCCACCTGGCCAATGATCTGTTCCACTACGGTTCCGTTCCGGTCGACAAGAACGCTGATCGGCTGCCCAAACAAGCCATAGCTGTCGAAATAGACCTCTTTATCACTGTCCAGAACAATCGGGTAAGCAAGTCGCAGGCAGGCAATCAGCTCACGGACAGGCCCGGCTGACCCATCGAGGGCAATGCCGATAACCACCAGTCCATGCCCGTTCAACTCGCGGTAAAGAGTATTGAGGCCGGGAATCTCGGCAACACAAGGTGCGCAAGTGGTTGACCAGAAGTTGAGAATAACAGCCTTGCCCCGCTGTCCAGCCAAGGTAACCTCCCGCCCGTTCGTATCCTTCAAGGTAAAATCAGGGGCCGGGCTGTTCACTTTTACGGCAAGGGCGGGCTGGGCTAAAAGAATGCTGGTACAAAGACATATCGCCACATGGCGTAACAATCGAAACATTCGATCACCTCGCAAAATATAATTATCATACTATCGCTATACATAATAATCAAAACAAATTGTTTGCGGATCAACAGGTATTATGGCTTGGCAAGCGCCTTTTTTCGTTGTCGAAGCCCGGAAAAAAAGCTGCTTAAAAGTGTAGAGCATTCATTTTCCAGGATCGGCGAGACGATTTGGACGCTGTGATTGAGGCGGGAGTCGGTGGATAGGTCATAGAGCGAGCCTGCCGCTCCGCCCTTGGGGTCGAAACAGCCGAAAACAACGGTTGGTATGCGGGCAAGGATAATGGCCCCCATGCACATGAGGCAAGGTTCCAGGGTGACATAGAGGGTGGTTTCCAGCAAACGCCAGGAACCGAGTTTCCTGGCAGCTTTTCTGATGGCGATCAATTCGGCATGGGCGGACGGGTCCTGGGCCGACTCGCGCAGGTTGTGCCCCCGGGCGATGACCTTGCCATCGCGGACAATAACGCAACCGATCGGGACCTCATCCTTGGACTGCGCCTTTCCGGCCTCGGCAATAGCCTTTTGCATCCAGTATTCATGGTTCTTTTCGATCACAATCGAAATTTAGCATAACAGCGCGACCTATCAAAGTGGAATATCGCCTTGCCGGTATCTTCGTGAAAGTCCGTATCACGCGATAACTTTCCGCAGTATCCTGCTCAGATCCAAAAGCTTGTACGGCTTTTTTATAAATCCTGCCGGCCTTGTGCCGACAAATTTGCGGATGATATCCTGCTCATTGAAGCCACTCGACAAAATTACCCTGACTCCCTGGTCGATGAGCCGTAACTCACGCAAGGTCTGTTCTCCATCCAGGATGGGCATGGTCATATCAAGTATGACACATTCGATTTCTTCCTTATGTTCCTTGAAAAGCTCCAAGGCGACAATTCCATTTTCCGCCGCAAGCACGCTATAGCCCAATTCTTCAAGGACTTCCCTGCCAAGTGTAAGAATGGATTCCTCATCGTCCACCAGCAAGATGGTGCCAGAACCAACCGATGGAGAGGCAGGTGCAGCTTCCGGCAACGATTGGCCGGAAGTATTCTCTATTGCCGGGAGCAGCACCTTGAATTGGGTTCCCTTGCCGGGGACACTGGAGATGGCGATGGCGCCATGATGCCCGCGGACAATTCCGAGCACCGCCGCCAAACCAAGCCCGCGGCCGGTAAACTTTGTGGAGAAGAAAGGATCAAATATCTTGGTCAATGTATCCTGGTCCATGCCGCATCCGTTATCGGCGATCTCGAAGAAGATGTAATACCCCTCTTCAAGCTTGTCGTAGGGCCAAATTCTTGATAGATACGACTGTTCGCAATAAACGGATCCGGTGGTCACGGAAATTTCTCCACTCGCTTCGCCGATTGCCTCGGAAGCATTTATGATCAGGTTCATGATGATCTGACTGATCTGGGTCCCGTCCCCCTCGAATAGCGGCAGGTTCCTGGCCAGGTTCAGGGACATGAATGCCTTCTTTGAGACTGATATTTCCAGGATGTGGTTCATCTCCATGATCAAGTCATTGATGTCGATTAGTTCGATAACGAAACTGCCCTTACCGGAATACGCCAGCATCTGTTGGGCAAGGTCGGCGGCACGCTGTGCAGCCTTTTCAATCTGCCGCAGATTGTTGCGCACGGGGGTTTCCGGGGCGAGGCGCATCAGCGCCAGCTCCGCGTTTCCAAGAATCGCCATGAGGATATTATTGAAATCATGTGCTATTCCGCCTGCCAGCGCCCCCATGCTTTCCAACTTTTGCACGTGTTGCATCTGAATTTCCATTTTCCGGTTCTTGTCGATGAGCTGTTTTTCCGCGGTGATATCCCTGCCTATGACAAGCAGATGGGGCCGGTCTATTACCATAAAACTCGAAACTATGTATGCAACGGAAATCTGCTTGCCAAAGGAGGTCAGCATGTCGATTTCCGCCGTGCGGGCGCAGCCATCGGCCAAGACAGCTTTGGCAATTTCCATGAGCCCGCTTCGCTGCCATGAGTCGAGCTCCCGAAAGTTCTGCCTTTGCAAGACTTCCATATCCCCGCCGGAAATATCGGCGGCGACCTGGTTCACTAGCAGGCATTTACCGGACTCGCCATCAAAGACGCGGATTCCTACCGGGGCATTTTTCAGCAAAGTTTCGATGAAAAGCAGATTCCCCTGGCGCTCGTCTTCCACCCGTTTGCGTTCGGCAATATCGTCAGCCAACCGTTGGGCCATGACATCGAATGAATCCCCCAGTTCATCCAGTTCTCCACCGGAGACAGAATCGGAAACATGGATATTGAGATCTCCTTGAGCAATCTTTTGCGTGGCATTCCGAAGGGCGGCAATTTTGTCCACCAGGTTGCGCTTGCTGAAATAGAGGGCAAAACCAATGGCCAGAACCATAAACGAGGTCATCATGCCCACATGGAGGATCAGGTTGTTCCAGGTTTTTCTTGTAACCGTTTTTTTCAGGATACCGGATCGAACATACATGTAGGGCGTTTGCTCTTTGTCGAGATAAAGCTTCTGATAGGCAAAATAACGATCCTTGCCGGTAATACCCACAGCTTCAAAGGTTCCATTAACCGGGCCTTCGGCCATGCGCTTGAAGATCTCGGGGTTCTCCTGTTTGCCGATATATTCGGGATTCGTTGCGTTGAAAAGAATTGTGCCATTGTGATCTGTCATCACAAGATTCATGAAATCAGGATATTTTTTCATCTTGAGCATATTGTTTGTGGGAGTAAGGTCAAAGGATATGATGGCAACGTCCAGGATCTTTCCGGATTGATCCTTTATGGGGTAGCCAAAACTGATGGCAGGGATATTCTTGATCCTCCCGATCGTAAATTCTCCTGAGGAAAAATTCCCAGTCGCAATGGCATTTTTGAAAAATCTCCTGTCATTGGCCCAGATGATGTTGCGCATCGGGAGTGCCGATGCCCAGACAAGCCCTGTTGATTCTGCAATAAGGATATTGGTGATCTCGGGAACTTTTTTGACGAGAGCTGCCAGAAGGACATTTGTTGCACTGGCATCGTGGTTTTGTACGCTTGGGATAAAGGCGAGACAGGCTAGTAATTGTTCAGCGCTCGCAAGCAGAATGTCTTGTTTTTTACTGACTTCACTAGTGAAATCTTCCGCAAGTTGCGTTGCGACATGTAAGTCATCATTTCGTTGATGCAAGGCAGTAAAGACAATAAGCCCGGACGGCACGAGTGTCATAGCGATGATCAGGAGCAAGATATATGCTCTAATAGACAATGATTGCCGCCTGTTCATACCATGCCCCTTCATCACTGCCAGGTAATAATCACTTGCGGACTGGAGGGTAATGCAATTACAGCGTGACGAGATTATCTCAATTATGATGAATAGATCTTTGTGGCTCTGTTTTCCTTCCCATAAAGCCGAGTCGTAACACGATATGTTTCGGCAATAGTTATATTCTTTTTCAGGCTTTTTGCCTTGGGAACCAATTTTAATGGAATTGGAGTTCACCTCCTCAAATACCACGCAAGACATAAAAGTCAAATTGCGCTTAATGGCACCGGGCCACCGGCGAAATTAAAATCGACACTTGCAACAATATTTATTTGCTGGGATAATGAAACCATTCAAGGAGGGTGCGCAATGGACATAAACGCGATAGCAGGTGCATCACTACTTATGAAAACCGCCCAGACGCAGCAGGCAATGTCTACTTCAATGATAAAGCAGGCCGCAGACCAGCAGAATCAGTTGGCAAATTTACTGGCCCAGAGTGTCCAAACCAATCAGCAGCCACAAAGTGTGAGCGATTACATTTTTTCGACCTACGCCTGATCCTGCTTCATGCATGATTTAAAAAGCCGACGAATTCGCCGGCTTTTTTTAATTCTATGGGACATATTGTCCGGCATGATAGGAACTGCGCACATAGGGACCGCTCTCCACATGGCAAAATCCCATGCCCAATGCCTTTTCCCGCAAATTTGCGAACACCTCGGGCCGCACATATTCCTGGACAGGAAAATGCCGGCGACTGGGTGCCAGATACTGGCCGATACTGAGATAGGCGCAGCCGGCCTGCCTCAGATCGTCAAAAACATGTAAAACCTCGATCTCCGTCTCCCCCATCCCCAGCATGATCCCGGACTTGGTGCGAATGTCCGGCGCCAGTTCGTTGCACAGCCGCAGAACTCCCAGGGAACGGCCATAATCGGAACCGCTGCGAATCCGGTACAGCCGCGGTACGGTCTCAACATTGTGGGCCAATATATCGGGACGGGACGCCACAACGCACCCGATATCCTGCCGTTGGCCCTGGAAATCCGGGATCAGCAGTTCTATCCGGGTGCCGGGAGAAACTGACCGTATGGCCGCCACCGTGGCGGCATACAGCCCTGCCCCATTGTCGGGCAGGTCATCGCGGGTCGGGCTGGTGATCACCACATGGGACAACTTCAAGCGGGCCACCGCCTCGGCCACCCTGCCCGGTTCATCCTTATCCGGCGCTGTCGGAGGATTCTTCTCCACGTTGCAGAAGGTGCACTGCCGGGTGCAATTCCTGCCCAGGATCAGGAAGGTGGCCTGGCCGCAAGAAAAACACTCCGAGATATTGGGGCACAGGGCCTGCTGGCAGACCGTGTTCAGCCTAAGTTCTCCCAGCAATTGGCGCATGCCGGCCTGTTCGCCGGGATTAACCTTTTTTTGCAGCCACTCCGGCTTGCGATGAATGTCCACTACCCCACCCCATCCAGGTTCCATAGATTTGTCGAATACTTCTGTACAAGGAGTTCGGCAGCCAGTTGTTGCTCTGACTGCGACAGCCCCTCGGCATAAAAATTCACGGAAAAATATTTTTCGAATGACTCCGCAAGCAGCCGCGGCAAGCAATCATGGCCGAAAATGCCACAATCGGCGAGACTCGTGGCACCCTGCGCATGTGCCAACGACCGCTCCTTCATATACGACAGCCCGGTCCCGGCCCGGTTTTCCAATGGGATAGAGCCATGCTGGAAGATGGCCCCTTTCACCCGGCGCTGGGCATTGCCGCCGATCTTGGCGCCATCTATGAGGATGTCGAAGCTCTCTTTGCCGGCAAAACAGAATGGGGTCCGCTCGCCCAGCATTGTGCCATCGGGCAGGGCATCGGCAGCATAAGCCGCTTCCAGCCCGAGCAAGCGGTAAAAGGCCAGGAGGAATCCGGTGAGCACCCGGAAGGAGTCCTTGACCGATGATGCCGGCGGGATCTGGTCCGGGCCGCAAACGATGCTGTAGGTCAGTTCATCGGCATGATAGATCACGCCGCCGCCGGTAATCCGCCGTACTATGGGAATATGATCGGCCTGACAGCGCTCCAGGTCCAGCACTTCCGCACACTTCTGGAATCTCCCCAGGGACAGGGCTGCCGGTTGCCAGCCGTAAAGCCGCAGGACGGGCGGCGATGTTCGCGGGTCGAAAGAACGCAGAAGCGCCTCATCGATGGCCATATTGTCAGGGCCCGGCAACGGGCCGGTATCGATGAGGCGCCACATTGAAGCTACTTCAGTCATTTATTCCCATACCCGGTAATGCGAAAATACAGTTTCATTTCACCACTGGCAGCAGACGTTCTGCTCCCTGGCCGCCTTGGTCTCGTCCAGCCTGCCGATGGGCATGGTCAGCGGCGCATCATGCAACGCCTGGGGATCAGTCTCGGCAACCTGGGCCGCCTCGATCATCACCTGGATGAAGGCATCCATGGTGGCCTTGCTCTCCGTCTCGGTCGGCTCGATCATGATGGCCTCCTTGACGATCATCGGGAAATAGACCGTGGGAGGGTGGTAACCCTTGTCGATCAGGTACTTGGCGATATCGATGGCGTGCACGCCATGGGCCAGTTGCTTGGATGCCGAGAAAACGCATTCGTGCATGCAGGTCATATCATAGGGGACATCGTAGTAAGCCTTGAGCTTTTCCTTGATGTAATTGGCGTTGAGAACCGCCTGTTCCGATACTTGGATCAGCCCTTGACGGCCGAGCATGATGATGTAGGCATAGGCCTTGACCATCACGCCAAAGTTGCCGAAGAAATTGGCGGTGCGGCCAATGGAGAGCTGATTGGCGGTCTCCAGCAGAAACTGTCCCTCCCCGTCCATAACGATCCGCGGCTGCGGCAGGAAAGGGATCAGCGACTTCTTGACCCCCACCGGCCCGGCCCCCGGACCGCCGCCGCCATGGGGCGTTCCAAAGGTTTTGTGCAGATTTACGTGGACCACGTCGAAGCCCACATCGCCCGGCTTTACCTTGCCCATGATGGCATTCAGGTTGGCCCCGTCATAATACATCAGGGCATCATGGGAATGGGCAATGTCGCTGATTTCCTTGATGTGGGGATTGAACAGCCCCAGGGTATTGGGACAGGTCATCATCACGGCCGCCACTTCGCTGTTCATGGCCTTCTTGAACAACTCCAGGTCCATGTCGCCATAGGGTGCGGTCGGCACCGTGATGATCTCGTAACCGGCCATGGCTGCCGAGGCCGGGTTGGTGCCGTGGGAGGAGTCGGGCACAAGCACATATTTCTTTTTGTTGCCCTTTGCCTTGTGATAGGCGGAGATCAGCATGATGCCGGTCATTTCGCCATGGGCACCGGCCAGGGGCTGGGTGGTGACTTCATCCATGCCCGTAATATCGGCCAGCATCTGTCCCAGGTCGTAAAGCATGCCCAGGGTCCCCTGGCAGCAGGCAGCGCCCTGCGGCAGCAGTGCCGTCATGGGATGAAAGGGTGCGAACAGGGCCGCCGCATTTTCCAGCACCTTGGCGTTGTACTTCATGGTGCAGGACCCCAGGGGATAGAAGTTGGTATCCACCGAGAAGTTCCGCTGGGAAAGAATGGTAAAGTGCCGTACCAGATCCAGTTCCGAAACTTCCGGCAGACCGGCGGCCTCGGTGCGGAGCAGGCTTTCGGGCAGAGCCGCCGCTGCCGGCACATCCGAGGCAGGCAATCTCACGCCGTTCCGGCCGGGTGTAGATTTTTCGTAGATCAGTTGCATAACGCCGCCTCCAGTTCCTTGGCCAGGTGATCGATTTCCTTCCTGGTCCGTTTCTCGGTTACCGTTACCACCAGGGCATTGGCCGAGTCTTCGTAGTAATCACCCAACGGCACACCAGCGGCAAGACCATGCTTGAGCAGGTCCGCCACTACTGCCGCGGCAGGCCTGGGCAGAAATACCGTAAATTCGTTGAAGGTAGGGGCGCTTTGCAACACCGTCACGCCTGGGATGTCGGCCAGTTGGGCCTTGGCATACTCCGCCTTGTCACGATTGAGACGGGCCATCTCGGCCAGGCCCTGCTTGCCGATCGATGACAGGAATATCAGGCCGCGCAGAGCGTATAATCCCTGGTTGCTGCAGATGTTGGATGTGGCCTTGTGGCGCTTGATATGCTGTTCGCGCGCCTGCAGGGTCAGAACATAGCCGCGGCGCCCCTGCTTGTCGATGGTTTCGCCGATGATCCTGCCCGGCATGTTGCGGATCAAAGCCTTTTTGGCGGCGATGAAGCCGAAGGAAGGTCCGCCGAAGGAAAGTGGATTACCCAGGCTCTGGCCGTCACCCACTGCGATATCGGCGCCCATCCCGGCTGGTGTCTTGAGTATTCCAAGGGAGACCGGATAGACCGAGGCCACCAGGAGGGCACCGGCACCATGAACCTGATCCGCAATTGCGCTGAAATCCTCCACACAGCCGAAGAAATTGGGGTTTTGAACCAGAACCGCCGCCACGCTGTCGTCCAGTGCCTTAGCCAGTTCGTCCCGGTTGAGCGTGCCATCCAGGGGCGCGATCTCCACCACCTCCACCTTGAGGTTGTAAAGATAGGTTTTCAGCACCTGGCGGGAAAATGGATTGACACAGCCGTCAACCACGATCCTGTTCCTGCCGGTCACGCGCAGGGCCATCATGGCGGCCTCGGCACAGGCAGTGGCGCCGTCGTAGAGTGAAGCGTTGCTCACATCCATCCCTGTCAGGCGGCAGATGGCTGTCTGATACTCGAACAGGGCCTGCAGCGTCCCCTGGGAACATTCCGGCTGATAGGGCGTATAGGCGGTATAGAACTCGGAGCGGCCCGACAGATGATCAACCACGGACGGGATGATGTGATCGTAGAACCCGCCGCCGATGAAATTGAGCATTGATTTGCTGTTGTCGGCTACTATGGCCTGCATCCTGGCATAGGTTTCGAACTCGGACATGCCGGGGGGGATGTTGAAGGTCTTGGCCCTCAAGTCGGAGGGGATCGGAGCGAAGAGTTCCTCGACGCTTGAAACCCCGATTGCCGCGAGCATCTCGCTGATTTCCTCCGGCGAATGTGGGCAGTAATGGCTTTCGTTCATGGTATTCTCCCAAAAATGGTAGGGGCGACCCGTTGGGTCGCCCAATGCAACATGACACTCTGGTGGAGCAGCCAACGCCTACAGAGTTTTCAGGTATTCTCCGTACTGCTCGCTGGTCATCAGGTTCTTCAGTTCCGACTCGTCGGCGATCTCGATCCAGGCCATCCAGCCCGCATCCTCGGCGCTCTCGTTGACAATCTCTGGGCTGCTGTTCAAGATTTCGTTGATCTTGACCACCTTCCCGGAAATCGGGGCATAGATATCGCTGGCAGCCTTGACCGACTCAATGCTTCCCAACACTGCGAACTGTTTGACGACTGCGCCTATCTTTGGCAGCTCGACAAAGGTCACATCCCCCAGTTCATGGGCCGCGTGTTCGCTGATGCCGACCGCGCCGATCCCGTCTTTAACCTTGACCCATTCGTGTTCTTTGGTGAAATACATGCTCATATTCTTCCTCCCGGTATTCAATATATACAACGTAACTATCCCTTATGGTGTCTTGGCCACTGTAATCAATATCAGGATCTCAAGGATCCGCCCCGATAAAAAGGCAATTGACAAACCGTCGCCTCCATGCTGATCCGATCATGCTGAATGGTGAGCGGCGCACCGATCACCGCTGCCTCCGGCTTTACATACCCCAGGCCGATACCGCAGCCAAGCATAGGCGAAAACACACCGCTGGTCACACTCCCGACAGACCCTGCCTCCTGGCAAAGCTGGTAGTGGTGGCGCGGGGAACGGCGGCCGATGACCTCGAAGGCCACCTTTTTTCGCGGCACCCCCTGTTGTTTCTGGCGCAGCAGCGCTTCCTTGCCGACGAAATTCTTTTCAAAGTTGACAAATCCTTCCAAGTCCGCCTCCAATGGCGTCGTGGACTCATCAATGTCGCTGCCGTAAAGGGAGTAACCGACTTCCAGACGCAATACGTCACGCGCGCCCAAGCCGGCCGGCCTTACCCTGCCATCTTTCAACAGCAGATCCCACAGCTCCCCGGCCTTGGCAGCGGGCAGAAAGATTTCATAGCCCAGTTCGCCGGTATAGCCGGTGCGGCTTACTATGGCTTCGCAGCCGAGAATTTCCATTGTTGTAAACTTGAAATAAGGGAGTTGGGCGATGCCGGCGCCAAAGGCCGCAGTCATTACGTCCCTGGAATGTGGTCCCTGAATATCCAGCTTGCCCGTGTCGGCCGAGATATCGGTAAAGTCACCGCCATGCAGACGGGACTTGATGACACTGAAATCATTGTCGGATGTTGCGGCATTGACCACGATCATGGCCCTGTCTTCGGCCAGGCGGAAGACAATCAGATCATCGATGATGCCGCCCTTCTCGTTAAGCAGGAAGCCATAGCGCGAACGTCCGATCGGGATCGATTTCACCGAAAACGTAAAGACGTCTTCCAAGCCGCCGGCCTCAAAATCACCCTGGTAGAGAAACTCTCCCATATGGCAGATATCGAAGAGCGCGGCCTGCTCCCGGCACCACTTGTGCTCGGCAATGATCCCTTCATACTGGATCGGCATGTTCCAACCGCCGAACGGAGCCATCAGCGCCTTGATAGCTTCGTGCCGGCTGCAAAGCGGTGTTGATCTGAGCTGTTCCATGATTATTTCTCCCTGGCCGCAGTTATTGATAGGGCGACGTAATGATATTGTTCTTGTGGCGAGAACCCTTGCCTTTTTTCCCGGTAATGCCGGCCAGGCTGAGGATGTCATTCAACTGCATCTTCCATCCTCCATCCTCCAGTGAGAGCTTGAAGTCGCGGGTACTGGAGTCCACCGGCCCTGGGGTTCCTTCGAGGTTGACCTTGACATAGACCGTGGCCTCGTTGCGCTTTTCATGCATTACCCTGAAGTTCTGGAGCTTCTGCCAGCAGCATGCCGGCCTTATTGTTGTTTCGCGCATCCTTGCAATAAAATTTTCCTTGGTGGTTCTGCCGCGGTGGGACAAACTCTCGTAGAGTTGTTCAAATCGTCCTTCACGCCACAGATCCAAAGTTTCCGACATGGACTGTTCCAGGACTGACCCGGTTGCCGCGGCATTGGCATCGGCGCACTTCAACACAGCAAACAATATGGTACACAGAATAAATGATGCGATGCTGAAGCGAAGGGCCATAAACTCCTCCATAATCATTTAATCAACGCAAACACCACGCACAACATAACGACTTGTAATTATTGTGTTTTACCGGACTACACCAAAACTTTTAACTTCGAAGATTGTGCATATTTTGGGTAAAAAGTAAAGACCAAAGCGCCGCTGAAATGAGTTTCCAATCCCGGTAGAGTCCAATCTATCAAACCTGGTGAACAGCCCATGAAAGCTTTCGCTGAATCTATGGACACTTAAGCGATAGGACATCGGCTATTTGAATTGAAGATGCATACGGAGTCTGCAGCAGTTAAATGCCCTGAATATATTCAGGAGTCAGATGCATCCCGTTTAAGGAAGCATAATCCGATTCTGGGGGAGTTGAGGCGGGCTATTTTGCTGTTGTGCTCTCCGGAACTGAAAACCGGGTCATTGTTTAAAATCAAACTGCACTTATCTCCTGCGCGTATTCCGACTGGAATCGTTCCGCACATTCTGATGAGGGCACCGGTGAAAGAAATGTTTTCCAGAATGCACCAGTACTTGGATTCATTGTAATATAGGACACACTTCGTAAAGCATCCGATCCTTATGTTCTGTCTCTTCTCGATCATAATGCAGGCCTTTCGTACACACGCACCACACGCGAATCCGGAGAGTGAAGCAATTGGAAGGGGCTATTCAGACAAACGCTGCAATAAGTGGCAAGCTTGAGACATCACCTGACCGTACTAACTCGTTTGAATTATATTACTACACAAATCGCAATTGTAAACCGCGCTGTATTAAAATTATCAAACAATACATCATTGTGATATTTCAAGGTTTTTCTTGTTAAAATCTTTGTATGCGCATACAATGCGAACTCACATCTTGGTGGGGGTAACCCTATGTCAAACCAATACGCCGATTTGCACAAAATCCTTAATCTCGGCTTCGAATTTTCCCAAATAAAGGACATAGACCTGCTCCTGGAAAAAATCCTGGGAGAAGCACGCAAATTTACCAGCTGCGATGCAGGGTCCATCTATGTCAAGGAGGGGGAAAACCTCCGTTTCAGTTATGCCCAGAACGACACCCTGCAAAGAAAACTGCCTTTGGGACGAAAACTACCATATGCCACTTTCAGCGTTCCGATCAGCAACCAATCGATTGCCGGCCATGTAGCTGCTAACGGCACAATCCTTAATATCTCCGATGTGTACGAGCTTGATGCTTCTATCCCCTTCTCATTCAATCGTTCATACGATGACATAACCAACTATCGCACCAAATCGATGCTGACCATCCCGCTGAAAAACTTTCGCGGCGACATCATTGGTGTGTTGCAGCTGATCAATGCCATGGACGACAAAGGAGAATATATCCCTTTTGCCGAAGACGACGCCAACACCATAAAATATTTTGCCAATAATGCGGCACACGCAATCGAACGCGCCAAAATGACCCGCGAAATTATCCTGCGAATGAACAAAATGGCGGAACTTCGCGACCCGAAAGAGACCGGCCCCCATGTCAACCGGGTCGCATCCTATGCCGTCATTCTTTATGAAACCTGGGCAATGACAAATGGACTGCCCCAAGACGAAATAGACAAGAACCGTGACGTATTACGCATGTCGGCCATGCTCCACGACGTGGGCAAGGTAGCCATCTCAGACACGATACTGAAAAAACCTGGCCGTTTCACTCCAGAGGAATTTCAGGTAATGAAGCTGCACACGTTGTATGGTGCCAACCTCTTTAAGGACATCTACTCGGACTTCGACGAATCGGCCGGCATAGTGGCGCTCAACCACCATGAGCGCTGGGACGGCACGGGTTATCCTGGGCATATCGACCCAACGACACTAAAACCGCTGCCCGGATATGATCTCGAAGGAGGTGGGGCCCGCGGAAAGCAGGGCAAGGAGATCCCGCTCTTCGGACGGATTGTAGCCCTGGCAGACGTCTATGATGCGCTCTCGTCACGACGCTGCTACAAGGAAGCCTGGGACGAAAACAGCGTGGTGACGACGATCCGAGAAGAAGCCGGCAAACAGTTCGACCCCGAGCTGGTAGAGGTTTTCATGGAGTGCCTGGACAGCTTTCGCCAGATTGAAAAGCTCTATCCAGATGAAGCCGCTGAAGCGTCGCTATCCTGAAAATTCCCGGAGCCGATTCGATTTCAAGGTTCTTGAGCCGGCCAAGAACGTGAACCCATAAAGCGGTCCGAACATCATGAATCGCTAAGAAAGATCTTATGCTCCATGAATTGATCCTTATTCTAACCCAGTTTGGAGGGGGGCCCGGCGACCCGGCAAATAACGCCGTGCGCTTTCTTCTGGCAGCCTTCTTCTGGGGTACTCTCCTCTTAATCTCTTTACGGATGTGGCGGGTCGCCAGAGACCG
The DNA here is from genome assembly GCA_003574895.1 of Geobacter sp. GTDB lineage: Bacteria > Desulfobacterota > Desulfuromonadia > Geobacterales > Pseudopelobacteraceae > JACPFJ01. The sequence continues at coordinate 274,493 of PJFB01000003.1, forward strand.
CCAGCATCTTTTTTTCGCCTTAGCAGCCCTGGTCGGCATCAGCCGGGAACTTTTCATGTTCGTCGCCGAATACGGCAGTTTCCGCGGTTATGTCTCTTTTCCGGCGCTTTTCCGCTATTACCCACCCTACGAGCATGCAGTAACCATGTTCTCGGTCATTTTGATGGGATATGCCTTTCTCAGGTATTATCTCGATTTCGAAAAATTCTCCCGTTTCTACCTGATTGCATGTTCCGCAGTAACATTCCTCCTCTATCTGGTCACGGCGCCGTTATGGATCAAATTTCTCGACGCAGCCATGCACTTATACCCACAAGCCCCCTATGCCGGTGCTTTTTTCGATCATTTCTGGGGAGAGATCGCTTTTAGGGCCTCTGCCGTCTGCATTTATGGAACATTGCTCGTGGCATTCTGTTATGCCCGGACCCAAAAGCAGATAGTTCCCTGGCCCGCTCTAGTGGCATTCCTCTACTTTTTCCTGGACGATGCCCTCCAACTTCTTAACATTGCCCTTTCGGGCCGGTACACATCCGAATTGGTCCCACTCCGCCATTGCCTGCACCTGTGGGGGATCACGCTGCTTGTCGGGGTATATTGGTGGGACATCAACAATCGTGTAGGCAAACTCCAAGAGGTGAGGAACAGGATTTTCAACCTGACACCCGACATACTGGGCATTGCGGATCTTTCGGGAAAAATTTCGGTTCTCAGCCCAGCCTGCGAGGCAATTCTGGGTTATCGTCCCGAAGAGCTGGTCGGAGCCCACCTGCAGGATCTGGGTTTTCCAAGTCCGGCAGCGACGTTAAATACTGATCCACAGAATTTTACCGCCGAAGACGATTGCATCTATCATACGATCAGCGGTGAGGCCCGCTGGATACACTGGAAATTCCAGGTGGTCGAAGACCAGGACCAGGTCTATTTCGTAATATCAGATTTGACGCATCGCAAATTTGCCGAGCTTGAGCGGGAAGAGATGTCCCGCAAAATCGCCGCTTCCAACAAAGAACTGCAGCACTTTGCCTACATAGCATCCCATGACCTCCAGGAACCCCTGCGCACCATTACCAGCTTTATCCAACTGCTGGCCAAACGATACAAGGGCAAACTGGACAGCGATGCCGACGACTTCATCGACTTCATCACTGACGGGGCCAAGCGGATGCAGCAGCTGATTACCGATCTGCTCAGCTATTCCAGGGTCGATTCCAAAGGAAAGGATTTTGCCGACTTTGATTGCGAGGCGGTATTAGCGCGTACCATCGACAACCTGAGGCAGGCCATAACCGAGAGTGGCGCAATGATCACCCACGACCCGCTGCCGGTCATGTACGGCGATGATATCCAGATATCGCAACTGCTACAAAACCTTATCGGAAATGCCATCAAGTTCAGGAGTTCCGACGCCGTCGCGATCCATGTCGGAGTAACCGACAGACCCGACGAATGGGAAATCAGCGTCCGCGACAATGGCATCGGCATCGAACCAGAATTCTTCGAGCGGATTTTCGAGATTTTCCAGTGCCTGCATCCCAGAGATCAGTATCCGGGAACCGGAATCGGGCTGGCTATATGCAAAAAAATCGTAGAGCGGCACAACGGAAAAATCAGCGTTGCCTCAGAACCTGGCAAGGGAACAACCTTTACCTTCACGATCAGCAAAAGCCAACAAGCTGACATAGGATTATGATGGCATTTCGACCGAATTCATTTATCCGCCCTAGCGGCACGCTTCATGTACTCGTCTTAAGAGCTGCAACGTTTTGCCTGACGTTATTCCTGCTCTGCTGCCTCTTCAGCCATCCGGCAACCGCGGATACCGGTATTGAACAGAAGTCCAACATACTGATACTGGACTCCTATCACCCCTATTATTCATGGTCGGACGACGAGGTCGAAGGTATCGTAGAAACGCTGCATAAGGCCCGGCCGGAAGAAGAGCCGATCATTGAATACCTGGACTGCAAGTTCTTTCCCAAAGAAGAACATTTCAAGGAACTGAGGGCGCTTTTCCTCCGCAAATTCAGTAGAGTCAAAATATCGGTAATCATCGCGGCCGACAATCCGGCCCTGGACTTTGCCCTGAAATACCGTGACGAAATATTTCCAGGTACTCCAATCGTATTCTGCGGAATCAATGGCTTTGAACCGCAAATGTTGGCCGGCCACAAAAACGTGACCGGAGTGGCAGAAATGCTTGATGTCAGCGGCAGTGTCAAACTTATGCTCCGCGTGCACCCTGGCACGCGTGAAATTTTCATCATTCATGACTACACATCGACCGGACTTGCCACCCGAAGCCAGGCCGAAAAAGACCTGCAAAACTTGAAAGGCATCGTACCGATCCGTTACATGGGTAACGTCAGCACCGAGGAACTGCTGCGCCAGGTAAAATCACTGCCGCCGACAACCCTGGTTTTCGCCCTCTCCTACAGCCGCGACAGCGTTGGCAGGGTCTTCGATCATCGCAAGATAGCCAATTTGCTGGGAGAGAACTCGTCAGTTCCGGTATACGCAGCACACGAAGAACGTATCGGCTCCGGAATAATCGGAGGATGCCTGCTGGGGGGCAAACTGCACGGTGCCAAGGCCGCCGAAATGGCCCTTGAGATCCTCAACGGCCGGGATATCGCCTCCATGCCGGTCTACACGGGCAAAATCTCACGGGTCATGTTTGACTATAACGTGCTCACCCGCTTCAAGATTCCCTTATCTCAGCTACCGGCAAACAGCATTCTGATCAACAGGCCCGTTACGTTTTACGAAAAATATACCACCCTGGTCTGGACAACCATTGGCGTAATCACCAGCCTGGCCATCATCATCGTGCTGCTAATAGTCAATGTCACCCAAAAGCGCAGGGCAACGGGAGAACTGGCGGCCAAGGCCGACGAACTTGAGCGGACCAATGCCGAGTTACAGGAATTTTCCATGATTGCCTACCATGACATGCAGGAGCCGCTCAGAAGCATAAGCGGCTTCGTACAGTTACTGCAGCGACAGTACAGTGGAAGACTGGACAAAAATGCCGATGAATACATTGCCCTGACCGTGCAGAATGTACAGCTCATGAAGCAGCTTTTCAGCGACCTGTTAAGCTACATCGGTCTCAGCAGAAAAGAGGTGGAGTACAATTGCCACAACGGCAATTCTATTTTAAGTTCGGTGCTTTCCGACCTCTCCGAACAGATCGACTGCTGCCAGGCGCGGATTACGTCCGATCAACTGCCGGCAATCTATGGCGATCGCTCCATGCTGATACTCCTTCTGCACAACCTGATTTCCAATGCCCTAAAATTCAGGGGCGAACAGGCACCCCGGATATTTATCACTGGCAGCCAAGACAAGGGCCAGGTGGTCATATCAATCCGCGACAACGGCATTGGTATTGCAGAAGAATTTAGCGACAAGGTTTTCAAACTTTTCAAGAAACTGCATAACCACAGTGAATTCACCGGAACAGGGATCGGCCTTGCTATCTGCAAGCGGGTTGTAGAGTTGCATGGCGGACGAATTTGGCTGGAGTCAGAACCGGGCAAAGGTTCATGTTTTTCATTCAGCTTACCGGTCAAATGCCGGAATTAACCGTCAACAGCCGTAGTACGTTAACATCATTTGCGTTATTGGAGGAGTATTCCCATGGTATCAGGTTGCCTGCGGGCTGTGGAGATTCTGCTTGTTGAGGACAACCCGGGCGATATCAGATTAACGACCGAGGTCCTTAAGGATGCAAAGCTCTATAACAACATCAATATTGCCAAAGACGGCGTAGAAGCACTGGACTTCCTGTACCGCCGGGGAGATTACTCCGATGCCGTCAGACCGGATCTGATTCTGCTGGATCTCAACCTTCCCCGGAAGGACGGGAGGGAAGTACTGGAAGAGATAAAAACCGATCCGGCCCTGAAAAACATACCGGTCGTGGTTCTGACCACCTCCAGCGCCGAGCAGGATATCCTTAAGAGCTATTCCCTGCACGCCAACTGTTACATCACCAAACCGGTGGACCTGGAGCAGTTTTCCAGGATCGTGGCATCGATTGAAGAATTCTGGTTTTCCATCGTCAAATTGCCCGGAATGTGAGTGCATCCCATGAATAATGAAATCATAAGGGTTTTGCTGGTCGAGGACAATCCGGCCGATGCACGCTTCATCAAAGAGCACTTCAAGGACATCAGGGAGATGAGGGAAACTCCTTTTCTGATCAGCGACGCCAACAGCGTCTCGTCCGCTGTCGAGCATGTCACAAATCGCCACTTCGACGTCATACTGCTCGACCTGTCCCTGCCGGACAGCCAGGGACTGGAAACACTGCATCGCATGCATACCCACGCCCCGGGAATGCCGCTCATCGTTCTGACCGGCCTGGATGACGACGAATTGGCCCTGTCAGCCATGCGACACGGTGCACAGGATTATCTGATCAAGGGGAAATTCGATATCCAACTCCTTAGCCGCGCCATCCGTTATACCATCGAACGCAAGCGGTCCGAAGCGGAAATCAAGAAACTTGCCTATTTCGACTTTCTGACAGGGCTTCCCAACCGGGTTCTGTTCACCGACCGCCTGAAACAGGCGATCATCATGGCCCAAAGGGATACCCGCAATGTGGCGCTGCTGTTCCTTGATCTGGACAACTTCAAGAAAGTCAATGATTCCATTGGCCATGCCTATGGTGACAGACTGCTGAAAATCACTGCGGACCGCATCCAGAACTGCCTGCGCAGCGCAGATACGGTGGCACGGATCGGCGGAGACGAATTCGTGGTTATTCTGCCGTTTCTATCCGGTACAGAGGATGTTCCGAAGGTGGCGGAAAAGATCCTTCATTCGCTCAAAAACCCGGTGACATTCGAAGAACACGAGATTTACACGAGTGTCAGCATAGGGATTTCGATGTTTCCCGGTGACGGCAGCACAGTGGATGACCTTTTGAAAAATGCCGACATAGCCATGTATCAGGCCAAGGAAGGGGGGCGCAACAATTACCAATTCTTTTCACAGGATATGAATGTCCAGGCAGTCACGCGGCAGCTGATCGAATCGAGCATGCGCCAGGCCATATCCAGAAACGAATTCTATCTCGTTTATCAACCGCAATACAATCTCAGGGATCGTGTAATCACCGGATTCGAGGCCTTGCTCCGCTGGCGCCATCCACAGAAGGGAAATATCTACCCACAACAATTCATATCCATTGCCGAGGAAACCGGTTTGATCATGCCAATCGGCGAGTGGGTTCTAAGGACAGCCTGCACTCAGGCCAGAAAATGGCACGATGCCGGGCATTCCAGTTTGCGCATAGCTGTCAACATCTCTGCCCGGCAGTTCAAACAGGACTCCTTTGCCACGCTGGTGCAAACCATCCTGGCAGAATCAGGACTTCCACCCCAATTCCTTGAGCTGGAATTGACCGAGTCTACCATCATGGAACATGCCGACAAAAATGTCCAGGTACTGCAAAAGTTGAAAAACCTTGGAGTAACCCTTGCCATTGACGACTTCGGCACCGGCTACTCATCACTATCCTATCTCAAACACTTCCCCATCGACCGCCTCAAAATCGACAGTTCCTTTGTCAGGGACATCAATACCAATGGCGATGACGCGGCTATCGCCGAAGCCATCATTTTCATGGCCCACTCCCTCAAACTCGATGTCGTTGCCGAAGGGGTCGAACAGGAAGATCAGCTGACATTCCTTGACAGCCGCAACTGCGACATGCTGCAAGGCTATCTGATGAGCCACCCCTTATCGGTAACCGAAGTCGGCACATTGCTGACTCACGTCCCCCAGACCACAGGCTGATCAAGCAAGAACAGCCAAAAACCGAAACAGCTCCCTTCAATCGGGCGAGGTTTCCCACGGATGGCGACAGGAGCGAAGAAACCAGCTCGTGCCGCCATCCGTGGGTCAACTGTTTGGGGGGTTAACCTACCGTCTTACAGACTTCTTCCCGCCGCCTCAACAAACAGTTGCAGTTTCGCCATCATTGCTTCGAACTTCTTCGGCTTGAGCGACTGGGGGCCGTCGCTTGAGGCATGCTCGGGATCGGGATGGACCTCGACGATCAGGCCATCTGCACCAGCCGCTACTCCGGCAAAACACATGGGTGCCACATAATGATGGTTTCCGGTACCATGGGAGGGATCGATCACTACCGGCAAATGGGTTTTTTCCTTTAACACCGGTACTGCCGACAGGTCCAGCGTATTGCGGGTAGCGGTTTCAAAGGTGCGTATGCCGCGCTCGCACAGGATGACCGACTGGTTTCCCTCGCTCATGATATACTCGGCACTCATCAGGAACTCCTGGATCGTCATCGACATACCACGCTTGAGTAAAACCGGTTTGCCGATCTGCCCAACCTTCTTCAACAGAGCAAAGTTCTGCGAGTTTCGTGCGCCGATCTGCAGGATGTCCGCGTAGTCGGCCACCAGGTCGGCTGTTTCCGGATTAATGACTTCGGTGACTATCGGCAGCCCAGTAAGCTCCCGCGCCTTGGCCAGAAGTTTCAAACCCTCTTCTTCCAAGCCCTGGAATGAATAGGGCGATGTGCGCGGCTTGAAGGCGCCTCCCCGCAAGACATGGGCACCGGCCTTTTTCACGGCAATGGCACTTTCTATGATCTGCTGTTCATTCTCCACCGAGCATGGCCCTGCCATCATAATCACCCGGTTGCCACCTATTACCACGTCGTCGCTGATCCGCACCAGACTCGACTCCTTTTTGACTTCCTTGGATGCCAGCTTATAGGGCTGCAGGATCGGCAGTACATTCTCGACGCCGTGCAGGGATTCCAGGGATTGCAAGACCGCCTTGCCGCGCTCGTCACCTACCGCACCGATCACATCCCTTGTTGCCCCATGGATTACGTGCGGCTTGTAACCCAGTTCCCTGATGCGTCTTAGCACCTCATCACGATCCTTCTTTGCCGCGCCTGCCTTCATAACTATTATCATACCCTGCTCCTTTCCCACAAATAAAAGGCCGGTAGGTTTCCCCCCGGCCTGGCCGCCACAGGTGCTGTGGCAACAAAAAAGCCGGGTGGACTTCCGTCCGCCCCGGCTTTGTGGTGTGTGATTTGGTCGCTTAAATGCGCTTACACCTCTACCCGGGCAGACGGCCTGAAATAAAAGCCGAACCAGAAGAAAAAGTAATAAGCGTTAAAAAAGCGGTTTAGTTCCATGGGTGCCTACTTAAGCACAGACGATGCTGTGATGTCAAGCGCAATTCAATCGGCAGTCAACTCATCCGCGACCTTGACAAGATGTGGCAGGTCCGGCTTGGTGAGAATGTGGCTGGCGCCCAGCCCCATCCACTTGCGCTTGTTGTCGTCCGATGCCAGCGAGGAAAAGATCACCACCGGCAGATCCTTGAGAGTTTCTTCGCGGCGCACCAGCGAAGTCAGGTGCAGGCCGTCCATCTGCGGCATCTCCACATCCGTTATCAGGAGGTTGGCGTATGCCTTGAACGGTTGACCTTCCTGCATGCAGCGATTGAGCTTGCCCTGTATGATGTCCCACGCCTGGGCACCGTTCTCCGCCTCTTCCACCACATAACCGGCGCCGCGCAGGGCGCTGCACATGGTCGAACGGATAAATGGCGAGTCATCGGCCACCAGTATGGTCCTCGATGCACGGGCGTCACATTCCGCGGCCCCTTCCAGTTGGGTAACATCTGCGATGGGTTTGAGGGCGCTCTCCGAGCAGAGTTCGGCGACAATCTTCTCGAAATCCAGTACCAGGATGATGCGGTCGTCCATCTTGACCAATCCGGTCACCTGCTCGCTATGCACGGATTTTGAAGGCGGCTCGACGTTCTTCCAGGAAATCCTGTAAATGCGTGAGACAGAGTGAACCAGGACCCCAACCATCAAGTTGTTGAACTCAAGGACAACAACCCGGTCCGCCTTCAGATCGCCGGTGTCCTTACCGAGCACCTTGGCCAGGTTGATGATGGTTATGACCTTGTCGCGCAGCTTGATCATCCCTTCAACGCCCGCCTTGGCATTGACCACCTTGGACAACTGCGGCAAGCGGATAATCTCGCGAACCTTGGCAACGTTGACACCATAGTGACACGGCACGACATTGCCATGCCAATCGACCTCGTCAATCCTGAACTCCACTATTTCCAGTTCGTTGGTGTCACTTTCCAGCAGTATGTTGGTCTGTTTCATGGCCATGCCCCTTGAGGTTATGTTTTATCGACTATATCAATGAAACCATATAAATGGAAGCGGCAAAATCGGTTAAACACCTAAAAACAGTCCGAATCCGCTGAACTTGACACGCATCGGCAGCTGTGCTAGCTTTTTTCATTCTAACCTTGCAGTTTTACCGGAGTCAGAATGTTTTCCCCTCATATCGACACCTTCCGCCAGCTGTGCCGCCTTGGCAACCTCATCCCGGTTTACCGTGAAATCATGGCGGATATGGACACCCCGGTCACGGCTTTCAAAAAACTGGATGACGGCCAATTTTCCTTCCTTCTGGAGAGCATCGAGGGGGGCGAAAAGTGGGGCCGCTACAGCTTTCTTGGTTCAAGTCCGTCCTTGATCGTCCGCTCCAAGGGGAAAATTGTCGAAATCATTGAAGATGGCGCGACCACCACGCTGACCAGCGAAGACCCGCTGAACTGTGTCCGTGATATCCTGGCACGCTTCACCCCGGTGGAGGTGGATGGCCTGCCCCGCTTCTTCGGCGGTGCCGTGGGCTACCTGGGTTACGACATGGTACGTCACTTCGAGCATCTGCCTTCGGACAAACCGGCGCTGTTGGACGCCTATGATGCTTATTTCCTGATCACCGATACCATTGTCATTTTTGACAGCATGCGCCAGAAGATAAAGGTTGTCTCCAACGCCCACCTGGACAGCGGCACCACACCGGAAGAGGCCTATGCCGAGGCGACCCGGAAGATCGAAACCATTATCCGCCGGCTGCGCTCACCACTCCCCAACGGCACCTCCCCTTCCTCTAAAATGCAGGTAAAGCTCCGCTCCAATGTGGAACGCAATGACTTTGAAGCGTCCGTTGAAAAAGCCAAGGAATACGTCCGTTCCGGCGACATCATCCAGGTAGTGCTGTCCCAGCGCTTCAGCGGCGAACTGTCTGCCGACCCCCTCGATATCTATCGGGTGCTGCGCACCCTCAACCCCTCCCCGTACATGTTCTTCCTGCGCCTGGAAGATACTGTCATAGCCGGTGCCTCGCCCGAGGTCATGGTGCGCAAGGAGGGGCAACATGCCGAGTTGCGGCCCATTGCCGGCACCCGGCCCCGTGGAGCAACGGCCGAGGATGACGCCAGGTTGGCCGAGGAGTTGCTGGCAGATCCCAAAGAGCGGGCCGAACATGTCATGTTGGTGGATCTGGGGAGAAATGATCTGGGACGGGTCTGCGACACCGGCACGGTAAAGGTGTCGGAACTGATGACCATCGAGCGCTATTCCCATGTCATGCACATCGTATCAAATGTGCAGGGCGAGCTGGCTGGCAGCCGTGATGCCTTTGACCTGGTGCGGGCCACCTTCCCGGCCGGTACGCTCTCCGGAGCACCCAAAGTCAGGGCCATGGAGATCATCGATGAGCTGGAACCGGTGAAACGCGAGGTCTACGGCGGGGCAGTGGGTTACTTCTCCTTTTCCGGCAACATGGACCTCTGCATCACGATCCGCACCCTGGTCATCAAGAACGGCAAAGTGCATCTCCAGGCAGGGGCCGGCATCGTGGCCGACTCGGATCCGGCTTCCGAATGGCAGGAAACTGTCAACAAGGGGATGGCGGTGATGAAGGCCATTGAACTGGCCGAGAAAGGGCTCGAATAAATGCTCCTGATGATCGACAACTACGACTCCTTCACCTTCAACATCGTCCAGTACTTCGGGCAACTGGGCCAGGATGTGCAGGTACACCGCAACGACCGGATCACCCTGGAAGAAATCGAGGCCCTGGCCCCCCAGCGCCTGGTAATCTCCCCGGGCCCCTGCTCCCCAGAGGAAGCCGGCATCTCCGTCGCTGCTATCAAGCACTTTGCCGGCCAGATACCCATCCTGGGCGTCTGCCTCGGCCATCAATCCATCGGCGCCGCCTTTGGGGGCAATGTGGTACGCAGCGTCTCCCTGATGCACGGCAAGACCTCCCCCATCCATCACGACGGCAAAGAGCTCTTTGCCGGCCTCCCCAACCCCTTCGATGCCACCCGTTACCACTCTCTGGTGGTGGAGCGTTCCAGCCTGCCAGCCTGCCTGGAGGTCACCGCCTGGGTGGACAACGGCGAAATCATGGGACTGCGCCACCGCGACCTCCCCATCTGGGGGGTGCAGTTCCATCCCGAATCGATCCTCACCACCGGCGGCATGGACATCCTCGAAAACTTCCTTAAAATCAGCAAAGCATAGGCCCCTGAAGCCATCCTTGGGACCGATCGTGATATAATGTGATCAAGAAATAACGATCCGATCACTATATCGACCAAGGAGGTTCGTCATGAAGCAGATGATCCTGATGCTGGCGGCCCTGGCGCTGTCCGTCAACGCCGAAGCCGCCGTCAAGACCAAGGTTATCGAATACAAACAGGGCGACACGGTTCTGGAAGGCTATCTGGCCTGGGATGACACCAAGACCGTCAAACGGCCCGGCATCCTGGTGGTACACGAATGGACCGGGCTCGGCCCCTATGTGAAAAGGCGGGCCGAGATGCTGGCCCGTCTCGGCTACGTGGCCTTTGCCGCCGACATCTACGGCAAGGGCGTCCGGCCTTCTACCCCGGCTGAGGCCGCCAAGACAGCCGCGATTTACAAAGACGACCGTCCCCTGATGCGAGCCAGGGCCAGGGCCGGCTTGGATATACTGAAGACTCGGAAGTACGTTGACCCGCACCGCCTGGCTGCCATCGGGTACTGCTTCGGCGGCACCGTCGTGCTGGAACTGGCGCGGGACGGCGCCGACGTGAAGGGTACGGTCAGCTTCCATGGCGGCTTGGCCACGCCGACGCCGCAGGATGCCAGGAACATCAAGGGTAAGGTCCTGGCGCTGCACGGCGCCGACGACCCCTATGTAAAGGCCGACGAGGTGGCCGCCTTTCAGGATGAGATGCGCAAGGCCGGAGTAGACTGGCAGATGAATATCTACGGCGGCGCTGTGCACGGCTTCACCAATCCGGACAACGGCACCGACAACAGCAAGGGTGCCGCCTACAACGAGAAGGCTGACAAGCGTTCGTGGGAAGCCATGAAGCTGTTCTTCAAGGAGATTTTCTAAGAATCCAGATGCATGTGATCATATTCCCTCTTTCAGTTTAAGAGGAGAAACCGAAAGCCCCTCCAGAGAGGGGCTTTTTGCGTCAAGAAGGCCAGTGCCGCTCCACCGCCTCGTCAGCTGGCACCCGGCCCCGGCCACCTCCCGAAACGACCGGATTTTACCCCGCACACCACCCCGTGCCGACAAGACGTAAAGTTTCTTTACACTGCCGCAAATCCCCATGCAGCACGGGTTTGCGGGTAACATTAAAAATAGTGTAAAGAAACTTTACGTTTCAATTAACCCTGTCATAACAGCCTGTTGCGGAACTTTCTCCCGCATGTGTAAAGTTCCTTTACATTCTAACACCCGCAAAACAACCCAAAATCCGCTCACTCGCCGCCACTTGGTCTGTCGTACCCTGCAAACGTCCATTCCATGGGTTTCTGCTAATTATGGCACGAATGTTGGAATAGGGAGGTGTTTGTCTTTTCTTTCCCTCCGCAAGAAGAAAGTCCGCGAGACAATTAAATGCATTTGGCAATGTGGGTATTCGGTAAATGGATTATGGGGGATATTTCTTGTTTTCAGGTGTGCAATATAGGCGATAAACAAAGACTTTGGAATGAGCTGCATGGTAATCGGCTTTGACGACTGACATTAGCGGGCGTATATTTTTGGCGTTATAGAATTCGGATAAGTGACAAAGTGGATATTGAGCGGATTTACGCTGATCTGCCCCAAAGGCATGTTATACAATGTTTATGTTCTATAATTTTCAGTATGTTACGTAAATATCAAAGAACATGTTCCAAATGGCAGGTTGAGCGGTGGCACATCAATAAAGGGTTGAACAGATGGATAAAATCTAATTGCAGGGAAATTGGCGCTTTCTTACCTTTTCGGCAGAGGCCGCGAATGGAAACTGCCAAGACTCACCCACCTCCTCAGGAGATAACCTTTGCGTATCGTGTCCATTTCTGACATCCACGGTGAACTTGAGGCGTTTGATGTTTTTGTTGACCAATTGCCAAAGCTGAATTTTGATGTGGTTCTCATTGCAGGAGATTTAGGAGGACGAAAAGAGGCAATAACTATTCTTCGGAAACTCGCAGCTTTTTGCAAACCTATTTATTATGTGATGGGCAACTGGGACAGTTTTTCCTACGAGGAGTGCCTTCATAAACAGGCCACCCACATTCATCTGAAACATCAAAGGATTGGCGAGTGGATATTTTTGGGTTATAGCGGAAGCGCGGCGAATGGATACAAAGGCCATCCAACCCTCAATGATTCTTATGCCACCTACCAAAGCAACCGCCGTCACAATAAGCGAAAATTCGGCACCTATGAGTCTTACTGTAAGGCCCTAATTTTAGAGGAATTGAGCACCTATATTTCAATTCATCAAATTGATGTCGAAGACCTTGTGTTGGTAACTCACGATCGACTTTATGCCCCGTCTTTCTTCCCTCTACTCTACGTGTTTGGACACCGCCACCAACCGAAGCACACAACCTACAAGGGAGTTCACTTAGTCAATACCTCTGCCATCTCGATGAATTCACTTTTTTCACGTATCCCACCTGATGCTCCTGGTAATTTTTGTTTGATTGAATTGGAAGGGTTGAATTGTCACGTGGAATTCCACAAGATACCCAGCCCTTATGCGCGACGGCAAGACCAAAGGTATCCCGGTGTTTATCACTTGATTTCATCAAAGACGGGAAAGGACACTGGTGTAATATTTGAAGACGATCCAACCAGGCCCTTAGACGCCGACCGGGGCTGAGAGACGCCCCAGTGCGGGTCAAGGCCCGCCCCGTTGGACGGAAAGAAGAATATGAATGATTCAAATGCGTTGATAATGCTTGCAGCAATAACAGTATTAACCGTTTTCATCCTCTGCAAAGGATATCCCTCGTTCAGCCCCAAAAGTGGACACAGAAAAATTTACATCCGAATGATAATCGGCGGGATATTCGGAGGAGTGTCTTTCTTCTCAGTGAGCTATCTGTGGGCTTGGCTCAACAATAATATCAATCCAGTTTCGGGGCTGGGAATGATGGTAATCGGAGCTTTTGGAATTGTTGTGGGAGCGCTGCTTGGAGCGATAAACACACAGAAAAATAATTCGAAAAATGTGCAGAATTGAAGAAAAACAGACAAATGTTGAAGATCAATAATGATACCGTGCCTGAAGAAAATCGATTCTGTAATCACGAACAAGATAGACAATTCTATGCTCTTGTGTGAGGCGTCTCGACCAAGTTCCTGATGAAAGGTATTTGAGCGGTTCGGGCTTGCCGATGCCAGTAAAGGGATCGCGCATGATTGCTTCTATCAAATCAAAAGCCCGCAACGCGACTTTTCGGTCAGTCTCCACCCAATGACGCAAGTCTTCACGGAACTCTGGTTGAAAAACAGCGTCCCGTTGTTTAGTCTTCAAGACCAACCTCGGAACGAAGCGATTTCACTGAAGATGCTGTGCCACCCCCCTTCAGGGCACGTTCCAGCGCAGAAAGAAGCCTTTCGGCATTTTTGGGGGAACGCATCAAGTAAGAGCTTTCCACCAAACTTTGTAGTTCATCAGCAGCAATCATAGCTACATTGCTTCCATTGCGGCGACGTATGAGAACAATCTCTCGATTTTCTATTACCTCGTCACAGAGTCCAGCGAAATTAGCTCTAGCATTGGTATAGGTTGTTTGTAGCATATCTGTGCCCCCTTTATATGTACAGTATTACTGTACAGCAAGATCTACTTTCAGTCAAGAAGTCAAATACTAATGACGAATATCCAATCGGGTAACCATTGCCAAGGGAGGAGCACCTTATGAAAGCGATAAAACTTAAAGGGTCCGGTGGGCTCGAACGACTGACGCTGGTCGAAATGGACGAGCCGGGTACGCCGCAGAAGGGTGAAATTCTGGTGCGGCTACATGCCAGTTCTCTGAACTACCATGATTATCTGGTTGCACTTGGCAAGATTCCCACCGCAGACGGACTCATTCCGTTGTCCGATGGAGCTGGAATCGTCGAAAGCATCGGCGAGGGTGTCAGCGAGTTTGCCGTGGGCGATCACGTCGTCTCCTGTTTTTTCCCCGACTGGCAAAACGGCGAAGCCAAGTCATCCGTAATTGCCACGGTACCCGGTGACAGATTGGACGGTTATGCCCGGGAGAGAGTAGTGCGACCGGCACATTGGTTCACCCACGCGCCTAAGAATTGCAGCCATACCGAAGCGGCCACGTTAACCACCGCCGGTCTTACGGCGTGGCGCACGCTTGTTAATGATGGCCACTTGAAAGCCGGCGAGACGGTATTGATGTTGGGTACGGGCGGGGTGTCGATCTTCGCTCTCCAATTTGCAAAAATGATGGGTGCCGTGACGATTGTCACTTCGTCATCTGATGAAAAACTGGCACGCGCCCGTGCTCTTGGCGCCGACCATACGATCAACTACAAACAATATCCAAACTGGGCAGACCAGGTTTTGAGCCTGACCAACGGGCGTGGTGTTGATCATGTCATCGAGGTGGGCGGGCCGGACACTCTGCCACAATCGATCAACGCCTGCCGCATCGGCGGGCATATCGCGTTCATCGGTGTATTGACGGGTTTCGCCGGTCCGGTTCCGACTGTGGCGCTGTTGACTCGGCAAGCGAGGCTTCAGGGTGTACAAGTGGGAAACCGCCAGCAACAGATTGAGATGATACGCGCATTGGATGCCAATACCATGAAGCCGGTTATCGATAAGACCTTTCCTCTGCAAGACTTGATGGAGGCGTTTCGTTACGAGGGGAGTGGTGCGCACTTCGGCAAAATCTGCATGGAAATCTGAATCGATACGAGCGCCTCTTACACGTTAGGTGAGCCAATGCATACCTACATTGCCCTGTTTCGCGGGATCAACGTCGGCGGCAGGAATGTGCTGCCGATGAAAGAACTCGTTGCCATCATGGAGGAGCTTGGAGCACAAGCGGTGAAGACCTTGCTGCAAAGCGGCAATGCGGTCTTCAGCCTTGCGGCGGCCGATCCAAGCCACTTCTCCCGACAACTGGCCAAGGCAATCGGCGTTCGCCGCGGCTTCGAGCCCGTCATCCTTGTCCTCGGTAGAGAGATGCTGGAGAAGGCGCTGGCCGAAAATCCCTTCCCCGAGGCCGAAGCAGAACCGAGTACGCTGCATCTCGGCTTTCTCGCCACCCGTCCCGTTTCTCCCGATCTGGCAAAACTATCCGCCCTACGGCGGGAGAGCGAGCGCTTCCACCTGGGTGACGGCGTGTTTTATCTGTATGCCCCCGAAGGGGTCGGCCGGTCTAAGTTGGCGGCCGGCGCCGAGAAGTTTCTCGGGGTGCCGATGACCGACCGTAACTGGCGTACTGTCCGCCAGCTCCTGGATCTCGCCGGGTAGCGTGGCCGCTGGTGAACCAGCCGATTAAGCTTGTGACGTTGAAAATCAGCAATGGAGGCAAAAGAATGCCAGTAGTTATTTCTGATATTTACACTGTTTATGCATTCCAGGAACTATTTCGTCACATGCCTGATAACTTTGATGCGACCGCATTCAAGCAGGTACACCACTTGGTGGAGAACTTGATAATTTGTGAGCAAATAAAAGTCGATAAGAATGGCATCGAATATTATGGTCTTAATAAATTATGCAATCAATTTGAAGATGTCTTCGACTTTTTTGAAAGTCAATTGCTATATCCTTCATACAGTTATAGCCTGCAGCAATGGCAACTGCCAGAAGGTGGTGACATTGCTAAAAGAGGAGAACATTATATCAAAATAGCTGAAAAACTTAATTGTTACTTCTCACCGCATCCGACAAGGTACGAAGTCATAGGCAAGAATGTCAGATCGATTCTCAACTGCTCTGCAAAAGAAATAATAAATAGTTTTGATAACCAAATATTATCTTCAGATAGTGGCAACATCGCTAATATCGATATAACCGTGCCACCTTTAGTTGAGCATGTTTTTTATTTTGCAAGAAAGAATGGCCTTCCTATTATTACAGCTATCAATGAAATCAGAAGATCGAAGAACGCCATAAAGTTCAGAGAATATTGTAACTCATTGGACCTTGAGTTAAGAGAGCTTACTCCTCGAAAAAAAGCTATTATTTATAATAAACTTTTTAAAGACATCAACAAAGTATGTTTAGAGTGGGCTGAAGATTTAGATAATGGGGTCAAGTATAAAAAGAGAAACATTAACCTAGTTAAAATACCATTATTTGGTAAATTGTTTGAGGTTGCGGGTATCAAAGAGATCGCCGTAAATGATCCGATACTATTCAACACGGATACCCACCTATTTTTTCTTAATGATTTGTATCGACCGTGATTCCAGCTTGCAACGACACGCGGTCGTCGCTACGCTCCGGTGCGCTTTGTGACGTCGGTCGAAATAATTATTAAAGCACGCGCTGGGGGCAAAAAAACTACTTAATCTAAACTCTCTTGGCCGATCGGCCGGAGATCACCCTTTTGTTGTCCTGCCAGGTTTGGCATATGGTTAAAAGTTTACGCCGGCAACCATGTAATTAATGGGCACTTGCTTTGACGGCTGCATTTAATTAACATGACAGCCATGTTTATGGAAAAGGCACATAATTTATGGCTGACGGTTGTTACGGGTCTTTTCCTGTTTTCCCTCCTTCTCTGCGCGCCCTTTGCATCCACGGCGGCCTCCCCTCCCCTCATCCTCCACGCAACTACCGCATCATATCCGCTGGCCGGTCATCTCGACATCCTGGAAGACAAAACAGGGCAATTGACGATCACGGAGGTGAGCGCTCCTGCCTCGGCCGCGCTGTTCAGGCCCGATCCGCGGCTGGTTCCGCACTTCGGCTATACCTCACAGGTCTACTGGGTCAGGTTTACCATCGACAATGAGGCGGCCACGGAAAATCGGTGGCTGCTGGAGCTGAATTTCCCGCTCGCGAATTACCTCGATTTTTACGCCCCGGCCGCAGGTGGCGGATTTGAACGGATGCAGGCCGGCGCCATGCGGCCCATGAGCATCCGGAAGTTTCAGCACCGCAATCCCGTCTTCCCCGTTTCCATTGGCGGTACCGGCAAGACCTTCTACCTGCGGATTGAGGCCAACGGGCGGCTATTGTTGCCGTTAACGCTTTGGACTCCCGAGGCGTTTGCGCAGATGGACAGCCGCAGGAGCCTGGTGCATGGCTGCTATTTCGGGGCCATGATGGTGATGTTCGTCTATAACCTGTTTGTTTTTCTCTCCCTGCGCGACAGGAACTATCTGTTCTATATCCTCGATATCTTTTGTTTCGCCCTGTTCGTTTTCTTCTCCAATGGTTTTCTGATCGAGTTCGTCAGCGGCAACAGGCCGGTGATCAACACGTATGCTCCTTTGAATACCGCACTGGCGCTTCTGGCCGGGTTGCTATTCAGCCGGAACTTTCTGGATACCGCCCGCAATGCCCCCCTCATTGACCGCATCTTCAAAATCTTACTGTGTGTGGCGGTCCTGTTCATCCCCGCTTTTTTTGTCGTTCCCCCGGATATCTGGAAACGCGTCATAGGCACTGCTGCGGGCATTGCATCCATCTTTGGCCTGACTGCCGGGGTGGTATGTTTCCGCAGAGGGTATCATCCGGCCCGTTATTATGTGGCAGCCCGCAGCTTTCGTGTGCTGGGCATAAGTTCTTTTGTATTTGCAGCAAACAATCTGCTTCCCACGAGCCTGCTGACCAACTTCGGCCTGCAGATCGGCTCGATTCTTGAGGTGATGCTCACCTCTTTTGCCCTGGCCGACCGTATCACGATCATGCGGCGGGAAAAGGAGGCAGAGATGCTCGAACGAAACAGGCTCGAGCATGAAATTGTCAATATCAGTGAGGATGAACGGAGACGCATCAGCCACGATCTGCACGATGGCTTGTGTCAGCAATTGACGGCTGCGCGGCTGCGCTTCTCCGTGCTCAAGCGGAAGCAGGCGGCAGCGGGCGGGGCCGAGCCCGAACTGACCAGGATAGCAACGCTGCTGGATGACGCGGTGAATCATGCCTATAGCCTGTCCCGCGGGCTCTGGCCGGTTGAGCTTGACCCGGTCGGCGCCATTCCCTCGCTGCAGGAACTGGCGCGCCGGTTGTCGGAGTCGAGCGGCATCCCGATCGAGTTCAGCCGGCAACAGCGCTGTGAAAACTGCACCAGCAGGCATATCATTCAGTTGCACAGGATCGCCCAGGAGGCTCTTACCAATGCGCTCAAGCATGCCCAGGCCGGTATGATACAGGTGGGCTTTGATTGCTGCGGCAACGGCATCGTCTTGGAGGTGCGCGATAACGGGGTCGGGCGGAGCGCTGAAGCACAATCTCCGGGTGGCCTCGGTACCGGGATCATGCAGCATCGGGCACGGATAATCGACGGCGATCTGCAGATTTTCGATGGCGAAAGCGGCGGCACCGCTGTTGTCTGCCGGGTTGCCTGCGACGTGATAAAGGAGCAACACCATGACGAGTGACAAAGGAAGCTGTGCCGGAATTATGCTGATCGACGATCATCCCGCTGTCAGGCAGGGGGTGACCCTGGTGCTGGAGGAAGAAGGGTATCGGATCTGCGGCGAGGCGGACAGTTGCGCTACGGTGCGCTCTTTCCTGGAAAAGAACACGCCTGACCTGGCGCTGCTGGATATAACGCTTGGCCAGGAGAGCGGCCTGACCCTGATCCCGGCTATCCGGCAACAGGGTGTGGCAACGCTGGTCTATTCCATGCACGAAGATCCGGACAGCATCGAACGCGCCTTCACTGCCGGGGCACTGGGCTATGTTGCCAAGCGCGAGTCGACGGATGTGCTGCTGGATGCGGTGGCTGCTGTCCTGGATGGAAGGCGTTACGTCAGTCCCTGCTCTGCCCAGAGTCTTGCCAGCCGCGTGCTGACAGGTGCGGAAACGGAACATGCCGCTGTGCTGAGCGAACGTGAGCAACAGGTCCTGCAACGACTCGGCAATGGCGAAGCAACCGGCGATATCGCCGCCGTGTTCGGCATCAGCGTGCGCACTGTTGAGACCTATTACAGCCGGATTATTGAAAAACTGAAGCTTGACGGCATGAAGGCGTTGCGCCGTTATGCCGTCACGTTCAGGCCATAACGCTAGCGTGTCGCCTTCTACCCAAGACCTCCCGCTCTCCTCTTATCCCTGTCCGTAAAATCCCCTACACAGCCCCTACATAAAAACCACCCAAGCCACGACAGACAAGCCGGGCCGGAAAGGTGTATCTATATATACGCATCTTTTTCGCTCAAGATCTTGAAATAGAAGATGAAACTGGGTGACATCAACAGCGGAGGGCTCCGTTTATGCGACCTATTTACCGGTTTGTAATGATTTTATTCGCGGTGCTGATCTTTAACAGCGGTACTGCCTGGTCGTTAGAGCGCTTTGTTGATTTGGGTGACGGTACGGTACTCGATACCACAAGCCAACTGCGGTGGCTGAAAAATGCCAACTGCAAAGCAACGCTAGGCGGAGTTGCAAAAAATGGTGATACTCTTCCTTGGTACAGTGCCCGGACCTGGAGCCAGTATCTCGAGTCAGGAGCCTGCGGGCTGACCGATGGTTCAATTCGCGGTAACTGGCACCAACCAACCAAAGAGGAACTGCAGACACTGTCCTCTATCAGCAGCACCCCCAGCGTTACCCTTAATGCAACAGGAGTTTTCAACAACAGTGTCTTAGCGTTGGCGTATTACTGGACGTCCAGTGTTAACCCTGACTACACATACGACTTCTTCGCTATCTGGATGGGGCCTAATCCCTCAGTGACCAGTATGTATTACCTCAATGAACTGGCTGTCTGGCCTGTCCGCTACGGGGTGTGGGTTCAGTCGGCTGTTTCTGTTGCCCCCACCATCAAGGATTTTGGTAGAGTGACAACCAACACAACATCAGCCAGCCAGGTTTTTACCATCAGCAACAATGGAGCTGCGGGTGATCTGCTGCTCGGCAATATCGCGGTTACCGGTGGTGACAGCGGCATGTTTGTCCTGGACACAGGTGACGGAAGCAACGGTACCTGCAGTGGTTCGAAAACACTGGGGATTGGCGCCAGTTGTACGGTCTCTGTTGCCTTCAGTCCCACATCAGGCGGAACAAAATCAACTACCCTGCATTTTGGTTCCAACGACGCAAAAATGACGAACATAGACATATCCTTGAGCGGGATAGGGGGCAGTCCACCTGTATCCTGGTGGAAGGGGGAGAACGACGCCACTGACAGCGCAGGCAACAATAACGGCATCACCAGCAACACGATAACGGCAACTGTTGCGGAGAATCAAACCGCAACCGCATTGTGCAGCGCAGGGTCTACCATAACATCATTTACCTCGGTTTACGGGGCTGATCCAAACTGGGTAAACTGTGGCAGTTGCGAGATTGGCTCATCCAGCTGCAGTGTCGCCTACAACAACATCGCCTGTAGTGATCCGTACCCGCTTCAGGCGAAGCAAGGCAAACTGGCTATCGTGTGCGGCAGCATGTTTGCGCCCGGCAAGCTCGGGCAGGCGTTCAGCTTTGACGGTACTGGCCAGTATGTCGCGATACCGAGTTCTTCAACATTGGATATTTTCGGCACCCATGCCGTTGCCTTCTGGGTCAAGCCAGCCGCGTACCCAGCCTCCGGCAAGTCGTTCTATCTCGTCAACAAGTGGACGGGTGGGCTCGAAGACAAGCGGGTAACCATCGATTCGGACGGCAAGGTGCACTATATTCTGTATGGCACAAGCGCCAGTGCGGGGGTGACATCGGCCACAGCCGTGCAGACCAATGTCTGGACCCATGTTGTGGCTACCTATGACGGCACGGACATGAAGATCTATCTTAACGGTGTTCTGGATGCAAGCGTTGCAGCCAACCAGGATGTTGGGGACAGTACCGGTCCCTTATGTTTGGGCTACAACCCCCTAAGGGCAAGTGAGGGCTTTGAAGAGCCTTTCACTGGCCAGCTTGATGAAGTGGGGTGGTACAACCAGACGTTGTCGGCAAGCGAGGTCAGTCTGCTCGCCAATATGGTGCCTGATGCCTTTAGTTTTACCGCCAAAACCGGCATGCCGCTGAATGCGGCAATTGTCTCAAACCCGGTCACCGTGACCGGTATTACCGCCCCCACGGTGATCTCGATAACCGGTGGTGACTATTCAGTTTCAACCGACAACGGTGCCACCTGGGGCGACTGGACAAACATCTCAGGCACCATCGCTGTCAACAGTCAGGTCAGTGTGCGGCTGACATCGTCCGCCACCGCCGCCACCCAGACCTCCACAACACTCACGATCGGCGCCGTATCCGGCGTATTTAACGTCACAACGGCAGCAGCGGGTGATCCCATTATCAATGTCAACGGGCTTGGACTGGTATCCTGGTGGCAGGCGGAGAATAATGCCAATGACACCTTGAATGGCAATGATGGCCAGATCAACAACAAACAGTCGATGACTGTGGCGGAAAATCAAACCGCAATTTTATCGTGCGGCGCAGAGTCTACCATAACGTCATTTACGTCGGTTTACGGGGCGAGTCCCTACTGGGTAAACTGCGGTAGTTGTGAGATCGGCTCATCAAGTTGCAGCGTCACCTATAGCAACACCAATTGCGGTGATCCGTACCCGGGGCATGTGAAACAAGGGGTACTGAGTATCGTATGTGATAATGCATTTGCACCTGGTAAGGCCGGACAGGCGTTTAACAGTCCTGCGCAGAATATCTCGGTACCGCATTCATCGTCATTGAATATTTCCGGCGCCCATACCGTTGCCTTCTGGGTCAAGCTTGCCGAGAAGCCGGCTAGCGGCAAGTCATTCTATCTTATAAACAAGTGGACGGATGGAAACGAAGATAAGCTGGTTAGCATCGATTCGGATGGCAAGGTGCACTACTACCTGCTTGGCACAAGCGCCAGTGCGGAGGTGAGATCGGCCACTGCCCTGCAGACCGGTGTCTGGACCCATGTTGTGGCCAGCTATGACGGCGCGGCCCTGAAGATCTATCTTAATGGTGTGCTGGACGCAAACCTTGCCGCCAGCGTGAATGTGGCGAA
This sequence comes from Geobacter sp., assembly GCA_003574895.1. GTDB lineage: Bacteria > Desulfobacterota > Desulfuromonadia > Geobacterales > Pseudopelobacteraceae > JACPFJ01. Next base: position 296,811 of record PJFB01000003.1, read on the forward strand.
TAGTACCGGCAAACTGTATTTTGGCTATAACCCCGGCAGGATCAGTCAGGGAAGCGAGGTGCCGTTCTACGGCCAGCTTGATGAACTGCTGTGGTACAACCAGGCGCTGTCAGCAACGGAAATCCCGGCAATGATGGAAAATTATACCTACACCCTGACGGTCTCCGTATCGGGCAACGGTGGCGGTACAATCACCAGCATCCCCCAGGGCACCAATCCGGTCGGTATCTCCTGCACCGCGGGAACCTGTACGACCACCTATCCATACAACACTCCCGTTACCCTCACGGCGACGCTCAACGACATCACCACCTTCGGTTCGTGGGACGGCGATTGCAGCGGCAGCGGGGCATGCGGCTTCACCATGGATACGGATAAAACCGTAACCGCAACCCTGGTCCAGGCACCGTTGGCGGTGAACAAAACCTACAATAACAAGACCTACGCGACCCTGGCCGATGCCCTGACCGACGCAGACAGGATCGCATTCTCCGGCGACGAACTGCTGCTGTTGGGTGTGCCATACGATGGGGCTGTTTCGCTGAATAAGGGATTTGTCCTGAACGGTGGCTGGAAGGTGAACTATCTGGACAAAAGCGATCAGCCGACTACCTTGAATAACGGCCTGACAGTGACAAACGGCACGTCCACCACCGGGACCCTGGTGGTGAAGGGGCAGCTCCTGCTACAGGGGGGCAGTCTGCGGGCGAATGATGTGACGATTCGACCTTAAACAGCAGCATCCAATGTATTGTCCAAAGAAAAGCCGTACCCTCAGCGGGCAATGCAGCCGGGGTCCTCTGCCACCGACTACGGCGTTAAGGCAATGCCCTGAACTACCACCTCACCACTGCTGACGGTCATGGCCCCCTTCAGCTTCGATACGCCGGCGCCGGGATCCCACGAGCCATTGCGGCCACCCGCCAGTTCAATCCTAAAACCGTTATTAAAATTCAATGACTGCACCGCACTGTCATTATAGGAACTTTGTATCATGATGGTGCAATTGCCGGTAACTGCCGCAAGGGCCTGTGCCAACGATGGGTATCCATGGGCACCATAGATCAAGACCGGGGCCTGGATCGGTGCGAATACGGCCGTTACCGTCTTGTCGCCATCCATGGTAACGTTTACCGGATTTCCGGTCGTAGTATCGGCGTTGCTCCAGCCGGTAAGCTCCGACACACCGTCCGCGGTGGCGGTCAGCATGACGGCGGTGCCGAGGTTGAACGCGGCATTGCAGTTGTCGTTCGGCAGGCCTGCCTGACAGATGATGCCGGCCGGGGCACTGGTAATGGTTGTGCCCCCAGTGCCCGAGAAGGCCACCGACAGGTACTTGGTTACCGGTGCGACCACCGAGACATTCACTGTCGCAGGCTGGGAGACATTGCCCGACGTGTCAACCACCTGGAGTTGAAAGGTGTGGCTGCCCAGCGCCAGCAGGTTATTCGGCGAGACAGTCACCGTGAAGGTTGGTGCCGTGGTATCAACCGGAACATTGGCCACCATGTTCCCGACGTCGGCACCCAGACTGGTCCAGCGGTAGGTGGCGATTGTTCCGCCGCCTGCGTCAAAGGACTTGCTGCCGCTGAGGACAATGTTCTGGTTCGCTGGCACTGTTGGTGGCGCGGAAAGCACCGCCGTGGGGGCAACCAGATCCACGACAGTGACATAAACAATTGTTGGCAGGGACACATTACCCGACGTGTCGACCACTTGGAGTTGGAACCTGCGGTTCCCCAATGCCGGTGGATTATCCGGTGCGACAGTCACGGTGAAGGTGGGTGTGGTGGTGTCAACCGGCACATTGACCGCCATGTTTCCTGTGGCGGTGTCCAGGCTGGTCCATCGGTAGGTGGCGATGGTCCCGCCCCCCACATCGAACGACTTTCTGCCGTCAAGAATAAAGCCCTGCCCATAGGGGACCAGAGTAGGAGCGGAAAGAACAGCGGTAGGGGCTGACTGATCCACGGCAGTGACGGACACGGTTGCCGGCGAGGAAACGTTACCTGACGTGTCAACCACTTCCAGTCGGAACGCATGACTCCCCAGTGGCAACGGTTGGTCAGGCGAGATAACCACATTTAAGGTGGGTGACGTAGTCAGCACCGGCATATTGAGCGACATGTTCGCGGTAGAGGCGTCCAGGCTGGTCCAACGGTAGGTGGCGATGGTCCCGCCCCCCACATCGAACGATCTGCTGCCGTTGAGAGTGAACTCCTGGCTGTTGGATATGGTTGTCGGAGCGGAGAGGACGGCCGTAGGGGCGGAGGTGTCGATCACCGTGACGTTAACAGTTGCCGGTGCCGACACATTGCCCGACGTGTCAACCACTTCCAGTCGGAACGCATGGCTCCCCAGTGCCAGCGGTTGGTCAGGCAAAATAACCACATTAAAGGTGGGTGACGTAGTCAGCACCGGTACATTGACCGACATGTTCGCGGTAGAGGCGTCCAGGCTGGTCCAGCGGTAGGTGGCGATGGTCCCGCCCCCAATATCGAACGATCTGCTGCCGTTGAGAGTGAACCCCTGGCTGTTGGTTATGGTTGTCAGAGCGGAGAGGACTGCCGTAGGGGCAGAGGTGTCGATTATGCCGTCTCCCGACAGGCTCACGCTTGCGGATATTCCGGTAATCGAGATGCTGCCCGTTCTCTGGCCGGTTGCGGTGGGAATAAACACCACGTCGATGTGGCAACTGCTGTTGGCACTCAAGGACGTGCCGCACGTGCTGGAATTGACTTTGCTGAAATCACCGGAAATGGCCAGACCGCTCAGGCTTATGCTTGAACCGAGATAGTTGGTGATGGTAACCGATTGGCTATTACTGGCTGTGTACAGCGGCTGGCTCCCGAAAGAAAGAGTTGTGGGAGATACTGTAACACTTATGGCAAATGCCGATACTAGTCCGATCTGCAAGAGACAGATCAAAACCTTGCCACCTATGAACAAACACCTCAGTTTCATGTGACTATCCTTATTGTAATCTACACATCAACAGCAGCATATATATTGAAAGCTGCATTATAGCTTATTTTGGTATTGGAGGCAATCAACCGGATCAGATTATTTGTGTAGTTGTTGAGTGCCACGACATGGCGGACAGCAAAATGTGCCAGCCCATCGTAGTCAAAGTTCTATGATAATCGAATATTGGAACTATTGGGGTCAGGTCAGGTTTACAAGTAGAAGGGATTCCATTTCCATCTCTTGCTCTAGGAAGGAACTGTACGCCAGCACAAGTAGCTGCGGGCAGTTTTTAGATTTCTAAATTCACATCAGGCTTTGAAATAATTTTTTCAACTTACTGCCTGGTACGCTGCCTATGATCTTGAAACGGACAATACCGTTGCGGTCAAGTATCACAGTTCGTGGGACCCCTGCCACATCGTAGCTCTCGGTCATTTTGTTATCGGCGTCGAGCAGAATGGGATAACTGATGCCTCGCCCAGATATGGCCTCGCGAACGATTTCCCTGGTTTGCCCTACATTTACTGCCACTATGGCAAGGCCCTTTCGTTGGTACTCGCGATAAAGAGCTTCCATTGCCGGCATTTCTTCCAAACAGGAACTGCATCCGACGGACCAGAAAAGGATGACTGACACTTTCCCGCGTAATGAATCCGGGACAACGAACTGCGCCCCTTTCAAGTCTCTTACCTTAACTTTTGGAGCGGAATCGCCTGTAAGTAATGCTCCCCTGGCAGGCAACACATTTATTAGCAGCAGGGCAAGTATCAGAAAGTGTTTCATTCGTATCTCCTTTCACACTGCGGCTTGATATCCCGATGCCAGCGCCAGATTTCATAAATGCATGGGTAAATAAGCAGTTCCAACAGAAACGAGGTAAAAATTCCGCCAATCATGGGTGCCGCGATATGTTTCATCACATCCGAACCGCTACCGTTAGACCACATGATTGGCACTAATCCGAGAAACATGGCCGCCGTAGTCATGAACTTTGGTCTGATCCTTTTAGCGGCACCTTCCACGATTGCCTCTCTTAGCCCTGACAAGCTATTCATAAGTTTGGTCCGCCGAGCATCATCGTAAGCCAGATCGAGGTAGAGAAGCATGAAGACCCCGGTTTCCGCATCCACGCCGAGCAACGCAATCAGTCCGACCCACACGCCAACACTCAGATGATATCCAAGTAGCCAGAGGAAAAGGAAGGCGCCGACCGCCGAGAAAGGCACGGCCAGCATGACGATTGCTGTTTTTGTCAGCGACCTGGTGTTGAGATAGAGCAGTCCGATGATGAGTAATAATGTGATGGGCACTACGGTGGTCAAGCGCTCCTTAACTCGCTGCATGGCCTCATACTGGCCACTCCAGGCAACAGCATACCCTGGGGGCAGTTCGACATTCTTTCTGATGAGCGGAGTTGACTCGTCAATATATCCTTGAGGGTCGCGATCGGCGAGATCGACATAGACGTAACCGGTCAGCAATCCGTCCTCGTTGCGGATCATGGAAGGACCGCTGACAACACTGACATCGGCGAGATCACCAAGGGGAATCTGACTGGCGCCACCTTTTATCGGCACCAACACACGCCGCAACGCATTAATATCCCCGCGAAAGTCACGCATATAGCGGACATTCACCTCGTAACGTTCACGCCCCTGAATGGATGTGGTTATGTTGTCGCCCCCGATGGCGTTTTGCACCACTGCTTGTGCTTCGTCCATGGTCAGACCGTAGCGGGCCAGTTCGTCCCTGTCCCACGAAATGTCCAGAAAATAGCCGCCGCCTGTTCTCTCGGCAAAGACACTGCGAGTTCCATGCAGAGGGCGTAAAATCCCTTCGATTTTGCCGCCGATTTGCTCGATTTCCACCAGGTTGGCACCACTGATTTTCAGGCCGAGTGGAGTGCGGATACCGGTGGTCAGCATGTCAATTCGGCCTTTGATCGGCATGGTCCAGGCATTGGAGACACCCGGCAGCTTCAGCGCCTCATTCATCTGACTTACCAGATCTTCTCTCGATAACCTGTCGGGTGTGACCCGCCGCAGAACAGATTTAAGCCATTGCGGTGCCCAACCGGAATACCAGGTTTCCACGCTGCGCCACTTTTCCTGAGGCTTCAGGATAATGACGGTCTCCAGCATGGACAAGGGGGCGGGATCGGTGGAAGTCTCTGCCCGGCCCGCCTTTCCCAGCACCTGTTCTACTTCTGGAAATTTCCTGATGATCCGGTCTGTCACCTGCAACAGTTTTTGGGCCTCACCAACCGAAATGCCCGGCATGGTAGATGGCATGTAGAGCAGACTGCCCTCATCCAATGGCGGCATGAACTCACTGCCGAGCCGCATCGCTACCGGTATCGTGGCGAAGACGGCCAGGCAGGCCAGGCCCAGTACCAGAAATTTGTGGGGAAGAACCCAGCGGACAACAGGTTCGTAGATACGAATCAGCATTCGGCTGATGGGGTGCTCCATTTCGGAACGGAATCGGGCTGAGGTGAAGGAATTCACAAACAGGCACAACTGCCGGGGCCGGAAATCTAACCGCCGGGTATTGGTCAACAGGACTCTGAGCGCCGGATCAAGCGTGATGGTCAGAAACGCAGCCACAGCCATGGACAGGGTCTTGGTGTATGCCAGCGGTTTGAAGAGGCGGCCTTCCTGGGCCTCCAAAGCAAATACCGGCAGGAATGACACCGCAATCACCAGCAAGGCAAAGAAACTGGGTCCGCCCACCTCCTTGATGGCCGACAGCACAATGGCTCTCTGATCACCAACTCGGCCTCTGGCCTCCCATGCCTCCAGCTTTTTGTGGGTTTGCTCAACCACTACAATGGCGGCGTCAACCAGTGCACCGATGGCGATAGCAATACCGCCCAGGGACATTATGTTGGCATTTACTCCCATCAGCCTTAGTGGAATGAACGATATCAACACGGCCAGGGGAATGGTAATTGCTGGAATCAGGACGCTGGGAGGGTGCCAGAGAAAGATCCCTATTACCAGCATAACGGTGATGATGACCTCTATCAGGGTTGATGAAAGGTTGTCGATGGCCCGCCGGATAAGGTCGGAGCGGTCATAAACCGGCAGGATCTTGACTCCCTGCGGCAATCCCGGCTCAATCTCCTTGATCTTTGCCTTGACCCGGTCGATTACCTGGAGGGCATTGCTTCCCTGCCTCATGACCACGATTCCAGAAACCACGTCGCCCTTGCCGTCCAGGTCGGCTACCCCACGGCGGATATCAGGTCCGACCGTTACGGTTCCCAAATCTTTTACGCGGATAGGCGATCCGCCCCCTTCGTTAACCGAAACCGCTATGTTGCCGAAATCCTCCAAAGTCCGGGCATAACCGCGCCCACGTACCATGTATTCGGTTCCGCCGAATTCAACCAGTCGGCCACCGGTTTCGCTATTGCCGGACCGCACCGCCTCGACCACCTTATTGATCGAAAGTCCATAGGACTGGAGCCGGACCGGATCGACATTAACCTGGTACTGACGGGCAAAGCCGCCAATGGGGGCAATTTCGGCTACACCCGGCACCGCCTTGAGGTAGTAACGTAAATACCAGTCCTGGTAGGAGCGGATCTCATCCAGACTTCGAGTGCCCGTGGTATCCACCAATGCGTATTGATAAATCCAGCCGAGTCCGGTGGCATCCGGCCCCAGTTCCGTACGCACGCCCTGCGGCAGGCGCTGCTGAACGCCGGAGAGATATTCCAGGGTTCTGGAGCGAGCCCAGTAAATGTCGGTCCCTTCTTCAAATATCACATAGACATAGGAGTAGCCAAAATCAGAGAAACCGCGGACTGTTTTTACTTTGGGGGCGCCTACCATTGCGGAGATGATTGGATAGGTGACCTGATCCTCAATTATGTCCGGGCTGCGGTCCCAACGGGAATAGATAATGACCTGAGTGTCGGAGAGGTCGGGAATGGCGTCCAGCGTAATATGATGCATTGACCACCAGCCCCATAGAGCGGCAAGGCAAGCAAGGACCAGTATCAGTATGCAGTTTTTCGCGGAGAACTCGATAATGCGGTCAATCATGCTGGCGACCCGAATCATGCGTCATCGGATGCTTGGTCGGCACTGCCCGGCCATCTGCCGCAGAACGCGGTTGCGCCGCTGCCTTGGCACGATTGTTCTTCAGGAACTTCTGCTTGCATTCCTCGGAACAAAAATAATTGGTAATCCCGCCCACTTCGACAGTCCGGCCAGCATCCTGTGCCCTGGTCTCGTCTATGTACATGCCACAGACCGGGTCCTGGCGGGGAGTGCCGGCAATTCCTGCCGCGGCGGTTTTCATGCGGCTTTCCGAATCAAGGAGAAATGTGCCTGAAATTGCAATCCGTTCGCCGGCTTTCAGTCCGGAGGTGATTTCCACCCATTGGCTATAACTCCTGCCGGTCTGCACTTCACGGGGCTCGAAAACCCCTTTGCCCTTTTCCACGAAGACCGTTTTTCTCAGACCTGAGTCAAGCACCGCTTCGGACGGCACGGAAAGCATGGACGGCATTCGGATCGGCAATTCTACATCGACGAACATGTCCGGGCGCAGGATTAACCCTGGATTGTCGAGTTCCAATCGCACCTTCAAGGTTCTGCTATTCTGGTCAAAGATTGGTGGCACGCTGCTGACCTTTGCCAAATAAGTACGGTTCCTGTTAGGGATGGAAACCTTGACCATGGTGCCAGGTTTCAACTGGTCGGCCTCGCCGCCGTAGGTGTCCGCCAGCACCCAGACCTTTGAAATATCCGCGATTCGATAGAATTCGGTACCCCCATCAAACTTCAAGCCGGGATAGACGTTACGGGCCAGCACCAAACCATTGGCCGGAGCTACAACGCGGATATTCTCCGTAGGCTGGCGGGTCCTGGCGATTTCGTCCATCTGCAGGTCGCTCATTCCCAGGTTGCGCAGTGTGTAGCGGTAGTTGTGCAGGTTGAGATTGTTGACCTCCAACTGGCTGGCCAGTTTTTGGCCTTGGGTGGCCACGGTGCGGTCCAGTGAACCGAGAGCATAGATATAGGATTGGATTGCAGCCAGGAAATCAGGGGCATAGAAGGTAAGCAAGGTTTCGTTTTTTCTGACCGTGTCACCGGTGGTGGCTTTTCCAATACTCTGCACCCAGCCGGTGACAGAAGCGGTCATGCGGTATACTTGCCGCTCGTCGGGAGCTATGCGTCCCGGCACGCGCAGGAGCTGATAGCCACCGGCACGCTCAACTGTCGCCACCCTGATCCCGGTGGTTTGCAGTTGTTCCGGAGTAACCTGAACTGTTCCCGGCGGCAGCGGATTGGCAGAGGATGTGCCGTTGCCATCGGCATACACCGGCTCCAACTGCATGCCGCAGTCAGGGGCTATGCCGGGTTTGTCCGATTTGTAGGATGGATGCATCGGATCCACATAGTAAAGTACCTTTCTGGTGCCATTGCCGCTTCCATGGCAGCTCCGGTAGCTGGTCCATGCACCGGCAAGAAAGGCCAATACCGCACAGCAGGCGGATATGATAACAGTGCTGCGTATCTTCATGGCATACCCGATTCTCACATCAATAGTTGCCGATTATTTCGAACATCCCCGGCCGACGTCTTCGTAACTGTTTTTCTTTTCAATATTCAGCCAGATGGGAGTCAGAATTTCGATCAGATCCGCTACATCCGTTTTGTTGCAACCAGGGTACATCTTGAGAAATTTAGTCATTTCATCGATGTAATATTTTGTTTCCCTGACCTGAATCTGCTGCCATCCGAGCGTGTCGTCATAAATCCTGTCAACGTTGCTGCCGATTATGTTGCTGCAGGTAGCGTATATATTTGGCTGTGAGTCGATATAGGTATTTTCGCCGGTGGTTTTTGTGTAGTTGATGACACTCCTGATCCCTTCGGATATGCCATGATTCATCCCTGCCATGTATCCGGATATGTATTGTTTCACCATTATTTCCCTTGTGTTGGGCGGAAGGGTGTCCCAACGGGAGAAACCGCCTGCGAAAGCGCTTGTAGCTATCATTATGAAAGCGAATATGGTCAGGGTTGTTTTCATGATTTTCTCCGGATCGAGATAAGAAAAGTGTTTTGAAGTTTCAATAGTCGATATGGCAAAGCCCCGTGGGCTTCCACAGGGCTTTGCCATTAAGCTTGATACACAGTCCCGGGAATCAGGCCTTAACTACTATTGGCCGCATCATGTCGTGCTCCTCATGTTCGAGGATATGGCAGTGCCACACGTATTCGTGATCGCCGGTCCGGGGGCTTGGGGGCGGTGTCCCGAGGCCGCCGCCTGCCGAGGTCAAATCGATGGGAGTTGTCCCGTCGGCAGCAGTTATTTTGGGAAGGGTGAACTCGGTAATCAGCGTGATCACCTCGCCCGGTTGCATGCGGAAGGTCTCCTTCCAGCCGACCTCGTTCAAATCCGGCGCCCGTTCCGGGCCGGTGAAGTTGAAGGCATCCAGCACGGTGTCGTCGGCTCGCGGTACAAATGGATTCAGCACGTCAACCGGACGCCGTTTCAGGATCTGCAGGTTGACCAGGTGGAAGTGCATCGGGTGCGTGTCGGCGGTCAGGTTGGCGATCTGCCAGATCTCCCGAACCGGTTGGCCATTCAGGTTGATTACTTCCGTGGCTGCAGTGTCATATGGCCGGCCATAGCCGCCACCCGGTTGCACGACATCATCGCCGACCATCTGGACCAGACGGCCCCAGTCATCAAAACTCTCGTTCAGGGTGAGACGGCGGACCTTGAGCCCTGCCGGTATCTGGGCAAGGTCGGGCACACCGGCGCCGTTGAGCGGCACGATGAGCGGGTCGTTCCAGGTGTGGCCGCCAACCGCTGGCATGGTTTCGAAGATGGAGTTTTTGTTGATATTAAGTAACGGATCGAAGGATGAAAGCGGTTTCGATACATCAAAGCGCATCAAGACGCGGGTGTTGGGACCCTTGCCGGGTGTTGTCTTGATGTTGACCGGGTTGCCGTTAGCCAGTTTCGGGAAATAGTCGTTACGCGGATCGCCGCCCGGGAAGGGGGCTGGGGCATCGTTGTACAGAATGACTTTTTTCCCGGCGGTCGTGGCGTGGGAGAAGTCAACTATCAGGTCGTACCGTTCGGCACAACCAACAATAAGGCTGCCCTGGCCGACCGGGTTGAGCGGGTCGATGATGGCATTCAGGGAGAACGGCACATCTGTCGGCACTTCCACAGGCCTCGGCATGAAACCGCCTTCGGTGCCGATCTGCAGGACTGAGGCATTGCCAGTAGCGGCATTGATGAATTTCTGGTTGGTTGGATTGCCGGTTAGCGGATCAAGGGTGATTCCGTCAGCAGATCCATCGTCCAGATATAGCTGCAGGTTTAGAAAACGGGCATTACAGGCATTGAGGACACGCAGCCGATAGCGTCGTGGCTCTACTTTAAGTTGGGGATAGACCGTGCCGTTGACCAGCATGGTGTCGCCAAACATCTCGGCAATGCAGGACGGGTTGGGAAGTGGTTTCGTGCTGTAAGTCTTGCGCCAGCGGTTGGTCTCGTAAAGGTGCGGATACCAGAGACTGCCCGGCCCTTGGGCGCTGGCCGAAACAACAGTCCTCCACGAAGGATCGAGCAGGTTGATGTTGGTACCGACAAAAATCTTGTCCTGGAAAACCAGGGGGATCTCCTGGATCTCCTTATTGTTGACGACCGAAGTCTCGATGTACGGCGGAAGGCCGAAATTCTCAATCAGATCGGCCTCGAACTTGTCCCGCAGGATGTAGGCCGATGCGATCCCGGCATAGGCATTGATCCGGGTGATGTCGTGGGCATGGTCGTGGTACCACATCAGCCGGGCGCTCTGTTTGTTGTTGTAATAGTATTCAGCATCGCCGGGATTGGCGCCGGGGTTGAGGACCACGTTGTTCAGGAAGCTAAGGCCATGGGAACCGTCCGGCCCCCAGGAGTCGAACGGACCGCCGTCGCTGATCCAGGGAATATAGCCGCCATGGAGGTGGGTGGCGGTTTTGTTGATCGACAGGGCGGCGTCCGGAAAGAAGACGCTCTGGTCCACCGGGATGATGTGCTTGGTGAGCGTATTGCCATTGTATGTCTTGTTCAACTTGTTGCGGAAGGTGATCTGAATCGGTTCGTCTCTGTTGGCCAGAATGAAACCGCCCAGGTGCGTCGGTGGCGGCTTGGGATAGTTGAGGGCCTCCTGCACAGTTTTGGCGGGATTATAGCCCCATAGGGTTGTTTTATTGTAACCGAAACCGGTCGGGATGATCTGATCCTGGAACTCCTGTATGCTGATGGTGTAATGCTTTACACCGGTGACCGGGGCCGGGGAACCGTCAGCAGCACAGATAGGTACCTCGGCAATCCGCAACGAGGTCTTGAACAAGGGGATTGCCCCGGTCTGGTAGAAGGCCAGGGCTTCTCGGCTTCCCAACCACTTCAAGGGCATCGGCAACATGGTGGCGCCGGCGGCAAGTCCTGAAATCTGAAGGAATCTTCTTCTGCTTATCTTCTTACCCATGATGAGCCTCCATTCTTGGTGATCCGAACTTGAGTCCTTATGTTGTGGGACTGGTCACTTGATCAGGCAGAGACGGCGCGACGGCGACGGTAGGCGACCAGGCCCGCCAGACCGGCGCCGAGGAGCAGGAATGTGCCGGGCTCGGGAACAGGGGTCGTTGCAAATCCCTCGGAGTATGCGTACAGATACCCATCCGTTATGCCATTAAGGGTTAAGGATCCCAGGCCATAATTATTTTCCGGGTCAATGGTAGAGTCAAAACTCACTTCAAAGGGATTTGTCTGAATGAGGGCACCGGATGCGTCATGCCCGAATAACAGGAATTTGAAATATGATTTCCCGAAAGCTGCTGTTTTGAGTGCTGTGTCGCCTGCAAAATCGGTTGCATAATCAAAGTTATAGGTTACGTCATCTTGAGCATCCAGACTGAAATACTGATACAATTCGTAATAAATAGAGGCCTTGGCGGTATCTCCATCTGAAACGGCCATTGCACTGGTTGAATAATTGAAATCATCAGCTCCGTTGGCGTTTGAAAAACCTTCCGCGCTTGCAAATGCAGTAAAATTTGAATTAAGTGCATCCACATAGATGTAGCCAGGCGCATTAACCGGATCAGTATAAGGAACGCCTGTGACATTCCCCGCAGAAGCTGTCGCTGCAAGCGGATTCGAATTAGCAGCGCCGAGTGTGATTACCGTGTTTGGATTTGCAGTTGAAAGTGGGAATAAAGTCACATCCTGGTGTACGTTGTTCGTGGTCGTTATGTAGACTGCCGATGCCAATGACGCCTGTAACATGAGTACCGCACCAACCAGAAATCCAGCCAGGATTCTGATTTTCTCATTTCTTTTCATAACCCACCCCCGATTGATTTGTGATTTGACACCCTGTGGACGTCCTGAACTTATCTATTTATTGATGGAGTTATATTTAATCATGCTTATTGTAAGTCAGGATTACGTAACACCCTATAACACAACAACAAATAATTTGTTGCCGTATATCTGGACACGTTTTTGGCGTACCAAGCAACTATTGTGCCACACCATAACTAGCTGTCATTACATATATTATTTTTAAACACATAATTCGATGTAAACATTGCCGACCATTTTGGTGGCTGAGCCAGAAAACACCTTATTAATTGGTTTGTTATAATGATTTCCAAACGAATACGCGAAAACAGCAGTGCTTTAAATTGTCAACAGCAAATAAATATTATTTATTTTTAATTTGTTGACTATTTTAAAACAAATCAACAAAGAGGCGTGTAAAGTAAATCGACACTCGGACATATAAAAAAACGCATTTATTGTCTCCAGATGCGATAAACAACGTGGTGAGTTTTGCGTACCAATTGAGGAAGCAAGCATCCAGCCGGCGCACAATCAAAACATTTATCCAATCCAGGAGCGAATCGAAGTTCCATGATTCAGTCGTATTTTGAACAGCACAAAAAAGGATAAGACAATTGAACGCCACATAAAGTCTGCCAAGAAAGATCTGGGAATTGCGCGTAATCAAAGCGAGCCGCGGGACCGGCCCGGAAGAGTAAATTCTGATGCCAAGACCGATTTTGGTCCAATAACCGCCGATGATCTCCCGACCATTCGAAAACAGACCTAAAAAAAGAATATTGCAGGGGGATGTTGCATAATCCCCCTGTTTTTTTTATAGTGGCTGTTTGCAATACCATACAGCCTTCGGGCCGTTCACAGCGGACAATCCAATCGAGTGACAAAGGAATGTAATGTAATGACAAAAGAACTCGCCAAAGGGTACGAACCCCACGACGTTGAAAAAAGATGGTACGCCGAATGGGAGTCGAAAGGTTACTTTCGCGCCGCAGCAACCTCGGATAAGAAGGCGTACAGCATAGTAATTCCCCCGCCCAACGTCACCGGCGCCCTGCACATGGGACATGCTCTCAACAACACGCTTCAGGACATACTCTGCCGTTGGAAACGGATGCAGGGCTATAATGTCCTCTGGATGCCGGGCACCGACCATGCCGGCATCGCCACCCAGAACGTGGTGGAACGCCAGCTGGCGGCCGAGAAGAAGGACCGCCACGAACTGGGACGGGATGCCTTTATCGAGCGGGTCTGGAAATGGAAGGCCGAGTCGGGCGGCCAGATCATCGGCCAGCTGAAGCGCCTGGGCGCCTCCTGCGACTGGGAGCGGGAGCGCTTTACCATGGACGAAGGGCTCTCCAAGGCGGTGCGCACGGTCTTTGTAAAATTGTACGAAGACGGCCTGATCTACCGCGACAACCGCCTGATCAACTGGTGCCCCCGCTGCCACACCGCCCTCTCCGACATCGAGGTGGAGCATGAGGACAAAAAGGGGCATCTCTGGCACATCCGCTACCCGGTAGCCAATGAGCCCGGCAAATACGTGGTTGTGGCCACCACCCGCCCCGAGACCATGCTGGGCGACACGGCCGTGGCAGTACATCCGGAAGATGAGCGCTACCGGGACCTGGTGGGCAAACAGGTGGTGCTGCCCCTGATCAATCGCGAGATCCCGGTGGTTGCCGACGATTATGTTGACCTGGAATTCGGCACCGGCGTGGTGAAGATCACCCCGGCCCATGACTTCAACGACTTCGAGGTTGGCCTGCGCCACGGTCTGGACAAGATCAACATCTTCGACGAGTCCGGTGTGGTCAACTCCGCCGGCCGGCAATATGAGGGCCTGGACCGCTTCGAAGCCAGAAAAAGAGTGGTCGCCGACCTGGAGGCGGCCGGCCTGCTGGAGAAAATAGACGAGCATGCCATGGCCGTGGGCGGTTGCTACCGCTGCAAGACCGTGGTGGAGCCGTACCTGTCCCTGCAATGGTACGTCAAAGTCGCACCCCTGGCCGAGCGCGCCCTGGCCGCGGTCAAGGAGGGCAGGACCAGGATCGTGCCCAAACAGTGGGAAAACACCTACTACGAGTGGATGGAGAACATCCGTGACTGGTGCATCTCGCGCCAGATCTGGTGGGGACACCGCATCCCTGCCTGGTTCTGCGACCATTGCGACGCTGTGACCGTTGCCATGGAACCGCCGACAAAATGCTCCAAATGCGGCAGCGACGAGATCCGCCAGGAAACCGACGTGCTGGACACCTGGTTTTCCTCGGCCCTGTGGCCCTTTTCCACCATGGGCTGGCCCGAGAAGACGCCGCTGCTCGACACCTTCTACCCCACCTCCTGCCTGGTGACCGGCTTCGACATCCTCTTCTTCTGGGTGGCCCGCATGATGATGATGGGGCTGCACTTCATGGACGAGGTACCCTTCCATGACGTCTACATCCACGCCCTGGTGCGGGATGCCCAGGGACAAAAGATGAGCAAGTCCAAGGGGAACGTGATCGACCCCCTGACCGTGATCGATCAGTACGGCACCGATGCCTTCCGCTTCACCCTGGCGGCCTTTGCGGCCCAGGGACGCGACATCAAGCTGGCCGAGGAGCGGATCGCCGGCTACCGCAATTTCTGCAACAAGGTCTGGAACGCGGCCCGCTTCACCATGATGAACCTGGAGGGATTTGATCCCGACACCTTGCATCATGCCGACTTGACCTTCTCCGAAGGGGACAAATGGATCCTGCACCGCCTGAACGAGACGGCCCGCACCGTGGATGAAACCCTGACCGGCTACCGTTACAACGAAAGCGCCATGGCGCTCTACCAGTTCACCTGGAGCGAATTCTGCGACTGGTACCTGGAGTTGTCGAAAAAGGACCTCTACAATGGCACTCCGGAGCGGAAACAGACCACCCAGTATGTACTCTGGTACACCCTGGAGAATCTCCTGCGCCTGCTGCACCCCTTCATGCCGTTCATCACCGAGGAGATCTGGCAGACCCTTCCGGGCGCCAAGGCCACACCCAGTATTATGCAGGCACCCTACCCCGCACATATTGCCGCTCTGAATTTCCCCGAGGCCGCCGCCAACATGGAGCGCGTCATGGCGGTTATCGGCGGTATCCGCAACATTCGCGGCGAGATGGAGGTGCCTCCGTCGAAGGAGATCGCCGTAATCCTTTCCTGCGGCTCCGATGAGAGCCTCAAGCTCATGAAGCACAATGAAGGTTCCATCATGGGACTGGCCCGCGTCTCTGACCTGGCCATCGGGACCGGCATCGAAAAGCCGGAAGACGCCTCGCTGCAGGTAGCCGGCGATGTGCAGATCTTTGTGCCGCTCAAGGGGTTGGTGGATGTGGCGGCCGAGGAGGAGCGCCTGCTGAAGGAGATCGCCAAGATCGCCAAGGAGATCGACATGTTCTCCAAGAAACTGGAGAACCCCAGCTTCGTGGATCGCGCCCCGGCCGAAATCGTTGCCAAGGAACGTGAGAAACTGGCCGAGGTGACCGCAAAGAAGCAGGTTCTGGTGGAGAGCCTGGAAAAAATCAGGGCATTGAAGGGTTAATTAATGCACAAACAAAATATCGCCATATTTGCCAAGATGCACGACCCGCGCTGCCAAGTGGTCGCCAACGACCTGATCAAGTGGCTGCAGTCGAAGAATTGCCTGCCTATGCTGGAAAGCCATCTGGCCAACCTGATCGGCTATCCCAACGGGATCAGTGCGGAGGAAATCCGCGAGCAGGCCGAACTGGTGGTGGTGCTGGGTGGCGACGGCACGCTGATCTCGGTGGCGCGCCTGTTCAGCGGCAAGGATGTCCCCATCGTAGGGGTCAACCTGGGCAGCCTCGGTTTTCTTACCGAGATCACCGTGGACGAACTCTACCCGCTGCTGGAACAATGCCTGAAGGGGGACCCGCGCGTTTCCGAGCGGATGATGCTGGAAGTTACCGTCTCCCGCGACAACAAAGAGATCGAGAAGACCCATGTCCTGAACGACATGGTCATCAACAAGGGAGCCCTGGCCAGGATCGTGGACCTGGAAACCAAGGTCAACCGGCATTTTCTCACCAATTTCAAGGCCGACGGCCTGATCGTCTCCACCCCCACCGGATCCACCGGCTATTCCATGTCCGCCGGCGGCCCCATCATCCACCCGGTCATGAGCTGCATCGTCATCACCCCGATCTGCCCACACACCCTGACCAACCGGCCCATCGTGGTTACCGACGACTCGATCATCACCATTACGATTTCATCAGCCTTTGACGAGAAGGTCTTCCTGACCCTGGATGGCCAGGTAGGCTTCAAGCTCATGCAAGGGGACACGATCGAAGTGCGGCGGGCCTTCAAGACGACTGCCCTGGTGTTGTCCAGGGAACGCGATTACTTCGAGATTCTGAGAACCAAGCTGAAATGGGGAGAACGATGAGGCGGCCTCGCCGCTATCACGGGTAGACCATGCTAACCGACCTGTCCATCAAGAATGTCGCCATAATCGACAGCCTGCACCTTGCACTAGGTCCGGGGCTCACCGTATTGACCGGTGAAACCGGGGCCGGCAAATCGATCATTATCGATGCGGTCGGCCTGATCATGGGCGCCAGGGCTTCCAATGACCTGATCCGCACAGGCAGCGACGAGGCGGTGGTCGAGGCGATCTTTGACATCTCCGGCCTGCCGGAGATCGGACAGCAGCTTGAAGAGGCCGGCCTGGAAGCGGACAGCGAGTTGCTGATCAAACGTTCCATCTCCCGTTCCGGCAAAAACAGGATTTTCATCAACGGCGGCATGGCCACCCTGGCCTTGTTGGTTGACCTTGCACGCCGCCTGGTCAACATCTATGGCCAGCACGAGTCACAAACACTGCTGAAACCGGAGAACCACCTTTTACTGCTGGATGCCTATGCCGGTTCAGCCCCACTGCGCAGCGAATTCGCTAAGATGTTCGCACAGATCCAAACCGTTCGGGAACGCCTGGAACAGCTGGACGAGCAGGAGCGCGAAGCCGCCCGCAAGTTGGATCTGCTGTCGTTCCAGTCTGCCGAAATCGCCGCTGCCGACTTGCGTCCCGGCGAAGAGGAAGAGCTGGACGAGCAGCGCCAGGTCCTGGCCAATGCCGAAAGGCTGTGCAATTCCAGCGCGGAATCATTCGAGCGACTCTATGGCGGCGACGGCGCCATCCTGGGCCAATTGAGGCGCATCACCGGTTCAATCGCCGATCTGGCCACCATTGACCACCGTCTGGATGAACTGGCCGCCAACCTGGAAAGTACCTACCTGCAATTGGAAGATGCCGCCATCAGCCTGCGTGACTACGCCTCCGGCATAGAGTCCGATCCGGCGATGCTGCAAAAGGTTGAAGACCGTCTTGACCTGATCGGTCGCCTCAGGAAGAAATATGCACCGACAGTGGCAGAGATCATGGCGTTCAAAGAGCGTGTCGATGTTGAATTGGACCAACTCCGCGGTCGGGAGCAGGATCGCAGGCACCTGGAGGAAGAGCTGGACCTGCTGTCGGCAGAGCTCGACAAACTGGGTGCCAAGCTGACGGAACAACGTACAAATGCCATTGCGGGACTGAAAGCGGCGCTGGAAACGGAGGCGCACCAACTGGCCATGAAGAATGCCGTCTTCGAAATTGCCCTTGAGCCATTGCCAGAGCCGCGCACAAGCGGCTTTGAACGAATCGAGTTCCTGTTTTCACCCAATCCGGGGGAGCCGCCCCGGCCACTGGCCAGGATTGCCTCCGGCGGAGAGCTGTCCCGCCTGATGCTGGCCATCAAACAGGTGCTGCCCGAAGGGGATGTGCCAACCCTGGTGTTTGACGAAGTCGACACTGGTATAGGCGGAGCAACGTCCGAACTGGTGGGAAGAAAGTTGAAAAACGTCGCCAACAGTCAGCAGGTACTCTGTATAACCCACCTGCCCCAGGTTGCGGTCTTTGCGGATCATCACCTGCTGGTGAACAAGCTGGTGAAGGACGGCAGGACAACGACTCAAGTCATGCCACTCGCGGCCCACGCACGCACCAACGAAATAGCCCGCATGCTGGCCGGATCAACGATCACCGAGTCTGCCCTATCCCATGCCGCCGACATGCTGGCGGCCGCGGCACCTCCTGGTCAGCACACCAACTGAAGCCAAATGATTAGATGGCTTTCGCCTTGATTCGTGTTTGCCCGAATGCCCCACTTTGCCGCTTGACTTGGCCTCTTGGCTATGCTATGTGACTAGCTCTTTAAAATCAATATGTTAAAGACTTATTTCTGTTTGATACCATCAAATTTTATTTAAATAGGAGGCGTGTATGTCAAAGCAGATTACACTCACATTTGGAGAGCTTTTAGACGACATGGCTCGTCGTTTTCCTGATAATGATGCCCTGGTTTACCCCGATCGGGGCCTGCGCTACAGCTACCGCGAATTAAACGAAATCTGCCGTCAGGTTGCCAAAGGGCTCATGACGATGGGCATCAAGAAGGGTGACAACGTCTCCATCTGGGCCTACAACGTGCCGGAATGGGTAATCCTGCAGTTCGCCACCGCCAAGATCGGGGCCATTCTGGTGACTGTCAACACCAGCTACAAATCCGCAGAACTGGAATACATCCTCAACCAATCCGACTCAACGACCCTGTTCATGGTCAAGTCCTTCAAGGACACCGACTATGTCCAGACACTGAACCAGGTAGTGCCGGAGTTGTCGTCATCGGAACCGGGCCAGCTGTCCAGCCCCAAACTTCCCTATCTGAAAAACATCGTCTTTATCGGTGAAGAGACTCCGGCCGGCATGACCAATTTCGCGGCAATCGCCGAACAAGGCAAACAGGTATCAGACGCTGAATTGACTGCGGTGGAGACCAGCCTCGACTGCCACGAGGTGATCAACATGCAATACACCTCCGGCACCACCGGCTTCCCCAAGGGGGTCATGCTCACCCATTTCAATGTGGCCAACAACGGGTTCTTTATCGGCGAATGCATGAAATTCACCGAAAAGGACCGCCTCTGCATTCCAGTCCCCTTCTTCCACTGTTTCGGCTCCGTGCTGGCTGTCATGGCCAGCGTAACCCATGGCACAGCCATGGTGCCGGTGGAGATCTTCGACCCGCTCAAGGTCCTGCAGACTATTGAGAAAGAGAAATGTACCGCCGTGCACGGCGTGCCCACCATGTTCATAGCCGAGTTGGAGCACCCGGAATTCAGCAAATTCAACCTCACCAGCCTGAGAACCGGTATCATGGCCGGTTCGGTCTGCCCTATTGAGGTGATGAAACGGGCAGTGAAGGATATGAACCTGACCGAGATCACCAGCGTCTACGGACAGACCGAATCCTCACCCGGCATTACCCAGACCAGGACGGAGGATTCGGTAGAACTGCGTGTCGCCACGGTCGGTCGGGCACTCCCCGGAGCCGAGGTCAAGATCATCGACATTGAAACCGGGGCCACACTGCCGCCAGGAAAACAGGGTGAACTCTGCGCCCGCGGTTACATGGTAATGAAGGGTTATTACAAGATGCCGGAGGAGACCGCCAAGGTGATCGACAGCGACAACTGGCTGCACACCGGCGACCTGGCCATCATGGACGAGAACGGCTACTGCAAGATCACCGGCCGCATCAAGCAGATGATCATCCGCGGCGGCGAGAACATCTATCCCCGTGAGATCGAGGAATTCCTCTACACCCACCCCAAGGTATCCGATGTACAGGTTTACGGCGTGCCGGACCGCAAGTACGGCGAACAGGTCATGGCCGCCATAGTGCTCAAAAAAGGGGTGGAGATGACCGAGGAAGAGGTGCGGGCGTTCTGCAAGGACAGGATTGCAAACTACAAGATCCCGCGCTACGTCAAGTTCGTGGACGGCTATCCCATGACCGCTTCCGGCAAGATACAGAAATTCAAACTCAGAGAGATAGCAATCAAGGAACTCCACCTGGAGGATGCCGGCGAAACAGCATAAGGACAAAGTTGTCGGCTGAGTATTTTTTCCGGAAAAATCATCAAATGAAGTAGGAATGATCAAGGAGGATCATCCATGTTGTCAAACGCCCCCTCATGCACCTGTACCATCACCCCCAAACGCCCTAACTCAAAAGATGATATGCCTTTCCCGCTGTTACAGGCGGGTTTTCATGCGCCCCAAGGAAACATGACTGCCTCCGCCGGCAATGCCCTCCTCCATCATGAGGGTTGGGAGTATATCAATTTGATGTTGTCCAAAATAGAAAACTGATATCTGGCCCGTCCCAGCCGGTGATCCGTCTGGAGCCCGGGCAGCACCCCATTCCGCAATTACCGCCTGGTATGTTTCCGTTTTGAATGGTTCTGCACGTTCAGGTTTATCCACCAGAACAAGCTCATGTATTATTCTCCCTCACCCGATGCCGGAGGCAGGAGCGTTGCGGCAAACAAGGCCGCGCAGGCGGTCAGCATGGCTGCGAGCAGGTAGGCGGTTCTGAACGAACCGGTGGCAGCGGCGATCAGGCCTGCCCCGGCAGGGCCGATAGTCTGGCCAACGGCAAAGAATATCGTGACCGTGGCAAAGGCGGTGGCAGCGCGGGAGAGCCCGAGATAATCGCCTATGGCGGCTGCCATGATTGCCGGGATGGCGAACACCGCCAGACCGTACAGGACCACGGATATGGCCAGAGCGCCGGTGCCGAGCTTGAGGCCCGCCAGCAGATAGGCCACGGACTGCACGGCAAAAACCATCGTCAGCCCCTTCCGGCGGCCGATCCTGTCAGAGAGTGCACCGAACCCCACCCCCGAAAAGAGGCTGAAAAAGCCGACCCACGACCAGTAGAACCCTGCCAGTGCCTCACTAAAACCATACTCCCTGACCATGGTGGTAACGATAAAGGTGCCGTAAACCATGAAGGTAGCGCCGAACACAAGGTAAAGCAGGCCCAACCGCAGCAGGATCGCACCGCTGCCGCGCCGTTCCCTGGGCTTGAGCTGGTCCAAGTCGACAGGTATCGAACGTCCTACCGGCTCCAACCCGAGTTCGGCCGGGTGGTTGCGCAATAAACATGCCGCGCAGAGCGTCACCCCGAGTGAGATCAGGCCCAGTACCAGCCAGCCGGCGCGCCAGCCAACGGTGCCATATGTTCGGTTCAGCATGGGGACCAGAAAACCGGCAAAAATGATTGCCGCGCCATTGCCGCCGATCACAAGGCCAGCGGCCTTGCCGCGCTGTTCGCTGCGAAACCAGTAGGTGATCAGGGCCATGAGCGGGATATTTGCAAAACCGCCTCCCAGGCCTACCAGGGTATAAAGTACGGCAACCGGGAAAAACCCATGTCCTTGGCTGATGCCGAGCATACAGATGCTGATCAGCAACAGGCCGGCGGTTATGACAAGGCGGGGCCTGAAACGGCGGATCAGGAAAGGGGCCAGCAGCACTGCGAACAGGTAGCCGGTGAAATTGGCCGTACCGATAAACCCCATCTGTTTGTATGTAAGGCCCAGGCCCGCCTGCATCCCGGGAAGAAGCATGGTATAGGCGTAGCGTGCCAGGCCGAGGCAGGAGAAGAGCACAAGACTGCCGGCAACAACTATGATCCAGCCATAATGGATTGCAGCTTTGTTTTTTGGGAACATTGGCCCCCACATAAATTGAGCATTGGGATGAGTCTACTTATGCCTAATAGTATTCACCAGGTCAAGCGGCTAAGGGCTTTGCCCGCAATAAGTGTTATAGTTATTCCATGATTCAGTTTGCCAATTTTCACTGCAATTCATTTCGACAGCTGCTAAAATGCCACTGACAAATATCGCGAAGAGGAGAATCCATGCCGATTGCCGTGTTCGATGCCTTGAGAGGCAACATCCGATCTTTTTTGGGAGGAGCGGAGGTGGATTTGGTCGCTGGGAACGCCGAGATCCAGACAAGCGAGGAAACCTTCGGCGAAACTGTCTCCATCGAGGGGCGCCCCTACTGCTTTACGGCACACAGGGCCGCACTCCCTTTCACCCGCACCGAAGAAGGCTTTTGCCGGGAGTTGTTGACCGCTTTCTCGGCCCTGTACAGCGGCTTTCAACAGGAAGGATACTCGGCCCACTTTCGCACGGCACTCCTGGCCTCCATAATGGACATCACCGTGGCCCGCTCCCTGCGGGGCGATCACCGCAAGGGATTCTGGCCGATCCAGCAATTGATCCAGCTTCTGAAGAATCTTTCTTACCAGCGTTATGAGGGAAAACCGGCCACCACCGGTGTAATCGTTCATCGCACCACGCCTCCGGCCCTGCGCAAACTGGCGCGCGAACGGCAACACACCCTGATTCCCCTGCAACCCCATGAGAACATCTCTCCTTCGTTTTTCGACAATCCGCTAACCTACCGCTTCGTGGATGGTACCAATCTTTTTTTCATAGCCAACATCCAGATGCAGGTGACCGGTTTCATGCGCACTTCACCGGCCATGGTCCAGACCGACGTGGAGAGACTGACCCAGCGTGAGATATTTTCCATTGTCCGGCGTGCCGGACGTGGCGCCTTTGCCGTGACCGTAAACGATTCCTCGGAGATCGAGGTATTGATCAGCCCGGCCAGACTGCTGGTGCGCCGCAAAGGGGTGTGGGCCATCTTCGACCCGGATATCTTCCGCTCTTTCCTGGCCGGGAGCATCAACATGGAGGCGATCGACGAACTGCTCTGGACGGTTTATGCCCTCTCCAAGGAGCGACACGGCACCGTAATCCTGATCTACGGTCTGGGAAAACGCAAATTAACTTCACTGAAAAAGGGGTCAGTTGGAGGTGACGACCCGGTAGGGCGTCTGTTGATCGGCCGTGTGAAGGGGAAAAGCATCGGCGACCTGAAACAGGCCGGACTCCTGCTGCGCATCCTTTCGGCCGATGGCATGACGGTATTCAACACGAACGGCAAGCTGATGGAAACCGGTTTTATCATCGATACTTCACATGCGAGGGACGTGGTTACCGGCGGGGGACGGACCACTGCCGCCAGTGCCGCATCCTGTTTCGGCAAGGTGATCAAGGTCTCACAGGACGGCCCCATAGAGCTTTACCAGGATGGCAGGTCGGTCTACCGTTTCGGATGAGTGGAAAACCTGTGACCTCACAAGAAAAAAGGGACGGCTCGCTTGCCGTCCCTTTTTTGTCTAGTCAACTTGATGGATTATTTTACAACTGAGTCGATTGCCTTGAGAATCTTGAGCAGTGTGGGCAATTCGTTGAGCGGGATCGAGTTGGGACCGTCACAGAGAGCCTTATCAGGGTCTTCATGGACCTCCATGAAGATACCGTCGATTCCGGTGGCTACCGCGGCGCGGGAGAGATACTCCACATACTCCCTCTGACCACCGGAGCTTTCGCCCTGACCGCCTGGAAGCTGAACGCTGTGGGTGGCGTCGAAGACCACCGGGTAGCCGCTGGAGCGCATGACCGGGAAGCTGCGCATATCCACCACCAGGTTGTTGTAACCGAACGAAACCCCGCGCTCGGTAAGTATGATATTCTCGTTGCCTGCCGCGGCAGCCTTGCCGGCCACGTTTTTCATATCCCAAGGGGCCAGAAATTGTCCCTTCTTGATATTAATCACACGCCCGCTCTTGGCGGCCGCCACAACCAGGTCCGTCTGGCGACAGAGGAAGGCTGGGATTTGAATCACATCCAGCACCTCGGCCGCGGGCGTCACCTGTTCTATGGAGTGAATATCGGAAATCACCGGCAATCCCAGAGACTCCTTGACCTTTGCCAGGATTCTGAGCCCTTCTTTCATGCCTGGCCCGCGGAAGGAACCGATGGAGGTGCGGTTGGCCTTATCATAGGATGCCTTGAAAATGAGCGGCATCGAGAGCCCGTTGCAGATGGCCATCAGCCGCTCGGCGGCCCTGAGTGTTGCCTGTTCCGACTCGATGACACATGGGCCGGCGATCAGAACCAGGGGTCTGCTAGCGCCGATCTTGAAGTTTCCGACAACGATTTCCCTTGTCATGGTTTGCTCTTGTTTCGGTAATCCAGGGCCGCCGCGATAAAGGCGCGGAACAGCGGATGGGGTACCAATGGTTTGGATTTGAACTCGGGGTGGAACTGGCAGCCGAGAAACCAGGGATGATCGGGAATCTCGATGACCTCGACCAGGTCTTTGTCTTTATAGAGGCCGGAGAGTACCATGCCATTCTTGGTAAGGGTGTCGCGGAACGTATTGTTGAATTCGTAACGGTGGCGATGACGCTCCGAGATAGTCGTATTGTTGTAGGCGGAATGGGCCAACGTCCCTTTTGTCAGGGAGCAGGGGTAGGCTCCCAACCGCATGGTGCCTCCCTTTTTGCTGACCGACTTCTGCTCTGCCATGAGATGTATGACCGGTTCGCCGCAATTGGGTTTGAATTCGCTGGAACAAGCCTCTTTAAGGCCACACACGTTGCGGGAAAATTCCACCACGGCCATCTGCATGCCCAGGCAGATGCCGAAAAACGGGATCTTGCCGGTACGCGAATGCTCGATTGCCTGAATCTTGCCTTCCGTGCCCCGTTCTCCGAAACCACCTGGAACCAGGATACCATCCACATCGTCAAGGTGGCCTTCAATGCCGTCCCGCTCGATCTTTTCCGAATCCAGGTATTTCAGGTACACGCGGCAGTCATTGGCAATGCCGCCGTGGGTCAAGGCCTCGGCCAGGGATTTGTAGGATTCGGTCAAGTCAACATACTTGCCGACAATGGCAATGCGCACTTCGCCGTGACTGGGGTGGCGCAGCTTCTCCACCACATCCTGCCACTGGGTAAGATCTGGTGCCTTGGTCCAGATATTGAGCTTTTCCACCACCTGTTCGTCCAGCCGTTCCTTGTTGAGAGCCATGGGTACGGCATAAATATGTTCGCAATCCACTACCTGGATAACATCTTTTTCTTCAACGTTACAAAACAGGCTGATCTTCTTTTTCATGTCCTGCGGCAGCTCGCGGTCGCAGCGGCACAGCAGGATATCCGGCTGGATACCGATCTTGCGCAGTTCCATGACCGAATGCTGAGTGGGTTTTGTCTTCAGCTCTCCAGCGGTGCGAATGTAAGGCACCAGGGTCACGTGGATATACAGGGTGTTTCCGTGGCCCAGGTCGTGGCGGAACTGGCGGATTGCTTCCAGAAAGGGGAGCGACTCGATATCGCCAACCGTGCCGCCAACCTCGATTATCGCCACATCGGCTCCAACCGCATTGTCGATGATCTTGGCCTTGATCTCGTCGGTAATATGCGGAATCACCTGCACGGTCCCGCCCAGGTAGTCCCCACGCCTCTCTTTTTCGATGACCGAGAAATAGACCTGGCCGGTGGTGAAATTGCTCTTCTTGGAAAGAGTTGCACAGGTGTATCGCTCATAGTGCCCAAGATCCAGGTCAGTCTCGGCTCCGTCATCGGTTACAAAGACCTCGCCATGCTGAAACGGCGACATCGTGCCCGGGTCCACATTGATGTAGGGATCCAGCTTCTGCATAGTTACCCGTAACCCGCGGGCCTCCAGCAATGCTCCCAGTGATGCGGCCGCAAGACCTTTACCTATGGACGAGACAACCCCTCCGGTTACGAAAATAAATTTTGTTTTCATTCCAACTGCTCCTGTGGGGAGAAAGATTTTAATAAGTATTACGGGCCTGAATTAGAGATACTCGCAAGGAGTCGAAAGGAAAGCGACGGGTCATAGTCTTTCTATGTTAAGCGAGCTTTCGAAGAACCAACAAGACAATCCACAAATATCCCGGCGTTATTGCTGCCGTTTCTTGAAACATTCCCTGGCTTTTGCCAAGTCATCGGGAGTGTCGACGCCGATAGATTCGAATTCGGTTTCCACAACACGGATACGCACACCATTCTCGATGGCTCGCAACTGTTCCAGTTTCTCGGATATTTCCAGAAACGTGGGCGGCATGGCAGCGAACTCGACAAGGAAATCCCTGCGATATACATACAGCCCCACATGCTTATAACAGAGCAGTTTGCCGCTCGCAAACGATTCATCTTTCAGGTCTTGCCATTTGTCTCGGAAAAACGGCAAGGGCGACCTGGAAAAATAGAGCGCGTTATTGTCCCGGTCAGTGACCACCTTTACCACGTTGGGGCTCAGAAAATCGTGCAGGCACCTGATGCGAGTCTTGAGGGTTCCCATCCTGAGGGCGGGATCGTCCAGAAACGGCTTGATGGACTGGTCGATCATCTCCGGATCTATGAGTGGCTCATCCCCCTGCACATTGACTATGATGTCTGCATCGAGCTGCTGTGCGACCTCGGCCAACCGGTCGGTGCCGGTTTCGTGATCGGAGCGGGTCATACGGTAAACGCCTCCGAACGCGGCAACGGCACTGCATATACGTTCGTCATCGGTCGCAACAATGACTCCGTTGATCAGCCTGGAACGGGCGGAACGCTCATAGACATGCTGAATCATAGGCTTGCCGCCTATTTCGGCCAACGCCTTGCCCGGAAAACGCGTGGAAGCGTAGCGGGCTGGAATGACTGCAATGATGTTCATCCGGGTTGTAACCTGTAAAAGAGGAGTTGTGACGCAAGCGTCGTAGATCGTCCTGTGGCAGGACATGTTAAGTTACATCAAAAGCCATGGAGAGTCAAGGAGGGAAAAAATCCCTGAACAAGCAAAATCCCATGCCTGTTTTCAGGTCTGGGCGCCAGGAATCTGTCAGCGTGCCATCACGCTGACTCGCCAGTTAAAGGCATCCAATTGGGCTGCAAGGAGTTGGTCAAGGGTAATTTCACATTGATCCAGCAGCGGCGTTACCGCATTAAAATCGGTCACCTCAAGCCTCTCGGCCAGGGTAAGCAACTGTCCCAGGTCACCTGTGCGGAACAGCAAGGCATTGCTCACTTCATCGGTCAAATTGAGGCTCTCTACAATTTCGCTCATGGGGGTCTCGAAAAGAACCTCCAACAACGAAAGGATTCCGGTCATGAAGGCTTCTTCCGACTTCTCGGTTACACCTGGAGAACGTTCCTTCTGCATGACCAGGATCTCCATAAGGCGCCCCCGGACTGCGGCCATTTCGAGCAAAGGATTGTTGATCCCGCGGGAATCATTGCCGGCAAAGAGCGACAACTGTATCCAGCGTCTTATGTGGTCTATTCCCAGCATGGTTATGGCATGTCGCAATGTCTTGATTTTGGCGCGCGCACCAATGGCCACGGAATTGACGAGCCGCAACAGCGTATACGACATACTGGGATTAGCCTTGAACGTCTCTTCAATCTCTTCAATGGCGGCATTCCTGGTGAGCTGCTGCAGAAGCTTGAGCATTGCCATGCCGGAGACATCAATGCGCTTCTTGTTGAGAATCACCGGCCGTTCGAAAAAGTATCCCTGAAACATGTCGAATCCCATACGGAAACAGGCTTCAAACTGTTCAACTGTCTCGACCTTTTCAGCAAGTATTTTCACCGGCCATTGGCGCAGCTTCCCGACAATTCCTGGCAGCAGATCGGCGGGAATTTGAAGGATATCGAGCTTGATTATGTCAACGTGCTCATAGATGCCGACACATTCAGGGTTGTACTCATGGTCATCCAGCGCCAGCCTGAAACCCAACTGCTTCAACTCCCGGCAACGCTCCACCACCTTATCGTCGATCTTGATGATCTCCAAAAGTTCCAATACCGATTGGTCGATAGGAAGCAGTTCGAGCATCTCCGAGAGCAACAATCCGAGATGAACATTAATAAAACCGAGCTTTCCCCCCAACACTTCCTGAATGCCGAAAGCTGCCAAGGCATTTGTGATTACGCTGGCACTGGCGTGGGAATAACTGTCAAACTCCGCATAATCAAGACCGGCTGATCTGAAGAGCAGTTCGTAGCCCACAATCTCTTGACGACGATCAAGGATTGGCTGACGCCCCAAATAAAATTTTTCACTTATTGCCATGGCCTGATCCTAATTGAGGTGCTGCTTTGAAATTCCGCAAAGGTAATTGCGGCGTTTCGAAAACGTACCGTTTTTGAACCAAACTAGCTGCAAAGACGCAGCACTTCGGGCGCAATTTGCTGCAACGGCAATGTCCTGTGTACGCCGCCCATTTTGATTGCCTCGTTTGGCATGCCGAAAACCACGCATGTAGCCTCATCCTGGGATATGGTAATGGCACCCGCATCGTACATTTCTTTCATGCCGCGCGCTCCGTCATCGCCCATGCCGGTCATAATCACGCCAACGGCATTCTTACCCGCATAGCGGGCTGCGGACCGGAACAGGACATCCACCGAAGGCCGGTGTCTGGAAACCAGCGGGCCATCCTTGATCTCGACGTAATAACGGGCTCCGCTGCGTTTCAGCAAGGCATGATGGTTGCCGGGCGCTATCAGGACTCGCCCCCTGACAACAGAGTCATTGTTCTCTGCTTCCTTGACGGTTACGCGGCAGGTGGAATCCAGTCGCCTTGCAAAGGCAGCGGTAAAATGTTCCGGCATGTGCTGAACAATCGCAATGCCGGGTGAATCTTCCGGCAACATCTCCAGAAAGACCTTGAGGGCCTCTGTGCCCCCAGTGGAGGCGCCTACCACAACCACCTTTTCGGTTGTCTGGATCATGGCTTTGGTAGGCGGCTTTTCCATGATCACATCCGCTGTCAGCTTAGGTGCAATCTCACGAGTTTTAATCACAGGATGGAGTTTGCATTTTACCATGGCAGCGGCCTTGACAACATCACAAATATTGACCCGCGATTCCTCCAGAAACTGCTTGGTCCCCATCTTGGGCTTTACGATAATCTCTACCGCCCCGTACTCAAGCGCCTTCATTGCGGTCTCGCTGCCGGAGTCGGTCAAAGTCGAACACATTACGACCGGAATCGGATGCTGGGTCATGATCTTCTGGAGAAAGGTCAAGCCGTCCATACGCGGCATCTCCACATCCAGGGTTATTACATCCGGTACGCACGATTTTATCCGTTCGGCTGCCACGAATGGATCAGAGGCCGTGGCCATAACTTCAATCATCGGGTCCGAAGAGAGGATCTCAGCAAGCGCCTGCCTGACCAGCGCCGAATCATCTACAATCAGGACCTTGATTTTGTTTGACATAAATAAACTCCAAGGGAGCAAAGATAAGCATGATTCAAAGGGAAGTCAAAGGAGGTTAACGCTTTGACCCATCACATCGTTTTCCTCACCGGACGCATCAAGACCTCTCCGGTGGTGGAATTGAAAAAAATCTTCCTGCCCCGGTCACCGCCGGTATCCGAAGCGACCAGGGTGAGTCCGAGCGCTTTGATGGCTTGCAATGCCGCTTCAACGTTCTGTTGGCCAACTGTTATGGGACCAGTCGAGCCATTACCAGTATTCAGCATATTGGCCCCGCCAAAGAGCTTGACTTGAAAATCAAGCGATTGTTTGCTGATGTTTCTCAACCTTTCATACATTACGGTCACGGCAGTATCCACATAACGAAAGCCGTTCTCGTTAGTACCACTGGGGAGCATGGCATGACAAATCGCTCCCTTTGCCAGAGTAGGGGAGTACAGAATAACCGACACGCAGGATCCAAGTACTGTAGACACCAGAGTCGGAACCTGAGAAACATAGATTTCGCCAGGCCTGAGATAAACATTAAGCAGGCCCGTAACAAGAGGGTTTTTCATGTCTTGCGATATACAGTCGATGCTACCGGGTTCAGAGCAACGTTGAGACCGTTAAGGGTTTCGGAATGTCCCAGGAAAAGGTATCCGCCGCGAACCAGTTGGTTGCAGAATCTGTTCAACAGGCGTTCCTGAGTTTGCTTATCGAAGTAAATAATCACATTGCGGCAGAAGATAATATCCATGTGTTCATGCAACCCGAAATCTTCCATGAAGTTCAAGCGCCTGAATTGAATCATGGACCGGAGATGCGGGACAATCCGCACCAATCCCTTGGCTTTGTCCTTGCTTTTCAACAGATATTTTTTCTTCAGATGCAGTGGGATGGTGTCAACCCGGTCTTCGGTGTAAATGGCGTTGCGCGCCTTTGAAAGTACCTCGGTCGAAATATCCGACGCCAGAATGGATGTACGGAAACCTGGATTTGCAGCGGAAAATTCGGACAGCACCATGGCCAGGGTATATGGTTCCTCACCAGTTGAGCAACCCGCACTCCAGATTTTGAGCGGAGACCTGATGCCGGCATCGCGGTCGTCTATTAGAGTAGGTATGGCTGCCTTGACCAGATAATCGAAGTGGGCAGGCTCACGGAAAAAATCGGTTTTATTGGTTGTGACCACGTCAATCAGATGAATCAACTCATCTCTTTTGTCATCACTACTGAAAACGTAGTCGCCATATTCCTCGAATGTTCTGAGTTCCAAGGCTTTAAGCCGTTTCTGGAGACGGGCCTCCAGCATGGTCTTTTTGACGGGCGGCATTTTTATGCCTATCTCGTCATAAATAAATGAACTGAAACGATTGAACTCCCTATCGCTGAGAACAGCTGGGATATTGGAGGACTGTGGCAAGTCGGCTTGTTGTCGCATCATATAATTCCATGGCTGCAGATGTGTAACTTATCAAAGGGCAAGTTCGCATCATTTGCAGAAACCGACCCCAAAAATAGGATCTTCATAACATCACTTCCGGGCTTGTTCTTAAATATCAGAGCAATTCACAGGCTGCCGTGGCCCTGCACGGTTTCAAGCTCCTCATTGCTGAAGACTTTGTCGATATCCAGGATGATGATAAAATTACCATCCTGCTTGCCCATGCCGCGGATA
Source organism: Geobacter sp. (assembly GCA_003574895.1). Lineage (GTDB taxonomy): Bacteria > Desulfobacterota > Desulfuromonadia > Geobacterales > Pseudopelobacteraceae > JACPFJ01. The sequence continues at coordinate 327,864 of PJFB01000003.1, forward strand.
AATTCCGTATTCAGACGCGTCCCGATCTGAGGTGCGGGCTCGATCTGCTCCGGCTCCAACTCGACCACCTCTTGGACCGAGTCCGCCAAGGTGCCGAGCACGATATCCTCGTTCTCCATCTGGACTTCAACTACGATGATGCAGGTGTTGACAGTGCGCTCAGTAGCCGGCATGCCGAATTTCAAGCGCAGATCGATAACCGGAACCACACTGCCCCGCAGATTGATGACCCCGCACATGAAATCTGGAGTCTGCGGCACCTTGGTTATGTTTGTGTATTCCAAAATCTCGCGGACCTTGGCTACGTCGAGCGAAAAGATCTCCTCACCCAGCTTGAAGGTAAGATATTGGACAGTTTCCGTTATGCCCGAAACGCTCATGGTACCCTCCCCTAAAATGTTTCAAATTCATCATCAATGTGGTCAGGCCCGGAACCGGTCATATCCAGCTTTATACCACCCGTGGTATTTTTAGCTATCTTGGTGGCACTTTGACCGATGTGGGCAATCCTGGTCTTGTTGGAGTTACGGGCCGCGCGAGAAGCCCTGTTCATAAGGCTGCCGTCAATTCGGAAAAAGGATATGCTGTCTTTCAATTGTTCTGCCTGACCGGAAAGTTCTTCCGAGGTCGAGGCCATTTCCTCGCTGGCCGAAGCGTTCTGCTGGATAACCGTATCCAATTGCTGTATGGCCTTATTGATCTGTTCGGCGCCGGAGTCCTGTTCCCTGCTGGAGGCGCTGATTTCCTGGACCAATTCTGCGGTTTTTTGAATATCAGGCAGCATCCTGGACAGCATTTCGCCTGCTGTCTCTGCAACCTGAACGCTACGGCTGGAAAGCTCGGATATTTCGCCGGCAGCGGACTGGCTCCGCTCGGCCAGCTTTCTTACCTCGCTGGCGACAACAGCGAAGCCCTTGCCGTGTTCACCGGCGCGGGCCGCCTCGATGGCAGCATTCAAGGCCAACAGGTTGGTCTGGCGGGCGATCTCCTCAATAATCGAGATTTTGGTGGCTATCTCTTTCATGGCCGAGACAGTCTCCGTAACCGCCTTGCCGCCTTCCTTGGCGTCGACAGCGCTCTTCACGGCAATTTTCTCGGTCTGACCGGAGTTGTCGGCATTTTGCTTGATACTGGATGTCATCTCTTCCATGGAACTGGAGATTTCCTCGGCACTGGCCGCCTGTTCTGTGGCCCCTTGCGAGAGCTGTTGGGCCGTTGCCGACAACTCCTGGCTGCCGGCGGCAACATTGTCGGCAGCGCCAATCACATCGCCAACCACATGCTTCAGCTTCTCGACCATGTTCCGAATAGACTCCATCAACTGGCCGGTCTCGTCCTTGCTTTTGACCTCGACGTTAACCGTCAAATCTCCGGCAGCCAATGAGTTGGCAACCTTGACAGCCACAGATATGGGAAGCACAATGCCACGGGTAAGAAAAATGGCCGTGAAGATTGCTATCACCAAGGCTGCCGCGCCAAGGCCGATCATGGTATTGCGTGCAGTTTGATATGCCTTGGACGCCTCATCATAACGAATTTTGTTACGATCTTTATTATGGTCGGACAATTCACCGAGCGCCTCTTCCAGCTTACGGCCAGCCGGTGCGGCTTCCTTGGTAAGAACCGTCGCGGCTTCGGCATCCTTGCCAGCCAAAGACAGATCCACTGCCTTGTTGTTCAGAGCAGCGGCACTCGCCATCGTCTCCTTGATCTTTGCAATTATTTCGTGTGCTTTCTTGTCGTCACTGTTTGTCAGTTCCTCGACTTTTTTCAAATTACTTGCATATTCATCCCTGAATTTAGCAATCCTCTGCTGATACTCCTGACGCTTATCCGGATCTTTATTGATCAGTATATTGCGCAGATTGACGAATATATTCATAACGCTGTCATCAATATCGGCGCAACGTTCAAGGCGTACATTGTTAACCGTGACAATACGCTCCAAATGCTCCTGCACCCCGGCCATGCTATGCACACCTTCCCATACCAACACTAACATGATCACCAGAAGCATGCCGAATCCGAGCCCCATTCGTTTGCCGATCTTCATGTTTGCGAACATCAGTTCTTCCTCCCGTAACAAGAAATATGAGACTAAATGTGTTGCTGACTCCAGGAAAAACAAGGATTATCAATTGAAGAGGTATAGAACTACGCTGACGCTTGCTCCGAGGCTTCCGCTGCCTGCAGCAGCAATGCCATGTCGAGGATCAGCGCCACTGTGCCGTCACCCAGGATAGTGGCTCCTGAGATGCCCTTGACATCCCGGTACATCCGGCCGAGCGACTTGATAACGGTCTGGTGTTCTCCCACGACACTGTCCACAACGAAACCGACCTTGCTGCCATTGATACCCGTGATGACAATTTGTTCGATCTCCGGGCGATCTCCCGCGATCAGGAACTGTTCGCGCAATGGGATGTAAGGTACGATGGCTCCGCGAACATTGGCAAGATTGCGGCCGTGGGAATTCTCAATATCCGTGCGGGCCAGTTCCACGCACTCCTCCACACAGGAAAGCGGCAGCACGAAGAAGCTCGGGCCGATGCGCACCAGGAGGCATTCGATAATGGCAAGAGTAAGCGGAATCTTGAGGGTGATGGTGCTCCCCACCCCCCTGACGCTTGCGATATCGATCGTGCCCCGCAGCGCTTCGATGGCTTTCTTGACCACGTCCATACCTACGCCACGGCCCGAGACACTTGTCACCTTGGCTGCGGTGGAGAATCCAGGGGCAAATATCATTGCATAGATCTCTTTGTCAGTCAGTTCCGCACTGGCGGTTATGAGCCCCCGTTCAATTGCCTTGGCCCGTATGGCATCCCGATCCAAGCCGGCCCCATCATCGCGGATGGTTATCAAGACACTGTCGCCGGAATGGACCGCGCCCAGATGCACGATGCCTTGAGCCGGTTTTCCTGCCGCCAATCTGGTTTCCGGCATCTCTATGCCATGGTCGATACTGTTACGGATCAGATGCACCAGCGGGTCATTCAATTTTTCGATAACCGTTTTATCCAGTTCGGTATCTGCGCCTTCGGTCTCCATCTCGATCTCTTTGCCCAATTCCTGGGAAAGATCCCGCACCAACCGCTTGAACTTGGTAAAAGTGGTGCCTATGGGGAGCATGCGGATATTCAGCGCTGTATCGCGCAGTTCGCTTGTCAGCCGCTCCACTTCTTCGGCAATGGAGATGAAATCGCTGTTGGCGTACTGGGCAGCGGTCTGGCTGAGATGGGCCTGAACCGTTACCATTTCGCCTACCAGGTTTATCAGCAGATCGAGTTTTTCGGCAGGAACGCGTATGCTGGAGGCGGCGTCCTGAGAAATCCTCTCCTGGCGTACGTTCTTGACGTGCTGCTGTTCCACCAGCGCCGACTGGACCTTCTCAGGGGTTAGCGCTCCGGCAGCAACCGCCATTTCACCGAAACGTTTCTGGAGGCCAAGGATCCTCCGCATCTCGACCGGGCTGAGATCCCCGCGTTCAACCAGGATGTCACCCAGTTTTTTATAAATTTCATCACCTTCGAACTGGGTGCCGTCATCCACGAGGTCAATTTTCAAATCACAATCGTCCTCAACAAAGATGAACACATCCTTGATGCCATCAATGCCGCATTTGGTGGTCAATATGATATCCCAATAGATGTAGCAGTGCTCCGGGACCAAATCCTCCAGCCGTGGCACGTCTTCAAAATGGGCAACCACATGGCATTCTCCCAAGTCCCGCAATTCGTTGATCAATGCAACCGGGCTGGTGCCGCCGAGCAAGATTTCGGGATGTGGCCTGAATCTGATACGCCAGGTTTGCTGGTCAGTGGCATGCTCAACTTCCGAATGCTTTTCCTTCTTCTGTTGCAGCACCTCGGCAGGCGTGGCATCGGGAAGAATCTGGCGGAGACCGGCAATGATAGCTTCGCCATTGGCGCGATCCACTGAGTCGCTGGTGAGATCGGCATCCAGCATTGACTTGATATGGTCTCGGGCCCGCAACGTCAGGTTGAGCAATTGTTTTGTGACTGCAAGCTTGCCGTTGCGAACCAGATCGAATACCGTTTCCACTTCATGAGTGAAAGAAGCTATTTCGTCAAATCCGAACATGGCACCAGAGCCCTTGATGGTGTGCATGGCCCTGAAAACACGACCGATCAGATCCGCATCATCCGGGCTATCCTCCAACTCGAGCAATGACGTTTCCAGCTCGGTCAACAATTCATTGGCTTCTTCACGATATGTGGCGATATGCTGTTCGATCATCGGCTGCACCTTTCAAAATGGAGAATGCAACTGGTAGCTTCAATAGACTTTAAACAGTCCCCAACCGCTGTAACCACCTTAACCCAAAACCTTCTTTACCACGGCGATCAACTGCTCAGGCTTAAAAGGCTTCACAATCCAGCCCGTCGCACCGGCGGCCTTGCCTTCTCCCTTTTTAGAATCCTGGGATTCGGTGGTAAGCATGATGATCGGGATGAACTTGTTGAGGGTTCCGGCGCGCACTCCCCTGATCAGCCCGAGACCATCCATGTTGGGCATGTTCAAGTCGGTAATAAGCATATCCACCTTCTGACTGGAAAGCTTGGTCAGGGCATCTTTGCCGTCAACCGCCTCAACAACATCGTATCCGTTTTGTTTGAGGGTAAATGTAACCATCTGCCGTACGCTGGCAGAGTCGTCCGCAGTCATGATAATTTTTGCCATCAGTATTTTCCTCCTAGCCAAGAACATGGTTCATCATTATTTTGGCGGCATGAAGCCCCTTTGTAGGCGCCAATACCACTATTGAATGCAGTCATACAGTTCGGAAGTTCTCCTTTAAACAAAAAAGCTCTGTTGCGTGCTGCCGCGCTTTTACAGGCCGAGCAGACAGTCTGCAGAATAGTCAGATCCATATCCTCAAGTCGCCCTGCGTCCAGCACTACCGTGGGAGCCTCCGACAGAGCCTCTTCAAGAACCCGCCGGAGATCGGCCGCGGCATCTATCTTCAAAGCCCCGCTGATGGTGACGGTTGCACTGCCACCGTCCTGAGCCACCAATTTAGTGATGCTCTGCTCGTTCATTCGAACTCCTTACTCAGGGCTCATCTTCAACCCCTGACCCGACAAACTTGATAAGTGAGCCAACAAAGACAGTTACAACAGAGTAAAGCGCGGAAAATCCCACCATCCTCTAAAACAGATCCACGTTATCGCCAAACTCTGATTCCACCGTTCCAGTCTCAGTTTTTATAGATTCAGTATGGCTGCTCAATGCCACCGGCATGCCGCTCCGCTTGCGGGCAATGGCTTCATGGATATGGCGTTCGCTCTCCATTGTGTAGCGTTCTTCCATATGGCGGAGGTTTTCCTTGAATTCCGTGCTGGCTGGTTCCAGACTGCGGGCCTTATCCACAATCCCGTCAAGGGAGTCTATGACTTTCTCTGCCATGGCCGAACTTCTCTCGTGGACGTCGATTCCGCTTGTTGCCCTCTCGATATCCTCACTCAAAGTGCTCACCCTTTCGTTCAGCGAGGACAAAAGCACACTCAGATCGGCATTCATACCGCCAAGGGTGCCCAGGATCTCTTTCAGATCACTCTCCAGTGTGGTGACCTGGGAGAGTAGATCGCCCTTGTCCTGATCAACTTCGACAAAAAGGTGCTCTGTAACTTCGTTTACCCGTGACAGCGTGTGTGCAACCGCCTCGGTCTGAATCACCGCATCCAGCGACAGACGCTTGATAGCCTCGGCCAGAACTCCCAGTGCGGCGCCTTCCCGACCAGTATGGGCCGCCTTGATCTGAGAGTTGAGGGCAATCAGGTCTATCTCCGAACCGATCTCCTCTATATCCGTAACAAATCCTGCGATTTCTCCGATTGTACCGGCCACTTTGTTCATGGTGACAGTCATTTCCCGATCATTATTGGCGCAATTGGCCAACTCGGATATCACTGCGGAAAGCCCTTGACTCATGCCATCCACAAAGGAATGCCCCGACGAGTCGTCAACTCCGGTGACATTGAGAGTTTCCGAAGTCATCTGCATCTGTTGGTTGGCTACGTCCCGCAGATTATCCACTATGGAACAGACAGCCTTGTGCAGTTCCGAGGAAGCATGGCGCAGCTGCGCCGACTGGAGTTCACAGACATCACCGGCCTCGATGACGAGGTTCCTGCGTCGTCCGGCATCAAGCGAGTCATTGCCAAAATTCTGCAGGTCGGCGGCAAGCCGTTCCAGAGCCTCCACTATATGCTCCACCTGCTGGCGGGTAATATCGTGGGACTGCATGGAGGCAACCACCTCGCTGAGGTTACTGGAAACTTCACTCGAAATGGACGAAACCAGACCGCCGAATCTGGTACAGCGTTCATTTGCTGACACCAGATCATCCAGGCTGTTGGCGGTGCTGGACAGGATTTCGACAACATTTGCATCCCGGGTTGTCCCTGACGAGATTATGGCCTGCAGGTTCTCATTAATCATGACTGCAAGTTCCTGCCGTTGTTTCAGGATGTTGCCAGTTTTGTCATTGACCTGGTATGAGAGTTTTTCCACATCAAGCGCAAGGTGCAGAAAGCCGGCCCCCAACTCCCCCAGTCGTGCGCTTTCTATTTTTGTGGAAGTGCTCAACATCCTCAGAGTTTTGTACATCTTTTGAAACCCTTCCAGTGGGTGCGAAACCTGGCCTAGCAGTTCGAGAATCCGTTCCAGGGTTTGGTGACTGTCGTCCCGTTGACCATGTGCGTTATGAAGATACTCCTCCATGTCGGCCATCGTTTGGCGCAATCGGGCAATAATGGACTGCACCTGTGCGCCGGAGACCGCTTCAACCAAACGGCTTGACATGGCCGTAATTTCGCTTGAACGCTGATAAAACCCCTGCAGCAGCGAACCAATCTGCAAAAACTCGTCTTCTGTCGTGCCTGCCATACCCTTCAGGGTTGCGATGGCAGGAACAATTATTTCACTCCAGAGCTTGAGATTCTCATCTTGAGCCGAGTCATCCGCAGCTTCCGCAGGGTGTTGAAAAAAAGCTGATTTCATGAAAAATCCTTGTGTCCCGAAAGGGGTGTCAATTCAACAAACCTAGTTGGCGCAGTTCAGTCATCAATTTTTTCTTGCTGATAGGCTTTACAAGATATGAGGTAGCACCACTGGTATAAAAGGATTGCACAATCGTCCGGGGATCATCCAGGGCTGAAGTCATTACAACCTTGACTTCGAATTGAGGTGGAATTCCCATTTCCTTTTCGAGTTTTCTGATGCGTAGCAATGCCTCCTTACCATCGATCACCGGCATCATGATGTCCATGCAGATCAGATCATATGGGTGCTTACCATCATGGGCAAGCTTGAACGAAGTTATGGCTTCATCACCATTTACTGCTATGTCGCAATCACAAAACGGGGAAAGCAACTCCTTGAGAATACGTCGGGAGATCAAGTCGTCTTCTACTATGAGACATTTCACAAGCTTCCTCCTTATCAGGGCAATTCTGCATTCAATCGCAAATGAAAACTGCTCCCCTTGCCTAGCAGGCTTTCTGCCCATACATCTCCACCCAATAGCGTTGCAATCTGCCTGGCAATGCTCAGCCCTAATCCGGCTCCGCCGAATCTGCGGGTCAGCGTGCCGTCCACCTGGATAAACGGCTCAAAAATCCGTTCTATCATCTCGTCAGCAATGCCAATTCCGCTATCTTTCACGGATATGCGGATCGCAGCCCGCCGCCCATCAAGCTGCTCAGGGAAAACCTCCAGGACCACGCCGCCTTTTTCTGTAAACTTGAGGGCATTGCCAAGCAGAATATCCAGCAGCCGAACCAATTGCTCACTGTCGCACTTGATGCGGTCGGGCGTTGTCGGCGCAACCCTCGCTTCAAGCGAAAGCCCCTTTTCCGCAAAATGGCTACGATGATCCAATAATACCGAATCGATAAGATCGGGCAGGCTCAATTCTTCCTGATGGAGGACGGAACCGCGGCCAACACTGTCGGAAAAGGAGAGTAACCGATCAACCAACGCCAACATGTTATCCGCTGACTGGCGCGCCATCACAAGGTATTCCCCCTGCGGCCCCGAGAGGCCGGTATCCGCCAAAAGGTCAAGCGCGCCAACCACGCCATTCATAGGGGTGCGCATCTCATGGGTTATGGTTGTCATGAAATTGGTTTTGTCGCTGGCAGCCTTCAGCAGCGATGATCGGCTGGCCTCCAACTGGATAAGAGCGTTTTGGAGTTCTTTGGTACGGCATGCCACCGCTTCCTCCAACTCGGCACGGTAATTTTTCTCCATGCGCCGAAGGTTGGCGTATTCAACAGCTTTATTCACTACGTTACGAAGATAGGCAAAGTCGAATGGCTTGTGAATAAAATCAAAAGCACCATTTTTGATGGCATTGACAGCTATCTGCAACTGGGCGAAACCGGTCATAATGATAACCGGTACATCGGGAAAGCGTTCATGTATTTTGGCAAGCAACCTGATGCCGTCTTCTCCAGGCATCATTACATCGGTCAGAATCACATTGTATTCGTGGGCGTCCATAAATCGATATGCCTCTTCAGCACACATGACGGAACTGACCCGAAAACCGTCCTGCTCCAGACACATTGACACCATCTGGAGTATATCCTGTTCGTCATCTACGACGAGAATATGCGGTTTGTTGTCGTTCAGGGGGTTTATATCGCGACGCTCCGCCATTACAGACACCCTTCTATCTACAGGAATGATTACGTTAATGTTTAAAATCCTTTATGGTAGAAATCACGTAATCACGTTGTGCCGCATCCTTTTGATGGCAGTCGAAGCAGGTTTTGACCGGATCGATACCGCTTGGCCTGCCATCGGCACCATAACCTGCAAACAGCCAGCCACCAGTCTCCTTGGCCCGTTTGTCCTTGCGCATCAGCACAATCATATTCTTTGCACCCTCTACAGCCGCCCCGCCGCTGTTCTTGATGTTGAAATAATCAACAACGATGGTACTGCCTTCAGGGAAACGGTTTCCTGCCTGATAACCCTTCATAGCCTTCTTGTCGGCATAGATGTAATGAATGCCATAAAAGAGTGATTTTTTGTCCGTGTCTATCTTGCGCTCGCTTTTTTGCCATGATGCGTATTTTTTGGGTAAAGGAGGAGCTGACAATGCTGAAACCGTGGTGGAGCAGGCAACCAGACCGGCAACTACAAACAAAACAGAATGCAATTTCATAAATAAGACCTTTCTAAACAATTGGTTATGCATACTATATCATTATCACTGCGATTGTCACGCTTGAGGGTTTTATCTGCATAAACTTCAATTATAACAACGCCTAATGTTAAACAAAAAAACGTTTGGAATAAACTAGTTCGACTAAAAAGCCCGCGTCCTCGGGTTTTTCTATCCGTTTGCAGATCTGGTCATCCGTTATTGATTTCATGTGGACTTGTTGTCCGGATCGGCAGATAGATCGAAAACGTGCTTCCTTTTCCCGGCTCGCTGTTTACCGTGATAACTCCCTCATGCTGCCTGATGATGCCGTAAGCCATTGAAAGCCCCAATCCGGCCCCGCGTCCATTCTCCGTTTTAAGGTAGAATGGTTCAAATATCCTGGACATGGTCACCATGTCCATCCCTGCCCCTGTGTCGGTCACTGCGATCCTGGCATAAGACACATTTGGGCGGCGATCAAGACCCAGAACCAATTCTCCACTATCCGCCATCGTGACTTCAATAAGCAGTTCTCCGCCACTGGGCATGGCATCACTGGCGTTTGTCGCCAGATACATAATAGCCTGTTCGAACTGTTCCCGGTCAATGACGACCGGCAGGGGAACCGGGCAGGTAATTGTCACGAGTTGAACATTTTTCCCAACAATCTGGCCAAGAATTTCATTCATTGCCAGCATGATTTCATTTATTTCCGCTGGCAAAAGCCGAAGATTCTGTCTCCTGCCAAATACCAGTAAATTTTGAGTCAATTGAGCAGCCCGCTCTGAAGAATTCATGATCTGGCGAACGAAAGGCTCCAGTTCCGGATCGGATTTTGTTTTGATCTTTAGAAGTGTACAAGCCCCCATAATCACCGTAAGGATATTGTTGAAGTCGTGGGCAACCCCACCTGCCATGGTGCCAATAGAATCGAACTTTTGCGATTGGTGCAGTTGTTCGTCATTTTTTTTGGTCGCGGTTATATCATGGGCCGAAATGACAGCGCCAATTCTGGCTCCATCGCGGTCAATCAGTTGGCGCCCGCTTATCAGCAGGTTTACCGGTTTGCCCCCCTTTGGCTTGACTACCACTTCCTGGTTGGTGACGTCAACTCCATGCAGCGCTCTGTAAAGCGGGATTTCCGTCATATCTAAGGGTGTTTTGCCGTCCGGCCCAAACAGATCGAAATGTTTGGCCCACTCCTCCGGACGCAGCTTCGCTTCCGTGACACCATGGATTCTGCACATGGCACGGTTAATAAATGTAATATTACCATCCAGATCGCAGGCGACCACTCCCTCATCGATGCAGTCCAGTATGGCTGTCAGGGCAGCATGCGCCATTTCCATCTCCTGTATACCCTACTTGACTTTCTCTGCCATGTCGGAGCAACACATCTCTCTTTCCACATATATGTGAAATATCCTGCTTAACAAGAATTGCTGGATCACTTTCTTATTACCAAAAACGTGCCATCGCAGCACTCCTTGCTTTCATGCCTCCAAAAGTGACCACAACTATTGTATATTATTAAAAACAATAATTAATGACACAGGAGTCGCTTACTTGAAAATGTGGGGAAGCGTATCGAATAGCTACAGATTTCCATGACAACAACCGGGACATGACACACTTGAATATGTGCCATGTCCCAGTTGCGGGAGTGATATGTTTGTGACAGGTCAGTCGGAGAGATGCCGGTATATCGTACGGCGGCTGATTCCAAGCAAACGGGCCGCCTTGCTCTTGTTGCCCTCGGTCATGGCAAGGGCCTCCTCCAGGGTAAGTCCCTGTGTCCGCTCCCCAGCGGCTGGATGAGCGGACGGAGAACCTGGCTGAGGATTGCACGCTGTCAGGTCAAGCGGCAGGTCGGCCATGGTGATCACATCCGAACGGCATAAAATGCAGGCATGTTCGATGGCATGCTCCAGCTCGCGAACATTTCCAGGCCAGGCATGCCGATAGAACAGGGCCATTACATCATCTGAAAACGTCCGGATGGATCTGACAAATTTGGCATTGAATTTTCGCAGGAAATGATCTGCCAGAAGTTGCAGATCATCGATGCGATCCCGCAACGCCGGAAGCATAAGTCGAACAACATTGAGGCGGTAATAAAGATCCTGACGGAATGTCCCCTGCCGGACCTTCTCGCTTAGATCTTGGTTGGTGGCGGCAACCACGCGCACATCAACCTTGATGGGGGTGGAGTCGCCGACCCGTTCGATGACAAGCTCCTGAAGCACCCTCAATAACCTCATCTGCATAGCCGGAGATATGTCGCCGATCTCGTCCAAAAATAGCGTGCCCCCGTCCGCTTTCTGAAACCTGCCGATCTTGTTGGCGATTGCTCCGGTAAAGGCCCCGCGCACATGTCCGAATAACTCGCTTTCCAACAGGTTCTCAGACAAGGCGGAACAATTGATCTTGACCAGCGGCCCAGACTTTCTACATCCGCAGTTATGAAGTGCGGCAGCCACCAACTCCTTGCCGGTGCCACTCTCGCCATTGATCAGAACAGTGGTCTGCACATCGCCCAGAGCCTCGATCAATGAATACAGGTTCTGCATGGACGCATTTCTGCCGATGATCCCATAAAAACTGCTGCGTTGATGCAGGGTGCGCTCCAAAACATCCAGACGGGTTTCATCCCTGATAACAACAACCGCCCCCTTGACATTGCCGTCCCCTTCAGTGACCGGAGTTGTCGTAAAATTCATCACCCGGATCGATCCGTCAGGCCTGCGACACTCGAAGCGCCGCAAATCCTGAGTCGTCGCACTGTGCAGGGCTTCTGTCAAGGCTTCGCGGCAGACCCCGCGGCAACCGAAGTCTATCGATGTGATCGAAGTACCGATATGCTCGGACCTATAGCCACAAACCCCTGCGGCTGCGGCATTAAAATGGACCAGGCGGCCATCGCTGTCTACCATGATTATGGCGTCGGAAACGCTTCTGAAGATGGCATCAAGGTTGGCGCGATAGCTCTCACGCTCATCCGACAACTGCTTGCTTTTGAGGGCATGCCTGGTAACGCTTACCAATGTTTCATGCCGGATCGGTTTCGATATGTAATCGCAGGCCCCCAAACGGACGACTTCAGCTGCCGATTCCACATCGGGCCATCCGGTAATCATTATGACCTGGGTATTCCGCGCGCATTCCCTGATTGTCCGCAACAGGTCGATGCCGCTAGAACCTTGCAGAATGATATCAACGAATGCCAAGTCATAGTCATTGTTGTGCAGCAGCTCCAAAGCCTCATTGCTGGTTGCCGCCGAATCAACGTTGAAACCTTCCGCTAGGAAGAGATGACTCAAGGTAAACCTCAAACCCTCGTCATCGTCCACAATCAGTATTCGAGGTAAAATCTTATCTATCATTACAGCCCCTGACGATGAGGTATTTAAGGCATAAAGACACCCCTACGCTCACCTTCCAAGTTAATTAGATATCAGTTTCCAACTCAGCCCATATTTTAATTAGCACAAATGTCCTGCCACTGCGAGGGCAAATATTCAATAACGCACTAGTTATTGACCTCACTAGGATAATGGTTTATTTTGATTCGGAAATGTACAAGGGGATAGAATGAACCGACCTTCCTGGGATCAGTACTTCATGGATATTACACGACTGGTGGCCACCCGCTCCACCTGCCTGCGCCGGCAGGTGGGAGCGCTTCTAGTCAAGGATCGCAACATTCTCGCCACCGGTTATAACGGTGTCCCGTCCGGCATAACCCATTGTGATGCCGTCGGTTGCCTCCGCGACCGGCTCAATGTCCCTTCCGGAGAACGCCACGAACTCTGCCGTGGCCTGCACGCCGAACAGAATGCCATTATACAGGCTGCGCGACATGGTATCAATATCGATGGCTCCACCCTTTATTGTACCACCATGCCTTGTATAATCTGCTCTAAGATGATCATCAACGCCGGCATAGGTGCAATAGTCTACACCGAGGGGTATGCCGACGAGTTGGCCAGGGAAATGATCGAAGAAGCCGGCATCAAAGTGATACACTTCATTGCGGAAACCGGAGGCAACCTACCGTGAAATGCCCCTTTTGCGGCAACCCTGACAGCAAGGTGGTAGACTCCCGCCCCGACAAGGGAGGCATTGCCATCCGGAGAAGGAGGGAGTGCGAACTCTGTTCCCGGCGCTTCACCACGCACGAGCGCATTGAAGAGATGCTGCCGCAGGTCTGCAAGAAAGATGGCCGCAGGGAAACCTTTGATCGCATGAAGATTATCTCCGGTATCAAAAAAGCCTGCGAAAAGCGCCCGATACCGGTGGAGGATATCGAGCGCATGGTTGACCGGTTGGAGGCGAGGCTCCAGGAATCATCGGAAAAGGAAGTCTCCACCACCACCATTGGAGAATGGATAATGAAGGAATTGCACGATATGGATGAGGTGGCATACGTGCGCTTTGCTTCAGTCTACCGTTCATTCAGGGATATAGGCGAATTCATGCAGGAACTTCAGGATCTGTTAAAAAGATAGAGGCGTCCATGCATACAGCAGATCTGAAATACATGAAACGAGCACTGACACTTGCCCGCAAGGGAATTGGCCGGACATCACCAAACCCGGCCGTTGGCTGTGTCATCGTCAAGGATGGCCAAATCATCGGAGAAGGGTGGCACAAGAAGGCCGGCACCCCCCATGCCGAAATACATGCGCTGAATATGGCCGGAGAGGCTGCACAAGGCGCGGATGTGTATGTAACCTTGGAACCATGCTGCCATTCCGGCAAAACCCCTCCCTGCAGCGACGCCTTGATCCGCGCCAAAGTCAAACGGGTTGTGGCAGGCATGCCGGACCCGAATCCCATGGTCAACGGCAAAGGCCTGAAGGAACTTGAATTGGCTGGCATAGAAACGGCTTGCGGACTGCTTGAGGATGCTTGTCGCTCCATCAACCGCCCATTTATCAAACATGTAGTCAGCGGACTGCCCTATGTCATCTTCAAATCAGCCATGACTCTGGATGGGAATATCGCCACCGTAACTGGCGATTCCCGTTGGATAAGTTGCGAAGAATCAAGGCGCTACGTGCATCAAATGCGCAATCAATGCGATGCCGTCCTTGTCGGGGTCGATACCGTCATCATCGACAACCCCCAACTGACGGTGCGACACGTACGTGGCCGCAATCCGCTCCGAGTAATCGTGGACACCCGCCTGAGGACTCCCGAGAGCGTCAAGATACTGGAAAGCCCCCTGGCAAAGAAGACCGTCATCGCCACCACCGAAACCAATCCGCGGGTACACCTGCGTTATCTGCAGCAGGGTGCCCAAATCCTTGTCTGTGAAGCGGAAGACGGGCGTGTTTCAATGTATGACTTGCTGACCAAGCTTGGGAAAATGGGTGTTCAGTCCATCCTTTTGGAGGGTGGAAACAGGGTGGCCGGCAACATGCTGCAAAATGGGCTGATCGACGAATTCGTATTCTTTTACGCACCCAAAATCATCGGCAACAGCGGATTTGCCCCTTTCACCCTGCAGGGAATTACCAGCATGAACGATGCCATAAGACTCGTTATTACAAATATCAGACGTAGTGGAGATGATATTGTAGTGCATGCCTGGCCGGAGAAAACATGTTCACCGGTTTGATTGAAGATACCGGACGGGTTGTCGCCTTTGATCGCAACGGAGAGGCCGGCTTTCTAAAGGTCACGACATCTCTGCCGCTTGACTCCATTGCCTTGGGTGATTCGCTGGCCATCAACGGTGCCTGCCTGACCGCGACGGCAAAGGGCAGCGGCATAGTGACTTTTGATGTCTCCCCGGAAACCATCGCAGTAACCACTTTGCGGTCTCTCAGGCCTGGAAGCAAAGTCAATATGGAACGCGCCCTCCGCATGGGCGACCGGCTTGGCGGCCACATCGTAACCGGCCACATCGATTGCCTTGCTAGACTCACCAGCAAACAAACACTCTCAGGAAACAACATCCTGGAATTCACCTTGCCTCGGGAGAATGCCCGCTACTTGGCGGCAAAAGGGTCGGTTGCCATTGACGGCATCAGCCTGACCGTGAACAGAGTGACCACCCGAGATTTTTCCGTCAATATAATCCCCCACACCCTTGCCAACACCACACTGACCGACCTGAACATCGGTGAAGAGGTCAACATCGAGACCGACATCATCGGCAAATATCTGGAGCGCTTTTCACAACCTTGGAAACCCGCTACCGGCCTGAGCATGCAGACGCTGGCCGAGAACGGATTTATCTGACACATGGCCCAGGAGAGGAAAATGGCAGGGTTCATTACGGCCTTTGCCTGTCACTTCTTCTTATTATAGAAAGGTAAAACATGCCCACAGCAACCATAGAACAAGCAATCGAGGATATCCGTGAAGGAAGGATGGTCATCCTGGTTGACGACGAAGACCGGGAAAACGAAGGAGATCTAACTCTGGCCGCAGAAGCGGCAACACCGGAGGCGATCAATTTCATGGCAAAATATGGACGGGGCCTGATCTGCCTGACCCTGACAGCGGAAAAATGCGATTCACTGGGCCTGCGCCCAATGGTGCGCGACAACACCTCCCCATTTGAAACCGCTTTCACTGTTTCCATAGAGGCCAAAAAAGGGGTCACTACAGGCATTTCCGCTGCTGACCGCGCTCACACCATACTGACAGCAGTTGCTGACAACGCGACAGCAGCCGACTTGGTCAGCCCTGGGCATATCTTTCCCCTACGAGCCAGGAATGGCGGCGTTTTGGTGCGCTCGGGCCAGACCGAGGGTTCGGTTGATCTTGCACGACTGGCCGGATTGCGGCCGGCGGGCGTTATCTGCGAGATCATGAATGACGACGGCACCATGGCCCGTATGCCGGAATTAAAAAAATTCGCCAAACTGCACGGCATCAAAATTTGCACTATTGCCGATCTAGTCGCCTATCGACTGAAACATGAGTTGCTGGTAAAGAAGGTGGCCGAGGCCCGGCTTCCTTCCCGCTTTGGTGGAGAATGGCGAGCCATCGCCTTTGAAAATGATGTGGACAAACTGGAACACATAGCCCTGATCAAGGGAGAATTCAAAAAAGGGGAACCGGTACTGGTGCGGGTACACTCGGAGTGCCTGACCGGTGACGTGCTGGGCAGCCTGCGCTGCGATTGCGGAGAGCAGTTGCAACGCGCCATGGAGGCGATCGACAGGGAAGGCAAAGGTGCCATTCTTTACATGCGCCAGGAGGGACGTGGTATCGGACTGACCAATAAGCTCAGGGCCTACGAGCTTCAGGACCATGGCCGCGACACGGTAGAGGCTAACCTGGAGTTGGGCTTCAAGGCGGACCTGCGCGATTACGGCATCGGAGCTCAGATTTTGCTTTCTCTGGGCATCAACAAGATGAGGCTTCTGACCAACAACCCCAAAAAGCTGATCGGCCTGCAGGGTTATGGCATAGACATTGTCGAGCGGGTTGCCATAGAGATTCAGCCCACCTCTGCCAACCGCGGCTATCTCAAGACAAAGCAGGAAAAGCTCGGACACCTGCTGGAAAATTTATAAAGAGGCCGCATGGTGACGAAGCTCCTGCTACACATATGCTGTGGCCCCTGTGCACTTTATCCGTTACGGACTCTGCGCACCGCCGGATACGATGTCACCGGCTTCTTCTACAATCACAATATCCACCCCTACCAGGAATATGGCCGCCGCCTGGACTCTGTTGTACGGATGGCGGCCATGGAATCGCTTCCCCTGATTATCCACGACAAGTATGATTTGGATGGCTTTCTAAAAAATGTAGCTGCTGCTCCGGAGAAACGCTGCAGCTACTGCTATGCCTCGCGCCTGCGCGCTGCAGCGGCTGTTGCAGCTGAAAACGGCTTTGATGCCTATACGGCATCGCTGCTATACAGCCGCTACCAGAAACATGAGGAAATCAGGACATTGGGGGAACAGATCGGCAGGGGATTCGGCGTAACGTTTTATTACGAGGATTTCCGTCCAGGCTGGCAGGAGGGGATCAGGCTGTCAAAAGAGCTGGGCCTGTATCGTCAGCAGTACTGCGGCTGCATCTACAGCGAAAAGGATCGTTACCTGCCCAATGGAAAATCCGTATGAGCGGCATGGGGAGAGCACTCATCATCACGGGCTTGATCCTTGTTGTTGCCGGCATAATAATATCTCTTGCCCCGCGTATCCCATGGCTGGGCCGTCTTCCGGGCGACATCTATATCAGAAAAGGCAACTTCAGCTTTTCTTTCCCACTAGCCACCTGCCTGCTCATTTCAGCACTGCTTTCTTTTATTCTCTGGCTTTTCCGCCGCTGACAACCAAGCTCACTTTTTTACATAATCTGGTAAAATTATTTTTATCGGGTGCACGTTCTTCCAATGCCATCTGGCATAAAAACGCAAAAAACCCGTGTCGCCACGGGTTTTTTGTTTAGCTCGTATCAATGCTGATCAGGCATGGATAGCGCTTACAGGACAAGTATCCACGCAAGCTCCGCAATCGATGCAGGTATCTGCGTCGATAACGCGTTTACCGCCCTGCTCGCTGATAGAGTTCACCGGGCAAGAATCCTCACATGCCGCGCAATTGGTACAATCGTCGGTAATCGTATGGGCCACAATATCACCTCCTAATCCAAGATTAGTCTTCCTGATGGAAAACGGTTATTGTTTACCATTTTTTAAAACTTATGTCCAGTTAAGAATACATAACCACTTCGACCCTGATTCCACAAAATGTGTTGAATTCAAGACGACTCTATTGTATATATCAAAAACAGTTTTATTTTATCACTTTATTTAGTTTCGGTATTCGTTTTTTATTGATATTATAAATAAAACTCTGTTTATAACAAGGGAGGCGAACATGATTATAATGGCGCTCAACTGTGGCAGTTCTTCGGTTAAATACCAGCTGTTTGACTGGGAACGAAAAGAAGTCGTAGCCAAAGGAATGGTAGAACGAGTCATCATTGGCGATTCGTTCATCATGCATGAGGTTCCCGGCAGCGAAACCTATCGCCACGAGCAGGATTGCCCCAATCATCAGGCTGCTATCGACTTGGTCATCAAGACTGTAACCGACCCTGTGCATGGTGTTTTAAAAAGCGTTGATGAAATTTCGGCCGTTGGCCACAGGGTAGTTCATGGCGGTGAAAAATTCACCTGTTCGGTGATGATCGACAAGGATGTGCTTGATGCCGTCAAGGATGTCCAACATCTGGCGCCATTACACAATCCGCCTAACATTGAAGGAATTGAGGCGGCCCAGGCCCTCATGCCCAATATTCCTCATGTTGCCATATTTGACACCGCGTTCCACCAGACCATGCCTGAGCACGCCTATATCTATCCGCTTCCCTATGAGTGGTATGAAAAATACCAGGTGCGGCGCTATGGCTTCCACGGCACCTCCCATCTGTACGTTTCCAAACGTGCGTCAGTGCTGCTGGGCAAACCTCCCAAGGATTGCAACATCATCACAATGCATATCGGCAACGGTGTTTCTCACTGCGCCATAAAAAACGGCGTTTCAGTTGACACCACCATGGGACTGACACCATTGGAGGGAGCGGTCATGGGCACCCGTTGCGGAGATATTGATCCGGCCATTCCCGCCTTCATGATGCAAAAAGAGAATCTCTCTGCCAAGGAAATTGACAGCATTCTCAACAAAAAAAGCGGCGTAATAGGAATCACCGGGCGTTTTACAGACCGTCGCGACGTAATTGAAAACGCCAACAATGGAGACCGCCGCTGCCGACTCTCCCTTGAGATCGAGGCCTACCGCCTTAAAAAGTATATCGGCGCCTTCATGGCGGCCGTAGGCAAGTTGGATGCCGTAGTCTTCACCGCCGGCGTGGGAGAAATGGGTGCACTGATCCGAGAAAAGGCCATTGAGGGATTGGAACACATCGGAATTATTCTGGATCGCGAAAGAAATATGGGTGCCATGACCCGCAAGCGTGAAACGCTGATCACAACCGACGACTCGCCGGTAAAAGTATTAGTTATTCCAACAGACGAAGAACTGGTCTTCACCGAGGATGTTGTTGCTATCCTGAACGGCACCTATACTGACCACATGCATTTTGAATACTCCTTTGCCAAGGACGATTTTGTCAGGAAATAACAACCGAACCGCAACGCCCATAGCTTGAACCGGAAAGCCGGCACTCAGCCGGCTTTCCATTTATTTTTCGCGTACATTTTCATACTTGCAGACATATACACCGCCTGCCGTATCAACCCTATCCCCTTAACTCCTCTTTAAGTCCTTCCACCACAGCGCGCACTTCAGAGCACATATCCTCAGCCTGGGGAGATTTCTCGTATTTCAGGTAACGCTCGAAATATTGCACGGCATCCTTGGTGCGCTCCTGATCCATGCAGATTCCCCCTAAAGTCAGATAAGCCATGCTGAGAGTCGGGTCCAGCCGGATGGCCTCCAGACATTCACCCTCGGCCTCTTCCAACTCATCCGCATCATAGAATAGCTCGCCCAGGTTAAAGTGCGCGGTCGGGTCCTGCGGATCGATTTCCACTACCTTGCGAAAGGCATTTACAGCACCATCAAAATCGCCCTGCCCATATAGGGCATCGCCAAGCGCGTTCAGGGCAAAGGTATTATCCGGGTCGAGCTCAAGTGCCTCACGGAAGGCCCGGATAGCATCATCGCCACGCTCTTGATTGGAATACACCAGACCTATGCTGACCAACGCGTCGGCATCCTTGGGGTCAAGCTCCCTTACCCTGCGGTAACATGCTATGGCTTCTTTGTGCCTTTCCAGCTCAAACAACAGATCTCCCAATGTCGTCAAGGCGTCCGGATCATCAGGTGTCAATTTCAGCCCTTCACGATACCGGTCAATGGCATCTTCAATGCGTCCATCCTCGGCCAATGCGTCTCCCAGATAAAACCAGCCATCGGGATCCTCACGATGGGCGCCGCAGTAGTTCTCCAGCAATGCCATCGATTCCGCGGTATTTCCTGCTTCGAGCAGATCGATGCCCATTCTCAACATCGCATTCATTGGTTCTCCAGCCATGATGATCCCCTCTCATATTACTTTGTGCGATCATGTCTGAAAGATAACAAACATATCCTTCAATTTCCAGAACATAACAAAATATTAAAGTTTTTACTTTCGTTAAAATGTGCATTATACTGCCTCAAAATGCAAAGAGGCATTGCAATGACAGACAATCACCACTCAATAGGCTTGCGCACCCTAGAGGACGTCAGTTCAATAATCCTGCACTCCCACGACCTGCCGGAGACCCTTGACAACATCGTCACCATCGTAGCCAAACGCATGCGAACCGACGTCTGTTCAATCTATCTGCTGGAAGCGGATGGCGAAACACTGGTGCTCAAAGCCACCAAGGGGCTTTCCAAAGCCTCGGTCAACCGTATTTCCATGACAGTCCACGAGGGCCTATCAGGCCTGGTCGTGGAAAGTCGCGGAATGGTCATGACCGACAACGCCCCTGTTCATCCGCGTTATAAATATTTCAAGGAATCCAAGGAAGAGAAGTTTCTCTCATTCCTTGGCCTGCCGCTTTTCGAACGTAACCTGCCGATTGGCGTTATAGTTATCCAAACCCGTGAGGCACGCCGTTTCAGCGAAGATGAAATCAGCGCGTTGCGCACCATCACGTTCCAAATCAGCAGTATCGTCAACAATGCCCGGCTATTAAATTCAATACAAAACAAAGAACAGGAAAGAGCCTGGTTCGAGCAAGAACTGGCGAAACTCAAGAATGATCCTGCGGCTGGCAATAATCCAGCAACCCAAAAGCCCGGTAAACAGGTTTTAAAACCGCGAGCGAGGGTACTGGCCGGTACTGCCGTTTCAGCTGGTTTTTGTCGCGGCAAGATTTATCTGTTCGACCGTTTCAATGACAAAGTCATCAAATTGGCCAAAGTTGGTACAAAAGCAGAGGAACAGCGAAAATTTGCCTTTGCCCTGGAAAAGGTAAAGATCCATACGATTTATATGGAAAAAAGGGTCAGCAAGATGCTTTCCGCTGATGATGCCGCCATCTTCCACACCCATCTGATGATTCTTGAGGACCGCGTCTTCACCAGCAAGATTTGCGACCTGATTGACCAGGGTACAGGCGCGACCCGTGCCGTACACGATGTTGTCCAGCACTATGTCCAAGCCTTCTCGGCCATGGAAGACCCATATTTGCGGGAACGTTCGGCCGACATGGAAGATATTGGCCGCCGCATTATAGATGCCATTGAGGGAAACGGCGCTACCACGCTTAAGGTAAAAGAAGAGCGGATTATCGTGGCGGAAGAGATTTTTCCCTCGAATCTGGCCATGCTGGACCATGACAAGATTCTCGGCATTGTAACAGAAAAAGGCAATGTCTTTTCTCATGCCTCCATCATGGCCAAATCACTCGGTATACCGGCTGTTGTTGGGGTTACCGGTTTGATCGAAGCCGCCAATGTCAGGGATGAGATCATTGTAGACGGCACCTCCGGGCATATTTACCTGAACCCCGGCGATGCTGTTAAGAAGGAATATGAACGCCTGGAGCATGACCACGCCGGACGCCTCAAGGAGATGGAGAGCTTACGGGAACTGCCAGCGGTGACCACCGACGGAAACAAGATCGTTCTGAACGCAAATATCGGTCTGCTCTCCGATGTCAGGGTGGCAAACGCACATGGCGCCGAAGGTGTGGGACTCTATCGCACCGAATTCCCCTATATGGCTCGCACGGCTTTTCCCAATCGCATCGAACAGGCGGGTATCTACACCAAAATTTTGGAAGGGTTCCCTGGCCAGACGGTCAACATCCGTACCCTTGACATAGGTGGTGACAAGGGGCTGCCCTACTTCAACCATCCCCGTGAAGACAATCCTTTTTTGGGATGGCGTTCCATACGCGTATCATTGGAACAGCAGGACATCTTTCGAGAGCAGTTGGCAGGCATTCTGCTGGCATCCAAGGCTGGCAAACCAACAATCATGTTCCCATTGATCTCCTGTTTGGATGAAATCAATCAGATCAAGGAAATTCTTGCTTCGGTCAAAACGGAATTGGAGCAGGAAGGGCACAAATTGCCTAACGAGATACCGCTTGGGATCATGATCGAGGTCCCGGCCGCCGTGCAGATCATTGATATTCTAGTCCATGAGGTAGACTATGTCAGTATCGGCACCAACGACCTGATTCAGTACACCCTTGCAGCCGACCGCAATAACCCGCGGGTAAAACAATACTACAACCCTCATCACCCGGCGATACTCCACTCCATCAAACGTGTGGCCGATGCAGCCGCAAAGGCAGGAAAAAAGGCCTCGGTCTGCGGTGAAATGGCGGCTGATCCACTAAACGCCCTGATGATGATAGGGATGGGGATCAGTGAATTCAGCATCTCAGCCCCCAGTATTCCGGTTGTTAAACATGCCATTCGCAGCCATACAATGGAGGAATGCCGCAAGCTGGCCCACATGGCCCTTTCCTGTCGCAGCAGTGCGGAAGTCAGGAAGAAGCTTGGCAAAGCGCGGGAAAGCCTGGCACTGGACTGATCCGACACTGGTACCGGGCTCGCGGTAACCGGCCTCTATTGCCCCAATCAACTCCAACTATCATTCTCGACACCCATTATCCATCCAATATCCCCTTACGCCTGCCCCTTTGGACACTGACACCTGCTTATCCTAACGATATTCAATAAAAAAAATATAAGTTGATTTGTTTATCTATATAATAATATCATTCACTTAAAATTCGACAATCGATAGACGACAATACTAAACCATCCGCGAGGATGGGACGGAAAGCCCAAGGGTCTCACGGAGACAGCCGGGTCGCCGAAATATCAACTGGATATTTGACGATCCGGCTTTTTTGCGTCCGGGTCACCGGTGATAACGGTTTACACCTGAGGGGGTGCCGGGAAGCAGAACCTTCACAAATAAAGCAGGGCCAGGATAGACGACAATACTAAACCATCCGCGAGGATGGGACGGAAAGCCTATGGGTCTCATTGAGACAGCCGGGTCGCCGAAATATCAGCATGATATTCGGTCCCGGTTTTTTTGTGCCCGCAACCCTGAAATACAATTTTAGGAGGTGGTTCCAGGCGCATATACGTAGCAATGATTGAACAGACAGCAAACAAGCCGGATTTAACCAACAACCAATTATAAATGATGGAGGTTTCACCATGTTGAAAGCCGTATTACGATCGCTGGCGGCAGTGGCTGCCACGGCCATCTTTTCCACCACGTCGATGGCCGCCTACAAGGTCATTGCCAACAACGATCTGGGCATGCACTGTGCCTGCCCCACCTTTGCAGGATTCCTGCTCCTCCCACCCTACAACACCATTCGAGCCCAGGTAGTCAGAACCGGCAGTGAAGACCCGAGTATCGTCAACTCGGGCCTGACCGTCAGCTACTCCCTGGCGGAAGAAACCGACGCCCTCCTGCAGGCCGATCCCTATTTCAGCCAGTGGATCACCTACTCGCCAAAGATGTTCCCCGGCTACAAACCGGTGGTGAACGGCAAGGTGGTGGGGCTTACCGGCAACGGCATCACCGGCACGATGAAATATGACGCCACCTCCAATTCCTTCATCGCCACCGGTATCCCCGCCTATCCGGTTACCACCAAGACCAGCAAGGATGTAATGACCGATCCGCTTGGCGGCGCCAACCGCGATCCGTTCCTGACGGCCCTCGTCTCCGTCAAGGACTCCACAGGCAAGGTTGTGGCCAGCACCAGCACGGTTGTGCCGGTGGCCTTCGGCGGCTGCTGCTCCTGCCACCTGAAACTGGCCGCTGCCAACGGCTACCCGGCAACTCCGGCCGGATCCTTCAAGTACCTGGGCAAACTGCACGGCCAGAACGCCAGCAAAATCGACTTCACCTACATAGACCCGGATGGCGACGGCGTTGGCGGACCTATTCGCTGCTCCTGGTGTCACTGGGACCCGGCCATGGGTGAAAGCGCCGCCCCAGGCCTTGCCAAGGTATGGCCTAACTACAAGATTCTTTCGGGTGCCGGTTTCACCAGCGCCAACGTAAGGGTATCCAAATACTCCTTCTCCGATGTGCTGCACCGCTTTCACTCCCAGGACCAAGTGGTGCTGACCCAGTACGACCCTAACATCGCCAGCAACTGCTATGACTGCCACCCCGGCAACAACGTCAACTGTTACCGCGGCGCCCACAAGGGGAAGACCGCCATCTGGTGCACCGACTGCCACGGTAACTTGAACCAGCGTGTGGCAGCCGGCCAGCTGACCCAGCCATGGCAGCAGTCCACCCTGCCGTCCTGCTACAACCCGGCAGCAGGCATCAACTCGGTGTTTTCGTGCCATAATTCCACTACCTACGCGACCACCAAGACCTGGCCGGCCCTGTTCGGCAAGTTCGTGAACGGTCAGGCCCACCATGGCGGCGTGCTCTGTCAGACCTGCCACGGGGAGCCCCATGCGCTGAATCCGTCCACCCAGGCCCTGGACAATGTCCAGAACGCCAATATCCAGGGCTTTGGCACCTTCCCGGCCGGCAAGGACAAGACCTACGCCATCGGCGTCTGCAACGTCTGCCACACCGGCAAGTCCAACACCTGGGGAGTTCCGCCCCACAGTGGCGGCGACTAACGAACAGGCACAGCTGAAAGGAAGGGGGGAGCAATCCCCCCTTCATCAGCACTGCACCACCAGAATAGGAGTTTAAAACATGAATAAACTGATCCGTATCGCAGTCTCTACCATATCCATCATTGTCGCATGCAGTGCAGCCATTTATGCAAAAGGCGCAAACGGTGATAATAACGGCTTCGACTTTGCCAAGACCAAGGCCTTTATGCGTGAAATGGAAACGCGTCCAGACTTCCCGGTTTCCGTTGTACTGGCAAATGATTACGTCTATTCCCTCCTTGCCATGGGTGATGGGATAAGCCCAGCCAGAAAGGTCGCCATTGTCTCCTACCTAAAAGGGGCCCAGCAGAAAAACGGCGGATTCATTGCGGACAAGGCAAACAAGAGCGCATCACTGCTTTACACGGACCTGGCCTTGGAGACGTTGGGCTACCTTAAATCGACAGAAGCCATCGACGTAGGCAGTGTGAAGTCATTTGTCGCATCACTCAAAAACCCTGACGGTGGCTTTGGTTTCAGCCAGCCCGCCAGAGGATCAAACTTGGCGTCCACCTATTATGCGGTGAAGACACTCAAGACTTTGGGGGGCCTCAACCTGATCGACAAGGCAAAAACCGCGAGCTATGTCAAGGGATTCAAACGCGGAGGCGGAGGGTTCGGCTACGTGAAGGGGACCGGGGTGGCAGACGCCAAGAGCACCTACATGGCATCCTTTGTCCTGAACACTCTCGGCATGCTGGACAACACCACTCGGAAGGATGCATTAAAATTCCTGGCCAGCACCCCTTACCTGGACCCCAAGAGCAAGGAGCGGCCCGAGCTTGATGCCCAACTTTACACCATATCGGCGCTCAAGGAATTGAAAGCCGACGCCAGGATCAACCGCAAGTTGGCCCTGGCCTTCCTCAAGAGGATCTATATCCCCGTAAACGGCGGTTTCGGCCCACTTGTGGGATACGGCTCCACCCCGGACTCCACCGCCACCGCTCTGCGTATCCTGTCCGGGACTGGGAAACTCATGGCACCTGGCGCTCCGGCGCACGGATAATGATGATTAGCGCTGAAACCGGCCGGCAATCGCCTGACATTACTGAACGGTTTGATAATTATCCACGAAAGAGCAGTTCCCCGCAGTCGGGGACGAGGTAAATGGAGATGACCGCAATTATTAAGCGCAGATTGGGAACATGCCTGGCAATGCTGGCCTTTGCCACCTTGTGTATGGCGGGCACTGCCTTGGGGCTCCCCTGCAAAGGGTGGCTCGCCGTTACCGGTGACACGGAGGAGGTAGTGGCTGGCAGGTGCGGCGAGGCGATGTTCAAGGAGCAGCGTGTGGTTAAGCAGGATATTACGGACCGGAGCGGTACCAGCAGCCGCACGACCACGACTGTAGATGAGTGGGCCTTTGATTTCGGTCCCGATGAACTGATGCAGGCATACCGTTTTGAAAACGGAAAACTGGCCGAGATTGTCAACCTAGGTTACGGCAAGCTACCGGATGCCACGGACGACACCTGCCGCAACGGTGAGCTTCTGGCAGTGGGAGACACCTCCCTGGAGGTATTTCTCAAGTGCGGCGAGCCGATCGCAAAGGAACTGCAAGCGAACAAGGTTGTCAAGACAATCAGCGGGGGCGAGACGCGCAGGACCACTGTGCCGGTCGTCGAATGGACCTACCGCTACGGTCCAGATCTCCCAGGCTACACCCTCACCATCGAAAACGGCACGGTCACGGAGATTAGGGCGAGGCAATTCGGAAAATAGGGAAATAGCAGCGCGGGATTACCCGTTGTAGCGCCACTTGAAGCTGACCGCCTTGCACCCCGGCAAGGCCTGCCTGAAACGATTCAAGCCTTCCTCGGTAATGCAGGTACCGCTGCAGGTCAACCACTTCAGCCCTGTCAGTTGCGTCAGATTAAGAAGCCCATTGTCGCTGATGTCGGTGTGATAGATATAGAGCCTCTTGAGACCGTGCAGGCTGCTCAACTTGCTTAAACCAGCATCGCTGACAGTGGTATTTGAGAGGTAGAGCTCCTGCAGGCCGCTGAGATGTGCAAGATGCACCAAGGCGCTGTCGTCGATGTCATAAAGAAATAGCGCCTGCAGGTCATCGGATTGCAATGCATCCAGAAATCTCATCTCCGTCTCGGTAGTACCCTTCACATCCAGACGCACCGCTGTGTCCAAAAGCACTTCCCGCACACCACGGGCATTTCCCAGGCTCTGCCAGTCGCGATAATCCACAGACCCCTTTTTACGTTCAAAGAGCATTCCGCAGGAGTAATCCATGGGAAAACGTATTATACGGGTCTCCAATGGCGGGCCACTTCGATCATCCACAACGTCACTGTCACCGCGCAAGGCAGCAAGACGTTTTCTAGTCTTGGCTATGTTCAGGTCAACAGTAGCAGCCATCTCTGCCATCAGATCGATACCGTCTGCCAGTGCATCGTCCACACGGAGCTTGAAACTGTAAATATCTGTTGCCTTCAATTCCTCGATCTGAAGATTTAGTGCATGGATGTTTTGCCGAGTCCTGGCGATCTGCCGGATAACACGAACCAGTTCCATGGCTATATCCATACCCGAAACCATCTCTGGCCCCTGCTCCCAATCAGAGAGGATATCCTTCAGCACGGAGCGATCACCAGACTCGTAGGCTTGGTTTGCTACTGCCATTAGTTCCTGGCGCCGCTGCCGATCCACCTCATCCGAAGCAAGATCGGGGTGTATTGCCTTGGCCACTTCACGATACAGGCTTTTCAGACTCTTTTGCGTCGCCCCTTGTGCAGTGTCATCGTCGTCTAACAAGTCAGTGCGATGAGAGCTGTAGGCAAAGGAATTACCATCTATAACGTGGCTGGCATCATCAACAGGTTTTTCGACTTCCAGCAGGCCGTTCAGTTGCCATTCCAACTCCTCCAATGTTGCGATGCGCGTGCCCAGAATTTCCTCATAGACCTGTTCGAACATGCGGATCTCGGTCTTTAGGGTCCTAACAACACGTTCCCTTTCAACAAGTTGCTCCTGGACACGAGCCAGTTCATTCCGTTTTCGTTCGAGTTCAATTTCTTCGGGAGTTTTCAGTCGATTGCGGAAGGGGCTCATCGGTTGTTATTCCCTGCAAGCTGAAGTTCACGGGACTCCCTGACAAGCGGCAGTGTAATCTTGCGATTTTTGCTCATTGAAAGTCGGTAGACAGCCTCGAAACTACTTATCAAGTCGCCAACCTCGCGGCTGGTATTGACCAAGATGAACTCGATAACCTCTTCCGGCACCCTGACTTGGCGATCATCGGCAATTTTCTTCAATATCATCCGGCGGGAATGGTCATCGGATGCATCCACGCGAGCTACCAAACCCCACAACAACCGCGAAACAAGATGGTCATCCAGGTAGGGTAGTTCCCGTGGAGGAAACAGGCCGGCCAACGCAACTTTGCGCCCGGTGCCGTAGAAATCGTTAAAAACTTGCCATAGGCCGGCTCGCATTGCCGCATCGTTCGTCAGCAGGTGAATGTCATCCAACAGAAGCGCCGACGCAGCGGCAAATCGCTCGACAAGCTCTTGGGCGGTAACCACCTCCCGGCAGGAAAGATACTGCACCCCCGCAGAACCGCTACTCTCCAGAACATGACAAATGGCCTTCAGAAGATGGGTTTTCCCGGACCCGGATGGCCCATGGATATAAAGCAGGTTCTCAGAGTCGGCCAGGTCGGCAATTCGCCTGGCAAACTGCAAGCCGGCGCTATTGCCGTCACAAACCACAAAGCTTTCAAATGTGAATGCCGGGATTATGGGAAATTCGAAGAATTGCTGCATCGTCAGAACAGATTCCCCTGTAATGTTTCGGGCGCAATTCGATTGAAGTGAAGATATGCGGCACGGGTGGCCACACGACCTCTGGGGGTACGGTTGAGAAATCCGTTTTGAATCAGGAACGGTTCATAGACATCCTCGATAGTATCGCTTTCCTCACCAATAGCAGCCGCAATGGTATCGAGCCCTACGGGACCACCGCCAAACTTATCGATAATTGTCATAAGAATCATGCGATCCATCTGGTCGAAACCCATCTCGTCAATTTCCAGCAGCTCAAGGGTTGCATACACCACATCGCGTGTTATGATCCCGTCGGCCCTGACCTGAGCAAAGTCACGCACCCGTCGGAGCAGACGGTTGGCAATGCGCGGCGTTCCCCGACTGCGGCTGGACAATTCACTGGCTCCCTCGGGTTCGATCACCATGCCAAGTATGCGCGAGGAACGGGTGATTATGGTGGCCAACTCCTTTTCAGTGTAGAATTCCAGGCGTGAAATCACCCCAAAACGGTCGCGTAGTGGCGAAGAAAGCAAGCCGGCACGTGTGGTCGCGCCTACCAGGGTGAAACGTGGCAGATCGAGTTTAATACTTCGGGCACTGGGCCCCTGGCCGATAATGATGTCCAGTTGAAAATCCTCCATGGCTGGGTAGAGGATCTCTTCCACCAAATGCGACAACCGATGGATCTCATCGATAAAAAGAACATCGTGTGGTTCCAGGTTGGTTAGAATTGCAGCCAGATCACCAGGTCGTTCTATTACCGGCCCAGAGGTGGATTTGATGTTAACACCCATTTCGCAGGCAACTATGTTGGCCAGCGTAGTCTTCCCCAAACCAGGCGGACCGTAAAGCAGAACATGATCCAACGCCTCTCCCCTGCCCCTGGCAGCTTCGATAAACAGGCGCAGATTGCCCTTTATCTTCTCCTGACCGATATAATCATTCAATGCCCGTGGCCGTAGCGTGGAGTCAAACTGGAAATCGTCGTCGTTCTGTTCGGGGGTAATAGTGCGGGATTGCATCGTTTCTCCGGTATGGCACACTAGTTTCAGATGGGGACTATGACTCAAATCTACTCTTTTGTCAAAGTTCGCTTTTGAAGACTATTACGAAAAAGCGGGCCATGAAAATCACAGCCCGCCAATATCCGATTTACTGAGATCCTGCTAAAATTGAATCTGGCATTTTTTCGCAGTACCCTCCTGCTTAAACCAAAGCAGGGCCTTCTTGGAACGGGTACACCAGTCGCGGACATCCTTTTCAAACGTCGGACAATCCGCTACCACTTCGAGCACATCACCAGGTTTCATTTTAACCGCCATGACCGTGACCTTAAGGGTCGGTTGCGGGCATTTCAGGCCACGAGCATCAAGTAATTGAACAGCCATTTTTACCTCCCTTCAATTTGATAGTGATAATGGGCCAAGGTGCCTGACAGTATCAACCATGTCCGTAATCACCTGAGCGTATTTATTTCCATCGCCAGCAGAAACGTAATCAAAACGACATCTTTCGCGTTCAATACCCATTTGTTCCAAAACCCGTGCCAGCAAGCTGTGACGTTGGGCTGCCCGCAGATTCCCTTCTTTATAATGGCAATCCCCGGGAGGGCAGGCCAATATGATCACACCATCCGCACCCGAAGCAAATGCCTTGAGGATGAACTGAGGATCTATCCTGCCTGTGCACATGATTTTTATGATGCTCACATTGGGCGGATATGTGGTTTGTGATGCCCCGGCCCTGTCAGCCCCGGCATAGGAGCACCAATTACAGAGAAAACCGATTATAC
Source organism: Geobacter sp. (assembly GCA_003574895.1). Classification (GTDB taxonomy): domain Bacteria; phylum Desulfobacterota; class Desulfuromonadia; order Geobacterales; family Pseudopelobacteraceae; genus JACPFJ01. The sequence goes on from PJFB01000003.1 coordinate 358,281, forward strand.
GCGGTTCATATTCAGCTGAGAAGTCAGAAACCGATGACTCCAACAAAAAATCTGCAGAGGTGCTCATTTAAGCACCCCCTCTATTTCCGACAAGATCATCTCGTCGGTGAAGTGATTAGCCTTGATTGCGTTCACCGGGCAGGCTGCCACACAAGTACCGCAACCATGACAGAGAACCGCGTTCACGACCGCAACATTGTTTCCGGCGTCAAAACCGATCGCACGGTACGGGCAAACTTTCATACAGACTTTGCACCCGGCGCATTTTTCCGGGTAAACTGAAGCAAACAAGGGGTCAAGTTCTATTTTCCTGCCTGTTACCAACTCTGAAAGGATATAACCCGATGCCGCCATGGCTTGGCTGGTTGCACGCTGTATATCTGTTGGCGCCTGGCAGGCGCCTGCCAGATACACACCGCGAATTTTGCTGCGAGCGGTATCCATCCTGCCGTGCAACTCTTCAAAGAAACCAAAACGGTCCTGCGAGACATCCAGCATCGCACTCAATTTTTCAGCATCTGCACTAGGCACAACTGCGGGACAAAGCACCACAAGGTCGGCATTGATTTTACTGCCGTCTGCAAGCTGTATTATTTGTTGCTCATTATCAACCAGAATTTGCATATCCGCAATACTGCTGTAGCGAACAAAGTGGGCATTGGGATTTTCGCGGGCGGTTCTGTACAGGGCATACTCTTCCTTGCCAGGGGATACGATTTCTTTGTACAAATGGTGAATCTTCGCATTTGGAAGTTTTGATTCCAGCAAATGGTTGAACTTAAAGGCATACTGGCAGCAGATGCCTGAACAGTACGGCTGATGATCTTCATCCAGTGACCCGACACAATGAATGATGACCACTGAACCAGGGACATCTCCGTTGGACATAAAAATCTCACCGGCCGTCGGGCCATTGGAGGCAAGAATACGCTCGAACTCCAGAGCGGTTGTTACATCTGGAAACCGTCCATACCCCAAATTATCAAAGCAGGAACAATCATAGAGCGAAGAACCGGTTGCAACAACAATCGCCCCTATCTGGCGCTCGATGATCTTCTCCTCGTCATCATAGACAACAACCCCTTCTCCCATGAGGCACGCCCCACGGCAAGCGGTACAATCAGATCCCTCGGTAAAACGCGTACACATGGCAGGGTCTATGTATGGTGCGTTTGGGAGTGCCCCGGGGAAGGTAAAACCGATCGCCTTTTTCTCTTCCATGTTGCAGTTGAATTGATTTGCCCCACTGGCAGGGCAAGGCTCGAAGCACTTCCCACAGCCTATGCATTGGCTGGTATTTATATAGCGAGGCCGCTGACGAATTTTTACCACAAAATTGCCAAAATAACCGACCACCTCATCCAGTTCCGCCATGGTCAATAGCTCAATTTTTTCGGAATGCTCTCCATAAAGGATCTCTCCAATTATCGGATCCATCATACAGGGGCCACATTCCATATTAGGAAACAGCGCATCGTACAGCACCGGCAACCCGCCGATCACAGGCGTCTTTTCTACCAGCGCCACTCTCCTTCCGGACTCGGCCAGGGTAAGCGCCGCCTTGAGACCCGCAGGACCTGCTCCAATTATCAGTACGTCAGGAGAGACCTCCAGTTCCTGTTTTTCCAGCATTTCATGGAGTTCAACCCTTTTTAGCGCCGCCTTCAACGCAACCGACGCTTTTTGGGTGGCTTTTTCAGGATCTTCGGTAACCCAGGCAATCTGCTCACGTATGTTGACCAACTGCATAAGGTATGGGTTCATGCCTGCCTGCTCCATGACCCGCATGAATGTCGCCTCGTGATCACGGGGTGAACATGCAGCAATCACAATCCGATCAGGTCTTTCTTCCTTTAACTCTTGTTCCAGAAACTGTTTTCCCTCTTCCGAGCAGAGAAACGGGCAGGTTTTGAAATAAGCAATCTTCCCGCTCGACTCCAGGCCGGCTTTGACCCTTTCCGTATCAATCTTGTCGGTTATATTCGTTCCGCAACTGCAAAAATAAACACCAGTCTTCATGTCTGTCGACCCTTATGACGGTTGTGATTCAAAGTATAGTGGCACCATCCGAAATTCCACAGCAACGGAGCACTTCTTCAACTGCGCTTGGCAGAGCAGCATGCACTCTACAGGTAAGCTCTTCACTAAAGTGATCCACTTCCTCAACCTCAATCCCGATGATTTTCACGCTGAGAGGCATGGCCAGCCCCAAATCTCGTCCCAGTTCAAATGCGAGGTAAAAATCGCCGTCATGGGTGCAGAGAGTGTTACGGGTTTTGACCAGAGAATCAGGGGCAAGCATCCGGATTGTCCCCACCGGGTGCTTGCCGCTCATCATTGCATCAATAATGATCGCCTGGTCATAGCCGGCTATTGCTTCCATCAGCCTGAGACCGCCGGCATAGGCTTCGGACACATCGATGCTTCCATTGCTGGGGACACGTTGTTTCAATAATTCGGCAACCTTGATCCCCACGCTGTCGTCACTAAGGATCGGATTCCCCAGACCGATAACAATGGTTCGCATTATTGCCTGCTTACCGTACGAATGACCTCGCCTGTCACATCGCGTATGTTTACCTTGAGTGGCATTTTGCCAACCACCGCATGGGTAGCGCATGAAAGGCATGGATCGTAAAGACGAAATGCCATTTCAATGCGATTCAGCATCCCCTCCTCAACAACCTTCCCTTTGGTTATGATTTGCTCTGCCGCCTTCTTGATGGACATGGTCATGGGGGCGTAATTATTAGTGGTGCCGACTATCATATTGACCATTGTCAGTACACCACGTTCGTCGGTTTCATAATGGTGGGTTAGAGTACCACGTGGCGCTTCAACACAACCGACACCACGGCCAGTAATCTGACCGGGCGGCGTTCGTAGATCCGGAGAGGTGATTTCAGGGTCCTCGGCCAGTTCAAGCATCCGTTCGGCAGCGTAAAGCAGCTCTACCAGACGCGCCCAGTGAGTCGCCATTCGGAGATGAACTGGCTGATAGCGACCATTAAACCTCTTGCTGCCAAGGGTCTCATAAAAACGTTCAAACTGTTCCTGGGCTCGGGGCGTGGCCATGCTATCGGAGACATTCAGTCGGGATAGCGGCGAAGAGGCATAAACACCGCTATCAGGACCATCCACGAACCCCTTCCAACCAACCAGTTTCAGGTAAGGGTATTTGAGATATGTCCAAGGCTCCACCCTCTCAGCAATATGTGAGGCGTAGTCGTTGGGATTATATTTGACCAACTCGGCACCATCCGGAGAAACCACACGTACCTTGCCGTCATAGAAGTTGGTCCTATTCTGCCCATCAACCAATCCCATATAGTATGTCTGGTGAGAATATGTATCAGAGATGATAAGATCAACATAAGCCGGGTTTTTGAGCACGATATCCTCAAAAATCCGTAGCGAAAACAGGGAAAATTCTATGTTCTGCTTGGCTATTCCGATGAACTCGTCTCGTTCATTCGCTGTGATCGGCCGACTCCAACCGCCGGGCAAGCCTGCCACCGAATGTATGCTACGACCACCTACGGTTTTGATTACGTGATGATTACGAGCACGACATTCAATTACCTGTTTGCCGATATCCAGCCCCAACTTCTTGATTACGCCAAGGATGTTACGTTCAGCAGGCGGAGCATCGGGCCCCATGATAAAATCCGGCCCGCCCAAGGCATAAAAATGTGTCGCGTGGTCGGCAACAAAAAAAGCGGAATAAAACAGTTCACGCACTTTTTTGGCAGCCCGGGGAGGTTCGGCGGCAAAGAGCACATCCAAGGCCTTGGAAGATGCAATATGGTGCGCTTCTGGACAGATACCACATATGCGGTTGGTAATGACAGGCATGTCCTCTGCCATGCGTCCAATGCAGAACTGTTCAAATCCACGTAGTTCCGGAACCTGAAAGTAAGCATTGGCCACATCGCCTTCCTCGTTCAAGAAGATATCTATTTTGCCATGTCCTTCCAATCTGGTAATTGGGTCAATGGATATACGGCTCATTTGTTTACCCTACCCCCGATGATTGAACCAGGCAGGCTATACATGTAGAAGGTGCCGATATAGTCTGGAATGGCATCAAGAAGGGATTCCAACCTGGCAGCGATTTCCTCATCACTTCTGCCTTTGCTGTCACCAATATCAAGGATAGAACCAAGCGCGGAAACCATCTTGGCCCCTTGGTCGCTGACCCCTTCAGGCGGACCGTAACAACCGGAACACGGCATGTTCGCCTGGGGACACGGGGCACCACAGCCATCCCTAGTGGCAATCCCCATGCAGATGAGCCCTTGTTCAAGCAAGCATTTTTCCGGCTCCGGGATAATTTCCCAGGTTCGGTGAAAGCTGGTAATTTTTTTATCCTCTTTTACCCGCGGGCACTCGTCGCAGACCGAAAGACACCCAGCACCGATAACACTTCCCAACTGAGGCAATTTGGTTCCGTTGACAACTGATACAACTACGGCCCAGACCTGATGAGACTCTGGAGGACAGCCAGGAATAGTATAATCAACATCTGTTACCTGGGAGAGAGTCTGGACTCTGTCGAAAAATGCCGGAAGGGTCAATGTTCCTTCAGGAACGTCGCAGGAAGTAACTGGTACAGTATTGCCTGGATTATCTATGGTTGGATTATCAAGATAAACTGTCTTTAGAATAGCCTGCTTTGAGTATAAATTAGCAAGCCCCGGAACACACCCCTCGCTGGCGCAAGAACCGAAAGCTATGAGTATTTGCGACTTTTTGCGCAGAAGATGGGCCATTTCTGCGTTTTCCTCGGTTCGGATGGCACCATTAAAAAGAGTGATGGCAATGCTTTTATCAGGCATTGCCTCAATATCACTTTTTTTTGTGTCGATCAGACATGGGCAGAATACGAAGTCGAAAGAAGCTTCGACTTCCAGAAGCTTTTCGTGCAAATTTAACAACGAAACTTCGCAACCACCACACGAAGCAGCCCAATACATGGCCAGTTTTGGTTTATCCGACATACCTAAATTCCCTTGTCAGCATGACAACTAAACACTGATTCTGAAAAGCATACCAATTAGTATCAAAACAGTAGTAAATAATAGCGCAGCCAACAGATGTTTGGCTAATATATTATGTCTTTATTCTACGACATCAATAGATACACATTTATAGTTACAATTGAAAAGGGCGCAACATTTTGCGCCCTTAAAAAATATATACGATTAAAATCTATACGAATATAACAAGTTATATCACATCATAAAAAATCATTTAAAAGGTTCGAGCAAGCGAGTACGGATCACGTGGGACAATAACGCCGAGATACCGAGCAGAACCAATAAAGTGAATAACATTGGATATTCAACCGCGAATATTAGAGGTGTCAATGCGATCCTGGAAATTGACCGCAATATATCGTGCTGACGAATAAAGTCAGCCATAGGAGGACTATATGTATAATACAATTTGACAAAAGCGGTACCAAGCTTGGATTTAAACAACACGTTATCACGGAAGTGTCGCAAAACCATAACATGAGGATCGAGATAACTTCCATAAGCAGCTGTAGCAATAAAGCAACCGCCGCCGCCACCACCACCAGAGGCAGGAGCAATATTTGACCCACTTGTACCGTCTCCTGTAGGAGTCGTAGTCCCGCTTGTTTCACTGCCAACAACAATTGGATCACGAATTACCCCAGAGCGTGAGTCACTATCAAAAGCCCCATTATCAGTGATTGAAAATGTTAGTAAATTTCCAGACAGGGTATAGTCTGTTGCATTCATTTTTGTCCATACACCATTCGTTACTTTATAAAAGACAGGGCTTGTAGGCAAAGAGGCAAACTCAAGGGCAAGTGTAATGGTCCCACCAGAAGGCACTGAATTAACAGTAATATCAAGTGCGCTGGAGATATTGAAATTCGTTGGTTTCGCTGATATTGCAAGCAATGAATTAGTCGAAGTGACATTGCTTATAGATGCAATAGTTCCAGAACCGCTTGTCAACGTAGCATTTTTCAATACACTCGAGTTAACTACCATTATGGATAATGTAGATGTTGCAGTAATGTTATCAGCATCCTTAACAGTGATGATGATATCATAATTGCCGGCTGCTGTCGGTGTTCCACTGATAATGCCGGTATTTGCATTCAGAGTCAGCCCTGTAGGTAAAGCCCCAGTAGTAACAGACCATGAATACGGAACTCTACCACCGGCAGCAGCAAGTGACTGAGAGTAAGCGGAATTGATGGTTGCTAACGGTAATGAGGATGTAGTTACAAGAAGGGCTGAATTAATCGTGACCGATAAATCCTGCGTTACCGATTTACCAGTAGCATCTGTAACTTGAATTGTAAAACTACTGGTACCGGATGACGACGGAACGCCGGTTATTATACCGGCGGTATTATCAAGCAATAATCCTGACGGCAAAGATCCGGATTTTATCGACCAAGCCAAAGGAGCGGTGCCACCGTTGCGAGCTATTGTCTGATTATAAGTGCTACCAATACTACCATCTGGCAAAGAGGTATTCAAAATAGCGGGAGCAGGGTTGATTGAGATTGACAGATCCTTTGTAGATGATTGGTTATCACCATCAGTGGCTTTTACAGTAAATGTAAAAGTGCCAGCCTGAGTTGGAACGCCACTCAAAGCTCCATTCGTCGCCAACGTGATACCAGGCGGCAGATTACCATTTGATATCGACCAGGAAAGTGCACTCCCGCTGGTAGTAGTACCTGTGAGGACTTGGGCGACCCCGTTACCGTATTCAACCCCTTGTGTCCATTGTTTAAGCGACGTTGTGGAAATGGTCACACTTGTGACGTTTAATGTCAGGTTAGCAGTTGCTTTTGAAGACGCTCCGTCGGTAAGAGTAACTACAAAGCTATAGGTGCCAGTTAAAGATGGGGTGCCAGTAATTTGACTGCCTGATAAAATAAGCCCTGGAGGCAATTGTGTACTTGGTGAGAGAGGCGCCCAACTCCAAGTGTAAGGAGTAGATCCGCCAATACCTGTTAGGTTCTGCGTATATGCAACCCCAAGTGTGGCATCAGGAAAACTGGATGTAGATATGTTTAGGGTATTGGCACCGACGCCCGCACCTGTAAAAGAAATAGTTGCCGTGCCACCGCTGGTATTGATGACAGTACTATAAAGTGTGGCATCGGCATAGGAACCCGATGCCAAGGGCTCAAAATGAACCGTCATATCATAGCTGGTGCCGGGATTTATGGTATCGGGCTTTGGCGTTAGAAATGAGAACGGCGCCTGTGGTGACGACATACTGTTAATTTTCAACGGTGAGTTGCCGTCATTGCGCAATTTGAAAGTTATGTCCTTGGACTGGCCAATATTGACATTGCCGAAGTCGATGGCACCGTTCAGTATCGGGTTGCTAGAGCTATCGGTGATACTCAGTTGAGGCGCAGTAGAATATTGCATCAATTGACTATAAATATCAGCATTTCCGGATGTTCTGCCATCCTTCCAGAGAATGAAGAAGTCGGTGAAGGCGCTGTCGCCAAACGCAACGGCAGGATTGATCTGGTTACCTGATGCAACAGTAACGATGGAGTTCCCACCGCTCAAATTCCCTTGCGGATCGATAAACTGAGAATATATATCGATATTGGAGATATTGGCGCTTTGGTTCCTGGCATCCTCCCACACAACCATAAATCGTTCGTTAACGTTATCAAACGATGTAACAGGATTTGTTTGGTCACCAACAGCATTCGATACGTTAATCTGCGAGCCATATGTAGTAAAATTGGACAAATTGATCAATTGCGCCAAGACATTTTTATCAACCCCACCTTGCTCTTCCCAAGCAACAAGCACCGTGCTGTTGTTCTGATTAACAGCCAAGGATGGCGCAGTTGCCTTGGTTCCGAAGCTAAAATCAGTAAATAGACCTTGATTGTCACGACGTACTTTAATTTTGGTATTGCCACTATCATTATCGGTTCCAATAAAACTATTACTGTACGTACAAAAATTATTGGAATCTTTGCTGTAAGGTATGGTTAAAGTAACTGTAGAATTAGTACCGGACCATGCCACAAAATATTCACCTGTTTGAGGATTGAAGCTCAGCTTAGGTTTACTCTCATTCAGCATAGCTGACCAGAGTTGTGTTATTGCGCTGCCACTGTCAGTTGCATCTCCTTTAAATGCTAATTGTGATGAGTGTTTCAAGTTAGATTTTGATCCATTTGCCGGATTAATCTCAATAGTTCTCACAATATTATTATCTACTATTGGCAATGGCACATAACCTATCGGTCCATATGAGTTAGCGCAACCTTTACCGTAAACAGGTCCAAACAGATTCTTAACAGGTTTATAGGAAATTGTCAGAGCATTTTGAGTACCAATAATATTTGATCCAGTGTTTATGGTAAAGAATGCAGGATATGCCCCTCCTGTCGAATAATTAGTCACAGCAGTTCCAGAACCATAAGTCACTGAATTTACCCCATAAACACCGCTAAGGTAAAAAGTGTTCCCAGCTTTCCAAGGTGGAACCGGAACATAAGCAGTCTGCTCCGGGGATGGGAACGAAACATAATAGAGTGTAGATTTAGTTCCATCACTGATATTTGAAGTTGCAGGAATTGTAACCTGTAAAGCATCGCCTATTCTTGTAGTGGTGATTCCAGTTGCAGGTATTGTGTGTGAAGCATCAATGAAAAAATATGCATACGCAGTAGACCCTAGTATAAATGAGCTAGCAGTTGTAGGAAAGGTCGCTGGCGCACCTGACAGAGAAGTTGAAGGAAAACTAGCACTTAGCCCAGGCGCCTGGTTATATTTGACTATCAAATCGCCGGTAGTGCCAATTGCATTGGAATTCGAGTTTATGGTGATTGTCTGGAAGGTATTAGATATATTCGGTGCAGGAGTCACAGAATAACTGGTTAATGGTGTCACCCCATCACTCAAAGTAATACTGTTGATGGTATTAGCATTACTATATCCATTAGTTGTATCAATTGTCACTTGATCGCCAGCCAACCAGGTCCGTTGTACAACGGTTGTTGTGTCTGCAGCCGGGTAATTTGGGGTGTCGAAGGTGCTGGAATCCAGCCAGGCGACAACAAATTTCGCTATTGTTGGGTTATAAATTATATCGGGTTGGGTCGCATTTGTGTCTATACCGGCCACATATGTAGAAACCGCAAATGGAGTACCAGAAAGTGCTCCAGCAGCGGTTAAAAATTGACCGGTAACTTCACTATGACCAGTCGAGTTATCAGAGAACACAACAAGGTATTTTTGATTAACCGGATCAAAGGCAACCTTAGGTTCCATCTGGTTACCCGCAGCATTGGAAACAATAAATTCCGTTCCACAACTGACATTTGAACCATCAGAAACAGTAGAGCAGATAGTGCCATATAGATCTACGTTTGTGCTGCCATTCCTATAATCCGACCAGACGGTCAAGTATTTCTTATTGACAGTGTCATATGCCAATGCCGGTTGACCTTGATCGTAATTATCTCCTAATGGGTTTACCTGCAGATCATTTGTGAGGACCTTTGCCCCGACTGTTTTCCCGCTGATAGAATTATTCGATGTACCGGAGGTTTTACCTGAGCAGGCAGTTAAGCAAACTAGACACACAGCAAGTACGGCTAGATAAATTTTATTGATGTGAAGCATAAACCCTCCAATATCAGCAGGTAAAGACGTTTAATACAAAACTGATAATTATTTTTCTTATGACTTTAAAGGTTGTCAGTCCGCGAAGTCGGCAACTCTGACGATCATCCCAGCAGTTATTGTTCCGGTCTTGCCAGTGGATACTTCAACCAAGTCAAAGTAAGCCGTTACGTTATAGGAATAAACAGGTACTGATTGACACAGCACTGAATCCCAAAAATAAGCTTTGAAATTATGTGTTGCTACCTCTACTGGCACGGAAAGGGTACCTCCAGCCGGTATTGTATATCCTGAAACATTTGAGTATTGAATCGCATACAGTGATGGAAGTGTAGGAGTTAGAGAGTCAGCAGGAGTAAACGTCAACGTAACTTTTTGCACAGAAAGATCTGATGGCGTCCCATTGGTAATAGAAGATGTAGATGTAATAGTAAAGTTAACAACATCATTTACGATAGTCGGGGAAGTTGTGGTGTCACAGGCGCTTGCAGCGGCCGTACTGGGCCACTTAGCAATATCAGCCATCAATGGATTTTTTGTAGAATCAACCGAAACAGCTGCATTTACTGTATTAAATGCAGCCCCTCCTCCCATGTTGCTACTGCCACAACTGGAAATGGTACATAGTGCAGACACCAACAGCAGTGCATAAACAAGCTTTTGAATCATACAACCTCCCGATATTAGCTCGAATACGATTTTTGATCAGTAATTTACCATAAAAAATATCTAGGTACAGCCACACGCATCAACTCAAATCCATTGTAGTTAAATTGCGCCCAATATCCTCGGTGTGATAAAAATCAACAATTCTGTCTTGGTCTTGGTTTTATTGTTAGTCTTGAACAATGAGCCTATAAAGGGAATATCCATCAAAAATGGCACACCGTCATCCGATTCATTGTCACTATCTACGTAAATACCACCTATAACAGTTGTTTCACCGTCACGTAACAGCATCTCGGTAGTAGCCTGTTTTTTGTTGATAGGTGGGGCTGTACTACCGGAACTTGAGCCTGGGGAGTCATTCTTTGCATCTATTTTCATGCCTATTGTGCCATTGGCGTTAATGTGAGGAGTGACCTCCAGCGACAAGGCTGCTTCAATAAACTTTGTTTCCACTTTGTCAGAGGTTGACGATGTATATGGTATTTGCTGGCCTTGAGTGATTTTTGCAGTTTTATTATTGATTGTTGCCACCTTAGGCGTTGAAACTATTTTTATAAGACCAGCGCTGGCTGCCGCATTCAGACGCATATCAAGCTGGATATTGCTGGTGAGTGTCCCAAACGAAATGCCCATCGTGCTGCCAGAACTCAGACCGGTACCCGTTGTAGGAGGTGCGGATGTCAAACCGCCAAAACCTGTATCAAGCGAGTTTATACCTGCAAAAGAAGCTGAACCGTCACGGTAGTGAACACCCCAGTTGACCCCCAGGCTGCGGGTAAAAGTTGACGTCGCCTCTACGATGCGTGCCTCGATCATAACCTGCCTTTCAGGCACATCCAGCTGTTGAAGCAGTTTACGCATATCGTCCAAGGCTTGAGGGATATCTTTAACAATCACCTTATTTGTCCGACTGTCTTGGGCAATGGTCCCGCGCTCACTTTTGATTGCTGTAAATTGGGCAACAATACTGCCTATGTCAGCATAATTAATCGTAAATGTTTCCGTCTTCAACTCTATAGACCTGAATTGTTGTCTTTTTATCTCCTGCTCTTCCTCGGCTTGAGATTTGAACTTCCCTTTGCCCTTGATTATGATTATGTTGCCTTCTTCCCGCTTATCTAGCCCCTTGGCGTCAAGAATGATATCAAGTGCCTGATCCCATGGAACATTGACCAGCTTAATACTGATCGTGCCAGAGACATCATCCCCTAGAACGAAGTTCTTATTGCTAACCTCTGCCAAGAGTTGGAATATCTTACGGACATCAGCATCTGCAAACTCAAGTGTTACTTTGCGCCCTTTATACTTTTTTGCTGCAAGAGGCTCTGATGATGGCAAAAGTTCATCTGAGAGTTCTGCAGCTTTTGGTGTTGCAGCCTTTGCTACATGGGCAGAATGCGGTTCTGGAACCTCAACAGCGGCCCTTTCGGCGGTCATACCTTCAGGGGTCTTGAAATCAACAAAAATCATGTCCCCTTCCCGCCTGAACTCCGGGGTCACTGGAGAACGCAAAGCAATCCTGATTTTGGTATCTGTTCCTTTACTAGTCTTAACCAAAAAAGGTGTAACTCGAAGTACCGGAGAAATGAAACCCTTGGTTTCGAGCGATCTTTGAAGGTGCTTTGGGAGAAGTGCATTTTTTATGGTAATTGTTACAAAGCCAGGGGCGATCTCCGGAGGTTCAACAACAGTATCGCCGGAAACCTTAACAGAAACTCTGGAAATGCCATCGATCACCTGGAAGTCGATCATTTCCACAGTAGCGGGGCCATTGCGATGTTCTGCAGCTTTTACAACTGGTTTTGCATGTGGCTTCTCAATAGCAGGTTCCGCCACAGTATCTGTGCCAACTTGGTGTTCTGCCACTTTAGCTTCCAGTGTCTGTGAGGTTTCAGCTGCCTTTTGCGAATTAGCGGCAACCAAGCGTGTATTTGGATTTTCTTCGGAAGAGTTTACATTCAGTGCAACAGAGATGCCTTTTTCGGATTTTGATACATTGGCTTCTGGGAAAGTACCGTTGACTGCGTCAAAAACAACCCTGACCTTATCTGGGTACAGCCCCAATCGAGCAGATGCAACGCCAGCTGCGTTAATCGGCACAATTCGGCTGGGCAACCCGCTATTAACATCAAAAAGATCAATTACAAGGCGCTCCGGCTTACTTAGCCGGAATGTCTTAAATTCACCTACACCCCCCTCGACAGAAAGTTCGATCAAGTTATTCTTTGCAAAAATTCCGGTAAGCAATCGCGCCTGCCCAACTTCAGGTGTTGTGACTTTCTTGGCTTCAACTTCATTACCGGACAATGCCGCCGATGTATGGGCTGTATTCGCAGTATCTGAGGGGACACTTTCTGCTACGACTGGCACCTCATTTACAGGTATAACCCCCTCTTTCACTGTTTCTGGTGCCACCAACTCAGCGGTAGGCGATGTGACGACTGCTGCAGTATTAATCTGTGCAGGAGGCGTAGGAAAAGATACCCTCAACTCTCCTTTTTGATTGGGAGCAGATGAAATTACTGCCTCGGCATCTTTAACAAGTTCAATATCCACCCGAGTAAGAACACCTGCATCAGTATCATAGCGACTGACTGTTACAGTCTTGAAATTACCTTTGTTTACAACTAACGGCGCTGTGATGTCACCTTGTGTAACTTGCGACAGGTCAACCACAAGCCTTAGTGGCGCAGTTGTTTTATAACTTGTGTACGTGGCAGGAGCCGAAAGCTTGATCACAAGCTCAGTCCCATCGCCTTCGCCATCCACGCTTATGGACTCAATGGACGCGAGCTTGGCCTCGGTCTTTGGACCGGGTGCAGAGACTGCTTGAGCACCCCGGACCATCGTAAAACAAGAGCATACAGCCAAGGCCAGGACAAACGCCAGAACTACTGATTTCTTTGTCGTCCACGTCATGCGGAACTCCTTAATATTTCCTTGGTAGGGTGATTCTGATATGCTCCTTGCGCACCCTGCCGTTATCATCTTTGAATTGTTCTAAAACATCCACGCCACCGTTAGTAATGGCTGTAATTTTCCCATCGTTCTTGCCAATTGTCATACCTGTTTTAAGTACATATCCTTTACCGCTGGGGTCTGTAACCATGGCTCGGTTCCCCTTGTCACCTGTTATGATACCGATAAGCTTGAATTGACCGACATCATATCTATGGATAGGAAGAGCCTCCCTCAATGCCTTCTGTTCACCATCCTGAGATGTATTCGTCGTGGCCTTGAGATTGAAATATGGCTTGAATGGATCTTTTTTACTGCTGAAATCAAATTGATTTATTTCCGGAGGAGAGAGCCGAAGAGCCGAACTAACTGGTTTTTGGACAGGCTTCGGCTGTTGGGTGACTGGCTTTGCAACAACCGCCACTGGCTTAGGAGTAACAGAAGCTTCTTTCTTCTTACACCCCATAGCCAAGGCAGTAATTACCAGCAAAGACCAAGTTGCCAGTATCAAGCTATTTTTTGCCAGGTTTCTTCTTGTCATCCTTTATCTCTTTCTTATCCAGAAAACGGAAAGTCGTCGCCAGACAATTTACCTTGGTCATCATTCTGTTGTTAACGTTTTTGATATCGGAAAAAGAAACATTAGTGATGTTGACGATTCGCGGCAAGTTGGCAACAGCTGCAAAGAAATTAGCCACGCTGAAATAAGAACCTGAGACTGATATATCAACCGGCACCTCGGCGTAGAAATCCTTTAGTGCTTCACCTTTGGGGCGGAAGACCAGGAAGTCAAGACCCGCTTTTTTCCCAAGGGCAGTGATGCTGGTTAACAACGAAGGTATCTCCTTGGAGTTTGGCAGTTCGGTCAATGCCTGAGCCAGTTCGTGGTTTAGCTGTTCGTATTCCGCTTTCAAGCGAGGGAGATTATTGGCGATTCTGGTCTTGTCGTCAATTTCAGTCTGCAACTTACTCAAATCAGTCTTGAGTCTAGTTTCTTCCCGGAATTTAGGAATATACAGGAACCAGACCATGGCTGCTGCCTCAAGTACAACCACAGCAACAAGTATGAGTATTTTTTGCCTGGTCGGGAGCTTGAGTATTTTTTCTACCTGTGGATCCATGTTCAATCCGTCCTGGTTTATGAAATACTGTTACGTGGGAGCGTTTGTAGCAGGCTTTTTAAGTGGTTCAGGTGTAGTCCGCAGCTTGCAGTTAAGCTCAAAGCGTTTCAGCTTGGTTCCTTTACTCTCTATCTGTTCCGAAACAACTAATTCAACACCCATAAAATCGCTGGATGCTTCGAGACTGCGCATAAAGGTTGCTATCAAATCTTCGGTATAGGATAGGCCCGAAATCTTGATGGAATTGCCGTTCTCACTGTAACCGGTCAACCACAACTGGTCGGGTGTGATATCGCTCAGAGTTGCCAAACGGTGAGCAGGACCGGTCTTGTTCTTACGTAATTGCGCAAGAACATCCAGCTTCTTCTTCACCTGCTCTTTGAGATTTTTTAGTTCTTCAAGCTTACCGATCTTTGTTTTTAGTTCATTAATCTTATTTTTTGACGCGCTGATATCATTTTTTGTAGAAGATATCTGCATCTGTTTAACTAAATACATTGCTGTAACAACTCCGGCAACCAGTAACAGGCTAACACAGAATATTGTGATCTGCTGTACCGCTGTTTCCTTTTTTTTGGCCGCCCGAACCGGTAATAGGTTAACTTTGATCATTTATCCCCGACCCTCCTTATGGCAAGCCCAACAGTTACAGCCATTAGCGGACCGATTTCATGAAGGTATTCTGGATCAAAATCCTTTTCATTGTATTTAAGCTTTGCAAAAGGATTGATCATTTCTACCGGCAAACCAAGTTTTTCGTTAATTGATTCGACAAGGTTGTAAACTTTAGAACAGCCGCCGCTCACAAAAATGCGGGCGATTTTATCGTCATTTGCAGTTGAATTATAAAAATCAAGCGAGCGCCTAATTTCCTGAGTAATGGCTACATTTACCTTGTCAAGGACTTCCATTAAAGCACTGTTGCCGGTTTCATGGGCAAGCAACTTAATTGATTCGGACTCAATGCTGCTCAAACCGAGCTGTTTCTGGATCTCTTCAGTATACAGGTTGCCACCCATCTGAACGTCTCGTGTAAATAGCGTAACTCCGGCCTTTACGATATTGATGTTCATCACACTCGCCCCGATGTTAATTAGCGCCAGGACTTCATCCGGGTTTGCATCATGATTGGCTTCAAAGGCATTTTGAACTGTAAATGAATCTACATCCACCACTGATAGCTGGAGTCCAGCCTCATGGAATACAGCCACATAATCGTTTATGATGTCCTTTTTGCTGGCAACGAGCAGAACGTTCATCTTGGTTGGATCAATATTGTCGGGAGAGAGAATTTGGAAGTCCATGTTGACATCATTGATGTCAAAAGGAATATACTGCTCCGCCTCCCATGTAATCTGGTCTTCGAGTTCTTCCGACGGCATCGCCGGCAAGGTGATCTTGCGAATGATGACTGAGTTGCCAGAAATTGAGCAGGCAACATCCTTGACCTTAATACCAAGGCTGGCTACAACATTTTTAACGGCACTGACAATGGAAGCACTATCCATCAGGGAATTATCGACAATTGCTTCCGGAGGTAAAGGTACAATGCCTATGTTCAGAAGTTGATAGACACCCTTCAAATCCTTTAGCTGAACCAGCTTGACAGAGCTGGAACCAATATCTATTCCAACAACATCCTTTTTCTTTTTTAGAAAAAACATATCACGTCCCTGTCAAGATCAATCCTGAAAGACCTTGTTTTTTTCGTCAAGCGAGAAACCCAGTGCCAGGATTATCTTTCGCATGGTTTCCAAACGACACGATTCGCCCCTCTCGATCCTATCTATGGTAAGTGGCGATATGCCTGCTTTGCGGGCCAATTCGGATTTACTCATCAAACGAGACTCCCTGATTGCCTTCACATTGTTTCGTGCCTTCATGCGCATGTCCTATGTTATTTAATAAAACTTGCGCAACGTTTACTGCTAAATATTATCATTGTCAAGGTATTTATATTAAATTATATGACATATTAGTTTTTTGAAATGTAGTTTATTCTAAAAATGTATCATATTTCCTAACGTTATCAATCAATCCTAGTATGAAGCTATCCAATAACAAAAAAAGCCGAATCGCCGCTCCCCATTTCTGTGAGATATTTCGGCGACCCGGCTGTCTCGGTGAGACCCAATAGGCTTTCCGTCCCATCCTCGCGGATGGTTTAGTATTGTCGTGTATCTATTTTTTATTCACAACAAAGCACAAAACATGCCTACAAGCCCAGACACACACAACACACTGATACTAATAGATTTTTTTATTTATTAAAGATTAAATACAGACAATTTCCGCTAATCAACCAGAATATATCGAGTACAACCCGGTGATATCAAGTAACCATCAATATGCATAAAGAACTTCGATGTTTGCCTGGGCAGCAGAATTGTTCTGCCGTTCACCCTGAATTTCTAAACGATAAATATACGGAAAATGCATTGGTTTTGAAATAGATGAGGATTCCGCTACACCAGACCCTTCAAGTTGCAGGCCACTTTGGTCGGTGTTTCCTTGAACGGTATCGACAATTTTAGAATACACAACAAAATTGTTACCTGCCGATGCCTGTAATGTAAAGTTCATATCAGGAGACTTTTTCGGTTCAGGTGTTTTACTACACTCCGAGGGCCAGTCCCGAGTTGACAGCGTCAGTTTTTTCTCTAGGCATTCTTGCGTAGTGTTTATTTGCAAATTAACATTATTAAAGTTAGATGTAACCGTAGATATCATTGACGATGTAGAATAATTCTGCAGCACATATGGGAATATGTCTTTTACGAAAATTTCAGTTCCTCCATAAGAAGCGTCCATTGCTGAATGATATTTACGCTGTTGCGACGACATTTGAATGTTTTGAGTAACCATATACAGTAAAGCCATAACAATTGTCATAGATATCAGTGTCAACATCAATGAGGTAACAAGTGCGATCCCGTCAGGATTTCGTAAATATCTCATAATATTTTCCCTTACTGATTGGACAGCAAGTTTTTAGGCCGTACAACAATTTTATAAAGTTTCCAGCGATAGTTTTTCCAACCGGCCGCGGCAATGTCAACACTATTTGAAAGACTTTCTTCACCAGCGCCTCCGACAATAATAGGCGATGGGCTGATATAGCTGTTGTCACGCCGTCCATTCTGTGCCAACACATATATCTCAATCATCTTTAAACTGTTTCTCAACGCGGCCGGATCAAGTAAAGCCGCTTGTACCTCTGCAACTGTTGCAGAATAGCTAGCACCTGCTGCCATTGTAACAGTATGACCGTCTGCATCGGACCACGTGTCAACTATCCCGTCATTACCTGGTGCTATTCCATTCAGCAGATCCCAGCCCAATACTACTTGCATATCAGCCACGCAATCAAGGATTGGATAATAAGTAAGTTTCCCGTCAGACTGATTCACTGCAGCCTTGTATAAAATACCGGCATTCGAAGCGCACACTGAAGGGACTTTCCCTGTATCCGATGGCCGCGCCACAAAGTAATCTACTCGATTGAAAGGCATACGGGATTCGTCATTGGAATTATTGGGTTTATTTAGACCGTAAACAACATAACTAGGAGTATTAATGGAATAGTTACTGAATGCGTCCCCACTAAAAGGGAAATACAGCAAATGATTTGTCGGCTCACTCACCAAGGTCAATGTAGTACCGGAAGAATTTATTACGCGCCGAAGCAAAATAGCCCTCTCGCCGGTAACAAGGTTCTCGGCAGCGGACACCCATTGATTCGGCGTTACGACTCCAAGGTTATTATTCAGATAAGTCCACTTCTGGGCAGTTGCGGAGACACCTGTGGTCAACCCTTTGATGGTTAAATAGTCAGAGTGCTCAATAACCGTATATTGGTTGCCTGATTCGCTTGTAGCATCTTCAATACCATCTCCGACATTGTTACGAAAAACGAATGCTCTCGGTGGAGCGGTATTGCTTGTTTCATTATTATTTGATGCTGGTGAATCTGCTGCTTCACTATACGAAACAGGCGATGTCTCAGTAAAGAGGCCATAGCCTCCTTGCTGTATATCGTGCCGTAGCATTTCCAAGCCAATGACTCCCTCGATGTTACTCTCCTCGCTGCGAAAAACTTTGGCAGTCTGGGAGAGAATCGTCTTGAAGGCATCGCCAGTTATCATGATAACAACTATAAAAACGACCATCACGACAAGTAACTCAACCAGCGTGAAACCACTCTTTCCCATCATTATTCTTTTATATGTATTTATCATCACTTCGTTACCCGAGATATCGCTGATGCCGTTTGATGGGTATAGCGATTACCTTTATAGTGCCAACTAACCTCAACATTAAGCTCTTTGGAATTCGAAAATGAAGCCCCGGTACGAAAAACAGAAAAGTTTTTAAAGCCCCCCATCAGTATTTTGCGAGGTTCAAAAGTTGCGACCGAAGCTGTAGATACTAACTCAAACGGCCGGGAAAGCTGCTTGGACATCTCGCCATCAGCAACCAATATCGCTTCGTTGCGAAGCTGTGTAGCAAGGTTGTGGTACAAAGAGATATTGACTGACTGCAAAAGCCCCAACATTCCAACCATCAAAATCACTATTGCCACTAAGAATTCTATAAGTGTGAAACCTTTATCATCTTTGCACACAGGAACCTCCCCGCATCTGCCCAAGATTGGTTCTCATGGCCGATATGACGATACAATCGTAATAGGCGCCACTGTCGGTCGGATTGATACGGATTGTGTTCCATACAGATGTTACCCCACGTACATTGAACAGGAATACGACATCTGCTATTGAACTGCCACTTGCAGTAGCCATCGAGTAGCCAATGTTCTTGGTAAAAACTACTGTACCCCCTGAATCGTTCTGAGAACTGTAACTTTTAAAAGAATAGCCATTGGCCGAGCTGTTAATAACCAGACTGTGAGGTCTTTTACTATATATCGAATCAAGCCTGGCTTTATTAAGATCAGCCATAAGTTCGCGGGCATGACGCTCGATTTGGGCCTTGAGTTGCCAACTGTGAAAACCAGGGATGGCGATTGCCATAAGAATCCCCATGATCATCATTACCATGATTAGCTCAATCAACGTAAATCCATCTTCATTATATATAATTGTCATGTGTACCCTACCCTGACCCGATGCTATTTCTCTCTGATATGGAGATATTTTTTAGAGGGTGGCGGAAAAGAAACCAGCGACAAGCCTTGGGCGGTAGGAGGGACCCCCGAGATCGAAGACGACAAACGCCTCTGGTCGTAACGCTTATCATCAGGATTACTAAAAGCCGTTTCAAGTGAAATCTCGGAAAACGCCCCGGTAGAGACCTGAATAAGTGCCTTTCCCTTCATAGCTCTGGCTGGCGGCACCCCACCCGTATCGTATCTAACCGCCCAAATGAGTGAATCACCACCAAATTTACACAGATCGCCACTCGGCTTGAATGTCGTAAAAAAAACCGCACCTGACGGTGACGCTATTGGGTCGGTAATCATCCTTTCGGCAGAAAAGGTATCATCGCTGCCATCCAGAGCAATATACCAACCGGGATCCTTTACATTCAACGTTAACTGAGGAGCAACAGATGCCGAACCGGACTGATTTACCAATCCTGAGGGAGAAGCCGTAGTACAAGCAGGATCAATATCATTGTCCCTGCCACCAGGAACATCCAGAAGCGATGCGAATCTAGTTGACCGGTTTATCGTTGAATAACATGGCTCCTTGATTCCATACAATACCTGCTGATTAGAAATGTCATCGCCTTGATAAAAATAACGGCCTGTACCAAAATATATCCAGAAATTTTTATTCTTTCGGTCCTGAAGCTTAGAGACAGATGTAGTTACCGGCCCTATGCCGCTAATCAATGACGAGGCAACCCAGTCAAACGGATTGGTGCTTTCCTTGGTAGTCAACCTGACAACCCCGCCTTTGGTCCAAGTACCGGCGGAGGCATCTAACTGGGTATACCCGACATAAATGGCATCGTCGCTGTACCACCCATCATTTGCCGGAGTTGCACGATCGGTATCAACCCAACTTGTAGCCAGTGAACCGGCAAAAGCACTGGCTGGCAATGAGGAATTGTCGTAAAATTTATCGATCGTCCGAACCAGGGCGCCAGTGGCCAAATCAACAATAAAAATTCTCAACTGCTGATCGGATTGGCCCAGGAATTGACGCTTGACCGAATCAATCGGGCCGGTGGGACCATTTGCAAAAACAGCGAACCACCGGCCGTTTTTGCTGTGGTCAGGGCGCAGAGTGTCATTGCCGCCGGCATCCTTTATTTTCGCCGCTACCCGCACAATGGCAGGACCAGTGGTGGCAAATCCCATCTGTTCTACAGCGCTTGTGCTTCCCGGAAATTCCCACATATATGACGGTGAGGACGGATCGGTAACGTCCAACGCAAAGTAAGAGGAGTAACCGACGCCGGTAGCGGCCGATGTCCCCTTAACCGGCGTTTTCACACTGTCTGTCGGCGCGGTATACGAGGTATCGCCATTCCATTTGGCGGCCCCGCCAAACCCGGTACCGCCTATCAGAACAGTACGCCAGGTAGAGCCATCAACAGTTTTTGTACAATCCCAATAATTTACAGCAGCAGCGCAACCTGCAGGCTTCAGTAAACTGGCATCGACCAGATATGAAGACTTGTCGACGTAGTAGAGGTGGCAATAATTAGGTTCCTTTAAATAAGTAAGATAGGGAAGTGACTGCTTCGGAATAAAGCTCCATTCTTCCCGGCCAAGATCATCATTGGTAGTAGCAGGCTTATCCGAACCATAATCAAACCTGGCCTTAAGTGGATTTCCTGAATTTGTGCTCAACTCCTCAAGCACTCCTAGCCGGAAAGCATGCAGCATGCCGTCATTACCCCCAACAAATACCATGCCCCGACTCTTGTAATTGGCCGTTTGAATGAATTTCTTGTAGGTGGCATCGTTATATCCAGTAGGACTCTCATCACTGTATTGATTCAAATGAATAGTGGATATCAATTTAGGCGTTGACGACACTATGTCGCCAAGTTTCCAAACACGGTTACAACTGCTGCTGGCTGTTGCCTCCACATATGAAGAGTTAATGCCACAATTATTAATAGTCACTTTGCGATTCCGGTACTTGGTCCCGTCAGCATCAGCAACCTGATCGATCCCCAAGGTATAATTGATGATTTTAGCCGCTTTGCTGGCGTCACTGGTCTGCAGAAGGGACAAGAAAGAACTGTTTCCTGTAAGAGTTGCCACATTGGCTGTGTTGAATGTGGTCATTTTAGTAGTTGCATTATCAAGCGCTGCGATATCGGTGTGTGTATAAAACTTTCTGGGATCGGTGGCAGGATTTCTTCCCCACAACTTTCGGCCAGCCTTCCAAAGACTTTTGACCTTATCAGGATCAACCGTGGCATCGGGAGTTGCTGCATCAGGGGCGCCATCGCCATTTGTATCGGCGAATAATCTCACCTGCGTCTTATTCTGCAGCGAGTCGAAGTAAAACTGGGCAATTCTATCTTGCGTAAGATTCAGGGTTGAATCACTGACCGTATCTTCACGAATCGAAGTGCTCTGAAGACCTGGATCGATATAGTACCACATATTGTGCATCTCACCGATCCAGGCAGCCGATGTGCCGTTATCGAACTCCTTGGCGGGATAGAAAACCGCCTGCAAAAGACTATTGCCACTGCCCTCACTGTTGTTGAGGATTGAGGCCGCTGTGCCGGAGGAAACGCGGGCAAGTATCGCATCCAGGGCGGCTCGCAGACTCTGTTCCATCTGGCTGGGGTTGGTCACAAGAAAATAGTTGTCCGGCGTCCCATCATTATTCTTGTTCCATTCGTCACACCTTGAATTTCGCGTGGCAGATCCGCGAGTAGCCGGATCGCACGTGCTGTCGGTATAGGGAAGCCCATCTCCGTCTGTATCTCTAAAACCACCGTATTTGGCGGCATACCAGAGCGGAGGTTTCGGTAAGACGGCAGTAGTGGCAGTTGCATTGAATTTCATCGACTGTGAATCAGTGGTCAATTTGTTGCCTGCCCATGAGGAACCTGAAGGAGGCGAAGAGGTATGCTGCACAATCATGTAGGTCTTCGAATCATCACCCACACCGGAAATAGTGAATCCGAATCCGTTGGGGTTGCCGGCCGAAGAATATACCCTCTTGACCTGAACCCACACCTGGTCGCCAGTAAGACCTGCACCTGAACAGTTCGCATTGGTCGCCCCGGAAGCGCAAACAGTATATTCTGCCAGCACATCAAGATCATAGTCTGTCCCTCCCAAGTCATCGTAGGAGGTGTTGAATTTGACATATTTCAAATTATTCGAGGCATCGTACTCGGTATCCAAGACATAGTAACCAACCGTTGCCATGGTGGGGCAGTTGGACGTACTGTCCTTGGGGCTGATTTTCAGATTTGCAACCGTTGACCCGGCTGCGGTAGTCACGTTCGCAACGGTGAAATTGGTGTTGGATGTGCTGCAACTCCACCCATAACTGCTTGATACCGACTTTCCGTAAGGCATTACCAGAACCTGCTTGCCGGAATTGGTAGTAACTCGCATCTCCGGTACATTGGAAGTGAATGCCACCACGTAGGTCAGCACATTAGGGGTCTTTGAATCTGCGTCAATCGAGTTGTGGCCATAAAGAGCCACCGCCCCAGCATAATATGTGCCCTTTAGACCGCCTTCGGCCGGACACAGACCGCGGATATCACCAAAACCGTCAATCGTCTTGCCGCCGCAAGTACCATCGGTATTATCTCCGGAGGTAGTCCCTGATTCGCCGACAATAGCAGAGGTACCGAAGTTTTCGTTCTTCCAGATAGTGTCTGAAAGCGTCTTTACGTTCAAGCCGCTCAGATCTCCGGTAAAGCTGTTGAAAGCAGACCCTGGCAACTGGTCGTCGTCAAAGCTGTTGTAGACATCGGAGAAAACCAGATTGAAGCGCATGGAACAAGAAGGATACAAGCTTGCCGGCTTATCCCAATCGGGCTTGGATGCGTAGTTGCCGTTGTCACCGTTTGCGCCGCTTGAGATGTTAGAAACAAAATCTGAAGTAGGGGTCCCCTTGCCCGCCCAGTAACGCATGCCCTCATAGAGAATCTCGGCGATCGGGTTGCCCCACTGTGTGTTCAACGGGTACGAGGATTGAGCCTTGAACTGCTCTATTGACTTAATCAGAAGACCTTTACCACTTGTGGCTGAAACTTGAAGCAGACCGTTCTCTTGATTGGTCTCCTCGTTCATACTGTAGATATCTTTGCGAACATATCCGCCAGACTTTGGATTCTTGTAAGAGCCGGCAATCAATCCGAAAAACATGTTGCCCGCATTGAGGCATTCTCCCTTTCCAATCTTGGAACAATCCATGTCGTTATTACAGGCGGTATACATATCCTTGCTACAGACCTGGGCCTCTTTGAGCGTCTCGCCGTACAACTGCATGAGTCCAACCGGCCGGTAATTGTAAACTGAATTGGCACCATAGGCCTTGCAGTGCTTTGCTTCCCAGGTTGCATCACTGAGGAAACCATCGGCTGGATCGCATACTTTGGCCGTAATATTATAGTTGGCCCGGCCAGTGAGGGTGGCTGATTCAGCATTGCCATCGCCGTTCAGGTCGATCTTGCTATCGCCACAAATATCAGAATTGCCATCCACATTGATCCAATGCCAAGCCCTGAGCCCACCTGAAACGGTGACACCGCTGACCGCCGTAACATCAGGGATCACTTTGAGTTGCGAGATACTGAAGCCCCCTGATGTGGTCGTCCCGTTAACACAGAAAAGAGCGCGCTTGTTGTTGACCGCGATAGGGAAAAGCTTGCTGGCATCGCTACCCAAATATTCCTTGCCCCAGATATGGCCATCTTGCGGAATCCACTCTCCGCTGATCTCGGCATAGTTGGTGCCCATATCGTCTGCGGTTCGGAATCCGCCATAAATTACCATTTTGACAATGTCGGCCCTGGACATGGCCACCCAGTTAAGAAAGTTGCCGCTCCATGCCCCGGCACAGGAAATGGAATTTCCGTTACTATCCGTGCAGTTTGTAGTACTACAGTACTTGTCTGAAGTATGTCCGACAGGGATAAAGCGTTTTTTAGAATCGTAGCTGTAGCACTTATAGGAGTCAAAATAACCGTAGTAGTCAAAGGAATGCAGATAACCGGTCTCAAGCTTGCCATCACCATTGATATCAGATGCGTCATTGTACGCAGGATAATAAAACTTATGATCCTTACCCATGACAAACAACACCTGGGGAGGGACATAATTGGTCAAAAACGGAGGCTGGACGCAGTAATCGCCCATGGCAGGGCTATAGGTGCTCTGCGCTGGTGCTGCATACAAACTGGAGAAGGAACCAATCACTATTACGAACGCCAATATTAACATGCGAAAAATCATGTCAAGATATCTCATGTCAAAATCCTCGCGCTTAATGAATTTCTACCGTCAAAATAGATTTCTATTTACTTTCCAGCATCTTCTTTAGCGTCTCCGCATCACGCATGCCGACCACAACCTTGCCGTCCGGCATAACCAGGGTCGGCGTACCGGAGATGCCATTGGCGTTGGCAAACTTGATATTGGCTTCAATCCTGGCCTTGCTATCTTCTTTTGTCGGCTTAGGAACTTCCTTACCCTCAAAAGCCTTATCCAGCAGGTCGTGACTTTGTGTCTCCAGGATCACCCGGGCCTTGTCAAAAGATTGGGGATGCATGGCCAGCGGGTAGAGCATGATATAGATGGCAACATTCGGGTCGATCTTTTCCAATTTTAGCAATTCCACGTGCATCTTACGGCAATAGGGGCAATCCGGGTCGGTGAAGACATAGAGCTTCTTTGACCCTTTGGGATTGCCTATGACAACTGAATTATCCACCGGAATGGTCTTGGGATCGATAGAGGTAACCTGTTTCGGCTGGAACTGGTCAAGGGGATGTGACGCAACCGGTTGGAGTGTTTCCAGACTGAAGATAGCGCCTTGGATAATGTCTTTCTTGGCGTAATCCACAAAAATAAGCCCTTTTTTTCCGTCCTTTTCAACGAGCAATTCAAAAAAACCCTTTACCGGAGCCTGCTTTACTGATTTTACTGTTACACCAATCTTCTTAAGCAACTCATTGGCGTCCTTTTCGTTCAGCTTGTGGCATGCGGCACAATCAGTGCCATGCACTTCAGCAGCCAAAACAAACGTTGGTGAGGAAATCATTACAATAACGGCCAAGGCGATGAAAAGTTTGTTGAACATGAAAATTCCTTTCAAGATAAATGTCACGTGGGTGTTTAAGCAAAAACAATGCCCTAGACCATAGCACTCGCATCATACTGTTTTTTGAGCACTTTACCAGTACAAGCATCGCAGCTACGCAAATATTTCATACCACTGACAACTCAAACAACAATAGCTACGCAAGTTTTGCCTACTCAATCCCGAATTCCTTGAGCTTGTAGAGCAGCGAACGGTGGCTGATTTCGAGAATCTTGGCCGCCTGGGTGCGATTGCCACCGGTCTTTGCCAGTGCCTTGCGAATCAAGTCCCGCTCGATAGCATCTTCGGCCTTTTTGATCGACAGGTTCTCATCCGATGCCAATGACGGAGCACCGCCTCCGCTTATGCCAGTCGGCAGGCATTCCCGGCTTATAATGTTTCCTTCGCATAATATCATGCCCCGTTCGATGGCATTCTCCAACTCACGGATATTGCCGGGCCAACCGTAAGCCATGAGGCTGCGCATGGCTTCCGGCAACATCCTTACCAAGGGACGCTCCATGGCAGCCGCATATTTTGCCAAGAAATGGTCAACCAGAAGGGGGATATCCTCCACACGCTCCCTGAGGGGTGGTAGTTGGATCAAAAAAACATTCAACCTGAAATACAGGTCTTCACGAAAGCGCCCTCCCCTGACATCCGCCTCTAGATCGCGGGAGGTGGCTGAAACCACACGGACATTGATTTTGCGCGACGAGGCGGCACCGACCCTACGAATTTCTTCTTCCTGAATCACCCGCAGCAACTTGACTTGAAGCGCAATGGGCATCTCGCCTATTTCATCCAGAAACAACGTGCCTCCGTCTGCCTGCTCGAACAGTCCGGCCTTGTCACCCGATGCATCGGTAAAAGCGCCGCGTACGTGTCCGAACAGTTCGCTCTCCAGCAGATTTTCCGGGATTGCACCGCAGTTTACCGCCACAAAAGGTTTCCTGGAACGGTTCCCGATACAATGAATGGCACGGGCCACCAACTCCTTGCCGGTTCCGGATTCACCCAGAATGAGTACAGTGGTTTTAAGATCTGATACCTTGTGAATCTGGTCGAAAATTTCCTCCATCACGGCATTGCGGCTGATGATATCGCAAAAAGCGTTTTTCCCAGCAGCAACCTCGCGCAGACGGCTGTTTTCTGCCTTGAGCCTTTCCCGCTCTTCGGCCTTTTTCAACACCATCACGATCTCATCCTTCTTAAACGGCTTGGAAATGAAATCGTATGCGCCCAGCTTCATGCACTCCACAGCAATATCGACGGTCCCATAGGCGGACATCATGATAATTGGCGAGGAAACACCGTGTTCCAATGCCAGGGCAAGAAAAGCCTTTCCGTCCATCTCTGGCATGCGAATATCGCAAAGAATGAAATCATAGGCCTTCTCCCGCACCAACCGCAATCCCTCTGCTCCGTCGGCGGCAGTTTCAGCCTGGTACCCCTGGCGGGCCAGCATGACCGACAGCATGTGACGCAGGTTTTCCTCGTCGTCGATGATCAGAATATATTTTCTGTCTGTCATTTACTTGTCCCTTCTGCAGCAACCGGCAACCAGAGAGTGAAGCAACTTCCACTCCCTGGCTTGCTCTTGACGGTTATCCTTCCGCCAAATCCCTCGATGATCCTGGCTGCTATGGCCAACCCCAGTCCTGTGCCCTTGCCCGGTTCCTTGGTAGTGAAAAAAGGTTCGAAGATGCTTTTCAGGTTTTCTTCCGGGATTCCGCAGCCGTTGTCAAGAACCTCCAGCCGAACACCCCCATGCAGATGAGTCCCGTCGGCGTCCACGATCCCCCTGACGGCAATCTTGCCCCCCTCAGGCAGAAGGGCATCCCGACTGTTAAGCAAGAGATTTATCAGCACCTGTTGAAGTTGATGTTGATCGGCCAGAATCAGGGGCAGTGACTCCGCATACCAAGTGGAAACCTTGATGCTTTTAAAAACACCCTGCTGTGACAGCAGTTCTACGGATTCGCCCACCAGTTGCGGAATATCTACGCATTCGGAAATTTGGGCACGGGGACGGGAATAATCCAGAAGTCCCCGCACAATCCGGTCGATCCGACTGCAATCCATGGAAATGCGCCGGGTATAATCCTGAATGGCGGCCTGATCAGCTTGTTCACCGGCCAGCAATTCAGCGTAGCCCATGATCGAGGCAAGAGGAGTGCCTATCTCGTGGGCCATGCCAGCCGCCAACAAGCCGATTGAAGCCATTTTTTCAGAGCGCAGTGCTTCTTCCCTGGCTTTGCGCAACTCGGAATTTGCTTTCTCCAATGCTGCCACGTGTGCGCCCACTTCTTTATCTTTATTAAGGAGCGTTTCAGACATCTGATTAAATGACATGGCCAGTCGGGCAAGCTCGGAGCTGCCTGTGACGCCAACATGTTGGCCATACTGGCCACCTGTGATCTTTTCAGTTGCAGCCAGCAACCGGTTTACCGGTTTTACCACGATGCGGGAAAGAATGAATGCACCAACACTCAAAAGCAGAATAAAATCTATGGCAAAATATGCCATAAAAAGTTGACGGGATCGCTGCAGACGGGACTTTTCAGGCACCAGGGAAAGCTCCAACCCAGCCTTTGCCACCACAACTCCGTTACGGATCACCGGGGAAATACAGACAAACCCACTACCATTTGGCAGGACAAAATTGCCGGTTGTAACCTCGGCAAAGCCTGAAAACGGGCTATAGACATCTACATTGTCGCGGCCGGCGGTGTAGATGACCTTACCATTTGAATCCAATAGCGTAAGGCGGATGAAGGAGGCATCTTCTGCCAGCTTTTGGGCAAAAATACCTGCGGGAGAATTGGACTGGATTATACCATCCGGATAAGAGGGAATCGCATCTGGCAGTTGGCTGATGAAGGTGGCCAGGAGCATGCGGGCATGATCACCCTTTTGGGCATAAAGGTCATTGGCTGCAGAGCGGAAGGCGAACAGGCTGAAGAGTAGCCAGGCCATCAGAAGCAGGCAACTCAAAAAGGCCAGGATTGAGGCAATCAGGCTGGGCCGAAATGATGGCATACCCTTATCCGCCGCCAAGGGTGCTGAGGCTTAAATACCAATTAATCAGTTGGCGGCCGTAGAACACATACAGCAGCGCCCCAAAAGCCAGGTAGGGACCGAACGGAATAGCCAGCTTGGAATCTTTTTTCTGGATCAGCATCATGGAGATCCCCACTACCGAACCAAACAGGGAACTGGTAAATATGATGAATGGTATTGCCTTCCAGCCCAGAAAAGCTCCCATCATTGCCAACAGCTTGATATCTCCGCCCCCCATGCCTTCTTTGCCGGTCAGCCAGTGATATACATAGGCCACCAACAGCAAGCTGCCGCCCCCCAACAGGATGCCGATCAGAGAATTGAGCCAGCTCTGCCATGGCAAGAAGAACGAAAAGACAAAACCGAGCACAATGCCTGACAGAGATATTTCATCCGGTATAATCTGGTGTTCGATATCGATGAAGGTGATTACCACAAGCCCCGAACTGAACAGGAACAAGGCCACAAAAGAAAGTGTCGGGCCAAAACGGAGAAACAGCAATAGGGTCAGAATGCCGTTAAGCAACTCAACCAATGGATATTGAAGTGATATGCCCGCTCCGCAGCCGCGACATTTGCCTCTCAGCAACAGGTAACTGACAATCGGGATGTTGTCGTACCAGCGTATCCGATAATTGCAGTTGGGACAATGGGAGGGAGGCGAAACAATCGATTCTTCCTTTGGCATGCGACAGATGCAGACATTGAGAAATGACCCGACAATGGTGCCGAAGACAAATGCCAGCGCAGAAAAATAGTTATGAAGTGTAAGAAGGGTCAATCGAAACTCACTTCAAAGGAGCCGGTAATTGCACTCTTTAGATAGAGATCAACTTCGGATGCTTCCGAAAAGCCAAAACAGGCCGCAGTAATCTCCCTGGCACGTTCGATCGTGCAACGTCTCAGCAGTCGTTTGACCCTGGGAATGGACGATGCAACCATGGACAGCTCATCAAACCCGAGCCCCAGCAGAATGGGTAGAAACAGTGGGTCACCTGCCATTTCTCCGCAGATCGAGGCTTCGATACCCGCTTCATGGGCCGCGTCCACCACACGGCGCAACGAACGCAGCACAGCCGGATGCAGTGGCTGGTACATGTCTGCCAAGTGCTCATTGGAACGGTCAATTGCCAGGGAATATTGGATCAGATCATTGGTTCCAACACTGAAGAAATCGGCTTCACGCGCCAGCAGGTCCGCAATCACCACGGCCGAAGGGATCTCTATCATTATTCCAACCCGGATATTCCGATCAAAGGCAATTTCTGCCTGAACCAGTTCCTGCTTGGCCTCCTCCAGCAATGCCCGAGCCCGACGCAATTCCTCCAGACCCGAGATCATCGGGAACATGACGGCAACCCTGCCTGCTGCACTCACCCTCAGAATAGCGCGCAGCTGTTTTTTGAATTCGTCAGGCATGCTCAGCGCAAGCCTGATCGCCCGCATTCCCATGGCCGGATTTTGCTCGCCAACACGGACAACTCCTTCCAGCAGCTTATCTCCCCCGGCGTCAAGCGTTCTTATGGTAAGCGGATGCGGTCTAATAGCTTGCTGCATGGCAGAGTAAACCTGGTACTGTTCCTCTTCTTCCGGCATGGCAACGCGATTCATGAAGAGCATCTCGGTCCGGTACAGGCCGACACCCTCGCCACCGTGCCTGAGAACTGATTCACCCTCCTCGGCAACCTCCACATTCCCCTTCAGGAGTACATGATGGCCATCAAGCGTTTCTGAGGGGAGTACTGCTGCCTTGAGAAGCTCAGATTCAACATATTCGTAGTGCCGTTTGCGCTGAAGATAATCAAGAAACGTTTCCCGGTCAGGGTTTACTACGACTTTTCCGCTAAGACCGTCCAGAATGACCGGTGATCCGTCCAGCAAGAGATCCGTGATCCCCTCAACTCCGGCAACGGCCGGCAGCTCAAAGGCCCTTGCCAGTATGGAGGTATGGGTTGTGGTGCCACCGATTTCGGTGATTATGCCAATGATACGGCTGCGATCCATCTGAAGGATATCGGCTGGGGAAACATCGTGGGTAGCAATGATGGTCTGAGTGCCATCATGTGAGATTGGCGCCTGGGCCTTGCCGGTCATGTTGCAGAGAATCTTTTCTATGACTGTCTCAACATCGCTGATCCGCTCGCGCAGGTAGACATCCTCGATACCGGCAAAAAATTCCCGGTAACGGTGTATCGTCTGGCGCAACGCACCTTCGGCATTGATCAAGCCTGATTCTATAAATGCTGCGGTTTCGGTGAACAACCGTTCATCCGCCAGGATCATGAGATGGGTGTCGATAAAGAAGAGGTGCTCGTCACCGGTGCTGCTGATCAGATGATCTTTAAGCGTCTCCAACTCGACTCTGGTTTTGGCGATGGCACCTTTCAGCCGTTCGATTTCAGCAGCAACACCTTCCTGGCCCACTATGTACTCGTCAACGCGGGCACATCTGCGGTCAATCGTCCTCAGATTCCCGACTGCAATGCCTGGAGAGGCAGCGATGCCGGAAAACAGGCGCATGTCATTCTTCGCCAAATCCATTGGTTATGAGGTCTCCGATAGTCTGCATGGCATCTTCTTCATCGACGCCACTCACCGTCAGACGAACGGTGGTTCCTTTAGAGGCTGCCAGCATCATGATACCCATGATGCTCTTGGCATTGACCTCAACCCCCTCCTTGGCCAATTTGACCTCCGAGGAAAAACGGCTGGAAGTTTTTACGAGCAGGGCCGACGCCCTGGCATGCAAGCCGAGTTTGTTGACAATGAGAAATTCCTTCTGGATCATACAGGCAGTTCAAATCCTTTGCTGGTGATTTACCTCGGCATAATTTCAGCAGTCTGCTTCATATCACGACGATAGGTGGCAGTCAAGTTGCGCGAACTTTGCACCTGGTTCATTTCATTCAAGGTTTTTATTGTAATTTGTAAGATTAACCCCGAACGGATTACTGCAATTCATATTCAGACATCTTTACGAAACGGAATCCCCTCCGTTTCAGTTCTGGCACTGCGGCAATGACCCCGGCAGCGGTATCCCCTTGCGGGTGGTTCATGTGCAAAATCACAATATCTCCTGGCACCGCCTTGAGCAGGGCTGCTTTGACCTGGTCCGTGCGGTAGGTCGCTCCGGCATCGCCAAGGATAGAGAAACCGATCACTTCCTGACCCAAACGATGTGAGACGGCCACTGCCACATCATCATAAAAAGCGGTCCCGGAACGATAGTAACGCGGCCTTTTGCCTGTAAGCGAGGTAATTTTCCGGGCATTGCCCTCTATTTCATCAACCAGTCCGCTTAAATCCTTTGTCCCTTGGATTCCGTAGACGCTACGGCCGGAGACGGATGCCGGCTTGTGTTGGAGACCATGATTGGCGATTTCGAACAGTGGATTTTCGGCCAGCATCTTGAAAAGAGCCGGATTGGCGTCGATCCAGCGGGCATTGATGAAGAGGGTCGCGGGTATGTGCTCCTTTACCAGGAAGCCGATAAGGGTCGCATCAAAGCCGCTACCCTTGGGACTGCCACAGGCATCCAAGGTAAGAGCCAAAACCTTTTCCGAAGTTTTCAACCTGGTCCGGACACCTGTAACCGTTTCGCCCCACTCTTTGGGTTCGCGACCGGCAAACTCGACAGCGATCCTCTCCTTCAGCGCCTTGTATTGTTCTTCCGCACCAGGGGTCGCACCGGACTTAGCAATGCTCAAAGATGACGAAAGGCTATTATTTTGCCGAAGACCGCGTTGTTCGCACACAGCTGTTTTGCTCCACACCATGCATAACGAAGCGATACAGATAGCAGACAGGGTAAAAAACAATCGATTGGCCATGAGTATATCCTTATTTTAACCAGACCAACAAGCAGCATGGGCGAAGCAGATCCTCCTGCTTCGCCCATGACAACATCATATTTAAAAAATGGCCGATGCTATTTGAGGAATTCTCCGGCTATGATGATCCCCTCGCGACCGCTCTTGCGCAACTCGGCGGCAAGTTCCGGCACCCCCAAACGGTCGCGTTTGGAACTAAACTCTATCATCATCGGAAGATTCACTCCGGTCAAAACTTCTATCTGACCTTCCTTGAGAAAAGACATGGCCATATTGGACGGCGTACCGCCAAACAGGTCTGTCATGATTATCGCGCCCTCTTTGCTAACCTTTTCCACTGCGCTCACTACCTTGGACATGATCTCGTCAGCCCGTTCATCAGGCGCTACCTCGACCTGTTCGCAACATTCGATCTGCCCGACAATCATTTCGGCCGACCGAATAAGTGCACCAGCCAAACCTGAATGTGTTACTAAAACCAATCCTGTCATTACTGCCCCTTTTCTATATCGCGATGTGTTATTCGCACCGTTGATAATATTTTTTGCAGATGTTGCGCCGTGGCTTCGGCCAGGGCAACAGAGCGGTGCCGTCCACCGGTACAACCAATGGAGATGGTCAGATAAGATTTGCCTTCCCGCTGATATGCGGGCACAAGCATGTCAATCAGCGGGAAAAAATATTCCATAAAGGCAGCCGTCTCCGGCTGGGAAATGATAAAGGTCCGAACTGCCTCATCCAGCCCTGACAGTGCCTTGAGATCCGGCACAAAATAAGGGTTGGGCAGGAAACGCACATCCATAACGATACTAGACTCCATCGGTATGCCATATCGGAAACCGAACGATTGTATCTCCACCAGTAGCGGATTGCTTCCCTCTTCACCCCGTACAATACGAAGGATGAAGTCCTTTAGCTGATGGACATTGAATTCGGAGCTGTCGATAATTCGGGTGGAAATTTGCCTCAGCCCGGCAAGCCGTTTCCGTTCGATCCTGATCCCATCGCTGACGGAACAGTGTTCATCGACCGGATGACGACGGCGGGTTTCTGAAAAGCGGCGCACGAGTGTTTCATCAGATGCATCAAAAAAGAATATCTCGATGCTATGGCCAGTCTTACGAATTTTTTGAAATGCGTTTTCGTAACCTTTGAAAAATTCGCGGCCGCGAATATCGGCCACCAAAACAATGCCTTTGAAACCTTCGCCGGACTTTTCTATAAGCTCGACAAACCGCTTGAAAAGACGTACCGGCAGATTATCGATGCAATAGTATCCCTCGTCCTCTAACGCCCTGACCGCAGTGGATTTTCCTGAACCGGACATACCGGTAATGACGATAATGCGCATGCCTACTCCACCTCGTTACCCAAGGGACGCACCTCCATACGCGACAACAGGCGCTCCTGGAAATCGCGGGCTGAGTGGTAGCCCATCCCCTTGAGAAGGAAGTTGCGGGCCGCTACTTCAATGATCGACCCCATGTTCCTCCCGGGGCGGACCGGTATGATAATATGTGGCAGCTCTACGCCCAAGATGACGCTCCTGTGGTCGTCCAAGCCAATGCGATCGTACTCGTGACTTGGGTCCCATTCGACCAGTTCAAGCAGGATGTCGATGATTTTTTTCTCACGGATTGATGAAACACCATAAAGATCTTTGATATTGATGATGCCAAGTCCGCGAATCTCCATCAGGTGCTGAATGGATTCGATGGACTGCCCCACCAAGGCAGCCGGCATCTTCTTCTTGATATATATCATGTCGTCGGCCACCAGGCGGTGTCCCCTGATAACAAGATCAAGGGCACATTCGCTTTTGCCGATGCCACTCTTGCCTGTCAGGAGGATACCGACCCCCATAACATCAACAAGCACGCCATGCAGATGAGTAGTCGGCAACAACCGTTCTTCAAGAAACTTTGTGATCAGCGAGATGAAGGTAGACGATTGGTGATGAGTATTGAGAACAGGGATACCAGCGGTTTCGGCTGCATCAAGGAAAAACTGCGGTGGGACGAGTTGCTTGGTTATGATAAAGCACGAGATCGGGAAAGTGCATAACATCCTGACACTATCGATCGCAAGCCTGTCATCGATCTGGTTGAGATAGGATATTTCCGTGTTGCCGAGCACCTGTATCCGATCCGGATGCAGGTGCTCGGTATAACCAGCCAGCGCCAGACCAGGCTTTTGGATGCGTGAGCTGAATACCTGATTGCCAAGTCCCCTTTTGCCCGTAAGCAGGGTCAGTCCGAGGCCGTATTCGGTGTCATCCAGTAACTGCTGTATTGATAGGCTGATTCCGTCCACGGATTAACTCCGTAAAGACCCCCGCAGGGCGTCTTTACCTATGACCGATGCGGCTCAATAAGGCCGTAGTTGCCATCTTTCCTGCGATAAAGAACATGAATCTCGCTGCTAACTGAGTCGGTAAAGACAATGAAGTCCTTATGGAGCAGATCCATTTGCATCACTGCCTCATCAACCGACATAGGCTTGGCGGTTTCAGTTTTAGTCCTGATTACAACCGGCTCGGTATTGGCTTCGATACTTTCGGCCTGGAAAATTTTCTTGGAGATCTGGCGGCCCCGTTCTTCGCCATTGGGCTTGTGGGCCTTGATCTTTTCCTTGTAACGCTTGAGTTGACGCTCGATCTTGTCGATTACGGCATCCACTGCGGCATACATGTCGTTTGTGGCCTCAGACGCTTTGGTATTGACTCCTTTGGCACTGATGACAATCTCTACGATATGGCGTATCTTCTTTTCGACCGCAAAATAGACCTGAGCGCTGGTAGGTTCGTCTATATATTTTGCTACCCTTTCAAGCTTCTCCTCGGCATATGACTTTAGGGAGTCACTCTGCTCCATGTGTCTGAATGTTGTCGTTACCTGCATACCTTCCTCCTCGTGTGGTTATTATGTGTTGAATTACCCCATGGAAAATGAGGTTAAAAGTGGCGCTTCCGTTCCGATGACGAACCGATTCTCAGCAATTCTCGGTATTTGGTAACAGTGCGCCGGGCAATATTGACTGTCTGCCCAAAAAGCATTTCGGCAATTTTCTGATCTGAAAGCGGTTTTCTTGGGTCTTCCTTTTCTATGATCTCCTTGATGCGGTTTTTGACGCTCTCCGAGGCGACAAAATCACCCTCACTGGTGGAGAGGCCGCTGTTAAAAAAGTACTTCAACTCAAACATACCTTGTGGGGTCTGCATATACTTATTCGTAGTAACCCGACTGATGGTGGATTCGTGCATGCCGATATCCTCAGCCACGTCCCTTAATACAAGGGGCCGCAGGTACTCTATGCCGCAGTCCAGAAACTCCCTCTGAAATTTGACAATACTTTTTGCCACTTTGTGAATAGTGCGCTGACGCTGCTGGATGCTCTTGATCAACCATTGGGCCGAGCGAATCTTCTCGCTTATATACTCCTCAGCCTTGGAGTCCATGGAACCATTACCGCGAGCCTCGGAGTAAAACGGGTTGACCTTCAGATTCGGTAAACCTTCATCGTTCAGCATTACCACGTAATCATCGGCAATCTTGTAAATAAAAATATCCGGGGAGATGTATTGAACATCCTCTGAGCCATAAATCCTGCCGGGACGAGGGTCGAAACCGCCAATTATCTTGGCTGCAATAAGAACCTGGTTGAGATCAACTCCCAGATCCCTGGCAATCTGTTTGTACTTGCGTGTTTCCAGATCTTTAATATGATTGAGCAGGATTTTTTCGACAACACTCCCCTGCATCCCCAAAAAACGGGCCTGGATCAGAAGGCATTCCCGCAGATCACGGGCAGCCACACCAGTCGGGTCAAACTCCTGGATGCGTTCCAGAACCGGCAACACCATATCTCCACCTACAGAACAGGCTATGCTGACTTCATCCAGTGAGGCGCGTAGATATCCTTCCTCATCGATGTTACCGATAATTTCTTCCCCAATTATGATCTCATCTTCAGAAAAATGCCCCATGTGAAGCTGCCAGAGCAGATGATCCAGTAGTGTACCTTTACGGGTCAATAAATTCTCAAAGGAAGGGCGTTCATCCTCGCCGCTGTATTGCTCGCCAGAACTGTAGTTGTAACCGTCAAGGTAGCTGTCCCAATCACGCAGGGTATCTTCGCCAGTTTCAACCTCATGAAATTCATTTTCCTGTACGCTCGGCTCTGCCTCTTTCTCAGCCGCTTCCAGCGATTCTGCTTCACGGATGTCCTCGACTTCTACAGTCTCCTCAAGGAGCGGATTTTCCTCCAACTCCTGACGTACCACGTCCTGAAGCTCCATTCGAGTCAGCTGAAGCAGCTTGATGGCCTGCTGCAACTGGGGTGTCATAACCAGCTGCTGGGTCATCTTCAGTTGTTGGCGCATCTCCATTGCCATACTGTTTCCTACCGGATGATTTTCAGATATATCAAACTAAATCAGAGATGGAAATCATCGCCCAGATAAATTTGCCGTGCCTTGCTGCTGGCAATGATTTCATCGGGGGTCCCGAATTCCAGGACTTCGCCGTTACTGAGTATGTAGGCCTCATCACAAACCCCAAGGGTTTCACGTACGTTATGATCCGAGATGAGGACCCCTATGTTTCGTTCCTTGAGTGACACTATAAGGTTCTGGATATCCGCCACAGCAATCGGATCGATGCCGGCAAATGGTTCATCCAACAGCATGAATGTCGGATTGGTTATCAGTGCCCGCGCAATTTCGACCCGACGTCTCTCTCCACCGGAGAGCGCATATCCTTTTGATCCGGCAATATGAGAGATGCCGAACTCCTCCAGCAGCTCATGCATTCTCCGCATACGGGCATCCTTGTTGGGCTCTACCGTTTCCAGAATGGCCAGAAGATTATCGGCCACCGAGAGTTTGCGGAAAACCGAAGCCTCCTGGGGTAGATAACTGATGCCCCGGCGAGCGCGTTGATACATGGGCAGATCGGTTATTTCTTCTTCGCCGATAAAAACCTGGCCCCCATCAGGCCGGGCAAGCCCAACCACCATATAAAAGGTGGTAGTTTTACCTGCACCATTCGGACCCAGCAATCCAACCACTCTGCCCGCCTCAATGGATATATCAACCCCTCTCACCACGTGACGACCAGCGTAGTTTTTCTTCAGTCCCACAGTCCGGAGCCGGATTATTTCAGCGGGGACCAGCATTACCCTTCCTTGCCGGTTGCTGAATGATCACCTCGACACGTTTGTTGGGGCTGCCTTGACCAGATGCAACACTTTTATCCTCATCAATGATGTAGGTAATGATATTCGCGGATATGGTATCATCACCCTGCATAACCTTAGGATTGCCGGTCAGGGTAATACGCCCCAACCTGCTGTCGTAAACGGCATGGGCTGCGGTGCCAAGACGGTTTTCATGTACTATGCGCACGTTACCGTCTGCTTCGATCTTTTCAACATCCTTTTTGCCTTCGGCATAACTGATGGTAAGCTTGTCGGCATAAATGGTGATATCACCCTGCTTTGCCACCACGTTACCACTAAAAACGGCTGTTTTGCCCTTGTTGTCAGCCGACATTTCATTGGACTTGATTGAGATAGGTTGGGTCGAACGATCTTTGCTTTGAGTTTTTACGTCAGTGGCAGCCAGCAACATGGGAACTGCCAAGCAAGACATGAAAATGACCAATATTATTATCTTAAATATATTCATAGGATTAACTTCGATTATCCCAGGTAATAGGTAATCTCCACAAAGAGGAGAGCAGGTTCGGCATCAACGTTTTTTTGCTGCCGCTACAGTGGCATCGATTGACTTGAGAAATTTGGCTTTCTGGTCTTTCACATCCAACTCCATCCCTGTGGCAACCAGCGTCAACCGCTGCTGTTGGAATTCAACCTGTTCCGCTGTTCGAAACTCCGACTTGGCTGCAAGATAATCAATTGATTCGGTTTTAAAGCGAGCTCCGGAACCGGTTGTCATGTGAACCGCGCCGCGAAGCTTGACATCTCTGGTTTTTGTAGAGTATTCGCCTTTGGAAGCCTCCACGTTTATGTTACCTGCAGAGCCGGAGTTGGCGAATTCCATCCGAATCCCGTCCAGAAAAACCAAATCACCGCTTTTACTGTATTCAGCCTTCTCAGCAACAAGCTCCCACACAGGTGTACCATCACGCATTTCAGTAAAGCGGGCATTATGTAAAGCCACGTCTATGTTCTGGGGAAGCTGAAGATGGACCGATTCCAGCTGGGCCTGTTTAGAACCCTTCAAGGAGATGGTGACCACGATGCCTATGATCGCCGTCGTAACCAGAATGGCCAACACAAATCTGATATTCCCAAGCGATAACATAGCGTATCAACTATAACATCGTGTCAATGGGCTGTCCAGCAAAACGTGCGACATCCAGCACTTTTGGCACAAAGCTTGAATACAGTTACAATTCATATCGCCGGGAGACTTCGTCCCATACACCACGAGCCTTAAGTATCAGGTCGCAAACCTCCCGAACCGAGCCCCTGCCCCCCCTTAAGGAAGCAGTATAATGCGCAACAGCCTTTACCTCTGGAAGAGCATCCCGTGGTGCAGCAGCAAAACCCACTTGGCGCATTACCGGTACGTCAATTATATCGTCACCCATGTAGGCGATCTGGCTGTTATCCAGACCGGTCTTCAACTTAACGTCCTCATAACTTTCCAGCTTTTTCAGTGCCCCCTGATAGACCAGGGCAATGCCCAACTCCTTGGCGCGGATATCCACCACAACTGAAACACGGCCAGTGATGATACCGACTTGAATACCATAGCGCTGTAGCATCTTGATCCCATGGCCATCACGCACGTTGAAACATTTTGTTTCAAGACCACTGCCGTCATAGATGATACTGCCATCGGTCATGACTCCGTCCACATCTAACAGCAGTAACTGAATATTTTTAAGTAGGTCGTTCATCAGGCAATCCCGGCTTTCAATATGTCATGCAGATGGATAATGCCGCAAGGAAAAGAGCTGTTTTCATCCTCGAAAACAAACAGAGATGTTATGGAATTATGCTCCATGATTTGCAGCGCCGCAGCCGCCAGCTCATTGCGCTTTATTCGCCTTGGATTAAGCTTCATCAGCTCGGCAGCCCGCTGCCCAAGGATATCGTACCCCTTCTCCAATGCCCGCCGCAAATCACCGTCAGTGATAATACCCAGCAGAGAGCCATCTTCGCCACTGACACCGGTTACCCCTAGCCCCTTGGAAGTGATAACGAACAGAGCATCTTTCATCAATGTCTGGTCTTTAACGATCGGGATTGCCTCGCCGGTGTGCATCAAATCTTCCACGCGGATAAGCAGCTTTTTCCCCAACGAACCGCCTGGATGGAAGATCGCAAAATCCTCGGCCCGGAAACCTCGCTTGACCAGCAGAGCCACTGCCAAGGCATCCCCCATGGCCAGAGTAGCGGTAGTTGACGCCGTCGGCGCCAACCCCAGCGGGCAAGCTTCCTCCTTTACCGACACATCAAGAAAAACATCGCTGCTGCGAACCAGGGCAGAAGCAACATTCCCGCACATGGCCACCAAATGCGCCCCCAAACGTTTGATCACAGGCAGAATTCGCAACAACTCCTCGGTCTCACCACTGTTGGAGATGGCAATCACAACATCGCCGGTCATAATCATCCCCAGATCACCGTGAATTCCTTCAGCCGGGTGTAGAAAAAAGGCCGGCGTACCGGTAGATGCCATGGTAGAGGCGATCTTCTGGCCGATTAAGCCGGATTTGCCCATACCGCTCACAACCACGCGCCCCTTGCTGGCCAGAATCAGATCAACAGCACTTTCAAAAGACGTGTCGATACGCTCCACCATTGCCAGAAGCGCTTCCGCCTCGGTCCGTATAACCCGTTTTGCTTCTTCCAGTAACATACCCTGCCCCGCTTCGTTGTCAAAGATACTGCATCTCATATTTGTAGTGGATAAAAAAAGCCTGAGATGCGCACGGGTCACATCTCAGCCGAGTCAGTAAATACCAAAACAAAAAAAATAGCAACAACCTGTGATTGTTTCAGACGGCAGATCACCTCTACAAAGGCTCCGTGCCAATGTCATGTCTTGATTTATTTTCTTTTATCGGTACTATGTTTGCGCTTTCTCATCGCTGGTATTTTTGCACATGAATACAAAGAATCTTCAAAAAACCAATCAGCAAATATTAAAAACACTCAGGAGAATCCCATGCGACTCACTCCCGCAACAGAGCTAGAATATCGATGCAAAAAACTTCAGGACTACATGGCAACAGAAGGACTGGACGCAGTGATAATAGTACAGAATGCCGACCTGTTCTATTTCACCGGCACAGTACAAAGCGGCAATCTGTATGTACCTGCCCACGGACAGCCAATTTACATGGTGCGCAAGGAAGCCAGCCGGGCCAGAATGGAATCTGGACTAAAAGAGGTCGTGCCATTCGGGTCAATGAAGGACATCCCGTCCATTCTCGCAACCTATGGCTATCCAGAACCGAAAAGGATCGGCCTGGAACTGGATGTGATGCCTGTAAATTTCTTTGAGCGTTACAAGAAGATATATGCCAATGCCGAATATCTGGATGCGACACCGCTTATCCGCAAGGTAAGAATGATTAAGTCTCACTATGAAATTCACCTTATGAAAGATGCAGCAGACCAGGTAGACCGTGTATACCGTCGGGCCAAAGAAATAATACGTGAAGGCATGACCGATCTTGATGTGGCAGCCGAACTGGAGTTTACCGCCCGCAAGGACGGTCACCAGGGTCTGGTGAGAATGCGCGGATTCAACTCTGAACTGTTTTATGCCCAGATCATCTCCGGCACAGACAGTGCCGTGCCTGCATATGTTGATACCCCCTTGGGAGGGCTAGGGCTGAACCCATCATTCGGTCAAAGCGCCGGACTGAAACGTATTGAACGAAATGAGCCGATCATTGTCGACTTTGCAGGCTGCGTGGATGGTTACCTAAGCGATCAAACAAGGGTTTTTGCGATAGGTGGTATTTCCGACCGCATGCGCAAAGGATATGATGACATGCTCAGGATACAAAAGCACATGATGGAGATCACCGTACCAGGTGCCAGCTGGGGGGCAGTCTACGAAGATTGTCTGGCACTGGCGCTGGACCTTGGCTACGCCGACAGTTTCATGGGCGCCAAAGGGTCCCAGGTATCCTTTATTGGCCATGGGCTTGGTATCGAGATCGACGAATATCCCTTTATTGCCAGAGGCTTCAAGGACATGACACTGGAAATTGGAATGGCATTCGCTTTTGAGCCAAAAGTGGTCTTCCCCGGCGAGGGAGCCATCGGAATAGAAAACACCTTTTACCTGAGTTTGGATGGCCTTAAACAGCTTACCCATTCCAGCGACGAACTTATAATTCTGCCCAGTTAGTCGTGTTAAATTTTTTTGTTGCAATTTATGTGTGCTGTCGAGTATAACAGCGATACCCAATTGTATACAGTATCCTAAAAAGAGATTATCACATTGGGTAAACATACGATATTACATGTGGTTAGCACAAATCTGCATGTTTAATATCAATTTGAGTATCAGCTAGCTTCACAGGAATTAA
The DNA here is from genome assembly GCA_003574895.1 of Geobacter sp. Taxonomy (GTDB): domain Bacteria; phylum Desulfobacterota; class Desulfuromonadia; order Geobacterales; family Pseudopelobacteraceae; genus JACPFJ01. Next base: position 400,417 of record PJFB01000003.1, read on the forward strand.
TGCAGAAAAGAGCACATAAGTACCGATTAGTAAGGCGTCACGTTGATCTCAGTTCAAACCACCCCACGAAAGGAGAGTAACAAGATGGCATTAAAAGAGACGCTCAAACAGAAGATCGAGGAGTTCCGCCCCCGTACTACCAAACTCGTGAAGGAATTCGGCAAGGTCATTATCGACCAGGTAACCATCGACCAGTGCATCGGTGGCGCCCGCGACATCCGCAGCCTCGTGACCGACATTTCCTACCTGGATCCACAAGAAGGCATCCGCTTCCGCGGTAAAACTATCCCCGAAACCTTTGAAGCTCTGCCAAAAGCTCCCGGTTCAGACTATCCGACCGTTGAGTCCTTCTGGTACTTCCTGCTCACCGGTGACGTCCCCACACAAGCTCAGGTGGACGAAGTCGTGGCAGAATTCAAAGTTCGTCAGGTAGTTCCCCAGTATGTATTCGACGCAATCCGCGCTCTGCCGAAAGAGAGCCACCCGATGGTCATGCTGTCGGTCGGTATCCTTGCCCTGCAGAAAGACTCCAAGTTCGCCGGCTTCTACAACTCTGGCAAATTCAACAAGATGACTGCCTGGGAATACGTATATGAAGACGCCAGTGACCTCGTAGCCCGTATTGCTCCTATCGCAGCATTCATTTACAACCTGAAGTATCGTGGCGACAAGCAGATTGCTGTTGATCCGAAACTGGACATGGGCGCCAACTTCGCTCACATGATCGGCCAGAGCGAGCAGTACAAAGACGTTGCCCGTATGTACTTCATCCTCCATTCCGACCATGAATCCGGCAACGTTTCAGCTCACACAACTCACTTGGTTCACTCTGCCCTGTCCGATCCTTACTATGCATACTGCGCCGGCCTGTGCGGCCTTGCCGGTCCTCTGCACGGCCTTGCCAACCAGGAAGTTCTCGACTGGACCATCAAGTTCCAGGAAAAATACTGCAAAGGCGTCGAGCCCACCAAAGAACTCGTCACCAAAGCACTCTGGGATACCCTCAATGCTGGCCAGGTTGTTCCGGGTTACGGCCACGCCGTTCTCCGCAAAACCGACCCGCGCTACATGTCACAGCGTGAATTCTGCCTCAAAACACCTGGCCTCAAAGATGATCCGCTGTTCAAATTGGTCGCCATGATTTTCGAAACCGCTCCTGGCGTTCTGACCGAGCACGGCAAAGCCAAGAACCCCTGGCCGAACGTTGACGCACAATCCGGCGTTATCCAGTGGTACTATGGCCTCCGCGAGTGGGACTACTATACTGTCCTGTTCGGCGTCGGCCGCGCACTGGGCTGCATGGCTAACATCACTTGGGACCGCGGCCTCGGTTACGCTATCGAACGTCCTAAATCTGTTACCACCCCGATGCTGGAAAAATGGGCTGCAGAAGGCGGGCGTAAGCTGGCCTAGTAATTTTAATCACATTCAGATGCAATCAAGGGGATGCGGCAACGCATCCCCTTTTTTTATTTCAAGCTTGCAAAAATCTAAAAATACGGTATAAAAGATAAAATTAGTCTGATTTGATCTTGCCGTAGAAAACATTAAATTCAGGAGGAATAATGGTTACATCAATCAAAGGAACAAGAACAGAACAGAATCTTCTCAAATCCTTTGCAGGCGAGAGCCAGGCCCGCAACCGCTACACTTATTTCGCTGCCGTTGCACGTAAAGAAGGATACGTGCAGATTGCAGAGATTTTTGAAGAAACAGCCAGCCAGGAGAAAGAACACGCCAAACGATTTTTTAAATTCCTGGAAGGCGGAGAACTGGAGATAACAGCCTGTTACTCAGCCGGCAAGATCGGCAATACCGCTGAAAACCTGTTAGCAGCCGCCAATGGCGAACTGGAAGAACATTCGGTCCTTTATCGCGATTTTGCCGCGATAGCAAAAAGTGAGGGATTTACTGAAATTGCCATTGCCTGGAATGCCATATCGGTAGCAGAGAAACAGCATGAGAAACGCTATCGGGATCTCTTGGCAAATATTAACAGTGATCGCGTTTTCAGACGTGATGAAGACGTAGTCTGGCGCTGCCGCAATTGCGGTTATCTTCATACCGGTAAAACAGCACCCGAAGTATGCCTCGCCTGTATCCACCCCAAGGCCCATTTTGAGCTTCTGGCGGAAAATTGGTAATATATCAGCCTGATTTCAGGCCAACCCAAATCATAGGAGGAGTAACCCATGCCGAATCTTTTAGAAATCTACAAATGTGAATTATGCGGAAATATCGTCGAGGTCGTCCATGGCGGCGGCGCTTCCCTGGTATGCTGCGGCCAAGAAATGACATTAATGACCGAAAATACTGTTGACGCAGCCAAAGAAAAACATGTACCAGTGATCGAGTTTGTCGATAACGGTGTCAAGGTAAAAGTAGGTAGCGTGCCCCACCCCATGGAAGAGAAGCATTACATCGAATGGGTGGAGATTGTGGCCGATGGAAAGGCTTACCGGCAGTTCCTCAAGCCAGGCGAAGCCCCCGAAGCTTTTTTCCCAATAAGCGCCAAGACCATAACTGCTCGCGAGTACTGCAATCTGCACAAACTCTGGTCAGCAAAAGCCTGATCGTTTTCGTTATTCAACTGTCAAACGGGAACCTGCCCAGGGTTCCCGTTTTTTGTGCCTCGTCACTTTACACCAGCACCCTGCTCATGTATCATCGCAACTGATGAAACGAATCCTCAACCTTTACATAATTCTTGAGATTGCCTCACTTTTCCTGCTCAGCATTACTGTCTTCACATTGATCCTGCTTCTTGGTAGGTTGATCAAGCTGACAGATATGGTGATCTCCAAGGGAGTGCCCCTTTCCGAGATCAGCAGGATGATTGTCTACCTGATGCCGTCATTTCTGGTCTTCACCATTCCAATGGCATTTTTGCTGGCTGTTTTGCTGGCTTTCGGGCGGATGTCAGCCGACAACGAGATCACTGTCATGAAAGCCAGCGGCATTAGCCTGTTGCAGCTCATGCCACCGGTTTTATTGTGCGGAGTAATTGCCACCCTTATAACACTCTCAATCAGCACACTTGGTGTACCTTGGGGCAACAGTGCCTTCAAGGATTTGAGTTTCAGGGTATTGAAACAGAACGTGGCACTCACCATCCGTGACAAGGTTTTTTGGGACGATCTGCCCGGAATTGTGCTCTACACCGACCACTATGATGAAGCACACCACACACTCAAAGGGGTTATCATCCATGATGGCCGTGATCCAAAACGGCCAATGACAATATTCGCCTCTGAAGGAAAGATCGGCAGCACCCCAGACCAACAGGACATCTGTCTAATCCTTTACAATGGCAGTATCCATTCCGCAGGCAAGGATGATGAGTATCGGCTCGTCAAATTCGGAGAATATGTCATGAAAGTTGGTGGGCCTGGCAAAGGGGTGAGTACCGGGCGTAATGAACTGGACATGGGAATAGGCGAGCTCCTGCAACAAACCAATAACCCCGCAACAGCACCATCAACCCGGCTAAAGATGCAAACTGAGCTGCAAAGCAGATTTGCCTTTCCTTTTGCATCGTTGGTATTTGGCGTAATAGCAGTACCTTTGGGGTTGCAGAATCGGCGCTCTGGTAAATCGGCCGGATTTTCCACCAGTATTGCGATCTTACTGATTTACTATGTGCTGCTGTCACTTTTGCGAACCCTGGCGGAAAAGGGCAGCATCCCACCTACCCTGGCACTCTGGCTACCGAATATGATCTTCCTCTCCCTTGGCTGGTACATGCTCAGAATCTCGTCTCAAGAACGGAGCATGCCGACCTTAAAATTATCATCATTGCTGAACTTGATAAGGCCAAGCCACTGAAATGAACATCCTCAATCGTTACATAGCAATTATCTGGTTGCGTCTGCTGGCACTCTGCCTTTTCAGCTTCGTTTCCATTTACCTCGTGTTGGACATGATGGACAAGGTCCCCCGATTCATTCGGGCAGGAGGCTCCATAGGCAATATCCTGTTTTTTTTCATCTGCAAACTGCCGGAAATGATTGGCCAGACAGCATCTTTTTCAATCCTCATGACCACCCTGCTTACGCTTGGCATTCTGTCCAGAAATAGCGAGATCATCGCCATGCGCAGTTGCGGTGTAAGCTTGCTGCGAATATCACTGCCAATGCTTTTGCTCGGTGTGGCCGCAAGTGTTTTGCTGTTGTTAAATGCCGAATTTGTCGTGCCAGAGAGCTACGCGCGAATGGATTACATAGAGCGGGTTGCCATCAAGAAGCAGAATGTCAACACCTTCTTCAAACAGAACAACATCTGGTTCCGCTCTGACACCATGATTCTTCAGGCGCAGTTATTCGAGCCAAGCTCGAAAATGCTCAAAGGGGTCATTATCTGGAATCTGGACCCTTCCATGACCCCTCTCAACCGTATCGATGCAGAAGCGGCTGAATTCCAAAATGGGCACTGGATCCTTCTAAAACCCCATATCAAGGACTTCAGGCAGGGGCGTGGCTATACTGTAATTACTAAACAAAAAATGGATTTAGCACTGAATCTTAAGATTGATGACCTGCGGGTTCTGGACAACAATGCCGACAACCTGAGTTTCAACAAACTGAGAGAATATGCCGACAACCTGCAGCATGGCGGTTATCCTGCCAATCGGTACCTGACCATGATGCACACCAAGCTGGCTTCTCCATTTGCGGCCTTTGTAATGGTAATACTGGGAGTACCATTTGCACTAAGAAACAGCCGTTCTGGAGGATTGGCCCTAGGTATCGCGGTCAGCATCGGCATCGGTTTCACTTATTTTGTGGTTAATGCGGTGCTGCTTTCATATGGCCGAAGCGGAGTACTGACGCCATGGATAGCGGCTTGGGGAGCAAACTTCCTCTTTGTGCTGGGAGGCATCTGGATAGCGATGACCGTTAGAAACTGAGTTGCATTAGCTGCATTTCCTTAATGGGGATACATAGACCAGTTGGGGGGAGGAAAACATGTGCCATATCCAACGACTAGTGAAAATACAGAGTCAGGTGACCTGCTTGTGCCTGATCTTGATCTGCCTGATATACAACAGCCATGTTTTAGCTGCTGAACGACCAAAACGGGTAAAACCAGGGACATCGCCTGTTACAACTACTTCAACACCCACTATTCTCAGCATTATTCCAGCACAAGGAGAACCAGGGAGCAAAATTACGATCTTTGGTTCCGGTTTTGGCGAAAAGGCCAGCGCTTTTCTGGGCAGCATTGAGATCCCGGCCAAGGTTACAGACGGTAAACAGCTTGAATTCACCATACCCATGCTTGATGCGGGATTGTATGCCCTCTATCTAAAACGGGATGATGGCATCACCGGGCGAACATACAATTTCACGGTCTTGCCGCTGCGACCGGAATTGAGTGAACTTTCGCCAGACCACATAAGCTCCTGCGCCCAAGGCAGAGATCGGGAAATAAACGCCCTTGGTAGAAATTTTTCGAAGAATTCATTATTGTTTTTAGATGGCGCCGTCATAAGAAGCCGCTTCGTTTCGTCGGAAGACATTGCCTTCACCATTCCTCAGATAGTGGGTGGGCTCCATCAGGTCGCTGTCAGAAACGGACCTGACAACGCCTCGGTCACAATGGGCCTGACCATTGAAACAAGGCCGGAGATCAGCCAGGTAACGATAGGAAACGAGTACGTGAACTACTATGAGTTGATTATCGATGGGAAAAATTTTGACCAGAATTCATCGCTCTACGTGGATGGGCAACGTATCGGTGGCCGTGGTGGCCAAGATGTCGCCGAAAGGGAAAAACTGATCTATGTTGACTGCACCAGACTGATATATCAGCGTTACCCCTATTCTCCGGTTAATAAGGACTTTCGCATCCTAGTAATGAATAGTGGCGGTGAAGGGAGTCAGGTTGTAAACGTCACAGCACCGTAAGATATGCAAAGGCGAAACGAGTTTCGCCCTGCACTGGGACTACCTTTTCCCCCAAATTGTCAACAAGGCCGGGAGAAAAACCAGGAAAACCGCCACGCTGGCGACCATGCCCAAGGACATGACGGCTCCGATACTGAAGACACCCTGGTGATGGGCCACCATCAAGGCACCAAAACTGAACAAAATTGTCAATGCGTTGAGGAATACTCCTATTCCTGAACTACTCGTGGCTACCTGTGCTGGCGTCTCATTTCCCTGACGATAGCGATTAATGATGTAAATGGCCGAATCAATCCCCACACCCAATATCAACGGCAAAACAATGATATTGGCCGAGTTGAATCTTACCCCGAACACCCACATACCGCCAACCATCAGCAACAAACCTATCGCAAGAGGCAAAGAGCCAATAACGGCAAATCTGATACTTTTGAAATTGACCAGCAATATTACAGCAATTCCGATAAAAGCATAACCAAATGCCTTGAGATATGAATCACGGAGAACTGTCAATGATTCATATACCATGATCGGTTCCCCAGTGGCATTGGGTACAATCGATTTAACCTGGCGTACAAACTCTGACAAAGGCTCACGTTCGAAAATCTCCTTTTTGGCGGCAACCTGTAACAGCCATTTCCCACTTTTGCCGGCAAAACGCTGCTTCAACTGTTGCGGTACATCAGCCTCACTGACAGGGGCTGCATTCAAACTCTCCTTCATCATTTTCAGTTTATCAGGCAGTTCGGCAAACATGCTGCCCTGAAAATCGCGCAACATCCCTGCTGCGTTGTTATTCTTCTCCTTTTCCAGCGAGTTGAAAAAACCATCCAGAGTTGTCAGGAAGGCTCCCACCGGTTTGGCTTCTACCATATTGTCGGCAACAAGAACTTTTTGCAATTTCTCTACCCGGTCTCGAAAATTCTCAAAGACCGTAGGCAGCTCCATAAGCCTTAGATTCTCCTCATACGGGACGGGCTTGACTTCCGCCATAACCTGCTGCAGCGCCTCCAACTCGGATAACTTGGCATGCTGCTGATCCGGAACCAGTGATAGCAGGCTGACGACGTGATCCACGGCAGGCATTTTCTCCAGCCTTTCCGTCAACTGCCTGGCTTCGCTCCCGTTTCTGGCCATGACTACCGCAAAATAACCTGAATTTTCCTTGCTGCGCATCAATTTGTAAGCATATTCAACCGATTGCAGTCCTTTGGCCTGCAGGTTCATCAGGTTATAGTCAAATCGCATCTTCATGACAGGATAGACACACAACAGTGACAGTACCAAAATAGCGGCAATCATCGCACGGGGGTTTTCAAACAGTAGGCGTAGTAATGGGTGGTGATCAACGGATTGGGACTGATTAACCTGGGTTGCGCGCCCGTTTTTGCGAAAGCGCTCCAGCAGGACCAGCATAGCAGGTAGCACGGTGAAGGTAGCTATGACACAGATCACCACGCCACCGGCGGCGATAATTCCCAATTCCGCAATCCCCTTGAAATCGGTCAGGACAAAGGTGGCAAATGCCAGGGCCACAGTGGCGGCTGCCATGATGATGGAGCGAATGTTAGCATGAAGACCTATTTCAATGGCAGCCATGCCGCTTACACCGTTCTTCAGCTCCTCCTGGTAACGAAGAACTACCTGAATACCATACTCGATCCCTAATCCGATCAGCATGATGGCAAAGACCATGGAAAGGATATTGAGATGGCCTATGGCGATAGTTGCAAACCCGAAAGACAGACAGATGCCGACTATTAAGGAGACCATCGCCGCAATCACGTTCAGCAGGCCGCGGAAGGCAAACAGCAGCAGGATCACGGTGAGTGTCAAAGAAAGAACAGTGGCGATCTCCAGGTCTCGCTGGCTGGTCGCCATTTCCTCGTACTCCAGGACCGGGACCCCGGTCAGCCCTCCGGTAACGCCCTTGAACTCAGGCCTGCTCAAAATTTCATTCAGGGCTGCGCGGGCAGCCTTGATCGATCTTTCCGATGCGACAAAACTGCTCTGATCCTTGATAGGCAGCATGGTAATAACCTGTTGCTTACCGGCATTTTCAAGCATTGACGGCTTGGCATTTCCACCTTTGAGGAATGAATCCATGGACATGCCGCTGCTTTTACCGTCAAACCCCTTAAAACCCTTGTCCAGCGTTGTCAACATGAAAGCAAGACTCTTCAAAGTCTCAGGATCTTTATGTGCTAGATAACCGTCGATCTGGGTAGTGAGGCTAGTGAAAAGCGTTTGAACAGATGGTGAGGAGGCTAAATCTTTCAGGACCGGAGCGGCCATGGTCAGGGTGGCGCGGAGTTGCCTGATATCTTCCAATGGCATGAACAGCAGGCCGTTCTTGCGAAAAAATGGCATCCCGCCGGGATAGAAAACCTCGCGGAAGGCCGCCTTATCCTTCTCCAACCTTTCATAAAGAGCATCCGCAGCACGAGTCGATTTTTCCGCATCATCGGATTCGATCACGGCCACTATTTCTTCCTGGTCTCCAAACTCCTGGCGATAGGCTCGATAATCCACCTGAAAGGGCGCATTGCGCGGCATCAAATCATCGCGCCCGGTCATAAACTCCATGTTATTTTTTGTATATATGACAGAAATGGCCGATAGCAGCAGGGCTAGAGCCAGAATAAGGCGCGGGTATCTGGAAACGACAGCAAACAGGCGGCTGGTTTTTTTCAGGTTGGACAAAACAGACTCCTTGAAATTGATACGAATTTTTATGAATATACCGCTACCGGGAAAAAGTCAATCTTCACCGGATATCATGCTAAACCAAATTTGGAGGTACAATGCAGACTGCAGAGATTTCCATGACCACAAGCCGTCGAACCAGATTAGAGCCTATCACCAAACAGATAGCCGGAGTTATAGCACAAAATAACTGGCAAAATGGGATAGTTACAGTATTTGTTCCGCACACGACAGCCGGCGTGACCATCAATGAGAATGCAGACCCTGATGTGGCCCGTGACATGGAGTGGTTCAGCGACAAACTAATCCCGCAAAGCTGCCATTTTAGGCATTCCGAGGGAAATTCCGACGCCCACATCAAAGCCAGCTTCTTTGGCTCATCCATTCAAGTGATTGTTAGGGACGGGAAATTATGGTTGGGGACCTGGCAGGGAATATACCTCTGTGAATTCGACGGTCCACGAAATCGCAGGATCTTGCTGGCGTTCACGGAGTAATGCGAAACACATTACTTTTATTCAAACAAATAAAGGCCCTGGCAATGCAGGGCCTTTATTGTTTCATCGGACAGATAATTCCATGAGCTCTTACATGGAGTTATGGTCTTAGTTGTTGCCGGATGGGGCCAATTGCGGGGCCACGCTTTCGGCTTTGCGATCTTTCAGGGCGAAAGTCAGCAATGCCGCAAATATGAGCAGACCGCATGCGGCATAGAAGGAACTGGTAAAATCACCAGATGCAACCTTCAACATCTCGGCGACACGGACCAGAACGAGACCACCAACGCCCCAAGCTGTAAAGAGGCAGCCATAGTTGATACCGAAGTTTTTCAAGCCCCAGAGATCTTTGGCATATGAAGGGAAGAGACAAAGATTGGCGCCATAATTGAAGCCGATGAAAGTTGCAAGCAGAACCAGCAGAACCGCATTAGGTGCACCTGTGGTTATAAACACCGCGGCAATCATCAAGGCCGCCTGGAAAAGACATACCAGGAGAAGGGTCGTGCGTCTGCCAATCTTGTCGGAGAGTACGCCTGCAACAACGCGCCCACCCGCATTGCCAACAGCCATGACAGCCACTGCGATGAAAGCACTTGTGCCCATGCTCTTTTTGGCCAAGCCGGCAACACTGCCGATAACCATCAGGCCCGCACCAGCGCCGATAAAATATATAGTCCAGAGAATATAAAACTCAACAGTGGACAATAATTGTGAAGGTGTCAAGTCAACAGCTGCTGCTTTCTTGACAGCAGAGCCAGGGGCGGGAGCACCACCGGGCACATAACCCTGCGGAGGATTAATGAGCAGATTGGAAAGGCCGCACACGACCACGGTGAATCCAATTCCCAAATAGAGCATCGAATTTTGTATCCCGAATTTGCCGAGAAGAAAACTTGCCAGTGGAGCGATGTAAATCGGTGCAAGGCCGAAACCGGCAACAACGATACCAGCAATCATCCCGGTTTTTGCCGGTGGGAACCATTTGAGGGCTGGCGGGGTTGCAGAGGAATAGCCAAACCCCATGCCCATGCCGAACAGCACGCCGAAACCAAGAATCCACAAAGCATAACTGTTTGTTTGAGAGCAGATGATAAAGCCGCTCCCAACAAGCACGCCACCAATCATGGCTGTATACCTGGGACCGATCTTATCCTGCAACTTGCCGGCGATGATCATGGCAAAAGCGAACAGGAGACATGACAACGCATACGGATCGTTAATTGATGCCTTATCCCAGGCAAAGGCATCAGGGCCGCCTTTCTTGATGGAGTCCGATATCGCTGATTTGAAGATACTCCAGGTGTAGAGGATGCCTAGGGCAAGATTGATGCCTGTCCCAGACAGAGTGACTATCCAGCCTTTGTTGGTTTCTGTTTGCGCCATTGTCCTACCTCCTCATTTTTGTCGGCATTTAGCCCGGTTTTAAACTTCCCTCTGTCCATGTCTAGCGTGGTCTTTGTGTAAATCAATCAACTGTCTTATCATTTTCAACAATTATATTTTCTTGGTTGCTGGCTTTAAATAAAACCCTTCAAAAACCAATACAAATCTGCATTACCACCCAGCGTTTTATAATTTTTAGCACATCGTTATATTGCTGTCAAATACAATTCACCATCTTTCATCACCACACCCAATATTGACATTTTTTATTACGTTGTTTGATTTTTGTCAACACGTTTTTGCAATACCGCGATAACATGCTTATGTTACGCGATTTTTTAGTTATTTTACAACTCATATTTAGTCAGCAGAAGCAATCAACAAACCCCGCCATATGCCTGTTTATAGTGTTTGATAGAACTTGATGTTGTTTGTTTTTTGAATTTTAATACGACGTTCAACCCTATTTTTTTCAGCAACTTAATGCCCGATATAAACAGTTTGTTTCAATTCGTTTTATTCTCAATTACAACAGCAGCAATAAAATCAAAACACGCTTCCGTGATTTAGCGCAAACAGACATTATCTCTCTGTATTCTGTTGCCTTGATATTCAAGACCTATGTATCACTGCCGGGGATTAAATTGATCGGGGGCTCTTGGAACAAAATGGAGTGTGTGCTAAAGTGGACTAAAAATTACTCTTGGAAAATTAGTTACGGGAGCTTGAGTATAAATCAATCATCGATATTTTTTTTTCGATGCTCAACCACACTATTCTCCAAAGCTACCTCACGGATAATTTTTTCTGCCTCTTCTTCAGTCAAACCCACCCCTGGTTTATTCCCCATCCAGTGGGTAATTTCTTCTTTCGGAGGATCCAAGAGCCTGGGAATCGAAGGGCCTGAAACAAAGCGACCATTGACCAAGAGGGCTGCCTGGAAGACACCTTCTTCCTTGACGACGGCAAACTCGGCCTTCATCCCATTGGAAAGGATTTTTGTAAGAATTGTGCGCTTATAAAGCATGGTTCAGTCTCCGTCGTATTGATTTGTTGTTGTTATGGTGCAAGCCTAAGTGAATCCAAAATCAAAACTTTTGTTTTATATTGTATATCAAACATATAATTAAGGCCAACCTATGACTGCATCTTCTACTAAATACATTATTTCAGCAATGCTCGACAAGCTCTGCAACAGCCACCTGCACGGCAAAAAGGAAGTGCTGCGTCTTTCCGTAATCGCACTGTTGGCAGGAGGGCATATTCTTATAGAAGACCTGCCGGGGCTTGGCAAGACCACTATCGCCCTGGCCCTGGCCGGAATAACCAATCTAACTTTCGGCCGTGTGCAATGCACCAGTGACCTTCTTCCCTCAGACATTACCGGACTATCGATCTTCAATCGCGACGAAGGACGTTTCACATTTTTGTCCGGACCGATTTTCAACAACATAATTTTGCTGGATGAGATCAATAGGGCCATGCCACGTACACAGAGCGCAATGCTGGAGGCCATGGAGGAGCGACGTGTAACGGTTGAAGGGACAACACATCTCTTACCCGACCCATTCATGGTATTCGCCACACAAAACCCTTCCGATCAAAGCGGCACCTTCCCTCTGCCCGAATCACAGCTCGATCGCTTCCTGCTTTGCACCGGCATCGGCTATCCACCAGAACACTTGGAGAAAGAGATCATCATGGGGGGCGGCATTCGCGAAAAGATCAGTTCCATCAAACCAATGGCAACCGCTACCGACATCCTGGCCGCGCGCCGTGCGGTTGCCGAGGAGATCTACCTTTCCGAGAAGGTGGTTGCCTACATCTATACCCTAATAGCGGCAACCCGCAACCATCTCCAGATCCAAACCGGACTTTCCACCAGAGCCGCCATCAACCTTGCCCAGGCAGCGAAAGCCGCAGCTTTTCTGGAAGGGCGTGATTTCGTAGCGCCCGAGGACGTGAAAGGAGTTGCAGTTGCCGTCTGCTCCCATCGCCTGATCCTGCGGCCGGAATACGAAACCGCCCACCGAGGAGAACTCCTACGCACCATAATCGCCGACATACCGCTACCTTTGGCCTGAAGATCAGCAAGTCCGGGGCACTCTACATCACCATCACCCTCCTGCTCGGTTTCTCTGCGGTTAACACCGGGAACAATCTGCTGTTTCTGATCGTGTCCGGACTTTTGGCTTTCATGTCCGTCACCGGACTGGTCGGCATGATGAACATCAAGGGACTCGACCCTGATATCCAGCCACCGGAGGAAATCTTCGCCGGCATGGCATCTACTTTCAAGTTGCGGATCAGAAACACCAAGCGGTTCATTCCTTCTTTTCTAATCAGGGTAGAGTGTTTCGGGGGCCAGGGAGTGACCATACCTTTGGTGCCCAGGTCAGACTCAGCCTCCGGAAATGTGACCCTTACCTTCACCGAGCGTGGACATTCAGGCATCGGGCAGATAATAGTCAGCTCCCCATTTCCGGTAAACTTTTTCACCCGCTACTGGATTTTTGCGGTTGACAGAGATTTTGTCGTCTTCCCCCGCCTCATCCATGGTCCGTTATCCGGCAACGGATTGGAAAAACGGACGTCGGGAAGCAGCATCCACCATGGGCGGGGACTGGATGGCGAATTGGAACGGATTTCAGCCTACTCCGGCAGCGAACCGCTCAGAATGATCCATTGGAAATTGTCCGCCCGCAGCGACGATTTATTGGTAAAGGTATTCGGCAGTCAGGCCACCATGCCACTGATCATCGATCTCAACGCTCAACCAGGGCAAAGCATGGAAGAGCGAATATCCCGCGCTGCCTGGCTGGTAAAGCACTGGGTGCGCAATAGACCGGTGGGACTCAAGTTCGAAAACCGTATCATACCTGCCGAAGCAGGCCATCGCCACGGCCTGAAATTGATGACGGAACTGGCACTTTGGGGTAAGGATGACACAACCTAGAAACTACAAATATGACCATTGCTTCACCCATCAGTCAAAAATTGCATAACAGAAAATTCTGAGCCTGGGATGCATGGTTACCATCCATGAATTTACTACTAGCTAATATAATCGCCAGCCTTTCCTATGCCATTGCACTGTGCGGAATCGTGCCGCTTTTCCCATGGCTGACCACCACACCTCGATTGGCGATTATGGCAGGCATGGCTGCCGGCATCTGGCAAAACTTCCGCGGAAACTGGCCAACAAAAAATTGGGCGTATAATGCCGCCATTGTTCCGGTCTTCCTGTACTACTCACTCCAGTACAGCCGCGCCAACCCGATCCAGCCAGTGGTAAGCGTGCTTGCCATTATGCTGGCCATCAGGCTGGGCGGTGAAAAGAGCGGCCGCTACTACCTACAGATCCAGGCCTTGTCGCTATTCTGCCTGGCGTCTTCATCTCTGTTCGACCTTAGTCCGGCATTCCTTATTTATCTTGCCTTAATGCTCCTGATGGTTGCTGTCGAACTGGTATTGTTAACCTTTTACTCCCAGGACAGCAGTATGGTGCTGAGCCGCGCAGACCTGCGCCGGGTTGTGGCGGCCGGGTTATTCATGCCGCTTGCATCTCTGCCGCTTCTGGTCATCTTATTCCCCATCTTGCCCCGCACCCAACTTCCCCTCTGGAATTTTCTCTCCCCGGCCATTGCCCGTACCAGCGGCATAGCGGACAAGGTAGAGCCAGGCAGCAGCGCAAACATCGGAGAGACCCCTGTTCTGGCATTCAGGGCTGAGATGCCCCACCAGCCTCAAGCAACCTTGTATTGGCGAGGCACGGTTTTTAACAAAATAGTCGGTAATCGTTGGGTTCGTGACGAAATGATGCCGTTTGAACGGATAAACTCAACCGGTCCCCAAGTCACCCAGTCCATTTATCCCGAGCCAAGTTTGTCCCGCACCTTGATTGCGCTGGACGCTCCTACCGCTATATCGCTCCGAAGAATCAGGCGTACGTCCGACAATACCTATATACTGTTGGGATCTGCTACAAAACGGCTCAGTTACAAAGCAGAGTCGAGTACCGTCGGCATTTTGCCGGTTGCAAATAATTTCAAGCACGATTTCTACCTGCAACTCCCCGCAGATATTCCGCCCCGCATCAGGCGCCTGGCAGATGGCATCCAGCGCCAAGGCCACAGTGATGCCCGCCGAATCGAGCTCCTGGAACAATATTTCCGTAATGGGAATTATCGCTATTCCCTTCATGATCTGCCAACAGGAGATCACGCCTTGGAAAAATTTTTATTCGACAAAAAACAAGGGCACTGCGAATTCTTTGCCTCGTCCTTCGCATTGGTGTTGCGAGCCGCCGGGGTTCCGGCACGACTGGTAGGAGGCTACCTTGGTGGCGATTACAACGAAATGGGGGGATACTACCTGATTACCGAAGACAAAGCCCATGTCTGGGTTGAGGTCTTCATAGCCGGCAAAGGATGGATGCGGATCGACCCGAGCGGCTTTGCCGTAAACGCAGGGGCGATCTGGGGAGGTGCCCCCAAACACAATCTGTTCAGGAAGATGCAACTGGCGTTAGATTCATTAAACCACGTATGGAATCGCGCCATTATTTCATACGATTTTGAAAGTCAGGTTGATGCCGTTCGCAGGGCGGGTAAAAGCCTCAAGAAACTAGATCCGGGAATCGCTTTAAAGATCGTCTGGCCGGTTGTAATATTATTTGCCGTATTGATCGCAGCATTCTTCATCATAGTAAATCGAAACAATTTGCAGTGGCCATCGCGTGAAGAACGCTTGCTACGAAAATTCTACCACCGGCTTGAAAACGACTGCGGCATCAAAGCAAAGCGCAATCGGCAAGGATTGTACGAATTAGCAGCCATTAGTAACAACGAAAAAGTCAGGGAATTTGTGGATATGTATGGCGGGGTGGTTTATCGAGATCGGAAGCTTTCGGCAGATGAATACAAACGGCTGAAACGAAAACTTAAAGACGGTTTTGACAAAACATTCCAATAATAGGAATCAACAACTGCCCAATTCAACAAACCTTGAGCCATACACTCCACCAGAGCTGCAATAAATAAAATGTGCGTGCAACTGACAAAATCTCATCATGATTTAAGAGGTTTCCGTAAAACTTGACGTAATCAATCATTCAATGTATGTAATTGAATGTTTAAATTTTAACCATGTTCGAATAAAGGTTCAGCATGCATTTGCGTCTATCCCTCATTGCCAAGATCACTATTGCCACATCCCTCATCCTAATCGGATTCATGTGGACTCTCGACTCTATTAACTTAAAATATTTCAGAAATATCATGACCGAGTATGCTGTTTCCAATGCGGAGCAGATCGCTGAGATTATCAATCAAAGTGCATACGATGCCATGATGAAGAACGACAAAACCCAACTTTACGAGGTTATAAGCCATATTGGTGAGAGTAAAAGCATTGAGCACATCCGCCTGATTGACCGGGAGGGAAAGGTTGTATTCTCCAGCACCAGGCAAGAGATCGGCATGATAATCACCAAGAAAGCCGAAGCATGCCAGATGTGCCACAAAACCGGTAATCCCC
Source organism: Geobacter sp. (assembly GCA_003574895.1). Taxonomy (GTDB): domain Bacteria; phylum Desulfobacterota; class Desulfuromonadia; order Geobacterales; family Pseudopelobacteraceae; genus JACPFJ01. The sequence continues at coordinate 416,450 of PJFB01000003.1, forward strand.
GACTCTATGCACCGTCAATGCACCGCAGCCGCCTGTTCACCACAGCCAGCGGCAAAGAGGTACTTGGACTAACAAAAGCCATCTACAATCAACCCAGCTGCTCCACGGCTTCATGCCATTTTCATCATAGCGAGTACAATATTCTGGGAATCCTGGACATTTCAATCTCCCTAGAAAACTTTTTCCAAAAATCCCATGAATACCGCATGCAATTCATCATCATGACCTGTATTCTGCTGCTCCTGATAGGCATCTTGCTTACATTTCTTACCCAGAAGCTCGTCAATCGCCCTGTACAGCGCCTCGTTCGTCACACCAACCTCGTCGCTGACGGTGACCTGGACGTTAGGGTTCCGGTTGACTCTCACGATGAACTAGGCGAACTCTCCGATACCGTCAACCGGATGACTGAAAACCTCCAAAAGGCCCATGAAGAACTCAAAGACTGGGGGATAAGCCTGGAGCGAAAAGTAGAAGAGCGGTCGCGCGAAATTAAACAGATTCAGGCTCAACTCTACCGTTCCGACAAATTGGCATCGCTGGGACAGCTGGTGGCCGGCATCGCCCATGAGATCAACAACCCTTTAACGGGAGTCCTGCTCTTCTCTTCCATCGTCAGTAGCGACAAGCGTCTTGATCCGGCTCTCAAGGCCGATTTGGAAAGGGTTATCTCCGAAACCAGCCGTTGTGCCGATATCGTCAAGCGCCTCCTGGAATTCTCCCGCGAAACGGTTGCCCATAAAGAATCACTTTCATTCACCGTGATCCTTGACAAGGTTGTTGCCCTTATGAACCAGCACCCTTGTTTTCATGGCATTAATATTGTCAAAATCTACTCCCCGAATCTCCCTAACATAATCGTGGATCCTGGCCAAATACAACAGGTACTGATGAACCTGTTAGTCAACGCATGCCATGCCATGCCAGGTGGCGGAACTCTTTCACTCCACACCTACATGTCGCCTGACAGCAATTTTGTGGGTGTGGATGTCATTGATACCGGCTGCGGCATCTCCGAAGACGACCTTCAGCGGATCTTTGACCCGTTTTTTACTACAAAATCTGATGGGACCGGACTAGGGCTCTCGATATCCTACGGAATTGTGACAAATAATGGTGGTAAGCTAGAGGTAAAAAGCAAAGTTGGCGAGGGGACGACCTTTTCGATTTTGCTACCTGTGAATGACGGTAACCAACCGGAAATTCCGACTGTATAACATCAGTTACCGTTTGTTTTATTTTTCCATCTGGGCCTTTACTGAGATGCCGAGACGTTTAAGCATGCCCTGAAAATTTGGCCGCAGAATCCCTGTTTCTTCAGCAGCCCTGGTTACATTCCAATTGTTGCGTTCCAACGCGTTAATCACAAAAGCCTTTTCAATATTCTCAACCGACTTGCCCCGGATATGCCGCTTCATCTCCTTGAGCTCATCGGCATTGGTAGGAATGTATCCTCCGAAAGCAGGAGTATCTTCCTCAGCCGAATCAAACAGTTCAAGGTCTTCCTTGTGTATGATATCTCCTTCTGTCAGAACAACGGCACGTTCAATGGTATTTTCCAGTTCCCGCACGTTTCCTGGGTACGAATAGCTCTCCAAAAGCGTCATTGCATCAGGGGCAACACCACGTATCTCTTTGCCTATTTCAGCCGTGAATTTTTTTAAAAAATGGCTGATGAGCAGCGGCAGATCCCCCTTGCGTTCACGGAGCGGCGGCAATTCTATCGGAATGATATTGAGGCGGAAATACAGGTCTTCCCGAAAATGCCCTTCAGCAACCATTGTCTTGAGATTTCGATTCGTAGCTGCAACCAGATGAATATTGATAGGAATCGGCTGGGTACCGCCTATTGGCGTCACCTGCCTTTCCTGCAGCACCCGCAAGAGCTTTGCCTGCGTTGAAATGCTGATGTTAGACACCTCGTCCAGAAAAAGCGTCCCACCGTCGGCCACTTTAAAAAGTCCCATCTTGGTTTGAATGGCGCCGGTAAAAGAGCCTTTAACATGCCCGAACAATTCACTTTCAAGAAGATTTTCGGCCAGAGAGGTACAGTCTATTGCCACGAAAGGCATATCGCGCCTGGGGCCATTATTATGTATGGCACGGGCCACGAGCTCTTTGCCTGTACCACTCTCACCAGTAATCAGCACAGTGCTGTCGGTAGCGGCAACCTGCATGATCCTTCGGTAAACTTTTTGGATTTCCTTGCTCTCACCAACAAACTGGTTAAATCCGTGATGACTGCTGATCTCTTTTTTGAGATAGAACTCGTCGAGGATTACATTCCTTTGTTCAAGTGCACGTTCAACTTTTTCATTAATCTGATCCGGGGTAAAAGGCTTGGCGATATAATCAACAGCGCCATTTTTCATGGCATCTACGGCCGTATCCACAGTGGCATATCCGGTTATCATTATGACAGGCACATCGGGCTGGAGTGTCTTGACGGCTTTCAGTACTTCAATGCCGTTCATGCCAGGCATCTTAAGATCGGTAATGATGAGGTCAAATTCCTTTTCCTGTAGGAGCTCTACGGCTTTGTGACCACTTATGCAAGTAATCACCTCGAAACGCTCACCATCAAGAATCCTTTGAAGCCCATCCCTTACCACTGCTTCGTCATCAACAACCAGTATTGATATCCTACCCACGCCTGTTCCCTTTCGCCAACAATGCTTAAATTACCTACAATTTGATTTTAATGTCGATTGAATCAGGAGCCTATAATCAACCATCTCTGATTCTAAGTCAATGATTTCCTTCCCAGAAACATATTATAACCCCTCAAAACCCCGGAAGTTATTGTGATGTGTATATTTATTGAATACATGTATACAATATACAGGTCACCGGCATATAATATACCGAAATAGCGCACGAAAGCCTCTTTCAGCGTGCAAAAGACCAAAGGTTGTAGTATAAATCTCCTATACATTAACGCCTAACCTGCTCTCTTCCAAACCTGGGTCAACATGTTTGCCCATCGGTTATTACGTCTACTATCAGCTAGTTGCATAGTATTGTATCTGAACAAACCGCTTTGGCACAACCAATGCACTCATAAATTCCGAGCAAACGAACTTGAGCGTTCGAAGCTTGATCAATACTAATCGCCGAATTAGCTACCAACTAAAAATCAGTCAGCCATAGCAGCCTTCTAATCAAATTTGCCCGGAAAGAAGAGTACAGTGAAAGTCATGCCAGTATTGCCAAGGTTTCTTCTGATCAAAACCTCAACGGCATCAGCTTCGCACAACCATGCAAACTCAGCACAACAAAAGATCAAGATTCTTTTCGTGCCTTTCGCCTGCCAGATCAATCCCTTTATGTTTATCACTGGTCCCATGTTCGTTAATTTCGTTCATTGGGCACTACCATCACTCAATAAGAAAACCAGAATTTGCTTTAACTGCATTTACCGGAAACAATTCGCTTAAACGCTAAATGGAGACATTTCCTTCGGGGTGTGCGGGGGTAATATCATGCAAGAAGGAATTCTCATTGTAGATGAAGACAAGGACTGCCGCAAAAAGATGGCTGAAGTGTTTACTGAGGCTGGATACAACGTAACTGTAACCAACTCCATTGCGACAGCGCTCAATGGCGTTCTTAAAAAAACCGCCCAAGTGGTTGTGATTGGTTCCAATTTCGATGAGCTAACAGCGGCCGACATAATCCCGCTCCTGAAACAGTGCAACCGGAAACTGACTATTATCCTTATTTCTGCAGACACAAACCTGCCTTTAATGAGGAGACTAAGAAAGGAGGGGATTTTTTATCACGCCCTAAAGCCGGTCAATGCCCAAGACCGCGAGGAAATAAGGCAAGCTGTGCAATGTGCTTTGGAAAATCAGCGCCACAACTTGTAATGATTAAGGCAAACTTTTTATTGTGGCACAGAATCTTGCAAAATCAACAAGAGTAATGTTACAGTTAGTAAACACACATGTTGGAAGGAGGGGAATAAATGAGGGGTATTATTACCAGTACCATACCGATGGCCATCATCATGTTGTTTTTGCCAATTGCGGGAATCGCTTCGTCCGCAACACCTCAAAATGAACGCTGTATCAAGTGTCACAGCAACAAAGAGATCGCAGCAAAAGACGAAGGTCGTCTGTATGTTGACCCAAGCAGGTTCGCTGCAACTACTCATTCAATGATCGGTTGCGTTTCATGCCACGACTCGGTAAGCAATAGCCACCCTGCCGATGGAAGCCATCCTTCCAAAGCATCCTGCAAAGAATGCCACAGCCAGATTCAAACAGAATACACCGCCAGTCTCCATGGGAAAAACGCGACTTGCACCGACTGCCATGACCCGCACGCCGTCAAATCACCAGCATCAATTGCCGGTGGAGATATTAATACCATGTGCGGTCGTTGCCATGAAAGCAAACGAATCATTGCCAGCCATGCCAAGTGGCTGCCCCAGGCCGATCTGCATGTGAGTGCCCTGCCCTGCATAGCCTGCCATACAGGGTCCAAAAATTATGTCATCACACTATATATCGAGAACAAGCCAGTGAATAAGTCCACCATGATGGATGAATACAAAATGGCTACTTATAGTGACCTTACCAAACTGATATCCAGTGACAAGGACATCAAGAGCCTTATCGACAACAACGGGGACGGCAAAATATCTCTCAGCGAGTTGAGGGACTTCAATTTCCGTCTGCGTGGTAAAGGGATGCGCCTGTGGGGTATGATGACCCCAGAGGAAGTCACCCATACCTATCAGATTCTGGACAACCGTTTTGATTGCACCTTCTGCCATGCAACCGGCCCAAAAGCAATGCAAACCAGTTTCGTGGCGCTGCCCGACAATAGCGGCGGCTACCAACGCATTGCTGTTGAAAAAGGAGCCGTCATGGATCTGCTTTACGGTACCCCTGACTTTTACATGATCGGGTCTACTCGAAGCACACTGCTCAATTATGTCGGCCTCGCCATTCTTTTGGGTGGAATGATGATGCCGATCGGACACGGCACCTTCCGCTTCCTTACGCGGAAGAATAGAAAGGAGCATTAATATGGAGGAAAAAGATTATATCTACCTGACCCCCATGCCTGTTAGGATCTGGCATTGGCTGAACGCTCTGGGTATTGTCACCCTGTGCATCACCGGAATTCAGATCAGGTTCCCGGATTACGTCAATATTTTCGGCACCTACAAATCCGCCATCAGTCTGCACAATACGGCCGGTATCGTTGTATCGATATCATATGCCCTCTGGTTCTGTTACTACCTCTTCGTGGCCAAGAGTTTGTTCCGGCTCTATATCCCCAATCTTGAGGACATTAAAAGCGGCATAATTCGTCAAGCGCTCTTCTACTTCTTTTTCTACTTCCTGGGGCGACCTAATCCGCACCATACCACTCCAGATTGTAAGTTCAATCCGATGCAGAAGGCAGCCTACCTGGTGATCATGCTGGTTCTTATCCCTCTGATTGTCGTCACCGGCTACCTCCTGATGAATGTTGACCTGCTTCGCCCAACCATCATGGTTTTGGGAGGCATCAAACTATTGGTGAGCGCCCACTATTTGATCGCCTGCGCATTCTTTGCTTTCCTGTTTGTGCATATATACCTGGCAACATTGGGACACACTCCTTTTGCGCATTTCAAACCAATGTGGCACGGTTGGGAAGAAGTTGAGGAGCACCACTCAGAAGAGCATGGTCATCACTGACGACCTCTAAAAAGATTATTATTTTAAAACTCAATCTACCCACTATATTAACTGAATGCGATCACATGAAATCTCGGGAGGCATTTGATGAAAACAAGTTCCCTCTTAACCGTAGTCTTGACCTGCTTGACTATGGCGGTAACAGCAAGTGCAATAGACCTGCGTGATGTTGCCTATGACACCAAAAATGCGGGCAAGGTAATCTTCAGCCACAAGCAGCATCTGCAAAAACCAGGGATCAAAAACAACTGCAAGGCCTGTCACAACACTGTCTTTGAAATGAAAAACAAGGGCGTTCATTACACAATGGACGACATGTACAAGGGGAAATCATGCGGCGCCTGCCATAACGGAACTGGTGCATTCAAGCTCCAGCAGTGTGCACGGTGCCATCAGGTGAAGGAAATCACTTACCAGGTCAAGGCGACCGGAGCTACCCATTTCAGCCACAAGGTCCATTTGACGGCCTACAAAGATTGTTCAGCTTGCCATCCGGCTATCTTTGCAGCCGGCCCCAACAAGCACGTTTCAATGGCCGAGATGGAAAGAGGCAAATCGTGCGGAGCATGTCACAATAACAAAGGTGGCAAGGCATTCCCGTTGTCAGCCTGCGGCAAATGTCACCCCACCAGGGAACTTACTTTTCCCACAAAAGATGCCGGCAATGTCCCGTTCAGCCACAAGGTCCACACAAAGTCCTACAACTGCGGGGATTGTCATACGAAAATATTCGAGGCCGCCAGGAGCACCATCAGGGTAACCATGAAGCAGATGGAAACTGGAAAATCCTGCGGTGCCTGTCACAGCGACAAGAAGCCCAGCAAAAATGCCTTCCCGTTGTCCGCCTGCGGCAAATGCCATCCGGTCAAGGATGTTACCTTTGTTGTCAAGGATGCCGGCAAGATCAAATTCAGCCACAAGTCTCATACCGGTCTCTACAAATGCGGAAAATGCCATCCTGCCATTTTCGGTATATCCAAGAGCAAGGTCAAGGTCAGCATGAAGCAGATGGAAGCAGGAAAATCTTGCGGCGCCTGTCACAACGGCAAAGCAGCATTCACGGTAAAAGAAAACTGCGCCACCTGCCATAAAATTGGTTCATAGCGGGTAAAGACCAGAATCAAAAGACTAAACACCATGAACAGGGGCGGAGTTTCATTCCGCCCCTGTTTTTCTTACTTAACTCTAACTTGACAATTGTCCGAACTAATAATTTAATGCTGAAAAGTATCTCCGAGGAATTAATCCATGTTCAAGACCCTAGCGGGAAAAGTTCTCATACCAGTAGGAATGGCTGTTACCGGCTTTGTAGTTGTTTGCTGCCTGATCCTTTACTCGGTCATACGCGATGATGTGAATAGGGATACAATTTCCAATGCCACCAGCCTGGCAGACACCATATTGAAATCTACGCGCTATGCCATGCTCAAGTCAGACAGGGAGACACTCAGCACTATTATCCGCAATGTCGGCGAGCAGACCGGCGTAGAGCACGTCAGAATTTTCAATGACATGGGGGTAGTCAACATCTCCTCCAAAGCCTCAGAAATCAATCATCAGCTTGACAAAAAGGCAGAGGGATGTATCGCTTGCCATCAAGGTCCGGTTCCCACAACCACCCTCGGTACTATGCAGCAGGCACGAAAGTATGTTAACAACAAAGGCAAGGAAGTAATGGCCATTACCGCCCCGATATACAATGAGCCGGAATGCTCCAATGCCTCTTGCCACGTGCATTCGCCCAGCCAAAAGGTTTTAGGGACACTTGATATCGGCCTGTCCCATGAATCATTTGTCAAATCACTGGCAAACATCCGCACCCAGATGATCGTCTTTACCATCATGACACTCATGTTGACGGTTGGTGGCGTAACGGCACTGCTGAGAAGAAGTGTATTCCTGCCGCTGCAACGACTGGGAACTTTCATGGAACATGTGGACAAAGACGGCTGCCAGAGCACACCGCCTCCCCACTTGCCGCACGAACTTGACAGCATTGCAAAAAGTTATTGCAACCTGTCCGATAAATTGAAATCGTCCGAGCAGGAGCTGGACGCTCTAAAAAAATCACAACAGAAATGATTTCAATTCTCACCATGCAGTTCATGGTGTTTTGTTCCTAGCCAGGATAAGTGAGTTAACGAAATCATTGCCTGTCGGGAAAACTCAGAACATAACTTCTGACCGACTGAACAGTTGGAGTTTCATGACGCAAACAAATGATTATCAGCCGACTGTCGGAAATCCTAGGGGTTTAGATAATCCGGATACACTCTGCCAGGAAATCGAAAAAGAGATCGCGCGGCTCAAACGATTTTCCAATCGTGGGTTGTGGGCGCTATCTTTGTTTCTTCTATTAAGTCTCCTCGCATGGCTGGATTTCCCTTTTCTTCCGCAACCGGACACTGTAGTGGCTTATTTGGGTCCGCCACCGCCTCCCCGTATAATCAGTGTTGTTCTCATAATCTACACCTTCTCCGCCATCATGCTCAGTCTATCGCGAATGACAGCAGGCGTCGAACATCGCAGCAGTTTCTGCCATGTGGGTTACTTAACGGCTTTTTTCATTTTTTACCACTACGCCAAGGCGCTGGATGCCAATTATTGGGCTGTGTTCGGCGCCGGCATCACCATTCTGGTTGTCGAGAGTTATCGTATCTGGGCATACTGTTCAGAAATGATCACAAAAAAAACAGAAGATATGGAATATGTTCGAAAAACAGGCCGGGCACCTATCGACGACTAGCAGACACGAAACACAAATCGCTCTGAATTCCACCGCATGACAGTCACGCAGCATTTCTCTTTACTTCCAGTTTGCTCCATATGTTTTACGAAAACATAAAGGCCACGTCCCAAATGGAGTGGCCTTTTGCTGTTGATAAACAACATGTGATTAACTGAACTGAGAATCCATCCGAACCTGTGCAAAATTGAGCAGCCGTCTATTCTCCCTTGAACTTGGGCGGCCTTTTTTCATAAAAGGCGCTTTTCCCCTCCAGATAATCGGCGCTATCGTAAACCTTTCTGCGCAGACCCTGAATGCGCTCGAAAGTTTCAGGACTAAGTGGATGGGAGTTGCCCAATAAGCGCAACTGTTCCTTGATGACCGCAATTGCCAATGGCGAATTTTGTGCTATCTGCAGGGCCATGCCGATGGTGAAACGCTCCAGTTCGTACTCCGGAACCAGGTGGTTAAGAATGCCTACCTGCAGGGCACGCTCGGCATCGATCGGCTTGGCGGTAAAGAACATCTCCCTGGTAAGGCGCGGCCCAACCACATTAATGAAGTGCAGAATACCGGTGGAATTATAAGGTACTCCAATTTTAGCCGGTGTAATGGCGAACGAGGCGGTCGGGCAGCCAATGACAATATCACAGATGAAAGCCAAGTCACAGGCGCCGCCCCATACTCCTCCCTCGATCATGGCAATAACCGGAGCAGGGAAAAGCTGAATGGCCCGCAGCAACTGCTCCAACGGATCATTGTAAGACAGTGGGTCGCGGCCGGGAATGGGGAGTTCCCGGATGTCAAGGCCGGATGACCAGATCTTTACGCCGTTTTCCGCACGAATGATCACTGCCCGCGCCTTGCGTTTCTCGAAAAGTTGCAAGGATTCGATCAACTCGCTTAGAAGGTCACTGGAAAGGCTGTTTCGGGTTGCCGGATTGTTGAAGGTGATGGTACCGATGCGATCACTGTATGAAGTAATAATCAAAGACATGGTTGTCTCCTATGATAGTGAAATAAAAAATAACATTTCTACCTGATTTTATTACGAAACAGATGCGATTCAATGGCCCCGCAGCAGAAGTGCTCCCAACTCCTCTCCCAACTCGGAAGCCTTGTAAGGCTTGGTAACCGCAGCACAAAAACCATAATTTCTGTATCCGGCCATAACCGGATCATTTGTATAGCCGCTTGAAACTATCAGACGTGCTGCAGGGTCGATCTCCAGAATATGTTGCGCAGCCTCTTTCCCCCCCATGCCTCCAGGAATGGTGAGATCCAATATGGCAGCCATAAAAGGCTTGCCCGACTCTCTTGCCGCTTTAAACAGGGCAATTGCCTCTTCACCATTATTGCAGGTAGTCACCCTGTAGCCAAGAAAACCAAGCGTTTCCCTGGCAAGATTCCTGATGGTTTCCTCGTCATCCATAAGGAGTATGCCGCCGGATGCTTGTTTATCTCCTGGCAAGACATTTTGCTGGTTACCCTGCAATGATGTCACGTCTCCGGCCGATGGCAGATAGACGGTGAAGGTTGTCCCCCCGCCGACCTGGGAATCTACGCAAACACAGCCACCATGCTTGTTGACGATTGAATGGACCGAAGTCAAACCAAGACCGGAACCATCGGTTTTGGTGGTAAAATAAGGATCGAAAATCTTTTTCTGGATATCCTCCGGTATACCGCAGCCCTCATCCCTAAAAGATATCTTCACATACTGGCCTGCCTGCAATCCGATTTGGTTGTTACTGTCCAGAGTAACGTTCTCGCCCAGTACCTTCAGGGTCCCGCCATCGGGCATCGCCTGCACGGCATTGATAATGATGTTGTTGAAAGCCTGCCCCAATTGCATTTCATCGGCCTTGACCGCATGCACCGCAGTAGCGATTTCAACACTGCCCAGCACGTTTGTACCACGCAGTGATAATGATACGGAATCACAGACAAGCTTGAGCACATCCAAGGTTTTTTTGATCGGCTTGCTGCCACTGGCAAAGGTCATCAGCTGGGTAGCAACCTTGGCGGCCCGTTTTGATGAATTTTCAGCCTGTCGCAACAGATCGTATGATTTATGGGACTCATTGAGATGCATGCGCGCAAGCGAAATGAATCCCAGGATACCGGTAAGAATATTATTGAAATCATGGGCAATGCCACTGGCAAGAACGCCAAGAGACTCGATCTTCTGGGATTTGATAAGACGGTCTTGCAACAATTCACGGTCCGTGATGTCGATCAGAACCGTCAGACAACGATCACATACCAACTGGCTGTTCATGATTGCATGACGGACCGTGCCGTCTTTACAAACGATTTTAAGGTCCATCGGTGCCATTTGCGCGCCGTTTGCTTTGACCTTCTTGATTATTTCTGCCCTGGCGGCAATTACTTCCGCCCGGTAGCTGGGGTCTGGAAACGCCTTTGCGTACAATTCACGCAAAGTGGGTATATCGTCCAGCGTGTAACCGAACATATCCACGAAACAGTGATTGAGATATTCAATATTTTCGTATCTATCGATCCACCCGACCCCTACGGGCATCAATTCCACCAGGTTTTTGAGAGTTTCTTCACTCTTACGGAGATCTTCCTCGGCAAACTTACGCTCTGCTATTTCGTTTGACAGAGCTTCATTTGCGGCAATCAAATCAGCGGTACGTTCCTGAAACTGCTTTTCCAGCTTGGCATAAGCACTGAGTAAATCCTCCTCCGTTTGCTTATAACTGCTGATATCCATTTGCTGGAACACCACATATGCAATTTTGTGGTCATCGCCTTTGACCGTAAAGATCGTAACATCCAGAGCCAAGGATACGGAATTCTTGAATTTTATACTTTTCAACAAGGAACTGTCATAACAGATCTCAAATCGGGCACCTTTACCGGTTTCAAACACTTCCTTCAGCAAGGGCATAACGCCCTGTTCTTCAATCACATTGTCATGAAAAACATTATAGATGCCCACCACTTCATCTTTGGTGATTTTTAACTGTTCCAAACATGAATCGTTTATTTTGACCAACAGACCGTTGGGATCGGAGACCCACATTGGATTGGGGTTGTGGTTGAGCAAACCTTCTACAAAGGATTCCACAGAGGTAGAACCTTCTCCTGAGAGCTCGCAAGCACCTATTTTTTGATGTGTTGCATTCAAACAGGATGTCCTTTCGCGATGTGAATGAGGCAGGGGTTAGGAAAAGCTGTCAGATTAAGAAGCGGTCACAGCGGATTGCAAAAATGCACTAGGAAGTCTTTTCTTGGAATTTTTTGTGGTCCGGGTGAATGCAATAATTACCGATAAAATCGGCAAGAAGGGCATACTTGCATCTCCAGTTTTCATTTACGCATATGGAAAAATGATCAGAAACCGGTTTCGTGATACATTTATCTTCTACTGGTTCGCTTCCAGTCAAATTATGAACCGGTATCGCCACACTACCCCCCAGCTTTATCTGGATGTCTTTTAACTCATATTTTTCTTTTTGTAAACGAACATTTACCAATTAATATATTTTGTTGAACACACAATAAAAACATTCATTCAGCGACGACCTCCAGCAGAAAACCCGCCCCTGCGGTAAGACATGCCTCCATCGAAACCACCACTTGACGGCATACCGATTGATCCTCCCATACGCGTCGTAGCTCCCCCTCTGAACGGATCGATGCCAGCCCTTGGACTTGCGATTTCGTTATTTCTGAATACCGGGCGCTCTGCATAGGACGGTATCACGCTTCTGGATGCGGACCTGGCCCCGGACGTAACACCTCCAAATCTACCGGATGCCGGAATCCTGCTGCCAATGTATGGCTGATTCTGACGGCTAACCGGGGTATTGATCATGCTGCCAACGGCTCTTCGTGGTACAACCGCGCTGCCAGGGCCACGATCATGTCTGGAAAAAACCGGGGGGAGGGTTGCGCTCCGTATCGAATTACCCCTGACCAGCCAATTTCTCCCCCGGAACCGTTCCACTGGATCGACACGGCCATACCCTCTCCCTCTAAGGTCGCGAAAATGATTGGAAATAAAAACATTTCTCGTGCCGACCAAAACTTCCCGATTGAAATCGTTCAGGATGTAATAGCCAGGATACCAGAAATCAGCCCACCAGAACGGGTACGGCACCCAGGTGTACAAATAATAGTAATCAGGGGGAGGTGAATAGTATGTAACTACTGGCGGACCTTCATCGTAATAGTAATTATTGACTACATCCGCGGGCGGCACCGAATTGGTGCCATTGTCATTGGTTCCTGCCGTATTGGCAGCAACATCCAAACCCAATTGTGTCATCACGCCGTTCACGCGTTCCAAGGCAACAGCGACGCTCAAAGTGATTTTACCGCTGTCGGCCGCATCGCGCACCGATTTATATATCTCGCCGATTATATCGGGTGTCAATGGATAATCGGCAATCCAGCCATTGAGCGGCGAAATGCCAACATCAGCCAGAAGGCTTTCAGCCGCAACCTCATCGGTCGTTGTGCCTACTCCCAAAACCGCAACCAGTCTGACCGAAAAATCCCCTTCCCTTACCAGTTGCTGTCCTATAGGCGGCATTTGATTGTTACTTGTTGACGGATACCCATCTCCGTAGCCAACAGCGGGCAACATTAACGGCAATGAACACATAAACAACGCCAATACCATTTTGCACACAAGCTTTTTCACACATATCCACTTCCTCTCGTCAGCAGGGTAGCTTCTCCGGCAACTAATCCGATCAGCCGGAGAAGCCTCTTATCCCAGAGTTATTATAACCCCTGGCGCTTGAAGTGGAGCAAAAATTGTTATTAGTCTACTGCTGAGCCCGTTCGTACTCTGGGATGGCCAAGAGAAGGACCGCAACATCCGTCGCACACATACTGCATCCTGATTTTGTAGCCTTACTAAGTCACATTATGCCGCGTCCATAATCATCTCTTCCGTTAGGTTCAATTCATCACAATTGAATATCTTGTCTATATCCAGAATCATGATGAATTGACCATCGCTTTTGCCCATTCCCAGGATGATATTTGGGCTGATTTTCGCACCAATATGGGGTGGTGGCTCTATCTGTTCCGGTTCCAGCTCGAAAACTTCCTGCACCGAATCGGCCAGGGCGCCGATGATCACGATTCCATCCTCATATGACACCTCAACAACGATTATGCAGGTATTTACGGTCTTTTCCGACTCGGGCAAACCGAATTTGAGACGCATGTCCATCACCGGCACCACACTACCGCGCAAGTTGATAACTCCACGCATGTATTCCGGTGTCTGCGGAACCTTGGTGATGCTGGTGAATTCCAGTATTTCCCGCACCTTTTCAACATCAACGGCAAACACCTCGTCCATCAGCTTGAAGGTCAAGTATTGGCGGGTTTCACTTATCTCCGCAACGGCCATGAAAGCCTCCTTATTAAGTTATATTTTAGAATTTTTCAAATGCCTCATCCTGATTGTCATATTCTCCCATATGCAGGTTCACTCCGCCATTGGAGGCAATCATGGCAGGCTTGGCCTTAAACTGAGGCCCTTTGTGATAACCGTTTGATTGGGCAATAACCGGCAGTTGCTTTTGCTGGACCTTGAATGCAGCTGACGAGTGACGGCCAGTTGCTGCATCAACCCTGAAGAAGTCGATAACGCTCTGGAGCTGTTCGGCCTGGGAAGAAAGCTCCTCGGCGGTTGCGGACATCTCCTCGGCTGCCCCGGCATTCTTCTGGATTACCTGGTCGAGCTGTTGAATCGCCTTGTTGATCTGTTCGGCGCCGGTGTCCTGCTCGCGGCTGGCAGCCCCAATCTCTTGTACCAGCTCGGAGGTTTTCTGGATATCAGGCAGTATCCTGGCCAGCATACCGCCCGCCCTTTCGGCAACCTCCACGCTTGAGGCGGAAAGATTGCCGATCTCTCCGGCCGCCTTCTGGCTCCGTTCAGCCAGCTTGCGCACTTCGGCCGCCACAACTGCGAAACCTTTACCGTGCTCTCCTGCCCTGGCTGCCTCGATGGCGGCATTCAACGCCAAAAGGTTTGTCTGACGGGCAATCTCTTCGATGATGGAGATTTTGCCGGCGATCTCTTTCATGGCGCCAACAGTTTCTGCCACGGCCTTGCCCCCCTCCTTGGCGTCGTCGGCGCTCTTGATGGCGATTTTTTCGGTCTGGGAGGCATTATCCGCACTCTGGCGGATATTGGCGGACATCTGCTCCATGCTGGAAGAGGCCTGTTCGGCCGCCGCTGCCTGCTCCGTAGCTCCCTGAGACATCTCCTGGGAACTGGCGCTCATCTCGCGACTGCCGACAGTTACGTTGTCAGCGGCCAGTTTCACGTTGTTCACCACCTCAACCAGCTTGGCAACCATTCCGGAAAGGGCGTGCATCAGCTCATCCTCGCCGCAACGCTCCTTCAACTCCACCATCAGGTTGCCGCTGGCCACTTCCTTGGCGGCAGCAGTGATCTTGTTGGTGGCATCGACCAAAACGTTCAGGTTGGTCTTGATGACGTTGTACTGACCCTTGTATTCGGCTGTGATAAGCGGCGGCATGTTCCCCTTGGAAATACGGTCCACATAATCCGCGGTCACCATCAAAGGGTTGACGATATTGGTAACAGTGTCGTTGACGCCAGCGACCAGCTTGTTCCAGCCGCCCACAAAGAGATCGGCATTGGCCCTTTTATCCAATTCGCCATCGGCGGCAGCCTTGATGATGATATCGGTCTGCTGCAGCAGCTCGTTCATCATCTTAACCACTGCGTTCAGGTTATTCTTGATAATGTTGTACTGACCTTTGTATTCGTCAGTGATGGTAGGGGGGATGATGCCGCTGGCAACCTTGTCCACGTAATCGGCGGTCACCATCAGCGGGTTAACGATATTGGTGATGGTATCGTTTACACCTGCCACCAGTTTGTTCCAACCGCCGTTAAACAGGTCAGCATTGGCCCGCTGGTCCAGCTCGCCATCGGCGGCGGCCTTGATGATCTTGCCGGTTTCAGCCAACAATTCATTCATCATCTTCACAACAGCATTCAGGTTGCCTTTGATGATATTGTATTGGCCTTTGTACTCATCAGTGATCATGGGAGGAATAACCCCTTTGGAAACCTTGTCAACATAGTCCGAAGTAACCATAAGCGGATTAACAATATTGGTAATGGTGTCGTTCACCCCGGACACGAGCTTGTTCCAGCCGCCGACAAACAAGCCGGCATTGGCCCGTTGGTCCAGTTCGCCATCTGCCGCAGCCCGAACAATCTTGTCAGTTTCGCTCAATAAATCGTTCATAGTTTCTATGCAAGCATTCAGGTTGTTCTTGATCTCGTTGAAATCACCGTTGTAGGTGTCGGTGATCTTGGGTGGGATGTCCCCTTTGCTGATCCGGTCCACATATTCGGCCGTCACATTGATCGGTCCGACAAAAGCGTCGCACAGGTCATTAACACCACCTACCAATTTACCCCAGCCGCCTGCGAATTTGGCCGCATCGCCGCGGGTGGCCAGCTGACCAGCCACCGTGGCCTTGACCAGTTTGTCCGTTTCTGCCAACAGACCACTCATCGTATCTATACAGTTGTTGAGATTTAGCTTGATCTCGTTGAAGTCGCCGTTGTAGTTGTCGGTGATCTTGGGTGGGATGTCCCCCTTGCTGATCCGGTCCACATATTCGGCAGTCACATTGATCGGTCCGACAAAAGCGTCGCACAGGTCATTAACACCGCCAACCAGCTTGCCCCAGCCGCCCGCGAACTGGGCCGCATCGCCGCGGGTGGCCAGATGACCAGCCACCGTGGCATTGACCAGTTTGTCCGTTTCTGCCAACAGACCATTCATGATATCGATGCAGTTGTTGAGGTTGAGCTTGATTTCGTTGAAATCACCATTGTAGTTGTCGGTGATCTTGGGCGGGATGTCGCCTTTGCTGATCCGGTCCACGTATTCGGCAGCCACGTTCAGCGGTCCGATCACCGCATCCAAGGTTTCGTTGACCCCGGAGACGATCTTCTGGAAATCTCCCTGGTGTTTGGAGGCATCGGCACGGGTGGCCAACTTGCCGGCAATAGCGGCCTCCGAGAGCATGCCGGCATCGGTGACCAGTGCCTTGACCGTATCAACCATCTTCTTCATTGCCGCCATAACGCTGTCGGAATCTCCGGATTGCAGGGCTATGTCGCGGCTAAGATCACCAACAGCCACCAGGTTGGCAACTTCACCAACCAATTTCGGATCGGCGCCAAGCTGCTTCATTACTATTCGGGCAATGAATATCCCCAGGCCAACAGCCAACACAATCCCCCCAACCAGGAATAACGCCATCATAAAAGTGGCGTGCTTAGCATCAGCGGAGTTTTGGCCAGAAGTCAAGCTGGCCTGCTTAACCTTTGACTCCATCAATTTATTAATGAGGTCCTGCTCGACACGGGACGCCTTGCCTGCTTCACCCTGTAGCAGCGCCGTAGCCTCGATGTCTTTATCAGCCATAGCCAAGCTAATGACTTTATCAAGCTGCGCCCCATATACTATTTTTGATTGTTTGAATTCCTCGAATAACTTGCGACCTTCATCCGACAGAATAGTTTTTTCGAATTTATCCGAGCCATTATTTATAGCGTCCTTGAGCTCCTTGATACGCCCTGCGAATCTATTCTTCTCTTCCGTGTTGTTCGCGGCGATCAAGTCGCGGATATTGACTCTGATTCTCTGAAATGAAATTGAGACGTCGGCCAGATCCCCCATTGGCACAGTTATCTTTTCGTACAGCTTAGTATCAGCCACATCAATTTTTTTGATGTCGTAGATGCCAATTCCGCCGATTATTGCGGCGATGATCGCAACCATGATGAATCCGGTCAGCAGCTTACCCTTTAATGTCATTACATAAAACCACCGCATACGTACCTCCCTTTTTGTTAAGCTGATCGAACAGTTCGGCTGTTCCTAGTCCTGGGTTTCCCGATTACACTCCCCTTGCATTTGTCGAAATATCGCTTCTGCACACGTTGCGCACGGTCTGTATGATCATTTCCTGGCAATCGGTGGTTATGGGTCCATCATGACCGGAATATATTTTCAGAATGTTCCGGCAGGCGATTTTAAACAGCGCCTCAACATAATCCGGTGAATAGGTCTCTCCGGGATTGCGTACCCGCAGCTGGGTATCGCCGCTGAAAAGTGCCTTTTCAGCCGGAGCATACAGGCAGATAGAGTCAGAGGAATGGCCAGGGGTATGCAGCACTTCAAGGACGTCGTCGCCCGCCTTGACAAGCTGGCCGTCACTGAGAAGACCGTCGATGCCGGGTCCGTCACTGAAGGCCAGTGCACGGGCCCTGTAACGTTTTTTTATGGCCATGACCGCGCCGGCATGATCGAAATGGTTGTGGGTCAGGATTACCTGCGCCACCGGGATCTTGCCGAAACCGGTGGCAAGGCGCTCTATCTCGTTGATAACAAACTCGTCGGTCCCTGGGTCTATGATGGTATTAATGTCGCCAATCCTGTTCCAGTCACCCAGCAGCAGATATGAATTGCAGCTATAGGATTTATCGTTTTTTACCAAGGGTATGATTCTCATGGCTGTTACTCCCCGATCTTCCTGTACAGCTGGGCATCCGGAACCACCTGGGTAAAGAGGTGCGCCACCTCCTGCGGCAGTTTCTGGGTGTTCTCGGTTGCCAGGTATGCGCCTGGCGCCAAAGCTTGGTGGAACATCCTGAACACCTCGACCCGTTCGGCGTACTGGAAATGAAGCATGACGTTCTTGCAGACGATCAGGCAATAATCGCTGCCAACCGGTTTCAGCGAAAGCAAATCGTGATATTTGAAAGTCACCCTGTCCCGCAACAGGCTGATCGCACGATAATGACCCGGCTTATCGGCCGGCTCGAAATATTTATTGAGCAGTTCAGGAGGAGTTCGTTGCAGTTCCTCGGCTGGATATATCGCGGCAGTGACGATATCGCCGAAGTTATTGGCGCTGTCGTGATCGGTGGCCTCGATACGCAGGTTCTTGAAGCCGAACTGATTCATCCGTTCGGCCAGGATCATGGCCATGGTCCAGGTTTCCTGCCCCAAGGCGCAACCCGCATCCCACACCTTGATGCGGCTGCGGCCGCTGGCGTAACGGATCATGTGCTCAGCTGCATGCTCCAGAGTCGGTTGATCCCGCATAAAGAAGGTAAAGGCCATTTGTAAGCTCCTCGCAGACATCCTGTTTTGGAACAGTGGACCGAAAAGCAACTTATCAGGTGACTAAACTCACCCACGTCAACAGTGCTTTCCACATTGCGTGCCATTGCCAGTAAACTGGTTTTATTAAACCTGGAGTTGTTGTTAATCAGACAGTTAGAAAAACTGCTGGGTAGATGTTGGGATTACGCGGGCCAAGGCGTTCAATGTTGCATGCGACACTTTTGTATGATCGGTTACAACAGCGTGGCACACTCAAAGTAAATTTCAGCATTTCATGGATGGGTGTTTAAAATGGCAGGCTGCAAGAAGGAAGCGGGGCGGGAGTGTGAGCGGGTACGGAAAACTACAACAAAGCGTTTGCATGCAACCGGGTCTGGAGACTATTTTTGCAGCTTGCGATAGATGGTGCAGCGGCTGACTCCGAGCATTCGGGCGGCCTTGGTCTTGTTGCCACCCGCCTTTTCAATGGCTTCTTCATAACTCATCTTCTGATCCTGAACACGAGCAATTGTTTCCTCTGGCCATTCATGGCGGACAGAATTGATAAAATCCAGCGGCAGTTCCTGCACTGACACAATATCTGAACGGCTGAGGATTGCGGCATGTTCGATGATATGTTCCAACTCGCGCACGTTCCCTGGCCAGTTGTGCCGCATGAACAGCTTCATGACTTCATTGGAGACCGCGGAGAGCGGCTTTTTAAATTTCCGACTGAACTTTTCCAGAAAATGCTCCGTCAACAGAGGTATGTCATCACTGCGCTCTCTCAGTGGCGGGACAATAAGTCGGACAACATTCAAGCGGTAGTATAGATCATGGCGGAACGTGCCCAGCTTGACCTTTTCCGCCAGGTTCTGATTGGTGGCCGCAATGACCCGGACATCTACCTTGATCGGCGAGGAGTCCCCGACACGCTCGAACTCCTGCTCTTGGAGCACCCGCAACAATCTCATCTGCATGGCAACGGATATGTCGCCGATCTCATCGAGAAATATGGTCCCGCCGTCGGCCTTCTGAAATCTCCCGATCTTGTTTTCCACGGCACCGGTAAAGGCGCCGCGCACATGGCCGAACAATTCGCTTTCCAGCAGATTTTCCGACAGCGCGGAACAGTTGACCTTTACGAACGGCTTGCCCTGTCTTTTGCCCTGGTGATGCAGCGCCGCGGCAACAAGCTCCTTGCCAGTGCCGCTTTCCCCATTGACCAGGACAGTTGTCTGCACATCGGCCAACGCCTCGATCAATGTGTACATCCGCTGCATTGCGATGTTGTTGCCGATAATGCCGCCATAAACGCTCTGGCGATTCAGCTGTTTTTCCAGGAAAGCAAGTTCGGTCTCGTCACGGATGATGGCAACTGCTCCACTGGCGGTGCCGTCCTTCTCGATCACCGGGGATGCGCTGAAACTGATGACGCGCTTTACACCGCTCTTGTTGCAGCATTCGATACGACGCACCGTGTAACGGACGCGGTCTCGAAGAACTGCTGCCAGGGTATTCCTGCAGACGCCCACACAACCGGATTCTATGTCCTGTAGCCGGCTCCCCAGGTGATGCGCCGCGTAACCGCACGCCCCCATGGCAGCCTCATTGACCTGTAGCAAACGGTTATCACGGTCTACCAGGATAATCCCATCGGAGGCATTATGAAAAATAGCGTCAAGGTGCGCATTTTTCCTCTCGATCTCCTCCACAAGCATTTTGCTGGCCAAGGCGCGCTTGGCTATACTGATAATCTGATGGGGGAAAACAGGCTTGGTGAGATAGTCGAAAGCGCCCAACCTGAGCGCTTCAGCAGCAGACTCGATATCGGGATTGCCGGTAATCAGAACAACTTGGGCATTCTTGTCGTATTCGCGGATTTGCCGAAGAAGGTCGATGCCGGTTCCCTTGCCCAGATATATATCGACAACGACCAGATCGTATTTTTTTTCTATTAGATACTGTTCTGCCTCGCAAATGGTAGTGGCGCAATTAACGGCAAAACCTTCCCGCTCAAACATTATCTTGAGAAGATCCTGTATTGACTGTTCATCATCGACAATTAAAGCTAAAGGATTCGTGTTCATTTCTGTCTGACCTTGTATTCATTTTTTAGAATTTATACTAGCGACATTAACTCTTGCAGTCTGTCAGGAAAACTTGATCGAATATTAATTTGTCGTAAGCACCAGGAATGTAACAGAGTGGAATCGCAAGACTCATTCAGGGGCACAGCGACTGTTCGTCGAGGAAAAGAAATTTGCGGGGAATTCAGAACATGCCGGCATTCCACCACGCCTATGGGGCAGATTGCGCATCATGGATATTGTCTGCCTGGTCAACCCTCAACAGCACAATGCCCCTGATCCACTCGGTGGAAATCATTATGATTAATAATCACCTTGGACAACCGGATAATTTGTTTTAATCAAGCCTGTTCCGCACCATCAGAATTGTCGTGGTCGTGGTGCGCGCCACAGCAGTCCCTGTCGTGGCCGGCCGACAATTTGCGGATCAGCAGGGCCTCATTTTCCGAGATGCCAAGGGAGAGCAGGAAAGCGTGGTGCGCTTCCGGCTCGCGCCGTTCAAACTCCGTATGGAGCTGTTTCATGGCATTATCGTCCATACCTGCGGCGCGGAGCATCTCGACAAACATCTCCTTGTCCACCGTCGACTTCGGCCCCCCCTCCCCTTTAAGCCGCAACATGCCTGCCAGCAAACGCTGCTTGGCCTGCAACGCGCTGATCTCCTTCCCTATTTCATGCATGCGCCGTTGCAACACCGCGCTGGTGTCATCTCCTGCAGAGGCCAGCATGGTGCCGATCCCCACCAGGTCCACACCTGCCTGCCGCAGGGAGCAGATAGACTCCAGGCGTTGACGGTCTGCAGGCGAATAAAGGCGATAATTGGCTTCGCTCCGCCCCGATGGCGAAAGCAGTCCGATTTGGTCATAGTACAGCAGGGTGCTGCGCGACAGGCCGCTCAGGGCCGCCAGTTCTCCTATGCGATACATCACGTCCTCCATAAAGGGGCGCCCCCGGCTGAAGGCCGGGGGCGCTTTCGATCATGCCTGTTTGTTGCGGATCTGGGCGATCCGTTCCGCCGGAAGGCCCAGCCACTCCAGAAAGGACTGGTGGCCTTGGGGGTTTTCTTCTTCGAACAACCGGTGCCATTTGTGCATTGCCGCATCGTCCAGGCCGATGGCCCTGAAACGTGCGACCCATTCCTCTACGCTCACGTTGTTTTTCATTGCTCTGCTCCCTTCACATTGTAATAGTCGTCGTGGCCATGACAAGGACAACGCTAAACCGTGAAGCCATAGTCGGGTCAAGAAAAAATGTTTACTGTAGCGGAAAGTTTATAACACTTGTTGCAAGCCTCAATTCTTGGTGGCGGTAAATTCGGTAATATTGCCCTTGGATTGATCAAACAGGTGGATTGTTTCAGAAACAGAATATTCGCCGGAAAAATCCTGGCCTCCTCCGGTTATGGTCAGAACCGTACCAATCCTGAGATCGGGACTTCCGGCGGCCTTGCCGGTGCATTCAATAACCGGATCCACCATCTTCCGGGTCTCGGATAATTCGAAAAGATTATTACCGTAACTCAATGTCAAGGTACGTGGCTTTTTAAATCTCGATTGAATTTGCCCGCCCTTTAATTGGGAATTGCCTGTAACCACAAAGGTGAGAACAGGCTGGCCGCCCTCGGGAAGTGTGGGAGACAACGATGTTATGACGCCTTCCGACAACTTGACAGCCCCAAAATAGAGACCGACTTTAGTCCCCAATTTCAGTAAATTACCTCCACTATACTTGAAATCCGGGACATTACCGACAATTCCCCAATTATTTAAGGTAATAACTGCGGTATCGGTGCTATCGACATATTTTACAGATATTATATCCGCTGAAACATCTGTACGCATCATGCTTTCTATTGACAAAGAGGGGCGGCCGGAAGAAAAACCCGCCGCGCCGCAACACGTTATTATCGCAGAATAAAAACAGGCACAAAAAACAATGGAAAATACAACTCGTTTCATGAAAACTCCTTTTTGAGGTATCAACCTAACGCTATTTCGTAAAAAACCTTATTGCCCGAAGCACTATTTCAAAAAAATCAGGATCTTCGCTCCTCAAGACGCCACCATATTCATTGAAGACCGAATTATCGGAAGACCATGGCGAATCTGCATTGGCACGGCGATTTCCCTGGAGCTGTTCGGCCTCTTCTTTTTTTAGCCGCTCCTGCCTTTCCTGGTCGAGCAGCTTTCCACCGGCTTTCATCCATTCAAAAAGGCGCCTGAGCTCGCCGCCGTCGAGCCAGACACCATGGTCTTTACAACGGTCAACAATTACGCCGCTCTTTGCCCCGAAGTTGACGCGGTTCATGATCTTTGCGCAGACCGGGCATTTGATGTAGGTAACGCCGTATTCACTGGATATCGCTGTGGCATTGAGGCTATCCAGCTGTTTTCTGTTGATTGTGAAAACATTGGACACTGTGGCCTGGAGAACCGCTTCCAGTTCACCCGGATCAAAAAAGAGCCCCAGGCACTGCTCGCACCTTTCGATCAAGAATCTGCCGTCTATCTTCAAATCAATGGTTTCCAGGCCGATGCCGCACCTCGGGCAAAGGCGCTCCGATTCGCTTTCATGGGTCGTATTGTAATGAACACCTTTAAGGTCGATATCATTGCGGCTTCCACAATATTCGCATTTGATCGAGTTTGGCGGCAGAGGTGCCGCGCAGTTGGAACAGTTAGCCACGTTGACTCCTGTGGGGACCAGCTCCCCCTTTTCCAAAGGGGAGTGGCTTCAAAGCCTCAATTATTTCGGCAACGGTGGTGGCGTTGCTTTGAGTAACACCTCAAATTCAGAGAAAAGTCCGGCCGCGTTCCACCCCTCCATCCCTTGCTTCCACATCAGGGTTTCCTTTGTTATGACGCCCTTTTGTATGTATGCGCGGATCGCGTCCTTATCAAAGGGCCCTGCCTGCTTGCCGTCTTTCCCAACAAAATACTTGCAATCCCCTTCCAAGGGCAGCGGAGGAGGCGATGATTCGGCTTGCGATGCCTCCGGAGCGTTTGCCACCATTTTGCCAAGCTGATTAGCCATGGCAAAGCCGATTCCCATCCCCACCCCGGCCGAAGCCTCTCCGCCCGGATTTCTTGCCGCAGCTTCCATGGCGGTTGCACTCTGGTATTTCAGAAAATTGTCCAGGTTGCCAATGATCCCCATGCTGCTCTTTTTATCCAAGGCCTCTTCGACCTCCTGGGGAAGGGCAATATTCTCAACCAGAAGCTTTGTGACCTCAATGCCGTACTCCAGAAATTCGGGCGCAATCTTCCCGGTCAGGTAGTCAGACAGTTCATTATAGCTTGCGGCCAGATCAAGAACCGGGATCTTGCTTTCCGCCAGCATGTCAGAGAACCTGGTCACTATCAGGTTCTTCAACTGCTCGGAGACTTCCTCGATGGTAAAATGCCCACCCGTACCCACTATTTCCTTAATGAACCTGGATGGTTCACTTACCTTGACGACATAAGTTCCGTAAGCCCTCAACCTTACTGGCCCGAATTCCGGATCGCGCAGAATAACGGGATTTTTCGTCCCCCACTTGAGGTTCGTGAAATTTCTGGTGTTGACGAAATAGACCTCGGCCTTGAAGGGACTCTGGAACCCGTATTTCCACCCCAGGAGTGTGGACAGGACAGGGAGGTTTTGAGTTGTCAAGCGATGTTGCCCGGATGTGAATACATCGGCAATCACACCCATGTTCACAAAGACGGCAACCTGTGATTGCCGCACGATCAGTTGCGCACCGTACTTGATCTCATTTTCATACCTTGGGAACCTCCAGACCATTGTATCGCTGGAATCGTCGGTCCATTCGATTATATCCAGTAGTTCGGCTTTGGCCTTTTCCCATAAAGTCATGGTGCCTCCTCCTGTTGGGTATTAGTCACACCCAAAAGTCACCTTGTGGATTTTTTGTATTTTTCATAACAGCTCGGACATACCCCATGGCTGAAAAGAGCCTCTGAATGCTCTGTTATATAAGCTTCCAGCTGTTGCCAACTTTCCTTATCATCACGTATTTTTTTACAATACATACAGATAGGGATGATTCCTTTCAGTACACGGAGTTCGTTTTCCAGTTTAAGACGCAAAGCTTCCTGGGCATCGACTCTTTCAGTCACATCGATGCAACTGCCAATATAGCCGGCAAATTCTCCATTATCGTTGTAATAGGGCACCCCTTTGTCAAATATCCACCGGTAGACTCCATCATATCGCATCAAGCGATACTCCATCTCGAAGATCTCACGGTTATTAAAACTATCCAGATAGATTTTGAGGCAGCGATCAAAGTCGTCCGGATGCACCCCTTCGGCCCAGCCATTGCCGTACTCTTGCTCCAGAGTTCGCCCCCTGAACGCAAGCCAGCGCTCATTGAAATAATTGCAAAGAGAGTCTGTATTGGCTCTCCAGATCAATATGGGAGCCTGTTCAACCAAAGCGCGGTATTCCGGTAATGTTAGCAAAATGTTGTCCATAGACATCGCCTCCCGATATTCAATCACATCCTAGGTTAACCTATTATGGCCGGTTCACTGGTCCGTATCCGAATCAAGCAATTATCCAGAGGTCAGCCTAGGAAGCAGAATCTACGCGGCACAGGCGCAAGCCTTGAAAACATGCCGATTAATATGGTCTTTATTACACCTTGCAACATCAATGTCAATAATCTCACTCCGTCTTAGCGCCGTCACTGGCCCACCGCTCCAGCACGCTGCATAACAACCCTATCCCCCGCTCGATCTGCCCCTCACTCAGATTCCCATAACCGATGATCAGGATATCTTTCAGCCGGTCCGGCCTGATGGCATGGGCCTCTGCCGGGTAGGCCCGAACTCCGGCCCTTTCCAGATCTGCAAGCAACTCCGCTGTGAACTCGATCCCGGCAAATCTGGCCGCCAGATGCAGGCCGGTGGCGCTCCCCAAGATCTTCACCCTGTCACTGAAAATCTTGCCCAATGCCTGTTCCAAAACTGTCCGCTTCCTGGCGTAGAGCCGCTTCATGCGCGCCAGATGGCGCAAATAGCCGCCCTGGGCGATAAAATGGGCCAGGGCCAGCTGAGTCGGGGTCTCGTTGTGCAGGTCGCAGTGCCATTTCCGACCGCGCCCCTGGCTGATCAAGTCCGGCGGCAGGATCAGGTAGCCGGTGCGCAGTGCCGGGCTGAGGGTCTTGCTGAAGGTGCCGATATACACCACCCGTTCCGGGGCCAGACCATGCAACGAACTTAGCGGCGGCCCGTCAAACCTGAATTCGCTGTCGTAATCGTCCTCGATCAGATAGGTGTCGGTGCGCTCCGCGTACTCCAGCAGGGCGATCCTACGCTGGATGGGAAGGGTCCCTCCCAGTGGGAACTGGTGAGAGGGGGTTACGTAGATGAAGGCCGGCTGGATACCCTGCGGCAGCTCGTCAACCACCAGGCCGTTGTGGTCGGCAGTTACTGGGTGGATGACGCCCCCCTGCCCCTGGACAATCAGCTGGATATCGCGGGTGATCGGATCTTCCAGCACAACGTCGCGACGATCCCCCAGCAGCAGATGACAGGCAATACCGATGGCCTGGGTGGTCCCGGCGGTGATGATGATCTGGTCCGGGTGGCAAGCCACCCCCCGCTGACCGACCACGTAATCACGGATCGCCTGGCGCAGTTCCCGCCGACCCTCGGGCTGCCCATACCCCATGGCATCTTCCACGGGATGCAGGTAAGCCACCTTAACGGCCTGCAACCAGGCCCGCAACGGGAACTCGTGCAGATCCGGCGTGCCTGGCTTGAAATTGATGATCCCCTGCGGGCTTTCATAGCCCATGGAAACCTTTTCCGCCTTGATGCCATGTGCGGCATTTGCCGCCTGGCGGCTTGCACCTTGCGCCACAAAGGTGCCGGAACCGTGGCGTGTCGAGGTAAATCCCTCGGAATAGAGCATCTCATAGGACTCCATGACCACATTGCGGGACACCCCCAACTGTTCGGCCAACTCCCGGCTGGAGGGAAGACGGCTGCCGGCGCGCAGGCTGCCGGAAAGGATCTGCGACCGGATGCCGTCGTAAATCTGGCGAATAAAGGGGACGGGCGATGCCTTTTCTAGGGGAATATGGATCATGGCGGCTCCAAGTGGCACCACTAGATAATGGATAACTGGACCTGTATAAAACCACTTTGTTGCCCTATGGTCAAGCAGGAGATTGGAGTAATAGCTATGAAATATCGGAAAAACAGGGCGGCAACGGCCCAACTGGTGGCGGCAATGGCACTGGCCGGCAGTTCGGTGGTGGTGGGCAAGGGACTGGCCAGCAGCCTGCCGGTTTTTCTGACCACCTTTGCCACGCTGTTGGTGGCACTGCTGGTGATGCTGCCCCATGCCTGGCAAAAACGGGCGGAGATCCGCGATCTTGAAAGGAGGGAGTGGGTCTATCTCTTCCTGCAGGGATTCTGCGGGATCGTCCTGTTCCGGGTGCTTATGTTGAGCGGCCTGCGCACGGTCGGCGCGGCCCAGGCCGGGATCATCACCGGCACCTCGCCAGCCGTGCTCACCCTGCTCTCGTGGCTTATGCTGGGGGAGCGACCGTCGGCGTTGTCTGGTATGTGCGTGCTCTGCGCCATCGGCGGCACTGCAGGGATTGCCTGGGCCGACACGGGAGCAACGGGGGCCGGCGGCCTGCCCTGGGGGATCATCCTGGTTTTCGGCGCCGTGGTCAGCGAAGGGCTGTTTTCCATCTGGCGCAAGCGCATTGCCGCCACCGTATCGGCGACAGCAAATACCGCAGTGCTGATCTTTTGCGCCCTGGTGACGGTCTTTCCCCTGGCCCTGCTGGATGTCCTGCATCACCCCATGGCGCCGACTACCGGCGATTTCCTGGCCATACTGTACTATGGCGCCATTGCCACGGCAGTGGCCTACATCCTCTGGACAGGGGCGGTCGGAGCGGTCAGCGGCGTGACCGCCGGCATCGCAACGGCTGCCATGCCAGCCAGCGCCGTGCTGCTGTCGTCCCTGGTGCTGGATGAACCGTTGACGTCCGCGCAACTTTCCGGATGTTTGCTGGTGGTGCTGGGAATTATTGCCGGATCGTGGTCGGCCCGGAGACAGGGACTTGAAGCAGAATGAATGCCCAATGGTCGGCCCAAATCTTGTTGGGCCTGAACAAGCAGGTTAAAAGGTTTGGCGGTACCGTGGCCTTTGCATGTGTGTGATTATTGTCATCCCATTTTCAATAAGGGCAGGAACGAGATGACAACCGAGACCGCAGCAGAGCCGAAAATTATCCATAGCGAATCTAAACGGGTCTTAAGCAGAAGAGCCAAACTGGCAACAGCAATACCTATCGTCATATAATCCACCAACGCGTCCTTCGCAAGTGGGATCGCCGCAGCCAGCAACAGGGCGGCGCTTGCTATCACCACGGTCTGTAGAGCGGCTTTCACACGGGGATGCTCTGCCCTGCGCCCTGCAAACAGAAGCAGCGGGATAATCAACAACGCAGGCGTGACCATGGCCAGCCAACCGGCAAAAGCCCCGGGAAGCCCGGCCACGAAATAACCCGCACTCACCACATACAGGCCAACAGGGCCAGGGCTGCTCCTTGTAATCACTACCGACTCGTTAAGCTGGGTATCGGTCAAGACATGGCGCTGGATCACCAATTCGTCACGCACCACCGGAAGAGATGCCAAGCCGGCAAAACTGGTAACTGTCGCTTTCAGCAAGATCAGGTAAAGCACGAGTATTTTCATCGTTTTTTCTCCGGCAGCAAGAACCCGGCAACCGCCGCTATCAGCAGGACCTGAACGGCAGGAAGTCCTGCGGCGACATGAAGAGCAAAGGCAACAACAGCGATGAGGACAACCCGCAGGCGCGAGCCGGACTTGTAATGAGGCTTGGCCAGGGTCCAACACGTATTCACGGTGATGCTGACCGCAGCGGCTACCGCTCCATGGATTGCGGCTTGAGCAATAGAGTTGGATTGCATTTGGCTGAATGCCACGGTGACAAGAACCACGATAACGGCACAAGGAACTGAAGCTGCCAACAGAGCGACTATCGCACCTGCAAACCTCTGAAGCTGCCACCCAATGGAAGTGCAGAAGGCCAGCAGATTCGTTCCGGGCGTCAACCTGGAGAGCGCAAAACTCATGACAAACTGCTCTTCGGGCAGCCATTTTCGACGCTCGATGAGTTCCTGATGCAAAACCGCAATTGTGGCGCTACCGCCACCGAACGTCAGATTTCCGTATCTGGTGAACACGTGCGCAATCTGTTTCAAGCTTGGCATGGGGGCTTATCCATGTGTTAAGAATTCGATATCAAACCTTGGGGCGTTATACAACTTCGCAAACAATATTGTCATTCTAATTTTTAGTAACAACTAATAGCCGGTCACAGTCGCCGATTCCTCGGCCAAGCCCTTGTGTGAACAATAAACTTGACACAATGTAAAACAAACTATACATTTTATCATCATAAACCGCTTGGAGAATATATGGCCAAAAATCTGCCGCAACTCACCATTGTCAATCGACTGAACGTACTGCGTGCAGAGCGTCGCTTGACCCAGGAACAGCTTGCAAAGGACATCGGAGTGACCCGCGCGACCATCGTGGCAATCGAAGGTGGCGGATACAATCCGTCACTGGAGCTGGCCTTTCGGGTCGCCCGATATTTCGATACCGACATCAACACAATTTTTTCAGTACAGGAGGAGAAACAATGAACAAAGTGGATTCGGCGCTTGTGAAAGTTTTTATGTACGGATTGCCCATGGTAGTAATATTTACCGCCTTTTCATACTCGTACAACACGGGAATCATCGACCATGCCACCGGAGCGGCTAAATTCTTCAACAACCTGGCCGGGCTTGTCTACGCCAGTTGGATGGCCCTTTCCATTATTCTCAGTATCAGGTTGATGGTTTCCGGAACGTTCAGGGACCAGGTGCTGTCCAGGTTCACCTTTATCCGGGAGCGTGACGAACGCGAAGTCATGTTGACCGGAAAAGCCACCAGGACGACCTTTCTGACAACACTGGCCATTCTCATGTTTCTTTTCTGCCTATCCTGTTTCCAAGTGTCCATCTACCGGGTTCCCACGGAACAGGCCGTAGATGGCAAAATCGGATTCGTCACCCTGGGACTCACCTGCAACCTGATGCAGGTGTCCAAACAAGTCGGCGCACACGCCGATGAGCCGCGGCGTCAGGACATCTTCACCTACTCCGGGCTGCCGGTCTCCAGCACCGCCATAATCCTGGGGCTGATCATCTGGCAGATATTCTCCTATAACTTTACGATGCGCCGCCTGACAAAAGATATCTAAGTCATGGATATTCAGATCCATTTTCAGACAACCGTAACCATCTGACGGACAACATCTCCCTGACAATATGTTTCGACATCCATAAAAACAGATTGACAACCGGATATTTCATTGGCTATTCTGATTCGACAATCATCGAATCAGGAGTAACATATGAAACCCGAGCAAAGCATTGCCATCATGAAGGCCCTGGCGGATCAGTCCCGGCTGGCCATTGTCAAATCACTGCTGGAGCGGTCCCAGTACGTGGAGGAGATCGCCAAACGGCACGCGCTCGCCCCATCGACTGTCTCCTTCCATCTGCGCAAGCTGGAGCAGGCCGGTCTTGTCACCAGCCGCAAGGAGCAGTACTACGTCGTCATCCAGGCTAACAATGCCATCTTTGACACCACCCTGCGGGAGATCGTGTCGGCGTTGCCGGGCGGCAGGGAGCTTCAGAACGGACGCATGGAGGAGTATAAACTCAAGGTGCTGGAGACCTTCTTTCGCCAAGGCAGGCTGGAGAAGCTGCCGACACAGCACAAGAAACGGCTCATCGTGCTGGAGCAGTTCGCCGCGCGCTTCGTGCCCGAACAGCGCTACAGCGAACAGGAAGTAACCGGACTCATCGTGCCGCTGTTCGCCGACTACTGCACCATCCGCCGCCTGCTGGTGGATGAGGGGATGATCCGCAGAGACGGCACAGCCTACTGGCGGGAAAGGAAACCGGGCGATCAGGAAGAGCCACTGAATCTGCCATCGCAACAGGGAAAAGGATCGGAGAGCATGGCCAAGGATAGCAAACGGGCGGAGATCAAGCGGGTCTACAAACAGAACAGGCCCGACATGGGGATATATCAGCTCAGGAACAGGGTAAACGGCAAGATCTTCGTGGAAAGCAGCCAGAACCTGGACGGGACGCGCAACAGCAGGCTGTTCCAGCTCAGGATGGGAAAGGTCGTTTTCAACCGGGAGCTGCAGGAGGATCTGAAGCGATACGGCGCGGACAGCTTCGAGTTTTCCGTGCTTGAAGTCCTGGTCAGGCCCGAGGCAGGAGACAATGCCGAGCAACTGCTGGCAGCCCTGGAGCTGCGCTGGCTGGAGAAACTGCAACCGTTCGGGGAGCGCGGCTACAACAACGCCAAGGGTTACCAGCGGGACATGGAGCGGTTACGGCAACAAAACGGTGGCATCCCTGCCTGACGCCATGCCGGGTGCGGCGACTGCATCGGCTTTTGCTGGCCATATTTGAGGGCGGGCATCGGCCTCACCGCTGCGCCGGAATTCGTGGGGCGACTGTCCCGCAAACCGGGTAAAACTCTTGGCAAAGGCGCTGAGGCTGTTGAAGCCGACCCCGTAGGCAACGTCGGTGACCGTGGCCCGGGGCGACACCAGCAGCTCCATGGCCCGCAGCATCCGGGCCTGATGATGGAACTGCCGCCAGGCAATGCCGCTCTCCGCCAAGAAACGGCGGCGAAACTGGCGCGCCGACAGGGCCGCGGTTGCTGCCGCACCTTCCACAGAGGCGCTTTCCAGATTATTCAGGGTGTATTCCATGGCAGAGGCTATCTGCCCGCTCCGAGCGGCAGGCAGCCGAAACGGCATCTCTTCCTTGAGCCACTCCACGCACAGCAATCCCAATGTTCTGAAAAATGAATCGGCCAGCGCATCTTCCGGGTTGCGGCCAGGTGGCCAGCGCAGGGCATACTGCACCATTTCGCGGACCAGCGGCGCGGCGGAAATGATGCGTACGCCGGTTTGCTCGGCAGCAACCAGGGACGGGTCGAAAAATACCGAGCCGGAAAGCACGTTGTGCATGGTCGTCCGGTGCCGGACCCCTGCCGGAATCCAGGCCGCCCGCTGGGGAGGTAGCAGGTAGAAGCCGTTTTCCGCCTCCAGCCGCAGCGTGCCGGAAAAGGCGTACATCAGCTGGTGCCGATCATGGGCGTGCCAGTCGTAACGAATGTTCTGATCGCTGTCAAGATAGGCAAAGGCCGGCAGCAAAGGGGTATTGATCCCCCTGACATCCAGTTGTTCGAGGGTTTCGGTCTGGGACAGTTCTTTGAACATACTGCCACTATAAACTCCGGGTATGTCCGTTTCAAGCTAATTTTTGTCCTTTACGAGTTAGACGGTCATCAAGAGCAATGGTAAGATTTTTCAAGAATGTTTATGGAGGAGTCTTATGGAACTGCGAATTGAACCGCTCGCTGCAGAGCAGAGAAAACCAAAATGCACCGATGCCGCGCAACTCGGCTTTGGCCGCCATTTCAGCGACCATATGCTGGTGGCGGACTGGAGCGGGGACCAGGGGTGGCATGATGCCAGGATCGTGCCCTACGGGCCGTTTCAGATGGACCCATCCGCCATGGTTCTGCACTACGGCCAGGAGGTATTCGAGGGGCTAAAGGCCTATCGCCAGGAGCATGGCGGCATCGCCCTGTTCCGGCCGGACATGAACCTGGCCCGCCTCAACCGCTCGGCCGAGCGCCTCTCCCTGCCGACCGTGCCCGCCGACCTGTTTCTCGATGGGATCATGGAACTGGTCCGCCTCGAACAGGAGTGGGTGCCGGCAGCCGAGGGGACGTCACTCTATATCCGCCCAACCCTGATTGCCACCGAAGCGGCGCTGGGGGTGCGGCCGGCGCAGCAATGCCGCTTCTTCACCATACTGTCGCCGGTTGGGGCCTACTATGCCTCCGGTTTCACACCGGTCAGGATCCTGGTTGCGGAGCAGCTGTCGCGCGCGGTACCGGGCGGCACGGGCGAGGCAAAGACCGGCGGCAATTACGCCGCCTCGCTGCTTGCCGGCAACATGGCCCACGATCGCGGCTGCGACCAGGTGCTCTGGCTCGATGCCGTGCAGCACCGTTTCGTGGAAGAGGTGGGCGCCATGAACATCTTTTTCGTCATCGACAACTGTCTGGTGACCCCTGCCCTGTCCGGGTCGTTCCTCGCCGGCATCACCCGCGACTCCATCATCAAACTGGCTCCGAGCCTGGGGCTGGCCGTTGCCGAACGCCCCATCGCCATCGACGAGGTTCTGGAGGGCATCAGAACTGGCCGGGTGCAGGAGGCCTTCGGCTCCGGAACCGCTGCCGTTGTCTCACCGGTGGGGGCCTTCAACTATAGGGACGAGCTGTTCACCATCAATAACGCCGCGGTCGGCACGGTCACGCAGCGTTTGTACGATACCCTGACCGGTATCCAGTATGGCCGGCTGCCCGACACGAATGGGTGGATGCACAGGCTGTAAGTTTCAACGAATTGATTCAAAAGCTTTTTTCATCAACGAGATTACTACAGTACCTCAGCCGGACAAACCGGAACCAAAACCTTTGTTTCATGCAACGACGCGACGACGCAACGCAAAGATTTTCGTCGCGTCGTTGCGTGTGAGTAATGTCTTTCAAAAGTTTTGTGCACCATTTAAAAAAAATCAAGTCGCTAGAACTATTTCGGAGTATTCACGTGAACTCCACCAGCCAGGGGCGCACCTTCAGCGGTACCTTCCCCTGCTGCAGCCGGAGGTTCTTACGCTCCGCAATGGCCAGGGTTTTGAAATAACGCCGCCACAACTCCTGGAACAGCTCTTCCGTCCCGGTCAGGTTCGGCGCGGCGTGGGCCGTCATAGGGAGAATCAGCCACTCCCGCCGCAGCCGGTCATGGATTATCCCCTGGCCATGCCTGGTGTCGTGAATCACCCACTGCTGGTCCCTGAAACGGGCCGCGAAATGGTGCGCGATGAGGGGGAGAATCCGGTGGTCCGGGGCAATGGCTGCGTAGTAGAAGCCCCCCCGCACCTCCTGGAACCGGACAAAGCCCAGGTAGCGGTGCGCCTCGCGGCCCACCTGCTGACTCAACTTCCAGAGCGGTTCCACATCAGGATGGGCCAGCATGCCGCCGATCTTCTTCCCCACCTGCCATGCCAGCAGCAGATAGCGGCAGATCAAAAGCTCCCGTTCCGGCCGGTCTGCGAGAAAGACCCGCGTCACGAGCTTGAGGCATGACGGCGTCAGGCACTGTTCCAACTCGTCCCAGAGCGCTTCTGCCTGGAGCTCATCCGCTGCAACCACCGTCACGTCGGTAAACAGGCTTTGCTGAGGCAAGGGATCGATACTGATCGTGTCCGGCGTGATGTGCTGCGGCAGCAGGCGGGCCAAGAGCGTCAACAGCCCCGCAAAGCTTCCATCGTAGCAATAACTGCCCCCCATCACAGTTCCCCACTGATCAGCCCGGCGGCTTCATCGCCGACCAGCGGCTGAAAAAGCGGCAACTCCAACTGGCTGGCCTTCTTCGGCACCGGTCCGGTAACCAGCCTGCTCCGCAGATCGGAACTCTCCAGGGCACACTCACCGGCATAGCGACCTCGCGCCGTGACAAAGTAGCGCGCCCGCTTCATCACCACACCCAGCTTTGCAAGTTCATCAATGGCAAGATGTCCCTGCCGCCTGGCCCAAATGATCCGCTGGGCCGAGCGGACACCGATCCCGGGGATCCGCAGCAGGGTCTCGTAATCGACCCGGTTGACCTCCACCGGAAAGAGATCCAGATGTCGGAGCGCCCAGCCGGTCTTCGGATCAAGGTCGCTCTCCAGGTTGGGCATCCGGTCATCCAAAAGTTCGTGAGCGCTGAAGCCGTAATAGCGCAGCAGCCAGTCGGCCTGGTACAGCCGGTGCTCCCGCCGCAATGGCGAGGTGGGCCGGTCCGGCAGACGGGTGTCGGCAACCACCGGGATAAAGGCCGAATAGTAGACCCGTTTGAGGTCGAGCCGCCGGTAGAGCTGTTCGGACAGGGTCACGATCTGCCGGTCGCTTTCATCGGTGGCGCCGACGATCAGCTGGGTGCTCTGGCCCGCCGGTACGAAACGCGGCACCTTCCGGGATTCCCGGCGCTCACCGCGGTTGACCGCAATCAGCCGATTCACCTGCTGCATGGGCGCCACCACGGCGTCACGGCTTTTGTCCGGCGCCAGCAGGGCCAGCCCCTCCCGAGTCGGCAGTTCCAGGTTGACGCTGACCCGGTCGGCGATCAGCCCGGCTTCACGCACCAGCAGCGGATCGGCGCCAGGCACCAGTTTCAGGTGGATGTAGCCGTTGAAGCGGTACTCCTGCCGCAGGGTACGCACCGCTGCAATCAGCAGCTCCATGGTGTAATCGGGCGAGCGGACCACGCCGGTGCTGAGGAAGAGCCCCTCGATGTAATTGCGGCGGTAAAAGCCGATGGTCAGCTCCGCCACTTCGGCCGGGGTCAGCATGACCCGCCGCACGTCGTTGCTGCGGCGGTTGATGCAATACGCACAGTCGTAGATACAGCTGTTGGTCATGAGGACCTTGAGGAGGGAGACGCAGCGGCCGTCGCTGGTCCAGGAGTGGCAAATGCCGCAGGAGGCGGCATTGCCGATGCCGTCCCGGTTGCGGCGGAAACTGCCGCTGGAGGCGCAGGAGACGTCGTACTTGGCCCCTTCGGCCAATATTTCCAGTTTGTCCATCAACGGGGTCGCTACGGCCATGGTAACCTCCGAAACGAATTTTTCGGAGGTTACCATGGTTATGGGACAGGATATGTCATTCCAACGGGGAAGGGTACGGTGAGAGCTTGTTATTTGTAATGTATCCACATACGGATACGTTACTTCTTTTTGTTTACCCTCAGGAGAAGATCCCCCTCGAACAGTAACGGATGGCGGCGAATGCCGCTCAACAGTCCGGCTACCGGAGATACGACCTTTTCTATGACGTTGCCGTTAAAGCTGTCGTAGATGTAGCCAAGCTCCTGCCCGGCTCGCACCCAGCGTCCCACCTGACGATCGGAGACGAACGTTCCAGCCTTTTCGGCATAGATACGGTGCGCACTGGCTTTGTCAAAGCAGCAGATCTCCTCGTCGTCAACTGAAAGTTTAACTCCTTCCAGAACGCCGCATCGACCGAGAAAAGAGACTAATGCACGGAAAACCCGCTGGCAGTGGTCAAGCTGTACCGTGCCGGCCTGTCCGACCCGCAGCATGAAACTCTCCCCCGGCCATACTTTCCAGGAGGACATCAGGGTTGTGGTAAAAACGGGGGAGAGCGAACGTTCCATAATTGCCGGGAGGGCAAACAGTCGCGCCGTTTCGCGTTCCGATTCACTCGGGCCATAGAGACGTACTTGGGGAACCTCTTCAAAGTCTACACCGGCGGTGTGGATATCGATGCGGTATTCGGCCCGTCTGGTTGCTTCAAGTACGGCATAGGCAATGCGCTGGGTGGTCTCCCCGATGGTGCTGCCGGGAAACATGCGGTTGATGTCCGATTTGTCGAAAGGCCAGGTACGAGTACGCAGGTTGACCCCAAGAACGTTGACCGCAGGAATGATCAGAACCCGTTTATTCAGCCGCAACTCCTTATAAACACCCGCCTCAACATTGGTGAGAAAGTCCGCCAGCCGCGAAAGAATGAAGACACCGTTAATCTCATCGCCATGGAGTCCACCCACTAGAGCGATTGCCGGGTGGGGAGACTTGGGACCGATCTCATGGCAGGGGATATCGAAGTCTTCCCGGACCGGCGCGGTCATGCAGAGCAGGTTGCGTTTCATAATTCACCTCCCGTCCGCGCCATGACCCGTGCCATAAGGGATCCCTCATATACCAGCGGATATTCCCGCAGCGTAAAGAGGATGCCGTCAACCGGGGAACGCACGTCGGAAAGGATATCACCACGAAACGGAGAGACGATCGTTCCGAGCAACTCTCCCCGGCGCACGTCGGTCCAGTGGTCAGCAGTCGCAATGAACATGCCCGAAGTTTGTGCATTCAGATAATGGACATTGCTGTCATCGGCAATCAGCGGCACATGCGGGGTAGCGGGAACCGTGACTTCAGGGGCCAGCACTCCCAATTCCTTCCAGACGGCGAGGATTCCCGCCACCAACTGGGTGCAGTATTCGGGAGTAATGCGCATACCGACACCCATCTCTGCCACCAGACAGGGGGTGCCGCTGTTGTTGAGACTATGGGCTACGGTGGTTTCCAGCACGGTCGCCGCCCCATGCAGCCAAATCAGATCCAGGTTCATGTTGCGAGCAATCGGCACCAGCCGGCTCTCAAATTCCTGATTGATCCGCACTTGCGGAATTTCACGAAGGTAGATGTTGCTCGCGTGAATATCGACCACCAGTGACGCTCCGGAGAGTTCCTGCATAAGCGCTGCTGCCAGCCGGTCCGGAAGCGGCCCTGCGGAGGATCCCGGGAAAGCCCGGTTGAGATCAGTGTCGAAGACCGGAAGACCACGAGTTAATGTGTCCAGTCCGAGCGTATTGACGGCCGGGTAAAGTTCAACGCTTCCCAGCAGGCCATGGGGCGAAGTTCGCAGGAGTTCGTCAAGCCAGGCCGACAGGCAGTGACAAACGTAGAGCCCTTCGAGCTCGTCGCCATGTACACCGGCAACAACGGCTACCCGGGGTCCGGCTCCCCCCTTGAATACGGTGCGCCGGATTTCCATCCGTTCTCGATACGGCATATCTATGGTGAAGAATGTTTCGATATTCATATGTGAATGTGTGGACATCGTCGTCCTTTCGATTGGAATCTGATTACTGTTCCTGCACAGTTACCTTGACAGTCGGCAACTCTCCGGCCGACTCCCCTTTGAAACTGCCCCGCTGGGGAGCGGCATCGTAGGAATCGCGACCGACGGCAACCGCCACATAATGATCGTTTGCCAATAGGTTGTGGGTTGCATCAAAGCCGATCCATCCCGCTCCGGGCACCAGCGCCTCGGCCCAAGCATGGGTGGCAAGTTCTTCACCGGTGGCACAGATGCCGGGGTCAAGATACCCCATTACATACCTGGCGGGAATCCCCCAAGAGCGGGCAACAGTGATAAAAAGGTGGGCGAAATCCTGGCAGACGCCACTCCCCTGGCTTACCGCCTCTACCAGTGGCCCATGAACTTCGGTTGTGCCGGAACGGTATTCAAGGACCGTCGGCACCCATGCCAGCAACTCCAGAAGTGAATCCAGCATCGGGCGTTCTTTATCAAACCTCGGGAAGGCGCACGTGACTGCTTCGGCCAGCTTCATGGCAACGGGTGTCAACAGGCTGCGATGGAGCACATAATCGTTCAAGGGCGGTGCCCTCCGAATTGCTTCACGCAGCCATTCCTGTTCTCCAGCCGGTGGAATCGCCTCAAAGTTAAAAGGGTTTTCCTTCAGCGTTTCCACTTCGGCCCTCAGGCGCGTCACCAGTCGGACATGGGGCGGAATCACACAGAAGTAATCGACCCGGTTGCCGAAATAGTCCGTGTAGGTTGCCAGCTCTGCTGCTGGCTCTGTTTCGATGCTGCAGGACATGACCCGTTGGTGACCATCGACCCGGGGTGCCAGTCGCAACTCAATGTGGTGTTCACGTACTGTCTGGGGATACTCAAGTACCGTCTCGTGCTCTATCAGGTAACGCATTACGTCTCCTCTACTGAAAAAACTCTTCTGCCAGCGACCAGTGGAACAATGACAAACGCTCCTGAAGACGCTCCAGATATTCATGCAAGCCATTGTCGAAAATCTGTTGCTGCGTAACAGCGACCATCTCTTGAATGCTTGCGAAGGCACTTCTGGTGGCATCCTTGTGTTCCAAACCGATGATCTGCAGTGCAGCCCCCATGCGCTCCACAGAGAAGACGATCGAGCGGGGGAAGTCGCGGTTCAGCACCACGAACTCCGCTACGTCGGCAGGCATGAAGCCGGTATGGTAGCTGCGCCGGAAGGCCTCGTAGCCGGACAGTGACTTGAGCAATGCTGCCCACTGGTAATAGTCCAGGGCCGATCCGACCATTGAGAGGTCCGGCAGAATGATATGGTACTTGATATCGAGGATGCGAGAGGTCATATCAGCCCGTTCAAAGCAGCCACCCAGCTGATAAAAGGCATATGCCTCCCCACGCATCATGCTGGAGGCAAGCAGACCGTTGAATCGGGCCACCTGACCGCGCATCTCCACGAAAATGATGCCAGCCCGCTCGGCTGTAAGCGGGCCCTTGAGTCGCTCGTTAAACCCAATCCAGATCTCGTTGACCGCCTCCCACATCTCCTTGGAGATTCGATCGCGGGCCACCCGGGCATTCTCACGAAAAAGACGCAGGCAGGTCCTGATGGAGCTGAGATTGGTACGACCTGCACTGACAAATTGAAGTACCCGTGGCGTCGAGATACCACCATCGCCAAACTGTTCGGCATAGAGCGACTCGGACGAGGTGATCTGCAGTATCGGACGCCATTTTTCCTCTTCAGACATATCTTCTTCCGCCTCCACCAGATAGAGCAGGTTGATCTCCATCAGGCGAGCGGTCTCGCCAGCCCGCTCCAGATAACGGGCCATCCAGTACATTGAGTCAGCTATGCGACTTAACATAAAATATTTCCCCCTTACTCAGCCAAAACCCAAGTATCTTTACTACCACCACCCTGTGAGGAATTAACCACCAGTGAGCCCTTGCGCAGAGCCACCCTGGTCAGGCCTCCCGGCACAACCTCGATCTCCTCTCCATAGATGGTGAACGGGCGCAGGTCCAGATGGCGCGCCTCCAGTTCACCGTCCATGTAACAGGTGTGGCGTGACAGGTAGACCACCGGCTGGGCGATGTAGTTGCGCGGGTTTTCCTGTACCAGGTCCATGAACTCCTTGCGCAAGGCGGGAGTGGAAGAAGGACCCATCAGCATGCCGTAGCCGCCCGACTCACTGACCGCCTTGATCACCATGCGTTCCATGTTGTCGAAGACGTACTCGCGGTCCTTGACATTGGTCATCTGGTAGGTGGGGACATTGTTGAGGATCGGCTGCTGACCCAGGTAATAGCGGATGATGTCCGGCACATAGGGGTAGACCGCCTTGTCGTCGGCGATGCCGCTGCCCGGCGCATTGACGATGGCAACGTTTCCGGCCCGCCAGGCATTGATCACCCCGGCGATCCCCAGGGAGGAATCGGAACGAAAAACCAGGGGGTCGAGGAAATCGTCATCGATACGGCGATAGATGACGTCGATTCGCTGCAGGCCGGTGGTGGTCTTGAGGTAGACGATATCGTTGATCGTCACCATGTCGCGCCCTTCGGCCAGCTCCACCCCCATCTCCTTGGCCAGGAAGGTGTGTTCGAAATAGGCCGAGTTGTAGATGCCGGGGGTCAAGAGCACGATCTCGGCACTGTCCTTGCCGCGCGGCGAGAGTGAACGCAGGGCGGCCAGCAGCAGCGAGGGATAATGCTCGACACGGCGCACACGGTATTTATTGAAAAACTCAGGCATGATGCGGCGCTCGATAACCCGGTTCTCGATCATGTAAGAGACCCCTGACGGGGTGCGCAAGTTGTCCTCCAGGATCAGGAACTCACCCTGCTCGTCGCGGATAATGTCAATGCCGCTGATGTGGGTATAGATGCCGCGCGGCGGCACTATGCCGACTATCTCGCGCCGGA
Organism: Geobacter sp.; assembly: GCA_003574895.1. Taxonomy (GTDB): domain Bacteria; phylum Desulfobacterota; class Desulfuromonadia; order Geobacterales; family Pseudopelobacteraceae; genus JACPFJ01. The sequence goes on from PJFB01000003.1 coordinate 456,857, forward strand.
AGTCGCGCCCCTGGTAGATCAGCTCGGGCGAAATGACGCCGTCCTTGATGATCCGCTGTTCACCATACAGATCGCCCAGGAACAGGTTAAGGGCGCGCACCCGCTGTTTGAGACCGGATTCGATCTTTACCCACTCGGGAGCGGTGATGATGCGCGGGATCAGATCAAAGGGCCAGATGCGTTCAATGCCCTCTTCGCTTTCGCCGTACACCGTAAAGGTGACGCCCTCAGCCTGCAAGGCCAGTTGGGATTCATGCGCCTTGGCCTCCAGAGCGTTGTTACCGGTGGCCTTGATATGATCCCAGAGCAGACGATAGTGGTCCCGGGGGGTAAAGTCATCGGCGTAGAATTCGTGGTAAGGGGTGCGGGGCTTGCCGCCCTGCATGCCGGCATTGAACATGAGCGACCACTCCTTTGTACATGATATGACAATGATTGCTGCAGTGCTGAATTCTGTCGGCCGAATCAGCTGACGCTTGTGATAACGGTAAAACAGCTGTCAAACCACGGCCCCAATAAACACTGTATGTCCTATGCAAGACCCCCGCCACCACAGCCGGGACGTGGAACTAAAAACTGCGACTCTATACTGAATGATCAGCACACAGTCGCAGTTCCTGTACTGAACGGGCGATAATGTGCAGGTCAGAATGCAACTACGCCGTTTCTTTCACCGGGAAAATAACGACTTGGAACCCCGGATTGAATTAGTGACTGCCTTGTCCCGACAGCATTATGCCTAAATATTCAGCACATCAGGGAAAGAGAGGGTCGGTTCTCCATATGCAGTAACATTTTTTTGTAACATAGAAATAATTTCCATATATTTAATCCATGACGACAAAGTACCGCTTTTCAGATCAGGATTACGTTGAGGGAGATAGACCGCAATCCTCCTCATGTACATCTCATGGGACCTGATTTTGAAGAGGTAATAAATCTTGTAACGCTGGATATCATGGATGGCTAAGCACCTGCAAAGGTTCTGCGCCATGCCCTGAAATGGATAGCTGACAACAGAGAGGAGTTGGTAAAACAATGGCACATGCTACACGGATAACCCGCCCAAGATTAACGGCAGTAACACCTGCCGCGGATATTCAAATTGGCGCTGACACGCTTTTTGCCGACATGCTTGATCAGCGTTCGGAAACCCCAGCCGACCGCTTCACTGTCTGGCGGATCCGAAACGGCCTATCCCTTGCTGCTGCAAGTCGTGAACTCGGTGTCACTGTTCGCACGGTAAGCGCCTATGGTTCCGGTGCGCGCCCCATACCGCGCACCGTTCAGCTTGCCTGCATTGGCTGGGAAGAAGAGCAGCGCAGAAAGAGAGCCTGATGCATTGTCTCCGAAAGCCGCTCTCTCAGCGGCTTTTTTATCCCAGCACCTTGTGAAAGATCTCCTGCGTCATCGAATCCCGGACCAGTCACACGCCGATGTCCTCGTTCCACAGTTCCGGCCTTTCCTCGATAAACCTGGCCATCAGGCCGATGCACTCCTCGTTTTGCAGCACCTCGACCTGTACTCCACGGGAGCGGAGCAGTTCTTCCTCGCCCATGAACGTGCGGTTTTCGCCGATGACCACCCGCGGGATGCCATACAGAAGGATTGCGCCGCTACACATGGGACAAGGAGACAGGGTGGTGTACAGCACCGACTCCCGATAAACCGCGGCCGGCTGGCGGCCAGCGTTCTCCAGGGCATCCATCTCGCCGTGGAGGATGGCGCTCCCCTTCTGCACCCGCCGGTTGTGCCCTCTGCCCAGGATGGTCCCGTTGTACACCAGCACCGACCCGATGGGGATGCCCCCTTCCGCCAGCCCTTGTTGGGCCTCATCAAACGCAGCCTGCATGAATTCGTCCATGGGAATCCTCCTTGGTTCAGCTTATTGCTGAAAATATGGGAAATGCAGAAGGGCAGGTTTTGTTCCCCCCAAGCAGTCTGCCTCGCTATGCTGCCGATAAGCCACCAAGTCGGCGACGGTCACCACCGGCAGGGCATGTTCCCTGGCAAACGAGATGATTTCCGGCATGCGGGCCATGGTACCGTCCTGGTTGGTCAACTCGCACAGCACGCCGCAGGGCTTGAGCCCGGCAAGACGCATCAGGTCGATGGTGGCCTCGGTATGGCCGGCCCGTTCCAGCACGCCGCCTGGGCGGGCGCGCAGGGGGAATACGTGACCGGGGCTGTGCAGGTCCCCCGGACCGGCATGGTCGGCAATGGCGGAAAGGACGGTGGTCACCCGGTCGCTGGCGGAAACCCCGGTAGTCACCCCTTCAGCCGCCTCGATGGAGACCGTGAAGGCGGTTTGGTAGCAGCTGGTGTTCTGCTCCACCATCATCGGCAAGCCGAGGGCAGCGACCTTTTCCGGCGTCAGACAGAGGCAGACGATGCCGCTGCACTCCCGGATCATGAGCGCCATCTGCGCCGCTGTCAACGACTCGGCGGAAAAGATGAGATCGCCCTCGTTTTCCCGTTCTTCATCGTCGGTGACCAGCACGCCCGAGCCTGCCCGCAAGGCGGCCAGGGCATTTTCAATACGTTCCGTAGGGGGACCAAAAGAGGCCAGCAGTTCCTGAGACATGACGCTACTCCTTCACAAAAGGGAATTGGTCTCAGGGCGGCAGGCAGGTTGGCAGGCAAACCGGCACACAAAACAAAGTGTAACCGCAGGCCGGTTGCCATTGGGTGGGTAGCTGCCTTATCCTCTCTCATCCGGACTATGACCGTCGGCTCTGGCATCGCACCAGATCTGCTGACCTTCTCCTGCTGGAGGAAGCGCTCGCGGGCTCCCCGGAAAAACCGGGATACCGCCGGTGGGGAATCGCACCCCGCCCTGAGAATAAGTGCCACCACCATACGAGCGCACGAGCCATGTTGTCAAGCCCCTTTGCCGATAATGCCGCTGTCTCGTAATCAGATGCGGGCGATGGCTTTACTTTGCGGACATTGTCTCATACAATTGAAAAATCTGTTTACCTGCTCTGCTCAAGTAACGCTGCAAGCCGGCAACCCGAAGCACAATTTCATAAGGAGGAACACACAATGGGATCTAAAGGACGCGAGATTATCGGCATGGACGTGGATGAGCTGCTGGGACTCCTGCAGAGGGCCTTCTGCGACGAGTGGCTGGCCTACTACCAGTACTGGCTGGGCGCCAAGGTCGTCAAGGGGCCCATGAAGGATGCCGTGGGCGCCGAACTGCTGCAGCATGCCACCGAGGAACTGATGCACGCCGACATGGTCGCCATGCGCATCATCCAGCTGGGGGCACTGCCGATCACCAAGCCGGAGGAGTGGTACAAGCATACCAACTGCGGCTACGACGCGCCGGACGACCCCTTTGTCAAGGTGCTGCTGGAGCAGAACATCAAGGGCGAACAGTGCGCCATCGGTGTTTACAAGCGGCTTTTGGACATCACCCGGGAAAAGGACCCCATCACATACAACATGGTGCTGACCATCCTGCAGCAGGAGATCGAGCACGAGGAAGACCTGCAGTCCCTGCTGGAGGATTACGAACTGCTGGTCAGGGCCATGAAGGGGTAGCAAATATAGACTCAGTACCGGGGCAAACACATTAACCCGGATAAAATTATCATGGAGGGAATCATAATCATGGCACTCGAAAGCTTACCCATAACAGGACAGCTGGCAACGCTGAACCAGGCTCAAGGCAAGTTGCTGGACTTGAGCATCGAATTCGGTCCCAGGCTTTTCGCAGCTGCCCTGATTCTTGTGGTGGGACACTATTTCGGGCGATGGGTCGGACGACTGTTGGACAAAATGCTTAAGCACATGGATCTGGACATTACCATCCGGCAGTTGCTGACACGCATAGTCCGGGGCCTGTTCCTGGTCCTGTTCCTGGTCATGGCCCTGCAAAACCTGGGAGTAGACCTGTTGCCCCTCATCGCCGGCCTGGGTGTGGCTGGCGCAGGCGTAGCACTGGCCATGCAAGGGGTGTTGTCAAATGTGGCGGCGGGCCTGACCATCATCTTTACCCGGCCATTCCGGGTGAATGAGTACATTTCGATTGCCAAGGAAGAAGGTTTGGTGGAAAACATCTCGCTGTTCAGCACCACCCTGAGCCATGTGGACCTTTCGCGGGTGGTCATACCCAACAGAAAGATCGCCGGCGAGATACTCCATAACTATGGCGAAATCCGCCAGATCAACCTGACGGTGGGGGTTGCCTACACCACCGATATCGGGCAGGCTCTCGGGGCCGTGGAGGAGGTGCTGCGCTCCAACCCCCGCGTGCTCCAGGAGCCCAGGCCCGTTGTCCAGGTCGTTACCCTGGCCGACTCCTCCGTGAACATCGGCGTGCGCCCCTGGGTCAGCGTGCCCGACTATGCCCTGGCCATCGGCGAACTGAACCGGTCGGTGCTCGAGACCTTCCGGCAGCAAGGCATCAGCATCCCCTTCCCTCAACGGGAAGTCAGACTCCTGGACTCCGGCAGATGAACATGAGGCAGGATCATACAAGCTGCTGGTCAGGACAATAAAAGGTCTGTAAACCGCAGCTGAAACCGTCTAATATGGAATTGAGCCTGCACAGTAGCTGACACAGCTAACATTGTTCACCTAACCACTTGACGTTGCTACCTTTTCAGGTGTATCAGTATAAAACCATGCTCACAATGAGGCAAGCGGAGTAATCATCAACAACTTGAGTTACTGCGTTGCCAGTCTTTCATGTGCAGAAACAGGAGATTGCCCTGATGAAAACCGCATCCACGCAACAAAAAAAAACAAAGTCTTTAAAAGACCCTAAACAAAGTCGGAATAATGTGACAGAGTTGTCTGCATATCTTGCTGAACGTGAGCGTCAGCGGCAGTCGTTGGTACACAGCTTGAAAGGCAAATACAGCGACATGAAATTCAGCAGCGAAGATCTTATTAAACAGCGGCGGGCAGAAGCTCTACTGGAGGGGCACTGATGCAGTATGTGCTGGATGCCTGCGCGTTGCTTGCCTTTTTACGAGGAGAAGAGGGAGCGGACAAAATTGAATCTCTACTTCTTGACAACAACAATCGTTGTCTGGCCCATGCTGTCAATCTCTGCGAGGTCTATTTCAACCTTGTGCGAGAGTATGGCGAACCCACGGCTCGCGCCGCAATACAGAATTTCAGGGATATCGGCATTCTGACAGTGGATGACATGTCTGAGCCATTCTGGCAGGATGCAGGAAACCTCAAGGCAACGATAAAACGCATCTCTCTTGCGGATTGCTTTGGGCTCGTAACTGCCCGTAACTTCAAATCACCTTTTGTGACTTCTGACCACCATGAACTTGAAGCGGTATCTCAATATTTTCCCGAAATCGAGATTTCGTTTTTCAGGTAATCAGCTGCAGATCCAAGAATTGTCGCTTGCCATTTCATTTTGAAACAATATTCATATGAAAAACAACACCCACTCCCTTGCCCCGTTCCTGCTGCTTTGCATCATCGGCTTCGCAGCATTTTTCGGTTCATACCTGCGCATCCCGGTCATGCCGCTCCTTGCCGCCACCCTGGGCGCCGATCCGGCCCAGGTGGGCACGATCAACGGCGCCTTCATGCTGACCACCGGGGTGCTGTCCATCCCCGCCGGCCTGCTGGCCGACCGCACCGGCCGCAAACTCCCTATTATCGTTGGCGTGATCGCCACCGCAGCCTCGTCGCTGCTGGTGACCCAATGCCACCAGCCCTGGCAGATGGCCGCGGCCTATGTGCTCTTCGGCGCCGGGCTGGCCGCCTTTGCGCCGGGCATGCTGTCACTGGTGGCCGATGTCATGCCGCCTGACCTCCTGGGCCAGGCCTATGGCTGGTATACCACCGCCATCTACATCGCCATGACCCTGGGCCCGGCATCGGGAGGCTTTCTGGCAAAATCCTGGGGGCTCCGCCAGGTGTTCATGGTGTCCGGCTGCCTGCTGGCGATAGTTGCGTTGCTGGCTCAGTGGGCATTGCCCAAAGGTCCGCCCCGCCACAAAACAGAGCTCCATGCCGCCCTGGCAGCCAGTATGGGGCTGATGCGCAACCGCAAACTGGTTGCCTGCCTGCTGGCCACCGCCGGCAGTTGCATCGGTTTCGGGGTATTCCTGACCTTTCTCCCCCTGTACGCGTCGCTGCATGGCTATGATCCGGCCCAGGTGGGCCTGGTGTTTGCGGCCCAGGCCATCACCAACGTGGTGGGCAGGGTCCCCATAGGACGAGCAGCCGATCGCCTGGACCGCCGCTGGATCGTGGCCGCCGGCCTGTTCTTCCTGGCTGTGTCGCTGGCTGCGCTGGGGCAAGTGGTGCAACTGACGCAACTTATGGGCTGCGCCGTTGTCATGGGAGTGGGCATGGCCCTGACCTTCACCGCCATCGGCGCCCTGATCGCGGACCTGGCCCCGGTCGTGCAGCGGGGCTTGGCCATGGGGATGTACAACAGTTGTGTCTACCTGGGCATGATGTCCGGTGCCACGGTTATGGGTATCGCCCTGAAACGGATCGGCTACCCCCACGGATTTACCGCTGCCGGCGCCGTGGCCCTGGTCAGCCTGGTGCTGTTTGTATCGATGATGGGGACTAGCACGTCCCGGCAGGCCTAGAACCAAAACCGCAGCAACGTAAAAAGACCGGTCAAGGAGCCGGTCTTTTTACGTTAACGGCACAGCGGATCTGCGCCGGAATATGCCGCACAGCAGGTGTCAGTCGGCGGCCAGCTCCGGCTCATCGACCAACGAAAACTCTCCGTCCGCCTCTTCCTCACTGGCTGCTCCATTCAAAACCCGCTTCATCTGCGCCACATCCAGTTCGTTTTCCCAACGGGACACGACGATGGTTGCCACGCCGTTGCCAACGAAGTTGGTCAGGGCTCGGGCCTCGGACATGAAGCGGTCAATGCCCAGGATCAGGGCCAGGCCGGCCAGGGGGATGGTCGGTATTGCCGCAAAGGTGGCAGCAAGGGTGACGAAGCCGCTGCCAGTGACCCCGGCGGCACCTTTGGAGGTCAGGAGCAGGACGGCCAGGATTGTCAGTGTCTGGGCCCAGGTCAGCGGGGTGTTGGTGGCTTGAGCCACGAACAGCGCGGCCATGGTGAGATAGATGGAGGTCCCGTCCAGATTGAAGGAGTAACCGGTGGGAACTACCAGGCCCACCACCGATTTCTTGCACCCCAGGTTCTCAAGTTTGGTCATCAGCCTGGGCAGCGCCGATTCGGAAGACGAGGTGCCGAGCACAATCAGCAGCTCCTCGCGGATATAGTAGATGAACTTGAAGACGTTGAAACCGCAGAGCTTGCCGATGGGACCGAGCACCAGGACCAGGAAGAGGATGCAGGTGAGGTAGAAGCTTCCCATCAGCATCCCCAGCTTTGACAGGGAACCGACCCCGAACTTGCCGATGGTGAAGGCCATGGCGCCAAAGGCACCGATGGGTGCGAACTTCATGATGATGTTGACGATCCCGAAAAACGCCTGGGACATCTGGTCGATCAGCTTGTGGACCGCCTTGCCTTTCTCGCCCAAGGCCGACAGGGCAAAACCGAACATGATGGCAAACAGGAGCACCTGCAGGATGTCCCCCTTGGCAAAGGCATCCACCACGCTCGATGGAATGATGTTGAGGAGAAAGTCGGTCATGGTATGTGACTTGGCCTGGGTGGTAAAGGCGGCCAGGGCCTTGGTGTCCAGCTTGGTCACGTCGGCATTGAAGCCGTCGCCCGGCCGGATCACGTTTACGACTATCAAACCGATGGCAAGGGCCAGGGACGTGATCACCTCAAAGTAGAGCAGCGCCTTGGCCCCGACGCGCCCCACCTTTTTCATGTCCTCCATGCCGGCTATGCCGGTTACCACCGTACAGAAAATGACCGGTGTGATAATCATCTTGATCAGCTTGATGAAGCCGTCTCCCAACGGCTTCATGGCAACCCCGGTCTCCGGGTAGAAATTGCCGAGGACGACTCCGATGGCAATCGCCGTTATGACCTGGAAATACAGATGCTGGTAAAACTTCCTTGTTTTCATACTCACCCCATTTACCTTTCGATAGAGTCAACTGCGAATATTGCAACCATTCTGTTGTTGTTCTTGGCAGGACCGGCAGCACCGCCTTTTTGTGTAAAGGCAATGTTGTATGAGCAAGCTGGATACCAAGTTGCAATTATGTATACAACTCGTTGAAATTAAACACTTCGCGGGCTTTTAAAAAATTGGGGGGCGCTGAAAAGGTATGACCATTGTTATGGGATTGGGAGTGAATTGGTGGAACTGTCTGAAAACATGGAAGATCTGCGGATCATAACCTGGGTTATGAAAATAACCGTGGTTATGACCATTTGCCGATCATACCGCAACAGCGCTTAATCCCTGTCGCGTTCCAGCTTCAGGCGCTTGCTGAGTGCGGGTTGGGAGATGCCGAGCAGCCGTGCGGCAATCGTCTGATTGCCATGGGCACGGGTCATGGCCTCACTGACCAGCAGGCTCGTCGCCTCCGGAAAGGTGGGCAGCCGGTCGAGGCAGGTAAAGGGGTTTCCTTCAAGGGCAATGGCGGGTGCGGACGGGTCGGGCCGGCCAATGGCCCGCTGAAAGGTCTCCATGGACAGGATATGATCGCGGTGAACGCTGACCGCGTCATAGATCATGGATTTCAACTCCCGGACATTGCCGGGAAAATCGTAGGTGGCAAGAAGGTGGGCCAACTCCTTGGGCGGGGTGGGCTTTCTTTTTTCCAGTTTCCGGGCCACCTGAACGAGAAAATACTCCAGCAGCAGCGGGATATCCCCCTTGCGCTCCCGCAGCGGCGGGACGTGGACATGGTGGGTCCGCAGACGATAATAGAGGTCGCGGCGGAACCTGCCGTCGGCTTCCTTGCTCGCCAGATCCTGATGGGTGGCCACGATGATGCGGGCCTTGAGCCGCTTGGGGCGGTCGCTCCCCAGGGGAAAGTATTCTCCCTCCTGAAGCAGCCGCAGCAGCTTGACCTGGGAGGCAATGCTGAGGTCGCCGATCTCGTCCAGGAAAAGGGTGCCGTTGGCCGCCTCCTCGATCATCCCCCGGCGCACCTGCTCGGCACCGGTAAAGGCGCCCCTGGTGTGGCCGAAGAGAGTGTCGGCGAACACCGTATCGTCGAGTCCCGCCACATTTACCGCCACCAGGGGCCCTTGGCAACCGCTCAGCTGATGGGTGGCCCTGGCCAGCAACTCCTTGCCCACGCCGCTCTCGCCGGTGATCAGGAGCGGCTGGGGGCTCAACGCCACTGCCTCGATGTAGGTGAATATGGCCTGCATGGCACGGTCGGCGGTGACGACCCCGGCAAAGGCCTCCGGATGCCGCACTTCACCGGTGAGGAAGCGGCTCGACATCTCCTGGTTTTCCCGCTGCAGTTCCAGCATCCGGATGGCGCGCAGCACCCCGCCCACAAGCCGGTCCTCCTCCACGGTCTTGACGAAATAGTCGAAGGCGCCCAGCTTCATGCAGCGCACCGCGGTCTCCAGCTGATTCATGCCGCTGATCACCATCACGGCGGTCTCCGGGTGCTGCTCCCCAATCATGGCAAGCAGATCCTCGCCCGAGATGTGGGGCATGGTGAGATCCAGCAGGACAAGCCCCACCCTGTTACGGCCGAGAATAGTCGCCACTTCCCGGCTGTCCTGGCAGGTCAGGATGTTGGTGATGCCGGCGGAGCGCTCCAGGGTCAGGGCAAGGGAACGGAGCCAGGCCGGTTCGTCGTCCACCAGGAGGACGCAAAAGTGGGGATAAAGGTTTTCGCTCATTCTAGGGTGTCTCCTCGGCAGCCGGCAGGGTCAGGACCACGGTGGTTCCCTCGCCGGGAGTCGAACTGAATTTGAGTGTTCCGCCATGCTCGTTCACAATCCCCGACGAGACCGAGAGCCCCAGGCCGGTCCCCCCGGTCTCCCGCTTGGTGGTAAAGAACGGGTCCGTAAGGCGCGGGATATGTTCGGGCGCTATGCCGACCCCTTCGTCAGTCACGCTGAGCGCCGCGATCCGGGCGTTGCCGACCCGGAACGTGGCCAGGGTTATCTTGCATTCCGTATTGGGCAGGGCCTGGCAGGCGTTGAGCAACAGGTTGACCAGCACCTGCTCGATGCGCTGGGAGTTGCCGCGCACCATGGGGAGGTCTGCCGCATACTCGGCGGAAAACCTGACCGTGGCCTTGCGGATCGTGCTGTCCGCCAGGCGCACAGCTGCCTGGGCCACGCTGTTCAGATCGAAAAGGGCATCGCCGGGACTGTCGTCCTTGCGGGCGAAATCCTTCAGTTCCTCCACAATGCGCTTGATCCGCTTGGCCCCCTCGTGCATCTCATCCAGCAGGTGGGGGACCTCGTTGCGCATCCGCGCATAGGGCAAGCCGCCGAGCATGAAGTTGCCGGACTCGCGGTAATGGGACTCCAGCACCTCTTCCGCATCCCGGTAGACCTCCTTGAGGATCGGCATATTGAGGAGGATCAGACCGTTGGGATTGTTGATCTCGTGGGCCACGCCGGAAACGAGAATCCCGAGGGAAGTCATCTTATCGGCCTGAATGAGTTTATCCTGATGTCGTCGCAGCTCTTCCAGGGCCCGTTTCCGTTCCGCCGCTTCCCGGGCCAGCTCCCTGGTGCGCTGGGCCACCTTCTTTTGCAGGGTCCGGGACCAGACCACCGTTGCCACGAGGATCAAAAGCAGCGGCACCAGTACAAAGGCACCGTAGCGCAAGGCCTTGGCCCAGGGGAGCCGCGGCGGCTCCAGGGTGCCCAGCCACCTGTCGTAGATGGCCTGATACTGGCCGGTCTGACGCAGGATTGCAAGCCCTTCGCTGAAGCGGGTCAGCAGCTCGTCATTCCCCTTTTTCACGCCATAGCAGTATTTCTGGGCTGCTATGTTTGTCGCCACCGGAACCAAATTCGTCAGGTGGAGTTCCCGGATGAGATACATGCCGGGCAGGATGGCGACGACTGCATAGTCGTCCGCACCGGAAGAGAGGCGGCGCAGGGCGTCGGCCGGCGTGGCGGTGAAATGCAGGTTGCCGCTGAAGCCGAGATCCCGCAACGTGTCATGCATGATGCCGTCACGGAACACGATGACCTGCTTGCCGCGCAACTCCTCGATGGACTTGACCGGCGGCGTATCCTTACGGGCAAACACGGCGTGATGGACGATGGTATGGGGGGGTGAAAAGGCAATGGTGCGGGAGCGTTCTTCCGAGAAAGATATGCCCTGGAGGACATCGATCTCGCCATTCATCAGGGCGGCGCGCATCTCGGACCATCCGCCGAAGCGAAACTCCACCTTCATCCCCATGACGTCGGCTATGGCCCGGGTGAGGTCCACATTGTAGCCGGCCGGTTTTCCGTCCTTGTCGATAAACTCGTAGGGGGGATAGTCCCGGTCGCCACCGACGATGATGACCTTTTGCGCCGCGGGCTGGGCGGGAGGTGCGTCAACGCCACGGGCCGACGGAGGCAGCAGGGGGAGCAGGAACAGAAGTGCGGTTACAAGGAGGCGCATATTCATCGGGATAGATTATGCACCTCTCCACCCGACAAATTCAATTATTAAAATTTTGGGCGCGGGAAGGTCCGGAAACCTAACCCTCTCCCTGAGGGAGAGGGTTAGGGTGAGGGGGAAGTGCTGGACATCTCTGCACCGCTGCCCCCTCATCCGGCCTTCGGCCACCTTCTCCCTCAGGGAGAAGGGAAAAATTTAAATATTCACGCCGAAACGTGGCTGTCAAAGCCCTTGACAAAGAACGCTGACCCGGACTATCTTGGAAACCGTAAACTACATTTTGGGTTTCTGAGGTATCGAGAGGCATGATGGAACTATTACCGAATGATGAGCGCGCCCAGGAGCGCGTCGTGGCCATCGCCAGCCAGGTATTCCTGGAACGGGGCTTTGCCCGGGTCACCATGGCCGACCTGGCCCGCGAGCTGCGCATGAGCAAGAAGACCATCTACCGGCTCTTTCCCTCCAAGGACGACCTGGTGCGGGCCGTGTATCGCCTCAAGACCGACCGCATCCATGCCCTGTTCCGCGAGACCGTGGAGTCCGACTCTGATTTTACCGGAAAGATCCACTGGCTCTGGATCAATGTGGGCAAGGAACTGACTGAAATCGGCCCCCAGTTCCATGAAGACCTGCGGGTCTTCAATCCTTCACTGGCAGCGGAACTGGAGTCATTCCGGCGGGACGAGATCAACCGCAACTTCGTCATGTTCATCGAAGACGGCATCCGGCTTGGCGCGTTGCGCAGCGACATCAACAAAGAACTGCTGGTCCAGATTTACATCAGCGCCATCATGGGGATTATCAATTCAAGCGTGCTTGCCACGTCACCCTTCACTATCGATCAGGCCTTCCGTACCATTTTAGATGTGGTTTTCGACGGCATCCTGACCGACAAAGCACGTCCCCATTACCGCCAGCTGTTCAACAGCGGCTCTTAAGACCGACAGTACCGCAAACAGGAGATTTGCAGCATGCAGACCGATATTGTTTCCGAAGTAGTTGTCCTTTTCATGATCATGGCCACCGGCTACTATGCCCGCCGCAAGAATATCATCAACGCCACCGTCAACCGCGGGATCACCGAACTGATTCTCAACGTGACCCTGCCCCTGATGATCCTGGTCTCCTTCACCTTTGAGTTCAACCAGGAGATGCTCGCCACTGCCGGCAAGCTGTTGCTGGCATCCTTTGGCCTGCATGTGGCCATCTATTTCGGCAGCGGCCTGTTCTACCGCCGCCACCCCCAGGAAACCCGCAGCGTGTTGCGCTTCATGACCACATTCTCCAACTGCGCCTTCATGGGCTATCCGGTGCTGCAGAGCCTGTACGGCAAGATCGGCATCTTTTACGCCTCCATCTTCGGCGTGCCATTCACCATTGCCCTGTGGAGCCTGGGGGTGATGCTGTTCACCGGCGAAAAGGGGATTCAGGCGCTGAAAAAAGGGATCTTCAATCCGGGAGTGCTGTCGGTCGTTGCCGGCTTGATCATTTTCATAGGCTCGCTGAAACTGCCAGCGCCGCTGCTCAAGGCCTGCGACCTGGTCGGCTCGACCACCACGCCCCTGTCGATGATCGTCATCGGCTCGACCCTGGCTGACACGCGGCTGCGCGAACTCTTTTCCGGCCTGGCGGTCTATTACGCCAGCGCGGTGCGCCTTCTGGTGGTGCCGCTGCTGGTACTGGCGGTCCTGACCCTCCTGGGGATCAAGGGAATGGTCCTGGGAATCTGCGTAATCAGCATGGCCATGCCAGCGGCAGCCAACACGGCCATGTTTGCCGAAAAATTCGACGGCGACACCAGGCTCGCCTCACGGTGCATCTTCCTCTCCACGGCGCTGTCGCTATTCACCATTCCGCTGGTGATTGCCATACTCCAGACCGCCATCGGAGAGCAGCCCTTCAATCTGCATCTGTGGTAATCGGACCAAAACGGCAATGCGTGATCCGGCAGCTGGCGTTTTTCCGAATCCAAGGGATAATCAAACATGATACCTATCCTGACACTGGTGATACTCATGACTTCAAGCATGCTGGCCAATGCCGGACCGTCTCTGCCCCCCTGCCCCGCCAAGCCCAATTGCGTCTCCAGCCAGGCCACGGACAGCCATTATATTGCGCCGTTCAAGATGGCGAGCGATGGGGCGCCTGCCTTTGTGAAGCTGCGCGAACTGCTGGCCCAACGCAGTGACACAAAGATTATTGCCGCGGACGACACAGTCATCCGGGTCGAGTTCAGGACGTTCCTGGGGTTTGTGGACGATGGCTTGTTCGTGCTGGACCCCGCCAATGGCCAGATCCTGGTCCGTTCAGCGGCCAGGCTCGGTTATTGGGATCTGGGCAAGAATCGCAGCCGCATGGAGGAGATACGCCGGTCTTTTGAGATGCTCCCCAATCAATGAGGCATGTTTGCTTATGTATGGCCGCGAACTGGCCGCAAAGCAAGCCCCATCTTACTTAGCGGGACTGTTTGATATTCTTTTCTGGTAACGTTCCCGCAACTCTTTCCGATACGATTCGTACTTTTGCCGCTGTTCCTCGGTCAGGATGGAACGCATTTTGTTCGAGGTATCTTGCCGCAACTCATGCAGCTTTGCCCTACGCTCGGTGGCATTCAGACCGGTTTTCTTCCGAAGCTCTTTCAGCTTGTTTACTTCGTCTTCCATGATTGGCCTGATTGCGGCCTGCTGTTCGGCAGTCAGGTTCAGCTCTTTGGACAAGCGATCGATACGGGAGTCAATGATGCTTTTTACCGCTGTTGTCGGGGCCTTGAGCTCAGCCGGCGCAACCGTCGAATCGGCCTTTGATTGCGCAAAGGCGTTCAGCCCCATAAAGAGTGCCGTCACAACCAGGCCGGACAAAATTTGCATACGCGTGATCTTCATCGATTTGAGCCTCCTCCAGGCATGTTCGCCCGTATATTGATTTCGGTTGGCTAATCGCGTTAAGGTCAAAACCTTGCCTCATCCCCGGCCTTCGGCCACCGGGCGCGAAAGACGCCCGCATCAAGAAAACCAAAGCCGGTATGACAAAGCACTCCATTAACGCCTTTATCCATACAATCTGTTATCGGAACAATCAAGTTACGGCCACCAGAAATGCGACTTCAAGCAACCGGCAGGATGTTTTGCCCATGGAACGCAACTTGATCAAGGATTATCAAACTGGAAACAAGCCCCATTACCACATGCCCTAATAATAAAATATTAATATTGTTTTAATTAGACTATTGCCGGTTGTTAGATAAAATAAGTGTTGTGTCTTGTCAACAGGTATTATTACTTGTATTTGCGCATCTACTTTTGTCATCAGAGCTCCTGTTCTGCAAAAAACAGCAACACGGCTCTAATATTGATCAACTTTACCTTGATGTCCACAAATGGGGGCGCCACAAAATCCAGCCGGGCACAGATCCGGTACCCGCGCCTTGCGGAAGCAACTATGCATGGGACAGGCAGCCCGCCAGTTCACGCTTGCATGTCGAAGTTGAACCTGATATGCAGTCCGGTATATACGTGTTGCGCCATTGCCACCAAAATCGAAAAGGAGACCAAACAGTCATGATCAGTAAAAAAATGTCCGAATCACTCAACAAACATATGAACTTTGAGCTATATTCCGCCCACCTGTACCTGTCAATGTCGTCCTGTGCCAACGAGCTCGGCCTCAAGGGGGCCGCCAACTGGTTCATGGTGCAATACCGTGAAGAGATGGTTCATTTCATGAAGTTCTACACCTACCTGGTCGATCAGGGAACAAATATCACCATGCTGGCCAGCAAGGCTGTTCCCAACACATATTCGTCGCTGCTGGACATGATGCAGAAGACCCTGGCCCACGAACAGCTAATCACGGCCCGCATCAATGATCTGAGCGAGCAGGCGGTCCAGGAAAAGGACCATGCATCCCGAATCTTTTTGCAGTGGTTCGTGACCGAACAGATCGAGGAGGAGAACAACGACCGCGACCTGATCGCCAAGCTCAAACTGGTTGGCGACAATGGCCACGGCATTCTGATGATCGACTCCGAAATGGGCCAACGGGTTTTCGTGCCCCCGGCGGGCGCACAGCCGGCAGTCTGAGATGAAGATCCGTTTCTGTGAACATAACAAAGGCAAGGGCAAGGTCTATCGTCGCCTGAAAGAAGAATTCCCCGCGCTGAACATCAAGATCAAGGATTGCGTCAAGCAGTGCGGCGCCTGCCGCGAAACCCCCATGGCCACAGTGGACAAAAAAAAGGTGACCGGCAAGGACGGGGACCAGCTTTACCAGCGGATTGTCGAATTGATCAGCAAAAACGCGGAAGAATAACATTGTGCGGACGGACCGGCCGGGAGCAGATGCCCGCACGGGTCAAGGTGCTGCGGATCCGGCTGGAATCCGCAGCTGTTCCACCCCGCGTCAATTCGACGAGAGCTGTTTCCCGAGCCGGAACAACATGTCCCCGGACGCGAGAAGCGCGCCGCCGACAATCAGCAGGCAAGCCACCCCGAGAGCCCAACTGGGCTCGGCCATTCCCAACGCAAGCAGCAGAAAGGTAGACAACAGGGGCGCGGCGTAGGAAAGAGCGCCCAGCACCTTGATATTGCCGGTCTTGACCCCCACGTCCCAGGTAAAAAAGGCGCCTCCGACCGGCCCGAGCCCCAGCCCGAGAACTGCCAGCCAGCCAAGACCGGAAGGCACGACGGTTGTTTCGAAAAGCAGATGACAGGCAAAGGCCAGGACTGCCGTTACCCCGCAGAAACCGGAAATCGAATAACTCGGCACCGCTTGGAAAAGCCGGGAGAGAACCGAATAGCCCGACCAGGTGACAGCTGACAACAAGGCAAAACCATAGCCGACGAAAAAAGCCGAGCCCAGCGAGAAAGAGCTGCCGCCGGTCACGAGGAGGGAGGCGCCGATCAGTCCGGCCAGGGCGCCGACCAGATGATACCAGCGAAGCCGTTCCCCAGGCAGCAAGGCTGACATGAGAACAATAAGGAGCGGCCAAAGATAGGAAATCAGGCTGGCATGCACGACCGGGGCATGCCTGAGCGCCATGAAGTAAAAGAAGTGAAAGCCGAAGAGACCGGAGACCCCCAGCAACCAGGCGTTCAGCGGCAACCGCCGCAGGTTTGCCATGGCATGCCCTTGGCACCTCATCCAGACCAGCCCGATCCCCGTGGCGATGGTGAACGCCATGGCTGTCAGCTGAAACGGCGGGACTGCCTTGCAATAGGAGGTAAGCGTGGCCAGGGTTGACCACATTATAATGGCCGTGAGACCGATCATTGTTCCCTTCAGCTCACGTGCGTGTGAGTCCATGCTGTTATCCTCGTCCATTGGTGGGTTTTTGAGAGTTTGATGATTTCAGGGAACCGGCTGCCGCTGAAACCCTGGCCATCCTACTATTGACCGGGCTCGGTTTGCAAGCACAGTCCTCCCAACCAGACACAACACGCCTTCACCCCCGGACATCCGTGACAACCACTTAATTATTGCGGGTTTATAAAATTCCAACACTTGACCGGTCCGCAGTTGATCTGTATTTTGGTTTAGTTTAAACAAACACATTTTCATGCAAGGAGTCCCCACGTGGCCGTCTACGAAGTCAAACATCCCCTGATCCAGCACAAACTGGGCCTGCTGCGCAAGGCCGACCTGAGCACCAAGCAGTTCCGCGAGCTGGCCTCCGAAATCGGGCGCCTGCTGACCTACGAGGCGACCAAGGATCTTGAGACCGAAACCATTACCGTCAACGGCTGGGCCGGACCGGTCCAGGTCCAGCAGATCAAGGGGAAGAAGATCACGGTCGTGCCGATCCTGCGGGCCGGCCTGGGGATGATGAACGGGGTCCTGGACATGATCCCCAGCGCCAAGGTCAGCGTGGTGGGCCTCTATCGCAACGAGGAGACGTTGGAGCCGGTGGCCTACTACGAGAAGTTCACCAGCGGCATGGAAGAACGCACCGCCCTGATCATCGACCCCATGCTCGCCACGGGCGGTTCCTTGCTGGCCACCATCGAGATGCTGAAAAAAGCCGGGTGCCCGAGGATCAAGGGGCTCTTCCTGGTGGCGGTCCCCGAGGGGCTGGAGAGGATCAACAGGGCCCACCCCGACGTGGAAATCTACGTCGCCTCCATTGACGACCGCCTCAACGAAGTGGGCTATATCCTTCCCGGCCTGGGCGATGCCGGGGATAAAATCTTCGGTACGAAATAGGAGCATCCCCCAATGTCCACGTCCCCAGAACCGGTCTGGCGCACCGCCCTTTCCGGCGCCCAGATCCTCTTCGTCGCCTTTGGCGCGACGGTGCTCGTCCCCCTCCTGACCGGGCTAAATCCCAGCCTGGCGCTGCTGGGCGCCGGCATCGGCACCCTGATCTTCCAGATCTGCACCAGGCGCCAGGTGCCGATCTACCTCGGTTCCTCCTTTGCCTTCATCGCCCCGGTGATCTATTCGGTCAAGACCTGGGGCATGCCCGCCACCCTGGGCGCCCTGGCAGCGGCCAGCTTTTTCTATTACCTTGCCGCCGCCCTGGTCAAATGGCGCGGAGTCGGCTTCATCCACCACCTGCTGCCGCCCGTGGTGATCGGGCCGGTTGTGATGGTCATCGGCCTGGGGCTGGCCCAGGTGGCAATCAGCATGGCCACCGGCAAGGCCGGCAATACCCAGGTTGTCCCCTACGGTACCGCCTTGGGCGTTGCCGCCATCTCCCTGACCGCCACCATGCTGACCGCCATCCACGCCCGGGGCCTGCTCAAGCTGGTGCCGATCCTGGTGGGCGTGGCGGTGGGCTATGCCGCCTCCCTATTCCTGGGGCTGGTTGACTTCAGCAAGGTGATCAACGCACCCTGGCTGGCGGTGCCGGAATTCGGCCACCCCCAATTCAACCTGGCGGCCATCCTGTTCATGATCCCGGTGGCCATAGCCCCCATTGTCGAACACGTGGGGGGCATCCTTGCCATCGGCTCCGTCGTGGGCCGCGACTACACCGAGCAGCCCGGCCTGCACCGCACCCTGCTCGGCGACGGCCTGGCGGTCAACATTGTGGGCCTGTTCGGCGGCCCGCCGGTCACGACCTACGGCGAGGTCACCGGCGCGGTCATGCTGACCCGCAACTACAACCCCGTGGTCATGACCTGGGCGGCCTGCTTTGCCATGCTGATGGCCTTTGTGGGCAAGTTCGGCGCCCTGCTGCAGACCATCCCCATGCCGGTCATGGGCGGGATCATGATCCTGCTCTTCGGCTCCATCGCCGGCATCGGTCTGAAAACCATCGTCGACGGCAAGGTTGACCTGATGAAGCCGCGCAATCTCTGCCTGGTTTCCGTTACCCTGGTGACCGGCATCGGCGGCCTTGGGGTCACGATCGGCAGCTTCAGCCTCCAGGGGATCAGCCTCTGCGGCGTGCTGGCGGTACTGTTGAACCAGATCCTCCCTGCCGGCGAGCAGGAAGAAGAAAACGCACCGGCAACGGATTTCCTTGAGCAAAACTGCGGGATTGAAACGCAACTTACACAAACGGAAGAGGATATGATATGAACATCGAAGAGGCCGGCACCGTACTGTCCGATGCCGATCTGCTGGTTACGGAAGCGGAGGTGGAAGCGTCCATCGCACGCATGGCTGGCGAGATCACCAACAAGTTCGCAAAGGCAAACCCCATACTGATCTGCGTCATGAACGGCGGGCTTATTTTCTCCGGCCAGCTCCTGACCAAGCTCGTGTTCCCCCTGGAGGTGGACTATATCCACGCGACCCGCTATGGCCACGAAACCAGCGGCGCCGGCCTGAACTGGCTGGTCAAGCCGCAACTGGAGCTGAAGGGGAGAACGGTCCTGCTGCTGGACGACATTCTCGACGAAGGTGTGACGCTGGCGGCCATTGCCGATTACTGCCGGCAGCAGGGAGCGGCTGAGGTTTCCATGGCCGTGCTGGTGGAAAAACTGCATCAACGCAAGGTAAAACCAGGCATGCGGGCAGACTTTACCGGTATCGAGATCGGCGACCGTTTCCTGTTCGGTTACGGGCTTGATTATAAAGGCTACTGGCGCAACGCCCCCGGAATCTACGCGGTGAAAGGATTGTAGCAGATGGATAATTTTTTCGAGTTCAAGCGCCACAAAACCAGTTATCGGCAGGAAACCCTGGCCGGGGTGACCACCTTCCTGACCATGGCCTACATCATCATCGTCAACCCGGCCATCCTGGAGAACGCCGGCATCCCCCGGGGGTCGTCGGTGACCGCCACGATCCTGGCAGCGGTAATCGGCACCACCATCATGGCGCTCTGGGCGCGGCGCCCCTTTGCCATTGCCCCGTACATGAGCGAGAATGCCTTCATCGCCTTCGTGGTGGTCAAGGTCATGGGATACACCTGGCAAGTGGCCCTGGGCGCCGTGTTCATCGCCGGGGTCCTCTTTGCGCTGCTGACCGTCCTCAAGATCCGCAGTTGGCTGGCCGAATCGATCCCCATGTCCCTCAAGGCCAGCTTTGCCGTGGGCATCGGCCTGTTCCTGACCTTCATCGGTCTGAATGAAACCGGGCTGGTGGTGCTGGGCGTACCGGGGGCCCCGGTCAGACTGGGCAACATCTCCCAACCGTCCGTGCTGCTGGCCATTGCCGGGTTCATGCTGGTGGTGGTCCTGATGGCCCGCCGGGTGCACGGCGCCCTGGTGATCGGCATCATCGCCACCACAATCGGCTCCATCATCGCCGGCATCACCCCCCTGCCCTCCAGCATCGTCAGCATGCCGCCGTCGCTGACACCGATCATGTTCAAGCTGGATATCGCCGGGGCGCTGAACCCCCACTTTTTCCCGGTTGTCATGGTAATTTTCATCATGGCCTTTCTGGATACCATCGGCACCCTGATCGGGCTTTCCATGCGCGCCGACCTGCTGGATGAGAACGGCAACCTGCCGGAAATAGAGCGCCCCATGATGGCCGACGCCCTTGCCACCATTGCCGCCCCGCTGCTGGGCACCAGCACCACCGGCGCCTACATCGAATCGGCGGCCGGCATCGAAGAAGGCGGACGCACCGGCTTCTCGGCCCTGGTGGTCGCGGCCCTGTTCGCCCTGTCGCTGTTCTTCGCCCCGCTCTTCACCATCGTGCCGCCCCACGCCTACGGCATTGCCCTGATCGTCATCGGCTCGTTCATGATCAACCCCATAACCCAGATCAATTTCAGCGACCTGACCGAACTGATCCCGGCTTTTCTGACCATCGTGCTGATGATCTTCACCTACAACATCGGCGTCGGCATGACGTCGGGCATGATCACCTATGTGCTGCTGAAGGTCTGTACCGGCCGGGTCGGCGAGGTAAAGGCCGGCATGTGGGCCTTGTCCCTGCTCTCCCTTTCGCTGTTCGTGTTCCTGCCCAAGGTGTAGTCATGACTGAAAACGGTTACACGCTAAACCCGATCGGCGTAGTCCGCTCCCAATTGACCAGCCGTGAGGCAGCCCCCCGCCAGGGCTACGAGGGCGCGCCCGATGCCTGGCTCGAACTGGACCCCGCTGTTGCCGAGGGGCTTGACGGCATCGGCGCAGGCGATGAACTAATCGTGATCACCTGGTTTCACTTGGCACAGCGGAGCACATTGAAGGTTCACCCAGGCCGGAATATGAACCTACCTTTGACCGGCGTCTTTAAGACCCGCTCGCCGGACCGCCCCAATCCCCTCGGCCTGCATCGCGTCACGGTGCGCGAGATCGCGGGCACAAGGTTGAAGGTGGGCCCGTTGGAAGCCCTTGACGGCACGCCGGTGGTGGATATCAAGCCAGTACTCCGGCAGTCGGCAGACTCGTGATTGGCCTGAAAGGCTGGGCCTGATCGAGTAACTCAGAAACACATTTTCCGGGCACTTGCCCAACAAGCGTAAAGTTTCTTTACACTGCCGCAAACCCGCTTGTGGCGTAGGTTTACGGGCAACATTAAAAAAAGTGTAAAGAAACTTTACGTTTCGATTAATCCTTTCACATCAGCCGGTTGCAGGCTTTTCCCCATTACGTGTAAAGATCCTTTACACTACACCACCCCCGAATCAAACCAAGATCACCCCATTTCGACCCCATACGGACAATAGCGCCCGGCAAAGGCCCATTCCTTGGGGTTTTGCAGATTATGGCACGGATGTTGGAAAAGGGAGGTGTTTGTCGTTTTTTCCCATCCGCAAGAAGGATGTCCGCGAGACAATAAAACGTAGTGGCGATGTGGGAACAGATACCGTTTCCGTGTATGTCACCGAGCTTGGGATGCGGCTATTTTTGGTTTCATAGGATTTGGATAAGTGACAAAGCGGATATTGAGCGGTTTACGCTGATCTGTCCCAAATAGGTATGTTATACAATGTTTATATTCTAAAACTTCAGCATGTTACGTAAATATCAAAGAGCATGTTCCAAATGGCAGGTTGAGCGGGGGCCCATCAATAAGACATCATGTCTGTCAGTAGAAAATAAGCGACCTGCCCCTTGCAA
>PJFB01000004.1 GCA_003574895.1 Geobacter sp.
GTTGCTTACGGGAACATTACAGTTTGGTAAGGCAGGGGGTGATAGGTGGGAATTGGGCGGCACGCGATGCAATTAATATGCATTAATTTGCAATTTCCTGTCGCAAAGAAACCATTAATGTATTAAAAAGGTTCTGGAATAAAATCTATTGTATTCCGTAACCAACCATTTTTTCGTATAATATTATTTAAATCGGCTGCAAAATTTATGATTTGAGGCAATACACATGGAGATAGAAAGAAGTGATCAGAGGGTAGCGTTTGTTACAAAATGCATCCTGCATATCAACAACAAAAAATATTCTTGTTTGCTTGACAACATTTCCACCACCGGCGCATCAATAGACATGAATACTACAGTTCCGCCCTCGATACAGGTTGGAGATCCATGTGTATTAAAGGTATTGCTGTTAAGTCCGGTTACCTACTCAGGCAAGATCGTGCGCAAAACCGCAGATCATATCGGCGTGCAGTTTCTGGAAAACTGAAGCAGATCGTTGCCCCCGGCCAAGCCATTCGCCGCCGGCACAATGTCAACCTCATATCCTCTGGCAACTGAAGCATAATTCGCTGGCGTTCATTGTTACAGGTAAAAGGTGTTTTCGTTTCTACAACCTCAGACATGCAAGTCTCCATGTTGTCGAGTAGGCGGAGCCCTGCTTTACCGATTTCCGACCGTGTCGCGAACTTCTTACTGCCGAACCAATCCCCATGACAATTGATTTCAATCGGATGACCTTGATGATTTGCTAAACTGTCAGGGGAATTCCGTGGAATATGCCATTAGTTCATCAACAGGCAATTGTTCAGCTTGTTACAAATGGCACACCGCTGATGCTGAGCAATGTTGCTGCCTTTGCCTTCAATCGCCGAAATTGCATTTTACACGCATATTAGACTACCATATAAATACTGAAATAATTTAAGGAGATGCGTCATGAAAATATTACGGTTAACAATCTCGGTTATTGTGATAGGTGTGTTGTTTTTTTCCATGCCGCTGCATGCAGGCGATCAGGTGCCCAATAATCAGGGGCAAAAAGACGAATGCCTGTTGATATTAAAAAATTGCGAGATGCAAGCCGAATCTTTGCAGCAAAAGATCAATCGGCTGAATGAAGAGATTGCAAAGGGAACAAGGGTGTACAGCCCCGATGAATTAAAGAAGCTGAAGGAAAAGTTGCAAGATGCGAATCGAACGCTGGAGCTGCTGTTGAATGACAAACAAACCCTTGGGATGTGAATCTCAGCGACTAAACCAGTGCAGAATGAAAGCACCCGATTATAACATCCTGTCCTTGGTCAAGGCCTTGATAATGACATCGGCAAATTCCGCGGTCGCCTTTTTCAGATTTTCAACTTCGCCGGAAGTTGTAAGACCGTACCAGACCATCCGTGCGGTTGAAACATCAAACAGCTTCGTTTCCAAGGATACCTTGAGGTGCGGGATAACCGTGGGTGGTTCGCGTACAACAGTTTCTGCGTAACCGATTTCATACCTCGGGTTCCAATCTTCCGAGCCGGGATAAACCGTAACCGGTTTAAACATGACGCTCTCGCTCCCGGGTTCGACCTTTAATTCCTTTTTGATGTCAACGAGCCCGGTTATGAGGACACAATCAGCGCCCGACCTGTGTGCAGCATCCCCCAAATTTTTGCTTGAAAGTGCTTCACCGGTATTTACAACCAGATAACTGGGAACAGCATCAATACCATGGCGTTTAAGTTCCTCGACAAAGACCTCCTCGAAAATCTGCCGCCGCTCAAGCTTGGCTGAAGCTCCGACTACCAGAACTTTATTGTATTTGGCGTGAGAGAGTCCGGCCAATTGCCGGGACATGGACAAGGACACCGGTGCTGGGGCGCAGGAAACCGCCAGGAGCGCCAACACAAGCGACACGAGCATTTTCATTACTGTTCTTTTCATAAGCTTGTCCTTTCCAAACAGGGAGTTAGTCGCGTGAACGTGAATCTGTTCTGAATTATTTTAGCAGTTATTGAGAAATCTTACTCGCTCAAACAGCCCGGTTCGTGTGAGAGCCCGGCAGGATATGACCACACTAATCGCCAACATATTGCGTATGCGGCAGCTCGACATGATTGCTTGGCGAACAGCCGTTTTTGTCATAGAATCGTGAATATGAAAAATCACCGTGCAATACAGCCCCTGAAGCCCATCATCCTCAAGTCGGCAGGAATGCTGGCCATGGCAAGCGCCCTGTTGACCATGCCGATGTTCCTGGTTTCCTATCAGCTCGAAGGGCGGCATGACGACACAGCCCTGGCAATCCACCTGGCCCTGCAAGGGATCGGGACCGTTATCTTCGTGGCGCTGGCGCTCACTTTCCGCAGCCTGCTGGTCAGAAACTGCTCCTTCAAAAAAGCCGACCCAGTTATCCTCGCACTGATCATACTCAACTTGATCTATGCCATAACCTCAACGGCCAGCCTTTTAATCCCCCAGGGGGAAGAACAACTCGGCCCGATTTTGATCACCCTGGTAATTCTGCTGGGTATTGCCCAGATCGGCCTCGGGTTGCGCCTTTTTGCCCTGGAGCAGGATCTGGGCGGATTCAAACGACCATACATTTGGCTGAACATCATAACCGGTGTCTGCCTGGCTTCGGTGCTGCTCATAGCCGTGGGTGTCATAGCCAGTGCGGTGGCCGATGTGATGCTGGGGACCATCTTTTTCCAGGAAGCCAGACGCATCGGGAACTTCCATGAAACCGACATTCAGGTGTGAGCATTCCGTCTAGACGGGGTGTTGGGCGCTTCCCGGACCATCCACAGAAGGAGACCAGATGCCGGAACTTTCCATAAACAGCCAGATCTGCACACGTTGCGGCATGTGCGTAACAGCCTGCCCCATAGGCATCGTCAGGCTTGCCGATGGCGAATACCCCACCTATGTTGCCGAAGGCGCCTCCCGTTGCATCCTTTGCGGGCACTGCTACGCGGCCTGCCCGACCGGGGCTCTGGTGGTGAGCGACGAACGCCTCGACCCGAACATCCAGCCCCTCTGCGAGGCGGATGACGCCCGGATCGAACCGGAAAAACTCGGGGCCTATCTGCGTATGAGGCGCTCCATCCGCAGCTACCGGGAGGAACCGGTTGAACGGCCGGTAATTGAACATCTGATGGATATCGTCCGCTACGCCCCCAGCAGCAGCAACAGCCAGGCCGTTCGCTGGCTCGTCATTTACGATACCGGGGAAGTGCGGCGCTTGACCGGATTTGCCGTGGACTGGATGAGATCTATGGTAAGTTCAAAATCGCCATTGACCTCTTACTTCAGCTTTGAAGACATCATCCGGGCCTGGGACAACGGAGACGACCCGATCTGCCGCATGGCGCCGCACCTGGTGGTGGCCTATGCCCACCGGGACGCCGTTGCCGCCAAAACAGACGCCATCATCGCCCTCTCGCACCTGGATATTGCCGCCCCCGCCTTTGGACTGGGTACGTGCTGGGCCGGTTTTTTCCAGATGGCCGCTGCCCAATGGGAGCCATTGCGTGTGGGGTTGAACCTCCCCCCCGAGCATCTGTCGATTTACGCCATGATGCTGGGATACCCGCTGTTCCATTACTTGAGGCCACCGAAGCGCAAACCGGTCGATATCACCTGGCGCACCTGATCCGTACAAAAGAGGAGGATACCCATAACAGCTGTCGGCGGCCAGGAGCAAATCGGGACCGTCTAACTCCACTGACGCATAATTGACCGCTATCATTGTATCAGGATCCCAATGACCACTTTCCCGCTGTCCAAACAAATTTTCGCTTCAGTACCGTCAACATCCATCATGCTGCAAGTGCTTAAGCTCTTTATTATACCCGTTGGCGGAGGAATCCCGGCCGGTGTCATGCTCGCCCATGCCAAGGGGCTGGCGTGGCCCATCACCACACTGCTCTACCTGGTTTCTGATGTTGCCCTTGCCCTTGCTTTCGAGCCGATCCTGCGGCTTCTCACCATGGTGTGCGGAAAAATCCCGTTTCTGGCTCGTCTCGGCAACATTTTAAAGACAGCAACGGCTCGCAGCGTGACACACTTTAGCGGTACGGGCGCAGGCCCCATTGCGCTCGTCATGATTGCTTTTGGCGTTGATCCCATGACCGGCCGTGCCTCGGCGCTCGCCGCCGGCCACGGATT
Source organism: Geobacter sp. (assembly GCA_003574895.1). GTDB lineage: Bacteria > Desulfobacterota > Desulfuromonadia > Geobacterales > Pseudopelobacteraceae > JACPFJ01. Next base: position 4,153 of record PJFB01000004.1, read on the forward strand.
CCTTGCCGGCTGGGCCTTTGCCATCGCCGGGGACATGCTTTATTTCGCTGTCATCGCGCTGGCGACCTTGCGCCTGAACGCGTACTTTCGAGACCCGAATACGACGATGCTGATCGTCCTGGGCGCGATGTTGGTCGTGCCCATGCTGGTACGCCGCGTTCGATCTGCACGATTGCCCCTGCAAGGGACCGGATTAGGGTGATTCAGATGGGACACCGCACCATATTGCACATAGACATGAATGCGTTTTTTGCCTCGGTGGAGCAATCAACCAACCCGGACCTGCAGGGCCGGCCCATTGCCGTCACCGGCGGCGGACAACGCACCGTGATCACCACCAGTTCCTACGAGGCCAGGGCATTCGGCGTCCGGACCGGCATGGCTGTATGGGAAGCCAAACGCTGCTGTCCGGAGCTGATCATCGTGGTTGGCGACAACCGCAAATACACCCACACCTCCGGCGAGATTATGAAAATGATGCTGGACTACACCCCGGAGGTGGAGGTATTCAGTATCGACGAAGCTTTCATGGACGTCACCCATTCCCTCTCCCTCTTCAACACCCCGGAGAATATCGCCAACTTGCTCAAGGCTCGTATCAAGCACAGTTTCGGTATCACCTGCTCCATCGGCATCGCCCCCAACAAACTTCTGGCCAAACTGGCCAGCGACATGCAGAAACCGGACGGACTGACCATCATCAGACCCGAGGATGTCAGCCGGGTCATGGAACGGCTGCCGGTTAAGGAGTTGTGCGGCATCGGCAGAAAGACGGAACGGCAGTTGACGCTGATGGGCATCCGCACCTGCGGCGAACTGGGCCGCTGTCCCGAGGAGCGGCTGACGGGCAAATTCGGCATTGCCGGCAAACGGTTGAAGGAAATGGGGCTGGGGAGAGATGATTCGCCGGTCATTCCCCATGGCGAGGATGACGAGGTCAAATCGGTCGGCCACAGCATGACACTGGACAAGGATATCGATCGGCGCGAGGAGGTACTACGTTTTCTGCTGCAGCTTTCCGAGATGGTCGGCCGGCGGGCCAGGCGCTACAACGTCACCGGCCGGACCGTGACCCTCTATGTCAGGTATGCCGACTTCTTCACCAGCTTCGGCAAACAGCAGACATTGGCGAACTACATAAACCTGAGCGAGGAGATTTTCAAGGCAGCGGTGGAACTCCTGGACAGCGTCGAACTGGAACAACCCATACGGCTGCTGGGGGTGCGCCTTTCAAGTCTCAGGCATCAATCCGAGCAGTTGCCATTGTTCGAGGATGAGCGCAGAAAGGCATTCGCGACCCAGGCAATGGATGAGGTCAACAGCCGCTATGGGGAGTTCACGGTAACCTTCGGCAGCCTGCTGCCAAGCAGGGAGAAAAACGGCTCGTTTGTCATCTCCCCTGCCTGGCGGCCAAGCGGCATCAGGAATGTGGATGTAAAATAAGATGCTCTCGCAAATTGTCATTCCCGAAGCGATTCTGATCGGGAATCCAGTCTGTAACAAACTGAAATCATGGATGCCCGATAGAGACATTCGGGCATGACAAATCGAAATTGCGAATGCATCAAATAAGATGGCAACGAATTTGCCGTTGGACTGGCTGTAAACTGTTGATGCCGCGAAGGATATGTTCTATAACATGATTATGATCACAAGCCGCCCGACATTGCTCTTGTTGATGCTGCTGACAGCATTGCTTCATATCAACAGTGCCGCGGCTGCTCCGCCGCCCCCCCCCTGGAGCGGCGGCACTGTCCGAGTTGTCATCCCCCGCGATTTTCCTCCTACCTATTTCCAGGATTCAAAGACCGGTAAACCCAGCGGATTTGCGGTTGACATCATGAATGAGGTCGCAAGAACAGCCGGGCTCAAGGTCGAATACATCTTCGGCAAGCCATGGCAGGAAATCGATGAAATGATCCTGGACGGCAGGGCCGACCTGGTTCCCAATCTTGCGGTCAACCAGGCGCGCAAGGAGCTGTTTTCCTTTACGCGGCCAGTCGAAACAGTTGCGATTTCCCTGTTTGCGCTAAAGTCCAATACGGATATCACAGGACTCGCTGCCGGCCTCACAGTCGGTACGATGCGGATGAGCGTTGGCGACACCTTCATGCGGGGTATGCGCGATCTCCACGTGATAACCTACGACAGTGTCCACAAAATGCTTTTCGACCTCCTGGCCGGACAGATCGATGCCGCGCTTATTGCCGAGCCCAATCTGATCAAGATGGCCCAGGATGCGGGGGTGGATGACAAGATAAAAGTAGTCGGCAGCCCGGTCTTTGAATTAAAGCGGGCCATGGCCTTAAGAAAAAACGACGGGGCACTGTTTAAGCGGATTGATGAGGCGATCAAACAGGTTGTGGGCAGCCCGCTCTATAGCGAGCTCTACAAAAAATGGTGGTCCAAGCCCAAGCCTTACTGGAACACTAATCTGGTGATGCTCGTGGTTGGGTTGGCGGTCCTGGCTGTAGCCATAGTGATGGGTGGCTGGCGCTATGCCACCATTAAGCAGATGAACAGCAGGCTCAATGATGCCCTCAATGCCGCCGAATTCGAGCGTTCCAGGACCCAGGCCATCCTTGATGCCCTGAACGACGGCATTAGTATTCAGGACAGCGAGATGCGGGTTATTTACCAGAACCCCCAACAAATCGAAATCACTGGTGACCATATCGGGGAATTTTGCTATCAGGCTTACCAGCAAAAGAAAACTGTCTGTGAAGGGTGCCCGGTGTGGAAGACCTTTACTGACGGCTGTTCCCATGTGGACATCAGAAGTTTTGAGAGAGAAGGAATAACCAGGCATTTCGAAATATTCTCGTCTCCGTTGCGGGACAAGTCGGATAAAATTGCCTTTGTGATCGAAAGTATCCGGGACGTGACCGGGAGAATAGAGGCGGAAGAGGCGTTGCGGGACCGGGAGTTCTGGTTGCTGGAATCGCAAAGGATCGGCAAGATCGGTTCCTATGTTCTGGATTTCACGACAGGCACATGGACCAGTTCGGCGGTCCTGGACGAACTGTTGGGCATTGAGACCGGTTATGCAAAGGATATCGCCGGCTGGGAAGCGCTGATTCACCCTGAATATCGCAACTATCTGATGAGGTATTTCCGTAAGGAGGTTGTCGGGGAAAGGAAGCCGTTTCGAGCCGAATTCAAGGTCGTACGACAGTGTGACAACAAGGAACGGTGGGTGCAAGGCATAGGCGAGCTGGTCTATGATGCCGAAGACAAGCCAACAAGAATAACCGGCACTATTCAGGACATCACCGAACGCAAAAGTACCGAGAACATGCTCCAGGAACAGACCAAACTTCTGGAGCAGGAAGTGGCGGTGCGGCAAATGGCCCAGGAAGCCCTGGTCATCAAACAGCAACAGTTGGAGACATTGAACGAAAAACTCGAAGAACGTGTATTTGAAGAACTGGAAAAGAACCGCGACAAGGACCGGATCATGATGCACCAGGGCAGGCTGGCCGCCATGGGAGAGATGATCGGCAATATCGCCCACCAGTGGCGTCAACCCCTCAACAATATAGGATTGCTGGTGCAGGGAATTCTGGTGGATTATGAGGACGGGACACTGGATGCGGTCTCTCTGCAGCGCCAGATTGATATCTGCATGGATTCAGTCCAGTACATGTCGCGCACCATAGATGACTTCAGGAGCTTCTTCAGGCCCGATAAGGAAAAACGCCTTTTTGTCGTTGGAGATGCCTTGACCCGCGTGCTCTCCCTTGTTCGCGCCAATTTTGCCAACAGTGGAATCAAGCTCATGGTGGAAGACGGAGACGCCGGTATTGTCCTGGGGTACGCCAATGAATATTCCCAGGCGTTATTGAACATAGTTGTCAATGCCAAGGATGCCTTGCTGGAGCGGCAAACGGAGAGACCGGCAATTGAGCTGCGCTGTTACAGGTCCGACGACAAATCAGTCGTTACGGTGCATGACAATGCCGGCGGCATCTCCGATACCCTCATCGACAAGATATTCGATCCCTACTTCACAACCAAGGAAAAAACCCAGGGTACTGGAATCGGACTTTACATGGCAAAGATGATCATAGAGAAAAACATGGGCGGCTCGCTCACGGTCAGGAACACGGACAAGGGGGCGGAGTTCCGTATCGAGGTATTACTGAATTTAAGCCAAGGAATGACTTATGCCTGAATCGTCACACACCCGGCCATCTGGGCTTTCCCCCGAGCTGGTGGAAAAATATGACCGGCTGCGCGCCATCATGGGCACCCTTCAGGGGTGTGTCGTGGGGTTTTCCGGGGGTGTGGACTCGACCCTGCTATTAGCGGTCGCGGTTGAAGTACTTGGTAAGCAGGTACTGGCGGTTACCGCAACCTCGGAGACATATCCGGAAAGGGAGCTGGCCGAGGCCAGGGATCTGGCAGCCGCGCTCGGGGCACGGCACAGGGTGATCGTCTCCGAGGAACTGGATCTGCCCGAATTCCGGCACAACCCCCGCAACCGCTGCTATTACTGCAAAAAGGAACTGTTCGGCAAGCTGATAGCCATTGCCGTTGAGGAGGGGCTGCCCTTTGTCCTGGACGGCACCAACATTGACGACCTGGGTGACCATCGGCCCGGTCGCCAGGCTGCGGCCGAGATCGGGGTGCGCAGCCCCCTGGAGGAGGCTGGGTTAACCAAGGATGACATCCGGGCGCTGTCACAGGCCCTGGGCCTGCCGACCTGGGACAAACCGGCCTTTGCCTGCCTCTCCAGCCGTTTCCCCTATGGCACGGCCATCACCAGGGAGCGGGTAAGGCAAGTGGGGCTGGCCGAGGAATCCCTGTTCAAACTGGGCTTCCGCACACTCCGGGTCCGCTATCACGGCAATGTTGCCAGGTTGGAACTGGGGCCAGGGGAGTTTATCCAGGCAACAACGACCCTGCGGGACCAGGTGCTGCAAGGGGTCAAGGCAGCCGGTTTCACCTATGTGGCCGTGGATCTGCAAGGTTACCGGACAGGCGCCATGAATGAAGCAAATTCGCCGGAAACCATGGAGTAACAGCCCACGCATCAAGGTTGGGCGGTTTATTAATCAGTCATTTACCCCAGCAACCCGTCGATTTTCTGCAGCCCTTCCAAGGCCCCGCAGGCCAGGGAGATATGCGGTTCCTTGATTTCCGGTTCGCGGGGATTGATCCGGATCACCGTGGCCTGGCCGTAGCGCCACCCCAATCGTTCCGAAGTGGCCCTGATTGTTGGAATGGCCGTCCCTGCCCCCATCTCGATCACCACTATTCTTTTATCCCCATGTTCCGCCAAAAACCGCTCGAAACGCGCCTCCTGGGCCCCGGTCCGGTCCGACAACCAGGACCAGTCGCCAAACATGAGGATATTGGGACGGCTGACCCCGCCGCAATGGGGGCAGCGGGGAACATTCCGGGAGCGCATGCTGGCCTCGTCCACCGCGATCTGTTCTTTGTTGGGCCAGATAGCATTGGAACATGGCACCAAACATTGCAGATAGTGGATCGAGCCATGCACCTCCAACACCTGCTCATCGGCATAACCGGCCTTCTGGAACTGCCCGTCGACATTGGAGGTGACCACAAAATAATCGGCCCGGTTGGCAGCGATCCATTTGCTGATGATGTGGAAGCCCTGGTGTGGGATAGTTGAGCGGTATAGATTGGTGCGGTGGCCGTAAAAGCCCCAGCCAAAGGCCGGGTCGCGCTGGAAATTGGCCGGATTGGCTGCCTCGACAAAGGAAAGTCCAAGGCGGGCATAAGGCGGATACGCCTCCCAAAACCCCTGGTTGCCGCGAAAGTCCGGCAGTCCCGAGTCAACTCCCATGCCGGCCCCGGCAGTTATGACAAAGACCTCGGCCTCCCTGATCAACTGCGCCGCCAGATTCAACATGTGCCACCTCCTCACATCTTTATGATGCGACCCCATCGATGTACCTGTTCACAAGGCGGCGTTCCACCGTATAACGCACAGCCAGCGGGACGAGCGCGGCCAGGAAGATCAGGCCGCACCCCAGCCACTCCCGTGGGCTCAAACGCTCGCCAAGGACAAAGAAACCCGCCAACAGGCTCCAGACAGGGTCAAGAGTATAAATCAAGCCCGCCCTGGTAGGCGTAACATAACGCTGGAAGGTGTTCTGCATGGTAAAGCAGACGATGGTCGGGAAAACGGCGCAATAGACCACGCTCAGCACGGCGTTTGGGGTAACTGATAGCTGCCGCAGTGGGGAGATCATCATGACAGCGCCGGCCAAAACGGCAACCGTGGCAAACTGGACCATGGAGATCAGATAGACGTCGTCGTCCCGCAGAACCTTGGAAACCGTAATGATATGGCCCGCGATGAAAAACGCGCAGATCGTGGAAATCAGATCGCCGCGATTGAATCCGGCGCCTCCTCCGGCCAATAACCAGATGCCCCACACTGCCAGTGCTATGCCGGCCATGTTGACCCTTCCGATGCGGTCGCGCCAGACTACTTTTGTAATCAGTGGAATAAACAGGACGAACAGGTTGTTAAGTACCCCGGCCCTGGAAATGCTGGTGCCTTGGACGCCAAAGACAAAACTGATATTCGTCACCCCCAGGGCCAGGCCGACGATGAAACCGCGCTTCAATATCTGGCGATTGAGAGCCCCCAACCGCCGGGCAAAGACAACCAGCATGATCAGGGCCGCCAGGGAAAAACGGGAAAAGACGAACAGCGCTGGAGGAACATCGCGCAAGCCAAGCTTGCTGAACAGAAAGCTGCCTCCCCAGAAAAAGGTGGTCAGGATCAGGTAGAAATAGACGCGCCCCTGCGCCGGGCGTTCGCCGGAGTTCATTGATCTAACCCCGACAGTGCCGCACTCGGCTCAGAACCGATTTCATAATAATTATTTCTGTGCATCGGATACTCCTGTTATTGTGCGCCAAAATGCACCGCCAACCAGACTGTCTTCTCCTTGGCATCGGTCCAGGCCACCCGGTGGCGGCAATGGGCCGGTATCATCAGGTAGTCGCCCTGATTCATGACTCGAGGTGAGTTTTCTCCCTCGATCAGCACCCCGGCACCGCCGGACAGGAGCAGCACCCATTCATCACGTTCCTGATCATACCACTCCCCTTCCGGGGTCACCTGCCCTTTGGATATGATGCGCTCGATGCGAACATTCACGGATTCTGCCAATATTTCTATGATCTCGTCCGGCAGGGAGGCCGGAAGATTGGACAATATGTTGCCTTGTTGCACAAAACCCTCCCCTAATGTCATCCATGGCACCCGCCAACAGGCAGTGAAATCAACATATGCAATTTGCCGCGTAAATCGTATGGTGTCAAGCAAGGGGAGTCAAGTCGGAGAATTGGCGATGTCAGAGTAAGGGGAAATACCTGCTGGAGTATAAATTGTCACGGCAATTTTCAGTGAAAAGCAGTGGGCTCTAAACTTGATGCTGTTAAAATTAATTCAATCGGTTATACTGAAGAAAATGCTTCCTGGGATTTCCGGGGTGAAACGAATGTTATTAGATTTTAAAAAGGGGATCTGGAATGCCTCCGTTTATTGAACTCATAGTGGTAGTGGTAATAATGATTACGGCTTTTTTTGTCGTATTTATGCTGATGTTTCTGCTTGCGCTCTTTCTGGCCCCCATCGAGCGCGGCATATCAAAGATGATCTGGGCCAAGAGTTCCACACCTGCCCCAACCGTCCCAAAAGGCTCGTTCAAGGATTTCAGTAAAAAACACTAACCAAGCCCGATCAGACTATCTTTTCATCGCCTCGTCCATCACCTTATAGGCACAGAACTCCCCACACATGGTGCAGGCCCCGTGGTCCGACACCGGCGAATTGGCCCTGAATTCCCTGGCCTTGTCAGGGTCGAGCGCCAAAGCGAACTGCCCTTCCCAATCCAGTTTTTTCCGGCACTTGGCCATCTGGATATCCTTTTCCATTGCACCTTTTACCCCTTTGGCGATATCCGCGGCATGGGCGGCAATTTTCGACGCAATCACACCATCGCGCACATCCTGGGCATCCGGCAAGCGCAGATGCTCGGAAGGGGTGACGTAGCAGAGGAAATCAGCCCCGGCGGCAGCGGCGATGGCACCGCCGATGGCGCAGGTTATGTGATCGTAGCCCGGGGCAATATCGGTCACCAGCGGACCCAGCACATAGAAGGGTGCGCCGTGGCACAACCGCTTTTGCAACAGGATATTGGCCTGGATCTGGTTGAGTGGCACATGTCCGGGACCTTCGATCATTACCTGGACACCGGCATCCTGGGCGCGTTGGGTCAGCTCCCCCAGAATGATCAGCTCCTGGATCTGGGCCCGGTCCGTGGCATCGGCCAGACAGCCGGGACGGAACCCATCCCCCAGCGACAGGGTCATATCGTATTCCTTGGTGATCTCCAGCAGCTTGTCGAAGTGTTCGAAGAGCGGGTTTTCCATGTTGTTGTAGGTCATCCACTCGATGGTGAATGCCCCGCCGCGGGAAACCACGTCCATCAGGCGCCCCTCGTTCCTCATCCGTTCGACCGTGGCGCGGGTCACGCCGCAATGCACGGTGATAAAATCGACCCCGTCTTCGGCATGCTTGATGATTCCGGCAAAGATATCGTCCACGGTCATATCGACGATGGCCTTTTTCTTGACCCGCACGGCGTCCAGTGCGGCCTGGTAAAGCGGCACGCTGCCGATGCAGGCCTTTGTTTCAGCCACCACCGCCCGCCGGATTTCATCCACCGGCCCGCCGGTGGAGAGGTCCATGATGGCATCGGCACCGTATTTTACGGCAATACGGGCCTTTTCCAGCTCTTTCTCCATATTGGTGTCGTCGGAGGATGATCCGATATTGGCATTGATTTTGGTGCGAAGCCCCGTACCCACGGGCAACGGAGTACCATTGGCATGTTTGATGTTATGACAGATAACGATGTTGCCAGCTGCTATCCCATCACGGATGAATTCGGGTGTAACACTTTCCGCTTGCGCCGCAAGTTGCATTTTTTCAGTGATAACGCCCCTGCGGGCAAATTCCAGCTGTGTCATATGATCTCTTCCTTTATTGAATTTCCTTGGCAGCTTGATAGTGATTTATAGGCCCATGGCCTTTTCCGAGTGGCCGAGCCAGGCGGATGGCAATGGTAATGAATTCCTTGGCTTTTGCCACTGCGATTTTCAGCGGTTCTCCCTGGGCCAGGAAGGTCGCGATTGCCGAGGCAAAGGAGCAACCGGTGCCATGGGTGTTGTTGCTGAATATCCGTTCCGATGCGAAGCTGTGGCATTCACTCCCGTCAAAGAGGATATCCGTTGACTTGCGGCCGGAGAGATGCCCGCCCTTGAGCAGGATATTGGCGGCCCCAAGGGTGTGCAGTTCTCGGGCGGCCTGTTCCATCTCCTCTTCGGATCTGATTGTTTTTCCCAACAACCGCTCCGCCTCGGGGACATTGGGTGTCAGCAGATAGGCAAGCGGCAACAATTGGTCACGGAAGGTGCTGATTGACTCCCGCTCCATGAGAGCGGCGCCCCCCTTGGCGATCATCACCGGATCTATGACCAGCGGGATCATGGCGCTGCGGTCTCCCAGCCTTTCCGCCAGAGCCGATATGATCGCCGGGGTATGCAGCATGCCGGTTTTGATCACGTCCACCGGGATGTCGGCCAGCACGGTATCCAACTGATCGATCACAAAGGTCGGCGGCAGGCCGTGGATGGAGGAGACTCCCCTGGTGTTCTGGGCAGTCAGGGCGGTCAGCACGCTGGCGGCATAGCTCCCAAGCAGGGTTATGGTCTTGATGTCGGCCTGTATGCCCGCTCCCCCGCCGGAATCGCTGCCAGCCACGGAAAGCACGGAACCGCGCGGAAAAGGCCGCTTGCGATTGAACAGCAGCTTCAATTCCGCCACGGCACAATCAGGGCGCGGGCTGGAAAGAACCGAAGAGATCACTGCCAGGGCATCGGCACCGGCATCGATGATCCGGCAGGCGTTATTGGTGTTGATCCCGCCGATGGCCACCACCGGCAGCCTGATCCGGTCGCGGATTGCCGCCAGCCCGGACACCCCGGGAATATGGGTGACCGATTTGCTGCCGGTCGGATACATGGCGCCGAAACCGATATAGTCTGCCCCTTCCTGTTCGGCCTGCAGGGCCTCTTCCAGGTTGTGGGTCGATTTACCGATGATCTTGCCCGGTCCGAGTATTTGGCGAGCCGAGGCTATGCTGCCGTCGTCCTGGCCCAGATGGACGCCATCGGCATCCAGTTCGCCGGCAAGTTGCGCATCATCGTTGACAATGAAGACAACCCCGCAACTCCTGCAGAGCCGGCGCAGTTCGTTGCCCTCTGCCAAACTGGCCTCGCGGCCCTTATCCTTGGCACGGTATTGCAGGACCGCGACACCGCCGCGCAAGGCAATGCTTACCCGCTTGACCAGATCGTCACCCTGATCAGTGATGAGATATACGCCGGTGATGGCAAGCAGTTGCGCCGGATTGTTTACGACCAGACGAATTGGTTTACTGGAGCCGCCCATTGATTCAGCCTTTGTTATTTACGCAAAAAGCCGCACTGACAAACATCAGGCGGCCGGATTCATTACAAATCTTGCGAGCCGCTTTCCTACGCCGGTATAAACCGGATCAGGTTCAAAGGGTCTGATTCCGAGGAATCATCTCAGTTCTCACGAACTCCCCTAGGGCCTTTCTAATTTTTGCAGGTTACTGGAATTCGCTCTTCCTGTCAATGTCTATGACAGCCGGCAGCAATGCCTCCAGCGGCTGTTTCGCTTTACAGCCGCTGGAGGACATGATAAATCTTTTCCGGCTGGCAACCACCCTGACGTTGTTCCGTATGTGCCGCCCGGATAATCCTGCCCGGAAGAGGCAGAATAACCTCGATTCCACTTGCCAAGGGAACGGGTGGCTTCTTGAATTGCACATAAATCGGGAGTCCAAAGTGTTGTACGATAGTCGCCCCACATTCGCAGAGATAGACCTGGCTGCACTGCACCACAATTTCCAGGTAATCCGGTCATCGATTCCACGCAAAGCCGAAATCCTGGCGGTTGTCAAGGCCGATGCCTACGGTCACGGTTTCATGGACATCAGCCGCGAGCTCGAACAACTGGGAGTCAATGCCTTTGGCGTAGCATTCCTGGCTGAAGGCATCCAACTGCGCAAGAGCGGCATAGACAAACCGATCCTCCTCCTGGGCGGCGTCTATCCCGGCCAGGAACGCAAATGCATCGGCTTCAACATCTCCACCATCGTCTTCACCCTGGAGCAGGCCCAAGCCCTCAACAGCGCTGCCGGGAAACTATTCCGCAAAGCCCAGGTTCATCTCAAGATAGATACCGGCATGGGCCGTCTCGGGATTCCTTACGCCGATGCCCCGGCATTCCTCAACGAGCTGAAAAAATTACCCAACATACTTCTGGAAGGGATCATCTCCCATTTCGCCAGCGCCGATGAACTGGACGAGTCGGGCCAATATTTTACCCGACTGCAGGCGGAGCGCTTTGCCTGGGTTCTGGCCGAAGCCAGGAAAGCCGGTTTTGTGCCGCGCTATGTCCATATCGCCAACAGCGCTGCCGCCCTGCTGCGAGAGATGCCGGGCTGCAACTTGGTCAGACCCGGCATCGCCCTTTACGGCGCCATCCCATCGGCTGATTTCCAGGGCAAACTGTCACTGAAACCGGTAATGCGGCTCAAAAGCCGGATCGCCATGCTCAAATGGGTGGAAGCGGGCACCTCCATCAGTTATGCCCGCCGCTTTACCGCCAGCGGCAAGTCCCTGATCGCCAGCGTTCCGGTCGGTTATGCCGACGGCTATCCCCGCAGCCTTACCAACCGCGGCCAAGCCCTGGTCAGAGGACAGCGGGCCAGGGTGGCCGGGACGGTCTGCATGGACTGGATCATGCTGGATGTGTCCGGTATACCGGACGTAGCCGTGGGTGACGAGGTGGTGCTGATAGGACCGGATGGCGCTGGCAACTGTATTCATGCCGAAGAATTGGCCCAGTTGGCCGGCACGATTCCGTACGAGATCTTTTGCGGCATCAGCAAGCGGGTGCCGCGCATTTATCTAAAATAAAGATGTGCCCCATGGATATGGATTCTGCCGATATTCCGGATGCAGCAGCACAAAACTATTGCAGGATTCGGAGATCGCATTGGGAGCGGATCGCCCGGGGCGAGATCGGCGGGCATTCACTCGGAGGCTTCTATCATCGCAGCCTGATCAGCCTGTACCGTTTCCATATCCCCAAGGATTCACGAGTGCTGGAGATCGGCTGCGGCAAGGGGGACCTGCTGGCAGCCCTTGAACCGGCCGAAGGCGTAGGGGTCGATTTTTCTCCGGCCATGATCCGTTGCGCCAGGGAACGGTACCCCCACCTGCGCTTCATTGAGGCGGATGCCCATGTATTGACGCTGACCGGGCAATTTGACGTCATCGTTCTCTCCGATCTTGTCAACGACGTGTGGGATGTGCAGAAGGTCTTTTCCCAACTTATCCCCTATGTCTCACCGCGGACACGCGTTTTTATTAACTTTCACAGCCATCTCTGGAGCCACCCGCTGAAGATCGCCCAGCAACTGGGCCTGATGACGCCGCTTCTGCCCCAGAACTGGCTTACGGTCGATGATATCGCCAACCTGCTCGATCTGAGCGGCTTTGAAGTGATCCGGCACAGCGACGAGGTGCTGCTGCCCCTGCCTCTCTGGCCCCTCACCTCCTTGTGCAATCGCTGGCTGGCCCGTCTCTGGCCATTCAGATACGCCAACCTGACCCATTTCATGAGCGCCCGGCTTCGACCGGGCATCACCGGGCAACAACAGACGCCCAGCGTATCGGTCGTAGTAGCCGCGCGCAACGAAGAGGGCAACATCCCAGCCATATTCGCCCGGGTCCCGCCCATGGGATCCGGGACCGAACTTATCATTGTCGAAGGCCATTCTCAGGATGATACCTGGGGAGCCATCCAGAAGGAAATGCCGCTGCACCCGGGTCTTCGCCCCCGCGCCCTCCGGCAACCGGGCAAAGGCAAGGGCGATGCCGTCAGGACCGGATTTGCCGAGGCAAGCGGAGACATCCTCATGATCCTGGATGCGGACATGACGGTCCAACCCGAGGACCTGCCACGTTTCTACGATGCCATTGCCTCGGGCCGGGGCGAGTTCATCAACGGGGTGAGATTGGTCTACCCGATGCAGGAAGGCGCCATGCGTTTTCTGAATCTGCTGGGCAACAAGTTCTTCAGCCTTGCCTTCAGCTGGCTGCTGGGGCAACCGATCAAGGACACCCTCTGCGGCACCAAGGTCCTCTGGAAAAGCGATTACGACCGGATTGCCGCAAACCGGTCCTATTTTGGCGAGTTCGACCCCTTTGGCGACTTTGACCTGCTTTTCGGGGCAGCAAAGCTTGATCTCAAGCATGTGGAAATGCCCATCCGCTATGGGGAGCGCACCTATGGCACTACCAATATCCAGCGCTTCCGGCACGGCATGTTGCTGTTCAGAATGGTTTTATTTGCGGCACGCAAGATCAAGTTTGTATGAGCCATTGGGTAAGCTCGCGCAACAAACGGAAACGAACCGAGGTTTGAGGTGACGGCTCCATCTCCTGTACATGACGAACGCATTCTCCATGAGCAGGAACATGGGAAATGGGTTGCCGAACATGGCGAAACCGTCTGGAACTGGTCTTCACCAGCCGGAAGGTACCGCTGGGCACGTCGTGTTGCACTGTTCAGGAGTTTTCTGGCCGATTCCGGCATGAGGGTTCTGGAGGTCGGGTGCGGCACCGGCCTGTTCACTGCCGAGATTGCCGCCACCGGTTGCCGGGTAACCGCAATCGATATATCCCCAGACCTGCTGGCCCTGGCCAGGAAGCGCGTAACCGCCGACAACGTCAGTTTTGTCCTAGAAGATGCCCACGCGACCTCGTTCGACAGCGCCAGCTTCGATGCCGTGATCGGGAGTTCGTGCCTGCACCATCTCGATATCGACAAGGCGACCAAGGAATTCCACCGCTTGCTCAGGCCCGGCGGAAGGATGATGTTCACGGAGCCCAACATGCTCAATCCCCAGATAGCCCTGCAGAAGAACATCCCCTGGCTGAAGCGCTTGGCTGGAGATTCCCGGGACGAGACCGCGTTTGTGCGTTTTTTGCTGGAGCGGCAGCTCAAGCGTTCCGGGTTCACCGCCATCTCCATAATTCCCTTTGATTTTGTCCATCCCGCCATTCCGGAATGCGTTCTGCCCAAACTGGTCCCTGTTTTGACAGGATTGGAATCACTGCCCTTGCTCAGGGAGATTGCAGGATCGCTGATCATATCGGGGACAAGACCATGAGCCTCAACACTCCAAAAGCAAACTCCCAGTACCTCAAGCTGTCCGTGGCAGTCATACTGATGCTGCTCGCTGCTATCGCAGCCTACCTGCCTTTGTGGGACAACGGCTTCATCAACCTCGATGATGGCGTCTACATCACATTCAACAAACACGTCCAGCTTGGGCTCACCCCGGACAATCTGAGGTGGGCGTTCTCGTTCGAGGACAAACCCGGCACCTATTGGCATCCCGCCACATGGCTTTCGCTGATGCTTGACCATGACCTGTTCGGCCTCAACCCGGCCGGTTATCACGGCATGAACCTCCTCCTCCACACGGCAAATTCCCTGCTGATATTCACGATCCTGCAGATCATCACCAGATCCACCATGGTTTCAGCCTTTTGCGCCGCAATCTTTCTGCTTCATCCCGTGAATGTCGAAACCGTTGCCTGGGCGGTTGAACGCAAAACCGTGCTCTGTACCTTTTTTGGCCTCTTGGGTGTCCTGTCATACATGAAATACGCCCGGCAGCCCTCAATCGCCCGCTACCTTGCGGTCTTTCTGCTGCTGGCACTGGGCCTTATGGCCAAGTCGATGCTTGTCACGCTCCCCTGTGCCCTTCTCCTGCTGGATTACTGGCCCCTTGGGCGCTTCCGGGCGTTTTCCCCTTCAATCACGCCTGTGGACCGGGTGCCCCAGTACTCCACATCATTGCTTGTCCTGGAAAAAGTCCCCTTGTTGCTCCTTTCGGCAAGCTCATTTTTCATTACCCTGTACTCGTTGCGCAATGCCGCTGAACCGATTTTCCCGGGATTTGCCGTACGCATCGAGAACGCCCTGGTATCCTACGCCTTTTACCTCAAAGTGCTCCTGTGGCCGTCGGGACTGGCGGTATATTATCCTCCCCGGATGTCTCTCTACCCCCCATGGCAGGTAATTGTCGCCGTGGCGGTATTGGCGACGATGACCTTTATCGCCATAAGAACGATCCGGACTCGCCCCTGGTGGTTCGTCGGTTTTTTCTGGTATGCCGGGACACTCTTCACCACCTCGGGCCTGATGAGATCCGGACTCTGGCCGGAACGTGCCGACAGGTTCATCTATCTGCCGAGCTTCGGGCTGTTACTGATCCTTGCCTGCGAGGCATGCCGCCTGGTGCGGGGTGGGCGGGCGCTGCGATTCACAACAATTCTGCTCTCAGCAACCATGATCGCCCTGTTAGCCGTGGCAACACATCAGCAGGTCAGTTACTGGAAGGACGATGCCTCGCTTTTCGAACATGCGGTTCAGGTAACCAGCAACAATGTTCATGCCCGTCACCTCCTCGGTAAGTTTTATTTCACGCAAGGCGATTATCTGAAGGCCTTCAACCAGTTTGCCGCGGAAAAAGCCGCAGACCCCAAAAATCCCGATTACGATGTCTTTATGGGATATCTCTCCTACCTGAACGGCAACTATGGTTTTGCCAGGGAGAGCCTGGAGCGGGTGCTCGTTTCGACTCCGGACAACCTTGATGCCCTATACCTGCTGGGGCAACTATTCGAAAAAACCGGAAACATCGGGCAGGCCCGGGAATATTACTCAAAAGGACTGGCATCGAACGCGCTCGACATGTACAGTATGAAACCACTGCTGGAGGAGCGCCTTAAAATTCTTGACAACAGCACACACTGACCTCAAGGATAAGACCCATGGCCCAAGGAACCACTATGTCTGCAATCAAGCTTACAGCCCTGACAAAAGCAGCCGGTTGAGCCGCCAAACTGGGTCCGTCTGACCTGGAGAAAGCCCTGGAAGGGCTTTGGGCATACCGCGATCAAAACCTGCTTGTGGGACCGGAAACATCCGATGATGCCGGGGTCTACAGGATTGCGCCGGATTGCGCCCTGGTGGAGACAGCCGACATCATTACCCCATTGGTGGACGATCCGTTCACCTTTGGCCGCATCGCCGCCGCCAATGCCATCTCGGATGTCTATGCCATGGGTGCCGCTCCGGTCACCGCCATGAACCTGGTCTTTTTCCCGGCATGTTCCCTGCCAGCCGAAATTCTCCGGGAAATCCTGGCCGGAGGAAACAGCATCCTGAAAGATGCAGGGGTCTGCCTTGTTGGCGGCCACACCATCGAAGATGACGAACTGAAGTACGGCCTATCCGTTACGGGCCTGATAGCGCCCGACATGATCGTCCGCAATTCCACCGCCCGTCCAGGGGATATTCTTGTTCTGACCAAACCGCTGGGTACAGGCATCATTTCGACGGCCATCAAGGGGGAGATGGCTCCTGAGGAGACAATTCGCGAGGCCACCCGCTGGATGACCACCATCAACCGCGAAGCAGCTCTTTTGATGCGTGAATGCCATGCCAGCGCCGCCACCGATGTCACCGGCTTCGGCCTGATCGGGCATGCCAGCGAGATGGCGCGGGGTGCCGGGGCAACCATCCGGCTGGAACTTGCCGCCATACCGATCATGGAAGGTGTGACCGGCCTTGTGGCTGACGGCATGGTGCCGGCCGGCTGTTACCGTAATCGCGACTACTATTTTCCCCGTTGCACCTGCAGCGGCATTAGCGATGAAAAACTCCTGCCGGTATTCGACCCCCAAACCTCCGGCGGCCTGCTGATTGCCATGGGCCCTGCCGATGCGCACCATTTTTTGACGGAAAGTGCCAACCGCGGGATATTCTCCATGCAGATCGGCGAAGTCCTGCCAAAACAATCACAACCAATTGTATTGAGCTAGAGGCTATCACTTGAAGCATATGCATGCACTCGCCATTGACCTGGGGACCACCACCCTGGCTGCCTCGCTGATCGATTGCCACACCGGGAAACGACTGGCATTGGCAAGCGGTTTGAACCCCCAGGCCAGTTTCGGTAGCGATGTGGTTGCACGCCTGGCTGCAGCCGTTGGTTCGGCGGATACGCTGAGGGAGATGTCAACGCTGATCCGGGCCGAACTGTTGCGCCTGGGGCATGGGCTGTGCGAGAAAACCGGCATCCCCTGGAGCGATGTAGGCCGGGTCGCCATTGCCGGGAATCCTGCCATGCAGCATATCCTCTTGGGGCTGCCGGTCAAATCCCTGGCATTTCCGCCCCACAGGCCGCTCTTCACCAGCGGCAGACAGCTTCGGGCAGCCGAACTGGAATGGGATGGAACAGCGCAAGTATATCTCTTTCCCATGCCAGGGGGCTTCGTGGGGGGCGATACGGTGGCGTTTGCCTTTGGGGCCTGCCGGTCCACAGATTCCAGTACTCCGTCACTGCTTCTGGATTTGGGCACAAACGGCGAAATCGCGCTGATGGCCGGGGAAACCATCTGGGCAACGGCGGCCGCTGCCGGGCCCGCCTTTGACGGGGGAAATCTTTCCTGCGGCATGTCCGCCCTGCCGGGAGCCATCAGTTCCATCCATGTGGAGGATGACCGGGTGAGACTGGCCGTGATCGGAGATATTGCGCCATCCGGCATCTGCGGCTCGGCAGCCATTGAGTTGACGAGTGAACTGCTGTCTCGCGGCATCATCGAGCCAGGGGGCAGGTTGCGGGACCGGACGGAAATCGCCTCAAACCTGGCAAACCGGGTAATCAGCCACAACAACCAGAACGCCTTTGTCCTCCACCGGGACGCGCAACACCAGTTCCTGCTCACCCAGGACGACATTCGCCAGATACAACTGGCCAAAGGGGCAATACGGGCCGGCATCGACGTATTGGCCGAGCGTTCGCGTATACGCTACCAAGCCTTATGCAATGTGCTTCTGACAGGATCGTTCGGTGCTGTTTTACATCCTGAATGGCTTAAAACGATTGGAATTTTGGATCAAGGCATGGTACAAATTACCCGCTTTATCCCAGAAGGTGCTTTAGCCGGTGTTGAGCAGGCCTTGGCAATGGATGATTCCTTTGATTCCGTGGAGCGTTTGGGAGAAAAATTCAGGGTGATCCCGCTTTCCGGGACACCACTTTTTGAAACAATGTTTATGAAACATATCGACTTTCCGCATCCTTGACACACAATCACTTTTTCTTACTTTAAACAACACTACATCCAAGGAGTAACTTGAAATGGCTAAGATCACCAGGGCATTGATCAGCGTCTCCGACAAGACAGGCATCATCGATTTTTCCAAGGAACTGGCCGGGTATGGCGTAGAAATCCTCTCGACCGGCGGGACTGCCAAGCTGCTGCGCGATGCGGGCTTGACCGTGAAGGATGTCTCCGACTTCACCGGCTTCCCAGAGATGCTGGACGGACGGGTCAAGACACTGCATCCCAAGGTCCATGGCGGGCTGCTGGGCATGCGTTCCAATCCGGAACATGTGGCCAAGATGAAGGAACATGGGATCGAAAATATCGACATGGTGGTCGTCAACCTCTATCCCTTTGAGGCCACCGTGGCCAAGGACGGATGCACGCTGCCGGAGGCCATCGAAAACATCGATATCGGCGGCCCCACCATGTTGCGCTCAGCTGCCAAGAACCACCCGGATGTGACCGTGCTGGTGGACAGCAGCGATTACGGCAAGGTGCTGCAAGAGATGAAGGACAACTCCGGAACGGTTTCGCCCGCCACCAACTTCGGCTTGGCGGTCAAGGTCTTCCAGCATACCGCCGCCTATGACGGCGCCATTTCCAACTATCTGGGTGCGCGACTGGGAGAGGGTGTTGACAGCTACCCCGCCACCTTTACGATCCAGGTTAAAAAGGCGCAGGATTTGCGCTATGGCGAAAATCCCCAGCAAACCGCCGCCTTCTACGTTGAAAAGCACCTTACGGAACCATGCGTATCCAACGCCGTGCAGTTGCAGGGCAAGGAACTCTCTTTCAACAACATCATCGACCTGGATGCCGCCATCGAAACGGTCAAGGAATTTGAAACATCTGCCGCGGTCATCATAAAACACACCAATCCCTGCGGTGTGGCCTTGGGCGACACGCCGCTCAACTCCTATCTGAAAGCAAGGGAGTGCGACCCGGTTTCAGCCTTTGGCGGCATTGTGGGCTTTAACCGCCTGGTTGATGCCGAAACCGCCAAGGAGCTGACCTCCACCTTTCTGGAAGCAGTCATTGCCCCCGGCTATACCGACGAAGCACTTGCCATCTTCACGGCCAAAAAGAACGTGAGGGTCATGCAGGTGCCACTGTTGTCCGAATATATTCCAAGCGGTTATGACCTGAAAAAGGTGGTTGGCGGCCTCTTGATCCAAGGGCGCGACCTGGGCATGGTAAGGGCCATCGACTGCCGCGTGGTCACCGAGCGCACACCTACCATATCCGAGTATGAGGCACTGGACTTTGCCTGGCGCGTTTGCAAACACGTCAAGTCCAATGCCATTGTCTTCACCAGCCGCGACCAGACTGTGGGAATTGGCGCCGGCCAGATGTCGCGGGTGGATTCGTCGCGGATCGCCGTCCAGAAGGCACTGCTTCCCACCGGGGGAACGGTGCTGGCGTCGGATGCGTTCTTCCCGTTCCGGGATGGTGTCGATGCCGCTGCCGAAGCCGGTGTGACAGCCATAATTCAACCTGGTGGCAGTGTGCGGGATGAAGAGGTCATCAAGGCCGCCAACGAGCACGAAATCGCCATGATATTCACCGGGATGCGGCACTTCCGTCACTAATACCGACCCAATGGCAGACGAACCTGGCGCCGTTGCTACGCCGGCCGGGACGCAAGATCTTATTGAGGTGCAATGACATGAAGATATTGGTTGTGGGAGGGGGCGGCCGTGAACACGCCCTGGTTTGGAAAATTGCCCAATCGCCGCTGGTGAAGAAGATATATTGCGCACCGGGAAACCCCGGCATTGCAGAACTGGCCGAAAACATTCCCATCAAGGTGGATGAGCTGGACAAACTGCTTGAGTTTGCGTATAGCGAGAAGATCGATCTGACCGTGGTGGGTCCGGAACAACCACTCTCCCTCGGCATTGTGGACCTCTTCGAGGACCATGGCCTGAAGGTCTTCGGGCCGCGCAAAAACGCCGCCATCATCGAAGCCAGCAAGGCGTTCTCCAAGGACCTGATGCAGAAATACCAGGTACCTACGGCCGCTTACGGTGTTTTTGACGCCGTGGAGCCGGCAGTGGCCTTCATCAAGCAGACCGGCGCCCCCATTGTCGTCAAGGCGGACGGCCTGGCCGCCGGCAAAGGGGTAATCATCGCCCAGACCTGCGAGGAAGCGATTGCGGCGGTAAAGGACATGCTGAGCGGCAACGCCTTTGGTTCGGCCGGTTCCCGGGTGGTGATCGAAGAGTTCCTGACCGGGGAAGAGGCATCATTTCTGGCGATCACCGACGGCAAAGAGATAATCCCCCTGGCAAGCGCCCAGGACCACAAGGCGATCTTTGATGGCGATCAAGGCCCCAATACCGGAGGCATGGGAGCCTACTCTCCGGCTCCGGTGGTAACGCCTGCTGTCCATGAACAGGCCATGCAGTCGATCCTGAAACCAACCATCGACGGGATGGCGGCCGAAGGCCGTCCCTATCGCGGAGTGCTCTACGCCGGACTGATGATAAACGGCGGCCAGGTAAAGACACTGGAGTTCAATGCCCGCTTCGGCGATCCCGAATGCCAACCGCTGCTGATGCGAATGAAATCGGACCTTGTTCCGGTGCTTATGGCCGTTGCCAATGGCGATCTGTCGGGTATGACCATCGATTGGCACGACAAGGCGGCTGTTTGTGTTGTCATGGCAGCCAAGGGGTATCCTGGCGAATACAGCAAGGGAAATGAGATCATTGGCTTGGAAGAAGCGGCAAAACTCGATGACCTTTATGTGTTTCATGCCGGGACAAACTTAAAGGATGGCCGCTGCGTCACCAACGGAGGCCGCGTTCTGGGTGTCACCGCCCTGGGAGAATCAGTGCAAAAAGCTATTGAGCTGGCTTACCGTGGAGTGGACCGCATCAGTTGGCCTGGCGTCCAGTATCGCCGGGATATCGGTAAGAAGGCGCTTACCCGTACACTTTAATCCGTCTATTGAACGCTCATACCGTTAAGATGAGGCAACTTATGAAACATTCCAATCCACAGGTCCTGATCGTCATGGGAAGCGATTCCGATCTTCCGGTGATGCGGGAAGCGGCCGACCTACTTGACAAGTTCGGGATTCCCTGGGAAATGCGCATCTCTTCGGCGCATCGCTCGCCAACCAGAACAATGGCACTGGCAGCCGAAGCAGCGGACAGGGGGATCAAAATCATCATTGCCGGCGCCGGCATGGCCGCTCACCTGGCCGGCGTGGTTGCCGCAAAAACAATATTGCCGGTCATCGGTGTCCCCATGCCTGGCGGCGCACTGAACGGCATCGACGCGCTCTACTCCACCGTGCAGATGCCCGGGGGAATCCCGGTAGCCACCATGGCCATCGGAAAAGCCGGGGCGATAAATGCCGGACTGTTTGCAGTACAGATTTTGGCCTTGCACGAAGAGCAACTGGTCAAAGCTTTGCGCGACTACCGACAAAAGATGGAGTCTGATGTAGAACAAAAAGATGCCGGCCTGCAAAGTGCTTAAATTGTCGCCAGGTTTCTCTTGACACCCGGACAAATCATGTAGTACCTATCATAAAAATTTTCTCAAGAAGGGAGAATGGATATGAAGAAAATCCTTGCTACGCTTGCTCTTGTTGCTTTCGCCGGCACCGCCTTTGGCGCCGACATGATCGAGATGAAAAAAGGGGTCAAGTTCAATCACAAAGCCCATCAGGAAGCACTAAAGAATTGCAAGAAATGCCATACAAAAGGTCTCGGCAAAATTGAGGGTTTCGGCAAAGATTTGGCACACGGCAAAGGTTGCAAAGGTTGCCACGTTGAGATGAAAAAAGGTCCCACGACCTGCAAGGGATGCCACTCATAATCAATTATCAAGTAGTTATACCGGAAATATTAAGGGATAATAATCAGTCGATTGTTATCCCTTTTTATTTACAAATATCAATGGAGTTACGCCTATTGCCGAGAAAAAAAATGTACCTCTTTTTTCAAACTTGGTCTATACTTAGCTAGATTAACAGCCACGTCATGCGCTGTACTAACAACTCCGGGGGACCTCATTGGCAACGACCGAACGTAACTTTGTTCAAAAAGTATGGGATTTTTTTTGTTCTCTTAAACTGACAATATTTCTCCTAATCTCACTGGCTCTCACTTCCGTAATCGGCACCATCCTGCCCCAAGGACCATTGCCACCAGAATATGTGGCGGAAATCAGTCCGATAAAGCTTCAGATTTATACAAAGCTGGGCTTTTTCGACATGTATCATTCCTGGTGGTTCATCGCCCTGCTGTACATCTTCAGCATCAATCTCATCAGCTGTTCCATTAAGCGCTTGCCCCATGTTTTCAAGTTCATTACCGAGCCCACGACCATACTCGGCGAATCCTTGAGAAACTCCTTTTCCCTGAAAAAGGAGCTCGCAATATCGGCAAGCGTTGAGGCCGGTCGGGACAAACTGGCTGAATTTCTGGCCAAAGAGTTTGCCACACCGGTGGTAAACGAGCACAATGGCGAATATCACCTCTTTGCCCAGAAAAACGCATGGTGCCGCCTCGGTGTGTATGTTGTCCATTTAAGCATCCTGGTAATCTTCGTGGGAGCCATTATCGGATCGTTATTTGGCTTCAAAGGCTTTGTGACCATTGTCGAAGGAAGCAGCGTATCCAGCATCGAGTCGCGTAACGGCCAGCAGATCCCCCTGGGATTCGACCTGCGTTGCGACCAGTTCAATGTGACCTTCTACAACACCGGTTCGCCCAAGGAGTTCAAGAGCATCCTGACTGTTCTGGAGAACGGCCAGCCAGTGAAGGATTACACCAATGTCCGGGTTGTGGTGAATGATCCGTTGACCTACAAGGGATTCACCTTTTATCAGTCAAGCTATGGCCAGGCAACCGAGGGTGGCGAACATTTTTTCACGGCTACCCGCCGCTCAGGGGGGGCTCCCGAGCAATTTGCCCTTAGTGAAGGTGGCGTTGCCACGTTCAAGGACGGCACTACTTTCAAATTGCTGGAGACCACCCCTGAAGTGCGTCAGTTCATGCCTGATTTCTCGGGCCCGGCAGCCAGGATTGAAGTCACCTTCAAAGGGAAATCGCCCCAAACCTTTATCGTCCTGAAGAATTATCCCGAAATCAATGCCCAGCGGAACGATGAATTGACATTCAACTACCTGGGATCAAATGCAAAAATGTATACCGGCCTGCAAGTGGCCAAAGACCCCGGCGTTTGGGTGGTCTGGCTGGGTTGCGCCCTGATGGTGGCTGGGATTTTCATCGCTTTCTTCATGTCGCACAAACGCGTATGGGTCATCGTCTCCAAAGGGCATATCCGTATGTATGCCAATGCCAACAAAAATCAGGCCGCATTCCAGATGCAGTTTGATACATTAGCCGACAAATTCACCAATCTGAAGATTTAGTGGAGGATACAACCGTATGACCAGTTCGATACTATTCAACGTGACGACGATTGCCTACATGGCATCCATGGTCGTCTTTTTCGCCTATCTCGCCAGCAAGAACAAAACTTTGGGACTGACGGGCAGCATAATTGCCTATGTTGGCCTGATCATCCAGACCGCTGCCATTGCGTTGCGCTGGAAAGAATCCTATGACATGGGTGTGGGGCATGCCCCGCTCTCGAATCTTTACGAATCCGTCGTATTTTTCTCATGGACCATCATCCTGATTTTTGCGTTCATAGACATCAAATACAAATACCGGGTCGTAGGGGCATTTGTAGTCCCGTTCGCACTCCTTGGAATGACTTGGGCCCAGCTGGGACTGAACACCGGAATCGAGCCACTTGTTCCGGCGCTGCAAAGCAATTGGCTGCTTTACCATGTTGTAACCTGTTTTCTCGGTTACGCCGCCTTTGCCGTGGCTTGTGGCATCTCCATAATGTATCTAATCAAGGCAAAACACGAAGAGGGAGGATCTGCCTCGCCGGGCGGGCTCATGGCCATGTTCCCTCCCATCCGCATACTCGATGACCTGAATTACCGGGCCATTATGATCGGGTTCCCACTGCTTACACTTGGCATCATTACCGGCGCCGCATGGGCCAACTACGCTTGGGGGACCTATTGGAGCTGGGACCCAAAGGAAACCTGGTCCTTGATTGTCTGGTTTATTTATGCCGCGTTCCTGCATGCACGCTTCACCAGGGGATGGGTCGGCAAAAGAGCCGCCTGGCTTTCAATCATCGGTTTTGCCGCTACCATATTCTGTTACCTGGGCGTCAACCTTTTCCTGTCCGGTCTCCACAGCTACGGCAACTCAAAAATGTAGGGCATGCGGGGACCTGTTTTCTATAGTCTGTTATACGCACTGGCCTGCCTGCTCGTTCTGATATTAATGACCGGGCAGCAGGCCAATGCCAACAGCAATGAAAACTGTGGGTGCCACGCAATCAAATCCGAAGGGCCGTTTGTACACAAGCCGGTGCTTGACGGCGCCTGCCTTTCATGTCACAAACCAACCGGAGAAAAACATCCCCGCGTAAAAAAAGGCGCCTTCACCCTGACCGACAATGGCATGGTAGGTCTCTGCAACGAATGCCATGAGCGCAAAAACGTCATGAAGTATGTGCATGGGCCGGTTGCATCTGGCGACTGCCTGGCATGCCACGACGTCCACCAAAGCGATAACAAGACTCAACTCAAGGCGCCTGGTGCCCAACTCTGTTACAAATGCCACACGAAAGCCAAATTTGACCGGAAGTATCCCCATCCTCCCATTGCCGAAGGGAAGTGCACCGGTTGTCATGACCCGCATCAGTCAAATGTAAAGTACCTGCTCAAGGGCGACGGCATGAATCTATGCATTCTCTGCCACAACCCTGACATGTTCCAGGGGAAATCGGTACACAAACCGATTACGGAGGGCAATTGTTCCGCCTGCCACTCTACCCACGGCACCCAGTATATCCATCTATTGAAAAATAATTACACCGATGAGATATACATGCCTTACGATAAGGAAAATTTTGCCATTTGTTTCGACTGCCATAACAACGATCTGGCCGACGACCTGCGTACCGATAAGGAAACAAACTTCAGGAACGGCATGATCAATATCCATTACATCCATATAAATAAAACGGCAAAAGGGAGAGCCTGCAAGGTCTGCCACGACCCGCATGCAGCCGCCCAAGCCCGGCTAATATCCGAAAGGATTCCGGGATTCGGCAAATGGCGCATTCCCATCCTTTTTACCAAAACAGATACTGGCGGCACCTGTGTGGTCGGCTGCCACAAACCCAAATCCTACGACAGGATTAATCCCGTGGTTAATCCGTGAGGAATGCACTGATGTTGCACATAACATCACTCATTTTCCTTTGTATTCTTATCTTTTCCGCCGGGACAGCACGGGCGGCCGTGGAATTCATTTACCCTGCCCCCAGTACCTGGGTCGGAAATTCCAGCCATCTGATCCTGAGACTGAATCAATTGGACCTGACAGCCATTAGGGTCACGGTAAACGGCCTTGCCAGTGATTTGATCGACGTTGGATCGCCCGAATACCGCAAGCTGTTCAGTGATTTTTTTATTGCACAAGCCGTGTGGGATACTGGAAAAAACAACATCCAGGTTGACCTGTTCAAAGGCGGCCAAAAGATCGAATCCGCCACTGCCGAAATATACTATGTGCCCAGTGACTCTGCTACCCAAGCCCCGCCAGAGTTCATGCCCAATACGATGCATCTGCCAGAAAAAGAGGTTCAATGCGCCCCCTGCCACAACATGAACCCTACCCCGGCCCAGATGAACAGCAACGTTGAAAAGGAAAATCCCTGTTTTGTTTGCCACAAAAAAATGCTGACCACAAAATACGTCCATGGCCCGGCCGGGACATATTCCTGCGGCTATTGCCATTCCGTCAAATGGAATCCCAAATATGCCGTGCCCAAGCAGGGTGCGCCCCTTTGTTACGAATGCCATGCCGATATGGCCGAGCAGATGAAAAAGAAGAAATTCATCCATGGCCCCATTGAGGCCGGGATGTGCCAGGCATGCCATGACTCCCACGGCACGCAGAATGAATTCCAACTTATCAAACCGGTGAACGAGCTATGCCTGTCGTGTCACGGCCATATCCGCAACCAGTTCCACGTTGTCAGGTCCACCACCGGTGGCGGCCATCCACTCAGTGGAAAGCCGGACCCGTTAAAAAAGGCAAGCGGCAAGGAATTGAGCTGTATCTCCTGCCATAATCCCCATGCCGGCAATGTCCGCTATTATTTCATCAAAGATGCCGAAGACCGTATGGCACTCTGCCAGACATGCCATAACAAATAGGTTTACCTGCTTCAAAGCTAAAATCCAGACGCGAGGTGTTGTCAATGCTGCTAGCAAGAGTGATCACCAGATTTGCAGGAATCATGGCCATGGTCGGGCTCTTCACCGGCTGCGCCGCCCAACAGGTCAGGGAACGCTATTTCTGGCCGCCGCCACCCGACACCCCCCGTGTCGAATGGCTGGGGGCCTATCAAAACGAACAGGACCTGAAACCTAAGGGCGGCCTGCTCGAACTTGTAGTCGGCGACATGGAACAGTTCGGACTGGAAAGACCGACCTATATTTCCGCCGATGGCAAGGGCAAGGTTTTTGTCAGTGATTACAAACTCCAAGGCTTCGTGGTTTTCGATCTTAACGCCAGGACCGTGCATATGCTGGGGGGCCAGAAATCCATCGGCCTCTTTGATTTCCCTTCCGGACTGGCCATTGACAACGACGGCTCTATTTATGCCGCTGATTCCAATAAAAGAAAAATATTTGTCCTTGACCGGAATGAAAACTATACCGCCTCCTTGGACCTGTCCAAGGAGTTGACCAGCATTGCCTCTATTGCCATTGACAAGCAGAGAAAGCATCTGATCGTACCCGATGTCAAGGGGCAAAAGGTGGTTATTTACGATATAGCTACCCGTTCTATCATCAAGACCCTCGGCAGAGAGGTAAAGGACATACCGAACAGCGAACCGATCAACTTCAATTACCCCACCTCCGCCGCTGTTGATGCAAAAGGCAACTTCTGGATCTGCGACTCCATGAATGCGCGTGTCATCCAATTTTCCCCAGAAGGCAAGCATATCTCCGAGTTCGGCCAGCGCGGCGACGCCCTCGGCGACTTCGCTATCATCAAAGCCGCGGCAATCGATTCCGAAGGCCATCTCTACGTAACCGACGGCAAGGCGCACCGCATCAGCATTTTCAACGACAAAGGCGAAGTTCTGCTGGTATTCGGCGGACCTTACGCGTTAAAGGGTGTTGGATCGGAAGTTAGGCCAGGCGGTTTTCTGCTCCCCAACGGGATCTATATCGACCAGAATGACACCATCTACATAGTCGACCAGATGAACGGCCGCTTTCAGGTTTACCAGTATGTTACCGAGCGCTATCTCAAGGAGCACCCCATCACCGACCAGGCCCCAGCGGCAAAGGCGTCTACCAGAGCCGTCCCTATCTCCGCACCAGTGCCAAGCATAGATTCTTCCGGAGCCAAGGCCAAGTAGCCACTCCCGCGCACCGATAACAGGCCGGTTGTTTCATGACAACCGGCCTGTTTCTTTTTTATTCTCACACCTTTGACCATGTGAAACCGCCGAATCACATATCGCAAAAAGACGTATCGGCCCAAAATCAAAATATGCGGTTTTTCGGATACATATGCCATATCAGCAAGTTAAAGCCTATACATGTTACTGGCATACAGATTGCAACTGTTTATTAGAAACAAATTAAATATGTATCCCTTAATTCGTTTGCGTTTAACTCAGGAAAGGAGATATATCTTGTTTTAAGCGAATTACTGGTTCAATTAATTGCATCAAAATATAAACTAGAGAAAGGAATTACACATGAAAAGAGCATTATTGACGGCAGCCCTGGTGGCAATCGCGTCTACTGCTTCGGCGCTATCCATCGTCAACACCAAGCACGACCTTTCCACCACCTCTACAGCTACATTCACGGCACCACTGGTTAAGTCCACGACCACCAACCAGATCTGTATTTTCTGCCATACACCGCATAATCCTACTCAGAAGGTTCCCCTCTGGAACAGGACCAATCCCGATGCCACTGGGTGGCAAATGTACAATAGCCCCACCATTAGTGCCACAGCCAAGGCAAAGTTGGCCACTGGCAACTTCGATGCCGACAGCATCTCACTATTCTGTATGAGCTGCCACGACGGCGTAACCACCATGGGCGCCTTCTCCAACCATGCAGATGTAACCAACCCTGACACCACCGGCGTCATACCAGCCGGCAGCAAAGCCAATATCGGCAATGCAGGGAAAGATCTGAGAGACGACCACCCGGTCGGATTCAACTATGAAACTGCGCAAAGCGAGGACACGGGACTGCATTCACTGGCCGACGCTCAGACTGCTTTGGGTGGAAGTGCCTTTTTTGGGTCTACCGGCCAGATGATCGAATGCGCCAGCTGTCACAAGGTTCATGATAATGCAGCCCCGCCGTTCCTGAGGAAAACCAATGCCGCCAGCGCCCTCTGCCTGGCCTGTCACGACAAGTAGCAATGGGCCATCATGATTGACCCTGAAAGGGGCGGATTCATCCGCCCCTTTTTTGTATTCAATATTTCCCCAGTTCTGTTAAAGTGCATCCATGGCCGACTTACGAAACATACTATCCGCTATTCTCATTACAGCTGTCATTGCCTTGTCCGGCTGTGCCACCTCATCGCAGGAAGGCCGCGAACACTACTTTTGGCCCCCTCCCCCCAATCCGCCGCGTATCGAGTGGCTGGCTGCCTATCATAGTCAGCTAGACCTGGAAAAGACCTCCCTGCGCCGCTTTAAAGAGGCCATTGTTGGGGAAGACACGCCCATAACTCTCGTCAAACCCATAGAAGCCAGGTTTGATTCGGTACACGACAAACTCTACGTCGCCGACATCGGGGCCGCGGCAGTTTTCGTATTCGACCTGCGACAACGCGAATTGCGTATCCTTTCGACCCAAGGCGGCGACTTACCTGAGAAAATCCGTCCCATCGGACTGGCCCTGGATCAGGCGAATAGCCTGTATGTGCTTGAACCCCACCTTAATCAAATACTGGTATTCGATGCCGCAGAAAAGTTTCTCCGTACAATCAAGCTCACCAAGCTCTGCCGACGACCGGGTGCCATTGTCATTGACAAAACCAAGGGGCGTTTGTATGTGGCTGACATCCAGCTGGACAAGATCTTTGCCCTGGACCTGAATGGCAATCTGCTCTTCACCATCGGCCAGCCCGGTGATTCGGACGGCAGCCTAAACCGCCCGATCGGCATGGCCATCGACTCAAAGGGTGAACTCATAGTCGCCGATGCCTTTAACGCCAACATCCAGATTTTCGACGACAAGGGTGCCTTTCGCCGCTCGTTCGGCAAACGCGGCGACAGCCCTGGCGATTTCCAACTGATCAAGGCTGTGGCAGTGGATTCTGATGACAATATCTATGTCGCGGACGGCCGCTCCCACAACATCAAGATTTTTAACCAAAGCGGCGATCTGCTGCTGACCTTCGGCAACTACTACGCAGTTTCCAGCAGCGGAAAGATTGCTCCGGGCGGGTTTGCAATCCCGGTCGGCATCGACATAGACAGCCATGACAGGCTATTTATCGTGGACCAACTCAATGCCCGAATACAGGTCTTCCAATACCTTTCCAGCAAGAAGAATAGTACCCCCAACACAAACGATTCCCGGCAAGCTAAATAACCGTGATTAGGGCGCCATATCGCCACATTCGACTTGCATCCGCGGCACAATGCTCCCTTTTGGCGTGCTAAAGTC
Organism: Geobacter sp.; assembly: GCA_003574895.1. Taxonomy (GTDB): domain Bacteria; phylum Desulfobacterota; class Desulfuromonadia; order Geobacterales; family Pseudopelobacteraceae; genus JACPFJ01. Next base: position 34,271 of record PJFB01000004.1, read on the forward strand.
CTATATAGCCGTAATTCTTCCAATTAGGGCAGATGGCCTAAATATTGCAATAACTTAATTGTTTGCCAATATAAAACCGGAATTACTCAATTAAATGGCATATTCCTCCATAAAAATTTCATGCCTGTTTATCATTTTCGGAGCCTTGCTGAGCATCCTGCTGGTCCCTGCCAATGCCTTTTGCAAACTATCCGCCGAGGCGGAACTCAATTTCGTCAACTTTGATGTGCGCGACAACACGAATCAGCATCTGTCGGCCCACTCGCTCACTCAACGCTATTCGCTTCTGTATGAAAAAGCCGACAAGATCATGGATGGTCGTTTGGGCAAATACAATGTCGCCATCGGATACGATTGGACAACCTTTGACACCACCATAAAATCAACCTCTGGCTCGGAAAACCCTACAGCCAGCCGCGGCCATATCCTTTACCGGGGTGAAATCCTGATCGATCCCAAGGAACTCCCCCTCCGCCTGAGCGCCTACAGCAGGGATATGAACCGCGATTTTTTCAGCGAGGATTATTCCAACCTCCTTGGAACAATGAGCAGCGGCAACCTGACCGGCTCCCCCCAACTTGCTACCGGTATTATGGATGGTCTGCATCTGGACTCTGGTGCCACTCTGGTCATGGGTGTCAAAAATGGCATGACCAACGGTTACAACGAAATGCTGCGCCACTTTCCCATGCTGATGCTCGACTATCGGGATGTCCTGAACCGCGACCTGAACTCCCAATTCCCGGTCCACAACCGCTTCAGCCGCTTGGCATTCGTAAGTCTCAACAAAGTGGACAACTGGTTCCACTACCGTATCCTGAACTATAACGACTACATCAATCCGGACAACAACTACAAGGAAACCCAGATTCAACTGGGCACCGTTGACCAGACCATGCAACGGCGCTGGGTCGATTTCTCCAACTGGCTGCAAATATCGGCCGACGGCCAGCTTACCAGAAGGAACCAAGGAGCTTCGGCTGCCGGCTCTTCACTGGCCCAGAACATGGTTGCCTCGGACAGTTTCACCGAATTCGACCTCAATCTTTTCGGCATTGCCCGCCGCGACACCTGGGAAGCAAGAACATTCAACAATTTCAACCGTCTCAAAGAGGATAACGGCAAGATCACCTACCGGACCACAGTGCCGCTTTATGCCAGCGGCACATTGAGTGCCGATACCGGCTGGAGTTCCCGCTTTTCCTACAAAGATGACCATGACAACCTGAACAACCAGTTCACGGACGTATCCGGCGGCTATCGAATCGATGCCTTCAAGAGAGCCCCCTTTACCCTGAGCCAGCAACTCGACCTGGAACACGCCTCGTCGAACGATGTCGAGATGCTGGTGGTGTCGGCAGCCCTTGAAACCACCAGCACCGCGCGGCTTTCCCGGACTCTTTCCCTGGGAGCGTCCTACAATGTGCGCAATTATTCCTACAGCGGTGCGGCGAGCGCATCCAATTTTCTTGACCAGACCCTGCGCGCGACTGCCGGCTATTCCCCATCCAACCAGACACGCTGGCTGCTGAGCCAGACCGCCCGAATTACCAGCGGCACATCCCAATATGTCAATAGCAACATTTTAGGGGCAACAGTCATCAGCCCCCAGTATGCGGACCCGCGCAACAATCTGGGAGTAAATGGCCCCAGCTTCCAGTCCATAACGGAACTGTCGCTTTACTGGAACCCCTTGGCGCGCCTCAATGTCGGCTTTTCTGTCAACGAAGACATTTACCTGCCGGAAAACGCCCAAAAAAGTTACCGGACAAACTTGATTCAGACGGCAGACTACTATGGTGCCAATTTCAAGCTGACCAGCAGGAACACCATATCTTTTGACAGCGCCGAAAAATCTACGAGTTCCAACACCTTCAACAGCTACAACAGGGCTAATTACAACTTTAGCCGGAATCTCGACGCACATATGAGCCTCTCCTACAACAGGGCCATCGACACCTCCTTTGAATCAAATACGCTAGGTTTCGAGGAGGGCGTAAACTACTATTATTACAAAACCAACGGCATGACCCGCAAACTTTTCGAGATCAACCAGGCCTTTGACCATGTCGAAAACAGCTCCACCAACAGCGTAATCACTCCATCCATATCATCCAGCGCCTTCAGCACCCCCAGCAGCACCAGCGTCAACAACCTCTACAGAAGCAGCAGCTCCAACTTCTCCCTTGGCGCCAAGTACTATCCCATCAGGCAACTTTTGCTTGCTGCCGGTGCAAGATATTCTTTTTTCAACAACCTGGGCGATTACGCCCTGACATATTATGGCGCGGTCGGCCTCAATTTCAGGCTGCTTCAGGCCAACCTCGAATACATGTATGGCACTGCGCGGGCCGATGGCCGCATAGAAAAGAAAATTACCGCCAACGTCAGGAAGATTTTCTGATAGAATGCGATATAAATGCAATCGGCCGGGTCATCCCGGTTTTTTTATTTAAAGAGACATGCCAACATTTTCATTCATCATACCGGTTAAACCGGATGGCGCTGTAAAGGCCCTCGCACCATTACACCTGGTAAACGAACAGGAGTATCCCTTCGAGGTTCTGGTTGCCGAAGGGACAAGGCCGAGCCGCCAGCGAAACATGGCTGCAGGCAGGTCCCAGGGCGATATCCTGTTCTTTCTTGATGACGATTCCCTTGTTACCGCGGACTGCCTGGCTTTATGCGCGCAAGTCTTGAAGGACCCTGCCGTTGCGGTCGTTGGTGGCCCGTCACTGACACCGGACAGTGACACGCGCCTGCAACATCTATTTGCCTTTGCCCTATCTTCACCGTTTGGAGCAGGCGCCATGCGTAACCGCTACCGCGCAACCGGTCAGCCCCGTGAGACAAGCGAGCGGGAGTTGATACTGTGCAATCTGGCGATCCGCAGGGATGCTTACCTTAAAGAGGGTGGCCTGGACGAGCGCCTCTATCCCAATGAAGAAAACGAACTGTTGGACAGGATCAGCTCTTCGGGACACAAACTGGTCCATGTTCCAGCCATGGGGGTTGAGAGAAGCCAACGCCCATCTATCAGGGCTTTTACCCGGCAGATGTTCACATACGGCCGCGGCCGGGCCCAGCAGACGCTCCTGGCTGGTCTGCGTTCTCCCATGAGCCTATTGCCGCTGATGTTTGTGGCCTATCTGGCCATACTCCCCATGCTACCATCGAGCATCTGGTGGAGTATTCCCTTGATTGCCTACGTCATGGGTGATCTGATCTTCACGGCTGCAGCAGTCATCTCTTACCGCGCTCCAACAGCCTGCTTTTTGATGTTTATCTTCCCACTCATGCACTGTACAAACGGAATCGGCCTGCTGTTCGGATTCTGCGGCGGAAAACCGGTGCCGAAGCCGGATTGTGACGTGCTGATCAGACAGATCAAGGAATTCGGCCAGACCAACTGGTAAAACCATCCAGGCAGTTCACTTTTATACAGACGATCTACCCTTTTTCCATTATAGTACGTGATTATTTTGCACGCCTAATAACACTCCCAACTCGGAGCAATATGTGAATTTCAGCATTGTCGTACCGATTTACAACGAGCAGGACAATATCGACGAACTCTACCGTGCCATAACCCAGGCACTGGACAGAAATGATGCCGATTATGAGATCATCATGGTTGACGACGGCTCCAGCGATGGATCCTTCAGTGCGCTTCAACGTATCGCAGCCCAGGATAGACGGCTCAAGGTCATCAGGCTGCGTAGAAACTTCGGCCAGACAGCAGCCATGTCAGCCGGTTTCAACGCTGCCTCAGGCGCCATCATAATCCCAATGGATGGCGACCTGCAGAATGATCCCGCCGACATCCCCCGCTTGATTGCCAAACTTGATGAAGGTTATGACGTGGTTTCGGGCTGGCGTAGAGACCGCAAGGACACCTTTGTCACCAGAAAAATCCCATCCATGCTGGCCAACGCATTGATCTCGTCCCTTACCGGCGTTCATCTCCACGATTACGGTTGCACCCTGAAGGCCTACCGCCGTGAGGTGCTGGACAGCATCAATCTGTACGGCGAACTGCATCGCTTTGTACCGGCTTTGGCTTCCCAATACGGCGCAAAAGTCGCCGAACTGCCGGTCAACCACTTCCCGCGCCTGCATGGCGTCAGCAAGTATGGCATCTCACGAACATTGCGTGTAATACTGGATCTCATGACTGTCAAGTTTCTGCTGGCCTACTCCACCAAGCCCATTCAACTATTCGGGAAATGGGGGATATATACCCTGCTGGCAGGATTCTGCAGCGGCGCCATGACCCTGTATATGAAGTTTTTCGAGCAGCTGAGCATGAATCGCAACCCCTTGTTGACCCTGACGGCCTTCCTGCTTTTCATGGGTGTTCAATTCATTGTTCTGGGACTTTTAGGCGAATTGAATACCCGCACCTACTTCGAGTCCCAAGGCAAACCCATCTATGTCGTAAAAGACAGGATCAATATTGACTGAGGCCGGAATGAGAATTCTGATGTTAGCGCCTACCCCATATTTTGCCGACCGAGGATGTCACGTCAGGATATACGAGGAAGCACGATCGCTCATGGCGGCAGGTCACAAAGTGCGTATCGTGACCTATCATCTCGGTCGGGACATGCCCGGTATCCCAGTAACCAGGATTCCAACAATCCCGTGGTACAACAAACTCGAAGCTGGCCCCTCCTGGCACAAGATTTACCTTGATGCCCTGCTGCTCTTCAAGGCAGTGCCGCTCATATTGGAATTCCGCCCCCACATCATCCATGCCCATCTGCACGAAGGCGCCTTTATCGGTTATATTCTAAAAAAGATGTTTCGCCTGCCCCTGATATTCGATTACCAGGGAAGCCTGACCGGCGAATGCATAGATCACGGTTTCTTTACGGCATCATCTTTTGCTGCGCGCGTCTTCAAACGGATCGAAAACATGATCAACAACTTTGCCGACAAGATAGTAACCAGTTCAGGGTCTGCCAATACCGAGCTCACCAACGGCTGGGGCGTACCCCCAGAAAAGGTGGCCCCAATTATCGACGGCGTTGACACGGATGTATTCCGCCCTCTTCCGCAAGATGAATGCCGCGAAAGAGCCGCAATTCCCAAAGATGTGCCAGTCGTAGCCTATCTCGGAGTCTTGAGCCGCTACCAAGGCACTGATCTGTTGCTCGATTGTATCGAAACCCTGAGAGAAATGAATGTCAGCGCGCATTTCCTGATCATGGGCTTTCCCTGCGAACAATACCGGGCCGAAGCCGAAGCACGAGGACTCAGCGAAGCAATCACCTTTACCGGGAAAATAGACTATAAAGATGCGCCAACCATGCTCTCCGCAGCCGACATCGCGGTAGCCCCAAAACTATCGTTGACCGAAGCAAACGGAAAACTCTTCAATTATATGGCATGCGGCCTGCCGGTCATTGCCTTTGACACACCGGTCAATCGAGAGGTGCTGGGTGACACTGGCATCTACGCCCGTTATGCCGATTCCGGAGATATGGCCAAGATGATTGCAGCCCTGCTGTCTGATCACGAAGCAAGGAGGCAGTATTCGGTAGATATCAGGGAAAAGGCCGTTAACGAACATTCTTGGAAATCAAGATCAGAAAAACTTGTGGAGCTTTACCAGGATATTGTAAAGGCGGGGGAATTAACCAGCCATGGCAAAAATCATACAAAAAAGCATTGACATGCTAACCAGTTTTTGATATTTAACAAAGCTCACACGCGGGAATAACTCAGTGGTAGAGTGCAACCTTGCCAAGGTTGAAGTCGCGGGTCCGAATCCCGTTTCCCGCTCCAAAGAAATCAAGGGGTTAGCTAACAAGCTAACCCCTTTTTCTTTAGGCATGCTACCTTTTGTGTATCCTTTCATTCAGCAACAAAGCTCGCCAGTGACAAAACATCAATAAATACGCGCCGCCAAACATCTTCTGGCTCTAATCCCTTCTCATGCTTCCTTATGTCTTCTTATCTTTGTAGTGAACCATACGAATCGGGTAGGGGATTTCTATCCCCTCATCTCGATAACGACGATGAAGCCGTTTGACAAATTCGTGTTTGACAAGATATTGGTCCACGTACTCCTTGCAGCGCAGGATCACCGTGAAATTGATGCTGAAGTCGGCGAAGGTGTGGTAGCGGATAAAAGGCTCGAATCCATGGACACCGCCCTGGACATCTAGCAACAGTTCCCGCGCCACATCGGTGGTTACCCGCTCGACCTCTTCCAATTCACTGTCATAACTTACTCCGACCTGGACGAGCACTCCCATCTCCGTCTCGGGCAGATGATAATTGGTGACTATGGCCCCGGCGAGCTTTGAATTTGGTACCAGCACCATATTGTTGGAAAGTGTACGGATCACCGTGTTGCGCCAGGTAATATCGGTGACGTATCCCTCTTCGCCGCCGTCAAGGCGGATATAGTTTCCCTGACGAATCTGCCGGGTAGCAATGATGTGCAGGCCTGAGAATATATTCGATAGCGTGTCCTGCAGCGCCAGGGCCACGGCAAGGCCGCCCACTCCAAGGGCGGTCAGTATCGGCGTGATGGATATGCCGAGGAATTGCAAAATAACCAGTATGCCAACGGAAAATGCGATGACTTTGGCCAAGTTGGTGAAGATGGACGTGGAGGGAAGCACTGCTTTTCTTGCGTAGTGAGACACGAAACCGGCCGCCAACCGCATCATGAATAACGTAACCAGCAACAGGAATGCGACCAGAACCAGCTTTCCAACAATCTCTCCGGCATGTTCATCCAGTGGAAGACGCAGGGATACCAAATAGATGCCCGCCAGGAGGCAGGAGTAAAGCGTGAGCCCCTTGAGAGAGGTAACAATGATCTCGTCCCCCTCCCAAGAGGTATGCTGCGCCAGAGCTTCAAGACGATGCAGAATGACCCTCTCCATTACCAGGCCAATTACTACGCTCGCCATCAACAGGCCACCCACAGAAAGCGACATATTCAGCACATCAGTAGCTATCATGCCTTGTTACCAAAAACACTTCTCATAAGGGCCTCCTGAATGAGTGCATAGAACAGCAAAAAAGACACAGAGTTGATCAGGACAGCGTCTTGTGCCACACATTCATGCTTTCCAGGCTGCCGGATATGTTGGTGTTGTTGGTGAGGGTGCCGCCAAAACGGTAACCGTTTCTGGCAAAGGTAATATTCATGCCAAACGAGTAGGCCCTGGCAATAGTGAAAAGCGATCTGATTTCTCGTGATTGCACGGCTTCTTCCAACTGCTGCAACAGGTAAAGGGCAAAGCCGTGGCCACGATATTCCGGCAGGGTGGCAAAGTCGGTCATCTCCGCCGAGCCGGAGGAGCAGTCTATTTCCGCGGAAGACAGGGCAACGATTTTATCACCATGCCAGATGCCGAAAAAAATGGTGCCGCCAAGCATGGCGGCCCTGAGAAATCCCGCATCATGAATCGGGAACGGGTAGGAGGCAAACACCTTGCGATAGACCTCCGCCATGCCGGCTGTGTCGCCTTCCCGGGCAATTCGTGCCGTAAAACCCTCGGGGAGCGACACCGGGCAGCACACGGGCTCCTGCGCCTTGGAGACCACCAGAATTTCTTTTACAAGTTGTGGTTGGGGCTCTACCCTGCGGGTGGTTGTGAAGTACTTTCCCATGAAACAGGCGGCAGCGCCATCAGGGAAAAAATCGGGTATCGACGCTTCAAGTTCGTAGCCTGCGGCAACGAAACGGACCATGTTCCACCTTGGCACCTTGGCAAAAACCTTGGAATAGCCGCGAGACGAGGCCAGCCGGTCCAGATACTCCACAAAATCGGTTGCATCATCTGGGTGGAGTTTCATCAAATAAACCCGGTCATTAACGGGGCCATGCTGGATGATGGAGCGGCCTATGGTGTTGATTGTGTCACTCATGATTTCTCCTTTTCATACGGTCGTTGTCTTCCGGGGTAAGCGAGATGGCTTCATCGAAATCCGACAAAAGCCGTTCGATGCCAACCGCCGCATACTCCTCGGTCCCCTCCATGTTCAGTTCAAGACGACAATCGCCGCAGTTGCGGTCACAGTATATGGGCTGGTAGTTGTCCGGCTCCTGATAGGTGGTGATTACACCTTCATAGTTGCGTAGCACCACCTTGTTGGTGGCAAGGGTGATCAGGTAGTTGGGCATGACAGGAATCTTGCCGCCGCCTCCAGGCGCGTCTATCACATACGTAGGTATTGCGAAGCCGCTGGTGTGGCCGATGAGGCTTTCCATGATCTCCATCCCTTTCCCGACCGGGGTACGGAAGTGGGAAAGCCCTTCCGAGAGATCGCACTGGTAGAGGTAATATGGGCGGACCCGCTGCTCCACCAGCCTTTGCACCAGTGTCTTGATGATCATGGGGCAATCGTTCACCCCAGCCAGGAGAACGGTCTGGTTCCCCAACGGGATGCCGGCATTGGCCAAACGTGCCAGGGCTTCCTTGGCCGAGGTGGTGATCTCCCTTGGATGGTTGAAGTGGGTATTGAGCCAAAGCGGGTGGTGTTTTTTCAGCACACTGACCAGATCGTCGGTGATGCGGTAAGGCAGCACGACCGGCATGCGGCTGCCGATCCGAATCACCTGTACGTGTGGTATGGCGCGCAACTCGCCGAGTATCCAATCCAGATAGTCGTCGGAGAGCATGAGCGGGTCTCCGCCCGAAAGCAACACGTCGCGGACCACCGGCGTGTTGCGGATATAATCCAGCCCCTGGGTGATTTCATCACGCCCCGGGATTGAATCATGGTCGCCCACCTTTCTTTTCCGAGTGCAATGCCGGCAGTACATTGAGCAGATGTTGCTGATATGGAACAGCACCCGATCCGGGTAACGGTGGGTGATTCCCGGCGCCGGGCTGTCGGCATCCTCGTCCAGCGGATCGGAGTGGTCGCAGGAACTGACCTGAAGTTCTTTTGGAGATGGGAACGACTGCCGGAACACCGGATCGTCTGCATAATTGTTCCGGTCGATCAGCGACAGGTAGTAAGGTGTTATGGAAAGGGGGAATTGCGCTATGGTCTCGTTGATCCGTTCCTTCTCGTCGGGACTGAACGTTATCCCCAATAGCTTCTCAAAGGTGTCGATATCATGAATTGAGTGCCGCAGCTGCCAATGCCAGTCCTTCCAGTTTGAGATGCCGGTGCTACTGCCTATTTTCCTGGCGATGTTCTGCTGTTTTTTCGTGTATATCGTCATTCAGTCTCCTTTCGTGGTGATTAGTCCCAACTGGCCCCAAGGATTCGAAAACATGCCGTGTCCTTGTGCCGCGGAGTTGCTGCCCAGCCTATTTTCTGCGCTCCTTCTCTTTGACCGATTTGTGTTTTTTTGAGTTTTTCTTGTTGTTACGTATATTTTTGCCTTTACTCGTATTCTTCCTGTTTTTACGCGTCTTCTTTTTCGTAACTTGTTTTTTGCTCCGTTTTTTGAGAGAGCGATACTTCCTTTTATGGGCAACCGATGCCCTGGTTTGCTCAATACGCAGATTATTTAACAGCTCGCTTGTTTCAAAAAGCTTGGGGTCGGCTTTTTTGGCGGCTTCCAGGCATTCGCGAGCCTTTTCCAGATTGCCCAGTTTCAGATACACCTTTCCCAACCCCTTCAACGACTTGGCGTGATCTCTTTTCAGGGCCAATGCCTTCTGATACTCAGCAATAGAAGCATCGTACTCCCTCCTGAAATCGTACATGAGCCCCAGCCTGAAATGGCTGTTGGGGTCATCGGGAGAAAGCTCAACCCCTTCCTTGATCAGTGTAAAAAGTTCCTTGTATTTCCTGAGATTAACGTAAAGCGTGATCAGGGCATTCCGGGTTGAGACGTCGTCCTTGTCAAGCCTGAGCACAGTTTGGTACTGTTTTGCGGCTTCATTTCCCTTGCCCCTTTTCAGGTATAGTGCGGCCAGTTCCTTGTGGACTTCTATATTGTCCGGGGCCAGCTTTATGGTCTCCAGATATTCCGAGATAGAGTCCTGATATTTCTTATTCCGCTCGTAAGCCCGCGCCAGCTTGAAGTGCAGAAGGGGATTATCGCCACGCTCGGATATCAGCTCCCGGTATTCCCGGATAGCCTGGGGGAAATTCCCCCGCAAAGTATAGATATCGGCCAGATGCCTGCGCGCCTCGCCGTTTTTCCGATCCAGCCGCACCGCTTGCCGGAATTGTTCTTCTGCTTTGTCCAACTGCCCCTGTCGCTCGAACAGCACGCCCAGCGTGTAACGTATGTCGCTGCTACTATCGTCTGCTACAAGCAGTTTTTGGTAAACCCCGGCGGCCTGCTCGTCATGTCCTGCCGCCATCTCGGCATCCGCCAGCTTTTGCAAAGTGCCCGGCTGCCCCGGACGCTCTGCAAGTGCCGCCTGATACTCCGCAATGGCCTTGTCGTATTTTCGTGCCAACAGAAATGCATCTCCCAGGCGGATGTGATCACCTGGATCGGTCACCCTGGTTATCCCGGCCAATGCATATTCTTTATCGGCATGGGCAGTGTCTCCCATTTCCCGGTAGACCTGGGCCTTGATACTGTGCAGCTTTGCGTTGCGCCGTTGCCCGACCGGCTCGTTGGACGGCACGCCATTGACAGCCAGTGCCTGACAATATTCTGTAATGGCCTGCTCCACCTCCCCCTTCCGTTCGCGGCGCAATCCCTTAACAAATAGCCCTGGCACCCCATCCGGGCAGATACTCAGAATCAGATCCTCCTGCCTTGTCAACTCATCGCCATGAAGCTCTGGAATAGCGGATACGATTGCTTTTGCTTCGCGGCAGCCGCCAGAGATATCTCCACCCGAGGCCAAACAGCGGGTGGAGGCAGCCAATATAAGCAGCGGAAGCAAACGGGAATATATTTTCACCAGATTTCCTTTGGTATTGAATTGGTTACTCCTATACCTCAGGAATAACAGAGATCGGTCGAAACCGGCTATGCCGGATACCGGAGACTTCCGTGACGGGCTTGCGGTTTTGGAGGCAGACGAATCATCCCTCCAAGATGTTAAATGGGAGACCGGTGACTCGCCTGAAGAAGAAATTTGATGCGGTGCTTATTGCTTCGAGGCATGAGCCGGCCGGATCATTACTGCATTGACAGCATTCGTGCAGCGGTATGATTCGTTGGCGTGTCGCGGAAGGCCACAATTCAAGGTTGACCTTTTGGAATACATACATTATTTTGTACGCCTATTATTTGCATACAAATAATTTTATGTCAACCCCCCGACGGGGCAAATCAATGCAACCATTTGATTTTAATAGCTAAAAATAAGTAATTTATTAATATCATCTTATTTGTCAGTGTTACATGCCATTTGAACGGTGCAGATGCCGTTCGCCCGGGTTGTGGCATGGCCAGCTTAACTTGCCTCTCTGGACAGGCAAAGGTAGATCAAATATCTAATCATCAAAATCCGTTCCTGATGTCGCTCACGATGTTGACGGATGAATTGAAGCAAGGAACGTGAATATTGATAATCTGCTTGTAATTGTGTTATTAAGAATAGTTTTCGTAATTTTTTCGAGGCGCTGACAAAGAGAAAGAGAGATCAACGAGATGGAAGCTACGCCGACTTTGGTGGCGGGCATTATCGACAATATACGGCGCATGTTTCAGGTCGTAAATGAACAATCCAAAAACGCGGTACACGAAACCGGACTGACAGGGCCGCAGCTTTGGGCAATCAAAATCATAGCCGAATCAGCACCGATCAAGGTTTCGGATCTGGCTCGCAAGATGTATCTGCACCCGGCCACAGTCGTAGGCATTATTGACAGGCTTGAATTGAGAGAGTTGGTGGAGCGGACCAGGTCCACCAAAGACAGGCGTGTCGTTGAAGTTGCGCTTACGTTACAAGGACGCGAAAAAGTAAGTCAGTCGCCGGAGGTAGCCCAAGGCTTACTGGTAAACGGCCTTGAAGCACTCCCATATGACAAATTGATTAACATTTCAGAGGGACTGGAACTGTTGGTCAAGATTTGGGGGGTCCACGAGATCCCTCCGCAATTGATCTTGTCTCCCGAAGTGAATCTTCCGGAAAAGGAGTGAAGTCGTTCCACCCCTAGCCTGAAATAGCCTCACTACCCTGACCATATGACCGCCCATTGACAAACCCCGCCTTTTCAAGCGGGGTTTGTTGTTTTTGAGATCAATGGCTGTCATCCTTGGGTCAAGTCTTTTCTATCGGTATCCATCCCCAGTCCGTAAAACCATTGCGACATTTGTTGCACCAGCAACATTGTTTCCAACTCATAACGCCCTGTAATCACGCCACTTATCCAAACACTACACCACTTAATGAAAACAATGTTGCAGGGCCACCCGCCAAAACAACCACACATAACATACTGTTATTTATGAGTATTTTGCCGGAGCCAGATATGGCACCATATCTGCAATCCACTGGATACAAGCTCGCACATCGCATCAAGTTAAACGTAATGGGAGGGACTATGCATCAAAACACAACAGACAAAATCGTAATCACCCTTGATGGGGATTGGTCCATGAATGGAGTGAACCATCAAATACAGAATCTTGTCGAGGTGCTGGAAACAATCTCGGATTCTCTTCCTGACGCGAAATGCCAAGCCAGAGGGACAGGAATACGGTCAGAGGTCTTGATGACCGGAATTGATGAGCTCGATGTCAGTGGCTGCCAACTATTAACCCTTTTTGTTCAACTTCTGAAGCAAAAAGGAGTCATACCTCTGTTCACCGATGTTCCTGACCAAATCAAAAAGAAAATCCAGGCGTTCGGGTTTGACCGGGAGTTGGGAACGCACGTTAAAACCGCTCAGGGATATGTATGACAACCGCTCAAAAAGATATACAGGGAATTGATCTGAAGCGTTTCAACCAGGTCTTTTTCGAGGAATGCGCCGAGCACCTGGCGGAGATGGAGCAGATACTCCTTGCGCTCAGTCATGGGGAACCTGACGAGGAACAGTTAAACGCCATTTTCAGGGCAGCCCATTCGATCAAGGGAGGTGCGGGAATTTTCGGTTTTCAGGATATGACCGTCGTGACCCATGTCATGGAGTCGCTCCTTGACCGGATTCGCAACCATGAGATCCCCTTTACCACGGCCATGATCGACCTGTTTCTTGAAGCCGGCGATGCCATCGGCATGCAGCTTGCCGGCCATCGCGACGGTGCAGAGGTCCAACAGGATGCAATAGACCGGATCAGCGGCAAGCTGCAGCAACTTATCGACAAAAGCGGCAGTGAAACACAAACGGTTGTGGCAGACGCCGGCATCCCTGGTCCCGCTACTTCGTGTAACAAACCTTCATCCGCCCTGCACCACTATGAACTTGAATTCACGCCTGACCCCGACATCTTCAAGCGCGGCGTCAGGGTCGAGCAACTGTTCCGCGAGCTGGAAGAATTGGGAGAAGTAACCATAAATGCGGAATTATCCTCCATTCCGGACCTGACCACCTTTGACCCTGAGTTATGCAATATCTGCTGGAATTGCACCGTAATCACCTCCGCCAGTGAAAGCGACATCCGCGAAATATTCGAGTTTGTGGCTGACGAAGAACAATTAAAGGTCCGGGAGATTACCGAGCCCGCAGCCATGCCCCAGGCTGTCGAGACTCCTGCCGGCTCTGTCGAGACCGGACCGGAAATTATCGCGGATACCGCAGCTCCGACTCCCATGGGCAAACGGGCCTATGACAGGAACGAACTGGCACCGGGCGCATACGGACGCCGTGGCGGCGAGTCGGAATCGTCGATCCGTGTCGGAGTGGCCAAAGTGGACCAGCTGATCAACCAGGTTGGCGAACTGGTAATCACCCAACTCATGGTGGCCCAGACAGCGGCCACCCTGGATCCGGTGCTCCACGAAAACCTGCATCGCAGCCTGTTGCAATTGGAGCGTACAACCCGTGATCTGCAACAGAGCGTCATGTCAATCCGCCTGGTGCCGATCAGCATAGTTTTCAGCCGTTTTCCCCGCATGGTGCGGGAACTTGCGGCCAAACTGGGCAAGGAAGTGGAACTGAAGACCGTCGGAGATTCGACCGAGCTGGACAAGGGACTGATAGAGAAGATTACCGATCCGCTCACTCACCTGGTCCGAAACTGTATGGACCACGCCCTGGAGACGCCGGCGGTGCGCGTCGCCAGCGGGAAAGAACCTGTAGGGACCATCACCCTGCGCGCCTCGCAGGTCGGCGGCAGGATTGTGATCGATGTCATCGACGACGGCGCCGGGCTGAATCGCGGTAAAATCCTGAGCAAAGCCGCTGAACGCGGGATTCCCGCCTCCGACGGCATGAGCGACGAAGAGGTCTGGCAGCTTATCTTCGCCCCGGGCTTCTCCACCGCGGAGACAATAACCGATATTTCCGGCCGCGGCGTGGGCATGGATGTGGTGTTGAAAAACGTCCAGTCAATCGGCGGCAGAGTCCAGATCATCTCGGAGCAGGGCAAAGGGACGCGTGTCACGGTCAGCCTCCCCCTGACACTGGCCATATTGGACGGGCTTTCGGTTGCTGTCGGCCGCGAAAAGTTCATCATTCCGCTCAACTCCATCATCGAATCCCTCCAGCCCGCGGCCAGCGCCATCAAGAGCGTTAACGGCAAACGAGTAATCCATGTCCGCGGTGAATATATCCCGATTATTCCGCTACATGAACTGTTTCACCTGGAAACGTCGATTATCGATCCGGAACAAGGGATCCTGGTACTGGTGGACGTGGAGGGAGAAAAAGCGGCCGTACTGGTAGATGCCCTGTTGGATGAGCACCAGGTGGTTATCAAGAGCATAGAGACAAATTACCGTAAAGTCGAGGGGACGGCTGGTGCCACGATCCTTGGCGATGGTCGGGTGGCCTTGATCCTGGATGTCGGTTCACTGCTCGAGATGCGCAAAAAAGTGGCTACAGCCCCATAACGATACTTGTCAGAAGGGAGCAAAACATGCAGTCAGACCAAACAGCAGACAATAACCAGAGCGCCCTGACCTCGGAATATCTGACCTTTACCCTGGGCAAGGAGGAATACGGGATCGACATTCTCAAGGTTCAGGAGATCCGAGGATACGATACCGTAACCCACATTGCCAATGCACCGGATTTCATCAAGGGGGTCATCAACCTGCGCGGCGTGATAGTTCCGATCGTCGATATGCGCATCAAGTTCAACGCAGGCGAACCCACCTATCACGAATTCACGGTCGTCATCATCATGAATGTCCTGGAAAGAGTCATCGGCATGGTAGTGGACGGGGTCTCAGACGTTGTCGCACTTGCGCCGGAGCAGATCAAGCCGGCTCCGGAAATGGGTGCCGCGCTGGATACCGACTATATTACCGGCCTCGGCACCATAAACGAGCAAATGCTGATCCTGGTGGATATAGAAAAACTGATGAGCAGCGACGAGATGCAGATCATCGATCACACCAACTGATTACATAAAAACAAGGAAAGGCGGAACCACCATGAAAATCAAATCGTTCAAAAACTGGACCATCCTGTCGAAGATACTGAGCATCTCGATCACCACCATCGTATTGCTGGTATTGGGGGTTATTTTCTATGTTCTCCCCTACATGGAAGGACACCTGATGGATGAGAAAATGTGGGCGACAAAAGGGGTGGTGGAGACCGCCCACTCGTTGATCGAAAGCCACGTCAAGGATGCCAGGGAAGGCAAGGTAAGTGTTGAAGAGGCCAAGGCGCTGGCATTGCAAAACATCAAGGACCTGCGCTACCACGGAAACGAGTATTTCTGGGTCAACGACCTGGAACCGAAGATCCTGATGCATGGTGTCAAACCGGAACTGGTCGGCAAAAACGCATCCGATATCAAGGATCCCCACGGCAAACAGATCTTCGTGGAGTTTGCCCGGGTGGCCAAGGATAACGAAGCAGGCGGTACGGTTGCCTATCAGTGGGAAAAGCCGGGCGCTTCCCAACCGGTCGACAAGATATCCTATGTGAAGCTCGTGAAGGAGTGGAATTGGGTCGTCGGCAGCGGCATCTACGTCGACGACGTCAAAAAAGAGGTGGCAAAGATGCGGTGGCAGATCCTCGGCGCCACGGCCCTTCTGTCCGTTATTGTGTTTCTCTTTGCCTGGCTGGTGGCACGCCGGATCAAGGGGGCTCTCGACAAGGCCATCGGAGTTTCGGAGCAGATCGCTGCCGGCGATCTTACCGTGCACATTGAGGTCGATAGCAATGACGAAACCGGACACCTCCTGACGTCCTTGAAAGAGATGAACGGTGGCTTGGCCAGGATCGTCGGCGAGGTAAGAAACGGCGCCGACTCCATTGCGACCGCCACCGAACAGATCGCTGCCGGTAATGCCGATCTGTCACAGCGTACCGAGGAACAGGCCTCGGCCCTGGAAGAGACTGCCTCCAGCATGGAAGAGTTGACCTCGACGGTCAAGCAGAATGCCGACAACGCCCAGCAAGCCAATCAACTGGCCATCAGCGCCAGCAGCGTGGCTGTCAAGGGCGGCGAAGTCATCAACAAGGTGGTCCGGACCATGGAGTCCATCACCGACAGTTCCCGCAAAATATCCGACATTATCGGCGTCATCGACGGGATTGCCTTCCAGACCAACATCCTGGCGCTGAACGCTGCCGTCGAAGCGGCCCGGGCCGGTGAGCAGGGACGCGGTTTCGCCGTAGTGGCCGCCGAGGTGCGCAGCCTGGCACAACGCAGTGCGGCAGCGGCCAAGGAGATCAAGTCCCTGATCGAAGATTCGGTCGGCAAGGTCCAGGACGGCAGCAAGCTGGTGGAAGAAGCCGGACATACCACCCAGGAGATCGTCATCAGCATCAAACGTGTGACCGATATCATGGCCGAGATCTCCGCCGCCTCCCTGGAACAGTCCAGCGGCATCGAGCAAGTGAATACCGCCATTACCCAGATGGACGACGTAACCCAGCAGAACGCGGCCCTTGTCGAGCAGGCGGCGGCGGCAGCCGAATCTCTGGAAGAGCAGGCCATGCAGCTGGTCCAGGTCGTTACCCGCTTCAAACTGGAAAATGACGCGACCGGGCCCCAGCGGATCGTGGCGGAAAAATCCGTCCACAAAATCGAAGCGAAACAGGCAAAAAGCAATACCAAGCCGAGCAGGCAGATTGCTGCGCCGAAACCGCTTAAAAAACAGGAATCACACGAAGCTTACGCACAGTCGGCCACCGAATCCGATGACGACTGGAAAGAGTTTTAGCAGGTTATCCTGTTGATCGGGGCCGGGATGTGACATGGTTGATTTTCGATACGGGGAGTAGGAATGCGGGATGCGACCAAAGACACAAAGCCTGCATTTCGCAAGCAAAGTTACAGTAAGGAATTATTTCTCTTCACTTTGACGGAACAGGATTTTGCCCGGATCCGGAAGCTGATTTACCGGATCGCGGGCATCTCCCTGGCACCCGGCAAGAAGGACCTGGTGTACAGCCGCCTGGCACGCCGCCTCAGAGTGAGGCAGCTTGAATCGTTTACCGAATACATACAGCTCCTGGAGGATGGTGATCAGGCGGAACGGGAAGCATTTGTGAATGCCCTCACCACAAACCTGACGTCATTTTTCCGAGAGGCGCATCATTTTCCGATCCTGTCGCAGCACCTGGCGACCATTCCGCAAAACCGCCCGGTCTCCATCTGGACCTGCGCGTCCTCGACCGGGGAAGAGCCCTATTCGATTGCCATGACTGCAGTAGAGCACTTCAAGAGCTTTGATGCTCCGGTTCAGATCCTGGCCACGGATATCGACACTAATGTCCTGGAGAGGGCGCGACAGGGGGTCTATCCTCTAGATCAATTAAAGAAACTATCCCCTGGCCAGTTGAAAAAATTCTTCCTGAAGGGAGAGGGAAAGCAGGCCGGCTTTGCCAAGATAAGGCCCGAACTGAAAAAGATGGTCACCTTCCGGCGCATCAACCTGCTCGATAGCCAGTGGCCGATCAACGAAAGGTTCGATGCGATCTTCTGCCGAAACGTGATGATCTATTTCGACAAGGAAACCCAGCACGCCATACTCAAGAAGGTGGCGCCTTACCTGCAGCCCAACGGCCTGTTCTTTGCCGGACACTCTGAAAGCTTTCACCATGCCACGGACCTTCTCAGGTTGTGCGGCAAAACGGTTTATTCGCTCAGGAATTGATGTCTACGGGCCCAGCCCCGGCGACATGCGTATTAACCCGCTACAGAACCAGTTCTGACCGCGGAGATAGCGAGAACAAATGGAAAGCGGTCTGCATTTCTCTAAAAGGACGTATTTTGACCGTACGTTTAATGCCATGGCAGTCAAGATACTCCCAGGAGAATATCATGTCACAGACAGCGAAATCTTGATCTCCACGGTCCTGGGATCATGCGTTTCCGTCTGTGTCTATGACCGCGTCAATGGCGTGGGAGGCATGAACCACTTCATGTTGCCCGGGAACAAGCGGGAACAGGTGCCGATGATGGACCCATCCGCCAGGTATGGCACCCATGCCATGGAACTGCTGCTCACCCATTACATCCAACTAGGTGGCAAGCGTTCCGACCTGGAGGCAAAGGTGGTCGGTGCCGGCAGGGTAATGGACGGGATGAGTGATATCGGCAAACAGAATGCCGATTTTGCCCTGGGATACCTGAAAAGCATGGGTATTCAGGTGGTTGCGTCGGATATAGGGGATGTATGTCCGCGCAAGGTAATTTTCTCGCCACGTACCGGGCAAGTGTTTGTGAAGAAGATCCGCAGCCAGGCTTTGTCCTTGGAACTGCTTCAAGAGGTTTGACTATTATGGTTCACAAAATCCAGAAAGTGTCGCTCTCAGACATGATTATCTGCCTCACGCGCGTCATGGAGTGGATCAGCCCGACCATCGTCAGCCACCAGACGAGGACCGCCTACATTGCCCATAATATCGCCAAGGAGCTTGGACTTTCTCTGGAACTGCAGTACCAGCTTGCCCTGGCCGGCATGCTGCATGATATAGGCACGTTTTCCCTGAAGGAACGGACCTATTTTGCGGATTATGATACCGATCCCGAACTGATTCGGATACATGCGGAACTAGGCTACCAGCTCCTCAAAAACTTCCAGCCATTCGAGACCGTTGCCAAACTGATAAGGAATCACCATCAGCGCTGGGAACATGGCAGGGGATTCACAAACAACGGTGGCACGGTTTTGCTGTACAGCCAGATCATCCTTCTGGCGGGCATGGTAGATGCCGCCATTTGCGGAGAACGGGAGATTCTCGGCCAGGTCCCGGAAATCTGCGCCGCTGTCGGCAAGGACGCGGGAGCTGTTTTTGTGCCTGAATATGTGGAGGCCTTTACAAGAATTGCGGAGCGCGAGTACTTCTGGTTCAACCTCGACTCGACCTCCCTTAACGAGACTGTCATCGACAGTTTGCGCCATTTCAATGTGGAACTCGACATCAGTGAAATGCTCGACTTGAGCAAGGTGTTCAGTCATCTGATTGATTTCCAATGCCACTTCACGGCGAGCCACTCAAGTGGCGTGGCAGGAACAGCGGGCGCGCTGGCAAACCTGTACAGCTTTTCTGAAAGCGGCTGCCAGATGATGAAGGTTGCCGGTTACCTCCATGACATCGGCAAGCTCACCATCCCTCCCAAGATCCTGAACAAGCAAGGAAAGTTGACAGCAGAGGAATTTAATATCATAAAGAAGCACCCGTTCTGGACGTACCGTGCCTTGAACAACATCAGGGGCCTAGAGGAAGTCAACAGCTGGGCTTCTTTCCATCACGAGCGAATCGATTCCCGCGGGTATCCGTTCCGCTACAAAGGACCGGAACTCCCGCTGGGCTCCCGCATCATTGCGGTTGCGGACGTTTTTACCGCCCTTACCGAGGACCGGCCCTACCGAAAGGGGATGAACAGCGGGGATGTCCAGAACCTCCTGCAGGAGATGGTTCAAAGCCGTGGCCTGGACAACGGGGTCGTAACGATGCTGTTTAACAACTATCAACGGATAGATGAATCAAGGTTGCTGGAACAAAGCGATTCAGCACGGCTTTACGGCAAATTTTACGATTCAACCAAGGCAAGGCGCCGGAGCGGCGCCCATGAACAATAACCCCCCGGCATTTTGCCGGACATGCTGCCGTGGCAAATATACAAGGGGCAAAGATGTCTATTAAAGTGCTTGTCATCGATGATTCGGCCCTCATCCGCAGCCTGCTGAGCGAGATCATCAATAAGCAACCCGACATGGAGGTGGTTGGCACCGCCTCCGATCCACTGGCGGCGCGGGAAAAGATCAAGGCGCTCAACCCCGATGTCCTGACCCTGGATGTGGAAATGCCGAAAATGGACGGGCTGGTGTTTCTCGAAAAACTGATGCGGCTGCGCCCCATGCCGGTTGTCATGGTGTCGTCGCTCACTGAAAAATCCTCTGCCATCACCCTGCACGCCCTGGAACTGGGCGCGATCGATTTCGTCACCAAGCCGAAGATCGATATCCGTAACGGCTTGCAGGAATATGCCGAGGAATTGACCGGCAAGATTCGCTGTGCAGCCAAGGCCAGGCTGCACGGCACAACCACGCTGCGTCACACCTCCGGTGCTGTGGAGCGGAAAAATACCGCCGATGCCGTCCTGCCGTCCAGATCGTGCGCATTTGCCACCACCGAGAAAATCATCCTGTTGGGTGCATCGACAGGTGGCACGGAAGCCTTGAAGGAGTTCCTTAAGGACATGCCGCCCGATTGCCCCGGCATCCTGATTACCCAGCACATGCCGGAAGCATTTACCAAAACCTTTGCCAAACGCCTCGACAGCCTGTGCAAGATAGCCGTTAAAGAGGCAGAACATGGTGAACGGGTGCTGCCGGGCCATGCCTACCTGGCTCCCGGCAATCGTCACCTGTTGCTTAACAGAAGCGGCGCAAATTACATCACGGAACTTTCAGACGGACCTCCGGTCAGCCGTCACCGGCCATCGGTGGATGTCCTGTTCCGCTCGGCAGCCAACTGCGCCGGAAAAAACGCCATCGGCGTCATAATGACCGGCATGGGGGATGACGGTGCCGCAGGCATGCTGGAGATGCATCAGTCAGGTGCCCATACCCTGGCCCAGGACGAGCAGAGCTGCGTGGTATTCGGCATGCCGAAAGAAGCGATAGCAAGGGGTGGAGTGGACGAGGTCGCACCACTGCAGGAACTCTCCAGCCGCCTGTTCACATGGCTGTCAACCCAGGGCAAACGCAGCTTCAGGGTGTAGCACCGGAGGCGCGCCCTGTTCGTTTTTTGCCGGATTGTACGTAGGACCATACCAATCCAGATCCTCCGTTTTGAGCGGCGGGGATCGCGACGCTGTCAAACAAGGTGGCTTTCATGTCCGTTACAACTCTTGACGCAACAGGCCTCAAGTGTCCACAACCACTCCTGAAGATGGCGCTCCTGGCAGCGGATATGATGCACGGCGACATCTTGGAGGTTACGGCCGATTGCCCCACGTTCGAGGCCGATGTGAGGGCCTGGTGCACCAGGCTCAAGAAAACCCTGCTCACAGTAAAAAATGAAGGGGGCTATCGCAAAACGGTTCAAATTCGATTCTAACGGCCAGGAGGCTTGGACTGCGATCGGCGGCGACCGCGTGAGGCAAGTGAGGACCCAATGAAAATCAGGTTAAATTGCTGGGAACATTTCAACTGCAAAGAAGCGGAGTGCCCGGTGTATGGCCAGGAATCCAAACGCTGTTGGCTGGAACCGGGCACGCGTTGCAATGGCGAGGTGCAACCGCTCTTCGCTGACAAGGTTGGCCGCTGTCTGGTGTGCGAAATATTCAGACAAACCATGGACGACACCCTGGTCCGGGAAACCATAGACAACCTGCAAACACAACCCCACTCACGGATTTTCGAATCGGAAGGCCTTGGCCATGAACCGACCAAAGGATTTTTCGAGGTTTTCGAGATGCTGGCCCGGCTTTCCAAAGGTGATACCACGGTACGCATAGCAACTGTTTCGGGCAGCAAGCTCTTCAATACCATGAAATTACTCCTAAACAACCTGGCTGAAAACATGCAGGAGATTATCGGCAATAGCCATGAGATGGCTATCGGACTCTGCGAGCACTATGAAACCCTCAACCGGATCTCGGTTGGCGACTTCACTGCCCGCTCCCCGGAAGATTCGACAAATGAACTGGTTGCCAAACTGGGGGCATTGATTAACAAAGAGGTTGATGCCCTTACCAACGCCCTGGCCCAGGCAAAAAAGGCCGAAGGGGTCCGGCAGTCTCAACTAAATTTTTTACAAACCTTGATCGACACCATCCCCAGTCCTATTTTCTACAAAGATACGGCAGGCCGCTATCTTGGCTGCAATAAAGCTTACGAAACCTATGTCGGGTTGTCCCAGGACGAGCTTGTCGGAAAAACAGCCCATGGACTCTGGCTCAGGGAACTGGCGGACCGATACCAGCAGCAAGACCGGGAACTGTTCGAGAGCCCGGGCATGCAGGCCTACGAAGACTTCATCGTTTATCACGACGGCACGTTGCGAGACGTGGTTTTCAACAAGGCCACCTTTCAGGAGAATGACGGCAGCGTGGGTGGCCTGGTAGGGGTCATACTCGACATCACCGAGCGCAAACTGGCCGAAGACGCACTGGTGTTTCGCAACATCCTCTTGTCCACACAGCAGGAATCCTCCATTGACGGGATTCTGGTTGTCGATGAATATGCCAACATACTCTCCTGCAACCGGCGGTTTGTCGAAATAATGGGGATTCCGCCCCAATTGCTGGAAATGAAGGATGACAGGCTTGCCCTTGATTTCGTTGCCGGCAGGGTTGTCAATCCTGAACACTTCCTGGAGAAAGTCAGATACCTGTATGCCCACCAACATGAAACCTGTCGGGATGAGATCGCACTGCTTGACGGCACCACCCTGGACCGTTATTCCGCACCGCTGCATGGGCCAGATGGCCGTTATTACGGTAGGTTATGGACCTTTCGGGACATAACCGAACGCAAGGCCGCTGAAAAGGAGATAAAAGACGCCTACCAGCAGATGCTGAATATCGTCGAGTTCCTGCCGGACGCCACTTTTGCGGTGGATATGGACAAGCGGGTGATTGCCTGGAACAGGGCCATGGAACGGATGACCGGCGTGGCAAAAGCGGAGATTCTGGGCAAGGGCGATTATGAGTATGCGCTGCCATTTTACGGTGTGCGCAGGCCGATCCTGATCGACTTGCTGGGAAAAGATAATTACGATCTCACCCCACACTATTCATATGTGCAAAAAGAAGACAACACCCTCTTTACCCAGGTCGTTCTTCCGCCGCTCAACAATCGCGCCGCCCGCTTCGTATCCAGCACGGCCTCGCCACTTTTCGACAATCAGGGCAACCAGGTCGGCAGCATACAGTCGATACGGGACCTTACCGAGAACAAACGTATCGAAGAGGAGAAAACGCGGCTTGAGGTGCAGTTGAAACATGCCGGGATGATCCAGTCCGTAATGGTCCAGCTTGGTCATGACCTGAAAACGCCACTTACCCCGCTGTTTACCCTGCTCCCCATCATCGGTGAGCAGATATCTGACCCAAAGCTGAAGAGGATGGTCGATATCTGCTGCGTCAACGCACACCAGATCAACGAGTTGACGGACAAGACCTTGAACTTTGCCACTCTCTCATCCATGCTTTCCTCGGACAAGCGCCAGGACATAGGCCTTGCCGGCGCAGTGAAAGAGCTTCTCACGGCTAACTTTGGGGAAATCTCCTGTGAATATGACATTGCACCGGATATCGTGGTTCGGACAGAACCGGATCAGCTAAATGAGCTCTTGACCAACCTGATATCCAATGCGGTACGTTTTTCCCCTGTACAGGGCATTGTGCGCATAACCGCCGAAGAGACAGCAACAGACGTAACAATCGCAATACGGGACAGTGGCATCGGCCTCGCTCCCGAACACGCGGAACGAATCTTTGACGAATTTTTCAAGGTTGACGAATCGCGCCATGAACCGGCCACGCCGGGGCTTGGCCTCTCCATCTGCAAGAGGATCGTGCAAAATCACCAAGGCAGGATTTGGGCGGAAAGCCCTGGAAAGGGCAAGGGGACAACCATCTATTTTACCCTGCCGCGAAACACAGTTTAATGATCCATGGGACCAAGGAGCCAGCAACGTTATGAATACCAGAGTAATGATAGTCGATGATAATGAATTCATCAGGGAATCCGTAGAAATTCTTTTCCAGTCCGAAGATATCCCGATTGTAATTGCCGAAGGCGGAAAAGAATGCCTGGACCAACTGGAGGCCGGTTTCAAGGGAATAATTCTCATGGATGTCATGATGCCGGACATGGATGGATGGGACACTATTCGAGAAATCGTGGCAAGAGGCCTCTACGATGGCAACATGATTCTCATGCTCACGGCAAAGCGGGAGCCCGACGACAAGATGGAGGGAATTCAGGTCTACGTCACCGACTATGTAACCAAGCCATTCAACCCTCCGGAGCTGCTTGACATGGTCAAGTATTACGCAACACTCTTGAACGAGGACCCATCAAGCCATGAGTCACAATAATGTCGTCATCATCGGAGTTTCCACAGGAGGGCCGATAGCTCTCCGGAAGCTGTTTGCCGGGCTGCCCCGGCTGAATGCGGCGGTCGTCATCGTACTGCACATCCCTCAAGGCATGGATTATCGTATTGCCAAGGGGATTGAAGCAGTGTCGTCCATGCCGGTAACCTTGGCTGAAGATGGTGAATTTCTCCGGGCCGGGCACATTTATCTTGCCCCGGGAGGGTATCATCTCTTGTTCGAGGGAAATCAGAAGATCGTTCTGGCCGAAGGCAAGAGAGTCAACTTTGTCCAGCCATCGGCCGATCTGGCTATGAAATCCTTGAGCAGGCCCCTTAAAAAGAAGATCATCGGTGTCGTGCTGACCGGCATGGGCAAGGATGGCGCGGAAGGAATCCGGCATATCAAGTCCATTGGCGGAATAACCATGGCCCAGGACCAGAAATCGTCCGCCATCTTTGGCATGCCAAAGGCCGCCGCCGAAACCGGTGCCGTGGACTTTGTGATGCCACCGGACAAAATCGGCAAAAAACTGGTCGAATTGCTGAACTGATGCCTGAATGCGCACAGCACCCGCGCAGTGCGCCTAACCCGCCACGTCATTGCCCGTGACGGAACCGCCACTTGCTATAAGGCGGGCTGTCACCAGATTCCTTCCCGCATGCTTTGATTCAAACAATGCCTTGTCTGCTGTTCCGGTAAGCCATTCCGGGGATACTCCAAGGGTGTTTTCCAACGTGACCACACCGATGCTGATGGTCAGATGCGGAGCCTCCGGACTTATCGACTGCGGCATATCCTCGGACTGCACTTGGAGGCGCAGGGTTTCCGCCAGCTGAACTGCCATACTGAAGGGCGTATTGGGCAGGATAATGGCAAACTCCTCGCCGCCATAACGGGCAATCGTATCTCCGCTACGGCGAAAAATCCGCTGCATGATCGCAGCAATACTTCTCAGGCAGTCATCTCCGACCAGATGACCGTAGTGGTCGTTGTATTGCTTGAACAGGTCGATGTCGCAGAGGCACAGCGACAACGGCTTTCCCTCGCGGGCGGAACGGCGCAGCTCGGTTTCAATGGCCTCGTCGAAATACCGGCGGTTGGCGAGTCCGGTCAGGCCATCCTGGCGTGAGAGGGCCTCAAGTTGGCGGTTTTTGATATCCAGTTCGTTGTTGATGTATTCCAGCATGTCCATGTGCAGTTTAAGCGCCATGTGGTTGTGGATTCTCGTGACTGTCAGTGGCACGTTAATCGGTTTTCCGATGTAGTCCACAGCTCCGATTTCCAGGCCATGGGTCTGGCTGTCTGAATCCAATTTGGCTGTGACAAAAATTACCGGGATATTACGGAGTTCAGAAATGCTTTTCAGGCGGGAACATGTTTCGAAACCGTCCATGTTAGGCATCATGACATCCAACAATATCAGATCAGGATTCTCCTGCCTGGCTATTTCGATTGCCTCGAAACCGGATTTGGCGGTGCAAACCAGATATTCCTTTTCCAGAACGCGCTCCAGTAACATTATGTTGATCGGCTCGTCATCGACGATCAGTATCTTATGCCGTTGATCCATGCTTCTTCTCCGAAAAAGGGTTAAACATGCTGCCGCACACGGGGCAGACAGCGGATCATGCCAAAGGTGCCCGTGAATCTTCGGGGTGGACCAGATGCCCTTGATCAATTAGACTTTTATTATAACCATGACTTAACACATGCTTCATCTCGCTGACAAGCAAGATAATCTCAATCGGCTTCGAAACATAGCCGTCAAACCCCTCCTCCAGGAAGTGCTCCCTCTCTCCGCGCAACGAATAGGCCGTTAAGGCGATGACCGGCTGATGCATGTGTGGGATCCCCTGCTCTTTTCTGCGGAGTTCCTGCAGGACTGCGACTCCGGTCATGTCCGGCAACTGGATGTCCAGCAGCACAAGATCGAATTTGCCCTGCTCCAGAACCTTAAGGCAATCTCTGCCATTATCCACCGGAACAACCTGGTGCCCCAGCTTTTTGAGCATTGACGTCCCGAACAATGTATTTACCGGGTTGTCCTCGACAAACAGGATCCGCAAAGGAGGTCCATCCCAGCCGACCAGCGCCCGGTGGGTAGTTGCTTCCGCAGCTGCGGTCATTCTGGCAACCAAAAATGGCAGGGTTACCTTGAAACAGCTGCCGACACCGGGCGTGCTTTCAACCGAAATGCTGCCGCCAATGAGTTCAGCCAGACGCCGGCTGATGGTCAGCCCCAGACCGGTACCGCCGAACCGGCGCGTTGTGGAACCGTCTGCCTGGACAAAGGGCTTGAAGATCCTGTCAAGGGCATCGGCAGAAATGCCGATACCGGTGTCGTTTACCGCGACCTGCACGAGTACCGAGTTATCATACTGTTCAAGCACCCGTGCGGAAATGGTAATGCCGCCCTGTGGGGTAAATTTGACCGCATTGCCCAGCAGATTGAGGATGATCTGCTTGACCCGCAACTGATCCCCAACCAAGACATGGGGAAAATCCCCTGCAACATCCACATCCAAGGCAAGCCCTTTTTCTTTGATCACCGATCTTTGGGTCAGGACAACATCGTTGATGGACTGCTGCAGACTGAAATCGACCGACTCGAGTCTGATTTTCCCAGCCTCGATCTTGGAAAGGTCCAGAATGTCGTTAATCAGCGACAGCAGGTTGTTGCCCGATTCCTTGAGGGCCCCCACGTACTCCTGCTGTTCTCCGGTCAGCTCGGTCATGGCCAGGAGCTGGGCCATGCCTATGACTCCGTTCATGGGGGTGCGGATTTCGTGGCTCATGTTGGCAAGGAACTCGCTCTTGGCGCGATTGGCCGATTCGGCTTGTTCTTTTGCTATCTTGAGTTCTTGCTCCTGGATCTTGCGGGTTGTAATGTCCCGGTTTGAGGCTCGCCTGCCGAGATAAGCACCATCACTCCCATAGACGCTCTGGCCTGCATGGGCTATCCAGCGGATATCGCCGTCGCGCGTTATGATGCGGAACTCGAACTCGTTTAGCGCCGTTGTCTTGGTGGTTATCGAACTCAAATGGGCCTCGATGAATTCACGATCATCGGGGTGGGTGATTTTTGCCACCAGACCGGGATCTTCCAGGAATTCTTCGGCGCTGTATCCGGTGATGCGCTGACAGGCGGGAGAACAGTATAGCAAGCTCTGGTCAGGCGCTATCCAATACTCCCAGTCATAGGTATAATAGGCGACCGTACGATATTTTTCCTCGCTGCGGCACAGCGCCTCCTCCGCCTGTTTGCGGTCGGTGGTATCCTGGCGTGCCCCCGACATCATGAGCGGCTTGCCGTCTTCCGTCCATTGAATCACCTTGCCGCGATCAAGTACCCATACCCAGTGCCCGTCCCTGTGCTTCATCCGGTATTCGCACCTGTATTGTTCAAGAGCACCGCTGAAGTGCCGCTCAAGGTGCTCTCCGGTGAGCTTGAGGTCATCGGGATGAATATAGTTCAGCCAGGTTTTGATGCTCACCGGCTCCAGTTCGGCAAGTTTGTAACCGATGATATCTGCCCAGCGCTCGTTGAAGATCATCTCTCCGGTCTGGATGTTCCACTCCCAGGTGCCGACGTTTGTCCCGAAGATGATATCAGCCAGGCGCTGTTTTTGGATCTTCAGCTCTGTAGTCCGTTCTTCGACCCGTTGTTCCAAGGTCTCGTTAAGTTGTTGCAGTTCGCCATAGGAGCGCCTTATTTCCGCGCTCATGATGCGCACGTTGCCGGTCAGGTTTTGGATCTCGACCGTGGACGGCACAGGCCACACAATGGTTTCACCGGCAGCGATCTGTGCCGGCAGACGACGTGTCATGCGCTCGAAATCCGAGACTATGGTGGCAATTTTCTTTGAAAACAGCCGGGAAAGATAGATGAGCAGCACCAGCAGAACCCCGATACTGGCCAATGACATCGAGGTTTGATAGCCGATCGCTTCCAATGTCGGCTTGAGCGAAGCCTCCGCCACCAGCTTCCAGCCAGGATTGGCCACAAGCGCCATCTCCTTCAGGTAAAACGACGAATACCAGCGTTTGGAATCACCAATGCCGGGCTGTGGATCCGGTATCCATTGGCTGACGCCATTACGGAGTGCTTGCAGTGAGCCGTTTTTCGGCAGGACAAAGGGGTCAAGGGGCTGAAGTGCGCTCCGGGTGCTGATCACAACCAACCCCTGGTCATTCACAAGCGTCAGATCAATGGTGTGAGCCTGGACCAGGTTCAACAACAGCTGCCTCAGGGATTCCAGTTCCACGACACCAAAGGCCGCCCCAAGATACTGTTTCCCGGCAAACTTCGGGGAGATCATCAGCAGGCGCGGCCCCGGAGTGCCTATTCTGCCGCTGATCAAATATGTTGTCATTGGGTGTTCAGAGGTTTTAACGGCGGCAAGGTAAGGGCGGCCGGAAAGATCCAGTCCTATTGTCGGGTTCCCGCTTTCATCGACAACAGGCGAGAAGGCCTGGGTAACCGCACGGCTGTCAACGATCCCCAAGCGCTTGAATTCGGGCATTGACAGGCGCATTGAATCCAGATTCTCCTGCATGGTACCGGATGGTGACATCGCACCATGAACATTGACCTCAGCCAGATACCGGATAACACCCTGGCTGCGCTGAAACCAGAGGGAAACACCCTTTTCCGCGGCACTGGCCACCAGAACGGTCTTTTTGTTGAATTCCGCAAGCTGGTCCGCCAAGGTGTGACGCACGTCCATGAAAAGAAAGATAAAGGCGGGTATGATTACGAACAGCGAAATCGTAACGAAAATGAGTTGGCGCAGGCTCGGAAGCTCCCCCTGCTGCCGGTTTTTGTAGCTATAACCGATATACAGGGCGCTGGCCACCAGGGTATTGGATATCCCGTTTATCCCCTGCTTAAGTGCTATCAGGAGAGTGGATGAAAAAGAAAAATCCATTATCAGTTGATAAAATACAAACGCCAACAGGAGACCGCCGCTGAACCAGAAGACCAGATTGCCGACCACAACATCCCAGTTCTTTTTTCGGCACAAGAGGCCTGTGCAGAAGGCCTCTGCGGTAAAAATGACTATCGCCCAGACCTGATGCCAATGATACCAGGTGCAGCATGCCGCAATAAACGCGGCTATCACGCCGGTCACCAGCCCGAAGCGCATAAGGGCAAACATGGTGATGATGGAGCCGAAGATAAAATCCACATTGAACAAAAGTTCCAGCTTGAACCAGTTGAGCGCAAATCCGGCCAGCCCGAAAAGGATGCCGTTTAATATGGCCTTGAGCAACAGCAGCTGACGATTATTCAGTTTTTCACATAGCGCTGACAACATCCCGGCCTCCCTTCCATAAGCATTGATTTTCTATAAACCGGTGCATATCGAAGGCAATTTGTTCAATAACGACCACTCTTACGACCAGTCACAACTTGAATTGCAGTACCAGTCTCTTCAATTCCTCGGCATTGCTGTTTAACCTTACCGCCGCATCGGCTGATTCATGGGCACCTTCCGATGTCTGGCGCACCACCTCGGTAATCTGCATCATGTTGCTGGAAATTTCGCTGGTAGTGGCGGTTTGCTCCTCGGAAGCGGTAGCGATCTGATTTACCTGCATGACCACGGAATTGATCTGTTCAAGGATCTCCGACAGGGCACGGCCGGATTTGGAGGCCTCCACAGAGCCATGCTCCACCTGCATTACCCCCTGTCCCATCGCGATGACCGCCCCCTTGGTCTCCTGCTGTATGGCTTTGATCATCTCGCCTATCTCCCGGGTCGCGCCGGTGGTACGTTCTGCCAGGGCCCTGACCTCATCGGCAACGACCGCGAAGCCCCTTCCCTGTTCTCCAGCACGGGCAGCTTCGATGGCGGCATTAAGTGCCAGCAGATTGGTCTGGTCCGCAATATCCTCAATAGTGCCGATTATGGCGCCGATCTGATCGGATCGGGCTCCCAGGCTCTCCACCGTTTTGGCAGATTCCTGCACCTTCTCGGCAATCTGCCCCATGACGGCTACGGTTTTTTCCACCACTTCGGCACCATTCACTGCCGCCCGCGAGGCATGTTGGGCACCTTCGGCAGCCATCTGGCAGTTTTGCGCGATATCTCCCGATGTGGCCGCCATCTCCTCTCCCGCAGTGGCTACGGTGTCGGCCTGTGAAGCCACCTGCTCCGATCCGGTGGCAATACGCTCGGCAATCGAGCTAACCTGTGCGGCGGCAGACGAAACTTCGTGGGACGAGTTGTTGATCTTTTCGAGCAATGTCCGTAGCGACCAGGCCATTCGTTTTATCCCATGCGATATCTGTTCGATCTCGTCGGCACTCTTGCTGCGGTCGGCCTCGATTCCGGCGACATCCCGAAAATCGCCGGCCGCAAGCAGTTCGGTCATGTCAAGGGCCTCTTTAAGGGGTTTTGAAAGCCAGATCCGGGTAATGTACATAAAGGCCAGCACCAGGATTAGGACGACCAGAATGGTCGCCCCGATCATGGCATTGCGCAGCAGCCTTGCTTCGCTGTTCAACTCATCCAGATAGGAACCGCCGACCACCAGCCAGTTCCATTCTGCCAGATGACGGTAGGCGGCAAGCTTGACACGGGGCTGCTTTTCGCCCGCCTCCTTGTTGAGCCAGGGGTAGCGGATAATCCCCTCTTTTTTCTGCATCATTTCCTTGATAAATTCACGCCCGTCCGAATCCTTTGAGTCGATGATATTGACCCCCTCTTTCAGCGGGTGAATCTGCAGTTTTCCCTGGTCCTTGCCATCCTGGGCATCCAGGGCGTAAAAATACCCGGTTTTGCCGATTTTTATGTTGCGGATCTTATTCTTGAGGCCGGCGAGCCCTTCGGAAAAATCCAGACCGACAAAGAGCGCCCCAATTACTGCGCCATGGTCATCCTTAATCGGCTGATAGCTGGTCACGTAATCCTTGCCGAACAAGATGGCCTTACCAGCATATCCTTCGCCCTTCACCAGCTTCCGATAGGCGGGATTGCTCCTGTCCAGGGATGTACCGACGGCGCGGCCGCCATCCGCTTTTTTCAATGAAGTTGCTATGCGGACAAAGTCGTCTCCTGAACGGGCAAACACCGTACCGACTGCCCCGGTAACACCCGAGAACCGGTCAACCACCCCTGAATTCAGATTGAGCGTCGTTGCTCCGTTAGTCAGTATCGGAGTGGATCTGCCGGCAATATCGATGGTTTTAGAGTTGTTCAGTACGAAATTGCCGGGAAAATAGGTGCGGAACACATACATCAACTTGTTTGAGCTGTCGGCAAGTGCGGCGTGATAGGAAGAAATGGAATTTTCCAGCAGGGCAACCTGTTGCACAAGATCCTGCTCAACCTTCTTTTCCAGGTTTTTAGAGATGTATGCTGAAATGGCAACGGTAAATATCCCCATTACCATAATGATCAAGGCAGCCTGAAGTAATGAGAGTCTTACTCCAAAGGATAATTTCGCAGTTTTACGCATATGGAGGAGCTCCTTTTCTCTATAAATTGTCTGGTTCAGGGTTCCGTAAGGAAATTTATCGAAAACTGCTGCCTGATCCGGTCGCAGGAACTATCTGCGGTAAATCGCTTGATGCTTTTGTCCAGCTCGTGCGACACCATATCCAGGCGGATTATGTCGTCCCGGCTTATGGCGACCAGTTCGCTCGCATTAAGATCGAAGCCGGCCTCGCGGCTTGTACTCTCGATTGATTCTTGCGCCCGCCTCCTGAAAGCATCATCCGTCAACAACCTGCCCAAAAACCGCTCCACAGCTTCCTGGCTCATGTGACTCTCCGTATTGGTAATTTTAAAATTATTTAATAATAAGAATGCATTCCTGGTGCCAAACACAAAAGGACGTAAAATCAGCCTATTGGAACAACAAGCCAGATGACCATCGTTCCATTTTGGTACAGTTGTGGGAAATTGGGGCAGGGGTTTGCAGAGGTCAGTAGCGGTAGAACATCTTGCGGTCTATTTTCAGCAGCTTGGCAGCCTTTGACTTGTTTCCCAGGCAGTTTTCCAACGTCCGGGACAATATTTGGCTGGTCAAGGATGCAA
This sequence comes from Geobacter sp., assembly GCA_003574895.1. GTDB lineage: Bacteria > Desulfobacterota > Desulfuromonadia > Geobacterales > Pseudopelobacteraceae > JACPFJ01. Next base: position 66,842 of record PJFB01000004.1, read on the forward strand.
GTGACAGGGATTGTGCCGGGACTTTCAGGTTATAGGTGACATGTAACGACTCAGCATCTTGGAAGTTGCTTCCCTGTTGTGCCTCAGGTGGCAGACAGAGGTGCTCCGGCCGGATCAAATCACCGGAAGTGAGGATCGCGGCCCGTTCCAGGCAGTTACGCAGCTCGCGGACGTTGCCCGGCCAATCATATCCGAGAATGGCGTCCATTGCTTTCTGCGAGATCCCTGGTAATGATTTTCCCAGGTGTTGTTGCAGGTCTGCCATCACATGCTCGCAGATCTGTCTGATATCGTCCTTTCTTTCGCGCAAAGGAGGTATGTGCAAAGGAAACACGTTGATGCGATGGTACAGGTCTTCGCGGAAGGAGCCGGCTTCGACCCTTTGAGCCAAGTTGACATTGGTGGCAACAATGACCCGGCATGCCAGTGGAATTGACTCATTGCCACCGATTTTTTCAAACGTGCGCTCCTGCAGGGTGCGCAGCAGCTTGGCCTGTAGCAACAACGGCATGTCACCGATCTCGTCAAGCAGCAAGGTGCCGTTCCTGGCCTGGCTGAATTTCCCTTCCCGCTCCCGATCCGCTCCGGTAAAGGCGCCTTTTACGTGGCCAAACAGCTCGCTCTCCATGAGCTGTTCCGGGATAGCGGCGCAATTGACCGCCACAAACCTGGTCGGCATACCGGTACTGGCAAAATGTATGGCCCGGGCCAGCACCTCCTTGCCGGTGCCGCTTTCCCCGTAAATGGCAACGTTGGTGTAGGGATACGACGCCACCTTCGCCGCCATTTCAAGGGTATCCCTCATGGCGGGGCAAACGGTTATGATGTTCTGGAAAGTAAAACGGTCCTGAAGATAAGCTTTGATCTGACGATTCTCAGACAGGGCACGGTGATACTCGAGGGCTCGTTGTACCGTTAATTGCAGGGTGTCGGGATTATAGGGCTTTTCGAGGTAATCATCGGCCCCCTGGCGCATTGCGGTAACTGCGCTTGAGATGCTTCCGCAGGCGGTCACGACGATGAAGGGGATATTCATGTCAAGATTGCGCACTTCCTTCAGCAGCATGATGCCGTCGATTCCCGGCATGTACAAGTCGGAGATCACCAGATCGAATTCCCGCTGCCTTAGGAGTTCCAACGCCTGCGCTCCACCCGGGGCTGTCACCGCTGTGAAGCCTAACAGCTTCAGGCAGCCGCTGAGGATACGCAATGAAGTTTCGTCGTCGTCAACCGCAAGAATTGTCGCCTGTGGAATATCCATATGCCTATCCCCTGTGCCGGCCTCAGCATGGATTGCCGAGAAAGCTGTTGAAGGCTTGCAAATGGCGTCATTGTCCACTGGCTTAAATAATACAACATTTTATTAGTATTTACCAATAAAACTCGGCACAGAGCCCCGGCATTCTCACCTGCCCGGCTTTGCGGGGCACAATCAGGTCACGAACACCACACCTGCGCCAAAGGCCTTTTCAAAAAGATCCTTCTTGGAATTGCCGCCAAAGACCTCCACAGAGATGTTTTCAATGCTTTCCAGTTTCAAGGTAATTACGGTGCCCCCAAACTCGCACTGGACCTCCTGGACAAAACCCGCCCGGCGCCGATCAAGGCCGTCCGCCATGCGCAGGATGCCTCCCAGACGGCTGACCAGCTGGCGATCCTTCTCGCGGAGCGCCTGGAAACATTCGTGTTTCCGCTTGGGTACCGACTTGCGATGGTAGCGGGCAATCTGGGCCATCAACTCGTGTTCGCGCGGAGAAAAGCCAAACAGGTCGGCATGGCGGATCAGGTGATAGGAGTGTTTGTGATGGCTGCCGTAACTTATGAAATACCCGGCATCGTGAAGAATTGCCGCAGCTTCGAGAAGTTTGCGGTCATTCTTTTTCAAACTGAACGGCAGTGCCAGCGAATCGAAGACGGATAAGGCCAAGCGGGCAACATGGAGGGCATGGGTTTCGTCAACCTGGCACGAGCGGGCAAACTCCAAAACCGAATCCCGCCAGTTCCGTGGCGGGGTGACCTCCGGCATTACCCCCAGGCGTTTCATGGCCCGTATGATGAGCCCCTCGCGGATGCCGCGTTCGTTAACCAGCAGCCGGTTGGCACCGAGAAGTTTCATCAGCTCGTTGATGACCGCGATTCCAGCCGTTATGATGTCGGCGCGATCGGGGTTGAGGCCCGGTACCAGGCGGCGCGCCTTCAGGTCCTTGCGCATGAGCATTGCCAGCAGGTGGACCACATCGGAACGGAGCACTTCGTAACCATGTACCGACGAATAGGCATCCCCGCGCTTGTTCATGACCATGGCTCCCAGGGAGGTCATGGAACCGCCGGAACCGATGATGGTGTTCACAGCCACCTTTTCATCGGCAAAGATCGTTTTCAGGCATTCCCTGACATGGCGCTGGAGCTGCTGCATCTCGGCGGGCCGGATCGGGTCGTTGACCAGAAAACGCTCCGTCATCAACACGGTACCGAGATCAAGGGTATAGCATTCCTCGATATGATTGCCGAAAGCCGTAACCAGCTCCAGGCTGCCTCCGCCGATATCGGCCATGACAAAGCGCTTGCCGCTCATATCGAAGTTGAACAGTGCCGACGACGCGGCCAGTTCGGCCTCTTCCTCGCCGCTGATGATCCTGACTTCGTGGCCCAACTCTTTTGTAAGCGCAGCCACCAATTCGCTGCCGTTTGCCGCGTTACGGACAGCGCTGGTGGCAATGGCCTCGACGCTTGCCACCTTGAAACCGTCAAGCAGTATCCTAAAGCGCCTGACTGCTTCCTGGGCCCTGTCGGCCGCCGTTTCCGATATCAGGCCGGTCTTGGTGAGATTCTCGCCGAGCCTCACGGTAACCTTCTCATCGTCAAGCACCTTGAAATGCCCATCCTTAACAACCTCGGCAACGATGCAACGGATGGAGTTGGTGCCTATATCAATGGCGGCGATCCTGGTCTTGGTCATGCCACGCTCCTCGTAACAGGGATATGGTTGGTTTCAGCCTGGGAACAAACTATATCATCCATGCCGCTTCAATATCAATGTCGGCCGCACATAATGCAAAATCATCCATATCCTGGGGATTGGGGTACCTGTGGTGGGAATCCTCGGGGCAATTTCTGTTGACGCATGCCGATTCAAGCGGCATATTGGCTTCCGGCAACGCAATGGCGCCTTGTCCGGACACCTTCAGGAGGACAAACAATGGTCATTGAAACCGCAAACCAAGCGGACATCCCGCACCTGGCCGATCTTCTGACAATCCTCTTCACCCAGGAAGCCGACTTCCAGCCCGACACGGCCAAACAGGCCGAAGGCCTGCGGCAGATCATCGAAAACCCGCAGATCGGGCATATCCTCGTAATGCGGCATGGGAAGACGGTGAGCGGCATGGTCAACCTGCTCTACACCATCAGCACCGCACTTGGCGGACGGGTCGCGATCCTGGAGGATATGATAGTCCATCCGGACCACCGCGACGGCGGAGCCGGGTCACTGCTGCTGGATGCGGCCAAGGAATTTGCGAAACGGCAAGGCTGCCTGCGGATCACGCTGCTGACAGACGACATCAACAGCGCCGCCATCCGTTTCTATGAGCGCCATGGTTTCAGGAGATCGGCAATGACGCCATTGAGGTTGGTATTTTAGATAACACGATGCGATTCTGCAGCACAAGGCAGGCATCCTCCCTGCCTTGATTTCCTTTTCCCGCCACAATCAAAGCCCCATATCCCCACCCAGCGCTTGATACAATTTCATCAGGTTGTTGAGCCGGTTCAGCTGGTTGCCGGCCAGGGCCGTCTCGGCGGTGCGGCGGCGCTCCTGCTCATCCAGCCACTGCTGCACGCCGGTCGCCCCGGCCCGATAGCGGATCTCGGCCAGCTGTTCGGATTGTCGGGTCGCTTCCAGGGCCTGCTCCAGCTCGACACTCTCCAACTGAAGCTGGACATTGTTGGACAGGGCATTTTCAACGTCGCTCAAGGCCTTGAAGAGTGTCTGCCTGAAATTTACCACCGCTTCCTCGTATTGTGATTGCGACACCTTGATATTCAGCACGGTAGTGTTCCATTGGACAAAAGGCAGAACCAGGCCAGCTCCCAATGTTGCCACCGGATTTTGCAAAACGCTGGCCAGGCTGGTGCTGGTGCTGCCCAGGCTGCCGGTCAGGGTGAATGTGGGATAAAAACCGGCCTTGGTTGCATCTACGTTTGCCAGGCTTTCGCGCAGGCGCAATTCGGCGGCATGCAGGTCAGGGCGCCGGCTGAGCAGCTCCGCCGGCATCCCGGCCGCGATTGCCGGCAACGGCCCAGCCGGCAATTGGCTGCGCTCGGGCACGCTGTTCTCCGGGGCCTGGTCGAACAGTATGGCCAAGGCATTGCGCGCTTCGGTACGCTGCTGAACCAACTGCGTCAGACTGGCCTTTTGCGTTGCCACCGCCTGGCGGGCCTGGACCAGATCGATACCGGAAACCGCTCCGGCCCCATATTTCACCTGGACCAGTTCCAGCGCCTTTTCGGCATAGGCGATGCTGGCCTCACTGGAGGCGATGCGCTGGTTCAGATAAGCCACCTGCCAATAGTCCGCCGCGGTCGTGCCGATCAGGACCAGGGCCGTGTTGCGCCGGTCAACCTCCGTGGCCTCCGCCTCCCAGCGGCCCGCCTCGCGCAATCTGGCGAGCCGGCCCCACAGGTCCAGCTCGTAGCTCAACGATCCGCTGACACTGTGGGTCTGGTTATCGCTGTTATTCTTCAGATCACGGTTGAAGGCGCTGTTCGCCGAGATGCTGACCGAAGGGGTCAGGTTGGTGTCAACCAGCCCGGACTGCAGCCAGGCGCGCCGAACCTTGATCGTTGCGGCCGCCAGATCGTTATTGCTGCGCAAAGCGCGGTCTATCAAACCATCCAGCATGGGGTCGTTGAAGTTTTGCCACCACTGTTGCTTATTGGCAACGTCACTGCCGGTCACTGCCGGACCCTGCCATTTCTCCGGCAGGACAACCTGCGGTTGCCGGTATTCGCTGCGCAGCAGCATCCCGCAGCCGGTCAATAGGGAGATTGAGGACATCAGGGCAAAAACGCGTAATCTTTTCTTGTTGAATATGGATTTCATGACAGTTGGTTACTCCCTGGCCAGCGCTTCGATCGGATCGAGCTTGGCGGCATTGCGCGCCGGCAGGAAACCGAACAGCACCCCGATCATCGAGGAGCAGAGGAAGGCAGCCACAATGGATATCAGCGAGAATTTCATGGCAATCGCGGTTACGAACAGGGAAAATATTTTCCCCGCGCCGAACGACATCAGGATGCCGATCAATCCGCCGATCAGGCAGACCAGGACCGACTCGATCAGGAACTGCTGCAGGATGTCGCTCTGTCGGGCGCCCACCGCCATCCTGATGCCGATTTCATGGGTACGCTCCGTTACCGAGACCAGCATGATGTTCATGACGCCGATGCCACCCACCACCAGCGAGATCACCGCAATGGCCGAGATCAGCAGGGTCAGGGTGGCGGTCGTCTTCTTCACCGTTTTCAGGATGCTGTCGCTGCTGTTGGTGAAAAAGTCCTTGGTGCCGTGGCGCAACCTGAGCAGCTTGATGATGCTCTGTTCGGCCACCTGGTTGGAGATCCCGTCCCGCACCCGCACCGTGATGGAATTGAAGTAATTCTGCCCGAACAGCCGCCCCATGGCCACGGTATATGGAACCCAGACCTCCAGGTTGGAGTTGTTGCCGAAGGGGCTCTCCTTTTCCTTGGTCACTCCTATCACCTGGCAGGGAAGGGAGCCGATGAAGATGATCTTGCCGATTGGGTCCTCGTTGGCCGCGAACAGCTTCTTAGCGGTGTTGTGGTCGATGACTGCCACCTGTGCCTGACGGTGCACTTCATCACTCCGGAATGCGGAGCCTTGGGCCATTTCCAGGCCCCGTACCCGGAAATACTGGTCTCCAACCCCGCTGATCCTGGCAGAGGCCTTGATGTTCCTGTAGCGCAGCAGCAGGCTCCCGCTGACGCTGGGGGTGACGCTGTCCACATAGACCTGGGACAGCAGCGCGTCAAGGTCGGCCGCCACCAGGGTATGAATGGTGGCCGCCTTGTCGTCCCCCCAGTCGGCGCCGGGATAGACGTCGATGACGTTGGTGCCCATGGAACTGATATCGTTGATCACCTTCTGGCGGGCGCCCTGCCCCAACGCCACGACCGAGACCACCGAGGTTATGCCGATAATGATGCCCAGCATGGTAAGCAGGGTCCGCATCCGGTGGGAGGCCATGGCGATCAGGGCCATCTTGAATGCCTCGGCAAAACGGCCCCAGTTGGCTTGCATGAATCTGGCCGGCTTGCCGGACAGTTCCTTTTCCAGGAGCTGGGCTGGCGCCTTTTCAGGCGCGTTGGAATTGGGGTGGTCCCGGATGATCTCGCCATCACTGATCTCGATGATCCGGTCGGCATTGTTGGCCACCTGCATGTCGTGGGTGACCAGGATGATCGTGTGGCCAAGACCGTGCAGTTCGAGCAGTATCTCCATCATTTCCTGGCCGCTCTTGCTGTCCAGGGCGCCGGTCGGTTCATCGGCCAGGATGACATCGCCACCGTTCATCAGGGCCCGGGCAATACTGACCCGCTGCTGCTGGCCGCCCGACAACTGGCCGGGCCGGTGATGACAGCGATCCAACAGCCCGAGGCGGGTGAGCAGTTCCTGGGCCCGCTCCCGACGCCGCGTCTTGTTTACCCCGGCATAAATCGCGGGGATTTCCGTGTTTTGGATCGCATTCAAGTGGGGCAGCAAATGATAGCGCTGAAAGATGAAGCCGAAATATTCCCTGCGCAACCTGGCCAGCTCATCACTGGACAGATCGCCGGTTTCCTGGCCATTGATCCTGTAACTCCCCTCGCTGGGGCGGTCAAGACAACCGAGGATATTCATCAGGGTGGATTTGCCGGAACCGGAGGCCCCGACTATCGCGACCATCTCGCCGGCATTGATGGTCAGGTTGATCCCTTTCAGTACCGTGATTTCCTGTTCTCCGGTAACAAAACAGCGGCCTAACCCGGAAAGTTCCAGCAGCGGCGTGCCCATGCTCAACGCCCACCCCCCGGAGGCGGACCCGGCCGGGACTTCGTGGTCGTTTCCGTGGGGGCGGACGAGTCGCCGATGATGATCGTATCCCCTTCACGTATCCCTTCCAGCACCTGCACATGGACATTGTCATTGATTCCGGTACGGATTGTCCGGCTCACCGCCCTGCCCCCTTCCAATACATTCACCTCGTAGCGGCCGTCCTTGCCCTTTTCGCCCAGGGCGGCAACAGGGATGCAGAGGACCTGCTTGGCCTCCCTCAGCACGATCGACACCTGGGCGGTCATGGAAACCCTGAGCTTGTTGTCCGGGTTGGGCACATCGAACAATCCGTTGTAATAGATTGCCGTGCTGCTGGACGAACTGCTCGACGAAGTACTGGTGCTGCTGGAATCGGGTCCGGGCTCTATTGCCCGCAACTTGCTGTAATGCCGGGTATCCTCGTCCCCCAGGGTGGTAAAGTAGACTGTCTGGCCCGGCTTGACCCTTGTGACGTCGGCTTCCGAGATTTGCGCCTTGACGGTAATTTTATCCAGGTCGGCCAGCTTGAGAATGGTGGGGGCCGTTTGAGCGGAAACAACGGTCTGCCCCTCTTCGGTGACAATGGAAATGACCACGCCATCCATGGGGGCCACGATCCGGGTATAGGCCAGGTTGGCATTGGCCGTATCAACAGCGATCCTGGCCTTGTCGATCTGGGCATCCAAGGCGATTATGTCGGCCCGGGTGCTGTCGAGCTGGGCCTGGGCGCTTTCCAGGTCGGCCCTGGCAGCGGCATCCTTGGCGAACATCTCCTTCTGCCTTTGATAAGCCAGCTGGTACTGCTGCAACAGGGCCTGCTTGGACCGCTTCTGGGCCATGACATCCTTCAGGGAGGCTTCGGCGTCCCGCAGGGAGTTCTGCTGCAATACCGGGTCGATTTCCGCCAGCAACTGCCCCATCTTGACCTTGTCCCCCAAGGCCACGTGCAACTTTTTCAACTGCCCCGAGACCTGGGCTCCGACCTCGACCGTCTTGAACGCGTTCAATGTGCCGCTGGCCAGAACCTTTTCCTCCACATCCATCTTGCCGGCTTTGGCGGTAATGTATGATGGCTTGCTCTTGGGAAAGAAATAATGCCTGACCAGCAGGCCGGAGCCCACCAGAAAAGCGATCACGACCGACGCAACAACCAATGACCTGGAAGTTATCTTTATCATTCCACCAATCCGTTTCTAACTGTAAGGCAAACGACAACCACTACAGCATCAATAAATCAACCCCCAGTCAGACAAGTGGCTGGGGGTTGTCCGAAAAATATCGCGTACCGGAATTAACCCATAGATCAAGGAAGACTTACTCTCAAAGATGGTTACCGAATATCTTGCAAAGGCCTGATGTGCGGATTATGCCGCCCATCGGGAAAAAATTATACATCATAAAGCATCCGCAGTTAAAGAAAGAAGTGAGTGATCCGCTTTTGTAAAAATTCGCAGTGGAAAGTGGATAAATTATGGAAGAAATGAGGAAATTTACCGTCCGGATATAATGTCAATGTCTTTGGGACTTCAATTTGTGCTAGAAATGGAAGTAGATTATTGGTCGAGGTCGGCAAATGAAGATCGGCATAACATACAGACTCTTTCTGGCAATCCTGGCAGCGGCCGGCATGGCGGTTATCAGCCTGGTGCTGATCATGCAATGGAATCTCAGCAGGGGCTTTCTCCGTTTTATCAATTCAGTGGAGAAGACCGGCGTGGCGCGCCTATCCACCAAACTGGAGGACAGCTACGGCAAGGAGTTGAACTGGGATTTTTTACTGCGCGACCCGGCACTCTGGCGACGGATGATTATGGCATCCCTGCCAGAAGAGGGGCATCCGCCACCGGAAGGATTGCCCGACGGCCCGCCACCGGAACACGCTGAAGGAGACAAAGTCCAGCCGCCAAAGTTATATCCGCCCCCAATGGCTCTCCATTTCGACCAACGGGTGTTTCTTCTGGATGCCAAACGCAATGTACTGATCGGCCATACCGCCATACCGGCCGACAGCGATGCCACCCCGCTGCGGTACAAGGGACATATTGTCGGATACCTGGGGTTGCTGCCCAGCACCAGGATCTCAGATGCCCACCAACAGCGCTTCATGAAAGAGCAGAAACTGGCCTTTGCCTTGGTGGCAGGTGTGATCGTGCTATTGGCGGCCGGCCTTTCGCTGCTGATGGCCAGGCGGCTGCTGCAACCGCTCCGTCAGTTGGCCGACGCAACCCACCGGCTGGCGGCAGGGGAATTCAGCGCCAGGGTGCAGATCGCCTCGAACGATGAACTGGGCCAACTATCCGCAGATTTCAACGCCTTGGCATTGACCCTGGAAAACAACGAGCAGGCCCGCCGCCAGTGGGTTGCCGATATTTCCCACGAGTTGCGGACGCCGCTGGCAATCCTCAGGGGAGAGATAGAGGCGCTCCAGGATGGCGTGCGCCTGCCGACCCCAGACTCCATTCACTCCCTGCACAACGAGACACTGCGTCTCGGACGCCTGGTGGACGACCTCTACCAGCTTTCCATGTCGGATGTGGGGGCACTTACCTATCGGAAAAAAGAGCTGGACCTGGCCGTTCTGACGGCCGAGGCCATGGAAGCATATCTTACGGAATTCACTACAAAAGAGATCGAACTTACGAGCGACCTCACTGCGCCCGGTATTGCCGGAATTTTCGGCGATGCCGAGCGCCTGCACCAGCTTGTGGACAACCTGCTTGACAATGCCCTGAAATATACCGATGCCGGGGGGATTCTCAGGGTCAGCATGCAATGCCGTGACAACAAGGTAATTCTCGATTTTCAGGATTCGGCCCCTGCTGTTCCCGAGCCCGAGATAGAAAAGTTGTTTGAACGGCTCTACCGGGTGGAATCTTCCCGTAATCGAGCCATGGGCGGCGCCGGACTGGGGCTGGCAATCTGCCGCAACATCGTGCATGCCCATGACGGCAGCATCGTTGCGCAGCAATCACCACTGGGCGGCTTGTGGATCAGGATCGAACTGCCGCGGACAGGGAGCAGCATATGAACAAAGTCATCTTGATAGTCGAGGATGAAGAAAAACTGGCCAGCCTGCTGTCCGATTATCTGCAACAGGCCGGGTTTGAGACCCACATCCTGGCCGATGGCCTGGCCGTGGTCCCCTGGGTCCGCGAGCACGGGCCCGACCTGGTCCTTCTCGACCTTATGCTACCCGGTAGGGGGGGACTGGACATCTGCAAGGAACTTCGTTCATTTTCAACCTTGCCGGTCATCATGACCACCGCCCGGATCGAAGAGATCGATCGCCTGCTGGGGCTGGAGCTCGGTGCCGACGACTACATCTGCAAACCGTTCAGCCCCAGGGAGATCGTTGCCCGGGTCAAGGCGGTCCTGCGCCGGACGGGCGGCACGGCCAACATCCAGTCAAGCGGCCTGGTAATGGACGAATCACGCTACCAGGCCATATTGAATGGCCTAGACCTGGAACTGACCACCGTTGAATTCAAATTGCTGCGCTTCCTCGCCGCCAATGCCGGGCGCATCTTCGGGCGCCAGCAATTAATGGATCGCATCTACCCGGATGAACGGATCGTTTCCGACCGGACCATCGACAGCCATATCAAAAAGCTGCGCAAGAAGATCTCCGCTTCCGGTAACGGAGAAGAGCTGATCCATTCCGTCTACGGCGTGGGCTACAAATTCGAACGCCAGGAGTGACCCTGGCGACAATGTCTGGGGATTTCCGATTGTACGGACTGGCAGGACGGACAACGCGGGCTGTTAGCCGGAAATATCTTTTTCCGAATGAAATTCCTCTACAAATTCCGGCTCACCCGATGCCTGGAGCTCAATGTGCATCGCGGTAAGGACAATTTCCTCACCGGAATCGAACTGGAGCCTAATTTCGATGTTTCCTGCCTCTTCGTACGGCAGCGGTAGCAAGTATTTCAGCTTGCCATCCCCAGTCCTGACCTGACCATCGGAAAGCCGGCACGGCAATACCGGCTGCTTACCCTTGACCGAGGCATTTTGCAGGGTCAGCCGAACCGGCTGGCTCCACCCCGTGACCCTTTCCCGGCCCGGCTCACCAGCGGTTTGGTGTACATAAGCCGGTGCAAGCTCCACTTCAATGAGATTACCGAGGCTTTTGATGGAACCGACCCTGGAATCATGAAATTCTACTGCTCTTTTCATTACAACCCGCGCTTTCCCCGGAAGGTCCTCCGAGCTTGTTAATTAATCATGATGGCGAACAGGATGCCTCAGTTTATGGATTGCCAATTCCAAAAAATTCTTGCCGCCTGAAACAGCCGGTTTTTGTCAAAATCATACCGGGAATAATTTGGCTGCAGACGAATAATATTACACAAAGACAATTAATTGCAACATATTAAAGGCCCATGCCAACTAATTTGATGTAGAATATTCAACATGCTTGTGGGATATTATACATTCCCTCCATTGTACCAATGGCACGTTTGATCCGGCACCAGTCCGGGGCACCCGATCTTTCATGCATATGGCACGCTTCTTGATTGACAATTTGAGTAAATGGACGACAAGGCTTATCAAATATCTGTGGAGCGGAAGAGGAGCTCGATATGAAATCGGATCTTGCCAAACAGGTCATGTGGAAGGCCTTCATTGCCGTAGCATTGCTGGCGGTTACCATCAGCGCCCATGCCTTCTCCTTTGGCAGGCACGAACGGGTACGGGCCAATGGCAATGTGATTTTGATACCGCAAAATAAGATCACGGACGGCAAAGCACGTTTTTTCCGCTTTGATGATGGCGGAAAAGCGGTCATGTTTTTTGTGGTCAGGACCAATGACGGCAGCTACCGGACCGCGTTTGACGCCTGTGATGTCTGCTACAGGGAAAAAAAGGGCTATGAGCAGGTTGGCGACGAGATGATCTGTAAAAACTGCGACAAGCATTTCGCCATCAACCACATTGCTCCCAGTGTCGAAGGGGGCTGCAATCCAGCTTTCCTCCAACACACGCTGAGCAAGGGGTATATCGTCATAAAGATTTCCGATCTCAAGGCCGGCAAGCGCCTGTTCTGAGGCAAAACTGCTTCCAACACACTGCCAAGAGGATTAATGAAACCACCCGTTAAATCACGCATCAGCCTGCTTGCCCTTTTCATCATCGGTATCAGCCTGCTCCATTACCTGACACCGCTGCAACTCCCCTTCCTGCATGACATCTTTCAACGGCTCTATTATCTGCCCATCATCCTGGCCGCGCTCTGGTTCGGTTTTCGCGGCGGCCTGGCCTGTTCCCTTGCGGTCAGCATCGTCTACGCACCCCACATCCTCTTCCAATGGGGCGGCCATCTCACCATGGAGATGGAAAAGTACCTTGAAATCGTCCTCTACAATATCGTGGGCGGCATTACCGGCCTGCTGGCGCAACGGGAACGTGAACGGAGTATCGAGCTGCAAAAAACCGCCGAGGGGCTGGAGGAATCCTACAAAAAGCTGCAGGAACAGTCGGAGCGGATTCTGGCCATCGAGGAGCAGTTGAGGCGTGCGGAAAAACTTTCCACCCTGGGGGAAATGGCGGCTGTCCTGGCCCATGAGATCAGGAATCCCCTGGGCTCCATCCGCGGGACCGCCGAGATCCTGCGGGACGATTTCAAGCCCGGCGACCCGAAGTACGAATTCATCGAGATCCAGATCAAGGAAACGGAACGCCTGAACCGGGTGGTGGAGGATTTCCTGCGCATGGCGCGGCCACAACCGGGCGAGATAAAAGTCTGCTCTGTCATGGAGGAACTGGACACCATTGTAACCCTGGTCGCCAAGGATGCCAGGAAGCGCCAAGTCAAGCTCTCGCTGGAGTCCTGCCCGGAACGGCCAGAGGTCAGGGGCGACGGCGAAAAACTGCGCCAGGCCTTTCTGAACATCGTCATCAATGCCTTGCAAGCAGCGCCGGCAGGAGGTTCCGTGACCATCACCACCAGCAGGACGGATTCCGGATATGAAATCCGTTTCAGCGACAACGGCCCAGGCATCGATGCCGGGACCCAGTCCCGCATCTTCGAACCATTCTTCACCACCAAGCCTGACGGCACCGGCCTGGGGCTGGCCATTACCAAAAAGATCATCGAAGGGCATGGCGGCAAACTGGAAGTGGTAAGCAAAGCCGGCCAGGGCACAACCGTAATAGTCAGCCTGCCTGTCCTGGATGAAGGGGAAAAAGCATGAAACCGAAAATTGTCATCATCGACGACGACAGATCCCTGCGCCGGGTACTTGAATACAATCTCCAGCAGGAGGGTTACCAGGTTTCTGCCGCGGCTTCCGGCGAAGAGGGCTTGGCCCTGTTCGCCGAAGAGCATCCGGCCCTGGTGATAACCGACATGAAGATGCCCGGCATGGACGGCATGCAGGTATTGAAGGCGGTCAAAGAGCAATCGCCGGAAACCCTGGTGATTATCATCACCGCCTTCGGGACCGTGGATATTGCGGTGGAAGCCATGAAGGCCGGGGCGTACGATTATATAACCAAACCGTTCAACCGCGATGAGTTGCGGCTTACTGTCGCCAAGGCGCTGCAGTTCACAGGCCTGACAACGGAGAACAAACGCCTGCGGAGCCAACTGGCGGATCGGGCCGATTTCCGCACCATGATCGGCTCGTCCCCAGCCATGGAACGGGTCTTCGAGATCGTCCGCAAGGTGGCAGACACCGAGGCATCGGTGCTGATCACCGGCGAATCCGGCACCGGCAAGGAGTTGGTGGCGCGTTCGATCCACACCATGAGCGGCCGTAAGGATGCGCCATTCGTGGCCATCAACTGCGCCGCCATCCCCCGCGACCTGTTGGAAAGCGAACTGTTCGGCCACGTCAAGGGCGCCTTCACCGGAGCAATCAAGGACAAGACCGGCAAGTTCCTGATGGCCGAAGGCGGCACCCTGTTTCTGGACGAGGTGGGCGAACTGCCGCTGGAGCTGCAGCCCAAGCTGCTGCGGGCCTTGCAGGAACGGGTTATCGAGCCGGTCGGCGGCACAACACCCAACAAGCTGGATGTGCGCGTGGTGGCAGCCACCAACCTGGATATTGAACAGGCCGTGGCCCACGGCGTCTTTCGCGAAGACCTCTACTATCGCCTGGCCGTGATCCCGATCAACCTGCCAGCGCTAAGGGGGCGGCGCGAGGATATCCCGCTGCTGCTGCGCTATTTCTGCGCCAAGCACAGTGCAGACAAGGTGAACTTCGGGAAAAGCGCCCTTGACGCGCTGACAACCTACGCCTGGCCGGGGAACGTGCGCGAACTGGAGAACATGGTGGAGCGGCTGTTGATCATGCGGGACAGCGATAACATCACCCTGGAGGATTTGCCGGAAAAGATCCGCAACAGAGGCGCAACAGCCCCAGCGGCAAGCTCCGGACCCGTGATCAACCTGCCCGCCGAGGGTTATTCACTGGAACAGTTGGAACGGGAGGTTGTTGTCACGGCCCTGGAACGCAACCAGTGGAACCAGACCGCTGCGGCCCGGTTCCTCAGAATCCCCCGCCATACGCTGATCTACCGGATGGAGAAGTACGAGATCGTGATGCAAGAAAAATCCTGAAAACCAACAACAACGGAGTATTCCGCGGATGGCAAAACGCTCCGATGCCTTTGAAGAATATACTCCCACCGCTGTGTAATATTCCACAGTCCAGCCCGTCACCAAACCCAAAATCCAGCGTGTTCCCTTGAATTTCAGCCTGTTAAGCAATTGGCACGATATCTGATATACTAATGTTCATCAGGTATCACACGAACCAAGGGGCTACCATGAAATCCCTGCTTGCCATAGTAATCACTGTCATCCTTTGCCATGGTATCGCCTTTGCCGAAGAGGCGAGACAGACTGAAAACCTTCCCAGCCTGATCGATACCGCCCTGGCCAACAATCCCGAACTGAAGTCGTCCCAGGCCAGGTGGCACATGTTCACCGCCAAGATCGCCCAGGCCTCGTCCCTGGACGATCCCATGCTGATGCTCAAGATCCAGAGCGCTGTGGTGACCGACCCGCTCAATTTTCACAGGGAACCCATGACCGGCAAGGTGATCGGGCTGTCCCAGCAGCTCCCATTCTGGGGCAAACGGGGTCTGAAGGGGGAGATCGCAGAGAAAGAGGCCCAATCCTACCGCTGGCAGGTGGAGGAACGGAAGCTGGAGCTGGCCCGCATGGTCAAGGAGACCTACTACCAGATCTACTATACCGACAAGTCGCTGGAAATCGTCGCCAAGAATATCAAGATCCTGGACGACTTCATCACCATTGCCGAGACCAAGTATTCGGTGGGCCAGGGCACCCAGCAGGATGTCTTCAAGTCCCAGGTTGAGCGTTCCAAGCTGCTGGACGCGAAGATCAACCTGGAACAGCAGCGCAAAAGCCTTGAAGCAGCCCTCAACGCCCTGCTCTACCGTCCCGCTGACACACCGGTAGGCACTATCTCCGACTTTGATATCCAACCCCTGAAGCTTTCCGCCAAGGAATTACAGGACAAGGCTTACGAACACCGCCCCCTGATCAAGAGCCTGGAAGCCCAGGTCGGCAAGGAAGAAGCGGGCCGGAAACTGGCGCAAAAGGAATTCTATCCCGATTTCAACGTCTCGCTGGAATACATGCAGCGCGAGCCGACCATGGGCAACGACGGCGCGGACATGTACAGCCTGGGGGTTACCTTCAACCTGCCGCTGCAGCGGGAACGCCGCCATGCCATGGTGGCTGAGGCCAATTCGGCCGGCGGCATGGCCACCGAGGAGATCAACAGCCTGAAGAACAGCATCGATTCCGGCATTGCCGACCTGCTGGCCAGGATGGAGAAAAGGCAGAAACTGGTCCAACTCTACAGAAGCGGCATCATCCCCCAGGCCGAACAGTCCCTGGAGTCATCCATAATCGGTTACCGGGTAAACAAGGTCGATTTCCTGACCCTGCTGGACAGCCGGGTAACGCTGTTCAACTTTGAGCGGGACTATTACGAGTCCCTGGCCGAGTATCAGATGCGGCTGGCGCAGCTGGAGGCGCTGGTAGGTACGGACTTGGCGGCATCAGAACCTGTTTTGAAGAATTGAAGGACAAAAGGAATTCCCCATGACCACGAACAAAAAAATCGTACTTTTTCTGACCGTCATAATCCTGGCCGCGGCAGCGGTCGGCGGCTGGCTGTACAAAACCGGCTGGCTGATGAAGGACAAACAGGGGCACACCGCACTGGAACATGCCGCCAAGGTCCTTTACACCTGCTCCATGCACCCGTTCATCATCAAGGACAAGCCGGGCACCTGCCCCATCTGCGGCATGGAACTGATCAAAAAGGTCGAGACAGCTGCTCCGGCCAAAGGCACGCAAACAGCGGAACAGAAGCAGCAGGCCGCCATGATCGCCCAGGTCTCGGTCTCCCCCACCCAGCGGGTGATGGCCAATGTGGCCACTGCCGAGGCCATGGTGCAGACCCTGGATAAGGAGATCAATGCCGTGGGCATCGTCCAGTACGACCAGTCGCGGCAGTCCAAGGTCACAGCCTGGATCGCCGGTCGCATCGACAAGCTGCACGTTGACAAGGTGGGCTCCTACGTGAGCAAGGACAAGCCGGTGGCCGAGGTCTATTCCCCGGACCTGCTGGCCACACAGCAGGAATACCTGCTGGCGGTCAAGAGCCGCGACCAGCTGAAAAGCTCGCCCATCCCCGCCATCGCCCAGAACGGCGAAGGACTGGTGGCATCGGCCAGGCAGCGCCTGATGCTGTTCGGGGTCAAGGAGAGCCAGATAGCAGCGCTGGAAAAGGCCGGCAAGCCCAACATCCGCCTGCCGATCTACACGCCGCTCTCCGGTATCGTCATCGACAAGATGGTCCAGGAAGGGCAGTACGTCAATGTGGGCGATGCCCTGTTCAACATCGCCGATCTGTCGCGGGTCTGGGTGGAGATCGAGGTTTACGAGAACGAGTTCCCCAACATCCGGGTTGGCCAACGGGTCGAGATCCGCTCCCAATCCTTCCCGGATCGCCCCTTTGTGGGCCGGGTCAGCTTCATCTATCCCTTCCTGGACCCCAAGACCAGGACGGTCAGGGTCAGGGTTGACATGCCCAACCCCGGCCTGAAGCTGAAACCGGACATGTTCGTCAATGCGGTCATCAAGGTCCCCCTGGGCCGGTCCATCGTGCTGCCCATCAGCGCGGTCATGGATACCGGCAAGCGCCAGGTGGTCTGGGTGGAGTCACAGCCCGGCATGTTCGAGCCCCGGGACGTGCGGGTGGGCCAGCGCACCGACGACCGGATCCAGATCCTCTCCGGCATCAAGCCCCGGGACAAGGTGGCGGTCTCCGGAGGCTACCTGATCGATTCCGAGGCCCAACTGCAGGGAAGCGGCGGCGGCTCCATGCCGGGCATGAAGATGGATGCGCCGAAAGGCGGCCAGGCGCCCTCGCCGCAACAGCCCGCGAAACCCGCCACACCGCAGAAAGGCGGCGGGATGAACATGGATGACATGAAGATGTAACAGCGAAAGGAAATGGAACGCGGATGACGCTGATTGAGCGGATCAACGCGGATAACAGGATGGGAGATCGCATGCTGCATGCCGATATTACGGATAAAATAATCAAGGCCTTTTACAAAGTTTACAACTCACTTGGTTACGGTTTTCTGGAGCGGGTCTATGAAAACGCTCTTTGTCTTGAGTTGGCTTCGGCAGGTTTTCAAATTAATCAGCAGCAGCCGATTCAGGTATTTTATGAGCAACAGCTGGTTGGAGAATATTTTGCCGACCTACTCGTAAATGATCTCATAATCCTCGAGTTGAAAGCCGCAGAGCATATTCGTGACGAGCATGTTGCACAGTTGACCAACTATCTTAAGGCCACAAAAAAAGAGGTTGGCTTGTTGTTGAACTTTGGCGCCAAACCGGAATTCAAGAGGGTCGTCTTTACCAATTCTTTTCAAAAGTCCGCGTGAATCCGCTCAATCAGCGTCATCCGCGTTCTATTAAGGTCGTTATCATATGATCGAAAAAATCATCGAATACTCCGCCAGAAACCGCGTCATCGTGCTGATGAGCTTTGCCCTGATCATCGCCTGGGGCGTCTGGTCGGTCTACAGAACACCGGTGGACGCCATCCCGGACCTGTCCGACAACCAGGTGATCGTGTTCACCGACTACCCAGGTCGCTCGCCCCAGGTGGTGGAGGACCAGGTCACCTATCCCCTCGCCGTCAATCTGCAGGGGCTCCCCATGGTGAAAGCGGTGCGGGCCTCGTCTGCCTTCGGCTTCTCCATGATCTACGTGATTTTCGACGACAAGGCCGACATCTACTGGGCCCGCACCAGGGTACTGGAACGGCTCAACTATGCCGCTTCCCTGCTGCCGCCGGGCGTGGTCCCGACGCTGGGTCCGGACGGCACCGGCGTGGGTCATGTCTTCTGGTACACCATCGAGGGCAAGGGGTATGACCTGGAGCAGTTGCGGACGCTACAGGACTGGTTCGTGCGCTACCAGTTGAATACCGTGCCCGGCGTGGCCGAGGTGGCCTCCATCGGCGGCTATGTCCGCGAATACCAGATCGATCTGAATCCCGACAAGCTGCTGGCCTACAACATCAAGATCGGCACCATCATGGAGGCGGTCAAGCGGTCCAACAACGACGTGGGTGGCCGGCTGCTGGAACAGGCCGATGCCGAATACCTGATCCGGGGCCAGGGCTATGTGAAATCCCAGGCCGACCTGGAGAACATTGTGGTCGGCTCTGACATGCGCGGCACCCCCATCTACCTGAAGAACCTTGGCACGGTGCAGATGGGCGGCGCCATCCGCCGGGGCCTGCTGGACAAAAACGGCGAAGGCGAGGTAGTGGGTGGCATCGTGGTGATGCGCTACGGCGAAAACGCCAAGGATGTCATCGACCGGGTCAAGGAGAAGATCACCGCCCTGGAAAAGGGCCTACCCCCGGGCGTCAGCATCAAGGTCTCCTATGACCGCTCCGACCTGATCGAACGGGCCATACACACCCTAAAAAAGGCCCTGACCGAGGAATCCGTGGTCGTCTCCCTGGTGATCCTGGTTTTCCTGCTCCACTTCCAGAGCGCCCTGGTGATTGTCCTGACCCTGCCCATCTCGGTCCTGATCGCCTTCATCACCATGAAGCTCATGGGGGTCACCTCCAATATCATGTCCCTGGGGGGGATCGCCATTGCCATCGGCGTGCTGGTGGATGCCGGGGTAATCATGGTGGAGAACTGCTACCGCCACCTCTCTGAACTGCCTCCGGAGGAGCGCAGGGAAAAACACCTGGAGGTGATCATCACCTCTGCCAAGCAGGTGGGCCGGGCCATCTTCTTCTCCCTGGCCATCATCGTGCTCTCCTTTGTGCCGGTGTTCATGCTGGAAGGCCAGGAAGGCAAGCTGTTCCATCCGCTGGCCTTCACCAAGACCTTTTCCATGATGGGCTCGGCCATGATCGCCATCACCCTGGTGCCGGTGCTGATGTACTATTTCATGCGCGGCAAGATGCCGCCGGAGAGCGCCAACCCGGTTTCGTCCTTCTTTATCCGTCTCTATTCGCCGGTTATCCGCTGGGTGCTGAAGTGGAAGAAGACCACCATCGCCCTCAACCTGCTGGCCCTGGGCATAGCAATCCCGCTGTTCATGCACCTGGGGAGCGAGTTCATGCCCCCCCTGGACGAGGGATCGCTGCTCTACATGCCGGTCACGCTCCCCAACATCTCCATCACCGAGGCCAAGCGGCTGATCCAGGTGCAGGACACCATCATCAAGAGCGTGCCCGAGGTGGAGAGCGTCCTGGGCAAGGTGGGCCGGGCCGAGACCTCGACAGACCCGGCCCCGGTCTCCATGTTCGAGACCATCATCATCCTCAAGCCCAAGGACCAGTGGCGGCCGGGCATCAAGAAGGCCGACATCGTGTCGGAACTGGACGCCAAACTACAGATTCCGGGCGTGCGCAACGGCTGGACCCAGCCGATCATCAACCGCATCAACATGCTCTCCACCGGCGTGCGCACCGACCTGGGGGTAAAAATCTTCGGCTCGGACCTGAACGTGCTGAAGGATCTGGCAGTGCAGGCCGAGGGTATCCTCAAGACCGTGCCCGGGGCAGCCGACGTGGTGGCGGAACGGGTCACGGGCGGGAACTACATCGATCTTGACGTGGACCGTGAAGCGGCTGCCCGCTACGGCATCAGCGTTGGCGACATCCAGGACGTGATCGAGACCGCCCTGGGTGGCGAGGCCCTCTCCACCACCGTGGAAGGGCGGGACCGGTTTCCGATCCGTATCCGTTACGAGCGGGATTACCGCGACAACATCCCGGCCATCCGCCGCATCCTGGTGGGTGGCGCCGACGGTGCCCAGGTGCCGCTATCGCTGGTAACCAAACTAAAAGTTTCCACCGGTGCCCCGGAGATCAACAGCGAGGGGGGCCTGCTGCGCTCCATCGTCTTCCTCAATGTGCGGGGCCGGGACATGGGCAGCTTTGTCACCGACGCCAAGCAGGTACTGGAGAAACAGCTCAAGCTCCCCCCCGGTTACTATGTTGCCTGGTCGGGCCAGTGGGAGAACCAGATCAGGGCCAAGGAGCGGCTCAAACTGCTGGTGCCGGCCGGCATGGTGATCATCTTCATCCTCCTCTATTTCACCTTCCACTCGGCCCTGGAGGCGTGCATGGTCATGCTGTCGGTGCCCTTTGCCCTGGTGGGAGGGGTCTACCTGGTGGCGGCCCTGGGGTACAACCTGTCTGTGGCGGTCTGGGTCGGCTTCATCGCCCTGTACGGCATTGCCGTGGAGACCGGGGTGGTGATGGTGATCTACCTGCACGAGGCCCTGGACAAGAAACTGATCAATGGCCCCTGCACCGAACAGGACATCTATGACGCCACCTACGAGGGAGCGGTGCTCCGCCTGCGGCCCAAGCTGATGACCGTGTCGGTGGCGCTGCTGGGGTTGATCCCCATCATGTGGTCCACCGGCACCGGCGCGGACGTGATGAAGCCCATAGCAGCGCCGATGATCGGCGGCATGATCTCCTCGGCAGTGCATGTCCTGATCATGACACCGGTCATATTCGTACTGATGAAGAAGCGGGAATTGAAGAAGGGAACACTGAAATACAGCGGCATGAAGCACTAAAAATTTACCCTTTGCCAAAAGGGAACACCACAAAAGGAGAAACATCATGAAAAAACTGACTTTATTACTGACTGCGGCAACGCTGGCGATCTCCGCCCCCCTGATGGCCATGGACCATGATTCCATGAAGATGGACCACGGCTCGATGAAAATGGACCATGGCAGTATGGCGGACATGGACAACGTTATCCACACGGGTGTCGTCAATGGCGTCAAGGCAACCTTCGAACTCTACGACATCAAGGCCAAGATGGAGAAAATGGGGATGAAGGAAACCAATCACATGATGGTCATGTTCACGGATGCCAAAACCGGCAAGCCGTTGGTAGAAGGTGAAGCAATGCTGAAGATCGTGGCCCCGGACAAAACCGAGCAGGTCAAGAACCTGATGAGAATGGGTAACGGCTTCGGCTCCGACGTCACCTTGGCAAAGCCCGGCAAATACGGGGTAATGTGCAAATTCAAACCCAAAACCGGCAAAGATATCCAGGCCAAATTCTGGTACACCGTTAAATAGGTTGCGCATATTCATAACAATTGCATCGTAGCCATCGGCGGGGGCGGCTCCTGAAAGGAACGCCCCCGCAATCGTTTTCAGATTCCGCAACATGCAATCTACCTATTAAGCATGGTGCAATATACTTCTCTACCAGTGCAGAATTTTGCACCACACCTGGCCCCACCAAACCAATCGCCCCGATGTAACATCCCGATTTCATACAGCACACAATATATTCAGCTTTTGGCATAGTCGTTGAACTATTCATTAAGAAGTGTGGGCATGCCTTTCAGGGCATCGAGCATTTTTTGTTGAAAACAAAATCCAATGACAAACAGCGAGGTAACGTCATGCCAAGTAACAGTCTGAAAACCATTGCCGTCATCATGGCCTTTGTTCCGGCCCTGGCCGCCTGTGCGCCCTACCAATACAGGGGAGGCATGGCCGGCGGTGCAATGGGAGGAGTTGCCGGGGCCATACTGGACAGCAGGAACCCCTGGCGTGGCGGCATTGTCGGCGCCACCATCGGCGCCATTGCCGGTGCCACCATTGCCGAGATCTCGGTACAGGGCGCCCAGGAGGCAGCTTATGCCGACAGGCCGGTGGAATACCGCAGCGACGACGGCCGGGGCTATTATTACGCCGAACCTGTGGGCCGTGACCAACGGCCGGGCTGCATGAGGGTCAGGGAAAGATACTACGAGGACGGGCGACTGGTGCGGGAAAGGGTCAAGATCATCAGGATCGAGCCGGGGTATGCCCGCCATGACCGGGACTACCGCGATGACGACTAACACCCCTCTTAATCCGGACAACCATTTAATATTAATATGTTTTTAACTGGTTTTACTACCAAAGTGGTGTAAAATTATCTACAGGGAATCACAGCAACTGAACCCTATTCCAGCAACATGAAGACACAAGGAGCCACAAAATGAAACATAACAAGAGAATAACCGCCAAATTATTGATCGCTGCCATCCTGGCAGTTGCCCTGGCCGGTTGTGGCGGTGGCGGCAGCAGCACCACCAGCGGCAGCGGTGCCACCGGCACGTTGTCCGGCACCGCCAAGTAATGGGACATCAACAAGGAGAATAAAATGAAAATTATCGGTTTTATCAGTACCGCCATTGGCCTGTTCTTTGCCACTTCAGCGTTGGCCCTGACGCCCAACACCCCATATACCGTCAAGCTCTCGACAGTTTCCTCCACTGGCCAGCTTACCCAACTGGCATCCATGCCGGCAACCGCCGATGCCAATGGCAAGGTCGCCTTCAATTTTACCGGCGTTCCCAACAACAACACGTCACGCTTCCTCATGCTGCAAATCGTGGACGGCGCCGGGGCCACGGCACGGCAAGGCATGGTGGCCGCCCCTGCTCCCGGCGGCACTGTCGCCATGGGGGTCAGCGAAGTCACCGACAAGCAGGCCAAGGCCATGCTCAAAACCATGGCCGACGCACAAACCACCGACCCTGAGAGCGCCGTGATGATGCTCATGACCATGGTCCGCTCCGGTGCGATCTCCGATACGGACGCCCAGGGCTTCAGCCCCATGGCAAGCGGTGCAGCAAACGCGTTTGACACCTACATGGCCAGCAATGGGGTCACAGCGACCCAAATGGCGGCGTTCCAGGCCAACTTGCTGACTGCCATGCAAAGTTATGCCGCCGAGATCAAACAATCGGTCGATGCCTCCACCCCGGCCGCCGAGGCCAGTGCGCGGGGCGACGCCATTGCCCACTTTATGGACGCCATGGTCAATGCCGGGGCCAATGCGGGCATCCCGGCCAACCTGATGCACATCGCCTTTGACGCAGCCGGCGCGGCAGCGGAAACCGCAGCTGCCGGCACGGCCATCACCCCGGATGTCATCACCGCCATGAAGGCCCAGTTCCGCACCGGCACGCAGCTGCGCCAGGCAAATGCCGAGATGCGCCGCTATGCCGATGCCATGCCGGTCATGGGCGCAACCACGGCCCAGACCCAGCAGTTCATCACGGCCCGGGCCCAAATGGGCAGCGCCATGGCGAGCGCCCAGGAGAACTTCGAGCAGATGTTCGCCGACCCGACAACCTTCCCGACCGCCACCACCATCTCAGCCAATGAGACCGCCATGCTGACGGCAATGCAGACGGCGTTCAACACCTTCCAGTCCAGCAACACCACCGGGGTCGCGGCCTCCAGCACGGACATCACTACCATGCTCGGCTCCATGGCGACGCGGATGAGCGGCATGGGCGGCATGATGGGGGGCATGAACTCCGGTACGCTTGCCGGCATGGGTATCGGCATGATGACCACCACACCGGGCAGCGCCACCACCCAGAACTGGACGGTAATGATGGTGGCCACCAACAACTTCGTGATGCCGGGGCTGGCCATGAGCTATACACCCTCGACCACGACACTGGCCACCCAGCTGAGCGGCTTGGGAATCACGCCGCCGACGGCACCCACGTTCAGCACCTTTGCGGAACCCTACAAGTCAATGCTGGAACTCCAGTATGACCTGATGCTGGCCAAACTGATCAACCTCCAGAAGGTGGCCCAGATCGGAACAATTCCCACACAAGCCCAGATGGCAACCATCAAGGAGGCCGACCTTGCAACCAAGGCCTCGATCATGGCTAACATCACCGGCCTCGGCACACCCCAGAGGGACGCGCTGGCGGTATCGATGGCGCAACCCCAAATGCTGTAATTGCCGGAGTGCGGGTAACCTCGCCCAGCGCCGGTTGTAAAAGAGCCCCCTTCCGTCCGGAAGGGGGCTCTTGCGCTCACAGGTGGAGAAGAAACCGCAAGCCCCAGTAGCACAACATGCCGACCAGGACCGTCCCAGCCAGGGAACGGGTCTTCAGGGCGAACAGCAGGGTCGGCAAGGCCGCCCATAATTCCGGCTTGCCCAGTACTATCGTGCGCGGCGCCGATTGGGTAAGGAGTGCCGGCGCGATCAGGGCGCTCAGGATGGCTACCGGGATCATCTCCAGCCATTCCCCCAGCCAGACGGGCAATTGCCGGCGGGAGAGCATCACCAGCGGCAGCATGCGCGGCAGATAGGTGACCGCGCCCATGGCCAGGAACAGGATCAGCAGGTCACGCCCGTTCAAGCGCCCTCCCCTGCCGCCGCACGATCCGCCTCAGGCAAAAACCGAAAGTGGCGGCGAGACATGAAGCCACCATTATGTAGGCGTTGCCAGGCAGCAAAAGGTATGCGATTACCGAACAAAAACCTGCCACCAGAGCGGTTGCCACAAAAATCTTTCCCCGCAACTGAAAGACCAGCAGGCAGATGAACATGCCGGTAAGGGCATAATCGATCCCCAGTGCACCGGCCGGGATAAATTCTCCCAGGAAGGCGCCGAGCACCGTGCTCATGATCCAGGTGAGGTTGGCGGTGTGGTTGAGGACCAGGGCGCTGCGCCGGTCCCAGCCCCCCTGGTTGAAACGGGCCATGTTGACCCCAAAGCTCTCGTCCGTAACCCCGTAGGCGAACAGGGCCAGGAAACGGCGCGACACCCCTGGAAAGTGTACCGACAGGGCCGAACTCATCAACAGGTGGCGCAGGTTGACCATGAAGGTGGTGGCCACGATAGTTGCCACGGACGCGCCGCTGCCCAGCATGGCTATGGCAATGAACTGCGAGCCGCCGGCAAACACCAGAAGGGACATGAGCCCGGTCTGCCATGGCGCCAGGCCGCACTTCTGCGCCAGCACCCCCATGGAAAGGCCTATGGGGAAATAGCCGAGACAGATGGGCCAGGCCGCGCCCAGGCCGGCGGTCACGATGCCGCCTTTCAAATGGGGCATTCTCATCTCCTGACAGCCGCCAGGCGGACGTTAAGAAACACCGAGGCCAGAACGATTGCCATGCCGGTCCCCTGCAGGATGGAAATATGCTCGTGCAGCACCAGAGCAATGCAGACCAGCGAAAGGATCGGCACCATCAGGGCGCAGTTGGATGACCGGCCGGTAGGTATCATGCGCAGGGCCCGATTCCAGAAGATAAACGCCAGGGCGGTCGGGAAGACCCCCAGGTAGGCCAGCAGGCACATCTGTGCCGGCTCAGGATGCCACTGCATCGGATAAAATGGGAGCAGCGCCAGCAGGAACAGCAGCCCGAACAGGTTGAAGAGAAACATGCCCGTGGTTACCGAAAAGGAGGCATGTTTGATCAGCACGCAGAACAGTGCGAAGCTGAGGGCAGTGCCCAGCGCCACCAGCACCCCCATGGAAAGGCGCACATCCCCCAGGTCGCCACCGGCCATGACCAGCAGGCAGACCCCGCAAAACCCCAACAGCACGCAGAGGATGGCCCGCCAGTCGGATTTTTCCCGGAACAGGAACCACGACAGCACCAGCATCATCAAGGGATAGGTGTAATGCAGGATCACAGCCTGGCTGGCCGGGATCAGCTCGTAGGTGCGGAGACAGAGGATCTGCTGCACCCCCAGGCCGACCATGCCGGCCAGGGGAAAAAAGAACGGGCGCTGGCGGAGTTCCACGACAATGGTATGGAGGCGGCGCTCCCAGGCCAGGTACACCAGCAGGGCCAGCGTGGCAAAGACACCCATCCAAACCACCACCGAGTAGCTGTTCAGGCCGGTCACCGCAACCTTGAATCCGGTGCCCAGGGTGGCGAACATGGCCACTGCCAACAGGGCGAAAATGGTTCCTTTGGTCGATTCAGTCATAAGGGGATAAATATTTCCGGGTTCATTGGTGATTGAACAACAAAAAAGGCCTGCTTTTGGGCAAGAATAAGATCAGAGGCGACATGATCTTACCGATGAGCGCAGCAGAGGCAACTACCGTCTATACAACAGCACCGAATAACCTGCCGACGCCGGCTGTGAGCCCCATTGCAAGGGCTCCCCAAAAAGCGACACGCATTGCGCCCTTGGCAATGGGTGCCCCGCCCGCGTACGAGGCGGTCCCCCCGAGGGCAACCAAGGTGACGAGTGCCGTCATGGACGAGACTTCGACAATCCATGCAGATGGGGCCAGCAATATTGACACTATTGGAACAAGCGCACCTGCTATAAAGGAAATTGCCGAAGCAATTGCAGCCTGGATAGGCCGTGCCCGCAGGGTTTCCGTAATGCCGAGCTCGTCCCGGGAATGGGCTCCCAAGGCATCTTGCGCCATAAGGCTTTCCGCTACGCGCAGTGCCAACTGTTGATCCAGCCCCCTGCCGACGTAAATTGAGGTCAACTCCTCCAACTCAAGTTCCGGCTCCAGTTCCAGTTCGCGTTTTTCCCTCTCGATATCCGCCGTTTCCGTGTCTGCCTGCGATTGAACCGACACATATTCGCCTGCCGCCATGGACATGGCGCCTGCCACCAGACCTGCGATACCTGCCAGCAGCACACTGCCCTTGGCCGCCCCGCCGGCGGCAACGCCGACAACCAGGCTGGCAACCGAGATAGTACCGTCATTGGCGCCCAGCACGGCGGCGCGAAGCCAGCCGATTCGACTAGCTCTGTGATACTCCCTGTGAACGCGCGGCATCAAACAATTCTCCTTTGGGCCCTATGTTCCACAACGATTTAATTGGCCGGATTCGCCGGGCTGGAAACCGGAGCGGGTTGCTCCGATATTTCGCTGTTGTTCAGACATGTGCCGATGGAACCCTTTTGGCAAATACTTCTGTCAGTCCAGATGGCACCGTCAAGGACGGCTTGTTCCAGATTCGCCGCAGTCATGGCGGACAGGAAGAAGCTCGCCATTTTCAGGTTTGCTCCGGTAAAGTCCACGCGTTCGAGATTGGAATTGGACATGTCGGCGCGTTCGAGATTTGAGCCTCTCATATCCGCGCCTTTCAGGTTGCAACCGCTCAGGTCCATTCCGACAAGGTTGAGACCGCTCAGATTCCTGCCGGAGAGGTTTCGACTGGATTTCAGAATCTCCGTGATCTGCTTGAAAGACAACTTTACACCTGGCTCCACTTCGATGGGGGCCGAATTTTTCATATCAGGCACGGCTGTTGGCGCTGCCACGGACAATGTGGCCGTACCGGTTGGGTTAGGGTAGACATCGCCATCCTGGGCCAAGGCGGGAGATGCTGCCAGCAGCACGCCAATATTTGCTAAAAACAGGCATAACTTAACGATTACTCTCGATTTCAGTACCATTTAATGCCCCTTTTGAATTGATTTTCAGCCAACACATTTGCGTTCATCTTGTCAGCGCCCCATCAGGGGCCCTTTGCAATTCATCATTCAGAGAGTTTATGAGAAAATCCCGGTCGAAGCAACAATTGATCAGCTGATGTAAAAACATGCTTGCGGATCAGCATGGTGCTGACCAGCGACGTCAGGCCAGAAGCCG
This sequence comes from Geobacter sp., assembly GCA_003574895.1. Classification (GTDB taxonomy): domain Bacteria; phylum Desulfobacterota; class Desulfuromonadia; order Geobacterales; family Pseudopelobacteraceae; genus JACPFJ01. The sequence goes on from PJFB01000004.1 coordinate 94,895, forward strand.
CAAAGATCATCGTCAGGACGACAAACTGGTAGATCGCGGCGTAAATCGGGCGCGAGCCGGACAGCAGCATTCCCGCCATCAGGCCCGGGATCCAGACAATTCCAAGAGAGCGGAGAGAATCGATGGCGGGGATGAGGCTGGTCTCGAATGACGTTTGTATGTAAGGGGCGATACTCTGCCTGGGGCTGGCTCCCAGTGCCAGTGCGGTTTCGATTTCGCCCACATGCGCCAGGACATCGGAATGAAACCGGTTCAGCACCAGACCATTGGTGTTCATGGCATTGGCGATCAGCATGCTGCCCACCGGGATCAGCGATGTGATGGCCGTGTCAATGACTCCCAGCCATGTCATGATTGCGATCACTGATCCGGCTCCACACGCAATCGAATACGTGGAGACCAGATACGAACCGGGTATCCCCTTGGCACGCTTTGTCGAAATGGCGCCTGCAGCCAGGATCATTGCCCCAAGCAGGAACGCGCCGGTCCAGCGGGGGCCTCGAAGCAGCACAACCAGCACCGAGCCAACGGCTATTATCTGCACCAATCCGCGAACCAATGCGACGGCAGCTTCGCCCTCCAGATGAACCTTCCGTCCGCGGGCCAACAGCACGACAGCAAAGGCGAGCAAGGCAGCGGCGGCAGATTGCCCCAGGCCCAGTTGCAGTTGGTCGGTAAACACCCGGTTAAGCATGCAGCACCTCTTTAACACTTCCGGCTTTGATGACCCGGCCCCCTTCAAGCATCATCACGCCCGTGGCCATACGCGCCGCTTGCGCAACGTCATGGGTGACCATGACGCAGGTAAGGGAGCGTTCGCGGATGATGCTGTGAATCAAATCCTCCACACCTATCTTGCTCGCCTCATCCAGCGCCGAAGTGGGCTCGTCCAGCAGCAGCACGGTGGGAGTATTGGCAAGGGCACGGGCAATGGAGATCCGCTGGGCCTCGCCACCGGAGAGGTTGGCAACGTCGCGGGACAGATAGCCGGGAAGGCCGACCCTGGTGAGCAGTTCTTGCGCAAGGGCCACGGAAAGCTCCTCGCCGCGCTGTCTCGGCCCAAAGCCGAGGTTTTCATGCACGGTCCCTGGGAAGAGAAAGGCGCGTTGAGTGACCATGCCCACCTTGCGGCGCAGCTCGCAAGGCGGGATTTGACGATAATCGACACCTTCCAGCAAGACGGTCCCGGCGGTTGGCTCATCAAGGCGGTTCAGAAGCCGCAGGAAGGAGCTCTTGCCAGAGCCGCTGGAACCGACCACGGCAAGAAATTCGCCAGACCTGATTTCAACGGTAATGTTGTCGACAAGCCTGCGATCTCCAACACTGCGGGTAAGGTGATCGGTCCTCAATACTACCGGCAAATCAGGCATTGCGAGAAATCCTTCCGAGAATAGTTACCAACTTCGATGAATAACGTCACAAGGCGCACCGGCGTAACGAAGCGAAGACCGTGTGCCGCCGCGGGTTGAGCCACGCGTCGTGTTTTAAATTATTGTTGCTCTAATACGATTCCGCAGTTTCTCTTTCAGATCTTCACCGTCTTTCCAAACGATAAAGTTGTAATGATCAATGTCGAAGTGGATTCGTCTGGACGAGTCTTTGACAGGGTTAAACCAATCTTCTCTACATGACCATATTACAGGCAATCCTAGTCCGTAGGCAAACCCAGCTTCAAAGTAAACACCACCTCTATGCCCGGTAAAGTCTGCGATTATAAACTTACTTCTGCGGATTTCTGCAATGATGTGATCTGTTATATCGTCGTTGTGCTCTTTCATTGGTATTATGAACGCTTCGTAACCTGTCTCTTCAATTGCAGGGGCAATAAATCCTTCGAAACCCTGAAGCATGCTGTCATCGAACCACATAGCTACGAAACACTGCTTTGACGTGGGATTGGCGCTCCTAAGCTCTTCTGCTCGCTGTAGCCCCTTAATAGTAAGATGTCGATTGATTGGGCTTTTGATGACCATGGCTTCTTCGTGTGGAGCTAAATATCCAAGTTCCTCTGCTGCACGAAGTACTGCTAAAAACTCCTCTTGATTTAGGCAGTAGGCCACTGATGGCTGTAATGGAATTGGAATAGTTTGAAAAAGGGCCTTGGTTTGGCGATAAACAAGCTGTATGAGTTTATCAATTTTCTGCAGGACGGTTGTTGGAACAATGGAATGTTTTAAAAGTGAAATGTAGTTAGTCTTAGACACTGTGGGAATTTCACTGTAGTCGTTCATCTCTCTTATGTAGCCGGATAGAAGATGCTTAATTTCCACGAACCCTGGCTCTGCATCGATGAATATTGAATCTTCAGGTATTACGTATTTTCCGCAACAAGGGCAGTCGAAATACCCATTAATGCCACCTGCCGGGGTACCGCAAAATCTACACTCTGCTTCGAACATGATCCTACACCTCCATTTTTTTCTGCTCAACTCATAGATCACCGGTTCATGCGCGTACGCGCATGAACCGGTGATCTACCCAAATTGAGCATTTATTCAGAAACTGCCTTACTCGCTTAACAATCTCAATCTGAAAAGCTTCTTAGCCAGATTGTAGATATCATCTTTGGCGCCATCGCGGCGAATACCAACGGCAACAATAACTACAATAATATCATTGCCTCTGACCTGATAAATGATGCGGTAACGTTGCCCGACAGCCCTTATGCTGCGAAACCCGGCCAATTCGCCTAGTAGTGCCTTGCCCTGTTTTTCCGGATCTTCAGCCAGACGATCAATTACCGCTCCGATTTTCTCCCGGATGCGTCGATCCAAAATATCCGACAAAAGCTTCAATGCCGTTGGTGTAAGCAGAATCTGCCACTTCACAGGCCAAGCTCCTGTTTGGCATCCTGCCAGGGGATGAGTTTGCCGGAATCCATCTCCTGTATGCTCTGACGTAATTGAGCCATCAGTTCTTTATCCCCCATAACTTCCAGTGTCTCCGAAACCGCTTCATACAACTCCCACGGCAACACAGCCAACACCGGCTTGCCACGGCGAGTGATTTCCAGAACATCAGGCTGTCCATCGTGGAAAAGGGTTTCCGGTAGGGACGTAAGCTGTTTTCGTGCTTCCATTATTGACAATTTGTGTGGCATGGCAACCTCCTTAACTGTACTTGTAAAGGTACATTTAAGCGTTACCATAGTCAAGCGCGGATTGGTTTTCTCGGTTTGCCTTTAACTCGTTAATCTACAGAGTGAATTCAGGTGGGAGGTCAAGGAGGATAATTGACTGGCGAATCTGAAACAAGGCGACAATCCTGACGCGTTCCTCCCCGACGAGGCGGAGGAACGCGTTATACATTTTCCGGTGTGGCTATGCGGGAAACCCCTGTCATGCCACCCAGTCGTCATCCTCTTCTATGGGCGCAAAGCCACGGCGCATGGTGTTCTCGGTCACCACGCGGGGGTCCATGAAGTGCAGCAGGTAATCGGGGCCGCCCGCCTTGGTGCCGACACCGGACATGCGCGAGCCGCCAAAGGGCTGGCGTTCCACCAGGGCGCCGGTATTGTTGCGGTTGATGTAGAGGTTGCCGACCCGGAAGTCGCGGCGCGCCCGGTTCAGGTGTTCCGGGCTGCGGCTGAAGATGCCGCCAGTCAGGGCAAACCGGGTGGAATTGGCCCATTCTATGGCCTGGTCGAAATCCTTGGCCCGCATGATCGCCAGCACCGGCCCAAAGACCTCTTCCTGGGCCAGCCGATGTTCGGGGCGGATGTTGCCGATAATCGTCAACGGCGCCCAGTACCCCTCACCCTGCGGAATCCGGCTCTCGTAGAGCAGTTTCCCTTCCTGCTTGCCAATCTCGGCATAGCCCAGGATGCTCTTCAAGGCCGCACCATCGGCCACGGCTCCCATGGCATTGGCCGGGTCTTCGGACGGGCCGACCAGGTAGGCCTGGGCCGCCTTGACCAGGCGCTCCACGAAGCGATCATAAACCGCATCCAGGACAATCACGCGGGAGCAGGCCGAGCATTTCTGCCCCTGGAAACCAAAGGCCGAGTAGAGGACATGGGGCACGGCCTCGTCCAGGTCGGCGTCGTCGTCGATGATGATGGCGTTCTTGCCGCCCATTTCGCAGATGATCTTCTTGACGTTGGGCTGGCCCGGGTAAACCTTGGCGGAACGTTCGATAATGCGCAGGCCTACCTCCATGGAACCGGTAAAGGCGATCAGGCTGATGTCCGGGTGATCCACCAGGAAATCGCCCATGACGCTGCCCCGGCCCGGGACGAAGTTGAACACGCCGTCGGGCAGGCCGGCCTCGCGGAATATCTCCACCAGGTGATGGCCGATGATGCCGGTGAGATTGGAGGGCTTGAAGATGACCGGATTGCCGGTGACAATGGCGGCCGAGGCCATGCCCATGCTGATGGCAAGGGGGAAGTTCCAGGGGGAGATGATCGCGGCCAGCCCCTTGGGTTCGTAGAAGTAATGGTTCAGTTCGCCCGGCGCATGGCCCAGTCGTTGCGGCGCACCCAGGCGGATCATCTCCCGGGCATAGTATTCCAGGAAATCGATGGCCTCGCCCACATCGGCATAGGCCTGGTCCCACTGCTTGCCGATCTCCAGCACCTGCCAGGCCGACAGTTCAAAGGCCCTGGCCCGGGCAACGGCAGCAGCCTTGAGCAGGTACTCGGCCCGCTGGCGGGGCGGCGTATCGCGCCAGGCCGGAAAGACAGCCTTGGCAGCGGCAATGGCCTGCTCGACCTCCTTTGTGCCGGCCTGGCAGATCTGCCCCAGCACCTCGGACGGCTTGTTCGGGTTGACGGTCGGGATCAGGTCGCCGGTCTTCACTTCCTTGCCCCCGATAAAGAGCGGGTAGGTCTTGCCCAACTGGCCCCTGACCCGGGCAATGGCGGCCGGGAAGGCGGCCCGCTGCTCGGCCTTGGTGAAGTCCGCCATGGGGTCGTTGACAAAGTGCGGCAGACCGCCCGGCCCTGCCGACGGTTTCCGTGCCTTCCTGGCATGCTCGGCCCGTTCCCGCTCGGCAGTGACGGCCGGGTCCTCCAGCAGGCGCTCGATCACCGCATCCTCGGCAAAGCTCTGGCGCAGGAACGACTCGTTGGCCGTGTTCTCCAGCAGGCGCCGCACCAAGTAGCCCATGCCCGGCACCATGTCGCCATAGGGACAGTAGAGCCTGATCCGCCCTGCCACCTTGAGGATGCCCTTGCGCACCGGCTCGGCCATGCCGTAGAGCACCTGGAATTCGTAGTGGGAGTCTGGGACATTCAGCTCCTGGGCCATCTCCATTACCGCCGAGATGGTGCGGATGTTGTGGGAGGCGCAGGCAAAGTGGCAGATCTCGTGATTCTCCAGGATCTGGCGGGCCTGGCGCTCATAGGCCGCGTCGCTCTCGGCCTTGATGGTCCAGACCGGGACTTCCCACCCCATCTGCTTGGCCCTGACCGTTTCGTAATCCCAGTAGGCCCCTTTGACCAGGCGGATGGAGATTCGGGTGTTCTGCTGCCTGGTCCATTCCAGCAGGTCTTTCAGATCCTGGTCCGTATCCTTGAGGTAGGCCTGCAGCACTATGCCGATATGGGGGTAATCCTTGTACTCCAGCTTCAGGCGCCGGAAGACCTCCAGGGTGATGTCCTTGAAACGGTAGGATTCCATGTCGATGCAGAGGAAACCGTTCAGTTCGACCACCTTGGCGCAGATGCGCCGCATCTGTTTGAGGATGGCGTTCACCGAGCCTTCAAAGTCCTGGGGATTGGCCAGGCAGAAAAGCGCGGTCGGCTTGACCGCCACGTTTACCTTGGGGGCAAATCCCCAGTCCAGGGCCGGGTCGCCCCCGGTGCCGGGCAGCCCCTTCCAGCCCTGCTGTTCCTTCTTGAGCACCTCCAGCAGTTCCAGATAGGTGCCCACATATTTCTCCGCCTCTTCCTCGGAGAGGGTGGCTTCACCCAGCACGTCCACCACTGCCGCAAAGTTGTCCTTGCGCAGTTTTTCCATGTTTTTCACGGCTTCTTTGGTGTTTTCGCCGACGATGAACTGGCGGGCCATCTCCTGGATGTTGGCCGAGATCACCTTGTTGAGTACCGCGCCCCCCAGGGAGCCCAGCATGCCGGCCATCCTGGCGCCGGTGGAGAGCACCGCGGGCATATCCTTTTCCTCGCCGAAATACTCGCGGATGTGGTCGGTCAGCAGCTTGGAGGTGGTAAGGGAGGGAAAGGCGTCCACAAAGCGGAACATCTGGATCTTGAACTGCTCGTTCTGCATGCTCCAGTCCATGACCTTGCCCATCCAGGCCCCTTTGTTGAAGAGCGAGGGTTTCTCGCCGGAGATGGTGGCAAAGAATTCCTTGCCCCGGTTGATAATTTTCGTATTCAGCATGGCGTTGTCCATAGGTCCTCCCGAAAAATGGTTACTGTCAGCCCCACGATTTGCGAATGGTTTAACCATTTATATTTTATTTTACTGAATGTGTCAAGCAGTTGCATATAGTCGGACCGGTGACGGAAACCGACCCAGGTGTATTGTCATGGAGATCGTTAGATGCTATAAATGGTACAACCATTTTGAAAGGACACAACATGTTTAAGGCGGTCAAGCAGAACCGGGCCTATCAGGACGTGGTGGAGCAGATCCAGGAAGCCATCATCAGCGGGTCATTGAAGCCGGGCAGCCAGTTGCCGGCGGAGCGGGAGCTGAAGGAGCAGTTCGGCATCAGCCGCGGCACCCTGCGGGAGGCCTTACGTGTGCTGGAGCAGAAGGGGTTGATCGAGATCCGCACCGGGGTCAGCGGGGGTTCCATCATCAGGGAAGTGAACAGCGAGCAACTAAGTGAAAACCTGGGGTTCCTGATCCGCAACCGGACCGTGTCGCTGCACGACCTGGCCGAGTTCCGCGAGGCGATGGAGGGGAGTGTTGCTGCCCTGGCGGCCCAACGGGCCGGTGAAGAGGACTTGGCATTACTGGGGAAGCTGGTGACAGAGGCGGAAGGTTATCTGAAGGAGGGACGCAAGGGGTGGGACAACTTCATCCGCACCGACGAGAAGGTCCACATGGCGCTGGCCCGCATCAGCGGCAACCAGCTGTTCATCAGCGTCCTTGAGAGCGTCTACTTCAACATCCACACATATTATGAAAACTATCTATCCAGGGACAAACAGTTGCTGCAGGAAAACTTCAACGACCTGCGGGAAATCGTGGGGGCAGTGGCCACGGGCAACGCCGAGAACGCGCGGGAACTGGCCCAGGGGCATGTCAGGCGTTTCAATGAGTATATGGAGAAGAGAATATCGCCGTAAAGACAGTTCCTATACTTTCTGCAAGACATTACTCTCGCAACGACGCAACACTGTTTATCCAAGTAAGGGCGAAGCAAGGGCTTTACCTGCTTCGCCCTTTTGCCACAGAGATCAAAGACGGGCGAAGCAGATGAAACTTGCTTAGCCCCTACAATAAAAACAGCCAATCGGTAACGTCCGACTCCCTAAACAATTCTTTTACTTCAAGGTATTAGAACATCGCGTCGTCGCGGGAGACAAGATTTTCGGTTCTTGGTACGGACTTCAGGATTCCATTTCCATGTACCGGCGGCTGGCTGTCAACGCCCGGTAGGCATCCCACGAATAGATAATCAGACCGGTCCAGATAAGGAGAAAGCTTGCCAGGTGCACGCTGGTGAACTGTTCGCCATAGACCAGGACTGCCAGCACGAAATGCAGGGTAGGCGTGATGTACTGCAGGAAGCCGATGGTGGCCAGCCGCAGGCGTCGGGCAGCGGCGGCGAACAGCAGCAACGGCACGGCGGTTATCACGCCGGCCGACAGGAGCAGCAGGTTAATGCGCATGTCACCCGCCAGAAAAGACCCTTCACCCCGCCAGGCAGCGAAAATCAGATAGCAAGCAGCAAGGGGCGCCAGCAGGAAGGTCTCCACGGTCAGGCCGATGAGAGAATCCGTCTTGACCACCTTGCGCAGGAGGCCGTAGGAGCCGAAGGTCAGGGCCAGTATGAGGGCGGTCCAGGGAAAGCTGCCATGGAGGACCGTCAGTATGATCACCCCGGCAGCGGCAAGGGTCAGGCTCACCAGTTGCAAACGACGCAACTGCTCCTTGAGGAAAAGCACACCCAGCAGGACGCTCACAAAGGGGGTGATGAAGTACCCCAGGCTGGATTGCAGCACCTCTCCATGTTCGACGGCGATGATGAAGACCAGCCAGTTGGTGGCGATCAGGATAGAGGTCGCCACCAGGGTGACCAGCGAGCTGCGCTGGGTCAGGGCAATGCGGAGATCGTCCCAGCGCCGACGCCAGAAGACGAGTAAAAGCAGGAAGGCCACGGACCAGACGATCCGGTGCGAAAGCACCTGCAACGGTGGGACAGTCGAGATCGCCTTGAAGTAGATCGGAAAGAAACCCCAGACCAGGTAGGCGACGATGCCGAACAGAAGTCCGGTGCCTGCCTCGGCATGCTGCGCTTGCGGATGACGCAACTTACTCTCCTTCGGCAACAACGGTCACCGTACCATTGGTGATCCCAACCAGTTCTTCGGGTGTGAGGTGAAAAAGGGCATTGGGCGAACCGGCCGCGGCCCAGACAATGGCGTGGGGGGTCAGGTCCCGGTCGATAAAAGTCGGCAACGGCTTGAGGTGTCCCAACGGCGGTACCCCGCCAATGGCAAAGCCGGTCCAGTCCCGTACCGAAGCGGCATCAGCCATGCCGACCTCCTCGCCCGCCAGGGTGGCAACGCGACTCACGCAGACGCGGTTGCTGCCGCTGGTCAGCACCAGGAACAGCTTGCCGCTGACAGCCCCTTTCAATACCAGCGATTTCACGATCTGCGCCACATCGCAGCCCACCGCCCGGGCCGCGTCCTGGGCGCTGCGCGTGCTGGCCGCCAACTCCTGCACCTCGTTCTGCAATCCGGCCGCGGCCAGGGCATCGCGTACCCTTTGTACACTGCCGCTCGTTTTTTTCTGCACAGTCATTATCTTTGTCCTCCCTCCATCAAATTCACAAAAAAATTGGAAACTGCAATTATACCGTTTATCCACGTAGGGGCGAAGCAAGAGCTTTACCTGCTTCGCCCTTTTGCCACATAGATCAAAGACGGGCGAAGCAGATGAAACTTGCTTAGCCCCTACAACACAAATGGTCAATCGGTAATTTCCGAGTCCCTAAACCGCGCCAATCTTCCGCCATAAATCCCCCTCACCTATGAGAAAGGGGGAACATGAGCATTTACAGGATGCCTCAATTATGCCCTACCGACGCCCGGGTGAACAGGAACAGTCCGCTAAAAATAAAGCCGGCGCCGATCATCTGCCTGATCGTGGGATACTCCCTCAGGAATATGGAAGCCCAGACAATGGCGCCCAGAGGCTCGCCCAGCACGCTGACCGAAACTACCGACGCCTGGACATATTTCAACACCCAGTTGAAGACCGTGTGCCCCAAAATCGTGCAGACAAAGGCAAGAGCGAAAAACAGGAGCCAGTCCCGGGGCTGATAGGGGCCGAAAGGCGTCTGGGTCGCCAGGCTGGTCAGTACCAGCGCAAGTGCGCTGCTCCCGTAGGTGAAAAATGTGTATGCCGGCAGGCTGACCCCGTGACGGAGCCTGCGGCCGATCAGCAGGTAACCGGAGATCATGATGGCAGCCGTCAGGGCCAGGAGGTCGCCCCAAAAGGCCCCCATATCCATTTGAAAATCGCCTAAGCCGATGATAAAGCTGCCGCAAAGGGCCAACAGTCCGCCGACCATGGCCATCCGGCTGATCCGTTCGCGGAAGAACAGCCAGGAGCCGATTACCACAAAAACCGGCTGGATGGTAACCAACACCACGGAACTGGCCAGACTGGTGTAGCGCAGGGAAATGAACCAGGTGGCAAAGTGCAGGGCCAGGAAGAGGCCGCTCAGAGCGGATAGGCCTCGCAGCCGCCAGTTGAGATCGCGCAGGTCGCCCCAGTGCCGAAGCAGGGTAAAAGGTGCAAGCAGGAGAAAGGTAAACAGCAGGCGGTAGGTGGCAATCATCAGTGACGGCGCCGTTGAAAGCCGCACGAAAAGAGAGGAAAACGAAACGGCAAAGACCCCTGCCAGCACCGCCAGGTAGGGGTTTACAAGGGGTTTATCGTTCACGGGGATCTTTCTCTGGTTATTCGCCGAGATAGGCCTTGCGGACCTCTGGGTCTTCGGCCAGTTGCTTGGCCGCGCCGGACAGCACGACCTCGCCGGTCTCCAGCACATAGGCGCGGTTGGCAATGGAGAGGGCCATGTTGGCATTCTGCTCCACCAACATGATGGTGGTGCCTGTGGAGTTGATCTCCTGGATGATGGAAAATATCTGTTCCACCAGCATGGGCGCCAATCCCATGGATGGTTCGTCCAAAAGGAGCAGTTTGGGCCGGGACATCAGGGCCCGCCCCATGGCCAGCATCTGCTGTTCGCCGCCGGAAAGGGTCTTGGCCAGCTGTTTCTTGCGCTCGAACAGCCGTGGGAAGCGCTTGAAGACGTGATCGATCTCCTCTTTGACAGCATCGTGGTCGTTACGAATGTAAGCGCCCAGCTCCAGGTTCTCCAGCACGGTCATGTTGGCAAAGACGCGCCTGCCTTCAGGGACCTGAGATATGCCTTGCTTGACGATTTCATGGGCAGGGGCACCGGTGATGTCCTTTCCCAGGAAGGTTATCTTGCCGGAAGCAGAAGGCACGATCCCGGAGATGGCGTTGAGGGTGGTGGTCTTCCCGGCCCCGTTCGCACCGATCAAAGCGACGATTTCCCCCTCTGCGACCTCGCACGAGACATTCTTCAGGGCCTTGATGACATTGTAGTTTACGAACAGATTCTCGACTTGGAGCATGTGAACCTCAGAATCAGGTCAGGAGTTGGCAGCCCTGTTTGATTTAGTGTGTTTTCCCCAGATAGGCCTCAATGACTTTGGGGTTTTGGCGAATCTCCTCGGGCAACCCCTCCGCAATCTTCTCGCCATAGTCAAGGACCGCGATTCGGTCGGAGATTCCCATGACGAACTTCATGTCGTGCTCGACCAGAAACACGGTGACACCTGTCGCGCAGATCCGCTGGACCATTTCCATGAGCGCCCCCTTTTCCTGGGGGTTCATACCGGCGGCAGGCTCGTCCAGCAGCAACAGATCGGGCTTAAGGGCCAGGGCCCTGGCAATCTCCAACCGGCGCTGCTCGCCGTAGGGAAGATTGCCAGCCATCTCAAAGGCCCGGTATGAGAGATCTACCATGTTCAGGCACCGGGAAGCCAGATCCAAGAGTTCCCCTTCTTCCCTTTTGACCCAGGGTGTGAACTTCATGAGCGAGCCGGTCAGGTCCCATTTCCCTTGTGTATGGGCACCGATCAGGACGTTGTCCAGTACCGGCAGTTCGGAGAACAGGCGGATGTTCTGGAAGGTCCTGCCAATTCCGGTGGCGGCAATCCGATAGGTCGGCATCCCGTTGATCTGGCGCCCCTTGAATGAGATTGTCCCGCTGGTCGGCCGGTAGATACCGGTGATCAGGTTGAAGAGAGTGCTCTTGCCCGCACCGTTGGGGCCGATGAGGGCATGAATGCTCCCCTGCTCCACTGTCAGATCCACACTGTTGACCGCTACCAGGCCGCCAAAACGGATTGTCACATTTTCTAGTTTCAATATCGACATAGACACTTCTCGCAAGTATTACTTTGGATCACTGAAAATCATCTATTGTTCCGGTTTTTCATGCTTCATCAGTTCTTTCATGTGGGGCTTGCGACCGATGGCCCGCAGGACGACCTCGGTAAAGTTTATTCCGCCCATGAGCCCGTTGGGCCGGAAGATCATCATGAAGACCAGCAACCCGCCATAGACCAGCATTCGGTAGGACGCCATGAAGCGCAGGAACTCGGGCGCCGCCGACAAAATAGTCGCGCCGATAACGCTCCCCGGTATGCTCCCCAATCCCCCCAGGACAACCATGCTGAGGATGTCGATGGACTTGAGGAAGCCAAAGTCGGATGGATTGATGTAACTGATAAAATGGGCATAGAGTCCGCCACCCACCCCTGCCAGGAAAGTTCCGATGGCAAAAGATTGGACCTTGTAGCGGGCCACGTTGATCCCCATGGCTTCTGCAGCGATCTCGTCGCCGCAAATCGCCTTGAGTGCCCGGCCGAAACGGGAATTGTGAATGAATGAAACCACAATTATCGTGAGGATGACAACGATCCAAACCATTATCGGCATGGGGATGGTGGTATGGGGGGGGGGAACGGAAAGCCCGAGGGCCTTGTTGGTGATATCCAGATTGAGAAAAATCACCTTGACTATCTCGGCGAACCCCAAGGTACAGATAGCCAGATAATCACCAGTGAGCCGCAGGATCGGATACCCGATCACCACGCCGACACCAGCCGTAATTATGCCGGTCAGCAGCAGGTTGACGCTAAATGGCAAACCCGTGTGAATAGTCAACAGGGCGCTGGAAAAGGCCCCCACACTCATGAAAGCCGCATGCCCCAAGGAAAGCTGGCCGGTCAGGCCGGTGATTACATTAAGACCAAGGGCCAACACGATACCGATGCCAATGTTAACAATAATCTGCAGCAGATAGGGGTTGATGTTCCCCAGCAGAGCCTGTAACGCCTCACCCATAAATCAATTCCCTGAATACTGAATTTTTTCAGACCTTTTTCTGGATCTTCCGGCCCATGAGCCCGGTCGGCCTCACCAGCAGGACCAATACGAGGATGGCAAAGGCTATGGCATCCCGGTAGGAAGAATAACCGGCTGCCACGCCAAAAACCTCGGTAACCCCCAGTAGCAGTCCACCGAGCATGGCGCCCGGTATGGAGCCGATCCCTCCCAAAACAGCTGCGGCAAAGGCCTTCAAGCCCGCCATCAGGCCCATGTTGAACGATACTGCGTTATACAGCAACCCCACCAACACGCCACCGGCAGCCGCCAGGGCGGAACCGATAGCAAAGGTGAAGGAGATGACCATGTTTACGTTGATACCCATCAGGGCGGCGGTATTGTAATCCTCTGATGTCGCCCGCATCGCCTTGCCGATCTTGGTTTTCTGAACGATGAATTCCAGGGCGATCATGAGGGAAGCAGATACCCCGATGATCAGGAGTTGCAGCGTCGAGATGTCGGCGCCACCGACATGGATCTGTTGCACAGGAAAGGCATTTTCCGGGAATCCCTTGGCGTCGGCGCCGAAGATCATCTGGGCCAGGGTGGATAAAAAGATCGAAACCCCGATGGCAGAGATGAGCGCGGACAGCCGCGACGATTTTCGTAGCGGGCGGTAGGCTATACGTTCGATCACAACGCCAAGCACCATGCAAAACACCATGGCAATGATCATTGCCACAAAGAAGTTCAGTTTGAATACCGACACCATCAGCAGGCCGATAAAGGCGCCGGCCATGAAGATTTCGCCGTGGGCGAAATTGATCAGCGTGATGATGCCGTAGACCATGGTATAGCCCAAGGCAATCAGTGCATAGGTACTTCCGAGGGCAACGCCGTTGATCAATTGCTGGAATAGCATAGGTGATCTTTCTCCCTTTTAAACCTGGCCCCGAAAAACAGGCAGCTTCTAACCGGCTAAAACGTTAGTCAAAATATTTCAGACAATTTCAATTGCAGCACAACTACTTGAATATTACTCCGTTACGCCGTGTTTCAAAACAACTATCGAATTATCTTGTTCACATTGATCCCAACACATTTTCAGATTACAAAAACGGCCCCGCTGATCGCGGGGCCGTTGGCTGAAAAATATACTTTATCAATCCATCTTGACAGGAACTTTGGCCTTGAGGGTGAATTTGCCACCCTTTACGACCAGCAGGGCCAGCGGAGACTTGATCGGCTCGCGATTCGCCTGCATGCTGATGGTGCCGGAAACACCCTCGAACTTCTTGGTCTGGGCCAATGTGCCCTTGAAGACCTTCGGATCAATGCTGTTGGCGCGCTTCATGGCGTCTGCCAGAAGCATGATGGCATCGTAGCCCTGGGCGTCAAACAGGCCAGGCTCGGCACCGTTGAATTTTTTCTTGAATGCTTCAACAAACTTTGCGGTAACAGGAGAGGCCTGCTCGGGGGAGAACCCGAGAGCTGACATGGTCCCTTCAACCGCATCGCCACCCAGTTCGATCAGCTTGGGCGAGAAGAGGCCGTCGCCGCCGAACATATTGGCTTTGAGCCCCTGCTTACGGGCTTCTTTCATGATCAAGGCACCTTCGGTGTAGTAACCGGAGAAGAAGATGACATCCGGTTTCTTGGCCTTGATGTTGGTGATCTGGGCGCTGAAGTCCTTATCGCCGTCCTTGACCTTTTCGTCGGCTACGATTTCGATTCCCTTGCCCTTGGCGGCATCGCGGAAAGTCTGGGAAAGACCGACACTGTAGTCGTTGTTGTCGGAGGTGATGATAGCCACCTTCTTGTAGCCCATATCCTTGGCAAAGAAATCGATGCAGGCCGGAATGGCTACGCTGTCCAGCAGGGTGTCGCGGTAGATGAAATCGCCGTTTTCAACGACTCCCGGGCCAGTGGCGCCGGCAGAGAGAAGCACTACGCCGGCTTTCTGGGCGATAGGAGCGGCAACCTTGGTGATGCCGGTGGTCGGGTCGCCGACAATGGCAACCACGTTGTCGCGGCTGATCAGCTTCTGGGTGACGGAGGCGCCTTCCTGCTTGTCGCCGCGATCGTCAGCTTCAACGATTTCTATTTTCTTGCCCAGCACGCCGCCGGCCGCATTGACCTCTTCCGCGGCCATCTTCATCCCTTCCAGGGTTGGCTTGCCGAACATGGCCACATCGCCGGTCAGAGCACCAAGGAAGCCGATTTTGATCGTATCAGCGGCTGACTTTGCCTCTTCCTTTTTCTTACACCCGGCCGTTACCGACATGGCCAGCGCACCGGACAGAAGCAGTGCAGCAATCTTCTTGAAGTTCATAAATCCCTCCTGTGAGAGTTCGATGGTTATGGGTTAACGACCCGGTTTCCCCAGGGTGTTAAGAAGGTCTTCCGTCTCTTTCAGCTTCTGCTCGAGTTTTTTCAGATCTTCTGCCGAATAG
The DNA here is from genome assembly GCA_003574895.1 of Geobacter sp. GTDB lineage: Bacteria > Desulfobacterota > Desulfuromonadia > Geobacterales > Pseudopelobacteraceae > JACPFJ01. Next base: position 109,920 of record PJFB01000004.1, read on the forward strand.
ACCTTCTTGCCCTTTTTGATTTCGGTGTTGATCCGTTTGATCTTCTGCTGAATGCTATCCACTTGGTCCTTGCACCCTTTGGAGATCAGCAGGCACTCGTCTTTCCCGGCTTTGGGCGCATCTTGCGCAATAGCAGCGCTGGCGGTGGAGAGAGCAAATGCTGTCAGTACGGCGATCAGAATTCTTTTCATGGTTTTCATGCCCCTTTCTAGTGTAAGTCGGATTAATGGTATCATACCGTATGGGCACGGCAAGCCGTGCCCATACGTAATTCATGGGAATTAGAATGAGTATTTGAACATAACCTTGGCATCATACGGATTAACCGGTGTCTCGTTGTTGAGCGCAACATCTTTGTAATAGTCGCCCAGGAACACATAGGCGGCGCGAACGCCGACCGACAGGTTCTCAAGCAGCTTGTAGCTGGCCTCGGCATTGATCTCGGTGCCCAGGTAGTTGCTCTTGTGCTTGGCTCCACCAAGGCCGTTATCTTTGGCCACTGCGGCAAAACCGGCGTTGGCGGCGGTGCTCAGCTTGTCGGTAACAGGAAGATCATAACCGATATAGCCGCCGATCTGGCCCTGGCCGAAGTTGCCGGTGGTGGCAATGATCGAGTTGTCGGTGGTCATGGCGTTCTTGTCGCGGCCCAGGATAACCATTTCGTTGTTCCAGTAGCCATGCTCGGCAACAGCCGCATTGTCAAAGACAGAATAGAAGGCGTTGCTGTGGCCGGTAGCGCTGTCCTCGCCGGACACGTAGAGGAACTCGACGCGGGCGGTACCGGGGCCGACGTTATACTTGGCGCCGGTATTGAGAGCCCAGGCTGTGGTGGAGCGCTTGTCAACCGTACCGGCCTGGAAGATACCGAAGCCGTTCACGGTCAGGGGGCCACTGGTGTATTCGGCGTTCAGACCGAAGCTGCTGAGCTTGACATCCTGCTGGGAAATGTCGAACAGATTGTTGCTATTGGTAGTATTCGAGTCGTTACGGAAGAAGTAGTAGGCTGCGCCCACTTTCAGGTCCTTGCTCACTTCGTATTTGCCGTCCAATACGAACAGGTCGTTTGTCATGTGCCCCAGAACGTTGTCCTGGGCAAGACCGGTGTCATTGAAGCGGAAGTAGCCGATGGAAGGGGTAAACTTGTCGTAGCTGCTGGAAAAGGCGATACCGGCCATGTCGGCGTCGAACAGGATGCTTTTGAAGGAGTCGTTATAGGGCATCATGCCGAGCCGCATGTTGACGTTCTTGAAAATATTGGCATCCAGGTAAACGCTTTTGGTTTCAAAGTTCACGGTATCCGCGCCCACGGCACCGCCCTGATTGCGACCAACGGCATAGGCACTGTTGCCCCAGTAAGCGTAGTCCAGCTCAAAGGCGGTGACCAACTTGAGGTCGGCGTTGGCCTTGGCGGTGTAACCGAGGCGGGCGCGCTGTTCAACGAAGTTTGCGGAGTACACATGTTTGGGCTGACCAAAAGGAACGTACTGGGTATCCCCGCCCCAGCCCGCTGCCAGACCGTAATTGCTAGGTAGCGTGGTCGTGCCGGTGCCATTGAAGTTGGAGTTGATGTACTGGGCCTGAAACATTCCGTGGAACTCGTTTTCCAGCGCCATTGCCGGAACGGTTGTGGCGACAGTCAGGCCCAATGCGGCCAGCGCTGCCAGGACATTGCTTTTCTTCATCGTACTTCCTCCTTGTGGTGTGATGACTAACACTAAATTCTTCCCGATGAGGGAATACTACATACCGACTCTCTACAGAATCTGGCTCAAAAACAGCTTGGCCCGTTCGTGGGTGGGATTGGTGAAAAAGTGTTCAGGAGTCCCTTCCTCCACGATCCGGCCGTGGTCCATGAAAATCACCCGGTCGGCCACTTCCCGGGCAAACCCCATCTCATGCGTTACCACCACCATGGTCATCCCCTCCCGAGCCAGGGTTTTCATTACATCCAGCACTTCACCGATCATCTCCGGATCAAGGGCCGAAGTCGGTTCATCGAACAGGATCGCCTTGGGATTCATGGCCAGTGAACGGGCAATGGCCACCCGCTGTTGTTGCCCGCCGGAGAGCTTGGCAGGATAGGCTGCGGCCTTTTCGGCAATGCCTACCTTATGCAGCAGTTCCATGGCAATCTTTTCAGCTTCCTGCCGGTCCCTCTTGCGGACCACAATCTGGGCCAGGGTCAGGTTTTCAAGTACTGTTTTGTGGGGGAATAGATTGAATGACTGGAAGACCATCCCCACCTCTTCACGAACCTTGCAGATGTCCACCTTGGGATTGCTGACATCCATGCCGTCAACGATGATCTTGCCGCGGTCTATGGTTTCCAACCGGTTTATGGAGCGCAGGATGGTGCTCTTTCCCGAACCGCTGGGACCTATGATGACAACCTTTTCACCGTCCCGAACGCTGAAGGAGATATCGTCCAGGGCCTGAAAGGAGCCGAAGTATTTGCATACCCCGCTCACTTCGATCATGGGCCTGTTATCTGCCGTCATTGAGACGTTCCTCCATGATGCCGATCAACTTGGAAAAGAACAGGGTCATGACCAGGTAGATCAGGGCGATAACAGTATAGGTCTCAAAATAGCTGAAGGTCTCGGAAGCGTACTCACGACCGCGGCGCAACAGGTCGGAAACGGCCAGGATCGAGACCAGCGATGAATCCTTGAGCAGGGCAATGAACTCGTTGCCGATGGGCGGCAGCACCACCTTGAAGGCCTGGGGCAGTATGACCTGGCGCATGGCCTGGCCGCGGGACATGCCCAGGGAGAGCGCCGCTTCCATCTGTCCTTTGGGGATGGATTGGATGCCGGCCCGGAAGATCTCGCCCATGTAGGCGCCATAGCAGACCGCCATGGCTATGATGGCGCTGACCATATCGGGGATTTTTACGAAACGGCCAAGGGCATAGTAGATGTAGAAGAGTTGGACCAGCAGCGGAATGCCGCGGATTACCTCGACATAGAGCGAAGCCAGCCCGTTGATGAAGCGGTTGGTCGAGATTCTTCCCAGCCCGGCTATGAGCCCGACGACGATGGCCAGCAGGATGGAACCCAGGGTAACCTTGAACGTAACCAGGATACCATCCGGAACGAACTTGAAGATCGCCATGTACTGGTCAGATCGGCCGAACGCCAGGAAAAGACAAAGTGCGATTGCACCGAAAAAAGCGATTCGCCAGGCCGTAAACAAGCCCGAATCGCTTTTGTGCGGTATGGCGGCGCCATCGCCGACTTCAATCGCTTTATGTGGAGACTGATTATCTGTCATGACAAGATTGCCGGGGCGAGCAAAGCCCGCCCCGGCCAATCAATTTACTTGACCCATTTGCTATGGATTTTAACGTCCAGCTTCTTGGCCTTTACCGCCTTGATTCCTTTGTTCAAAAGGGCAACCAGTTCTGTGTTCCCCTTCTTGACCACTATGCCATAGGCCTCTTTGGTAAAAGACTTGCCTACAACTTTGAATTTATCCCTGTATTCCTTCTTCTGGAGGGCGAAGTGAGCCGCAACCGGCTCATCGCAGACAACGCCGGAAATGCGGCCAGCTGCCATGTCTTCAAAAGCCAGGCCGATCTCGTCATAGGTCTTCAGCTCGACACCGGCAACCTTCTTGATTTCGAATGCGCCTGTCGTACCGATCTGGGCGCCGACTTTCTTGCCTTTCAGGTTGGCAATGACCTTGGAGGTCTTGTCGGTCTTGGGCACGACCAGGATCTGCCCGATGCTGGTGTACGGTTCGGTAAAGTCATACTTGGCTTGGCGTTCTTTGGTTATCGTAACGGATGAGATAATGGCGTCGTACTGGCCCGAGTCAAGGCCGGCAAAGATACCGTCCCAGGCGGTATTCTTGAACTCGACCGTAACCCCTGCCTCTTTTGCCACTGCATTCATGAAGTCGATGTCATAACCAACAATTTTCTTATTGGCATCGACCATTTCCATCGGCGGCCAAGTAGCGTCGGTTGCTACCTTTATGCTTTTGGGAGCGGCAAATGCGGTCACGGAGAGGGCAGCAACCAAAGTCACGGTTGCGGTGAGTGTGCGGAAAAACTTCATAGACTCCTCCTTTTTTTGGTTAAACTGAAAAATACAATGGTAAAACCAAATCGATCTTTTATTGGATGCGCAAGCTGTTGTCAACAAAAAATCTCTTAATTGTTAAACTGTTGTAACCTTGCTACACTTTTGTAATTTTTCTTGCTCTCTTCAGGGGCTTCGTCTATGAAGAATGGCGAACAATATTTTGATAACAGTAAAAAATCAGATGGAGCCATCGGTAATGAACAAGTTCAAGGCAGCCGTGCTGCTGCTGACCACTACATTTTTCTGGGGTGTAACTTTTACGGTCGTCAAACAGGCTGTGGAAAGCGTTGATGTTTTCGTGTTCCTGGCACAGCGCTTTATCCTGGCATTCATACTTATTCTGCCGATCAGCGCCATCAAGGGCAGGCAACTGAATCGCCGCACAGTGCGGCAGGGATGTTTTATGGGGCTGTTCCTGTTCGGAGCATACGCTTTCCAGACCTTGGCCCTACAATACACCAGCGCCTCCAATACCGCTTTTCTGACCGGCCTGAATGTGGTGATGGTTCCGGTCATTGCCTCTCTGATACTGCGCCACCGCATTGCCATGCCGATCAAGATCGCCGTGGCCCTGTCCGTGGCCGGTCTGTTCCTGTTATGTGGCAACGGCACCCTGAATTTCAACTCCGGTGATGTCCTGGCTGCCGCCTGTGCGATCTGCGTCTCGCTGCATCTTATCTATACCGGGGAGTTCGCCCGCAGCAGCGACTTTTACTGGCTGACCGCAGTACAGTTGGGCATGGTGGCCATGTTAAGCTCCGTTTTCGCCCTGGCACGCGGGAAGCAGGTCCTGATCTGGTATCCACACCTGTTGTGGACCCTCCTGGTCTGCGCGGTGATTGCCACTGTCTTTGCCTTCCTGGTGCAGACCTCCATGCAACGCTACATCAGTCACACAAAAACAGCGTTGATCTTCTGCACTGAACCTGTTTTCGCAGCAATCTATGCCTGGTTTGCCATCAACGAGCGCCTGGGACTTTACGGGATTGCCGGGGCTTTATTGATATTAGCCGGAATGATAGTATCCATTATGCCGGAGAAGGAAGAGCAAGAAACCATTGCCGCACCTCAGAAGGAACCGGCTGCACCCGGGGCGGACAACCCGGACGGGTGTCAGGCGATCAAGTAACAGCGACAAAAAAATGGCCTGTTTCAACAACAGGCCATTTCTCACAACTTATAATCGGCAATCTCACTTTGTGGCTTGATACTCGTCAAGCGCACTCTTCATGCCTACCATATCGCGGATTTCGCTCCATTCCTTGTTATCGACGGCAGCCTCTTCGCCCTTCATCAGTCCGAGAATCTCGAAATAATCCTGCTGGTATTTGCTCTTCTTTACCACATCAGCCGCCTTGCATCTAACCAGATACACGGTCTGAACAGACTGGTGGTCCCAGGCGCGCCAGTACTGTTCATCCTTTACTCCGACGTACTTGTGCCCTTCCAAGGCCTTGATCACCGCCTTGGTTTCAAAGGTTTTGGCACGTTCAACCGCCTCCTTGTACTGATTAAGTATGACATAAGCGGATGCGCCCGATGTGGTCGGATAGCGCTGGTACTTTGCCTCGAACATCTTCACAAAGGCATTCCCTTTTGGGTAATTGTACACAACCGGCACACTCCACATCCAAGGCAAGGTACCGATGATGCCTTGCATGGCCTCTGGTCCCGCCCCCTGGGCCATGTCGTCGTTCAGGCTTGGAACAATGATCTGCATCTTGGATTTAAGGCCCATTTCATACGCCTGCTTGACGGCCACCTCCATATCGCGGCCGAAAAGCGACAGTATCAGCACCTGGGCTTTACTGTCTCGGGCCTGGGCCAAGGCCTTGCTGTAGTCCTGCGTGCCAAGCGGCGTCAAGACTTCGGGATGGGCGTTGGTATCCTTGGTGGCGGTGAATGACCGGATAACCGATGTAGTGGTCCAACCCCAGGTATAATCGGATGTTATATAGAAGTACTTCTTTCCCGGAAACGTCTTCTGCAGATGGGCTGACAGCACCTTGCCGGCCGAATATGCGTCATAACACTCCCTGAAAATATGACGGTGACCGTACTCGCCGGTGGTTTCAGTGGAGTAGGTAAGCGTTCCGAAGAACAACCGGTTCTTCTTGAGCGCCACATCGCCCGTCTCGATCGCCACGGCGCTGGACGAACCGCCGAAAATCATCGGAACCCCCTCAGCGTCGAACAACTCCAGGGCATTGGCCTTGGCAATCTCGGGATTAGACTTGGTATCACGGTAGACCAACTGTACCTTCTTGCCCATTATGCCGCCACCCGCATTGATTTCTTCCACCGCCATATCGGCGGCCCGCCGTTGGTCAAGTCCCTGTTTCGCGTATGGGCCGGTTTCAGGGTAGTTGAGGCCGATCTTTACCACATCCAGCGCAGCAGCCGGAAGTGCCGGTAAAATCAATGTGAATACAATCATCCCCAATGCCATCAAATAGGCAAGTCTTTTCATAACATGCATTGTTTCAAATCCTCCTTGTCGTTTTCAAACATAGATTTCCACAAACATCTCAAAAACCGTGTTTTATATAACATTGGTTGTTTTTAATTATCTCAACATATCATATTGATATTCTTAGAGCAATAGCAAGGTTGTTATAAATTAATAAATTACGGACATCCCGACCATCGGTCCATTTAGCACAGGTTTTCGGATGCTTGCCGGGATTTCTCCGGCTCCCGACCGTGCCAATCACTTCTTCAAACTGAGAAGACAGGTTTTGGAAAAGGGGCAAAATCACGTTGACGACTGCTTGACCCTGATGATAATCTCGCGACATTCGTATTTTCATTAATACTTCGGAGGTGCATGGTGAGAGGAAGAATCGGGCTGGCATTAACCATCCTTGCTGTTTCCATCCTGTGGGTTTCAACGGTCTATGCCGCTGGACCGGCAAAAAAGGTTATCATCGGAATTTCCAAGATCGTATCGCACCCGGCCCTGGATGCGGTTGAAAAAGGTATTCAGGACGAGTTGAAGGTTTCGAAGCTGAACGTGGAGTACGACTTGCAGAACGCCAACGGCGATATCGGCACCTCGGCATCCATCGCCAACAAATTCAAATCGGAAAAGGTTGCCCTGGCCATCGGCATTGCCACCCCAACCGCCCAGTCGCTGGTAAACACCCTCAAGGGCACTCCGGTGGTGTTTGCCGCCGTTACCGACCCGGTCAAGGCCGGCCTGGTAAAAAGCCTGAAAGGCGGCGACAAGTGGGTGACAGGCGTGTCGGACATGACCCCGGTCAAGCAGCAGATCGAACTTCTGCTCAGGATCAAGAAGATCAAACGGCTCGGCCACATCTACACCAGCTCCGAGGAAAACGCCGTGGTGCTGGCCGGGATCGTCAAGCAGGCCTGTCGCGAGCTTGGCATCGAATACGTGGAAACCACCGTCTCCAAGTCTGCCGAAGTCAAGGAGGCTGCCCAGTCGATCATCCGCAGGGTGGACGCATTGTATGTCAGTACCGACAACACCGTTGTTTCCGCCATGAGCGCCCTGGCGGACGTTGCCATGAAGAACAGGATCCCGATCATGTCGGCCGATCCCAGCTCGGCTGAAACCTACCCGGTGCTGGCTGCCTGGGGCTTCGACTACTACAAGATGGGCCGGGTCACGGGCAAACTGGTGGCGGAAATCCTCAAGGGGAAAAAACCCGAGCAGATACCGACCCGCTTCATGACCAAAACATCGGATATCGACCTGCTGATCAATCTTGATGTGGCAAAGAAACTGGGCCTGAACATCCCCAAGGACATTGTCAAGAGTGCCAACAAGGTGGTCCAGAACGGCAAGCTGATCAAAAAATAGTCCTGAAGTTGTCTGAATCCAATGCCTGGTGGTCTTAAGTCCGCCAGGCATTGTTTATTACTGCGAAGGGTATACGGCATCGGATATGATCGAAGGAATTTTAGTTGAAGGACTGATTTATGGCATCATGGTCCTGGGCGTGTTTATCACCTTCAGGGTACTGGATTTTCCGGACCTGACAGTGGACGGATCATTCCCATTGGGGGCGGCCCTGATGGCACAATGCATCCTCATGGGAACAAACCTCTGGCTGGGGTTGCTGATCGCCTTTATCGGCGGAGTGATCGCCGGGGTGGTAACCGCGCTGATCCACAATCACCTCAAGGTCCCCAACCTGCTAGCCGGCATCCTGACCATGACCATGCTGTACTCCATCAATATCCGGGTCCTGGGCAACCGCGCCAATGTGCCGATCCTCAACCAGGAAACCATCCTGAGCCAGGTGTCGGACCGCTTTTCCGGCCTGATCCCCGACGAGTACATACTGCTGCTGTTTTTCATTATCGTGGCCATTGTCATAAAAGTTCTGATCGACCTGTTTTTTCGCACCGATCTTGGCCTGACAATGGGCGCCATGGGGAATAACGAGCAGATGGTGATCTCCCAGGGGGTCAACCCGAAGACCCTGAAGACCATCGGCGTGGGCCTGTCCAACGGCCTGGTGGCGCTGTCCGGGGCTTTTGCCGCCCAATATCTCGGCTTTGCCGACGTGGGGCTCGGCCAGGGAATCATCATCTCCGGACTGGCCTCGGTCATGATCGGTGAGTTCCTGGTCATGAAGAGCAACCGCATCGGCGTGTTGACCTTCTGCGCGCTCATGGGCTCGATCATCTTCCATGCGGTTGTTTATCTGGGCAGGTATTACGGCTATGTGATCAAGATGACTCCCAACGACCTGAACCTGATCAAGGGCATTCTGATCATCATACTGCTGGTCCTGACCCAATCAAGGAAACTGAAAAAAGTGGCCCTCAAGGCAATGGTGGACAAATGATAGCACTCAAAAATGTTTCGATTGTGTTCAACCAGGGAACGGTGAATGAAAACCAGGCGCTTAGCAATATAAACCTGAGTGTCAAGGAAGGCGACTTCGTCACCATCATCGGCAGCAACGGCGCCGGGAAAAGCACCCTCTTCAATATGATTGCCGGCTCGTTCGTGCCGACCCAGGGTTCAATCCTCCTGAACGACCGTGATATCACCCGGGAACCGGAATACAAGCGGGCCCGATATATCGGCAGGATCTTCCAGAATCCGCTGCTGGGCACAGCCTCCAACATGAGCCTGGAAGACAATATGATGATCACCTACAAGAAGGGGTTCAAGTGGCTGAAGCGCAGCCTGAACAACAGGATGAGGGATTTTTTCAGGTCCGAACTGGTGCACCTGAACATGGGCCTGGAAAACAGGATGAAGGAAAACCTGGCCATGTTTTCCGGAGGACAGCGCCAGGCGTTGACACTGCTGATGATGGTCCTTTCCAAACCGGCCCTGATCCTGCTGGACGAGCACACGGCGGCCCTGGACCCCAAAAACGCCCAGATCGTTCTGGAACTGACCAACAAGTTCATCAAGGAATTCAACCTGACCGCCATGATGATCACCCACAACATGAACCATGCCATCGAGTTCGGCAATCGCCTGCTGATGATGGACAAGGGCGAGATTATCTTCGAGGCCGAGGGTGAGGCAAAAAAAGAACTGACCGTGGAAAAGCTGATCGCAAAGTTTCATGACCTGCGTCACAAGAACTTTGAGGACGACAAGACACTGCTTTCCGACGAATGACGACTGAGTGCCGAAAGCAGCAAAAAATTATCCGTATTTGACCTGACTCCATGACCTTCTGACGGCCGCCGGTCAGTCGCCCCCGCTCCTGCCAAACCTGTAACGAAGCAGGGGCGCGATGCCGCGCATGAGCACCGCGCCAATGATGATCGCCCCCCCGCACAGCGACAGCCTGCCAGGCACCTCGCCGATAAATATCATTGTCCACACCGGGTTCAGAACCGGCTCTATGGTCGGGATCAGGAGAGATTCCAGGGCAGTGACGCGGCGAATTGCCTGGGTAAAAAAGATATAGGCCATTCCCAGTTGCACAACTCCGAGCACAACCAGCCTCAGCCAACCAGCGGCATCGGGAAGATCGCCGGTCATGAAGGGGATACCGGCCAAACCGGCCAGCAGATTGCCCAGCAGGACCGATTCAACCGGCGAGGCGTCCTTCTGCTTGCGCAGGAAAAGTGCCATCCAGGCAAAGGTTACCCCGCTGGTCAGCGCGGACAGGTTCCCCCAGAAACCGGCCAGACTCAACCGGTCCAGAAAAAAGAGCACCATCCCCGCCATGACCGCTGCCAGGGCAAGCCAGTCGCTGCGGCGCGGCCGCTCCCCCAGGTACCAGATGCCGAACAGGGCGGCAAAGGCCGGGGCGGTGTACTGTAGCAGGATGGCGTTGGCGGCGGTGGTAAGTTTGGTGGAGATGACGAACAGGATTGCAGTGGCGGCATAGGCGATCGCCCCGCCGATTTGGGGTCCTGACCAGGTGAAGCGGGGGCGGCCGAACGCTATCAGGATCACGGCGGCGGCAATAAAGCTGCGTACCCCGGAAATTGCCATGGGGTGCCAGGCAACCCCCTTGATCAGAACACCGCCCAGACTCCAGCAGAGCGCCGCGAAGAAGAGGAAGATTACAGCGGTCCGCCGTTCCATGGTAGTTCCTTTATCGGTGGATTTGAACCGGCACAAACGGCAGCTATTTACCACAAAGACACTGAGGGCACAAAGGAGTCTTACGCAACCTGAATCCGTAATGCCGTAAGGTCGGAGTGCCTGGAAGAGCCGGGGCCACAACGTCGCCTGTACTGCTGCGATTATTTGATCAGGTTGTCCACCGCAGAACAGTTACAATTCGAGGAAAGCCCTCTGGCAGAGGCCTTCCAGGCAAGCGGAGGCCTGGAGGCATTACGGATTCAAAATCAAGTGCATCATTGGTAACCTGAATCGCTCAGCACGCGACCAGGCCGATGGCGGGTCTTACAATATGGCTGCTCAGCGACGGGTCGCCCAGCAGGAGGTCGGCCGGCTGAAGAGCCTCCACCAGTGCGCTCTCACCCTTGGCCAGCATGATGCGCTTGCCGGCGGGAACAAGATAATCCATACCGTCCCCTTTGGTCAACCATACCGTACCGCTCAGGCAACGCAGCACCAAACCCTCTTTCCCGCCTTCAAGACGTATCAGCTCACCCTGTGCAAGGCAGCATTCCATGACTATTTCCCCCTGATTCAATGTTGAATCAACGATACACCCGCCACAAACCAAAAAACAGATACAAAAAAACTGTTTTGTTACCATAACAGTTTTGTGATATCTAAACTGTATCCAACAAAAAGGGGGCCAACTGTATCTGTTGCCGGACAGTTGCCAACGGGTATGCTGAAACCATGCTAAGCGAAGCCAACAGATCAGACAATGCCGTACCGCTCTACGAAAAGGTTGCGGCCGAAATCGCCGGGTTGATCGATCAAGGCACCTTCCGGGTTGGCGACCGGGTGCCGTCCATCCGGCAGCTCAGCCACAGGTTCGATGTAAGCATCAATACCGTGATGCAGGCCTACGCCCTGATGGAGGACCGGCGCCTGATCGAGGCCCGCCCCCAATCGGGCTACTATGTGCGCGCCAGGGTCCCTGAAATCATCGAACCCGAAGTGCCGGTCCAACAAACGATCGTTCCGGCCACGGTCACCATCAGCGACATCTGCCAGCAGGTGGTCCGCAACATGATGAACCGCGATCTCCTCCCCCTGGGAAACGCCATTCCACATCCCCGCCATTTGCCGGTGGACAAGCTGAACCGCATGCTGGCCAGCAGTTCGCGCCGGTTTCCCGAACAGAGCATCTCGTACCACATGGCGCCCGGGTCCGAACGGCTGCGGATCCAGATTGCCAAGCGCTCCCTGATGGCCGGCATCAGTGCCGGCCCCGATGAAGTGTTGATCACCTCCGGCTGTGTGGAAGCGGTGTTGCTGGCGTTGCGGGCCACGTGCAAGTCCGGTGACACCATCGCCGTGGAGTCGCCGTTCTATTTCAATTTCCTGCAACTGATCGCCGAACTGGGGCTGAAAGCCCTGGAGATCCCAGCCACCCCGAGGGAAGGCATCAGCATCGAGGCCCTGAGTTACGCCATCGAGCAGAATCCGGTCAAGGCCTGCCTGCTCGTCCCCAATTTCAGCAACCCCCTGGGGAGCCTGATGCCCGACGAGCGCAAGCGGGAATTGGTGGAACTCCTGGCCCGTCACGAGATCCCCCTGATCGAGGACGACATCTACGGCGACCTGACCTTCGGCAATGAACGCCCGGCCGCCGTCAAATCCTTTGACCGCAAAGGGCTGGTGATCTACTGTTCCTCCTTCAGCAAGACCCTGGCCCCTGGCTACCGCGTCGGATGGGCCATTGCCGGCCGTTATCAGTCCACAATGGAACGGCTGAAGATGATGGTCAACCTGGCCACATCCTCGCCCCCCCAGCTGGCAATTGCCGAATTTCTGGCTACCGGAGGCTATGACCACCACTTGCGCACCATCCGCAGAATCTACGCCGCCAACCTTTCCCAGATGGCGGATGCCGTTGCCCGGTACTTCCCCCCTGGCACGGCCATGACCCGCCCAGCTGGGGGGTTCATCCTCTGGGTGGAGCTGCCGGAATCGATCGATGCCATCCAGCTGTACCATCAGGCGTTACGCAAAGGAATCAGCATAGCCCCGGGGCCATTGTTCTCTTTGTCCGGCAAGTACCGCAACCATATTCGCCTGTCATCGGCCCTCTGGGACGAGAAAGTGGAGCAGGGAATCAAGACACTGGGAGAGCTGGCCCATGGGCTTCAGCAGTGACGATATTGGAGAGGGAACAAATAATGAGGCAGATTGACCTGAGAAGCGATACGGTAACACAGCCGACCCGTGCCATGCGGGCGGCCATGGCCGAAGCAGCGGTCGGGGATGACGTGTACGGCGAAGACCCGACAGTGAACCGCCTGGAGTCAATGGCCGCGGCGATGCTCGGCATGGAGGCGGCGCTCTTCGTGGCCAGCGGCACCCAGTCCAACCTCCTGGCGCTGATGAGCCACTGCGGTCGCGGAGACGAGTACATCGCCGGGCAGGAGGCCCACTGCTACAAATGCGAAGGTGGCGGTGCGGCCGTGCTGGGAAGCATACAGCCCCAGCCAATAGATTTCGAGCCGGACGGCACCCTGGACCTGGGCAAGGTGGCCCGCGCCATCAAGCCTTCCGACCACCACTTTGCCCGTACCCGGCTCCTCTGCCTGGAAAATACCCAATGGGGCATGGTCCTGCCTCTCGATTACCTGGCAGAGGCGCGGGCCTTTACCCTGGAGCGGGAGCTTGCCCTGCACCTGGACGGTGCCCGCATCTTCAATGCCGCTGTCAAACAAGGGGTTGAGGTAGCCGAGATCGCGCGCCATTTCGATTCCGTCTCGGTCTGCCTGTCGAAGGGGCTTGGCGCCCCGGTCGGTTCTCTCCTCTGCGGCAGCAGCCACCTCGTGGAGATTGCCCGCCGCTGGCGCAAGGTGCTGGGCGGCGGCATGCGCCAGGCCGGGGTGCTGGCCGCAGCTGGGATCGTGGCCCTGTCCGGCCACGTTGAACGGCTGGCCGAGGACCACGACAATGCCCGTCAATTGGCCCTGGGGCTGTCACAAATAAAAGAGTTGCAGGTGGATCCGGCAAGGGTGCAGACAAACATGGTCTTTGTCAGGGTGGCGGGGAAGGATGCCGCGCCATTGGCCGGCTTCCTGGAGGAGCGGGGGATCATGATTTTCGGCCAGCCGACCCTGCGGCTGGTAACGCATCTGGATGTCAGCGCCGACGACGTGGATACCGTGATCAAGGCCTTCCGGGATTATTTCAGCTGAACCAGGGCTGGCAGCAAAGGCCCCGGCAGCAATTGTGAAAATCACATCAGCCGGTTCAGGAAATTCTTTATTCGCTCGTTGCCCTGTTCGTTGCCGAAAAACTCCTGGGGTGTCCCCTGGTCGATAAATCGGCCGCCCTCCATAAAGATCACCCGGTCGGCAAGCTCGCGGGCAAAGCCCATGTGGTGGGTGACGATGATCATGGTCATCCCTTCCACGGCCAGAGTATGTATGGCGTCGAACACCTCGCCGACCAGTTCCGGGTCCAGGGCCGAGGTTGGCTCGTCGAACAGCATCAGCTTCGGCCGCATTGCCAGGGCACGGGCAATGGCCACCCGCTGCTTCTGCCCCCCGGAAAGCGTGGCGGGATAGACATCCCGCTTGTCGGACAATCCCACCTTTGCCAGCATATCCTCGGCTATTCCCCTTGCTTCCAAGGCAGGTTTGCGCTGCACCGTCAGAGGCCCTTCCATCACGTTGCCCAGCACTGTCATATGCGGGAACAGGTGGAAGTGCTGGAAGACCATGCCGATCTCGGCCCGCAGGGTGCAGATAGCCTTGGGCCGATCCAGGTGGCGCCTGCCATGGCGGGTGACGTAGCCCACCTCCTGCCCCTCGAACCGGATCACCCCTTCGTCCAGCTCGTCCAGCAGGTTGATGGAACGGAGCAGCGTGGATTTGCCGGACCCGGAAGGGCCGATGATCACGAGCTTTTCCCCGGGCAAAACCTGCAGATCCACATTATTCACTGCTGTCAGACTGTTGAAGCGCTTGGTGATCCCTTTCAGATCAAGCAACGGTTCCCTAGCGATGTTCATAGATTCCTGCCCGATATTCGATTTTCTCAAAGATGAAGGTGAACATGGTGGTGAGCAGCAGATAGATGACCGCTGCCAGCACCAGGGCCGTGACATTGAAATAGGTATTGAAGAGCTGGTCGGCCGAGCGCATCAACTCGACCATGGCAATGGTCGAGACCAGGGCGGTGTCCTTGATCAGCGCGATGAACTCATTGCCCACAGGTGGCATGAGACGCTTGTAGGTCTGTGGAATGATAACCCGGCGCATGGCCTGGCCATAGGTCATGCCGATGGCCTTGGCAGCCTCCATCTGGCCGTGGTCGATGCTCTGGATCGCCCCGCGGATGATCTCGCCCAGGTAGGCGGAATAGTTCAGGCCGAGGCCGATGACCGCGGCGGTCATGGGCGACAGGGTAATGCCCAGGGACGGCAGACCATAGTAGATGAAAAAGAGCTGCAACAGCAGCGGGGTACCACGAAAAAACCAGATGATGAACCAGCACAGTCCGGATACCGGCCGAAACCTGCTGATTCGCCCCAGGGCAATCAACAACCCGCCCAGTGGCGAGACCAGCATGGTACACAGCACCAGCAGCAGCGTCATCATGGCGCCCTTGGCCAGGGACGGCAGGAAGCGCAGGCAATCGGACAGAAAGGTGGCCCAGCGGGACCGCTGCGCCCTTTCCAGGGCTGCCAACTGATTGCGGGCCTCGCTATTGTCCGGAAATACCTTCAGTACCTCCCGGCAATCGGCCTGCGCCTTGGCCACCTCATCCTGCGCGGCATGGATCCTGGCCGCCTGCATGCGGCTGGATACAAAGGCGCTGCCGTCGGCGCCGGCCTGGGGGGCCGGTACCTGTTTGAGGAGTGCCAGGGCGCCATCCAGATCACCCTGGGCCATCAGATCGCTGGACCGCCGGAAGAGCTGGTCGTAGTCGTCACCCCCCAGACAGGGTGCCGCCACCATGCATAAAAAAAGCAGGGCCATGGCGGCCCTGCCGAGAATGTATTTCATCGAACCCTTCACAACTAGAACTTCTTGGGATTGGTGATGTCTTCCGCAAACCACTTGCGGGAAATCTTGGCCATGGTGCCGTCCTTGACCATCTTGTCCAGGGTCTGCTGCACCTTGCCGCGCAGGGCCACGTCGGTCTTGCGGAAAGCAACGCCGAACGGCTCCTTGCTGATCATGCCGGGCAAGATCCTGAACTTGCCGGGGCGCTTGGCGATCATGTCGCGACCGGTGACATTGTCCACCACCACCACGTCGATGCGGCCGGCCTCAAGGTCAAGCAGGGCCTTGGGATAATCCTCGTATTCCTTGAGCTCCGTCGGTGCCGCAGCCAGCTTTTTGACAGCCTCAACACCGGACGATCCCTTCTGGGTGCCGGCTTTGTAATCCTTCAGGTCCTTGAGGCTCTTGAAGCGCTTGTCCTTGAAATTGACGATGGCGATCTGGCCGTCCATGATATAGGGCTTGGTGAACGCCACTTCCTTGGCGCGCTCTTCGGTAATGGTCATGCCGTTCCAGATGCAGTCGAATTTTTGGGCATTGAGCGAGTGGATCACGCCGTCCCAGGCTGTCGGCTGCCATTCGATCTTGATACCGAGCCGCTTGGCAAGTTCGGTGGCGGCGTCAACGTCGAAGCCAACCAGGGAGCCGTCGGCCTGACGGTATCCCATGGGCGGAAAGGAGTCGTCCAGACCAATGACCAGTTTGCCTTCTTTCTTGACCCGCGCCCAGGAACCATCGGCGGCAAAGGCGCTGACAGCCACCAGCGAAACAACCAGGAAGGACAGCAACATCAATAGTTTCTTCATGTTTTTCATCTCCCCGAACAAAATTAAATTGCCACAAAACCGCATTCATTAATAGCAGAAGGCGCGCATTCCGTCAATGCGACTTTGGCATTCCAGGCGCAGAATCCATCGGATCAAACGCCACCTTGTCGCAAGCCCCCATCAATCCACGCGATTGATAGAGATTGCAGTCTTGCCGTTGCCGGAAAAAGCGTCCTTCTGGACAACCTCAAGCAGGACGATCTCCCGGGCCGCAGTGTCATAGGCATAATCGGCCAGGTAGCCGGCTTCCTGGCGTGAATGCCATTTTTCCACGAGCTTGGTGCCATTCCAGCGGAGGGCGAACATGGCGTGCTTGTTGTAGGCGCGGTTATTGCCGATATTGAGCGTTCCCTCGTTGTGCGGCACCAGCAGCGTTCCGTCTGGCAAGGACATCATGCGTTGCTCCAGGAACGTCCAGCGGTATTGATCGCCGGTATTGCCTATCTGGGTATAGTCCTTGCGCTTGAAGTAGGTTTCGGTCCCGCCGAATTTATCGATGCTCTTCCAGAGCTCCTGCCGGTCCGAATCACTGACAACCAGATAACCGTCCGCGTCCATTACCACGAAAACCATTTTTCCTGAAGGCCCGGTTAAGAGGCCGAAATTGAGGATGGAAGCGTGGCGGGGCAGCTTGAGCGGATTTTTGGTCGCAAAGCGATCACCTGTTTTGGCCAGCTCGGCAACAGTGCCATAAAACTCGCCACTTGTCCCCATTTCCTGGGCATAGATGGTGCGGGTTTTCATATCCGCTCCCATACCCCTGAAAAACCATGGCAGGTCCTTGGCAATAACCACCAGGCTTGAGCCGTCGGCACGGTATACCCTCGAACTCAGGGATTCCCGGTCCATGATGGTGGCATACAGCTCAGGAACTCCGTCGCCGTCAAGGTCGGCGGTGTCTATGGCAAGTATCTTGGCGGGAAGGGGGACACTCGCTTCCGCAACCAGTTTCAATTCCGCGCCTTTCAGATAGAAACGTATCTGGTGATCATTGGCAATGAAAATCTCCCTTTCACCGGAAGGCAGGAGGCGGCCAAGGGCCATCGTGGTGAAGACACCATTCAAAGGCCCGCTTGTCCAGGCGGCTGAATCGTTCTCGTCAGGGGTTGCCGGGTGAATGGCATAACCTTTGGCCGGTGCCTTTACAGGTTCAGGCATTGCAGCAGGAGATACCGTCCAGGGCGACTTGACTTCAGGCTTGGCCGGAAGCGGAGCCGATAACGCCGCGGTATTTGCCAATTCCCGATCGATCTTCTGCCCCAGGCGATTGATGGCCGGGATCAGGTCGTCCTGACCGTTCCCCTGTTCAAAGACCTTGGTCAGCGTCCCGGCACCCTTGTTCTTGAGCAGGACATCCAGGCTGAACAGCTTGCCAAACAGAGAATAACTGCCGCTGATCACCAGCTCGGCCTTGTCCTGGGTCTCCACCAGCTGCACCTGGTCTGGGTTGAGGCGGGATGCAAGCATGCCCTGCAGCGATTGTTTGAGGTCATCCTTGTTCTGCGCTCCGACGACATTGAATTCCGACACATAGGTCTTGAGCGGCGCGGCAACGGATACGAGCGGAACAGCAATGAAAAGTAAGGTTGATACCACGGCAAGCAGGATCGAATTCATGCAACACTCCTTCTATAGCAACTGAACCAATATGGGCTATTAATAACCAACAATCGCGGTATCCGCAAATGAAAAACTGAGTATGGCCGGCCAACAATACCAACCGGCTCCATCCCCGGGAGTTTGAAATTGACAGCAAGTGTGCAAACCTGTTACTTTTGATCAGCAGAGGATGCCAGTATTATATTTACTTTATTAATTTAAACTAAATTGCTCCGGAGCAGTCCGGGGCTTTTTTGTTCATTAGCTTGCCCTGCCCTGACGGAGCACTTTGCCGGTTTAGCTGGAATGTTTAACAAATCAAGGAGAATATTGATGAGAATCAAAAAGTTATCGGCAGGCGACTTTATCGAAGCGCGCTGCACCCGTTGCCATGAAGTATTGAACCACACGATTGTCGCCATGGTCGGGGAACAGGTGGTACGGGTCGAATGCAACACCTGCCGTGGCATACATAATTACCATGGAGCCAAGAAGACAAAGGAGCCGTCATCGTCAACCTCCACGCGCAAGGCACCGGCTGAGCCGCGCAAGAGCAGAAAGGATCCCGGTGCCGTTGACCGTGAAGAATGGGAAGCACTGCGCCCTGCCATGAACGTGGATAAGGCGGTTCCTTATGTCATGAGCGTCAAGTACCCGGTAAGAACCCTGGTATCCCATCCGGTCTTCGGGCTTGGCGTGGTGAAACTGGTGATACCGCCCAACAAGATGGAAGTTCTCTTTCAGGACGGGAAAAAGCTGTTGCGCTGCGCCTGACTATTTCAGGCTCAGGTCGTGCCTATCTTTCCTTGACAGGGAGGCCGTGCTTGAGTAAATTTAGCTTCCCGGTTTCATATATTGATAAGCCGATGTAGCACAGGGGTAGTGCAGCTGATTCGTAATCAGCAGGTCAGCGGTTCAAATCCGCTCATCGGCTCCACAAAATCAAAGGGTTACGGCACTTGCCGCAACCCTTTTTTGATTGTATATTTGTCCACACAATTGGCCACCATTGCTGAAAACAAAAATCCAGCCCCCCACAGCGCAACCTCTCCCGCACCTGTTTATTCGCTTCCAGCTTTTACACAGTTAATTTTATTTGGTATCATCAAGGCATAGGAGGTGGGAAAATGCTTATTCAAGTCAAATATCCTGACGACAGATACGACTACGTCAAGGAAAGAACCCTGGACCTGCTAATCGAATCGGACAAGATAACTGAATTCAAACGTTCTACCGGCTGGGTGAAGATCGGTGTCGATCCCATTCGAACAAAAACGGCAAATGACTCTGATAAATACCCCAACGAACGAAGAGGACTTCTGCACTGATTTTTCCGGGGCAGGCCAGCCCTGCCCCGGAGATCAGGATACCAATGAGGTGGTAACGATGATTCCAGAAAAACTGCTGGAAGTGCTCAAACAGGATGGCGTGGTTGCCATCGCTACACTGGGACAGGACGGACCCCATATGGTCAATACCTGGAACAGTTACATCCGCATCTCACCCGAAGGCCGCTTGCTGATACCTGCCGGATACATGCATCGTACCGAGGCTAACGTGGCCTTCAACCCGGATGTCCTGATTACCCTGGGGAGCAGCAAGGTGCAGGGCCTGCATGGACCGGGCGCCGGTTTCCTGATCAAGGGCAAGGCGGCCTTCGTAACCTCCGGGCCGGATTTTGATGCCCTGAAAGCAAAATTCGATTGGCTGCGGGCCACATTGGCGGTTACCCCAGATTCCGTTACCCAGACCTGGTAGTTCAAAGGCTGATTTTCAAGCAGGGCAACTTCTTTTGTTGGCATCAATATTCTGTGAGCTCACACTCTTCGTGACCATATTCTCCGGCATCAAGACAGCAACCACTTGTCCTTTCGCACATGTTCTTCCCTCAGCCGACAAGGATATATCGACAATGACTTTTCGTTCTTTAATTTCAGTGATAACTCCGCGGAGCTCTAATTCGACTCCCAGAGGGGTCGGCGCCAAATAGACCACCTTGAGAGAACCCGTAACAAATCGAAGGTTTGGTTCCACACCCATTTCCATACTAGCGGCTCGGCAAGCAGCTGCTGAAGCGCTGGCGGTTCCGTGGCAGTCGATTAAAGAAGCAATTAGGCCACCATAAACAAAGCCAGGAATCGCTATATGGTATGATTCGGGCAAAAAATGAGCGATTGTTTCATCACCATCCCAGTAGCTCTTAAGCTGGTGCCCTTCAGCATTATTCTTGCCGCATCCAAAACAGTGGCTTAGTTCTTCTGGATAGCAGTCTTGGAACGCTCTATTGTTCAATGGAATCTCCTTATTTTGCGATGATTGTATTTAGAGCTGAACAAAGGGGGCAATTATGGACACGCATCAAAGAATTCCTTTTGCTTTCAGCGCAGCCATCGTAATCTCTTTACGGAAAGCATCGTCACCTTTTTTTCGTATCTCAAAATTCGTTGCAAAGAACCAGACCTGTCCTTTTGTTTCCACGTATCCAACATACCAGCCTTGTTGGGGATTGACCCTCATACCCCAACCTGTTTTTGCCCTGATGGTAACTTGCGGGTTTTCCTCGACGATCATGATTTTTTTCAGCAGCCTTATATTGGCCTTGCTGTAAGGGAGTGACTCCTTGTAGAGTTTTTTGAGGAAATTTATCTGCTCCATGGCTGATATCTTCAGGTCACCTTCCAGCCAGAAAGTAGTCACATCATGGCCGGTCTTCTCGTTGCCGTACCCCATCTTTTTTAGATGGGCCAAGTACTTCTGGTTGCCGACACGGCTGGCAAGTTCCTGATAAAACCACACGCAAGACACTGGGAAGGCCGTTTCCAGGGTCTGATCTCTGTTCCATGCATCAAATCCCCTGTCTTTTCCATCCCACTTGATGACTTCCTTTTCGTTTTTGACAGCTCCTTCTTCAAGGGCAATGAGCGTGTTGGGAATCTTGAAGGTTGATGCCGGTATCAATCTGGTTTCGGACCGACGGCTGTTGTGGAGATAGCTTGTTTTGCCGTCAAGTGAGGAGATGACAATAGTGCCCTCCAACCCGCGATCTTGAAACAATTTCGCCAAGTCAGCATCATCGGCATGAGAAGTTGCGGTAATAAAAAAAGTCAGTGTCGAAACGACAAAAAATCTGATTGTGCTCTGAAAATACTTCATAAGTTTTTCTCCTTGCCATTGGATAGATCAGGGGAACACTGACAGTGTCGGCTTTGACATTTGAACACTTCGGTCTGTTACAGTATGTTGTCAGGTGCTTACGAATGTTCAAATGTCAAACTTGACCCTTTGGGTTCTCCCCTGTGTAAACTCGATGGAATTCATGAGCGGTTAACGACATGACCCCACCTTCTTGATGCGACTCACTGTATCGGGGGTAAGTCTGGTGGTGGCACAGCCCGTGAGTGGGACAAGCAACCTGATTAGCATGACATATCCGAGTTTGCTGACATTCATACGCTTCTTCTCTCTTTCATAACGACCGACTGAGAGCACAGCGGGGTCTCCGCTGTTGCGCTTTGTTGGGAATTGCTCTTCACGATTATTGTTTTCTGCCTCGTCCTGGCTTGGCGATCATTTTCACTTTTTTTCGATCATTAATCTTGTCCCGCATTGATTGTATTCTTTCTCTAACATCCTTGGCAATTTCCAGGATTTCTGTAGCAACTTGTAACTCTTCACCCAAGTAAAGCTTTATGCCAACAATCAATGGTTCGACCTTAGCTGCCAATGTTGATTTGATCAGCATATCGAGAGCCTGCTTGCCACCACCTGCCGCTGTCAGGCCTGCAAACAAATCAATAGTGTCTTCGATATACTCAGATACAAGTTGCGTGTCGCTCAGATATTTTTGCGCCGGATGAAGAGCCTCAGTCCCTTTGTCAAGTGCGGATAGAATACAAGCGTATGTATGCTGAAACATTGATTCTTCAGGCATTAATGCAATTGCCTTTATTATCCATTCTTCTGCTTGCCTTAAACTCGTGTCATCATCACACTTATATAATGTCCAAGCTATTGAATTGATGGCAAATGGCGATTCAGGATTATCTTTAATTGTTTCCAGCGAAATATGTGTAGCCCTTATGTATGCTTGTGTTGCCTCTTCAGGTTTATTTAGTTTATCTCTCAGTAACGCACCGAGTAATTGCCATACTATCTCGCAATTTTCGTCAGCTTTAATTGCCATTTTGTAAGCATGTTCTGCCTCTTCAAAATGTTTTAGCCATTCATGAAGGCGTCCAAGTTGTTCCCACGCCCAATGGTTATCGTGTTTAATGTCAATAGCTTTCCTATATGCTTGTTCTGCCTCCTCGTAACGATTAAGTTTTATGTGCAAGAATCGTCCAAATTTTGCCCAAGCGTATTCATTATCTGGCTGGAGCTCTAGTGTTTTCTGATATGCTTTTTCAGCTTCATCATGCCGATTTGGAGCTTCTGATAGCAACTCAGCAAGAGTTACCCAAGCTTTGGGACAATCCGGACGAATAACAAGTAGCTTATTTATTGCGACCTCAGCTTCACTATAATGACCGAGCTTTGCACTCAACTCTCCTATTTCTGCTAGAGATTCGCAATCTTCTGGATTTTTCTTTATTTTTCTATATAGGGCTGCAAGTTTTGTATTGTCGTCCTTATATTTTCTTTTATTGATAGAACCTTTTTTAATTAGTTCTGATTTTGATTGTTCGTCGCCAGGACAGCACAATTTACTCAGTTCCGTGAATTTTCTTGGCGTGGAACAGGCAATTCTATGTCGGAGATCATGGGATGAAATCTTGCTCAATATTGCTTCATAAGTGAATATATGATCTTTGCATTGTTCTGGTTCAAGTGCGCATGCCTCTTCAACTATCTTGCGAGTTACATCTATAAGCTCATCATGCCCGTAAAATGACACCATGAAATTTACCACTGCCTTTACCCTCTCAGATGGCGCGCCGCGTTTTCGCATCAGATAGTAGATGTTGTACATCCTTTCTGTCGTTTGGTAGAGCTTAGTTCGCTTGCTTTGTTCGCTGACTTTAACTGCACCTCTGTTCACCAGTCTTGCCATGAGTGAGCTTGTCTTGTTCACGTCAAGCCGTGCCAGTTGTGCAATATCCTTTGCCGGTGCCGGATCCCATAGTTCCGCCAGCGCCAGATATGCCTTGCGCTCAATAGGTGGTAGATTGTCCAGATGACTTTTGAAATATTCTGTATTGTCATCAACCAGATTTAATAAATCGCCCATCAGATCTTGAAAAGACAACTTTGATCCAAATGAGGAAATGATGCTGAGTAACCGAGGGTTGCCTCCAGTCAGAATCTGTATGGGCCGTATGCGATCATCTTCCAAATGTTGACCGGTGACAGCCTCCCAGACGGCGATACACTCGTCCTTTTCGAGAGGTTTTAAATCGTGTTGTTTGAATAACTCGTACATTGCGCTGCCAGAGTTATCTACCTGATCCATCCGGCTTGTCGCACTGGCCATCAGCATAATACGGGGCTCGTTGATCAGAGTGTGCCTGAGTGACCAGGCATCTTGCTCACTAATCTGGCCATCGAAAAGCATATTAAAGTTTTCAACTATAAGCAGTAATCGCTTTCTCTGGCTGTCGGCAAAATCCATGAGTTTTGCCAATGCCCGTTCACCTAGGCGCTTATCGTCTTTTTCATCATTTAACTCTTCAATTATTCGCTTCCATTTTTTATCTCCGGTCTGTTGTGCCACATGGAACAGCGCTTCCAGCCAGAATTCACCGACACTGCAAATACTGTAACTTTCCTCGGCGAATACCAGCGGATACCATTTGTTATTCAGGTCTATAGCCGTGCGGGCTTCGAGGCCGATTCTTAGTAGAAGCGTTGTCTTGCCAATCCCGCGTGGGCCTATGACCAACACATGTTGATTTACGTTTGTGGTGTTTTCGCGGATAATCCGCATGATGATGTCAAAGTCAGTCTGGCGGACTGCAAAGGAACGTAGCAATTCTTCGTCGGTCAGAAACGCTGGGTTATACTTCATGATACGTTTTGTCATATCACACCTCCCGTTCCAGAACCGGCGTATAAAAGAGAGCATTGCGCTTCTTCCACCAATCCCGTATCAGGTTCGAGACAAAGACATACCCATCGTTACCAGGGACAACATAGCCATCGTGCTCAAGTACGCTGATGATCTCCTGCTGAGCCTCGATACCGGTATAACCTTCAAAGATGTAGAGTTTTCTAAAAGCCTCCAATGCTTTCCGCGAAAGGACGCCTGTAATAGCCGCTTCTGATAGCATTTCTACTGCAAGTGTGTTCAAATCGGGGCCAAGAACGGTCTTAAGTCTTTCTTCGTAGTGGGTTAGCTCTTTCTGGCATCGAACGCCGAGCATCTCTTTTTCGTATATTCCCTCAACCTCGTCTGCCTTGAACTCAAAGCGCTTCCTTCTCTCGCAGGCTTCCAATATGCTGTCGAAAAAGATTTGTACATGGTGGGGAATGCAGCATCCAATTCGCTTTACTATCGCCTTGTCGGCATCATCTAGAAACGTGATTCCATATTCTTTTGCAAGTGCGTTCAGGCAGCCGGCAGCAGTAGTTTCATCCCATGGTTTGAGTTCAAATGGAGGGAAGTTGTTCATGGTGGCGCTCAATCCAGCTTGCCTTAAAATTGGGTCCAATCCGATGCTTCCGGACACCACTATCCTGAGCTGTCCCTGATACTGAAGGCTGTTTTTTCTGAGCCACGACATAAAATCATCTGCTTTGCCACGTTTCTCCGAGGTAATAGTAAAATCATCACCCTTGAGCATGCGGTTCACAAGTATTGGCAATTCATCCAGAAACAGGAGTACCGGTTTGTCTGAACCCGCCAGGATAGCCATTAATTGGTCTCCCTTGTCACTCCAGTCAGCAGAAGTTAAGCCCCCACGTATGGTCACTCCTATTTCACTGATATTGATGGTATCGATCCGATCCAAGATCGTGCCAACAATATTGGAGAAAGCACCCATAACCTTTCCCCATAATTTTTTGTGAGGATAAATGGCTTTGCTCAGTTCTACCATGGCATCTGCGGAATCTCGGCATTTTTGTAGATCGACATATAGACACGTATAGGAGTCGTTTAGAAGCCTGGCAGTCTCTTTCATCAGGCTCGTTTTGCCCATACGACGTTGAGCGAGCAACACTTGGTGTGCTCCTTCGTGGATCTTTTTCTGGAAAAGGCGAAGATCATCTTCCCTGCCCCAGAAACGATCACCCTCAACATAGTTACCGTGTGCTTGTTTCAGTTTTTCCACAATGCAAACCTCCCAACATAATTGTTGCCAACAGTTCTGTTTGGATTGTAAGCAATGTCAAACCTATTGTCAACAAGCGTAACAACAATTCTGTTGGCAACAAATCGGTTGGTGTTGTGTTGGAATTGCTTTTTCTAAATGAACCAGAAAAGCAAATCAGCCATGAATAGGAATCCATCAGGGCTGCAAACAATCTGAGAGGAAAAAACACCCATTTTTACAGAATATTTCTACATTATTGCTTATTGCTCCACCTTTTAGCACTTTCAGCACTCCGACTTCTACGTATCTTGCTGTATTTTAGCTAAATTCCAAATATTCCATAAAGGATCTTGGCCAGATCCGGTCAACACCCTTTGATCTTCAAGGACCATTTCCCGACAGCTTGCGCATACCCCGGCAAACCACGCAACCCCTGCCAGATTAATCAGCATTATTAGCTTGGTTCTAATTTAAGTCAAAGATTTTGCCGCGGAAACCGGCGACCCGTAATGGATCTGTTATAAAAGCACTGCCCCGAAACGCCCTCCACCAACATTTTAACGAAACGGCAACATTATAATCGTTGCAACAAGATCTTTTTTGTCTTATTATTCTTTTCCAATAGCGCACATTCCCAACAGAAAAGAACAACCATGGATGAATACACGAAGAGAGCGGTATTAAGCGCCATCAGGACGGAGAAATCGAGCCACGATTTCTACCTGCTTGCGGCAAGCAAAGCCACTGACCAAGAAACAAGGGGCTTTTTGATGAAACTTGCCTGCGAGGAATTCGAGCACTTGGTGGGATTCATAATGCTTTATCCCGGAGGAGAGGACGATTTCATCGCTATTCACAATGAAATTTCAGACCGGAATGATCTTGGTTGCCGGGAACTTCTGGCCAAAATAGACAGCATAGATTCGCGGAAAGAGGCTTTGGCCATCGCCATTGCAGAGGAGCAGTTCTGCATCGAGCTTTACTCGGCGTTCGTTGATACGATCCGCGATCCTAAAATACACGCCATGTTCAACAAGGCGCTCTATGAAACAAGGCAACACCTGGAAACCATCGAGACCGAGTACGCCCGCTGCATGGGCATGATTAACGATTCGGAGCTCGATAAATACATCCGGGAATAGACTGAGAAAGTCGTAACTGAACGCCGGGCACCGGTTCCTGAATGACGAAAGCCCCTTTTTGAGGGGCTTTCGTCATTCAGGAACCGGACACGATCTTTCTGCTCCGGCCGGAAGAGATCCCCTCGAACCTGAACCTGCCCCAATACTCGCCGTTGCGGTAGAGCACCGCCTCGCCGGACGGCAGATGAACATCCCCTGAGTTTTGCATCACCAGAGAAAACGAAGAGCGCAAGCCATCTTCGAACCGTTCTTCGCGCACCGGCAAGCGGAACTCGGCCAGCCGGGCAGCCGCTCCCTTGGCGACTTGGGCAATCCGCTCCGGCCGGCTGTCAGCCAGTGTACCCGGAGCAGCCTGGAGCCGATAGCCGGCAAAGGCGTGCGGCAACCGGCCATAGAGGGTCAAGTGGCCGTTGCCATCGTTGTTGAGGCGCAGGTCATAGGCCGGGGTCCACCCCTGCCCTGCCAAGACATAGCGTACCATGACCTTGCCTTTTGAAGGCGTTACGGCCACTCGCGCCAGCCTTACACCCACCTGCCCCTGCTTTTTCAATGCCGCGATCCTGGCGTCACAACGCCTGACCTCCTGTTCGGTCTTGCGCCGCGCAGTGTAGACCGCTTCGAGCTGCGTAATTGCAAATTCAGTTCCCTGGCGGATGGACTGCATCGGGTCCGGGTTGGTCTTGGTCTTGCGGGGCGCCTTGGCGCTCTGCGACTTGGCAGCGGCCCTGAATATCTCTTCCCTGGTGTCCAGTGCCCTGAGGCGGTCTTCCAGGCGATTCCTGAGTTCCATCTGGGTTTCCAGTTCATGGGCGGATTTTTCCGACTGGCGCGGCGACAGGACATCGACCCGCTGGATAACGGAATTACCCACCGGTTTGATCCGCAGGCTGTCATCGGCCATGCCGGCCGGCAGGGAGATTTCCGCCACCCCCTTGACTGCCTGGGCCTCGATCTCTACCACGGCGCAATCGGCATAAAACGTCGCGACCCGGCCATCGGCAAGGGCGGCCCCGGCTGTCGCCAGCAGTAGTACGACGATGGTCATGATGTGGCACATTTGCGACTCCTTTCAAACAATTACTCTGTGACTTAGGGACTCGGAACTTACCGATTGAGCGCTATTGATTGCAGGGCAAAGCAGGTAAAGCTCCGGCTTCGCCTCTACGTACATAAACGGTTCATCAAGAATTGTGCTGCCGATCAAACTGCCGGTTGCTCTTGCTGGGGTATGGAGATATAATCCGTCGGAATAATATCAAGGTGACCGCAACAATTAAAGTATATTTATCTACACTCGAAGTCGACGGTGATTTCAACATAAATCCCGAGTAATCTTGAAGCAATTCAAAAGCTGGAAATCAGCCAATAGCTTGCCGTTATTTAGCTCCGCAGGAACAACTCCCAAGAAGCAGGAGACAAGGGCGATCACATGGATTTCGATGCCGAAGTATCCGTCAAGGACATAGTCAACTTTTACATCAAGATCAATGACCCAACCAAGGCGAAAAAGGATATCGCCCAGCTCTCCGCCAAGGACAAGCTGGCCGGTTTCGATATAGTTGTCGGCTCGGCAGCCAGCCGCGAATTCAAGGTCGAGGTCGCCAAATACTTCATCTATGACCTTGATTCGCGAGTGCGCAAAAAGGCCGAGATGATACTGGAGGACCTGGTTCCGGGCTGGGTTTCCGACCCTGCCGAGAGCATTCTCAAGCTGCTGAAGTCATCGGACGACAAGGGCGTCACCAGGCGCAACGCCGCAGTCAAGTTCCTCTTTGGCATCGTTGACACCAACAGCCTCAGGGACACGTTCATGACCCTTCTCAACAGCCGTAACCGCGCCCACATGTCAGAGATCGTCGCCATTCTGGAAGACTATATCGACTCATCAAAGGATGAACAGGAGCAGGTCAAGATCTTCGATGCCTGCCTGGACATCGTCCTCTCCGATGACGCCGACTATAATGTAAAGCATCACGCCTCCAACCTGCTGAGCGTCTTTTTCAAGAAGGTGGAAAGCACCATGCTGGGCGAGACCCTGCGCCGGAAATATATCGAAAAACAGGTGGAAAAGGCCGATGGGGTCTATCGCTACCTGTGCAGCGGCGCCTCTGGGCTCAACGCCACCTTCCTGGAGGATCTGCTGCGGCCGCTCTGCGATGGCGGCAAATCCTTCCAAGTCAAGATTCTTACCTATTTCGACTTCATCATGGAAAAAATCAGAAATCCCAACGAGGTGGATTCCGCCCTGGATATCTACCCGGATTACTGGAACCAGGACGAGCCCCCCATGGAGGAAAAGGTCAGGGGCATCCGTCGCAGGATCATGAAGGGTATCGAGCAGTTGTGGGATAGCGCGGAAGACCGGGAGGTCAGGGAACTGATCGTCAAAATCAAGTATGGTGAATATCCGAATAAGCGCGAACTGTACGAGAAGATTAAGGCTGGCATGGAAGAAGAGGATTTAAGTGAAGGGGCGCGGGAGAAAATCGGCCTGATGCTGCGCTGCTTTCTTATGCCCGAACAGGATGAGGCGCTTAAACTGCTGGCTGCGCACCTTCTGCTCTTCAAGGTTGGCGGTACGGAAAACCGGCTGGCGGCCCTGGAGCATCTGCGGTTCTATGTGGAGAACCGGAACCTCAACTATGCCGAATCGGGAAGCATCGCCTCGGTCATGGAATCGCTCCTGAAAGAGCCGGAACTGGAAGAGGCAGCAGCAGAGATGGCGCGCTACATCCTGTTCCTGGCCGCACCGGACCGGTTTGCCGATGAAGAGGGGCAGAAGGCGATTCTCAAGTACCTGCGCCCTATGGTCGAAGGCAGAAGGTTTGGCGGCAAGGAAGCCGAAGAGCGGGTATTGCGGGCACTTACCCTTTTTGCCGAGAAGATTGCGGTAACCGACAAGCTCAAGAAGGCGGCCCAGTACCTGGAGTTCAAGCTCAAAAATCCCTAACACCTGTTATTCGCAAAGCCCCCCTAGCCTTGCAGGTTAATAGATGAAGCGTCAATTAGCAGGACTTCCTTCGTTGGCCAGCGCCAGCACCATTTCGCCGTAACTGTAAACAATCATCTTGTCAATCAGCATCAGTGTCCGTAGATACGGTAGGCAATGACAAAGACGCACACTGCTGCAAAAATCAGGGTTGACGAATTCGTATGTCTCCCATAGCGTCAATACTGAGTTCTATACCTTCAGGTTGATCGCCCCCAAATGTTTTACCCAGTTTCCGGCTGGAAACTACCTGGGTGTTGTCAGTTTAGTCTGCTTGGCCGTCCCCTGTAGAGAGCGGTTGTAGCGCGCCAGCAGCTCCTTCCGGTTCTTGCGCAGATCCTTTCCGGTTGAGACTGCGGGATAGGGCTTGTCACCCATCAACCCTTTCCAGAGAATACGATTGTAGGTTGCGAAATCGAACTGGTCTTCGGTCGTGAAGTCCATCCCTTTGGTAACTCTAGCCCAGTATTTTGCGTCTTTAGTTGGTTTTGGCGCATTCAAGCGAGCCAGCTTGTTTGCCGTTTTGTCGAGAAACGGCGGCAACGTAGTGCCGTTAAGGATCTGTGCTGATTTGGCGATAAAACTCCACGAGTTCGGTGTGGTAGTGAAAATGTCGGCCATGGGTCGCGCCAGCGCGTCGTTCAAGTTCATCGGTTGGAGGCCCAGAACTTCTTCAATCGTACGGAGGAAGTTGACCGTGTTGTACTGAGAGGAAATCACCTTGCCCTGTTTCACATAGGCACCCGCCACAAAAGCGATGGTACGGTGTGAGTCGATGTGGTCCCCGCCATCCTGCGCATCGTCTTCAATAACGAAGATCAAGGTGTTGTCTTTGTATTTGGGGCTATTTGAGATCTTCTCCACAAGCAGGCCGACAGCATAGTCGTTGTCTGCCTGCTGTATCTCCGGAGTATTGACGCCGTCAATGGCGGTTGCGAAATTGCCGGTGTGATCGTGCATGAAGCGGACAAGGTTCAATGTTGGCAGATTGCCATTTGTTTCATAGGCATCGAATTCCCGTTCCCACTCCTTGAAACGGTAATAATCCGGAAACGAGTTGTCGAAACCGCGGAAGTACTTGTCGGTGTTTGCGGCAAGGGCGACATTCGTGGCAAAGGCCACGGTTCTTCCTGTGGCAAACGGGTCACGATCCAGAGGAATGCTATTGGTGTTTCCCTGGGCATAGAGAGTGCAGTCCACAAAAAAGCCATAGTTACGCACAGAGAGACCCTTGCGCAGGGCAGCATCCCAGATATAACCTTTACCCACTTCGTTTTCATCACTGTTCGGTCCATCCGGCGCGGACACGTCGCCATGTCCCGCCATGATATCATCATCGTCCGGCGTAAGAGGGTTGGCGCTTTTTCTGGTTACTCCGGGATAACCGGCATTTGGCAGGGCAACGTTCACGCTGCGATTTGTACCCTCGGTATCCAGGCTGAGGCCGCGTCCCGCATAGGTCACCGAAACCTGGCGTTCCACTACGTCCGGGGTGCGTCCCGAGGTAGTCCACATCCAGCCGTCATTACTGACCTCTGCGGTGGCGTAAAAATTGTCGAGCGTGACGAATTGCCGTGCCAGTTGATGCTGATTCGGCGTGTAGCGCACTCCGAATTCGGCCAGATCAGGGTCTCCGTTGCCGACTTCCAGATCACCCAATACCTGGTCGTAGGTCCGGTTTTCCTTGATGACGAAGATAACGTGCTTGACCTTGTCACGCACCGCCGCCATCACCGCCATGTCACTGGCGCTATCGGCATAGGAAAAGCGGTTGTTCGCGGCTACCTGCGAGGTCAATGAGGTGAGTTGCGTTGTGCTGGGGCGCGGGAAGCTCTGGAGCCCGGCTTTTATCAACTGTGGGTTATACTGATTGGATATCAAACCACTTGTGCGGGTTGGCGGGCCATAGCTGTAACGCATATCGGGATTCGCTCCGGTTGCCGACTTGCCGTTAACAACGTATACCCGGTTCCCATCGCTACTGAAGCTGACTGAGTTTGGATACCAGCCGGTCGGAATAAGTCCGGTCACCTGACCATTTGTCTTTGCGTCGTTCAGATCCACAACAGCAACACAATTCAGATTGCCGCTTGTCACATACAGTTGCTTCTCATCCGGCGATAGCGTGACGCTATTGGAGTTTGCTCCTGTACGCTTGACGCTGTTCGAGTTTGCATCTGTATAGTTCGCCACCCCAGGCATTACTGATGTGGGAGCAATTACCGGGATGGTTCCGACTATCGTATTAGTCGCGGTGTTGATTACGTCAACCGTATCAGTCTGGTCTTCGACGACATACAGGAACGACTGGTCCCTGTTCAGCGTCATCTTGTTCGGTTGACCTTTTACCTTGATCCTGGTTGTTACTGACGGTGTGCCGTACAGATTAACAACTACGATTTCGCGGTCACGAATGCTTGAGACGTAAGCAGTCGTAGTCCCAGCCACTTCGTTACCCGTCACAACCACCCAGAACGGATATTCACCGCCCGGCGTGCCGCTGGTTCCGCCGCTTTTGCCGGGGCGCAGATCGAAGTTCTGAGATGTCCTTACCCAGTTATTCAAGCCACCCTTAAACACCGATATGGAATCGTTGTAGTAGTTGGCCACCACCAGCGTCTTGCCGTCAGCGGACACTGCCACGCCGGCGGCGCACGGTTTCACGCCAACCTGAAGGTTTACACCTTGAGAAGAGTCACCGGTTCCGGGAAGGCCAACACCCTGTGGTATCGTTTTACCTGTGCTGGGATCTACAACCGTATGGCTCATGGCAAGTGGTGATACTGCCTCTCCCCACGTTCCATCGGCGATCCGGGTAAAGATATGGATATTGTCATCGACGCCTCCGGCAACATAAAATGCCTTGCCGGATGGATCAAAGGCAATCCCGTTGTAGGTATTGGGAATCTGCACCACCTGCGTCTTGATCGGAGCGTTTGTCGAAATGTCGTAGATGAACACGTATTCGTTAGAGTACGGCGTATACCATGGATAAGGGGTGCTGGGTGTCGATGTGTACACGCGGTTATATCCGCTCGTCAGAACCAGCAGGGTCTTCTTATCCGGACTGACCACTGTGGTGACAGCCTGCCCGGCCAGCCAGTCCGGCTTACCCGGCAGATTGGGGTTCAATGTTTCGAAAGTTGCCCCGGGTACTGCCAGCGGCGTAATCGTTTGGTTCATGTTGGGAAGGTTCTGGGAAGAGACCTGAGCACCATCGCCACCACCACTACTGCAACCACAGAGAATAAAGAACAGCGCGGCCAGAGAAAGACCCTTCCATTTGACATTTTGCATAACGATCTCCTATTGAAGTGCAATTATTTACAGCGATTCGTTTGATAGTCGGGTGGATCCCTCTTTAATGGGTTCTGGAATGTCTGTTGTGTTGCAATGGCAGACTTGCTTGATGTCGCCGCAGGGGGGGCCCGCTTTCACCGCGATATCAACGTTAACCGCTCCGATTGAAACCGTCTGTCACAACCCCCTATTTTTAGAATAGTGGCGCCGCGTTTCATAATGTCTCGTGAACCTTATCAAAACAAAGGCGCCGTGGCCGGCAGCTTCGGGGAATCTATCCCTTCGCACAATGCATTGTGTACGGTCAGATTACCTTGAGCATCCAAGATCACGGTCCAGATGGTGTCGTAGTCTTCAGACGGCCAGCTTGTCGGCAGTAGCTTGTCGCTGCCAACCCCATAGCTGCTCATAAGTGCATTTAAAAACGGCTTGATATGACCGGATTCCCATGCCACCAGCAGAGTTTGATGGGAGAATGTGCCGCCGGTAAAGAAAAAATTGCTGGTATCTTGAGCCACGGTTGCATCGGTCGGGTTAAACGCTGACCCTAGAGATATGCCTGCGGCCAGGTAATAGGGCAGATTATTGGCAATGGCATACGGCAATGCCGTTAGTGAGGGTCTGACGTACGAAACAGTGAAATCGCGGTTGGGATACCACACGCCAGCAGGATCAATCGAATACACCGCATTAGGACTTATTTTGCCCCTCAGCGCATTGGCAAGGGACAACGCCCGCCATTGGCCTGCAGCCACGTAGTTGCCATCCTCGAATCCAAACCCGGGATCCGGGTGTGCCTCTGCATGCCGGACAATGTATATCGTTGAATTGGTATTTATCCCTGACGGGACGGTAATACCGTTTACTCCTCCAGTCAGCACTGTGCTGAAATACGGCTGATACTTGTTTGTGCATGCGGCGCTTGCCACTGGCGCGGGCAGCACAGGGTACGTGGCAGGCGGGTTTAGTTTGCTGTTGTAGGTGACCAGACTGGCTTTTCCTGAAGACTGGATTGATACCGCATAGACGTAATTTGTCCCCATGTAGGTAGCAGGCAAATTCAGGTTGTAGCCGTACCGAGTGTTGATTTTCGTCAACAGCGCCTTGATCGTCTCCCACGGCGCAGAAAAGACATAATAGCCCGAGGCCTTTTTATCGATGATGCCCGTTACCAACGTATCGTTGTCGCCGTTCGTGTTGTTGAAATCCAAACCGGTGCAGCCTGGGCAGTAACTAGGGGCGCCAGGCAAGGGAGGGGTGGGCGTGGCAACTCCTGTCGGCACTCCCCATTCCGCATACGATACATTGATCGGGTAGTTATTACCGGTATAGGTGGTCCCGTTGGCATCGATACGCAACGTTATTTGATTCAGAAGGGCAAACTGCTGGATAAACCCGATTGCTGTCATATCCGGGTAATTGTTGACGGTTTGCAGATGGGTCATCGGTGAGAGCGCGTAAATACCGTTTACGCTCTTTGACCCAAGCACCTGCTGTTTCAGGTAGCTGGCCATCTGAAGCGAACGATTGAGTCCCTGGCTGGTAAGGTTTGCCGTATCCGACTGGATGTCACCGGGCGTGTTATAGGCCAGATCCGGGCTTACCACGAAGATCAGATTGACATTGTCAGCACTTAACGCGGTAGTGCCGGGACCGGAATCGCTACCACATCCTGCCAGCAGCGTCAGGGTAAGCATCAGAACCAGTGAACCTGCAACGCTAATTCTTCTCATTTGGATAACCCTCTTTTGGATGGTTTGGCAACATCAATAAGAATTTACGCCATCGATATACTGTTGCTGCTCCATTTTCCCAATGCCGCACCAGTAAAATGGCCAGTTCGTATTGGTAATAGGATTTATTTGTGTATCGGTAATGGAAACCGGAGAATTGTGCCCCGAATAAAAGTACCCTCTATAAAGGGCCTGTTTTGAAGCATCAGAGACAAGTGCCGGAGTAAGCTGTATCAAAGAAGCGGCCAGATCGCCTTGCATAGAATACGCCGCTGAAAAGGTATAATAGACGTTGAACTGTGCCGGGCTAGTGGCAAGATCATAGTTCATGGAACGGTAATCGATGGGTTTAAATGTGTCGCGGGAAACCGTAAAGACCTTAAAGGCGGGGTTATTGCCAGAGTACGAAGCAATGGCCGGCAGTATCTCAAGCGTGTCGGAAGCTGTCAGGATGCGGTAGTCATCCATATGGGTGTGTCCGGCAAGCGTCAGAGACACGGTCCCCGGATAGTTCGAAAGTATTTTAAGGAACCTTGACTGATAAGCCGGCCACCACATCATCGTGGCGGTTGCCGAGTTTATGGGAATGGTGCTGCTTTTGCCAACTGTAGTGCCTACATCCACGCCGGGAGGCGCATGCATCAGGAGCACTACTTTTTTCCCGGCAACTTTAGCTGCAGCAAGCCTTG
Source organism: Geobacter sp. (assembly GCA_003574895.1). Classification (GTDB taxonomy): domain Bacteria; phylum Desulfobacterota; class Desulfuromonadia; order Geobacterales; family Pseudopelobacteraceae; genus JACPFJ01. The sequence continues at coordinate 145,102 of PJFB01000004.1, forward strand.
CATCAAGCCAGTCAAGTTCCGTGGCTACCGCGCTATCATTGGCACCTTGGACAGGATAGAAGAGAGTGGTGCACAAGATGGTGTTGAGTCCGATCACCATCACATTTGTTCCAGGCGGCTCCGCCGAATAATATCCGCCACTGGTGAAGGTGCTCAGAAATTCCTGATGATCCGCGGTTCCATTCAAAAATGTTGTATAAAAAAGTTCCGCGTTATCTGCAAGAAAACTGTTGTCCGGGCTGAAATTGCCATCCTGATTCGGTCCGTAGCCTGAGTATGAATCGCTATTCCCAACCGCGAACATGACGGGTCTGTTTCCGACAGATGCCCGCACCTGCCCCATGACAAAGGCTAGCGTTTTGTTGGTAAACGCCTTCATCGCAGCAACGGCTGTAGCGTCCGGGGTGGTTGGGGCAGGTGATATTCCCAGGTTGGCATAATAACGTGGATAAAACTGTTGCGGAATGCCATGCCCAAGAAGGTCGCCGGTGAACATGACCAGCGGACTCGCCCCCAGGTTCTGCTTTATGCTTGAGAGCGCAAGCACAAGCAGTGGGTAGTTGGTATCCTTAAGCAGAGGTTTGTTGGTATCCTGACCCCACGCCGAAGGTGTTGTTATGCTCGATGACTGAAAAACAGACGCCCACTCGCTGGAATCCCTGGTGACAAGCTGCTGAAAAAGCGATGGGTCATAAAACGGGTTGAAATGAACATCCGAGAAGACTACCACCGGGAAGTTGTTGCTGGTGGTGCTGGTCCCACTGCTACAAGCCGTATGCAACGCCCCCAGGTAAATGCATGCCACGGTTCCTGCCGAATATTTCACAAAATCCCGCCGAGTCATACCGCCACAACAGGTTGTTGACTCGCTGTTGATCTGGCTCTCGCCGTTATTTTTCGCATTGCTGTCCATGAGATTCTCCTGCAATTGCCTTGTGGTATAGGGATTACACCGGTATCCCTGAAGTGGCGATAATCTCCTGCATTGCAGGGCTCAATTGAACCACCAGTTCCGCATTGATCGCGTGGGACGAGGAATCGCCGATGGTAGTGGCGGCGGTTATCCGTGCGGTGGCGATTGCGCTCCCCCGTGATGTTGTCGCGGGCGACACCGCCGAAACCGCGGGGTCAACGTTGGTTATGACAATGGAAATGGTGTTGTCGCTATTGCGGTAAAGATTGAAGGTGCGGAACTGCTGCGGAAAATCCCGCAGCGACGACGTCTCGACCTCCCAGAAGCTGCGCGTTGGATCAGTGGGGTGAATTTGAGGGGTGACGGTGTTCATGTGGCGGTGTCCGGAGATCCACATGATGAGATTGGGATAGTTTTGCAGGATAGCCAGCAGGGAGCTGTCACTTACCATGGAGGTGGCCCCGGGATAGGGCGCGGGAATAAAAAGGTTCATGAATGGCGGGGACGAAGCCACCTGGGACGGATCAGTAACGAGATTTTTATAGGTGTTGAATGGAATGTGCGCCGCCACAATCATGAGCTGGTCATTGTCCTGTCCGGCCTGAAGCTCCTTTTGCAGCCAGTCGAGCCGGGGCTGATCAAGACATCCCGCGGCATAATTCGGCTGGCCGGAACCCTTGACGGTGTCGTCGAGCACGATGACCTTGACCGGAATGCCCGGCTTCGGCACAAAGCTGTAGCAGGCGAAACCGCCTCCCATGGCCGGGTCAACCAGGTTGAAACCGTGGCCCACCGGGGTCGATGTCGTATTGAAGAACTCTTTCATCCAATTCTCGCCTGCGGCTGTCAGGGTCGAGAGTGACCGGCGATCCGGGTCGGCAACAACAGTCGGGGGGGCGGAAAAGTATCCCTCCGGGCCGGACAGGATGACCGCCCCTAGTGGGTCCGAGCCGTCAATCACCCCCATGTAATAGCCGCTTCTATCAACAGCACCGGATGTAGCACTTCCAACATCCATGTTGAGGATCGTGTTGGAGGTACGGGCCGCCAGGGTTTTTTCGTCTTCATAACTGGACCCCATCCAGAACTGATCGTGGTTGCCGATAACCTGGTACCAGGGGATCGATTTATCGAGCCCAGCGGCCTGAAAGGGTTTCTGATAATCGATGGCGTCGACTCCCACATGGGCGCCGGAGCTGGGGGTGATGACCTTGCCGTCAATGACGTCGATATACCATCGCAGCTCGTTATACTGGTTGTTGTTGATTGCGTCGCCGAGGGAAATCCCGAAATCGAACGGCGATTTCTTATGCATGGCATTGATCGTCTGGATAGCGGCATCGAGGACGTGAGTCGAGGCGAGCAGAACCGGAGAATAGGCCGACGAATTACCGGTCGGGCCGAACGGCGCCATCCAGCCGACATAGAGCGGCTGGGCCGGTGATTCCTTGTCGGCGATATGGATGTCGGTTATGGCAAAGAATGACAGGAGATGGGCGGCATTGGGGGCATTGTTGTAGTCAGGGGCAATGGTGTTCCATACTGCGCTCGGCAAACCCGGCCCCACGTGCCAGGCGTCGTAACCGAATTCCGAATATAATGCAAGGTCTCTAGGATTGATCTGCGGTGTGGTTGCAGATACCGGAATGGGAAGGATCTGCTGTTGGGTGGTCGTGAAAACATCCTTCGCGATCGGCCATTTTGTGACCTGCATGCTTGTGGCAGTGCTGCTACCGCATCCGGCATTCAAAACACCCAGATAAATGCATGCGACCGTTCCGGCCGAATATTTCACAAAATCCCGCCGGGTTATCCCCCCAACCTTTTCTGACTCGTCGTCCATCAGTTAAGTCTCCTTGGGTCCCATTGATCATGCACAGAGCAAGTTAGAAGTTATTTCTTCATTAACCGCTTGTCCTATTTATCAGGGTATGGAGGCAGAGGCAATATTATTAATGTGGCGGTCTGTTCCTCGTTGGTTTCCGGAGGAGAGACTATCGGTTTCCGATTTGTAACGGAGGGATTTCGTCCAGGGCGGAAAAACACCCTTTCCGGACAAAAACTAGTTGATACCCGCCACGATCCTGCCGCCGCCCAGCACCTCGTCCTCTTGGTAGAAAACCACGGCCTGCCCCGGAGTGACCGCTTTCTGCGGCTCATCGAAGCTGACCTCGCACTGGTCGTTCCCGTGCAAGCGGACCCGGCACTGGACCGGCTGGTGGCGGTAACGGATCTTGCAGGCAGCGGCGAATTCAACCGTCGTGGGGGTGATGATCCAGCTGACATCCATGGCCCGTAACCCTGCGGCATATACCCGCGGTTCCTCAGCGACCACCACGGCATTCCGTTCGATGTCGATCCCCACCACATAGAGCGGTTCGCTCCAGGCGATGCCGAGCCCCTTGCGCTGACCGATGGTGTAGCAATGGGTACCCCGATGCCGGCCCAAGATCCTGCCATCGGCATGGATGATGTCGCCGGGCGAACCAACCTCCCCTTTCTCCTCCAGGAAGGCAACGTAGTCGTCGTTGGGGATGAAGCAGACCTCCTGGCTGTCCCCCTTGTCCGCCACCGGCAGGCCGAATTCCCGGGCCAGCCGGCGCACTTCATCCTTGCTCTCGATCTCCCCCAACGGGAAGATGACCCGCTGCAGGCGTTCCTGGGTGAGAGTGTAGAGGAAATAGGACTGGTCCTTGCGGAGGCAGGCGGCCGTGCGCAGGTGGCAGGTACCGTCCGGGTCGACGGTCTTGCGGACATAGTGCCCCGTTGCCAGCAGGTCGGCCCCCAGGCCGAGGGCACTGTCCAGCAGCAGGCCGAACTTGACGAACCGGTTGCAGCGGACGCAGGGATTGGGGGTGTGCCCGCAGCGGTACTCGGCCATAAAGTCATTGATGATCAGCTCCTGGAAGTCGGGCTCGAAATCCACCAGATGGTGATCGATCCCCAGGTGCCGCGCCACAACAGCAGCATCGTGGCCGGCCGTGCCGCTCCCCTGGCTCCTGGGCGCGAACAGGCGCATGGTGATGCCGATCACCCGGTACCCCTGCTGCTTGAGCAGGGCCGCCGTGACCGAGGAGTCGACCCCGCCGCTCATGGCAACTGCTATGGTTATTTTATCGTTCGGTTGCATCAGAGTTCTTCTTCTCCCAATATGATCCGCACCACCTGGTTGGCCTGGTGGCTGGCCGCGATGCCGACCCGGGGCGCCATCAAGCCATTGCCGGGACGGGCCTCGGAGACGCCGTCGCCCACCAGGTACAGCCTGTCACTGACCCTGCGGGTGACAATGGCATTGTTGGGTCCATAGCCGGCCATGCCGGAGGCCGCAACGACCGTAATCCCCGGCATGCGCTCCAGCACCGTATCCACCAGCATGGCCTTCATGTCGGCCCGGTCAAAGGCCTCGACCACGATGCTGCAGGGAGCGAAAATGCCGGGGAGATTGTCCGGTCCGAGCACCACCCGATGGGCCTCTACCGCCACATAGGGATTGATGCGTCGCAGGTTGTCCACCAAGGCATCAACCTTGTACTGGCCGATCTGGTCAACGAAATACTGCTGGCGGTTCAGGTTCGACGGTTCCACCACATCGAAGTCGGCCACAACCAGCCGTCCGATCCCCACCCGGGCCAGGGCCACGGCCACGGCCGAGCCCAGCCCCCCCACGCCGGCGATACCCACCACCGCCCCTTTGAGCCGGGCATGGACGCCGGGGGTATGGCGGGATGCCAACAGGTATTCCAGCTCCTCCTCATCGGGCTGTTCGCCCCGCTTGATCAGGAACACGGCGTCACCATCGTGCAACACGGTGTCGAGGGGCGCGGGAAAACCGTTCAGGATCACCACATCCGCTCCCGGCTTATGGCGTTGGGCCAGCAGGGCCAGGGTCGAACCATCATCAATGCCGATCTTTTTTTCATTCAGGCTGATCTGCAAAACAAAATCCCCATGTGTCGTAATCAATTTGACGCGAATTGGTGTGGCTGGACAAGGCAGGAATTTTCGTGTCCGCCAAATCTAACCCATCAGAACGGTAAGTCAATCATTTTCAACCCCACCGGATTTCAGCCGAGATAATCGGTTATCAAACCCCTGATATTCTCCATCTCGGCCCTCAACCTGATTGGTTCCGTGGTGGCTGTTGCCACCAGCTTTCCCAGTCGTCTCAACGTATCGGCTTCATGGTGGATAAATCTCATGCCGGCCAGGGATTGGGTAGCATGCACAACCTCTACGTGGAATCGAAGGTAATCGCAGTCACCCTCAAGGAAAATTGTCAAGACACACTCCCCGCCGATGGGTACAATTACGTCCTGGTCGAAACGGACCAACGCGCCATTGATGGAGATATTCTCCAGATGCCCTTGAAAGTTAATATCATGGCAGCCCAATTCGCTCTTCGCGCTGAGCCGGACCCTGTGAAACTGCCTTTTTTCAATCATTGCAAAACCCCATGCTTTTCAGCGATACATAAGCGCCGTTTCAATCTTAATGAATATTATAGCAGAGTAAACATACAAACGGTATCCCCGTAACGCCCTGCAATGATTAATTTACTTTCAAGTTCGCGCTTTGGCGTGCTCTGCCTGGAGCACGGAATTTGCTGATAGTCCGGCTTAACTTTGATAGATCTTCAGCCGATCCAGTGCAGGGCCTGATGCACACGGATATGATGCCGGTCGCGAACTGTTCGCAGGTAAAAAAAGGCCGGGGCATCTCCTTGATAGGACATGCCCCGGCCTCCGGTTTTACGGTCAGCACTCGTAATGTTGTAACGCCCCTATTTCAGATCAGATTCCCTCGAAAAGCGCGGTGGAGAGATAACGCTCGGCGCCGTCCGGCAGTATCACAACGATGGTCTTGCCGGCGAACTCATCCAGCTTTGCCAACCTCACGGCAGCTGCCGCCGCTGCGCCGCAAGAGATGCCGACCAGCATGCCTTCCTCTTTTGCCAGGCGTTGAGCGAATTCGATGGCCTCGTTGCTTTCCACCAGCTCGACCCGGTCGATGAGTGAGAGATCCAGGGTATCGGGGATGAATCCGGCGCCGATACCCTGGATCTTGTGGGGCCCGGGCTGTAGGGGCTGACCGGCTAACTGTTGCGTGATGACTGGGCTTTCCTGGGGTTCCACGGCAACGGAGATGATCTTTTTACCCCTGGTCTGCTTGATGTAGCGGGATATGCCGGTAATGGTGCCGCCAGTGCCCACGCCGGACACGATCACATCAACACCGCCGTCGGTATCATTCCAGATCTCCGGGCCAGTGGTTTTCTCATGGATGGCCGGGTTGGCGGGATTCTTGAACTGCTGCGGCAGAAAGTATCGTTTGGGATCGGAAGCAGCCAACTCCTCGGCCCGGACAATGGCCCCCTTCATCCCTTCCGCACCCGGGGTCAGTATCAGGTTGGCTCCCAGGGCCGCCAGCACCCGGCGGCGCTCGATGCTCATGGTTTCCGGCATGGTCAAGCTCAGCTTGTAACCGCGGGCCGCGGCCACATAGGCCAGGGCAATGCCGGTATTGCCGCTGGTGGGTTCGATGATCTCCACCCCTGGCTTGAGTATGCCCCGCTGCTCCGCATCCCAGATCATATTGGCGCCGATGCGGCACTTGACCGAGTAGGCCGGATTGCGCCCCTCAACCTTGCCCAGCACCTTGGCTCGTGCGCCATCGGTTACGCGATTGAGCCTCACCAGTGGTGTATTGCCAATGGATTGCGAGTTGTCAGCAAAGATGCGAGCCATGGGAGCCCCCTTTTGTTGGCTTGAAATTTGTCCTTCCGAAGCATGTGATTCATTTCTACGTTAATACATTTATTATGTCAAGAATTATTTAAGCAATTAATCACCTATTTAGTGTTAAATGCCGCCGAAATGTCCGCCATCAGGTCTTCAGCAGCCTCCAGCCCGGTGGAAAAACGTACCAGCGTGTCCTTGATCCCCTTGCGTTCCCGCTCATCGGCCGGAACCGCCGCATGGGACATCCTGGCTGGATAGGAGATAATGCTTTCCACCCCGCCCAGGCTGACGGCAAATGACGCCAGCCGCGTCCCTTCCAGCAGGCGCCGGGTCGTTTCGAACGAGTCCAATTCAAAGGAAAACACCGCGCCCGGCCCGTCGGCCTGACCCTGATGGATCAGATGGCCCGGATGATCCTCCAGGCCGGGATAATGGATCCTGGTGACCTGTTTTTGCTCCGCGAGCCAGTGCACAATCCTGACAGTGCTTGCCTGGCTCTGGTCCATCCTGACCTTGAGGGTTTTCAGACCCCGCAGTGCCAGGAACGAATCCTGGGGGCCGAGGATGGCGCCAAAACCGTTCTGGATATAGCGAATACGTTCGCCCAGCTCCTCATCCCTGACCACGGCATAACCGCAGATCACGTCGCTGTGACCGCTGAGGAACTTGGTGCCGCTGTGCAACACGATGTCGCAGCCCAATTCCAGGGGGCGTTGCAGATAGGGGGTCATGAAGGTGTTGTCCACCAGGGTAATGATACCACGTGATCGGGCGAGCGCCACCAGTCGGCGCAGATCAGTGACCTTGAGCAACGGATTGGAGGGGGTTTCCAGGTAGATTCCCCGGGTCTCCGGCCGGATGGCGGCTTCGACCGCTGTGGGGTCGGTGGCATCCACAAAGGTGGAACTGATGCCCAGCCGATTGAAGATGCCGGTCAGGGCCCGGTAGGTGCCGCCGTAGACGTCATCGCACACCACCAGGTGGTCGCCGGCAGAGAAAATCAGCAGAGTGGAGGTAATGGCCGCCATGCCCGAGGCAAAGGCGAAACCGCGGCTGCCACCCTCCAACAGGGCAATGGCCTCTTCCACGGCCTCTCGGCTGGGATTGCCGGAGCGGGCGTAATCGTATTTGCCGAACTCGTCCAGCGACTTCTGGCGAAAGGTGGAGGTCTGGTAAATGGGCACGCCCAGCGCCCCGGTCAGGGGATCGACGGTCTGGCCGCCATGGATCAGTTTGGTTGCAAATTTCATAATAACCTCCGGAATCTGTTTACCCCAAAAAACATACTGCAATAGAACGCGGATCAAATCTGATTTGGCGGATTTTCACTGATTTTACATATAACAGAATTCTGATTTAAGTTTTTTCGCCAAATCATTTGTTCTTTTCCGCGTAAATCCGCTCGATCCGCGTCATCTGCGTTCTATCAAGGCTTAAGTCAGTCATGTTCCAGCGCCTGGCGCAGATCCCCGATCAGATCATCCGCATCCTCAATACCCACCGACAGGCGCAAGAGCACATCGTTGATGCCCAGACGGGCCCGCAGTTCCTGGGGGATGTCGGCATGGGTCTGAACCTCCGGGAAGGTGATCAGGCTCTCCACGCCGCCCAGGCTCTCGGCAAAGGAGATCAGCTGCGTCTGCAACAGGAGCTGTTCCACCAGAGCGTGGCTGTCCACCTCAAAGGCGATCATGGCGCCGAACCCGCTGGCGTACCGCAGCATCAAGCCATGGTCGGGATGCCCCTCCAACCCCGGATAGTAGACTTTAGTAATCCTGGGATGGTCCTGGAGCCATGCCGCGATCTTCAGGGCATTCTCCTGCTGGCGGTCGAGCCGTATGCCCAAGGTCTTCATGCCGCGGATCACCAGCCAGGAATCCTGGGGGCCAATCACGGCGCCGGCCGCATTCTGATGGAAACAGACCTGCTCGGCCAACTGTTGGTCCCTGACCGTCACCAGTCCGGCAACCGTGTCATTGTGGCCAGCCAGGTACTTGGTGGCGCTGTAAACTGCGATATCGGCCCCCAGTTCCAGGGGCCTGAACAGGTAGGGAGTCAGAAAGGTATTGTCAACGATCAACTTAAGGTCATGTTCATGGCAGATGGTTGAGAGGGCTGGGATATCGGCGAATTTGAGCAGCGGATTGGTGAGCGATTCCACGAACAGCGCCCTGGTCTCCGGTCGCAGGGCGTTTTTCACGGCCAGGGTATCGCTGGTGTCCACATAGGTAAAGGTCAGGCCATACTGGCTGAAGACCCTGTCGAACAGCCGGCAGGTACCGCCGTAGAGATCCTCGGTCACGATGATGTGGTCACCGGAGCGAAAGAGCAGCAGCAGGCTGGCAATGGCCGCCATGCCCGAGGCATAGGCAAAGCCGGCCACAGCGCCATCCAGGCGGGCAATGCCGTTTTCCAGTGCCAGGCGGGTGGGATTGCCCGAGCGGGAATAATCAAAGCCGGTGCTCTGCCCGAGCCCGGGGTGCCTGAAGGTGGCAGTCTGATAGATAGGGACCGATACCGCGCCGGTCCGGGTATCCCATTCCAGTCCCACCTGGACCGTTTCTGTGCTGATGTTCATCTCATACCTCCAAAAAAAATCCCCTTCCGGGGTGCGGAAGAGGATTCCTTGCTAGAGGTTTCTCTTCCTTATCTCCCGGTACCTTGCGATACCGCTGGAATTGGCACCTTCCCCTGGGGGAGGTTGCCGCGACGTCAAAGGGCCAGTCCCTCGATCGCTCTTGATAAGAAGTGTGTATTCGGTTTTATTTACCAGTAAACTATGTTTTTATGAATACCACCTTGCAACCGATATAGTCAAGAACTTTTCCCGGGATCAATTGATACCACCACGACATACCGTAAAATTGCCATAAAAGTTCCACGCAAACATGAAGACCGAGCCACATGACCGGTCTTACCCTGGATCAAACAATACCGCCCATGCAGAGGTATTTCACCTCAATGAACTCTTCGATGCCAAATTTCGAGCCTTCCCTGCCGATACCAGACTCCTTCACACCGCCAAAGGGAGCCACCTCGGAGGAAATCAGGCCGGTGTTGATGCCCACCATGCCGTATTCCAGCGCCTCGGCCACCTTCCACACCCTGTTGATGTCACGGCTGTAAAAATATGAAGCCAGGCCGAACTCGGTATCGTTGGCCATCCGGATCGCCTCTTCATCGGTTTTGAACTTGAACAGCGGCGCCACCGGGCCAAAGGTCTCTTCCCGTGCGATAAGCATCTCCGGGGTCACTCCGGTCAGGATGGTGGGCTGGAAAAAAGTGCCCCCCAATTCGTGGCGCTTGCCTCCCAAGGCGATCTTTGCCCCTTTCCCAACGGCATCGGTAATATGTTCCTCAACCTTTTCAACAGATGCCATGTCGATCAACGGCCCCTGCTGGACTTCACCTTTCAGGCCATCCCCCACTCTCATCTTTGCGACAGCAATTGCCAGCTTCTCGGCAAAGGCGTCATAGACCCCTTCCTGAACGAGCAGGCGGTTGGTACAGACGCAGGTCTGGCCCGTATTGCGGTATTTGGAGGCAATGGCGCCCTCCACCGCCGCATCCAGGTCGGCATCGTCGAAAACGATAAAGGGCGCATTGCCGCCCAATTCAAGGGACACCTTTTTGACTGTGCCGCTACATTGGGCCATCAGTTCCTTGCCGATCTCCGTCGATCCTGTGAAGGTCAGCTTGCGCACGATCGGGTTGCGGGTCATCTCGGTGCCGATGGCTCCCGAGGCACCGGTAATAACACTGAAAACTCCGGCCGGGATTCCGGCCCGTTCTCCCAATTCGGCCAACGCCAGGGCCGAATACGGAGTTGCGGTAGCGGGCTTGACCACCATGGTACAACCGGCAGCCAGGGCCGGACCGGCCTTGCGCGTGATCATGGCCGCGGGGAAATTCCAGGGAGTAATGGCGACGCAGACCCCGATCGGTTCCTTGACGACCACGATCCGCTTGTCCGGCGCATAACCGGGGATAACATCGCCGTAGACCCGCTTGGCTTCTTCGGCAAACCATTCTATGAAAGACGCGGCATAGGCGATCTCTCCCCTGGACTCCGCCAGCGGTTTCCCTTGCTCGGCAGTCATGATCACGGCGAGGTCGTCCTGATTGGCCATCATCAGCTCATACCATTTTCTCAGTATTACCGAACGTTCCTTGGCGGTCTTTGCCCGCCAGGCAGGAAGAGCGGCATTGGCGGCCTCAATGGCGCGCCTGGTTTCATCCGTTGCCATCTTCGGGATGGTGCCAAGTTTTTCATTGCTGGCCGGATTGGTAACATCGATGGTTGCGCCACTGTCGGCATCAAGCCAGCGACCGTTCAGATAGCACTGCTGCCGCAACAACGACGGGTCTTTAAGATTCAACATGGAATCCTCCTTCGCAATCTGATTTGGGGCACTATACCACTATTGCGAGAGAGTTGTCACGAATCTGTAATGAGCCGCGACCAATCTAATTCCATCAGCCGGCAGCCAAGGCAGCCGCAGTCGAAGCTTCGGGCAGACAATAAAAAAAAGGCCTCCCGGGAATTATCCAGAGAGGCCTTTATTTATCGCGATGGCTGCTTGAATTATTTCAGCAGAATCTCAACGGAAGCGCTCTTTCTGGCTTCAGCCAGAAAGTCGTTTACTGCCGCGCCCACCTTCTGGTTCTTCAAGAACTCTTCGATACGGGGACGGACATCCTTGAAAGCAACGGTTTCCGCGGCCTTCTTTTCCGTCACCTTGATGATGTGATAGCCGAATTGGGTTTCAACGACATCGCTGATCTCCCCCGGCTTGAGGGCAAAGGCAGCCTTTTCAAAGGCAGGAACCATCTGTCCTTTGCCAAAAAAACCGAGATCGCCGCCTTGCTGGCTGCTGGGGCAGGTGGAGTTGGACTTGGCCAGGGTAGCAAAATCGGCTCCGCCGGCCAGCTCCTTCTTCAGCTGTTCCGCCTTTTCACGGGCTTTTTGTTTCTCCTCCGCAGTTGCCTTGGGATCAACGCCGCAGAGGATGTGGCTGGCCCGCACCATCTCGCTACGTATGAATTTGTCGGGATTTTCGTCGTAGAACTTCTTGCTGTCCTCTTCAGTGACTGTAATTTTAGGAACAATGGTTTTCTCGATGAAATTGGATATGATCATATCCCTACGGGTGTATTCCCGCAGATCGGCATCGTTCATATCCAGTTCCTTGATGGCCTTTTCATAATCCTGCGGGCTGCTGAAACGGGCCTTGCTCTCAGCCAGCTTGGCATCGACCTGTTTGTCGATATCCTTGGTATCCAGCTTCTGGCCGGCCTGATAAAGAAGTTCCGCTGAGATGAGTTGCGACAGGGCCTGCTGGTCAAATTCCTTTTGACGCTCCGGAGGGATCTGCATACCTTGCTGTCCGGACAGGATCACCTTTTTGGCCCGCAACAGGTCAATGGCCTTGATGGGTGTGCCATTGACCTTGGCGACAATATCCGCGCCATTCTGAACCGGCACAGCCTTTGCAGGCTCTGTTTTCTGATCGGCATCCGCTGCCAGGGCAACCGTCCCGAAAGCAAAAACCGCCGCGACGATGAGCGACGAGACGCGTTTCACGCAGTTAAATGGGTACATCGGAATTTCTCCTTGCAAGTTGAAATAATATATTTTGATAGCATATATTTTCCGGCATGAAAAGGTAAACATAATTTTGACTTTTCAGTGTGTTTCCTATAAAGTTCGGCCATATTCTCAAGTTCATGGAACGCAGTTTGAATACCAGGATCAGATCAATCGTTTCGAGTATCAAGGAGGAGACAACTGATGAAAAAAGTCCTAGTAGTTGATGACAGCCTATCCGTGGCACGTCAACTCGAGAAGATCATCAATGAATCCGGTGAGTTTACTTGCGTTGGGCACGCCAAAAACGGTGCGGAAGCCATCAAGATGAATCACCTGGAAAACCCTGACATCATCTGCATGGACATGAACATGCCCGGCATGGATGGCCTGACCGCCCTGCGCAGCTTGGTTGTGCTGGACAAAGAAGTCAAGGTGGTCATGGTAACCTCGCTGGGGGGAGTTGGTGATAAATTTACCGAGGCGCTGAAACTCGGGGCCAAAAATGTCATATCCAAGCCGTTCGAGTCTGAGAATGTACTGCAGATACTGCGTGAACTTTGATATTTCTCCGTTACCATTAATCACGATACAAGGGGATTTGAAATGGCTGTTAAATTCTTTGGGCAGTTTTTGGTGGAAAAAGGGATCGTATCCAGGGAAGCCCTTCTCAAGGCGATCGAACTGCAAGAGCAGAAAAATCTGAAACTCGGTGAAATGGCGGTATCAATGGGCTACATCACCCAACTTGATATCGACCGCGCCCACAATGCTCAATTTTCAAAAGACATGAAGTTGGGGGACCTGCTGGTTGAGATGGGCATCCTGACCATTAACCAACTCAATGAAGTCATCACCCGCCAAAAGAATACACACCTTTACATCGGCGAGGCATTGGTGCTGGTCGGAGCAATGTCCAGCGAGCAGTTGCAGCAATATCTGGATGAATTCAAGATCGATCAGGCTCCGTACGTATCTGAGAGGATCGAACTTCCGGCCGGGGTGGAAAACGGCCGGATCTGGGAGATGACCGCTGACCTGACATACAAGATGATAACCCGCGTGCTTGACCTCCAGTTCCGTCCGGAAAAATGCAAGGCCGTTACCACCCTGGAATCCAATTACATGATGGCGGCCCTGGACATGAGCGGCAGCGTGGATGCCCGCTACATCCTGTCGGTGTCGAAAGGGCTCCAGAAGACAGTGGCAAAAGCCATCCTGAGAGAAGAGTCCGTGGATAACGAATCAGCGGAGATTCTGGAAGACACGGTCATGGAATTCGTCAACGTAGTTTGCGGCAACGTGGCCGCCAAGGCCTCGCAGATGGGCGAAATCATCAACATCAATCCCCCGGTTACGATCCATCCGTCTGCAGACGGCCTGCCGGTGCCCAATGGACATCTGGCCCTGTGTTTCCCTATACACGTCAGCGTGGGTGAAAAAATGGATCTGTTCCTGATCATCAAGCAGTAATCTGCATTACCGTTATAGCAGGCAGCATAAAGGGCGCTTGGATCAAGCGCCCTTTTTTATGTTCCAGTCTGGTCGGCCAGTATCGATTGCGCTTCCCTGGTATAGTCGCCATTGTCGGAATAGATGATAAGGGGGGGCAAAACCGCTGTTTCCCCCTTTCTCCCCTTGGCAAGTTCAGCCATGAACATCCTGGCAGGGGCATCAAGACGGCCGTGAACCATCCGCAAGCGCAACAGGGCCAGCTTCTGTTCACTGGCGCAGGCGATAAATTCAGCCATGCGGTCAGGGTGGTATATAAACCATATCCGGCCGGACGGTTTCACCAGATATTTGGCGGCTGCCAGGAAATCGACGAGGCCGGCGCTGGATTCGTGCCGCGCCGTATCCCGGCCGGCCTTGGGGCTTATCCTGCCGCTGACCGGGGTGCGGTATGGAGGGTTGGACACCACCCCATCGAATGTGGATACCGGAAAGTGTGACCTGGTATCCGCAACATCGGCAGTGACAATCCGGACCCTGTCAGCAAGGCCGTTCCTGGCAACATTTTCCCTGGCCAACTCCGCCATCGTGCTGTTGTTTTCAATACCAACAACAGTGGCCGATTGATAACGCCGGCAGAGGAGCAAGGGAATGATGCCCCCGCCGGTGCCCAGATCAACCATGCCGGCATCTTCTGCTGCCATGACGAAATCCGCCAACAAAAGCGCATCCAGGGAAAATCGATACCCACCTGCCGGCTGGATGATCTCCAAGCCGTACCGCTTCACCTGGTCGATGGTATGTTCCCCACATTGAACCATGCCGGCATTAACCTCCCTGCACACCCCGCCCCCGTCTATGCAGCAGCCATTCGCGCACCAGCATGGCGGCAAACAGGGCAAAGGAGGCCAAGGTCAGGTACTTGCCGATCTTGAAGGGCAAGGGATCGAATATAAACTCAACCCGGTGTTTTCCGGGCGTAAGATATATTCCGCGCAGGATGTAATCCACCGGGTAGATGTCCACTCCCTTCCCATCCACCAAGGCCCTCCAGCCGTTGTAGAATTTTTCACCGAGGACGAGCAGCGAATTGGCGGGCACGTCTGCCAACAGAGTAATTTCATTGTTTTCATACCGGTCTACCGCAACCTTGCCGGCCATGGCGGCCGCCGAAGAAGGAGAACCGGCCAGCGGCAAAGGCGGTGCCGACTCCACCACGGCAAATGTACGCGGGTCAAATGCCGGGTTGAGGATCGTGTTCAGGGCCTGCATCCGATCCTGGGCCACCATGGCTGTGGCCACGATCCAGGCCTTGGGCAGGACCGCCCTGTTTTGCAGGACGATTTCAGACCCGTCCGGCGACTGGAAGACCGGGACCAGCTTTGGCGGCAGATATGCCTTTTCCTGCTGATACTGCCCCGTGGGATAAACAACGTACTTCACATTCAGCATGTCCAGGATTGCCGAGTTAAAAGAGAAATTGTCCAGCACATCCTGCCACCTGGTCTGCTGGACAGGCATGGAATAAAACATGGTCGGAATCGAGGCATTGGAAAACTGCTGAGGATCGGAATTGGTCGGCAAGACACGGTACTGGTTCGAATCCTTTTTCAGAAATTCCATTACCGGCGTGACTGTTCCCCGGGACTTGGTCGGCACATCCACGGTAAACATGAACTTGGCGTTCACCCGACCGATGTCGCACAGCAGCATGATCAGCAGCAGTGGCGGCAGGATGCGGGCAGGGAGCCACTTTTTGTAATAGGCATAGAAAACTGCTGCATAGGCCGTAGCAATGGAAAAAGCGATGAGTGTCTCTGAAAGGAGCGTGTTCCAGCGCTGGTAAACCAGTGCCGGACCTTGCTCGTAACGGGTAGGCTGGGCCAACATCTCCAGAAATCCGGTCAGCCAGCGATTCTCGCCGATCTTGAGTATGGTAAAGAACAACATCAGGGCCAGTGGCAACCCGACGACCCCGGCCAGATAGCGGCCAAACGCCTTGGTCTTGCGAATCTCTTCATCCAGCAGCAGATCTATCCCCCTGGCGGCAAAGACGCCCAGTCCCAGTGTTGTCAGGAACAGCATCATTTTGGGGACGCGAAAGCGGTTGATCCCGGGAAAATAGTCGAACAGCAGGTTGTAGACAAAGGAATATTTCCCCATGGAGAAGATGATCCCGCCGGCCACGGCAAAGGTGGCGATCCAGGTGATCCTGTCGCGCCGGAAGATGAGCGGCAGCGGCAGCAGCAACCAGGGCAGCAGCCCCATGTAGTCGCTTGTCTGGGTGAAGTGCATCCTGCCCCAATAGTAGGATGGGATGTTGGTCGGGTTTTCGCCCCCTTCCTGGCGCGAGAACCCGAAGAAACCGGGTATGGCAAAGGTCACCAACTCTTCGGGAGGCATGGACCAGGACATGGCATCATCCCGGTCCAGACCGCCTTTCCCCTGGTTTGCGCCGCTATGCACACCGCGATTGGTGTCCTTGGACCAGTTGGCAAGGGGCAGCAGCGAAATGGAGACCGTGGTCAGGAAAAACACCAGCAGGACCAGATTCATCCCCAGGAGTTTCGGTACCTCCCCCTGCTTCCGCTTCTTGTCCATGGCAATGCCCACAAGACGCATCACCCCGTACACCGCCATCCCCAGACAGGTGTAGAAGGCGATCTGCCAGTGGTAATTGAAAAACTGGAAAGCCAGGGTAAAGGCCGTGGCCATGAAGAAGATCAGGCGCCTGCTCTGAAACCCCTTTTCCAGCATGTAAAAGGCAAACGGCGCATAGGAAATGGTGGCAATCTTGAGCACATGGCCCGCATTGACCAGGGAGGCGTTTTCCGTGGCAACGGCAAAGATCACCCCCCCCAGCAGCGCCGCAGCCCGGCTGGCGCCGATAGCCCGGCAGTAAAGATAGGTGCCGATGCCCCCCCAGAAAAGGTGCAGCACTATGAACCAGGCAACATTTTCCGGCGACGGGAACAGCCAGTAGATCAGGTTGTGATACTTGAGGAACTGGAGCGAGAGGTCCCCACCCTCGGTGGTATAGCCGCTGTTCAGATACAAGGACCAGCCCGGGGTGAGATGGATCTTCAACTGCTGCCAGAGCGGGATGTCATGGAGATCCTTCACTGACCAGTAGTATTCGTTGAGAATATCCGGCGCGCGGATGATCTTGGAGGTGAACAGTATCGGAGAAAACATCCCCAACAGCACCGCCAGCAGTATGGCCATCATCAACAGGTCTTTTTTGCGTTCCGTCATATCTTGCTCCACCTCATTTTTGCGGCAATAACGCTGCCTTGAATCCTTCAAGCCTTGCGGGCAACAGCCCCATAGACCGCCAGGGTTTCAGCGGCGCAACGCTCCCAGGAAAACGTGCGCGCCCGCTCCAGACCTGTTCTTCTCATACTTGCGGCTACTTGGGGCTGATCCAGCAGTTGACGGAGGGCTATGGTGACCGCAGCCACATCGGTTGGCGCGACCCCGATGCCCGCATCTCCGACAACCTCCGGCAGGGAGGTCGTATTGGAAACTATTACCGGCACACCGCACGCCATGGCCTCCAGCGGCGGCAGCCCGAATCCCTCGAACAGGGAAAGATAGGCAAACACCTGGGCGCCGTCATAGATGAAGGGCAGGTCTTCGTCGGCGACAAAACCGGTAAAGATGACCGAATCCGTGAGTCCCAGCTCACCAATGCGGGCAAAGAGACGGTCGTAGAGCCATCCCTTGCGCCCGGTGATCACGAGCCTGGGCACCCTGTCATCCTCCTGCCGGAGCCGGGCATAGGCCTCGATGAGCGTATTGATGTTTTTCCTGGGCTGGATCGTGCCTACATAAAGAATATACCGATCCGGCAGGGCGTAACGGCCCCGCACCGCGTCCCCCTGGGCCGGATCGCGCGGGTCCAGCATGGCAGGGTTGAAACCCAGCATGATCGCCCTGACCCGCTCCGGCGGCACGCGGAAATCGGCCATGATCTCCTGGCGGGCATGCTCGGAATCGGTGATGATGAAGGCGCTCCTCCTGGCGGCGATGGGGATCTGCAGGCGCCAGTAGAGGCGCGCGGCGAATTTCTCCGTTTCAGGATGCTTGATCGGGATCAGGTCGTGCAGGGTCACCACGACCGGGCAGGGAGAGAAATACGGGATGGCGCTTTTCGGGCAGTGCAGCAGGTCGATTCCCTCTCTCCGGCAGGCCAGCGGCAGCAGGACATGTTCGCGCCAGAGCCTGGCCACGGGCGATTTGCCCGGCAGCACGATCTCCCGTGCCTTGGGAAACCTGCCCAGATGGACCGGGTCGTTGTAGAAAACGACATAATCGTTACCCCGGTCCGCCTTGAGCAGGGCCTCCAGCAGGCCCAGGACATAGCTGCGCGGCCCGCCCTGGGTCGATATGGTCGAGGCGTCAATGGCTATGCGCACCGGCTATTCTCCATGCAACAACTTTTCATAAATTCCCCAGGTTTCCCGTGTTGTCCGTTCCCAACGGAAACGGGCCGCCTGAACCAACCCCTTGGCACGCATGGTGCCAAGCAGCTCCATATTACCGGCCAGCGCGAGCATGGCCGCGCACAGCTCTGCCTCGCTGATGGGATCGACCAGCAGTGCCCCCTCACCGGCAACCTCCGGCAGCGAAGAACAATTGGAGGTGATCACCGGGGTGCCGCTGGCCATGGCCTCCAGCACCGGCAGGCCAAAACCCTCGTACAGCGACGGGTAGACAAAGAATTCGGCGCCAGCGTACAAGCCGGGCATTTCCTCATCCGGGATGAAACCGGTGAACAGGACATCGGCATCCAGATGCAAGTCAGCAACCAGGCGAGCCAACGGCGAAGCCCCCCACCCTTTGGCACCGGTGACGACCAGACGATGTGGCAATCCACTGTGGCGAGCAGCGGCATAGGCCCGAAGCAGGCAAGGCAGATTCTTGCGCGGCTCCAGGGTCCCCACGTTGAGGATGTAAGGTCTATCGGTCGGCAGTTTCGCTTGCGGAGAAACTGGTGACCCGAAACAACGATCGGCCGCAAGCAGGGTGACGGTGATCTTTTCTTCCGGAACCCGGTAGAACCGGACAATATCCCGTTTCGACGCCTCGCTGATCGTAATGATGTGATCACACTCCCGCAGAATTGCCGGGAGCACGAAACGGTGATGCCAGACATTCATCCTGCCGTGGGCTTCCGGAAACAACAGCGGTGTGACATCGCAGATGGTGATGACCTTCTTGAATCCGGTGCGCCGGAAACTGCCATAGGGTGTCGTGACATGCACCAGGTCCAGGCCGGCCCGCCGCCCTGCTTCCGGCAACTGCCGGTTGGGCCAGGTAAACTTCGCCAACCGGCCGCCACCGGGCAGGATAATGGCGGGAATGCCCTCCAGTCCCTCCAGCAGACGTTCTTCCCGGTCCACCCTGACGACCCCTTGTTCGGCAAGCCCCTGGAGCAGGTTCCTGGTATAGACCCAGGTGCCGGCCCGCAGATTGCCGAGAAAGGCGGTCACGATGCCGATTGATTTCCCGGTAACAGCCAAGTCTATTCCTCTATCACATGAATTGGTCAACCGCCCCATTACCGGCCGAATCCACCCAGCAATTCCTGGTAAAAAGCCAGATGCTGCCTGGCAATATGGGGCCATTCCCCGGCATCATTTGCCTGAATTGAGCGCCGGCCGCCATAGTTGTCAAGGGCCTGCCGCATCTCCGGTACATTATCGGGCATTGCATAAAAGACATTCTCTCCGGCTGAATAACCGTGGTGCCTGCGGGATGTTGTCAGCACAAAGGTCCCCTGGGCACGGGCCGCAAGGAACGAGGTATTCCGGAACGCGACACCGTTTGCGAAAGGAAACACCGCAGCGTCCGCGGCCGCCAGTATGGCGGCCACGTCCGCGGGCGGCAGGAAGCCGGTGACAACGGTCCTGTCGCGCCAGGCGCCTGAGCTGATTGCATCGAGAATTTCCTTCTGGTACCCATTGCCCTTGTCAAGCTCGCACAAAAGGACCAACTTGTCACGGCTCGGATCAGCGATCTCCAGCAGGAGTTCCAGCCGCTTTGCCGGAGATGCAAAGCCGAAATAGACAATGATGCGCTCCCCTTCCCGGCAGAAACGGGAACGGAGCTTAGCGCGTTCGTCCGGTCCAAGGGCCACCCTGGGGATACTCGATCCGACCGGTATGAAACGCATGCATTTGCGGGCCAGAAAAGGCCGGACCCAGGACGCTGAGAGTTCGCTGAAATCAGGCTCGGCCACCACCAGGCCACCACGCAGAAGCGCAGCAGGCAGATACCAGTAAACAGAGCGCCAGCGAAGCGGTTCATGCCAGGTCTGTACGACAGGAACACCCATGAAACGGGCAACGATAGGAATCCAGAACGGCATGACGTTTCTGCCGTAACCTTCCGTGGGATATTGGACATGGACAAGGTCAGGGCAAAAATCCCGTAACGCCCTGACAACCTTTTTCAGGTCCCTCCACTTCCATGACATAGCCGGCATCACCATCTGCACCCCGTTGGCGGCTTCGGCGCCGGGACCGGTCAATACCCCTACCTCGACATCTGGCTGGGCAGCCAGCCCGGAGGCAAGATTGGCGGTATAGTCTCCCACCCCGCACTTCATGGGGGGGAACGAACCGGTTATCAGCAGGATACGCACCGGCTTACCTCTTGCGCAGGGCAAGCCAGGCAAAGGTATACCTGCGGTTCTGCCATGATATCAAGGCATCGCCGGCTCCGTGCCTGATCTCGCCCACCGGTTCCAGGCCACAGTCGCTGGCCAGCGCAAACAGCTCATCCATGTCTTGGCGCGAAAATATCAGCCAGTCAAGACCAAAGACGGTAACACCGGAGGTGTCGATCTTGTCCGGCCAGTAGTCTACGCTGGCCAGGAAATATCCCCCGGGTTTCAACAGTCGCGATATCTCGGCCAGCAGCCTTTGGGGCCGGTAGCCATGCTCGATGACCGAGATGGCGGTAATAGCGGCAAAGGAGCTGTCAGGCAATGTCGTTTCCAGGAAATTGCCCACCAGATAACGGATGGTCTCCTGGTGCGGCAAGGCAGACAGGTTCTGGTTCAGGTCTATGCCGGTCAGGGAGTCATACCCGAGAAGATGCAGCGCAGGAAGGACTTCACAGGCATAGGCTCCCAGATCGAGCACAGCGGCATCGCTTGCCAGGTTTTGCCTTATGAAGGAAACCGTTTTCCAGACATCCCAGCTCTTGACCTGGTCACCCAAGGGACTGCCGGGCCAGAGCCGGTTGCGCTTCAACAGGGCAGTAAAAGCCGCATCAGCGGCATTGGCCCCCATCTCCCGCAATCTGCCGCGTGCCGCGGCAATTTCTGCCCTGCTTTGCAAAACATCCATGCTCATGCTGTGACTCCCTGACGCCGTCTCCTGCATACCATGCGACGACAAGCCGATTTCACCCGGTTAGCGATCACTCGCAGCACCACCACGGGCAATGCGATCGGGAAAAATTTAGCGGTAAACAGGATCTGGCTCCTGAAAAAATAACTTTCCGCGGACCGGTCCGGTCCTTCATCGTGGCGGGAGGTGCTGATGCCCACCTTGTGGTAGACCAGACTGCCGTCCGCATAGGCAATGGCAAACTTCTCCCTGCCCCGGAAACACCAATCCGGCTCTTCGAAATAGAGGAAATACTCCTCGCTCATCAGTCCGATATTGCGCAGAAACGCCTTGGAAACCAGCATCGATGCCCCGGCCACATATTTCATGCTCTGTTCGACCGCTTCGCGGGAGGATGCCGTCGCAAGCGGCTTACGGTTATCAATGCTGTGCGACTTGGCCAGCCAGCGGTTTAATGTACCGCCGCCGGTGGTCCAGATCACATCAGGCGCGTCGTAATAAGGCATCAGCGAGCCGCAGATACCCGCATCGGGCCGTTCCTCCATCCGTCGCACCATCTGCGACAGCGCATCTGGCCTGGCCACCGTATCATTGTTCAACAGCCAGATATAATCGAAATCATCCCGCGCCAGCGCATGGCGCAGCCCCACATTGTTACCGCCGGCAAACCCCAGGTTGGCCCCGGTGCGGACCAAGGTAATGGCAGGGGCCGCAGACCCTGTGCACCCGGATTCCGCCATGGATCTGTCATAGATTGCATAATCAAGCGGCTTGGCCACAGGTGGAAAGGACAGATCGTGCATAGGATGGTCAGGAGGGACATACACATCCAGGCGCCCTTCAGCCCATGCCCCTATCTTTTCAAGGGAACCGTCGCCGGATGCATTGTCGCAGACAATCACGCGGAAATCCGGATAATCAAGACGGAACACGCTCTCCAGACACTCGATGGTATCGCCCCAACCATTCCAGTTGAGAATAAGGATATAAACATATTTGTTCATGAAGCTGTGATCGCCACCTTCAGGCTGGTCTATTGTTTTTGGGCAGCGACATAAAATTGATCGCCAAGGCCCATCTTGGCGGCCAATCTGGCCAAAAGCCCCGTAGCCAGGGTTTTAGCATTGAAACCGAGAGGATAGTACATGCTGTTTCTTTCCATTTTAACAACTTTGAACCCGTTTTCTTCCAGAAACATGGAGATGGTCCCTGGCGTAAAATGCCATATATGCTCTTTCGGTACCCATCCATACCATTTATGCTTCAACACCTTTGCGATCAGCGAGTCGTACAGGGGCTGGCTTAATACCAGAAAACCGGTTTTTTTAACTACCCGGTGGAGTTCCTGCAAAAAATCACTCAGATCCGGGATGTGTTCGAGCACGTGGCTCATGGTTACAATGTCAAAGGTGTTGTCTGGGAATGCGCAGTCAGCCAAAAATTCATTGTAAACTTTCAGCCCCCTGCTCAAACAGTATTCCACCGCTTTCTTGTTAAGCTCCAAACCTTCTGTGTCGTACCCTAACTTCAATGCCTCATCCATGATAAAGCCTGTACTGCAGCCTATATCAAGCATCTTTCCTGCCGGCTTGCACTGATGGGCAAATTGGACGAAGGGCCGAAAAAAAGATTTAAACAGTTCTTCATTCGCCAGATATGTTTCCAGATAGGTGCTGTTTTCGTTATATATTACCTTGGCCTCCGGCAAAGTTTGCACCAATGAGCAAGAATTGCATTTGTAAATAGCAAACGGCTCATCCAGAACCAGCAATACTTTGAGCGCTGCCGAGCTACAGTATCTACAGCTTGCTGTCTTCGGCATCATTATATTCCTCGACAATTTTAGCTTCTATGGAGCTGTAACTGCCCTTCGAGTCGATCTTGCTGATTATTTCCCAGTACTTGGCCCATGTTAAAAATCGGTAGAAAGACATATACACACTCAGCAAAAAACCTGGGACCCCATCTTTGTACCCTTTGTACATGAAATACCTGTCCCAAAATACCTTTACAGGCTTTGTAAGCAGGTAAGACATCCTGAAATCAACTTTTTTCTCATGCAGTTGCACGGATTCTATCGTGGTATATGTATTCAGTTTTTCGACAAAGTGGTAACTATCAAAGTAATTAAAATGGATTATATAATCTTGGTCCGTTTTCGGCAGATCATGGATCGTTCCTTTTGGTATTTCAAAATCATGGATATCCCCTGTATATTCGATACTACCATTACGGAAAAAGCGCATTACAAGGTCGTTGCCCCATCCGGAATATTGAATCCATCTGCCAAGTAGGTAGTTTTTTCTATTAATACGGCAAATATCGAATGGCGGGTTGCTTTCAGCAATCTGGCGCAAGGTCAAGCCCAGACTTCTCGGGATTCGCTCATCAGCATCGACGACCATGATCCAATCTCCGGTTGCCTTTTCCAGGGCAAATTTACGTGCCGCATCAAACGCCAGAATTTTTTGATGATCATATATCTTGTCCGTGTATTCACGGGCTATCTCCTTGGTTTTGTCATCGCTTTCCATATCCACGACAATAATTTCATCACACCACTTCACTGTTTCAAGACAGGCGCGAATATTCTTTTCTTCATTTCGTGTATTGATTATCGCACTGATTCTCGGCATCCGAACCGCACCTTTTCCCACAAGCAATGATTAGATTTCACAAACAATTTCAGGAGCCGCTCAGTCGCGCCAGCTATCCTTCATTGCGTATATCTGGATAAGCCCGCCCTGCTGCCGCTTCCACCAGATTCTTTGCAAAAACAGTACAGCGACAAAACAGATTCTCGATATTCTCAGGAGTTTTTGAATGACTCTACCGACAATGTTTCCCGGCAAATACGCGGCAGCTACATTATTGCAAAAGTCTTCAGCTGGTTCCCAGGTTCGTGATTTTTCGATTCTAAACCCTGAGGAGATCAACAGTGAAGCCAAGCCGGATGGATTGAAATGGTACAGATGATCCGGGGGGGTGAGCCAACTCCATTTAGCTTTTGTCAGCTGTGCCAATACACTGTCGATATTTGGAGATTGGATGACCAGCAAGCCATCGTTTTTCAATTTTCTCCTTATATCCGACAACATCCCTTTTATGTCGGGGACATGTTCAAGAACATCATACAATGTAATGACATCGAACGTTTCATCGGGAAAATCTATCTCTGCCAGATAATCCGAATGTATTTTGAGGCCATATCTCTTTCTGCCGTATTCGGCACAGCTTTTGTTGAGCTCAACGCCAGTTACGGTAAAACCCTCTTTTTGGGCACTGAGCAAAAATATGCCGAGGTTGCAGCCAATATCCAACAACGCACCGGTTTTTTTGAACTTTTTAATTTCTTTTATATAGGAGTGGTAACGCGCCTGAAAATACCGGATTCGCGGTAAATAGACCTTTTCCCTTTCTGCAGCAATGTATCTCTCGAGATTGTCTTCCAACAACTCTTCCGCACTCGGGACAGGGGTTGTCATTCCCACGCCGCATGACCGGCACCTTTGGATGTCGATACCGGCTATGCTCGTCCATGTGTAGAAAGCCTGCTTGCCGCAAACGATACAATCCATACTCATTTCTTAGCGCCTATTCCGGCAATGCTCTTGGCAT
Organism: Geobacter sp.; assembly: GCA_003574895.1. Classification (GTDB taxonomy): domain Bacteria; phylum Desulfobacterota; class Desulfuromonadia; order Geobacterales; family Pseudopelobacteraceae; genus JACPFJ01. The sequence goes on from PJFB01000004.1 coordinate 169,771, forward strand.
ACTCCACAAATTCATCCACCCTGTCTTTCTTTACGGCAAGCAACATCAAAAGGTATGCAAAACCGCCAGCAAGCAACAATGCACCCAATATCACGAAATTCACCACCAATTTTATTGCCAGCAACTTGATCGCTATTCCAGCCAAAACCGCTGCAAAAAATTGGGGAAGTATATTTTTAGTCAAATTTACCCGAACGCCATTTTTAGCCAGGATCACTTTATAAAGAAAAGTGAATATGGAAACAGTAATCGGCTGGGTCATCGCCACTCCGACAAAACCGAAATACATTACGCAAGGCACCCCGATTCCCCATTCAAAAATAACAAGACCGCTGACCAGAAGAAGAATTATCCGCGCATTGCCTAGAGACAGGATTCCGATATACAGAGGTAGAAACACGCCAATTCCGGCCGGTGAAGTGCAATAGTAATAGAATGTCGGTATCCCGGGCAGCCATTTGTCCGTATAAACCAGGTGCGTCAATTCCGGGGCCAAGGCAACTACCAGTGCGGTTACCGGAAACATTACCAGGGTCATCATCCTGATTGACCGTTCGATGGTTCTCCCCAACAGTTCCTTATTGTCCTGAATCCTTGAAAATGCTGGAAACGCGACCCGTCCGAAAGCTTCAGAAATCATCAATGGCGCAAAGGCGAAGTTCCGGGCCCAGTTGACATAGCCGACCGCGGCAGGACCGGCATAGGTACCTACGAACAACGGGGTGACGGCATCCTTCACGAATGCGAGCACATTGTTGCCCTGGTACGGCAATCCGAAACGGACCAGTTCCGCCACACCGGAAAAGCGAAACGTAAATGACGGCCGCCATGGTGATATGAGGTATACAGTGATCACGCTCAAAATGCTTCTCGCCAGTGCAGCATAGACAAAACTCCACGCATCCTGGCCTAGCCAGGCAAAAACAACCGCAAATCCGTAAAAAGACAGGCTCTCGACCACATCCACCTGCGCTATGCGGTCAAAACGGATATCCCTCTCAAGCAGAATTGCCGGGATCGTTTTCAGCGAGGCGATCACAAAGGCAATTACCATGACGCGCAACATCCAGATGGCATTGGCTGGAAGCTGCGGATATATCAGTTTGGCCAGGGGCGCCAGTGCAAAGACAAGAAGCGCAACAGTCCAGACCAGCGCCTGCTGGAGCCAGAAGGTAGTGGCAAGTTCTTCCCGGCTCAAGCTTCCTTTCTTCTGGATCAGCGCGGCGCCAAGCCCCACATCCCCGAACGTGGAGAAAAACTGGACCATAAAGGCGATTATCGCGTAGATGCCGAAAGATTGGGGTGTCAGCAAACGTGCCAGGATGACAGTAGCAACAAGGTAAATCACCTTGGTAGCCACCTGTCGTTTGATAAGCGAACCAATCCCCGCCAGGGATTTGGCTTTCAACGCCTGAAAATTATCTTCATGCGACTCTTCGGGATCATTGGATTTATCGGGCAATTCAGATAAAACCATCAGCCTGCTTCGCCTTTTACGTCTCCCGAGCCAGACAAATTCTCTACAAACCATTGGTAGGTGTCTCTAATCCCGTCCTCCAGCCCGATCCTGTGTTGCCAGCCCAATGCCTGAATGCGCGAAGCATCCGCCAGCTTGCGCATGGTCCCATCGGGCTTGTCCGTGTCAAAGACCAGTTCGCCTTCAAAACCGACCACGCGCTTTACCAACAACGCCAAGTCCCTGATGGTCAACTCCTCGCCGGAGCCGATATTGATCAGTGCTGGAGCATTCGAATCGTCAACCAACCTGTTGTAACCGGCATCATCAAGGTTCATCAAATACAGACAGGCCTCGGCCAGATCGTCTACATGGAGGAATTCTCGCAACGGTGAACCGGTCCCCCAGATTGTGACGGAAGGGCTTCCTGCCCGCTTTGCTTCGTGGAATTTTCTCATCAGGGCTGGCAGGACGTGGGATTTTTCCAGATCGAAGTTGTCGTTGGGGCCATAAAGGTTATTCGGCATCGCCGCCAGATATTTGGTGCCGTACTGACGGTTGTAGGAACGGCATTGGTAGATGCCGGCGATTTTGGCTATGGCATAGGCATCATTGGTAGGCTCCAGCGGACTGGTAAGGAGGTACTCCTCCTTGATCGGCTGGGGCGCATTTTTCGGATAAATGCAGGTGCTACCGAGGAAAAGCAAGCGTTTTACGTCACTCAACCAGGAATGATGAATGACATTGGTCTGAATCTGCAGATTGTCATAGATGAATTCAGCCGGATAGGTGCTATTGGCAATTATACCGCCGACCTTTGCGGCTGCCAGGAAGACAAATTCGGGCTTCTGTTCGCGAAAAAAGGCCTCGACAGCTGCCTGGTTGCACAGATCGAGTTCGGAGCGCGTCCTGACCAGCAGGTTTTCATAGCCTGCCTCCCGGAGGCGGCGAACAATTGCCGAGCCCACCATACCGCGATGTCCGGCCACAAATATCTTGGCAATCTTATCCATTGCTGTTCCTCATCCTTCCATAATAGGATCAGTTCCTGTACTTGGAGAAAAACAGGGGTGGTGAATGGAATCTTCATTCACTCCCAACTCAAGCAACTTCTGTCTCAACTGCTCGGATCGTTTCAGAGATGTGATGATTACCTGGCTGTTGGCTTTCAGCAAGCCTTGGCTCAATGACACAACCTCTTGCCCCATGAAAGCGCGCCCCGCACAGTCATCGTCCATAACTGCCGTCAGCTTCATACCGGCCTCTTGCAGCGAAAGCCAAGCTATTTCGGCGACCTCATCCACCCCGCAGAAGGCAACGCTGGAAATCCCCAGACCTGCAAGGTGCCTGAAGAGATACAGATAATCCTGGCGGGTCACTGTGTAAAGGTTGGTGAAGTAATGCACATGCTGATATGCAAGCCGTGTCTTTTCGGCCATGCCATTGGGTGTCAGAAGATAGGCATAACGATTGTGAGGATAGTTTTTTATGCGGATGTAACCCTTGGCCACAAAGTTCTTGAGATAGGAATTGACAAGCCCCAAGGCGATGCCCAAACGGCTTGCCAGTTCGCGCTGCGAGACAGGCTTTTCATTTGCCACCTCAGAGAGCAGCTGAAAGGTCTTCAAATCATCCGTATTGTTGCCACGAGCATCGTTCACATTTTGAACGATAAGTTACTTTTCGGATAAAATCAAGGGTAAAATCCGGCAGGTAACCGGCTTCAACCACCTTGGCAAACACAAGAAACGGCCACCACAATCACCGTACAGAAGTAGATGTTTGTGGTGGCCGAAAACTACGGCACCTATCCTGACCGCACAGAGTACGCTGCTACGGAGTGCCCCATTTAGGCGTTTTCTGGAAATGGCAGCTCACGTTGTAGCAAGTTCCGGTTTGATGATTAGTGCCATCCAGGCGGTTCGAGGTATATTGGGCCGCTATTGCCGGAACATTTGTCGTGTTAAACCTCAGATTCGGGTTGATCTTCACCTTGACCTGGTAATACTGAGATACCGAAAGATGGTCTTCTTCCTGGTGGCAACTGCTGCACAGATCCCAACTTTGTGACGGGTCGGCAGTCTTGGGCACATGGCCCTGGAAAACATGGGAACCACCGGCGCCGGTATAATCTTCGAATTTGCCGCTACTGTAGTTACCCTGTCCCTTGGCATAAGATTTTGGGATCGGTGGATAGCCATGGCAGGCATCGCATTTGCCGAATGGGTAGAAGGCGTAATTTTTGACGTCCGGTCCAGCCGGTGGATTGTGCTGATGGCAACTCAGGCAGTTTGTATCCTTGCTCATATTTCTATGGCTTGTAATTGAAGAAGGCGGGACCGTATTAGTGTTGAAAGTACCGGATGACGGGCCGTCAACGGCTTCATCACGGCCACGCCTGAAATGCATGGTCTTGGTATGGCACACCTGGCAAACACCCATGTAGGGCGCTTCGGTCTGGATAAACTTGTACGGCCCTGGCTTGGGAGTCCTGGACTTGACGACAGTTGAATCCGGCGCTGAATAGTTGGTGAAAAATGATGACGAGTAATAAATGAATGCCGATGAATTCGCTTTAAACGCGATCTGGTCCCTTATCATGCCGAAGTTGGATGAACCGTGAACGTCGTGGCACCTGGAGCAGGCCATTGACGGAGAATTATTCACAGCCTCGCTTACCGAGGTGACATGGGTGAATCTCACCCTGTTTTGGGCGGACTGGCCGGGCCAGTGGCAGTTGTTGCAGACCGCGTTGGTGCCGTTACGGCTTGACGAGGCAAAGCTGAAGGCGATCAACCTGTTATTGTCGCCCAATATTGGCGGGTTGCTGAAATGGGCACTGTTCTGATCATGACAACTTGTGCAGGCCATCTTGTTGTAGGGCGCAATACTCTTGCCGTGACCGGTTGAAGAGTAGTTGACCTGTTTTGGTGCGGCAAGACCGTTGGGGAGCCGCGAGGCCGAATAACCATCCCAAATGGGGTGGCACCTGGTACAGGCGATGCGTTCCTTATCCGTCCAGGCAGGCAAAGTCCCCTGCTGCAGACCGCCATGGCACTTGTAGCAACCACTGCCAGCGCTTGAGTCCGCTGCCTTATCGCCGTTCACGTGGCCAGTCTGCCCCAGCCCTGAATAGAGCGTATGGCAAACCAGGCACCCTCTATTGACAGACAAGTCAAGATCGCCGGTACCGCCGTCAAAAACAACTTTGAGCTGCATCTGCGGACCATAGGTAGTGGAAAGATGTTTGAAATGCGCGCCTGAACTGATCACACCGAATGCGGCAGAGGGTCCGAAGGCAACAACGCTGTGACAGGCGCCGCATTGACCGCTCGACTGGTCTGTCCACTTGGCAGCCACGTTTCCCGGGCCTCCGCGGCCATTACTGTGGCAGTAGACCGTGGAGCAGGTCTGGTTGACGCTGTCATAGCTCGCGCCGGCTATCAGGTTGTTCATGACGGTGTTGGTCGGGACGCTGAAACTCACGTCCTTGCTGCCGTTGACGTGCTTTTTGGCCGGGTAGATAAGGCCGGTGTTGTTGGCAAATGCGTATGCCTTCAGGGTCAAGGCATGGCAGTTCTGGCAGGCATAGTTTGCCTGGGCAGGGGCGGCATGCCTTTGGTGCGCGTCGCTCAGGGAAGTAGATACCGCACCTATCGTGCTCTTATCACCATGACAGGCATTGCACCGGTTTGGATTGTATCTGCTGATGGTATCCTTGGTATCCTTCCAATTGACTACTGCGTATGTCGGTGTTGCCTGGGCATTGCTGTGACAATACATGTTGGAGCAGTTATAGCGGCTGGTGGAAGGCGCGCTGTACTGAGCCTGGATACCTGCGATAATGCCCACTTTGCTGCGGAACACCTGACGGAAATCGCCGTTGTTATGATAATTGCCATTGTGGCACTCGGCGCAGGCAAACACGTAGCGGCTGCCATCGGCATGTGTTGCATGTGGCGTTCTGGATTCATCCAGCGCATAAACCCTGCTGGCCTGGTTGGTAGCCGTTGACCAGACGGCGTAACCGCCCGGCGAACCGCCGCCTTTCACGTTTATCGTCGGCGGGTAACCATGGCAGGTATTGCAAGTGGCCTTGAAGGATTGGCCGCGATGGGGATGACACGTTTTGCATTTATCTTTACCGTGGTCATCCTTCAATCCTTTTGACGGATCTCCATCCACATAGTGTTCTTTCTTGAATTTATCAGTTTCGTTGTGACAAGCCTGACAAACACCGACAGCCCTGTCTGCTGAAACAAAAAACTCCTTGGTGGTGGCACCGGTATAGCGGTAGAAAACCCTCTTCCTGTAAGAATCGAGCTTGACGCCGCCCGAATAGTTCATATAGCGCCGAATGATATATTTATTGGGAATTTTTTCGTCCGCTGTCACTGCATTCTTGTCATATTCCACGTGACCGGCGTGGCAGTCATCGCACTGCACGTTTTGACCACCGCCGTTATGGGCCTGCTTGGCTGCATGGCAGTTGGTGCAAATATTGATATCGTCCGGATTCTTGCCACGCGCATTGGTTCTCAGCAAAAATCCGGATGATGTTGACAGCCGGTTGAAAGTGCCAGAAGAGTAGTTATCCAGGGTGTCCCTGTTGGAGTCCGTGTAGTGGACTCCGTGGCATGTTGTACATTGGACCTTGCCGTTTTTCAGCTTCATCTCCGATGAAGGGTTGGAGGGGTTGGCCACAGGAGCATATTGGTAGTCATCCGCATATAATGCCTGGGTTCTTGCGGTCGAATAGCTCACATTGATCGGATGGGTTCCGAACATGTGGGAGTTTTTGTCGCGGGCGGCGTGGCAGTCGCGGCACATCTGGTCGTTATCGTTGCGAACACGCAGCAAAGGTCTTGAGTTGGTTGCCGATGACATGGTGCCGTGAACATTATGGCAACGCACGCACAACAAATATCCTTGGGTAGTGGCGGTTGTCATCAGGGGGTCCACCGGAGCTTGTGCGCCGGCAGCCGGGTTCACATCGGGCCCGGCCCAGTTGTGCGAGGTTTGATAAGGGTTGGTCCGACCACTGGTAATTGTGCCGTAAGGGTTGGCCGCATCCTGTTCCGCAAAACGCTTGTAGGCCTTGGGATCGGCGCCGTTGTGGCAGGAAAGGCAAACATTGTTGAATCCGGTGGTACCGAGGGTATTGTGGGCCGCATGGCAACTGCTGCACTTGTAATTATTGTTGGTGGCTGGGTTCGGTGGGACAGTGGGACTGGTGGTATCGTGGGGGAACCCTATAGCAAATACAGTCGCCGGAGCCATGGCAACAAGCAAAGCAGTCAGCAGTATGGCAATTATTTTATTTTCCATGGCTCGCTCCTGATACGCAAGATCAACTAGCGATCATTTAATATGACATGACAAACACAAGCCACTGCCGATGTTGTCTCTAACGAGAAAAGGGGTCCTGGCCAACTGCTCTGGAGTTTCGCCGCGATTCAACCGGACACGTGCACCACCAGTTCTTCCGTAGCCATAAAATACATGTGGATTATGGCAGGACGAGCATTCAACCCGATTATCGCTGCCGTAGAAACGGACTGTATTGGAACTGAGCGTGGCAACCTCGCTAAGGGCATGAAGCTTGGTAGGTGCATCGGCTTGTGCCGCAGTATACGAGAATCCGATCGGATGGTCGTCCGTAAGGTTGTAACCATATTCCGGGTCGATTATCCTCCCGGAACCGTCGCGCGAGGCACCAATGTCGGAAGGATATTTGGCACCAGCAAAGGCAAAGATGCTTAACGGTGTCGCAACGGCACCATTACCCAGGTCGATAATCGCGTCGCCATTTCCATCGGTTGCGTCGCGTTCGCTGTCTTTTGCATTATGCAGAACGTTAATGGCGGTTTTGCCGTCATGGCAGGTCAGACAGAGAAGAGACACGCCGGTAGCAGAGAGACTGGAGTTGTGCTTTACCGTATTGGTAAGCGTTTGCGAAGAGGTATACAGCTGGTATTGGGCTGTCATTGAATTGTCGATCGTCTTGTTCCAGAGCGGGATGGCTGGTGCAGCATTATGCGGGGTGTGACAGAAGATGCAGACTTGGTTCACGCTGGGATTATTGGCGTTGAAATCACGCTCGGTTCCGTTGACCACACCATTGGACGTATCAGTGTTATAGGCAAAATTATGCACTGTAAAACGAATATCCTGATCGCTTATGGCCAATGCATAAATTGGCACCATCATAATAACGCTCAATATCACTGCAATTGTCTTGTTCATATATATCTTCCCGTTCACAGCATGTCCCGCTTGGTATAGATTTCCGTTACCAGATCGACAAGCCTAACGCCTTTCGGAGGATCAGGATCGCATCGACAATTTCCAATCTGCCTTTAGGATTCACCTTGCCGTCCAGCAGCGGGCCTACATCACCATGTGCCAATTGTTGTGTGGTTGGGGCCTGATCCAACACCACCAGCCGCAATATGGTCAGTGCATCCTTGATGGTCACGCGGCCGTCGGCATCAATATCACCATCGGGCACCGGCACGTTGATGCGACTGAGAGACTCGTTTCCCGCCGCATCGGTTGCCAGGACAGCCAGCGTGGCGGCATCATAAGTGAGACCGGTAAGGTCGGCGTTCCAATGCTGGTCCTCTACGGTAACCAGGCCAAGGCTGCCGGAAGCATCTTTAACCACTAAGTTTGCCCCCACTTCGACCGTTCCGGAAAGCGTGTACGGATAGGGCACCAACACTGGGTCAACCGTCAATGCCGGCGGCGTTATGTCATATACCAGTGTACGCAAAGCGGTCGAAACATTGTCGGCAAGGTCCGTGATGCTTATCGCTACCGAGTAGGTGCCCTCTTGAGCGAAATCGGCAAACAAGGTGAATTCGCCATTATCAAGAGAAATCAGCTTGTCTACGCCATTTACCGTGGCCCTTATGCTCTTTATTCCGTTGTTGTCGCCGACTATACCTTTGATCGCCAACCCCGGTGATTTGACGGCTGCATCCTGAGTCGGGCTGGTGATTGTAATGTCCGGAGCTGTTGCGTCATACACGATGGTCCGTTTTTGGTTGACTATCGCTCCGTATGAATCGGTAGCAGTCACTTCGATCGTGTTCATGCCAGTCGCAAGCTTAACAGTGGCACTCCAGTCATGGCCGCCGGCCGGATTGGCGGAAATCCCGTTAACTTTTATCGAGGCGACCTGGTCAACAGTACCGGAAATCATTACATCCTGCTGGTTGGTAAATGCGCCGTCAGCTGGTGACGCAATGGAAATGACCGGAAGTGCGGGTTCGAAGATGATCGTACGCTCGGTTGTAGATGTATGCCCCAGGCTGTCGCTGGCGGCTATGGTTATGACGTTGGGGCCTTTGACAAGGGAAAGAGCATAACTGAAAAGGCCGTTATTAACCGGGACGGCATTGCCATTAACCGTCACACCGGCGAGGTTCGGATCAAGCGCTTTGCCGGAGATATTTTGAATCTGGTCAGCAACTGAGCTGCCGTCTGGAGAGGCGGAAATAGTCAATAGAGGCGCCTGGCTGTCAAGTGTGATCGCAACACTTTTATAACTGGCAGCAGATCCGGGACGAACGGCGGCAACGTCTATGCTATTGGGTCCTTCTGTCAAGGTCAGGTTGTAAGTCCATGAACCGCTCTCCGCAACATCAGCCTGACCTGACACACTGCTGGCGGCATTGCTTACATACACTTTAGAGCCAGGCTCGGTTGATCCGGTCAACATAATCGATGGCAGCGTGGTCAAACTCGGAACACTGTTGATGGAAAGAGCCGTGCCGGGCGGAGTGTACTGGACCGTTGCGGTTTTGGTTGTTGTTGTGCCATAGCTGTTTTTGGCAGTGATGGAAATCGTGTTGCTGCCGATCTGTAGGCCTTCAACCAAGATAGTCCAGGCTGACGCGGATGGGAAATTGGCGGCGCCCGTAATGGCAGGGGTATTTGCTGACGAGGTCAGCGTGCAGCCGGCATCCACTGTCCCGGCAAGAACTATCGACGGGGCATTGACAGTTACTGATGCCTGGTCAATGGTCAGGCCTGGTGCGACGGTATTGGTCGGATTCGTGCCGTTGTCTATCCCAAAGATGACGATATTGCTCATGCCGTTTGCAACAAGTAACCTCTTGTTGACCGGGTCGAATAGCAGGTCACTGGGTGTCAGCAGATTGCCAGGCTTGCTGCCATAACTGGAAATATACGACAGGAAAAGACCACTAGTAGGGACCGGGTCAATCGCCTGCACTTGGCCTTGGAACATATCGACAACATACATGCGGTAGAGGGCACCGCTGACATACTCAAACGTCACTCCGACTGGGTAATTGAAGCGTAGCGGACCTGTGCCGAGCGAGCCGATTGTTTTGTAGTTTCCGGCCTGGTCGAAAATAACGACCTTGCCGCCGATGGTGTCGACAACGGCAATCCTGGTATTGTTTGTTTCCGAGATGACAGTGACCGCGGTAGGCAATAAGAACTGATTGGCAAGCGTTCCGTAACTGCCTATCGATGACGAATAAGAGCCGGAGGGACTAAACACCTTTACGCTGTAAGCCCCTGCATCTACGACATAAATGGTTCCGTTCGGGGCAACGGCAATGCCTGCCGTCTTAACGAACTGGCCAGCCCCTGAACCAAGCTTTGCTATCTCGACGCCATCCTTATCGAGTACTGCCACGAAATCATCCTGGCCTACGAGGATCTTGCCGCCAGGGATGGAATTGTAGTTGTTGAGCAGTGCGACCGAACTGGGAGATTTTGGGGTGGGTATGACCTTTTGAGCCTGACCGTACTGATTAAGCACGACAATTCCGCCAGATCGCGGATCGGCGACATAGATGCTGCCGTCATTGTCAAGTGCCATTTTCACTGGTGTCCGCAGGCTGTCTATGATCGGCTCAAGCGTTGCAACAACGGGTGCTGGTGTTGCGTATACGTTACCAACCAGTGATATCACCATGGTACACAGCAATACCATCAGGCACCCTGTATATTTTATATGGATGGAATTCATTTATATCCCTCCGTAATAACTGGAGATATTCTGGTTTGTCAGTATCAGTTCAATGAAAATTTTATGATTGTATTTTAAGAAAATGCAACTCCAGTGCCATCTTGCGGCAACAAGTCGCAAAAAATACGTGGAATACAAAGAATTAAAATGACAGTGTTTTTTATTTTATTTCAGGTAACCAAATTTTTTCATCCGGTATCGGAACGCGTCGATACCAAGATTTAGTTTTTTGGCGGCTTTTGATTGGTTCCATTCGGTAATTTCCAACGCTTGGCGGATAAGCTCTTTCTCAACCTCTTCGATATCCACACCTTCGGGCGGAAGCCTGAAGGCCGACATGGGGGCGCCACCTTGCGGAGTTGCCTTGGCGACTATCTCCAGCGGCAGGTGTTCCATGAGAAGAGTTTCGTCATTGCCAAGGATAATTGCCCGTTCAATGACGTTTTTCAGTTCGCGCACATTGCCCGGCCAGCTGTAATCGAGCATCATGCGTTCGGCCATACCGGCAATCCCTTGAACTTTTTTATTAAAGTCCTTGTTATACAGATCGATAAAATGCGTTGCCAGAGGAATTATGTCCTCTCTGCGCTCCCGCAGAGGCGGTAGGAAAATCGGTATGACCTGCAGTCGATAATAGAGGTCATTGCGAAAGGTTCGCTCCTCGATAGACTTCTGCAAATCCTTGTTTGTGGCCGAAATAATGCGAACGTCCACAGTAAACACCCTGCCGCCACCAATACGCCGGAAAGTGCGGTCCTCGAGAAAGCGGAGCAATTTAGCCTGCATCCCCATCTCCATGTCGCCGATCTCATCCAGGAACACGGTCCCGCCGTCAGCCAACTCAAAAAGACCTTTCTTGGTGTTTTTGGCATCGGTAAAAGCCCCTTTTTCGTGCCCGAACAACTCGCTTTCCAGCAATGTAGCTGGAACCGCGGCACAGTTGATGGCAATGAAAGGCTTGTCGGCGCGATTCGAGCTGTAATGTATCCACTTGGCCACCAATTCCTTGCCGGTGCCAGACTCCCCCTGTACCAAAACCGTGGAGGCCTCGCTTTTTGCTACCTTTTCAAGAATCTCCATCAGGTACTTCATGTGCCTGCTGTCGCCGATAATATTTGGAGCAGATTTTTTCGTTTCGGAACGAAGCCTGGCAACCTCGCGCTTAAGGTCCGACGTTTCCAGTGATTTTTTGATGATGATTGACAGCTCGTCAAGATTGAAGGGCTTGCTGACATAGTCATAGGCCCCAAGGCGCATGGCATTGACAGCGGTTTCAAGACCGCCATGGGCGGTAAGCATGATGACAAGAATATCTTCGTCGTAATCTTTGAGCTTTTCGAGGACTTCTATCCCGGTAATGCCTGGCAGCTGGATATCCAGCAACACCAAATCCGGCTGGTCTTCGCGGGCCATCCGCAGCGCATCCTCACCATTGCCGGCGGTTACCACCTCATAGCCTTGTTTTTTCAGGTTCTGTTCCAATGACCAGCGGATCAGGTGTTCATCATCGACGACCAGTATCTTATTGCGCTTCATAGTCTCTCCTCGTGTCATCAAGTTCATTCACACCACAAGCCGGCAACTCGATAGTGAATACGGTTCCGTGATAGTCGTTACTGGCAACCCGAATTGCACCGTTATGCAGATTGATCAATTTACAGCAGATCGGCAACCCCAAGCCGGTCCCCTGGGCTTTCGTAGTAAAAAACGGCGTAAATATCTTTTCCAGAATCTGCGGCGGGATACCCGGCCCGGTATCGGCAACATCGATCTTCACAAACCCCCGCTCCTGCAATAATATTCGGCTGGTGCTGATAGTGAGGACTCCGCCATTGGTCATGGCCTGGAAGGCATTCAGAATAATGTTCAAAAACACCTGCTGCATCTGTTTGCCATCGGCATAAACCGTTGGGAGGCCGGGAGCAAGCTCAAGCCGTTTTTCGATATTCTTTAGTCCGCGATGCTGCGAAGCGAATTTAAGGGTTTTTTCTATGACTTCATTGATGTCGATACATGCCAGCTCCGGCAGTGACGGTTTACCAAAGAAAAGCAGATCGTTGACGGTTTTGTCCAAACGCTGTACCTGCTGCAACACCTCACTGAGAATTTCACTGCGCGGGTCGCTGCGTCCGAGGTCGTCCTTGATGATAGTCACAGCAGCGGAGATGCCTGCCAGCGGGTTCTTGATCTCATGGGCGATTCCAGCCGCCATTTCACCGATGGATGCTAGGCGGTCGGCCCGTTCCAATTGCTGAAAATGGATCTGCTCCAGTTCTTTCTTGGCATTGTCAAGCCGGTCTACCATGGAGTTGAAGCTCGATATGAGCCGGCCGATTTCGTCCTTGCCTTGGTAGTTGATGTGAACCGACAAATCACCGTTTTCAACCCGAGACATGTTTTCGATAATACTGTCCAGAGGACGTTTGACGAATTTCAGCAGGATCAGGGAAATCGCAATTGCCAGGAACAGGGTAATTGCCACCGAGGAAAACACGAAAATGCGTGTTGCCTCCAGCATCTGCATCTTGGTGCGGTTGAGAGAATAGTTTATGTTAAGGATTCCAAGTACCCTGGCCTTGTTGCCGTGGCAGGTATGGCAGGGGGTCTCGTTGTAAATCGGCTTGACCATGGCAAGAACCTCACCATGGGGCGGGAAGTCAAAGATGCTGTAGTTCTTGGGACTTTGATAGAGCTTGTAATCATTTGGCCCGACCGTCCGCCCCACTTCGGAAGGATTGGCAGAGCGCAGTATTATCCCCTGAGGATGGAAAATACGGACACCTACCAATTGGTTGTGCTGGCCGACCATGGCCAGGATAGAGCCAACATCCTGAACGTTACCCAGATGCATGGTATTGTAGATGCTGTTCTCTATCGTGTGCAGGAGGAGTTCGGTGCTTTCGCGGGCGCTGTCTATGAACTGGGCCTGTTGATGCCTGACGTTGAAGAAAGTATAGAGATAGATACCGCAAACAAGGAGGGTGATCGTGGTAAGAATGATTCTGGTGGTCAGGCTCTTGAACACTCTATTCCGTCTCCCGGGATTGGGTCACTGGGATGAGCCCGAAGGCTTTGTACCACTCGTTGTCGGGCTGGCGTTGTACATGAAAAGCCAATCGCTGTAACGTGTTTTACCGGACAGATCGGCAAGGTCGTCCGGAAAGCCGCCGGTTTTGAGCGGCTTGGCCTCACTGGTAGTCGCGACGCCGAGTATGCCCATGTTCTTGCCAGTGATGATCTTCCAATCCTTACCGGTGATGGGGTCTGTGTAAAGCTTCCGCAAATAGCGTACCGTGGCCTGGGAGTTTGGGTCCGACAACAGATCGTCCAGTTTCCTCAGTGGTGTCGGCTGTCTTCCCTTGTTTACCCCCGTGGGCTTGTACCAGCTGGTGATTGCATCCTTGTACTGTCGGCCACGAAAGATCAGTTCCGCTTCCTGCTCGCGTTTCATGACCGTCTTCCACAGCTGTCCCACAACGCCAAGCATGATCCCCATGACCATGACCATCATCAGGGCCGCCAGGTAGGTAAATCCCGAACGGTTCAGTTTATTTTTCCCCATTGGCTCCAAAGAAGGTCAGTATGGCGTCATCCAGACTCACCACATCCTTTGGTTTGATATTATTGCTTTTAGGCTTATCTTTTGGAACTGTGGTTTCTTTTGCGGCAGGCATTTCAAACAACAAAGAGATATCCGATCCGGACGCAGTTTGTCGGGGAGCCGATGAGAGTGAAAAGAGATCAGCCACAGGATTCCCAACAGGGACAGGCGCGGCAATGTCAGGGACTTCAACAACAGACGCCGGAATCGAGCACGCCCTTTCGTCAAATTCACCAGCCTTGAGCCGGCGCATGATATCCTTGTGCTGTTCCTTCATCAACTCAACCAACACAACCTCAAGGTTGTCCATCTTAAGGATATCCGCATAGCTGGTCTTTTTTGAGCAGAGAATCACCCCACCCTTGTAGAGCAGGGTGGTAATATGGGGATTGGCAATGCCACTGTCTTCGGTCTGGACATGGTATACTTCTCCTTTGTACATCACGTTGTGGTTATATCCCAGAACCATAGACAAATCCTACGTTAAATGACGATGTTGTTTTGAAATTAACATAGATGTGTAAATGATTGCAACGACTTAAAAATTAGAACATTTCAGTCAACAACGCCTATTAACCGCTTGATCTTGGCCACCGCCTCCATGGCGTCACGGGCATAGAGGTCGGCACCTATACGGTCGGCGTATTCCTGGGTGACCACCGCCCCACCCACCATGGTGAAGGTCTTGATTCCGGCACTGCGCAGTTTTTTTATGACATTATCCATCTCGGACATGGTAGTGGTCATGAGCGCCGACAGACCCACCGCATCGACCGCATACTCCCCGGCTTTAGCAATAATGGTGGCTGCCGGGACGTTCTTGCCGATGTCGAACACCTCGAAACCGTGATTTTCAAGCAAGGTACAGACGATATTCTTGCCGATGTCGTGGATATCTCCTTCAACGGTAGCCATCAGGATACGGCCGCGACTTGCAAAGGACTGGCCTTTCATTTCATGCTTCAGGCGGGCGAAACCGGCCTGCATGGTATCGGCCGATTGCATCACCTGGGGCAAGAAGATGATATTCTTATCGAAACGCCTGCCCACCTCTTCCAACCCCGGCAGAAACCCTTCATTGCTGATCTGCAAAGGAGCCAGGCCCTGGCTCAATGCCTCCTCCACCAAGGAGACGATGCCGTCGCGGTCGCCGTTGATAACAGCCTGGGTCAGCCGTTCCCGGATCGACAGCGGCTGATCGGAAACCTGGGTTTGCACCGCAGCCGAGGCCTGTTCGCCACGATAAGCTTCGATATAGGCAGCCGCCTGATGATCGCGATTAAGCAAGACCATGGCCGAGCGCCAAGTGTCCATCATTGCCTTGTCCTTGGGGTTTATGATGGCGGCATCCAATCCAGCTTCCATGGCCATGGCAAAAAATGCCGACGAGATCAATGGCCGCTGGGGAAGCCCAAAGGAGATATTGCTTACTCCCAGTACCGTGGCGAGCCCCAACTTCTCCTTGACCAGCCGGATGGCTCGCAGAGTCTCGGCAGCGCGTTTTTGCTCGGCGCTGACCGTCAGGGTCAAGCAATCTATGATCACGTCCGAGTCAGGTATGCCCTGGCGACGAGTTGCGTTGCGGATACGGCGGGCAATTGCCAGGCGCCCCTCGGCAGTGTCCGGAATTCCCTTTGCATCCAGGGTCAGCCCAATCACGGCAGCGCCATATTTCCTGGCCAGTGGCAACACCTTGCGCAAGCTCTTGGACTCGCCCGAAACCGAGTTGATCAGCACCTTGCCGTCGGCAGCCTTCAGTCCCCGCTCCAGAGCCGCCGGACTGGAGGAATCAAGCACTATCGGAATGCCCACCGCGCCACTGACGCAGAATACGGCGCGCTCCATGGCAACCGGTTCGTCTATGCCCGGCGCCCCCACGTTCACATCCAGAAGCGTGGCGCCTGCCTGAATCTGTTCCAAGGCCTCACGCCGGATGTAGGCCACCTTACCTTCCCGCAACTCCTCGGAATAAAGCTTTTTACCGGTAGGGTTGATGCGTTCGCCGATGATGGCGGTCTTGTTTTTCCCGCCAACCGCGGCCCACCCGGCGCGGCTGGAGAGCAATGTGGCGCCGGTCGTTTCCCGTGGCGGCTCCCAAGTCCTCTGGCGCATAACAATGGCGTCCTTCATGGCCCTGATGTGAGCCGGGGTCGTTCCGCAACAGCCGCCAATCACCCTGACTCCCAAGGCAAGCATCCGATCGTGATAGGCGATCATTTCATCCGGAGTGCCGGGGAAGACCGTCACTCCGTCCACAAGTTCAGGCAGACCGGCATTTGCCTGGGAGATGAGCGGCAAGTGCGTGACAGAACGCATTTTGCAAAGGATGTCGTAGATGCCGTCCACCCCCAGACCACAGTTGGAACCGACAATGTCGGCACCGGCAGCCGCCAGGGTTATTGCAGCGGCCTCGGGCGGAGTTCCCAACACAGAACGCCCGTTATCGTCGAAGGTCAGCATGGCGATCACCGGAATATCCCGGGACACCTCCCGCACTGCTATCAGCGCGGCACGGCACTCCTTGATGTCCAGAAAGGTTTCAAGGCTTATCAGGTCGGCACCGGCAGCTATCAGTGCCTTGGCCTGATCCCGGAAGGCGTCCTTCATTGCGTCAAAGGTCACTTCGCCCAGCGGTTCCACGAACTGGCCGGTTGGACCAATGGAAGCGCCTACATAGGCCCTGCCCCTGGCTTCTTTGCGGGCAATCTCCACGGCGCGTGCATTGATCTCGGCCAGACGATCTTCCAACCCGAAATGGGCCAGTTTGAAACAGGTACCGCCAAAGGTATTGGTGATGATGACATCGGCGCCGGCCTCAATATATTCGCGGTGTACCGAAGCCACTACCTCCGGCATGGTCAGATTGAGTTCCTCCGGTGACTGTCCCGGTCTTAGCCCTCGCTCCTGCAGCATCGTGCCCATTGCTCCGTCGAGAATCAGCACCTGTTCCAGAATTGCTTCGCGGAATGGTTTCATGGTTGTCCCTTTTTGGTGCCCGGAACGGATGGCGGCGAGGCCTGAGCCCCATCCTCCTGTTCAGGCTGCTGCTCCAAACTGTAATCAGGAGTAAGCGGTTCGGAAAGGTCAAGGTGGCTCAATACCACCTGATCCTGACCATCTATGGTCAGCCTTACCTTGGCGATCTGCGGAAAATTGGCGCAGACAGTGTCAACAATGGAGTACACCGCCAACATCTCTGCCGAACTGCCCGATTCCATGTCATCGGAAAAGCTGCGACTAAGATCGACAACAGCCATATCACCCTCGATCCGGACCCCTTTGAGTGCAGCGCTTTCAGGCAATGCCCCATCCAGATTGCTCACCGGCCCGTTGAACAGCTCGTCCAGTACCAATTTGGCGCAGGCTGCCGTCCCGTCACAGGCTTCCAGGTCCCTGGCCTCCCGAGCCAGCCTGGTACCGTCCGCCACGAAAAACAATACAGCCTTGCGCTTACCGTCAGGTTGTTGAACTTGCGGTTTTTGCGGCACTTCGAGGCTGGCTTGGTATTTCTGCCAGATAAGAACGCCAAATACCAGTGCGATCACCAAAAATGGGATCATCAGGCTGACGTTGATGCGTTTGCGTCGTTCAGAAGACATGAATCAGCATTCCTCTCCTTCATCATCCACACTAACCTGATAAACATCCTCCAGCCGTTCTCCAAGAAAGCGATTTCCTACCCGGATAAAGCCGGCCGGAATATCGCTCACATAATAGTGATGATTCCCCTTCTCCGACAAGGGGCGCAACAGCTTCTTTTTAGCCAGTATTTCGGCCACGGTCCGGGCGGTTTCCTCGGCCGAATCCACCAGTGTGACGTCTGGCCCCATGGTTTCGGCAATGATCGGCTTTAGCAAGGGGTAGTGGGTACAGCCCAATACCAGGGTATCCACACCCGCATCCCTAAGCTCCTGCAGATATATCTGTGCCGTGAGACGCGCTACCTGGTTGTCGGTCCATCCTTCTTCAGCCAGCGGCACGAACAACGGGCAAGCCCGGGTCAACACCTCGGCATCGGGATTCAGACGTTTGATGGCGCGGGAATATGCACTGCTTTTGATGGTGCCGGCCGTACCGATAACTCCGATGCGGCCGCAACGCGACACCTCGACCGCTCGCCGCGCCCCGGGCTCGATCACCCCCACCACAGGAATGGGAAACTGCCGTTTGAGTCCGTTCAATGCCACCGCAGAGGCGGTATTGCATGCAACCACCAGCAACTTGATATTGCGCTTAATCAAAAAAGAAGTGATTTCATGGGCATAGCGGGCCACCGTACCGGGCGATTTCGTGCCATAGGGAACCCGGGCGGTGTCACCGAAGTAAATGGTATCTTCTTGGGGAAGTACCTTGAAAATTTCACGTAAGACAGTTAGTCCGCCCACTCCTGAGTCGAAAATACCAATGGCCTGCCAGGACACGACTGTGCTTCTCCTTTGACTATTCATTAATGAGAGCCGAATGGGTAACTATATACCCTTTTGTCAGTTTGAGGCAAGCCATTTGACTGGAAGAACACGCATACAGGACAATGAAATATCCTTGACAAATACTGGGTCACTGATTACCTTTTGTACATGAATTTAGCACTCTGCAACAATGAGTGCTAAATTTTTGGAGCATGGTTATGGACATGGAACTTTCCCCACGCAGCAGACAGATACTTGAGGCAATTGTCGAGGACTATATTGCCACGGCAGAACCGGTCGGCAGCTCCGCCGTTGCCCGCAGACACGCCTTGACGCTCTCCTCTGCCACGGTACGAAACGTCATGGCCGACCTGGAAGAATTGGGATTGCTGACGTCGCCTCACACTTCCGCAGGCAGAGTGCCGACCGAAAAGGCCTACAGGCTATATGTAGATTCTCTAATCACCATCCGCCAGGTTACCCGCGAAGAGAAAAAACAGATCATCAGGCGTTGCCGCCAGGCCGGATCAGGACTGCCGGACATCCTCAAGGAAACCAGCCGCACCCTTTCATCACTATCCAACTATATGGGTATAGTGGTGGCGCCCAGCTTTATTTCGCATGTCTTTCGCCATATCGAGTTCCTGCGCCTCGGGGTTCGCAAGGTACTGGCCATCCTGGTTTCCAGTAACGGCTTGGTACAGAATCGCCTGGTGGAGATCAGCGAGGACATCACCCAGGATGACCTGATCAGGATGGGCAACTATTTGAACGAAATGATGCATGGCCTCACCATCTCTCAGGCCAGAGAACGCATCCTGGCTGAGATGAAAAACGAAAAGGTACAGTACGACCGGCTCATGTCCCAGGCCTTACGCATAAGCCAACAGGCCGTGAACATGGAGCACGATGAGATTTTTCTCGAAGGACAAGCACGCATTCTTGACCAGCCCGAA
Organism: Geobacter sp.; assembly: GCA_003574895.1. Taxonomy (GTDB): domain Bacteria; phylum Desulfobacterota; class Desulfuromonadia; order Geobacterales; family Pseudopelobacteraceae; genus JACPFJ01. Next base: position 189,203 of record PJFB01000004.1, read on the forward strand.
TTCAGCAATGCCCATCGTATGCGGGAGATCTTCGGAGCATTTGAGCAGAAAGGCCTGCTGCTGCAACTCTTGAGCAGTTGCATGGCGGCCGAAGGGGTGCAAATCTACATCGGCTCAGAGACACCGGTCAGCAAAACAGCCGGGGTAAGCCTTATCACCTCGCGCTTCGTCACCAGCAACAACACGGTGGGCTTGCTGGGCGTAATAGGTCCGACCCGCATGGGCTACTCCAGGGTCATCCCTATCGTAGATTACACTGCACGCCTGGTAAGCAGGCTCCTCAACGACACTTGAACCAATAGACCTATGCAATCAATAATCAAAGGAATTTTAAACATGAAAAAGCACGACACCGCAAAACCAGAAGCACAAACCACAGAAAGCGAGAATGGAGCAACAGCATCCGGCACCAACTCTTCCGCAGGACCGGCGACTCCCGAAGAGGCCATTCGGCAGCTTGAGGAGCAGCTTGCGGCCAAAGGGAAAGAGGCCAGCGATAACTGGGACCGCTTCCTGCGGGAACGGGCCGACCTTGAGAACTATCGCAAAAGGGCCAATCGCGAGAAAGAGGAACTGCTCAACTATTGCAACAAATCGTTGATTGAGGAGATTCTGCCGGTGGTCGACAACATGGAGCGGGCCTTGGCCCATTCCGACGAAGAAACCCTGCCCGCTGTCCTGGAGGGCGTTCGTATGACCCACGGCATGCTGCTGACAGCTTTGAAGAAGTTCGGAGTCACCCCGGTGGAGGCGGTCGGAACACCGTTCGACCCTGCCTTTCACCAAGCCATGACACAGGTGCCGAGCGATGAATACCCCCCCAACACAGTCGTTGAGGAGTTTCAGAAAGGTTACCTTTTGCGGGAGCGACTGCTAAGACCCGCCATGGTGTCGGTTTCTACTGTGGCCAGCAAGGGTTAGATTGCTTGGGAGAAAAGGCATGCCAGTTAGTTGCCTGCTCCAATCTTCACTTTTTTTTGCCTGCCCCTTGTTTTTTCAAAGAGCAATGACTAACTTCAAAAATAGATAGACCTGATAAGGAGGATATACATCATGAGCAAGGTAATCGGAATCGACCTGGGAACAACCAACTCCTGCGTCGCAATAATGGAGGGTGGAGAACCGGTCGTTATCGCCAACTCCGAGGGGAGCCGCACCACCCCCTCGATGGTGGCCTTCGCAGACAACGGCGAGCGCTTGGTGGGACAGCAGGCCAAGAGGCAGGCGGTCACAAACCCCGAGAACACCCTGTATTCCATTAAGCGCCTCATCGGCCGCAAGTTCGATACAGAGGCAGTCAAAAAGGACATCGCCATATCGCCATTCAAGATCGTAAAGGCCGACAATGGCGACGCCTGGGTCGAGGTTCGCGGCAAGCGCTACTCCCCGCCCGAGATTTCGGCCATTGTGCTGCAGAAGATGAAGAAGACCGCCGAGGACTACCTGGGCGAGACCGTTACCGACGCAGTGATCACGGTACCGGCCTACTTTGACGACTCTCAGCGCCAGGCCACCAAAGACGCGGGCAAGATCGCAGGCCTCAATGTCCTGCGCATCATCAACGAGCCGACCGCTGCTGCTCTGGCCTACGGCCTGGACAAGAAAAAAGAGGAAAAGGTCGCCGTGTTCGACTTGGGTGGCGGCACCTTCGACATCTCCATTCTGGAGTTAGGCGATGGCGTGTTCGAAGTCAAATCCACCAATGGCGACACCTTTTTGGGTGGCGAGGACTTCGACCAGCTGGTGATCGACTGGATCGCCGACGAGTTCAAAAAGGATCAGGGAATAGATCTGCGTGGCGACAAAATGGCCCTCCAGCGCCTGAAAGAAGCGGCTGAAAAGGCAAAATGCGAGCTGTCGACCTCAATGGAAACGGATATCAACCTTCCCTTCATTACAGCCGATTCTTCAGGCCCCAAACACCTGACCATGAAACTTTCCCGCGCCAAGCTGGAATCGATCTGTGCAGCGTTGCTGGCAAAGCTGGAAGGCCCCTGTCGCACCGCTCTCAAGGACGCAGGCCTAACGCCAAGCGATATTGACGAGGTCATCCTGGTCGGCGGCATGACCCGTATGCCAGCCGTGCAGAAGAAGGTCGAGGACATCTTCGGCAAGACCCCCAACAAGGGTGTAAACCCGGATGAGGTGGTGGCCATCGGCGCCAGCATCCAGGGGGGCGTGCTCAAGGGTGACGTCAAGGACGTACTGTTGTTGGACGTGACTCCGCTCTCCCTTGGGATAGAAACCCTTGGTGGCGTTATGACCAAACTGATCGAGAAGAATACCACCATCCCCTGTCGCAAGAGCCAGGTCTTCTCGACAGCCGCCGACAACCAGCCGGCAGTATCCATTCACGTCCTGCAGGGCGAACGCGAAATGTCCCGGGACAACAAGACCCTCGGCAATTTCGAGCTCTCCGGCATTCCAGCGGCACCGCGCGGCATACCGCAGATCGAGGTAACGTTCGACATCGACGCCAACGGCATCGTGCATGTCTCTGCCAAGGACCTGGGCACCGGTAAAGAACAATCCATCCGAATCACGGCATCCTCCGGCCTCTCCAAGGAGGAGATAGACAAGATGGTGCGTGACGCCGAAGCCCACGCCGATGAAGACAAGAAAAAACGCGAGGCCATCGAGGCTAGAAACCACGCCGACAGCATGATCTACAGCACCGAAAAATCGCTCAAGGAGTTCGGCGACAAGATCGATGCAGTAGAAAAAGGAAATATTGAGAACAAGATCACTGAGCTGAAGCGGGTCATGGAAGGGGAGGACGCTGAAGCGATCAAGAAGGGCACCGACGAACTGGCCCAATCGGCCCACAAGCTGGCCGAGGCCATGTACGCCAAGGCCCAGCCAGGCGAAGGCGAAGCTGCTCCGGATTCCGAACAGGCCGGAGGACAATCGGCACACAAAGACGAAACCGTGGTCGATGCCGACTTTGAAGAGGTTAAGGACGACAAGAAAAAATAACACCATATCACAGGGGCAACCCATAATTGCCCCTGCCTTATAAATCCGTTATCCGGCAACGGGCAGCGCCTCTTTCTGAGGCTGCTGCTCTTTGCATTACAAGGACACTATTTTGGCAAACGGCGAAAAACACGATTATTACGAGTTGCTGGGCGTTCACCGCAACGCATCAGAGGTCGAAATCAAAAAGGCCTTCCGCAAACTCGCCCTTCAATACCATCCGGACAAGAACCCGGGCGACAAGTCGGCTGAAGATAAGTTCAAAGAGATTACCGAGGCTTACGAGGTGCTCTCCGATGCCCAAAAGCGCACCCAATATGACCAGTTCGGCCATGCCGGTGTTTCCGGAGCCGGGTTCTCAGGTGGCGGTTTTGGCGGATTCGGGGCGGGTACCCCTTTCGGCGATATTTTCAGTGACATCTTCGGAGACATCTTCGGCGGTGGCGGCGGGGGCCGCAGCCGTACCCAGGGCAGGCGCGGGGATGACCTGCTCTACAATATGGAGATCAGCTTTGAAGAGGCTGCCTTTGGAATTGAAAAGAAGATCGAGGTGCCATTTGCCAAGCGTTGCGTCACCTGCAACGGTACTGGTTCAAAACCAGGCACCGACCCCAAAGTCTGCCCAACTTGCCGCGGAGCAGGTCAGGTACGCTACCAGCAGGGGTTCTTCAGCGTCAGCAAGACTTGCGGCCAGTGCAACGGCGAGGGGAAAATAGTCGATAACCCCTGCCCGGATTGTCGCGGCAAGGGAAGCACCAAATCCAGCAAGACACTCTCGGTCAAGGTGCCGGGAGGGGTTGAAACCGGTTCCCGCCTGAAGATGACCGGAGAGGGCGGCTTGGGCAAAGGAGGACCAAACGGCGACCTGTACGTTGCCATCAGTGTCAAGGAGCACCCCCTTTTCCAACGCGAAGACACCAACGTCATCTGCGAATTTCCTCTCAGCTTTGTTCAGGCCTCTCTGGGGTGCGAGATCGAAGTGCCTACCCTGGACGGCAAGGTTTCCATGAAAATCCCGGAGGGTACCCAGTCCGGCAAGGTCTACCGCTTAAAAGGCAAAGGGATTCCATCGTTGCAAGGCTATGGCCGCGGTGACCAGTTGGTGATCGTCCGGGTGGAAACCCCTTCCAATCTCAATAAAAAACAGAAGGAACTGCTGGAGGAATTCGCCAAAATCAGCGGGGAGGATGTGCATCCCATGAAAAAGGGCTTTCTCAACAAGGTAATGGACTTTTTGAGTTAAAAAACACATTGAAACCCGCACAAAATGCGGGTTTTTCATTTTCCTTGCCGATCTCTCCGCTTTGATTTAATATTTTAAAAGTTGACAGTCAAACGGAGACAATCCATGGATAAACAGCAACTAGCCGAAAAAACCGTAGAGGCCCTGCGCCCTTTTGAAACCGCCAACCTGATGACTACCCTGCAGAATCTGACCTTGAAGCAGATATTCACCCACCCTGCAGTCCTGATTTGCATTGCGCTCATATTTTTCTTCGGCGTTATCAAGAAGTCGAAGACGGTGCTGCTTACCCTGTTTGCCTTGATCGGAATGATTGTAATCCTGCGTTATGCAATGCCGGCACCCGGCGAGGAGTTATCCTTGAAGTCGCTGATACCTTTTGCATTTTGTGGGCTTGGCATTGGTGGGGTTATCATCTATTTTTCGCTGATCAAAAGTGATTAGCTTTATGAATAAAACCTTATTTACAACAGAAAAGAGAGTAATTGGATGAAGATAAATAAACGTGATTGGCTATTTATTGGATTAATAGTAGTGGTTACTGGAATTTTTTTCGCGATATCCGGCAAAGAGAAAACAACTCCTGTGCCCAACGACAGTACACACCGGATAGTTTATGAAACCGCCTACCGCAATGCGCCGGGACCGGATGCCTCATTCTTCAAGCGGGCTTTTTTCAAGCCTGACAAACAAGGGGCTGAAGTTTATTGCGAGCCTTGCCACAAGGAAAAGGGTATCCCCTTCCCTCCCAACCATCCGCCAAAGAATCGCTGCCTGTTCTGCCACAAGCTGCTGCAAATTTCCGGCGAAGCGGGCTCTTTGCCAGAGAAGACACGAACGCAAGGCGTTCCGGTCAAGTGACAACGTGAAAGTGTCATCGATTAAGGTTTCAGTACAACTCGTATCTGAGCAACCGGCATTCGATCGGACCGTTGAACAGCACGAAACGCCTTGACGCCTTGAGACCGATGTATTTGGCCAGTTCCAGATTGCCGGTCAAGACAAACCCGGTCCACCCTCGGCAGCGTTTTTTCATGATGTCGCCGATCTGACAATACAACTCCCTGAGCTCATCCTCTTCGCCAAGCCGTTTGCCGTAAGGGGGATTGATGATCACAATGCCTTGTTCACCCTCGGGCCTGAACTCTTCCAGGGCAGTGCTAAAAAAATGAATCTGCCCCTCAAATCCGGCCTTGGCTGCATTCCGCCTTGCCAACATGAGCGCGCGGCTGTCAAGGTCATATCCGGTGATCAACCCGATTGGCAGCTTCCGGACACTGCCCTCGGCCTCCTGCACCAACCCTTCCCATAGCCTGCGGTCAAAATTAATCCAGCGTTGAAATCCGAACTGGCGCTGCCTACCTGGGGCCATCCGTGCCGCAATCAAGCCAGCTTCGATAGGAATCGTGCCCGAGCCGCACATGGGGTCTGCAAGCGGCAAGCTCCCATCCCAACCGGTCAGCGAGATGACGGCGGCGGCCAACGTCTCCCTCAAGGGCGCCTCGGTCCGCTCCAGCCGGTACCCCCTGCGATCCAGCGCATCTCCGGAACTGTCCAGGCTGACCGTACAGAGATTTTTTGCTAGGTGGATGTTTATTCTCACATCAGGAGAAGCAGTATCCACATTGGGACGGCTGCCCCGTTCTTCACGGATGCGGTCCACAACGGCATCCTTGGTCTTGAGAGCAACGAAACCGGAGTGTGTCATGGCCGAATCACGCAACGTGCAATCCACCGCCAAGGTCATGGTAGGGGTGATCAGGTCTTGCCAAGCGATTGCATGTATTCCGGCATAAAGCTCATCAGGGGCCGTGCAGGGGAACTCCGTCAGCTTGACCAGAATCCGGCTGGCGGTACGCAACCAGAGATTGGCACGATACAGGCCGCTTAAATCGGTAACAAACGCTACGCCCCCCCTCGTGGTCTTTGGCTCCTTGATACCGAGCAAATCCAATTCAGCGGCGGTGATTTCCTCGGCACCACGTGGCACCGCGGCAAAACAGTTCATCGTTGCGGCAAACGTCTGTGGAGGGCGATTGCCCCGCCGCAGGATGTGACTCTTTTCACTCATGTGACTTATCCTATCTCCCTGGACCAGATTTCTACCAACAAGTTCCTTGTTTCTTCGGGTGTGCCACTGTTGTCTATCACCAAGCTGCCATGGCTTTCCTTTTCTGCGAGCGGCATCTGGCTGGAAATGATACGCTCCGCTTCTTCCCTTGAAAGACCGTCACGCTCTAGAAGCCGCTTCAGCTGAACATCTGGACTGACCGTCACCACCCAGATCTCATCGACCCGTTCGCTGGCTCCGGATTCAATCAAAAGTGGCGCCATGTAGAACACCACCCGATGCCCTGTTTCCACGGCATGTGTGATCCGCTCCTCAGCCAGGCGCCTGATTTCCGGGTGAATAATGTTCTCCAGCCGACGTCGTTTTTCAGCCTCGGCAAATACAACTCTGCCGAGGCGCTTGCGGTCCAGACTGCCATCGGGCAAGAGCATTTCAGGGCCGAACAAGTTGACAATTGCCTGCAAAGCCTGGCTCCCCGGACTAACAGCCTCGCGGGATAGCAAATCGGCATCGATCACCATGGCGCCCTTTTCAGCAAAGAAACTGGCAACAGTGCTCTTACCGGTTGCAATACCGCCTGTAAGGCCGATCACTCTGACATTGTGGCGTATTGTCACTTTATGACCTTAAGTTCACTGTAAGCGCGCTTGAAATTGACATCGAAAAATGTCTTGAATCCGGGCAAAGCTGCATACTGGGGCAAAGAGAATTGCCGTCTGGCTGTCTCCAGGCTGAGCCCCTTGCCAATAAGCCGTAGCACCTCGGTAGAGAAATCGCGGAAAAACTCCTGGAATCTGCGGATGCCATCACTGTTTGTCACCCCTCCAAGTCCAGGCACGACAGTGCTGGCATCGATGTCAGCCAACAGGTCCAGTGCGTTGATCCAGTCGCGAAAATGTCCGTCGCCCATATAGCCGGCAACATCGTTGAAGAAAAGATCCGAGGTAAACAGCACCTTTTCCTTGGGCAGGTATACAAAAACGTCGCCTTCGCTGTGACCCTGCTCTGTGTTGTTCATGACAATAATGGTATTGCCGCGCATTAGCGTCAATCCGTGGTCGAAGAAGGTAATCTGGTTCTTTAACTGGCGGTATTCGCTCTTCAGTGCCTGCCAGGTTTGCCCGGAAGCAATAATCTCGGCATTGGCCGGCAGGTCGAAATCCACATAGTTGAAGCCGCGGTGATGGTGGGTCAGAATAATGTACCGGACCTGTAAGGGGGTAACGGTTTTTATGTAATTCAACAATTCCTGGGTAGTTTCCGGCACAAAATGCGCGCCGGCCAGAATCACCTGATAGTTGGTGACAATAATCAGACAGTTGCTGGCTGCCTTGCCACCCGGCTCGGCAATCGCGGCATAAACTCCCTCCCTGATCCTTTGAAACCTGAAGTTGGCGGCCTCCGTCACTGCAGGCAACATCAGCATGAACAGGGTAATAACTATCAGGATGCGCTTCATCATCAATCTCCGCTGCGCATTGTAACAAACGTACCGCCAAAAAGACAGATTTTTGGCTTGAGTTGCCGGTCTGATTAATGTTAGTGTTACGGAACATCCCGTTTCAGAGAGGATGCAGTTGATAGCGGGCGGTTAGCTCAGTTGGATAGAGTACAGGCCTCCGAAGCCTGGGGTCGCGGGTTCGAATCCCGCATCGCCCGCCAATTTCAGAAGACTACGGGGACACGCGTCCCCTTTTGTTTGCCCTATTTCCATCGGTACCGCTTTTATGGTCACTCGCATTCAAACTGCTTTAATAAACACCTTCTCCTCTCGAAGCCCTGCCACCATTGTAGCCATCAGCCTTGTATTGCTGCTCATGCTTGGATGGCTTGACTATCTTACTGGTGACTACTCGCTGATTGTATTTTACCTTTTGCCGGTTGCTCTTGTTACCTGGTTTGTGAGCAAACGAGCCGGATTATTGTTCTGCGCACTCGTTTTTATAACCCGATCCATTGCCGATATGGCTGTCAATGGCTTTTCGGCCCAGTACTCGACGCTGCACTACTGGAACATATCCATCGAATTTGTATTCCTGTTGATTATGAGTCTGCTCTTTTCGGCCCTCAGGAAAAATCTCGAAGCGGAAGTGACACTGGCACGAATAGACCCATTGACCGGAGCCCTCAACCGCAACTCCTTTTTCGAGATGGCCGACCAGGAAATAAATCGCTCGCGCCGCTACAAACATCCATTTACCGTAGCCTACATCGACCTGGATAATTTCAAGGCTATTAACGACCGGTTCGGTCATCACATTGGTGATGAATTGTTGATCAAGGTCGTTTCAACCATCAGGTCCAACATCAGAAGTTACGAGATACTCTCGCGTTTCGGCGGCGACGAATTCGTCATCCTGCTGCCCGAGTCCGATGAAGAGGCAGCCCTGTCATTTCTGGCCAAGATTCATAATCGCCTGCATCAAGCCTTGTCGGCCAACAACTGGCCGGTGGGCATCAGCATCGGCGCGATCATCTATTTGAGCTCGCCACCCACTGTGGACGAGATCATGCGCAGGGCCGACGAACTCATGTTTGCCGTCAAGCGTAGCGGAAAAAGCAAGATGCTGCATACGGTAGTAAAGTAACCAGGATATGGCTGGCAGGGAGGAATTGCATGGCTAAAGGAAGTTTTGACGCAACCGGCCTGATAGCGCCAATGATGTTGCGAATTCCGCTTGGAGCAATCTTCATGGCCCATGGTGCCCAAAAGCTCCTGGGGCTGTTCGGAGGCCATGGCCTGACCGGAACCCTCAAGTCCTTTGAAGACAAGCTCGGCATCCCCCCTATCTTCACCCTGCTGGCAATAATCGCCGAATTCGGCGGAGGCTTCGGGGTCATGACCGGCTTCCTGACCAGACTCTCGGCAGCCGGCATCTCCGGGGTCATGTTGGTGGCCATCTACAAAGTCCATTGGGCCAATGGCTTCTTTCTCAACCTGACCTGCGCCGCCGGACGAGGCCATGGCATCGAGTATAACCTTGCACTGCTGGGGATGGCGCTCTATCTGATGATCGCCGGCGGCGGCAAATGGTGCCTGGACCGGCTGATCTTCAAGTAGGGTCGGATCCTCTACTCGCCCGCAGCGGGCAATTACCCAGATAGCGCCGATAAAACTACCAAGGCGGGCCAGACCCGCCTTTCGATTGCATAAGGAGTAACAACTAGTGGAGATTTTCAACAAAACGGAAATAGACAAACGCCGCACCTTTGCCATCATCAGCCATCCTGATGCCGGCAAGACGACCATCACCGAAAAACTTTTGTATTTTGGCGGTGCCATTCAGCAGGCCGGTGAGGTGCGAGCCAGAAAAAGTGCGCGCCATGCCACCTCCGACTGGATGGAGCTGGAAAAACAGCGCGGAATCTCTGTCACCTCTTCCGTGATGAAATTCACTTACAACGGCTGCGAGATCAACCTGCTGGATACGCCGGGCCACAATGACTTTTCCGAGGACACCTATCGCGTGCTGACCGCTGTGGATTCGGTGCTGATGGTGATTGACTCGGTCAAAGGCGTTGAGAGCCAGACCAGAAAATTGCTGGAAGTCTGCCGGTTGCGTCACACGCCGATCATGACCTTCATGAACAAGCTGGACCGGGAGGGGCAGGAACCTCTCGACCTGCTGGATGACATCGAAAAGAACCTGAAGATGCAGACCGCGCCGGTCACCTGGCCGGTCGGGATGGGCAAACGCTTTCGCGGCACCTATCACCTCTACACAAAGGAGCTGACCTTTTTCGATGCCGAGGCCGCCAACGGCACCGGTCGCATCCTAACGGTCACCGGGCTGGATGACCCGCGCCTGGACGACCTGCTGGGCAGCCAGGTAGACGAGTTGCGCCATGACGTGGAACTACTGGAAGGGGCAGCCCACCCATTTGATAAAGAGGCCTACCTTGCCGGCCGCCAGACACCGGTCTTCTTCGGCAGCGCCATCAACACCTTTGGTGTCCAGCAACTTCTGGAAGCCTTCATCGAATACGCCCCGGCGCCTCTTCCCCGCGACACCATCACCAGGACAGTTTCGCCTTACGAAGAGCCATTCAGCGGCTTCACCTTCAAGATCCAGGCTAATATGGACCCGGCGCACCGTGACCGGATCGCGTTCTTCAGGATCTGTTCCGGCAAGTTCACCCGCGGCATGAAGGTGCGCCACGTGCGGCTTGGGCGGGAGGTGCAGATTGCCAATGCCACGATCTTCATGGCCCAGGACCGCACCAATGTGGAGGAAGCATGGCCAGGTGATATCATCGGCATCCATAATCACGGCACCATCAAGATCGGCGACACCTTTACCCAAGGCGAGGACCTGAAATTCACCGGCATTCCCAGCTTCGCCCCTGAACACTTCCGCAAAGTGCGCCTGCTCAATCCGATGAAATCCAAGGCCCTGGAAAAAGGTCTGGTGCAGCTGGCCGAGGAAGGCGCCACCCAGGTTTTCAAACCGCTGATGGGCGCCGACTGGGTTATCGGCGCCGTCGGCCTGTTGCAGTTTGAAGTGGTCATGCACCGACTGGAACATGAATATGGCGTCAAGATAATGTTCGAGCCGGTCAGCTACGTTACGGCCCGCTGGGTCAGCGGTGAGAAGAAAAAGATCGAGGAGTTCGAAAAAAAGGAAGCCATGCACGTCTATATCGATGGCGAAGGCAAGTTGACCTATATGGCCGGCAGCCAGTGGCGCCTGGACAATACCATCGACAACTGGAAGGAGCTGGAATTCCACGAAACCAGTGAGCACAACTGAGATGACCTTATACTCTCCTGGGCCCAGAAAGCAGGGGGGCCGGCAGTCGAAGCACAAGCTGCTGGCGACTTGGGATGCAATACGCCGTATCCCTACCGGCAATTTCCCGCTGCTGTTGCCCCACGTCCACCCTATCGCAGCGTTCTTCATCCTGGGCCGCCTCAAACGCGAGGGGTTTTCCGACTGCCGGGTGGAAACAACCCGCAAGGGCTTGGTAGTATATGCCCGCCGATAACTAAATCAAAAAGGGCGACCAAACTTTGGCCGCCCTGTGATATTCGCTTCTACGCAGAATCCTTGCCCCTCAATTACCCGGCAAATTTCGCAATCTCGAACCCTATCTGCCCCAAAGGGAGCACCTCGTCGGCCACCCCGCCATCCACACAGGCCTTGGGCATGCCATAGATGGTGGAAGTCGCTTCGTCCTGGGCGATTGTGACACCGCCCTTGCCCTTCAGGATCTGCATCCCCTTGAAACCGTCGCTTCCCATCCCGGTCAGGATCACCCCAAGCATCGAGCCATTGGTAGCCTCTGCCATGGAAGAGATCAGCAGGTCAACCGAGGGGATGTAGACATACTGTGGATACGCACTGGTGGGCACCACCTTGACCACGACATTGCCGCCTTGGCGCACAAGGGTGGTATGCATCCCCCCCGGGGCTATCAGGACTGTTCCCGGCTTAAGAACATCGCCATCGACTGCCTCGCGGATGGTCATTGAGCACTTGGCATTCAGGCGGTCGGCATAGGGGCCGGTAAAGGCCTTGGGCATATGGATCCCGACAATGATGCCATAGGGGAAATTGACCGGAATCCTGGAGAGGACCTCTTGCAGCGCCACCGGGCCACCGGTGGAGGCACCGATACCGACATAGGATATCTTTTTGCTGCTCAGTTTGTTGCTGACCGGTCGATGCACCTGTGGTGCTATTGTCGGGCGTGCCTGAGTTGCCGCCATGCTGCTGCCAAAACGTGACCTGATGGCGCCCTTGACCTTATTAAGCAATTCTTCGCGGAAAACTTTCTGGGCATCGGCCGAATCGGTAACGTTCTTTGGGATGTAGTCGATGGCGCCGGCATCGAGAGCCTCGAAGGTTGACTTGGCACCTTCATTGGTCAGTGTCGATACCATTATCACCTTTGTGGGCGCCTTGGCCATGATCTGGCGCAAGGCGGCGATGCCGTCCATACGGGGCATCTCCACATCCATGGTGATCACATCGGGCTTGAGGGCTATGGCCTTCTCCACCCCTTCCATGCCATCAGACGCAGTGCCGACAATGTCGATGGAGGGTTCCTTGGACAGAATACTGCGTATTGCCATGCGCATGAATGAAGAGTCGTCTACGATCAGCACACGTGTTTTCGGGGTCGGGGATACAAGCATCGGGTGTCCTATTCCTTCGAGTTGAAGATTGAGTCAACCAATTCTTTAACATCCGGGATAGCATCGTCCAATTCATAGCAGAAACGTTCGATGTCCAATTTTCCCAGGCTGGGGGATTCGTTTTTGAGTATCTGCCAGGCCTTCTCCTCAAACAGGTTGAAGCTTACCCACTCCCGGCCGCCATAGTTGAGTTCGCGAACGCTGCAGAACAGATCAGAAAGGTTGACTATGGCACACAGAACCGGATCGATGGTCGCCTCTGAAGGGGAATGATGGTACGCAATCACCTCGCAGTATGCCTCGGGGAAATTCCATTTTCTGGCCATGCAGAGTCCGATCTCGCAGTGGGTGGTTCCGAGCAGTTGCGCTTCGGCATCCACAAGTTTGACAGGTTTGTTCAAAATAGCGTCCAGAACCCGCTTGAATTCATCCTGCATGAAATTACTGAGAAAAACTACGCCAAGATCGTGTATGATGCCGGCAATATAGGCCTTTTCCAGGTCGGCATAGCCGATCTTTTCGGCAAGTATCTTGGATACCATGCCTACACCAAATGAATGTTCCCAAAAGGTGCTGATCTCAAAAGCGCCTGAATCCACCTCAAAGGCCTTGATGAATGACGTGGTCAACGCGACTTCGCGGATATGCTTCAGCCCCAGGTAAACCAGCGCCCGCTTGAGAGAGGTGATTTCGTTGCCAGGCTTGTATACCGGTGAGTTTATCATTTTCATCACCCGGGCAGTCATGACCTGATCGGAAAGCATCAGGTCCGCCACGTCCTCGATCCGCACCTCCGGTTGATCAAGAAGTTGCAATACCTGGGTGGCAACGACCGGAATGGTGGGGAGATCGTCTATCTTCTCCACCAATTGCTCGGCTTTTTTAATCATCTCAAGTTTATCCATGTTAAAACCTTTCAGGCTATTTTTTGTAAGTGAAACCGCCAGGGAAATGAACTGTCTTAAACTTGTCATTAACCCCATGAAGCGACTCGGACTGGCCAACAAAGAAGTAGCCGTACGGCTGCAGGTTGTTGTAAAAATGCTGAACAACCTTGGATTTGGATGCTGTATCGAAATATATCAACACATTTGCGCAAAAAATAAAATCAAAGCTCTTCATGAAAATCATTTTCGAGTCATCATAAAGGTTGAGCTTGTTGAACGTAACGAATTTTTTCACCTCCGGGGAAAGAATGAATTTGCCTTTTTCGTCGCGAATATATTTGCGTTTGTACAGATCCGGTATGTTCCGTACCGAATATGCGCTGTAGACACCTTCCTTGGCCTGGGAAATAACCGTCTCGTTGATGTCGGTTCCCACAATCTCGATAATCCAGTCTTTGAGCAGCGTAGCCCGTTTTTCCAGCAATATCATGGAAAGGGTGTAGGCCTCTTCGCCCGATGAAGAACCAGCGCTCCAAATGCGCAGCTTGCGAAAACCCATCTTGTTCTTCGCCTCTACGATCTCCGGCAGAAGCTTGGTTTCAAGGGCATTCAACTGCGGAACATTCCGGAAAAAATACGTCTCGTTAGTGGTGATTTCATCCATCAGGAATTTCAACTCCTCAGCCCCTTTCAAGGTTTTGAGAAGCTGGTAATAATCCATGTGGGTCTTGGTTCCTGTTGCCTCCATCCTGCGGGCAAGACGGCTCTCCAGGAAATATTTTTTTGTAGAATGGAAATACATGCCGCAGATGTTATAGATAAAATCCCGCAGCTGATCAAAGTCTTTGTCTGATATTGACACGTTCTATCCCTTCGCTTCTATTGGTCTTCTGTTTGAAAACCCCTGCCCACTTCGCAAACCAATAGTTTTTATCCGGCAGGCCGGGTGATAGCTGACTGCCGCAATTCGGCCCGGAGTTAGCGGCCGGAGCCCCCTTCACCACCATCGATGAGTCCCACCGGGTCTACGATCAGCGTCACGCGACCGTCACCCAGAATGGTAGACCCGGCAATACCGGGAATATTGGCCAGATAATTACCAAGAGACTTGATGGCCACCTCCTGCTGCCCAACCAGGCGTGTCACCACCAATCCCATCCGTTTATCGGCAGCGCCGACAACCACAACATAGCAGAAATCGTTTTGCTCGTAATGCTGCTGCACATTGAATATTTTTTGCAGACGCATCAAAGGCAATACCATATCGCGCAGCTTGAGGACCTCTTGGCCGCCAATCAAATGGAACTGGCGCTGATCCACACGCAGGGTTTCCAGTACCGATGAAAGCGGAATCGAATAGATCTCTCCCTCCACCTCAACCAGCAGCGACTGGATAATGGCCAAAGTCAACGGGAGACGCAGGATGAATTCCGAGCCCAAACCTTTTTCGCTCTTGATCTCGATAAGGCCGTTGAGTTTTTTGATATTGGTCTTGACCACGTCCATGCCAACACCGCGACCGGATAGATCGGAGGCCTTCTCTTTTGTGGAGAATCCCGGCAAAAATATCAGGTCGAAGAGCTCACGCTGGCTCATGGCACTCAGTTGCTCTTCGCTTATCAGCCCTTTTTCCACAGCCTTGCGCCCTACCCTGTCGGTATCGATACCCCGGCCGTCGTCCTTGATGCTGATTATGATCTGATTGCCTTCGTGGACAGCAGCAAGGACCAGCGTGCCGACACGCGGCTTTCCTACGGCTATGCGCTCATCGGGTGTTTCCAGGCCATGGTCCATGGCGTTGCGGATCAGGTGAATGAGCGGATCCCCGATTTCATCGACAACGGAACGGTCCAGCTCGGTCTCTTCACCAAAGATCTGCAGATCAACTTCCTTGCCAAGGTCACGGGCCATGCTGCGAACAATGCGGGGGAATTTTTTGAAAACCTTTTCCACCGGCAGCATGCGCATCTTGAGGACCTGCATCTGCAGTTCCGAGGTCACGAAATTCATCCGCTTTGTCAGCTTGCTGAACTCTTCATTAAAATCCACCTTATTCACGTCACCCTGCTGCAAGTTCTGATTGATCTGGATCATGCGGTTGCGTTCCAGCACCAACTCACCAACTTGATTCATCAGATCGTCAAGCCTTTTAACGTCAACGCGGACAGTCGTATTATCAGACAGATCCTCACCCTTGCCTTCAGCCGGCTTAATCGGAGTCGCCGCTTTCTTGGGTACGATGTCGCCACCGATCTTCTGAGGAGGGGTTGGAGTTGCTTCCGGCTTTGTTACTGCCGAGGGGTCTGGCCCCGGGGCCGGGGCAGAGGGCTCAATCGGCTGGGCCTGCTCTGCAGGATTGGATTGGGTAGAACCATTTTCTTTCGGTTCAGCTTCGGTGGGTGGTGCCTGGGGTTGGACGGCAGCCGTCTCAGAGAGAAGCGGCAACAACTTGGCAATAGTCCCATCTATCTCCCGTTCCTGGATGTCACCCGACTTGATGTCACTCACCAATATTTTGACCAAGTCGGTTGCCTCAAGGACGACATCCATGATCTCGGGATTTACAAGCAGTTCGCCCTTGCGAAGACGATTGAGAACATCTTCGGTTTTGTGGGTCACCTTTACCAGCAGGTCAAATCCCAGAAAACTTGACGCCCCTTTGACCGTATGAATGGATCTGAATATCCTATTCAGCAGCTCAGAGTCTTCCGATGACTTTTCCAGCGCTACTAGGTCATCGTCGAGCTTTTCCAGCAACTCGGTAGTTTCCGCAAGAAATCCTTCAAGTAATTCCTGGTCTTCGCAATCGATCGGGGGCATTGTGCACTCCTTGGGAAAATCATGCTGCTATTATATACTATAGCGAACCAAATACCTGTTTTTCATCCTGCGAGAACATTTTTTCCAGATTAAGCAGCACCAGCAATCGTTCTGCCTGGTTTATGACCCCGGCAATGCATTCCTGGTCGATACCGCTGGCCACGACCGCCGGAGACGGCTGGATCTCACTGCCGGATATGCGAATGACCTCGGAAACCGCATCAACGATAAACCCCATCAATTCCCCATCAACGTCCATGACCATGATGCGTGTCTGCTTATCGTTCTCCACTTCCATCAGGCCGAATTTTTTACGCATCGAAATGATTGGAATCACCTTGCCGCGCAGGTTAATGACACCATCCACATAGTGCGGGGTATTAGGAACCCTGGTGACTGTTGGCATGCGGATGATTTCACGGACTTTCAAAACGTCAACCCCATATTCTTCCTGATCAAGGTTGAAGCTGACGAGCTGTATCAATTCGCCAAGGGATTCGTCGCTCTTTACCGGTACAAGCGCATTGTTCATGGTATCATCCTTTTTGTGCGGAGATTCTGGATAAGCATCCATTCACTTCATTTCAGTGCTTTAGCGTGAAAATCTAACATGTACGCCTAACATTATCAAGAAAGATTAAACTGATACTTTCTTTTTAACTCACTCATTTCGACCTTATTGCCATACCGCCACCAGCGCTAAATAAGTTCAATTTAATGTCCATCATAAAGTCATTTTCTTGACTTTTTTATTACAATCGCATTATCTTATTCAGGATTCTTCCTGCAGCATGACAAAATATCGGAAACAATGGTAATCAATGCCTACTGACGGCAAAATACTAGTTATCGACAATGATCGCAAAACACGCGATCTGGTATCGGCATTTTTGACATATCAAGGTTATGATATTGTCCATAGTGAGCAACACGCCACACTTTTTGACACTATTCAGGATAAAAAGGTGACTATTGCCATTGCCGAGATGTCTACCCTGAAGGCTATTGAGCCCGATTTTGCCGAACTGACCAAAAAGCTCCCCCCCCTGCTTGTGTTGATCTGCTACGGTAACAAAGACGACAATCTGATTCATCCCTCCGGCAATGAAAGCATCTTCTACCTTCAGAAACCACTCAACCTGGATGAATTGGAAAGCCTGGTTATGCGTGCCAGCGAACTCCAGACCATGAGATTGCATGCCTCTGCAGACGAAAATTCCCGCAACCCGCACATGCTCTGTTCTACCATAATCGGCCGAAGCGCCCCCATGCAGGCGTTGTACGATCTGATCGAAAAGGTGGCTGAATCAAATGCCACCGTACTGATCCAAGGGGAGTCCGGCACTGGCAAGGAACTTGCAGCAAGAGCCATACATCAATTGAGCAACAGGAAATCCAAAAATTTTGTTCCGGTAAACTGTGCAGCCATACCCGACGATCTTCTGGAGAGTGAGTTGTTCGGCCACGTCAAGGGTTCTTTCACCGGAGCATTTGCCAACCGGGCGGGTCGCTTTGAAATGGCTGACAAGGGAACCCTCTTTCTGGACGAAATTGGCGACATGAAAGCAAACCTGCAGGTAAAACTGCTGCGCGTGCTGCAAAACAGGGAATTTGAATCCGTGGGATCGTCCAAGTCGCAAAAAGTTGACGTGCGAATCATTGCCGCAACCAACAAGAACCTGGAAGAGCTGGTGATCAGCAGGGATTTCCGGGAGGATCTCTACTACCGCTTGTCGGTCATCCCGATCACCATCCCGCCATTGCGCGAACGGCGCGAGGACATCCCGCTCCTGATTCACAACTTCCTGGCACGCTTTAACAGCGACAGGAAACATGCCGTAAAAGGATTTTCCCGCGACGCGCTCGACACGCTCTGCAATTACAGCTGGCCCGGCAATGTCCGGGAGCTCGAAAACCTGGTCGAACGGATGGTAATTCTAAAGGATACCGGATTCATAACCCCCGACGATCTGCCGGAAAAATATCTTTCCGGCCGGATCGCCGTTGCCGTGCCCCCATTACCTGACGATGGCGGGTTACCAGAGGCCGGCATCTGCCTCAACTCGGCGGTTGAGGCGTTTGAAAACCGGCTGATCCTGCAGGCCCTGGCACGCACCAAGGGTAACAAAAAAGAAGCGGCCTCGCTGCTTAATCTCAAGCGAACCACCCTGATCGAGAAGCTCAAGAAAAAGAACCTGGTCTACGGCGAGGAGTAACAGTCGATGACGATCAGCATCAATGAAAACCCCATATTGGCAGCCGCCCTTAAGGCCCAATCACCCCTTGAGTCTGCCGAAACCCAGGCCAAGACACGACAAGACGGTCTTTTTGCCGATAAATTGGCAAGCATCTTGTCGGAAACCGCCCAAAGCACACAGACAGAGCAGGCCAAAGCACAATCCATCGCCGAAGTGCTGCACCTGCAAATGCTCCATACCACCCTGACACTCTCCGGAGAAACCCCATCGGAGGCTCCTGCTGCACACCTGTTCGATCGGCAGACAGCCACTCTGCAGGCACTGGTCAATGCATACAGCGCCAACAATCCGGAAAGCAGCCAAGCGGAACCTGCAGGCGCCATATTATCCCAGGTGCAGGAATTGACGCAGCCCGATTCGAATACTCCCAGCCAGACCCAGCAACTAACAAAAGGCAGCCAGTGGCTTGACCCGATTATTGCCAAGGCATCACGCCGCTATGGCGTTGACATGGGGCTGATCAAAGCGGTCATCAAGGCCGAGAGCAACTTTAACCCCACCGCCGTTTCCGGCGCCGGGGCGCGGGGGCTTATGCAGTTGATGCCGGCTACTGCCAGATCTCTGGGGGTCAGCGACTCCTTTGACCCGGAACAGAACGTCATGGCAGGGACCAGGTTTCTGCGCGACCTACTGGACCGCTACAACGGCGACCTGGATTCCGCACTGGCTGCCTACAACTGGGGTCCGGGCAACGTTGACAAGCGGCCCGACCGCCTGCCACACGAGACAAAAAACTATCTGTCGCTGGTCAAACAACTGTACAATTCCTATACAGCCTAATCAGGCTTCCCCCCGCTTCCCAAGCGCTTTCCCGCTTGCATCTCCATTATTGCGCATGTAATAATCCAGCCCGTTTACTTAATGCATGCGTTCTTGAGGATTACCATGGCTCCCTTGTACATCATCGGCACCGGCCCGGGATCAATCGATCACCTGACCCAGAAGGCATTGCGGGCAATAGCGGAGTCAACGGTTGTCATCGGCTATGAAGGCTACATAGAACTGATCAGACCGCTGCTCAGCGGCAAGGAAATCGCCTCGACCGGCATGACACGCGAGATAGAGCGCTGCCGCAAGGCCATAGAAAGGGCGCGTACCGGTGACACGGTTGCGCTGGTATCTGGGGGCGATGCCGGCATCTACGGCATGGCCGGGCTGGTACTTGAACTGCTGGAGGCCGATGCGGCCAAGGTGGAAGGCGGGCCACAGCCCGAGATACGCATCATTCCGGGAGTTTCAGCCGTGCAGGCCGCAGCTTCCGTACTCGGTGCGCCACTCATGCACGACTTTGCGGTAATTTCACTCTCTGATCTCCTCACACCATGGGAGTTGATCAAGACCAGGATTACAGCGGCAGCCAGGTCAGATTTAGTGATTGCCCTCTACAACCCCCGCAGCAAAAACCGCACCACCCAGATTAATGAGGCCCAAAGGATCATTCTGACCTCCCGTTCCGCCAGTACCCCGGCCGGTATTGTCCGCAACGCTTGCCGCGCGGATGAACAGGTTACCGTCACCACCCTGGGTGAGTTGCTTGACCACGAGATCGACATGGCCACCATTGTCATCATCGGCAACACCAGCAGCTTTGTGGACCGTTGCGGCCGCATGGTTACCCCGCGCGGTTATGCCGGAAAGATCGGCATCGTGCCTGCTTCGCCCGCTACCCCCGAAGAACAACCTGCCCACCCAGGGGCCGTCATGTTTTGCGGCACCGCTTCGGACGTGGGCAAGTCCGTAATATCCGCCGGATTCTGCCGCTGCCTGGTCAAACGCGGCATTACCGTTGCCCCCTTCAAATCCCAGAATATGTCGCTCAACTCTTTCGTAACCCCCGAAGGTGGCGAGATCGGCCGGGCCCAGGCCGTGCAAGCGCAGGCCTGCGAGATCAGCCCACACTCCGACATGAACCCGATCCTGCTCAAGCCCAATTCGGACATCGGCAGCCAGGTCATCGTCCAGGGCAAAGCCGTGGCCAACATGACCGCCAGTGAATACGACTCCTACAAGCCCGTGATTTTCAGCAAGGTTCAGGAAAGTTTCGGACGTCTCAGGGATGCCTACGATTTCATCGTGATCGAAGGCGCCGGCAGCATTGCCGAAATCAACCTCAAACATAACGATATCGCCAACCTGAGAGTAGCGCTGATGGCCCGCTGTCCGGTCGTCCTTGTGGCCGATATCGACCGTGGCGGCGTCTTCGCCCAGATCGTCGGGACCATCGACCTGCTTGAGCCGGAGGAAAAGGCGTGCATCAAGGGTGTGATCATCAACAAGTTCCGCGGGGATGCCTCCATCCTTTCCCCGGGTCTCGACTTTATCCTGGAACGCACCGGCGTCCCCATACTGGGCGTACTCCCCTGGATGCCCGACCTGGCCCTGCCGGCGGAAGACAGCGTTACCCTGGGGCAGCGCTCCAAAATTGTCAATATCCTGACCCACCAGAAAAGAATCCACATCGGGGTACTCAAGCTGCCGCGCATCTCCAATTTTACCGATTTCGATCCGCTCCAGGCCGAACCGGACGTCATCATCAATTATGTCGAAATGCCGGAACAGTTGGAAGGCGTTGATGTCCTGATCATCCCTGGCAGCAAAAACACCATTGCCGACCTGTTTTTCCTGATGGAAAGAGGCCTGTACGATGCGGTCAAAGAGTTTTCCGGCCACGTAATCGGCATCTGCGGCGGTTACCAGATGCTGGGGCTGCGGGTATTTGACCCGGAAGGCGTTGAATCAGCAATCAAGGAAGCCGTCGGCATCGGCCTGCTGCCGGTGGAGACCCAGCTGCAACTGCAGAAGGAGACCCACCAGGTCCTGGCCTACCTGGAGGAACCGGGACAGGCGGTTGCCACCGACTGCAACGGGGTCATAACCGGCTACGAAATCCACATGGGGCAAACGACTCACATCGACACCCCCCGTCCTTTCGCCCGTATTTTCCGCAGAGGTGACACCTCCGTCAACGTCGAGGATGGCTCGGTTTCCGCCAATGGCAGGGTCTTCGGCACCTACCTGCACGGTATATTTGAAAATACCCGCTTCCGGGAAACATATCTGAACCGGATCCGCATGGAAAAGGGGATGCCCGTGCATAGGGGTAGCCAGAAAAAGGCCCTGGATGACCCATTCGATCTGTTGGCCGGCCACATGGAACAGCATCTGGACATGAAACAGCTTCTTGCCATCTGCGGTTTGGCAGACGACCATGCCTGACCCGGCCGTAATCGCCCTGGCTTTGGCGCTGGATCTCGCCCTGGGTGATCCACGCTGGCTGCCCCACCCGGTAATTTTAATTGGCCGCCTGATCAACTGGCTGGAAAAATTGCTAAGAAACAATTCACTCCATGAACGGGCTGCGGGAATATTGTTGCTGATCCTGACTGTGGCTGCCGCCGTGGCAACAACCTGGCTTCTGCTTCGCGGCGCGACTTATCTCCACCCCCTGGCGGGGTTCCTGGCAGCCGTAATCATCTCGTTCACCTGCCTGGCGACACGCTCCCTGCATGATGAGTCGGCCCTGGTGGCAAAAGCGCTGGCCGCCGGTGATATCAATACTGCGCGGACCAATCTTTCCCGTATCGTCGGCCGAGACACCGGCCAACTCGATGAAACAGAAATCTGGCGCGCCCTGGTGGAGACCGTGGCCGAGAACACCGCCGACGGCATCATCGCGCCTCTCTTTTGGCTGACATTGGGCGGCCCCATGGCTGGTATGGCCTTCAAGGCGGTCAGTACGTTGGACTCCATGGTGGGCTATAAGAATAAGCGTTATCGCCATTTCGGATGGGCCTCGGCCCGCATGGATGACTTGGCGAACTTCATCCCCGCCCGCCTGACAGCCTTGCTGGTGATCATCAGCGCCCCATTGACGGCACTTTCTCTTCACGGTGCCCTGAAAATCACCCTTCGGGATCGACTCAAACACCCGTCCCCAAACAGCGGCCACCCAGAGGCTGCCGCAGCGGGCGCTCTGGGGGTGCGGCTGGGAGGGGCATCCAGCTACGGCGGCCAAGTATCAATGAAGGAATACATCGGTGACCCGGTCACCAAGCTGGATGAACAGGCTTATCAAGGGATGCTGCGACTCATGTACGCCTCGACCCTGATCATGGCAACCGCCTGCATTGTCACCACCCTGTATCTGAAAGGTTCCCATGTCCTACACATATGACCATGGCGGCAATGTCTTTACAGTAGCCCGGCAACTCGGGGTTCTGCCGGAAGAGATCACAGACTTTTCGGCCAGCATCAATCCGCTGGGGATGTCGCCATTGGTAAAGGATGCCCTGGCCTCTGCCCTGGACAGCCTGGTCCACTACCCGGACAGCAGCCATCGCGATCTGAAACTGGCCCTGGCCCGACACCACGGATTGTCGCCAGCCAACCTCGTCATTGCCAATGGCTCCACCGAGCTCATCTATCACCTCCCTGGCGTAATCCACGGCAAACGCGCCCTGATCGTAGCCCCATCTTTCAGCGAATATGTACGGTCCCTCAACCAACATCGGTGGGAAACCCGCGATTTCACACTCTCTCCGGAAAACAGCTTCGATCTTGATGTGGATGCTCTCGAACGTACCCTGGCAGAGGGCTTTGACGCGCTCTACCTTTGCAACCCGGGCAATCCGAGCGGCCACCTCTATCCATTGGACGTCATCGAGCGGATTTACAGGATCTGCACAGCTTCGGGCACTTTCCTGATACTGGATGAAGCCTTCATGGACTTCTGCGAGGAGGCCTCCGCCAAACAGCTCATCGCCAGGGGCAAAAACGGCATTGTCCTGCGTTCCATGACCAAATTCTTCGGAATTCCCGGCCTGCGGCTGGGCTACGCCATCGCCTGCGATACCTTGACCGAGCGGTTGGACGCCATGGGTGGCCCCTGGAGCGTCAACACCCTGGCCCTGACCGCCGGGGTTGCCGCACTGCAGGACAGCGAGCATATCCGGCAGACCAGCGAATTGATCCGGCAGGAGCGCAACTACCTCTTAGATCAGCTCACCGCATTTCCCATGCTCAAGGCCTATCCATCCAGCGTCAACTACCTGCTGGTCCAGATCACCGGCGGCATCACCGCAATCGAACTTAAGGAGCGCCTGGTGCGACAGCGGATACTGATCCGCGACTGCGCCACCTTCACGGGCCTGACATCCGGGTTTTTCCGGATTGCGGTGCGCACCAGAGAAGAGAACAGCCGCCTGGTGGATTGTTTAGCAAATACCTTGAAATAGATTCATAACTTTCGTGTTGAACACTAAACAGTTGACATTTTGCCAGTACGAATCTCTCGATATACCTTATCCAGCAGGTATCCACCCGCAATCGACCTGAACTCGTCGTCATTCATCAGCCGGACGAAGATATCCTCGTTCCCTTCCATCCGCTCGATCAAAAGCCCTTCCAGCGCCTTGTCGAAGACGTACTTGAAATCGTCTTTCGTGTTAGCCTTGGCCGCTTGTTGCAGCTGTTCGTTGGCAATCGCCTCGGCATGGATCTGGTCGAAGAAGAGTTGGTCCGCCGGGGTAAAGGTGGTGCCGAAGCGCTCGTTGAGGATACCCACCAGCTCCGACAACCGGACATGCTCCTCGCGGCTCGTGCCTGTGCCCACCTCAGTCGGGCCATACAGCTCCTCCGCTTCGCCCACCGCCAGATTGATGGAACCCTCACCGATCTTCTGCAGACGGTAGTACTTCAGCCCCACCTCGTCCTCGAAGTGATACCCCTTGCTGCCGGTGCGGCGCGGCAGCCTGGTCAACAGAAATCGGGCATAGGTGTAGAGCTTCTCCAGGTCCGAATCCTGGTAAGGGATAATCTGGGAGAGAAAGGCGTACAGGTTGCGGAAGCTGACCAAGAGCCCCTTGAACTCCTCCCGATCCTCCTCTTGCAGCAGCTTGAAACGGTCCACGGCCAGGTTGAGGATGGCGTACAGTCGAGCATGGTCCTTCTCGGTTTCCCGGAACTTGGGGGCGAAGTAGACCTGACAGAACGCCTCGATCTCTTCCTTGAAATAGACATGATAACCGTCCAGCTTGGTATGCAGGTCGTACATCTGGCGTGGCTCCGGGGTATCGGCTACCGGGGTATAGGTGTAGTACGGCTTGAAGGAATCGTAGATCTCGTCCCGCTCGTTGACGAAGTCCAGCACAAAGGTGTCGCTCTTGCCCGGCGCGGTGCGGTTGAGGCGCGACAGGGTCTGCACCGCCTGCACGCCGGAGAGACGCTTGTCCACGTACATGGTGTGCAGCAGCGGCTGGTCGAAGCCGGTCTGGTACTTCTCCGCCACGATCAGCACCTGGTACTCCTCGCCGCCGAATTTCTCCGGCAGCTCGGTTTCCTTGATCCCCTGGTTCATGCCCGGCTCGGTGAAGCTCTTGCCCGGGAAGTCGCTATCTTCAACGCTGCCTGAGAACGCCACCAGGGTCTTAATGTCACCGTAACCCTTGCTGTCCAGATATTTGTCGAAGGAGAGTTTGTAGCGCACCGCGCTGGCCCGGGAATCGGTCACCACCATGGCCTTGGCCCTGCCGCCGATCTTGTGGCGGGTGTGGGCGCGGAAATGCTCGATCATGATCTCGGTCTTCTGGGCCAGGCTGTGGGGATGGAGCTTGAGGAAGCGGGCCAACGCCTTGGCTGCCTTCTTCTTCTCCAGCACAGGATCGTCCTCGATGTTCTTGATCAGGCCGTAATATGCCTTGTAGGTGGTGTAGTTGGCCAGCACGTCCAGGATAAACCCCTCCTCGATGGCCTGGCGCATGCTGTAGTGGTGGAACGGTGGCTTGCCATCCGGCCCCAGCGCGTCGAACACCTTGAAGGTCTTGAACTTGGGGGTGGCGGTAAAGGCGAAGAAGCTGATGTTCTCCTGTTTACCCCGCTTGGCCATCTGCCGCAGCAGTTCCTCCTCGAAATCCTCCATCCCTTCCGCCTCGGCCTGCTCCCTGGCGGCGGCCTCGATTCCGTCCCGGTTCAGCACCCCCTTCAACTCAGTAGCGGTCTCGCCCGACTGGGAGCTGTGAGCCTCGTCAACGATCACCGCAAAACGCCGCCCACTCACGTCCAGCGCCAGCTTGTCGTCCTTGCGCTCCTTGTTTAGCTTGTCGATGGCATCGGTGATGAAGGGGAATTTTTGCAGGGTGGTGATGATGACCGGCGTCTTGCCGATCAGCGCCTCGGCCAGTTGGGTGGTGTCCTTGTCCACCTTGATCACCGCCCCCTGGGTATGGTCGAACTGGTAGATGGTGTCCTGCAACTGCCGATCCAGCACCACCCGGTCCGTGATGACGATGATTGAATCGAAGATCTTCTCGTCCTTCTCCGTATGCAGGCTCGACAGCCGGTGCGCCAGCCAGGCAATGGTATTACTCTTGCCGCTGCCGGCCGAATGCTCCACCAGGTAGTTCTTGCCCGCCCCGCTCTCTCGGGCATCCGCCACCAGCCGCCGCACCGCGTCCAACTGGTGATAACGGGGGAAGATCATGGTCTCCTTGCGCAGCTTCTTGATCCCCTGCTTGGTGGCTACCCGTTTTTCCTCCACCTGGAGATGGAGGAAGCGGGCCAGGATGTCCAGCAGGCTGTCCCGCTGCCAGACCTCTTCCCACAGGTAGGCGCTGCGGTAGTTGTCGCCGTTGTCCGGGTTGCCGGCACCGCCCTTGTTGCCCCGGTTGAAGGGGAGGAAGTAGGTCGATTTTCCTTCCAGCCGGGTAGCCATGAAGACCAGGTCGGGATCAACAGCAAAGTGCACCAGGGTCCGCTTCTTGAAGGCGAAGATCAGCTCGTTCGGGTCGCGGTCATTTTTGTACTGCGCCTTGGCGTCCTCCACGGTCTGGCCGGAAAGCGGGTTTTTCAGTTCCACGGTGACGATGGGGAGGCCATTCAGGGAGAGAACCAGATCGAGGGAGTTTTCATTCTTGGTGCTGTAGTGGAGCTGGCGGATTGCGGTCAGGCAATTGGCGGCATAGTTCTTCTCCGCCTGTGGGTTCATGCCGTGGGCGGGCTTGAAGAAGGCCACCCGCAGCAGCTTGCCGAAGCACTTGAAGCCGTGGCGGATCACGGTCAACGCCCCGTCGCTCTCCAACGCCTTGCACAGGTCGTCCAGCACCGCCTTGGGTGCGTCAGCACCGTAGTATTTCTCGATGGGTGCCCATTGTTTGGGCTGGGTGGACATGATGAAGGGGATCAGGATGGAGGGATCAAGTGCCCGCTCACGGTCGAACAGCACCGGATCGCCTTTGGCGTAGCCGCCGGCGGTCAGCAGGGAATGTTCGATGGCGTCTTCAAACCGCCGTTCGCGATGATCGACCGGCATGGGGCCTCCTTCAAATTCTTTACGATGTGGTTAACAGCCACCTGCTCTAGCGGGTGAGCCTGTTAACCATATTTATGCTGTCGCGCTTCTGACGTCGATCTTGCCGGTCACAGCGGCGGAGATAAGGGCGGTGCGGTATTCCTTAAGCTTCTCTGCTCCGGCGGTAATGCCATCTAAGATACGATCAAGCAGAAACGTAGCTCTGTCAACATGCTCTAAAATTCGCTGCCGCTCGTGCTCTGGCGGCAAAACAACCGGAAGTTGTTTCAAATTCGTTGAGGATATCGAGGCTAGATTCGTGGTTTGTTTTGCTTGCTGGTAGAAATAGAATTTGGCGTAGTTTGACTGAGTGATGAGGGCTATCCATTCAGACTCTATCGACTTCGGACGAACGGCAAACACATGGTTCTGATGCAGACATGGCTCAATCTCGCCGGTCCATAACGCCCCACGACCGAGCTTGTCATTGTCACCACCTTCATTCATTAAAATGTCGCCAACCTTGAGTGAGTATCGCTCAACCTCAGAAATGGGTACCTCAATCGTGGTTACATCCGTAAGATCGAGATGGCCATCCTGAACATTTGCCACGCGGAGGTATGGTAGTTCTAAAGTTTCAAGACCCTCAAGATTTCTGCCTTTCGTAACGCCTCCACGCACATCGCAAAGGTGTTTAAGTGGCTTAACCTCCCAATGTTCCGGCACCTCGCCCAGCCACGATACACCCGAATCCTTCATGCGCGCCTTCGGGTTCAGGCCCTTGGTCACGGCATGGCTGATGATGGCGATCCGCTGTTCCTGCAACAGCTCGATCAGCTTCTGTTTCTTCTCGATCAGCGCGTCGATTTCGGCGGTCTTGCGGTCGAGGAAAGTGGCAATGTTGAGTTGTTCAGAGAGTGAAGGGGTCGGATGACGAAGGTCTCTTATGAAATCTTCCGGCACCCGTTTTTGCCCGCCCGCGCCATACATGTACGATTCGCCGATCTTTCTGAAAGCGTCGCTTATGGTCAGATAAAACAGGAACCTTTTATTCATCCCATCTGACGGGCGCAATACATGCAACTCAGTCGTGCCAAATCCGACGCCGTTTTCCAGCCCTTCGGCTATTGCGCCCTTACCATTCTCAAAGCATGGCGTTATCTTGGCAACGACTACATCACCATCTTTGAAATACGTGTAACCATTGCCCACGTCATCGAGTAATTTGACTTGTTCAAGGGAAAGACCGCCGTATTCACCGACCGCTTCCATCGGCACAAATGAAACCGGATCATCACCAGCAAACCCATTTAATTCTGACTTTGCAGGGTTTGTGGTAATATGGAAACGTAGCCGATCAACCTCCCACCCCTCCGGCACCTCCCCCAACCACTCCACACCGGAATCCTTATACCGTGGATACGGACGATAGTTCATCGCTTCGCCCCTTTGCCCTGCTCCTCAACCTCGTGCGCCAACTGCTCGAAATCCTCCTCATCCTCCCGTGCCGCCTCATCGGCCAAGCGCTTCCGGTTGAAGGTATCGTAGGCATCCAGGGCCAGCCGCTGAGCCACCTCCATCGAAACCCGGCCCGCGTTTTCCAGTACCTCGTGCTCATTAAAGCGGAGGAATGCATCCAATTTTTCCCGCCAGTCCCGCATGTATAGCAGTTGCCGCCGCTCGGCCTGGGTCTCGGCATAGTCCAGGTACATGGTGACGATCCGGTTGAGCTGCCTGATCTCCTCCTCGTTCAGGTAGTTCTTGGCCACGGTCACGTCGCTACGGCGCACCTTGGCCCCTTTCCAGGCGGTCAACCCCATGTTGGGCTTGGTAACGTCAGCCCGCTCGGCGATCAGTTCGGCGGCGGTCTTACCGGTGATGGCCCAGTGCAGCTTGTTCTGGACGATGCGGAAAAAGTCTTTGGTCTCCTCGCTCTGCGCGTCGTAATCCACCGCCAGCTTGTAGATGTCGCGGATCTTCTGGTAGAAACGCTTCTCCGAGGCACGGATGTCGCGAATGCGCTCCAACAGCTCGTCGAAATAATCGGCGCCGAGGGTGCGGCCTTCCTTGAGCCGCTCGTCGTCCATGGTGAAACCCTTCACCAGGTACTCCCGCAACCGCTCGGTGGCCCACTGACGGAACTGGGTGCCCCTATGGGAACGAACGCGATAGCCGACGGCAATGATCATGTCGAGGCTGTAAAAGGCCAGTTTCCTACGGACGTTACGGGTTCCTTCAGGTTGAACTGTCAAGTATTCCTTGACAGTTGCCTCCGGCGTCAGTTCGCCTTCCTGATGGATATTCTTGATGTGCAGACTGACGTTCTGCTTGGTGGTCTGGAACAGCTCTACCATCTGGGCCTGGGTAAGCCAGACGGTCCCATCTTCCAGCCTGACCTGGATACGGCTCTTGCCGTCTTCGGTCTGGTAGAGGATGATTTCGGAAGCTGCCTTCTGCTCTTTCTTTGCACCCTTCGTCATGCGGTTACCTCCGCAAGCATGCGCAGGATGTCCTGCTCGATGGCCTTGATATCCCGCTCGATCTCCTCCAGCGGCCGGGGCGGCACATAGGTGTAGAAGTGGCGGTTGAAGGGAATCTCGTACCCCACCTTGGTCTTGCTGTGGTCGATCCAGGCGTCCGGCACGTGGGGCAGCACTTCGCGCTTCAGGTACTCCTCGCAAGCCGGAATCAACTTGGGCAGGTCTTCATCCTTGATGGGAAGCTGTATTGTCTTCGGCAACGGTACGTTCTCGGTGTCGCGCAGATCGGAGTCAGGCTCTATGTTTCCCTTGGGGTCGCGGCAGATGGCGGCCTCCGGGTCACGTTCGGAAAGGGCGTTGATGATGGCCTTC
Organism: Geobacter sp.; assembly: GCA_003574895.1. GTDB lineage: Bacteria > Desulfobacterota > Desulfuromonadia > Geobacterales > Pseudopelobacteraceae > JACPFJ01. The sequence goes on from PJFB01000004.1 coordinate 218,733, forward strand.
CTGGCCGGCGCCGCGACCTTGAGCTTGGCCTTGTTCAACACCCGGTCCAGGGCGTCAAGGAACTCCTCACGATCCAGGTAAAGCCGATCTGCGTCCATCTTCTTCAGGGCGGCAATTATGGCGTTCTGCTCCTGGCGACCGGCCAACTCCTCCGCCTGAACCTCCTTTTTGTCTTTCCGTTTTTTCGATTCAGCCAAACCCTTGAACGCCGATTGATCCCACAAACGGGCGATCCGCACGCTATCAGCCCGGAAGTTGAGACGCAGGGGGCGCTCGACCGTGATCTTGGCATAGCCGAAGTCACAGTTTGCAAAGATCTTGCTTTGCTTGGCCGAACGGAAATCACCGTAGAGGCGTGTTATCGCGCCGATGTGATCCGGCTTGCCATCCCGGCCGTCGCCGATCTCGTTGCGCTTGTTGCCCAGGCTCTTGCGCATCTTCTGGCAGAAGCCGGCGGCGTTAACGAGCTGCACGGTGCCTCTGCGTTCCTTGCTTTTGCGGTTGGTCACAATCCAGATGTAGGTGTAGATGCCGGTGTTGTAGAAGAGCTGATCCGGTAGGGCTACGACCGCCTCCAGCCAGTCGTTCTCGATGATCCACTTGCGGATGTTGCTCTCGCCGCTGCCAGCGTCGCCGGTGAAGAGCGGCGAGCCGTTGAAGACGATGGCGATGCGCGAACCGCGTCCCCCATCCGCCGGTGGCGGCTCCATCTTGGAGATCATGTGTTGCAGGAACAGGAGCGAGCCGTCGTTGATACGCGGCAGGCCGGCGCCGAAGCGTCCATCGAAGCGGAAGGTTTCGTGCTCCTTACGCACGATCTTCTCTTCCGGTTTCCACTCGACACCGAAGGGGGGATTAGCCAGCATGTAGTGGAAGGTCTCGTTGGGGTAGCCGTCCTCGGTCTTGCCGTCGCCGAAGGTGTCGCCCAGGATGATCCGCTCCGGGCTCTCGGCCTTGATCAGCATGTCGGCGGAGCAGATGGCCCATGATTCGTCGTTGTACTCCTGGCCGAACAGCTCGATGTTGAGCCCTTCGCTATGCTCCCGCAGGTACTCTTCAGAGACTGATAGCATGCCGCCGGTGCCGCAGGCCGGGTCATAGATCTTTACCAGCAGGCCGCGCTGGTTGAAGACCTCATCGTCCGGCGTATAGAGTAGGTGGGCCATGAGCCGGATAACCTCGCGGGGGGTGAAGTGGTCGCCCGCCTCCTCATTGGCCTGTTCGTTGAACTTGCGGATCAACTCCTCGAAGATATACCCCATGTCGGTGTTCTTCACCCGCTTGGGGCTCAGGTCCATCTTGGCGAACTCCTGCATGATCGGGTAGAGGCGGTTGGTGTCGTCCAGCTTGTCGATCTGCTCCTCGAACCCGAACTTCTCGATGATCCTGCGGGCATTGGAAGAAAAGCCGTTGATGTAGCTCTTCAGGTCCGCAGCTATACTCTCGTGGGCCGCCACCATCTTCTCAAAGGTCAGGGGACTGGTGTTGTAGAACTGGTGCCCGGCCCTCTGCTTCAGGGTCTTTTCAATGGCATCTTCTTTCAACTTGCCGGTTTTGAGCTTGGTATGCTCGGCAATGACCTTGTCCTTGGTCGGTGCCAAGACGCAATCCAGGCGGCGCAACACGGTGAGCGGCAGCATGACCTTGCGATATTGAGGCGGCCGGTAGGGGCCGCGCAGAAGATTGGCTATGGTCCAGATAAAGTTGACGTGATCGTAATGCACTGCACTCATATTTCGTAACATCCTTGCGAAGAATCAATCATTTGTTTAGTTACCGCAATATACACGTCCATCTCCGCTCTGCCAACACTTTCAGCCCATCACAAAAACTGGCTTGACATTGCTTCCATATACTGCTGCCACAAAAAAGAGGGGATGCCCGTTTCCAGACATCCCCTCTATTTTTTTACGTTCTCTCCGCCCTGCCGTTAGCCTAAAGGACCTCCGGCGAGTTCCTTAACAGGTGGGCGACCATATACCGCTTCAGGCAATTCCCGCATTGGGGCAGCACACCACGGTAGGGAAGGTCCCCCGTTCTTTATTTATTCCGCCCGGGCGCTGCAACCATCGAACAGGGCAGAGAGAACGATTCTTACGTCCCTATATTACATCCGGCTAACCCAGTTTACAAGCGTTTTGTATACAGGATTCTCAGGCGTAACCGAGAAAATTCGCTAAACGTCGCACCTCTTCCATCAAAGATTCAAATCCCTGAAAGGTCAAGGACTGGGGGCCATCGGAAAGTGCCTTTTCCGGCTCCGGATGAACCTCCACCAGGACCCCGTGGGCTCCGGCCACCAATGCCGCCAGACTCATGGGGGGCACGAGGCTGCGCTTGCCGGTGGCGTGGGAGGGATCGACCATAATCGGCAGGTGGGACAACTCCTTGATCAACGGCGCCACAGCCAAATCCAGGGTATTGCGGGTTGCGGTCTCGTAGGTGCGAATGCCCCGCTCACAGAGTATGACCTGCTCGTTTCCCTCGGCCAGGATATACTCGGCCGCAGCCAGAAACTCCTCGATGGTGGCGCTCATGCCCCGTTTCAGCAATACCGGCTTGCGAATCCTGCCCACCTCGCGCAGCAGATCGAAGTTCTGCATGTTGCGCGCCCCTATCTGGAGCAGATCGGCATATTCGGCCACCAGTCCAACGTTGTCGGGGCTCATGACTTCGGTCACTATGGGCAGGCCGCTCTCTTTCCCGGCCAATGCCAACAACCTCAGCCCCTCCTCCCGCAGCCCCTGGAAGGTATGTGGCCCTGTGCGCGGCTTGAAGGCGCCGCCGCGCAGCATGTCGGCACCGGCCTTTTTGACGAAGCAGGCCGTCCTGATGATCTGCTCTTCACTTTCCACTGCGCACGGCCCGGCAACCACCACGGGACGGCACCCCTGCCCGACGCGGACTCCGGCAACGTCGACAATGGTGTCCTCGGGGTGGAAATCGCGCGAAACGAGCTTATAGGGCTTGGAAACATGGATTACCCGCTGGACACCGGCCATTTCCAGGATTTTGCTGTCATCGACATAGCCATGATTGCCCAGCACGCCAATGGCGGTCCGCTCGCTGCCCGGAATAGGCGCGGCAGTGAAGCCCATATCCTTGACAGTATCGATAATGGCGTCAATATCCGCCTGGTTAGCGTTGTGGTTCATAACGATCAGCATGTCTTATCTCCTTTGTCGGAAAACGCAGTGGCCACCTTTCATTTACTCGTGCCGCTCCGCCAGTCTTTGCAGTTTCTCCATCTGGTGGACAACCACCCGGCTGCCCTGGACCTCAATGACTCCGTCATCCTTAAGCTTGCGCAGGGTGCGTGAAATCGTCTCGCTGGCCGTGCCGAGCCTTGATGCCAGTTCGCCCTTCTTGATTCCCAGGTCGATGTAGGTGATGCCGCCGTAACTGGCTGATTTTTCTGCGGCCCTCCGGACCAGGAAAGAGGCCAGGCGAGAGGTCACGTCGGCAAAGGAGAGTTCCTCGATCTGCCGGACAAACTGGCGCAGCATCAAGGAAAGGGATACCACCAGATTGAGGGAGAAATTCGAGTTCCTGCTCATCAGATCCAGAAAGCCGGCCTTGGGAAGGTAGAGCGCCTCTCCCGCAGCCTGGGCACGGGCCTCGGCCGGATATCTGCCATCACCGAAAAAGGCTGCTTCGGCAAAGGTTTCACGAGGGTGGACAAAGTGCAGTACCTTCTCCCGTCCGTCAGGGGAAACGCGGCACAGCTTGATACTGCCCGAAACCAGCAGGTAAAAGCCTGTGGCTTCCTCTCCTTCGCTGAACAATACCTCTCCTTTAACGAACTTGCGGCGTACCGTGATGGCAGCCAGTTCAGCCAGATCGTCAACATTCAACCCGGAAAAGAGGAGAGATTTTTTGAGCAGTTCAATCATTTCCATTGATACGAAACCTGAATAACCTTTGAACCACCAAGACGCCAAGTCACAAAGAAAACAAGGCCGTCAAGGCAATAAACGACAAGACCCATTATTGGCGTGGCTGCGGCGTGAGACCGCTGTTGATTGCTTGGCGTCTTTGTGCCTTTGTGGTTGTTGCCTTCCCGAGGTCAGGTTACCCTTTCAAAAATGCCTCGATCTTCTCCGCCACCTGGGGCGCGGTGAAACCGAACTTCTCGGCCAGAACCTTGTCCGGTGCCGAAGCGCCAAAGTGGTCAATGCCGATGAACAGACCATCGCAACCGATCAGCCTGCCCCAGGATTCGCCCCGTCCCGCCTCGAAAGCCACGCGGGGGACACCTTTGAGGAGCACTTCGTCGCGATACGCTGCCGGCTGGGCCATGAACTGCTCCAGGCAGGGTATGGAGACAATGCGGGCCTTGATCCCCTGTGCAGCGAGCTTCTCCGCAGCCTCGACCGCCACGTGCACCTCGGAGCCGCTGGCCATGACAACCACGTCGGCGGTCCCTTCGGGAGAGGAGACAACATACCCCCCCTTGAGGATGTCAGCCGGGCCGGTAGTGCTATTGCGGACTATGACCGGGAGTTTCTGGCGGGTCATCACCAGTACGCTCGGGCCGTTGGTACGCTGCAGGGCCGACTGCCAGGCCACAGCGGTCTCCAGGCCGTCGGCCGGGCGGAACAACTGCAGATTCGGGATCATGCGCAGCGAGGCGACATGCTCGACGGGCTGGTGGGTGGGACCATCCTCGCCCACAAAGAAGGAGTCGTGGGTGAAGATGTAGAGCGCTTGCTGGTTCATCAGGGCCGCCAGGCGGATGGCGGGACGGCAGTAATCGGAAAAGACCAGGAAGGTGGCACCGTAGGGAATGAAGCAGCCATAGAGCGCCATGCCGTTGACGACCGCGCCCATGGCGTGTTCGCGTATTCCGAAGTGCAGGTTGCGGCCGGCAAAAGAATCGGTCTGCACCGAGGCCGCACCCTTGATATCCGAGTTGTTGGAAGGGGAAAGGTCGGCCGAACCACCGGCCAGGGCCGGAACCAGGGCCGCAACCTTCTGCAGCACCGCGCCGGAGAGGGCCCGGGTGGCTCCATCCTTGCCGGCCACGCAGGCGATCAGTTCTTCGGCCAGATTTTCCGGTAGCCGCTTCTGCCACATATCATCCCACAACTGGGCCTTTTCGGGGTTTTGCCCGCGCCAGGCGGCAAAGCCCTGCTGCCAGGCGTCATACCCCTTTTTCAATTCCGCCACACGCTTTTTACAGGTAGCTGCCACCTCTTCCGGCACCTCGAACGGACCGTACTGCCAGCCCAGGTTGGCCCTGGTCGCGGCGATCTCGTCCTTGCCCAGGGGTGAGCCGTGGGCGCCGGATGAATCCTGGCATTTGGGGCTGCCAAAGGCGATGTGGGTCTTGGCGATGATCAGCGAAGGGCGCCCGGTCTCGGCCTTGGCCGCTGCCAGGGCCGCCGTGATCTGGCCGTAGTCGTGGCCGTCGATTTTCTGCACATGCCAGCCGCTGGCGGTAAAGCGGCCAGCCACATCTTCGGACCAGGCCAGATCGGTCTTGCCTTCGATGGTGATGCTGTTGCTGTCGTAAATGTAGACCAGGTTGCCCAGCTTGAGGTGGCCGGCCAAGGCCGCGGCTTCGTAGCTGATCCCCTCCTGCAGGCAACCGTCGCCGGCCAGGGCGTAAATGGTATGGTCGACAGGGCTGAAGCTGTCGGTGTTGAAACGCTCGGCCGCCATCTTGGAGGCAATGGCCATGCCGACACCATTGGCAAAACCCTGCCCCAGAGGTCCGGTGGTCACCTCGACCCCGACCGTATGGCCGAATTCCGGGTGGCCCGGAGTTTTGCTGCCCCATTGCCGGAAATTTTTCAATTCCTCGATGGACAGACCAAAACCGAACAGGTGCAACAGCGAATAGAGTAGCATGGAACCGTGCCCGGCCGAGAGGATGAACCGGTCGCGATTGGGCCAGACCGGATCGGCTGGATTAAAGTTAAGGAAGTTGCCCCACAGGGCAAAGGCGCAATCAGCCGCCCCCATGGGAAGGCCGGGGTGGCCGGAATTAGCCTTCTCGACGGCGTCTATGGAAAGAAAACGGATGGCATCGGCGCAGAGCCGGGCCTGAGTCGCTGGAATGACTGCCTGTTGCATTGTTTTTCCTTTCAGATCCTATGTAAAGTGTGTAAAACCATGGGCTTGCGGGGCTATCTGGCTTCCATCCGACCGTACTGCCTTCACCCCCGGCGAGCTTGTTACTATACCAACAGGTGTAGCATCTATGCCACTTTTTTTCGTAATCTCGATGATTTTTTTCCGGTGGTCTACTGGGGCGGTGAAGGCGAGCTCGTAATCCTCACCACCGGACAGAACTAGGGAGTAAGGAAAGTCGGAAAGATGTTGCGAGGCAGATTGCAAGGCAGGAGAAATTGGAAGTGTGTCGGCTTGAATGGTACCGCCGACTCCGGACAGTTCGGCAATATGTTCGAAGTCGGCCATAAGTCCGTCGCTGATATCGATCATGGCGGTGACCAGCCCTGATTCAGCCAGGGCTCGCCCGGTGGCAATACGGGGAGTTGGGTCCAGCAGGCGGGAGATGAGATAACGCTCCGCATCATCCGTTTCGCCCCCCCTACCTTGACGGAAGGGGGCAATTTTCCCTTCCAGCAACGCCAACCCAAAAGCAGCATCCCCCTGCGTGCCGGTCACCCAGATCTCGTCGCCTGGCTGGGCGCCGGAACGGCGGACGACCATCTCCGGGAGCTGTTCCCCCTGGATGGTGACCGAGATGATGAGGCCACTATTCGAGCGGCAGGTGTCGCCGCCGATCAGGGCCACACCATGATCCGCGGCCAGGGAGAGAAAACCTTTGGTGAACGAGTCCAGGTATTCGAGGGAACAATCCTTGGGGATGGCCAGTGAGAGGGTCGCCCAGCGGGGGATCCCCCCCATGGCGGCGATATCGGAGATGTTCACGGCCAGCGATTTGCGCCCGAGAAGGTACGGGGCGTGCCATGAACGGCGAAAATGCACCCCCTCCAGCAGCATGTCTGTGGAGGTCAGGAGCTGCATGCCGGGAGTAACGGCGGTAACGGCGGCGTCATCACCGATGCCGGTGATGACGCCGTGGCCCATGGAGACATTGGCTGCGATGCGGGAGATCAGGCCGAATTCGCCGAGCTCGCCAAGTTTCACACCCGCGCCTCGGCAGTGCCTTTAGCCTTTGATTTAGAGACCGGGGCGGACTCTTTCTTGGCAGGCGCCTTTTTCGGTGGCTGGGGCGGATATTTTTCCAAGGCCAGCCGGAGCACCTCGTCCACCTCGTGGACCGGAACGATCTTGACCTTCTTGAGGATCTCGGCCGGGATATCTTCCAGATCCTTCTTGTTCTGGTCCGGGATGATGACCATCTTCATCCGCGAGCGGACAGCAGCCAGGATCTTCTCCTTGAGCCCGCCGATGGGGAGCACCTTGCCGCGCAGGGTGACTTCGCCCGTCATGGCCACATCCTTCCTGACCGGTATGCGGCTGATGATCGAGACCAAAGCAGTGGTCATGGCGATACCGGCCGAGGGGCCATCCTTGGGGATCGCCCCGGCCGGGACATGGACATGGATTTCATGCTGTTGAAAGAAGTCGGGGCTCAGGTGCAGTTCACCGGAATGGGCACGGATATAGGAGTGGGCCGCCTGGACCGACTCCTTCATGACATCCCCCAACTGCCCGGTCAGGGTCAGGCCCCCCTTGCCCTGCATCAGGCTGGCCTCGATATGGAGGATTTCCCCTCCTACCGGTGTCCAGGCCAAGCCATTGACTACGCCGACCTCGTTTTTGTCCAGGTCTTCCTCCCGCAGATATTTGGGGGCTCCCAGGAAAGTCTGCAGGTTTTTGGCGGTCACCTTGACAAGCCGCTTGTTTCCTTCGGCCACCTTGCGTGCCACCTTGCGGCAGACCTTGCCGATCTCCCGCTCCAGGTTGCGCAGGCCGGCCTCCCGGGTGTACTTGGCGATGATGTCGCGGATGGAGTCGTCATCAAAGCTGATGTTTTTGTCTTTGAGGCCGTTCTCCTTCTTTTGCCGCGGGACGAGATAGCGGCGGGCGATCTCCAGCTTCTCTTCCTCGGTATAACCGGAGAGATTGATCACCTCCATACGGTCACGCAAGGCCGAGGGCACCGGGTCGATCTGGTTTGCCGTGGCAATGAACATTACATTGGCAAGGCTGAAGGGAAGGTTTATGTAGTGGTCCGAAAAAGAGTGATTCTGTTCCGGGTCCAATACCTCCAGGAGTGCCGAAGAGGGGTCGCCCTTGAAGTCATAGCCGAGCTTGTCCAATTCGTCCAGCATGAAGACCGGATTATTGGTGCCGGCCTGTTTCAGGCCTTGGATGATGCGGCCCGGCAACGCGCCGATATAGGTGCGCCGATGGCCCCTGATCTCGGCCTCGTCACGGACCCCACCCAGGGAAATACGGACAAACTTGCGTCCCATTGCCCGGGCAATGGACTTGCCCAGAGAGGTCTTGCCAACACCCGGAGGCCCCACGAAGCAGAGGATCGGCCCCTTCATCTTCTTCTTCAGCTTGCGCACCGCCAGAAATTCCAGGATACGTTCCTTGATCTTGTCCAGGTAGTAATGGTCGTCATCCAGGATTTTCTGAGCCCTGATAATGTCGAGGCTATCGCGGGTGGACTTGCTCCAGGGGAGTTCAACCAACCAGTCCAGATAGGTACGGATGATGCCGGCCTCACCGGCATCGGGATGCATGTTTTCCAGGCGGCTCAGTTGCTTCAGAGCCTCTTTTTCCGCATTTTCCGGCATCTTGGCGGTTTCTATGGCCTTGCGGATCTCGACGAGATCTTCTTTCCCCTCGCCATCGCCCAGCTCCTGCTGTATCGCCCGCAACTGCTCACGCAGGTAGTATTCCCGCTGGTTCTTGCCCATCTCTTCACGGGCGGCGCTCTGGATCTTGGCCTGGACACTGAGCAGTTCAACTTCGCGGTTCAGGATCTCGTTGATCTTGGTGAGCCGCGAAACCGGGTCATTCATCTCCAGCAACTGCTGGGCATCCGGCACCTTGAGCCCCAGGTTGCTGGCGATGAGGTCAGCCATGCTGCCGGGATCCTGGATGTTTTCCAGTATGACCATCACTTCCGGAGAGATCTGTTTGCCCAGCTCTATCACCTTGGTCAACTGCTCCCGCACAGTGCGAATCAGCGCCTCGGTCTCCAGCGAGATATCCACCAGGGGCACGTCCACCATCCGCTCGACGCGCACCGTGTAGAAGGGTTTTTCCGAGGTATATTCCGCAATGCGCGCCTTGGTCAGCCCCTGAACCAGGATCTTTACCCGGCCGTCGGGCAACTTGAGCATGCGCATGATCATGGCCACGGTGCCGACCGTGTAAATCTTGTCCGGCGCTGGATCTTCCTCGCTGATCTCGTGCTGGGTCGCCAGCAGGATCATGCGGTCCCCGGCCAGGGCGCTGTCAACCGCCTTCACGGACATTTCCCGGCCAACAAAAAGAGGAATGATCATAAACGGGTAAACCACCACGTCCCTGACCGGCAGAAGCGGCATTTCCTCAGGAATTTTCAGTTCTTCGGTTTCCTGTTTCTCTGTATCTTTTTCAAGGTCACTCAATCGTAATCTCCTTTATAGGTACCTGCAATTCACCGGTTTTGGGGCACACCACCCGCAGCACACCTCTTCGGTATTCAGCCGTGATGGAGCAGGGATCTACGTTGCCGGGAATATGCACGGCATGGTGAAAACGCCCGAAATGGCGCTCCATGCATATCAGACCGCCATCGGTTGCCTCCCGCGGCTTGTACGCATCCAGCATGAGCATGAGGCCGCACACCTTCAGGCTGATATCTTCCAGCTTGAAGCCGGGCAGGTCGAACTCCAGGATAACCCCCTCGCCGGTCTCGTAAATGTCCAACAAAGGACGGTTAGCAGCCTCATCAAGTCCATCCCGCATCTCAAGTATATGCAGGAGGCTTCTGATTTCACCAATCTGCTGGTTGAACATCTCGTAATGATACGGTTTCCTGCCTGGAGAACGTGGCATATCGGTCATCCGTGTAACGAAGTTGATTTAAAAAAACTTCACAGGGTTATGAAAGATGTAACCATTCCTTGCGTTGTTGTCAAGGTTGACAGTGTCAGTAAACGGATAATGCTAAAAAACAATTGACACGAAAGCCGGTTTGAAGGATATTTTCAGGTCTTTTTGCGCATATGTGACGACGCATCCATATTTGGTAATCGATGCCTTTGGTGATCACCCCCATAAGCGGTTTATCCGGCAGCTTTCAGGGGGAAACATCGATTACCGCAAACCTGGCTGCTCCAGAATCAAATGCAAGCTTCATCATCTACGAAGCTTCCGGTTGGAAACCTTAAGTAAGAGTTTTTTGTCAACCATCTTTACCAGATGAGGAGATTGAATATGGAGCGCTGGTCAATTAACGATTCCGCAAAGATTTACAACCTCGACAACTGGGGTGCCGACCTTTTTTCCATCAACAAAAAAGGCAACATCTGCGTCCATCCATCGTCCAACTCCAAGCATTCCATCGACCTGCGGGCACTGGTTGACGACCTGATCAAGCGCAAAATAAAGCCCCCCATACTGCTTCGCTTCATGGATGTCCTTCAGGGGCGCATTGCCAGCATCAACCGGGTTTTCAGAAGCGCCATCCAGGAAAACGACTACCCCGCCAAATATCAGACATTTTTCCCCATTAAGGTCAATCAGCAGCGCCAGGTCGTCGAGGCTATCGCCAACTACGGCAAGCGCTACAACATCGGCCTGGAAGTTGGCTCAAAACCGGAGCTGGTTGCCGGCATATCCATCTCCACCGGCAATGGCCTGCCGATCATCTGCAACGGCTACAAGGATGCCGAATACATCGAAACGGTTCTCTACGCCACCAAGATCGGCTACGACATCACACTGGTGGTGGAAAAACTGTTCGAACTGGAAAAGATCGTAGATCTCGTCAAAAAGACCGGCATCCAACCCAAACTGGGAATCCGTGTCAAACTCTCCTCCAAGGGAACCGGCAAATGGGCCACCTCCGGGGGCGAAGATGCCAAATTCGGACTGCGGATGTCAGAAATCATTGCCGCCATCCAGATACTGGAAGCAAACGGCATGATCGACACGGTTAAACTCCTGCACTTCCACATTGGCAGCCAGATCACCAAGATCGACAAGATAAAGACCGCCCTGATCGAGGGAACCCGCATCTACACCGAGATGAAAAAACTCGGGCTCGGCATAGAATACCTGGATATCGGCGGCGGCCTGGGTGTCGATTACGACGGCTCCAAATCCAGTTATTTCTCCAGCGTCAACTACACCCTGGAGGAGTACGCCAACGACGTCATCTACCAGGTCAAGAATATTTGCGACGAGGCCGGCGTGGTCTGCCCCAATATAATCTCCGAGTCGGGCCGGGCAACGGTTGCCCATTACTCGGTTCTGGTCACCAACGTCCTGAACACCAACACCCAACACATGATGCCGGATTTCGAGGAGATCCTGGCCCAATCCGAAATCACCGCGCCCACGGTCAAAAAATTGATGGACATCTACAAAAGCATCGACCGCTACTCCCTGCGCGAGGATTACCACGATACGCTGCAACTCATCAACGAGGCGGTCAGCCTGTTCAATCTGGGATATTTGACCCTCAATGACCGGGCCATCGCCGAATGGATCTATTCCAAAATCATTAAAAAGATCAACAGCATCGTCGAAAAAATCAAGCCAATACCAGAGGAACTCCAGAATTTTCAGTTGGCCTTGCGCCAAACCTACTTCGCCAACTTTTCCCTGTTCCAGTCCATCCCCGACTCCTGGGCCATCGACCAGATCTTCCCGATCATGCCGCTCCAGCGCCTCAATCAAAAACCGGACGTAATGGCATCCATCGCAGACATCACCTGCGATTCCGACGGCGAGATCACCAGCTTTGTCGGCGAAAACGGCCGGACCAAATTCCTCCCCCTCCACCGCATCCGCAAGGAAGAGGATTACTACATCGGTTTCTTCCTGATCGGCGCCTACCAGGAAATCCTCGGCGACATGCACAACCTGTTCGGCGACACCAACGCCGTTCATATCACCTTCAACAAGAAGACCGGCTACATGATCGACACGGTCATAAACGGCGACGTCACTTGGGAAAGCCTGAAATACGTCCAGTACAAAGGACCGGAGATCCTGAAGCACGTCAGGGACAACCTGGAGAAAAACGTCGCCTTGCGGAAGATTTCCATCGAAGAGAGCAGCCACTTCATCGAACTCCTGGACCGGACATTGTTGGGATACACCTATCTGGGGGAATAGCCCGTTTCGTGTAAATGTTGTGTTACGGATATTGCGCGATTGAGCGAATGCCCGTATCATTTATCAGTTGCATTACCTCATTGAATTCAGGAAGGTATGTGTTATGAGCAAAGTCCTCATCATCGGCGCCGGCGGCGTCGGCCAGGTCGTAACCCACAAATGCGCCCAGCGCCGGGACATCTTCAGCGAGATCACACTGGCCTCGCGCACCGAGTCCAAGTGTGAAGCCATTGCAGCCCAGATTCCGTCGCCGGTCAAGACCGCCCAAGTAAATGCCGACAACGTGCCTGAACTGGCAGCCCTGATCAAGGCAGAACGGCCCGACCTCGTCATCAACGTGGCCCTCCCCTACCAGGACCTGCACATCATGGATGCCTGCCTGAAAACTGGGGTCGATTACCTGGACACCGCCAATTACGAGCCCCTGGATACGGCCAGATTCGAGTACTCCTGGCAGTGGGCCTACCAGGAGCGCTTCAAGGATGCCGGCCTCATGGCCCTGCTCGGCTCAGGCTTCGATCCGGGCGTCACCAATGTCTACACTGCCCTGGCCGCCAGGAAATACCTGGACGAGGTGCAGGAGATCGACATCATTGACGCCAATGCCGGTTCACACGGCCAGCCCTTTGCCACCAACTTCAACCCGGAGATCAACATCCGCGAGGTAACCGCCACCTGCCGCCACTGGGAGAATGGCCAGTGGGTAGAGAGCGGTGCCCTGGCCACCAAGCGCTCCTTCGATTTTCCCGAAGGAATCGGGCCGATGAACGTCTTCCGCATGTACCACGAAGAGATGGAGTCCATTGTCAAGCACATCCCGACCATCAAAAAGGCCCAGTTCTGGATGACCTTTTCCGACAATTATCTCAAACATTTGGAAGTGTTGCAGAACGTGGGGATGACCCGCATCGACGAGGTGGAGTACAACGGCCAGAAGATCGTGCCGTTGCAGTTCCTGAAGGCGGTGCTGCCCGACCCCGGCTCCCTGGGGCCCCTCACCAAGGGCAAGACCTGCATCGGCGTTATTGCCCGCGGCCTCAAGGATGGCCAGCGCAAACAGGTTTACATCTACAATATCTGCGACCACGAGGCCTGCTTCAAGGAAGTCGGCTCCCAGGCCATCAGTTACACCACCGGCGTGCCGGCCGTGGTGGGCGCCATCATGATGCTGACGAGCAAGTGGCACGCACCAGGTGTCTGGAACATGGAACAGTTCGATCCGGAACCGTTCCTGGAGGTACTCGGACCAATGGGTCTGCCGACCGTGGTTATAGATGGCGGCGAGTGGCCCGAGCTGTAAACAGTGACCGGAATCGACATCGATAAAATCCTTTCCCTGGCCCCCTCACCGGCCTATGTGGTGGACCTGGGCCGACTTCGCCACAACCTGGCAATCCTGGATGACGTGCAGAAACGGAGCGGGGCTAAAATCCTGCTGGCGCTGAAGGCCTTTTCCATGTGGAGCGTCTTCCCCCTGATCCGTGAAACGCTCCACGGCGTCTGCGCCAGCTCGCCATGGGAGGCGCGGCTCGGCTACGAGGAATTCGGCCGCGAGGTGCACAGTTTTGCCGCCGCCTTCAAGGAAAGCGATGTCGCAGAGCTGCTGCAGGTGTCCAACCACCTCGTGTTCAACTCCTTCAACCAGCTGGAACGGTTCCGGCCGCTGTGGGAAAAGGAGCAGGGACGTGTATCCATCGGTCTGCGGGTCAATCCGGAGCATTCCGAAGGGCACACCGCCATCTACGACCCCTGCGCACCAAAGTCCCGGCTTGGGATTCCACGCAGGGAGTTTGAGGGGCGATCCCTGAGCGGAGTCGATGGGCTGCACTTTCACACGCTCTGCGAGCAGTTGTTCGAGCCGCTGGAACGGACGGCAAAGGTCTTTGAGGAAAAATTCGGCGAATTCCTGCCAGGGATGAAGTGGCTGAACCTGGGGGGCGGGCACCACATCACCCGCGAGGGGTATGATATTGACGCCCTGGTGGAACTGGTGCGCTATTTCAAGGGAAAGTACGGACTGGAGGTCTACCTGGAGCCGGGCGAGGCCATTGCCATCGGTACCGGGGTTCTGGTGGGTGAAGTGTTGGATATCGTCCATAACGAGATGGATATCGCCATCCTGGACCTGTCGGCGACCTGCCACATGCCCGATATCCTGGAGATGCCCTACCGGCCAGGAATCAAGGGGGGCTTCGATCCCGGCGAAAAAGCCCACACCTATCGCCTGGCCGGTCCCTCGTGCCTGGCCGGCGACGTGATCGGCGACTGGTCCTTTGATGCCCCCCTTAAGACCGGTGACCGACTGGCCTTCCTGGACATGGCCCACTATACCATGGTCAAGAACACGACCTTCAACGGCATTCAATTGCCCCACATCTGCACCTTCGAGCCGGATACCGGAACGCTGGACATCAAGCGCAGCTTCGGTTACCCTGATTTCAAAAGCAGGCTTTCATAAGGGTAGCCCTTGCGCCAACCCGATTAATCAACAAGCAATCACAAGGGGTTACCCCCATAAAGGAAAAGGCATGGAACTGAAAACCAAAATCTGGATGACCGGCGCATTGGAATGGGTAGCCTTGTTAAATGGCGAAGAGGTTTTCCTCGGCAAACGCGAGGTTCCGATTCCGCTTGATGAAGGGGATGCCTGGGTCAACGATCTGGGTGACATGTTCAAGATAATCGATGCGGAGATCATTCAGGTCGGCAAGACAGAACCACCCAAGAAATACTGGTAGGGCATTAACTCCATAAATTTGCCGCTCGTAAAGTCGCCACTATACCCATTCAACTCTGTCGCGTCCGGCATTTTTGGCTTTGTAGAGCCCTTCGTCGGCCCGTTTCAGCAAGTCGTCCAAGCAGTGGTCCTCAGCAATTAAACATGATATTCCCAGGCTGATGCTAACCGTTATCCCGTCGCCGTTTATGCTGATCGGCTCAGAACAGACCGCCATCCTGATCCGTTCCGCGGCCAAGCGGGTTTGTTCGAACGAGGTATCGGGCAACAGCACCACAAACTCTTCTCCGCCATAACGCCCGATGATATCGTATGGCCTGACGCTCCGCTGCAGGCGCTGGGCCACCTCGCGCAGCACCTGGTCTCCGGCCTGGTGCCCGAACGTATCGTTTACCCTTTTAAAATGATCGATGTCCAGCATGACGCAGCACAGTTGCGCTGGCTGACTGTTCCTCTCTCCGCTCCGGATGGCCCGCGCAAATTCTTCCTCGCCACGGGTCATGACCCTACGCCTGTTGGCAATTCCGGTCAGCACGTCGGTAACCGCCAGCATCTCCAATTCTGCCTGAGCCTGCTTGAGTTGATTGACGCCCTTCCTGATGAGGATGTAGGAGAAGCCGAATACCGCCACCAGGATCAGCACCAGGACCGCCGTGAGGATCAGCAGGCCGGTTCTGATCTGGGCCCGATACTTCGTAACATTCACATAAGTCTCGAAGCTCCCCAGCACCTTGCCGGCACTATCCTTGATGGGAATGTACGTTTCCACCACATCAACATCCAAAAGTTTTTCCTCGGACAGGTCATGGGTCTGCCCCTTGGTTTCCAACTCCGTATCGGCCTTGCCTGCCAAGGCTTTGCTTAATCTCTTGTTGTTCGCATCGACCAAGCCGATGAGCGCCTTCTCGGTGCTGTAGATTATCCGGCGATTGTTATCGTAGATCTTGATCTTGATAATGTTGAAGGGGTGAAGGAAACTGCGCATGTTACGGTCCAGGACAGGCAACTCCTTGCCGTCGATGGCCAGTTGCATGCCCTGACCGGGGACATTCCGAAACAGAAATGATTTCTGCTGATCCAGCAGCAGGTGGCACAGCTGGACCGAGTTGTCTTCGGCGGTGGAAATCACGAAACCTGAAAACACCTGATAGAAGCTGAACACCTTCAACGTGACAATAACAATGACCGATACTATCGCTGTCTTAAGGAAAAGCCGGAGCAGCCCTTCAGGGTTCTTCTGCCGTTCCGGACGCGTCGAATCGAGATTCATCCTTTGTCACCTGCTTTCAGTTATTAACCAGACCCTTTGGATAGATACAAGCCGCCCGCTGCCCCAGAAAAATTTTGAATAAAGTATACATGCATTTCCCGCTTGTGCTATTTAGTGACCATCATAAGCTGTGGGTTTGAAGTCAATGGGCTCCCCTTACAGAAATCTGAATTCGCAACTATCGTTACCCACAGGTGAACCGGCAGGCCATGCAGACCTTATCCCTAATCATAGAAGTTGCCGTACCGCTGCCGCTGGACAGAACCTTTCATTACCTGGTAGATACCGGCATGAGCCAGGAGATCGCACCTGGCAAACGGGTATTCGTCCCCTTTGGCGGGCGCAAACTGACGGCCTACATCCTGGACATATTCGAAAGACCTGATGCCTCAGGCCTGAAAAAAGTCATCGAAGTTCTCGATGATGAACCGCTCTGGACCGGCAATGAGTTGGAATTTTTCCGATGGGTCGCCTCCTATTACCTGCATCCCCTTGGTGAAGTGCTTAAAACCGCACTCCCCACCGGCATCAACCTGCAAAGCGCGAACAAGGGCGGAAATGGTGCCCAGGTAGTTTCCGGTGGCAGGAAAGTACGGCACGAATCCTTCTATCAGCCCAAAGAATCGGCTTCCTTGAGTATCGCCCTGGGGAAAAAGGCCGCCGAGATTTTTGAAACTATCAGGGAGGGAGGCGAGCTGCCTGCCGCGGAACTGCGCCGGCGTTTTGGCCCGTGTTCGCAGCAGCTTAACCGACTCTTGGAACTGGGACTCGTTACCAGGGAAGAGCGCGAGGTTTACCGCAATCCATTCAGCGAAGATCCATCGGAGCAGGATGCGCGCAAGGAGCTAAACCCGCACCAGGCATCGGCCCTGGAGCGGATTTGCACCTCTTTGGACAAGCCGCTGTTTGCACCATTCCTGCTGCATGGCGTAACCGGCAGCGGCAAGACCGAGGTCTACCTCCAGGCCATAGCACATGCCATTAACCAAGGCAAAAACGCACTTGTGCTGGTGCCGGAAATATCGTTAACACCCCAACTGGTTCGGCGTTTCCGTGCCCGTTTTGGCGAAAGTATCGCCATCCTCCACAGCGCCCTGTCCGATGGCGAGCGCTATGACGAATGGCGCCGAATCCGGCGCGGCCTGGTTCGCATCGTCATCGGGGCGCGTTCGGCCGTCTTTGCACCGCTCGAAAAGATCGGTATCATCGTGGTGGACGAAGAACACGAGGCGTCTTTCAAGCAGGCCGACGGCCTGCGTTACAACGCCAGGGACCTGGCGCTGGTGAGGGGAAGAATGGAACGGGCCGCCGTGATCCTCGGCTCGGCCACGCCGCTTGTCACCAGCCTCTATGCCGTAGAGCAAGGAAAACTGGGGCTTCTCTCCCTTCCGGAGCGGGCCCGCGGCATCCCCATGCCTACAGTCGAAGTGGTGCCCATGCAGGGGGTGAAAGAGACCATTTCAGCGCCCTTGCAAAAGGCCCTGGACGAAACCCTGGCAACACAGGGCCAAGCAATCATCTTCCTCAACCGGCGCGGCTTCTCCACCTATCTGCTGTGCAGCGAATGCGGCCAGCCGCTCACCTGCCCCAACTGCTCGGTCACCCTCACCTTTCACAGGAGCCGCGGCCAAAGCATCTGCCACTACTGCGATTACGCCGTGCCAGCCCCCGGCACATGTCCCTCCTGCAACGCCTTGGAACTGAAGGAGTTGGGGGCCGGCACGGAAAAGATCGAACACGATCTGCGCCAGAGCCTCCCCCAAGCGCGCATCCTGAGGATGGACAGCGATACCACCTCCGGCAAGGGAAGCCATAATCGCATCCTCTCGCGCATGGCGGACGGAACCGCGGATATCCTCATAGGCACCCAGATGATTACCAAAGGCCATGACTTTCCCGGCGTCACCCTGGTGGGGGTGATCAGCGCCGAAGCAAGCCTCAATCTGCCGGATTTCAGAGGCGCCGAACGCACCTTCCAGGTATTATCCCAGGTTATCGGCAGGGCCGGTCGCGGGGATTTGCCCGGCAAAGTGCTACTCCAGGCGCTGAATCCATCGCACTATGCGGTACAGTGCGCCATTGCGCACGATTTTCAGGAATTCTACCGGCAGGAACTGGAATTCCGCCGCGAAGCCGGCTACCCACCATTTGCCTTTCTGGCCGGCCTGGGCTTTTCAGGCACCACTGAACAGGGCGTCGAAGAGCGGGCCGAGTCATCCGCTCGCCTGCTGCTGCAACTCAAACGCGAACTCAAAGTGCGGGTGGAGGTGCTTGGGCCTGCCCCTGCCCCCCTCTACCGTCTCCGTGGCCGCTTTCGCCGCCAGATCCTCCTCAAATCACCTTCCCGAGGCGACCTGCGCCGCCTGCTCGCGGCCTGGATCTCCAAACGGGACAAAGTTGCCACTGTCCGTGAAACCATCGATATCGATCCGGTCGACATGATGTGACCCGGCAAACGGTTACCCGGAAACCCTTAACCCTGTTCAGCCACCTTGCCGGACAGCCTGCAGGAAAATCTCCACCGTGACAAGATCACTGACCAGGTGCATGCCGAGCTTCTCGAAGAAACGTCCCGATCCGTAGATGACGCCCCACAAGGTACGATCGAAATCGCAGGCCGCCCGCGCCTTCAGCACCCCATGTTCCATGACCGCAACCTCGGTCGCAAGATTCAGTGGCCTCTGTTGGCCTTTCAGCTCCAGTACCCCCTTGAGCAGATAGTTGGGAGATCCGGGCGTGGCTCCGGGGAGCGGCTCCGCGGCACCAAGGCTGTATGTGGCGGTCGGATAACGTGCCACGTCGAAAAAATCATCCGACTTCAGGTGCCTTATCAGCATGCTGTTGTATGCTTCATCCTCAAGATCAAGGTTGACTATCGAGTTCATGTCGAGCACGAATTCACCGGACAAAGGCAAACCGTTCTCCATGCTGATACTCCCCCTTGACACTGCAATGGTGCCGTGATGGCCCTTGGCTATGTTGCGACCGCTCCACTCCAGCCGGCTGGCAGCAGCATCGATGGCATAACGGCCGTCGGCTATGACCAGGGCCTCCTCTTTCTGCCCACTGCCGGATGATTCGAGCCGGAAACCGTTACCCGACCATGCCTCCAGCCCTCCGGCCAGTTCATGAACATCGCGGTATCCGGCCCGGTTCAGCTTTTCGACCGCCACCTCGGCCCCATGGGAGCGATCGCTAGATCCGTATACCACCAGCCTGGAATCGCGCTTTTCCACCAGTTCGGCCATCCTGTCGAGAAATACCATTTCATAGACACAGGCATTGAGCGCTCCAGGGATATGTCCCTGGTCGTAATACTCGGGCGGCAGCGTGTCGATAATGGTCACGGCCTTGCCACCCTTCAACATTTCGTCTAATTCAACCGCGGTGACAGTTGCATTCATTTCCCCATCCCCTTCCCACATTCACGCAAAGAACTTAATTGTCAGAGTGTTTATATAGAGTATACTTTTTATTCATTATAAGCTGAAACACCACCACCAAAAAGACTATTTTTGTCTTCAACACACATTCTATTTCCGCTTTGCTGGATTATTAATATTATGCTATACATCCATCCTACATTGTGCCACGTTTTCATTCAGTTCTGTCGGGAGCAAGCATGATCAACTTCATCGGCGTGCACAAATGGTTCAAAAAGCTGCACGTTCTCAACGACATCAATCTGCACGTCACCCAGGGCGAGGTCCTGGTGGTCTGCGGGCCGTCCGGATCGGGCAAATCGACCCTGATCCGCACCATCAACCAGTTGGAACCGATTGACGACGGCAGGCTGGTCGTTGACGGCATGGACCTGTCCGACAAAAAGACCGACATCAACAAATTGCGGGCAGAAGTCGGCTTCGTTTTCCAGCAGTTCAACCTCTATCCGCACCTCTCCGTATTGAAAAACATCACCTTGGCCCCCATCAAGATCCGCAGGACCTCAAAGAAAGAGGCCGAAGAACAGGCCATGACCCTGTTGGAACGAGTCGGACTTACCGACAAGCGCGACGCCTTCCCATCACAACTCTCCGGCGGTCAGCAGCAGCGCGTGGCCATTGCCCGCGCCCTGGCCATGAACCCCAGGATCATGCTCTTTGACGAACCCACCTCAGCCCTTGATCCGGAAATGATCGGCGAGGTGCTCTCGGTCATGCAGGATCTGGCCAAAAGCGGCATGACCATGGTTGTGGTGACCCACGAGATGGGGTTTGCCCGCGAGGTGGCCCACCGGGTAGTATTCATGGATGCCGGCACGGTTTTGGAGGAGGCCGCGCCTGAGGTGTTTTTCAAAAACCCTCAACATGATCGTGCCAGACAGTTCCTCAAGCAACTGCTGTCACCGATGCATTGACCGTCAGGACGAAGCAGATCCTTGCTGTACCGAGTTTATCCGAAAAAAAACAAAGGAGGATGCACTATGAAGAAACTGGGAACGCTGTTCATGATGATGGTTCTGGCTGCCATTTCAGCAAAGGCCGCACTGGCCGCGCCACCGGCCGACACGCTGGCGGCGGTCAAGCAGAAGGGTGTGCTGGTGGCAGGCGTGAAGGACTCCCTGCCCCCCTTTGGATACATTGACGAGAAGACCCGCACCATTGTCGGGTACGACATCGACTTTGTCCGGGCCATCGCCAAGAAGCTGGGCGTGAAGGTCGAACTCAAGCCGGTTACATCCGCCAGCCGCATGCCGCAACTCCAGGAAGGCAACATCGACATCATTGCCGCAACCATGACCAAGAATGCCGAACGGGCCAAGGTCATCGACTTCAGCGACACCTATTTCGTGACCGGCCAGAAGTTCATCACCCGCAAGGGCGCAGTCCACAGCCTGAAGGACCTGGAAGGCAAACGGATCGGCACCGCCAAGGGCTCCACGTCGGAGCAGAACGTGAAGAAGGCCATCCCCTCTGCCACGGTACTTTCCTTCGACGACTATCCCCAGGCCCTGCTGGCCCTGGAACAGGGCAAGGTCCAGGCCGTAACCACCGACGAATCGATTCTCATCGGTATCCTGGACAAGGCACCGGACAAGAGCAAATTTGAAATCCCGAGTATCCGCATCTCCGACGAGCCCTATGGTCTCGGCATGCGCAAGGGTGACAAGAACCTCGTTGATTTCGTCAACAAGACCCTTCTGGAGATGGAAAAGTCCGGCGAAGCCGCCAGAATATTCAACAAGTGGTTCGGCAAATACCATCTGCAACGGACCTTCAAGATCACGGCCGGCATATAAGGCCCGTGAAACGCAATGGGTGAGGGGTGGCAATGTGCCCTCCTCACCCACTGCACCACACTCGTAATTCTAAACGAGGGTTAGACGTGCTCAGTTACCATTTCGACTGGTCCATAATCCTGTCGGGCAAATACTTCGACTGGCTGGTGTCCGGGGTCAAGGTCACCCTGCAGCTTTCTGCCGCGGGCATTGTCCTCTCCTTCCTGCTGGGGCTGATCGTGGCCATCATGCGCATGAGCGCCTTCAAGCCCTTCCGCTGGCTGGCATGCATCTTCCTGGAGTTCACCCGCAACACGCCGCTCCTGGTGCAGATCTTCTTCTGGTATTTCGGTTCCTACAAGCTGCTTCCCGAAGCAGTAAACGACTGGCTCTTGACGCAGAACTTCGAATTTGCCGCCGGACTGATCGCCCTGACCATCTACACTTCAGCCTTTATCGCCGAGGACATCCGGTCCGGAGTGCTCTCCATACCAAAAGAGCAGATGGAGGCGGCCCGCAGTGCCGGGTTCTCGTATCTGCGCTCCATGCAGTACATCATCCTGCCCCAGGCGATCCGCATCACGGTGCCGCCGCTGGTCAACCAGTTTCTGAACCTGGCCAAGAACTCATCCCTGACCATGACCATCGGCGTCATGGAACTGACCTATCAGGCACGACAGGTGGAAAGCTACACCTTCAAGGGCTTCGAGGCATTCACCGCGGCCACCCTGGTATACCTGGCACTCTCGTTCATCATCACCTTCCTGATGCACCAGTACAACGAGCGGATCCTCAAGATCCACATGGCGGCCTGAGATGAGCATCCTTTCCAACTTCCAGGTCATTGCGGACAATTTCACCTACTTCATGATCGGCCGCTACCCCCACGGCCCCCTGGGAGGGGTCGGCCTGACCATCTACCTGGCAGTGACCTCCTGCATCCTCTCGTTTTTCGGGGGTCTGCTGCTGGGCCTGCTGAGCGTCTCCAGACACCGGTGGATCAGCCTGCCGAGCATGGCATTCATAAACATCATTCGCGGCATGCCGCTGCTGATGGTGATCTTCTGGATGTACTTCCTGCTGCCGGCCATCTTCGGCACATTCCCCGAGGTCCGAACCGTCATCATGGCCCTGACCTTTTTTACCTCGGCCTACATGTCGCAGATCGTCCGGGCCGGCATCGAAGGCATTCCCAAGGGGCAGATGGAGGCAGCCATCTCAACCGGACTCAAACGCTGGCAGGCCATGCTCTACATCATCCTGCCCCAGGGACTGCGCAACATGATCCCTTCCTTTGTCAACCAGTTCGTGTCGCTGATCAAGGACACCTCCCTGGCCTTTATCGTGGGGGTATCCGAACTGACCCATGTCGGCACCCAGATCAACAACCGCACCATGGCCTATCCCACGGAAATCTTCATCTTCATTGCCGTTGTCTACTTTATCCTCTGTTTCGCCTTCACATCCCTCTCCCGCTGGCTGGAAGGACGTCTGGCCTGGCGCAAGGCAATTTGATAAAATACCGCTGTTACGTTTTTATAGCCTGTTTGTTTTGGGGGGAGAAAGATTGGTGGGGGGATCAGGCCTTGCCATCCAGCAGCTTCCGCACGACCCGGAGAAATTCCTCTGGAACGAGGGGCTTGGAGACAAAAGGACAATTTTCGGGGATGCCGGTACGGTCCAGGACATCAAAGGTATAGCCGCTGGTAAACAGCACCCGCAACCGCGGATTTAACTTGATCAGAGCTTCATATAGCTGCTTGCCGTTCATGTGCGGCATGATGACATCGATGATTGCCAGATCGAAGTTGCCGCCCTGGCCGTGGAAAAGCTCGATGGCATCTGCACCGCTCCGGGATGTGACCACATGATAACCACACTCTTCCAGCATTGCCTCGTTGGCCAGCAGCACCTGTTCATCGTCCTCCACCAGCAAGATGGTCTCGCCCCCATGACTGCCGTTCACGCTGGGTTGGGTACCCGCATCAGGCACTTTTTCGGCAAGCGGGAGATAGATCATGAAACGGCTGCCACCGCCAACCTCGCTCTTCACGGCAATCCAGCCATTGTGCTGCCTGATGATGCCGTAGGCCATGGAAAGCCCTAAGCCAGTGCCCTTACCCACATCCTTGGTGGTGAAAAAGGGTTCGAAGATCCGTTCCTGTTCCTGCGAGGCCATGCCTATCCCGGTATCGGCCAAAGTCAAAACTGCGTGCCAGCCCGCAACCGCTCCCCCATCATCAAGCAGTTGCCTGTCCAGATAGGTCCGGCCGGTTGATATTGTAAGGCTGCCCCCCTTGGGCATGGCATCGCGGGCGTTGCTAACGATATTCATTACTACCTGTTCGATCTGTCCCCGGTCCGCCATGATGATCAACTCACCCTCAGACAGGTCCGTAATCAGCTCCACATCCTCGCCGATTATCCGCTCCAGAAAACTGTGCATCTGAATGATCAGTTCATTGAGGCTGAATGGACGGGGAGCTATCTGCTGTTTTCTGCTGAAGGCCAGCAGACTGCTGGTAAGCTTGGCAGCCCTTTGGGCCGAGTTCAGTACCTGGTCTATCAGAGTCAAGGCCCGCTCCCGGTCGCCCAGCTTGCTGCGCAGCATCTCGGTACAGGTCATGATGACAGTGAGAATGTTGTTGAAGTCGTGGGCAACGCCGCCCGCCAATGTCCCGATGGATTCCATCTTCTGGGAATGCCGCAACTGGGACTCCAGGTTACGGTGCTTCGTCATGTCGAGCCCAAGGCTGGCAACGCCAGCCACAACACCATTGACATCAAACAGCAGCGTATTGTCCCATACAATCAGGCAATCGGTGCCGGCACGGGTAATTATGGTGTTCTCGTTATGATAGGGCAGATCGCCGCTGTTTATCCCATCCCGAAACATGACCAGCAACCGTTCTCTTATGTCTGGTGCAATGAATATCTCGAACCAGCTCTTACCCAATATTTCCTCGCGCGTCCAACCGGTCAATTCCAAAAGGAAATCGTTGCAAAAGGTAATTTCCCCATTGGTATCAAGCATGACGGCGATCATATGGACCCGCTCCATGAGCTCCCTGAAGCGGCGTTCAGATTCGCGAAGCGTTTCATTGACAACATTCAGCCGGGTTACATAGCGTTGGATGAATGTGAACAGTATGACCGCGGTTACCAGAATGAAGCCCCAGCCCTTGACAATAGCAATCCTTGCCATGAGTTGCGAATCTTTCACCATGAATTCCAACAGAGTGTCGGAAAACAGTATCCACAAGCCGCCGGCAAGGGCATAAATGACCACAATTTTGCCGGGTATCATACGTGGATAGTGATTTTCATCTCTGACTGGAGGCATATAAACCTATTTTCAAATCAGGGTATTATCAAACCAAGCTGGCACGCTTCCAACTGCAAACGCCGATGAGGAACTGCCGGTTTCCAATGCTGAAAAGAGAGATTTTATATCCCGGCAGTTCGGCACATTGCGACAACCTAGTGATCTTTATATACAAAACCATAGAATATGCAACCAAAGGTTTTAATCAGTGAAAATTAGCAGAGACAACAGTCGTTGTTTCACTTCTTGCGTCAAATCTGGTAACGTTGCATGAATTTCGGTAAAATTAACTGTATTTGCCAAGAAATCCTTGGCCTGCTTGCGGAGTCATGATGCATCGTGGTGGTATCTATGAAGAGGAGATAGCCGGCAAAGCCTATGACGCCAGAATCCTGGCTCGCTTCTCCCGGTATGTTAAGCCGTATCGAGTCGCCATTGTTGGCGTGCTGTTTCTCATGCCGGTGGTGGCTGCCTGCCGACTGGCACAACCCTGGATCATCAAGCTGGCCATAGACGGGCACATAACCACCGGCAAACTGGCCGGGCTGGAGAGCATTGCGCTACTCTTCCTGCTGGTGCTGCTCTCCGAATCGCTCTTCTCATACCTTGTGATATATCTGCTCCAGTCGGTCGGCCAACGGGTCATGTCCGATATACGGGCAGAACTCTACTCCCATGTCATCCATCTGCCGGTTGCCTGGTTCGACCGAACTCCGGTCGGCAGCGTGGTCACCCGCTTGACCAGCGATGTCGAGGTGCTGGGCGAGATGTTTGCTTCCGGCATCATAACAATCGTGGGCGACATATTACTGCTGATCGGCATTGTCTCGGTCATGCTCTGGATGAACCCGAAACTGTCGCTGGTGACCTTTTCGGTGCTCCCCGTGCTACTCTATGTGGCCTGGGCCTTCCGCCGCAGGATGCGCCAATCGTTCCGCGAGGTGCGGGCACGCCTGGGCCGGCTCAACTCATTTCTGGCGGAATGCATCGGCGGCATGGCCATCGTCCAGGCCTTCAACCGCCAGAGAGATGAAGAGCAACGGTTCAGGACACTGAACGCCTCGTATCGCGATGCCAACATGCCGGTCATTTTCTGGGACGCGTCGCTCTATGCCATTGTGGAGGCGATCTCATCCGTGGCAATTGCCCTCTTGATCTGGTACGGCGGTGGCGAAATCATCAAAGGGGCATTGACCTTTGGCGTTCTGGTGGCGTTTATCCAGTACATCGAAAAATTCTTCACCCCCATTCGGGACCTCTCGGCCAAATATTCCGTCATGCAGGGAGCCATGGCAGCCCTTGAGCGGATCTATGCGTTGTTGGATACGCCGGGGAGCCAAATCGCCCCCTTGACAGGGGATAGTGGGGGTGAAGCCGAGCTTGCCACCGGCGACTCCAGACTTCACCACCCCCCTGGCCCCTTTAGACGGGAAACTCCGCCACTCATCGAACTCCGCGACATCTCCTTCGCATACCGCGACGGTGAAAATGCCCTGGAAAACTTCAACCTCATTGTCCGGCGCGGTGAACGGGTAGCACTGGTGGGCGAGAGTGGCGGCGGCAAGACCACCATCACCAGATTGTTGACCCGACTCTACGAGATCGATTCTGGCCAGATCCTCATCGATGGGGTTGATGTTCTCCGCATACCCATACCGGACCTGCGCAGACGTATCGGCATTGTACTGCAGGACCCCTGTCTTTTTGCCGGCAGCATCGAATTCAATATCTGCCTGGGGGATGGGAAAGCCCGTGAGCGAGTGCTCGAAGCTGCGGAAATCGTAGGAGCCAAACGCTTTATCGAAAAACTTCCGGCAGGCTACCAGGAGGAGATCGGAGAGCGGGGCGGCAATCTTTCGGTAGGCGAAAAGCAGCTGATCTCCTTTGCCCGGGCAGTGGCATTCAACCCGGAGATCCTGGTATTGGACGAAGCGACCGCCAGTGTGGATTCCGCATCGGAGCAGATGATCCAGGAGGGGCTCAAAGGGCTCATGCAGGGGCGCACCTCGCTGGTCATTGCCCATCGGCTGTCCACCATCCAGGACGCGGACCGGATCGTGGTCGTGCATCGCGGCCGCAAGATGGAAGAGGGGAACCATCAGGAGTTGATCCAGGCGCAAGGCATATATTACCGCTTGCACCAGCTCCAGTTCGGCAGCACATGAAGCTGTATACATCAATAAGCTCCACCCGATGTTGCATAACAGAATCGAAACTGATACGGTTACTTATTTCCAGATGAAAACTACTTAACACCAATTTCAAATCAAAGGTAACACGGTAGCGAGGATTGGGGCGCCAAAAGCATACAAATCGGTATGTGGAGGAGCCGTAGACGAGCCGACGCAGATGGCGCTTTGATTTGGAATTGGAATAAGATCATCAAAATCCGACTGGAGAAAACCATGTGCACCACATGCGGCTGCAGCCCCGACGAACAACACCGGCACAACCATCACCATGGCCCTGATGACCACCATCACCATGAGCATGGGAAACGGACTGTCATCACAATCGAAGAAGATATCCTTGCCAAAAACAATCGACTGGCATCCTTTAACCGGGCCCTGTTCAAAGACAAGGGTATTTTCGTCCTCAACCTGGTCAGCTCTCCAGGTTCGGGCAAGACGACCTTGCTGGAGAGAACCTTGCGCGACGTGGGAGATAAATTCCGCTTCGCGGTTATCGAAGGGGATCAGCAGACCGACAACGACGCCCAGCGCATTGCAGCTACCGGCGTGCCGGTCCGCCAGATCAACACCGGCAGCGGCTGCCACCTGGATGCGCACATGGTCATGCACGGCACCGATGGCTTCGATCTGGACAATCTCGACATCATGCTGATCGAGAATGTGGGGAATCTGGTTTGCCCGGCCTCCTTTGACCTGGGCGAACACCACAAGGTGGTTGTGCTCTCCGTCACCGAGGGCGAGGATAAACCGCTCAAGTATCCACAGATGTTCCACAACTCCACGGTCATGCTGCTCAACAAGACCGATCTTCTGCCCCACCTGGATTTCGATGTGGCAAAATGCAAGGAATATGCACAACGCGTGAGTCCGGGCATCACCATTTTAGAAGTATCTGCGCGCACCGGCGAAGGAATGGACCAGTGGTATCAGTGGCTGGATGCAGGAGTAAAAAAATAGTAATCCGCAGCAGATTCCTGATCAACGGCATCGTGCAGGGGGTTGGCTTTCGCCCCTTTGTCTACCGGCTGGCCAGGGGGCTCGACTTGACCGGCTGGGTGCGCAACACACCGGCCGGCGTTGAAGCCGAGGTCCAGGGTCTGCCCGGGTCAATGGCCTCCTTCAGACAGTCGATCAAAGCCGAGTCGCCACCTCTGGCAGCCATCAGTGCCATCTCGGAGCAGGAAATCCCGCCCCTAGATGACCGCGAATTCATCATACTCCCCAGCGCAGGTGGCAAACCCGCCATTCAGATAGCCCCTGACTCGGCCTTGTGTGCAGAATGCCTGCAAGAGCTTTTTGATCCCGCGGACAGGCGCTACCGTTACCCCTTCATCAACTGCACCAATTGCGGCCCCCGCTACAGTATCATCACCGGCATCCCCTACGACCGCCCCAAGACCACCATGGCCGGTTTTCCCATGTGCCCGGACTGCCTGCAGGAATACCGGGACCCGGAAAATCGGCGTTTCCACGCCCAGCCCAATGCCTGCCCGGTCTGCGGGCCTCGGGTCCAACTGACCGACAATGCCGGAACCCCCTTGGCCGAACAGGACAAGGCGCTTCTCCGTACCGTGGACCTGCTGAAGAGTGGGGCCATTGTCGCCATCAAGGGGATTGGCGGCTACCATCTGGCGGTTGACGCCTGCAATGACGATGCGGTTGGGCGTTTACGAAAACTCAAGAAACGTGACGAAAAACCTTTTGCCGTCATGGCGCCTGACCTGGCAACCGCCCAAAAACTGACCATACTGACCGATATGGAGAAACGTTTACTGACCGGGCCGGAAAGCCCGATCGTAATCGTCCGCAAAGCCAATGACTGCCCGGTTTCGCCACTGGTAGCACCAGACAACGGCTGGCTCGGCCTGATGCTCCCGTATACCCCGATCCATCACCTGCTCCTGAACAACAACTTCGAGGCCCTGGTTATGACCAGCGCCAACAGTTCCGACGAACCTATCGTTTTTGAGGATGACGATGCCCTGGGAAGACTGGGCAGTATTGCCGATTTTTTCCTTATCCATAACCGCGCCATTCATATCCGCTGCGATGACTCGGTCATGCGCGTTTTTCAGGGCAACCCGCTCTTTTACCGCCGTGCACGGGGCTTTGCGCCACGAGCCGTCAAACTCCCCTTCGAAATGCCTGCAGTCCTGGCTGTCGGCTCAGAGCTGAAGGGAGCGATCTGTCTGACCAATGGGGATCAGGCCTTTCTCAGCCAGCATATCGGCGATCTGCAGAACAACTCCATCTACGACTCTTTCTGTCACACTATCGATCACTTGTCAGCCATTCTGGAGATCAAGCCAGGGGCCATAGCCTGTGATCTTCACCCTGATTATCTCTCGTCGGTCCACGCCCAGGACGCAAACCTGCCGCTCATCAAGGTCCAGCATCATCATGCCCACCTTGCCGCCTGCATGGCTGAAAACGGCCTGGATGGGGATGTGATCGGCCTGATATTCGACGGCACAGGCTATGGCAGCGATGAAACCGTCTGGGGAGGTGAATTCCTTGTGGGCGGTTATGGCGATTTCAAGCGGGCCGGACATTTCCGCCCGGCTCCGTTGCCTGGCGGTGATGCCGCCGTACGCGAGCCCTGGCGCATGGCCCTGGCTTATCTTTACCAGGCTTTGGGCGCATCAGCCCTTTCCCTTGACCATCCGGTTGCCGCCCACCTCACCGATACTGAGAGGGCACTCTTTGGTGCCATGCTGGAAAAAGGTCTCAACTCGCCGCTCACCTCCAGCTGCGGCAGACTGTTCGACGCCGTGGCAGCACTGCTGAATATACGACAAAAGGTGTCGTATGATGGCCAGGCCGCCATAGAGCTGGAGGCGCTGGCGGAAACAGCAGAGGCTGATGGAGTATATTCTTTTGAGTTAAGCATGTCTCCCCACCCTCTCCCTGAGGACAAGGGTAATGAAAGCCAACTCCTCTTCAAGGGAAGTGGCAGGGCTGAGTTCGGGTGTAAATTGGATTTCACCCCCATATTCCCCGCCATCCTGGCCGACCAGAAGGCCACCATACCAGCCGCCGTAATCGCCCGCCGCTTTCACGCCACGGTTGCAGCGGCCTCGGTTGAGGCCTGTGTACGGATTGCCGCGGAGTGCGGCCTCGACCGCGTTATCCTTTCCGGTGGTGTTTTTCAGAATCGCCTTTTGAGTGAGATGGTATATACTGGCTTGGCTGAAAGAGGCCTGCGGGTATTCACCCACCGGTTGGTGCCGCCCAACGATGGCGGCATCGCCCTCGGACAGGCTGCGATTGCAGGATATCAAATGAGGAGAACGAACTGACATGTGCCTTGGCGTACCAATGAAGATTCTAAGCAAGGACGGCGACATCATCGTGGCCGAAGTGGACGGAGTGCAAAAAGAGGCGAGTATCATGATCTTGGGCGAAGAGGTCAATGTGGGCGACTATGTCATCGTTCATGCCGGGTTTGCCATTTCGCGCCTGGACGAAGAATATGCCGAGGAGACCTTGCGCCTGATGAAAGAGGTGTTCTCGCCCGAGGATATGCAATGAAATACCAGGATGAATTCCGCGACCGCGACCTGGTCAGGAACATGGCCGACAACATCGGCCGCATGGCCGCCCTGCTGGCCGAACCGGTCAACTTCATGGAAGTATGCGGCACCCACACCATGTCGATCTACCAGTATGGTATCCGCTCGCTGCTGCCTGATAACGTGCGGCTTGTATCGGGACCGGGCTGCCCGGTCTGCGTGACCCCGGTCGGGTATGTGGACCAGGCCATTGCCTGTAGCGCGGACCAGAATAACATAGTCACCACCTTCGGCGACATGCTGCGTGTTCCAGGCAGCATGTCCTCCCTGATGGAGGAGCGTGCCAAGGGAGCCGACATACGCATCGTTTACTCGCCCCTGGATGCGGTTGCACTTGCCCAGGACAACCCCGAGCGACGCGTGATCTTCCTGGGGGTCGGCTTCGAAACCACAGCACCGGCCATTGCCGCCAGCATCCTGGATGCCGCCCGCCGCAACCTGGCCAACTACTGCGTATTGGCATCTCACAAGACCATGCCCGTGCCGATGGAGATCCTGACTGCCGACCCGGAACTGAATTTGAGTGGCTATCTCTGCCCAGCCCATGTCAGTACGGTGATCGGCGGCAACGCCTACAAGCCGTTGGCGGAAAAATACCATATTCCATGTGTGGTGACCGGGTTTGAACCGGCCGATGTCATGCAGGGGATCGAGATGCTACTTGCCCAGCGCTTGTCAAGGCAGAGCCGGGTCGAGATTCAATACAGCCGAGCCGTAACGTGGGAAGGCAACAGCAAGGCCATGGCAATCCTTGAACGGGTTTTTACGCCCTGTGATGCCGCGTGGCGTGGCCTGGGTGTGCTGCCAGGCAGCGGACTGGCCATCAGGGATGAATTGGCGGCCTTTGATGCCGTCAAGGTCTTGGCTCTCAACCTGCCCGAGGGGAAGGAAAACCCTGCCTGTCGCTGCGGAGAAGTGCTAAAGGGCAAACTATCACCATTCGACTGCCCGCTCTTTGCCACGGCCTGCACGCCGGAAGCGCCGGTGGGTGCCTGCATGGTCTCCAGCGAGGGGACCTGTGCCGCTGCCTACAAGTATGGCCGCTGAGCCTAAAACGAGCAGCCCTTTTACTTACTAACGGAGTTCTTACCATGATCGCCATGCAGGACTTGAAAGATCATTACCGCTTTACGGACGACGACGCCGAACTGCTCAGGACGCTGCAGCCTTTGGCCTCCCAGCATCTGGCGCATTTTTCCGATGACTTCTACGACTACCTTTACGGACTGCCGGAAACCGCCACCATCCTCAACAGCAGCAACCGCCAGCACCTTCGTGATATGCACAGCCGCTGGTTCATGTCAATCTTCAACGGCACTTACGACAACCACTACCTGAATCACCTGACCCGCATCGGCCATGCCCATGTCAAGATCGGCCTTAACGCCCATTTCGTAAATGCCGCCATGAACCAGATCCGCCACTTCCTGCTCAACCTGATCGACAGCAACTATTCCGACCGGGAGCAGCGCCGCATCCTGCGGGAGGCCACGGAAAAAATCCTCGACATGAATCTGGATGTGATGACCGCCTCCTACCGCGAGGAAGAATTGAAAAAGGTCTTCGTCTCCCGCAAGGTCGAATCATACCTGATCACGATGACCGAGCGTTTCACCTACGGACTCAACCTGGTGCTGGTGCTGGCCCTGGCCGGTGTCTCCATTTCCGTTGTCTCTCTGTTTGTCTGGGATATCGTCAACATCTTCAGGGGGGATGTGGAAAAGGGCATCCTGAGCGCCCTGGGGGAACTGCTGATCCTTTGGATGATGATCGAGCTCATGGACAACGAGATCAAGAACCTGAAGGGGGGCAAGTTCAACATCCTCGTCTTCATCGGCGTAATCATCGTGGCCATGATCCGGGAAATCCTCATCTCCACCCTGCGGCATGACGACCTTACCACCCAGGCCTTTCTGGCCGGCACCCTGCTGATCCTGGGGGTCGTCTACTACCTGGTTTCCCGGGCCCAGAAAGACCTGGCCAGGACTTAACGGAATGACCAGCGACCTGGAACGGGGCACGGCATGACCATCGGCGCGCATATCCTGGCCGGATTCACATCAGGGTTCCGCAACCGGCGCGAACTTGCCCGCATCCTGCGGGAAACAGACGCAGGCAACAACATCCTCGCCCTTGATCCTGCTAAATTGAAGGGTAATGGGATAACCGCCCTGGCCTTGGATTTCGACGGGGTTCTTGCCCCGCACGGCAACACAGCCCCAATTCCAGAGGCGGATGAATGGCTGGCCCGTTGCGCGGCCGTTTTTGGAGAGGACCACCTCTTCATCCTTTCCAACAAGCCGACCGCTGCCCGCAAATCATGGTTCGCCAACCGCTTCCCGCAGATGCGCTTCATCAGCGGTGTTCGAAAAAAACCTTATCCGGACGGGCTTGAGAAAATCGAGCAACTTTCCGGCATCGCCCTATCCGGGATACTGATGGTCGATGACCGCCTCCTGACCGGCTGCCTGGGCGCCATCAATGCCGGTGCCCGTCCCTGCTACATCCGCCGCCCCTACATCTCTTACCGTCAACACCCATTTACCGAACTGTTCTTCATGCTGCTGCGTGCAGGAGAACGCCTGTTCGTGGGGTTGATCTCTACATTTATCGCCCGCTGAATTTATTTATCCTCCCCCCTTTTGTTCCGCCCTATTTTTGGTAACATTTTCTCAGACATTTACATTGATAACAAGGTTGCGCAAATACAGAACAGGAGAGACGACAATGAAAAGGACATTCCTTGCGGCATTAATGGTGATTTTGGCTGTTGCGTTGGTGGGGTGCGGTAGCAGCGGGGGGGGACCCACCACGGTCACTACCCAGATTCTGAGCGCTCCGACCCTTGATGGGGATATTGCCTTTGATTCTACAGCCAACTCTTACACGGTAACCCAGGGAATGTCACCAACCGTGCAGAGTGTTTTTGCCGGCATCGATCCGGTCACCAACGTGGAGTACCGCGCCTTCCTGGATTTCCCCCTCACAGGAACCGGGGGGGTGCCCGGCAACGCACTCATTGCATCGGCGGTCCTGGATATCGTTATCAACAGCATTAATCCACAACCGCTGGTCGGCACGATCCCGATCCGGATCGACTTGGTTTCCTTTACGCAGCCCATGGTCAATACGGACTTTGATCGAACTCTCCAGCCGGCCCTGGTGACCACCACGGTCATTCCTCCGATCTCGCAGGCTGATTTCGGTCAACATGTAACAATTGACGTTACCTCGCTGATGGCAGAGGCCCAGCGACTGGGGCTTGCCAACTTCCAGATACGCATCATGGAGGACCTGGGTGTGGTTTCACCCGGACTGATCGAAATCAGCGACCCGACGCTGGGGACCAATCCAACTGCCCTGGCGCCTCTGCTGCAGGTTACGTATTACTGAAAATCACGGTACGCCCCACCGGGGACGCGCCAGCGGCGGCGTCCTCAATCAAAACCGAGACGCGCCAGCGGCGGCGTCTCTACCAATTCCAATCAATTCACCATCCGTAGAGACGTCCCGCTGGGACGTCTCGCTTTTGATTGGCCCGGTTACAATACATCCTCACTCAATGTCCGTTCTTCCCCAGCGCCTCTTCAATCCGCTCGCAGAGTGTCTTCAGCACTTTGATGCGGGCAAAGCATTTATCATTGGCCTCCACCAGGGTCCAAGGGGCAATCTCGGTACTGGTGCGGTCGATCATGTCGCAGGCCGCCAGTTCGTAGTCATCCCACCGGTCACGGTTGCGCCAATCCTCATCGGTGATCTTGAAACGCTTGAAACCGATCTTCTCCCGTTCCTTGAAGCGACGCAGCTGTTCCTCGCGGCTGATGGAAAGCCAGAACTTGACCACCACCGTGTGATTACGAACCATCTGTTCCTCGAAGTCGTTGATCTCGCCGTAGGCCCGCATCCAGTCCGTATGGGCACAGAAACCTTCTACCCGCTCCACCAACACCCGGCCATACCAGGAACGGTCGAAAATGGCGAATCGCCCCTTGCGCGGGATATTGCGCCAGAAGCGCCACATATAGGGCTGGACCCGTTCCTCCTCGGTGGGAGCGGCAACCGGAATGACCCGGTACTGACGGGCATCAAGGGCCTGGGTTATCCGGCGGATGCTGCCGCCCTTACCGGCGGCGTCGTTTCCCTCGAAGACCACCACCACCGAGAGCTTTTTGAAATTCTGGTGGCGGGTCAGCAGGTTGAGTTTTCCCTGGTATTTTTCCAGCTCATTTTCATAATCCGCTTTTTTTATCTTATTCGACAAATCTAGGGTTCTGAGGATCAACAGGTCGTCAATAGTAGGCATGATCGGGGGAATCGGCTCTTCGTGTCTGGGCGGTTCAGGTGTGTCCAAACGCTGGCGCAACCCGTTGAGCACGGCCTTGCCGATTGTCAGATAGCGGTAGCGCGGGTCAGTGCCTTCAACAATGATCCATGGCGATTCCGGGGTACTGGTGGAGCGCAGCATCCGCTCCGAGACCTTGCGAAACTTGTCATAGAGCTTGTAATGCTGCCAGTCGGTATCGGTAACCCGCCACCGGGTCTTGGGATCTTTTTCGAGATGCTTCAGGCGTTTTTTCTGTTCATCCTGGGACAGGTGCAGCCAGAACTTGAGGATCAGGGCACCCTCGTCGCAGAGCATCTTCTCGAAGCGACTGATCCGCTCCAGACGCTGGTCCAGTTCGGCGTTCTTGATATCGCCGTAGACGTTCTCTATCAGGGGTGCGGAATACCAGGTGCCGATGAAGATACCGATCTTGCCCTGGGGCGGCAGCACCCGCCAATAACGCCACATTTGGGGCCGCTCCAGTTCCTCGTCGGTAAGGTCGCGCAGGGCATGGGTCTCGATGTGCCGTGGGTCCATCCACTCATTGAGGATATTAACCGTCTCTCCCTTGCCGGCGCAATCGACCCCGGCCACAAGAATGATTACCGGGAATTTCCTGGATTGCAGCAGGTCCAACTGGGCATCCAGAAGCGCCTCACGCAGGCCGGGAATCTCTTTTTTCCATGTTTCCTTGCTAATCTTGTGACCAAGTTCCGCTGATTCGAACATGTTCCCCCCCCAGTTGCAATCATTCAGGTTGATGTGAAGTTCAATAACGCAAAACCTTGTCGAGAAATCCCCGCATTTCTGGTGTTGCCGGCTGTTCGAAGAGCTGCTGGGCATTCCCGTATTCCAACACTTTCCCCTCGTGGAGAAAAACCACCTGATCGGCAACCTTGCGGGCAAAGCCGATTTCATGCGTTACCAGCAGCAGCGGCCGCCCCTCCTGGCGCAATTCCGCGATCAGGTCCAGCACCTCCACGGTCATCTCGGGGTCAAGGGCCGATGTCGGTTCGTCAAACAGCAGCAGTCTCGGCTTGATGGCTACGGCACGGGCGATTGCCACCCGCTGCTTTTGCCCTCCGGAAAGTTGGGCCGGGGTTTTATGGGCATGGGCCACCAACTGGAAACGACTCAGCAACTGCATGGCAAGACCGGCGGCGTCATCAGAGGCGTAACCATGGACCTTCTCCAACGGCAGTGAGATATTTCTCAGGGCGGTCAGGTGGGGGAAAAGGTTGAAGGACTGAAAAACGGTTCCGACACTCCGCCGATGACGCAACAACCAGTCCTCCTCGGGCCGGAGCCTGTCGCCATTCAGTGAAATGTCCCCACTGTCCGGTATTTCCAGACCGGCAAGAATGCGAAGCAGGGTGGACTTGCCGCCACCGGACGGCCCCAGCAGTGCAACAACCCGTATTTCTGCAATGGAAAGGTTCACGTCGGTCAAGGCGCTGTGATCGCCATAGGATTTGGAGACGCCACGGATCTCAAGTCGCATAGCGAAACCTTTTCTCCAGGCGCTTGCTCCAGAGTGAGATCGGCAAGGTCAGGAGCAGGTAGCCAATGGCCAGGGGCAGGTAACTCTCAAGTGTGCTGAAGGTAAAGGAGTTCACCTCCTGGGCATTGAGCGTGAATTCGCTGACCGAGATGATGGACAACAGTGATGAATCCTTGATGAGCGAGGCAAACTGCCCGGCCAGTGGCGGCAATACCTGGCGGATCACCTGCGGAAAAATGACGTAACGGTATACCTGAGAACGGGTGAATCCAATAGCCCGCGCAGACTCAAGCTGGGTTTCGGCAATGCTCTCGATCCCGGCCCGGATAATCTCCGAGATGTAGGCTCCTGCAAACATGGCCAGGATGATAATCCCTACCAGATAACGGTTGCCAATACCGAAAGCGTCCGCCACCACATAGAAAAAGATCAGGATCTGAACGAGAAGGGGAGTGCCTCTGATAATCTCCATATAGACCCTGGCCAGGTAGCGTAGCGGCAGAAAGGAGGCACGCTGGGCCAGGGCCGTCGCCAGACCGATGATCAGGCTGATGCCCATGGCAGCGGTCGAGATGGCAATAGTAACCAGCCACCCATTCAGGAACATGACCCGATATGAATAGACCGCACCCCAGCCCCAGGCAAACCTGATCTGGCTGAAAGAAAACCAGAACAGCAGGGTAAGAACAAGAAACACCACCATCCAGCTGGCAACGGCGGAGACCGGCTTGACCTGTTCGCCCTGCCCGTTCCGTTTTACCAGGAACAGGCGGCGAATATTGCCGTTGTTAAAAGTAGAACGGATACTTAAGCTCCTTAAAGGTTTCTTTCTGCTCCTTCAAATAGGTATCGCCAAGCCGCTCGAAACCACCCTGTTCTCGAAAACTCTTCAGAAAACCGTTGATCTGCTCTTTAAGCTGCGTATCACCCTTCCGCAGGGCTATGCCCCATTTTTCCTGCTGGAAAGGCTGTAGCAAGGCGCGGGTCGTGTCCTGATGCTTCTTCCAATTCTGGTAGGTGGACATCTGGTCATAGATAAAGGCGTCGGCTTTGCCCTGCACCACTTCCAACACTGCGGCGGCCTCCTTGTCAAGCACCAGTACCCTGGCATGCTTGATGTTATTGTTGGCATAGATATGGCCAGTGGTGCCCTTCTTGACGGCAATGGTAATGCCGGGCTTGTCCAGATCCGCGATTGAATTTATCGGCGACTTTTTCCCAACCAACAGACAGAGCCCGGTAGACAGATATGGGTCGGAAAAATCTACCGATTGCTTGCGTTCGTCGGTTATGGTCATTGATGAGATGATCAGATCGATCTTGCCTGATTTAAGGGCCGGAATCAAACCGTCAAACGCAGTGTTTTGTATGATGATCTTCCTGTTGAGACTCTTGCCCAACTCGTGGGCGAGATCAACGCTGATCCCTTTGGGCGCACCCTGTTCATTGGTCATCTCGAATGGGGGATAGGCCAATTCCATTCCCACGGTCAGGGCACCCTTTTCGCCGGGGTTTTTCCTGTTCTGGCACCCTGCAATCACCAGCAGTGTTGACGCCACAAGCACCAAAGCAACCATTTTCAGGTACAATGCCGGAATCTTCATCTCCCTCCCCCTTTTATTGAATGTTAATTTTTTAACTA
This sequence comes from Geobacter sp., assembly GCA_003574895.1. Taxonomy (GTDB): domain Bacteria; phylum Desulfobacterota; class Desulfuromonadia; order Geobacterales; family Pseudopelobacteraceae; genus JACPFJ01. Next base: position 256,799 of record PJFB01000004.1, read on the forward strand.
GTTTATAACACAAGTATACTGGAACGGAATAGTTTACCTTTATGATTTATCTTTTTACTTGGAATTTTACGATTTGCCATGGTATAAATAGCTGTTACTAAAAATCAGGAGGTTGCAGGTGAAAAAGACCATTCTTACACTTCTTACAATTTCCGCACTCGCCATCACAGGTTGCAAGGAAAAACCCAAAACCGAGGCTCCCCAGCAACCGGCTGGCATGCCTGCCCAGGGACAGATGCCACCAGGTCATCCTGCCGTTGCCCCTGGCGAGAATCCCCACGCCGGCATGAAGGCCCAGGAAATCCCCGCCGGAGTTGGTAAAAAAGCCAAGGTAACCCAGACAATGAATGCTGCCGGTTACACTTATGTGGAAGCCACCGATGACAAAGGCCAGAAAACTTGGTTGGCCCTGCCTGAAGTGAAGGTCAAAGTAGGTGAATCCATCGAGTATCCGGAAACTCCGCCGATCACCAATTTCCAGAGCAAAACCCTCAACAAGACCTTTGACAAGATTTCTTTCATCCCAGGCATCAGGATCGTGAAATAAATCCTTTAGATAGAACCTGTTACCCAGCGGGGCCGTCATGGCCCCGCTCTTTTTTTATGCCAAGGGCAGCCAACGAAGGGCCATGCATGGGAACAACCTCCAGCACCTTGCGACAGCACTGTGCAGCAACTCTTCCTTCACCCTGTTCGCGGTACAAGTCACCCAGCAGATACCATCCCCAGGGATTAGTAGCCTCTTTCTCCGTAATTTCCCTGAATTCCTGTTCGGCAGCGGTAAAGTTGCCATTCTGCCGATGCCACTCTCCGGCAAGTACGTTGGTTGTATAACAATATCCCAGCAACTGTTTCTGGCGCCGGAAACGGCCCGCATCACGCTGTGCATGCCCCGCAAGCGCTTTCAGCAGTCGGCTGGAATCAGGGCCAGGTACTCCTGCAGCATATACGGCAACATCCGGGTTTTCCTCGAAGACGTCTTTATCAACCAGGCCCTTTGCCACTGCATCTTCAAACAGCTTGGTCCCCGGGTAGTAGGCCAATGGTGAGACATAACCGTCATCGGGACGGATGCGCCGAATCAGTTCCACTGTCTGCTTGATATCAGCTTCCGTTTCGCCGGGGACATTAGATATAAGATAAACCGACAGATTTATACCTAGTTTCCTGATCAGCGATGCAGCACGTTCCACTTGACCGGGGGTAATGGATTTACCGAGCCGCTTCAGAATTTCCGGCGATCCGGATTCAACCCCCAATTGGACACACTCGCAACCGGCACGCTTCATCCATGTCAACATTTCTTCATCAATGGCGTTGACACGGGATTGGCAGTTCCAGAGCAGGTGGGCCCCACCTTCGATCAGCAGACGGCAGAACTCAATCGTACGATTACGATCGGCCGTAAAGGTGTCGTCGCGCAACGAATAGTAGATCAGACCATACTTATCGCGGATATATCTGATTTCGTTATAGATATTTGCTGGAGATCGAAAGCGTATCTTGCGTTTCCAGAATCCTGGCGAACTGCAAAAATAGCACGCCGAAGGGCATCCTCTGGCAGTAAGTATGAACTCAGACTGCAATTCTCGGTCAACACCGATCGAGTCTTCCAGGTAACGGCTGGCAATGGGCAACAGATCAAGATCCAACAAGGGAGGGCGCAGATCATTGACCACAACCTTTCCACAATGACGGAAAGCGATTCCCCTGGCGCTTTTCCAATCCTGGCCCGCCGCAACAAGGCCGGCAATTTCTTGAAGCGTAGCCTCTCCTTCTCCCAGCACAACAATATCCACCGGCGAGCCTTCTGCCAACAACTCCTTGTAACGGAAAGTTGCATGTGCTCCTCCCATAATCACTGTTGAACCCGGGCGTTCCCTGCGGACAAGCCGGGCCAGATCGAGTGATGCGTGCCGATTGTGAGTCCACTGGGAGATCCCGATGATATCCGGCTTCAGCAACCGCAGATGCTTAATGACGGCAGCCTCGGGCCATCCTGAAAAGTTGGCGAGCAGCGCATCAAAGCCGGCCTCTCTCAGGCATGCCAGCAAGGAACATAACCCCGCAGGCAAGACACTGACAAACGGATCGTTGCGGTCCGGAGCCCCGGACATGTAGGCAAGCAGCATTTTCATGTTGAACACGCAAAAAAAATCCGGGCCATCTGACCCGGATTTTTAATTATAATTATCGGTTAGTAAACGTTCAATTACTTGTATTCAGTGACAGACCCAAGGTGTCATTGTTCAATACTTCGTTTTCATTCTCTTCATCGACGCCCTGAAGTAATTTACTGTAATTTATGTTGTCGCCGGAATTGGATGTATCGATCCGGCGTGCCCCCAAAAAGCGGGAAAGGTAGTAGGGCGTATCCATGGAAGAGATTACGACACGATGGTCACGCGATGAGGCGTGAATCATTTTGCGGTTTCCAAGATAGATGCCGACATGGGATGGAAACGGGGCATACGTCTGGAAGAAGACCAGGTCGCCCTTCTGCAGATCGCCTCGCATCACCTCGGTGCCGGCATAGAACTGTTCGCGGGCGGTTCGGGGTAAATTGACCTTTTGCTCGCGGAATACCTGCTGCACGAAGCTGGAACAATCCAAGGCCGTACGGCTATTGCCGCCAAAGCGGTATCGCGCTCCCAGGAAACTGTAGGCCGTCTTCTTGAGGCTGCTGATCTCGGAATTGCTTTCTCCAAGATTTTTTGCAAGATCTACCGGGCGATCGCCATCGATGTCGCTCAACTCTGACAAAGTATTCGAGAATTCCTGATCATTAAGAAGATCCCTATTAACCAGTTCCAGCCTGTTACCGGCGCCAACCGTGCGCGGCGACTCTTCAACTACCGGAGCAGCCTCATTCAATGCAAGTATCTGACCCGGCTTGACCTTGTTGCCCTTCAAGCTGTTGAGGCGCCTCAAAACAGACATTTTAACGCCGGTCTTCTTTGCTATCCTGGGAAGGGTGTCACCCTTTACAACCTTATAACTCTGAGTTTTTTCGGACAGCTTGGTCTTTTTCGACTGTGCATCGGCACGGGAAGGAATGATAAGACGGGTTCCACGGTTGACACGAGTTCCGTTAATATTGTTGACGGATTTAAGCTCATCAACCGAGACATGATACTTGCGGGCAATAGAATTTAAGGATTCACTTTTACGTACGATATGGGTTTTGGACGCCAGAACCAGTTGTGGAAAGGCGAAAAGCATGAGACATATCAGTGTGATGTAACGGGTATGCACCATTTTCCCTCCTTCTGCTTGTTCTAAAAACGAGCCATGTCGTTTTATATCAGGTCAGACCAAAAGTCAAGCTCTATGTGGTTTTATTGTTTAATATCGATAGGTTACTAATAGCTCCGTAATCTTTTCCGGCCTGCTCGGCGTGAAACCAGCTTGACGGTAACCGGGTCCTCCCGCATCACAATGACACGCCTCTGGGGTGGGAGCAGGTTTTTGAGGTATTCCCTCCCGCTGACCAGATGTGCTGCGTCGATATCCTCGGTTCCGATCCCATCAATCCTCTCCACCTGTCCGGCCGGCCCCTCGATCTCGACCTTCGCAGGGTCGGACACAGCCACGTAACCGGCCAACCCCGGAGGCAACCTGCCTTTCAGAGTTACCCTGACCGGCACGGTCTTTCTGAGCTTTTTCTCTGCCACTACCTTGATCGCAGATGGACTGACATTGACAATCTCCATGCCCGAAGGGAGCTTGAAGTCGGAACTTTTGATCCTGATCGTGGATTGCCCCTCGCGAATCTCCGACAAATCCACATCAGCCCCGATATCCAGCTTGGCCGGTTCAGTAACCAGGCTGGAAAGAGATTTCAGCTGGACATCCACCTCTTCCGGACTGCTCTTTACCAGCACAAGCTCATCCGGGACCCCGTGGAAACTGACAGGCGCAGTGACAGTGGCAATCTGGCCCTGACGCGTGGTGATCAACGCCCAGAAAATCGTTACAAGCAACAGAATAGCAGTTTTAGGCAGTAAGTTCGATTTAAGCCGTTCTTTAATCGTCAGGCGTGGCACTTCGCTCGGCGGGTTGATCAGACCCTCCAAGGCTGCAACCAGTTCTTCACGGCATGCGATTCTGCGCAGTTCTCCTGCCACGGCAAGCGACACCTCGCCGCGCTCTTCCGAGACAACGGCGACAACAGAATCGGTACGTTCCGAAAGCCCCAGGGCCGCTCGATGCCGGGTACCGTAAAACTGTGGCAAATTGGGATTGGCAGACAAAGGAAGATGGCAGGAAGCTACCGCGATCCGGCCATCTTTAATAAGGGCCGCGCCGTCATGGAGAGGGGTGCTGTCGGTGAAAATGGTCTCCAGGATCTGGGCGGATATTGCACAATCCAGTTGCACGCCGTTCAGCATCAGGTCGGCCAGAGACTCACCGCGCTGGAATACCAAAATGGCTCCTATCCGTTTTTCCGCCAAGTCGAAAAGCGTTTCCACAATCACCTGAAAACTAGTCTGCTGTTGCCCGCGCTGGCTTCCGAACAGGTGACGCAACAAGCTGAAACGGTAAAGTGCCTGCCTGATCTCGGACTGAAATACCACTATAATCAGGACAATCAAGACCGTGCCCAACTCCTGCAGTATCCAGCTGGTCATGTACAAGCCAAGAAAGCGGGTTATGAAATATATCATGGTAACAACGCCCAGCCCGATCAACACCTGCATGGCACGGGTCTTTCGGAACCACGAATAGAGCTGGTACGCCAAAAATGTCATAATCAGTATATCGGCAATATCCTGAATTCGAATAAACGAAGGCATCAACTGTGACTTCCTTTTGCAGCAACATTGCTGCTGGATTTTCCGGCAACCCTGGCAAGCGGTTCAGTCGGCCGGACAATTTCCCCGCTTTAGAGCCCCAGCCCTGTTTTTACTGGTTTAACTCCCAAAAGTGTGTTACAAGGCAAAATATTAGTTTATAACATTAATTTCAAACAAAAGGTAGTATAAACCATGTTCAGGCTTTCGGATAAAGGTGAGAAAATACAGCAGATGTTCGGCACGATAGCTCCACGTTACGACTTTCTCAACCGGATGCTGAGCCTGGGGATTGATCGACGCTGGCGCACCAAGGCGGTACGTTTGCTCAAGTTCCGGGAGGGATCGCGTATCCTGGACGTGGCCACCGGCACTGGCGATGTAGCCCTGGAGATTGCCAGGACAACCCCCCCATCGGTAAAAATCACCGGTGCGGACTTCTGCCAGGAAATGGTGGAATTGGGCGAAGCCAAGGTGGCTGTCTCGCCACATGCAGGGCGGATAGATTTCAGGATTGCCCCTTGCGAGGATCTTCCCTTCCCGGACAATACTTTCGATTCAGTGACCATCGCATTCGGGATCAGGAACGTGGTAGACAGAAAACTGGGGTTGGCAGAAATGTGGCGGGTGCTGCAACCCGGCGGGAGGCTGATCATCCTGGAATTCTCCACACCGCGATCACAACTTTTCAGGCAGATTTACTATTTCTACTTCCGGCAGCTCTTGCCGGTAATCGGTGGGCTTTTCTCGCGTTACAACGCCTACAAATACCTGCCTGACTCGGTCCTGGAATTCCCTTCCCACGAAGAGTTCTCCCGCATGATCGCCGAGGCGGGTTTCAAAAACATCCACATCCACGAATTGACCTTCGGGATCGCCTCCATATACGTGGGTGAAAAGGAATAGTCAGCTACGCCCTGAACTTATTTTCAGTTCCCGCAACCAGCCTCTTGATGTTCCCGCCGTGCTTGACGATAACTATCACCGCTATGAGTGTCGTCACCACCAGCAGAATTTTGCCCGCTCCCAACAGGGATACGGCAAGGGGCATGACCGCGGCCGCGGCAATTGATCCGAGAGAGATATAGCGCCACTTGAACACCAGCACCACGAATACGCCCAGGGCTATGGCCAGCGCCAACGGTGCAAGCGCCAGGAACACCCCCAGTGCAGTAGCGACCCCTTTCCCCCCTTTGAAGCGCAAAAAAACCGAAAACACATGGCCGCAAAAAGCCGCCAATCCAACCCATGCGACAAACTCCGGATTGAGCCCGAACTTCCTGGCCGCCAACACGGGTACAAGCCCCTTGAAGCAATCACCGATAAGAGTCAACACCCCCACCTTGCGACCGACGGTGCGATAGAGGTTAGTGGCGCCGATGTTGCCGCTCCCTTCCTGACGCACATCTATGCCATAGGCTTTGCCGAGAAGAAGGCCTGTGGGTATCGAACCCAGCAGATAGGCTGCGGCCAGCCAGGCCGCAATGATTGTTATACTTTGTTCCATATAATGTCAGTTCACAGCCCGGCTGTAATCTTCCAGCCATCGGCCCCTTTAACTAGTTTCAAATGTTCCTTGCCATCCAGCACCATTTCCTTGCCGCGGATGACTACTTTCAGCCGATACTTTCCCCTTACCTCGGCCTGCTTTCCGTCAATCTTAACCTGCTGTGCCTCTGACCGGTAAGACACGCTGTCATAGATCTTGAATCCGGCATTCAAACTATCCCGCAATTCCTGAAAATGCTTTCCCCTGTCACTGTAGTCCGGAGATACGACTTTCAGGTAAAGCTTCAGGTCACGGGAATTCAGGGCCTGAGCCCTTAATTGCAGCACTTGCAGTACCTGATCCTTTTCGGCCCGCGACGGTCCACAGCCGGTCAAGCCTAAAAACAGGCAGAACAGTATGACCGCAACCGGTCTCTTCACTAAAAATACTTGTCCATGGCCTTGTTGGCGTCGTTGACATAAGGGCTGCCCGGAAACTCACGGAACAATCGTCCAAACACCTCGCGCCCCTTGGGTTTCTGTCCACCCTCCAGATAAGCGACCCCCAGATAGTAGAGCAGTTCGTCGCAGCGCGGCAGGTCGCCGAAATTTTTCAACGCCTCTTCAAAACGGCCTATGGCAGCCGGATATTTGTCCTCCCTGAGATAAAAACGCCCGACATAAATCTCGTATTGCAGTTGCCTATCGCGGCAATCAACTATTTTCTTTTTAACATCGGCGGCATATTCCCCGGCAGGGTACAACTTGAGGTATGACTCGAAGATGGTAAGGGCATTTTTGACCGGCGTCTGATCGGTGTCAATGCGGATAATCTGGTTGTAATTGCTCATTCCCTGGCGGTAAAGGGCATAACCGGCCCGTTCGTGGGTGGGATGGAGTTTACGGAAATCTTCATAGGCTGCCGCCGCCTCGATGTATTCCTTGTTGAGGAAATAAGCGTCGGCAATGTTTATTTCCGCCCGCGCCGTCAGATCAGGTGATTGATAGCTCTCCTTTACCTTTTTCCACTGGGCAATGGCATCCTCGTACTTACCGTCCTGGAAGTATTGTTCCCCTTCCTTGAACATGGCATCCGGAGACCTGTTGACCGGGGGGGTGGCGCAACCCTGAAACAGGGCGGCCGCCAGGACACACGCGACTACTGTTTTAGTGACATTCATCATGATTTCCTTCTAAAGCAGGGGTACTTTCAGATATATAAATTTTCTGGATGATAACCGGATATCCATTCTCCTGCAACGTCAATCTCACAGAATGCCCTTACCGAGCCCATCAACCAGCAGCCGGGCTATAAGATCGTGGTTCAGCCAGACAACCGGAGCTTCGGGCTTCCATGAGCCATGGATCATCAACCTACCGGTTGCCAGAAAAACGATCCGAGACAGCTCGGCACATACCAGCCGTTTCTGGTCAACATGCATACCCATCAACTCGGCGGAACTGTTTAGCATCAGATCGGCCTGCTCGCTGGTGTTGTGCTGAGGCCAGCCAGCGAAATCCAGCAGCTGCGCCAGAACCGGGGACGCCAGGTAGGCATCGGCCCGCGCCAGCATTTGTTCCAGGCTTGTGCCTTCTTTCAGCATGTCCTGGCAGCGCCTCATAAGCGGGGCGGCCATGGCTTCACCCGCCTCGCGGCGAATCGAGGTGATGAGCGGGTAAAGCGATATCTCCACGCCCAAAAACAAGGCGCTGGAATTGGTTTGGATCTCGGGGCAGTTGAACACGGTTGCCTGGATACCGCTTGCCGATGCCTCGGCTGCAATGTCTTCGAGGCGCATCTTGGCCCATCCTGGCAGGTAAGGGATGTAAGACTGCCAGCGATACTCGCCCCCCACCAGCACACCGGTGCCGTGGTAGCCGTAAGCGCTGTAACGCACCTGACCGCCATCCATGGCAATGCGATCACGCAGACCTGCCGTCGTCTCCAGCAGATAGCGGAAGGTATCGGCGGTCACCTCATCGAAACTCGCCCGACACAAACGTCCAATCCCGCTTTCCCAGAAAAGTTCGGAAGAGAGATACTTGTCGCCAGTCCCCTTGAAGACCCGGTTGAGGAGCAACATAAAAATCCTGGCCCTGGGGAAACCGCCAGCCATGACATGGGAAAAGAGGACGTTGGAGCCTGGGGGAATTAGTTTATCCAATTCCCCGACCACTTTGGCCAGATTGGTACGGAAACGGTCCGAACCGGATCTTACGGCCTTAGAGATGAATTCATCGTTAAAATCGACCCCGGCCCATTCATCGGGCCGGACCTTTTTAAGCTGCTCGGCAACCGATGGCTGACCGTCAACCGATTCCATATCAAAACCGGCTTCCAATGGGACATTGATAATCTTGCCACCAAGCACCGCCTCGGCGTCAGCCAGCTCAACCTGGTTCAGCGGACGAAGCGTCCCATCATTGTCACGCCTGCCCATGGTGGTACCGATCACGTTCATGCCGATGCTACGGGCTTCTTCCACCAATCCGTTGGCATAGCCGCGCCCGAACAGTTCACCGACCAACACTATGTAGTCCCCGGCCCTGTACCCCGCCTTTTCAGGCAGGCATTTCATCGGCCTGTATTCCGTCATTATCCGATCCTCCCTGTGTAAAATTCGGTGAGTGTATTACCACGAACACCGCCTGCAAGGAAATAAAAAAGCTGCCACAACAGGAAGGCATCAGCGCTAACTCTCAAAATTACTTGCGTCTCGGACGCGATCAGATTAACATTCGCAAGATTAAAATATAGACTGACAAAATTTGCCTGGAATCCGTCCGCCGGATATCCCATCTCTACAGGATTTCACGGAGTTTGATCAGGATCGATTCGAATACTTCATACCAATAGAGGGAGAATAGAAATGGATTCATCCAGCAGCGAGAACAGGGGCACGGAGCTCATGAGCACCCTTCCGGGTGACGATGTCCGTCAGATTATGTGGCGTTTTGCCGAACGCTATGAGGTCCAGATGGTTGTCCAATCCGCCCGGTCCCTGGCACGGGGAGTAGTTGCCCGGTTGGTGGCGGAAGGTGCCCGCAACACACATGAATGGAACGATAAAAAAGGCCAGCTTCTGAAAGGTTTCGACGAACTGGGCCTGACATCCGTTTTTATGGATCCCGAGGAGGGAGGCTTCATCGCCGGCCCCAAAAACCTGGTACTGGCCTTGATGGCCTTCGAACTCTCCTGGGTGGACGGCGGCGCAGCGACCTGTTCCCTGGCCAGCAATCTTGCCCTGTCGCCGATCCACGAAAAAGGAACGCCTGAGCAGCGCCTGACCTATATGAGCCGTTGCGTCCCCCCCCTCCCCGGCGAAGACCGGAAAATCTGGCGCGGCGCCTTTGCGCTGACCGAACCGCTCCCCTACGTTGGCGTGGACACCGGCATCCTCTCCGGCAGAATGCGCGTTGCCGAGTGGGAAGAAGGCCAGGAACCGCTCCTGCAGGTGGAAAAGCGCGGCCGCTTCATAACCAACATGGGTTTTGCCAACTTTGTGACTGCAGCGGTCGATTCCGATGATCCCAGGATCAAGGGAAGCGCCATGGTTATCCTGGAAGAGGACGACCCGGGGGTTTTCGACCGCGGAGCGACAACCCTAAAGCTCGTGCACCAGCTCTCCTCCACCAGCGACCCGATCCTGAGCCTTAAAGTGCCGGCCAGCCGGATTATCGGCGGTTACACAATCAAGGACGGCGTCATCATCCCCAATTGCAATCACGGCGATGTGATCGAATCCGTTTTCCGCCGTACCAGGGTTCCTGTGGCGGTCATGAGTTCGGCAAAACTGCTGTCGGCCATCGAGCCGGTCATCCGCTACCAGCGCACCCGGTTTCGCGGTGGCAGCGCCAGCTCGGCCGGCTCTCCGCGCTATGACCTGGGACTGCAGCAGAAGGAAGACGCTCTGCAACGTCTGGTCGATGTCTGGGCGGCCGGCGAGGCAGGAGCTGCCTTGGGCTTTGCCGCAGCGCGGCTTTTCGACGAATTCGACCCCATAGAGCGGGAGAAGGACAAGCTGCTCATTGAACGGGGCATCACCGGATCCAGGGCGCAGATGAAGATGTTTAAAGAGGTGGAGAAAAGCGCCCTTGAATTTGTGGCCCTGGAACACCAGCCCGCTGCGGAGCGCGATATGGCCCGCTACCAGGAACTTGCCGCGGACACCCTGGTGCAGTACCTGGTCAAGGAATCCCAGGCAAACGTCCTTTGCCCGGCCTGCAAACTCTGGAACACCGGCCATGGCGCAACCATGATGCGCGAGGCGGTAAGCCTGATGGGCGGCTACGGCATCACTGAAGACTGCCCCGGCTTCCTCACGCAGAAATGGACCGACGCCCAGCTTGAAGCCACCTACGAAGGCCCCGAAGCGGTCCAGCGCCGACAACTCTCCATTACCATGACCAACGAGCTCTTCCTGGCGCAGTTCCGCCTCTGGATCAAGGATCTGTACGCCATTGCAACCCAACGCCCAGGGACCGGGGCCAACGCCTTGGCCAACGCCATGGAGCTGTGGCTCTGGACCCTCGAATTCCTGCAGAAATCCAAGGATGCCGAGGGCAAGGCACTCTACCATTCACAACGCCACGGCGTGGTCTTTCCGTTTGCCGATGCCCTCTGCTGGCTTTTGGCATCGCGGCAGCAGATTCTCGACCTCCTCGAACTGGAAGAGAAAGGCCCGGAAAATCCGGTGGTGGCATCGGGATTGGCAGGTTTCGTGAATTTCTTCAGCGATCTGTGCCACGTCCAGGCAGCCCGCTCCGCCGGCGAGGCAGGCCGCATCTGTGCCGAACTTGTGTACGGTTATCAACGGGACCTGGCAGCGATCAATGCCGACGACACGGAGTTCGCAGCCCTGCGCCACAAGGCCGATGTATCCATGGCCGGCGCCCGTCTGTTCAAAGACCGGGCAGCGGCAGCCGTCAGTAAGGTGATGATACCGGAAGCGCTTGATTATCCAATTTAGTGGAGAAACACATCTATGACTGTTGAAAGACAAACCATGGAAGTTGATATCGCCTGTGTCGGTTTCGGGCCGGCCATGGGCGGTTTCCTGACAACTCTCTCCAGGGCGCTGGTCGATGAAAATGGCCAGCCGCTCCTGGAAAGCAGCGTAATGCCCGGCGCCCCCCTCCAGGTGCTCTGCTATGAGCGCGCCGACGACATCAGTTTTGGGGTCTCCGGCATCGTCACCCGTGGCCGCAGCATCCGGGCGACTTTTCCGGATCTGAATCCGGCAGACATTCCCATGACGGCCCATGTGGGCCACGAAAAGGTACTTTACCTGCTCGACCCCCTCGGCGCCAGTCGCAGATCTACCGGCGTACGTGCCCTGGATGAGGTTGTAAAGATCCTTTCTTCCCCCAAGGACTACTCCTACGAACTCCCCTATATTCCCCCATTCCTCCGCAAGGAGGAGGGGTTTGTACTTTCCGTTGGCCAGTTTACCCAGTGGGTCGGTTCACAGCTCATGGCCTCGGGCCTGGTCCAGGTCTGGCCCGGCATGCCGGTCAGCGAACCGCTGATCGAGGGAAACCAGGTCGTCGGCATCAGGCTGGCTGACCAGGGAACCAACAAGGACGGTTCTCCCGCGGCCGGCTATATGCCGGGCATGGATATCCGGGCCGCTCTTACCGTGGTCGCCGACGGGCCGGTGGGCCCGGTGGGCCAGAAACTGGATCGGCATTTCGGGTTCCCGGCAGGCAATCACCAGCGCGAATGGGCAGTGGGTATGAAGGCGGTCGTGGAACTGCCAGAGACATGCACCCTTGAACCTGGCACCGTACTTCATACCATCGGTTATCCCGAGCCGGAGATCTTCGGCTTTTTGTATGTCTATCCCGACCGGGTCGCATCCCTGGGAATCTTCGTCCCCTCCTGGCTCGACAATCCGGTCCGCACCAGTTATCGCTATCTGCAGCACTGGATGACACACCCGGCCATCTGGCCCTACCTGGAGGGAGGCACGCTCCGCTCCTGGGGGGCCAAGAGCCTTCAGGAATCTGGCAGGCGTGGCGAGCCGTTCCTGGTCGGAAACGGCTATGCCCGCATCGGCGAAGGATCTGGCAGCACCAACGTCCTGACCGGCTCCGGCGTGGATGAGGCCTGGGCAACAGGGGTGCAGTTAGCCGAAGGAGTGGTGGAACTGCTTAAGGCTGGCAAGCCCTTTACCAAGGAAAATCTGGGAGACACCTATCTTGCCCGCCGCCGCAACAGCTGGGTGGAACAAGAGGCCAAGGAAGCGGAAAAGGCCCGGGACGGCTTCCAGCGCGGCGTACTGACCGGCCTGGCCGGCATGGGCCTGACCGGCCTTACCAAGGGGATCATGAATCTTGGCGCCAAGATCAGCAGGCCCTACGAACGTGTGCCATCCTTGGAAGAGTACTGCCGGGAGAAGATTCTGCCAAGCGAGATCGAACACCTGCGAAGCGAGTCCATTGCCAAGGGCAGTTCCCTGGCTGATGCCGTCATGGATGCCCATGGCTGGCCCCAGATTCCCCTTGACGGCAAGTTGCTCGTTTCCCAGCAGGATGCCCTGCTCATGGGTGGCAAGGTTCAGGCACAACCCGGCTACGCCGATCATGTCGTGATTACCGATCCGCAATTATGTGAGACCTGCAATCCGCAATTATGTGTCGAGATCTGCTCGGGCCAGGCCCTCACCTATACCGAGGGGGGAGGAGCACCGCAGTTCGATCGTGAGAAGTGCATCCATTGCGGAGCCTGCATGTGGAACTGCACCAAGCCCCTGGAAGCGAACGGCGAGCGCTGCAATATCGATTTCAGGGCCGGGTCGGGCGGGTTGCACTCGGCCGAAAACTGATAGAATTCGCTGTAATCAATGAACACTACGAAAGAGGAGACGATAGAATGAACGGAGGATTTCATATTGTGGTCTGCGGGAGCATCGTTCCCGATCCACTGCAAACCCTGGCCCCGATCGAAGGGCCAACAGGTCCGGCACTGAAAAATGAGTTGATGCTGCCGGCAGTCCTGGACCCTTGGGCGGGCCATGCGCTTTACGAAGCTGCCAATCTGGCGAAAAACGTACCCGACAGCAAGGTCTGGCTGGTGAGCCTGGGGCCCAAGGCAAAATTGCAGCAATTGATGATGTCCATCGCCCAGAAGGTCTCCTTTGAACTGGTGGTGCTTGATGGCCCGGCTGGCGGCTTTACCGATCCCTGCGAAGTGGCTGCGGCACTGGCTGGCGGCATCAATGGAATTGCCGGGCTCGACCGCTCCCGCCTGCTGCTGTTCGGTGGATGTTCCTCGGCCTCCAGGGATGCCGGAGTGACCATGCAGATGGTCGCGGAACAACTGGGCATCGGCGATCAGTTCCTGGGAGTGGACGAACTCACTATCCAGGCCGACGGTTCCATGAAGCTCCTGGAGCGGATCGAAGGAGGGCAATACCAGGTATCCACCTGCACCGGCGCGCCGGCAATGCTGGCATGGGCCACAGGAAACCTCCCCGAGCCTCCCAACAATCCCCAGATCGGCATGATGAACATGCGCACCGTCATGCCTGCCCTGCAAAAGGCCCAGCCCGCACCGGTCGGGGCGGCCGGGGTGTCCTACCTGGGCGTCGAACTCCCGAAACAGCGCCGCGAGACCAGGATTGTCAAGGACCTTTCCGTTGATGAGGTCGCCCGCGAAATCGTGGAGTGGCTCAAGGGATAGCCACCATATAAACACCCACCCGCTCCCTGCCCTTCCCGTCAAGAGAAGGGAATATGAATATTTTCACTGGAGGAATTCGATGGAAAAGATACTGTTCATTGCCCATACCCAATCCGACGGCACGCTGCCGAACGTGGCCCGCGAGGCCCTGAGCGCCGCCGTTGATCTTTCAAAGAAACTCCCCGGCTCATCCTTTGTTGCCGGTATAATCGGCCAGGAGGCAAATCAGGCCGCTGACAGTATCGCGTCCTGCGGAGCTGCTGGCTTCCTGTCCGTGACCGGGGCCGAATTCGCGGTTTCCCGCTATGCAACCGATGCCGCCGCGGTCGAGGCCCTGGTGCGCCAGACCGGCGCAACCCTGGTCGTGGCACCCACCACCTCCCGCTTCTCGCGGGCATTGCCAGGCGTTGTCCAGAGAGTTCAGGGACGCATCGAAACCCACATCAGCGGCATGGATATTGTTGAAGGAAGTTTGCAGATCCAGCGCTGGTACTACCGCCAACGGATGGTGGCGACACTGACCCGGGCACAACGCCCCTGGTTCCTGGTAATCGACGGCGGGGTTTTCCCGGCTTGGCAGGGCGAACCAGGCTCCGCCAATGCCGAGAATGTCGCGGTCCAGCTTGCCGCAGACACCCTTCGCACCCAGGTCATCGGCGTCCAGGCACCTTCCACAAACACACAGACCATCAGACCGGAGGCCGAGGTACTGTTTGTCGCCGGGGCCGGCTGGACCAAGAAGCAGGCCGACGGACAACTCCATCTCAAGGACGCCGAAGAGCTCATCCTGGGCTTCCTCAAGAACTGCAATGCCTCGCTCGGCAGCAGTAAATCCCTGGTGGACCAGTCGGTGGAAGGCGAAGCTGTTCTCCCCTTCATGAGCCACCTGAACCAGGTCGGCCAGACCGGCTCCACCCCCCGCCACCCCAAAGGGCTGGCCACCTGCTGCCACGGCGAGGAACCCCATGCCGTGGGATGGCGTTTCATCAACGAGCGGCGGGCCATCAATACCGATGCGAACTGCGGCTGGGCCCAGGGCAAGGCGGACGTCCTGTACGTTGCCGATGCATTTCAGGTTATGGCCAAGGTAAACGAGCTCCTGGCCCAATAAAAAAAGCAGACGAAAAACGGACGACACATGAACAACGACCTTATCCTCCTCGGCCACGGCAGCGGCGGCAGGCTTTCCCACCAACTGCTGGATGAGTTGATCATTCCGGTCCTGAGCGGCACGGCACCGGCCGGCCAGAACGATGCCGCCATCCTGGAACAACTGGCCGGGCAGCCTGCCTACACCACCGATTCATTCGTGGTTGACCCGATCTTTTTCCCCGGAGGCACCATCGGCAGCCTGGCGGTGCACGGGACGGTCAACGACCTGGCCATGATGGGTGCTGAGCCTCTCTATCTCAGCGTCGGGCTGATCATAGAGGAAGGATTCAGCAAGGCGGATCTGGAACGCATCCTGACCGACATGCGTCAGGCAGCAGACCAGGCCGGCGTCAGGATCGTCACCGGCGACACCAAGGTCGTGCCCCGGGGCAAGGCCGACAAAATCTTCATCACCACCTCCGGCATCGGCGTCATCAAGCACGATATTCCCATCCATGGCGCCAATGCCCAACCAGGGGATTGCATCATCATAAACGGTACCCTGGGCGACCACGGTATCGCAGTCATGGCCAACCGCGAGGGGCTGAACGTCGGCACAGACATCCGTAGCGACTCGGCCGCCCTGAACAGCCTGGTGAGCGAGATCATCGCCGTGGCCGGCCATGATCTGCATGTGCTGCGCGACCCCACGCGGGGAGGGGTTGCCACCACCATCAAGGAGATCGCCCAGCAGTCGGCCGTTAGCGTCACCCTCCGGGAAGAGGCCATCCCCGTCACCCCGGCTGTGCGCGGGGTCTGTTCGATCCTCGGCCTAGACCCGCTTTTCGTGGCCAACGAGGGCAAGTTGCTGGCATTCGTTACCCCGGAAGCAGCGGATTCGGTACTGGCTGCAATGAAGAGACATCCCCTGGGCAAGAACGCAGCCGTTATCGGACAGGTAGAGGAAGTTCCGGCCGGCCGGGTGCGCATGGAGACCGTTATCGGCGGCATGCGGGCAGTAGAGATGCTGGCCGGCGAGCAGCTGCCCAGGATATGCTGACAAAACTCCGGAATCACCCTGAGTGCCCCTGAATGAAACGATTCCTGTCATTGCCGATCCGCATCCACATGTTCCTGCTGGTGATCCTGCTGGCGCTCCCCGCCGCCGGGGTCATCATCAACGCCGGCTTTGACCAGCGCCGGCAGGCCTATAAAGAGGCAGCCGCCGACTCCGCCAGACTTACCTACACAATATCATCGGAAATCAATATCCTGGTGCGCGGCACCGAGCAGTTGGCAGACACCCTGGCCCAACTGCCGTCGGTGCAGCACCCGGACCCAAAAACCATTTCCAGGCTGCTGGGCAACCTGATTGCCAAATACCCACAATACTCCAACATCATTGTTACCGATAAAACCGGCCTTGTCCTGGCTTCAGCCCTGCCCATGAAACAACCGGTCACGGTGGCCGACCGGAGCATCTTCACGGATGCCAGGAAAAGCGGACGTTTTTCGGCAGGCGAATACATGCTCGGCAAAATCTCCCGCAAGCCCCTGATCAATTTCGGTTACCCGATAAAGGACTCAAGCGGTAAATTCAACGGCATCATAGCGATCGGCATCGACCTGGCCAAGACCAAGCATCTCCTGGAAAAATCGTATTTCCCCAAAAGCGCTGAATATGTCCTGGTTGACCGGAACGGGATATTTCTGTATCGCACCTTTGATCTCGAAAAATACCTGGGAACGCCCCTAAGAAAAGACCTGCTCAAAACAATGGAGAACGGCCCGGACGAAGCAACCATTGAGTTCGTCTCCAACAAAGGGCAGAATCGCGTCTCGTCCTATCGCAAACTTCGTCTTGACGACACACAACCGCCTTACATGTACGTGCGCTCCGGTTTTCCTGTTGAATCCGTAAATGCCAACGCCAACCGGGCCATTCAGAAAAATCTGGCGTTATTGATTCCCTTTTTCGCTCTCAGCCTCGGCATTGCCTGGTTTATCGGCAAGCGTGGTATTGTGGATCGAGTTGCCGCCTTGCAGAACGCTTCGCACCGCTTGGCCGATGGCGACTTTTCCGTTCAAGTGGCCAAGGCTGTCTCCGGCAGCGAGCTTGGCGATCTGGCGACAACCTTCGACAATATGGCCAGGGCGCTGGCCGAACGGGAAAAAAGCCTGATCGAAAATGTCAAACTCACCGTTGCAAGCGAAACAAAATTCCGTACCCTGTTTGAATCAATGCAGGAAGGGGTGATCATCTGCGAAACCATCCGTAATGAGGTCGATGGCCCTGTAGAATTCCGCTGCATTGACATCAACCCGGCTTGCGAGAACATTTTGCGAAAGCAGAGAGACCAGATCATCGGTGGGAAACTCCTGTCCATATTTTCCTGCATAGGGGAAAATGGTGCCAGCTGTTTTCGTGAGGTAGCCCGGACAGGGATTCCGAAACACTTCGAGGAATACCACACGGATAGCAATACCTATTTCGAGGTGCATGCCATCTGCCCGGACAAGGACCGCCTGGCAATAATTTTCAGCGACATCACGCAACAGAAGAGGATGCAAGACGAACGCATCAGAAACGACAAGCTCGAATCCCTGGGAGTGCTGGCCGGCGGCATTGCCCACGATTTCAACAATTTCCTGGCTGGAATACTGGGCAACGTATCCTTTGCCAAAATGCTGCTGGACCCTTCCCTCAAGGCCCACAGGCTGCTTGGAGAGGCTGAAAAGGCGACCAGGGGCGCGGCGCAACTGGCGCGCCAGCTGCTCACCTTTGCGCGCGGAGGAATGCCCGTTAAAAAGGTCGTTTCCATCAAACAGGTCCTCTGCGACTCCGCGACGCTGGTCCTGCGCGGCACCAATGTCAAGTCAATCCTGGAGATCCCGGATACGCTCAAGAACGTTGAAGCCGACGAGGGGCAGCTCACCCAGGCATTCCACAACATCATCATCAATGCGGCCCAGGCAATGCCGACCGGCGGATTTCTGACCATCAGCGCCGAGAATGTGAGCTTCACCGAATACGACGCGCCGCCGCTCAATCCGGGCGCCTACATTAAGGTGACCTTTGTCGACGAAGGACGGGGCATACCGCCAGAAGATCTTGAGCGCATATTCGACCCGTATTTCACTACCAAACCGGACGGAACCGGTCTGGGGCTGGCTTCGTGCTATTCCATAATCTCCAGGCACGACGGCCATATCAATGTTGCCTCCACCCCGGGAAAAGGGACAACCTTCGAGCTCTATCTGCCTGCCTGCGACAAGGCAATCGAAGATTCTCAAGACAATGACGAGCGGTTGATGCCTGGCAGCCAGACACGGACCGGCAGGATACTCATCATGGATGACGACGAACTTATCACGAACCTGCTGGGGGAAATTTTCACGGATATCGGCTATGCTGTAACTATCTGCCGCGACGGCAGCGAGGCCATTGACTTCTACCGTGATGCCATGGAACATGGGAAGAGCTATGACGCCGTTGTCATGGATCTCACGATCCCTGGGGGCATGGGCGGCAAAGAGGCCGCTGGAAAGCTGCTGCAGATCGATCCCGGTGCCCGCCTGGTCGCATCAAGCGGATACTCCAATGATCCGATCATGTCGGACTGCCGTACATACGGTTTCCTGGCAGCTATCGCAAAACCGTACAAGGCCGCCGATGTGGGCAAAATAATTGAAAACATACTAACCATGAACCGGAGCCAGGTGTAATGTCCAAGGATAAGCATCCCATAACCGCTGCCGTACGCGTTCTGAGGGCCGAAAAGGTTAACTTTACCGACCATCCCTACGACTATGAGGAAAAGGGGGGCACGGCCGTTTCCGCCAGGGAACTGGGGGTTGATGAACACTGCGTCATCAAGACCCTGGTCATGGAAACCGATAACGGCACCCCGCTCATCATACTGATGCACGGCGACCTGCAGGTCTCCACCAAGGAATTGGCCCGGCTGATCGGCGTCAAGCAGGTCACTCCTTGCCGGCCCGAGACGGCCCAGAAACTGACCGGATACATGGTGGGAGGCACTTCCCCCTTTGGGACGCGACGCAGCATGCCGGTTTATCTGGAAGAAACCATTGCAGGCCTGGACAGGATCTATATCAACGGAGGCAAACGGGGCTATCTGGTGGGAATGGCTCCGGCAGAGCTTCTAAGGGTACTGAAACCGGTGCTGGTGAAGGTGGGGATATCATAAAACTCCCCTGCCCCACTCTTGAGGAATAGAAAGGATGAATACCATGATCCGCAAAGCCCAGATCAACGATGTCAAGGACATACAAAAACTGCTGACCGCATATGCCAGCCGCGGAGACATGCTCTCCCGCTCCCTCTCTGAGTTGTACGAAGCCATCCGCGATTTTTACGTGGCAAAGGAAGACAACCACCTGCTGGGTACTGCTGCCCTGCATATCGTGTGGGATGATCTGGCCGAGATCCGTTCGGTGGCGGTGGCCGAAGAAGCCGGTCGCAAGGGAATCGGCAGCCTGCTGGTGCGGGCGTGTATCGACGAAGCTCGGCAGATCGGCCTGAAACGCCTGTTCTGCCTGACGTACAAGCCTGATTTCTTTGCCAAGCACGGTTTCCGGCTGGTGGACAAATCAGAGCTGCCACACAAGGTATGGGGCGACTGCATCAAGTGCGTCAAGTTCCCCGACTGCGATGAAAATGCCATGATCCTCGACCTGTAATTTGAAACCGGCATAACCCCAGGATCATTTCGATAATCACGCCCTTGCTTCCACCCTCCGGCGATGCTTGCTTTGCATGCTCCCTGTCCTGTGTTAATATTTCACAATGCTATCCGATCCTTAAAGGCAAAACTGTGAAATGATCCCTCACCAAGATTACAAAACAGAGGCAGACCGGCATGACGCCATGGAGCAGATCCTGCGGCAGCATCGCCATAGTCCGGATGCCTTGATCGAGGTACTCCATTTTGCCCAGGAAAACTACGGCTACCTACCCCGGGAGTTGCTGGGCCGGCTGGCGGAACAACTGAAACTGCCACCCAGCCTGGTGTACGGAGTAGCAAGCTTTTACCATGGGTTTCGCCTTGAACCGCGCGGTCGGCATCACTGCACGGTCTGTACCGGCACATCATGCCACATCAAAGGCGGCACGGCCCTGCTTGCGGAGCTGGAGCGCCGCTTCGGCATTTCCTGCGGCGAAACCGCGCCTGATGGCAGCTTTTCACTGGACTCCGTACGCTGTCTTGGGGTCTGCGACCTGGCGCCCTTGGCGGTGCTTGATGACGACATCATCAGTGCCGAAACCATCGATGCACTGGCCGACAAGGTCTGCCAGTGTCTTGCCGAAAAGAGTTCCACAGGCAAATCACCATGACCCGCGATGAGTTGCGCCATAAGTCCCGATGCGCCAGGGAGACCCGCACAGCAGCTGGGCTGCGGATTTCCGTCTGCCTTGGTTCCCCCTGCGTCGCGACCGGAGCAGAGGCTGTGCTGCGGGCATTGCGGGAGTCATACGGCGACCGGGCCATTGAAGTCATCGGCACCGGCTGCATGGGCCCATGCAGTCGTGGCCCCCTGATCAGGATTGAAGACCGGCGCGGCAACCGGGCCGCGTATTACGAAAAGACAACGCCGGCAACAGCCATGGCAACGGTCCGGGCGCACCTTGAAGGCTTGAATCCGGACCAGGGAAGGTTGCCTGCTGACTTGCCCTTTTTGATCCGCCAACAGAGGGTGGTATTGGCAAACAGCGGCATCTGCGACCCGGAAAGCCTGGCAAGTTCCCTGGAAAACGGCGGCTATGCCGCACTGCTGCATGCCATCGAAAAGATGGCTCCCGAGGAGGTCTGCCACGAAATTTCAGCCAGCGGCCTGCGTGGCCGCGGCGGGGCCGGTTACCCGACCGGGACCAAATGGGAACTGGTCAGGGCAGCCAAAAGCAGGCGCAGATACGTGGTGGCCAATGGCGACGAGGGGGACCCGGGCGCCTTTATGGACCGGACCCTGATGGAGTCGGACCCGCACCGGCTGCTGGAAGGGATGGCTATCGCCGCTTATGCCGTCGGCGCCACGCAGGGCTTCATCTACGTGCGTGGCGAATACCCCCTGGCGGCACGCCGCCTGAGGCAGGCCATCAACGAGGCCACCAGGGCGGGCCTGTTGGGGCCGCATATCCTGGAAAGCGGTTTTTCCTTCACCATCCGGTTGCGCATTGGCGCGGGCGCCTTTGTCTGCGGCGAGGAAACGGCCTTGATGGCCTCCATCATGGGGCGTCGCGGTCAGCCCGTTATCCGCCCCCCCTACCCGGCCCAGCGCGGCCTGTGGAACCAATCAACCCTGATCAACAACGTGGAAACCTTCGGCTGCATTGCCCCGATCATCAGCAAGGGCGCCGATTGGTTCAAATCAATTGGCGTGCCCGGCAGCAGCGGCACCAAGGTTTTCTCCATTTCCGGAGACGTGGCAACCGTGGGCGTCATGGAGGTGCCGCTCGGTACGCCTCTCCGGGAACTGGTGGCAATGTCCGGCGGCATCAGTAACGGCAATTTCAAGGCGGCCCAGACCGGGGGGGCAAGCGGAGGCTGCATACCCGCCAGCCACCTGGATACGCCCATGGATTATGAAAGCCTGACAAGCCTTGGATCTATCATGGGATCCGGCGGCCTGATCATCATGAACGACCGGCGCTGCATGGCGGACATGGCCCGCTTTTTCATGCGCTTCTGCCAGGATGAGAGCTGCGGCAAGTGTGTCCCCTGCCGGGCCGGCACGGAACAGGCGGCACAGTTGTTGCGCCGCATTACTTCCGGCGATGCGACAGAAGATGATCTGGTGAAACTGGAAGAACTCTGCCACCTCATGGGGGACGCCAGCCTGTGCGGCCTGGGGATGGCGGCCCCTACCCCGGTTCTCGGCACCTTGCGCTGGTTCCGCGATGAATACCAGGCCCACCTCCGCGCCGGGGGATGTCCCACCGGTGTATGCGATCGGGAGAAACACCCATGCCACGTTTAAGCCTGACCATAAACGGTCGGGCCGTCAAGGCACGACAGGGTGAAACCATCCTTGGGGCGGCGCGGGAGCGCGGCATCTTCATCCCCACCCTATGCAATCTGGATGGACTGAAACCGCTTGGAGGTTGCCGGATCTGCCTGGTGGAGGTGCGGGGACATCCCAGGCCGGTTCCGGCCTGCGCCACCAAGGTCGAGGAAGGGATGGTGGTGACAACCGACTCGGAAAGGGTGGTATCGATGCGGCGCATGGTCGTGGAACTGCTGCTGGCGGAACGGAACCATCAATGCCCGGTCTGCGTGATGAACAACAACTGTGAACTGCAGGCAGTGGCAAGGCTTCTGGGCATCGACCATGTGCGTTACGACTTTATCGCGCCGCGTGCGGTGCTTGATATCAGCCACGAACGCTTCGGCATCGACCACAACCGCTGCATCCTCTGCCGGCGATGCGTCCGGGTTTGCGATGAGATCGAGGGGGCCCACACCTGGGATGTAAACGGCCGTGGTGCGGCCAGCAGGATCATCAGCGACCTGGCAGAGCCGTGGGGATTGAGCGGGACGTGCACCGACTGCGGCAAGTGCGTGCAGGCATGCCCAACCGGAGCCCTGTTTGCCAAGGGAACCGAAACAACCGGCAAGGGGACAATCTGCCTGGAAAAGCTGGTGGCGTGGCGCCAACGGAGGGAGCCATGAGCAGGATCAAACTGGCCACGGCCTGGCTGTCGGGATGCTCGGGCTGCCACATGGGCATACTCAATCTGCATGGTGGGTTGATGGAGCTGTTCCAACTGTGCGACCTGGTCTATTCACCCCTGGCGGATTTCAAAGAATATCCCGCCGAGGTTGATATCGCCCTGATCGAGGGGGCGATTTCCAACCGTGACAACCTTGAAATGGCGCGGATCATCCGCAGGTATACGAAGAAAGTTGTCAGTCTGGGGGATTGCGCCATAAACGGCAATGTGGCCGCATTGAGGAACCCCGGGGGCAAGGCTGCGGTTTTGGAGGCTGCTTACGCAGACCCCGTCAATAAGCCTGTTGTGTTTGGAGAGTGTGTCCCGCCGTTGTTCGACAAGGTATTGCCGCTCCACCAAGTTATACCTGTGGATGCCTTCATACCCGGCTGCCCGCCCGAACCGGAAGCCATCAGGGTAGCCCTCCACCGGGTGATCGAACGGTTATAAACCCTAAACTTTTCTTTATCGCCTGCGATAAGTTCCCATAAGCTCACCCCTGGCCAGGGTATGCCCTTCCATGGCACGTTCCAGGTTGCTCTTGTCGGCCGATGCCCCAAGATTCAGCACCCTGTCGAGCGCATAAAGCTTGAAGAAATAACGATGTGTTCCTGACGGTGGGCAGGGCCCGCCATAGCTGTTCCTGCTCCAGCTGTTTTTCCCCTGGCTTGCTCCGGCAGGCAAGCTGTTTTCCTGAATTTCCCGCGTCTGTGCCGGCAAGTTCCACACCACCCAGTGCACCCAGGTTCCCATGGGGGCGTCCGGGTCATCCATGATCAATGCCAGCGATTTTGTGCCACTCGGAATCGTGCCAATGGCAAGCTGGGGACTAATACCCTCCCCGTCACAGGTATATCGGGCTGGAATTGCCCCGCCAGCAGCAAATGCCGGGCTTGTAATATTCAACTTTTCCATCCTAGCCGTATCCTTTCCCAGGACCTCTGCCGGCAACAGGCCGGCAAGCTGCATCAGAACCAGCATCAGCAGATAAAACCAAGGTTTCATAAGGATGATTCTCCGAACTGCCACGACAAGAAGTTGATCACGGAATAAATACAAAGCCCTCTCAGGGGCCTCAATAATGTGGAGGAGTCTCCTCCGCATCGACTTTTCCACCTGCCCCCGGTTCAATCGCATAAAGCTGGTTGCGCAGCAGGGTCAGTTCCCGCTCGATCCGCTCTATGGCGATTTCCTGGCGACACACCGTGTCGTTCAGCTCCTGGATGGTGTTTTCCTGGTGCATGAAACGCAGTTCAAGTTCAGTGATCCGTTCTTCCATATTCCCTCCCATCAATCACACCCGACTTATTCGGGCAAACGGTTATTTCAGCTCCCAGACCGTCATCTCGGCCATGCTGTGCTGGAATTTACGCCTGGTCTCCCTGATGACGAACGGGATGTCGCGGGGATTGCCCAGCATGCGGAAATGGGGCGACAGCATCGTGGCGAGCCCCTCCAGAGTGGAGACGTTCTCACCGGCATCCTTGTAGCCGCCCAGCCACTCCTCTTTTTTTGTGAATTCCTCCAGCCAGGTGTAAGGGGAGGTGATCACCAGCAGGCCGCCTGGATTGATGCGCTCATGGATGGTGGCCAGGAAGCGGCGGGGCGAGTAGAGCCGGTCGATCAGGTTGGCCGCCAGTACCAGGTCGTAGCCGGTAAATTTTTCCGGCAGGTTGCAGGCATCGGCCTGAAAGAAACCGACCCGCTGACGGCTATCGTCCAGGTCCAGTTCGGCCAGGCCGACCTCGTGGAACGAGGTGATCTCCCCCTCCTCGGGGAAGGCGTAGCGCAGATAGCCCTCTTCCTGCATGCGGGCCGCCAGACGGAAAAAACGGGTGGAGAAATCCAGGCCCGTAACCTGTTCAAATTCCCGTGCCAGCTCAAAGGAGGCCCGCCCGACAGCACAGCCCAGGTCAAGGGCATGCACCTTTTGGCGACCCGCCATGAGATCCAGGCAAACGCGGGCGCAGGTGACCGGGAAATTGGCCACGCCAAAGTGCTCCGGGCCGTAGTGGGCGTCGCAGTACTGGGCAGCCAGAGCATCGGTCTCGTAGTTGTCCTGGTGGACCACCAACGGCTGGGCACTCTCCACATAGCGGAAACCGGCATGCTGGAAGAAGTGCCGCCTGAAGGCATAGCGCGAGTCCCGGGTAGCCTCATTGCCGGTGGAAATCCACGAGCCCCCCTTGATCAGGTTGTGGCGGGTGTCAAAGGTCGGGGTGGAGAAGTCATCGTAACAGGGATGGACCTCAAAGCCGTGGAACGGATAGATCGGGGTCTCGGTCCATTGCCAGACATTGCCGATCACGTCATAGAACTCGCCGAAACGGAAACGGTCCACCGGGCAGGAGGAGCTCCAATATTCCAGGTTGATGTTGCCCGGGGCCTTGTCCCACCCAGGCTGGTCGGGGATATTGGAGATATCGCGCAGCCGGTTCCATTCGTCCTCGCTGGGGAGCCGGATCGGCCGGCCCGTATTGGCGGCCATCCAGTTGCAGAAAGCCTTGGCCTCCAGCTGATTGACCTCCACGGGCCAGTTCCAGGGGAGATCAATGATCTCGGTCATGGTGCGCAACCCCCAGCCGCTGTCCTGTTTCAGCCAGAACAGCGGATGTTCGGCCCCACGGAACGTGCGCCAGTTCCACCCCTCCTCAATCCACCATTTCTGCTCCTTGTAGCCGCCCGCTTCCACAAACCACAGGTATTCCCGGTTGGAAACCAGGTATTGGGATGCCTTGAAACCGGCGACTTCGGCCTCGTGGTAACCGTACTCGTTGTCCCAGCCATAGAGGGGGTGCGCCTTGCTCTTACCCAGAATCACCTTACCGCCCGGCACTGCCATCAGCCGGTTGGCCGGCGGCTCCCCTCCTTCGCGGCAGATATCCCAGAAGGGTAGCCGCACCACCTGGTCGATGGGGAGCTGGCGGATCAGTACCGACGAAGTTTCCAGGTGGATGCGCTCGTGCTCGATCCCCATCATGATTGTCCAGAAAGGGTTGTCCCACCCGATGGGGAGCGTGAGCGGCAGGCGCTTGATCACGCCGTCCACCAGATCCCGGGCCTTGTCGCGGTACTCCTTGACCTCCTGGCGGGTAGGCCAGTCATAATGGGTCTGATCCAGATCATCCCAGGACATCTCGTCAACCCCTACGGCAAACATCGACTCGAAGCGGGGGTTGATACGGGTATCGATTACCCTGGCAATGGTCAGCTTATTGATGAAGAAGGTGGCAGTGTGGCCGAAATAGAAGATCAGGGGGTGCCGGAGGCGGTCGGCCCGCAGGTAGAAGGTGGCATCTTCCTTGAGTGTTTCGTAGAGCTTTTCGTCCAGGTCAAAGGTGCGGTGAAAGTACTCCAGGATCTCGGCCCGTTTGCTCTCGGGGTCGCCTTCGTTGAGGATGGTGGTATGGGTCTTGCGCAGGTCCAAAGTTAATCCCTCCTCCTATAAAGGGTACGCAGCAGCGCATCGGATTGCACTTCGAGCGTGGGCAAAGTATATCCTAAAATCGTTGACCGGCAAGATGGGTGGTAGGCCCCTGTCTTGACGAGTCCGACCTAAGAGCAATGCCTAAATCTTTAGCCCCACGGGCTGGATGGGCAAAAAAACATTGCAGCCGGCCATACCACTATCCTTGGCAGCTCCCCGACCAAAGGCAAGCATCCGAATGCGCAAGTCAATTCCTTGGGCACGGTCTCAGCATGCATTTAGGCGTATACGAAAAATTTTAGTAGACTGTCAATCATTTCTCTCGTACCCTGTAATCAAGGGTTGTTCAAGGCCCATCAAACAAAGAAAGGCAATACAATGGCACAGGCAAAAAATGGCGACAAAGTTATAATCAACTACATCGGCAAACTTGAAGACGGCACTGTTTTTGATTCCACTTTAGAAGAGGAATGCGATCATGAAGGGTGCGAAACGGATGAATGCACCGATGAAGATTGCGGATGCGGTTGCGAGAGCGGTCCCATGGAGACGACAATCGGCGAAGCAGAGCTTTTCCCGCAGATAGACGAAGCATTGGTCGGGATGGCACCTGGCGAGAAGAAAACCATTGTCGTCAAGGCTGAAGACGCATTTGGCGAGTACGACAAAGAGAAGGTTTTCGTAGTACCGCGCAGCGACCTGCCCGCGGACCTGAAACCGGAAGTCGGCGATGAACTCATACTAACCAACGATGACGATGAAGAATTGGGAGTAGCTGTAACGGCAGCGACCGAAAACGATGTCACCTTTGATTCCAATCACCCCTTGGCCGGGGAAGACCTCACCTTTGAAATCGAACTGGTCGAGATCCTCTAAAAAAAGCCTCAACCACGTAATCGAAAACAGTTGTGCAGCAGCAAAAAAGGCGGCCCGAAATGGTCGCCTTTTTTTATCGATTCAAACCGGTAATGGCATTATGCCGGGACAGCTCCCGCAAGTACCTCAGCAATTCGGTTTCCGTGATCAGTGCATTCTGTACGAAATAGCGCCCAATCGGCTGCTGCGTAAAACGCTGATGTAGCAGAAGTATCTTGAGCTGGGATTCGCTGAGGAGCCCGAGTTTCAGAGCCCGTTCGCCAAAGGGGCCGACAAGATGGGTCGCACCTAGAATCGTTGCTATCGCTTCCTGATCGATCCACCCCCAACTGCAGGCGAATTCCCCCAACGGTGGGCGCAGGCTACGCTGCCAAAGCAATGAGCGAACCAGGGCCTGGTAGGAAACAACTCCGCTGTAATAGAGATACAGGCCTGTTCTTAACCTGATGGTGGGGAATGGGCCGCTATAGTAACGCTCGTTGCTTGCCTTGGGGATCTTTATCCGCGGTCGCGACAGGTTGCGCATGTCAGGCATTCGCGGGTGGACGATAACCTTGCGGTTCCGGAGATAATCGTTAAGCAGTTCGTAGGCTTCAACAGAACGGCGGAACAACTCGGCGCGAACATCCTGCTCACTCACACCGGTCCTCAAATCAGGGTGGCATTCACGTGCGCGGTTGCGATAGGCTTTTCGCACCCCTTCGGGCTGGAGATACTGAACGAACTCTCTCGTAATCTCCACTCCTGATCCGAACAATATGCGGCAGGCATTTATTATTTCAGCCTCTTGGCTGTGCAACATAGGCGATGATCCCGGCGATCGGTGATGGGGACAACAGCTTATTTCTACCTTTTATACATCACTATCAGGTCATGTGACTAGTGGGATGTGCCATTTTTTCATTATAAATTTTGTCGGCCGCGATATTTCCGCCAACCAAAAGTTTGGATGGACACATCGACAGCCAAGACGGTCAGTTCAAGCAGGAATCGGGATTGTGCGTCAGGATGATCGGGTAAATGATCGGCCCCAGGTACTGTTCGATGAAGTCCCGCAATATATTTTCAGCGCTAAAAAACATAGCTGGCAAAATGGTTTTGAACAGGGAAAGTAAACTGAATAGTGCCGTGGAGCAGGACATTTCGAAGCGGGACTAAACTCAACCTTTATATAATACACAACAATCAAATTTAATAACAGACTGTTTTATTCAATTATTGGGGGTATAGTTAATTCAGGTAGCGCTACCTGAGAAACACAGAATGCCGACACAAGGAGGACAACATAACAGAGGAAGCAGTTCTTGAAGAAAATCTTTTGAGCTGTAATCGCCCGGTGTTCGTTGTCCGCCGGAATAACCCTTGAAAAGGGTAACTGCATAAAATAGAACTGAGGCCCGCATACAAATTGCGGGCCTTTCATTTTTCCACTTCATCTTGTTACGGACATCGCCAAGAAAACCGGGGATTGTGAATTATGTGGAGTCAGCCTACCGCCAAGGCAGTCCGCATGCGGTGCAAGGCCTCAATAAGAAGCTGACGCGAACAGCCGAAATTAAGCCGGAGAAAACCAGGGGCATCAAAGTCGGCGCCATCGGAAAGCCCGATACCGGCCTGTTCAAAAAAACTGACAGGCTGCTCGATCCCCATGTGACGGGCATCGACCCAAGCCAGGTATGTTGCTTCCACATGTGCCATGGAAAGGCCCGGAAAGCTATCCATTTCCATGGCCACCAGATCACGGTTTGCGCGCAAATATGCGACCAGTTCTCTCCGCCAAGGTTCGCCATGGCTATAGGCCGCCAGGGCGGCTGTGTAGCCCAGGGTATTGACATGGGGCACGATCCTGCCCATAGCCTTGCGAAAGGAACTGCGCAACGCATGGTCGGAGATGATTGCAAAAGAGCATCCCAAACCGGGAATATTGAAGGTCTTGCTCGGCGCGTGAAGGGTGATGGTGCGGCGTGCGATTTCCGGCGCCATGGCAGCGATGGGGATATGACGTTTGTCGTTGTCCAGCACCAGCCCAGCATGAATATCGTCGGAACAGATCATCAGATCATGGCGCTCGGCCAATTCTGCCAACTGGATCAGCTCCGTCCGGGACCAGACGCGGCCGACCGGATTGTGGGGGTTGCACAACAGCAGGAGCCGCGTACGCGGCGTGATTGACCGCTCCAACTCTGCCGGGTCCCAGGCCCAACGATCTGCATGCAGCCGCAAAGGGACTTTGATCAAGGAGCGTTGCGACAGCATCGGCGCGGACATGAAGGGCGGATAGACCGGAGTGAAGGTCAATACCCCGTCATCCAAGCCTCCGACAGCCCGGCAGGCGACATTCAGACCGGTCACCAGGCCTGGCAGCCAGACAAGCCATTCGGCCTCGATCTTCCAGTCGTAATCGCGCATGAATACGGAGCGGACCACATCCGCCAGCTCCTCCGGCGGGTGCGTATAACCAAAGATGCCATGGCTGACCCGATCGTGCAGCGCCTCGATCACGGCTGGGGGGGCGCGAAAATCCATATCTGCCACCCACATCGGGATGATATCCCGCCCCTGGTAACGGTCCCATTTCTCACTGGCGGTATTTTTGCGGTCGATGATTGTATCGAAGTCGAAATGGTATTCATTCATGGGGCTTCCTTGGCAAAATATCGATAGTCACAAAGTACTAGAAGGCTTTCAGGACATATTCTGCAATAGTTCGGGCGTCCTTGTCCGAAATGGTGGACTCATCAAACCTGATCATCCTGGATATGGGATGGCGCATGATCCTGATGATATCCTCGGCTCTGGAGATGTGATTGGACCTCAGGGACGAGCCGTGCAAGGTCCTCTCAGGGTTGCTGACATTGCCGCCATCGGGATGGCAGGGGGAACAGTACTGCTTGAAAAGCGCCGCGCCGGCTTGCATCTCCTGCTTTGCATCGACACCCGCTCGGGCCATCGGGGCAGCAGGTGCCGCCGGCCCCGGTGCCGTTTGTTTGTCACACCCGCAAACAACCATGACCACAAGTGCTAAAACCATATAAAGCCGAATCATCGGACTGTTCATGCCCCCTCCCCCTGTCTTGCAGATCAGCCTGCCACTCCCGGCTCAGCGATGCAGCATTCCGGCTTTTCGAGCCGCCTCCCAATTGGACTTGATCCGTTCGTAGGCACTCCGGTCGCGGATGGCCGGCAAGGAGAAATCGCCCTTCACCTGCCAGGCATCCTTGAGATATAGCCACGGCGCAAAGCTTGAAAGGGCATAGCCCTTTTCCGGCTCGATCCTGTCGTCGCTGTGGATATTGCTAATCAGGAGCCCATGGGCTGAGGCCGTCACAGTGTGGCCGCCACTGAAGGGAGCTGCACCGGGGTCGCCATACTCCCATTTGACCATCTGCCGCTGCGAGCCGTCCAAAGACTGGTGGCAGGAATCGCAATCACGCCCCTTGCCCAGCTTGTGGGACATTTTGTCCATCTGGATCCAGGCAAGGGCCTTGTTGTTCTCAGGCATCCCGCCCAGAAGGCCGGTAAAAGCCCAGGCATCATCAGTCCGCTTCAGGGCGGGGAGGTTGGCGGGATAACGCCAGTGCAGGCCCAGCTTGAATGGGGCCTCCTTCTGATTCAGTGCCGCCATCGGGAAGGGTTTGACCGGAATCCAGCGCCCTTCCTGGTTCCTGATCAGGATCGGCTCCGGCATGATTCCATAATAGGCCTTATATTTGAAGAATGGCGTTGCTACACCGGCAATTTTGCCTGGCCCCCAGTAGGTGCCCTGATAACCGCCCACCTGCTGGATGTGGCAGGCCTCGCAGGATAGGTTCTTGTGAATCGAAGACTCATGGCTCTTAACGGCCTGTTCATGGCAACGGATACAAGCCCCCTGGGCCTGGCGCTTGACCATGGCATGTCCCAGGGACGGGTTGTTTGCGGAGTTTTCGTGGCAATCCAGACAGCCCACCTTTGCCTTAAAATGCACATCCGGCTCGTTTCCCTCGGGGAACGAAAACGACCCGCCGAAGTATCCTGCGCCACGCCTGCGGTCTTCCGGGCCGGCATGGCAGACGGAACCTCTGCCGTTGCCATAACAGCTCAAGGAAGGCGGTCTCTTGGAGAAGGTATGTCGGCCGATGCTCGCATCACCCTCCTTCTTAGGCTGCGGGTTAAAATGGCAGTCCAGGCACCCCACATGGCATATATTGCAGGCCTTCTGGTTGATATTGGCACTTTCCCTGCTCATGGGAATGACGGTATTTCCCTGGATAGTGTCATAATTGCCTTCAAACCAGGGGCCACAATTGTGCGGGCCCCGCTGCTCGTTGGTCCACCCCTTGTAAAGACTTTGTTTGGCATTGGTCCCCATGGTGCTTTTGCTGAACTCCTCAAACTCGCTGGCATGGCAACTTCCGCATGTCTGTTTCATGGTTGCGAAATCCTGGGTCAGCGTATCGGTGCGCTTGTCATGCCAAAGCAATGCAGCGACCGATGAATCCTTGACTTTCTTCCCATCCCTGGCGGTCACGGCATAGATGCGATTTGTCTGATTTGTGCCGAACTCAAGGGGGTAGATCCGGGCAGAAGTAGCGACACTGAACCCTCTCTTTTTAACCACCAGCAGACGGGCCAGCCCCTTATGGGCCACCGCCATGTCCGGAGCTGCGGGGTTTCCCAGATGGCAATCACTGCAATTGGCCTCCATGCGGGTCTGGGCATCGACTTCTTTTTGCGTGACAACAAACTGTGGGTGGCCCAAGTGCTGCATCGTTTTCTCGTTCTCATGGCAAACAATACAGCTTTCAACTGCCGGGGCAATCTCCACGCCAAGCGCCAGAAACAGGACTGTTGCAAGAAATGCGCATGCAGGTCGTATCATTGTCATCTCCTTTGACCCGGTTCGGTCATCATATTGTGAACGTAAATATATTGAAGAAGCATATCGCAATCCACAGTCAAAACAATCGACGGACAGGCACGCGACTTACGGATCTCTCCATAAATCAGTGCCAAGAAAACAAACCGATGTTTTACTTCCATTTTCGATGCAATTTCATTGTGTTACAGCCAAAATAAACTCTACCAGAAAAACATTTCATAAAATTGGTCTAACCAATAAAATATTTAGGCCTTAACATATTGTTTTTTTGTATTTTTATTTGTTTTACCAGTTGCTTTTTTCAATCAGGTCGTTTATAGTTTCACTAAATTAAAATGATTGGATGAAGGGAGATTACCCATGAAGTGCCCGGTATGCAAGACTCACGAACAATATGCTGAAATTGATCTGCACTCGGAGGGGTTTGCCGAAGAGATTAACACATGCCACATCTGTGGAACAATCTGGTCGGTAAGTCACGGTGTTACCAATATCGTCAAAGATCCGCAGAAAAAATCATTCCTCTCGGCATTATCCGAATGCGTTGGAGCCGACGAATACAGTTTTGCCGCCTGATCTTAACCGGCAGCAGTTACGCAGTAACCACTGAGATGAACCGCAAGCCGCCAGGTTGTTTGCGGTTTTTTTATGGTTTCAGCGCCACCCACCATGCCGTAACCACCAAAGCGAGACTGGCCAGCGCCAGCAGGGCATTGAGTAACCTGCCGGGGCGGCCACGTTTTCCGGTCAGATACTCCGCAATCAAACCGAGTCCGATACCAAAGGCAAAACCGAACAGATGCGCCCCCAGATCGGTATTTTTACCTTCCGTCCCCAGAAGCGCCAGAAGTGCCAGTGCAGCGGCAACCGGGAGCGGCCAGCGCCTTTGCAACTGGTGCCGGTAACGCACCAGGCTGATGGCGGCCAGGATCCCTACGGCGCCGAACACGGCAGTGGAAGCACCGATGGAATCATGGTTGATCGGCTGCATACAGGCATTGGCCAGGTTGCCGAGCGCTCCGGAACCGATCAGTAGCGCCCAGGAAAGTCCTGACCCCAACTCGCTGCACAAAAAAACGATGAAGATCCCGCCAATAGCCAGATTGCTGGAGAGGTGCAACCAGTCGGCATGGAGGGTGAGCGCTGTAATGGTCCGCCACCATTGGCCGGCCAGGATCTTGGAGGAATCGGCGCTGCCGGCCGCGAGCCAGTCGATTTGGCCAAGTCCGAAAATGGGGATGTCTAGCT
The DNA here is from genome assembly GCA_003574895.1 of Geobacter sp. Classification (GTDB taxonomy): domain Bacteria; phylum Desulfobacterota; class Desulfuromonadia; order Geobacterales; family Pseudopelobacteraceae; genus JACPFJ01. The sequence goes on from PJFB01000004.1 coordinate 290,000, forward strand.
GGATAATATTGTGAAACATGGCCAGCATAATCAGTACCGAAATGGTCACCAGGGTGTTTTCGACAAGCGGGCTTGTCGGTGGCGCCTCGGGAGGCCAGTTGCGGTTTTCTTCCTCGAACTGGCGCAACTCCTTCCGGGCCACATCGAATCGCTCCACCGGCACCAGCAATTGCCACCCGGTCCCGCTTGGCTCAATGCGACAGGGGATATCCCGTGAATCCAGGACCAGAGCCCAAGTCTGCACCTGCTGCCTGGAAAGTGCGATGAAGCCGTCCCGCCCACCCAGAGCCGAAGGGATCGCCAGCCATTCCTCAGCAACGAATTCTCTATATCCTTCCATCTCCATAACGAGAGTATCGCAGATACTTTTCAGCCCGTCACTATTGAAAATCGCTGGACACTAAATGCAATCAAAATGTCGAAAAATGATGAATACTCTATTTAGTCGAACCGGCAAAACTTAATGAATAAACGCATCCTTGCTTAGATGCACTTTGACTCAGCTGCCACAATCCATCAAAGCCGAAACAGCTTACCTTTCTTCCACCAGCCAATAGCTCCCACGGCTTGAGTTGTCACGTACATGGGGCTGGTTCACACAACGACGCGACTCTTTGAAACAAAGATTTGTCACAAGTCTTTCGTTGCGTCGTTGCGTCGTCGCGTGATAAACAATATTTAAGTTCCAGCTTGTCGATTCAGGAGTTCTATAAATGTCAAATTATGGCCGCATATTCACTCCGTTCAGCATTGGCCCCTTTACCATTATTCCGGAAGGGGAACCAGCCCCCCAACCATGCGGCATACCACTGATCCTCGGCAAAAAAGGGGCCTTCGGCTCCGGCGAGCACGAAACCACCGCCGCCTGCCTGGAATTCATGGCAACCCTGCCAACAATGGCCGGCAGCACGGTCCTCGACCTGGGGAGCGGCACCGGCATCCTGGCCATTGCCGCCGGCCGCCTGGGCGCCTCCCACGTGGTGGCCATCGACATCGATCAGGCAGCGGCCGATTCCTGTACCGAGAATGTCCGGCTGAACGGAATTGAGGGGAGTGTCATTACCATCTGCGGGGAACTGGCCAACCTGGCGGAATCGTCATTCGACATCATCCTGGCCAACATCTACGCCGACATCCACCTGGCCCTGGCCGGCTCCATGGCCGCCATGACCCGCCCCGGCGGCTACCTGATCCTCTCCGGCATCCCGTTGCAGGATAAATTCGATGTTACCCAGAGTTTCATCCGGCAGGGGTGTGAAATGCTCGATAGCCGGATTGGCGAAGATTACGCCACCTTTGTCATGCGGAAGGGTGCTGAGGTTGAAAATATTTAGCAACAGCTCAGCCAGGACAACTCTGTCATTCCCGAGGGTGTAGTCGGGAATCCAGAATGGCAACTATGCAATATTACATTTACATACTGGCGAGTAAAAGAAATGGAACAGGACCTGTAAAATCAGATTGATAGAGAAAAATAACCCTGCCTGGAATGATTTGTACCCAGATTTGTTGTGAAAGTATGGATGCCCGATAGAACCGCTCGGGCATGACAACTATTTTGCCGAATTATGTGGATGAATTTTAAGTAAAGGCATCGATCCCCGTCAAATCCCGCCCCAGCGCCAATGTATGCACCTCGTAGGTCCCCTCGTAGGTATCCACCGACTCCAGGTTGCACATGTGCCGCATGCTCTGGCAGGCATCGGTGATCCCCCGTGCCCCCAGCATGGCCCGAGCGGTCCGGGCCACTTCCAGGGCCATGCGCACGTTGGCGCGTTTGGCCAGGCAGACCTGTTCCGGTCGCAGCCGGCCGCTGTCCTTGAGCCGCGCCAGCTGCAACGCCAGGAGCTGTCCCTTGGTGATTTCCGTTACCATATCGGCCAGCTTGGCCTGGGTCAGCTGACAGGCAGCCACCGGCCGGCCAAAGGCCTGGCGTTTCTCCACATAGCTCAGCGCCTCCTCAAAGCAGGCCATGGCAGCCCCCAGGGCGCCCCAGGCAATGCCGTAGCGGGCCTGGTTGAGACACTGCAGGACGCTCTTCAGCCCCAGGGCCCCGGGGAGCAGCCCCTCCTGTGGCACCTGGGCCTCCTCCATCACCAGCGTGGCGGTAACCGAAGCCCGCAGGGAAAGCTTGCCGATGATCTCGTGGGCACTGAAGCCGGGAGTCCCCCTTTCCACCAGGAATCCCCGGATCTGCCCCTCCAGCTTGGCCCAGACCAGGGCCACATCGGCGACAGTGCCGTTGGTGATCCACATCTTGGTCCCGGTGAGGCGATAGCCGTCACCGTCTCTGACCGCTGTCGTGGTCATGCCGGCCGGGTCGGAGCCATGGTCCGGCTCGGTCAGGCCGAAACAGCCAATGGCTCGGCCGTTCGCCAGCAGCGGCAGCCAGCGCCGTTGTTGTTCCTCGCTGCCAAAGGCGAGGATCCCGTACATGACCAGGGCCCCCTGGACCGAGGCAAAGCTCCGGAAGGCCGAATCACCCCGTTCCAGCTCCCGCATCAGCAGGCCGTAGGCTAGGTTGTCGATGGCGGGCAGCCCGTAGCCAGCAAGGTTGGCCCCGAACATCCCCAGCCCCCCCATGACCGGCACCAGATCCAGGGGGAAGGTGCCGTTTCGGTAATACTCGCCGATATGGGGCATGACGTTCCCTTCCACAAATGCCCGGGCCCGGTCGCGCACCGCCCTGGCCTGCGGACTCAGCTCACTCTCGATGTCGTAGTAGTCGATCCCTTTGAACATGGTAACAAACCTTTCAACGCAAAGACGCAAAGTACGCAAAGAAAGCAATTATCACAAAGACCTTATTAGCGGACTTTTGCCGTTCTTCGCGCCCTTCGCGCCTTCGCGGTTCTATTATGGTCATTTATCTATCTGTGCCCTTTGCAGCCGGCCGCTGTAGTCCCGGTACACCACCTTGATCCGGCTGAAGAAGTCGATGGCGCCGCCCTTGCCACCGGCCTCGGGATGGCCCGAGCCTGAGTGCCGCCAGCCGCCGAAGGGGAGTTGGACCTCGGCACCGATGGTGGAGGCGTTGATGTAGACGATCCCTGTTTGCAGCTCCCGCTCGGCCCGGGCGGTCGTGTTCACATCCTGGCTGTAGATGGCCGAGGAGAGGCCAAAGGGGAGGCTGTTGACAATCTCAACCGCCTCTTCGAGGCACGAGCAGGACAGGACGCTCACCACCGGGCCGAAGATCTCTTCCCGGGCGATGCGCATCCCCGGCGTTACGCCGGCAAAGACAGTGGGCTGAACAAAGAAACCATGGGCAAGCTCGCCATCCACGGCCCTGATGCCTCCGGTCATCAGCCGCGCCCCCTCCTCCTGGCCGATAGCGATATAATCCAGGACCTTGCGCCCCTGGGCTTCGTTGATCAGCGGGCCCACCTGGGTTTCCGCCGTGAGTCCGTTGCCAAGCCGCATCCGTTCGGCCCGCTCGCAGAGCTGCGCCACAAAGCGCTCCTGCACCCGCTCATGTACGATAACGCGGCTGGCAGCGGTGCAACGTTGGCCGCTGGTGCCGAAACCGCCCCAGAGGACCCCTTCCAGTGCCAGTTCAGGGTCGGCGTCGTCCATGACGATGATGGCGTTCTTGCCCCCCATCTCCAGGGCCAGGGGGCGGTGCAGCTCGGCCATCATCCGCTCCAGTCGCTCCCCGGCAGCGCAGGAACCGGTAAAGGAGACCGCATCCACCCCCGGATAGGTCACGAGATATTCCCCCACTTCCTCGCCCGGCCCGCAGACCAGGTTGACCACGCCGGGCGGGACCCCGGCCTCCTCCAGGATGCCCACCAGGGCCGCGGCGCAGGCCGGCGTATCCGACGACGGTTTGAGGATAACGGTATTGCCGCAGATCAGTGCTGCAAACAGTTTCCAGGACGGTATGGCGATGGGGAAGTTCCAGGGGGTGACCAGGGCCGTTACCCCCAGTGGCTCATGCAGGCTTTTGCAATCCTTGTCGGGAAGCTCGGACGGCACAGTTTCGCCCTGGAGCCGGCGCCCCTCGCCGGCCATGTAAAAGGAGATGTCGATGGCCTCCTGCACGTCGCCCAGCCCCTCGCTGATGACCTTACCCATTTCCCTGGTCACCAGCTCGCCCAAGCGCTGCTTGTTCTTGATCAGCAGTCCTCCGGCCCGGAAGAGGATCTCGCCCCGGCGCGGCGCAGGCAGGGAACGCCAGGCCGGAAATGCCGCGCGTGCCGCCTCTACGGCCCGGTCCACATCGGCACACCCCGCTAGGGGCGCCTCGGCCACCACCTCGCGCACATCGGCCGGATTGCGGCTGGCAAACCGCTTCCCGCTTTCAGCCTCGCACCAGGTACCACCAATGAAGTTCCGGATCATGATTGTCATGGCCCACCTCCGCTCCGCACCTTGCAGCCGGCCGGATAAATGCCGGTCTTTTTTGTAATTAGAACAGAATTATCCGCTATTACAAGGGAGCGGCAACTTGACGGGACCTGCAATGGTGGTGCTTGGCCCTATGCCGCTGTTTGTCTTGCTGAAGTGCCGGAATTCGATGAAGGGTTGCGTAGCGGGGTCAACGAGGCGAATCGTAGTTACAGTTGCTTGATCAACTTCAAGGAGAACTGGGGTGGGTATCCATGGCGGGTTGCTTTGACTAGTTTCCCATGGATGGCTTGCAAGGTGCATTCTAAATAAGCCACATGCTGAAAAAGCATGCAGATTTGCATAGAAGGGTTCTTAATTCCCCATGCAGTGAGGAGCCCGGCCATTATAGCCTCGAAACCCATCCACAATCTGCGGCGTCGTTAAAATTTTCGAGATCTTTCATTCGCGGATAACACGTCCAGTTCCGCGCCATTATTGATAGCCCGCACAGTTTGATACATTTTCCAGCCCAAGCCGGTTATCTCTAAGTCATGCCCTATTAGTGCGTATTTGATGCCACAGGGAACTTCATTTTCATCGGACCACATTGCCAAGGTAAAGCCATGAAAAGCCATCTGAGAAATCCAAAATCTCCACTGTTGATTCAACCTCTTCGCTCCCAGATCATTGAGCAACAAGTAGTTGACATACCAGATAAAAGTGCCTACAGACACGCCCATCAAAACAAGCCCTGCCATAATGGATCTCCTCTCCTTACATTTGCTCGACCGGAACGGAAAAGTTGTCTCAGACCTACCGGTCAATGCTTTAGCCTGTTCGGTCTTTCTACGCTGCCACTCCTGCCATTTAACCGAACCACCATGAAGTTTTCAGGGGAGATGGTCGGGATTTGGTGCAACTAAATGGCACTTCTTTACAAGGATACGTTCGAATAGTCAGCGGCTTCCGTAAAATAGCTTCCCAGACAAAGACACTCATTAATATTGCGCCAAATGCCATTTGGCCATTTTCATCTCTCCACGAAATAGATAATGCATAGAGCAAGCCACAATTATGGGGAAAGGGATTAACGCCAATTTTATTAAATAGATGTTAGGCGGTTTTGAGTGTGATATAACTTTGTAAATTTTGAGTAAACAGAAACGCTCCCCCGTTGATTGATTTCCAAGATAATAGAGGAAACAGGGAAGCATCTCCATTTTGGTAATTTCATACCAGGCAGCGCCTTCATGAACTTCCCTGGGCAAGAAAATCGTAATCGCCATGAAATTCATCAATGACTTTTACAAAACATTCGTACTTCATGCCGTGGCCGCCCACTTCAACAACGGCCTGCTCCCCCCTGCGTTTCTATTTCTTTGCCTCGCAATCTTCATGCACGACCCGTTTTTTGAGCGGACCGTCATCCATCTCATCATTTTTGCCGTTACCATGATTCCGGTCTCGTTCTTATCAGGGGTTCGGGACTGGCGCACTAAGTTTCACGGCGCTCGAGCCGCCATTTTTTACCGGAAAATGTGGCTTACGGGTCTCCTATTTCTCCTTGTTGCGAGCGCTGTGCTTATTCGCCTTAACCATCCGGATGTGCTCTTCCACAAAGGGGTGCTTACCTGGCTTTACGTCGGATGCGTCGGAGGGGCACTGCCGGTGGTTGTCCTGCTAGGGCATTATGGGGGAATACTGGCCTTTCGCTGGAAGCAAATGAACGGCTAAGGAATTAAACTGAAGGCCATATTCAATTACAGAACGCAATCAAGCTAGGCCCAGTTGAACACACGCCGCACACGTCGCACTATATGGCATGAATATCCTACAAATCACACGCTGCCACGCAACCCCTGCCATGGGAACCCGCCACTTAACAATCCAACGTTGAAACAATTTGACAGCCAGCCCTTCTGATATAAAATTTTATTAATTTTATTTAAGGAAACCACCCTCTAGCAGAATGGCGTTAACGTCGTGCAAAGCACAACAGATCCCGATGGGCAGGCACCGAGAGTTAGACAACCCGCAGTCGAACTTCAAGGAGGATTTCCCATGAAAAGATTTGTCATTACCGTCACCATGATGCTCGCAACGCTCTCCGTTTCCACCTCCGCTTTTCCCTGGGGCTCGGCCACCCATGCCCATATCGACGGCCAGCTTGGCAAGATCACGCTCTTTGATGCCCAGGAACGATACGGGGGCATGGGAGCGGATGTTTTCAACTTCATGTTCACCAACCCCGCCATTGCCACTTACCTCTATGGGCAAAGCCATACTGAGTTCATGAAGGTATGGGATGCGGCGCGAAAACCGGCTGAGAAGGCACTCGCTTTTGGCTTTGTCAGCCACAACGACGTGTGGGGCGCGGACATGACAGCCCACCACAACGGCCTCACATTCGGCCAAGGACAGGGTTACGTCATTGCCAAGGCAGAAATCCTGAAAGGGATGCTGAACCAGGTCCCCGAATTCGCCGCACTTGAACTGCCTGATCCAGTGGTCATGGAAATAGCCCATAATTTTGTGGAATACGGCACCGATATCCTGCTGAAACGCAGCGATCCGCTGATCGGCCATAAGATGATCATCTCGGCGCTAGTGCGAAGACCGGATTTCCCGGCCCTCCTGATCAAGGCCTATGGCGAGGGACTTGCCGCAACTGCCGGCATTTCCAGGCTAGAGGCGGCACAACTCATCACCACCACCGAGATGGAATTCCGCAAGACTATCATCTCTTACGGTCAGGCCCTGACCCTGGACGAGGCCACGGCGGTCCAACTGCTTTCCGAACAGATGGCAGCGCTTGCCGTGGGCTTCCTAAATGCCTATGGGATTGTTCTTCCAGACGGACTTGACCTGGTCCCCCTCCTCAACCTGGGGATTTCACAGGCCATGGTCCTGTGCGCCTCGGATTTCCAGGGAGAACTGGCGGCAACGGTTGATGAGGTGAGGCAGCAACTTAAGGAGCACAAGATCAGGTATTGAAGTACACAGGAAAAGATCTGGTTTATGGAAACACGTAACCAAGGAGGAGACACTATGAGTCGCATCATGCAGAAGAGGTCCGACAGATTGGAGCAAATCGCCCGTTGGGCAATGATCACGATCATCATGGTCATCGGCACAAGCCAGGGCACGTGGGCAGCGGTGACCAGAGCAACCCTGAGTCCCGCCCAGAAAGTCTATTCGGGCGACTGTCCCGGCAAGATCGTCTTCAACGGCACCATAACCGTGAACGCCCCGGGCACCGTAAGCTATGTCTTCACCCGCAGCGACGGTGCCACGGATACCCGCATCAAGAAGCTCTTATTCCGTGCTGCCGGCAGCAAGCCGGTCTCGACCACCTGGACCCTCGGCGGGGCAACGCTGCCCAACTACAAGGGGTGGCAGGCAATCAAAATTCTATCTCCAAATCCGCTGAACTCGAGGCACGCGGAGTTCGAGGTCCATTGCGATCCACCCGCCAACAGCGCCAAGGCCGCCCACGGCAATACCGACTGGCATATCGATACCGCCAATGAATTCCTGTTCTGCAAGGACATGGCCGGCAGCACCACAACGGCCAATTGCGCTCCAGCCAGTTGGACCAAGAACCACATTCACGTCGGGCTGACCAACACTGCGGCGTACTACAACGACAAGGCCCGTGTCGCCACCGGGAACGACACCGATTCCGGCAACGGCATCGACAAACCGATGCTCTTTTTCTACGCGGGCCACGGCAACCCGACCACATGGAACACCCTGGGCGACAACGGCCATCAGACCAACGTGCTCCTCGGCAACATCCTCGGCAATGGCCAGTTGCGCTACTTCTGGCAATGCTCCTGCGAGACCTTCGCCCATGGGCCAAGGGTCTGCAGCAGTGGCGACTGCGACTATTCCGAACCCCAGAATTTCGATGGTTCGGCGGATTCGGCAACCATGCGCAACGTATTCGAGCGCTGGGGACCAGCCATCGGCGACGACCTGAGGATGGCCTGCGGTGTATCGACCCTTGCCTACTGCCACGAGGGGAACGTCAACGCTATCTGGAACAGATTCAACAACGAGGGGCGCTCGGTGGCGGAATCGTTCATCCTCGGCCTGGGCAGCAGCAGCGTCAAACCGATCTGCATGACCCGGGGCGGCGCGAACATAGCCGATACGCCGCTCTATGACCTGACCTTCACCAATAGGCGCAACAGTTCCGGCACCGGCTATCTCCACATACTCTACTCCGGCGGCACCCAAACCGACCCACCCATGATTATCTGGAGGCCGGAGCTGATCCCTCTCAAGCTCTGGCGGGTGCGCATACTGCCACCCGGCGACCCGGTTGAATTCAAGCGCCGCCTAGTGGTCAGGAACAAGGTCGAACAGCTCAGCGACCCCCAACTGGCCGGCGCCTCGGCCATCATCAAGCGGAACATGGAGAATGGCACTGTCAGCATACGGGCAATCGGTGCAGCGACACTGAAGGCACAGCGCAGCGTCAGGACAGAGGCCGAGCAGCGCAAAACAGCCCTGGAGTTTATCCGCCGGATCGGTTGGCTCGACACAGACGCCGGAGCGGTGCAAGTCACCCAGATGCTTACGGCCAGCATGGCGGACACCGGTAAGAAAAGCCCGATCACGCCGGGCAAAAAGGATGTCGTAGTCAGCATCATCCAACGGGTTCGTAACGGCGACCAGACCATCGACCTCCTGGGGACCGGCGGCCGGGTCTCCGTAACCCTGGCCCCAAGCGGCGAGGTGCTGGCAGCGGCCCGCACCTGGAGACAGACGGAACTGACCAAGGAGCAGGTCGCAATCAAACCCTATGAACGCGCCCAGAAAGAGGCAATGAAAAAACTCGTCAACGCAGCTGCCTACAAGCTCGCCGAATGGCGCTTCGGCTACAAACAGACAGCAGCGGCCGCAAACCGGAACGAACTGCCGGTCGTCTATGAATTCGACTTTGTACCGAAAGACCGTGAAAAGCTGCTCGATTATCCGCCCCAGCAGATTGAGATCGCGGCGGAGGAACGGTAGGGGCGATGGAAGCCTGGCTGTTATCGAACTCCGGCGTAGCAGGGAGTTATCTACCGGCGAATTCCAGAGGGCAAGAGCGATGCATTTATTTTAAAGAGAACAAGTGGAGGGCATTATGCTGAGAAGATTTCTGTTGGTGGTGATGATCGCCAGTCTGGCAACCGGAGCGTTTGCGGCCCAGGGAGGGACGCAACCGGGTAAGTTCGATTACTATGTTTTTTCACTGAGCTGGCAGCCAGCCTTCTGCGAGACCCATCCGGACAAGAAAGAGTGTAACACCTGGAAAGAGGGAGACTTTGACACAAAAAATCTGGTGTTGCACGGACTCTGGCCCAGTCGGTTCCATGACCGCAAACACAGCTACGGCTATTGCGGCGTGCCCAACAAGGTGAAGAAACAGGACAACACCTCCAACTGGTGCAACATGACGTTTCCCGACCTGTCGCAAAGCACCATCGACAAGTTGAAGGAGGTCATGCCTGGCTACCAATCGTGCCTGGAGAACCACGAATGGTACAAACACGGCGTTTGCTCGGGTATGGAAGCCGACAGTTATTTCGCCACCGCGGCCCGCTTCGTGGAGAATATGGCCGACACCGGGCTCGGTACGTTTCTCAGCAGCAACGTCGGCAAGGACGTGGAGCTCGGCGATCTTCAGGCAGCCGCCAGGCGGGATTACGGCGATAAGGCCGCCAACATCAGGTATATCTGCCAGAACGGCATGCTCGGCGAGGTGAGAATGTACCTGAAAAAGGCTCTTCCGGAACATGCCGGAATCACCGCCGATCTCCTCATCGCCCCAGATGCCTCGGAAAAGAGCAACTGCGGGAAGCAAGTCCGCATCGACACATTCGGCACTGTCGACGACAAGGGACAGGACGACCGCAAGAAAAAACGAAGACACCATTGAAAAACACCCGCCCAAATAAAGAATTACAGAAATCAGCGCACAAATGCTGATTGCAGCAATCCGATCAATGGAGCTGCATAAATAAAATGGAGGTCTAAATATGGCACTAACAAAAATCGATGCATACGAGGTGATGTATTCAGCCAATTCATTTGTTCCTAGAATTTGGTTGAAGAATGGGGGCAAGTATATCGGCCAGTTGATATTCAAACCAAATGGATCGGCACTGCCTGCAGATAATATGCAAGGTTCGCAGGTAAACCTTTATTATCATTTGGACGATTTTCAGAACACAATAGATCTTCTGAGAAACGAAGCCCCGATGTTTCTCCTATTCAGCGGTTCAGGCGGTGGATTCGAGAATGGCATCAAGACTACAGAAGAGTTAGTTGGCGAGGGAGAGAAGAAATAGGGCAAACGCAATGAATGCAATGGGTTGCGTCTCAGCATCTGACAAAAAAACTTGTACCGTGTTGAGACCCGCCCCTTAAGTACGCACTTGTTCGAAGGCAACGGAGACCGGGGCATTCATACCGGAATGGCGGAAGGGTTGTTCTGGCCCGCCCTACGGCTTTGGAGACAAATGGCAATCTTGGTCCAATCAGCAGTTAACGTCCAGAACACAACAGATTCCAATCAATCAGGAGGCTAAACATGTCAATCCGTAAAGCACTTTGCGTTGGTATCAATGTTTTCAAGAATTATCCCGGAAGCACCCTGCACGGTTGTGTCAATGACGCCAACCAGATGGTCGGTGTTCTTGAAAAATATCTTGGTTTCAAAGCGGCAGACATCAAGGTATTGACCGATGCGCAGGCCACCAAGCAGGCGATTATGACTGAGTTGACTGCCATGGTCAATGGCGCCAAGACCGGCAAGTACGCTTATCTGGTATTCAGCTTGTCGAGCCACGGTACCCAGGTGCCTGACAAAAACGGGGATGAGCAAGACCATTATGACGAGGCGTTCTGCCCCTATGATCTGGCGGCAAAAAGCGGCCAATGGGACCCGAAGCACGTCCTTGTTGACGATGAATTGCATGACCTCTTTGCTCAGGTGCCAGATAACGTGTTGGTGGAAGTGTACCTGGACACATGTCACTCCGGAACCGGGTTAAAAGCCGTGGACCTCATGCCGGATCGCCGCCCCCGCTATATTGCTCCGCCATCCATGGAAGCATGTGAGAAGGTAGTAGCTCTCATGCCCCGCGGCATACGTCGCCGCATGACGGAAAAGGCCGCCAAGAATGTCATACTCTGGGCCGCCTGTCGAGACAACCAGACCAGTGCCGATGCCTATATCGGCGGCGCCTATCACGGCGCTTTCACCTATTATTGGGTCAAGGAAATCACTGCCGCTAACAACAAAATATCAAGGAGCGATTTACTCAAAAAAGTGAATGCGGATCTCAAGGGCAACCATTACTCTCAGGTTGCACAGCTTGAATGTCCGGCCACCCAGCGAAAGATCGCCCCGGAATAGGATGGCAATGGGGGCGCCCTTTGTATATTTGTATTACAGGAAAAGCGGCGGTCATATGTAAACATATAAAGGGCGTCCCCAAAAACCAAAGACCCGATCAAGCAGACAGCCGCGAGCGCAAACCAGAACGAATTGTCAGTCGTCTATGAATTCGACTTCTTGCCGAAAGACCGCGAAAAGCGGCTCGATTATCCTCACCAGCAGATAAAGATAGTGGCGGAGGAACGGTAGGTTTTGACAGTAAAGATGAAAATGAAAGCTGGACGCTGTTAGCCAGTTTTTTGCATTAGAAAAATGACTGACAGCGTCCCCTGATGCCACTTGGGAGGGAACTGTGAAAACCTATTACATTGCTTTCTGGAACGTCGAAAATCTGTTCGATACGGAGGATTCCGCGGGGCGACCCGAGTGGTTGCAGAAAAACCTGGCTAAAGAACTGAAGGGTTGGAACAGCAAAGTTCTCGGCCGCAAGATCAGCCAGTTATCGCTGATCATACGGCAGATGAACAAAGGGGCAGGGCCTGATTTGCTCGGTTTGTGCGAGGTGGAGAACAGGCGGGTCCTGGAAAAGCTGGTGCAAAGCCTGGCGCCACTCGGGCGTCAGTACGAAATCGCACACCACGATACGGACGACGAGAGAGGAATAGACGTCGCTTTTATCTATGACGGCGCCAAGTTTACGGCGAAGGAGCAATTTTATCACGTCATACTCAAACGGGCCGCCACGCGGGACATATTCCAGGTGAACTTCAAAACCGCTGGAGGAAGAGAGCTGATCGCCATTGGGAATCACTGGCCGTCCCGTTCCAATGGTGAATTGGAGAGCGAGCCGTATCGCATAACAGCCGGTGAGACGCTGGGCTATTGGATGGATAGAATTGAAGAGCTCAAGGGTAACGATGCTGCAGTGATTATTATGGGTGATTTCAACGATCAGCCCTTCAACCGGTCCCTCACCGAGTACGCGTTGGCCGAAAACTCCAGGGCTAAGGTTATGAATTCACGCTCCACACGACTCTTGAACCTCATGTGGCCTGCCCTGGGGCAAGGGCTGGGTACGTACTACTTCCAAAACTCTCCCAATGTGCTGGATCAGTTTTTGATCTCCAAGGGAGTTGTGACCGGTCACAGCGGTTTTTCCGTTGGAGAGGGATCCGTCAGGGTCGAAATGTTCAAGCAGATGGTGGCCGCGGGAGATTACCCCGCGCCGATCAAATTTGGCAGGCCTTCTGAAAAGATGAACACGGAAGGATTCAGCGACCATTATCCCGTGTCGATGTTGTTGCAGGAAAAGAAATGAAAACAAGCTGGAAACTTAAGGCTCAAGTTTCAACCCGGTACATTTAAAGCACAAGGTGCTAAAGAACTTGGAACCGGTGACGACTAATTTGGGTATTGTACTTATGAGACCTGCCCCAATGCTCCCCTAGTCGAGCTTATTCGGTCCGGCTCCAGCTAAGGCGACCATGCTCTCGCCGGACCTACAACCCGGTAATAATGCCATGAAAAAAGTTTGGCGCAATTTCCATGGACGAAATCCCGGTCTTTCCTGCTCCGCAATCATCGCTTTGAACGAAGCCGGAATCCATACCCACACCTGCGATGGAGATTCGCCGCGGGGACCGGGGCTGTTGTTCTTCGATGAGATCACTTCACTCTGTCACCGCATCCGTGAATTGAGCTGCAGCGGTCGCGAACGAGTGTTGGCCGTGTCGCTTTGCCAATCTTCCCTGACAAGCGAAGCAATATGGGGACTTTTACAGTCAGGGGCATCTGATGTCATTGCCTGGGACGAATCGGCCACATGTGTCCATGATATAGCCCTTCGTCTCGAACGATGGCTCGCCGTAGACCAGTTGTTGGACTCCGCACTCGTGAGTACGAACCTGATCGGGCAGAGTACGACATGGCGATCCGTACTTCGCCAGCTCATCGAGGTGGCACGGTTTACCGACGCTTCCATCCTGATCACCGGGGAAAGCGGCACCGGCAAGGAATTGGCGGCACGCCTGATCCACACCCTCGATAACCGCCCGAAAAAGCGGGATCTGGTGGTCCTCGACTGCACCACCGTTGTGCCAGCCCTGTCGGGAAGCGAATTCTTCGGTCACGAGCGGGGCGCATTCACCGGTGCCGCCAATGCCCGAGATGGCGCCTTTGCCCTGGCCGATGGTGGCACGTTATTCCTCGACGAGATTGGAGAGTTGCCACTCGAACTTCAGGGCCAGTTGCTGCGGGTCATACAGGAAAAGACCTTCAAACGGATTGGCGGCAATAACTGGCAGAAGACGGAATTTCGACTCGTCTGCGCAACCAACCGTGATCTGCGAGAAGAAGTACGTGCTGGAAAATTTCGCAATGACCTCTACTACCGGATAATGGCCTGGAAATGCTGCCTACCTCCGTTGCGCGAACGACGGGAAGACATAATTCCTCTTGCCCGTCACTTCATAACCTCGATGCCCCCCAAAGAGGATAGCCCCGAACTCGACCGGTCGATAGAAGAATATCTTGTAACGCGTGAATATCCTGGCAATGTGCGCGACCTCAAGCAGCTTGTTACGCGAATCATGTACCGCCATGTGGGAAATGGGCCGATAACCATCGGAAACATCCCCGAGGAAGAGCGGCCAACCTCCGACTGGGGGCCAATAAACTGGTGTGACGACTCCTTCGAAGCGGCAATCCGTCGGGCGGTTACTTTCGGCGTCGGCCTCAAGGAAATTGGCCGTACCGCGGAAGATACCGCAATCCGCATCGCGGTAGGAGCAAGCAATAATCTGCAGCTGGCGGCTAAGATGCTGGGAGTAACCGATCGCACGTTGCAGAATCGACGTCCGAGCAAGCGACAGAATGGTCAGCAAGCGGAAATTTGGGCCGATGGGCCAGTGGATATCACTCCGGTCACGGCAGCTGCCTGCCCTGCCATGAATCGAGATATTCCTTCCGATATGCCGATGGGCGCCCTGTCGATGCCGATCCTCTCGAAACCGGAATCTTCTTTACCCCTGCAATCAAACGCTGCAAATTCCTCCCGACAATCAGCTGTAGTTCCTCTTGTGACAGGCCGAGCGCCAGCACTTTGACCAGTTCTATCCCCGGATGGAGCCAGGGACCATCGCTGCCAAAGAGTATCTTCTCTGCACCTGTCCTAGCCACCGCCTCTTCCAAAAGGTCGAAGCGACGCACCCCCGACGTATCGGCGTAGACATTGGGATATCTCTCCATCAGGGCAATGAGCGCCTTGTGGGCACGCCAGTCATCGGAGAAGCTGCCCAGATGGGGAATGATGAACGAAACATCCGGATATTCGGTAGCCAGCAATTCCACCTGCGACACCTCTCCCATGACATCGTAGACGACCGGCAAGGCAAAGGCCCGTAGCACCTCACAGATTTCACGAGTCATGCGGCCGTCGTGTTTGTGTACCTTGACCCCGCGAAAACCATACTGTTGCACGGCTGTTTTCAACATGGGGAAGATTCGGCCCCGGTCACGCTCCGGATGGAGACACGCGAACCCCACGAATCGCTCCGGCTTGCGTCTGACGATATCCGCCACCTGATGGTTGGCAGAGGTGTAATCGGAATGAAATAGGGAGAAGAGGACCGTGCGATGAATGCCAGCGCGATCCGCACGCGGCAGATACTTGTCCAGCAAGGCCGATGTATCCCACGGCCCCGTCAGTCCGTCTCCCTTCCCGACGTGGCAGTGACAGTCGATGATCATGGGAGGTATTTTCCGCTGGATAGCTCAAAGTATCCCCCCGGATCTTGCGAAATCCGTATCTGGAGGGGCGCATTCCGATGCACAACAAATCCATAGCCGTCTGCCGTTGTCAGAACCATTGCCGAACCTCTTTCTGGCGAGACATCCTTTCCAGTGAAGGACCAGACGCGTTCCGCCCCCAAAGATATGCAAGCGTCTCCGCGGCTTTCTCAATATCGTTCTCTGTGTGACTGGCGGTGATGATGAAGCTGACGAGAGGTAAGTTCCCTCCCCGTCGTCGGTGAAGTACAGTCTTTATTCCTTCCCGGAGGAGCTGCTGGTGCAGCGTTGCCGCATCCAAACCTGGAAGCGGGGGAAGCGTCTGCATTGGGAACAAGCCGCCTGACAGCGATACCCCCTGTTGGCCGAGCAAGTGCCGGAAGCGACTGACGAGACCGGCCAGTCGATACCGCAGAGTATCGCCCATCTGATCGTTGACTGTCAGCGCCCGGTGTGCCGCATGTACAGACGCGGCCGACGGCGGACTGCAGTGGACTCGCGTCTCGCTTGCCGCCTCGAACCGCCCAATTAATGCCGAGCTGCCGCTGATAACCGCGAGCGGTGCCCCGAAACCTTTGGTCAGAGAGCTGACAACAACGATTTCGGAACCGCTGACACCGCTCCAGCGAAGCACGCCGCCGCCACCTTTGCCGTAAGGGGCGGCTGGTCCCTGCGAGTGGCCGAGGATGCCAAGGGCCTGTGTATCGTCGATGATCAGCAGGCCGCCAAAGGCTCTGGCGCACGCCAGGTATTCCCGGATAGGCGCTGCCCTGCCACAGGCGGGGCAGAAACCGTCGGTGACAATCAGAGAGACGACGCCAGCTCTGGCATGGTGCCTAAGAAGCCAGTCCAGAGCAACGGCATTGTGGTGCGGGAACTCCCGCACTGCCACCCCACGCCCGGCCGCCCGTTCAGCCCCCCAACGCACGATGGGATAGGTGCCGGCGTCCAAGTAGATCGCCACGGACTCCCGCCCGAGGAGGCTGAACAGATCCCAGAAGAGGTACAGGGTGGAGGGGGAGAGGAGCCCCCGTTCACACCCCTGGAGCTTTGCCGCCGCCTGGGCTACCACTCTGCTCACTGGAGGTTCAACAAGCGTTGCCGGTGCACCGGTTGTCAAACTCTCCCACGGTTCGAGCACGCAGTGGGGGTGGCGCAGCCCCAAGTAGAGGGAAAAGGTGAAGTCAAGCATGGCCCCACCGTCAAAGGCGTGCCGCAAGCCTTCTATCCTCCTGCCGTTTTAGGTGCACCCAGGGCGGCGTGGCATCCACCGGTTCGGTGGTCAGGTCCACTCCGGTCACGGCCCGGTAGGCGTGGATGTAACCCTGAATTTCTGGTTTCCAGTAACGAGCCCAGTTTTTTGCCTGATCCTCGTCATTAGAGTCGATCCAGTCGCCGTAACGGATCGAAAGAAGGATCTGTTCGCCGTATATTGCCAGCTCCTGGAAGTGGGTGATGGTGGTATCGGTCCATCCCTGGAATTTCTTCATCGCATCGACCCTCCCCATCCACGGCTCGCGGTAGGGCACCATCTGTCGGCCCCGCAAGAAATCCTGCATCTCGGGACGAGCCAGCAACCATTGCTCAATCAGCATCTCTACCCTTGCAGTCCACGGCAGGTCTCCGAATTGATTGTGTGCCCCTTCTGCAAGTACCAGGTGTACTTCTCGCAGAGCGTTCAGCAGCGGAAAAGCATCGGCTATGATGTTGGTGTCGGCATCTTCACGATAGAAGATCGAAGTTCGGTAGAGCAAATTGTGGAATCCCTCCAAAAACTTAGAACGGCTATCAACAGACCTTAATCTTGGAGTTGCTTTGCCGTATAAAGTTACGCCGTAATGATGGTCATACTCG
Source organism: Geobacter sp. (assembly GCA_003574895.1). Taxonomy (GTDB): domain Bacteria; phylum Desulfobacterota; class Desulfuromonadia; order Geobacterales; family Pseudopelobacteraceae; genus JACPFJ01. Next base: position 307,368 of record PJFB01000004.1, read on the forward strand.
TATGTACGGCGGACCAAAGTAAGGCGATTGTGCTCGTTCTGGATATATCCCCAAAGAAGATTGTTCAGCGGCCTCAAGGAGTCTATTTCCAGCTCTGCCAGAGGGTCTCTGCCAGCAGAAGATCGGCGGTTCTGGAACCTAAGCGCAATAGCATTCATGGTCTGCACAAGCATCCCTTCCTCATTCCAATATGACCAAATCAATTCTAAAAGGCTGGGGCAACTGAACCGGTATTTCAAAATTCCAGCGCAATACGGGATCTTTTCTGTTCGTTTGTCAGGGTCCAGCCCGACCAGTGATTCAATAATCCGGTTGAGATAGGGAAGTTTGTCCGTACCACCAAAATACCCGGTCAGCCGTTCATTGACGTTGTCGATTGTCACCGGTTCGTTGAAACGACTCCCCTCCTCATAATCAGTGAATAGCGCCTCGTCGATCAGGGTAACGGTTCCGTTCTCGACCTTAACCACACCGCACTCGAGAAGCAGGAACACTTCGGTGGCAAGCCTTAGCACATTGTAGGAGTCCACGGCGTTGACGCTGAGGCGTGCGTCAAGCGCGCCCCATTTGTTGACAAACCTGTCGACGATTTTACTGGTCAACTCCTCGTTTTCACAGCAGAAAAGACTGCTAATAAATTCATTGTATCTTCTGAAGCTGATCGCTTCTGTTCGGTTGCGAATGGCAACCCACAACCCTTGATCGGTTGTACGCGCTGTCGCGGAACGTTGTTTAACCACGTTGATAGGTGGCGGACCTGGGGCAACTATTACTTCCTGAGGATTGCTAACCGGTGACATGATTACCTCCTTCGCGAGACATGTCTCTCTGGTTGAGTATTTATTCTTTAACGATAACTCGGCTTTATTTAGTGATAGGTCTTTATTTACACCGTCTTCGCTTCAGCCAACTCAGTTGTTCTACCAATATTTTTCACCTTATCTACTAATGTTTCCACCTCATTTTTCAAGAGAATATAGGTTTCTTTATCGACATATTTTTTTTCTATATCTTTGTGCAAGACCTGTAATTTCTGTTCCTCTTCATCTTTCAATCGATTTTCCAAAACACTTATCGTATTATAAAAATCTTCTTTTTTTATATACTCATGAAATAAGTTCATCAGCTCAGATATTTTAGACTGAATTTCATTATGATTTTTTTGCTTTAAATTCTCAAACACATGAAGCAACCCTCCTGCGTTTGTCTCTGATTTTATGTTTTCGAAATTTACTTGCACTTTATAATGGCCTGGAAAAATCCCGTTTGTATCCCAATCCCACGTTGCTATAATTTTATTATTTAAAAAATTTACATCCATCAACTTCACAAAATGTTGCTTTGAGCCATCAAATATTAATTTGCAAGTAAAATTTTGGTGAAACCACTCAGTAAATTTTTCTTTGAATTCCTGAGGAAAATTTCTCTGTATTTCCTGAATACAAGGCAATTTTTCTCGAAATAATAATTCTGGGATCGTGGCGGTAAATCTCTTTACATTTGGCCCAGGCCCATTGACCTGTGTAAGTTTGATTTCGTTATTCATAACAACCTCCGTCGCATAGTCTTTAAATGCTAAACTTTATATTGCGTAATAAATCTTCTTCCTAGTTGTAAGGCCGATCCTCTAGCACAGATCGCCGACGTATCCAATGTAACCCTCAACGCCCAATACCTGAGTAGCTCCGCCAAAACCGGACTTTCCTCACCAGCCCCCATCGCCCCGTCAGCTTTCGCCTGTCCGATCACGGCGAACACCAGTGCTGGCGGCGCCTGCCGCATGAGTTGCGGCGTCTGCCGCCAGGAACTCCAGAGAGAGCGAAGCCGCAGTGGCTGACGGTCATGGGAAACGATTGCCTCTCCGAGGCTCTTCCCCCGAAGACTCGTGGGACGGTGCCCGAGGATCAGAGAGACGAGCTGCGGGATGTTTTTCTCCAGCAAAGTAAACATATCTACTTGTTCTTTGCCTAGCCCTTGTTGCGGATAAAACGTCTCCCACACCCGGCCAAGCATCTCCCATTGGGGATGGGGGTAGAGAGCATCCCCCATGGTGCACGAGAGCTTTACCCTGATCCAGGGGGCGGGATGGGGATCCTCCATATCCACCCTGAAGACAAAGGTACGCGGCAGGCTCACTACTGCCATGAGCCCGACCGTGGCGATCACTCCCAATTTGGCCACGGCCCAGAGATCGGCAATGATCTCGGAAATCCATCTCTCCCAGCAGCTCCAGGCAAGCTTGTCACCTCCGGTACTTTGAGCCTTCTGCTGCAGCACGGGACGAAGCGATTCGTTCAAGCCAAGCAAGGCCGCGGCTTGATGGCCCACTTCATGGACAAGGCTTGCTGCCACGCCACTGCCAACCATCCGCTCTCGCGGCACCTGTATAACCGCGACCGGGTTGCTGTCGCCGCCAGGCAGGCGCGTCCTGGCCCGCCGGATGGCCGCTCCCGGACCCCGCTCCAGAAAGCAGATGACCGGCGGGGCTTCGTAGTATCCCCCCGGCAACTTGAGGGCGTCGGCAGCGAAGACGTCGAGGCCCGACAGCCACACCCCCGTCTCATGTTCGCTTCGCTGGTTCAATACGTCCGCAAAGATGTCGAGCTGGTTCAGGATGGCGACAAACCTCAACCTCAGGAAAGAAAATTTCCGTTGCGCCACGGGCGGAGGGGCGACTTTCCCCTCCGGGCTTTCCAGCCATTTCAGGTAGGCCAGTACCATGACCTTGAGCTTGCGCCTTACCTCCGACAGGTGACGTTCGATAGCGACCTGGGCATTGAGGGGAATGGCGGCCGCCGGCACCATCGGAATGTGGAGGGCAAACGGCTCCACCTGGTTGATCCGGGTGAGGAGCGCCCGCGTCTCGTTCAGGAGAAGCTGCTGTGCGGCAACGGAAACGTTCACGGACAGGCTCCGAGAATGATGATGTTCCGGCCCCGGCGGACCCAGCGGCCGCTTTGCACCGCTTCGGCGTTGGCATCGGGCGCACCCCAGGCACCATCATCGGCCCACGGCGTCTGCGGCTCGGCGTACGCCTGTTGGGAAGGCACCACGGTGGTTCCGACCAGCCCCGGCGCAAAACGACGGGCAGCCAGGGCCGCGGCCCGGCGCGCAACGATGTGCGGAGGAATGTGTGCGGGTGCCGCTGCCGCCTTGCGGGCCGCGGCTGTGGCGAAGCGGACATAGCGCCGGGCGACCTCGAACTCACGGTCTTCATTCGACAGGCCTTCCAGCTCAAGCCCGAAGAGCTTGCCGGCCGCCGAGCCAAGTGACGAGCCAAGCGCCGTTCCCACCCCAGGGGCAACGAAGCTGCCAATGGCGCCGCCGACGATCGGCAAGGCCTTTTTTGCCACTCCCTTGAGAATCCCGCCCAGCGCTTTGCCGACCGGGCTTTTCATGAACCCGCCGACCTTCTTGATCAAGCCACCGAGGAACTGCTCCAGTTCGGCCTCGTTCGTCACAGTCAGAAGTTCAGTGGCGAGTTCCATTTCCTGCAATTCGTTGAGGGGCATTTCCCCCTGGTACTCACCGAAGGTTTCTCCCGTCATCTCGCCGGGATACTCGAATTGTTCACCTTGGTACTCATATGCGCCCGTTTCCTGTCCCCACATAATTTCTCCTTTCCGCTATTGATGAACGATGAAGGTTGATTCAGATGCCAACGAGAATGACCTTGTTGCCGCGTCGGTACCAGCGGCCACTCCTCGCGCCACTGCCACACTGGCAGGAAACGCTCTGCGATTGCGCTGCCGAATTAAGCCCGGGCATGAAGCGCTGGGCCGCAACGGTTGCCGCCTGTCTGGCAACCGCAACGGGATTGACACCGGCCGGCGCCTGGGCTGCCTTCAAGACAGTGGCGCCACTGAAGCGAACGAACTGGCGGGCGGCCTCGAACTCTTGGTCCTCCTGGTTCAACCCCTCCTGTTCCAGCCCGAAATACCGACCGGCGCCGCTGGCCACTGTTCTGCCGAAATCCGCCCCGGCAGAGCCGCCAAAATAGCGGCCAATGGCACCGCCAACAACCGGCAGGGCCTTTTTGGCCGCCTGCTTCAGAATGCCGCCGAGCGCGTGGCCGGTGGGCGAAGAGATGAATGTGCGGGCCGCACTTGTCGCCTTGCCGATGAGGCTGCCGAGGAACTGGTTCAGTTCGGCCTCGTTGCTGACGGAGAGAAGTTCGGTAGCCAGTTCCATCTCCTGCATCTCGTTGAAGGGACTGGCGATCTCGGCACCGAGCCCAATTTCCGCTGCACCGAATTCGTACCCCATTTCCCCCATTTCCATTTCTGTATTCCCGAACTCATTCAACGTCCTATCAATGTCGTGCATATTAATCCTCCTCAAAAAATGTGATTGAGAGAGAAACTCACCTTTTATATCGGCAAGGAACGTGCCATCGTAACATACTGAAAATTCATAACACCTGGCGAAATCCTTTTCGGAGGTTCGGCAAAATGGAACTTTAGGGCGAAAAATTTTTCGGCTTCCACTATCACTAACTTATTGAACCTTTGGGGGACGTTACTTGCTATTTGATTGTGGGAGGCGGCCTGAAATGCAGTATGGCGATGGTGAACGGCAGCAAAAATGAATGTGAAGATTTCGATGAAAGAATCTTGGGCAGCGCCGATTTTGTGGCTAGCTTGCAGCACCATGAAATGCTGCGGGAACGGTTGTAGGCGTCAATGACTCTGCCAGAACTGTTTCATCGAGTGTCCATCGCAACGAAGGTGCATCCGGAAGTGGTCAGATGATTGATGTCGATAAGGCTCTGAATCTTACCTCGTCGGGTGTAAGCATAGTGGTCCAGCGGGGAAACGGGTGGGTTCGGGAGAAACTGGCATTGATGTCGATAGTGCACGAGAAAGGAACATCCTGCCGAGTCTAAGGCTCGATGTAACGGGCAGGATTTCTCCCGCCCGTTATGCTTCACCGGTGCCTGCTCACGCCCAATGCCGGTCATGACTGACGACCTATCCCCGCTTCAATGAACTATCTTGCCATCGATGATTACCGTCAATTTCAGATTCTCGTCGGTATTGCCGGTCATGCTGCCGGAGCCGGAAATTCCGCTGAGCCGTCCAGTCCCATCGGCAATAAGAAAAGTCCCGGTAAAGGCAAAAGGCGGCGCCGGCACATGAAGTTTTGTTTCTGCCCCAAATGTAGCCTGGTTGACTTCGCAAAAAACGCCGGAGAAGTTCATGGATAACGTATTCCCCTGACCGAGGCTGTGCGTCGAATAGCCGCTGGCAGGGGCGCAATAGCCGCCGGAACCGTTTGGCAAGGGTGTATCCCAGCGAACAGCGAGATTGGCATCAAACGCGAATTTACCGAGTACCGTTGCATTGCCTTCGCCGGCATAGGTTACGGTGACAAACCCCTTATCATTGACCGCGTTCATTGCCGCAACATTTCCAGTCCCGTATCCCTCAAAATTAGTTACCGCCTTGTTGTCCCCCCATGCACTGTTCGAGGTCATTGCAAGAACAAACAGACACACCATGATTCCTTTTTTTAATTTACGCGCGTCCATGCTTTCCTCCTTCCAGAACTCTCCCGAGTTCCTCTCATGCCTTATCTCCGAAAGCACAAACAATGTCGGCACGGAGATCGGCTGTTTTTGTCAAACCGGCATTGGTCGTTTCGTCCACCGTAGCGGGATAACAAACGGCAATCATTGACACCGGGCAAGCGCTGAATGCGAAAATGGCCGGTCTGCTCGGTTACCTCCATCCGGTGGAGGCATACGGCAACCCGGCCAACTCTTGCATCACAAGGTTTGCAGAAGCATAAGTTCCGTGGTTTTCCGTCCCCGGGTTATCCCCGAGTTTGGCTTTGGCGAGAGGCGCCTGCAAAACGTGACAGGGAGCCATGAAAGGCTCAGGAGAGCAATGAGCAACAGGCTCAACGGGTGGGCTGTAATGCCGAGTCGGCATTTCAGACTGCCCTCCAGAAGTTTACAGGAACCAAGTTGTTAATTTGGTGTAATTATAAAAAACAATAAATACATGTCAAGCAGGTGGAGGCGACAGCGCTTCTTTTGCTTCAAGCCCACTCCCTCTCTGCAAGCGATGCCGCCAGCGCGGGATGGACCACCTTGCCGTCCCGGATGTTTACGGCCGAAGCCAGGGCCGAGTTCCGGGCAATGGCGTCAGACACCCCATAGCTCGCGAGCAGGCTGACATAGGGCAGCGTGGCGTTGGTCAGGGCCAGGGTGGAGGTGCGGGGATAGGCCCCCGGCATGTTGGCCACCGCGTAATGGACGATGCCGTCCACCAGGTAGGTCGGGTCGTCGTGGGTCGTAGGATGGGTAGTCTCGGCGCAGCCGCCCTGGTCCACGGCCACGTCCACAATCACCGCACCCCGCTTCATCCAGCCCAGCATCTCCCGGGAAATCAGCAGCGGAGTTTTGCCGCCAGGCACCAAGACGGCGCCAATAACCACATCCGCTTCCCTGATCTCGGTATTGACGGTCTCCCGAACCAGCATGCCGGTCCGCACCCTTCCCCCGGTTACCTCGTCGAGCCGTTGCAACCGCTCGATGCCGGGATTGAGCACAACGACTTCCATCCCCATGCCAGCGGCAACGCGGGCGGCATAGCTGCCAACCGTGCCGCACCCCAAGACGAGGACCCTGGCCGGCCTGACCCCCACCGCCCCGGTCGGGAGCAGGCCTGCCCCTCCGCTGCACCGTTGCATGCTGTGGGCCGCCACCAGGGGGGCCATCCTGCCCGCCACCTCGCTCATAGGTGCCAGCAGGGGGAGAGTGCCGTTGACTTCCAGGGTCTCGTAGGCCAGGGCCGTTATCTCCCGCTCCAGCAGGAACCGGGTCAGGGTCCGGTTGGGGGCCAAGTGGAGATAGGTGAAGAGCGTCTGTCCCTCCCGGAACAGGTCGAACTCCTCCGGCAGCGGTTCCTTGACCTTGACGATCAGTTCCGCACGCCCGAACAACTCATGGCGGGCAGCCACCACAGCACCGCTTTGCCGGTAGTGGGCATCGCTGAAACCGCTCCCGCTTCCGGCGTCATTCTCCACGAGCAATTCATGACCAGCCGCAACAAGCTCCGCAACCCCGGACGGTGTAAGTGCAACCCTGTATTCCTCTTTCTTGATCTCTTTCGGAACACCGATAATCATGGAATTCCCCTTTCATCTGCCTTATTTCAGTCCAGCAATTTGATTACAGCATATTTATTAATTAGACCATAAACAGGCTGGATTTCAAGGAAATGCATGAATCAGCATTAGTGCCCACAAAAGTATCAACCCACCAATAGCTTCTCATCCGAAGTTTCCGGATGAAACCTATCTAACTGCTTACCATACAACCGTTCCGGGCACTTCGGGCAAAAGCCCTGGTGCCCGGAATCCTTCCGAAATATTATCAAATTATAGACAATGGTTCATCCGGCTCCTGCCAACTTGCGGACTTTCGTTGTTCCGCCCATGTACAATAACGCCAGCGAACCGGACAGCAGGACAACCCCGATAAACCCCATCGGGCTGAAACGTTCATCGAAAATCAGCCAGGCCAGTATTGTGGCGACAAGGGGCTCCAGTAACGTGCTGATGCTTGCCACGGTTGCCGTGGTGTAGCGCATTCCGGCGATGAAGAGCACATAAGCTAAAGCCGTCGGGATAGCTCCAAGATAGAGGAGCAATGACCATCCCATGGGGGGGTAGTCCAGCACAATCCCCTGGGCTGAGGCAAAAACGAAGAGAATTATCGCCCCAAAGCCAAAACTGATTGCTATGGTTTGAAATGGGTGATAGCAACCGGCCAGTTTGCGGGTGATCAATGTAACCAGGGCATAACCAAGCGCCGAGCCCAAGGCCAGAATTATTCCGCTCTTATCCGTGCCGTTTCCCACGGCATTTTCCTGAAAACCAACCAACAGAGCCGTTCCGGCAAGCGCCCCTACCAAAGACAGCAAAACATAGGCAGACGGCCTCTGCCTGGTTACGAAGACGGAAATCACGGCGACCATGACTGGTGCGGTACAGAGGGTGACCAGTGTTGCCACGGCAACCCCGGTACGCTCGATGGCGCTGAAATAGCAGACCTGATAAACGGCTGTCATCATACCGACCAGCAGCATCAACAGAAGATCGCGCCCAGCCACTCTGAACATCCGTTTTTTCTGGGTAACCCAGCATACTGCAAACAATACCGGCAGCGACAGTACCAGACGCAATAAACCGATCGATAAGGGATTTGTTGCGGCCAACCCATAAATAAACTTGGTTGTTATACCGACAGTTCCCCACAGGACTGCGGCGATCATGATAAGTAATAGCCCGTGACGCGACTCAACGCGGGCACTGTTCGTAGAATTCATAAATCCTCCTGGACCGTAAATAAAGAGCAGAAAACGGAACAGGGGCAGAAAGGCGCACTTCTAGTGAGAACGCTGTCAGGCGAACCAGGAATGAATAGATGGCCAAACTGCCCGGCTAGGCAGAAATGGCTGGTGGTGGGGGTAATATGCTGAAGGCAGGATAATACATGGGAACACCATAGCAATTAATCGAGTGTAAAGTCAAATCGGATCAGTGCGAAACACCGGCCATCGGCCATGAAATGGGACAGGATCTAACTGCAGCGCGAGGATGGCAACCTGTCTCACCCACAAAACAAAAGGCCCGATCAATGGGACCGGGCCTTTTGTTTTGCGGATTCATACGCCTCTAGAATCCGTGCAGGTTCTCCACTTTCACTGCCAGTGCCTGGCCGCGAATCCTCTCCAGAGTGGTGGCCACCACCTGAGTGTCATTGTCAAAGGAACCATGGGCAAGGGAGATGTACTCCTGGCCGTCGAAGACCTTGGCCCGGTCCTTGGTATGTACCTTGACCGTCTGCATCCCACCCATAAACTCACGCCATTCCCTTACATCCTGCGCTTTGCGTGCATTCCATTGATCCTTGGCTTCAACGGCCGGGTTCCAGGCGGATTCCATGCCGAGAATCGGCATTTTGTGAACATCTTCCAGTGCCCGGCAAACCAGATACAGCAAGGATTTGCCGTAGGGCCCCACAGTGTCGGCCTGTTCCCGCTCATCGCTCAGGATGTCGAAAAAGAGCCGGTCTTTTGCCAGTACGCCTTTATCAATGGCCGGGACATAATGGTCCAGGGCAAATCCGACCGTGCAGGCCGGAGCATAGAGGGTCGCGGTCTTGACCTGCACCTTCTTAAGGGCCAGCCGATCAAGCAGGTGACCATGAAGGATCGAGCCGGCAGAATGCCCCATCAGGTGAATTTCAAGTGCGGGAATCCGGTTCTTCAATTCGGCCAGATGCCCGGCCAGGAGCGTCAGCCCCGCATCTCGGTCGGCCGCTGCTGACGCGTTCTGCTTCATCTGCATCCAGACCGGTTTGACAAGGATATTTTCACAGGCAAGCTCCACAGAGCGGTCCTTTGCTTCCTTCAACTTGTTGGCAATATCCGACCATAAGCCGCGTGACGGCATCTCTTCGGACGGCTTGAAGAATTTGCCCACGGCATCATCGAGCATGCCGGTGATGCTCTCCCCGAACCCGGTTTTCCAGGTGACAAAAAGAGGATAGATTCCGTTTTCACGGAAGTAGGGCGCCATTATCCGGATCCGCTTGATGGAGGCTTCCTCGTTGTTCAAACCTCCATGGGCATAAATGGCAATGATCGGTTTCTGTTGTTTGCCAAGCCAGTCAAGGGGCAAAGTCAACGCCGCCTCCCGGATAGCGCCAACAGCATCAGACACATCCAGGAAACGGTTGATGGGACGTCCGTCGTTACCCAGCACGATCGTATGCTCATAGGCCGCATTCTCACTGAGCGGCTGCACAGATGCATTGGCAAAGGTAAATGGCGCGTTTGTACTGTCGGAGGACCATGACCACTCAGCCTTGCCGCTGGCTGCATCGCTGAGACTCAGGCTGCTGCGGGTGCGCACGGCGGCCCTGATTTCCATCGGCGCCCCACATACCGCCACCCAGGCATCGGAACCGTTCTGAATCCAGTCTTCGTATGAGAGGATGGCGAATCCCAGATAACCCCACTTTTCCCCCCAGGAGTTCTGCACGACGAAACCCTTTGTCGAGTAACCGGTAATGGCAAAGGCGTGTCCGCCAGCCTCGTCCAGCATCATGGGGATCACCGGCAAGGTTGAAAAACTGTCGAGAAACCACCCCTGATGGACCTTGGCAGAAACGTAGATCGCCCCCACCTCCCTGATGGCTGCCTGCATGTCGGCGATGGAGTCCTTATTGATGCGGTAATAGGCGCCCAAAGGCCGTTTGGCCGCATCCTGCTGCCACCCCTCTTTCGGCGCTACGAATTTTGACTTGTAAGGCCAGAACTGATCGGTACAAACCCCGTGCCGGTACCACCCCTTCATGGCGCCACGGCAACTGGACCCCTCATAGTCCTCCCCGGGCCACTCGTCATAGATCCTGGCCATGTGATAGAGCATGCGTTGGCTGACTTTGTCCATTTTGGGCGATTTTTTCCCGGTCTTGATTTCTTCGTCCAGGTGTTTCTTCCAGAGCAGATAGTTGATAACCGCTGCCAGGCCAAAGCCGGTGCAGGCCCCCTCTTGGCCCTGGTTCAGGATCAATTTGTGGACCCTGGTGTAATCCGCAAGGTGGGTTTCAATGAATTCCATGGGCGGGTACTGCTCTGGGAGACAGACAAGCGGTGGATTGTAGATCCGGTCACGGTAGTCAATGCGGTCGGGGCGGGCATCGAATGTGCGATTATCAATAGTGTTGGTCGGCACGGCGGGCCTCCTTTAATAAGTTTTGTACTATTAACTTATTTCAATACACTATCATATATCAAGACCAAATCAAGCAGGCGTTAAAAACCTGTTCCAGACAGAAAACAATCAAATCAACCGCCTACAAAGGTAAAAACCACTGGAACTGGGATTTAGTATGCAGGATTGCAGCTTGAGTCATGCGGGCAACCGAATTTTGTAGTTGATAATCCCTTAAATTAAGTTGTATCATACAACCAATGAAATGCACTTCGAACGAATACACCCTTGAAAAATCGCTGGGGCACCTGTCTGCCCGCTTCACAAGGGTTATGCAGAGACGCATCAACACCACGCTCGCACAACACGGTTTTCCCATCACATCGGATCAGTACTCGTTCCTTGTCCAGCTCTGGAATCAGAACGGCCAGCCCCAGGGTGTTCTGGCCGACAAGACCGTCAGGGACAAGACCACCATGACCAGACTGGCCGCGGGACTGGAATCCCAAGGCCTCATCACCCGCCTGCCAAGCCCCAACGATGCCCGTGAGCGCTTGGTATTTCTCACTGACAGGGGAAAAGAAGTCATGGATAAAGCCACCGGCCTGGTCCGGCAGATTCTGGCCGAAGCCCAGGCTGGGATCGACGAAACGGAGCTGGAGAACTGCCGGGATGTACTCCGCCGCGCCTGCAACAACCTCTTGAAATAAATTATATCGTCACAATAGTTGCAGTAACCAACTAATTAGCCCAAAACGGAGCAAGCTTCACCCATGGCAATGACTACTACCGCCCCGGCCATACAACCGGCCGACATGACCCGCGGCCAACTGACGCGCATGGTACTGATCCTCGGCGCATTGACCGCCTTCAGTTCCATGTCCATCGACATGTACCTGCCAGCCTTCCCGCAAATCGCCCGGGACCTGAGAGTACCGCTCGGCACGGTGCAACTCTCCATCTCAGCCTTCCTGTTCGGTTCGGCGGCAGGGCAGCTGTTCTACGGCCCCCTGGCCGACCGCTATGGCAGGCGCAGGCCCCTGCTCTGGGGATTGGCGCTGTATGTTGCTTCGGCAGTGGGGTGTGCCTGCGTCCACACCGGGGAGGGGCTCCTGTTCTGGCGGGTGGTGATGGCTGTGGGTGGCGGCGCTGGCATGGTGATCTCACGGGCCGTGGTACGCGACCTCTATGACACCGCCGAGGCAGCCAGGATGTTTTCACTGCTCATGCTGTTGATGGGAGCCGCACCGATCCTGGCACCCATTGTCGGGGGGCAGATCCTGCTGGTAACCGGTTGGCGGGGTATCTTCGGGTTTCTGGGGGTCTTCGGGTTGGCATCGATTGTGGCGGCAGCGGTGGGGCTTCCCGAATCCCTCCCGGTTGAGCGGCGCATCCGGCATAATTTTGCCGAGATGACAGCCACTTATGGGCATCTCCTGCGTAACCGCGGCTACCTGCATCATGCCATTGCCCTGGGGTGCGTTGCCGGGGTCAACTTTTCCTACATCTCAGGTGCACCATTCCTTTTCATCGAGCTGCACGGGGTGTCTCCCCAGCACTTCGGCCTGTTCTTCGGCGCCAATGCCTTCGGCCTGATCGGGGCGTCACAAGTCAACCGCAGACTCCTGAAGCATTTCAGCGCGCAGCGCATCCTGAATGGGGCCCTCACCGCCAACGCAGTAACAGCATTGCTGCTTACCGTTGCGGGTATAACCGGCATCGGCGGCTTCCCTGCACAGGTCTGCCTCATTTTCGTCTGCCTGTGCACCACCGGGCTGCTTTATCCAAACATTACGGCATTGGCCTTGGCTCCCTTCGAGAAGTCGGCAGGAAGCGCATCGGCGCTTCTGGGAACGATCCAGTATTCGCTCGGCGCCAGCGCCGGGGCGCTGGTGGGATTGTTCCACAATGGCACGGCAGTGCCGATGACCGCCACCATGGCAGCTTGCGGGATAACTGGCTGGTGTGCCGTAAAACTCTCCGGCCGCCCAAGAAGCCCCAATCAAGTCAATAAACCGCTCTCAGCCTTGCAGCGCCGCAACAGAACGTAATCTGCGTGCCTTTGCCCAGTGATTCCGATTTCAGATCAAGGATGATATCAAGGCGGCGAGGAATGGGGCTGTAAGGCGTACATTATCGTATGTTGAGCAGCCGAAGACGTGCCAACGAAGATAGTGCCTCCTTGACATGGGGTTGGGATGACACGCTTTCTATGCTGACCATGCTATCGCTCAATGCCTCCATGACAATCAGGCCTCCGGTGCCCAGTTCGGAACCATGCCCCTGCTGCAGGATGCAATCGCGACAACCATCCCCGCACGTCAACCAGATGCAGCCTTTGTTGACCCGCACCACATGCCGTGATTTTACGGACAGCGAAATCACCTCGCCCTTATTGAGTGCGTAATCCATAACCCCTCCCCGCGCTGCCGCGCAAAATCCCGATCCCACACTCCATCGCGCTAGAACCGTTCCCGATAGGCAAGCGGGGTGACCCCCAAGCGCCGCTGAAAAGTACGCCGCAACTGCTCGGCCGAAGCATAGCCGCTTTCGCAGGCAACCGTCTCTATTGGCTTCGTGGAGTCCTCCAGCAGGCCTATGGCCCGTTCAAACCTGATCTGTTCAATGTACCGTGCCGGTGTCATCCCGGTTTCACGAACAAAGATGCGGGCAAAATTCCTGGGGCTCATGGCGGCTCTTTCAGCAAGCTCATCCACGTTCAGCTTGAGGTGAATGTTCTCTTTCAGCCAGGCCAGGAATGACTCCAGCGGACCATCCACAGCCATCTGTGCGCGCAGGTGGGTGCTGAACTGGGCCTGCCCGCCAGGCCGCTTCATAAACATGACCAGCCTGCGGGCCACGGCCAGGGCCATTTTGCGGTCCAGATCCTCTTCAATCAGGGCCAGGGCCAGATCCATACAGCTGGTTACCCCAGCCGATGTGGCCACAAAATCATCCCGGACATAGATGGCGTCCGGCTCGACCATGACCCGCGGGTATTCCTTGCGTAACCGCTCCACATCCATCCAGTGTGTCGTAGCCCTTCTGCCATCGAGAAGTCCGGCTGCCGCCAGCAGAAAAGCACCGGTGCAGACCGAAACCAGACGGCGCACCCGATTTCCGGCACTGCGTATCCAATCGACGAGGTCTTGGTTGGCCAGCGCCAGGTTCAGATATTTGTCGCAGCTGCCAACCACGATGAGGGTATCTATTTCAGCGGCAAAGTCGCTCCAGCCGGCATCGGCAACAAGTTGGACCCCGGACGAAGTCGGGAATGGCCCCGCCTTGGCCCCAAGAAGCAGGACCGCATAGGCGGGACACCCCGAGCCATGTTCGACCAGCTCCCGGTTTGCCATTTCAAAAACCTCGATGGGGCCAACCGCGTCGAAGATCTCGACCCCTTCATAGGCTACGATTGCGATGGTGCGCAGCTTTTCCATGTCTGTCTCCGGCAATATTCCGTATTCCCGGGATGAATAATGTCATAATCGCGCAACCGGCACAATGACAACAAACATGCATTTCCTGCCAATCACGCTCCACCGTCGCCGCCACCAAAACAGGGATTCAATCGGACTGGGACGCCGGCTGCTTCCCCGAAGCGGCTTGTATTGATCAGGAAAATCTGCTACTTTGACGCCATGAGTATGTTTGCAGGATATAGTCGTCACCTTCGGTTCATAACCCTTGCCATCCCGTTGTTCCTGGTTATCGTGGGCATGAGTGTGCCGGACCTTTCCCGACCCCACGCACCTAAGCCGATGCGGCGTGCGGTCCTGGACAAAACCCCTGCCAGGTCCATACAACTCTCCACCGTCAAGATTGATACCGTCCTGCTTATCACTATCGCCCCTGCCATCGTCCTTGTTTCCTCTGAAGAATATTCCCTTGAAGCCGAGCCCCTGCGCTTTTCAGCCCCTGTATTGCCGCTCGACCCCTTATCTCCAAGAGCCCCCCCCGGAATCAACTCATTCAGCCTAAACAGCGCCTTCGCAACCAGGGATTTGTCCCCGCCAGAGCGCAGCAGTGCGGCCTGTTACGGATTTCCCGATGCCGTCACATTTCCGGATGGGCGAAAAGCTCCGTGGCCTTCTTTCCTGGCAAACGGTGATGTTGCCGTGAACAAGTATCTTTATCAAACAACAAAATTTCCATGGAAACAGCCTTATGAGATCGATTTCGATTTTGTTTATAACCATTGTAATTGCAGTTATGCACACAAGTTGCTATGCCGGGTGTAACTGCGACGATTGGATGCAAAGGGACGGTTATTGCGTCGATTACATCAAAGATAAGATCCCCATATTCCCGATTCCTAATAGTGACGAAGAAATTACCGCCCTCAGGAACAAGGACGTTTCAGAAGTCGCGGCAGGCGATGTCGCCATATTCGACCTGGGCAATTATTGGCATGTGGCGTATGTGGAAAAAGTTCACCTGGATTCACAGGGCAGGGCAACTGCCATTGACGTGAGCGAGATGAATTATGGCAAGCCCATCTCATTTGCCGATTACAAAAAGCGCTGGGGCACAACGGACGAGAATGAATGGAAAAGGGCACTCTGTTGCGGCGTCACCAAGAGATACGACCGGATGAGCTCGCGCAAGAACGTCGCCCTGAGTACTGTCAATCAGATATGGTCACCGGTAAGCGCTATGGCAGAAGACGCTGACGAAAAGCGCGGCAACGCTGTTGTCGAGAGAGTCAAGGAAGTTATCAACCAGTTCTTTCGTTTCATGGGGAGAGATTTATGAATTACCATCACCATTCTGCATTGCGGATCGCTGCGCTGTTGGCAGTAGTTGTATTCTGCTGCGGCTTCAGCTGGGGCTTGAAAAAGTCGGATCCCTGCAATGAAGCGCGCACCACCCTCAAGACATTTTCAGCCGCAACCGACCCCGGCAAAAAAACAAAATTGGAAAATGCCATTCTCAAGGCATGCCCGAACGGTGCTGCAGGCCTGTTCATCAAGGGCTTGCAGGCGGAGCAAGCCGCAAATAAAGATGATGCCATCTCCCTGTACCGGGAGGCCTTGGCAAAAGACGACACGATCGCCGAGGCCCACGGCAATCTCGGCCTGCTGCTGAGTGAACGCGGACTTGACCAGGAAGCCTCGGTTGAATTGACCAAGGGGCTTATGGGGTGGCCAGATCCACGCTATCATCTGGCCATTGCTCCCATGATGAGCACCTGTTCCCTTCCCGCACTGGCCCTCTTCCACTACAACGAAGCGCTCAAGGCATTCCCGGATGACGTGACTATCCATGCCGGCATGGCAAAAGCGTATGTACAGCTCGGACAATTCGACCTAGCCGAGAAAGAGTTTGTCCGCCTAACGGCATTAAAACCGGGAGAAGCGAAGTATCGGCTGGAGCTGGCCGATGTCTATCGAAAAGCCGGCAAACTTGACCAGGCCATAGAAGTGCTGCACTCATGCCTTGGCGACAATCCGGCGAACAAGGAAGGGCACCGTCTGCTGGCAGAGGTCCTGATGGAAAAAGGGGATCGGGAAGCCGCGCGCAAGGAATACCTCCTGGCAGGGGTCGATGTCACCATCAACCCGGAGGATTTTGCCACAAAAGGCGATGAATACCTGAAGGAGAAGGAATACGGCAAAGCGATCAGTGCCTACCAGACTGCGCTCAAAGGGCGTCCGGCCTGGCCGGACATACAATATAAACTGGGAAAAGCCCAACTTGCGGCCGGTCGTGACGACGATGCCCTGGCAACGTTCACCGCACTTGCCAAGGCAGGGATCAAGGACGGCTCTGTGTACTATGAGCTGGGACTGCTCCACGAACGCAGCGGTCAGCTAGATGAAGCCATCTCCGCCTACAGTTCGTCCGTTGTCCATGATCCGGACAACGTCAATGCCCATCGCAGGCTGGCAGAGATATTCACCTGGCGAGGCAGCTTCAAGCAGGCCGCGGACCAATACCGCGAACTGGTCCGCCTCAGGGGAGACAACCCCCTGTATCACCTGAATTTGGGCCAGACATATGGCCGCATGAAAGATCTTAAGCGTGCCATGGCCGAATACCAGGCAGCGATCCGGCTGGACCCGAACAATATCGAGGGACACCGGGAACTGGCACGAATTTTCGTGCGCAACAACCAACCGGCAAAGGCTGAGCATCATTACAAGGAAGTCCTCAAGTTGAACAGCGATGACGAAACAGCCCGCAATGCCCTCATCACCCTTTTCATCAAACAAAAACGTTACGATGATCTGACCACATTCATAAAGGAGTGGCTGGACAAAGCACCCGATGACCCTCAGCGCCACTATCGTCTGGGTATCGTCTACGAGTTCAAGAAAGAATACGACATGGCTGTAGCCGAATACAAAAAAGCGCTAGAACTTCAGCCCAACGATGCCAAAATGCTTTTAGCCCTGGGGCGGACCTACATGAAATCCGGGCGGTTATCTGAATCCCGCGAGATGCTGGAGGCGGCCCAAAAGGCAAACCCCACGCTCGCTGAACCGCAACTGCTCCTCAGCAGTATCGGAAACGGCTCGCGGTATCAGAAAAACAGCTCGCATACGGCGGATACTCAGATCAGGAAATCTAAAAGCAAACACAATTCGCGCCACGTAAAAAAAAGCCGGCGTAAAAAAACCAAGAAGTAATCATTAAGATTTTTGAAACACTTGGCAGCAAAAAATCAGACAAGCCCTTAAAAAATCGGCCAAGCAAATTTGACAGACCGTGTCTGCTTGTTAAAATCAATCTGCAAACAAAATGATACAGAACCTATCATTAAATCAGGATTGATCAGATCAGTAGAGACTCATCGCAGCCAAGGAGCAGCGTGGTCAGATTGCCCCGACACATAATCGCCGGTGTACTTACCGTTATTTTTCTGGTGATTGCCATGGGCCCGCTCTCCATACTTGCCATGCGGGCCTACCCCAACGACATAAACGTGGAATGCACCGGCGACTGCGACACCTGCGGCTGTGCTCCGGAGCGCAGGGCGTCACATACCTGTTGCTGCTGGCAGAAGAAGCTGAAGCAGGGCAACCTTCAAAACAGGCAAGGGACCAGTTGCTGCAAAAAATCCAAAGACAAGACTGCATCCATCACAGGCACTTGCAGATGCGGAAACAACAAGCGTACTGTTATTTGGAGTAACAATGGTTTTGAATTTCTGCCCTTTCATTTCGCAGTTGTCGCCTTTGTTTTTGACGAAAACAAACTGATCCACATCACCCCTGGCAACCCGCCCGAACATACCGGAGAGCCTCCGGTTCCCCCACACGAATACGGCATCATCCCACCTCATTACATGGTTGTATGACCTGAAGTTGCACCACTGACAGCAAACGTCCAGCCGGACATGGAAATGGCAGCCGGACCGGTATGCCGGCCGGTTTACCTATGTTCGACCATGCCCTGGACGATTGCCGACGCTGTAGCTCTTCACACAAAAAATATCCGATTCAGGAGGAAATATGCGCTTTAAGGCCACATCCTTGCTTACCTCCCTGGCAGTTGCAGCCATATACGTTTCCGCGGCAGGCGCGGAAAATGTGCAGATGGAAGAAATCACGGTCAAGGGGACCAAACTGGCGCCCCAAGAGGAGGTACTGACCATCAACGAAGTGCGCGAAAGCCCGGCCAGGGATATTGGCGAGGCCCTCAAGCAAGTGGAGGGGATCGATATCGTCCGCAAGGGGGCAATCGCCAATGACGTGGTGCTGCGCGGCCAGCAAAAGGACAACATCAACGTCTTTCTCGACGGGGTAAGGCTCCACGGCGCCTGCCCCAATCGAATGGATTCGCCGTCATTCCACTTCGATTTCGCAGAAGTGGAGCAGGTCAAGATCGTCAAGGGACCCTATGACATCACCAACCCGGGCGGAATCGGCGGTGAGATCGATGCCATCTCCAAAAAGACCGGTAAGGGCTTCGGCAGTGACCTCAGCCTGACCTATGGGTCATATGACATGACCAATGCATCCGCGACCGCATCCTACGGCACCGATCGCTATGATGCCCTGTTCGGTTACGCCTTCAAGTATTCCGGGGTCCCGGAATCTGGCGACGGCAAGAAAATCACCGAGATCTACCCTGCCACGAGCCCGAACCGCTATAAAGCGGATGCCGTCGATTCCAAGGCCTACGAAATCAACACCGGCTGGACCAAGCTGGGGTTGAATCCGACCAAAAACTCGCGGACCGAGATCGCCTATTCCTACCAGGACGCCGACCACGTCCTCTATCCCTACCTGTTGATGGACGCCGACTATGACCGGACCCACATGCTCAACTGGAGCTACCGGATCGACAAGGTCTCGCCCCTGGTCCGGGAGATCAAGGTCCAGGCCTACTGGGACAAGGTCACCCATCTGATGGACGACCGCCTGCGCCAGAGCTCGGTCGGCAAACCCCGCATCTACTCGATGCAGACCGATGCCAGCACCCAGGTGGTGGGCGCCAAGCTGCACACTGCCCTGGCAGCCGGGCCGGGCACCCTGACCCTGGGGAGCGACTACTACAACCGCAACTGGGACGCCATCAACCGGGTGGCGGCAAATGGCTACGTGGATACCGCCATGATCCCCGATGTCTTCACGGACAACCTGGGTTTTTTTGCCGGCTATGAGATTCCGATTGTCGAAAAGCTGATCTTGAAAGGGGGCGTACGCACCGACCAAACCTGGGTAAAGGCGGACAAGCAGACCAATAAGGCGATCAGCGAAACCGATTACACCACCGTGGCGGGCAATATCCAATTGATCTGGGCGCCAATGGAACATCTGGAAATAACCACCGGCTTCGGCTCGGGGATACGGCCGCCAGATCCGCAGGAATTGTTCATCAATTCCCCCAGGCAGCAGGGAAACCCTTTCCTGAACCCGACCCGCAACAACGAGGCCGATCTGGGGATCAAGTACGCAACCGATGGTTTCTTTGTCAAGGCCGCAATCTTCAATAGCAGCTTGCAGGACTACATCAATATCGTCCGGAGCGGGACAACGCGCAGCTATGCCAACATCGATGCCAATATCTGGGGTGCCGAATTCGGCTCCCAGTTCAGCCTCCCCTATGACCTGTTCCTGAAGGGTTCGTTATCCTATACAGAGGGCAAGAACAATACCGATGGCAGGCCATTGTCGGAAATGCCTCCACTCAGAGGCACACTGGCCCTGCGTTATGATGTGAACACCTGGTTTGTGGAGGCGGCGGAAAACTTCGCCAACAGCCAGGACCGAGTTGACAGTGCGCTTGACGAAAAACCCACTGCCGGATGGATGACCACCGACCTGAAGGGAGGCTACAACTACAAGGCATTATCACTGTACGCCGGGGTCTACAACCTGCTGGACAAGTTCTACTACTCGCACCTCTCCTATCAGCGGGACCCTTTTGCATCCGGTGCCAAGGTCCCGGAGAACGGCAGGAATTTTTACGTTACCCTGGCATATAAATTCTAGGGATATCTCCATGGCAAAGAACCAGCACCCAGAATGGCTGACACCCATACTACCGCAAAAATCGCAGGCGGACCGTGTCCGCCTGCGGCGGTTCTCGGCGCTGTCGGCCCTTTTGCATACCGTGGTGCTGTTCATATGCCTGATCTGGACCGGCGACCGGCTGATGCAGCAGCCGGCCAGGGTGATCACCGTTGACCTGGGTCATGTGGAACCCTCCCGGCCAAGGCTGGCACCAGCACCAACGCCCCTGCCGAAACCGGCGCCGGTGCCGCTGTTGCCACGCCCGGCAGTGAAGCGTCCAGCACCGGCCGTGCTTCCGGCAACGGCAAGGCCGCAAGCCTCGCTTCCGGCTCAGCCGTCGGCAACCGTTACCCCGACAGCCAACGCAACACAAACAGTACCGTCGGCAGTGGCGCCACAGGGAGTACCATCCGTAATGCCCGCCAGACCGGCCACAGGTGCGGCACCAGCCAAAAGCGGCCCTGCCGTTGCTGCCCCCTTGCCTGCCCCAACGGTTTCCGGAGCAACAGGAGGCACAGGCCGGACAGCCAACAGTGCCGACATCCGCGCCCGTTACCTGCAACGCTGCCGGGGCCTGATCGAGCGCTACAAGGAATACCCGGTCATGGCACGAAAAGGGATGATCGAAGGGACTGTTGTGATAAGAGGCTCGCTGGGCCGGGACGGCTCCCTGCGCCAATGCGGCGTCACCCGGACCTCCGGGTCGCACCTGCTGGACAATGCCGCCCTGCGGGCTGTCAAAACTGTCGAACGGTTTCCGCCGGTGCCACCGGAACTGCTCGGCAACGAGCTGATTTTCGAGCTTCCGATCACGTTCAAGCTATCGGACGGGTGAATATGTGGTCAAGCACAGCAATTTTGCGGCACTTGCCCTGGCAGCGGATTTTTGATAATACTCCAGCGCACAAGCGTCATATTTCAAATTCATGGTTTCCTGGTTTATCTCTAATATCTATGCTGAACCGAGCATTGTAAGGCATCATATCAAAAGGAGAATTTTATGCGCTTTTTTCTGTCAATTGTCTCATTGCTTTGCCTCTTTGCCGCACCAGCGGCTTTTGCGGCTCCGCAACCGGATCTCCAGCTATCCCCTGACTGTACTTTGTGCGGCATGGACCGGGCAAAATTCAATTTCAGCCGGATGGTCATCGAATATGAAGACGGCTCTTCCATCGGTGTTTGCAGCCTGCATTGCGCCGCCGTGGAACTGGCCAATACCATTGACAAGGTCCCCGTCATGGTGCGTGTTGCCGACTATGACAGCAAAGAGCTGATTGATGCCTACAAGGCGGTCTGGGTAATTGGCGGCAATACAAAAGGGGTCATGACTGTCCAGGCAAAGTGGGCCTTTGCCGACAAGGGAGCGGCCGAGCGTTTCGTTAAGGCCAATGGCGGCAAGATCGCCACTTTTGACGAGGCGATCAAGGCAGCCTATGACGACATGTATCAGGATACAAAGAGGATTCGCGAATACAGAAAGATGAAACACATGAAGCATCATGGCGGCGAAGCCAAGCATTGATGACCGGCTACCGGTGAAAATCTTCGGCAAACATAATTGCCGACAAAAAAAGGCCCCTTACGGAGCCTTTTTTTGTTTATTGCCGATGCTGATCTACATGGATGCCGCAATGGCCGCGACTTGGTCTGCTGTCAACGGAGTTGACCCAGTGGCAAGGAACTTAGCCATGCCGCCCCGATTGGCATTGATCGCCGCCTGGATCTGGGCCGCGGTCCTTGCCCCCAGCGTACCATGGCAACCATAGCAATATTGTGTGTAGAGCGCCGCACCATCTATTACCGGGGCAATAACGGTCGTGGTGGCCGTGGCCTGGGCCGAGGCAACGCCTTCACCGGCGCTGTTCACTGCCGTCACAACGTAGTAGTAGCTGGTTCCGGCAGCAAGGCCGGTCTGGACATAGGGGCTGGCAGCGTTGGTAATTTTGGCGCCGCTGGTTTTAGTGACCCCGGATGTCGTAGCATAATAGACATTGTACGAAGTGGCCCCGGAAACCGCCGACCAGGTGATGGACACCTGGTTGGTGCCGCCGGTTGCGGTTACCCCGGTCGGAGCGGCAGGCACGGCAACAACAGGTGCGGGGTTGGTGGTGGCCATTGCCTGGGCCGACGCCTGGCTTTCACCAACACTGTTAACGGCGGTGACAATGAAATAATAACTGCTGCCGGCTATAAGCCCGGTATTGACATAGGGGCTGGTTACGGCGGCGATCTTGGTCCCGGTGGCCGTGGTTACGCCGCTGGATGTTGAGCGGTACAGGTTGTACGAGGTGGCCCCGGAAACGGCCGGCCAGGTGATGGTCACCTGATTGGCTCCTCCCACCGCCGTGACGCCGGTCGGGGCGGCGGGAGCGGTAGGCGCCGGAACCGCTGCCAGGGTCGTGGCCGCCACCTGGACCGAGGCTGCGCCTTCACCGGTATTGTTCAGGGCGGTTACGATGTAATAGTAGGTGGTGCCGCTGGCAAGTCCGGATTGAACGGCTGGGCTGGTAACATTTGCGATCTTGGTGCCGTTTGCCGTGGTTACCCCGGATTGGGTCGAGTAATAGATATTATAAGAGGTAGCACCGGAAACCATTGGCCAGGATATGGTTGCCTGGTTGGTGCCTCCCACTGCCATGACCCCCTGCGGTGCGGCCGGAACGTTCGGTACCGGTGTTTGTACCGTACTGGTGCCAGCCGAGGCCTGGGCCGAGGCAGCGCTCTCGCCAGCGCCGTTCACCGCGGTAACTATGTAGTAATAGGTGGTGCCGCTGGCCAGACCGCTCTGGACATAGGGGGAGGTGGCGTTGGCGATCTTGGTGCCGCTGGTGGTGGTAACTCCGGGTGTTGTGGCATAGTAGACATTGTAAGCGACCGCATTAGCACTGGCGCTCCAGGTGAGGGTCACCTGGTTGGCTCCGCCAACCGCACTCAATCCGGTTGGGGCCGCCGGCACGGCAGGAATTGCAGGCACGTTGCCTGGATAAAAGTTGCCATTGGCAATGTCGGTTACCTTGCCGCTGAAGATCACGGCAGAGGTCTTTGCATTTATTATCGACAGAATCCCGTTGGAAACGGTTATTTTCACGTTGTCGAACATTTCATCGAGATCAAGGTGATTGGCAATGTATTTGCCGGTGATCGGGTTGGTATGATTTGCGTTATAGCGCACTAGCAGAGGCTGGATCTTGGTGAGCAGGGTATTGATGGATGCCGAGAGATTGGAACTGATCCTTTTGCGGGTATCCGAATCATCCTTGTTATACGCCTCAGCCGGATCATCGACTCCAGCCGCGCTGGCCACGATCACGTTTGATAGCGGGTTGATGTTGGCGGTACCGGTGCCGTCGGCATAGGAGTACAGCGTGTAATTGGCACCGGCGGCGCTCCCCTTTGCCTGAAGAATATAGGGTGCTTTCATGTCGGTGACGTCGATGGCGTAGGAGCCGTCATTGCCGATAACCGTTGTTTTTACCTGGGGAGTGGCGGAGGAGTCCTTGAGGCTGACTTGTCCGGCCAAAGGGGCGCCGACAGAGGCCGTGCCGCCCACCACCTGGGAAGAGATCCCTCCGCTGTCTCCGTTGCTGCCGCAGCCCGAAAGCATCAGGCCAATGACCAACAAAGATAACGTAGTTACGGCTGCTATGGCCCTTTTCATCAAACCGTTCATTATTACTCCTTTCATGGCAGGTGTATTTTGCTGGTGGCAATCATTAATTCCTGGCATTGTTTCTCCTTGTCTCCTTGCTGCTATTGAACCGTGCAGCAACTGTTGGTGTTTTTCCGACTTGGCACCACTGCCCAATTTGTGATGAGTCGCTACTGACCGCTACGCCACGATCCGGTTCCGACCTGACTGGGCACAAAAAAAGCCGGGACCGAATATCGTGTGATATTTCGGCGACCCGGCTGTCTCAGTGAGACCCTATAGGCTTTCCGCCCCATCCTCGCGAATGGTTAAGTATTATCGTGTACCACCAAATGTTGCCTCTGCCGATTCCGCAATCAGTGCGCATCAGCATGAAGACCCGCCTTTACAGACGTGTTCGACTTACAGCACCTAAACCTCCCTTTAGCAGATTTTGGCTACAAAAAAAGCCGGATTGCCGAAATCCATGTGACATTTCGGCAACCCGGCTGTCTCAGTGAGACCCTGTGGGCTTTCCGCCCCACCCTCGCGGATGGTTAAGTATTATCGTGTACCACTTTTATAAGGTAAAAAACTGGATAGACCATATCACGACATACCATTATGGTCAAGAATTAATTGACCTGCCATCTGCTCGCAAATAAAAGGAGCTGGTCCATTCAGATACTATTATTTATATACACCCCTTAACACATACATCTACGCCAGTAACGCCTTGATATTACTAAAATAGTGCATTAACGCAACTAAAACCGGTGTATCAACAGACTATACACTTCTCTGCATATTTCATTTCCACCGCATATGGCGATCCATTCTGCCAAAAAGAATTATTGTAGCAATATTGGTATGTTGCGCCTTATTATGGGATAAAAATCATATTTGGCACAGCTGATGCTACATCTAAATCAAAAGCAATCAACGCCACTAAACATAAAATAGGAGGATGTCATGAAAGCACTCGCCACTTTAATCGGAACAATCGCACCGGCCACG
>PJFB01000005.1 GCA_003574895.1 Geobacter sp.
GCAAGGGGCAGGTCGCTTATTTTCTACTGACAGACATGATGTCTTATTCTTATCAATAGTCCTGAAATATGCGGCAACACTAGGAATATTTTTAGCGTCTTCGAAAAGATAAGCAATGCCTTGGAAGTACGACGATAGTTCATCAATATTAACTATGATTCTGCCTGTTGAAGCACCGGTATATTTACCTATCCACTGCCCTTTCATATGGTTCACTCTCCTCAGTTCTTAAACTAACTCATTATCAATCAGACCCGGCCACATCCCCTCTAATCTGCCAGCTTCGATAATTCCTTTAAATACCACTGACATATCCTGATGTATTTCTTGTTAAATCAATGTTGGCCAACAGCCCAAGTCTGTTTGCTTGGTGCCATACCAACTGCAACAGCGCCATCCAATTAGCGCGCATTATTTGCCTGAAACTAATAAAAGTCAAAAGGTTTGCCGCGTTTCCAGTGCCGGATAAAGTCTCATCCGGTGCTTTGCTCAGCTCAATAAGCGTGGTATCATCTCCGCTCATCAATATGGCCATCTATGCGGGGTTCACGGCCAGGGGGTGTCTATGGAATTCCAAACCATCCAAGTACAGGAAAGAGCTGACGGCATCGGTGTCGTTACCCTCAACCGGCCGGAAAAGCGCAACGCCATCTCCATCATGATGCGGCAGGAGATCTCCGCCTGCCTTGAAAACTGGAAGGAGGTTGCCGCCATTGGCGCGGTGATCTTCACCGGCGCCGGCGAAACTTTCAGCGCGGGCTTTGACCTGGATGAATTCCGGCAGCCGGAACGGTTTGCGGAGCTTGTTGAATCGTCATCCCGCTACCACCGCGACCTCTGGCATTTCCCCAAACCTGTCATCGCGGCCATTGACGGACCGGCCGTGGGTGGCGGGTTCGACCTGGCCGCTTTCTGCGACATCCGGCTCTGTTCCGAAACCGCATCCTTCGGCCATCCGGAGGTCAAGTTCGGGGCGCCGCCGCTCTTTACCCCGCTGCGCTGGATAATCGGAGAGGGGCTGGCGCGGGACCTCTGCCTGACCGGCAGGCGGATCAACGCCCAGGAGGCGCACCGCATCGGCCTGGTTAGCGAGGTTGTCGAAGCGGAGAAGCTTATGGAGCGGGCGTTGCAGCTTGCAGCAGTCATCCTGGAAGCGCCCTTGGCCACCCTGCAATACACAAAGAAATTCTTCACTGAAAGCGGAGGCAGGGGGTTCGAGGAGTCGTTCCGGGTCGAGCATGACCGGGCGTTTCAGGAGATTATCCTGCCGTCTTTGGCTGGAAAACGGAAATGAACATGGACACTGGCCAAAGCAGCTTCAACGGTTTCACGCCCCATACCCTGGGCTTTCTGGCCGACCTGGCCGCCAACAACCGCAAGGAGTGGTTCGAGGCGCACAAGGACGAGTACCGCCGGTTCCTCCAGGAGCCGCTGCAACAGCTGGCCGCTGCCCTTGCCGGGCCGCTCATGGCCATCGACCCCGACCTAGTCGTCGAGCCGCGCCGGGTGGTCTCCCGCATCTACCGCGATACCCGCTTTTCGCGGAATAAATCCCCCTACAAGACCACCATGTGGCTCACCTACAAACGCCCTATCACCAACTGGCAGGACGCGCCGGCCTGTTTCTTCGAGATCGGGGCCGACTCCTACCGCTTCGGCATGGGATTTTACAGCGCCTCCAAAGGGACCATGGACCGCTTGCGGGAGGAGATCGAACAGAGGGAGGAGCGCTTTCGCCAGGCAGTGGCCTTCCTGGGGGAGCAGGACAACTTCGTGGTGGAGGGGGATCTGTACAAGCGGGTTCTCAGGCCCGACCTGCCGGAAGACCTGCAAGAATGGCATCGGCGCAAGAGCCTCTACCTGGTCTGCAACCGCCAGCCGGACCAAGCCTTTTTCACACGGCGGCTCGCGGGCGACCTGCGCCAGGGATTCTTCCTCCTGGCGCCGCTTTATCATTACCTTGCGGCGCTGTCCGGCTAGTTTTGCATCATGCTCCCATATCTCTCGATGGGAGTGGATTGACGGCACCTCTTCGATATCAGAAAAGCGGCACCGGGAAAGGCAACCAATGTCATGAAAATACTTATCATCTACTCGTCCACGGACGGGCACACCGCAAAAATCAGCAGCGCGCTGGGCAATCAGATCGAAAAACAGGGGCACCAGGTCTCGCTCCGAACGATTGACGATTGCCCGGACAATGATCTTCGGCATTTCGACAAAATAGTGATCGGCGCCAGCATCCGCTATGGCACACACAGTCCCCGGGTGATGGACTTCATCAACAGAAATAAAGAGCTTCTCGACACTAAACCCAATGCGTTCTTTTCAGTGAACGTGGTGGCGCGCAAACCCGAGAAGAACCGGCCCGAAACCAATCCATACCTGCAGAAGTTCCTCAAGCGGATCGCCTGGTGCCCCAGGGAACTGGCGGTCTTTGCCGGCAGGATCGATTATCCCAGTTACCGTTTCCTGGATCGTCTGATGATCAGGCTGATCATGTGGATGACAAAGGGGCCGACGGACCCGAATGCCGTGGTCGAGTTTACCGACTGGCAGCAGGTTGAGGAGTTCGGCCGGCTGATATGCAGAATGTAGCAACTATGCATATGGTATGGAAATCGATGTACTCCATGGTTCACGGCAAAGCCCGGCAGAAAGGCCGAGCTTCATTAGCCGGGTTGGCGGCGCATTATCAGGGCGTTTGCGGATTGCCCGCGGGTTTGGCGGGATTATAGCCACAGGTTATGCAAGAGGAAAGGATGGGGCGGAAAGTCATGACTATCGAGCCGGCCACACGCAACGACGCCGCAGAAATTCTGGCTCTGCAAAGGCTTGCCTATGTGAGCGAGGCAGAGATCTACAACGATTTCGGCATCCAACCCCTGACCCAGACCCTGGAGGACCTTGAGCGGGAATTCGGGACCCATTCGGTTTTCAAGGCTGTGCGTGACGGTAGAATTATCGGCTCAGTGCGAACCGTGCTCGATGGCGGGACGTGCCACGTGGGTAAGCTGATCGTCCATCCCGAGGCCCAGGGCCTTGGGATCGGCTCGGCCCTGATGGGGCACCTGGAGGCGTTTTACCGGGAAGTTGCCCGCTTCGAATTGTTCACCGGCCATAGGAGCCAGCGCAACCTGTATCTGTACGCCAAATTGGGGTACCGGGAATTCAAGCGGGTGCAGGTGAGTGAACATCTATGGCTGGTCTATATGGAAAAGAGGAATTTTGTATGAGAAGAGCTGAAAAAGAGATCATAGACCGGCAGGAGCAGGAGGCGGTCATCCGGGAGGCCCAGGTGTGCCACGTGGCCCTGGCGGATGGGGATCAACCGTACGTGGTGGCCATGAATTTCGGCTACGCGGACGGCTGCATCTACCTGCATAGCGCCACTGCCGGGCGGAAGCTGGACATCCTGCGGCGCAACAACCGGGTCTGCTGCGCCTTTGACGTCGGCCACGATCTGGTGCGGGCCGACAGCGCCTGCTCCTGGGGGATGCGCTTCCGGAGCGTCATCGCCTTTGGCAGGGCCACGTTGTTGGAGGGGCAGGAGGAAAAGGAGGCCGGCCTGCGGGTCATCATGGGTCAGTACGGCGAAGGGGAGTTCAATTTCCCAGCGGAGGCAACCGCCAAAACCGCGGTGATCAGGGTCGGGATCGAGGAGATGACCGGGAAAAAGACTGGGTAAGGCCAGCGCCGGGCTGGGGGCAAGGACCGCCTGGAGCTTTCGTTGCTGTCAGCGGGGAGTTCCGTCAAAAGGCGGCCGGCCATCGTTCTGTTCCTGCGTATTGTAGGTGGCCAAACCCATGGCGATGCCGTTCAACAGGCGCCAGTACCAGCTCTGGGATGCTTGCTTATCCGGCTTTGCCGCCTCCACAGGCCCCTGGAGCGGAGCAGCGCTGTTATCCGCCAAAGAGGCCTTTGTGGCCACCTCCGCAAGCGGCGTCTTCACCGCCAGCAGCTTATCGATCTCCTGGGCTTGGCACATCATTGGGACCAACAGGAAGATCAATGCAATAACAACGGCACAAGAAACGGATTTTCCTTTCATTTCATTCCCTCCTTCCTGGTGTGCGCCCGCATGTACAAAGCTTAACCCAATCCAAGGCAAATCGGAACCCCAAATTTATGTTTGATGCATTCGCAATTTAGATTTGTCATGCCCGAATGTATCCATCGGGCATCCATGATTTCAGTTGGTTACAGACTGGATTCCCGATCAGAATCGCTTCGGGAATGACAGACATTGGGGCTTGCGGAAGATTCGACCTATTTTAAACGAATCTTTTGATTCACGATGTTAAAACGTCGCGTCGTTGCGTCGTCGCGTGAGTAAAGCCTTTCAAACTAATCTTGCCCTCACGAAAACCCCTATCGCCTTTATCGCTTGCTTGGCCTCGGGCAGTTTTGGGGCATGGAGATGGAACACGTGCCACATCCTGGCCCATTGCTCCAGGGTGACATCGACCCCGGCGGCCTTGGCCTGTTCCGCCAGGCGAGTGGCGTCGCTAAACAGCATGTCGTCGGTGCCGGCCTGGATCAGCAGCGACGGCAGCCCGCGCAGATCGGCGTACAGGGGGGAAAGCAGCGGCAGGCGGGGATCGTTGCCGCCGATGTAGTGGCTCCCCAGGGAGAGTGCCCGGAGCGTGACCCGCGGCTCAGCCTTGGCACGGTCCTTCAGGGAATCTGCGGTTCTTGCCAGGTCTGCCCAGGGGGTGATGCAGACTGCGGCGGCCGGGAGCGGATCGCCGGCATCCCGCAGGGAGAGGAGGGTTGCCAGGGCCAGGCCGCCGCCAGCCGAGTCGCCGGCAATCACGATATCGCTTGCTCTGAAGCGGTTGTACAGTAGCCAGCGGTAGGCCGCCACCGCATCATCGACCGCGGCCGGGAACGGGTGCTCCGGGGCCAGGCGGTAATTCAGCAGCAGGCCGCGCATGCCGCAGGCCCTGGCAATGTGCGCTGTCAGCGCCCGGTGGGTGTTGCACGATCCCATGACATAGGCGCCGCCGTGCAGATACATCAAAACCTTCTCTTTTGGCGCTTCGCGCGGATGGATCCATTCACCTTCGACGCCCCCGGCCGTTACCGGCTGGACCAGGAATTCTCCGGGCATTTGCGTCCCTTTGGCAGCCTCTTCCTGCTCGGCCCGCAATTCCTCCAGGGTGCGCGTATCGGTCTCCGCCGGTTTGTTGTAGTTCAGATAGGTGCGCAGGATGTAACTTTGCAGGCTGGCCATCAATTCCTCCTGATATTGAAAAACTTCAAGTCGTTCAGCTTACGGCAAGATCATTGAAATGCTTTGGTCTTAAAGTTTTAGTTCAGTACTGCTGAATTAGATACAAAAAACGTCTTTCACCAACTCCGCCGTAGCGCCAGGTGCACCCGCTTGGCGGCATAGAGGGCTCCGAAGGGGCCTTCCGTGGCACCATAGGGCAGCTCGCCACCCAGCGTCACCTTCCAGAGGTCGGTCAGGTTGTAGCCTGCTTCAGCCTTCAGGAGGCCGTCGCCCCGCTTGAGCCCTGCGCTCCAGACCAGTTTCCATTCCCCCCATTCCTCGGTCCGGTTCCAGGCCACGATCAGGGCCGGGAGTATGGACCGGTCAAAGAGGAGCGTCGGGTCCACGGGCGGTTCCAGCGCATTGCCGGCCAGGGTGATGAGCAGGGTGCCGTCGCCGAAGCCCTTCTCCGCGCTCAGGGCGCCGATCAGGGCATTGCCCAGGTCCCGGTCCCGGGAGAAGAGCGCGGCCCCTTCGCCCCGCAGGATCCAGGAACCGACGATCCGGGAGACCTCGATGCCGGCCGCCTCTTCCCTGGCGTAACGGCGCTCCACGGGGATAACCGGGCCGGAAGGGGTTGGCGTTGCCAGGTCGAAACGAAAATCCAGGAGCGGGGCGGGGCGTACCCCGAACCGTGCCCAAGCCCCCACGTCCCAATCCCCAAAGGTGGCCAGGAGGCGCAGGGCGCCAAAACCCTCGGTCGGCGGGGCGGTATCGATCTCGTTGAAAACGGTCCCAGCGGGCAGCCCTTCCGCTTCGAGTGGGGCATTCCGGCTGCCGAGCACGGGAAGGCGCCAGGGCGTGGTTATGGGGCAGGCCACTGCTTCGTAGCGCAGCGCTCCATCCTGCCCGCTCAGGCGCAGAGCCCACAGTGGAAGTTTTTCGTCGCTGAACGGGTCGGACAGGTCACGGGGGAGGAAGGCGTCGGCCGGGGAATAGCCGTCGGTCTTGCCCCAACCGAGCTGGAAGCGCCCCAGTTGCAGGTCCAGGGAAGGGGTGAGGGGGAGGCGTACCCAGAAATCCCGTACCGAAATGGGCGAGCGCCTGATCCTGCGGTCACCAGGGTCAAAGGCGAGGGCGCCCCGTTCGCCGGAGGTGATTTCTTCTCCGCGTACCGAGGCGGTGAGTTGGGCCTCGCCGACCTTTTTCTCCCATTTGGCAAAGACCGTGCCCCAGCCCAGCACCCACGGGTCACGACTGCTGGCACGTTCGGAGTAGGCAAATCCCTTGACCTCCGCATACCCGGAAAAATCCTGGGCAAGAACCGGGGTGGGTAGGAGCTGAAGCAGGATAATAATGCCAGCTAGTTGCAATAAGCGCCCAAATATGCCCCCCCAAGAGATTTTGGGATGTAGAGACGCGCCGCTGGCGCGTCTGAGACGTCCCGGCGGGACGTCTCTACATGGAGGGAACCTGTGTTGGAGCAATCGGATCAATCGCCACCCTCGCGGTTCAGGTTCTGCAGGGTAAAGCGGTTGGCAGCCTGGGGCCGGTCAAAGGCGACTTCCTTCAGGAGCACCGTTGTCCTGCTCCCCTTTTTGAGGTCGTGCATCTCCCACTTCCTGGCCACCCAGTGACCATCCACGTTCTGGAGGTCCGAGAGGAAAAACAGCTTGCCCGGTTGCCTGTCCCCCTTGAGGTAGAGATCCTCGCGCAGCAGGTAGAGGATGTCCTTGCGCAGGTAGAGGACCTTCTTCTCGTAAACCGATTTGCCGGCACTTTCCAGCGGGGTGGCAACAATCACGTAGCATGGTTGCCCGTCAATCGTCTTCTCTCCCTGCAAGGCCACCTTGTACTTCTCGTGGTCGAATTCCTCCATATCCTCGTAGTTGAAGTCGGTGCCGACAAAGGAGGCATCCCGGTCCTGGGTAGCGATCCTTCGCTCCCGCTTCATGGAAGGGAGGTAGAGCCACTGGTCCGGGTTCTTTCCCGGCTTTGCCAGCGACAGGAAGCCCACCCCCTTCACCTCCGGCGGGTCGGTAAAGCGGATCAGGTTCCTGGCGTCACCGGCATAGCCTTCCCGAAAGCTCTTCCACCCTTTTCTGCGAACCTTGCCATCCTTGTTCACCACGGTGAGTTCCCCGGCGTACTGCTGGGTTTTGGTGCGGTGGCGGTTCTCCGATTCCCTGAGGAGGGCCCGGGCATCGGCGCCCCAGGCAAGGCCGGTACAGATGATGGTACTGAATGTCGCCACAATTACAGATAGCAACACTTTTCTTGAAAACATGCCCCTTTGCATATCACCTCCGTAGGGGCACCCCCATGTGGGTGCCCTGGTTTTTATAATCTGGCGCCTCGGTTTGACCGGGCGGCCACACTCCGGTTTTACCGGGCGGCCACACGGGGCCGCCCCTACAATGGACGTCTATTCATACTCGATGGCCTCGGTGATCTTCATCCTGCCTGCCTGGCGGGCGGGAATCCAGGCGGCGAATGCCGATACCAGCGGCAGGGCGATCAGGAGCTGGCCCAGGATTTCCCAGGGGTAATGGTGGGGCATGCGCCAGCCGGTGAAAAACTCCGCAATGGCCCCCTCCATGAAGGCGGCAAATAGGTTGCCGGCCGGGATCGCCAGGATCAGCCCGGTCAAGGCCAGTGCCAGGGCCTCCAGCACGATACTCCTGCCGATCTGGGAGCGCAAGGCCCCCAGCGCCTTCAGTATCCCGATCTCCCTGGTCCGTTCCGCCACCGAGATCAGGAGTGACGTAACTATGCCCAGGAAGGCGACCAGCAGGGCCAGGAAGACCGTGACCCGCGTCAGGGCGTAAAAGGCATCGATGGCCTTGTTGATCTCGGCGGTGAACTCCTTGCGGGTGGAGACCAGGGCCGGGTATTTCCCGGCCAGTTGCGCCCGGATGGCGTTGCGTACCTGGCCGGCATCGGCGCCATGGGTTATGGAGACATCGAATATGTCAATCCGGTCATCCTTCCAGAGACGGAGGAACAGGGTGCGATCTATGAGCACCATGCCCTGGTCCGAACTGTAGTCCCGCAGCACGGCTGCAATCGGTATCCGTACCACGCCGCTGGGGGTAACCAGTTCCACCTGCTGGCCTACTCCCAAATTGTATTTGCGGGAAAAATTCTCCGACACGGTGCACATCCCTTCCCGGGTTACACCGCGGCGCATCGCTTCTGGGTTGCCCTGGA
This sequence comes from Geobacter sp., assembly GCA_003574895.1. Taxonomy (GTDB): domain Bacteria; phylum Desulfobacterota; class Desulfuromonadia; order Geobacterales; family Pseudopelobacteraceae; genus JACPFJ01. Next base: position 8,426 of record PJFB01000005.1, read on the forward strand.
GGTATTCGAATTTAGTCCGGTCCATGGTCGGGCCGACCTCTATGGAGCCGACCAGGATCGGTTGCCCCCGGAACAGGGGGTGAACGCCGCGATAGCTCTCCACGGTCCGCACCCCGGGCACCTTCAGCAACTCATCCCGCAGCGCGCCGGGAAAGAGGAAGTCGGGGCGGGAAAAGTTGGCCGAGGCGCGGACAAAAAGGTCGCAGGTGAGCGCATCGTCCATCCAGCGGGTCATGGTCGCCTTGGTGGAGCCCATGTAGCCGCCGAAACCGAGGACAAAGGTGAGCGAAAAGGCCATGGCCATGACCGTGCCGGAGGTCCGGCGGGGCGAGCCCAGGAGGGCGTCCGAGGAAAGGCGCCCCGACACTGGCGCAAAGCGTGCGGCCAACGGGATGAAGAGCTGCAACAGCATCCGGGAGAGCGGTCCCACCAGGAGCACGAGCCCTGTGCCGCCGAGGAGGAGCACGGAAAGGATCAGCTGGTTGCCTCCCAGCGGCGGATACATGGCCAACAGGATCGCGCAGCCAAGGGCGACGCACCCGGCCGCGATGCGGGGCGCGACCCTGGTTGGGAGCCGGGCCTGGAAGGCCCCTTTTGCCAGTGCCTCGGTGGGCGGGATGCGGGAGGCGGTCAGGGCCGGTCCCCAGGCCCCTACCAGCGAGGCCAGGATGCCGAGAGCCATGGACTCCAGGGCAATCCCGGGCGGTAGGTGCACGGTGCCGGAGCTGGTGACGCCGTAAACCGTCTCCGTTGTCTGCCCCATCATGCGGAGGAATCCCTGGGAGAGCATCGTCCCGGTCAGGCAGCCCACAATGCCGCCCGCGATTCCGATCAGCAGCCCCTCGGCCAGGAAGAGGAACTGCACCTGGCGGGGGGTGGCGCCCAGGGCGCGGAGCGTGCCGATGTCGCGCCGCCGGCGGTTCACGGCCACGTTGAAGGCGTTGAAGATCAGGAAGGTGCCGATGGACAGGGCAAAGCCGCTGGAGATGTTGAAGCCGGAGACGAAGTTGGCGACTATCCGCTCCATCTGCTCTCCCCGGCGGCTCGGCGTCTCCACGCGGTAGGCCGGTCCCAGGGCCTGCTCCAGGGTTGCGATCCCCTGGGCAATGCTGGTTCCCTGGTCAAGGCGGACGTCCAGCCGGTCGAAACGCCGACCCCGGCCGAACAGCTCCTGGGCCGCATAGACGTCCACCACCATCAGGTTGCCGCCAAAGGCCTCGCTGAACCCCTTGGGGGAGAGCAATCCCCTGGCCGTCACCCGCTTTACCCCCTTGGGGGCGCGCACGGCGATGGCCTCGCCGATCTTCAGCCCGGCCCGGTCCGCGAACTCCCGGGTAAAGAGGGCCGAGTCGGGCTGGGCCAGGAAAAGGAGCGGATCGTCCAGGTCGGCATCCTGCCCGTCGAAGCCGTAATCACGCATCTCCCGGTCCCCCAGCAGATCGATGCCGATCACCAGGAGGCTGCCCAGTTCGCCTTTTTCGGGAACGACAATCTGCTCGATAACCGGGGAAGTGGCCCGGATGCCGGGAAGCTCCCGAATTCTTTCCTGCACCTCCTCGGGCACGCCTCCCACCATGGTGATCTGGAGCTGGGCCTTGCCGGCGATACGGTCAACCGTGGAGCGGATCCCCTGGACAAGGGTCCCCTGGGCGCTCCGGATCGCGCTGAAGGTGGCCACGCCAACGACCACTCCCAGCAGCGTGAGCAGGGTCTTGGCCATGTGGCGCCTGACATAGGAGAGTGAGAGGGTCCGGAGCAGGAACTTCATTTGCCACCCCCGGCCTGGACGCTGTCTCCTTCCACCTTGCCGTCCCTGAGCTTGATCAGCCGGTCGCAGGCCGAGGCGGCATGGTGGTCGTGGGTGACCATGACAATGGTGGTTCCCCGCTCCCGGTGGATGGTGCGGAGCAGGTTCAGGATCTCCTCTCCCCGGGCCGTGTCCAGATTGCCGGTAGGCTCGTCGGCCAGGAGCAGCGGCGCGCCGGTGACCAGGGCCCGGGCAATGGCCACCCGTTGCCGCTCACCGCCGGAAAGTTCGTCCGGCAGGTGGCCCGACCGTGCCTCCAGTCCGACTTCTTTAAGCACCTGGGCAACCTTGCGGTTGATCTCCCCGGCCGGAACCCCTGCCAGGTGCAGGGGCAGGGCCACGTTCTGGCTTACCTTCAGGGTCGGCATCAGGTGGTAGGCCTGGAAGATATAGGAGACCTTGGAACGGCGGAACAGCGAGCGCCCCTTTTCGCTCTCCCTGGCCAGGTCCTCCCCTGCCACCATCACCTGGCCGGAAGTGGGGACGTCGAGCCCTCCCATCAGGTTGAGCAGCGTGGATTTGCCGGAGCCGGAAGGCCCCATGATGGCAACCATCTCCCCGGCCCCGATGGTCAGATTGATCCCGGCCAGGGCCGTTACCTGGGACTTGCCGTCATAGGTCTTGATTACGTCGTGGAGCTTGAGCATGGTGCATGGTCTCCTTTGCGGTACGAATTTATCGTAGGGGCGAAGCAAACGTTTTATCCGCTTCGGCCGATTGTTACGGAGTTCAAAAGCAGGCGAAGCGGATGAACCTTGCTTCGCCCCTACATGTCGCCCGCTTTACGCCAGGCATACTCCTGCAGAAAAATCTTCCGGAATTCGCAGCGACCCTTCAACCTGTAACAGAAGGCCCGGCCCCCGAAGGTGAACCGGTTGGACCAGAGGGACATGGCCACGCATCGGGTATATTTTTTGCGCACGCCTTCCGCGAAATTATCTACGCCCCGGCGGAAAAAATCCCTGTCTCCGAAATCGAATATGCCTTCCTGTAACCAGGGTTCCATGAACCACTCAAACCCCTCCCGGATGGTTTTCAGATGATGGGCGCTCATCTCCCTGGGATCGTCGAAGAGGCAGGTCTTGGCAATGGCGCGGTTCATGCGCGGCTGGTCCCGGTCCAGTCCCGCCTCTATGGACTCCCATGACAAAAGCCAGTCCTCATCGTTCAGGACCCGGGTACAACCGAAGTCGATCATTCCCAAACTCCCGTCATCCATGAAGATGAAGTTGCCGGGGTGGGGGTCGGCCGGCAGCCAGCGCAGCCGGTAAAAGACCCGGAAGGTGGCCACTGTCAGCAGGTGGGTGAAATGGTCCCGTTGGGCCTGGCTCGGATTGCGGGCCAGGAATTCATTGAGATGGCAGCCTTGTAGGTACTCGGTGGTCAGCACCCGTTTGGTGGAATATTTTTCGTAGACCAGCGGCACCACCACCCGGTCCCCGGCCTTGAAGATGCTGCGGGCCTCCTTGCCGAAACGGGCCTCCTGTTCGTAGTCGGTCTCCATGAGCAGCATCTGTTCCAGGTCCGCCAGATTGTCGAGCGTATTCTGCCAGTCCCTGGTCAGGCACAGCGGCTGGAGCAGGAGGCGGAGATTGCGCAGGTCGGCCTTGATGGTCCGGGCAATGCCGGGGTACTGGATCTTGACCGCCACCTCTTCGCCGCTGTGCAGCCTGGCCCGGTGCACCTGCCCCAGGGAGGCGGCGGCAAAGGCCTGGCAATCGAAGCTGGCGAACAACTCCTCGGGCTCGCGGCCGAATTCGTCCAGAAAGACCTCGCGCACCAGGGCATAATGCATGGGAGGCGCCTCGAAGTGCAGGGCGGCGAGCACGTCGGCAAACTCCTCCGGCACCACCTCCGGCAGGTTGGCCAGCAGCTGGCCAAGTTTCATTATCGCACCGCGCAGATAGCCCATGGTGCCGAACATTTTCAGGGCCGCGGCCAGGTGGGCTTCGCTCTTGAGTCGCTGCTTCTCGCCGGCATCGCTGAAACGGCTGCGCAGCCAATAGGCGAAATAACCGGCGGTAACCTTGGCCTGGAGCGAACCCAGGGTCCATATTCTTAAAAAGGAGTTCACCGGGACCTTTTTCTGTGCAATCCGGGTGAGCAGTTCGGCCAGCCGTTTCCCGGTCGGATCTGTTCTGCGATTTTTGGGCAGAATATTGAGCAGCTCTTTTTCGATGATCTTGTCAGCCTGCATGAGCTTCTCCCGTATTTGCACCGGTGCCGGAAATCACCTGCACGAACATGCGGATTGAATAGTCGATCAGGGCCTGCGTTGCTTCCTGGTTGGGCGACTCGTCATTGGCCCAGAAGGCGAGGATTCCCAGGTAGAGGGACCAGTAGATGGTCATGGCCACATATTCGGGGGCTTGCGTAAAACCATGGCGGACGATGATCTCCTGCACAACGGCCAGGTGTTTCTGGTGGGCGACCTCACCCTGGGGGCAGATGTTTTTGCGGGGAAACGGGCTCAGGGAACGCTCCAGGACCGGGCCGAGAAATGGCCGTAAAGGGCGCAGCCGCCGCAGGCCCGAGGCCACGAACAGAAAGATTTCCTCGGTCAGGCCCTCTTTGCCGCTGCGCCGCCGCCGGAAATCCGACTGCCCCTGGTCCAGGGCCTCGGTAACCATGGTCATTGCCAGGGTCTCCTTGCTGGGGAAGTAGTTGAACATGGTGCCGGCCGCCAAGCCGGCCGCCAGGGCGATATCCCGGGTGGTGGCCGCATCGAACCCCTTGCCGGTGAAGATCTCGGCGGCCTTTTCCAGGATACGGGCCCGGTTTTCCTGTTTTGCCTGTTCGCTGATGCGCATTGATGCTCTCTTTCAAATGGTGAACGAGGCAATATTAGTTTTTTCACACTGTAAAAGCAATAAAAAAATGAGCACGCTCATAATAAAAGCGAGATTTCGCAACACCTGATACTTCTTGTAATTTCTGCCAGGCGGATATACATTATGCGCATAAAATATGCGTATAAGGAACATGCCATGCAAATTAATCTGTTTGATGCACGGGCACCCAAAAAATCCGCCAATCTGAGTATCAACAGTGACCTTCTCCTCCAGGCCAAGGAATATCGCATCAACCTTTCACAGGCACTGGAACAGCGTCTTGCGGAATTGTTGCGGGATGAAAAGCAAAGGATCTGGAAGGAGGAGAACAGAGAGGCAGTGGAAGAATATAATCGGCGCATTGAAGCTCAAGGAGTCTTCAGTGATGGCCAGAGGATGTTCTGATGGCCCAGTTCGATGTTTATGCGAATCCGAATCCGGAAACAAAACAGCGGATTCCTTATCTGCTCGACGTTCAGGCCGACCTTTTGGGCAATCTGGCAACCCGCGTGGTTGTTCCCCTCATTTCCGCTGCTGACGTGGTCAAGGCAGCAAAACATCTCAACCCGCAATTCTCCGTAAAACGCACCAAGGTGATAATGTCAACTGCCGAACTGGCCGGGGTAACGCTCAACAGCCTGGGCACCAGGATCTGCTCGCTCAAGGAGCATCGCAGCGAAATCATTGCCGCCCTTGATTTTCTGATCACCGGTTTTTGATTGTTTCCGCACCATCTCACAAGCAGCGAGAGCTCCGCAAAGCAGTTTCCGACCATGATTGGAGTGAAGGCATGAAGTACTGGTGCTGTCTGCATAAAATTATCTTCATCGCACTGGCGTTCCTGCTGCTGCAATCCTGCCACTCCGTGGAAAAGTTGCCGCCGCTGGCATCCGACGCGGTCATCCTGGCCTTTGGCGACAGCATCACCTACGGCACCGGTGCCGCCACGGGTGAAAGCTACCCGGCCGTGCTGGAGCGCCTGGCCGGGCGGCGGGTGGTCAATGCCGGGGTGCCGGGAGAGGTGACTGCCGAGGGCCTGGCCAGGCTGCCCGGGGTGCTGGAGCAGGAAAGGCCGGCCCTGATGATCCTCTGCCTGGGCGGCAATGATCTGCTGCGTCACCTCGACCGGCAACAGGCAGCCGACAACCTGCGGGCCATGGTCAGGCTGGCCCAGGAACGAGGGGTTGCGGTGGTGCTGGTCGCGGTGCCGGACATCAATCTCACCCTGTCGCCGCCTGCGTTCTATGGGGAGATTGCCCGGGAATTCAAGATTCCCTGCGAGGAAAAGGCGCTTTCCCGCATCCTGGGCAAACATTCCCTCAAGTCGGACCATATCCACCCCAATGGGGCCGGTTACGCACAACTGGCCCAGGCCTTGGCCGATCTCATGCAACGGAGCGGCGCATTGCCGTAAACATACGCTGTGGCTGGAAAACATAAGGATTGCCCTGAATCGGGCGCGTTGGAAAGGCAGGCGCTTTAGCAGCCTGTTTTAAATAACCGCGGGATGCAGCACTGTTTCATCCAGAATTTCGCGCACCTTGCTTAGCAGCGCGTTTGGAAGGACCGGTTTGGGGAGGAAATGCAGATCGGCTTCCAATTCCTCCTTGTCGTGGATAATATCGGCAATATTGCCGCTCAAGAAGAGGTGTTTCACTCCGGGGCGCATGGCCTTGAGTTCCTTTAAAACCTGACTGCCGTTTTTCTTGGGCATGACCACATCAAGGACCACCATCCGTATCCTGTCGGCATTCAGTTTGAAAGCTTCCACGGCATCATTGCCGTCAACGGCGCAAAGAACCTTGTAACCGGCGCCTTCGAGGATATCTTTGAACACCTCGCGGGCGGCGGTGTTGTCTTCCGCCAGGAGGATGGTCTCTGTTCCTCCTTGATCAAAGGGGATGCAGGCCAGGATCTCGCTTTTGGATTTGTCGGAAGGATTGTTCACAAGGGGGAGATGGGCCCTGACGGTTGTCCCTTGCCCCATGCTGCTCTGTACCTCGATAAAGCCATTGTGCTGGGTGACGATGCCGTACACGATGGAGAGGCCCAGTCCGGTCCCTTTTCCCGTCTCCTTGGTCGTGAAGAATGGTTCGAATATCTTCTCGCTGGTCTTCTGATCCATACCCAGGCCGTTGTCGCTTACACTGATCACGGCGTATCGGCCTGAAATTGCCGGGGGCTGCCTTGCCGGTTCCAGTTCCGGCTGGCGGGTAAACGTGGCAATGGAGATGGTTCCGCCTTCGGGCATGGCATCCCTGGCGTTTGTTACCAGATTCATGACCACCTGCTGTATCTGCCCCACATCCACCAGGACGCTGATCGGCTCATCTTGCAGTTCGATGTTGAGCTCTATGTCATCTCCGATCAACCGCGAGAGCATATCGCCAATGGATGAGATGGCCTCGTTCAGGTTTATTGGCGTCAGGTTCATGACCTGCTTGCGGCTGAATGTCAACAGGTCCCTGGTCAGCCTGCTCGCCTTTTCCGATGCGACCAGGATTTGGGACACATAGCGATGGGCTACTTGGTCCTCCCTGGATTTGTTCTGAAGCAGGTGGCCATAGCCGATGATTGCGGTGAGGATGTTGTTGAAGTCATGGGCGATGCCACCGGCAAGCTGGCCGATGGCTTCCATCTTCTGGGCCTGTATGAGTTGCAGTTCCAGGGAGGCCTTTTGCTCTTCCGCGAGCTTGAAGCTGGTTATGTCGCGGATCGACTCGATGGCGCCGATTCTATTGCCATTGCGGTCAAAGAGCGGAGAAGCTGTTATCCACAGGTGTATTCCCCTATCGTCCCGGAAATTGTGGATGTATTTTTCGGCAAGCAGCATATCCCCCTTTTTTTCGATCAGGTGATAGTGCTCTGAAATTCCGTCGTTGAAATCGTCGATGAAGTCCACGAGCGCCCATCGCCGGACGCCATAAAAGGGTATGCTGTACTCGTGATCCCCCTTTCCCGTCATGGCCTCCTTGGCAAAGCCGGTCATTTCCTCCAGCGCCTTGTTCCAGGCGATAATCCGCTTTTCGCTGTCGATGATGAAGGTTGCATCGGGGAGGAATTCGATGATGTCCTGCAGTTGCTGGTAAGCGGTTTTGAGCTCCTCATCGGTTTTTTGCAATTCGGCAATGGTTGACAGCATCGTTTCCGATTCGCGGTTGATCAACATACCCAACTTGGCAATCAGTTCGTTGGGCGAATCCACCGATGCGCGCGCCTTGAAATCGCCGGACGCCAGCCGGTTGAGGGTGTCGTAGTGCTCGCAGAGGCCGATGGCCATCTCGTGGCTGTCGTCGATCATCTCCTGCATGCTTGCGGCAAGATGGTTCAGCATCTCCGCCAGCCGGTTCACAACAGTGATGTTGCTGTTCGATGCTATCCTGATGGCGGGATCGCCTTTGCATAGATGGTCAACCATCCTGCTGATATCGGAAAAATCATGGGCAAAGGTTTCCTGTTCCCGCCCGATCACCTGCTCTTGTTCACGGATTGTCCGGAAACACCCCTTGAGCGCCGTATGCAGAAGGGCAGGGTCGCTAACTCCACCCAGCATTTGGCAAGTGCCGCACTCTTCCAGGTTAACCGGCTGGAGATGGGGACAGGCGATTTCAGCCAGGAATCGGCACGGATCTCCCTGCCCTGATCCCGGCGTAGTTTTTATGTTGTCGGTACTGTGCATGGATAAAACTCCAGGGGTTCAGCATGGCTGCTGCATCATAAACCAAGCCCAATCAGAACCTGATCCGGATGGTCTTGCGGTAACCGCCCTCATCGCAAACGGAAAGAAGGGTTTTCTTGAGTCGGGAGCACCAGACGCGGACATCTTTTTCAAAGGTGGGACAGTCGCCGATAACTTCCAGAATATCCCCGGGCTCCATGTCCGGGGATATGACTGCTATCTTTAGGACCGGTTGCGGACATTTGAAGCCGGTTGCATCAAGACGGACCTGCTTCATTGCAGTCCTCCTTGTCTGTCTATCCTGTTTTAACTGGGTTGTGGAGAACGGCCCAAAAAATTAAAGTATTCACATTATTACCCATAATCGATACGTTAGGCAACTTAAAAAGGTCAATCCGCCCCCGGCGGGGCCACTGTCACTGCTTTTTTTTCGGGCAGGGGCAACAATAGATCAGGCGAAGCTTTTCCGAGTATTTGCCCGAATACTTCTCCTGGAGGTCCCGATTGCAGAGCTCCCTGATGACGAAGCGGCTGCAGACAAAGTTGATGAGTAAGCCGACCAGGAGGCCGCCGGTCAGGCTTGCCCAATTCATGACCTGTCCCGGCCAGAAGTAGTTGATGAACGAATAGAGGATCACGGCCCACATCACCCCGGAGACAAACAGGTAGGCGATGGCCAGAGCCGGGCTGAGAATGTCCTCCTGTACTTCCCCTTCGATGATGTAACCGCACATCCGGATATAATAGTTCCCCACCAGGTTGTAGATGGAGCCGATGGTGATCGGGATGAAGGCGATCAGGCTGACCACGAAGTTCTTCATGGTCTCGGCCGCCTCCCCCCCGGCCAGGGAAAAGTCCAGGTTGGACCCCAGGTAGCCGAGGACCGCGCAGACCGCCAGCTGGATGGTCCAGTAGAGCTTGATCTCTTCGGTCAGCTTGGTGATATTCCCGGCAGGTGCATCGCTTTCACGATTGCCGGTTGCCTGTGCCGGCTCCGGTTCGACGTTCACCTCCAGGAGCCGCAGCGCGCTCCGGAGCGCCCGTTGCAGCACCGGTCCGGAATACAGCGTCTGTTGCGCCACGATGTCGGTGGCGTTGGCGGCCCCTTTGATGGCAATATATTCCAGCCCCGGCCCGCCGAACAGCCCGCACAGGTAATAGAACGGCCCGATCTCCATCTCCACGGCGTCGGCCTTGTCCCAATAGGCCGCCAGGTCCGCCTTCAGCCCCAGATCTTCTTCCTGGAGGCGCCGTACCCGGGCACCCGGATCGACGGCAAATCCATAGTATAGATCGGTCGAGATGGCGCTCCTTCTGTCCAGGCCCAGCCGGGCCAGCTTGTCGGCGCCAAAGCGGCAGGGTAGCGGCAGGGCGCTCTCCTGGAGCCGGATTGCCGAGCCACCCAGATAGGCCTTTTCCATCAGAAAGACATCCCCAGGCTCGATCCCCCGCCCCGGTATGGCGCCACAAGTGCCGATCAGGACCAGCTCTTTGGGGGTGAACCCTTCAAAAAGCTCGAACAGGAGCGGTTCGAGGCAGCCGGTGCCGATGCCGGTCCAGATCAGGGTGAACTCAGCGAATTTCCAGAAGCGGAAACAGCGGTATTCGTGGTACGCCGTTTCCTGCCGCGGGAATTCCGTGCGCAGCGCTTGGAGCAACTCTGCCGTATCTTCGCCGCAGCAGATGACCATCTTTTCGCTCAAGAGCGAATTTTCGACGTTGGTGTTCGGTCTGTCGGGTCGCATACGCTGGACTCCTTGTCGTTTTTGTCCCATGATCTCCGAAATGAGGACGCAGCACATAAGGTCATTTTAATCAAATCATCCCGGCTGACAAGCAGATAATCGACTAAGCGGTCGGAGACATGGAAAAGCCTGAAGGCAGAGGACGAGCACGCGGCTGGTTTCAACGACGCGCCTGGTCGTTTAGATCGCAGCCAGGTTCACCTTGATTATGGGGGATGGCAGCGTATAATGGGGCGGCATGTTGGTTTTTGGCCAAGGGGTGGATGCATTCGAGATTTAGTATTTTTGGGATAAATGTGCCGTTTGGGTGGATCAGAAGGAGGAGATATATGCTAAGAATGGAACCGACCCCTAAAGGAGCAGGAGTGACTCTTTATGGCGACTTCTGGGACCTTGATGCTCTTTATGATACGATCCATGCCCTCTCGGGTGATGATGCGCCGTTTACACCTCACGTCCAGGAAACAGTTCTAGCGCTCGCATATGAAGTGCGGCATTGTTATCAGGGAGATAGAGAGGTTAGAGAATTTGAAGATCTTAAAGGGAAAACTGTCACCTACTACGGCGTGAAGCTGATTTGGCCACTTTTGCTCTGGCAGGTTTCAATATTAAGGTGGTCTGCTGCTTTTATGGCAACGACAAAATCAATTCAAGCAAACCTGTACATGATTGAACACTGCATAGAAGAATCATTACTTGAACTTGATCAACAAACCGGAGAGAAATGCATAAGATGGATGCGCAGGTTGGATGGCGTATCAACCAAATTCCTCCCTTCATATATTGATGAAGTCTCACACCGTTACCTCTTTTCAGGGCCTCAAGGAAAATCGAGATTTAAGAAACTTCCCTGGCATTTAAATTCTCTCTCAGAAATATCAAACGATTACCGCGAATACGAAGAGCACCTAACATCAGTGGCAAAAGAACAAAATTGTTCACCTCAGGGACTTCATTCCGTTACAGATTGGCCGGAGATAAAATGGTAGCGGTGGAGGTGTTATGAAAACAGGATATAGCTTGATTTTGGGAGAGCATGTAGACGCGAGCGGCTTGTCGCATCGGGACTGCGAGCCATATCAGATTGTATGCCCTGCTTGCAAAGAGCCAGTATTTAAGGTGGAGCGGAAAGCCGACCAAGCTCAAATTGACTATCTATCTCACTACACTTCAGAAAAAGCCTATAATTCAGAGTGCGAACTCAGGGTTAGTTCCATGGACAAGGAAGTCTTGCAAAAAAGCGACAAAATATCCAGAAATCAGAAGCTTGAATATTTTCTTGGAGTTTTAAGAGAATTGATCGGTCGAAACCCGATGTACCGAGGCGGAACCGCGAAGAGCCAAGCCGTACTGAATAAGTCTAAAGCCGTCTGTTTTTTGAGAAACACACATTATGAACATGCGTGCGAAAATCGATACACGGTCGAGATGTTTAATGAGTTTGTAGACGAATATATTGAAGATATCACACAAATGGGTGGGATAATCGACACATCATTTGCGATCAGTGTCCAAAAGCGTATTGCCTTTGATATCTGGCAACATCTTCTTACAAAAAAAGGCCGTGCGAATTACGATTTTCTTTTTAACCATGCATATTTGGTAGTAATGACACGCTGTCAAAGAGCCATAGATTTACATAAGGCTGTCCCGGAAATGAAACGTCTTCTTGATTTTCTTTCCAGTATTATTGAAACGAGCAAACAAAAAGGATTTAATATTTTATCTGAAATGGGGCATACGCCGGTTGGACCACCATTTGCCATTGAAGACAGTAACTATTTCAATAAGGCAGCGTCTGATATCTCGCACGAAATGATAGGTTGCCTGTTGGAGCTTCAATACTTTGATGTTCTCAAAAAGAAACTGATTAAAACCGGTCTCTGAGTATTCCTGACACGAGACAAACCTTCAAGTGTCCGACCCACAAACCAACGGCGAGAACATCGAAGATCCAACCAACGGCAGCACCGGTCAGCGGGAAAAAGCCCCCGCCGAGCCGGTGTGCCTTTCCACGTTGGATGAACAAAGGGCGATAAAGAATGAAACTTCAATTTAATGACTCCGAGGATCGGAATCTCAAAGAGCGACGAAATCGACGCTATCTTTTCTATTACAACATCATATTTTGTCTCATTTACGGAGTGCTGGTCGTCAGCATTGACGCTGAGGCCAAATCGTCTGTTGCTGCGACTATTTTTATGCTTGTGGTCTGCTTCATTGGAGCACTGATTTTCAGAGACTTGCTGATGACAATACCCACTTGGATTTTCCTCCGACCGATTTACCCTGAAATCCATCTCACCGATGACACTTTTATTTTCCTGGGCGGGAGCGAAGTGCTCAACTACTCTCCAATGACTCGACTTACGGCGTTTTCTACTTCGTATTACAGGCTCATGCCGAATCTATCATTGCCACGTCACACTAACTTTGAAATAAAAATAGTTTATCATTCAAAAGCAAGGGCACGACTTAATTGGAGGCACGAAAGAGAATTGCAGATAAAAGCAGGTAGTACGGTCGTGACCACGCTCGGCTGGCTCACTATAGATGAGCAGCAGAAAGTTATAGATACAATCAAGGAATGGAAAAGCCAAACAAACCGTTCGACCAGAGAAGCGCAGAGTATACCTACAATTGGACCCACACCAGTGTCAAGTTTGACATTTGAACATTTGTCGGGATAATTGCATATGCCCCGAAAACCTCGAATACACTTTCCCGGTGCCCTTTACCACGTCATCCTGCGAGGGAATGCCGGTCAACCCATTTTCCTGAACGACAGAGGAAGAGAGCATTTCTACGATCTCATCGGGCAGGGAGTCGAACGGTTCGCTTATCGTATTCATGCATTTTGCCTTATGACCAATCATGTTCATTTACTTGTTCAGGTTGGCGAAGTTCCTCTGTCCCGTATCATTCATAACCTGACGTTGCGCTATACCGCATGGCTGAACCGCCGCCATAACAGAATCGGACATCTTTTTCATGGGCGTTACAAGGCGTTGCTCGTCGATGCCGACAAATACCTGCTGGAGCTTGTACGCTACATCCACTTGAACCCTGTTCGGGCAGCAATGACAAAATTGCCAGATGAATACCGGTGGAGTGGACACCGTGCATTGGCAGGGAGAGAGTCTCTACTCTGGTTGACAACGGATTGGGTTTTATCTTGTTTTGGCAGTAAGGTCAGTTCCGCTCGTAAAAGGTACATGGCTTTCGTGAGCGATGCGGTAACGTCGGAGACGCGCAAGGAATATGGACAGGGAACACATGAGGGGCGAATACTTGGCGATGATGATTTTGCAGAAGATGTAATCCGGCTTGCCGAGGGCAAGACCTGTGATGCCGTTTCGCTAGATGATGTTCTCTCGGCAGTCTGCCGACACCACGGCATTAGCATGGCCGAAATAGCGGCACCGGGAAAAGCTCGCGGACCGAGCGAGGCCAGAGCGGCGGCAGCCCTATTGGTACGTGAGATACCATACCTATCCCTGACGGCACTGGCAACCAGAGTGGGACGAGAAGTGTCAGCATTAAGCCGCGCAGCCCGATTGCATGCGGTCAAGACAAAGAACGACACTTCGTTTTCCACATTAGTGTCCGAGCTAACGGGAAATCAAGGCGAAATGTTCAAATGTCAAAATTGACACTGGAAAGACTCTAAAATTGACACTGGAAAGACTCTCCTAAAAAGCTGGGCGGGCGGGTCATGGGGGCACCCCGTTGGACGACTTCTTGGAGATCAAATGCGACAGTCTAAGAACCGCAACACGTGGCGCGAAACGCTGGTCTACAAGCATACAAGGGCGAACCGAGAGACGATTCGCCGCGCTTATCGACAATGGCGCAGTCAAGAAGGCCTGCCCATTCGCTGCGACAATCCTGAATGCAAGTTTCACAAGGAAGAATTGACTTGGAACGGGAAGGGTCTTCCGTTGATTCTCGATCATGAAAATGGCAACAACCTAGACAATCGGCCCGAGAATCTGCGTTATCTCTGCCCCAACTGCGACTCCCAATTACATACGCGCGGGGGTGGGAACATTGGAAGGGTCAGGGCCAACTGGGAGAATGGCTTTCTAATTGTAGAGAAGGACGGCCGCCAATCTCAAACGCACATCTCCTCCGGCGGAGCAGTTATTGGGGGTTCAGCGGAGGTCTCTTTCCATCGCGCCGAGGAAAGTGAGATATTGGAGGGTCAGCCCTGGACACGAGACAAAAGTAAAGACTGAGTATCCAACCAGGAAGCAGCAGCGGCCAAAAACCGCCGCTGTTCTCCCACCCCGATTGGACTACAAAATGGAATTGACAAGAAAATTACTTATTTTTTTAGGAGTTCTAGGAGTTGGATTTGTGGCTATTACCTTGAAAATGTTGGTATTGGGTGATCGGTCGAATTCGCTGAAGAAAAGGAATGCTGTCAACAGCACTCTTTGCATAAATCAGAAGCAACCAGATTTCGCCTGCTTCTGTCCGGGTAAAGTATAGAACCTTGACACCACCGCTGGTTGAAACGAAGCTGCCCCAAAGGGCAGTTATGCTCCGACCTCATTCATAGGTTGTATGGTAATTGTCAACCCCATACCATGAAGTACGTTAAAAAGACTGGTGAGTTCCGGATTGCCCCGTTTGGAAAGCATCTGGTAAAGACTCTCTCGTTTTACATGTGATCTTTCTGCGATTGCCGTCATGCCGCCATTAGCCTGTGCCACTTCCCGCAAGGCTAGCAGCATCGCTGATTTGTCACCCTCTTCCAAAACTGCATTAAGGTATGAAGCGGCATTTTCGGGGGATTTCAGCCATTCATGAAGATCGGATTCGTAGTCGGTCATATGTTTCATTTTCGTTGCTCCCGATGGTTTTTCCAAAAACGTTGGGCGCTTTCAATATCGCGCTGTTGAGTCCGTTTGTCCCCGCCGCACAAAAGGAGAACAACCGTTCCGTTGTCAATCGCATAATAGACTCGATAGCCAGGGCCATGATCTATTTTCAGTTCCACAACACCTTCGCCAACGTTACGGACTGAACCGAAGTTTCCAGCCCTTACCCGAGTCAAGCGTGCACGGATACGTACTGCCGCGATTTGGTCGCGTAAATCATTTAGCCATTCCCGAAATGGTTTGTTCCCGTTTTCGTCGGTGTAGTACGCTATTCTGAATGGCTCTGTTTGCATTACAAACAATGTAAGTTATATCTTACAGCATGTCAAATAGTAAAAACAGGTGCGGTTTCCAACCATCGGCAAGAGCGAGCCGAAAACCCGCCCTGAAGGATGCGCTGAATATTTCATTCCCTTCAGCGAGTGCAGCCTTGGCTAAATTCGAGGAAATGGGGGTTCTTGTCCAACGGCAACCACATGGCCGGAACAGGTGTTTTTACGCCAAGGAAGTTATACAACTTCTCGATCGGTCGCCTGGTTAACTATTGCTTCCAGGCGACACCTGTGCTAACCCAGGAAAGAACAGACGGGAACAGAAGTTGGTTAGCTGTCAATGTCCCCCTATGTCCCCCCAAGACTCAATTCCGAGCTTACCCATTTAAACCAGGAGAATACATGCCGAAAAAAAGTGTAACAGCAACAGATGCGAACAGAACAGCGATAACGAATCTAAGACTTGACGAGGAAGATTTTCGCAAACTTCCTTTTAATGACAAGCGCGCCTATCTTGACGCCGTACTCCCCAAGGAGCGGATAGCCCTGATTCTGGGGGACCGGGACAACAAGAAGCTGGCCCGGGCCATGCAGCCCCATGAGTTGTACTGGCTGTTCAAGGAGAATGGCGGCACTGAGGCCATGGAGCTGCTGGGACTGGCAAATCCGGAGCAATGCGTTTTTATCCTGGACATGGAACTGTGGCGAGGCTGGTCGTTCCTGGAAGATAAGGCGGTCGAATATCTCGGGTACATCATGAAGGGTAGTCTGGAGCATTTCCTGGAACTGCTTCCACGTCTGGATTTCAATCTTCTCTCCCTGTTTCTGGGTCGGGAGCTGATTGTGGCGGGTGGAATCGGCGACCTGAATACCGATGAAGAACGCCAGACTGATTGGGATCACACCTTTGACGATGTGTTCCTGATCAAATTCAGGAATCCCCATCACGCCAATATAATCGGTTCCTTTCTGGAGAAGATCTGCCGTTTTGACAATCCTCTGTACACGGCGCTCATGGAAAGCGTGAGCGGCGAAATCGACATCGAATCTGAGGAGGAGTGCTATCACCTGAAGTCGGGCCGCCTTGCCGATCTGGGTTTTCCTCCCTTTGACGAGGCGCTTGAGATCTACTCCCGTATTGACCCGGCCACATTTACCCCCGGCCGCAACAAGGTGGTCCTGCCAGCGGTCGAAGCGACCACGCTCCCCGGGATGTCTTTGACCGGGAAGACGTTTCTGGAGCGGGTCATCCTCAGGATGGATTCGGAACTGTTTCGCATGGAGCTGAATTACCTGATCAATACGGCACTGGTGGCCGATGAGGCCCATCTGGCCGACATGGAAGAGATGCGGTCGGTGGTGGACTGGGTGTACGGCTACCTGAACATCGCCCTGGAATACCTGTGCAAAGGGGATGAAGCAAAGGGCGCGGAGATCCTGACCGGCGAATACCTGAAAAGATTGTTCCAGTTGGGGTTTAGCGTGGTCATCGGCCTGAAACTCAGGGGCGACAAGCTGAACGATGCGGATTATGCCACCGATAAAGCCCTTTCAGGTCTGAAAAGCCCCAGGCCCCGCTTTTATCGCGGACTTGACCCCGACGGTATCGATGGCTACCGGGAATTTCAGGAGCTTAAAGATGTGGCCGCAATGTCGGATTTCCTGAAGATGCTGGAGGGTTAAACACGGCGCGGGCTCGTCTTGAACAATCAAAACGCGATTCCCGCCAGTCAACACCATTTGGAGACTGATATGATTGACCTGACATACTGGATGGTATTCTTTGGCACGGCATTGGCGTTAAATCTTTCGCCTGGCCCGGATCTGATCTATGTGATTTCCAAAACCATCGCCCAGGGCACAAAAGTCGGTTTGGCATCGGCCGCAGGGCTTTGGACAGGCGCATTCGTTCATGTCCTCTCGGTGGCCTTCGGTCTTTCTGCCATCCTGATGGCTTCCGCCAAGGCCTTTACCGTGGTGAAATATCTGGGTGCCGCCTATCTCGTTTATCTGGGGATACAGGCGCTGCGGTCACGGGGAACGAGTTTTGATCTCCCCTCGAACAAGGACGCCAATGTAACCCCCGGCCAGGCCTTTCGCCAAGGTATCATGGTTGATGTGCTTAATCCGAAGGTGGCGATTTTCTTCATGGCGTTTCTGCCCCAGTTCGTTCGTCCCGATCACGGCAATCCTTCCCTGCAATTGGTCTGGCTTGGCGCGCTGGTTATCCTGGTGGCAATTCCCGTCGAATCTTTCGCTGTCGTGGCAGCCTCGCGAACCACGGGCTTTATCAGGCGGCATCCCAGGACTTCTGTCTGGCTCGATCGGGTGCTTGGCTCTGTCCTTGTATCGCTCGGTGCCCGTTTGGCGCTTTTCGAGCAGCGTCAATGAGGGTGGTTGACAGCCATGTTTGGCGTATGCCTTGACATGGGGTGGTAGTTCCATAAGCAAAAAAGGAGGGAAGAGATGAAGATTGTCTGTCTGTTGGGAAGTCCGCGCAGCAAAGGGAACAGCGCAACCATTGCCCGCAGGGTTCTTGAAACTGTTGAGGGCGCAGAATCCCGCATATTCGAGCTGAACCGGCTGAGCTATCGAGGGTGCCAGGGGTGCTATGCCTGCAAGACCACCCTTGACCACTGTGTCCTTGACGATGACCTGAGCGAGGTGCTGCAGGCGGTCAAGGAGGCCGATGCCGTTATCTACGCCTCGCCGGTCTATTACGGCGACATCTCCGCCCAGCTCAAGGGATTCGTGGACCGCACCTTCTCCTACCTGGTCCCTGACTACATCACCAATCCCCAGCCATCCAGGCTGTTGCCGGGGAAAAAACTCCTGTTCATCCTCACCCAGGGCCATCAGGACCCGGGGGTGTTTGCCGATATCTTCACCCGCTACGACTTTTTCCTCAGATGGGGCGGGATTGCCGATACCCGCCTGATCCGGGCCTGCGGAGTCGGCGGGGGAGGGGCCGTAAATGTTTCCGAGGAGGTTCTGCAGGAGGCCGCGGAGACGGCCCGGACGTTCCTGTCGGCGTAATGCCAATTTCAAATCCTGCACTGTCTTCGTTGGCTCATCTTTTGTTTTTGTATTTACATTCAGGATCAAAACATCGGCCAACAAAATTTAAAAATGAGAAAGATGTTTATTTTATTGGTTAGATGAGGTACAAAAAAACATCGGCCAAAACATCGGCCAATATTCTATTTATTTTGTGTGTAATTAACTGTAATAATGCGTTTGCACGTAGATTTTTATCCTGTGTTGTTGTTAAATAAACCGGCCAAAATATCGGCACCGATAACGATCGCGCAATTAATATAAGCCATAGATTTAAGGTCGGCCGGAATGCTGATCTCTGTCTGAGGAATCAACATGGAAGATGGTTTTTTTACAAGGGTTTCGGAAATGGAACCACTGATGCCTGCTGATTCTGCTGGGGAGCTCGATGATTTGGCCATTGAGGTGATTCGTAAATCAGCCGGCATCAGTGCCGCTGTTCATCCGGTCACCCGCAGGGGGATAGTGGAACTGGTAAGGAAAATGAACAGTTACTATTCCAATCTTATAGAGGGGCACAACACTCATCCGGTAGATATTGATCGCGCTATGAGAGAAGACTTTTCCCGGGATCCTGCGAAAAGAGCAAGGCAATTGGAAAGTAAAGCGCATGTAGAAGTGCAGAAGCGCATCGAGGCCCGCATTGAGGATACTCCTGGAGCAGTTATTACCAGCATGGATTTTTTGTGTTGGATACACGAGGAGTTTTATGAGCGGATGCCCGATGAGTATCTGGTCGTACAGCGTACAGACGGAAAAATCGAGAGGGTGGTCCCCGGCAAAACCAGGGAAACAGAGGTTGAGGTTGGCAGGCATTTGCCGCCTAGATCAGAATACCTGGGCACTTTTATGAAAAGATTCGAAGAAGCCTACGACCCTCGAGAAATGAGAGGTCTGAGACAAATTGTCGCTGCTGCGGCCTCTCATCACCGTCTTGCATGGATTCATCCTTTTCTGGATGGCAATGGGCGGGTTACACGACTTATGACTCATGCCTATCTGAAAAAGGCAAAAATAGATGGCCACGGGTTGTGGACCGTTTCCCGAGGTTTCGCAAGAAACCGGGAAGAGTATCTTGCCGCCTTGGCAGGGGCAGACCAACCCCGTAGAGGAGATCTGGATGGCCGGGGAAATTTGACCCAGGCGGGACTGCTGGACTTTTGCAAATTTTTCCTTAAAACCGCTATTGACCAGATTGACTTTATGGCAGGCCTTTTGGATTTGGATGGCATGCAGAAAAGAATACAAACGGTTGTCGATCGCCAGGTTTCTTTTGGTGAGTTGAAACCTGAAGCGGGTCATTTGCTGAGAGATGTGTTTTTACGCGGGGAAATATCTCGTGGAGAAATCCAGCATATCATCGGAATGCCCGAACGGTCAGCGCGAAGGGTCACCAGTAGATTATTGGAAAAAGGCCTTCTGGTTTCCGATTCGGAAAAGGGACCTGTAATGCTCGGTTTTCCTGCATCGATGGTGGGGTATTATTTTCCACGCCTTTATCCTGAGGGAGTCGAGGCCAGCCTTGATTAGACGGTAATCGTCTTAAAGCACCCGGATTCCACGGGTGCTTTTTTTTGCGCGCTGTGGTAAGGTTCTCCCAGTTTATTATCAATATCCGAAAGCCTTGCTCACCGCGCCCCAGCAGATCGAACCAGCCCATGCAAACCCATTTTACAAACGACTGCAGCGCCCTGATGCGGCACGAGATCGCCGCTGCCTCCGGCAACGAGGTCTTTTTCATCGGCCGCACCAACGTGGAGGGAGTCATCTGCGAGGTAGAGGTCATTGCCCGCGGCACGAAACAGGCTGTGCCGGCCATCCTCAGCCGGGCCTCCTGCGGCGAGGCGGTCATCCATAACCATCCTTCCGGCGATCTGACCCCTTCCGATGCCGACATGGATATCGCCTCCATTGCCGGCAACCAGGGGATCGGCTTCCTGATCGTGGACAACGGCTGCACCCGTTGCTACCAGGTGGTCTCCATATTTACGGAGAAAAAGGGTGAGCTGCTCTCCCTGGACGAGATTGGTGCCATCTTTGGCGCCGGCGGCATGCTGGCTGCCAACCTGAAGGGGTACGAGCAGCGGGACGAACAGCTGCGCATGGCCCTGACCGTGGCCGAGGCCTTCAACAATAACCGGGTGACCCTGGTGGAGGCCGGCACCGGCACCGGCAAGTCCCTGGCCTACCTGGTTCCGGCCATCCTCTGGGCGGTGCGCAACAACGAACGGGTGGTGGTCTCCACCAATACCATCAACCTCCAGGAACAGCTGATCCGCAAGGATCTCCCCTTCCTGGCCCGCAACGCCCAGGTGGAGTTCAAGGCGGCCCTGGTCAAGGGACGCGGCAACTACGTCTGTCTGCGCAAGCTGGAGAGCGTTGAGACCGAGCCGTCCCTGTTCCCGGACGAAGCAGCAGAGGAGTTGACCGCCATCATCGAATGGAGTCACGCCACCCAGGACGGCTGCCGCAGCGACCTTTCCTTTGCGCCCCACGCCAACACCTGGGAGGAAATCTGCTGCGAGGCGGACCAGTGCAGCCGCTCCCGCTGCAAGCACTTCAACCGCTGCTTCTTCTACCGGGCCCGGCGCGATGCCTCGGCCGCCAGGGTGCTGGTGGTCAACCACGCCCTGCTGCTGTCGGACATCGTGCTGCGCAAGGAGACAGGCTACGACGCCACAGCCATCCTGCCACCTTTTACCCGGCTGATCTTCGACGAAGGGCACCACCTGGAGGACGTGGCCACCAGCCACCTCTCCCTGGTCCTCTCCCGGGGTGCCATCCTCAAGCAACTGCATCGCCTGGTGCCGCAAAAGGCCAACCGGGCCGGCCTGCTGACGATCATCTCCAACCGCCTGGGCCGCGATCTGCCCGAGAGCATGGAGGCGCTGTACACTGAACTCTCGGCCCTGCTGGAAAGCCATCTGCTCCCCAAGGCCCATGATCTGGCCGGCCTGACCGCAGGCACCATGGACTGGCTGGCCCTGGCCATGGCCGGCACCGGGGATGCCGGCCGGGAAAGCAAGCTGCGCATCACGCCGCCCGTAGAACAGGGCGCTCTCTGGAAGGAGTGCCGGCAACGCTTCCATGCCCTGGCCGATGCCCTCAATGAATTTACCTCGGCCCTGCGGAACCTGCTGCGCCGCTGCGAAGACGTGCCGGACAAGCTGCGGGAGCGCATGGCCGATCAACTGGTGGATAGCGCCGGCATCGAGCGCCGCCTCCAGACCATGGCCGACGTGCTGCTGTTTTTCATCGCCGATGCCGAAGGATATTGCCGCTGGATGGAGTCGAAAAAAGGGGCGCGCGGTGTCCAGGCCCGCCTGTGCGCCGCGCCGCTGGATGTCTCGGCCCAGGTCAAGGAGACCATCCTGGACCGGATCAAGACCATAATCGTCACCTCGGCCACCCTCACGGTGGGGGGGGATTTCGGTTATCTCAAGAAACGCACCGGCTTCAGTCTGCTGGGTCCGGAGCGCGTGAACGAGCTGCGCCTGGCGTCCCCCTTTGATTACGCAACCCAGGTCTTTGCCGCCGTTCCGGCCGACATGCCGGAACCGACCGCCCCGGACTACCGCCAAGCCCTGGAGGAACGCATCCTGCGGGCCGTGGCCATTGCCAGGGGGGGCGCCTTCATCCTGTTTACCTCCTACGACCTGCTGAACCGCGTCTACCAGGCCCTGTCGCCGGACCTGGCCCGGCTGGGGCTGGTGGCCCTGCGCCAGGGCGAGACCGGGCGCCATGCCCTGCTGGCCCGTTTCCGCAAAGAGCAGAACGCGGTGCTGTTCGGCACCGATTCCTTCTGGGAAGGGGTGGATGTCAAGGGTGACGCCCTGCGGCTGGTGATCATCGCCCGGCTCCCGTTCCAGGTCCCCACCGAGCCGGTGCAGCAGGCCAGGGCCGAACAGATCCAGGCCTCGGGCGGCGACCCGTTCCGCGAGTTCTCCGTGCCCCAGGCCGTGATCAAATTCCGCCAGGGTTTCGGGCGCCTGATCCGGAGCCGCGATGACCGGGGCGCCGTCCTGATCCTGGACCGCCGGGTGACCACCAAGAACTACGGCAGGATCTTCCTCCGTTCTCTGCCGGACACGGAACTGGTGACCGGCGATTCCGGCGAGGTCTTTGCCCGCATGGAACGGTTTTTCCATGAACGTCCCTGACGCCCTGGCGGGCATCTGGTATAATTTCGCTTTGCATCGGCAGCGACCAGCGGTTATAACCAAACAAGACAGCGACTGTTCCCTTGACAAGGCGCCATTCACAATGACGAGCCACCCTGACAACACGGTAATTCTACCCCGGATGGAAGCCTGACATGCGGCCCTGGCGGCGCATATTCCATCCGGTCATGGCGCTGATCACCATCCAGCTGGTCTGGATCACCGTGGTCGTCTTCTGGATCTACTGGTTCATCGGCAAGCACCGCGAATTCCGCGAACTGGCCCGTAAATACCGGCCCGAGCTGCTGGGCGAGGGATTCAACTGGCCGGTCATGGCTGAGGGGCTGGTGATGCTGGTGCTCATCCTGGCCGGCGTATATGTCATCTTCGTCTACTGGAACCGCCAATCCCGGCTCTATACCCAGCAGCGCAGCTTCATCTCCCAGGTAACCCACGAACTCAAGTCGCCCCTGGCCTCCATCCAGCTCCACCTGGAGACCATCCGCCTGCGCAGCCTGCCCAAGGAAAAGCTGGATACCTTTGTCGATACCATGCTGGCCGATACTGAGCGGCTGCATTACCTGATCAACAACCTGCTCATGGCCGCGCGCCTGGAACAGCGCCGCAAGCCGGCCGAGCGGCGCCTGACCGATCTTTCGGCCCTGCTGGAGGAACGGGTGGAGCGGGAGCGGGACAAGTTGCCCCAAGGGGGAAACATCTCCCTGGAGTCGGAGCCGGGAATCAAGGTGGTGGTGGATCCCGAAGAGATGGGGATGGTGCTGCGCAACCTCTTCGAGAATGCCATACTGTATTCGCCGGGAAGCCCGGACATCAGCGTGCGCCTCATGAGGTCAAAGGGGATTGCGTGCCTTTCGATCCAGGATAATGGGCGCGGGCTGGAAAAAAAGGAGTTGAAGAGGGTCTTCGACATGTTCTACCGTGTCCGGTCGGCAGGGGAAAACGTGCGGGGAACCGGTCTGGGGCTCTACATCGTTTATTCCATCATGCGGGACAATGGAGGAGCGGTTATCGTGGAGAGCGAGGGGCTCGGCAAAGGGTGCACATTTACCATCACCCTGCCAACAGCGTAACATGGAAACACATGGGTTCATTACCCCACTCCCCGGTTACGGAGTTATATGAACACTGACAAACCACATATCATGCTGGTCGAGGACGAGATTCACCTGGCGCGCGGCATCTGTTTCAACCTGGAGCAGGAAGGGTGCCGTGTCAGCCATTTCGAATCGGGGGAAAAGGCGCTGACCGCCCTGGAAGTCGAGCATTTCGACCTGATCATACTGGATGTCATGTTGCCCGGCATGGACGGCTTTCAGGTCTGTCGGGCCGTGCGCGGGCTGGACCCCAGGGTGCCGGTGCTCATGCTCACGGCCCGCTCCGAGGATGCGGACCGGGTGGCGGGCCTGGAGAACGGCGCCGATGACTACCTCACCAAGCCCTTCAACCTGGTGGAATTCCTGCTGCGCGTCAAGGGGATGCTGCGCCGGTCCTCCTGGTACCGGCCCGACCCGGTGGAGGAAGCTTACCGCTTCGGCGACAACGAGGTCTTCCTCCTCTCCTACCGCGCCAAGACCGCCCAGGGGGAGATCGACCTGACCGAGATGGAGGTGCGGGTGCTGGCGCTCTTCTTCCAGAAAGAGGGCGAGATCATCCCGCGGGGCGAGCTGCTCCACTCGGTCTGGGGCTACAGTTCCGACACCGAGACCCGCACCCTGGACAACTTCATTGTCCGCCTGCGCAAGTATTTCGAGCCCGACCCGGCCCGGCCGGCCCACTTCCAGACGGTGCGCGGGGTGGGCTACCGCTTCAGTCGCAAGGGCTAGCCGCCCGGCACAACATCACACCGCAGTCAGAGCTTCATCATCAAGACTTGAAGGACCCCTTCAATGGAACAATTTCACCTCCCGCTGTTCCTCGTAAATACCCTGCTGGTGCTGGTGGATGCCTCGCTGGGCTACCATTTCGTGCCGCGCCTGCTGGCCGGGCTGGGCGACCCCGAGGTTTTCGAAACCGGGGTCCGCACTACCCGCGCCCTGCTGCCGGCAATCGTGGCGCTTTACATGTTCTTCAACTGCCTGGGATACTTCCAGGCCGAGACAGCATACCTGCTGCTGGTAAGCGGCGTGATCCTGGCCGATCTGGCGCTGCAAGTTTTTTTGCGCCGCAAGATGAGCCGCGATGAGACCCGTGACGAAGATGGCGGGGAATAGAGGGTAAAGGAATCAAGGTGTTATTGACTTAATGGTAATTGACAACTTCATGTGGCTATACTAGTATTTTATTATGAGCTACAAAAAGGAGCACAAATATGACTACATTGTCGTTACGTCTTCCTGAAGACCTCCTGGATGAAGTTGATGCCTCAGCCGAGCAGTTGCACATCCCCAGGGCAGCCTATGTACGCAAGGCATTGGAGCAGATGAACGCAACGGTTGCGGCCCAGCGTCGCCGGACCCGGCTAATGGAAGTCAGCCTGAAGGTGCGGGAGGAAAGCATGCGGGTGAATGCCGAATTCGACGCAATCGAGGATGCGCCTGACCCTGATAAACAGGATAAGTGCGTTAACGAAGTCATTTCCTGCGCAAAGAGCAGAAAATGACTTCTAACTTACTAATGCGTAACCACGGCGAGATCTGGCTGGCCAACCTCAATCCCGGGCGTGGCACAGAACCGGGCAAAATCAGGCCGGTGCTGATCCTGCAAAATCAGGCACTGTTGGACGCCGACCACCCTTCTACCCTCGTTATCCCCCTCACTACCAACCTGATCAGTGATGCCGAACCGCTCCGCCTGCGCGTCGTTGCGCAGGGGCGCCTGGACAAGGATTCCGACCTGCTCGTGGACCAACTTCGCGCTATCGACAACAAGCGGTTGATCGAAGGACCGCTGTTGCGTCTTGATGATGAGGTGATGGGAAGGGTTTATCAGGCGGTTGGCGAGGTTTTGGGGATGGAGTTGGCAGGGGGCTTTTTGTTTACACGATAGTATCATTATGCTAGACAATCAATGAAGCGTTCCCGCATGAGCGGTTTTTATTTCAAGCGTGATGAGTACGATTACTCGAAAAGGGCTCATCATATGCCGACCAAGAGAATCATAAACATACTCAGAGAGAACAACATTGACTGCCTGCCCAACGAGCGGTTCACCCTTGATGTCGAGATGTTTTATGACAAGGGTGAGGAGCTTCCCTTCCCCAAGCAGGTTCTTTTTGAACAGCCTGTTTTGAGTGGCGGCAAGAAGGCGATCCCCGATACCGGCGCGTCCCTGTTTCGTTTTTTTCTCGACGGCTCCGCAAGGTCGTATCGTGTTATTGACGCCAGCATCAGGGGCCATTATTTGCCGCTATGCGCGGGACAAATCGGCGTCGCTGTGCTGGAGAGAACTGACGAAGGACGATTTGTGCCGGTTCGGAATCTGACTCGTATTATTAACATTCTGTCAGTCCCTAATCTCTGGACAACTGAAGACGCGAGAGATATTGAA
The DNA here is from genome assembly GCA_003574895.1 of Geobacter sp. Lineage (GTDB taxonomy): Bacteria > Desulfobacterota > Desulfuromonadia > Geobacterales > Pseudopelobacteraceae > JACPFJ01. The sequence continues at coordinate 34,370 of PJFB01000005.1, forward strand.
GGCAAGATAAACAAGGAACTCCCACAAAACCAGCATTTTAAGGTTGTTCGTTATGATTTTGAATCCAAAGAGGATAAAGACCCTGGTGATCTTGGCAGGGCTATGATTATTCATGAAATGCAGTTATTGGAGTTGTATACGATCAGGGATATGATCCGACAAAATCTGATACGTGACAGACAGATGTTAGCGAAAGACGGTGGTCTTCAATACCGAGACAATAAGGTTAAGGCTCTAGATTTGAATTATGATGACATCGTGCAATTGCGAAATGTTATCGGTATTGCCAAGAGTTTCAAACCCAGCCTCACGCTGGGCAGTGGGCGAAAACGACAAGACTTGGGTAATCTTACAAAAGAATTGGAATGGAAAGAACGTACAACCGTTATAAGCCCAAACAAAGGAGATTCAACAACTCACGGTTGGTGGTATTTGAGGTTACGACCAAGAGAGAAAATGTATAGTCCTTTGCAAGGGATTGCCAAAATTGAAGTATTCGCAACTGGACAGGAAAAAGAAGATGGGATACTTGATGCTCGTGCCGATACCATCTCATCTTATGTGCTAGCTGAACGCAATGTAACCCCGTACAAGGCTGATGCAAGATGGGCAACACATATCTATCCAATTTACTTAACAGAAACCTATCTTAAATCTCTATTCTTGAGCCATAATCGTTTTAAGTCATTAATTTTTTGATGCGGGGGGAGCATGTCAAAAGTTGAATGTATTGGAAAAGTAACGGCGACCGAAAACAAGCCGACAACTTGTACAACCGTGAACTTCTGGATGCGTCATGATGTAATTATCCGCCCTTTTGACATAGTCCGTATAGAACACATTTCCGCAAGCGGGAAGAAATGCAGTTACTCATATGCCATTGTCAAGGAATTGAGCTTCATTACCGATAGTGCGGGCCATCTTGCCAATTATGTGTCTTCTGATTTTGGCGACATTGATACTTCGCCCCTTAATGAACGTCTTGGAACCACAATTGCCGAAGCTGAGATTCTCGGGAATAGTGAAAACATTGAAATGCCAATACGAGATGGGGCAAGGGTTGAATGGGCTAATGCCGATGAAATCCGCCATGCATTAGGTGTAGACAATCTGAAGCAACCAATTGCTGCCGGTTATATGGAAACTTCTAGAGGTGATGAAATTCGAGTTGATTTTGAGGCCCGTTATCTAGTCGGGCCTGAAGCCGGCCATTTGAACATTTCAGGAATTTCGGGACTTGCCAGCAAAACATCATACTCCATGTTTTTGTTGAACGCGCTTCAACAGCGAATGGGAGATGAAGTCAGTATTGTTCTGTTTAACGTCAAAGGGCCTGATCTTTTGGCTGTTGATGAGCCGAATGAGTCATTAACCAAATCGCAAAACACGGAATGGCGTAAATGCGGACTTGAACCGCTTCCTCTAAAAAATGTCACGTATTTTTACCCATACTCCAAACAGCATAAGGACATTTTCACATCATCATATGCTCCGAGAGAAATCCTGGAAAAGCAGATCAAAGATAAACGGGCGTTCAATTACTATTACGATGTCGAAACCTTCAAAGGTGGAGAGGAGGGCAATGAAACGGATGTCGGTCGAGAAAAGCTATCATTGCTTTTTTCTGATATCGACGACCCTCAATCGACTATGGAAAGCTGTATACATGCTCTTGGCGATATAGAGGCCGAAACGTGGGAAAAGCTACGAGAAGAAATTGAGAACAAAACTGAAAAAGGACAAAACGGGAAAAAAGATATTTCTGTTCAGTCATGGCGAAAATTCAACCGCCTTATTCGAACCAGAACTGAACACGATATTTTTTCAGAAGAACGCCCAGAAAAAGACAGACGCCAAAAACTGCTGATTGAAGCCATTAAAGAATTACGTCCAGGAAAAGTTCTAGTTATTGATATTGCTCCGCTGTCTGACTATCTCCAGTGTTTGGTTTTCGGCGACGTTATCAGGACCGTATTTGACGCCAAACTTAACCTTTACAGTGATGTAGAACGTGATCAACTTGGAAAGGTGGTCATATTCGCCGACGAATTAAATAAATACGCACCGTCATCATCAGGTTCACGAGACCGCACTCTAACAAGATGGCTTCTGGAAATTACGGAACGCGGGCGCTCGCTTGGCACAATCCTGTTTGGTGCGGAACAATTCAGGAGTGATATTCACGCCAGGGTGCTCGGCAATTGTGCAACAAATATCTACGGCAGGACAAATCCGGTTGAACTTGCAAAGGCGGCGGATTATAAGCACCTATTTTCTCAATCAAATAAAGCTACAATTACTCGTATGAACCAAGGAGAGATGTTGCTGCAACATTCTGTATTCCGGACGGCCCTTATAAAAGCTCGCTTCCCATTTCCGGCGTACAAACAATTAACAAAATGACGGATATTCAGATGACCGATAATAACACGCAACCTCGAGTAGGAGCTGGAGTTCTTGAGACACTCACAACGGGCATGTATCGTAACCCATTCGATACCCTGCGTGAATATGTTCAGAATGCGTTTGACTCTATTCGAACAGCAGAACGACAGAAAATTTTGGTTCAGGGAGCAGGACGGATCGAAGTTCACATTGACACCTCAAGGCGAGTATTGACCATAAGAGATAATGGTGTTGGAATTCCTTCCAATGATGTTTATGCTCGTCTTGTCAACATTGGGATGTCGATAAAGAACTTGGAAACAGATGCCGGATTTCGTGGCATAGGCCGGCTGGCTGGCATCGCATATTGCGAACATCTTTTTTTCACCACTCAAGCAGCGGGAGAACAAAGCATATCCACTGTGAAATTTGATGCTTGTCAACTTAACAAGGCCACGTCTCCCTCAAGGCGACAAGTTGAGGAGCTATCTGATGTTATCAGGCGGCATGTTTCTATCGAAAATCAAACGTCCCGAAACAATTCCCATTTCTTCGAAGTACGCTTGGAAGGCATTAACCAAGCGGGAGAGTTATTCTTAACTCAGCGTCAGGTCCATGACTATCTATCACAAGTTGCACCTTTAAGTCTTGATACTCATTCCTTTCTTATGGCCGGAAAATTTTACGACTGGGTCAAAGCACGCAACCTTGAGATACCAACAGTCAGCATCCTTATAAAGTATGGCAATATGAGTTACGAGCTGTTTAAGCCCTACAAAGGCCTTACCTACGCGACCAAGCAAGGGCCTTATAAAATCAATGTCAGCGATCTACGTTTTTTCCCAGAAGATGCTGGACCAGATTCCCCCTTCTGGATATGGTATGCAAAGACAAATTGTCCTGGAGCCTTTGCAGAAGAAACAATTGGAGGGTTTCGTCTTCGTAAATCAAATATAAGTATCGGGTTGTCAGAGCGCATGACTGATATATTCAGACTTACTTCTGAAAGTTATGCCAGGTTCAACAAGTACTTTATGGGTGAAGTTCACATACAATCTTCACATGTTATCCCAAATGCCCACCGAGATGATTTTGAGGATACTCCCGAATGGATTGACATCCGTAATCAGCTTACTGAATTTGTAAGGGAGCGTAGTAAAGAAGCCTACGAACTTTCAGCGGGCCGGAATGCAGACATTGAAAAGCTTGTTTCTTCTGCGGATTCGCATCTCGTAGCAGCAAGAAAAAAGGAGTCGGTCGGCTTAGCATCAAAGGCAGAACAAGCAAAGCTTATCGAGGAACATGAAAAACAGATAAAAAAGCTCGAAGCGGCTCAAAAGGCAGAGCGCAACGAAGATGATCAAAAACGGCTCCAGACAAAGCTTAATGAACTAAAAAAATCCAGGAATGCAATAGAAACTCTGCCCTTTACCACAAATAAACTAAATACTTCTTTAGACAACAAACAGCGCAAAGTAATTTCAGAAATACTCTGTATTCTTTATGAAATCCTTGATCAATCCTCTTTTGCAAAAGCACAAAAGGCAATTCATTTAAAATTTGGAATGCGAGAGAAGGAGCCACGCAAATGAGCAATATCCTTCTCGTAGAACCAGATTATGGTTCTAAATTTCCACCATTAGGTTTAATGAAGCTATCAAGCTGGCATAAACAATGTGGTGATCAAGTTAATTTTGTTCGTGGTTGTGACCGCGAAAAGAAGAATTTTCATTGGCATCGTATTTATATCTCCTCTCTCTTTACTTGGGAGCTTCCGCGCACTGTAAAGACCATCAAATACTATCAACAGTCCGTCTTGTCATCAAAAGACATTTTTGTAGGTGGAATCGGAGCCACATTGTTGCCAGACTACATTAGGGAACAAGTGGACTGCACTATTATTGAAGGACAAATTGAGCAACCTGGAATACTTGGGCCGAATTCACCGCCGATTGCCGAAATGGTTCCAGATTATGATTTGATTCAATCAGTAGACTACTCATACACACCAGAAAACGCCTATTTTTTGCGGATAACAAAAGGATGCGTGAGGTCATGTAAATTCTGTGCTGTTCCGCAATTAGAGAAGGAATTTGGATATTTGTCTGACATTAAGGACCAAGTTAAACGTACGAATAATGAATTTGGCGAAAAACAGCATATGGTCATTATGGACAATAACGTCCTAGCCCTTAAAGACATTGAAGATCGTATCAAAGATATCCGTTCCTTGGGATTTGAGCGAGGTGCCAAACGGAATGGGCGTATGATGACGGTTGATTTCAACCAGGGAATTGATGCCAGATTGATTGCAAAGAAGCCAATACTGGCAAAACTACTTGGTACTTTACCGCTCAAGCCAATTCGGCTGGCATTTGACTTTGTAAGCAAGAGTATGGAAAGAGACTACCGAACATCAATTAAGCTGCTTGTTGACCAAGGATTCGGTTCCTTTACAAATTATATGCTCTACAACTTCAAAGACACTCCCACGGATTTTTATTATCGCCTACGTATCAATGCCGAATTAAACAACCAACTTGGAATAAGAGTTTCTGGATTTCCCATGCGCTATATTCCGCCAACAGAAACCCAACGTGGTTATGTCTCCCCGAACTGGAACTGGCGGTATCTACGAGGAATTCAATGCGTGCTCCAGGCCACCCACGGATTGGTGAGCCCACGTACAGAGTTTATGCATGCCGCTTTTGGTGAATCTCAAGAAGAGTTTGAGGAAATTTTGTCTATGCCAGACCGTTACATTTTGTTCCGTGAACATTTCAAGCATAACGGTGCAAGCGATGGTTGGCGAAAACAGTTCAGGATGCTTTCCAGGTCAGAACGGGGAGATTTTCTGACATTACTTGGCACATTGCATGCTGACCGCAAGCGCAAGGATGCAATTAAAGGTATTAAGAAATTCCGTGATCTACTGGAACACTATTATCCTGGTGGAAATTCGCCTCCCGCAATAACAGGTGCACCCTGATACTTGTTAACCACTTGAGTTTAAGTATTATTACCGAAAGTTTATCGGCAAACATGATCCACATGATTTCCTTCTTTGCGATATAATATTTGCAGGCGAGGCTAGGTTATACACTCAGAGTGAACAGCCATGGATAAAGAAAAAGTTGATAAAATAATACAATATGCTCTCGCGGTGGCTGCCGGAGAGGATGACTTCCGATGCCGGGAGTTGGGGCCTATACACCTGCTGAAATATGTGTATATCGCCGATCTTGCCTATGCCGAGCGTAACGGCGGTCAAACCTATACGGGTACAAACTGGCAGTTCTACAAGTTTGGTCCTTGGGCGCAGGAGGTAAATAGCCGTATTGAGCCTGCCTGCCTCTTTATTGATGCGGAGAAAAGGACTTTCCCTTACAAAAACGGAGATGCTGAAGGTGAAGGTGTCCGATGGAAATTATCGAACACAGAAGTTCGCGACAAACTGGAAAACGACTTGAGCATTACTGTCACCAGTGCGGTAAAGCGTGCAGTACATGAATTCGGCGCTGATACCCCCCGTCTCCTCAATTATGTCTACCTTACCAAACCCATGTTGAACGCTGCCCCCAAAGAACGGCTTGATTTTTCAACTGTGACGCCACACATGCAACCTGATAAAAAAGCGGAAAAGGAACCAATGACTATAAAAGCACAAAAACGTAGAACGGCAGAACTGAACGAAGCCCGGACTCGCATCCAGGAAAAATTGGCTCAAAAAAAGATTGCAGCCTGTGCACGGCATTATATCCGCCAACCCCGGTATGATGAGGTTTATTTTGCAGGCCAGGAATGGCTCGACAGCCTTGCAGGTCCCCAAATCCCGATGGTAGTGGGAGAGGTAACGTTTTCTCCAGACATCTGGAAATCCAGTTCGAGGTTTGACCCTGAAATTCCCTGAAGAGTGCATCCAAAATCTGATCAACCCTGATGGGTGGTGGGTCAAGGACACCTCGAAAGAGGTTTCCCGCGGCCGCCTGATTCAAGCGTATGTCCCTCATGTCGGGCCGATACCGAACAGGCTTTCACCCATCGGCAGAACCGAGGCAGAGGTTCATACCAGTGCAAAATTCGAGATCGTACCCTTTCGCTACGGCGAACCCAAAAAACATCTTTCGCTCCCCGTTGCAGCACTTCCAGCCTTTCCAAACGAAGAATGGCTTGTCTACAGAGTCAAAAGACGCCCGCTCCTTGTGATTGCCAATAACAGCCTTGAGGTCGAAAAACAACTGGTTTTAGGCAAGCCGAAATGGCAGACAGCCCCAACTCTGCTGGTTGCACCGTATTATGGGAGGGATGAAGGGACAGGAACAAGGTCAGGATTTAGCGATGCCTTTGTGGAACGTGTCCGTCAGTGTGAGTACCCGCAATTCTTCTGGGACATGCTCCCCCTGATTGGAGCAGACGAGTCTATCATGCGCCTTGACCATATCCAGCCGGTCGGCAATCACCATGACACTTACGGCCTGACTGATTACCGACTGAGTGATGATGCCCTAATGCTTCTTGATGAATGGGTGAATTGGTATATTTTTGAGTGCCTGGATGAGAACAGCATACTTGCATATGCAATGAAGACACTTCAAAGACAGGATTAACGTGTTGGGAGATTGAAAAACAAAAAGGCAATGCAGCGCCGAAGCACCACAAAGCCTCCATTTGTAATTCTAAAGAATATCGAAAATGTGTCAACAGCATTTGTTGCATTAGTTTTGTTGAAAATTAACCTGCCCTCTTTTAACCATTTTCGGAAAACATGAAATTTTACTTTCAGGCCTCAAAGTAACATATGGATAGCCATAATGTACTTTTCAGGTTCTAAGTAAAAATATGACTCTGGAATATTCGGGAAGGCTTGAATGAAACATCTCATCCTCGGTACTGCCGGACATATCGACCATGGCAAGACCTCCCTGGTCAAGGCCCTGACCGGCATCGACACCGACCGGCTCAAGGAGGAGAAGGCGCGCGGCATCACCATCGAGCTGGGCTTTGCCCACCTGGAGCTGCCGGACGGCATCAGGCTGGGGATCGTGGATGTGCCGGGCCATGAACGCTTCGTGCGCACCATGGTGGCCGGCGTCGGCGGCATGGACTTGGTCATGCTGGTGATCGCGGCCGACGAAGGGATCATGCCCCAGACCCGCGAGCATCTCGACATCCTGCGGCTGTTGGGGGTGAAGTGCGGCCTGGTGGCCCTGACCAAGAGCGACCTGGTGGATCCGGAGTGGCTGGAGCTGGTGACCGAGGAGGTACGCGAGTTCACTGTCGGCAGTTTCCTGGAGGGTGCGCCGGTCTGTGCGCTATCCTCCCGCACCGGCCAGGGGTTGGACGGACTGAAGCGGGAGCTGGCCCGGCTGGCAGGGGTTGTCGCGGAGAAGAGACGCGAAGGGCAGTTCCGCCTGCCGGTGGACCGGGTCTTCACCATGGCCGGTTTCGGTACCGTGGTGACCGGCACCCTGCTCTCGGGCGAGATCAACACCGGGGACGAGCTGGAACTGCTCCCCACCGGCCGGGAAGGGCGCGTGCGCGGCATCCAGGCCCATGGGGCCAAGGTGGAGAAGGGGCTGGCCGGCCAGCGCCTGGCCGTGAACCTGCAGGGGATCGACCTGGACCAGGTACGGCGCGGCGACGTGGTGGTGCCCCGGGGCGCCTTCCTGGCCACCCGTACCGTGGATGCCCGCCTCGACTACCTGGCCTCGGCACCCCGCGAACTGAAGCATCGCGCCACGTTGCGGCTGCACTCGGCCACCTACGAGGTACCGGCCCAGGTAATCCTCATGGACCGCGACACCCTGCAACCGGGGGAGAGCGCCTACGTACAGCTGCGGCTGCGGGAACCGGCCCTGCTCCTGTCCGGCGACAGCTATCTCCTGCGGGTTTCCTCCCCGGCTTGCACGGTCGGGGGCGGCGTGGTGCTGGACCCCTTCCCGCCCCGCCGCCGCAGGCGCAGCGCCGAGGCAGTCCGCCTGCTGGAGTCCCTGGACACCGCAGACCACCAGGCCACCATCTCCCTGATCATCGGCCAGGGGCTGCTCTCCGGGATCAGTTTCGACGATATCCTGCTCCGCTCCGGCATCCCCCGCAAGGTCGCGGAATCCACCCTGGCCGGCCTGCTTGCCTCTGGCGAGGTGCTGCAGATGACCCGGGAACCGCGTATCTTTCTGGCACGGGAGGCATTCGAAAGCCTGAAGAAGGGGATGCTTGACGAGTTGGCCGCCTACCTGGCCGCCAACCCGCTTAAGGAGGGGATGGGCAAGGAAGAGCTGAAGACCCGCCTGCCCAGGCGAAGCGACCAGCGCTTCTTCACCCCGCTCCTTGTAGCTCTGGAGCGGGATGGCGCGGTCGTGCCGGACCGGGAGATCGTCAAGCCGGCTGTCCGGCCGGAGCAGCAGGGAAGGGCCAGCGACGGATTGGGAGAAAAGATCAACGGATTCCTGCTGGAAAGGGGGATCGAGCCCCCCACGGTCAAGGAGATCATGGAGCGTTTCCGTTGCGACGAGAAGGCGGTGCGCGACAACTTGGCGCTCCTGACCAGGAACAACAGCGTGGTCCGCATCTCCAGCGACCTGTTTTACGCGGCCCCGGCCCTGAACGGCCTCAGGGAAAAGCTGCTGGCCCGGCTGAAGGAAAAGGGCGAGATCACCCCACCCGAATACCGGGACCTGACCGGACTGTCGCGCAAATTCCTGATCCCGCTCCTGGAGCACTTCGACAGCGAGAAGCTCACCATCCGGGTGGGGGACAAGCGGGTGCTGCGGAAAAGGTAGAGTGTCTTCGTTTGTTATTTTGCGCCACTATCTTCCGGTGTGGGGGGCATTCCAGTGTGTGACTGCCAATGTTTGTTGCAACTAAAGAGTCTATCAATCTCTATGCATTGAAGCTACCCAAGAGATCGTCGAAAGAACTCTGACAAGCAACCCGATCCCCATCGGGCTTGCGGAGAGCCACAGATATTCCCCAATATCTTGTGGCTTTGTCTTTTTAAGATACAATATTCATGTCATAACATTTATTGCTTGTCAATAGCCATAATTAGTGCAATATATGTTATGTAAATCAAACATTAAATGTAATGACAATGCTATCAACGTGGGAAATATCTGGAGGTATCCCATGAACTTGCGAGAATTGAGAGAGCTGTCCGGAATGAACCAGGAGGCGCTTGGAGAACTATCCGGCGTTACCCGACAGACCATTGCCGCCTGGGAACGGGGTGAACGTGAGCCTTCCATGCAGCAGGTTGTCAAATTATGCCGGATTCTGAACGTACCGCTTGACGTCATGCTCGGCCTGGCCGGAGAGTCCGAGCCGGTGCTGCTGTTCCGCGCCGATGCGGCGGACACCCTGTCGCCGGCACTGAAGCAATTGTTGACGCGAAAGGCATTCAACTACGGCGAGATCGAGCGGCTGGCCGGAACGTTGCCCAATTTGCCCGGTTCTCGCCCCATGACAACTTTTGATCCTTATATCGTGGAGCAGGTAGCGCACGAGGTGCGTGATTGGCTGGGAGTTGAGGACGCCCCCTTGGGTGATGTGTTGTCGCTGCTGGAAGGCAAGGGTCTGAAAATTTTCCTGCACAAGCTGCCCAATTCCGTATCCGGCTTTTCGGCCTACACCGATGAGATCGGCGGGGCGATATTCGTCAACGCCGATCATCGGACGGAGCGGCAGTATTTCACCGCGCTGCATGAGCTTTCCCATCTCATCTTTCACCGCAAGGAGTACCAGGCTCCCACATCACCGACGGCAAAGACCGGCAAGTCAGACCCGCGCGAACAGGCGGCAAATTACCTGGCAGGTGCGGTACTTCTGCCGCGCACCTGCGTTGAGTCTGAACTGCACCCCTACCGCAACCGCTGGCTGCCGTTTTCCCTGTTGGGCGACATCAAGCGACGCTACTCGGTCAGCATGCGGACTATCCTGGTCCGGGCCGGGCAACTCGGCATTATTTCCACCCGGCAGTCGTTTCAACAGATCGCCAAGATCAATGCGAAATACGGTAAGGAAGACGAACCAGTGGATCTGAACCGCCCCGATTCTCTCCGGCGCCTGAACCGGTTGGTCTACCAAGCGCTGATCGAAGAGAAAATCACCACTTCAAAGGCGGCGGAAGTACTCGGCGAGCCGGTGTATTCGGTCAAGGAAGAACTAGGCAGGTGGCTGTCGGAGGAGATCGCGTGATCCTTCTGGCCGACACCAGCATCCTGATCGATCTGGAATATGTGGGTGCCATCGGCGTATTGCCCCGCCTGGCTCCGTGTGAGGTGCTGGATGTGGTGCTGGTGGAATGCGAGAACAAAAAACAGCCAAGAATCATACAAAATATCGAGGATGCTGGGATAACCGTTATCCAAACCAGCCGGGACTTGGCTGTTAAGGCGAATAGCCTGCGACGTGGCGGGGTCAGCACAAACGACATGATGACGGTCTGCTATGCCCGGGAACATGGTCGGGTGGTTATGGCTGGTGATCGGCCAATGCGGGAGCGCTGCGCCGAAGAGGGCATCGAATTCCGGGGAAGTATCTGGATCGTGGAAGAAGCCCATCGTCTGCGATTGGTTGAAGCAGCGGAACTTATTCGTTGGCTGACAGTTTGGCCCACTGTCGGAAGGAGACTTCCGACAGATGAGCTTGAAAAATTGCGTCAAAGACTCAGGATTTGATTACTGATCTCCTTTTACCTCCACCGCCACATCGTACAACGTACTCCCACGCCCCCCGTCGGTCAGGCGCTGGGACGTCAGGCAGTTGACCCCGCGTTGGCCGGGGATGAACTCGCTCCACCAGACCCCTTCCGTGACCGCCGTGCCGGCCGGCACCCTGTCCGTGATCTTCAGGACAAACTCCACCTCACCCAGTTGGTTGTAAGCCACCACCTGCTGACTGTCGGCCAGGCCCCGCACCTCGGCGTCGGCCGGGTTCATCAGCAGTGTCTGCACCTTCTGGTGGGTCCGCAGGTTGTCCTGCTCGTAGAAGCTGGAGTTGAGGGCATAGGGGGTGACGGCCGGCTGCAGCCGGAGCGGGAAACCATCCCCCTCGGCATGGGTGGGGAGCGGGCGCGGCAGCGGTTCCGGCTCGCGCTGGTTCAGGATTTCGATCTTTCCCGAGGGGGTCAGCCAGGTGGTTTTGGGATCGCTGGTGGGGGTGAGGAAGACCGGTTCCCCCTGCAGCAACCGTTGATTGGTGTCAGGGTCGCGCCAGGGGGTGTCCAACGCGATGAGTTGTTCGATCAGGTCATCGGCGGACTGGGTGAAAAAGGGCTCGTTCCACCCCATGCCTTGGGCCAGGAGCGAGAACACTTGCCAGTTGGATTTGGCTTCCCCGACCGCCGGGATGGCGGCTGCGCAGCGCTGGCTCTGGTAGCTGCCGTAGCAGCGGTAGAGGTCGGCATGTTCCAGGGAACTGGTGGCCGGCAGCACGATGTCGGCGTAACGGGCCGTATCGGTCAGGAAGCGCTCGTGCACCACGGTGAACAGGTCGTCCCGCAGCAGACCCTGGATGATGGCGTTCTGGTCCGGGGCCACGCTGGCCGGGTTGGAGTGGTAGACGTACAGGGACATGACCGGCGGATCGTTCAGTTCGTTCAGGGCCGCGCCCAGTTGGTTCATGCTGACCAGGCGGGTGGGCTGGCGGATGAAGTCCTCCCTGGTGACCTTGTGGAGCGGAAAGGCCGCGCCGGTGGAGGTGCCGGGGAAGACCCCGCCGCCACGGCGTTGCCAGGCTCCGGTCACGGCCGGCAGGCAGGCGATGGTGCGCACGGTCATGGCACCGTTGGCGTAGCGGGTCAGGCCGCTCCCCAGACGGATGTAGGGGGCGCGGGCCGTGGCGAATTCACGGGCCAGGCGCTCTATGGCTGCCTCGGGAAGGCCGCAGGCATGGGACATCCGTGCCGGCGTGCACTCGGCCAGGACCTGTCCGCTGAATTCCTCGAAGCCGAGCACGTTGGCGGCGATAAAGGCCTTGTCGGCCAGTCCGTCACGCACGATGACGTGCAGCATCCCCAGTGCCAGGGCGCCGTCGCCGCCGGGGCGGACGACAAAAGCCTCGTCAGCAGCCTCCATGGTGGGGGTGCGGTAGGTGTCGATGGCCCAGAGCCGGGCGCCGTTTTTACGGGCGGCCTGGGCGTCACGCAGGCAATGGATGCTGGTGGCGGCGGCATTGATCCCCCAGAGGATGATCAGATCGCTCTCCCCCATCTCGGCCGGGTCCATGGCCGGGGTTTCGCCCATGATCTGCTTCCAGCCTGCGTCCTTGGCCGGCGAGCAGATGGTCCGCTCCAGCCGCGAGGCGCCCAGGTAGTGGAAAAAGGGGTGGCCGCTGTTCCTCTGCACCAATCCCATGGTGCCGGCATAGGAGTAGGGGAGGATGCATTCCCCACCGTGGCTGGTGATCAGTTCCCGCCAGCGGCCGCAGATGCGCCAGATGGCCTCATCCCAGGATATGGGACGGAATTGGCCCGCACCCTTGGCGCCGGTCCGCAGGAGTGGTTGGGTCAGCCGGCGGGGCGAGTGGACGGTTTGTTCGTAATGGTTCATCTTGGGGCAGAGCAGGCCGCGGGTCACGGGGTGGTCGGGATCGCCGCTGACGCGGACGGCGCGGCTGTTCTTGACCTCCACCAGCAGGCCGCAGGCATCGGGGCAATCGTAGGGGCATACGGAACGGACTATTTTGTGGGGCATGGCTTCTCTCTTGAAAGGTGGTTGATGTTAAGCGATAATGCATAACTATACCTGATTCCAAAAAACATTTGCAGATGAAAACAATTAATGATAACCAGATTGTAACCGATCAATTGGGAGATATTTATGACAGAACAGCCTGAAATCCTGCATTACGCAATATCCGTGGTCGGTAAGGACCGGCCGGGTATCGTGGCCGGCGTTGCTTCCGTGCTCTTCCGGCTGGGCTGCAACATCGCCGATTCCAGCTGCACCATGTTGGCCGGCGAGTTTGCCATGATCCTGATCGTCTCGCATCACAGGCCCTTCAGCAAGAGCCGCCTGCACGAAGAATTGAAACCTGCCTGCGAGCAGCTCGGCATGTCCCTGGCCGTGCGTTCCCTGCACAGCGATGAAGTCAAACGCCAGGAGTCGGCCGACGAGATCTGCATGGTCTCGGTCTACGGCGCCGACCAACCGGGCATCGTCTACCGCGTGACCAGCGAGCTGGCGGAGCAGGGAGTCAACATCACCGATCTTAACACCAAGCTGATCGGCACGGATGAGGAACCGGTGTATGTGATGATGCTGGAGGCTGCCCTGCCGGAGGGCCTGACACCGGAAGCCCTGGAAGCCATGCTGGGCGACCTGAAAAAGGAGTTGAACGTGGAGATTGGCGTCAGGGTAATCACGCCGGTCTCCTTTTAAGCCATGCCGACTCAAAACATCCTCCGCTATCCACACCCGCTGCTTAAGAAAGTCTGCCACAAGGTTGAGACAATCGACCGGGCGATCCTTGCCCTGATCGAGGACCTGCTCGACACCATGCACGCCGGTCCGGGCTCGGTCGGTGTGGCCGCGCCCCAGATCGGCGTTACCCTGAGGGTCTGCGTGGTTGACGTGTCTGGCAGCCGTCATGGCAAGGACAACAACCATGGCCAGCTCTGCATGATCAATCCCGAGATCGTGGCCCGTAGCGGCAACGCCATCATGCGTGAAGGGTGCATGAGCGTGCCGGACTACACTGGTGATGTGGAACGGGCAACCGGGATCACGGTACGCTTCAGCGAGCCGGACGGCAGCGAGCGGACCATAGAGGCCACAGGCTTCGAGGCGGTGGCGATCCAGCACGAGATGGATCACCTGGATGGGATCTTGTTCCTGGACCGGGTCGTTTCCCTGAAGACCGGCCTGTTCAGGCGGAAAAATTATCGGTAGAGGCATCCCTGTGGGCAACCGTCAGGGGCTGTCTTGCCATGCGAGGAAAACTATGTCCGATTTACTGTCAAAAAAGGAACAGAGGGAACTGCTCAAGATCGCCCGTGAAACCATTGTCACAGTAATCAACACCGGCAAGATTCCACCGCTCAAGACGGATTCTCCGGGGCTCAATACCGAGAGCGGCTGTTTCGTGACCATCAAGCAACAGGGACACTTGCGGGGCTGCATCGGCAACTTTGTTTCCGACCAGCCGCTTTATCAACTGGTGCAGGAAATGGCGGTTGCCGCCGCCACCCGTGATCCCCGATTCTACCCCATGAAGGCCCCTGACCTGGCCGACTTCGACCTGGAAATTTCGGTGCTCTCGCCGCTGGAGAAGATCGATTCCGTTGACCGGATCCAGGTCGGCCGTCATGGCATCTATCTGGTCAAGGACAGCTTCCGCGGCGTGCTGCTGCCCCAGGTGGCCACCGAATACGGCTGGGACCGGGATACGTTTCTGAAGCACACCTGCCTCAAGGCCGGCCTGCAGGAGAATGCCTGGCAAAAGGAGTGCGACATCTACATCTTCAGCGCCCAGGTGTTCGGCGAAAAGTAATCCTGATCAAAACAACCCTTTATCCATGGCATCATTGATTGCCTCGCGTTTAGAGGAAATTTGAATCTTAAATCCCGAGTAATCTTGAGAATATCCCGATGCTGAAAAGGCTTTGATCAGTGGCTTTCCGGTATTTTCCTTATGCCTCCCTGTCCTCCCTGCTGATAAAGTGGTACACTTTCCGCTATGAGTCAGACCATCACCATATCGCCAGTGACCCGCATCGAAGGTCATGCCGGGATTACCATCCATTTGGATGACTCAGGCCGGGTGGCTGTGGCCCGCCTGCATGTCCAGGAGTTCCGCGGCTTCGAATCCTTCTGCCTGGGGCGCCCTTTCTGGGAGATGCCCGCCATTACGGCCCGCATCTGCGGTATTTGCCCGGTAAGCCACGCACTGGCATCAGCAAAGGCCGGCGACCGCCTCCTCGGCATTGATGTCCCGCCGGCGGCCCGGAAACTGCGCTCCCTTCTCTCCCTGGCCCAGTTGATCCTCAGCCATTCCCTCAGTTTTTTCCACCTGTCGGCCCCGGATATCGTGCTCGGCCTGGATGCCGACCCTGCCGGGCGCAACATTGCCGGGCTGTCCCGCAACTTCCCGGAACTGATCCGCAAGGGGATTCGTCTGCGCCAGATCGGTCAGGAGATTGTCAACCGCGTTGCCGGTGGCCAACTCCACCCCGAGCGTATCGTGCCGGGCGGGATGGGCGAACCGCTCTTGCCTGAGCAGCGGGACGAGGTTGCAAACCTGCTGCCGGAGGCGTTGCAACTGGTGCGCTATGCCCTGGCCCTGTGGCAAGAGCACCGTTTCCGGTTCCTGGAGGAGATGGGCGATGTCGGTGAGTTCTCGAGCCTGTTTCTGGGGCTGGTCGGGGATGATGGCTATCTGGACCACGCCAGCGGCCGGCTGCGCTTTGTGGCGGCCCAAGGCGGCATCGTGGCGGAGTTGGCGCCCGAATCCTATGCCGATGCCATTACCGAGATAGTCTCCAGCGAGAGCTACATGAAGGCCACCACCTGCCCGTTCAGCGAGGATGGCCTGTACCGGGTCGGGCCCCTGGCACGCCTCAATGTTGCCCATTTTAGCGATGCGCCCCTGGCAAACCGCGAGCGGGAAGCGCTGCTCAAAGGGCGCCGGACAACCACCAGCAGTCTGGATTACCATCATGCCAGACTCATCGAGATGCTGTACGCGATCGAAAAGATCGGACACATACTATCCGATCCGGCCATCTGCGACTCCCATGTCCTGGACCGGGCCGAGGTCAACCACCAGGAGGGGGTCGGTGTCATCGAAGCGCCGCGCGGCACCCTGATCCACCATTACCATGTGGACCAACACGGCCTGCTGACCGGTGTCCGCCTGATCGTGGCCACTGCCCACAACAGCCTGGCCATGGAGCGCACCATCACCGCCATTGCCCAGCGGCACATTGTTGCCGGCAGATTTACCGAGGGGATGCTCAACCGGGTCGAACACGGCATCCGGCTCTACGACCCCTGTCTTTCCTGTGCCACCCATACCTTTGGCAGGCTGGGCATGACCGTTAGCTTGCAGGCGCCCGACGGCAAGGTGCTGGACAGGGCGTCGCTGTAGGTCTACTATTACCCCATGATATCAGCTGAATCCCCCTTCAAACTCACAACCGACTATATCCCCCGGGGCGACCAGCCCCAGGCCATCGCGGAACTGGTGGAAGGCATCGAACGGGGCGACCGGCATCAGGTGCTCCTGGGCGTGACCGGTTCGGGCAAGACCTTTACCATGGCCAACGTCATTGCCCGGACCGGCCGGCCGGCCCTGGTGCTGGCGCCCAACAAGACCCTGGCCGCCCAACTCTATGGCGAACTTAAAGATCTCTTTCCCGACAATGCGGTGGAGTACTTCGTCTCCTATTACGACTACTACCAGCCAGAGGCCTATCTACCCACCACCGACACCTTTATCGAGAAAGACTCCTCCGTCAACGACGAGATCGACAAGATGCGCCACTCGGCCACGCGCAGCCTGCTGACCAGGCGCGACGTGATCATTGTGGCCTCGGTTTCCTGCATCTACGGTATCGGCTCGCCCGAGGCCTATGCCAGCCTGCACATCTTCTTCCACCAGGGCGAAGATTACGGCCGGGACACCCTGTTGAAAAAACTGGTCGAGATCCAGTACGAACGCAACGACATGGATTTTCATCGCGGCACCTTCCGGGTGCGGGGCGACGTGGTGGAGGTCTTCCCGGCCTATGACAGCGACAAGGCCCTGCGGATCGAATTCTTTGGCGACGAGGTGGAGGCGATCAGCGAGATCGACCCGCTGCGTGGGGTGGTACTGCAGCGCCTGTCCAAGTGCGCCATCTACCCGGCTTCCCATTACGTCTCGACCCGGGAGACCCTGGAGCGGGCCGTGGCGCAGATCCGGCTCGACGTGGAGGAGCGTATCCGCCATTTCCGCGCCAACAACATGCTGCTGGAGGCGCAGCGCATCGAGCAGCGCACCTTCTACGATATCGAGATGATGGAGGAGATGGGGTTTTGCCAGGGGATCGAAAACTACTCCCGTTACTTTGACGGCCGCCAGCCTGGGGAGCCGCCCTACACCCTGATCGACTACTTCCCCGAGGATTTCGTGCTGTTCGTGGACGAATCCCATATCACCATCCCCCAGGTGGGGGGCATGTACCGGGGCGACCGCTCCCGCAAGGACACCCTGGTCACCTACGGTTTCCGCCTGCCAGCCGCCCTGGACAACAGGCCCCTGAATTTCCAGGAGTTCGAGAAAAGGATCAAGCAGGCGGTCTATGTCTCGGCAACTCCGGCAGACTTCGAGATGGAGCGGAGCGGCGGCGTGTTCGTGGAACAGGTCATTCGCCCCACCGGGCTGGTGGATCCGTTGATAGAGGTGCGGCCGGCAACGGCGGGGAGACGTAAAATATCTTCAGACAAGTCGGACCTGTTGGACAAGTCCGACACCCAACCGGTCGTTGGCCAAGTGGACGACCTGCTCCATGAGGTCCGGGAGACCGTTGCCCGGGGCGAGCGGGTGCTGGTGACCACCCTCACCAAGCGCATGGCCGAGGAATTGACCAACTATTACCGGGACCTGGGCGTTCGGGTCCGATACCTCCATTCCGACATCGTGACCATCGAGCGGATGCAGATCCTGCGCGACTTGCGGCTGGGGGAATTCGATGTCCTGGTGGGGATCAACCTGCTGCGGGAAGGGCTTGACCTGCCGGAGGTCTCCCTGGTGGCTATCCTGGACGCCGACAAGGAGGGGTTCCTGCGATCGGCCCGGTCCCTGATCCAGACCTGCGGCCGGGCGGCCCGCAACATCAACGGCCGGGTGCTGATGTATGCCGATGTGGTAACGCGTTCGATGCAGGCCTGCATCGACGAGACCCAGAGACGGCGGCTCAAGCAGCTGGCCTGGAACGAAGCGCACAACATCACCCCGGAGACGGTCAGGAAAGAGATACGCACCATCCTGGAATCCATCGAGGAAAAGGATTACTACACCCCGCCAGGGGTTGTGGCCGAGACATCGGAGGATTACGGCATTGCGCCCAAGGACATCCCCAAGTTGATCAAGAAACTGCACAAGGAGATGCTGGCCGCGGCCAAGAATCTGGATTTCGAGAAAGCCGCCGTATTGCGGGACAGGATCAAGCGGTTGGAGGAGATGGAGTTGGCCCTGAGATAATGGCAATGTCCTGCTTGGTAATAAATAGGGCCGGTCTGGTCCCTGGTAATGTCCGTCTTTGCCTGATATGTGCCGTCTGCATAACCACCTTCTGTATTGGGGGGTGCGGGCTGTTTTATCATTCCGGGCCGGTTGGTTTGTCCATGGCGTCTCTTACGGAAGCCAGAGTATTTGACCGCAGAGGAAACGGGTTTGGTTTGCCAATGGTCAAGCTGTCGGCCGGTTCGGGGCGCCTGGCGGCCGAAGTGGCCAGCACCCCCTTGCAGGCAGCCACCGGTTTGATGTACCGTGCCCGCTTGGCTCCCGACGGGGCCATGCTTTTCGTAAACCCCGCGTCGCAGCGCGTTGCCTTCCATATGAAGGATACGCGCATGCCGCTCTCTTGCGCTTTTATCGACAGTAACGGGGCTGTGCTGGAGATTTACGCCATGCTGCCGGGAGACGAGACGCCGGTGGCCTCGGCAAGCGATGATGTCCGGTTTGTGCTGGAGGTCAACCGGGGGTGGCTGGAAAGGCACGGCGTGGCAGTCGGGTCAAGGATCATGGTGACAGAGTAATCTTCAGCAGGCAATTCCGGCGGAGCGATAAAAAAGGGGCAACGCGATCGCGCTGCCCCTTAAATTCATACTGCCCGTTTCCGGCCTGAATTTACTTGTGGCACTCTTTGCAGGAAGTCGGGCCTTTTTTCATGTCGGCGTGGCAACCTTTGCAATTCTTGTGGGCCCAATCCTTGCCAAAGCCTTCGATCTTGCCAGGGCCTTTCTCATGACACTTGGAACAATCCTTCAGCAATTCCTGATGGGCTTTGTGATTGAATTTGACACCCCTCTTCATCTCAATCACATCAGCGCCAAAGGCGGTTCCGGCAAACACCGTGAGGGCAAGCATGGCTACAATGGTTTTCTTCATCTGTTCATCTCCTTTTAAAAAGTTGAGCTGGAACTCTGGCGAGACAGTTTCATGTCTCGTGCCAACTCCTAATGAGTGACGCAATCATATATTATTACAACGTTCTTGTATAGCCGTCGTGAAATTATTGTGTTTTAATGACTCATTTGGGGTGGGAATATAACCTTTTGAGATAAGGCCCGGCACATACTAAAAACCTTGCCATGTAATACCGATCATGTAAAATTCCTGTTCGCACCGAATTCACACTATGGAGGCAACATAATCATGGAACTTCACAAAAACAGACGAGGCTTCACCTTGATCGAGATCATGGTGGTAATTGTCATTCTGGCGCTCCTGGCGGCGCTGGTGGGGCCAAAACTCATAGGGCGCACCGATGACGCAAAGATCGGGACCACCAAGACCCAGATCAAGCAACTGGAAACGGCAATCAAGCTTTATAAATTGGATAACGGCTCCTACCCTTCAACGGAACAGGGATTGAACGCCCTGGTGTCGAAGCCGACCGTGGGCGTTATCCCGAAGAACTACAAAGATGGCGGTTACCTGGAAAGCAAGCAGGTGCCCAAGGATGGTTGGGGCAACGACTTTATCTACGTTTCTCCTGGCGAGCATGGCGATTATGACCTGTATTCCTATGGTGCCGATGGTGCCAAGGGGGGCGAGGGCAAGAATGCCGATATCGCCAGCTGGGATTTGAGATGAGGTATTATTCAGTTGAAATTTTTCATTTCTGCGCTATAGTAACTCCTCTAACTCATTATTTTTACTATGAATAAACGTTTTTAGTGCGTGTAAATACTAAAGCGTAATAACTAATCAGGAGGCTGTAAATGGCGCAGAAGTTTGTGTATTTCTTTGGAAACGGCCAGGCGGAAGGCCGGGCAGACATGAAGAACCTGCTGGGTGGAAAGGGAGCCAATCTGGCCGAGATGACCAGTATCGGGCTGCCGGTTCCCCCCGGTTTCACTATCTCCACAGATGTGTGCACCGAGTTTTATAAAAACGATCGCCAGTATCCAGCGTCCCTGGCTGCCGAGGTGTCCGCCAATCTGCAGCGGATCGAAGAGCTCATGGGGAGGAAATTCGGCGACCCCGCCAACCCCCTGCTGGTCTCTGTCCGCTCCGGCGCTCGCGCTTCCATGCCAGGCATGATGGACACCGTCCTGAACCTGGGCCTCAACGACACCACGGTGCAAGGCATCATCGCCCAGAGCGGCGACGAGCGTTTTGCCTATGACGCCTACCGCCGTTTTGTCCAGATGTATTCCGACGTGGTCATGGGCATGAGGAAAGAGAGCCTTGACCATCTGCTGGATATGAAGAAAGAGGAGAGAGGTGTCCATCTGGATACCGATTTGACCGCCGCTGACTGGAAAGACCTGGTTGCCGCTTTCAAGGCCAAGGTCAAGGAGGAACTGGGCCAGGTTTTTCCGGAAGATCCGAAGGAGCAGCTGTGGGGAGCCATTGGCGCCGTGTTCGGCTCGTGGATGAACCAGCGGGCCATTACCTATCGCAAACTCAACAATATCCCTGCCGATTGGGGCACCGCAGTCAATGTCCAGTCCATGGTATACGGCAACATGGGCAATGATTGCGCCACCGGCGTGGCCTTTACCCGCGACCCCTCCACCGGCGAGAATTATTTCTTCGGCGAGTTTTTGGTCAACGCACAGGGCGAGGACGTGGTGGCCGGCATCCGTACCCCCCAGCCGATCAACCGCGTCAAGGACAAGGACGGCAAGCTCCCTTCCATGGAGGAGGTGCTGCCTGAATGTTACAAGCAGCTGGCCCAGATCCGCGATATCCTGGAAAAACATTACAAGGATATGCAGGACATCGAGTTCACCATTGAAATGGGCAAGCTCTACATGTTGCAGACCCGTACCGGCAAGCGCACCGCTCCGGCGGCCATCAAGATTGCCGTTGATATGGTCAGGGAAGGCCTGATCGATGAAAAGACCGCTGTCAAACGGGTGGTCCCCAGCCAGCTCGACCAGTTGCTGCATCCTTCGCTCGATCCAAAGGCCGAGAAAAAGGTCATTGCCAAGGGACTGCCGGCTTCGCCGGGCGCCGTCTCGGGCGAGGTGGTCTTCAGTGCCGATGAGGCCGAGGCCGAGGCCAAGTTCGGCAAGAAGGTTATCCTGGTCCGTATTGAAACCTCTCCCGAGGATATTCACGGCATGCACGCCGCCCAGGGCATCCTGACCGCGCGGGGCGGCATGACCTCCCACGCGGCGGTAGTTGCCCGTGGCATGGGCAAATGCTGCGTTGCCGGTTGCGGTGACATCAAGGTGGATTACAACGCAGAAAGCTTTGTCGCCAGAGGTGGAGTGGTGGTCAAAAAGGGAGACATCATCACCCTGGACGGTTCCTGCGGCGAGGTTATGCAGGGCGCCGTGCCGACAGTTGCGCCAGCCCTTACCGGCGATTTTGCCCAGCTGATGATCTGGGTGGACAAGTTCAGGACCATGAAGGTCCGCACCAACGCCGATACCCCCCACGATTCCAAGGTGGCCCGCGAATTCGGCGCCGAAGGGATCGGCCTCTGCCGCACCGAGCACATGTTCTTCGATGCCGAGCGTATCGCGGCCGTGCGTGAGATGATCCTCTCCGAGGAACTGGAAGGGCGCGAAAAGGCCCTGGCCAAGATCCTTCCCATGCAGAAGGGAGACTTCCTCGGAATCTTCCGCGAGATGAAAGGGCTGCCTGTCACCATCCGCCTGCTGGACCCGCCGTTGCACGAGTTCCTGCCCCAGGACGAAGGCGATATCGAGAATCTCTCCAAGACCATGAAGGTTCCGGTCAATGCCCTCAAACACAAGGTGGAGTTCCTGCACGAATTCAACCCAATGCTCGGTCACCGTGGTTGCCGGCTCGGGATTACCTTCCCAGAGATCTACGACATGCAGGTCCGCGCCATCATGGAGGCGGCCTGTGAACTGGTCAAGAACGAAGGTTTCAGCATCGTGCCGGAAATCATGATCCCGCTGATCGCCACTGTCAAGGAACTGCAGATCCTCCGGCAGAATGCCGTTGCCATCTGCGAGGAGGTCATCGCCCAGTACGGCGTCAAGGTGGAATACCTGATCGGCACCATGATCGAGTTGCCCCGCGCAGCCCTGACAGCGGACGAGATCGCGGTCGAGGCGGATTTCTTCTCCTTTGGCACCAATGACCTGACCCAGACCACCTTTGGCTTGTCGCGCGACGATGCCGGCAAGTTCCTTCCGTTCTATGTGGATAACGGCGTCCTGCCCGAAGATCCCTTTGTTTCGCTGGATCAGAACGGCGTCGGCCAACTGGTGAAGATGGGGTGCGAAAAGGGTCGGGCCACCCGTCCGAACATCAAGCTGGGCATCTGCGGCGAGCATGGCGGCGATCCCGAATCGGTCATTTTCTGCCACAAGATAGGACTTGACTACGTTTCCTGTTCACCCTTCCGGGTGCCTATCGCCCGCCTGGCGGCAGCCCACGCGGCCTTGGCATAAGTTACTCCTCAATTCACCTGGCTTCAGGTTTACGCAAAAAGGGATGGGTCAAAACGACCCATCCCTTTTTATTTGTCTTTTGACGATGCTATTGTCGAGGAATCCTCAGGCCAGTTTGAAACGGTTCACCATCCTTTGAAGCTCACTGGCTGATCCGGCAAGGGCCGCTGCCGCCTGCTCCGTCTGGTGGGCGCCGCTGGCGGCATCGTGGATCACATCCGAAATACGGCGCATGCTCTCCGTGATCCCCATGCTGGTGGCTGACTGCTCTTCCGCTGCCGTGGCGACCTGGGACACATATTCGATCAGCGGCGCTATCTGTTCCTTGATGGTATTGATGGCCTGGCTGGAGAGTTGAACATCCTTTGTTCCGTTACGCACACTATTGGCGCTTTGTTCCATGGAAGTCACCACATTGCCCACATTCCCCTGCAGCGAAGCGATGATCGACTGGACTTCCCGGGTCGCGGAGGTTGTCCTCTCGGCTAGCCGGCGGACCTCGTCGGCAACAACCGCAAAACCGCGCCCCTGGTCACCTGCCCTGGCAGCTTCGATGGCGGCATTGAGCGCAAGGAGGTTGGTTTGATCGGCAATATCTCCGATGGCGACCACAATATCCCCGATACGTTCGGAATCGGCCCCCAATGCCTTTACCGCCCCCATAGTGCTGATCACCATCCGTTCGATTTCACTCATGATGACGGTCATGCCGGAAATGGTCGCTTCGCCGCTATTGGTGGCGCTATTGGTTTCGGTGGCTTTTTCGGACATGTCCTGGCAGTTTTGCGAGATGGTCGCGCTGACCGATGCCATTTCGTCAACCGCAATGGAGATTGCCGCCGATTGGCTGGAGGCGTTCTCAGTGCCGTCCGCTATCTGTGACGATGTTGTGTTCAACTGGTCCGATGCGGCAATCAGTTGGTCCGATGTTGCCTGGATACCGGCCAGTATGGTTCGCATGGACTCCTGAAGCTCTCTCATGGCGCTGAACATTTTGCTCATTTCATTTTTGCGCAACACAGCGATATTCTGGCTGAGGTCGCCGCTGGCCATGGTCTGCAGATAGGAAATGGCCCTCTGGACCGGCCTGTTGATGGACCAGATATTGATAAAACCGAAGAGGGCGCCGAGAATGATGAAGAGCGCAATGGAGCCGTATTTGATTTGCGGGGAGGATGACTGGGCGGCAAAGGCGGCAGCAATGATACAGCAGCTATAGCAGAAGCAGAGTACTGCCAAACGGAATTTTATAGAAAAATTGAGGTAATAGTTCCAGATTGTTAGCATGTTTTTGGCCTTGTGAATGATAGATAAGTAACAGGGGCGGCGGAAGCCACCCCTTCATTAAAATCATAGACAAGGAACAAACTAAAAGCAACCATTCCTTCTTCAGTAAAACATTATTTCTATTTTAGTTAAACAGAAATAATACATGTATTATTGGCATGTTAAGATATGATCACGTACCCTGTCCAGCCGGAGCACTGTCTCCTGGATTCCCAGGGTAGCAATGATCTCGCCGATTCCGGGCGCCTGGGTACCGCCGGAAAGAGCGATCCGGACCGGCTGACCTACCTGGGGCATCTTCCAGCCCTTTTCGGCGCAGAGCTCCTTGAAGAGAGCATCGATCTCGGGTGCGGTTTGGGTCGTTGACTTGCCCAACGTTAGTGCGACCGCCTCGTACACGGCCAACAGGTGTTCCTTGGTAAACTTGGACAAGGCTGCCGCGTCGTAGGATTCCGGTGTGCGATAGTAAAACAGGGAGCCATCGGCCATCTCGATCATGGTGCGGGCCCGCTCCTGCAGAGTCTTGACCACTGTTGCCAGATCCGGGTTGCCTGAGTGCGGGTTGATGCCGCGCTCCACCAGGAAAGGGGTCAACAACTCGGCCAGCCGGGCAGGGTCACCGGTTTTTATGTAGTGAGCATTCAGCCACAGCAATTTATCGGTGTTGAAGACGCTGGCCGAACGTCCCACGTTGCCGATGTCGAATTTTTGGATCATTTCCTCGCGGCTGAAGATTTCATCATCGCCGTGGCTCCATCCCAGCCTGACCAGGTAATTGACCAGGGCCTCGGGCAGGAAACCCATGTCGCGGTAGGCAATGACGCTGGTGGCGCCGTGGCGTTTGGAAAGACGGGTCTTGTCCGCCCCCAGGATCATGGGGACGTGGGCAAATTGGGGCACCGGGAAGCCGAGCGCCTCGTAGAGCTGTATCTGGCGCGGGGTGTTATTGACGTGGTCGTCGCCGCGGATGACGGTGGTGATGCGCATGATGGCATCGTCGATCACCACGCAGAAATTGTAGGTGGGGGTGCCGTCGGTGCGCTGGATGATCAGGTCGTCCAGTTCTTCGTTGGGGAAGGTGATGGTCCCCTTGATCAGGTCGTCAAAGGAAGTGCTTCCCTCCTGGGGGGCGCGGAAGCGGACCACATAGGGCTGCCCCGCCGGCTGGTCGGCCCGGCAGCGGCAGGTGCCGTCGTACTTCGGCTTGCGCCCTTCCTTCATGGCCAATTCCCGTTTAGCCTCCAGCTCTTCGGCCGAACAGTAGCATTTGTAGGCCTTGCCCTGGTCCTGCAGTTTTTGAATGTATTCCTTGTAAAGCGGGAAATTGTCGGATTGATAGAACGGACCTTCGTCCCAGTCCAGCCCCAGCCACTGCATCCCTTGCAGGATGGCATCCACCGACTCCTGGGTTGAACGTTCCACATCGGTGTCCTCGATACGCAGAATAAAGGTACCGCCTTGTTTTCTGGCCAGGAGCCAGTTGAACAGGGCGGTGCGGGCACCCCCCACATGGAGGTAGCCGGTGGGGCTGGGAGCGAAACGGACGCGGATGTCGGACATTACGAAATCTCCTTGCTGTGGTACCGCGATGGGTACGATTATCTGAGTGGCTGGTAACTATACCACTGGCGGTTGCTCCGAAAAAGCACTTTCTGGCGCGGCATTTTCTTTAGACTTCGACAATGGTTTGTTTTGCCGTGTTAAAATATAACATCAAGCAGGTTCCGGAGATGTTTATGCACACCATCGACTCACTGATCAGGGAGAGTTGCAACAGGCACGGCGACAAGCCCGCCTTGCGGCAGAAGATAGATGGCGTCTGGCAGGAGACGACCTACAACGAGTTGTGGTTG
This sequence comes from Geobacter sp., assembly GCA_003574895.1. GTDB lineage: Bacteria > Desulfobacterota > Desulfuromonadia > Geobacterales > Pseudopelobacteraceae > JACPFJ01. The sequence continues at coordinate 60,480 of PJFB01000005.1, forward strand.
CTGTCGGACCGCATCGCGGCCGGATTGGCCAGGACCGGTTTCGATAATGGCGATCACGCAGCGCTGCTGGCACCATCGTCGCCCCAATGGGTCGCCGCTTATCTGGGCATCCTCAAGGCCGGTGGAGTGGCAATCCCCATAGATAAGGAGCTGAAGGGGGCCGAGTTACGGCATGTCCTGATCGACAGCGATGCCAAGCTTGTTTTCAGCGCGCACCCATGCCTGGAGCTGTTGCTTGAGGTCGCCAAGGACATCCCGGCACTGTCGCAGATAGTCCAGTTCACCGCCCCGACAGGCGGCGACAGCGATTCACGGTTGTCACAGCTGTTGGATGCCCTGCTGGAGGAGTGGCGGGACTTGGTAAACATCCTCGATGTTTCACCCGGACAGACCCAACGGATCGAATTGCTGGCGCGCCGGATTTATCGGATGATCTCCGCCCGGTCCGAAGCCGACGGGAAAAGACAGGGGCTGAATGATCCATTTGGACCTACTGATACGGTACGCAATCGCTTGATACGCGAAGGACGATTGCTGGAGCTGGATGCGCTCTGCCACGATGCACCCCCACCCGGGAACCAGAGAAATCCCGGGGATACGGCAGTTGTCCTCTACACTTCCGGCACCACAGGCCGCTCCAAGGGAGCCATGTTGAGTCATGCCAACATAGTTGCCAACATCCAGGGTGCCATCAATCATTTTAAGCTGGACGATACCATCCATACCCTGTCCTTTCTTCCCATCAATCACGTATTCGAACAGGTCTGCGGAGTTCTGCTGCCGTTAGCTTTGGGTGGTACGGTCTCGTTCTGCGATTCATTGAAAAAGCTGGGAGAAAACCTGGCCGAGGTCAAGCCGACATTTTTGTTGGGCGTGCCGGCGGTTTATCGCATGCTGCTTGACCGCATCATGAAAAACATCGGCTCCAAAAGGCTGTCTCATCTGTTTTTCTCGTTCCCGCTGACCCGCTTGCTGGTAACCGCGAAAGTCCGCCAAGCCTTCGGTGCCGGCACGGTCTTCATCAGCGGTGGAGCCGCCCTCGACCCAACCATTGCCGAGGGATTGACCAAGTTGGGACTGACCATCTACCAGGGATATGGCATTACGGAGACATCTCCCATCATCAGTGCCGAACAACCGGGCCAGAAGCGGCTCGGCACCGTTGGATTGCCACTGCATGGCGTTGAGATGCGCATCGCTTCTCCCGATGGGGAGCAAGTGGGGGAAATCCTGGTCAAGGGGCATAATGTCATGCAGGGGTATTATAAGAACCCGCAGGCAACCATGGAGGCCATAGTGGATGGCTGGTACCGTACCGGTGATCTGGGGAGGATTGATGGCGATGGATTTTTGACGATCTGCGGGCGAGTCAAAAATTTGATCGTAACCCCCAACGGCAAGAATGTCTATCCAGAGGAGGTGGAGAACGAGCTTCTCAAGAGCCCGTTCATTGCCGAAGTCATGGTCTACGGTCATCACATCGGGCCTGCAATGGAAGAGGTCCACGCAATGGTCTATCCCAACCAGGAGGCATTGGACGACTACTGTCGGGCCAAGGGGGCCTGCCCGGTGAGCGAAGCCGATGTTGAGGCGCTGCTGCGCAGGGAAATCCAATCGGCATGCAGTGTGCTGGCCGACTATAAGCGTGTGCGCCGTTTCACCATACGCGAGGACGAGTTCCCCAAAACAACTACCCGCAAGATCAAGCGCTTTGCCGTCGAAGCGAGAGTGCCGACGGTCATGTGAGCAGCCCTAGCTTCCAAGTCCAAGTTTTGCCTGATCTACCCGACACCCTTGCCAAGTACCCCGTTTTGTCAATTCATTGACAACAGCATACCACATTTGGTTGTTCTTCAGCCCCCATTGGGGGGCAACACGGATGGCCAGGGGTGCCGAGCCGTACAGGCGCTGGACCGTGACCCGGGACGGCAGCAGTTCCAGGAAGTCGGCTGCCGTTGCCACGTACTGGGCAAGCGTCAATGGTATGAACTCTCCGGCCCGGTACATTTCCGCCAGCCGTGTCCCTTCCACGGCATGCAGCTGGTGCAGTTTGACCGAGTTAATAGGCAACCCTGCGATCAATTCGGCTGTTTTCAGAAACTCTCCGGCTGTTTCGCCTGGAAAGCCATGGATTAGATGGGCGCAGATGTCAAAATTATGGCCATGGGCCCGCCCAACGGCAGACACGAAGTCCTCCAGGGTATGGCCACGATTGATTTGGGACAGGATGACATCGTCCATGGACTGCAAGCCCAACTCAAGGCAGACGTAATGCTTGCGGGCGATTCCTGCCAGCAGTTCCACTGCTTCGTCGGAGAGCGCATCGGGGCGGGTGCCCACCGAGATGCCGAGCACATCCGGATGATTGAGGGCACGCTGGTAGAGGTCTGCCAGCAGGTCCACCGAGCCGTAGGTGTTGGTGTATTTCTGGAAATAGATTATGAACTTTTCCGACCCCAGCCGTTTTCTATGATAGGCCATGCCGGCGGACATCTGCTCTTCCAACGGGATGACCGGCTGGGTGTCCTTGGGGGAAAAGGAGACGTTATTGCAATAGATGCAGCCGCCGATCCCTTTGCTGCCGTCGCGGTTGGGACAGGTAAAGCCGGCGTCAACATTGACTTTGCTAACGCGGCAGCCGAACCGTTGCCGCAGGTAGTGACCATAGGAGTGGATGCGCAGTTCCGGATGGATGTTCATGTCAGTGCTTGGCGGCATGCTGTTCAATGGTCTTCAGGAGGTTTGTGGTCTCTGTTTTTGGGTCGTTTGCTGCAATGATGGCGGAAATCATGGCGATGCCGTCGGCTCCGGCAGCCATGACATCGGGAATGTTTTCCAGCTTGATTCCACCCAGGGCAAAAAGCGGTATTTTCAGCTTACCAGCTGCCTCGGCCAGTTTTTCCAGGCCGACCGGAGTCCCATAGGCTGCTTTGGAAGGTGTAAAGAAGACCGGGCCGAAAGTGACGAAATCGGCGCCATCTGCGGCCGCTTGCAGTGCCTCTGCCGCGCCATGGGCCGAGTAGCCGATCAGCCTCGTCCCCAGAAGGTGACGAACCTCTCTGACCGGCAGGCTGCTGGCGCCGATATGCACGCCATCGGCGTCCACTGCCAGGGCAATATCAGCGTGATCGTTGATCAACAAGCGGGCGCCGAATTCCCGGGTAATGCCGCGCAATTCCTTTGCCAGCACAAACAGGTCGCGCCCGGGTAGATCCTTCTCGCGCAACTGCACCGCCTTTATGCCGCCTTCCAGCGCGGCGCGCACAACCGACGTCAGGGTCCGGCCTGCGGCCTGTCTGCGATCCGTGATCAGATATAAGGGAAAATCAATAGGTGACATGTGCTGTGTTTTTGCAGGGGCGCATTCATTGCGCCCCCGGTGGAGAACCCTTCTAGGCCAGCAGCCCCTCGATCGGGCTGGAGGCGTTGGCATAGAGTTTTCGAGGAATGCGACCGGCCTTGTAAGAAAGCCGCCCTGCGATGATTGCCAGTTTCATGGCCTCTGCCATGGCAATGGGGTCTTGGGCGCCGGCAATGGCGGTATTCATCAGCACGCCGTCACAGCCGAGTTCCATGGCGATGGCCGCGTCAGAGGCGGAGCCGACACCGGCATCCACAATGACCGGCACCTTTACTGTTTCCATGATGATGCGGATGTTGTAGGGATTGCGGATACCAAGTCCGCTGCCGATTGGCGCGCCCAGCGGCATGACCGCCGCGCAGCCGATATCCTCCAGTTTCCGGCACATGATCACGTCGTCGCTGGTGTATGGGAGCACGGTAAAGCCATCTTTGACCAGTATTTTTGCCGCTTTGAGCAATTCCTCGTTGTCCGGGAAAAGGGTCTTCTCGTCCCCCAGCACCTCTAGCTTGACAAAGTCCGACAGACCGGCCTCGCGCGCCAGGCGGCAGGTGCGTACGGCATCATCGGCGGTATAGCAACCTGCTGTGTTAGGGAGCAGGGTATACCTTTTGGGGTCAATGTAATCCAGCAGCGATTCCTTGGTGCGGTCGGAGATGTTGACCCTCCGTACCGCTACGGTTATGATTTCAGCGCCGGAGACCTCCAGTGCCTGTGCCATTTGTTGGAAGCTGGCATACTTGCCGGTTCCAACCATAAGGCGGGAAGAAAATTCACGACCTGCGATGATCAGTTTATCGTTTTCAAGTGCCATGATGGGTCCGCTCCTTTTTTGTTATCCACCGCCCACAAAGTGGACGATTTCGATCTTGTCACCGTCAGCAAGGGTGTGAGAATCATAGGCAGCTTTCGGCACGATGTCGCGATTTACCTCCACCGCAACACGCTCGCGGCCTATATGCAATTGTTCCAGCAGTTGCACGACCGTGCAGTTTTCTTTGATATTGGTCTGTTCGCCGTTCAGCATAACCAGCATATTTGCCTCCAGAAACGGAAAAAGCCGCGGAAGCGGCTTGAAATGGTCAGTCGATTTCGCTTCCCTACGCCGGCATTACCCGGATCAGGTACTAAGGGTCGCAGCCGCTATGGCTGCTCTCAGTCGAAACTCCCCCAGCGTTTTAAACAACTTAGATTATTGATATCGCTCTGTCAATCGATTTTATCGCCCGGAATGCCCCCAAATAGCACATATAACTGTTTCTATCTAAAATATTCCGGATAAAAATTTAATTAGGCATGGGTCTTCAAACTCCTTACGGTTTGGTACTTTTTGTGGTACAGTTCTCGCATGTTTTTGTGCTGATTCAGTGAAAGTTTATGCGCGTGGAGGTGCCGGTGGCCGACAAGAGGGATATCAAAAGGCACAAGAAGCGTCTGGCCGTGCGCTTTGGTATCGATGAGGCAACAAGGGTTGCATTTACCGAAGATATTTCTCTCACAGGGATGTTTATCAAGACCGCCAATGTCTGCCCCCCGAATACTAAGATTAAAATTGAGTTCAGTATAATGAGTGATATGCACGTGGTTTTGGAGGCGCGCGTCATGTGGGCCAAAAAGGTGCCGCAAAACCTATTTCACTTGGTAAAGAAGAGCGGCATGGGAGTGAGGATTCTCCATTTTAGCACCGGCGAGGACCACTTCCGGCAATACTGCGAGAGCATAACCGCCGACAGATGACAACTCTGTCTGAGAGGGGCTGGACTTATGTGCAAGAAAATCTTTATTGGTGCCACTGGTCAGCACTGTGGCAAGACCACGATCAGTCTGTCGCTCATGTATCTGGCGCTGAAAAAATATCCGCGAGTCGGTTTCATGAAGCCGATCGGCCCCAAATGTATCGAGTTCAACGGATTGACCGTGGACAAGGATGCCGCCATGGTTGCCAGTGTTTTTGGCGTTGAACAGGATGTGGAGCTCATGTCTCCCATGACCCTGACGGCAGGTACTACGCGGCGCTTCCTGGATGGCGAATTGGACCTGGCCGCTCCGCGCGAGGCAATCCTGTCCGCCTGCAAGAAATTGGAACAAAAATACGATTTCCTGATCATCGAGGGGGCAGGCCACGGCGGCGTCGGCTCGGTTGTTGGCGCCAATAATGCAATGGTCGCCAGGATGCTGAATGCCCCGGCACTGATGGTCACAGGCGGCGGTATCGGCAATGTCATAGATTCGGTTGAACTCAACCTGGCGCTTTACGAACGTGAAAATGCCGAGGTGCGGATTATCATGGCCAACAAGCTGATACCAAAGAAACGCGGCAGTTCTTTGAGTTATCTGGCAAAGGCTTTCAAGAACACCAACATTCTGGTCACAAGTGCTTTCGAGTATTCCCCGACCCTGGCAGATCCGACTCTCCAGCATGTTGCGGAATTTGTGGGTCAGCCGCTACACGGTGACTCCGGCGATCGCAGTCGAATCTGCCATACGATACAGCTTGGGGCGGCTTCATCTCAGAGGGTCATCGACAGCCTGGAGGATTCAACGCTCCTGATAGTGACAAGTTCCCGTGACGAGCTCCTGGTTACCGCATCGTCGTTGCATCACATACCCGAGTTCAGGAAGCGCCTGGCCGGCATGGTTATTGCTGGACATGTACCGGTTTCCGATATTACCCAGCGGATCATCGACGATAGCAACATACCTTACATCCGCATAGTGGAAACTTCGTCGGAGGTGTTCTACTGCCTGAAGGAGCACGTTTCCAAGATAGGCCCGGACGACAAGGAAAAGATCGAACTGATACAAACCATGGCGGAACAATTCATAGATTTTGAAGCAATCGACGCCATTCTCTGAAGCCTGAACAAGTTAGGGAAGCCGGACACGCTGTTCAGAGTGGCAAAATGTTCTTGACCTTACGTTTTTTTTGATATTTATAGACACATATTCATCTTTCTATGGTGCCCCATGATTTTTCTCACGCGCATGGACAAACAGCAGATGTACCTCAATCCCGACCATATCGTCAGCGTGGAGGAAACTCCCGACACGGTTATCACCCTTTTCAACGGTTATCATTTCATCGTTCGGGAACGGGCTGAAGTCATCATAGCCAGGATTGTCGCTTATCGTGCCAGGATAATCCGACGGGCAGGCGTTCCATTGCCCAAAAAATACCTTTCCAGGCCAAAGCGAAGCTTGTTCAGCAGCGTTGTCCACAATTCCGGCGATATATGCCCCCATGAACGTGACAAACAACCCCTCTCACCATTTCATGGCCAGGACCTCTAATATATGGATTTAGCAACCGTCATCGGTATTATCATGGGTTTTGGCGCCATTTTTGGCGGCGCCGTGCTTGAAGGTCTGCATATCAAGGCACTCATCCAGCCAACCGCCGCAATGATCGTGCTCGGAGGCACCTTTGGCGCCACCTTTATCAGTTTTCCCCTGCCGGCGGTCATCAAGGCTTTCAAGGATTTTAAAATCGCGATACTACCGCCCAATATCGATCACGAGGCGGTTGTGAAGGATATAATCAACTACGCCACCAAGGCCCGTCGCAATGGGCTCATCTCCCTGGAGCAGGAAGCCCAGTCAGCCAAGGATCCCTTTATCAAGAAAGGCATATCGCTGGTGGTTGACGGCATCGATCCCCAGAAGTTGCGAGAAACCCTGGAAGCCGACATCATGGCCTACGAAGACCACACCAAACATTCGGTGGAGTTCTACGAATGCGCCGGCGGCTATGCCCCTACGATCGGCATTATCGGCGCCGTTCTGGGCCTGATCCACGTCATGAGCAACCTGTCCGACACATCGAAGCTGGGTGCCGGTATTGCCGTGGCCTTTGTTGCGACCATCTACGGCCTGATGACCGCCAATATCATCTGTTTGCCGGTTGGCAGTAAATTGAAGATTCGCATGAAGGAGGAAGTCCTCCGGCGGGTCATGATCCTGGAGGGTTTGATCGCCATCCAGAACGGCGAGAATCCGCATTTTATCGAGCAGAAGCTCAAGGCCTTTGTTGGTGGCCACTAACCTGTCATGGCGCTGAAAAGAGAACCTGAAAAACATGCCAATCACGAGCGCTGGCTCGTATCCTACGCCGACTTCATCACCTTGTTGTTTGCTGTGTTTACAACTCTATATGCCATGTCTCAGACCGATAAGAAAAAGGTCGAAGAGGTCATGCAGTCTCTTCAGCAGTCGTTCGGCATGGTTTCTGCCGGAGCCCCGTCGCCAAAGATAAACGTCATCCCCTCGAAGCAGATGAGTATTATACCGATGATCAAGCCGGAAATCTCCATCTCCCAGGGAAGCAGGCGCGGTCAGGCAAAAACACGTGCAGAAGAAAAGGATTTCCGTCAGATCAAGTCATCCATCGAGGCTTATCTGACTAAGCAGGGCGCCCAGAACAAGGTGTCGCTGACTATTACCCGCCGCGGATTGATCGTCAGCTTGAAGGAAGCCGGTTTCTTCGATTCCGGCCAGGCCCAGATCAAGCCGGAGGCCTACGACCTGATCAATACCATTGCCGAGGCAATGACCCAGTACAACAACCCGCTTCGCCTTGAAGGGCATACAGACAACATACCGATCAGTAACGCACAATTTCCGTCCAACTGGGAACTTTCCACAGCCCGCGCAGTTAACGGCCTCAAATATCTGATTAAACACTTCGATGTTGACCCCAACAGGATATCGGCTACCGGCTATGCGGAATTTCGTCCGGTTGCCGATAACGCCACTCCTGAAGGCCGTGCCAAAAACCGCCGCGTCGATTTGGTGATGCTCTCCGGTGACGGTGAGCGCGGCGAGCCCTGATTCTCTCCACTTAGCAGCAAAGGACATATTGTGTCGCAATGGTGTGCTACCTTTTTCAAAAAGGAAAAGGAGTCACGTCATGGAGCCGATTGTATTGTTGGGACTGATTGTTGTTGCTTACGGTGGTTATGTGTTCGTGCTGGATTTGTGGGCGGATTTGTCAGCCCTGATGCCCCGCGCCGCTTGCCGGGCCAGCGTCAATTTCAGGCAGAAGGGACGCGGTTTGCAGCCGCAGGTCAAGAAGATGGCGGGGATGAACGTTTGAGATGGCTTTGATCAGGCTGCTTTTGATATGGGGAATCTCTCTTTCCAGTTCACCCAGCAGGTCCTTCATCCGTTTGCGCTGAAAATCGGCCGTGCCGCAAACCGGACAGCAACAGCATACCACCGGCAGGGCAGCCGCCTTGGAGAATGTGATTATATCGTCTTCGGCCACATAAACTAACGGCCGGATCACGGTTGTTTGGTTGTCGTCGGCCAGCATGCAAGCCGACATGGCTTTGAGTGAACCCACAAAGAACTGGTTCAGCAGCAGAGTCTCGATAAAATCGTCGCGATGATGACCCAGAGCCAGCTTGTTGCACCCAAGGCGGCGAGCAATGTCGTAGAGTGCGCCCCGTTTGAACCTGGCGCAGATGGAACAGTATGAGGAGCCGGGCCTGCGTTTTTCGCTGATGAGTTCGTAGTGGCCGGTTTTTTCGATGTGGCAGCGGATACCCTGGGAAACAACAAATTCTTCGATTATATCGGCCCGGAAACCGGGATAGCCGGAATCGACTGTTATTGCCGTGATCTCGAAGGAGATGGGCGCCCGTCGCCGCAACTCCTCCAGCAGCAGCAGCAGCGTATTGGAGTCCTTGCCTCCCGATACCGCCACTGCAATCCGGTCCCCATCCTCAATCAGGCCGAAATCCCCGATCGCTTTGCCCACCGAGTGCCGTAGTTTCCTGAAGAGCTGATTGCCCTTGAGTTCATCAAGCAATGATTTCATGGCTCTGCTGCATTTGGGGTCACCCGGCACGGTAAAGGAGGTCCCGCACCATCGGCGCAAAGGTTTCGTGTTCCAACAGGAAGGCGTCATGCCCGTACGCCGACTTGATCAGGTGGTATTCTACAGGTTTGCCAAGCTCTTTAAGGCAAGTGACCATCTCTTCGGTCTGATATGGGGGATAGAGCCAGTCAGAGGAAAAGGAAAAAAACTGGAGCGGTGCGGTGACCCTGCTGAACGCCTCGGTTGTGGATTCATAGCCCCAGGCGACATCGTACAGGTCAAGGGATTTGGCCAGATAGAGAAAAGAATTTGCGTCAAAGCGTTCCACAAAATTGTAGCCATTGTAGTTCAGGTAGCGCTCCACCTCGAACTGTCCGAAAAAGTCGAACAAGCCGTCCTTGGCCGAGAATCGTCGCCCGAACTTGGCATTCATGGATTCATCCGATAGGAAAGTAATGTGGCCAATGCCTCGGGCCAGGGCCAAGCCGTCCTTTGGGTTGTGTTTGTATTCTCCTTTGCGCCAGGTGGGGTCGTTGAAGATGGCCCAGCGGGCCACAGCGTTCAGGGCTATGGCCTGAGGCGAAGGTCGCGGCGTGCAGGCCAGCACGATGGCGGAGGCAATGCTGTCTGGATACTGGGTTGCCCATTCCAGGGCTTGCATCCCACCCATGCTGCCTCCCATGACGCACAACAAACGGCTGATCCCGAGGGCATCAATAAGCAGTTTCTGGGCCCGTACCATGTCTCTGACCGTCACCACCGGGAAGGTGAGGTTATAGCGCTTGCCGGTCTTGGGATTGATTGACGCGGGACCTGTGGAGCCGTAGCAGGAGCCGATCACGTTGGAACAGATCACGAAGTAGCGGTCGGTATCCAGAAGCCTGCCAGGGCCGACGATTGCGTCCCACCAGCCTGGCTTGGTGTCTTCCTCGTTACGTTTGCCGGCCAAATGGGCGTCGCCGGTCCAGGCGTGCTCCACCATGATGGCGTTGGACGCAGTCGCATTAAGGCTGCCATAGGTCTCGAAGACAAGGGTGATGGGGGCCAGGATGCGGCCGCTATCCAGCTTGATACCATTGTCAAAGGTTATGGACTGTTCAGTGACGATCCCTACGGACATCAAAAAGCCCCTTCACATAAAAGATGAGAAGGGGCTGAGACTAACTTGTTCGCAGCGCACCTCTCATCTTTGCCTTTCGGCAGGAATTAGCACCTGACGCCATATCGGCCGGTTGCTGTGGTTTCACAGGGCCTTTCCCTCCACCACTCTCGATAAGCAGGTTTATGTTGTTGAGAATACAGAAAGAAGACGCAGATTGTCAATCAAATATGTTGTTGTTATATGTGGTGGTTTGCGGGCAAATTATGTGGAAAAAGAAGTGGGCATCTGGTATAAACAACACCGTTTGTATCCAGGTGTATCAGGACTGTAAGGAGGTTGTGAATGAAACTGCTGCTGTTGCTTCCCCTGCTGCTGCTAAGCTTTGGATGCGCCCAGAATCACTTTAACGTCCCTGTTGAAAACTTTGCCGACAAGGTCAAGGTCCTGGGTGTTGCCCCCATCATCATCGATGTGGACTCAGATATCAAGTATCCCCAGAAGGATCAACTCGTTTCGTTGGTTGCCGACATGAACCGCAAATACGAGCCGCAACTCATCCGCAAACTCAAGGAAACCGCCAATTTCTACACTGTGGCACTGCTGGGCGGCGATCCGCAGGCCATCTTCGGAAATCTGTTCTTCCGCCGCGAGACGCGTGACGACGCCACTATCCAGTACAACAAATATTTCTGGAAAAATGATGAATTGCGCGACTATATCCAAAAGAACAATCTGGATGCGGTGATGCTCATCGTGGTCAGCGGCCTGAACAAAAATGAAAGGATTTTTTCCAGCAACCTGTTGTCGTCGGTGACCGGGGACTACAACTACCTGATAATGTCGGCCCAGATATTGGATGCAAGCGGTACCGTCCTTTGGGAATACCCCAATTTCCGGGGCCGCATCCTGACTTATTATCCGATGATCAACCTTGAGTATCCCGATTTCAGCGAGGCTGAAGCCAATCTTACCAACGAGGCCAAAATCAAGTTCAAGACTATCGACGGCATCAAGCTTACACTTGACCAGAAACGCAAGGATCTGCTGTTGCGCGAAACACAGGAGTCTCAGGTCTACGGCAAACAGTTCGACGAGATGCTTGCGCTCATCAAATATGACTCTGATAGTGAGAAAAAGGAAAAGAGCGAATCCCCGGCCAATGGCGAGGCAAAGCCGGTAGAAAAGTCCCTTACCCCTGCCCAGGAGACGCAGAAGGTCCCTGATACGGTTCAGCAGCCAGCGCCACCCGCCGCAGATTCGCCCAAGGTCGAGGCGCCGAATGTCACAAAGGTTCCCCTGCCCGATACGCCAAAGGAACCGGCCCCCTCTGCCGCCCCCCCTACCGATCAGGTTGTCCCTGCCACGGGAAGCACCTTGTAATACCCAATCACTCCAAATCAGTACACCGAAGGGTCCTCTCAAAAAGAGAGGACCCTTCGCGTTTGGCAATGGTTGCCGGATAGTTCCCTGTTGTTGTCTCCGGCTTGATCGGTAAATTGTGTTATTGTTTTAGATAACGCATAGATTTTTGGAACAGGGCGGGAGGGGATATGGCAATAGTTGCTGCATTGTTGGGCGTCATCCTGATAGCGGTAGTGCTCTGGGAGGGGTTCGAAACCATCGTGCTACCGCGCAGGGTTACTCGCAAGATCCGCCTGACACGATTCTTCTACCGTCTATCCTGGCGCCCGTGGTTGGCACTGGGACGTGCAGTTACCTCGGGCAGGCGTCTGGAAACGCTGCTCAGTTTCTTTGGCCCACTATCGTTACTTTTTCTGCTCAGCCTGTGGGCCCTTGGGCTGATCACCGGTTTTGCCCTGCTCTACTGGTCCTGTGGCCCCCACTCCTTCAAGCTCGAATCCGATTTTACTACTGATCTCTATCTTAGCGGAACGACCTTCTTTACCCTTGGTTTGGGGGATGTTGTCCCTCAAACATCGCTGGCCAGGGGGCTAACTGTGCTTGAATCCGGCATGGGCCTCGGTTTCCTGGCGCTGATCATTGGTTATTTGCCTGCCCTGAACCAGTCCTTTTCAAGGCGCGAGGTAAGCATTTCCCTGCTCGATGCCCGGGCCGGATCGCCACCCACTGCTGCCGAAATGCTGCGCCGTCACAGCAGCGATCACGGATTGGCAGCCTTGCAGCAGCTGTTGCACGAATGGGAGCGCTGGTCGGCAGAACTGCTTGAAAGTCACCTCTCGTTCCCGGTTCTGGCCTATTTCCGCTCGCAACACGACAATCAATCGTGGCTGGCGGCATTAACCGCCATTCTCGACACCTGCGCCCTGGTCATGGTCGGGTTGGAGGGTGCCTGCGAGCGTCAGGCCGAATTGACCTTTGCCATGGCGCGCCATGCCGTGAACGATCTGTCGCTGGTGTTTCTGTCCGAACCAAGAGAGCCGCGCCATAACCGTCTCCCAGCAGACACCCTGGTGGAATTGCGCACCATGCTGGCGGCAGAGGGGCTCAAGCTCCGTAAAGGGGAGGAGGCCGACGAACATTTGCGCCAGCTGCGCCATATGTACGAGCCCTATATTTTCGCACTGAGCCGCCATCTGAATATGGCCCTGCCGCCCTGGATTCCGGCGGCCGGCCGCAAAGACAACTGGCAGGCCAGTGCCTGGGAGCGCGCGCCTGCCAGGACTAGGAAAAACGACGATGCCGACTCAATGGAAAGCGGTAGAGGGGAGCATTTCTGATGTTTGTGGCAGTTGATGGCAGGATTTAAGTGTTGGGGGGGCGCCGCCCATGCGGTGTTCCCCGCATCCGTGATTTAAGGGCTAAACCCATTCCAGGCCTGTTGCAGTTCAGCCGAGATCTCATTGCCCCTGCCGGTGTACCTGGGTGAGAAGTGAAAAGGTATCACCCTGGCCACCGCGGCGCGACGGGCCAGTTTCCCGGCCTGGCTGGCGGTTAGATGGTGGCGCGTTGCGGCGCGGTCCGAATCGTCATCGAGGAATGTGGCTTCAATGAAGAGGTAGTCGGCTTCCCTGGCAAGGTCGACGATCCGTTCGGCATTTTTCGGTGTGAATGCCGCATCGGTAACATAGCAAACTTTCTGCCCTGTTTCGATCTTGACGATTTGTTCCCGCAATTCCCGCAGTGTCAATACCACTGCCCCACGGGTCCCGGCGGCCTGGATCGGCGTATCGTCAGGTTTCTCCTGCTGGATGGCTTGTTTCAATCCATTGAGCCATGGACCCACCACCAGTCCCGCCTCCTCCAACCGGTTTTTCAGGATGTTGACGTGCAGTTTCTCCTCCAATGAAAATGCCAGGCTCGGGATCTTGTGATCAAGCTGGGCCGCCCTGACGAGCAGGCCTTCTTCAAGGTGGATGATGCCATCCGTGAAGCGTCGCACCGTGACGTTTTCGGGCTTGAAACCCCGCAGGCAATGGAATTCGCTCGACAGGCCGCTGCCGTCGGGATGGATCTCGGTGGCGACAACGGTGAAGTCGGTATCGTAGCTGTAGACCAGGTTCCAGGTATAGGAGGCCAGGCGATGCCAGACCTGATCGACAAAACCGGCCGGGCCAAAGAGATGGATTTGTTTCTGCCGGCCAAGGCAGAGGCGTACCAGGTGGTCGAACCCGATGAAATGGTCGATGTGGGTGTGCGAGACAAAGATGTGGCTGATACGGAGGATCTTGCGCGTGGGCAGGTCAGAGAGGGTTCCCAGGTCGAACAGCATGGCGCGCCGGTCAAAGAGGAAATCAACATAGACGCAAGGGTCTGCAAAGGGTGAATTAACAAGTACGGGATGGAACACCGGGGTCATGCGCGCCTCCGTTCATAACGAAGTATAACGCAGCCGTTGCTGTTGCCAAGTGGCAAGCCCAACAGGCCATCCGGAAGCTTGTATAATCGGTTTGAGGGGAATAATTACATGTCCACTGAAAGCCCGGCATTGCGAGGCCTGTCAGTCTCTCAGCCCCTGGTCAGGGAATAGGTGCTACGGCGGGATGATGGTCCATGTGTCCCTTGCCACCGGCCGTTTTTACGGCTCTGAGCAGCGCTTTGACCTCCTCGGGCATGGCGCCGCCATCTCTCATCGCAGCCTTCATCTGGCCGGCCAGATAGGAATGGTTGATCAAAAGGTCAAGTACGGCCAGCATGAATTCCTGTTTCCAGGGAGAAAGCCGGTGCAGGTTCTGGAATTTGTGCATGAAGAACTTCTGGGACGCCTTGCCCAGTTCTTGCCCCAACTCCTCCATGGTCATATTGACGGGCTTGATGACCGGTTCCACCAGGTTGTATTTGCGGTAATCCTTGGTGGCCACATACTGCTCAAGCTGGGGATAAAGTTCGGCATAGGGCCAGGGGGCTATGGCCAGGAAGAAGGCCATGTCCGGGTTGTAATGTTTGGCCAGCTCCACGGTGCGGGCGATTGACTCGGGGGTATCTTCGGGCATGCCCAGCACGAAAGAGGTCTCGGAAACGATATCGGCATTGTTGATCAGGTCGATGGCCTGCTTTGACTGGGCCACCTGGGTATCCTTCTTGAACAGGTCCAGGGTCTCCTGGGAGCCGGCCTCGACGCCGACATAGATATGATCGACCCCTGCCCGCCGGTATTTGTCCATGATGTCCGCATCGCGCAGGATGTCGTCCACCCTGGTCTCCAGCAGCAGCTTGACCGGCACCCGGCGCTCGATCATCAGGTCCAGGATGCGTACCCAGCGTTCGCGGTCATAGGTCGGGATCTCATCGGAGAGCATGGCCACTTCCACGCCATATCTGGAGCTCAAAAGTTCCAGTTCGGCGATCACATTCTCTGGGGACCGCGCCCGCCAGGAACGGGACCAGAAGAGCTGCTGGGAACAAAAGGAACATTGCTGTTTGCAGCCCCGTGACGACGAGATGATTGCCAGACGGGCGTCATGCTTGGCCCGGTACTTGTAAATGGGCCACTCCACCAGATCCCAGGCCATGGGCAGGTTGTCCAGGTCGTGGATGTAGGGGGCGGCAGCCGTGACCTCGACGCCTCCGTCCCGCCAGAAGGCGATGCCTTTGACCTTTTGGGGGTCGTCACCGGCATTCAGGCAGTCGAACAGCTCAACCAGCGTGACCTCTCCCTCGCCACGCACGATATAATCGACACTATCATGATCATGGGCCAGGATCTCGTCGTAGCAGAAGGTGGCATGGACGTTGCCCAGGACGGTCAGCATGGAGGGATTGATTTCCTTGGCCAGGCGGCAGAGCTTGATTGCGTCCACAATGGAGGCGGTGTAGGCGGTCGTGGCGATGGCGTCCGGCCGGAACGCCTCGATGCGCTTCTGGATCTCCGGCCACTTGTGCCAGAGCGACATGGCATCGTAGTAATCCACTTCGTAGCCCGCGGCGCGCAATGACCCGGCAATGTAGACAAAGCCGATGTTCAGCCAAGTCCCGGCCGATTCTACGACGCCCGAGTGATAGGGGGGCGTGATGAGGGCTACTCGTTTTATCTTCATTCTTACTCCCAATATGCTGAGAACAGGTCTATCACAAAAACATCCGGATCAAGATAACTGCAATCAGGAATAAGCAATCCGGCAAGCGGCATGGTCGCCGCACTTGAACCATCCAATACTACGTTTCTTTTTAATAAGCATATCACATATGCCGGCAGAGTAGCTATTTGAAGTACTCCGAGTGTATGGAACTGCTTAGTGTCGCCATTCCGAACAGCGACAATAATGCGATAAAGAAACAGGCTATAAAGAACCACGCCGCGCGCGTGCCATTCCATTGGAAAAAACGTCGCAGGTGCAGATATGCCCCAAACATCAGACAGGTAATGAGTGACCATGTTTCGGTCGGGTCCCATCCCCAAAACCTTCCCCAGGCCTGATAGGCCCAGATAGAGCCCGCCAGCATGCCGATGGTCCAGAATATGAAGCCAAAACCGGCAAAACGGTAGCTGTAGATGTCTAGCGTCTCAATGGCTGGTAACCGTTGCAGCCAGCCGCTGTCATTTCTTTTCTTGAGCAGATAGAAGATCGAGAACGCAAAGGCGATCACCAATGTGGCAAGGGATATCTTGTAGAGACCGATATGGATGACCAGCCAGATGCTCCTGAAGGTTGCGGGCAGGGTACGGATTCCGGGGTTGTAGAACATGGACAGCGCCAGCAGCAGGAAAGCCGATGGAAAGGCAATCAGGCTCGATGCGCTGACGCGAGGGTAAAGCCGTAAAAAGACGAAATAGCAGGCCATGATCATCCAGGCGTCGGACGAGAGTACCTCGGTGGGAGCCATGTAGGGACCGTGGCCCACCTCGGCCCACCAGATGGCGATGACAACCGTATGCAGCGCCAGCCCAAGACCGGCCGCCCAATAACCGATGCGTTCCGCCCGGTCTTTCCTGAAGAGTACTCCGATTGCATTGGCGATAGTCGCAAGGACATACACGATGACAACTGTCCAGTTAGCGGCCACATACAGTTGCAGGGACTGTTTCATCAGGTTGACTCCTTTTTTGGCCGGCTGTTTAAAATCTACTGCGGAGGCCGTCTGCGGCGTTGCGCGGTACTTCCAACCTCGGCTAACTATATGCGTTATGCCTCGGCTGCTCCGTTCCGTGCGCCTTGCATCCGCCTTCCTCAGGACGTTTGTCAGCAGCCTGTTAGTGCGGTTGCCAGCTCATACCGCTCTTCCACAAAAAATGCACTGAAAGAGGGCGCCTTCCAATATACCCGGTAGCAATCATCCGAATGTCTGATGGCGATCAACTCCCGGGGCGGACTCAGGTAGTGAATCAGACCGCCCAGCATGATGACGGCAAACCCGGCAAATACCAAGGGCATGCCGCTTACATCAACGAAGATCAGCTTGGACCATTTTTCTACATTCAGCAAACGAACCTGGTAAGGACCCAGCACACTGGTGCTGTTACGGACCAGATTCACTCGCGCCATCTCCCGCTCGCCATCCAGCAGCCGTAGGGTGAGCAACGGATTGTTGCTGGTCATTGACTTGTGATCGGCATCGGGAACGTACTTGGCCGACAGTATGTAGGGCGACCAGTTCAAATCGAAATCGCCATATCCGGCCTTTGTCAAGCCGGCAGGCTGTTGGATCGGAATTTTCTCTAAGTGTTGCGTACCGTTTGCGTCGACAAATTCGAGGGTGAAGGCATCTCCATACTGGGCGGCATGATAAACACGCATGCCTTGGTATTTTGTAATGGTGTTGATGGTTGAGGTTATGCGGTCGATCTTATTGGCAGGCTTGATGATGGAAATATCCGATGAAACCAGGCTGGGCTGGTTTTTCCCATCAAACTGGACAGTAACCTTGTCGAGCCGGACAGAGCCGGGCATTTCCAGCGGGTTGGCGATTAATCCCTGCTCCGAGTGCGTCCATGAAAGCATGTTGCCCGATGTCTCTCCCTCTACCAGCACAAGCGAACCCTGCCTGCCGGTCAGTGCCACGTACAAAGACGCACTGACCGCCAGGACCATGCCGATGTGCAGCAAGCCATTGCCATAGTACCCCCAGGGACTTTTGACAAATTTCAGATGTCCCTCACTTTTAACTGCAATCGGCTGGTATCTGTGCAACTTGGCAATACCGCCCACCTGTTGCCGGGACACATTCGAAGCGATTTCGTCGGCGGAAACAATTCCAGTCCCATGCAGTCGCTTTCCAGCAACGGCAAACTGGTCCCAGGCGGATACGCCCAATGATATTGCGGCTCCCAGGATGGCAATGGCAAACCAGGGCTGGGCATATACCCTTTGAAGATGGGCAAAGTCAATGAGCCAGAGTATGCCGCCATGCCCTTGACGCCAGGCATTCAATTGCGCTGGAGCAGTATCCATTTCCTGGGGAATTATTGTCGAAAGCAGCATCATGCCCGCCACAAAGAGGATGAAACCCAGAGAGACGCGCCGTGCCGTAATATGTTTCTTTATTCCTGACATGGATTGCTGGAGCAGATCCCCTTGCATGCGGAGGTGTGAAAACCCGGCCCTGTTACGATCGTAATTTTATTATACCCGATTTATTGCCGGGCTGAGCAGATTGAAAAAAGGCCGGGCATTATGCCCGGCCCCATTCGGATGAAGCGGACCGCTATCCCATTACCATGTCTTGGTGCCGCCGCCACTGCAACCGCTGCCAAGGGTTGTGTGATTGCAGCTGATCGAAGGAGAGGTGCCTTTTGCGCCACCTGTCAGGGTAATGCCGGTGGCAAAACCCGGACCCACGACATTGGGGTTGGTGCCACGGTTGCCCGGTCCATGATTTATTCCAGATCCGGTCCCGCCGGCCGTGCCGAGGCCGGTATGGCATCTTGTGCAGGCTGCGTTGGTGTGTGCCGAATCGCTGGAAGAATGCCGCCCTGCCTTGTCTGGGAATGCCGAGCCATTGGGGCGCCCCTGGGTGAGGGCCGTGGTGGCGGTAAGGCTGCCATGGCAACTGCCGCAGGCGCCATAGACGGCGGCAGTTCCTGTGGCGGTTCCCGGCGCGGCCTTTTTGTGGCAGCCACGGCAATCCGGCGGGTTACCCAGGACAGCCGCCGGATAAACGCTGGTGGCGGTGCCGATGGCGTGGCAACCGGTACAGGCCGAACCGGTGCCGGCAGCCTGGTGGTTGTAGTACGGCACGGCGTGTCCACTACTGGGCGTTTCCAGGATGCCATTGATGTGCAGGGCCTTGTTGACGAAGATGTTGGCGTAAGTCGTGCCGGCCGTATTGATATTTGAGTGGCAGTTACAGGAATTGCCGATGGCAACAGTCCCGTTGCCGAAATTTGCAGGTACTGCCGTTGTCAGAGTCGGGTGACCGGAAGCCGGTTGCGGCGGGAAGCCATGACAGGTGCCGCAGGCGGCAGCGGAAATGGTTGCCGGCAGATAAGAGGTATTGGTCCAGGTCGGTGCGCGATTAGTCCCGGTGGTATCGCCACCAGGCATGCTTGCTCCGTGGCAATAGACATTGGCGCATGTACCGCTTGCTGCGGCGTAGGTTGGTGCCAATGCGCCGTTCTTGGTTGCCAGAGTGCTCCAGGCGAAGTTGGTGGTCCCGTTCATGTGGGTTGGGGCGGTGAGTGTCACCGTGCCGTGGCAATCGGAGCAGACAAGTGCATTGGCAATTCCGTCCGTAGCCGCCAGATGCACGGTATGGGCGCCTACCTTGGCATTGGTATTCGAGGTTACCTGGGGAATGGCGGTCGAGTAGAACGGTTTTGCCGCGGTTACATCGGTCGCCAGATTGCCCGAGTGGCACTTGGCGCATTGCACTGACGAATATGGGAATCCGCTCACAGGTGCGGTGCTGGTGGCGCCCCATGTGGGAGTCCCCTGACCGTGGCAATTGGTGGCGGAGCAGGTCTTTGTTGCCAAGGTCCAAAGCGGGCTTGCACCCTGGCCTGTAAAGGCGACTTTTACGCTGGCGGCGGCTGCCGCAACGCGGTTGCTGGAACCATGCGTGGCGGTGCCGGTCCCCGCGCCGGTGTGACAAGTGGCGCAGGAGATGCCGGTGATAGCGGCGTGTAGGGCATGGGAACCGGCGATATTCGGGAATGTGGTGCCGTTGGGCAGGCCATTGGTTGCGCTGGCACCATGGCAGTCCCAGCAGGATGAAGTGCCGGATGGAGCCCTCAGGCCGTTAATATGGCAACCCGTGCAGTTCGGTGCGGTTCCGGCAGCCACCGGATAGGTGCCGCCGGCGGTATTGGCATGGCAGCCGGTACAACTTGCCCATGGCGTGGTGCCGGCGGCACTCATATGCAGAGAGCCGCTGAATGGGAAGTTGTGGCCGCTGGCCGGAGTCTCTAAAACACCGTTGATATGCAGCGCCGGATTGACAAACATGTTGGCGTAGCTGTTCCCGGCGGTGTTGATGTTCGAGTGGCAGCTGCAGGTGGTCCCGATGGTTGCCGAGGCAGGGAAGCCAGCCGGAATGGTAACGGCGGGATGTCCCGCTGCGGTTGGTGGCGGGAAGCCGTGACAGGTCCCGCAAGCTGCCGAGCTGATTGTTGCCGGCAGATAGTTGGGGTCCTTCCAGACCGGTGACTTGTTGCTGCCGGTGGTGTCGCCGCCCGGCATGGAATTGCCGTGGCAGTAGGTGGCGGTGCACTGGCCGGTCCCGCTATTATAGGCAGGTACCAGTGCCCCGGACTTGGTGGCCAGAATGCTCCAGGCAAAAGTCGTGGAGCCATTCATGTGTGTGGCGCTGTTAAGCGTCACGGTGCCGTGGCAGTCCGTGCAGGCGGTACTGGCGGAAATCCCCAGCGCTTGCGAAGTCATATGGTTGGTGTGCGCTCCAACCTTGGCATCGGTGTTAAGTGTCACTTTGGTCGGGAAGGATGTGCTGTAAAACGGCGCTGTCTGAGTTATGGCGCCGGCAGCATTGCTTGCGTGGCACTTGGCGCATTGATCGGTTGTGGACCAGAGAGTCCCACCCCAGGTTACAGTGCCGGAACCGTGACAGGTACTGGCGGAACAGGTGCCATAACCGTTTGCCGCGGGATTGGAGGCGCCGCTGCCCTGTGAATAGGTAATTCCGGTTGCACCCAGGTCGATCAGGCCGTTGACATGAGTTGTCGTGGTGATTGTGGTTTTGGTGTAACCAAGATGGCATTTTGAACAATCATAGTTGGCGCCGGTTGAAATGGTGTGGACCTTGTGGCTGCCGGTGCCTGTTGCATCGGTGGCCTCGTCAACATGGCAACCGGAGCAGCCAAGGGCGGCGGAACCCCAGACAACGGTCTTGTACGTCACTCCGGCGCTGGTGCCATTGGTGGCATTCTGTGCACTGCTGTGGCAGTAGAGATTGTTGCAGCTGCCGAAGGTCTGGGCGCCGCTCTTGCTGGGCAGGTAGTTGGTGCCGGCGCCGGAGTAGGTGGCGCCGGTTTCAAGGTTGTTTTGTGGGTTGCGCAGATAACCTTGGACCCGCAAGGGCCGCCCGGCACTGCTGGCATGGCTGAAGGTCGTGTAGCCGGGATGGCATTTCTGGCAGTTGGTTGTACCGGGGAAGTAGGCATCATGGCGGGCATGGCTGCCGGCAGTGCCGGTGGCAGCGCCGGACGGCGGCGCGCCATGGCAGGCGTTGCAGTCGGCGGGTGCGGCATATGGGGCCGAGCCCCAGGCCGGGGTTTTCTTCTCGAAGTGGCAGCTGACGTTGGAACAGGTGGCATTGGTCAGATTGGGGACCGAGGTCTGGTTGAAGAAGACCCCCTTATCGTATTTGGCCCGCAGGGCGGCGGACGAGTACCCTTTCAGGCTGTTGGCCATCCCGATGATATTGTTTTGATGGCCGAAATCGGTCGGGGCAACCGGAGTGTGGCATATGCTGCAGTCCCCGGCAACGGGCGTGGCCGGCAGGTGGTTGCGGTGGTTGCCGATGAAGGCGCTGGATTGGGAGCTGAAATGGGGATTGGCCTTGCGGGCGCCATCCCGCGGCGGCATGCCGTGGCAGTAGGTGCTGCAGGAATTGAGAATTTCGGCCTTGACAGTCCCGGCTGCACAGAAAGTCATGATCGCCAGTACCGTGATTCCGGTTGTCAAGTGCGAGTATAGTCCTCTGCTCGCTCGGTATCTTCCCATGGTTTGCCCCTTATCTAGGTCTGCTTTATCGCAAGTTGTGACAGGCTGGCGCCTGATCATTTCCTGCCCCCTCCCGGAACAGAAGGGGGCAGGCCGGTTGATTTAATTAATGGCTCGGATCCCATTTGGGTGTTGCTCCGAAGTGGCAACTGAGGTTCGAGCAGGTACCGGTCTGATGTGCCCCCGCATCCAGGCGGTTTGATGTGTATTTATCCTGTTTGGCTGCCTCCATCCGGTAGCGTTGGTTGACATTGACCTTGATGTTCCGGCTCGGGTTAAAGGCGATCGGGCTCATCTGGTGATCGGCCGGGTTATGGCACTTGACGCAGTTGGCAAAGCCATCGCTCGGTTTGGCCAGGTTGCTGACGTGGTTCAGGATGGCATGGGCTCCGCCGCCGCCGGCATAATTCTCTGTCCTGGCACTGGACCAGTTGTTATGAGTACCGACAAATCCGACGCTGACCGGCGGATAGCCGTGGCAGGAATCGCAGGCGCCGCTGGAGATCACCTCCACGGTGCCGTTGATGTGCAGGGTCTTGTCCACAAAGATATTGGCGTAACTGTTGCCGGCCGGGTTGATGTTCGCATGGCAGCTGCAAGTGGTTCCTATCGATGCGGTTGCCGGGAAACCTGCCGGGATGGTCACGCTGGGATGGCCGGTGGCCGCCGCCGGTGGGAAGCCGTGGCAGGAGCCGCAGGCTGCGGCACTGATGGTCGCCGGCAGGAATGACGCGTTCCAGACCGGGGTCCGGTTGGTGCCGCTGGTATCGCCGCCCGGCATCTTGGCGCCGTGGCAGTAGACGTTGCTGCATGCGCCGGTAGTAGCATTGTAGGTCGGTGTCAAGCCGCCGGTCTGGGCCAGGGTGCTCCAGGCAAAGGTTGTGACGCCGGTGATGTGGTTGGCCGACGTCATGGTGACCGTGCCGTGGCAGTCGCTGCAATTCAGGGCGGTAGCCATGCTGTCGATCATGGCGATATGGGAGGTATGGGCACCGACCTTGGGATCGGTTGTTGCCGTTACCTTGGTCGGGGAAGCGGTGGAGTAGAACGGATTACTGGCGGTGACCGCTCCAGCGGCGCTGCTGGCATGGCAGGTGCTGCAGTCGTCGGTGCCGACCTTGTAAAGGGTCCCGCCCCAGACAAGGCCGCTGGCAGTGCCGTGGCAAGCGCTGGCTGAGCAGGTGCCCCAGGCGCCGCCCGCAGGCATCGGCGAGGCCTTGGAATAGGTGGTGGCAGCGCCGGTGGCAAAGGCCAGTTCTACCTGCTGGTTGACGTGGGTCGGCACATTGACGCTGGTGGCGCTGTAACCGGGATGGCAGGTGGAACATGCCAGTTTGGGGCCGGTCGTATTGGCGGTGCTGGCATGGGCATAATGGCCGCCGTTTGGCGCGGTGCTGGTTACGGTGGACATATCGGCATGGCAACTGCCGCAGTTCAGGGCTCCCGACCCCCAGGTGGGAGAGGCATAGGCCCTGGCCGTGTTGTTGGGGCCGCTGTTGCTATGGCAGTAGAGATTGTTGCAGCTGCCGAAGGTCTGAGCGCCGCTCTTGCTGGGCAGGTAGTTGGTGCCGGTGCCGGAGTAGGTGGCGCCGGTTTCAAGGTTATTTTGCGGGTTACGCAGATATCCCTGGACCCGCAAGGGCCGCCCGGCACTGCTGGCATGGCTGAAGACAGTATAACCGGGATGGCATTTCTGGCAGTTGGCTGTGCCGGGGAAGTAGGCATCGTGGCGGGCATGGCTGCCGGCAGTGCCGGTGGCAGCGCCGGACGGCGGCGCGCCATGGCAGGCATTGCAGTCGGCGGGTGTGGCATATGGGGCCGAGCCCCACGCCGGCGTCTTCTTCTCGAAGTGGCAACTGACGTTGGAACAGGTGGCATTGGTCAGATTGGGGATCGAGGTCTGGTTAAAGAATACCCCCTTATCGTATTTGGCCCGCAGGGCGGCGGACGAGTACCCTTTCAGGCTGTTGGCCATCCCGATGATATTGTTTTGATGGCCGAAATCGGTCGGGGCAACCGGAGTGTGGCATATGCTGCAGTCCCCGGCAACGGGCGTGGCCGGCAGGTGGTTGCGGTGGTTGCCGATGAAGGCGCTGGATTGGGAGTTGAAATGGGGATTGGCCTTGCGGGCGCCATCCCGCGGCGGCATGCCGTGGCAGTAGGTGCTGCAGGAATTGAGGAAGCTGGCCTGGACCGTGTTGGCACCAAAAGCAATGGTAGCGAGTAGACCGGCCAACATCGTAATCGCTATCGTCAACCTATGATTTTCCCGCTGCGCAAAATGATTTTCCATGTTCTTTTTCTCTCATAAAGAGGATCGACCGCTATCATAATTGAGGTTGTTCTTACTCACTAACGTACTGCTCACCCTGTTGATTAGTGATTTGGATCCCACTTGGGCGTTGCGCCCATGTGGCAGCTGATGTTGGAGCAGGTGCCGGTCTGATGCGCGGCACCATCCAGGCGATTCGAAGTATATCCGGCCAGCTTGGCGGCCGCGAATCTGAAGTCCTGGTTTACGTTAACCCTGATGTTCCGGCTCGGGCTGAACGAGATCGGGCTCATCTGGTGGTCTGCCGGGTTATGGCACTTGTTGCAGTTGGCAAAGCCTTCACCAGGATTGGCCAACTTGCTTACATGATTGAGGATGATGTGGGCACCGCCGCCGCCGGGATAATCTTCGGTCCTGGCGCTGGACCAGTTATTGTGGGTGCCGATGAAACCGGCCGGTGCCGGCGGATAGCCGTGGCAGGAATCACAGGTGCCGCCGCCGCTGACTTCCAATGTGCCGTTGATATGCAGGCTCTTGTCCACGAAGATCGTGGCATAGCTGTTGCCGGCCGGGTTGATGTTGGCGTGGCAGCTGCAGGTGGTCCCGATTGAGGCGCTGGTCGGGAAGCCGGCCGGGATTGCAACGGCCGGATGGCCCGTCGCCGCTGCCGGCGGGAAGCCGTGGCAGGTGCCGCAGGCTGCGGCCGAAATGGTCGGCGTCAGGAACGGCACATTCCAGGTGGGTGCCCGGTTGGTGCCCGAGGTGTCGCCGCCCGGCATGGCGGCGCCGTGGCAATAAACATTGCTGCACACGCCGGTGGCCGGGTTATATGCCGGCGCCAGACCGCCCTTCTGTGCCAATACGCTCCAGACAAAATTCGTGGTGCCGTTCATGTGTGTTCCCGAAGTCAGGGTGACGGCTCCGTGGCAGTCGGCGCAATTCATTGCGGTGGCCAGGCTGTCGGTCATGGCGATGTGGGAGGTATGGGCACCTACTTTGGCATCGGTAACCGTGGTGACCTTGACCGGATACGAGGTGTCGTAGAATGGGGTCGTAGCGGTCACGCCCCCACTGGCGGTGCTGCTGTGGCACATGCCGCACTGGTCGGTCGTGGACCAGAGGGTCCCGCCCCAGGTGGGTGTGGCGGAACCATGGCACTTGACGGAACAGGTGCCGTAGGCGGAACTCGGGGCCAGGTTGGTGGTGGTGCCGGTAGCGGCATATGATGCGGCGCTTGGCGTCTTGTATTGTCCGCCCACGGCGGTGAGGTCCCAATTTACACTGCCGTTGACATGGCTGTTGTCCGGGTGTGGCCCGTGGCATTGATCGCAGCTCATGGCAAGGGGGCCAGCGGCTCCGGCATGGATGGCATGGCTGCCGGTGGTGGGCGGGGCCGCCGCGGTTGCGCCGTGGCAAGTGCCGCAAGCGGCCTGGCTGGCGCCGCCGGTCCAGGAGGGATTGGTCAAGGTGCCGCCGGTCAGGGTGTTGCCGTGGCAGTAAATACTGCAGGTGCTGTTGAAATTGGCGGCCGTGGTGATAGTGGTGCCGTTTGCTCCGCTCCACGAGTATCCGGTCAGGCTGTTGGTGCCGCTGAAGGTGCCGTTGGCAACGCTGTTGACAAAGCCGATAACGTTGCTTGCGTTGACGGCGAAACCGATGTCGATGGTCTGGCTGGGCATGGGTTTGCCTTCATAGCCGTTGTGGCAGGCGTTGCAGCCGATGCCCCGGGTTGACACATGGGCGGCATGGGCGCCGGCACTGGCAGGCGCGGAACCGAGGGCGTTGGTGGCCGGTGCTGCCAAGCCGTTACTGCCACCGATGGCGGTGGTGGTGGGCGGATAGCCGTGGCAGGCGGTGCAGGCACCGGAGAAGGAACCGGCGCTGCTGTTATGATAATGGCAGGTGTTGCAGACATTGGGATCGGTGCTGCCGTGCTGGGCAGGATAGTTGCCGCCTGGAGGCGGGACGTCGTGGCATCCCTGGCAGACGCCGGTCCCTTGCGGGTTCACATATTCGCGCTGGCTGCCGGTGTAGCGGAAGAATACCTGGCTGGGCTGCCCGGCCTTGGTCACATAACGCCGGATCAGGTCGATGTTGGTGCCCTTGGTGTTGTTGGGGTCGTTGGGGTCGTAATCGACGTGGGCAGCGTGGCAGTCGAGGCACTGAATGTCCTGCCCCTTGATGTTGTGACTTTTCTTGCCGGCATGGCAGTTTGTGCAGATGTTCAGTTTATCCGGCTGTCCGGCGGCTACCTTGGCCCCGCGCGGGTCGGTATGCAGCAGGTTGCCGTCGCCGCTGCTCAGGTTGGCGAAATTGGCCTGGCCATCGACGGTGGAACTGCGGGAATCGGTGTAATGCACCCCATGGCAGGTGGAGCAGAGTACTGTCCGGTTTGTGGCGGTCAATTGGGCATTGAGGTCCGAGGTCGGATTGGCGGGGTTGGCGTTTACCGGGGGCGAGTTGAATGAGCCGGGTTTGGTGGTTGCCGAGGCATCATAGTTGATATTGACCGGATGGCTCCCCTGCAGATGGGACTGCACGTTGCGGGAACGGTGGCAATCAAGGCAGAGCTGGTCCTGATCGTTTTGAATGCGTTGGAACTTGCCGTAGGTATTGTAGTGGGGGCTATGGCAACGGACGCAGGCCAGGGCATTGCCGCTTCTTCCCCGCAAGCCGGCAGTGGTCATGGGCGCCTGGATCGGCGCCTGGGCACCGGCAGCGGGCACCGTGTCCGGTCCATCCCAGCGGTGGGACGTCTGCTGCAATTTGCTGATCCCGGCCGTTGAATGGGTTTTGAAAGGATCGGCGGCATCTGCCACGGTAAACGGGTTGATGCCGGCGGCAGGGTCGCCCGGCCGGTGGCAGTTCAGACAGATATTGTTGTATCCGGTGCTGCCCAGGGCGATGTGCGCAATATGACAGGTGGCGCAGGTGAAGCCCGAGGCAGCGTCGTGGGGTGCATCAGCCGCGTGGGCGCTGAAGGAAGCGATGAGGGCATATAGCACGTAGGCCAGGGTCACTGCTATCGATCTCTTCATGAAAGGCTCCTGAACAACCAAGGCGGCTGATCCGATTTGGACGGTTCAACTAACTGAACATGTTTATTGGGGTTAGACCGTTGCCTGGCAGAGCCGGGTAACGGAGAAATTTATCTGTATTTGAGGCATCGGAACGCGGTGCCGGGTGTTGTCAGAACTTGCTGAAATATAAGGTTTAATTAAGCGCTATAAGCTGGCATGAGGTAGTGTGACATAAGTCTAACATCACAATTTTTTTTGGCAAATCTGCCCAGTTTTTTCAGCGAAACCGGCAATCGCCCAACCTGCTCCAGGCAAAACGTATTACCTGATTACGGCGCTAAAGTTGATCGTCACCGTCGGCAGCGCAGCTCCATTATTAATCACATCAATCACCCCGGTCGGTGAAACGCCGGTGTTGGGGGTGATGGTGAAGTCGGTCGGCACGGGAGAGCTTCCGGAAGCGATATCGCAGTTGACAAGCGCAAAAGCCTCGTTGGGCGCAATGCCATAGGAACTTATCAGTTGTATTCTAACCTTCCCTGGCGTGCCTGGGGTATAGGTTGTCAAAAAGCTCGTGCCGCTGGAGGCATTGGCCGCTGTGCCCTGGGGAACAACCACTCCCGTATCCGGTATGGGCGGGTTTTGAGTGGCCTTTACCGTAACTCCGGGGGGCAGGTTCAGCGTAACATCAATGCCGCCGATGGCGTCACCGCTGGGCACGGTTCCGGTTGTGGATAGCGTCACCACCGCCGCAGTGGGTACTTGCGGCTGCGGCGTGCCGCTGGATGCGCCACCTCCGCCGCAACCGGCCAGCAGTATTACCGCGCTGGTCATCATATAAATAAAGGATTTGATCTTCATGGCGAATTCCTCGTTTGCTGCGTTAGTACAGGTTGACCAAACCTACCGAGGCCCGCAGGATCACCAACGCATCCCGGATATCGATAACGCCGTCCGGCACCGGAACGCCGTTGACCAGTGGGGCCACATCGCCGTGCAGCAATTCAGCGGTGGTAGGCGTAACCAATCCCGAGGCCATGCGTAACGCTTGCAATGCATCGCTGATTCCAAGCTGTCCATTGCCATCCAGATCGCCGTTGCGGGTGCTGACACCGGCTGCGGAAAGGGCATAGACGTTCAGGCTGGCGGAGTCATAAGTAACGCCGCTGAGATCCAGGGTGGATGTTCCGTTGGCAATGGTCACGTTGCCGACCGGGCCGTTTTTATCCTTGGCCACCAGTACGCCGCCTGTAGCCGTTATCTTGAGCGGTGCGGACGAAACCACGGTCAGCACCGGCACGATCGGATCGTAGATCACGGTGCGGGTGGTGCTGGCGTTGCCAGAAGCATCGGTGGCAACTATATTTACGGTATAACTGCCGGGGGTAGTAAATGCAGGCAGCGTCAGGCCGAAAGTTGTGCCGTTGACGGTAACCGGTACATTGGTGCCATTTACCGTGGCAGTGACCGTGGCCCCGGCGGTAACCGTGCCGCTTATTGCCAATGATGACTTGGCGGTGGCCATGTCCTGCGGAGGATCGGTCACGGCAATCGATGGCAACCCCTGGACATAGGCGATGGTTTCGGCTGTGGCTGCGGATTTTTTGCTTACGGGATCGGTTACGACTATTTCAAAGTAGTTCGGGCCAGGATTCAAGGTCACAGCGGCAGTCCAGGTGGTACCGTTCAGCGTGGCCTGGGCGCTTGCCGTTTTTGCCACGGCTGTATTGCTCATGGCTACCGGCAAGTTGTTCACTGTTACCGAGCTGCCTGCCGGCGCTGTCCCGGTAAGGGTAAAGCTGGGCGCGTTCGATGCCGAGCCATTGGGCGTGGTCACAGTGAACAGAGGGGCCTGAGGATCATATGTTATGTTGCTGACTGCCGGGGCGCTGGAATTGCCGGCGGCATCGGTAGCGGTCACGCTGACGGTATTGGCGCCGATGTTGAGGACAGCGGCCATGCTGAAGGTCCCATTGGTGACCGGGATGGTTTGGCTGGTGCCGTTGATGGTGACGGTCACGCTGGTTGCGCCGGTATCGGTGACTGTGCCCGAGATGGTCTGCACCGGCGTGCTGGAGGTGCTGTTGTTCTGGAGCATGTAGGCGGTCAGTACAGGCGCGATGTTGTCCATCGTGATGTTGACCGTGGCGGTGCTGTTATTCATGCCGGCCTTGCTGGCTATAATCTGGAAACTGTTTGCACCCTGGCTCAGGGGGACCGTGACGCTCCAACTGTTGCCGGTAACGGTGGCGGACAGGCTGTTGGCAGTCACGGCGCCGCCGACGTCAACGGTTCCTGTCAGGGTAATGCTGCTGGCTGTCGTAAGTGTGGGGAACGGAGTTATCGTGAGGGACACCTGATTGACAGCCGGAGCCTGGGCATTGACGCTTACCGTTTGGGTCGTTGTGCCGCTGGAATCGGTGGCTGAAATAGTAATGACGTTGATGCCTGAGGTCAGTGGGACAGTACTGGTCCAACTGGTTCCGGTGACGGTTGCCACAATGCCGTTGACCGTTACGGTCGCGCCACTGGCCGTGGTGCCGTCAATAATGATCGTATTAAGGTTGGTGACCGTTGGCACGGCATTAACGACAAGTGCCGGGCCGGAAGCCGGTTGACCGGCACTGGTGCTGTCAATGGCGAATAAAGCGACAGTCCCCGTGCCATTGGCAACCAGCAAGCGGTTGTTGAGCGGATCGAACGGGTCGTACAGGACATCGGCGGGCACGACAAGTTTGCCGCTCGTAGTGCCATAACCGCCTATATTGCGGAGAAAGGTAGATGTGGCGGCATCGATGGCCTGAACAATACTCTGGTAGGAATCGACAACATAGATCCGGCTAAGGGATTGCCCATTTGCGGAGTATTCGAAGGCAACGCCTTCCGGGGAACTGAACAGCAGTGGACCGGCTCCAAAGGTGCCAAGGGTGCTCTGGTAGACTCCGGAAGTGGAAAAGAACTCGATCCGGCCATTGAGCGTATCCGCCACGGCCAGTTGGTTGGAGATCTTTTCATAGCTGATGCCGGTTGGCTGCGTAAACTGGCCGGCCGCGCGACCGGCCGAGCCGAAGCTGTTCACAGGCAGGCCGCTGGCGGCAACACCGGTGGTGACCGGGGCATATGCGGCGTTAAATACCTGGACACAGTTGTTGACACTGTCTGTCACATACACGAAGCCGTTGCCGGCCACGGCAATGCCGTTGGCCTTGCCAAAGGTGCCGAACTTGGAGAGCAGGGCGCCGCTGTTTTTATCAAATGCAGCTACATAAGTACCTTGACTGGCAAGCAAGTCCCCGTTTTGAGCGATGGCTATACCCAGCACGTCATTGGCAGTCGCTATAGTCTGCAGCAATTTGCCGGCGTTGCTGTATTTGTGGATGCCTCCTCCGCGCGGGTCGGAAACATATATGTTGCCTGACAGGTCGGTTGCGAGCCTTACCGGGGTGCTGACACCTTCCGTAATGGGGGCAAGGGTGCTGACTACCGGTGCAGTAGCGCTCTCTGCTTTGCCTGCAAACAAATATATACCAGACAATAGGATTGCCATCATGCCTAAGGTACGAATCGTATGGTTTGTCAGTGTCATGTTTTCAATGTCTCCATATGGAAGGCGGCTGGTTGCCTTTACTTAGAGATTGGGCACAAAAAAAACCGGGTCGCTGAATATCGGAGGATATTTCGGCGACCCGGCTGTCTCGGTGAGACCCTGTAGGCTTTCCGTCCCACCCTTGCGGGTGGTTTAGTATTGTCGTGTATCTATTTTGTACTTAATTGCTTTTTAAAATAACTTTATTTGTTCAAATTTGTCAACCGTTTATGTAGTAATTTGTTTTCATAAATTATAACCAATTTGGTTTATTGCGGCGACTTGCGAATTTCCTTTATTATCTCGTAGTTGCAACAGGTGGACAAGAGAATCATGGTCTTTAATGGCAGCTGAAACAGGCCGATTTAAACGTAGCCTGAACATTTATGACCCCGTTTGCATGCAACGACTGGTTGGTGATCGTGTCGCCGATCCCGTTGTTGGGGCTGCTGGCATCCGGGTGGCAGAACTGGCACTCGTTCGCGCCGGGAATCGACGTGGCGTGCTGCCCGCTATGCCATAGGTTCGAACCGCTGGAGCCATTGACCGGTGGATTGCCATGGCAGGCGGCGCAACCGGCACCGGTGGAGAACCAGTTGGGTGTAGCCGCGGCAGGGTTGCTGTTGATATTGACAGTATTAAGCACCGGCTGCCCTGTCCCGTCGGGGAAATAATAGCTGAAGGTCATACCGGTCGGCATGCTGTGGCAAGCAATATTCGAGCAGGTTGCGTTGGCTTCATTGAAGACAGGGGCGGGCATGCCGGTACCGATGGCGGGGCTGTTCGGGTTGTCGAACCAGACGAGACCCAGGCCGTTGGCCCAGTCTACCCTGTGGCAGGCCTCGCAGTCATAGGCTGCATGCTGGTCGTGGGCGCCGCCGTTGAGAGACGCCATTGACACCGCGGCTGCGGCGACCTTTTGGGAAGGTGCCGTCATGTAGAATTTATCGACCGATCCATCGTGGGGCACCCACTGGCGGCCGTCATAGATGTAATCGCTGCCATCGTTCGTATTGTGATAGATCATTCCGAAAACTGCCTTGGCAGGGGGAGTGGGCGCCTGAAGTTTGCCGCTCAGCGGGAGTCCGTCCTTATTCACGGCGATGTCGTTGGCTGTAGCGCTGACAGGTGTTTGGGATTGGTTGCCGCAACCGGAACTTATCAACATGGCGACAGCTCCGGTCAAGGCAAGGAATTTGCGTGATTTTGAATACCAGGTATTGTAGTGCATGGCTGAGTCCTCGATTACTGTCCGTTTGATTCGAAAGTATGCCAGGCGTTTATGAGGTATTGGCAGCAAGCCTAATTTATCTAAAGCTTATTCTTGTTAACCTTACAGACGCATTACGTTGACATTACATTTTGGTAAGATGGATTTTATGCGGTGATGAAAACTGCAGGATGGGAATTGTACGAATTGTGCTCATTCGGGGCTCTCTGAGCACATGGCATAGCCGGTTGAAATTTGGTATAGTTGCATCAGTCGCATGGAATGAAATTCTGCGAACAAAACCAAAAGGAGAACATCATGGCCGCAAAAGAACAGATCGACACTTTTCTGGCATCGCCGGCCTTTGGGGTCGTGGGGGCATCAACCAACCGCCACAAGTTTGGTAACAAGGTTCTGCGCTGCTACCAGCAGCACGGGCGCCGGGTGGTCCCGGTCAACCCCAATGAGAAAGAGATCGAAGGAGTAGCCTGCGTTGTCGGCATCGGTGACCTGCCTCAGGATGTGGAGAGCATCTCCATGATCACGCCGCCCCAGGTGACGGAACAGCTTGTGCCGCTGGCAATCGAAAAAGGGATCAAAAACATCTGGATGCAGCCGGGTGCGGAAAGCGCGGAGGCCATAGCGCTCTGCCGTCAGCGCGATATCAACGTAATAGCCGATGGCAGCTGCATTCTGGTCGTCCTGGGCTACCACGATCATTAGCATTAATTGAGCCGCCGAGGTTGCCATCCGCGTCCCCCCTCTTAAGTTAAGAGGGGGACAGGGGGAGTTATGTGCCGGTGCTTAATAGTTATTTTTGAACAACCTGAGTTGTTCAAAACCTGACAGCCCTTATCTCTTGGGCCGTGTTGCGCTGATGCCGGTGATATATACGACCAATTCGCCGTTCGGCCGATTGATGATGACCTCGTCATCCAGTTTTTTGTGCAGCAGGGCCTGGCCCACCGGTGAATCGATGCTGATCCGGCCGGCAGTCACGTCGATCTCGTCGGGCCCGACCAATTGGTAACAGCGCTCCGAACCGTCTTCGTCTTCATAAGTAACCCAGCAGCCGAATGAAATCACATTGAGGTTCGTGGGCGGGCCGGCCACTTTGAGGACCTTGAGCCTGCTGCCCAGGTGTTTCAGTTTACGGTCGATCTCCCTCAGCCGTTTCTTGCCGTAGATATATTCGGCATTTTCGGAGCGGTCGCCCTCTGCGGCCGCGTCCGACACACCCTGGACGACCTTGGGGCGTTCCACGCGCCACAGTTGGTGGTATTCGGTTTCCAGCTTTTTCAATCCTTCGGCGGTAATAAGGTCGGTCATTTATATTCCCTGTCATTACAATGAGTTTCTTGGGTCTTTCTGTTGGTGTGATTAAGGTCGAGGCATCATGGCAGCCGATCAAGGGCATCCTTGACCTTGGCAATGAGATGGAGCAGGCGGGGGCCCAGATCCTCTTCGAGCAAGCGGCGATTCAGTTGAAAGGCGGCGCCGGCGCAACTGAAGACCAGGATCTTCGAACCATCCAATGGGATGAGCGGGGCGGCTATGGCATGGACATCGGGTATCCAGTCCCCCAGCGAAAAGCAGAATCCGCGGGTGGCGTAATCTACCCTGGCCTGATCGATTCCGGCCTTGATGAGCGGCCAATCAGCTTCGTTGCTGTCTTGCACCTGTTGGAGAATGGCCGTGTATTCATTCTCCGGCAGCGCACAGAGCAGCGCCCTTCCCACGGAGGTGGTGGCAAGGGGGATCTGGGAGCCGACGTCCAGGGCCAGTGTGACGGTCGCACTGCTGCGGAAGGCCTCGATATAGAGCATGTTGAGCCGGTCCTGGACGCTCAACGACACCGAAGCCTGGGCATGTTCCGCCAGTTCCTGCATCATTGGGCGAGCTATCCTGCGCACATCCATGTTGACCAGATAGGAATAGCCAAGGGTAAGGGCTGCGGAGTCGAGGCGATATTTGCCGTGTTTCTCGGAATAGCTGAGAAAACCAAGATTGGTAAGGGTATGGGTAAGGCGGGTGATGGTCGGTTTAGGCAAGCCGGTGCGCTGGGCGATATCCTGGTTGCCAAGGAATCTTTCTTCCGGTTTGAAGCAGCGCAGTACCTCCAACCCCCGTTCCAGTGCTCGGACCGAGTGGGCTCCGTCATCAGTATTTTTTCCGGTTTTCACTTTCCACATCCTGTTTTCTCTATGAATCGATTTCTGCTTTTGCGGTTGCGACAAAGGATTACACAATCAGAGGCCAGAAGTCAAACCTCTCAATTATTCCAATCAATTCAGGGCAAACCGGCCGGTTACGGACTGTTGACTTTGGCACTGAAAAGGGTATGCTCGCTGCAAACCCATGGCCCGAGGAGCGCATGAAGAGAATACTTGACCACTTGAGAAGGATGTTTATTACCGGTCTGTTCGTGGTGATCCCTTTCGGCATCACCATTTTTATCCTGAAATTCCTGTTCAATTTTGCCGATGGCATCCTGGGCAGCTACCTGGACAGCCTGTTCACCCTGATCAGCCACCGGGAGTCCCACATCCCCGGCCTCGGCATGATCACCGGGGCCGTAGTGATCTACCTGGCCGGAATCCTGGCCACCAACGTGCTGGGGACCAGGCTGTTGCAATGGGGCGACGAGATGTTGTCGCGCATTCCGCTGGTAAAGTCCATCTATCTCTCCAGCAAGCAGTTGACCAAGGTATTCCGGGAGGGAAAGACCTCGTACCGCCGGGCGGTTTTTGTGGAGTGGCCCCGTCCGGGAGTGCGGGCAATCGGTTTTGTAACCGCCGAGGTGGAGCGTGACGGTCAGCGGCTGGTAGTGGTCTATGTGCCGACCATGCCGAATCCCACCTCGGGCTTTGCCCTGTTTTTCCGTGAAGATGAAGTGTACGAGAGCGGCATGACCGTGGAGGAGGCTGTCAAGTTCGTGGTTTCCGGCGGCATGGTGGCATCATGAGGGCTTTCGACTTAATTTAATCGAGGAATTGCCATGGAAACAAAAGAAACCCTGCAACGCCAGTGCAAGGCCGCCCTGGCCGCGTTCAGCGCCCATGTCTCGGGGCGCGGCGCTTATCGCATCATCAGGGACCCGGAAGGAGCTGTCAGCATCTGGGACATCATCGGCACGAATACGAAACCTTTCGAGGTCACGTTTGCCGACTGCGGCCGTATGAGCCGCAACATAGAGGCAATGTCCCCTGAATTCCATAGGGGGTTGCTGGAATGCCTGAGCAAGGAGCTGGGTGGCAGGAAGTGGTAAGAATCCTATTCCGGCTGACGGTTCAGTTTGCCAGGGACTTCCCCAGGTAATATTCGTAGTTCCCCTCGTAGACCCGCATCTCACCATGATCGATCTCAAAAACCCGGTCCACCAGCAGGCGCAGGAAGTGGCGGTCATGGCTGACCAGCACCACGGTGCCGCCGAAATCCCGCAGGGCATCCAGCAGGATTTCCCGTGAGCGGATGTCCAGGTGGTTGGTCGGTTCGTCCAGCACCAGCAGGTTGACCGGCTGCGCCAGGAGCGTGGCCAGCAGGACCCGGCTCTTCTCGCCACCGGAGAGATTCTCGATACGTTTGTCCACCGCATCCCCCTGAAAGAGGAAGGCCCCCAACAGGTTGCGGATCACGCCGATATTGGCCATGGGCATCACATCCTGCACCGTCTCGAACACGGTCTTGCGGGGCTCCAGCAGTTCCATGGCATGCTGGCTGAAATAACCCATCTTCACGTTTGCCCCGATGGTGACGCTGCCGCTGGTGGGCTGGGTCTGGCCCGCCAGGACCTTGAGGAAGGTCGATTTGCCGGCACCGTTGACCCCAACCACGGCGATCTTGTTCTGCCGGCGGATCATGCCTGACACGCCGCTGAAGATGGAATTATCCACCCCGTCCGGTGTCTGCCAGACCTTGCCGAGGTTGTCCATGGCCACCACGTCGTCGCCGCTGCGGGGCGGCTCGCTGAATTCAAAGCGCACGCTGCGCTCCTCGGGCGGGATCTCGATGCGCTCGATCTTCTCCAGCTTTTTCACCCGCGACTGCACCTGGGCCGCATGGGAGGCGCGGGCCGCGAAGCGGGCAATGAAATCCTCCTCCTTGGCCAGCATGTCCTGCTGGCGCTTGTGGCTGGCCAGGAGCTGCTCCCGGCGGATGTCCCGCTCCCGCTCGTAGAAGTCGTAGTTGCCGCCATAGGTGGTGACCGTCTTGTTGGCCACCTCGACGATGCGGGTCACGATGCGGTTCATGAAGTCCCGGTCGTGGCTGGTCATGAGCAGGGCCCCGTCGAACTCGCCGGCCAGCCACTCTTCCAGCCAGATGATCGATTCCACGTCCAGGTGGTTGGTGGGTTCGTCCAGCAGCAGTACATCCGGTTTCAGGGTCAGGATCTTGGCCAGGCCGATGCGCATCTTCCAGCCGCCGCTGAACGATTCCACCGGGTGGTTGAAGCGGTCCGGGCCAATGCCCAGGCCGGTCAGCACGGTCTGGGCCCGGGTATCCAGATCATAGCCGCCCCGATGCTCGAACTCCTCCTGGGCAACGCCGTAGCGCTCCAGCAGGGCCGCCATGGCGTCGTCGTCCATTGGCTCGCACATGGCCGCTTCCATGGCCTTCAGCTCCCCGGCCAGGCGCACCGTCTCGGCCGAGCCGGCCATTACCTCTTCCAGGGCCGAGCGCCCGGACATATCCCCCACATCCTGGGAAAAATAACCGATGGTAGTCTTCTTGGCGCAGCTGATTTCGCCGCCATCCACGTCTTCCTCGCCCATGATGATGCGG
The DNA here is from genome assembly GCA_003574895.1 of Geobacter sp. Taxonomy (GTDB): domain Bacteria; phylum Desulfobacterota; class Desulfuromonadia; order Geobacterales; family Pseudopelobacteraceae; genus JACPFJ01. Next base: position 97,165 of record PJFB01000005.1, read on the forward strand.
AAGATGGAGGTCTTGCCGGCCCCGTTGGGCCCGACCAGGCCATTGCGGCTGCCGGGCAGGATCTGGAAGCTGGCGTCGCGGAAAAGCAGTTGCGAACCATGCTGTTTGGTAATGTTGGACAGGTGTATCACTGCAATGCTCCAAGGTTAAATTCAAAAGCTGAACCTGATACCACGCTTGCGGCCCTGTGGCAAACAGTTTTTCTCACATCATATCAAGTTGCTGCAAACATTACGTTGATCGGTTTTGCCCCTGTCTCCCTGAAAACGTCGTTCGGGGTAATGATCATTCCTTGTCCTTTGACAATAGTAACCAGGCGGATATATAGTATGTTTCATTTATAATAACTCATGCATGCCGCTAATTCGATACCGCTAGTGATGACAAGTGGAAGTAGCCCGAGCATGTTGGCCGGAATCCGGTCAACTAATCGGATGGAGCATTATTTAGTGCTGTAAATGTTTATTTATCATATGGTTGTGTAGAGTTTGTTTTATGGTCCATTAGATGTTCAGGCAATGAAGGGGTGGATGACCGGATTCCGGTCAAATACGAGTTAGGCAGAGGAAAAAATATTGGACATCACATTCTCTTGCATGAAGGTAAAAATAGTACGAGCAAGCGTAGCGTTTACCTTGGTTGCCGCGCTTGGAGCTATATTCTGTGGAATAATCTACGCAAACGAAGTTCCTCAGCTAGGGAGTAGATACAAAATCGTCCGGCCCGTATTTTTGAACGGTGTCTATAACAGCCTCAACAATAGGCAAGTCAGCAAGGAAACGGCGCGGGCATATTTAGAATCAATACAAACTTACAAGAAGGCCGAGGTAGCGTTTCAATGCGAAGTGCCGGCAGGCACAATCATGACCATTATTGGCTCAGCCCCAAAAGTCTGGCATCTCCCCTTTTTTGCTAATCGATTTTTTGTCCGATTAGATCCCGATTTGTCACGTGGGCTTGACATTGTTCTCGAACTTGATCGCGGGATTGAGGGGCGCTTAGATGGGCTAAATTCTGAAATTTTTACCCAAATAAAGAAATAATGCGAAGCCTAACACCACTCGGCGGCACACAGACGCTGACGCGCTGGTGCGCCTCGGCCCCGTTACTAAACAGGAGGCAAAATGGTAACGCCAGCAGTCGACCCCTTTTACATGGACTGGAAGTTTTGGTCTGTAGTGATGTCATCCATCGCAATTTTGTTATCTCAATTGCCTCCGATTCGTCTGTGGCTGAAACCACGGAGGGTTGATGTTGAAGTAAACAGTCGTATTCAAATTACTCATAAAGTTGGCAATCCAAATGTAGGACTACACCTCAGTCTCATTAACAGTGGTGGGAGAGAATTGAGAGTCTGTGGACTCAAATTGCATATTTACCGTGATAGTAAGCCAATTGTCACTTTGCCGGCTCAGAACTATTTTGATAAACCGACGGACACGACATCCGTCCTGCTTGTTCCATTGCAGTTGAAGCCCGATGAGTACTGGTCACATAGTGTTAATTTTCTTAATTTTTTCGACCGTTCTACTGAAAAGAAGTACCGAGCAAGTGAAACTGCTTTAGGAAACGATATTCAAGAAAAATTAAAAGCCAGAGCAATAGAAGATAAAAATCCTGTCAAAGCTGATCCAATGTTCACCGAGCCATTTATACTGTTGTTTCAGCAGCTATTCATATGGGAGCCCGGCGAATATGTAGTTGAGCTGACCGTTGATACTGTACCTGTGTCCGCTACTTATTCCAAAAAATATCGCTTTACCCTTTACGAGTCAGACACAGCCGAATTGCGAAAGCAAGTGGAAGACTATCCTTATGGTGCTGGCATTCACTATCACGTGGATGATCATGCTGGCGTATTTGTTCCACTCACCGAACACATTGGCTAACCAGGCCGCACGACCTGACCGAAAAAGCCGTCAGGTCAGCGCCCACACCGTTAGCAGCATATGCAAAAAAATACTCACTTGTCGCGGAGGCGAATAATTATGACAGAAGCAAATCAAACAGACAAAACACTCAACCTTTATCCTATTGACTATCCTTTCGAAACGCTATCTGCTCGAATTCGTTCTAACCCTCCCAAACTGAAATTGGATCCAGATTTTCAAAGAAAATACAAATGGGACAAGGAGGGCTGGGAAAGAGCTTCTCGGTTCATTGAATCCTGTCTGATGCGAATACCCTTACCAGCTTGTTATTTTGCAGAGGCGGCAGATGGTACTCATCTTGTTATAGATGGAGTCCAACGATTGACAACGATTGAAAAGTTTTTCAACGATGAGTTCGCATTGGAAGGCATGACTGCGTACAAAGAGTTAGAAGGAAAAAAATTTTCTCAGTTGGGTAACTATTGTGCTGAGTTAGAAGCTACAACTATTCGATGCATAATACTTAGAAAAGAAAATCCTCCAAATTTGGTGCAGGAAATATTTTCACGCCTAAATCAAGGAGCTGTGAAACTTTCTGATCAAGAAATTAGAAATGCAATTTATCCTGGACCGCTAAACAACTTGCTACACACACTGTCAAAAATTGAGGAAATTGAAAAATTTGGAAATACATTAAAAGACTCCAGAGAAGGAGAAGAAATAGTTCTTAGATTCTTTGCACTTCAAGACGATTTAGAAGGATATGAAGGTCGTTTGACGAAATTTCTTGATTCATACATGCGCAACAACTCACAACTATCTGACGAAGAAGTAAAAAAATTAAAAAATAAATTCAACAAAACTCTGAAAATGTGTTGCGATATTTTTGAGAATACAGTTTTTACGGACACTACAAAAAACCGTCCAAAACAGAGTATCGTCTATTATGACTTGCTGATGCATAGTTTTGCCAATCTGTCTCAGAATATGGTGAATGGAAAAGAATCGAGAATTAGGGATGCGTTTAAATCATTGTGTAAAAATGCTGCATTTCAAAGAACACTATCGGGTGGTATCCAAAATAAAGCATCAATCCTTAAACGACGTGAATTGTGGCAAAAAAAATTGAACAAGATTGTTGAGGGTTAAGATGAATCACAGCGCCCTTATTTCTTCATGTAAAAACAAATTGTCAGAATTGTTGTCTATGGTCTCTGCAACTGAACAGGCTGTATTGAATGAAGATGAAGGTAACAGACTGGTACTGGACAATATTAATTTTTTTACCAAGTCGTTCCTTTTAACGCTCTGTGCTAATTTGGAGACCTGCATTAAGGAAGTAATTCATTCTATTGGGTCAGATATTGATGCCAAACTTACCACTGCAAATATTCCATTAAATATAGTTGAATGGAAATACAATACAAAGAACAAGAAAACTCAAAACAGTAATATACAAGAGCCTTTTAAAATTTGCATGTCGAGAAAAGACGTTGACGACCTCGTGTCAGGAAATGTTTATAGAACAAAAGATGCTTTTTTAATTGTTGGAGTGGACCTAGCTTCTGATTTACCAGCGTGGGAGACTTGGAAAGAATTAATTCAATCAATAGTAACTCGACGTAACAACATTGTGCATCACAATGATGATGCTTCAGATTTATCTTTTGGTGATATTAAAACATATATTCGTAACATTGATGCGTATCTCAGTTTTATTGATGCCGCCTGCATCCGGTAAGGGTTCATATGTCACATCTGAAGAAAAGAGATGTCCCAACCACGTCCTTGGACACCGACCGCCCGAAGAAGCCGGGCGGGCGGGTCAAGGCCGGCCCCGTTATGTGAGGATCAAAAAGAACCATGAATGAAGCCAGTAGCTGCATCTTGGAGATTATCAGACCTTCGATGTATTTCGCGAAGTACCGTTCATACCCGATTTTCGTGGATGGCGAAAAAGTAGGGTCAGTGAAAGATGGTGCTGCGCTAGAAGTCCCACTTCAGTCAGGTAGTCACAACGTGTGGAGTAAGATTGACTGGAAGAAAAGCAATACGGCAGAAATCAGAATAGAGGCAGGAAAAACAACAAGAATAAAAGTCGGATATAAAAAGAAGAAAGGCATGAAACTTCTTCTCCCGGTTGCGTTGGGCCTGGTGGCAATCGTAGCCGGAGCGACTTTGGGAATTGTTCTTCTTACCGTTTTTGGCTTCGTCGGAATACTGATGGCAAGAGTAGGCGACCTTTTTCTCGAAGAAGAAACCAGCACATAACAACACCGTTAGACACCGCCCGCCCGAAAAGCCGGACTGGCGGGTCAACGGCGGCCTCGTTGTGTATGGACAAAGGATGAATAGAACATGGCGTTAGATCATTATGTTTCGCAGGTCCATCTAAGAAATTTTTACTCTCCAGACCTCGGGAAGCGAATGTATGCAATTAGAAAATCTGATCTGAAAGAATTCACGCCAAAATCTGATGATGTATGTCGAATCGAAAATGGTAGTACAAACGAGTATCTTGAAGATGAACGTGCTGTTGAGGAGTTTCTGAAAGGAGTAGAGCCGAATTACAACAGTGCATTAGAGAAATTAAGAACAAACTGCCTTGACGCTGAATGCATCTATGCCATCGCTGGTTTTGTCGCATATATCGCCACTTGTTCGCCGACCGCAATGCGAATTAAATCAAGCCCACTCAAAGGAGTGGTTGAAGAGACATCCCGAATCCTCGATGCTAAAGGGGGATTCCCACCACCGCCTCCTGAACTAGGCGGTAGAGGCCTAACCGACCTTCTCGAAGAAGGCATGATACAAGTAAAGATAGATCCCAAATATCCCCAAGCAATAGGAATCGCTTCGATCCTTTCCCATACCAGTATTTTTGGCAATTTTAAGTGGGAAGTATTGATCAACTCGCAAGAAAAAAATCCCTTTTTTACGAGCGACTATCCGATCGCAATTGAGCAAACCACCGATCTCCGGATTCACAACAAAATCATGCCCCTTGCACCTGATATCGCAATACGAATATGTCCAAACCTCGACTTCGACAAAAAGAACGTCGACTTCACTTTCTCTGATTTTAGCCACAAGGTTCGGAAGCCCAGCCGTGACGAAATTATGAAAATTAATCGCCTTATTGTACGTTGTGCCGAGGACACCGTATTTTTTCGCGATAACTACCCTTGGGTGCTGAATTTCGTTAAGAGAAATGCGAAATACCGGATAAACCCAGTAACCAGAAAAATACCTCACGGAAAGGGGACTGTCATTTGGTGTATACAAGAGATCAGCGACGCATCGAGTGATTAAGGCACACACAACATGCGAATATAGCGGTTTTCACCGCTGATCCGCAAAGCCGTTGGTCAACGACAAAATGATAGGAAAACAGCACTAGGAGGACGATTTATGGGGGGAGCCAAGGAGGCATGGCTTGAGGCCCAAGGAAGAGGTTTTACCACTGGCGCAGAGAAATATGTTTGCAGCAACTGTTTTAGTGACTACGCAATTCAAGAGTTCATAGAACAGGTTGCTGAAAGCCTCAAGTGTGATTATTGCGGGAGTGAGTCTGAAGGTGAAGAACCTATTGCTGCACCATTAGATACGGTAGTGGAGTTGATTGTAGAAGGCATTAAGACTGAGTGGGGACAACCTGGAGATGAAGGCGTAGGCTGGGCATCAAGTGAAGGAGGCTGGATAGGTGCCAAAGTAGTTGATACTTGGGATTTACTCAGTGAAGAGCTTGAAATCGGATTTTACAGCCACGAACTTTTTAAAGATGTTTTTGACGCATTTACTGATGATGAGTGGTGTGAGAAAGACCCCTACAGCGAACAGCTTGGAGACCAATGGTTCTTTGATTGGCAACACTTTTCAAAACAGGTCAAGCACCACACCCGTTATGTTTTTTTCAAGATGCCGAAACGGGATGAAGGGAAGGAATGGTATCATCCCGCAGATAATCCTTATGACATTCTTTATGAAATTGGAAGTAATGTTGATAGGTTGAATCTAGTTATTAGCCTCCCTGTTAGTACTGATTTTGTCAGGGTTCGGGTCTCTGAAAACAACGTTGGATACTCGACGGTTGCAGAACTCGGGCCGCCACCTGTAAACAAATGCGTATCTTCTAACCGCATGAGTCCTGCGGGAATACCCATGTTCTACGGTGCTTTTAATGAAGCCACAGCATTGGCCGAAACGACCAAAGAAACGGATCACTACGCCACAGTTGGCACGTTCAAAACAATGAGAGAGATTAAAGTGCTTGATCTTACCAAGCTCCCATTTGTCCCAAGCATTTTCGATCGGAAGAAGCGGGATGACCGACAACCAATTTTCTTCATGAGAGACTTTCTGAGGGATTTCACCAAGCCAGTAGACAAAAATGGAAGTGAACACATTGAGTATGTCCCAACCCAAGTAGTGACCGAATACTTTAGGCATATCTATCGTCACAACGACAAGAAAAAACTTGATGGGATAATCTATCCATCTTCTGTGTCAAAGGGTGGCAAGGCATGTGTACTTTTCTGTAATGCAGAAAATTGTACCCAGGATGATCAAGCAATGAAGGACGAAATCTTATTGTCTCTTTGTACAAAGAGCATTAAGACCATCAAGCTAACCGCTTAAGCCCAACCACGGCCTCAGACGCGGACGGCTAACGCCGCCGGTCAATGCCGGACCCCGTTCCTGACATAACTCTTTATTGTAGCAATAATCGGAGGTTGTCATGTCCCATGAATTTGAAAGCTTTACAGCGCCATTTACCAGTAGTGGCCGATCGTCGATAGTGCCTTCGCCCCCTTGGCATTACGCCGGCTGGTTGATGAATGTGTCAATGCGTTGCGATACAGTAAATAGCGCGGCAGTGGTGCAGCCGGCAATTGGCTGCCTGACGGGAAATGGCTGCATCCACTTTGCGGATTGGCAAGCTACAACCAATGGAAGCGAATTGCTGGATCCTGTCTATGCACAGTATCGGGAGACTATTGTCATTGTCGAAATTGAACGCCCGGACGGCACACTGTAGAATTTTTGCCCATTTATCTGGGTCGATCAGGACATTTCACTTATTCGCGGATTGCTCCAGGGGTGGCCCAAAAAACTTGGCTCGACCTACCTTACCCGTTCGCTGCCGATCGATCATGTGGCAGCTGCACCACTCAAGGCCGGTAGCCAGATGGGTGCGACATTGGCTGTCAAGGACAGGCGGCTGATAGAGGCAACCTTTAAACTTACGGGGGACGTGGGCCGCCCTTATGGATTTCTTGCAAACAAGACAATTGGGACAATAGGCTGGCCCGACTTGACCCAGCCCGCTCTAAAGCCCGAGTTGAGTTGGGTGCTGCCCGATATACAGGGTAAGGTCTCCTCTGATTGGCACGATGCGGCTGCAACTATCCATGTGCTGCCACATCCCGTTGAAGAGCTGTCGTTGCTTGGCGAATTGAAGGCGGAGGGGGCAAGCGTAGGATGGGTGGGTATTACCGTGATGGGTGCGCAGCCAGTGCCCGCATAAGTTCAACAGGCTGTTGAAAATCTATTGCGGAGGTTGTCTGCGGCGTTGCGCGGTACTCGCTCGTTCTCAAGATCTGGCCCGCCGCTGGCCACCGTTTGAACGTAAATGGCATTTCCTGACGCCGCTAGTTTTTTTGCAGAGCTGAATAACATGTTATTATCAAGAACAACGGCAATAGTGGTCAACCCCTGACACAAGCCCAAAGAGTCCAACGATGTGTGAGAATGCGTCGGGAGGGGGGAAAATAATGGCTGAGATAAAAACATTCATTTCAGGTGAATTAACGATTAAAAAGATCATTGGCGAGGTGACTGCCGATGAATTGATGAATGCCCTGCGGCAATTTTATACGGGCCACATAACAAAGTACGTGGTTTGGGATTTTACGAATGGGTCAACCGGGAAGTTGATGCCAGTCAACGTAAAACATATTGCTGAGCTGGTCCTTCAGCATGCCCATGCCAGGATTGGTGGGAAAGCCGCAATAGTTGCGCCGAACGACTTGAACTACGGCATGGGCAGAATGTTCAATACCTATGCGGAGCTGGGAAACATTCCGTTTGAAACGCAGATATTCCGTACGTTATCGGATGCCGGCATATGGATGGGAGTGGATGTCCTGTCTGCAATTAACAGTGTGACCGAACTGCCGGATGCGCCGGAGCGGCCATAAAGCGGTCTTCCCGGTGGTTAGCCTTGACTATGATAGTAATGAGAAAATGAATCAGTACACTTTGAGGCATGTCAAATGAGTTCTGCTTCTGAACAACTGAATCAATTCGGATGGGATGAATGGTTTGAGGCAAAGGCCCGTGAAAAGGTCTTGTCTGGGCACCGCCTTGCGCGTGTTGTTGCCGTGGATCGCGATCAACTTCTCGTCATGGACGGGGCCGGTGAATTCCGCGCCAAGCTGGCCGGCCGTTTTCTCTATCTGACCGAGGAAGCAATCGACTTTCCTTGTGTCGGGGACTGGGTATGCATTCAATCCGCCAGTTCCGACATGTTCGGCATAATTCATGACGTTATTCCGAGAAAGTCGTTTCTTCGTCGCAAGGCTGCCGGGGATGCCATTGAATATCAGATGATTGCTGCCAATATGGACGTAGCCTTAATAGTCCAGTCCTGTCATTTCGACTTCAATGTCAACAGACTTGAGCGTTACCTGGTAATGGTCAGGGAAGGGCATGTACATCCGGTTGTTTTGCTTACCAAAACCGACCTGGTCAGTCCTGACGCTCTGCAGCAACAAATAGAAAAAATCAGAAATGCCGGAATAGATACGGAGGTGATCGCGCTTAGTAACGTCACCGGCGAAGGTGTGGACGATGTGCGCGAAATCCTGCAATCGGGGAAAACATACTGTTTTTTAGGTTCATCAGGGGTTGGCAAGAGCACCTTGATCAACCAGTTGATCGGCCGTCACATACTTGAGACCAAAGTGGTAAGCGGCACGGGCGAGGGACGGCATACGACGGTGCGCCGCGAACTCATCATGTTGAATAACGGTGCCATGCTGATAGATAACCCGGGAATGCGCGAGTTCGGCATTTTGGGAGCTGGGGAAGGAATGGGCGACAGCTTTGCCGATATCTATGAGTTAGCCTCGAAATGCAAATACAGCGATTGTTCCCATTCCAACGAACCGGGTTGTGCGGTTTTGAGGGCAATGGAGGAAGGGAATCTCCATCGGGTACATTATCAAAACTTTATCAAACTCAGGAATGAGTCGGAGTTTCATGATCTGTCGTATCTTGAAAAGCGGAATAAGGATAAGGCATTTGGCCGCTACATTAAGTCCGTCAAGAAAGATCTGGGAATGACGCGTAAATAATTGGCCAAGTTTCAGATCAAGGTTATTTCAAATATCTGGAAGTTTTTTGAACAGAAATCACAGGATACCGATTTAATATGTTCAATTATAATGATCAATTAGTTCTGTCAATATCGACTCGAGTTGTTGCATTGTTTTGGTCAATAGTTCTTGTTATAAGAATTAGAAGTTGGAAAATAGGTCTATTGTCTGTGATGATTTTGCTGATGTCATTTCAACAAAGCATGAGATTGTTTGCCATAAAAAGTGAAGTGCCAGGTTTTATTGTCAGTATACTGGTGCTGCTAGTAGTAATTTTCGTAGGGAAGTTAATCTTAAATCAGAAGTCGGATCAAGTGAAATTGAAAGCAATAAACGAAAGTCTTGAACAAAAGGTTCTTATCCGCACATCTGAACTTGAAAAAACAAATTCTGAACTTAGTGACTCAATTGCACAGATCAAAAAACTAAGTGGCATGATTCCGATATGTAGCTATTGCAAGCAAATCCGAAATGATAAAGAAAGTTGGCAACAATTAGAAACTTATATTTCAGAAAATTCAGAGGCAGTGTTTAGCCATGGAATTTGTCCAGAATGCTTTAAAAGAGAAATGGATAACCTGAAATCTAACAGCACCCCAATTAGAATGCTGGCTGGGTCAGATTTGAATTCGATAAAATCATAAAAGCCAACAGCCAGACTACCGAATATCCAACCGTAATGTTAGACAAGCGGGTCAACTTCAAGCCAGCCAGCCTTGGCATCAACGCTTCAAGAAAAGTTCTTCCGCCTGGGGCAGATCCTCTTCCGCCACCAGGATCTGGGCCGGTCCGATCCCCGGCACAGATTCCCGCCGGGTGAAATACTCGATGCCGGACATTTTAAGAATCTGCTCCACGTTATGTTGATCTGCCCTGTTTTTAGGGTCGTAAAAGCTTACCATGGCGCTTTCCCCTCTAGTTTTCTTTTATTATACGACAGATTGCCGTCCGGGTGCCAGCTTCGGGAATTGTGCGTCGGGCTTGAAATAGCGGGGTATTCCCATACACTTTAGCCAGGAAGTTCCCATCCCATGAGAACAAGCGAGGCAATCATGAATGTGTACCGTATCGCAGCAGGACTGGTGCTCGGAATACTGGCCGCGTGCACCATTGCCTGCGCCGCAAAGGAACAGAGGCCGGCCACGGGGCCGATCCGGGTCTACTCGGTGGAAAAGGGGGGATACATCATGACGGAACGGGTAGTGAAGAGTGAGGACGAGTGGCGGAAGCTGCTCACGCCGGAGCAGTTCAAGGTTACGCGCCAGAAGGGCACGGAGCGGGCCTATTCCAACGAATACTGGGACAACCACCAAAAGGGGATCTACCAGTGCATCTGCTGCGGCCTGGACCTGTACAGTTCCGACGCCAAGTACGATTCCAAGACCGGCTGGCCCAGCTTCAGCGCGCCCATTGCCCCGGAGAATATCCGTACCGCGGAAGACCGCTCCTTCTTCTCGGTCAGGACCGAGGTCCTGTGCGCCCGCTGCAATGCCCATCTGGGCCATGTCTTCAATGACGGTCCGCCACCAACCGGTCTGCGCTACTGCATGAATTCGGCGGCGTTGAAGTTTGTCAAGGCAAAGTGATCTTCCCGAGGGGATTTGCCCGTTACGCTAAATTGATTTTTCTGCAAGTGATTTGACAATTATTCCCGGAACACGCTATTGTCTGCAGCCACAAGATGCCGCAATACAATGGAGCAGGGAGGGATCGAAGATATGCGGGTGTCGTTTGCCGAGATGCTTAAAAGGTCACCGGTGATCCTGGGCGAGGGGGCGGTCATCGAGCGCCTGCGCCGCGCTGCGGGTATCGAGCTGGACGAACATGTGGTGAATTCGGCCCTGATCTACAGCAAGGAAGGGCGTACCGCCCTGGAAGGGATCTGTGGCCAGTACCTGGAGATCGGGCGCAGTCACGGCCTGCCGTTGTTGCTCTCCACCCCCACCTGGCGTGCCGGTCAAGAACGCATAGTCGCGGCCGGGCTGGCCGGCAGGGACCTGAACGGCGACAATTTCCGTTTTCTGGACCAACTGCGCGCCGGTTATGGCGAATACGCCAGCCAGGTGGCGATCTGCGGGCTGATGAGTTGCAAAGGGGATGCCTACAAGCCTGAAGAGGCCCTTGCCACGGCAGAGGCCCGGGCTTTTCACGCCTGGCAGGCCAATGCCCTGGCAGCCGCCGGGGTCGATTTTCTGCTGGCTTCCACCCTGCCGGCATTAAGCGAGGCGCTGGGGCTGGCCCAGGCCCAGGCCGCCACCGGGCTGGATTACATGGTCAGTTTCGTGGCCCGCCCCGAAGGAACCCTGCTGGACGGCACGCCGCTCAAGGATGCCATTGCCGCCATCGATGCCCAGGCGTCGCCCCGGCCCCTGGCCTACCTGATTAACTGCACCCATGCCTCGATCTTCCGCAGGGCGCTGCTCCATGGGGACAACTCCTCGCCGTACGTCAGGGAACGGGTGGTCGGCCTGCTGGCCAATACCGCCTCCCTCAGCCCGGAAGAGCTGAACGAAAGCGTTGAACTGGTTGAGGAGGCGCCGGAGGTCTTTGGCAGCATGGTGGCCGGGCTGCACCGAGAGCTGGGGATGAAGGTGCTGGGCGGTTGCTGCGGCACCGATGACCGGCATATTAACTGCCTGGCTGAGATGCTGGCGCAACGGTAAGCCGGACAAGCTGGACAGAGAATCATTTTTCACGCAACGACGCGACGACGCAACGTTTAAAATCCCTAAAGCAAAGTTTAAGATTTTCGTTGCGTCGTCGCGTGAGTAATGTCTTTCAGAAGTTATTCCGAAGCAAATATAAAAGGATCGCACGTGGCACTTCTTTCGTTACGCAACATCTCCCTGGCCTTTGGCGGCCCCCCCATCTTCGATGATATCAGCCTGCAGATCGAGCAGGGGGACCGTCTCTGCCTGCTGGGCCGCAACGGCACCGGCAAATCGACCCTGCTCAAACTGATCAACGGCGAGCTGCTGCCGGAAGGGGGCGAGATCGTCCGGCAACATGCATTGCGGGTCGCCCTGGTTTCCCAGGAGGTGCCCCAGGAGCTGGCCGGGACTGTCTTTGACGTGGTGGCGTCGGGCATGGGCAATGTTGCCGCCCTGCTGGCCGAATACCATCACGTGGCCCATCAGTTGGCCCTGGAAGGGGGCGATGAACTACTGGCACGGCTGGAGGAGTTGCAGCACGAGCTGGAGGAGAATGGCGGCTGGAGCATGCACCAGGAGGTGGAGCGGGTGCTGAAGCGTTTGAGCCTGGAGGCTGACGTCGATTTCGCGTCCCTTTCGGGCGGCACAAAACGGCGCGTCCTGCTGGCCAAGGCCCTTGTGGCCGCCCCGGATATCCTCATGCTGGACGAGCCGACCAACCACCTGGACATCGACACCATCATCTGGCTGGAGGACTTCCTGCTCAAGAACGTCAAGACCGTGATTTTCGTGACCCATGACCGGGCCTTTGCCCGGCGGCTCTCCAACCGCATCGCCGAGCTGGACCGGGGCAGGATCTATGCCTTTGACTGCGGCTACGACCAGTTCGTGGAACGCCGCGAGGCGCTCCTGGAAGCGGAGATCACCCGCCAGGCCCTGTTCGACAAAAAACTGGCCCAGGAAGAGGCCTGGATTCGCCAGGGGATCAAGGCCCGCCGCACCAGGAACGAAGGGAGGGTGCGGGCCCTGAAGCAGTTGCGCGAGGAACGGCGGCAGCGTCGGGAACGGATCGGCACGGCCAAGATCCGTTTGCAGGAAGGGGAGCGCTCCGGCGCCCTGGTGGCGGAGGCCGAATCGGTGACCTTTGCCTATGACGGCCGGCCGATCATCAAAAATCTCACCACCACCATTATGCGGGGCGACCGGATCGGGATCATCGGTCCCAACGGTTCGGGCAAGACCACCCTCCTGCGCCTGCTGCTGGGAGAACTGGAGCCGCAAGGTGGGGAAGTCAAGCTGGGCAGCCGCCAGGAGGTACTGTATTTCGACCAGATGCGGGAGCAGTTGGATCTGGGCAAGAGCGTGCAGGAAAACGTGGGCGAGGGGAATGACACACTGATGATCAACGGCAAGCCGCGCCACGTCATCGGTTATCTGCAGGACTTCCTCTTTTCGCCGGAGCGGGCCCGCACGCCGGTCGGCATCCTCTCCGGCGGCGAGCGCAACCGGCTGCTACTGGCCAAGCTCTTTGCCAAGCCGTCCAACATCCTGGTGATGGACGAGCCGACCAACGACCTGGATGCCGAGACCCTGGACCTGCTGGAGGATCTGCTGCTGGAGTATTCGGGCACGCTGCTCCTGGTGAGCCATGACCGGGAATTTCTCAACAATGTGGTGACCAGCACCCTGGTTGTGGGAACTGATGGCCGGGTGAGGGAGTTTGTGGGGGGCTACGACGACTGGCTGCGCCAGGCGGCAGGGGAGGCGCCGGCTGCAAAGGTGCCGGCAAAGCCTGCCCAGGAAAAGGCGCGTCCCCAAAAAGAGCGGCCCCAAAAGCTGAGCTTCAAGGAGGAACGGGAACTGGAGGCCCTGCCGGACAGGATAGCCGGCCTGGAAGTGGAGCAGGAGCGGCTGCACCAGACCCTGGCCGATCCGGAGTTCTACAAGTCTGCCGGCAGCGAGGTGGCGGCAGTCAACGCCCGTCTGGAGGCGCTGGAGTCGGAACTGGCAGAGGCCTACCGCCGCTGGGAGGAGTTGGAGGCGCTGCGATAGGGGCATGGGCTGGCACCCGGTTGCACGGCAAGAATTCCTGGGTGTTGGCATATTGCTGCTTGGGGCGATTTTACTTATCAGCATGTCGGTGATAATCTTGTAATGCATTAATATTCCTTGCAGCAATACCAACGTCTTGGGCCAAGGGGATGCTTATGCCGAATGCCGGGCTGAAAACGGTTCTGAAAAAATATGGCATAACGCTTATGGGTTTCTGGACCCTGCTCATCTGTTTACTGACGGCCGTAAACCTGTATTATCACCATTTGGACACCATCAAGGATGCGGAAAACGAGGCCAGGGATTATCTTCGCCTCAACCTGTTCTACCGCGCCTGGGGGGCAAAAATGGGCGGAGTCTATGTCCCGGTGGACAAAGTGCCTCCGAACCGATATCTGGATGTTCCGAACCGCGACATAACAACCTGCGATGGACATCAGCTCACCTTGGTTAATCCGGCGTACATGACCAGAATGGTGTCCGATTTCATCATCTCTGCTTCACCCGATCCCATAATCAACAAGATCACCAGCCTCAAGCCGCTCAATCCGATCAACGCCCCTGACGAGTGGGAGCGGCAAAGTCTCGAAGCATTCGGCCGGAAGGAGTGCAAGGAGCGCTTCGAGGTGATCAATATCGCCGGCAAGCCCTTTTTGCGCCTGATCTCGCAGTTTGTGACAGAGGAGCCATGCCTGAAATGCCACGCCCATCAGGGTTATCGCAATGGAGATATCCGCGGTGGCATCACAATTTCGGTGCCGCTCACCAAGCGCTTTCAACTGGAAAATGAGGGTAAAAAGAGGGTTGTTGGCGGCTACCTGCTCCTTTGGGTGCTCGGTAACTCCGGCATAGCTGTCGCCTCACGCCGGCGCTCACTTTATGATGAGAAATTGAAAACCAACGAACGGAAGTTCCGCACGGTCTGCGATTGGACCCAGGATTGGGAGTACTGGATTGGGGCGAACGGAGAAATGCAGTATGTTTCGCCCTCCTGCGCAGACATAACCGGTTACGCCCCGGAAGAATTCATGGCTGATCCGGATTTGGCCCGAAAGATCGTACATCCGGATCACCAATCAGCATTTGCCGAACACCACCGGTTACATCTGACGTCACTGAGGGAGCTTCCAGGCTTCATCGAATTCCGAATACTCACCCGCAGCGGTGATGTCCGCTGGCTGCAGCATCTCTGCCGTCCCGTATTCGACGAATCCGTATTCCTGGGGCGCCGCGTTTCCAACCGGGATATAACCCAAAGGAAAGCGGCCGAAGAAAAAATCAGCCGCCTGTCAGCTATCGTCGAATCTTCTGACGATGCGATCATCTCCAAAACATTGGATGGCATTGTTACCAGTTGGAACCAGGGAGCGGAGAAACTGTTCGGCTACACCGAGCAGGAGATGGTGGGGAAACCGTTGCTTACCATCTTCCCGCCCGAGCGTCAGAACGAGGAGCAGGATATCCTTGACGCCATCGCAAGGGGCGAGAGTGTCGAACACTACGAGACGATCCGGATCTGCAAGGATGGGAGAGAGCTCGATGTTTCGGTGACGATTTCTCCCATCAGGGATCAAAATGGCGCGATTATCGGTGTGTCGAAGATTGCCCGCGACATAACCGGCCGCAAGAGAGCCGCCGAGGAGCACTTGCAGCTTGAGCGCCAGATGATGCAGACCCAGAAGCTGGAAAGCCTGGGGGTGCTGGCCGGCGGCATCGCCCATGATTTCAATAACATCCTCATGACTATTATCGGCAATACCGACCTGGCCCTGATCCGCATCAACAAAGAGTCTCCGGCCACGGAGAACCTCCGCCGTGTACAGGAAGCAGCCACCCGGGCCGCCGACCTTGCCAGGCAGATGCTCGCCTATTCGGGCAAGGGCAAGTTCATCATCGAAAACATCGACATCAACCTCCTGGTCGAAGAGATGACGCACATGCTGGAGGTCTCGATCTCCAAGAAGGCAGTGCTCAGGTTCAACCTGCACCGGCCATTGCCGTCAGTGGCAGCCGATGCCACCCAACTCCGCCAGATCATCATGAATCTGGTCATCAACGCCTCCGATGCAATCGGGGAACGGAGCGGCACCATTGCCATCACCACCGGTTGCATGAACTGCGACGGCCAGTATATCAAGCAAGCCCAACTCGATCAGCAGATTCCCGAGGGGTTTTATGTCTATCTGGAAGTATCCGATACAGGCTGCGGCATGGGCCGGGAAACCATTACCAAGATTTTCGATCCGTTCTTTACGACCAAATTCACCGGGAGGGGGTTGGGGATGGCCGCCGTACAAGGCATCATCCGTGGCCACAGCGGAGCGATCAAGGTCTACAGCGAACTGGGCAAGGGAACGACCTTCAAGGTATTCCTGCCTACGAGCGGTACGCCCGGCGAGCAGGAAAGCGGCAATGCCGATGCGGGCAGCCCGTGGCGGGGAAGCGGCACGGTGCTTCTGATAGATGATGAAAAGACGGTTCTGGAGATCGGCAGCGAACTGCTGAAGGAATTGGGTTTCGACGTTATCACAGCCGAGGATGGCCGGTTGGGAATTGACCATTTCATTGCCAACCAGGAAAAGGTGACCTGCGTGATCCTTGACCTGACCATGCCCCATCTGGACGGAGTTCAGACGTTCCGGGAACTGGTAAAACTGAAACCGGACATCAAGGTGGTAATGTCCAGCGGCTACAATGAGCAGGAGGTGACCCCGAAATTCAGCGGCAAGGGGTTGGCGGGCTTCATTCAGAAGCCGTACAAGCTTTCGACGCTCAAAGACACTCTCAGCCGGATCCTGGAGGGCGATAAATAAATTCCGAGTCCATAAAGCCTACAAAAAAGCCCGCAGATGCGGGCTTTTGAGGCAATGGCTATGTTCGCTGGAATCAGCGCTGCACGTCCAGCAGTTCCACGTCGAAGAGCAGCGTGGCATTGGGCGGGATGACCCCGCCGGCGCCGGCAGCGCCGTAGCCCAGCTTGGCCGGGATGATCAGCTTGCGTTTGCCTCCCACTTTCATGGACATGACCCCTTCGTCCCAACCGGGGATGACCTGCCCCACGCCGATCACGAAGACAAACGGCTCGTTGCGGTCCACGGAGCTGTCGAACTTCCTGCCGTTCTCCAGGGTTCCCGTGTAATGCACCTTAACCTGTTTGCCCTTTACCGGCGAGGCTCCTTTGCCTACCACCAGGTCGATGTATTTGAGGCCCGAGGCGGTGGTAACGGTCTTGCCGTTGTTGCCAGTGTTCCCTTTAGGCTCATGCTTGGCGGCTAAGGCCGGTACCGCAAGCATCATTGCCAGCGTGCCGATCATCAGAATTCTCATCATGCTTTTCATCCGTACAACCTCCCGAGTTTGTTTCATTGATTGTCTGTTTGTGCTTTATTTCTTCGGCCCTTCTTCGTTGATCAGTTTTATGATCTCATCGGTTATGTCCATGGGGACAACACCCTCGGATTGATAGATTATCTCCCGTTTGACAACTACCAGCGACAGATTGGTCTTCTTCGCATAGACGCTTGCCGCCTTCTGGATCTTTTCGTAAAGGTCGTTGCTCAGCTCAATCTGCAATTCCTGTAGTTCATTCTCGGCTTTCTGGCCGAATTTCTGGAATTCTTCAACCTTTTTCTTGAATTCCTTGGATGCCGCCTCCCGTTGTTGGGGCGAAAGGCTGGGTAGTTTGGCCTCAATTTCCGACTGGTGCTTGCCCAGTTGCTTTCGTTTTGCCTCGATCTGGGCCTGAAGCTTCTTTTTCTTGTTGGTAATTTTGGTTTGCCCGGCCTTGCCGGGTTTGGAATCGGTGCTGATCCGGCCAGGGTCTATGTAGCCAATCAATACGGCCGGTTGCTGTTTGGCAACTCCTTGTGCATTGGCTGCGGGCGGAATGTTCAGTTGCAATTTGGGTTGTTCCGTCGGCAACTGCGGTGCTGCTGTGGTTGCCGGCGGCGTTGCTTGTTGCGGTGGGGCCGGTTTCTGGGCTGTTGCCGCTTGCGGTGCGGGCTGGAGCTGGACGGAGGGTTTCTGTTCGGCACCGGCAACCGGTTCCGCAGCCATTGCCATGGTTGGTAGAAAACAGACGAGCAAGGTGATCATGGTTTTTCTGCAAGCGAATTTCATGTGTGGACCTCGTTGGCAAGTCTGGCCTGCCTGGATAGATGTGTTGAACAGGGAGAAGATAAACGGTTTCAAGGCCGGAGACAACTCTGTTTTTAATTATGCCGCGGAATGGCCTGTTGGCAACACTCTTGTTTGATAACATCAAAACAACTGGCGGAAAAATAAAACAACTTGACATTTGCAAACGGATTTCTTTAAGATTAAAAAAATAAACAAAGGCCATGAAGAGGAATAGTAGTCGTGTAACACCTTTCAGAGACCTGACGGTTGGTGCGAGTCAGGAGGTGGAGCCGGTGAACTCGCCTTGGAGCCGCATCCGCGAATCAAGTAGTTGATGCCGTTCTCCCGCGTTAAGGGTGAATCGAGGTCCGGTGGCAAAATCGCCGGATGAAAAGGGTGGTACCGCGAATGCTTCATGCCTTCGCCCCTGTTGGGGCGGAGGCATTTTTATTTTGTGCGCCGGCTGTGGCGCATGGCAACGATCACGAAAGGAGTGCAAGACATGGCAAAGGCAAAGCAGAAGGACGATCAGCAACTCATCAGGATATTCGACACAACGCTGCGGGATGGCGAGCAGGCCCCCGGCAACAGCATGAACATCGAGGAAAAGCTCAGGATCGCCAAGCAACTGCAGAAGATGAACGTGGATGTTATCGAGGCTGGTTTCCCCATTGCGTCCGATGGTGACTTCGAGGCTGTCAAACTGGTGGCACAGACGATCAAGGGACCGCAAATTGCGGGGCTGTGCCGTTCCAGCGAAAAAGATATCGATCGGGCCTGGGATGCATTGAAATATGCCGGTGAAAAGGGCCGCATCCATACGTTTATTGCTACTTCGGATATCCATATGAAATACAAGCTGCAGATGGAACCGGCCAAGGTGCTGGCCGCGGCGGTCAAGGCGGTCAAGCGGGCAGCTTCCTATACGCCCAATGTGGAGTTCTCCTGTGAGGATGCCGTGCGGACCAGGTTGCCTTTCCTGGCCGAGGTGGTGGAGGCGGTAATTGCCGCCGGCGCCACCACCGTCAACATCCCGGACACGGTCGGTTACACCATACCCTTCGAGTACTTCGACATCATCAAATACCTGAAGGACAATGTTCCCAACATCGATCAGGCGATCATTTCGGTGCATTGCCACAATGACCTCGGGCTTTCCGTTGCCAACTCCATCTCGGCCGTCATGGCCGGGGCGCGCCAGGTGGAATGCACCATCAACGGCATTGGCGAACGGGCCGGCAACTGCTCACTGGAAGAGTTTGTCATGACCTTGCGCACCAGGCACGACATCCTCCCTTTCACCACTGCCGTCGATACTACGCAACTCACCCCTGCCAGCAGGCTGTTGTCCAATATCACCGGCATCATGGTACAGCCCAACAAGGCGATTGTGGGCGCCAACGCCTTTGCCCACGAGGCAGGCATCCATCAGCACGGGGTCTTGATGGAAAAATCCACCTATGAAATCATGACCCCCGAGTCGGTGGGGCTTTCCGCCAACGCCCTGGTCCTGGGTAAGCATTCGGGCCGGCATGCCTTCAAGAAGCGCCTGGCGGAATTGGGGCACGAGTTGGACGATGAGAAGCTGGATCGTGCCTTTGAGCGGTTCAAGACCTTGGCCGACCTGAAAAAAGAGGTCTTCGACGAGGACTTGGACGCTATCGTGATCGACGAGACCCGCGAAGACGTCAAGTACAAGCTGGGCCACATCACCGTAACCTGCGGTTCCTTTGCCGTGGCCACCGCCACTGTGCAGTTGGAGATCAATGGCACGCCGGTGCGCACCGCCGAGTTGGGCGACGGTCCGGTTGATGCCACCTTGAAAGCCATCAAAAAACTGACCAAGACCAAGGCCAAACTGATGCAGTACAATGTCGGCTCCATTACCGGAGGAACCGATGCCTTGGGCGAGGTTACCGTTCGCGTGGCCGAGGGAAGCCACACGGTGGTTGGCAAGGGCTCATCCACCGATATTATCGAGGCCTCGGCCAAGGCCTATATCCACGCACTTAACCGATTGAATTACAAACAAACCCGCATGCCTGAATCGCTTTAAGTCCGTTGCCACGGACAACAAACAGCACTGATCGGATCATTAGATGTAAATAGACCGGGCTTGACGGCCCGGTTTATTTACACGACTGAACACGATCAAAACGATAATAATTATCCGCTGCTTGAAATACAAAAATACTCTGTTATAGTTTTGCACAATCCGGATTCGGATCATATTTGTGCCAACTTTAATTTTTTAACTCTTTTACGCAGCGCTGCTGTATCTATCTGATCACATAAATAAATTCAATTGGACCCGACCTGTAACCGAGCGTAATTTCCACAGGATTATTCATTTACAACTCCTAAGCACAGGAGCGTGCCCATGAAAAATTTTCCCTTCTGCCGGCTCTCACTAGCAACCATGCTGTCATTGTCCTGCCCGGCCTTGGCAGCTGAGGTCTCGGTTGACTCCACCACCGTGGTCCGCATCGAACAGCGCGCGGTAAGCGGCTCCCCCAAGCAGGATATTGCGCCCGCCACCCAGTTTCTGGGCCTGGATGCCGACAAGCTGGCTGACGGCAACCTGTCCCTGCATTTCTACGGATGGGGCCGCTATGACCTGGCCGATAAGAGCTACAACGGTGATCGGGGCGACGGCAGCCTGACCTACGGCTACCTGCAATACCGCTTCAGGCAGGCCAACGGCGAGGTGCGGCTGGGCCGCTTCTTTGTCCACGAGGGGATTGCCAACGAGCAGGTTGACGGCCTCAGTGCCCGGACCGAACTGCCGCTGGGCTTCGGCTTGTCCGCCTTTGGCGGGGCCACCGTGCACACCAGGCACCTTTACGGAGAAAACAGTGACGGCAAAGGGGACTCCCTGGTCGGCGGGCGGGCCAACTACCGCTACAAGGGGATGCTGGAACTGGGGGTTTCGGGTGTCTACGAAGGCAATGCCCCCACACTGACCAGCAAACTGGACGACGGGATTACCCCCCGTTATACCAACGGCAACCACCGCCTGATCGGCGGCGACATCTGGCTCAGCCCGTTCAGGATGGTGGAAGTGGCCGGACACAGCAGCTACAACCCCGAAACCAAGACCGCCGCCGAGCACAGCTATCTAATCAACATAAAGCCGCTCAAAAAGCTGGTACTTACCGGAGAGTTCAACGAACAGCGCGACCAAAGCTACTTCTATGCCTGGAGCATGTTCTCGGGCGCGGCCCTGAACCCCTCCGACAAATCCCGCTCCGTCGGTGGCAATGTCTCCTACGGGGTCAACAAGGCCCTCGAAGTGACTGGCGACTACAAGCACTACACCCGCGAACTGGGCAATGCCGACCGCTACGGCGCCGGCGTCCGCCTGAGCTTCCTGGGCAACGCGCTGCGCAGCGGTGCCACCTACCACTACCTGCGCGCATCTGACGGCTTTGCCATATCCGGCACCCCCTCGGCCTCCTACCACGAACTGCGGGCCTATGTCATGCAGGACACCAAGAGTTTTTTCTACGCCGTGGACGTGATCGACTACATCTTCAGGAAAAAGGTCTTCAACGAGTCCAGCGCCTGGGAAGCGGTTGCATCGCTGGGGTATCACATCACCCCGGCCCTGGCGCTTTCAGGGGATATGAGCTACGGCAGGAATCCCGAGTTCACCGAGGATCTCAGGGGGCTGGTCCGACTGACCTACAACATGACCTTTGACCTCAAAGGGGGGAAAAAATGAAATCAAGACACCCGATGCTTCCGGTGCTGGTCATAGCCATGCTGCTTGCCCTGGCAGCCTGCGCCCAGATGAAGACCCTCCCCAGCCTTCCTGACTGGCATCCCGAGACCCTGAGCGTGGGGCAGCAGATGGATTGCTCCGAGTGCCACGAAGACCAGCAGCAAGGCACCATGAAGGCGTTCAACGCCTTCAGCCATTCCCCCGCCTTTGTCAAGAACCACCGTTTCTACGCCGCCTCCGACGACCGGCTCTGCACCGTTTGCCATAAGAGCTCTTTCTGCAATGACTGCCATACCAACCGGGTCGAGATGAAGCCGTCTTACAAGTACGGCTACCGCCCGGACCGGGAGATGCCCCACCGGGGCAATTTCATGACCCTGCACAAGATCGAGGGCAAGCTTGATCCGGCGGCATGTTACCGCTGCCATGGAAGGGCCAATAACGAACGATGCGTGGCATGCCACAGATAGGGAGGTCAAATCTATGAAATGCCTGCTCAGGTTCACATTGTTGTCACTTGTTGCCCTGTCGCTTTTTGCCTGCTCCAAAAGCAATGACCGGGTATCCAGTATCGATCCAAGCACCGGCAAGCATCCGGCCGATTGGGCCGTCGCCAGCACCGGCGGATTGCATCCGGCCGCATATCTAAACAGTCCCAGCGCTTGTTATCAATGTCACGGCAAGGATCTGAAGGGGGGCATCAGCAAGGTGAGCTGCTTCAGCACCTCACGCAACGGCATATCATGCCACCCCGGCGGCCCGTCTGGTCATCCCGCCGGCTGGGCCGCAGCCGATGCTCATGGAGCAGCGGCCAAGGCCGCTTTTGCAGGCCAGAACGGCATGCCCCATTGCCAGCTTTGCCACGGCACTGATTTCGCGGGCGGCATTGCCAACAAGTCATGCCTGAATACGGCCGGTTGCCACGGTGCTGGCATCATGTCTCCCCATTCTCCCAAGCCGTGGTTATCCAGGATCGGCGGGCGTACCCACTCGTCAGCCGATGTCTCAAATGCCGCTGCCTGTGCCGTCTGCCATGCCAATGGCGCCAATTCGTCCCGGCAACCATCGACAGCCGCGCCGGCAGGGACTGCGCCCGGCTGCTTCAACAACACGCTCTGCCACGGTGTGGAAGGCCATCAAAGCGGCTGGAATGTGCCAACTGCTCATGGTGTTGCCGCCAAGGCTGCTGCCGGTGGGATAACCATCAACGGTGTCTATAGCCCATTTAGTTCGTTCGCCGATTGCACCAACTGCCACGGCACCAGGTATGACGGGGGGGCTGCCCAGCAGACCTGCATCAATACCGCCGGCTGCCATGGCGCCAATGTGGCCGCGCCCCATCCGGCCCGGCCGTGGCTATCGACAACGGGCGGTGTAACACATACCTCGACCGATACCAGCAATGCCGCCCAATGCGCTACCTGCCATACCGCTGGCGCCAATTCCACCCGGGTTCCCCGTGCCGGCGATCCGATCGGCTCCACCGGTTGTTTCAACAACACGCTCTGCCACGGTGCCGAAGGGCACCCTGTCGGCTGGAACGCGGCGGCCCAGCATGGCGCGGCAGCCAAGCAGGCACCGTCTTCCACGACCGGTTTCGCCTCGTGCCAACCGTGCCACGGCTCTTCATTCAATAACGGTTCCGCCGCATCCTGCACTAATACCCTGGGATGCCACGGCCTTACCGTTGCGGCACCCCATCCGGCCAAACCCTGGACTTCCAAGACAGCCGGCGCTTCGACCCACACCACAACCGATCCGGGCAATGCCGCTACCTGTGCCATCTGCCATACCGGCGGCGCCAATTCGACCGTTGTGCCGCCCACCCCGGCCACAGGCACGGCCGGCTGCTACAACAACACCCTTTGCCACTTCCACCAGATTCCGTTTGCTCCTCCTGGAGTGGACCCCTCGGTACATGGTGGGCTGGCCAAGCAGGATCTGACCGTGTGCCAAGCCTGCCACGGCGTCAAGGGGACCACAGCATTTGACGGCCTGACACTGGCGGACGGCACCAAGACCATTGCCTGTTCCAGCTGCCACACCTTTGCCAAGGCGCACCCCACCGCCTGGCAGGGAACCACGACCAATCCGGGTGAGACTGTGATCTACTCGCACCGCACGGCAGGCAATATCGCCAATGCCTGCACCCTGTGCCATGATGTCACCCAGGGACGCACCGCGCCGTTGACAGGCGCCCCGAGCTGTTTCAGCGCAACCTTCACCAACAGTCTGAATCAAACAGGGACCTGTCACGCCAGCGGTCCGGGCGCCGCTCCACACGCGGTGCCGTATCCCAATCATAACGCAACGGCCCGCAGCAACTTCACTTACTGCCTGGGTTGCCACCAGGTCGCCGCTAATGCCGCGGGCTCGAAACCGCCAGGGTGCCAGAATTGTCACCTGACCAGCCCCGTAACCACGCCAACCGGCTGCACTTCCTGCCATGCCAAGCCGCCGGCAGGAACCACGTATCCCAACCTGGCCGGGGTCCATGGCTCCCATGCCGTTCTGAACGTGACGGAGAACGCAACCCTGACAGCGGTTTGCGACCAGTGCCACAACGGCTTGGGGCTCGGCACCCTTGACCACCTCAACCGGGCTCGGGCCCGTGCCGCATCCGTCCAGGCCGGCCCGGTGGTCTTTGGTTCGTTGGCCAAGACCGGCGGCCTGACTCCGACTTACACCGACGCAACCCAGACCTGCGCCAATACCTACTGCCA
Source organism: Geobacter sp. (assembly GCA_003574895.1). Taxonomy (GTDB): domain Bacteria; phylum Desulfobacterota; class Desulfuromonadia; order Geobacterales; family Pseudopelobacteraceae; genus JACPFJ01. The sequence goes on from PJFB01000005.1 coordinate 121,684, forward strand.
CGGCAATACCTTGGATAAACCGGCGTCGGCCATCCTGTCGCCATCCTGGACCACACCGTTCCTGACCGGAAATGCCGCCACCGATTGCACCAGATGCCATGGGTATCCGCCCCAGACCACCGCCCATCAGCTTACCACTGGGCCAACAAGCTGCATAAACTGCCACACACACGTCAACAGTACTGGTACCGGATTCACTGACCCGACCAAGCATATCAACGGCGTCATCGATGTCACCGGAGCAACCCATGCCGTGCCCTACTTTACCCATAACACCGTGGCAGCTACAACCTGCCTGGCAGCGAACGGCGGCTGCCACAACACCGGCACGGGCGGCACGGCAGCGGCAAACCAGTATCCGTTGGCCAAGAATGCCAGCACCGGCGCCCCGGATTGCATGTCCTGCCATACCCTGGCCGATCCGCTTTCCACCGGCAACGGCCTGGGCACCTGCAAGTCTTGCCACGGCACCGGCGGCACAGGAACCCTGGCCGCGCCCACCGGCACCAGCTGGCCTAATCTCAAGGGGGTGAGCGTAAATGGAACTCCCACTCATCCCACTCATCATAGTTCAGCTTGCGGCGATTGTCATCCCGGTGTTGACGGGACCGGCAGGACCACCACGAACGCGGCCGGATCAGGGGCGGGTGTGAATCATGGCCCCAACAAGACCATGCTGTCCGGCACCACCCAGACCAATGTCACCAAGACAGTGACCGGTATTGTTCCGGCAGCACCGCGTGGCACCACCTCCTCCTGTACCCACAGCAGTCTGCCCAACAATTCGTGCCATGAAGGACCGGGGCTCCAGGTATGGTATGCCAAATAGCCTGCTGCTCCGGGTATGGCGATAAATAGAACGGGGCCGGACAGATTGCTGTCCGGCCCCGTCGTTTGTACGCCATGTCTTCTCACGATTACCCGATCTTCACCGTCTTGTAGAGGAAGTTCTTGAACTTGAACAGCCGACGCTGCTCCTCGGCCTTGTCGCCGCCCCCCACCGCCTTCAGATAGCGCGCTACCGCCGGGATGGTGCGTCCGGTTATGCTGCGGGCCTTCTCGATCACCAACCGCACGGTTTCCCGCGAGATGTCGTTGCGCGTAAAAGGCTCGTAGACATCGGTCCAGAAGTTGCCGCCGGCCATGATTTTTTCAACAATATCCGCTGCAACCCGCTGGTCCAGGTCGTGGGCTGTCGGCGGCTGATGATTGCTGGCGATGCTGCCCATGCCGGCAATGGCCATGGTAATCGTGTCGGCGCCGATGATGTTGGAACGGCGGAAGAAGAGCGCCCTGAGCAGTATGCTGCGCAGCTCGCGGATGTTGCCCTTGTAGTTGTGCCGCATGAGGATGTCCTTTGCACCCTTGGCCAGCTCCGGCGGCTTGTCGGCTGGCTCGTCACCGCTCCGGTAGGTGCGGTAGAGTTTGCCCAGGAAATGCACCGACAGGTCGGGGATATCCTCGCGCCGCTCATTGAGGGAGGGCAGGCGGATCGACAGCTCTGCCAGCCGGTGATACAGATCTTCGCGGAAACGGCCGGCGGCGATCTCCTCCTGCAGATTCTTGTTGGTGGCGGCTACCAGCAGCACGCGGCTGTAGCGCTCGGTGTTTTCTCCCAGCCGCACAAAACCGCCATTGTCAAGGAACCGCAGGAGTTGCACTTGGGTTTTCGGATCGGCATCGCCGATCTCGTCCAGAAAGACGATACCACCGACGGTTTCCTCCAGGATCCCTCGCCGGTCGGTATAGGCGCCGGTAAAGGCGCCTTTTTTGTGCCCGAACAGTTCCGAATAGGTCAAGTCGCCGGAGTAGGCGGCGATGTTGGTCTTTTTGACCGGAAGTTCGCCGGTGGGGTTGATCTGCTGGCGATAAAACTCGTTAAGCTTGTTGTAAAAGTTGTTGAAAAAGAATTCCTTGCCAGAGCCGGTCTGGCCGGTGACCAGGATGGACGGGAGCCCGATGGTGGCTTCCTGGGGTATGTTGTGGCTCCAGAAGACGATGCGGTTGAAGAGCGGCTGGGAGACGGTGTTGATGAACTCAACCACGGCCTGGGAAGCAGGACTGTTGCCGATGATGTTCCCCAAACGGTAGGAGGAAACATGGGGGTCTTTGTAGGCCACATCGGTGGTCAGGCGGTTGACCTCCCGTTGCAGGCGCTCGATGCGCTGCAGGTCGGAGATGTGCCGGGCGGTCAGGCTGTCGATGATCTGCAGTATGCGTTTGTGCTCCTGGCGGAAGTAGTCGTAGTGCAGCGAATTGAGGCAGATGACGGCGATAACCTCGTCATCGCAGATGACAGGCACTGCGATCTCGCTTTTCAGCAGTTCGCTCATTGAGCGGTGGAATCCCCCGGCCACCTGCTCCTCTTCGACCCTGGCGATGATTTTGGGCTGCTTGGTATGGGCCACATAGCCGGTCAGGCTGCGTTCACTCTGGGGGAGTTCCTTGCCGCCGATCAGGAAGGGGGGGATGTATCTCTTGAGCCACTCCTTGTTCTTGGCGCCGATGATGTTGCCTTGCTCGTCCTCCACCACCAGCCACTTGACCCCGTCCCGTTCACTGACAACGGCGATGCTGCCGGTATCGGCTCCGATCAGCTCCGTAGCCTTGGACAATACCTTGGTCAGGAACGGCTGGAGGCTTTCGGTCCGTTCGTTCAACAGTTCGGTGATCTCGGACAGGACCCGGATTTCCAGGTGCTCGCCGCCCACTTCGCTGATTACCCGCTCAACCATTTCGGCGTGGGTTTGCAACAGCCCCATCTCAAAATCGGTGAAGCGGTAAAGCTCATGGGAAAAATAGTTCAGCAGGCAGATGATACGACGGCTGTCCGGCGCATAGCGGGGTACGACATAAAGCGAGCGCATTGCCATTGATTCGGTCAGGGCGCGTTTTTGCAGGTTGTGTTGGGTCAGGTCGGCGATAAAGAGCGGCTTGAGCAGCCGTTCGTCGGTAATCACCGCTTCGTCGTTCACATATCTGGAGATGAGCGATTTGTCTTTTTGCAGGTCAATGGCGCCCTGTTGCTCGTAAAGAGCCTGGAGTCCGGCGTTTTCCGAATAGCTGGCCAGGATGGCCAGGGAGCCGTTGCCGGCATCGCCGTTCATGGAAGGTACCAGGACAGAGGCCAGCGACAGTTTTTCTATCAACTTTACCGCAGACCTGACCATCATGCCGGCCACTTCGCGGGCCTTTGATTCCTCAAGCCGTCTGGACAATTGTACCTGTTGGTGATAGATGCGGGCCTGGTCCAGGCGGCCGGCCACATGTCCGGCATATTCCGCAAGCTGCGACTTGGCCTGGGCCGCCAGCACCATGCCAGCCTGGTCAAAGTCGATGCAGAGCACTCCGATCGATTTGCCCTGGCTGACCACCGGCATGACGTAACCGGAGCTGAAGCCGTGCTGGTGAGCGAATTCGGCATCGGCCGATCCCTGCGCCTCGTTTTCAATCTTGAAGTCGGCGGCGTACTGGCTGGCAAAGACGCTGGAAACAATGGCCTCGGTCGAAACAATCGGAAACCCTGTCTCATGCATGCTGTCGGCCTGGGGACCGGTGGCATGAACGCAGGAGAGTGCCCCGCGGGTCAGGTCCTCCAGGTAGATCCGCACCCGTTCGCTGCCGGAGAGTTGCATTGCCCCCTCGGCCAGCGCATAGAGCAGCTCGCCCTGGTTTTCCTTGCCAAAGTTGGCGACCTTGGTCCGCAGTAGCGCCAAGCTTGTATCGATAGACATATCACACTCCTGAGTAGCTGGGTTACACTGGAACAGTGTAGTGCCCCGATGGCGGCGAGTCAAGCCGGGATACGGGAAGAGGAGGTGGTTGCGGCGGGGGCTTGGCGGAATGGCATGCTGCTACAAGGCTCCAGCTCGTTTCCATCCGGAAACATCGGATGTGAAACTATAGATTTCCGATTCGGAATGGGGGGGAAAAGCACCCTTTCCGGACGGAAACTAGCTCAGTCCCTTGCGAATCTGGTAGAGGTCTTCCATGTCCAGGCCGTTTTTCTCGTAGTACTCGCGTTCCAGTTCCTCCACGTAGAAACGGTCCAGCCCGGAGTTTTCCAGAAAGTCCTCCCGTAGCCCCACGTTGCGTTCGGAGATGATGTTGGGGAGCAGCGAGTGCAGGTACATGGCCTCTTTCTTGATGGTAAAGATCGTCTCGTTGAAGAGGTGATCCGGAATATCTTCCCTGATGCGTTTCTTGGTTTTCAACTCTTCGGTGACCTCGCGCCGCAGTGCGTCCTGATCCGCCTTGGTGCTGAATTTGGAGTAGAAGTTGCGGATGCGGTCGCGCACATGTTCCAGCAGGATCAGCGAAATGCGTTCTTCGTGGTCGATCTCCATGAGTTGCCGGAGAAGCTCTTCAATGGTCATGCCGCTTTGTTCGACCCCGGCCAATCCGTCCATGAGCGTCTTGACCTTGCGCCGGCCGAACCGTCCCAGGTAGGTATTGGTAAACAGGTCGCGAATGAAGAGTTCGTGGAAACACCCTTCCCGGAGGTTGTCAAAGGCGGCCTTGTGTTCGAGCAGGCCCCGCAGCATCTCTTCGCTGATGCGCACGTTTTCCATGAAAGCCAGCTGGCTGACCATGTTGGAGACGCTGTCGAAACGGTCCAGGTAGGTGATCACATAGGAAAAGCCGTCCAGAAGCGAAGGGTCTGCACCGTCCCTGATCTTCTCGTCACACTCCTTGCTGGCGTCCAGCATCAGTTGGTCAAAGGTATGGTCGCGGTTTTCCATGGCGTTCTTTTTGGCCACGATGAGTTTGAGCATGTCGTCCCGGTCGATATGGCTCTCGATCTGTTTTTCCCGCAGGAAGATCCCTTCCAGCACCTCCCGGGTGGAGGAAAGGTAGTCCTGCTCCTCCAGGTTGATCAGATTGCGCCCCTTCTTGAGCATTTCGTCCAGGGTGTAGAACAGCGCGCCAGGGATCTTGTTGCGTACCGAAAGGGTTTTCAGGCGGGTCAGGCGGGCATTGTCGAGATGGTTGATCTCGTTCTTGGAATTGCAGGCCAAAAGGATGTTGCGGTATTCGTCAACGATCCGCTTGTTGGCGGGATGGCGATACATGACGTCGATGCGGATGCGCTCCTGCTGATAACGGTCGATCTGATAGGTGGCGGCGAGGTTGACCAGGCGTGAGAAATCCTCGTCCGAGATCTTTTTGTTGCGGAAGTAAAGTTTGCGGAACAGGTTGCGGTATTCGCGATGGTGGCGGTTGATGAGCTTGATTACGAATAATTGGGCGGTGTCGTCGGCCAGAAGCGGGAAGATCTCGGAGATAAGCAGGTCGTCCCGCTCCTCGCCGACCGCCTCCGAGCGCTTGATTACCTTGCCGATACGCTTGACCAACTCTTCCTGCTGATTCTTCAACTTCCGGGACAGCAGGTTGGAGTGGACAAAGAAGAAGTAATTGCAGACCGCATTGCCTTCAAAGAAGATATTATCATATGGTTCCGTACCGCTGGTGCTGTCGCTGAAGCGGATCGAATTGCTGTTGTCGTCGGAGTGGGCTCCGTACATGACCAGCCGGTTGATGATCTCCGACTTGGCCAGATCCGAGGGGGGTTGCTCCACACCGAACATGTATTCGCAGAAGTAGCCGCCGTTGCCCTGGTAGCTGATCCCTTCCGGATTAATGATGAATTCGTTGCCGGGCGAAAAGATACGCAGCAGATCCTCATCCTGGACGATATTGAAAAAATATCGCTGATAGGCATCGGTGCCCGCCACCATGACGAAGTACTCGATCTGGTCGCCAGTCTGTCCATGCAGCCTGATGTCCTTGTGCATAGCCTTCTCCCGCGGATCTTGGAGGAGCGGCAAGGTGGCCGCCCACGATTCTGACTCGTTGTTTTTTATAGCAGAAACAAGGCGAAGTGGGTAAAGGTTTTTCCAGCCTTCAAGCAGACAACGCAAGCAGTCATTGATCGGATCGTCTGGCAATATTCTTCGCAATCCCACCTGGCAAAGCGTAAAACATTAATGGTTTCGAGGTGGTTGTGGGACAACCTGTTCCGTGTATTGGCTAAAATCCATTTCTTCCGTTTAATGTGCTTTACACTCATAAATTTGTGGAAGATAATGTATATTCAAACATGGTTATATTGAAATGCCAATCAGGGGACAGCCGGATGTTCAGTCGATATTTGGTTAAAAGGCGGCTTGCCATCGCCATGGGGATATTGGTCGCCACGGTCCCACTGATATGCTTGGTGCTTTTTGTAAAATTCAGTTTGATAAACGATCTTGAAAGGGCTTCGATCCAGCAGCGGGAGACGTTTGCCGTTGCCGCAGCCCAGATACTAGAAGACCGCTTGAAAGGCGAGATCGCCTTTGGCAATGCCTTTGCCTCCCGCCGCTCCTTTCGGAATGCCATTACTACAAACAACATGCCCGAGTTGGAATATCATCTCAGAGACCTGATGGCGCAATCCGATTTACTGGAAAGGGCCTACATCGCCTCTGCGAACGGTACCATGCTGGCGGCCTATCCGCCCGATAATGCGATCATCGGCAAGGATTTTTCACATCGGGACTGGTACAAGGAAACCACCCGCAGGGGACAGCCGTATGTATCGGAATTTTTTCTCAGGGCGGTAATGCCCCAGCGTTATATCTTCACCATCACCGTGCAGATCAAGTCGAATAGGGGGAACAACGCCGGGATCCTGGTCCTGGAACCCAAAAGCGACTACATAAGAAAAGCGCTGGAGGTTGTAAAGACAGGTGGCAGCGGCTTGATCTATGTCGTGGACAAACGGGGGTTTCTTGTCTTCCATCAGCAATGGGCCGTTGACAAACTCCTGGATTATTCCTCCATCCCTGCTGTTGCCAAAGTCATTCATGGCTACTCAGGTGCGGAGACAAGTTTCAACCCCATTATGGGTAAAGAGGCGGTCGCGGCATACCATCCCATTGCGCAAAGCGGCTGGGGGGTGGTTACCGAACAACCCTTGCAGGAAGTTCTCGCCCCAATCAACCATGTTGTAACCGGACTTTACATTTTTGTCGGTGCCATGCTGCTTCTTGCCGGTTACAACGGTTACAAGTGGGCCAGATTGTTGAGCGATTCGCAAAAGACCGCTGAAAAACTCCTGGAGCGCTCCGAGCAACTGGAAGATGCCAATGGCCGTTTGCAGGAACAGTCCCTGAAGCTCGGTACCCAGGCCGAAGAGCTGGAAATGCAGTCCGAAGAGTTGCAGGCGCAAAACGAGGAGCTTCTGGCGCAGGGTGAAGAGCTGGAGATGCAGGCAGAGCAGTTGCAGGGCAGGAACGAAGAGCTGGAAAGCATGAGGAGCATGCTTGCCAGGTACAATGAACAACTGGAAAAGAAGGTTAAGGAACGGACATCTGCCCTTTTAGAGGAGATCAATCATCACAGGAAAACTGAATGGGAGTTGAGGGAAAGCGAGGAGCGCTATCGTTCTCTCATTGATAACATCCACCTGGGAATTGTCCTGATCAGCGAAGATTATCGGATATTGATGGCAAATTCCGCCCAGGGGAAAATATTCGACAAATCTGGGGAGGATATGACTGATAAACTCTGTTTCCAGGAGTTTGAGCAGAGATCCTCCATCTGCCCGCATTGTCCCGGGCAATTGGCATTGCAAACGGGAAAGCCTGCAGCCATGGAACTGGAACTGGTGCGTGACTCGGGAAATAGGTTCGTTGTTCGGATACAAGCGTTTCCGATTATCGGCCAGGATGGCAAAGCCACAAAATTCATCGAAATTGTACAGGATATCACGGAGCAGAGGCAGGCTGCGGAAGAAAAGAAGCTGCTGGAGCAACAACTCCAGCAATCCCAGAAAATGGAAGCAATCGGGGCCATGGCCGGAGGCATAGCGCACGATTTCAACAACATCCTCACCGTGATCATGGGATATGGCCGGATGATGACGATCAGCTCAAGTCTGGATGAGCAGCAAAGGGACAATGTGGAGCAGATCATCGCATCTGCGGAGAAAGCAGCCCAGTTGACCAGCGGCCTCCTGGCCTTCAGCCGCAAGCAGGTCATGGATCCCAAGCCCGCCAACCTCGTCGAAATCGTGCAGCATGTCCAGAAGTTTCTTGGCAGAATTATTGGCGAGGATATCCAGCTGAAGTTGGTTACGAATCAGTCCGTTCTCAGGGTCAATGTCGATAACAGCCAAATCGAGCAGGTGCTGATCAACCTGGTCACCAACGCCCGCGACGCCATGAAAAAGGGAGGGCTTTTGACCATAGAGACAGGTCTCCGGGTGATTGATGGGTCAATCGCCAGGACACGGGATCTGGGCGAGCCCGGGCCCTACGCGGTCATTGCGGTGTCCGACAACGGCATCGGCATGGATGAAGACACCTGCAAAAGGATATTCGAACCGTTCTTTACCACCAAGGAAATGGGGAAGGGGACCGGCCTAGGAATGTCCATCGTGTATGGGATCGTCAAGCAGCACAACGGCTTTATCAATGTCTACAGCGAGCCCGGCAAAGGGACCACCTTCCGGATCTATCTGCCTATTATCGACATCGGGGAGGAACCCGAAGAGACACTTGCGGCCCCGGCAGTACCGAAAGGGGGCACCGAGACCATCCTGGTGGCCGAGGACGAGAGCGATGTGCGGAACCTTGTGGAGGCCGTGCTGACTAAATTCGGCTACCAGGTGATCCTGGCCGTGGATGGGCAGGATGCCATCGACAAATTCGAGACCAACAGGGATAAGATCAAGCTTGTCCTCATGGATGTGGTCATGCCGAGAAAGAGCGGCAAGGAGGCCACCGATGCGATCCGCGGTTTGCAGGCCGATGCCAGGGTGCTATATTCCAGCGGCTATACCAAGGATTTCATTCAAAGCCGGGGAGAGCTGGATAACGAATCCGACCTTATCCTGAAGCCGGTACATCCCATGGAGTTGCTGCGGAAGGTAAGGGAAATGCTTGACAAGTAATTCTCTGTTCAGCAGTTGATAGACTGACTTGCAAAGGCCCCATCCGGCAACGGAGGGGCCTTTTTACAGCTCGAACTCCATGCCGTCATAGGCGAACTCAAACCTATCCGGCAGTTTCGAGTTTTCGGCGTACAACACCTCGTGGGTCAAGTGGGTCAGGATGGTGCGGCGGGGATTCAATTGTTGCGCCGTTGCGATGGCTGTCTCGATATTGAAATGGAAGGGGTGCGGGGTCCAGCGCAGCCCGTCCATTATCAGCAGATCCAGCCCTGCAAGGAGAGGAAGGGAGGCCTCCGGGATGTTGCTGCAATCGGTCAGGTAGGCGAAGTTGCCGATCCGGTAGCCAAGGGAGGTTGACTTTCCGTGTTCCAGCGGGATCGGAATGATCGTCAGGCCGAACAGCTCGAAAGGGGCGGTGATTTCGGTCGGATTCAGGAGCGGGCTATAGCCGGACCCTTTGTATTCCTTGAAGATGTAGCTGAATCCCTTGAACAGGATATCGAAGGTGGCGCTGGAGGCAAAACAGGGGATTATCTCTTTATGAAGGAAGTGGAAGCCGCGCAGGTCATCAATGCCGTTGACATGGTCGGCGTGGGCATGGGTGAACAGCACGGCATCGATTCTGTCAATATTGTGGCGGAGCGCCTGGCGGCGCAGGTCGGTGGAGGTATCGACCAGGATGTTCCTGTTTTCGTGGCGGATGAGGAGCGAGGAGCGGGTGCGCTTGTTTCTTTTGTCATCCGATGAGCAGACCCGGCAGTTGCACCCCACCATGGGCACGCCCGTGGATGTCCCGCTCCCCAGAATTATTACTTTCATGCTGCATCCCTTGATATGTTTTCCTTGTGTAATAGCAGAATTGCCGGATGCAGACAAGGCGGATTTCGGGGATGGGTCATCCCGTGGTCATATCGACCAGCAGCGCCACATTCAGGGCAATGACGATCAGGCTGACGATCCACAGCACCGCAGCACCGAAACGGGTGTTGGCATAACCGCCCATCACCTCCCGGGAGGAGGTCAGCAGGATCAGCGGAATGATGGTGAAAGGGAGTTGCAGGGAGAGGGCGATCTGGCTCCAGAGGATGCCGGTGAAAGGGTTGGCCAGCATCATGATCACGGCCAGGGCGCCGCAAAGCGTGATGATCAGGCCGTTGCGTGAATGGGGATCGGCCATGTCAAACGGTTCCTGATAAATTCCGGCAAAGACGCTGCCGCCGGCCATTGCCGCGGTGACGGATGACGAGAGCCCGGCAAAAAGCAACCCCAGTGCAAAAATGGTGGCCGATATCCGACCGAAGATCGGTTCCAGGGTGAGGGTGACCTGGGGCAGGTCGCTCACGACAATCCCGTTTTTCCAAAACACCGCCGCCGCCATGACGATCATGGCGCTGTTGATGGCCCAGCCGGTGCCCATGCCGACCAGCGTGTCCATGAACTCGTACTTAAGCTGTTTGCGGATGACATCTTCCCCATGGGCGTTCCACTGGCGGCTTTGGATGACCTCGGAATGGAGGAAGATGTTGTGGGGCATGACGACCGCACCGAGCACGCCCATGATGACCGGCAGCGCCCCGGCTGGGAAGGCGGGCATCACCCAGCCTTTGACGGTTTGCCCCCAGGAAACGTTTGCCAGCCAGAGTTCGAAAACAAAGGCCAGGCCGATCAAGGAGACAAACCCCATGATCCACTTTTCCAGGCGTTGGTAGTTTTTCGAGAACAGCATCCAGGCCGAGAACGCCGCTGATATGATGGCTCCGATCACCAGGGGTAATCTGGTCAGCATGTTGAGGCCGATGGCCGCGCCGAGCAGTTCGGCCAAGGCCGTTGAGACACAGGCGGCCATGGCGCTTCCCAACATGAGGATGCGCAACCAGGGCCGGAAGAATTTGGAAGCTGCTTCGGACAGGCACAGTCCGGTGACGATCCCCAGATGGGCGGCATTGTGCTGGACAACAACCAGGATGATGGTGGAGAGGGTCACCACCCAGAGCAGCTTGTAGCCGAACTGGGAGCCTGCCGCCACGTTGGTTACCCAGTTGCCGGGGTCGATAAAGCCGACCGTGACGAAGAAACCGGGGCCGATGTAGCGGAAGAGTTCCAGCGACGCCAGCCTGGAGGCCTGCCGGCCGATGTGGGAGAGCCATTTCATGGTTGCAATCCCTGGATTATGACCGGATCAATCGTTGATATACTGCAGGGCATATTTAACGTAATTCCCGGCCGATTTCTTCAGCCAGGCCACTTCGTCCGGTGTCAGGTCGCGTTTGTACTTGGCGGGCGCCCCCACCCAGAGGGTATAGGGCGGAACTACGGTCCCCTCGGTTACCAGGGCCCTGGCGCCGACCAGTGCGCCTTCGCCGATTACTGCCTTGTCCATCACCATGGCCTGCATGCCGATGAAGCAACCGTTGTTCAAGGTGCAGCCGTGCAGGGTAACGCTATGGCCTATGGTGACGTCATCGCCGATGATCAGGGGCGCGCCCGGGTCGTCGGCGTTCTTTTTGTGGGTGACGTGCAGCATGGTCAGATCCTGCACATTGCTTCTCTTGCCGATGCGGATGAAGTTCACGTCGCCGCGGGCCACGCAGTTGTACCAGATGCTGGACTGTTCACCGATTTCGACTTCGCCGATGATCACGGCGGTCTCCGCTATGAAGGCGGTGGGGTCAATCTTGGGCTGGATGCCCTGAAATGGTCTGATCATGATCTGTCGTTCTCCTGGAGCGGTTGAGTTTGAAGGGGAGTATAAGCATTTGGCCGATGTTTGGCAATCCGGCATTCGAGAATGTCCGTAAATGCGGCTCTCAGGCGCTTTTTGCCGTTTATTTGCTTGTTGACGGGGTGCATATTTGTTATGTTCTACAACTATATTTTTATATCGATAAGGGGATAAGGCACGATGAAATTCACCAAAATGCAGGGCGCCGGCAATGACTATGTGTATGTGAACTGCTTCGAAGAAACGGTTGCAGACCCGCAGCAGGTTGCCATAAAGGTGTCCAATCGCAATTTCGGCATCGGTTCGGACGGATTGATCCTGATCATGCCCTCCGACAAGGCCGATGTGCGGATGCGGATGTTCAACTCCGACGGTTCCGAATCCGAGATGTGCGGCAATGGCATTCGCTGCGTGGCAAAATATGCCTACGATCATGGTATTGTTGCCAAGGATGAGATCACGGCCGAAACCGGCGCCGGCATCCTGACCCTGAAACTGCATCCCGGAAAAGATGGTAAGATAGAAAAGGTGCGTGTCAATATGGGGCCACCGCGGCTCACCAGGGGTGAGATCCCCATGACCGGGGATGGGGAAGCCCGGGTGGTAGCCGAATCCCTTGCCATCCTGGACCGCACCTTCCGGATCACCTGCGCCTCCATGGGAAACCCGCACTGCGTGATCTTTGTGGAGGATGTCGCAAACTTCCCGGTGGCAACCTATGGTCCGCTGATAGAAAACCACGAGCTGTTTCCCCGCCGGACAAACGTGGAGTTTGTCCAGATCATATCGCGTACCGAGATAAGCCAGCGCACCTGGGAACGGGGCGCAGGTGAAACACTGGCTTGCGGCACTGGCTCAAGCGCGGTTACCGCGGCCTGCGTGCTGAACGGCCTGACCGAGCGCAAGCTCCTCAATCACCTGTTGGGCGGCGATCTGGAGATGGAGTGGGCCGATGACGGCAATATCTATATGACCGGTCCGGCAGTAGAGGTTTTTTCCGGAGAAATAGATCTGTAATGTCCTCCCATACTCAAGGAGGGCGGTGAGACTCCATGCAACGTGCCATTAATATCATAAATATCCTGCTGGGGATCGCCATTATAGCGATACTGGCAGCCATGACAGCCGACAGCCTTTCTCTACGCCTCAGTAAATCGTTAATGCCGAAAGGCGGCAAAGAAGCCACCGGCATTGCCCCGGCCATTCAGAGAACCGAGGATCTGATGTATTATGCCCCAATCCTGGCGGACGGACTGTTCGGTAAGGCCACGCAGGGGCAACTTTCACCCATCGTGAACAACCAGGGCACGGCCCAGGCGGCTCCGGCTACAGCGCCATCCGATCTTCTCCTGCTTGGTACTGCGGTCGGCTCTTTCCGTGAAACCTTTGCCCTGGTGCGGAGCAACTCCAAACAGGAAGAGCGTGTCTTCAGGCTGGGCGACATGGTTTTCGACGCCGGGCGCCTGGCGCAGGTCACCCACGAACAGGCCTTTATCGTGGTGAACGGGAAAAAAGTGGAACTGCTGACCCCAATGTCACCGCCGCCAAGTGCCTCGCCGAACCAGCCGGAGCGCCCGGATCAGCGTGCCGGGGTGGCAATTACCAACGTCGGTGCCGGTAATTATGTGATCGACCAGCGTGCGCTTAATTCGGCCCTGGATAACCCGGCCCAGGTCATGACAGACGCCCGCCTGCTGCCGAGCCAGAAGGACGGTAAGATCGAGGGCTTTCGCGCCACCGAGGTGAAACCAAGCGGCATTTTTGCCATGATCGGTATCAAAAACGGCGATGTGCTGTTGCGGCTGAACGATTTCCCCATGGACTCGCCGGACAAGGCGCTGCAGTCGCTTATTGCCCTCAAGGGGCAGAATCAGCTCAAGCTGGATCTGGTCCGGAATGGACAACCCATGACTTTCAATTACGATATACGGTAGTAATTCCCCTCTTTGTAAAATGGGGAGTTTAATAATCTATGGAATCACAAACGTGACAACCTGGAGGCGTTGCTTGAAACGATACCTGATAAGTACTCTTTGCATCCTGCTGCTGGCTGGCAGCTTATTCACCTCTCCGGCTCTGGCCGCCGGCAAGGGGGTGATGCTGAACTTCAACGATGTGGATATTTCCACCATGGTGAAGTTCATCAGCGACCTGACAGGGAAAAACTTCATTCTGGATGATCGCGTCAAGGGCAAGGTTTCGGTCTACTCTCCATCCAAACTGTCAAACGACGAAGCCTACAATGTCTTTGTCTCCGTTCTGGAGTTGAAAGGCTTCACGGTTATTCAGAGCGGCAAGGTGTTGAAGGTCATCCCGACCGCCACCGCAAAGCAGTCCGGTATCAAGTTGCTCAAGGAAGGTGAGACGGCGCCGGTCAACGAAAATTACATCGCCCAGGTGATCAAGCTGGAAAACATCTCGTCCCAGGAGGCGCTCCCCTTCCTGCAACCGCTGGTTTCCAGGGATGGCGGCATCTCCGCATTTGGTCCCGGCAACCTGCTCCTGGTAGTGGATTCGGCCATCAATCTCCGCAAGTTGCAGGATATCCTGCGGGTGATCGATACCGAGAAGATAAGGGAAGGGATCGAGATCATATTTTTGAAAAATGCGGCCGCCGAGAGTACCGCCACGACCATCCGTCAATGGCTTGGCAGCGGCGAGAGCAAGCCCGGTCAACCGGCAACTGCTGCAGGCGGTGGCGGCACCGGCAGCGTGCTGGCCGACCAGCGCCTGAATGCACTGATCGTCTTTGGCAATGAGAGTACCAAGCAGGCTGTCAGGGAATTGGTGGCCAAGCTGGATGTGGCGCCACCCGAGGCAAGCAGCAAGGTCAATGTCTACTATCTGGAGAACGGCGACGCCACCGAGATGGCCAAGGTGCTGGAAGGTGTGGTCAAGGGTATGACCGCTGCGGCCACTGCCGGTGCCCAGGGCACGCCTGCGGCACAGACTTCGCCCTTTGACAGCGGCAAGATCACCATTACTCCGGACAAGACCACCAATTCCCTGGTGATAATGGCTTCTCCCAACGACTATGCCAACCTGGTGCAGGTGATCAAGAAGCTGGACCGCCGCAATAAACAGGTCTTCGTGCAGGTGCTGATTGCCGAGGTATCCCTGGATAAATCGCGGGCCATCGGCATGCAGACCGGAGTACTGGGGGGCTATGTCGCCAATAACTTTGCCGTGGGGGGCTTGTACGACCCATTCGGAACCTTCAGCAACTTGCTCTCCAACACGGCGGTCTCGTCGCTGATATCCAACAACTCCAATTTCAGCCTGGACCAGCCGGCCAACATCGCCGCCGTCCTGCAGGCCCTGGATTCGAACGACCTGCTGAACGTGCTCTCGACCCCCAACATCCTGACCTCTGACAACAAGGAAGCAGAGATCTTTGTCGGTGAAAACGTCCCCTTCCAGGGCTCGTCCACCCTCAGCACCACCGGCACGACCACATCGGTCGAGCGCAAGGATACCGGCATCACCCTGAAGATCAAACCCCAGATCAGCGAGGGCGAGTATATCCGCATGGATATCAGCCAGGAAATATCGGCGGTGAAGAACAGCAAGGGCCAGGCCATTGACCTGGTCACTACCAAGCGCTCGGCCAAGACCAGCATTACGGTTAAGGATAATGAGACGGTCGTGATCGGCGGCCTGATCCAAGACAAGGAAGAGGAAGTTGTCAACAAGGTGCCTTTTCTCGGTGATATTCCCGGCCTGGGCTGGCTCTTCAAGACCAAGTCCAAGGTGCGCAACAAGACCAACCTGATGATCCTGCTCACACCGCGTATTGTCAAGGATGCTGCTGACCTGAACCAGGTGTCCGGCGATCAGCGGGTAAAATTCGGCGAGTCCGCCAAAAAGGTCCAGCCTGTGGATGTGCAGAAGGAGATCACTGGGAAATGAGCACCAGCCTGCCTCAAGAAGAACTGGAAGCCATTGCCCAGCGGCTTGGGATCGCCTGCCAGGCCGAGATCAGCAGCGACGAGATTGATCCAGGTCTGCTCTCCAGGGTGCCGCTGACCTTTGCCAGGGCCCATAGCGTGCTCCCCTTGCGGGAACAGGACGGCAGTATCAGGATCGCCGTTGCCGGGCCGGCCGGCCTGTTGGCGCTGGACGAATTGCGGCTCCTGTTCGGCAAGCCGCTGGAGGCGGTGCTGATTCCCGCGGGGATCATGGGCGACGCCATCAACCACATCTATGCGAGTGTTTCCGGTACTGCCAGCGAGGTGCTCCAGGAATTGGCCGGCGAGGACCTTTCCACCGTGGCCACCGAGTTCAACGATCCGCAGGACCTGTTGGACCTTGGAGACGAGGCCCCGGTGATCAGGCTGCTCAACTCGATCCTTTCCGAGGCGGTCAAGGAACGGGTCAGCGACATCCACATCGAGCCCTACGAGCGGGATCTGCTGGTGCGGTTCCGCATCGACGGCATCCTCTATGAAAAGCTTTCGCCACCCAAGATCATCCAGGACGCCCTGGTATCACGGGTCAAGATCATGGCCGGTCTCAACATCGCCGAAAAGCGCCTGCCCCAGGACGGCCGCATCCGGGTCATAGTTGCCGGCCGCGATGTGGACATCCGCGTCTCCACCATTCCGACCTTTTATGGCGAGCGGGCAGTGTTGCGTCTCCTGGACAAGAAGAAAGGGGTCCTCTCCCTGGCGGATATCGGTCTTGGACAGGAGGGCGTGCGTCTGATGGAGCGCCTGCTGAACCGCACCAGCGGCATTATCCTGGTCACCGGTCCCACCGGCAGCGGTAAATCCACCACCCTTTATGCGGCCCTCAACCGCGTCAATTCCAGCGAAAAAAATATCATTACCATCGAAGACCCCATCGAGTACCAGATCAAGGGGATTGGCCAGATCCAGGTCAACCCCAGGATCGAGCTGACCTTTGCCAGCGGTCTGCGCTCGATTCTGCGCCAGGACCCTGACATCATCATGGTCGGCGAGATCCGTGACGCAGAGACGGCCGAGATCGCCATCCAGGCCAGCTTGACCGGTCACCTGGTGCTATCGACCCTGCACACCAACGATGCGGCCACTGCCGTGACGCGCCTGGTGGACATGGGGATCGAGCCGTTCATGATCGCTTCCTCCCTCTCGGCGGTCATGGCCCAGCGACTGGTGCGGGTGATTTGCCCCCATTGCCGCGAGGAGTACCGGCCAGTTGACCAGTACGCCGGCATTGCCCTGCCGGAGAAGCTCTATCGGGGACGCGGCTGCGACAAGTGTTTCGGTCTGGGCACGATGGGGCGTACCGCCATCTACGAAATAATGCCCGTTGACCAGGAGCTCTGCTCGATGATCATCCGCCGCTGCCATGCCGGCGAGATCAAGGAATATGCCGTCTCCCGCGGCATGAAGACCCTGCGGGACGACGGCCTGGCCAGGGCGGCGGCCGGCATTACCACTATCGAAGAAGTCCTGCGCGTAACCCAGGAAGACGATTATGCCGACGTTCCGCTATAAGGCCTATAATTCCGGCGGGTCGGCGGTTTCGGGAGCAATCGACGCGGACACCGAACGCCAGGCCATGGCGCAACTCAAGGCCAAAGGGCTGTTGCCGCGCGAGCTGCTTGAAGAAGGCGCGCCGGGAACGGCAGCTAAACCGTTTTCATTCCAACGAGGGGTCTCGGCCGCCGACCTGTCGCTGTTCACCCGTCGACTGGCCACGCTGGTGGCGTCGGCGGTGCCGCTGTTCGAGGCAATTGTTTCGCTGCACGAACAGGAGGAAAACGGGTTTCTCAGGCAGGTGTTGGCAAGGGTCCGAGACCGCATCGCAGAAGGGGCCTCGCTTTCGCGCGCATTGGCATCGGAGCCGAAGATCTTTGGCGAAAGCTATGTCAGCATGGTGTCGGCGGGAGAGGCCGGCGGAGCCCTGGATGCCGTTCTGGAGCGCCTGGCCGACTTTCTGGAAGAGCAGGACGAGGTGCGCGGCCGGGTGACGTCGGCCATGGCTTACCCTATCCTGATGATGTTGGTGGGGAGCGGGGTAATGTTGTTCCTACTGACAGTGGTAATCCCCAAGATCGTAGTGATCTTCGAGGACAGCAAGGCCTCCCTGCCCCTGATCACCGTCATCCTGATCAAATTCAGCCATTTTCTGCGGGGGTGGTGGTGGATTCCGGCCGGTTTGGCCGTTGCATCCGTTCCCCTGTATCGCAACGCCATGAAACGCGATTCGATGCGCATGAAACGGGACGAACTGTTGCTGAAAATCCCCCTGGCCGGCGGGATGCTGCAACGGCTTATCCTATCCCGTTTTGCCAGGGTTCTGGGCCTCCTGCTCTCCAGCGGGGTGCCGATCATCCGCGCCCTGGACATAACCTCCGAGGTGGTGGTCAACCGTGTCTACCGCTCGTTCCTGCACGAGGTCATGGAAGAGGTGGCCCAAGGCGGTAGCCTGTCCGGGAGCCTGAAAAAAAGCGCTCTCTTTCCGCCCCTGCTGGTGCACCTGGCAAGCGTGGGCGAAAAAGGGGGCACACTCGAAACAATGCTGATCAAGGCCGGAGTTGCCTACGAACGGGAATTCAGCACCCGTCTCACACGCTTGATGGGTTTGCTTGAGCCGTTGTTGGTACTGGGGATGGGTGTGGCAGTCGGCATCGTGGTCATGGCTGTTTTGCTGCCGATCTTCGAGTTGAACCAGCTGGTCAAGTGATTTGGCAAGAATTTTGTTGTATTCAGCCTGACCCGCCTGCTGCCCAACGTCAGGATAATCGCAATGGTCGCTTGTTTCCGTGAGGAGGGCCGGCTATGGATTTTTTGAAACCTCTGCACAAGTTCACCGTAATACCATCCCTGACCGAAGAACTGGCCGGACTACAGCGCATAGCCTACAATCTCTGGTGGAGTTGGGAGCCGGACGCCATCAACCTGTTCCGGCGCCTGGATGCCGACCTGTGGCAATCCACCCGCCACAACCCGGTGGAGATGCTGGGCATCCTCCAGCAGACGACCCTGGAGGCGCTCAAGGGCGATGAAGGTTATATGGCCCACCTGCAGATGGTGGACGAGAAGCTGACCGAATACCTTCAGGAAAAAACCTGGTTCCAGAAGAAAAGCAGTGCCAAGTCGCACCTGAAGGTGGCCTACTTTTCCATGGAATTCGGCCTGCATGAGTCACTACCCATATATTCCGGGGGGCTTGGCATCCTGGCCGGCGACCATCTCAAATCTGCCAGCGACCTGGGACTGCCTTTGGTCGGGGTCGGTCTGCTTTACCGGCAGGGCTATTTCCGCCAATACCTCAATAACGAGGGGTGGCAGCAGGAGATCTATCCGGAGAACGATTTCTACAACTTGCCGCTGATCATGGAACGTGATGAAAAGGGCAATCCGCTCTCTTTTGTGCTCGAATTCGGCAGCCGCAGGTTCAGCGTGCATATCTGGCGGGTGCAGGTGGGTCGGGTGCCGCTTTACCTGCTGGACACGAACCTGGAGGAAAACCAGTCCGAGGACCGCTTGATCACGGCCCAGCTGTACGGCGGTGACCAGGAAATGCGCATCATGCAGGAGATCCTGCTGGGGATCGGGGGCATCCGCGCACTGCGACTGCTGGGGGTCATCCCCAATGTCTGCCACATGAACGAGGGCCATGCCGCTTTCCTGGCACTGGAGCGCATCCGCCTGCTGATGGAGAAGCGCGGGGTCAATTTCAACGAGGCCCGCGAGATAGTCAGCGCCGGCAATGTCTTTACCACCCACACCCCTGTCGAAGCCGGCATAGACCACTTCCCGCCGGAACTTCTGGATAAATATTTTACCCGTTACTACAAGGCGCTCGGACTGAACCGCGAAGAGTTCCTGGGCCTGGGGCGGCAGAACCCGCGCAATAACCAGGAGTCGTTCTGCATGGCGGTCCTGGCGCTCAAGCTCGCCAGCCACTGCAATGGTGTGAGCCAGCTGCACGGAGAAGTGTCCCGCAAGATGTGGAAGAATCTCTGGCCCGAATTGCCTGAAGAACAGCTGCCGCTTGGTTCCATTACCAATGGGGTCCATACCCGCACCTGGATGTCAAACCACATGGCGAGCCTTCTGGTGCGGTACCTGGGCACCCGCTGGCTGGAGGACCCCACGGACCATAATGTCTGGCGCCGCATTGCACGCATTCCCGATGCGGAGCTGTGGCGCACCCAGTTGAGCGGCCGCGAGCGGCTGGTGGATTTTGCCCGCAAGCGGCTCAAGGTGCAGCTCAAGCAGGTGGGGGCCACCACCAAGGAGATCGCCATTGCCGAGGAAGTTCTCGACCCGGAGGTCCTGACCATCGGTTTTGCCCGCCGTTTCGCCACCTACAAGCGGGGCACCCTGCTGCTGCAGGATCTTGACCGGCTCTCCCGCATCCTCAATAACCCCGAGATGCCGGTTCAGATCATCTTTGCCGGCAAGGCCCACCCCCAAGACAAGGAAGGCAAGGAGTTGATCCGCCAGATTTTGCAGATTTCGCACCAGGAGCGTTTCCGGCATCGCATTGTTTTTATCCAGGATTACGACATGGAGGTGGCCCGGCACCTGGTACAAGGGGTAGATGTATGGCTCAACACCCCGCGCCGGCCCATGGAGGCGAGCGGTACGAGCGGCATGAAGGTTTCTTTCAACGGCGGCCTCAACATGAGCGTGCTGGATGGCTGGTGGTGTGAAGGATATCAGGGCAATAACGGCTGGGCCATCGGCAAGGGCGAGGTCTACGAGGACATCGACTACCAGAACCAGATTGAAGGGCGAGCAACCTATGATCTCCTGGAAAAGGAAATCGTGCCGTTGTTCTACGAGCGTGGCAGCGATGTCATCCCCAGGGCCTGGGTCGCCACCATGAAGGCATCCATGCAGAGCCTCTGTCCCGTATTCTCCACCGACCGCATGGTTCAGGAATACACCAGCCGCTCTTATCTGGTCTCCTATCAGAAGTGGCGCCAATTGGTGGCGGACGATCTGGCAATGGCCCTTGACCTGGCCAGTTGGAAAGGGCGGATCTTCAAATCCTGGCCCCAGGTCCGGATTGAGCTGGCCGAGACCACCGGCAACGATGCGGTCACGGTGGGGAGCAACATCACGATATCGGCCCGTGTGGCTTTGGGCGATATCCCCGTTGACGAAGTGGCGGTGGAGGGCTACTTTGGCGTTCTGGATTCTACCGGCACCATTCAAGGCGGAGAAATAATCCCCCTTGTTTATGCCGATGACCTGGGGAATGGTGCGCACCTGTTCAATGGGCAGATCGAATGCCGTTTCTGCGGCAGGCATGGGTTCATGCTGCGCATCATGCCGAGGCACAAGGTGCTGGGTAATGTGTATGAACCGGGATACCTGGTCTGGGGTTAGCGCCTTGCCCCGCGCATGTCGTAAAACCGCAAACCTGCCAGGCTGTTAGTCTGGCAGGTTTTGAATATTTGGAGCTGATTAAGGATACAAGGTTTTTTCATGGCAATTCCCGGTGACATTCAGCAGCAGGTATACGATCTCCTTTCGCGCGCCTCAAACCTTTCCTTTGTAAGCGCGGAGCAGGAGGGCGGCACCCGTATCAGCCTGACTCCCGGCCAGCGTGTAACGGCCGAGGTGCTGGCGACGCTCCCCAACAACCAGACTCAGGTCAGGATCGGCACGGAGCGATTCAACCTGGAACTGCCCATGCCGGTGCGGACCGGCCAAAACCTGGAGCTGACCTTTGTTTCCGGGGAGCCCCGCTCCACCTTTGCCATCGCCCGCCAGGGGGGCATGACGCCTCCGGTCAGCCTGTCGGATGCCTCGCGTTTGCTGGGCCTTCTTGTGGGGGGCGAACATATCGCAGATCCCGGGCTGCGCTCATCCCTCCAAAGCATTGGCGACCTGTTGCGCCGCTCCTCGGGCGATACCGGCGTGTTGGCCAATCTGATGGACGAGGCGATTACCTATGGGGCCGGCAACCCACGGGAAGGCGGCAAGGCCGCACCGCTCGCGCCGGACGATTCCATGCAACAGCCGCGGGACAAGCAAGGGGCTGCCCTTCTGCAAGGAGGTCGCGCCACGGTTCCGGAACAGTCCCGTTTAGCCGCTTTTGAGGCCAATGCTGCCCGAATCCTCGAAAATATCGCCCGCACCTCCAAGTTTACTCTGGCAGAGGCAGTCAACCAACCGGTGGCGCCTCTGCCACTCCTTCCCGGTGAAGAGGTGGATGCAACCGTACTTGGCACCTTGCCGGGCGGGCGGGTGTTCGTGCAGGTAGCGGGCGCGTCCCTGGAACTGTTGCTCCCACGTGCTGCCCAGGCTGGCGATATCCTGAGACTGACCTACATCTCTTCCCAACCCAAACCGCTCTTTGCCATGTCCCGCGCCATGCCCGATACGAGCTCGGGTGCGCTCAGCGAGGCAGGGCGCTGGCTGAGCGTCCTGGAACACAGCGAAGGTGGGATGTCCGAGCAGCAGGCATATGTGCTGGAAAGGCTGAATACCGTGTTGAAGAGCCTGCCTGCCGACTCCCCGGCATTTACCGCGATCCAGGACGAGGCGATCACCTACCAGACAGTCATGCAGGGGCGGCGGACAACGGAACAGGCGTCCTCCCAGGCGGGAGCGGCCACAATTGCACCGCAACAGGCCATGCTTCAGCAGGGTAACGGCATCGTTTTCAGCGATGACATGGCCAAGTTGCTCCAGGCGCTGATCAAGGGCAACCGGTTGGCACTGCTGGAGGCCCTCAATCAGCAGGCCATGCCCATGGGACTCTTGCCTGGGCAACAGATGAAGGGAGAGGTAATGGCGCTGTTGGGCGGAGGGCGCTTTATTGCCCAGGTTGCCGGACAGGCCTTTGAATTCAGCATGCCGAAAGGCACGAAGCCCGGAGATCTGGTCAACCTTTTCTTTATCACCGACGAACCACATCCCACGTTTCTAATGGCCCGGTTCGGCCGGCCGGGGGATTCCCGTGTCAGCGACACCGGCCGCTGGCTGAGCAGCTTTCTCGGTGCAGCGGCAGAACAGGCATCGGCCCGGGAGACGATGGGCATTCTGCGCACTCTGCTGGCGGAACCGCCGGCCGACGCGGCGCAACTCGGGAAAATGCTCCAGCAGGAGCTACGTGGCAGCGGCCTGTTTTATGAATCGCACCTGGCGAGCTGGTTTGGCGGCGAATATTCCCTGGAGGATATCCTGCGGGAGCCCCAAGGGCGCCTGTCCGATGCCAGTCAGCCGGGGGGCATGTTGAAGGCCGATGCCCAAACAGTGGCCGAGCATCTGCCTGCCATTATGAAAAGCGGGTCCATGGAGCAATTGGAGGCGCTCTTCAAAAAGGCCGGTTCGGCAAGCGCCCACGAGGGGATTGCGGATGCCCGCACCCTGCCGATGGTCAGGGAACAACTTGATGCATTGCAGTCGGGGCAGATCGTCATTCGCGGTGAACTGTTACCTGGCCAGAACCTGGAGTGGCGGGTCAGTGAACGTGAAGCGCGGCGAAACGACCAAGGCGAACAGGAGCGCAGCTGGAATACGGGCTTGAGGCTGGATTTGCCCAGATTGGGAGCGATCAACGCCAAATTGCGGCTGGATGGCACCAGGGT
This sequence comes from Geobacter sp., assembly GCA_003574895.1. Classification (GTDB taxonomy): domain Bacteria; phylum Desulfobacterota; class Desulfuromonadia; order Geobacterales; family Pseudopelobacteraceae; genus JACPFJ01. The sequence goes on from PJFB01000005.1 coordinate 144,886, forward strand.
CAGCATAGATATCAGCTCGTCAGAACAAGGTACGGTTGAAGAGCTGGACAGCGGCCGTCCCGCGCTCGTCGAACAGCTGCAGGCCGCCGGACTGTCCCCCGGAGAGATCGGAATACGCCATGAAGCTCCGTAAGGATGACGAGCGCAAGGCAGCGGCCCTCTCCTACAAACAGGGGTACTATGCGCCGGTGGTGGTGGCCAGAGGCCGCGGAGTTACGGCCGAGGCGATCATCGCCTGCGCCCGCGAAGCCGGGGTGTACGTCCATGAATCGCCTGACCTGGTGAATCTGCTGATGCAGGTGGACACCGATCAGTACATCCCGCCCGAACTGTATCGCGCCGTGGCCGAACTGCTGGTTTGGCTGTACCGGATGGAGGAGCAGGGCAAATAATCAATATTGGAGGAAAGATGCAGATCAAATTCGGAACCGACGGCTGGCGGGGGGTTATTGCCCGTGAATTTACCTTTGACAATCTCTCCTTGGTGGCACAGGCCACCATGGATTATCTCAACCGCGACGGCCTGGGTGATAAGGGCTTAGTGATCGGTTACGACCGCCGGTTCCTGTCCCGTGATTTTGCCCGCCGGGTGGCTGAAATCGCTGCTGGTAACGGCATCCGCGTGCGCCTGACCGATGGTTATGCCCCTACTCCGGCGGTTTCCTGGGCCGTTCGCGAAGCCGGCGCTGGCGCCGGGGTGATGATCACCGCCAGCCACAATCCTCCGGAATACAATGGGTTCAAGCTCAAGGAAGCCTTTGGCGGGTCGGCGCGCCCAGCGACAACAAAGATTCTGGAAGAGATCGTAGCCTTTAATATCGCAAATGTCCGCCGCGTGGTCGATTGTCCGTTTGATGAGGCAGCCGGCAAGGGGTTGATCGAGCTGTTCGACCCATGCGAAGGTTATTTCCGCCAGATCGGACGTTATGTGGATCTGGATCTGATTGCCAAGGCAGGCATCCCGGCTGTGGTGGATCCCATGTATGGCGCCGGCAGCGGTTTCATTCCCCGGTTGCTCAAAGGGGTCGCCGAGATTCACAATGACGAGAATCCGTCTTTCGGGGGGCAGGCCCCGGAGCCGATCGGCGAACATCTGGCAGAGTTGTCCGCACTTATCAAGAGCGGCAAGTATCGGGTGGGCCTTGCCTTGGATGGCGATGCCGACCGCATTGGGGCGGTTGACGAGAACGGCGACTTTTTCTCCTCCCATTCGATCTTCACCGTTATCCTGCGGCATCTGATCGAACACAAGCGACTTCGCGGCGGGGTTGTCAAAACTGTTTCCACGACGCGCATGGTTGATCTGCTGGCTGATAAGTATGGTCTGCCGCTTTTTGAAACCCCCATAGGTTTCAAGCATATATGTGAACTGATGTTGGCCGAGGACATCCTGATGGGTGGCGAAGAGTCTGGAGGCCTGGGGGTTAAAGGGCATATCCCCGAGCGGGACGGCATCCTGCTGGGGTTGCTGCTGCTGGAGGCGATCGCGGTACGTGGCAAGGGGCTGCGGCAGTTACTTGATGAAACCATGGAAGAGATCGGGCACTTCCATTATCGTCGCATTGACCGGCGGATCGGGGATATTGAAAAAGAACGGCTGATTGCAACCCTGCGTTCTCAGCCTCCCAGCGAGATCGACGGCCGGCAGGTGGTTTCCACCAATTTCAGCGATGGCTTCAAGTTCATCTTTGAAAATGGTGATTGGTTGTTGATCCGACCTTCGGGTACTGAACCGTTGTTGCGGCTTTATAGCGAAGCCGGTACGCTGCAACAGGTGGAACGCTTGTTGCAAGCAGCCAGGGTAATTGCAGGAGTGTAGACGTAACGGGTCAGGAGAATTGACGGCTGGACTTTCCGGATGGCGATAAAATGTGGTGATTTTTGCTTTAATTATGTTATTAATTGTCATCTCACACAATTACTTAATTCAGTCCTTGCGGACATATGAAAAAGGAGGATTTTATTATGGCGAATATTCTGATTGTTGATGATTCATCCACCATGAGGAAAATCATTTCCCGCTCACTCAGGCAGGCCGGTTTACCGGTTGATGAGATTTTTGAGGCCGGGGACGGCATAGAAGGGTTAAACGTCATCGCGTCCGGAAAGAGTATTAATCTGATCCTGTCCGATATCAACATGCCCAATATGGATGGGCTTGAATTTATCAAGCAAGTCAGGGCCAACGGCAACAGCGTACCCGTCGTCATGATCACTACCGAGGGGGGCGAGGAAATAATCAAGGAAGCCATGTCCAATGGTGCCAGTGACAGCATTAAAAAGCCGTTTACGCCGGATCAGCTCCAGGAGAAGCTGGGGGGGCTCTTATGAGCCTGAATGCCGAGATCGCTGCTTCGGCGTCAATGAATGAGGAGCAGTTGGCAAAGTATGTAATAGACGCCACACGAGAAGTCTTCTCAACAATGGTTATGATGGATCCGGCGGACGATTATCCGATCAAGGAGCCGCTTAATCGGTTCAGATGCAGCATAACCGGCATGGTCGGCTTTGCCGGCACCTATTCCGGGGTCGTCTCCATTCACTGCCCGGTTGCCTTGGCCCTCAAGATTACCTCCAGCATGCTGGGCATGGAATGCGAAGAGGTCAACGAGGATCTTAATGACGCCATCGGCGAGATAGCCAACATGTTAGGCGGCAATGTCAAACAGGTGCTCTCCAAGGGGGGCCTGGATGTCAAGCTTTCGATCCCCACCGTTATCTCCGGTGAGGATTACACCATCAACTCGCTTTCCGACAGTGACTGTGTCGTCATTCCATTCAACATCGATGATGACAGGTTTATCGTTGGCCTGACCCTTAAAAAGGAAGACTAGCGACGCCATCGCATTTGTTTTTAGAAGCGTTTGCGGCACCTAACTGATTCGGAACAAAACCGGAAGACTTTCCCTGATGGATGGATATACCACGTTACATGAGATGCTGGGGGCTGCCCTAAAGCAGGCCGGAGAAGAGAGCGGCATGCTTTTGGGGCAGGAGCTTTCCATTGCCCTCGCTGATTCTCTCTCTACCACTAAAAAGGCCTATTTCGGTGACCTTGATGATGCCTGCTTCGTTATCGGGGTCGAGTCACGGGAAGCTTATGTAGGTCAGTTCTACTTGGTGTTCTCGCTTCGTGACGCCATCGTGATGAGCAGCATCCTGCTGGGTATACCGCCGGCACGAATCCAGGAAAAGAAGCGTTTGTCCATCATTGAGAATGATGATATCGATGCCTTTTCCGAGATTGCCAACATGATCAACGGGTCGTTCAACACCGTTTTTCAGGGTACCCTTACCAATAAAGTCCACCTCAAGCTGCTTGCCCCCAAAAAATTCATACCCGAAATAGACCAGTTAACCGAAGACGAGCCGCTACCTGAAGGCGACTTCCTCATGTTCCGCTCCAAACTGGATATGCCCGGCCAGGAACTGAACCATCTGGATGTTCTCATTCCGGTAGCCTTGGGCAACCAGTTTGACCCGCCAGCCGAAGCGCCGGAGGAGGCATCGGCAGAGGCTGAGGCGGAACCGTCTGTTACCGGAGATGGGGGCACAGCCGATGTTGCCAAAGATGAGGAGGGCCGCGAAAAGGGTGCTCCCGAGGGTGAACAGGAGGCGGCCGGCGCTGATAGCATCGTGGTGTTGGAGGACGATGACAACGAGCGCAAACTGATGGTCGAGGCCGTTGAGTTTACGGGCCTTGAAGTTGTTGAGGGAACGCTTAATGCGGATATCAAGGAGCTTTTTGCCAAGCGGAACGTGCTGTTGGTCATGATCGGCTCACTGGATGCCGATGACCGTGAATTAGCGGTTTGCATAAAGGTCAACGCCATTCGCCAGGACTCGCCACCACCCATCATCATGAGCGCTCAACGCTGGACTCGCACGGCTGTGTTGAAGGCATTGAAATACGGCGCCAGAGACATTGTCATCAAGCCGTGCGGAGACGATGAACTGGCATCCAAAGTGCGCAGATTCTGCAAGTTGCAAGCACAGTGACTTGTTGCTTTCCAATTAAATGGTGTTTTGCATGTGCCATGTGACAACTATGTTCAAAGCGCTTATGAGGCTGCTTATGGCAAAGACCCTGCCGGCTTTTCTGCTGGCAGGGTCTTTATTGGTATTGGCTGCGCCATCTGCCGCACGCGCCACCATCTCCAACCGGGTCTACCAAGTGGACATCCGTCCCAAGCACGATTATACCCACATTACAGTTAAAACGCAGAGCCAACCAAACTACACACTGACATCCCTGCCAGGTAACAGGTTGCGTCTTATCCTGCAGGATACCGATGGTCCATTATTCAAGAAATTCAGGCGGTACTCCGACACCAATATCGGCGGTCTGGTGTTTTCCCGCCGTGGCGAAAGTCTTTTGGTTACATTCAAGGTCGCACCCGGTGTAGGGTGGCGAGAACTCAGTTTTGCCGGTACGAATGCGATTACCCTTGATGTGGGCAAGACATTCAACCCAGGGCCACCACACCTTTTGGTCGCCGGCAGGGAAAAGATCTGGAATGGCGCGGAAAAGCTCGTTCGAGATTTTGACCCGCCACTCAAGACCGAGATACCGTTTCAGCCAACTGATCGGATGATCCTCAAGAACATACTCAGCGAGGGTGACCAGCAGGCCTTTATGGCTGCCGAAGCTGCCTTGTACAAGGGGCGGTTGTCCGAAGCGGAGGAGATATTCACCCAGTTTGCCACACGGCAGACGCCGGCCAGATCGCTGGCCCTTTACCGGCTTGGAGAGACCTTCTACAAGCTGCAGAAGTATCCCCAGGCTCTGGCAGCATTTCGGGATGCAGAGAGGCTGTGGGGCGCTTATCTTAATTTCAATCCCGGCATCACTTTCTACTACGGGGATAGCATTGCCCGCAGCGGAGATTTTGCGGCAGGTCGCACCCTGTTGGTGCATTTGATCGCACAGTTGGCTGATAAGAACTACGCGCCCTCACTGTTGGTTCGTTTGGGAGACATCCTTTACCGCCAGGGGCATGATCAGGAAGCTGTTGCCATTTATCGGACGGTAGCGGAAAACTTCAAAGATAACAAAGCCGGCCAGATGGCTCAACTCAGGTTGGCCGACCGTTCTTTCCTGAGTGTTACCCCCTGGAACTACGGCGGGTTGTGCAAGGTTTACCTTGATATATATGAGCAGGCGGATGACTTCACGATACGTGAAGAAGCCTTTTTCAAGGATGTCTTGCTGGAGTCAATAAACGGTGGGGCGCCAGAGGCGCTACGGCAAGTTGTACTGTTTCAGAAAAAGTTTCCGCGCGGCGTTTATGCTACGGTCTGCCGCAGTATGCGGGAGGTGCTGGCAGCTCAGGTTTACCGGGAAACTGATTGGGATAAGGATTCCGATGGCTTGATCCGCTTTGTTGAAGAGCAGCTGGATTATCTGTCAGGCTGTCTCGAACAGGCCGATTTCCTGCCCAAAGTGGTCAAGGCTTATGATGAATCAAGGCGTCCTATTGAATTGATCAAATTGTTCAGTACGCTATTGGAACGCCAATGGGCGTCATCAAGCGCGCCTTTTTTGTATGAAGAGATTGCTGATAAATCCGACCTGCTGGGTGATACCGCTTTTGCAGAGAAATACTTAAATATCTTTTTGCGCAAATATCCCTCCCATCCGCACGCAAGGCTTGTGATGGAGCGTTTGGGGGGAATTTATTTCTCTGAGAGTAAGTACCAGGAAGTCAAGGACACGCTTCTGTGGTTGCTCAACAAAAAAGAGCGCGCACAGAAGCCGGAAAGTTATTACTATCTTGGCCGCTCTCTTTGGGAGCTGAAAGGATATGCCCAGGCAGCCAAAGCAATGGATCTTTTTCTAGCTGCGGTTGCCAGCTCTGCTGGTGCTGGAGCGGACTTGCTGCCTGACACCTATTATGTTGCCGCTTCGGCACGGGAATCATCAGGAGACCGCAAGGGAGCCCTGATGCTTCTTGATGCGGGCATCAAGAAGCTTGTGAACAGGGGAAACGAGGAGCTCATATACAAGGCTGGTGAAATAAACCTCCTTGATGGCAAAAAACAGCTTGCCCGCGGATACTTTGAGCGGATCGTTAAAAATGGCAAGGATGCCGAGTGGCGCAAGATGGCGCAACAAGCCCTTGATGCCATGTGAATGTTGGCATGTCGGGGAATATGCCATCCACCTTATTATGAATACCGTGTCAATCAAATGACCGAGTCAAAACGCTGACATTGCTTCGTGGCGTGATCGAAGGCTGTAAGGTTGCTGGCATGAGTAAATTTTTTGTATTGTTCTTTGGTTTCCAGCTTGAAAAATGTATTTGCAGGGCAAGTGCCCGGATTGAATCGGTAAACCTACGAAGACGCCCTGGTGCAGCACTTGCCAACTACTGGATATTATACCAATCAACCGTCTGACCACATGGCGGTGAAAAAGGTATATATCTTGCATAATGCTGCGAATATGTAGTGACGTACAGGAGATCAGCTATGCCATTGGAAGGTCTATTTAACACAACGATAAATGTTCTTGGAAAAAGTATCGATCTGCGCGCCAGGAATCAAAACCTGATCGCCTCCAACATTGCCAATGCCGAAACCCCCAACTACATTCCTAAATCACTTGCTTTCGAGGATGAACTGCAGGGAGCGCTTAAAAGTGGCCAAAAAGGAACGCCTGCCATCACAAATCCTCGTCACATTCCTCTGAAAGGCGTGGGCAGCAGTCTCGAATCAGTGACCGGGCGGGTAATCGAAACGCCTGCCAGTACTCCGGGCAAAGATGGTAACGCGGTTGAGCTTGAAGGCGAGATGAGCAAGTTGGCGGAAAACCAGATCATGTACAACGCCTCGGTCCAACTTCTCTCCAGGCAATTTACAGAATTGCGAAGTGCATTGAAAGAGGGCAAATAAATGGATTTCTTTACTTCGATGAATGTGAGCGCCTCGGCCTTGTCGGCTGAACGTACGCGGATGAATCTGATTTCCAGCAATCTGGCCAATGCCAGTACCACACGGACTCCTGAAGGAGGCCCGTACAAGCGCAAGGATGCCGTCTTTGCCGCTACACCGCTGCAGAGCCCATTTACCAGAGCGTTGGACAGGGCTTCCAGCCAAGGGATAAATCAAGTGCAGGTGATGCAGATTGTTGAAGACCAGAATGCGCCGCGGATGCAGTATGATCCGGGTAATCCGGATGCGAATCCGCAAGGGTACGTGGCCATGCCCAATGTGAACGTGATGGAGGAAATGGCTGATATGCTCAGCGCTACACGCAGTTATGAAGCCAATGTTACGGCGGTGCAGTCGGCCAAGAGCATGGCACTCAAGACGCTTGAAATAAGCAAATAGGCATTTTTAATAAATACCGGGATGATTTTGACAAATTAGAGGTGGTTTTCGAGCTTTACTGGCAGGAAATGACTTCATCAACGCACTTGTCCTGTTTAACAGGATTAAGGGGGAAAAGTGGAACTGAATAGTATAGAAAGCGGCCTTGGCATCAACAAGGCTTTCTCTGAAAAAACGGATGCGAAGGCGTCATCACCGGCGGAAGGGGCAGGTAAGTTCTTCAGCGAGCTTATATCCAAGGTGAACGATATGCAGACGCAGTCGGAAAACTCCATCCAGGCACTTGCCAGCGGGGAGAACAAAAACCTCCATGAAGTCATGATCTCCATGGAAAAGGCCAGCATCTCTTTCCAATTCATGTCATCGGTCCGCAACAAAGCTCTTGAGGCCTACCAGGAAGTGATGCGAATGCAGGTTTAAAGCCTGTGGCAGTGTAAAGTCCGCACTGTTTTTTGTTCAAACCTTGCTGAAAGGATGGATTCGACCAAGCAATGCCAGATGGATTAAAAAGACTCATAGAACCTTTCATGGCGTTGTCGCCGGGCAAACGCATGATGATTGCCGGCGTGGCTTTACTGTCGGTGGCAGCATTTGCCATGCTTATATTTGTGGCCAACCGCACAGATTACCGCCCGCTGTTTACCAATCTCACTGTCGAGGATGCCGGGGAGATAGTAAAAAAGCTGAAAGATGCCAAGACCCCGTATCAGATTACCTCTGATGGCAAAGGGATTCTGGTTCCGGCCGACAAGGTCTACGAACTGCGCCTTTCGCTTGCGTCCGATGGACTTCCGCAGGGCGGGGGAGTTGGCTTCGAAATCTTTGACCGCAAGAGTTTCGGCATGACGGAGTTTGTGCAGAAGCTCAATTACCAGAGAGCCCTCCAAGGCGAGCTTTCCCGCACCATTTCCCAACTCAACGGAGTAGAACAGGCTCGTATCCATCTGGTTATCCCGGAAAAGTCACTTTTCAAGGAGAATGAAAAGCCAGCCACCGCCTCGGTCGTGCTGAAGATGAAATCCAATCGTTCCTTGCGTGACAGTGAAGTACAGGGAGTTGTTCACCTGGTGGCTTCAGCTATCGAAGGAATGGACCCTGACCATGTCACGGTACTGGATAGCCGCGGCAAGATTCTCAGTGCCGGCAACGGTTCTTCGGACCCCACCTCCAAAATGACCTCAGCCATGCAGGAAACTCAACGCAGTTACGAGAAAAATCTGGAGGAACGTATCCAGTCGCTGTTGGATCGCATTGTCGGGGCAGGTAAATCCGTGGCGCGGGTGTCTGCGACTTTTGATTTCAAGCAGGTGGAGCGGGTTGAAGAGAAGTTCGACCCTGAGACCATCGCGGTAAGGAGCGAGCAGCGCACGGAAGAGAAGGGGGCGTCCACCACGATGAATGCGGGTGTGCCCGGAGTTCAGACCAATCTGGGACGTAATACACCCGCCGCCGGCAACACCGCTGGTGGTTCCAAAAATGACGAAACCCTAAACTACGAAGTCAGTCGCTCCACCGCCAAAATCATTGAGCCGGTCGGTGCTCTCAGCAAGGTGTCGGTGGCGGTGCTGGTGGACGGCAAGTATGAGCCGCTCGCCGCAGCAAAGGAAGGGCAGGCAGTTAAAGCCAAATATACTCCCAGATCGCCTGACGAGATGCAGAAAATAGAGTCGCTGGTCAAGAGTACGGTCGGTTTCAACACTGAGCGTGGCGACCAGTTGACGGTCCAGAACATTCCTTTCCAGGATACCGACGGGGTCGGAACCGTCGAAACGCCTGCCTGGTGGAGCAGTCCTTTTGCACTCTCTCTGTTCAAGAATCTGCTGATCGGCATGGGGTTCCTGGCGCTTATTTTCTTCATCATTCGTCCATTGTTGAATTCCCTCAAGATCATTCGTCCTCCGGTATTGGAGTCGTTTGAGCCAATCCACGAAGGGGCCGATAAGCTGAGCGCCGCTGAGCGGGCTCAGATTTCGATGCAGATGGCGGAACAGCAAAACCTGATCGAACAGGCCAAGAAAGACCCCTACCAGGTTGCACAGATTCTCCAGAACTGGTTGGGGGAAGATTCCAAGTAATCCAATACATTAAATTTATGCACAGCAGACAGGGAAATCATGACAGGCTCCGATAAGGCCGCCATTCTGCTTCTCTACCTGGGTAACGATGTTACCAGCAAGGTATTCGAGCATTTGGACGACGATGAAATAAAAAAAATCAGTAAGAGCATGGCCAAGCTTGGCCATGTGCCACGAAGCACCATCACCGAGGTGGTAGAGGATTTTACCACGGTGATCAATCCCGAATCCGGCATCTTTTCACAGGGAGATGAATTCGTCCGGAAAATTCTTGAAAAGGCGCTAGGACCTGTCAAGGCAGAGATGCTGATGGAAGAGTTGCAGGCCTCTAGTTATGGCGATCTGGTCGATATCCTTGCAAACATGGATGCCAAGAGTGTTGCCAATTTTCTCTCCCAGGAACATCCCCAGACCATCGCGGTAATCCTGGCAAAGCTCAAATCTAAACAGACCAGCGAGATCATAAGTTTGCTTCCGCCTGAACTGCAGGCCGAGGTCGTCTTGCGCATTGCCGATGTGGAACAGGTCTCTCCCGAAATACTGCAGGAAATCGACGAGGTGATGAAGCGCGAGATCAAGTCCATGGGAGGCGTGGCTCGTTACAAGGTAGGCGGGGTTGAAAAGGTTGTTGACATGTTCAACCATTTCGACCGGAGCAAAGAGAAACAGATCCTTGACAAGCTGGATGTCCTCAGCCCGCCGTTGGCAGAGATCATCCGCAAGCATCTTTTCACTTTTGAAGATGTGTTCAGGCTCGATGACCGCAGTATCCAGTCCATCATGCGCGAGGTCAGCAACGATACCCTGACGCTGGCGATGAAAACTTCTCCTGATGACGTCAAGGACAAGATATTCAAAAACATTTCCAGCCGTGCCGCCGAGATGATCAAGGAAGACCTTGAAGTGATGGGTCCGGTGCGGCTCTCGGATGTCGAGAAGGCCCAGTCGGAGATTATCAAGATCGTCCGCAAGATGGAGGAGGAGGGTAAGATCGTATTGGCCGGCCGTGGAGGGGACGATGTCCTCGTCTAGGATCATCAAGTCAATCCACCTGGAGACGCATGGTCTGAAGGATTTCAGTTTCCGTCCGATCGGCCAGGGTGGAAGTGCCGCGCAAAACGGCACTGCGGAAGGTTTCGTCCCCATGGATATTTTTGACACCTCGGAGATTGGAGGTAGAAATCGTACCCTGCCTAAGGAGCAGGTTGCGGATCAACAGCCTCCCGGTATCGAACTGACCGAGGAGGATCTTGATCAGAGGCTTCGAGAATCTTTTCAGAGCGGTCTACAGGAAGGGAAAAATCTGGCCGAGCGCGGCTTGCTGAATGTCTTCAGATCGCTGCGGAGTGCTGCGGAAGATTTGCATGCTTTGCGGGAAAAGGTCATGCGGGAATCAGAGGACGAGCTGGTAAATCTGATCATGATGGTTGCGCGCAAAGTCATCCTGCGCGAAGTGTCGCAAGACCGACGCATTTTATCCGACGTTGTGGAGGCGGCCATCGCAACTGTTTCCGATCGCGACGAAATAACCATCCGCCTCAACCCGGATGATTACGCTCTGGTCACCACAGGTCGTGAAGAGTATTTGCGCAAAGAACTTGTCACCGACAAGATGCAGCTCAAGGCGGACTCCGCAGTTTTGCCGGGTAGTTGCCTGGTAGATACGGAAATGGGGACAATCAATGCAGGTATCGAGTCGCAATTGGACGAGATTTACCGGCGACTGCTGGAAGAACGCAGTTTGTCCTAAGTGGCCGGCGCCTGGCGCCAAGGAACCACATCATGCCTAACTCGTATATAAATATGGAAAAATATCGTGCCGCGATTGAATCTGCCAAACCAATCAGGCTGCACGGCAAGGTAACCCAGGTGGTGGGCTTGGTTATTGAGGGTTATTGCCCGGACAGCTCGGTTGGCACAATCTGCGAGATCCGGCCCCAGGAGGGCGCCCCGATCCCGGCAGAGGTGGTTGGTTTCCGGAACAACAAAACACTACTCATGCCTTTGGGAGAACTGAGAGGTGTTGGGCTGGACAGCCTGATAACCGTCAGGCGTGATAAAGCCTCCATGGGGGTCGGCCCGCTTCTGTTAGGCCGCGTTATTGATGGCCTTGGCAAGCCCATCGATGACAAAGGGCCGTTGCGGGTAGAGGAGGAATACCCCATCTACGCTGCTCCGGTCAATCCTATGACACGTACTCCCATTCGTAAACCGCTTGATCTCGGGATAAGGAGTATCAACGGGTTATTGACCTGCGGCCAGGGCCAGCGCGTCGGTATAATGGCGGGGTCCGGTGTCGGAAAATCGACTCTACTTGGGATGATTGCCCGATACACCGAAGCGGATGTCAACGTAATCGCGTTAATAGGAGAACGGGGCCGCGAACTGCGTGAGTTCATAGAAAAGGATCTTCAGGAACAGGGGCTGAAAAAATCGGTGGTGGTTGTTGCCACTTCGGATCAGCCGCCGTTGGTGAGGATGCGCGGCGCGTACATTGCCACCACCATTGCGGAGTATTTTCAAAAACAGGGCAAAAAGGTGCTGTTGATGATGGACTCCGCCACCCGTTTTGCCATGGCCATGCGCGAAGTCGGGCTTGCCATTGGCGAGCCGCCTACCACCAAAGGTTATACGCCCTCGGTCTTTGCGGCCTTGCCCAAGCTGTTGGAGCGTACCGGTAACTTTACAGAGGGGAGCATTACCGGACTTTATACGGTTCTGGTGGAAGGGGACGATTTTAACGAGCCGATTTCCGATTCCATGCGCAGCATCTTGGACGGACATATTATCCTGTCGCGGAGCTTGGCAGCCCGAAACATCTATCCTCCTATCGACGTTATGGCCAGCGCCAGCAGGGTCATGAGCGATGTGGCATCAAAGGAACACCAGGAACTGGCGGGCAAATTCAAGGAGACGCTGGCAACCTACCGCCAGTCAGAGGATTTGATTAATATCGGGGCATATAAAGCAGGAAGCAATCCCGGTATAGATTATGCTTTATCCAAGATCAAAGGAATGGATCTTTTTCTCAAACAAGCTGTCCAGGATCCGGTTTCCATGCAAGATGCCCTGCAGGGCTTGAAACAGATTTTTCAGAGTTGACGCGAACGGCCGGTACAAGGAGGTGATCGTACATGGCGAGTAAGCGGTTCGAACTGGAACAGGTACTGAAATACCGCACAGAGGTTGAACGGGTTCGCAAGCAGGAGTTCGTGGTTGCCAAACAGAATCTGGAGCATGCCACAGACCGGCTGGATCAGGAAAAAGCCCAGGTAGATGGCCTTTCCAAGGAATTCTGTGATCGGCACAAGGAACTATGCAATATAGAAGATGTGCGGATATACGCCGATTTTTTTACGCGTAAGCGTGAAGAAATCAAAGAGCAGAAAGAGCGGATAGTCCAACTCGGGCATATCGTGAACGACCGGCGCGAAACACTGTTGGATGCTTCAAAAGACAAAAAAGTACTTGAGTCTCTTAAGGAAAAGAAGGCTCAGGAATTCAGAATTGAAATGGATAAGAAGGAACAATTGTTTATGGATGAGATAGCCGTACAGAAAAAAGGGAAACCATCCCAATGAAGCGGCTCGTGGTCTGCTGTTTTGCTGTTGCGGCCCTTGCCGGCCTCTCTCCGGACAGAGTCCTTACGAAAATTTTGCATGTAACTGCCGGAATCGTTAAGTCGTCGCAGGCTTTTGCCGAAGCAACCAATGGATCAGTGGATATCCAGCCTGGCCAGCAATCGTTGAATGCTTCCCGGGCAGCCCGTGAGGAAAAGGCTATCCAGGATGCCCGCCGTCAGCAGTTGGCTGCAAAAGAGGCGGCAATTGCAGCCAAGGAATTAGAGCTGAAGAAATTGAGCGATAAGCTCGATGCGCAGATGAAATTGCTGGATGATTCCAAAAAACGTCTGGATGAGTCACTCAAGGCCCAAAAAAAGGTGCAGGACGATAAACAAAAGAAGATGATCGGCCTTTTTAAAAAAATGCGCCCTGAACAGGCTGGCCAATTGATGGACAAACTAGATGAAGAGAAAGTGATTTCAATGCTCAATCAACTGGACACCAAGACGGTGATAAAACTGATTCCGTACTTGAAACAGCCCAGGGTGTTGAAGTGGATCAATGAGAATCTAAACGGTGTCTAAGACTTTTATGGACAGTATTACTGTCCATGTCCATAAAAAATCAAAAAAGAAAGGAGGTGAAATCAAATGGATGCAGGACAGATGAATATGACTATGCAGAATCCGGCCGGCTTGGCAGTGCCGGTCAACACATCGGTTCCGGTTGCGGCAACAATGCCGACAGTGGAACAAGCAGGTAGCAATTTTGCCGATGTCCTCAGTGTGCTCTCAACGATGAATCCAGAACAACAACCAACTGGTGCGGCAAAACAGGAAGTTAAGGTTGTGCCGGAAAAGCGCGGGAAGTCCGACTCCTTGAATCAGACGGATGACCCTACTGCCCTCGCGACATCATTACAGGTCTCATTAGGTGCTGGCAGCATGCTAATTCCCATGGCCGCTGTAGACAACCCGAACGAACCGGTAAAGTCAGCGGGAGAAGTACAATCGGTTGTGCTGGTGTCACAGAATGTGGCTTCAGGTATCTGCGAAACACAGAGCAAAGGCGGATTGTTGCAAAACATGGGAAGCGCGGCGGATCAGCTTGGAGGTCCTGGCACTGAGGGGACACCTGCTACAACTGGTATGACAATCCCGCTGCAAGCGAGATCAACAGGTTTAAAAACTGAAATAGTTGTGCAGAATGAGTTTGGCAGGCAGGACGCTGCGGTGAACAAGGCCACAGAGCAAATCCAGGCTCAGGTTGATGGCAAAGTGGTAACCAAGGGTGCGTCTGAAACAGTAAGACCGGCACTTGAGGTGTATTTCCAGGCCTCTCCCCGTCCGGTTGACAGCACAAAGACGGCTGAGGTTCAGCCACAACCAACAGAAACCCTGTCGCAGGTTGGGCAGAAAGTAACGGCAGATGGCTCGCCATCTGCAATATCAGCGGTTGAAACAGCAAACAGTGCTTCTGTTACGGAGCCCCAACCGACAGCAGTTCCGGAACCATCAGTAACCAGGGGTGCATCAGAAGCGGTAAGGCCGGCGCTGGAGGCGTATTTCCAGACCTCCCCCCGTCCGGTTGGCAGCACAAAGACGGCTGAGGTTTCGGCACAATCAACAGAAACCCTGCCGCAGGTTGTGCAGAAAGTATCGGCAGATGGCTTGCCATCGACGGTATCAGCGGTTGAAACAGCAAACAGCGCTTCTGTTACGGAGCGTACGGCGGTATTGACCATGGCGCCTGTCGCGATTTCCGTTGTTCGGCAGGATTTGGCGGCTTCCCCCACCGTTATGCAGGATGCGGCGGTGAACAAAACCACGGAGACTGACCGGCCACAGATCGATATGTCCAGACCGGCAGCAATGCCGGAACCGTCAGTAACCAAGGGTGCATCAGAAGTGGTAAGGCCGGCGCTGGAGGCGTATTTCCAGGCCTCTCCCCGTCCGGTTGACAGCACAAAGACGGCTGAGGTTCAGCCACAACCAACAGAAACCCTGCCGCAGGTTGGGCAGAAAGTAACGGCAGATGGCTCGCCATCGACGGTATCAGCAGTCGGGACGGCAAATAGCGCTTCTGTAACTGAGCGTACAGCGGTTTCCGCAGTGCAGCAGAATTTGACGGCCTCCCCCATCGACACGCAGAATGCGGCGGTGAACAAAACCACGGAGCCGGCCCAAGCCCAAGGCAGCACGGTGCGACAAGCATTGATGGGCGCGACGGCACTCGGTGCACATGCGGTAGAGTCTGGACGTCAGGGCGATACTGGCTCAGCGGATGAGCGCAACCAGAGACAGACGACATCAGTGGTTGCTGGTAAACCAGGAATCACTGGAAATGTTATGGCAGGAGCGGTCAAGGAGGTTGCGTCGGCTGCTTCGGGGGAAAAATTGGCGGGAGACGGAAATAACCAGCCCGACCAAAAGCTGGGCGGGAATGCCAACTTGGCAATACCGCAGCAAGCTAAAGCAGAAAATGCTGCAACCACCGTTAATACACCGGCGCCGGCTACCAGCGATGTAAGGCCGAATTTGTCCGAACATGTTGCCAGACAGGTAACGGAACACCTTGCGGGCCACGAAATCAAAAAAGGCAGCGATCAGATCGTGATCAGACTTACCCCGGAGAATCTGGGAGAATTGAAATTGAACCTGAGAATGGATGGTCAACGCTTGAACGTGGAAATTGTAACCGAAAACCGTGCAGTAAAAGACATGATCTTGCAACACTCTGATTCTCTTAGAGAATCACTTGCCAGACAAAATATCAGTATGGAATCGTTTGATGTAACAACTGGTGGCAATGGTGGCAGTGCAACAGGACGTGGCCAGGACGATTGGCGCGAACTGGCCAGGCAGCGTCAGGACAATGCCTGGATGCCGGCTGGCGGATACCGCATGCCAACCAGCGTTTCCACATCAGATCTTCCGTCATATCTGGCAAAAGCGGCATATTCGATGGTCGATCTCCATTTTTGAAAGCGAGGTGATTTGCGTGGTAAATTCAGTAGGAACAACTACAGCAACAACCGATACGACTGCGGCCGACGCGGCAATGAAAAAGTCCACCGGTCTGAATAAGGACGACTTTCTCAAGCTGTTCATAGCACAGTTGCAAAACCAGGATCCGCTATCGCCGCAAGACCCGACCCAGTTTCTCGGCCAACTTGCCCAACTTACCCAGGTGGAACAGGCCTATAATACCAACACCACTTTGCAGAGCCTGTTGGACGCGCAAAACAACTCCACAACAATGACCTCGGTGTCATTCATCGGGAAAGACATCAAGGCAAACGGCAATCTGGCACCCTTTGATGGGACAAACCCAGCGGCCCTGCAATTCAATTTTTCGGTGCCGACATCTTCTGGTACTGTTGCCATCTCCGATGCATCCGGTCAAGTTGTCAGGACCGCAACATTGGGGGCACAGGCGGCCGGTGATACCACCTTTTCCTGGGATGGCCGCGACAACAACGGCACACTGCTCCCTGCCGGGGCGTATAGCTTCAGCGTAACCGGAACATCGGCCAGTGGTTCTGCCGTAGCGGCAACAACCTACACAGCCGGTCGTGTGGATGGGGTTTCGCTTGTCAATGGCACACCATCACTGACTATTGGTGCCGCAACGGTTTCAATGGCGGATGTTATCAACGTAAAGGGGGTGTAATGCAGCAATGATCGACCAGATTTTGTTTCCAAATCCAGTCCAACCAGGCAAAACAGAACGGTCGCAACCGCAGAAACCGGCAACTGGCCAAGTTACGGACTCACCCTTTGCCAAGGTGCTGGACGCCAAACTCCCCTCTCAAGGGTTGAAATTTTCACAACATGCCCAGGACAGGCTCTCTGCCCGTAACATCAGCCTTTCTCCAGCCGATCTTGTCAAGCTTGAAGGTGCGGTTGACAATGTTGCAAAGAAAGGCGGCAAGGAATCACTGGTCATGATGGGCGACGCCGCGTTGGTGGTAAGTATCAAGAACCGCACTGTGGTGACCGCCATGGACAAGACACAGATGCAGGGCAATGTTTTCACCAATATTGATTCAGCAGTAATTTTATAATCCTGATTACAGGGCTGGTCCTCCGAGAGGAAGCCCTCGAAACGCCGACCGATTGACGCGTTTCACCAAAACTAACTTTCTCGAACACAAGGAGAACACTATGAGTATTACATCCGCAATGTTTACAGGCGTGAGCGGTCTTTTGGCCAATGCAGAAGGTATCAGCGTAATCGGCAACAACCTGTCCAACGTCAATACCATTGGCTTCAAGGATTCCCGCATGCTCTTTTCCGACATGCTTTCCACTTCGATCGGCAACAATTCCCAGATCGGCCACGGCGTGCAGATCCAGAAAGTTGACAATCTCTTTGCATCAGGCTCATTTGAAAGCACAACCAACTCCACGGATGTGGCTATTCAGGGTGATGGGTTTTTCGTGCTGACCAGTCCTTCCAACACCGCGGTTCCGGTGGCGGCAACCGACGCCTATTATACACGTGCCGGTTCTTTTAGACTCGACAGCACCGGATTGGGCCTCGTCAATCCGGACGGTTATAAGGTGCTTGATACCGCAGGCAATCCGATAGTTTTTGCGGCTACGGATGGTGGAACGCAAAACTTCCAAAAGGTAGTGGGCATAGATTCAACGGGCTCCATCTCCCTTCTGTATACCGATCCGGCAACTGGCGCTTCCTCGACGCTCTACTACGCCGGTGCAGGGGCGACCCCTGTCGTGGCCGATACTACAGGCGCGACTTATGTCAAGATTGCCGAGGCGAACGTGCCCAATCCCCAAGGGATGCTCAAGCAGGGAGGGACGTTGTACAAGCTGACCGCAGAGTCAGGAACCCCGGTCGCACCGGCAACCGGCCTTTACAAAAGCGCCGACGGTACCAGCGAAAAAATGCTCTCAAACAATCTGGAACTGAGCAATGTCGATATGGCAACCGAATTTGTGAACATGATCACCACCCAGCGGGCCTATTCCGCCAACTCCAAGACCATTACCACTGCCGACGAGATGACGCAGGAAGTGCTTAACCTGAAGCGCTGATAAATTGAAAAGTTAGCAAAAACGCAACAAAACCCCCTCTCCCACTGGGAGAGGGGGCGTATATTATGGTTGTGAACGTGTAATCAGAAATTCATCATGCTGCAATTCCGCAACCTTACTGGCCATCTCTACTTCGATGCCATCTAAGACGCTTGAAGTGAGAAGGTCTTAAGGTTTTCGTATACTTAATATCCTCGTTCCGTTGTCATACAGTACCTGCCCAGGGTATCAGGAGAGTCCATATGTCCTCACGAAAAGCTTATAAATGGTTTGCGCGAACAATGCTGGTGTTCTCAGCCCTTCTATTCTGGTTGACCGGTGCTGTGATTGCCTCCGCGGCCACAGGCGATCCGCTTGCCGTATGGCAATGGAAGAATCCGCTTCCCCAGGGAAACCAGATCAATGGGCTTGCCTATGGCAACAACCTGTTCGTGGCCGTGGGTGATACCGGCACCATCCTGACTTCTGCCGACGGCGCCTCCTGGACCACTGTTCCCATTACAAACATCAAGACAGCGGCTGGTGTCCAGGTTGTCCCCACAGACACCAAAACCGGTGCCTATTGGCTGAACCTGAAAGAGGTCACCTATGGCAACGGCCTGTTCGTGGCCGTGGGCGATGCCGGGGCTACCCTGAGCACGATTCTCACCTCCACCGACGGCAGCAACTGGACGCTGCAAGCGGATATCAAGGATGCAACCGGCAAGAGCCTGGTCAAGAATCTAAAGTCGGTTGTCTGCGGTACCGGGCCTACCGGGCCGAGCAACCCGAATATCTTTTATGGCGTTGGTGTGGGAGGCACGGTGCTCTCCTCGACCAACGGGACCACCTGGCGCAGCCTGGCGGTCAGCCCCACAACCCAAGACCTGATGGCGATTACGTATGCCAACAACACCTTCGTTGGTGTCGGCAACGGCGGTACCATCATCACTCTCCTCAACAACGGCAACTGGCGCACCATCACATCAGGGACGGCAACCCTGAACGCAGTGGCTGCGGCCGCTGATCTTTTTATTGCAGCCGGCAATAACGGCATAATCAAGACATCTCCTGACGGCATCACCTGGACAGACCGGGTTTCGGGAGTGGCGGACAACCTGAATGCCGTATCACACGACGGGGCAGCTACGTTTGTCGTTGCGGGCAGTAATGGTGTCGTTCTGCGCTCCACAGACGGAATCACTTGGACCACGCCCGCTTCCGGCAGTGCTGTCTCGTTGCAGGCCAGTGTCCACGGGGTCGATTTGGGCGGTAATGAAGTTTTCCTTGCTGCCGGAGACAACGGCACGATACTCCTCTCTGCCGACGGTACGGTCTGGAGCGCCGCCTCTTCCAGCCAAACCGCCAACATTACCGGTTTTGCCAAAGGCTTGGCGGGTTATGTGGCAACAACGGATTCCGGCCGCATCTTTACGTCTCCTACGGCTGCGGTCTGGACAGAGGTATTGCCGGCGCCGGCAACGGTAAAACTGAACGGGGTTGCCTACAATGAAGGGAAAGGTTTTGCCGCTGTTGGTGATGGCGGCACCTACATGCAGTCCTACAACGGAACGCTCTGGTCAGTTCCGGAAACGATATCCGGCAATACGACTCTGAATGCCGTGACCTGGGATAGCCTGGGCTCCCGGTTTGTGGCGGTGGGCGATGGCGGCAGCGTGTTTACGTCCGCGGATGGGTTGGTCTGGGTGCAGGATTCGACCCAAACAGCCACCACCAACAATCTTTTGGCGCTAACCTTGGGAGACAACGCCCTGATTGCCGTCGGCAAGGGGGGGAGCATCATATATTCCACCTATGATGCCACGGCCGGCAGCTGGAGTGCCTGGAAGAGCGCGGCCTCCGGCAGCACCAAGGACCTATTGGGGGTGACGATGAGCCATGATGCCGGCGGCAACGTGATCTATGTCGCCGTCGGGGCCGTCGGGACCATCGTGACCACCGCACCCGCGACCCCGGTCGACCTGAGCAAATGGAGTGCCGCCAAGACGATCCCGGCGAATTACAAGACTGCCAACTTTGCGGCAGTCACTGCCGATACCGGCAATTTCGGGACGTTTGCGGTTGTCGGGGACTTGGGAACCATTCTTACTTCGAACGACGGATCAACCTGGGTGGAGCGGTATCCGCGGGCTACTGCCAACCTGAATGCCATCACCTATATCGACCGGCAATACCTGGCCGGGGGCGACAACGGGACTCTGCTGGCTTCAGACCTACTTGACGTCAGCCTGCACGTAACGCCGTCATCCTACAACTTCGGCTTTGTGCCGGCCTCCCAGACATCCACCCCGGTAACCTTCACCATTTCCAACAATGGTTTCAACAGTGTGGCGCTGCAATCCGTAACCCTTGCGGATGGGGTCGGGAGCCATTTCGAGCTGACAGAGCCTAGCTGCGGTACGCCGGCCACAATTGCCTCCGGCGGGACCTGCACGTTTACAGCGAATCTCAGCCACCTGGCAGCAACGGCGACCGACACGATCATCGTCACCCCTGCCACTCCCGTCGTTGCACCGATTTCTGTGCCCGTGACCGCCTACGGCGGGATTTATGTCTTTCCCAGCGTCAGCCCGGGAGGGACCATCTCCTCGGCCGACGGCATAACCCCCACGACGATCAACGGCGCCAGCGCCTTTCCGGTACAGATCGTCACGACCCCCTCCTTCCTGATTACCCCCGACTCCGGTTACCACATCCAGGAAGTCTGGGTCAACGGCGCCTCGATCGGTAAAGTTGCAAAATATACGTTTGATCCGATCAGCGGTTTGGGGCAGCCTTACACCATCAAGGCCCAATTCTCCAACACTCCCTATACCGTCTCAGTGGCCACCACTCCTGCCGGCGGCGGGGTGGTGGCCCCCGGTACAACGACGGTCAACTACGGTGTCACCCAATCATTCTCCATTACACCCAACATCGGGTGGGATGTGGATACCATTAAAGTTGACGGCCTTGGGGTGGCTGCTACCAATCTCTACTCTTTCCTGGCCGTTGCCGCGAACCACACTTTGGACGTGGCGTTCAAGAAATTGCAGAACACCGTGACTACGACGGTCAACACCAATGGTGTTACCGTTGCAACTGGGGGCAGTATTACTGCGGGATCGATTACCCCGGCAGGAGCCTGCTCCTCGATTACTGCTGCCGCCGTGACCACATATACCTGTAACTATGATGCCGGCGTCCCCTTTACCATCATACCGAAAAACGGCTATCGGCTGCTTGATGTGATTGTGGATGGCAGTTCACTGGGAGCGGTCAACAGCTACACCCTGTCGCCGATCAGGGAACAGCATACGATTATGGCGAAGTTCACCAACCAGTGGGCAATCACGGTCAGCAACGACGGCAACGGCAAGGTTTCGCCCACCCCGACCTATAATGCCGCCACCGGCACCTACCAAGTCCCGGTGACCGAAGGTGGCTCCCAGACCTTCACCTTTACTCCAAATACCGGTTACGTGGTACGGGATGTGAAGTTTGATGGAGAGAGCATCGGTAATGTAGCCAGCTATACCGCTACCAATGTCACTACCAATCACACCTTGGATGTGACCTTCTGGCCCAAGACCTTCAGTATCACGCAAAGCCAGACCGCGAACGGGACAGTGACCGATGACACAGGGGGCACGGCCATGGTAACCGCCAATTACGGCGACACCAAGATCTTTAAAATCCAGGCTACTGCCGGCTTCGAGATCCTTGACGTACTGGTCGACGGCGTATCGGTGGGACCGGTGGCCACCTACGTCTTTACCAACGTGACGGCGGATCACAATATCAGCGCCGTGTTCCGTGCCGAACCGGTCATCATGAACCTGAGCATCGCCGGCGGTGCCCAGATCGGCTCCCTTGACTTCAGCTTTACGCTGCCAGTGGGGGCTTTGGCCCAGAAAAATCCGAAGACCACAGCGCCATTAAATGAGATTGATCCTGCGACCATTTCGGTTGTCGGAGTGGCAGTCGCATCCGGCGCCACTACGATCAATGACGCCTCGTTCGATCCCACTACCCGGGTGGTGCGCATTGCCCTTGCCAATGCCAGTGGTTTTTCCGCAAACGGTGCGTTCTTGAAGTTACGGGTGTTTACGCCCACTGCAATAACCACGGTGGCCCCGTTCACTATCAACCAGGCGACCACCCCGGGTGGCTCAGCCGTAGCCGGGGTGACGCTCAGCGATACATACACCCAATTGCCTCACACGACTGCTTTGCCGGCAGGGGGCCTGTACAACACGGCCCAGTCGGTGATCTTGAGCACGACGGCAGGAGCGACCATCTATTATACGCTCGACAACAAGACGCCGACTACCTCTTCGGCAAAATACACCAGCGCCAAGGCCATCAGTGCCAATACCACCCTCAAATACATTGGTGTAGACGCCTCCGGCAACCAGGAGAGCGTGCGTCAGGAAAATTATGTCTTTGACAAGATTGCGCCCACGGCAGTGCTGTTCCAGACCCCGGCCCTGACAACCAACAGTGCTTCAGCCTCGGTAATAGTAGGTGGAACGGATATCGTCAGCTACAAATACCAGCTCGATGGGGTTCCCACGGATATAACCACGGCAACGGAAACTCCAATTGCCACGCCCATAGCCTTGACCGCGCTTCTTGACGGCGGTCATATCCTGAATGTGATCGGCAAAGACAGTGCCGGTAACTGGCAGGATGGCAAAAAGCCGACCGGTTGGTCCTGGACGGTCAAGACCACCATGCCGGCCACTACGGCAGCGCCGGCCGGGGGGGTCTATCACGCCGACCAGGCCGTAACCCTGACCTGTACCGATGCAACCGCCAAGATCTACTACACCCTGGATGGCACGGACCCCGGCATCAATTCGCTGCTCTACGCGGCGCCGATACCTATCGTCAAGGATACGACCATCAAATTCAAAGCCATAGATGATGCCGGGAACAACGAGCCGATCCGGACCGCAGCCTATACCCTGCTCAAACTGACCATCACCCCCCTGCTGACGCCGACAACCATTACGCCGACCAGCGTTTCCGGAACGGTCAGCTCCAATCCCCCGCCGCCGGCCGTAAACAGCACCCAGGTAACGGTGACGATTACCGATAAAAACGGTTCTGCCATCGCCACCAACCTCCCTGCTGTTATCGACACGTCGGCCGGCACCAACATGAACAAGTGGAGTTGCGATCTGTCCAGCGTCACGCTCCAGGATGGTATGAACACCGTAGTCGCTACTGCAACTTACGGAGCCAATACCTATTCCCAGGCGGCAACCGCCAAGTTTGGGGTGTGCAATAAGGGTGGCGACCTTTCCGGCAACTGGTCTCTGGGGATCGAGGATGTTATGTCGGTGCTGCGCATTGCAATCGGTTTGGTGCCTTCCAGCGCTGCGGCTGTCACCTGTGCCGATGTATATCCGCTCGACGTATCTGGCAACCCCGTCGGCGATGGGGGAATCGATGTGCGTGATGCCCTGCTGTTGCTCAGGAAGGTTGTGACCGGAGCTTGGCAATGATGGCTGGCCTCAAGACAACCCGCCTGTTGTGTGTCGTATCTGTATCTGTCTTGCTGATGCCGTGGTACGCCGCTGTCTGCACCGCCGCTACGGTCAGCCTGCCCCAAAGCGGCCAGACTACCTGTTATGATGGTGCCGGCAATTCTATTCCCTGCAGTGCTACCGGCCAGGATGGTGAGCTCAAACCGGGGGCAGCATGGCCGTCACTCCGTTTTGCCGGTAACGGTGACAGTACGGTCACTGATGCCCTGACCGGACTGACCTGGACCCAGGATGCCAATGGGCCGGGGCCGGCTGCTTGCGGAGGCGGGCAGCAGCTGTCCTGGGGCAGTGCGCTGACATATATCAGATGCTTGAACAACAACAGCTACTTGGGTAAAAGCGACTGGCGCCTCCCCAACATTTTCGAACTGAATTCCCTTGTCAACTCCGGGAAGAACTCCATGTCGACTTGGCTCAACACTGCCGGCGCCGATGCCCCGGGTTTCAGTAATGTGCAGAACGGGTTATACCTTAGTTCCACCAGCGGCCCACAACTTTTCGGGACGCGCACGGCATACGGCGTCAACATGGCGGCCGGGATCGAAACCCATTCATACAGCTTTGCCGGGTTTGTCTGGCCGGTCCGGGGTGGGGGGGGCAGTGGTATTGCCCAGCCTCCACAGACAGGCCAGCAGTATTGTTATGATCCCGTTACCAGTGTGGAGACATCGTGCACCGGCACCGGTCAGGACGGCGAACTCAGGTCCGGGGTGGCACTTCCGGTGCCGCGTTTTACCGCTGATACCGCCACCATCACCGACAACCTGACCGGGTTACAGTGGCTGAAAGACGGCGCCAACCAGAGCTATGGGACCTGCGGCAAGGACGCCATGGACTGGCAGGACTCCCTTGCCTTGGTGAGCTGCCTCAACCAGCAGAAGTTCCTGGGACATGCCGACTGGAGAATGCCGGCAATCACGGAGCTGTTGTCGCTGTTCAATCCCGGAACCGATGACGTTGCCGGCTGGCTCACCGCCGCTGGATTCAGCTTGAATGTGAACGGTGTGGGGTACTGGAGCTCCACGACTGCCCTCGCAGCTTCCCCCATCAATGCCAAAACAGTCAATTATTCCCTGCTGGGGGTCTTTTCCCAACCCGAGGAGGCCAAGTCGGAACTGAATTTTCTCCTGCCGGTGCGGACCGCCGAAAGCAGTGGCCAGATACCTGGTATCCCGAACCAGTTTAGTTTCACTGCCATCATCAATGTTCCTCTGGCCACCACCATTGTCTCCGAGCCCATTACCATCGGCGGCCTGACCGGAACCTCATCGGTGACGGTCAGCAATGGTGAGTTCACCCTGGACAGCGGCGCAACATGGTTCAAGGCAACCGATACCGGCAAGACCGTCAGCAACGGCCAGCAGGTTGCCGTACGTCACAATTCGGCGGCTGCGTATAATTCACAGACCACGACCACCCTTACGGTGGGTGGCGTATCTGGCACCTTTACCAGTACCACCGTGTCCAAGGCCAGGAGCATGGGAGATGTGTTGGGGGATGGAAGCGTTGCCGTAACGGACGCCCTGCTCACCCTTAAGAGCGTGGTCGGCATCCAGCCGTTGACGCCGGAACAACGGTTGTGGGCGGATATGAACCATGATGGGCAGATTAATATTGCCGATGCCATCCTGATACTGGCTAAGGCGGTTAACCTGTAATTTCCTGTTGGGGAGATATATGAAAAATAGTGTCAAAGGGCTGGGCTTGATCTGCTTGCTGTTCGTGTGCCTTTTGGCAACCGGATGCGGCGGTGGCGGCGGGAGCAGTAGCGGGTCTTCGCCGCCGAACCCGCAACCGCCGGCTGCAACAAAGGCGGTTGTCAGCTATTCGGTCATAAATTCCGGCGGCAGCCCGCTGGCCGGTATTCAGTTCAGCGCGTATTTGCCGTCCGGGACCACGGTAACCACAACAGCCGGGACAAATCAGATTGCCACAACAAATCTTGTTGCGGGATCAGCCCTGTCTGGGTTACAAGTACAAGTCTTTGGCAGTTACTCTGCCCCTTTGCACAAGGTGAAGCTTGGTATTCTACCTACTAATGCGGCTTCATTGATCAGTGGTTTCTCTGGTGGTGAATTGCTGAAGTTGACCTGTAATCTTACGGACACGTCGCTGTCGCAGTCGGATTTTACCGGAGCCAATGGTGGCCATCCGGTGCCGCAGTCCGAAATTTTCGGCTATGCATATGATACTGTCAACAAAACAACAGTGGATTTGAATAGCTTTCTGACGCCGTCGTTAGCGGTGACTCTGAACTAATAGTTCGGTGGAAGAATCAAAATTTATGCGTTTACTAGTGGAGGAAACCTATGGCCAAGGACGAACAGGCACCTGCTGAAACCGAAGGCGGGGGCGGTAACAAAAAAAAGTTCATCATAATCGGGGCTGCCGTGGCAGTGGCTGTGATACTGGGTTTGGTGGTCTTCATGGTGATGGGCAAGGGTGACAAGAAGGGTGCCAAAAAAGAGGGTGGAGAGGCTCAAACCGAGACTAAAGCTGAGGGTGGAGCCAAGGAAGGCGCAAAGGAGGGCAGTAAGGAAGGCGCTAGCAATATCTATCCTTTGGAGCCCTTCATAGTCAATATTTATGATGGCCAGGAGTTACGCTATCTGAAGGTCAAGGTTGAGATGGAAATGGCCACCCCAGCTCTCAAGAGCGAAGTGGATGCCCGTTTGGCGCCGATCAGGGATGCAGTCCTGGTATTGTTGAGCACGAAGACCTTGCAGGATATTCAGGATGTTCAAGGCAAAAACCAACTGAAAGACGAGATATTGACCGCTGTGAACAAACAGATCACAACCGGCAAGGTAACCAAGATTTACTTCACCGATTTCGTGGTTCAATAAGAGCATATTCAGGGCTATATGGAAAAGATCCTTACAAAAGCCGAGATAGAGGCCCTCCTGAATGCCGTTTTTGACGGTCGGATAGAGCCTGAGAAAGAACTGGCAAAAGCCGATGGGAGTGCTGTTGCCTACGATCTTTTCAATTCCGAGGCCCACAAGGGATTCGTTCCCAACCTGGATATCATTTACGACAGCTTCATCCGTTATAACCGCGCAAATCTTTCCAATCGCCTGCGCAAGGTGGTTGATATCAAAAAAATAGGTGCCCGCTCCTATAAATTTGATGATTTTCTCCAGACATTGCCTTCGCCTGTCTGCATGGCAATCTTCAAAATAGAGCCGCTAAAAGGGGCGGCCTTGATCTCCTTTGACAGCACTTTGGTGCTCGCCCTGGTTGACAGCCTGCTCGGCGGCACTGGTTCATCGAAAATTTCTTCGGTCAACCGGATGTTTACCTCCATTGAGTTGCGTCTGATGGAGAAGATTGTCAAAGACATCCTCTTGGATCTGGAAAAGGCATGGGCGCCGCTTTATGCTACCAAGATGAATCTGTTGCGCATGGAGATGAATCCACGTCTGGTCAATATCGTTCCACCCGAGTACCAGATCGTTACCATGTCCCTCAAAATTCAGATTGAGGATGTGTCCGGCAATATGGTCTTCGCGGTTCCTTTCATGACCATTGATCCGATACGTGACAAGCTCAAGACAGGGATGCAGTTCGACCTGATGGCGATTGATCCCCAGTGGTCCATCCGCTTGTCATCGGGAATCCACGAAGCGCCAGTTAATATTTCGGTCGAGATGGGTAATGCCTCCATTACCCTGCGGGAACTCCTGGAACTGGCGCCTAACGATACCATAATGCTCGATAAGCCATGCTCGAGCGAGCTCGTAATCAAGATGGAAGGTGTCCCGAAATATCTGGGTGTTCCGGGAATCCGTCACGGCAACAAGGCTGTGCAGATCAACAAGATAATCGGCAGAGGGGGCGACAGTGACTGAAAAGATTGAAGCGACCGAAATGGATCATGACAGGAAGAACCTTGATTTTATACTTGATATCCCCTTGCAGGTGACTGTGGAGTTGGGGAGGACAAAGTTGCTTGTTAAAGATATACTGCAGTTGAATCAGGGGGCTGTCGTTGAGTTGACCAAACTGGCCGGGGAGCCTTTGGATATCTTTGTAAACTCGAAGCTGGTGGCACGCGGAGAAGCGGTTGTGGTTAATGAGAAATTCGGCGTGCGCCTGGTGGATATTGTCAGCCCCAATGAAAGGGTGGAGAAGATTCTGTGAAGGGTGCTGCAGCGACCCTGATTCTTTGCCTGCCCACCCTTGCCCGCGCCGAAAGTACTACCAGCCAGGATTTCAGTTTCTTTTCCAGTTTCCTTCAGATGATTGCCGCCTTGGCCGTAGTGATCGGGTTAATACTGCTGACCAGGCATTTTTCCGGCAAACTCATGGGCACGTCTCCTGCGGCCGGTTTTGCTGCCAAACACATTCGAGTGGTGGAAACACGATACCTGGCGCCCAAAAAGGCCCTTGTTCTGGTCGAGGTGGGGGGGGAGTACCTTTTGCTGGCCAGCACTGAAGAGGGTATCCGCTTTATCAAACAGGTGAACATGATTGAGGAGATCGAGGTGATTGAAGATACGGGCAGAATTCGCGCCGGTTTGACCGGCATGTTTCGCAGGAATGCGGGAAGGTAAAGAGGCAGACATGCAGACCGCGGCTCGTTACAGGTGGTGGGTGGTTTTCGGTATTCTCGGGTTGCTGATGCTGGGTGCGGCTGCTGCCTGGGCCGAGACCATGCCATTGCCGTCACTCAATATAGGAGTGGGGACTTCTTCCAAGCCTGGAGACGTGGCGGTTACCATTCAGATATTCATACTGCTGACCATCCTTTCGCTTGCGCCCGGCCTGCTGATCATGACGACATCCTTTACCCGCATCGTGGTGGTTCTCTCGTTTCTGCGCACCGCCATGGGCACCCAGCAGGCACCCTCCAACCAGATCATTCTGGCACTGGCCATGTTCCTGACGTTTTTCATTATGAATCCGGTCTGGCAACAGATCAATCACGATGCGTACCAGCCATGGAAGGCCCAAAAAATATCCCAGGACCAAGCCATGGACCTGGCTGTCAAGCCGGTGCGAAAGTTCATGCTCTCACAGACCCGGGAAAAGGATCTGGCGCTGTTCGTGAGCCTTTCCAAGCTTCCAAGGCCGAAGAATGCCGATGAGATACCAACGTTGACCATTATCCCGGCTTTCATGATCTCGGAACTGCGTACCGCATTTCAAATCGGTTTTCTGATCTATATCCCTTTTATCGTGGTTGACATGGTTGTTGCATCGGTACTGATGTCCATGGGTATGATGATGTTGCCACCGGTCATGATTTCCCTGCCCTTTAAAATCCTGTTGTTTGTGTTGGTGGACGGTTGGGAGTTGGTGATTGAATCACTGGTGAAAAGTTTCGGCTAGAAGCCTGGGCATGCTTTGTGCTGCGTCCCATGTTCCACATGTAAATAACCAGCCCTGATACGCGTTTGACGCAGCATGCTGCACGTTGAACGGAGGAAAAATGACTCCCGAATTGGTTGTACAACTCGCACGGCGCAGTTTTGAGGCCACATTGCTCCTGGCAGCCCCTCTGTTGATATTCAGCCTGGTTGTGGGACTCCTGATCAGTGTATTTCAGGCGGTTACGTCCATTAACGAGGCCACCCTTGCATTTGCCCCCAAGATTGTTGCCGTAATGGTCGCCATGATCATATTCTTTCCATGGATGATGAGCTATATGAGCGACTTTACTCGTGAGATATATTCTTTTATTGCCTTGATGAGACGTTGATCGTGCTTCGCGCCAGCCGCACAGGACTTTAGCAGATGTTTCCCCTGGTCCCTTTTCCCTCTCCTCGGGAGGTGATCATCTTTGCCCTTGTCCTGAGCAGAGTAGCGGGTTTGTTCGCGGCCATGCCTGTTTTCGGAGGCCGCCGCTTACCGATACAGGTCAAGGCGCTTGCCGTATTGATGATCACCCTGGTCTGCTTTTCCGCGTTAACGGTCATACCGCCCGTAATGCCGACCGATGCCTTCACGCTTGGGTTGCTGCTTTTGAGCGAAATGGCAGTGGGATTGGTACTGTCTTTCATTACCCTGATTATCTTTGCCGCCGTAGAATTCAGCGGCCAGATCATCGGCATGCAGATGGGCTTCACCATCTCCCAGATCATTGACCCCACCTTGGGCAGCCAGGCCCAGATCATGTCGGTACTGCAAACCCTGTTTGCCACCCTGCTGTTCCTCTCATTGAATGTGCATCACATGTTTATCAGGACAATAGTGGAGAGCTTCACTATCATTCCTATCGGAGGCTGGCACCTTAACGGCGAAATCATCACATTCCTTGTCAGGCGTACCATGGATGTCTTTGTCATTGGTGTGCGTCTTGCCGCGCCAGTCATGGTTACCCTGCTGCTGACCAGCGTGGCGCTGGGCATCATGGCCCGCGCCTTTCCGCAGATGAACATCTTCATGATCAGCTTTCCGCTCAATATCGGCATAGGTTTTTTAGTCTTGGGAATGACGCTGCTGATGTTTTTCCATGTCCTTGAAATCTCATTCGGACAGCTTAAGGAACAGATTGAAGTCCTATTCAGGCTGATGGCAAAGGGGGGATGATCTCTGGGCGAAGACGTCGATAAACATTCCAAAACCGAACAGCCAACCTCGAAAAAACTCGGAGAAGCCCGTAAAAAGGGTCCACCTCCCCAGAGCCAGGTCCTCTCATCATCCTTAACCCTGCTGACAGCGATCGTTTGCCTTTATATCTTCGGCAATTTTATGGTGGATACCCTCAAGAAAAATGTGGTGTTCATATTTACCATCATCGGTAATTTCGAGCTCACCCAGGCAAATGTGTACAGCCTGTCGCTCAAGCTCTTTGCCATGATTGTGATGCTTTTGGCTCCGCTGGTCGTCAGCATTATCCTGGTGGCTGTCCTATCCAAGCTGGTTCAGGACAATGGGCAATTGGATTTCAATACTGAGCGGCTGTCTGTGAACATCGGGAAACTAAACCCGATTTCAGGCTTTAGCAAACTCTTCAACAAGGATGCCTTGATGGAGATGCTCAAGTCGCTGCTCAAGATTTTGATAGTGGGATATATTGCCTACCGGATCATGAAGGACGAAACCGAGAATATCGCCTTTATGGCAGCGGCCGACATCGAGACCATAATCTCCTATATCGGGCATATCGCTTTCAAGATTGTCACCCACACCTGCGGTGTGCTGATAATCCTTGGCATACTGGATATGATGTACGTCAAGTGGCGCTATATCGAAAACCTCAAGATGACCAAGCAGGAAGTCAAGGACGAGGCCAAAGATGCGGAGGGCAACCCGGAGATCAAGGGCAAGATCAAAAGGATGCAGTACCAGATGGCGCGCAGGCGCATGGTCAAGATCATCCCGACTGCCGATGTGATCATCACCAATCCGACCCATTACGCAGTGGCGCTCAAATATGACCGGGAGCGCATGATTGCCCCGGTCGTGATTGCCAAAGGTGCCGACATAATGGCCCAGGCGATAAAAAACATCGCCAAGGAACACCAGATCACCCTGGTTGAGAACCGCTTCCTGGCCAGGGAACTTTATGACCAGGTGCAAGAGAACGAGGCCATCCCGGAATCCCTCTATGCAGCTGTGGCCGAGGTATTGGCCTATGTTTATCGCCTCAAGGGCAAAATATGATCATGCCTGCTGCAACCGGACTTGCACCGGTCTCTTCTCCTGATTGTTTTAGCAAACGAAACCACCAGTATTGTCAATAATTCGACAGGGTTCAAGAGTTTGACTTTGCCGCTTCACCGATGATGTCACTTTCTTGGGTAAAACCCAGTGAAATCGGCTTTCATGTAATCTATGTGGTACGCTCTTGGCACACAAAAGCTGAAGCCGGAGGCGGCATGATAAATGCATAAAAATGGCAGATTTTAAGTTCTTTATATAGGAAATCAACGGCAATATAATGGCTAACGGTACGGTTGAAGCGATAGAATTAAGCGGGTTTCGCAAAAACTCCGATATATACGTGGCAGTGGCGTTGATCGGGGTGCTGGCGCTGATGATCATCCCGCTCCCCGCATTTTTTCTGGACATTTGTCTGGCCGCCAATATCACCATTGCGCTCTGCATCCTTCTGGTCTGTCTCTACACAATTCATCCACTTGATTTTTCAGTTTTTCCTTCTGTTCTGCTGGTTACCACCCTCTATCGCTTGGCGCTCAACATTGCCTCCACCCGCTTGATCCTGCTGCACGGCAGTGAAGGGGTTGAGGCGGCCGGCGCAGTTATCAAGGCCTTCGGCCAGTTCGTGGTCGGTGGAAACTATGTTGTTGGCGCGGTCATATTCCTGATCCTGGTTATTATCAATTTCGTCGTCATCACCAAGGGTGCCGGCAGGGTAGCCGAGGTTACGGCGCGTTTCACCCTGGATGCCATGCCTGGCAAGCAGATGGCCATTGATGCCGATCTGTCTGCCGGCATGATCACAGAAAAGGAAGCCAGGGCGCGGCGTCTCCGGATCTCTCGGGAGGCAGACTTTTACGGCTCAATGGATGGTGCCAGCAAATTTGTCCGCGGTGATGCGATTGCCGGTATCCTGATCGTGCTGGTCAATATCTTCGGCGGCCTGATCATAGGGATTTTACAACAGGGCATGCCCATTCAGGCGGCCTTAACTAACTATACGCTGCTCACTATCGGTGAGGGTTTGGTAGCGCAAATCCCGGCTCTTATCATCTCCACGGCTGCCGGTATAATCGTTACCCGCTCTGCAGATGAGAACAACTTCGGGCATGAGATCACCGGCCAGTTCATGAACTACCCCAAGGCCTTCTACGTCGCTTCCGGGGTGCTTTTTCTGTTCGCCCTGATCCCAGGCCTGCCCCACTTTGCCTTTTTGTTGCTTGCGGGAGTTACATTTCTCCTGGCGAAAATGGCCCGTGAGAAGACGCAGGTGGTCGAGGACCAGGCTGCTTTGCCCGAAGCTGCTTCAGGTGAGGAGTCCCTTGACAGCGCCTCAGCCATCCGGCCGCTGGATGTTCTGGAATTGGAGGTTGGTTACGGATTGGTTCCAATGGTGGACGCCTCCCAGGATGGCGAACTACTGGAGCGCATCCGCTCAATTCGCCGACAATATGCCCAGAAGCTGGGTTTTGTGGTGCCGCCGATCCATATCCATGACAATCTGCAACTCAAGCCTTACGAATACAACCTGCTTGTACGGGGGGCTCGCGTGGGGGGCAGCGAGCTGACCGGCCAGTATCTGGCAATGGATTCCGGCACGGTCACGGCCGGTGTTGCCGGGGTCAGTGTTAAAGAACCTGTCTTTGGGTTGCCGGCAGTCTGGATCGGTTCAGACAAACGGGATGAAGCTCAAATCAACGGTTATACCGTGGTGGACAGCACTACCGTTGTTGCGACCCACATCAGTGAAATTATCAAGCGCCACGCCCACGAACTGGTTGGGCGGCAAGAAGTTCAGCAACTCCTTGACAACGTGGCTGTTACGGCTCCCAAGGTTGTGGAGGAGTTGATCCCCAATCTGCTCAATCTGGGCACGGTCCTGAGGGTCGTCAAGAATCTTCTCAAAGAAGGTGTTTCCATTCGCGACATGCGCACCATTCTGGAAACTCTGGCCGACTACGCCGGTTTATCCAAAGATCCCGATGTACTGACCGAATTCGTCCGACAAGGCTTGGGGCGCTTCATAGTGGATCAGCATAAATCCGATGACGACAATCTCAGTTTGATAACCCTTGATCGAACAGTCGAGGATATTATTGCCGAAGCGATCCAACCTTCCGATCAGGGCAGTTATCTGGCAATCGAGCCGAATGTTGCCCAGCAGATAATCACATCAGTACGCACCATGGCTGATCGTTGCAGCATGAGCGGGGTCCAGCCGGTACTCCTGGCTTCACCCTCCATCAGGAGGCATGTCAGGAAGCTTATCGAGCGCTTTATCCCGCACATGGCGGTTCTGTCGCATAACGAAATTCCGCAAAACGTAAAAATACAATCACTAGGGGTGGTGAGCATCAATGTTGGTTAAGACCTTTCAGGCAGTAAGCATGTCCGAGGCTTTGCGCATGGTCAAGGCCGAACTTGGGCCTGATGCCATGATCCTATCGACGAAAAAGGATAAAACCGGCGGTTTTCTCGGTTTCTTCTCCAAGCCGGTTTACAGGGTAACTGCCGCCATTGATCCTGCACAGAAACAGTCATCGCCGCCGACTCCGCCGGCTGCTCCCCATCGGGTGAGGCCGGAACGGGAACGGACCGCAAAAGAGGATTTGGAGAATTCCATGCTTGCTCCTCTGGCCCGGGAACTCAAGGAGTTGCGCGAAAAGGTCGAGTCACTTTCCAGGCGTGAAGAGGAATCGCGCAAGGAAGACAGGCTGGAGGACGGGCCGAAACCGGCAGAGCAACAGGAAGCCGGTTTGAATCTTAAAAATATTCCCAGGGGCGATTTGGAGGAGATCAAAAAGCTCCTGCTTAACACACTTGCCAAGAGTCAGGAGGGAACGGTCAAAACAGTGCGGTGGCCGAATGCATCAGATTCTCCGGCCACTGAGGGGCAATCAGGCGCAGAGCTCCTGCCGGAAGACTCTCCACTGTCGCTGGAACTGGTAAATAGCGGAGTCTCCGCCGATTTGATCAGGAAAATCCTGGATACGCTCAATACTCTACCGCTGGAAGGCGGCAACCAGACCCTGAAGAATCGCCTGAGCGAAACCTTTGGCCGGCTGATCAAGTTTGCCGGCACCCTCAAGATGCGCAAAAATTCTCCGCGCATTATCGCCCTGGTCGGCCCGACCGGTGTCGGCAAGACCACCACCACGGCCAAGCTGGCGGCAATGTACGCTCTGAACCGGGGCAACAAGGTAGCCCTGATCACTATGGACATATTCAGGGTTGGTGCGGTGGAGCAGCTCAAAACCTATTCGCGCATTATGGGCATCCCCCTGGAGGTCGCCTCTACGCCCAAGGAGTTGGAAAAAGCGGTTGAAAAACATTCCACCTGTGACCTGATATTCATAGACACTGCAGGTCGCAGCCATAAGGACAAAGAAAAGCTGGACGAGATGAAGAACTTCCTCGACAACAAGATTCCCATCGAGGTTTACTTGTGTCTTTCGGCAACTACCAAGGATCGTGAATTGGAGGAGATCCTTAACCGGTTTAAAATCTTTCAGGTCAGCAAAGTGGTATTTACCAAGATCGATGAAAGTGAGAGTTTTGGCAACATGGTTAACCTGCTTATGAAAGATAATCTGCAAATAGCCTATTTCACCACGGGACAGCGCGTGCCTGAGGATATAGAGGTGGCTACCTCCGCCAAACTTGCCGACATGATTCTGAGGGAGGCGTCCGAATGAGTACTGTTAAAGGAACCGGTGACCAGGCCGATACCTTGCGCCAGATGGCCCGTGAAGCAAAGAAAAGCCAGCCGGCCGACCCTTTGCGCCCTAATATGAACCCGGATCATACCGGGATCAGGGTCCTCTCGGTAACAAGCGGCAAGGGGGGGGTCGGCAAGAGCAACGTGGTTTCAAATCTGGCTATTGCCATGTCAACACTGGGGAAAAAGGTTCTTGTCATAGATGCCGATCTGGGGTTGGGCAATCTGGATGTACTGTTGGGGCTTTCACCGGTATACAATCTCAATCATGTGCTGAATGGTGAGAAAGGTATTGCAGATATACTTATAGATGGCCCGGCAGGCATCAAGATCATCCCAGCCGGGTCCGGAATTCAGGAATTTACCAGTCTGGGCCAGCATGAAAAACTCAAACTGCTGGACGAACTGGATATGCTGGAAGAGCAGTTCGACATAATGATCATTGATACCGAGGCGGGCATATCGGAGAATGTAACCTATTTTACGGTGGCAGCCCAAGAGATTATCGTAGTGGTCACACCAGAGCCGACCTCCATAACCGACGTCTACGCTCTGATCAAGCTATTGGCTACGCGCTACTCGGAACACCACTTCAAGGTGCTGGTGAATATGGCCAAGGACAGCGAGGATGCCTTGGAGGTTTTTCGAAAACTGGCCAATGTGGCCGGCCGTTTCCTGGACATATCCTTGGATTATCTGGGCTGCGTAGTCAAGGATGAAAAGGTGGTTGAGGCGGTCAAACGTCAGAAAGCGGTTTCGGAATTGTTTCCGGATTCAGAGGCTGCCGCCTGTTTTACCACCCTGGCCAAGCGGGTCATAGAGAACACCAGGCAGAGTCGTCTGAAGGGGAATATCCAGTTCTTTTTCCGCAGATTCCTGGATAATCCGTCCGGCGACTGAAGTGAGTGAGCCGTGAAGGATAATCGTGCAATTGTGGGGGACAATCCAGCCAACCGGGATGCTTTGATCATCGAACATCTGCCGCTGGTCAAATATCTGGTAGGGCGAATAGTTCCCCAATTGCCACCCCATGTCGATGCGCAGGACCTGATGAGCGCCGCGGTGGTTGGCCTGATTAATGCAGCCGATCGTTTTGACCCCAGCCGGGGTGTGCTCTTTAAAACGTTTGCCGAACAGCATGTCCGTGGTACGATCCTGGATGAATTGCGCTCGTATGACGTCCTTAGCCGCTCAATGCGCGATAAATACAAGCGTCTGGAGCGTGAGGTTACCAAGCTTGAGCATCGCCTGGGGCGCAACCCAACCAGCGAGGAGGTTGCAGGCGCCCTCAAAATAGGCCTGAACGAATACTACGAACTGCTCGAAGACGTTCATACTTACACCTTCATCAGCATCGACGACAGTTGGGAAGACAACGAAGGCAACCCTCTCTGTCTGGCTGATGTTTTGTGTGAGAACGACTCCTGCAACCCTCAGCAGCAAGTTATCATGATGCAGTTGACCGAGGCTTTGGGTCATGCCATCGATTCCCTGCCAGAGAAGGAGCGTCTGGCGGTGACGCTTTACTACAGTGAAGATTTGAACCTGAAAGAGATTGGGGTCGCGTTGGAATTGACCGAATCCCGGATATCGCAGCTGATCAGCCAGGCCATGGTCAGGTTGCGCGGCAAGCTGAAGCTGCATAAGATTTAGTTCAATATTTTGACAGAAGCGCTTCGGGTAATTCGTACCGGCACTTGACTAAAGTCTGGATTTTCGCGGCACGCATTGAAGGGGTTACAACAAAGAGGAGGCAAACAGTGAACAGCGGTATGTACTCAGCCCTGTCGGGCAACCTTTCTGCTATGAGACGGATGGACATCATCAGCAACAATCTTGCCAATGCCAATACGCCTGGCTTCAAGAAGGATAAGATGCAATTCGAGGGTTTGCTGGCCGGGAATCAGAATCCTCCTGCGGTTCCGCAAGGCTCAACCGCCGACCCGATCCTTCAGAAGGAGAACGTGTATATAGATTATGCCCAGGGACC
The DNA here is from genome assembly GCA_003574895.1 of Geobacter sp. Classification (GTDB taxonomy): domain Bacteria; phylum Desulfobacterota; class Desulfuromonadia; order Geobacterales; family Pseudopelobacteraceae; genus JACPFJ01. The sequence continues at coordinate 181,766 of PJFB01000005.1, forward strand.
GATGAGCCAGACAGGTAACCCCTTTGACGTCTCCATTGATGGAGACGGCTTTTTTGAGGTCAGCACTCCCGAGGGTCCGGCCTATACCCGGCAAGGCAACTTTCGCATGAGCGCCGATGGGACTCTGGTCACGGCGGACGGTTTTCCGGTGATGGGGCAGGGAGGGCCGATCCAGATTCAGGGCAGCAAGGTTGAGATCGATGCCACTGGGGCGGTGACTGTTGATGGGACCCCGGCCGGCATCATCAAGCTGGTTGATTTCCCCAAGCCCTACAACCTGACCAGGACCTCCTCGGCATCGTTTGTCCCGGCTAATCCGCAGGTTATTCCGCAGGCAGCCAAAGGAGAGGTCCGCCAGGGCCAGCTTGAAGGCTCCAATGTCGAAGCGATTTCAGAGATGGTGCAGATGATAGAAAACAGCCGATATTTTGACGCCTGCCAACGGGTCGTCAGAGGGTTCGACGATATTGCAGCCAAGGCGACAAATGATTTGGGACGGGTGTAAGCGACAATCAAACGGGTCCGAGAAGGAGTTGAAAGATGATACGAGCATTATGGACAGCAGCATCGGGGATGCAGTCGCAGCAGAAAAATCTTGATGTGGTGGCAAACAACTTGGCCAACGTCAACACGGCCGGGTTCAAGAAGAGCCGGGCCGACTTCCAGGACTTGATGTATCAGAACCTGAAGACCACCGGGGCACCTTCCACCAACGCCACACAGATCCCTACCGGCATCCAGATCGGCCTCGGTTCCAAACTGGCCGCGGTAACCAAGATTTTTACTTCCGGCGATTTTACCCAGACCGGCAATGAGCTTGACATGGCAATAGAAGGGGACGGCTTCTTCCAGGTGCAGTTGCCTGACGGCACTACCGGCTATAGCCGCTCCGGCGCCTTTAAAAAGGACAGCACGGGCCGTGTGGTAACATCCGACGGCTATCCGCTGTTGCCCGAGATGACCATTCCGAGCAATGCCACCAAGGTCACGGTTGGCAATGACGGCACGGTTTCGGCAATGACGGCCGGCCAGACCGCGCCGACCACAGTGGGCAACATTCAGCTGGCTTCATTTTCCAACCCATCGGGACTTTCGGCCCAAGGCAAAAATCTGTATCTTCCCACGGATGCCTCGGGAGCCGCAACCACGGCCAAGCCTGGTGAGTCCGGTTTGGGCACGATCTCCCAAGGGTTCCTGGAAATGAGCAATGTGAGTGTCATGGAAGAGATGGTCAATATGATCGTGGGGCAACGGGCCTACGAAATCAATTCCAAAGCTGTGCAGGCAGCGGATGAAATGCTGCAGACAGCTAATAACCTGAAGAGATAGCGACTGATGAATAGATTGTATCTGATGTTGATAGGCAGGCGGATGTTTCAACGCATTTTTGTGCTGACGCTATTGTGTATCGCACTGGTGGCTGGCCCGGAGTTGTGTCTGTCCGCGCAAGCGGGTACCCAGGTGCGTGACGCCGAAATCCGCCAGGCGGTGGAGGCCTTTGTCCAGCAGAGAACAGCAGGCCTGGGTTGGGATATCCATATCGACAAGTTTTATATCAGTGGGAATCCCACGCTGCCTGATGGGCCGCTGGCATTTGAAGTTATGGCGCCCCAGCAATGGGAAGGATGGGGCAATATCAGTCTCGCCGTGCTTGTGCGCAAAGGGGATCGTGTCGTCCGCAACATCCCGGTACGGGTAGAGGTGGAAGCGCTTGCCGACATGGTTGTTACGCTCAGGCAGCTTGACAGTGGTGCCACCATAACGGAAGCGGATGTCGCTTTACAAAAGAGGGATATCGCCGAGGTCAGGGGCAGGTTTGCCTGCAAAGTGGATGAAATCGTTGGCAAGCGGACCAAGACGACAATCAAGGCCAACATGGCGTTGCGGACAGATCAAGTCGAAAAGGTGCCGCTCATTAAGTCCGGTCAGATGGTAACCATAGTAGCGGAGAATGAAAGCCTGAAGGTTACCGTGACAGGAAGGGCCAGGAGTTCCGGTGCAGAGGGGGACATAATCATGGTGCAGAACCTCAACTCCCTTAAGGAGATACCTGCCAGGGTAGTCGATGCCAACACTGTTCAGGTCAGTTTCTAAGGCGAGGATAGAAGAAGGAATCATTATGAAACGCTGCATTTACATGTTTTCGCTGTTGTTGATGGTCGGTTGCACTACCCAGAAAACCGAGGTTAGAACCACCGGCTTTGACGAGCAAATGCAGAAAGCGCCGCCAGACTACACCGGCGGCTCTATCTGGCAAGCCTCGTCGGCAGGAGTTACCGAGGATTTCAAGGCTCGTCGCAAGGGCGACATCATTACCATCGTCGTCTCTGAAACCGCCAGCGCTTCGAAGCAGGCCAATACCGATACGTCACGCAGTACCGGCATCAATGCCGGTATCCCCAATTTCATGGGGCTGGAGAATGTGGGGATCTTCAAGAACAACCTCGGAGATCTGAGCAAGCTATTAAATGCAAACGTCGACTCCAAGTACTCGGGTGCCGGCTCCACATCCAGGCAGGAAGACCTCAAGGCGACCATATCGGCAAAGGTCATCGATGTGTTGCCCAACGGCAATCTGCTGATAGAGGGACGTCGCAACATCAAGGTTAACAACGAGGACCAGGAGATGGTCCTGGAAGGGGTTGTCCGCCCACGAGATATCGGTACCGACAACACGGTAAACTCCATTTTTGTGGCTGATGCCAAAATCTCCTATTCGGGCCGGGGGATCATCTCGGATCGCCAGAGCCCTGGCTGGCTGATGAATATTATCGACAAGGTCTGGCCATTCTGATCATGGCGCTTTCAACCGAGGTGAATAACGTATGTATCTAACCAGACTAATTACATTGTCCGCTCTATTGATGCTGCTGGCGACCAGTGCCCATGCCATTCGCATCAAGGACATAGCCTCTTTTGAGGGGGCACGGGACAACCAACTGCTGGGCTATGGCCTAGTGGTCGGATTGAACGGCACCGGCGACAGCGATCAGACCCGTTTCCCGATTCAGTCGGTGGTCAACATGCTGGAGCGGATGGGGATTACCATCAACCGCTCCGACATCACGCTCAAGAACGTGGCTGCAGTAATGGTGACCGCAACTTTGCCGCCATTTGCCAAGCAGGGCAACCACTTGGATGTAACGGTTTCGTCACTGGGGGACTCGAAAAGCATAGCCGGCGGGACATTGATCATGACGCCTCTCAAGGGTGCCGACAATCAGGTCTATGCTGTGGCGCAGGGGTCGGTACTTACCAATTCCTTTGCTTTTGGCGGGCAGGCGGCCACTGCCCAAAAGAATCATCCCACTGCGGGACGGGTTCCCAATGGCGGTTTGGTGGAGCGCGAGTTGCCCAATATGCTGGCAGGCAAGTCCGTACTCCGGCTCAACCTAATGCAGGCGGATTTCACCACTGCCACCCGCATCGAAGCAGCCATCAACGAAAAGTTCAAATCAACGGTCGCCACAACTACCGATCCGGGCACCGTAATTTTGAAAATCCCGGAATCCTATGCCAATCATACCGTCGAGTTCGCAGCTGCCCTGGAAACACTTGAAGTGCGGCCCGATGTCCAGGCCAAGGTTGTGTTGAATGAACGTACAGGCACGATCGTGATGGGCGAGAATGTCCGCATTTCCACCGTTGCGGTATCCCACGGCAACCTCTCGCTGGTGATCAAGGAGACGCCGCGGGTTTCCCAGCCGGCTCCCTTCAGCAAGACCGGTGATACCGTGGTTGTTCCGAGGACCGATATGAAGGTGGTGGAGGAATCGCGCCGGTTGATGATGGTGCCGGAAGGGGCCAGTATCGGTGATGTAATCCGGGCGCTTAACCTGCTGGGAGTTACGCCCCGCGACCTGATTGGTATCTTGCAGGCAATCAAGGCGGCTGGGGCTTTGCAGGCCGAACTCACAATTATTTAGCCTCCGGGCTCAAGAAATACGATATTTAGGCGATAAGAAAAAGACACTATGGACATTGAAATCCCTCAAAATATACCAACGGCCGGAGATGGCGCCGCAGAGAAGGCCCGTCAGTTACAGCGGCAGGGAAACACGGCAGGACTCAGCGAGAAACAGCGAATCCAGGCCAAGAAGGTTTCGCAGGATTTTGAAGGGCTCTTTGTTGGCATGATGATAAAATCCATGCGTTCTACGGTCAATGAGGACAAGTTGACCGGCGGCGGCCATGGCGAAGAGGCTTTTCAATCGATTCTGGACCAGGAATATGCCAATGCTGCCGTAAAGCGCGGCGGATTGGGTTTGGCGAAGCTGATCGAGAAAGAGATCATCAGGCAGGAGAGTAACCGTATAGCGCCAAAAAAGGTCGATCTGCACGAATAGGGTTGTCGGGATATGAATATGGATAAGACAAAGCTGAAAAAAGCACTTTCATTGCAACTACAGATGTTCGAGGAGCTTTCGGCCGTTTTCAAGCAGGAGTTGCGCGCAATGTCGGAGATAAACCTCGATGCCATGGCCGAGATCAACCTCCGGAAAGAGGATATTGCCACGCGCATCGTAGCCCACAGCGAGGCGGTCAGGCAGGCAATCAGCGAGGCGGCCTCCAGCGAAGGGCTTTCCAGCGAAGCCACCCTTGGTGAATTGGCGGCCTGTCTGGCGCAGAAGGGCAACGAAGAGTTACTTGTTCAGCACAAGGCCTTGAACATTGCGGCCGAGCGAATTCAGCAGGCAGCGGCCGCAAACCGCGAGATTGCCGAGCGGTTCGCGGCAACGGTAACCAATTCTCTCGATCTCGTAACAAGGTTGATCAACCAATCAAATGTATATGGAGCCTCTGGCGGCTATCTGCAACGCCAGACAGGGGCGGTCATGCTTAACACGGAGGCTTGACATGGGACTTTCCGCAGTGATGGAGATGGGCAAGAGCGGCCTTAATGTTTACCGTGTCGCCACAGAGGTGACCGGCGAAAATATCGCCAATGTAAATACACCAGGGTATTCACGCCAGAGGGTTATTCTGGAAACCGCGCCGCCGGCAACGTCCAACGGCTTTCCGCTGGGTTCTGGCGTCACTATTTCCACTGTTGAACGTTACTACGACGGTTTGCTTCAGCAGCAGTTGGTCAATGCCAACACCACCACCGGCTACGACAGCACCAAGTCCCAGGTGCTGCAGCAGATTGAACCGACATTCAACGAGATTACCCAGGACGGACTTGGCACCTCCATCAGCAATTTCTTCAGCGCCTGGCAGGATCTTAGCTCCAACCCGTCCGGTTCGGCGGAACGCCAGGGGGTGCTGTCGCAAGCCCAGATCATGGCAGACAACTTCCAATCCGTCAGCACGACTCTCAATAATACGATCACGACCCAGGATCAGGCGTTAAAGCCCTTGACCGACGACATCAACAGTACCATCAACAACATAGCCCAACTGAACGGCCAGATCCAGCAGACCGAACTGGTGAGCGGAAATGCCAACGAACTGCGGGATCAGCGCGATCTTCTGATCCAGCAGCTTGCGGAGAATATGGGGATCAAGTACACCGAAAACTCTAATGGCACTACAGACGTCTATGTACAGAATGGCGCCACCAAAAATTACCTGGTGCAGGGAACTCAAACGGGAAGCCTGGCCACTGGCGGCACAACCCCGGCAACCACCGTGACCATCACCGATGTGGCCGGAGCGACCGTTGCGGTTGACCCGCTGGCAGCCACCCCGCTTTACACCGAGCCAGATGGCGGCGCGCTGTGGGCAACCATGCAGATGCGTGACATAACCATTCCGTCCTACCTTAGCAAGGTCGATGAGCTTGCGAATCAGGTTGCCACCCAGGTCAATACCCTGCATCAAGCCGGTTTCGATCTCAACGGCGACCCCGGCGGCGCCTTTTTCTCTGGCGCTACGGCCGGCACGATTGCCGTCAATATCACGAATTCGGATAATATTGCCGCAGCAGGCAGCGCCGCTACCGCTCCCGGCGGCAATGACAATGCCCTGGCCATAGCCAACCTGCAGAATACAACCATTGCCTTCACCTCCGGTACCACCACCATCAGCAACTATTACGATGCACTGGTATCCAAGGTGGGCCTGGATGTCAAATCGGCCAAGACAGTCCAGTCCCAGGACGAGGCCTTTACCAAGCAGTTGAGTACCCTGAGGGATTCCAATTCAGGTGTGTCCCTGGACGAGGAGCTGACCAATCTGGTGATGTATCAGCGATCCTACCAGGCGTCGGCCAAGTTGATTACCGCAGCCAGCGAGATGATGGATACCGTTATCGGCATGATACGTTAGTAAGTTAGAAGTTGTTTTCAGGCAGAAATCAACTTCGTTAACGCACTTATCCTGTTTATCAGGGTTAGGAGGCAACAATGCGCATTACCCCCAATTCCACCGCCTACAACGCGCTCTACAATATCCAGCAGAGCCGTGCAAAACTGGACAGCCTGCAGGAACAGGTCGCCTCCGGCTATAATTATAACCGACCCAGCGATGACCCGGTGATGACCAACCTGTTGCTTACCACAAACGACAGCCTGCGGGCCAATGAACAGTACCAGACCAACATTACCAAGGCCAGTACCTGGCTGAACATGACCAATACGGCGTTGCAGGGGATGAGCGATACCGTAGCCCAAGCCAAAAAGCTAATGGCCACCATAGGCAGCGGCAGCAGTGATTCGTCGGTCTTGCAGAGCGCGGTGTCCCAACTGACGGCCCTGCGGCAGCAGTTGGCCGACATGGGCAACACCCAGTTGCAGGGTCAGTACATCTTTGCCGGCGCAAAGAGTTCCACCCAGCCCTTTGACAGGTCTATTCAAAGCTCTCCCTACTCGGGGACATATTATAACGGCGACAGTACGGTCAACAAAGTCCAGATCGATACCAGTGCCACGGAAAACCTCAACCTGACCGGCGATCAGGTGCTTACCGGGCCGGACGTCAATATCCTGCAGGAGATGGACAAGCTCATAACCGCGGTGGGGGCCAATGATGTCGCCGGCATCCAGCAGGGCGCCAAGAACCTGGAAAAGGGCGCCACCCAGATAGAGAACGCCCAGAGCACCATATATGCGCGGGTTTCCCGTCTGGACAGCGCCTCCTCAATGCTGACCACCTCCAAGAACACCCTGGAGACCATCATCGGCGACAACCAGAATGCCGATTATACCAAGCTGGCCGTCCAATTGAGCCTGCAGCAGACCGCTTTCGAGGCCTCGTTGTCGGCAACCGCCAAGATCTCCCAAATGTCGCTTTTGGATTATCTTTGATATACAAATTCGATTGGCAATTAATGGGCGGAGCCATATGGCCCCGCCTTTTTTTATGTCCTCGAGTCCGGCTGAAAATGCGTTGACCTTCCTTTGGCATAATCTTATAAAGAATCCATGCTGTTTTCCTTTCCCACTACCACATCAAGCCGCAGCAGGCCGGTATCCATCCGCCGCGACGTATTCCGTCTTTCCATGCCTGTGCTGCTTTCCTCCCTCTTTCAACGCCTGGTCTCAATCGTGGACATTTTTCTAACCGGCGGCCTTGGTGCGGCGGCCATAGCCGCTACAGGGCTCGGCCAGTTGCTGATGTTCGTCACAATGACCATCTTCTGGGGGCTCTCTACGGGGACAACAGTGGTAATCGCGCACCTGTGGGGCGCGGGAAAACGTGAGGATGCCGCGCGTTCGGCCTTTGCCGCCTGCCTGGCTTGCATGGCGATGACAGCGGTCTGCACGCTCATCGGATCGGTCTGGGGAGGGGACATTGTCAGGCTGATGGGGGCTGCCGCCGATGTACAGAGTTTTGCATCCGAATACACGCGCCTGGTATTCCTTTGGTTGATCTGGACCACCGGCCTGAACGTGCTTTCGGCCATAATGCACGGTGCCGGTGATACACGCACACCCATGGAGGCCATCATCCTGGTGAATATCCTGCATGTGCTGCTGGCCTGGCCGCTGATCTACGGCAAATTCGGTCTGCCCCATCTGGGGGTTAAAGGGGCGGCCATAGCTATCAACAGTTCGGAGTTCGTCGGCTTCAGTTATCTGCTGATCCAGGCGCTGCGCAAGAAATATATCAGGTTCGGCCGACCGGACGGTCTCCTCTTCGGCCGGATCTGGCGGGTCGGCTGGCCAGTGGCCCTGGAGCGGATAGCACAACAGAGCGGCCAGTTGTTCTACTCCAGTTTCATCATCGGTTACGGTACCAGTGCCTATGCCGCACACCAGATCGGGCTATCAATCGAATCGCTCTCCTTCATGCCGGGCGCCGGCATGGGAATCGCGGCGGCCACCCTGATGGGGCAGGCGCTTGGCGCCGGCAAGATCCGGCGGGCGCGCATAAGCCACAACGAGGCTCTGCGGCTGGCAGTGGCTGTGATGACAATCATGGCTCTGATATTCTTTTTCGCCCCCCATCTCCTGATCGGATTATTTACCCACGATCCCGATGTGATCGAAAAGGGAAGCGTATTTTTGAAGCTGGTAGCGTTTGCCCAGATTCCGCTGGCTATCTCGTTTGTTTATGCCGGCAGTCTGCGGGGGACCGGTGACACCTTCTATGTCTTCATCATAACTCTGGTTGCCATGTGGGGAATCAGGGTTGCCCTGTCCTGGCTGGCGGCCGGGTGGCTGCATTTCTCCCTGTATGTGGTCTGGGGGGTGTTTTTGATTGATTGGTACTTCCGCGGTGTCGCTTTTGCCTGGCGTTACCACAAGCGTGACCTGCATGGCGCTGTTCTGTAACATTGACGGAAATACATCGCCAGCGGAAGATCCGGGTTCCATTTATATACCCTTGAATGGCCACTGCTGGCTGTCCTACGAAGGCTTGCGGGCTTGTTTGGATACAAGGAATGTGGTTTATTGACAATCACCTGATGCAGGGTACCCTTTTCACACGGGGACACATACTTGTGGCTCAATCGCGTCCTTCGGTAATGTTGTCCATACGAGTTTCGAAAAGGAGGTATGGCGGCTATGGTGACAGTCTCGAACAGGACCAAGGTAAAAGGGGATCGCACACCAAGAAGTATGGATGTATATCATGAGAAGGAAGGAATCAAGGGCTCTTCCTACTGCGAGTGCGGGGCCGTATTCCGAGGCAAGCGCTGGCAGAACGCCAGTGGGGACCAGCAACCGGAGGGACGCAAGTTGGTATGCCCGGCCTGCCGCCGCATCGCCGACCGTACCCCGGCCGGCATCCTGACCCTGCAGGGCGATTTCTTCACAAAACACGAGGCAGAGATCAACAACATCGTCCGCAACACCGAACAGACCTACTATCAAAAAAACCCGCTCGCCAAAGTCATGGAAACCCGTAAGGAAGACAATGGCGTCACAATCACCACCACCGACGGAAAACTTGCCCAAAAGATCGGCCGCGAGGTATTCAAATCCTACCGGGGCGATCTCAATTTCATGTGGAGCCAGTCCGAGGATCTTGTCCGCGTAGCTTGGTCCCGCTAGACCCTCCCGATTTCACGGAGCGAGGCCGATACGAGCATCCTCTGCTGGTCAGGGGTGGCCATCCCGATTCCATGCGCTCTTGTCGGCCTCGACCCGGCGATAGGCAACCGCTCCGTGCGTTCCTGATGGAGGTTGCCCCGGCAAAGTCAGCTGGCTACCCACGGCCCGTCTCCATGGCGCCATTGCCTGGCATGCCGTGGGTTTTCCATTTACCTCGCCGCTGTTTGCCTTCATAATGCTGCGCACCAAGCTGTTCAGCCTTGTCCAGGGCGGCATTAACCGGCGCGGCACATTCTACCTGCTCAAAGAGCTGAACAAGAATAAAGTGTGATTCCGATTCCATATCAAGGTCCATCTTCGTTGGCTCATTTTCGGCTGCTCAACGCGCGATAATGTACGCCTCACAGCCTTATTCCTCGCCGCCTTGATATCATCACTTGATCCGGAATCGGAATAACTACCTGTAATGGGGGGGGATATGAATAAAATCTGTGTCTTTTGCGGCTCCAGACCGGGTCTGCTGCCGGAGTATGTCGAAGCTGCAGCGGAATTGGGCCGTATCCTGGCAGCCATGGAGATGGGCTTGGTCTACGGCGGAGGCGGCATCGGTCTGATGAGGATTATTGCGGAGTCGGTGTTGGATGCCGGAGGCCATGTTACAGGCATAATCCCCCGGGCCTTGGCGGAAAAGGAGATTGCCTTAACCAGGTTGGATGATCTCAGGATAGTGTCATCGATGCATGAGCGCAAGGCCCTCATGGCCGAACTCTCGGATGGCTTCATCGCCTTGCCGGGGGGCATCGGCACCATCGAGGAATTCGTCGAGGTCCTTACTTGGGCACAATTGGGCATCCACCACAAACCGTGCGGCCTGTTGAATATCTCCGGCTATTACGATCAGTTGCTGGCCTTTTTCGATCACATGGCAGACCATGGTTTTATCAGCCGGGAAAGCCTTGAAATGGTGCTGGTTGACGACGATCCCGAACGCCTGCTCATGCGGATGAACCTGTTCCGCTCACCAGAATTTGACAAGGTAGCGTGGGCGCTCGGCATGGGCAATGTTTAGCACAAACCCGCACCTGCAAACATCACCGTAGATACGCAGCAAAAACCTTTTACAAACGGGCATGAATAACAATAGCAGCTTCATTTCACACATTTGGTCTCACGCTTAATGGTCGATTTATTAAGCTTTCGCCATAGACTAACTCCCCAAAATGTTGCATTATGCAGTTTCATGATTTCCACCCAATCATCAAGGGAACAGCCGTGCCCGCCACCCGTACCGCTCTGATATATTCGCCCCTGTTCGGCGCCTTCAGCTATGGTGATGACCATCCCTTCAAGCTCCAGCGCTATCGGCTCGTGCGCGAACTGATGGAGGCTTACGGCCTGCTCAAGCTGCCGAACATGGAGATTCGCGACTGTCGTCCCGTGGACGACGACTTGGTGCTGACCTTTCACGATGCCGCCTATGTGGCCAGGCTGAAGGAGTTCAGCGCCTCTGACGAGCCGCGGGCGGATTTCCTGTTTGGGCTGGGTGATGCCGATTGCCCGGTGTTCAAGGGACTCTATGACTGCGCCGCCCTGGGTGCCGGTGCCACCTGCGAGGCGGCCCGGCTGGTGGTGGAGGAGGGGTTCGACATCGCTTTCAACCTGGCTGGTGGGTGGCACCATGCCCACCGGGGCAAGGCTTCGGGTTTTTCCTATCTCAACGATGCGGTGCTGGCCATCAACTGGTTGGTGGCCCAAGGCAAGCGGGTGGTCTATCTCGACATCGATGCCCACCACGGCGACGGCGTGCAGGAAGGCTTTTACGACAGCAATCAGGTGCTGACCATTTCGCTTCATGAGAGCGGCATCTATTTTTTCCCGGGCACCGGTTTCGAGGACGAGATCGGGGAGGGGAAAGGCAGAGGATACTCGGTCAATGTGCCCCTGATCGCCCATACGGACGATGCCCTGTACATGAAGGCCTTTGACGAGGTCGCCTATCCGCTGATCGCCGCCTATGATCCTGATGTCATCGTCACCCAGTTGGGGGCAGACTCCTTTCGTACCGACCCGCTCACCCGCCTGGAGATAACCACCCACAGCTACAGCTACATCATGCGCAAGCTCAAGGCCCTGAAGATCCCCTGGGTGGCGCTGGGGGGCGGCGGTTACGACCAGATGAACACGGCCCGTGCCTGGACCATTGCCTGGGCCGTGATGAACGGCGTCGAACTCAACCCGCGTCTGCCGGCGTCGTTTGTTAAAAAGATCGAACCGTTGGGCTATCCCAACCGGGTGCTGCTGGATGCCATGCACTGGGCCGAGGATCATGACCGGAACCTCGCCCTGAGCGCGGTGGAAAAGAGCATCGCCCGGCTCAGAAAGACCATTTTCCCGGTCATAATAGGCCCATATGGCAAAACTTCCGGGAAATAGCCAGCTGACGGACCTTGCCGGCCGGCCCCTGCGCTCGCTCTCGGCCATCAACCGGCTGGACCGGGCCGAAAAAGAGGCGATCTACACTAGCCTGTTGCCGGCGCGTCTCGGCGAACTGTTGGGAATAATGCCGGGCTCCCTGTGCAATGCCAACGGCCAGTGCCTGGTCAGCGTCATCGCCCCGGCCGGGTTGTCGCTTCTGCGACTGGAGGTCCGCGCCAGGCCCGATGACAGCGATACGGTATTCTTTCTGGAGTTGTCGGATACCCATTACAACCAGATGGAATTATGCTTCTGCATCATCTGCGATCCTGGCGCGCCCCGCTTCGACGTGGATATCGACGAGCATGGCAAGATCAACTGGTTCGCCTCCCATGGCCGCAATGTGCCGGAGGAGGTGCGCTCCATGGAGGCCGGTTTGTTTCCCAATCAGACCCGGCGGGGACTGAGGCTCTTCAGCGATTTTTTCCCTATGCTGGAGCGTTTCACCGATGCCCTGGGCATGGAGATGATCGTGGCCGAGACCCTGACCTACGACAATGCCATCCGTTACGAAAAGTATGGTTTCGATTATCTGCGGGGCAAACGGTTGATGCTGGAGATCGACCGCGAGTTCCAACCTGGCGGCCGTTATTTCTCGCGCCTGGATGGCTCCTCGCCCTTCCGCATGCCGGGCATGGAGCGGACCGTGCGAGGCAGGAGTTGGGCCATTCATGACGGCATCCTGGACGAGCCGTGGGATGAGGTCCAGATATACAAAATGATCGGCGTGCATGCCGGCATCAATACCTTTCCCAGGAGGGAACAAGAAAACTGATGGAAAAAACCGCAATCGTTCAATTGACGCCGCTTGATGGTATCCGTTATTTCACGCCGCAACCGGGGTATGTCCTCACCGGCCGTGATGGCCGCGTAAATATACCTTGGGACGGCAAGCCGCCTCTCCCCCTGCTCGAAGAGGATTTCAACAAGCTTGCGGATGGTGGCGCGCCGGATTACGATATGGTGGGGCGTGGCATCTACCAGGCACTGCGCATCAATCCGGAGTTCGTGGGCGCAGCCGAGTATGCCGAAGTGCTGAAGGATGCCTATCCACATGTCGTTTCCGAGCTGGGTGGGCAGATCATCATGCTCGATGCCAAGGAGGTGGATACCCCTTACCTGGACCGGAAGATAAACCTCCTTAAGATCATGATGCTTTTCGAGCCTGACAATGCCGGGCTCTGTCTTGAGGTCGCCAGGACTTTTGTGGAAAAAGGTTCCAGGCTGGCTACCCTGAATCAGGCCGTGAGCAGTTGGTATGGTGCGGAGCAATACCTGCAACAGTCACTGGGCCTGGACCCTTCGAACCACATTGCCGCCTACGAATTCGGCGAGGCGCTTTACATATTGGGGCGCTACGAGCAGGCCGTTGAAGAGTGGGTCAAGGTGCTGGACCACCTGGACCAAGGCGGCAAGGCAAAGGTCGAGGCGCGCATTGCCGCCATCCTGGCGGGCAAGCTTCCGCTGGTGCCGCCCATTGACTATCTGTGCGCACTGTCTGTTGCGGTGGAGGAACATCACGTCGGCCACAATGACGAGGCAGCCGCCATTATCGAGGATATCCTGGCAGATCCGGTCTTTTCTGCCCAATTCCCGGTAAACGAGATAAACTATTTTCTGGGTACCTGCTATCAGGAAATGGGCATGGTTGAGGAGGCCTCAGCGGCTTTTAAGAAGAGTTGATCCTGACATCGGGAATACGGTTTTTCACTCTGTCTGCTGCGGGGTATCGTCGGTGAGCCCCCATGTCGGCTTGCCGCTTCAGGCAACTAAATCGAATAGATAATGGGATGGAAAAGGGTGCCGGGTGACGTTATGTTTGGATTCAGTTTTGCTGATTGGTTGTTTATCGGATTTATCCTGATCGTTATTTTTGTTTGCGTTGCCATCAGCGATATGCGCCACAAAAAGGGAAAGGACGCATGATCACTGCGGAATTCCACGGCTTGATCGGTTATTTCACCTTTGCCGCGAGCAATTCTCCGGCTATACTGCGTTGTGCCGGCGCATTTGGGCGGGGGGGAATTGACGGCAAAGAGCAGGCCGGCAATGCCATGCGCCCGACATCAAAAAGATTTAAGCTGCCTTTATACCGCTTCATAGCATCATTCAGGGACTTGGAATATGGATTGCGAACCGGGCGAGGTGGCTGCTTTGGGAACTAACGGCATGGATACTGCAACATCTATAGACGGGCAAATTAAAATTGATTCAGTCAAGGGCGTTTCGGTATATATAGAGAAGCTCAATAAATCTTTTGGAAGCCATCACGTCCTCAAGGACATCGATCTGGAGATACGGAGCGGCGAGACCTTTTCCATTATCGGTCCGTCAGGTACCGGTAAAAGTATCCTGCTGCGGCATATCATAAGGCTGGAGACACCTGACAGCGGCCAGATTTACATTAATGGCGAGCCGATATTTGTCGATGGCAACCCTTTGCCGCAGCCGTTTCGCAGCAGTATGGTCTTCCAGTCGTCGGCACTGTTCAATTCATTGACCGTAGGCGAGAATGTGGGGCTCTGGCTGCGTGAACATCGCATCTGCCCTGAAAACCGGATTCGCGGGATCATCACGGAAAAACTGGCCATCGTCGGACTGGAAGGTAAGGAAGGCTTGCGCACGTCGGAGCTGTCGGGTGGCATGAAAAAGCGTGTTGCAATTGCCCGCTCCCTGGCCATGGACCCGGACTTGGTGCTATATGATGAACCGACTGCCGAACTTGATCCCATAACCACCGATGAACTGGCGGAAACCATTGTCTCACTCAGGAAAAAGACCGGCAACACCACGATCATCGTCACTCATGACTTGAACTTCGCCCTCTACCTGTCGGACCGCATTGCCATGATGTACGATGGAGAAATTATCGAGACAGGAACACCGGAAGAGATCAGGGGCAGCAGCAATCCGATAGTGCAGCGATTTATCCGTACCACCACCAAAGGGATTCAAGGGGTTTAGCAGGTCAAAAGTTGTCCTGATCATCAGGGTTTTGTGTGTTTGAGAATTGCCATGCAGCAATACGAGGAGTGTCAATGCGTATTTTCACTTCCCTGCCACTTGTCCTGCTACTGTTTGTTGCCGGGTGTTCCAGCCTGAAGCAGTCCCATCCGCTGTTGCCGGTGGCCGAGTACGAAAAAATGATTGTCGGCCGCCTGGATGCAGATTATGTGGGGACCGACAATTGCGTGTCCAAATGTCACAAGCATGACAAGACAACGGAATTTTTCAGACGAAGCGTTCACGGCGAACAGATCAAGGTCGAAACCGGTCTGCCGCTGGTGAACTGTGAATCATGCCACGGTCCGGGCAGCCTGGCCATCGCAAAGATTGAAGAGAACAAGGAGCTTTATGGTGAAAAGGGGGATAAATGCGATACCTCCATGCTGCTTGACTTGAAACACCTACCTCCCCAGGCCCAATCCCTGATCTGTTTGAAATGTCATTCTGCCGCCTCTTCCCCATCGCTGGCCTACTGGCATACCAGCGTCCATGCCCTGAACGACCTGAGTTGCTCCACCTGCCACAAACTGCATGAAGGACCCCAGCAGAAAGTCAGCGACGCAAAGATGGCCGAACTCTGTTATGGCTGCCATCCCGATGTAAAGGCCCAATTCAGCCTGTTCTCGCACCACCCCATTCAAGAGAAGCGGATGAGTTGTTTTGATTGCCATGAACCCCACGGCTCGGCGCAACAGAAACTGCTCAAGGGCGTAACGCAGCGGGACACGTGCATCCGTTGTCACATGGAAATGAGCGGTCCGTTCATTTACGAGCATGGCGATGTCATGGAGAGTTGCCTGAACTGCCATTCGCCCCACGGTTCCGTGAACCGCAGGATGCTCAATTCCGCCATGCCGTTTCTTTGCCTCCAGTGCCATACCCCAGGGCACCGGAGCGTTCTCAATCCCCTTACCAAGCCGCTCTATGCCAACCGCTGCACCGATTGCCACTCTGCCATCCACGGTTCCGATACCCCCGACAATCGTGGATACGGTACGTTAAGGAAATAGGCCATGGCGCAACACGAAATGAAACCGGGAACTTCGATACGGCGGCGAATGTTGGTGGCGCTGCTTCTGCTGGTTCTGCTGCCGACAGCTTCCGCATTCTGCGAAGAGGATAATCCTGAAGATTTCGAGCCGGAAATAGAGGTTCCGGATACCACCGTAGTGGATATCAAGCCGTACTCTTTTGCCGAGGTGCAATCCGGCTACCTTTTTGTCACTCCCGATGGTCCCACGGCCGCGGCCTCCACCTATGGGCGCCTGAAGTCCGGAGTTACCGGCGGCTTCTCGGCAGCCAGACTGGACAAAGACCTCAAGCTCTTGATGAACGGCACGTACCTGAATGAAGACGACTACCTCAGTGAGTTGTACCTGGACTATGCCGGCCTGGTACGTTTGCATGTCGAGAGCGGGGCACTGTGGCATAATCTTCTCTCCGACCCGCTCCCTCCCGGTACGGCCACCTATTCTTCCCGAGACTTGAGTCCTGGCGCCAACCTGGGCCTGCGCACCCTGATAACCAACACGGAAACCCGCATCAAACTCGGCAACAACCCCTTTCACCTGAATCTCGGCTATTGGCAACTTGCCCGCAGCGGTTATGAACAACTGCACTTTTCCGATCATTACAACGGCGGGTCAAACGCGACCAACACGGTCTATTCCCAGGCCAGCAGGGTAGACCGCATTACCCGTGAAGGCAAAGTCGGGTTTGATGGGCACTTGGGATGGTTCGACCTGACCTACGACTTCCTTGTCAGGGACTTTGCCAACAACGCCGCCGACAACCGCTTCCCCTTTGCCAACAGCGGCAATGGCGCGCTCATTACCGGAGCGCAGCAGGCCCATGACACAATACCCAACAGCCGCCTTACTTCCCATACGGTCAAGATCTATTCCGACATGAGTGGCGGGCTGGTGGGGACAGCGGCCTACACCCTGACCCAGCGGGAGAATAATGGCGGCCATGGCGACGCCGTGCCGTCCAGCACCCCTTCCGACACTATCCACAGCGCGGCCGGCGACATAAGCTACACGCCATTCAAAGAGCTCTCCCTGGCGATCAAGTACCGGCACCTGGAGGTCAATCGGGATACACCAACGTCGGTGTATTACCCTTACTCCCAGATACCGGCGACCGGCACCATCCCTGGTGTCTACACCGCGGATCAGGGGACCCTGCTGGTTCGCCAGGCAACGGATACGGCCAGGGATATCCTGGTGTTTTCCTCCATCTTCCGTCCCAGCCCCAAGGTGATCTACCGCCTGGAATATCGTGCCGAACTGGAGTCCCGCGACAATATCCACGATCAGCAATCTCCAGGGTCGCCTGATGCACTTCACTCCGACAGCCGGCAGACCCACACCGGCAAGGCATCATTTTACTGGAAACCCATTAAAAATCTGAAGCTGGATGCCTTCTACAGCTACGCTGCCTGTGATAATCCGGCTTACGGCGCATCTTTTTCCGGGCAACACATCGGCAAACTGCTGTTGACGTTCACGGATGGCGGCAAATGGGGGCTTACCGGCAGCTACCTGGCAAAGTATGAAACAGCCGACAGCACAGCCATGACAGTGGCACCGGCGCCGGTTGCCAGTTGGAACGTGCCTCGCGAGAGTCGATCCAACTCCGCCAATGCCTCTGCCTGGTTCAGCCCGCTGGAAAGATTGACCATCAGTGCCAGTTACTCGTTTCTGGAGACGGTTACAGACCAGTCGCTCCTGTTCTCCTCCCTCATTTCCGACCCTTCGCCAATCTCCGCAACCAACTACTATTCCGCGGCCCATGTCTACGGTATCGATATGGCATACGCCGTGTCCGAGCCACTGGACGTTTCCCTTGCCTTTCAGCAGGTGCGTTCCAAGTCCAGATTTAATGTTGCGTCACAAACGTTCAACCTGGCTGGAGTGACCGGCACATTCAATACCAACGATATCAGCGGCCTGAATGTACTCGACTCTACCGAAACCGGCGTATCGGCGCGTGCCGACTGGCGCATCACCCAGATGCTCGCCTGTGCCCTGGATTACAGCTTCAGACTTTACGATTCCGGCAACCCCGCATATGACGGGTCTGTCCACACGACCATGTTGTCGCTCAAGGCCAAGTGGTGAAGGATTTAATGAACCTTGGGAAACTTTCCATAACGGCATTGCTGGTTTTTATCTCCGTACTCGGTCCGGTGCACGGTCATGCGGCCAACAAGGTCATCGCCGCCATGATGAGCAGCGACCAGCCGCGATACCGGGAGGCGCACAAGTCTCTCATCAAGGCGCTGGCGGCCCATGGCTATACATCGGCCAACACGGAAATCATCCTGCAGTCACCCAATCCCGATCCCCTGTCCTGGTCCAACACAGTGCGCAAATTCAATGCATACCGCCCGGACCTGATCGTGGCTTACGGTGCCTCGGCCTCGCAAGTGGCCATGAAGGAGGCGAAGGGCATACCGGTCGTGTCGGTCGATGTTTATACTTCGGAACAGCCGACACGCGGCACGTGCGGGGTCAGTTCCCGTGTGCCAATGATTACCATGCTGAAAATTCTCCAGGAAATCCGCCCTTTCCGCAGGGTCGGTGTAATCTACAACTCGCGTGAAATTGGTTCTCAAAGGCAACTTGAAGACCTGAAAAAGTCCGCTGCCCAATTGGGCATGCAAGTGGTGGCTGCCAATGCGACTTCGGCTGCTGCCGTGGATGCTGCGTTGACGGCCCTGCTTGATAAAATAGACGTGATTGTCGCTACGGAATGCGGCATTGTATACCGGCAATTCGAGCGAATTGTTACCCACGCCAAAGCCCATAATATCCCCGTAGTCTCCACTATCCCCGACGCATCGGAAAAAGGCGCCCTTGTTTCCCTGGAAATCAGTCCCCAGGAACAGGGACAACTTGCCGCCGGCATTGCGCTCCGTATCCTCGAAGGAGCGCGGACCGAACAACTTTCCCTTCTCACTCCGCGCCGGGTGGACTTGATTATCAATATGCATATTGCCCGCGACATGGGCATCACCATACCGTTCCCGGTGTTGGGCAACGCGACCCGCATAGTGAAGTAATTCCAGGCAGCATTCAGGCGCCATGTTCGCTGACTTCCCAGCCAGTGCCTGACTCAATACCTGTCTTGCCTCCCCATGGCATCCCGTCTCTGATTTCGAATGTTTACAGGTGTTCCGGCGCATCTCGAAAGGGCGCTGGAATTTTTTGTTTTAAGGCAACATGGAAATCAGTTATAGTATCCCGCTATGGGCAGAATATTGTTAATAGACGATGATCGGGCCTTCACCGACTTCCTTTCCGGATATATTCAGGAATCCTATCCTCTCCTGGAGGTGGAAATCTGCAATAATCCGGTTACCGCCCTGCAGCGCATAAAGGCCGGTGGTTACGACTTGATGTTGATCGACCTGGAAATGCCTACCATGGATGGGCTAAAGGTGTTGGGGTTTGCCACCCAGAGCGGCATGGACAAGAACCGGATCATCATCCTGTCCGGCCGTGATGCGGATCTGCTGCACGAGCTTTGCCCAATGGGTACCTGTCTGGCGGTCCTCAACAAGTTCGAGGTTCGTCAAAAGGTGGTGCTGGATATGATTTTCAGTTCCCTCCACAAGAAGGCCGGCGGCTCATAACCGCCATGGCCGATCTCCTTAAAACCAGTTTAGTTCTGATTGTTATCGTTATTCTCCTGCGCCGCAAGGTTTCGATGGCGGCTGTCATGCCCATCGGCGCCGTCCTGCTGGGCATCATTTATCTCACCCCGCCCATGGCCTTCCTAAAGGCCACCATCAGTGCGGTTTTCGCCCCCAAATCCCTGGAAATGACCCTGACCCTGGTACTTACCATGGTGATGGAGCATATTCTGCGCACCACCGGCATGCTGCGCCGCATGGTTTCCTCCTTGTCGGCGGCCCTGCCCGACCGGCGCGTAGTCATGGCAGCCATGCCCGCCATGATCGGTTTGCTCCCCTCACCGGGCGGTGCTGTCTTCTCCGCACCCATGGTCAACGAGGCTGCCGGAGGCTTTTCCATCCTGGCGGAACAGAAGGCCATGATCAACTACTGGTACCGTCACATATGGGAGTATGTTTCACCCCTCTACCCAGGCATTATTTTGGCTGCAGGGATAACCGGGCTTTCAACCCAGGCACTGTTCATCGCCAACCTTCCCTTTGCCCTCTCGGTAGTTGCCTGGGGCGCCTTGTTCTGTTTTCGCGGCATAGGGCGACAACAGACTCCGCCTGCACCAACCGGGAGATGGAGGGAATTTGCGATCTTCCTGGCCATGGTTTCGCCCATACTGCTGGCGCTGCTGCTGGTCGTCCTGTTCAGGGTGAATCCCGCCTTGTCCCTTGGTGGCGCAGTCATGGCACTTTACCTGGTTCACCGCTACACGCCGGGCATGATCATGACCAACCTGCGTGAAAGTGTCTCTGGCAAGGCGCTGTTCCTGGTTATCGGCATCATGATCTTTCAGGAGGTGTTGCGGGTGACCGGGGCCCTGGACGGCATCTCCGCCTTCTTTGCCACGTCAGGATTGCCGATTGCCCTCATACTGGTGCTCATCCCTTTCATTGCGGGCGTTATGACCGGTCTTACCGTAGGCTATGTCGGTATCACATTTCCTTTGCTGCTGCCGCTGATGGGAGATGGGACCCCTTCACCGGGGCTCGTGGCACTGGCCTTTGGCGCCGGCTTCGGTGGCGTGATGCTTTCTCCGGTGCATCTCTGTTACGTTCTTACCTGTGAGTATTTCGAGGCCGATATCGCCAAGGTGTATCACCGCCTGTTCGTGCCATCTGCCCTGGTCCTTGGGTCTGCCGTTATCCCGCTCTATGTTTATTGAGAAAAGCAAATCTTTCTTGCAAAACAGGCGGTGCGATATAGAATAAAAACCTGTGCATCTGTTTATGGCATGAGAAAATACATTAAATTTTCTGAAGGAGGGTGACATGTGGAGAAGGTTTGCTTATCTGACAATGGCCGGCTTGATTTCGTTCGCATTGAGTGGTTGCCTGGTGGCTGAGAGCAAGTATGTCAAGAAGGTTGAGGAGGCCGACAACCTGACAAAGGAATTGACGGATCTTACACAGAAATACGAGAAGCTGACGGCTGACAACGCGGCGCTGCAAGCCGAGTATGCCAAGCTTTCCGGGGTAGCGACCAGCCTCACCAAGGACAAGATGGAGCTGGAGCAGGTCCTCAAGGCCAAATCAGACACCCTGTCCAGGAATATTAGCGATCTGCGACAGAAGGTTTCAGATCTTGAAGCCGAGAACGCAAAGCTCAAAGAAGACATTGTGACGATTCAAAAGGTCAAGGAAGAAAAGGTCAAGGAGGTGAGCGGCACTTACGAGCAACTGCTTGAAAACATGAAGAGCGAGATTGCCCAGGGACAGGTGACCATATCGGAATTGAAGGGTAAGCTGACCGTCAATATGGAAGCAGCTATTCTGTTCGATTCCGGCAAGGCAGATGTCAAACCTGACGGCATTGCCATACTCCATAAGATGATCGATACTCTCAAGGCGGTCAAGGACAAGGCCATCCGCATCGAGGGGCATACCGACAATGTGCAGATCACCGGCGCCCTTACGAAGCAGTTTGCCACCAACTGGGAACTTTCTGCGGCGAGAGCCATCAACGTCACCAAATACCTGCAACAGCAAGGGATAGATCCGGCTATCCTCTCCGCGGCAGCATTCAGCGAATACAAGCCGGTGGCCGACAACAGCACGAAAGAGGGGCGGGCCAAGAACCGCCGTATCGAAATTACCCTGGTGGCAAAGGACTGATGAAAAAAAAGAAGCAGGAAAGCAAGCCGCCTAAGAGCAAAGAATTCCATGCCACCCCTTTCAGTGCCCTGAAAGGGGTGGCAGTTTCTTCGCCGTTGCCGCGGGAGCCTGAAAAATCCACTCCTCTCCAGCCAAGGTCAGCCATTGATGAGGACGATGCCGATTTGTTCTTGCAGGCCATGGGCGGCGTGAAGAAATTGGATAACACGAGCCAGGCAACATCCACGGCAGGGACAAGGAAAACAGCGCGTCCCACCTCCACACCCAGCCGCCGCGAGGTGGCCGACCAGGCCGAAAACGAGGCCTTTGCCCAGGCCATCAAGCAGCTTAGGCTGGATGTGACCTTTACCGAAAAATTCCCAGACGAGGAACTCAAACCGCTGGGCGCCAACCGCTTGCGGCAATTGAAAAAAGGCATTATCCGTGTGGATCGCCAGCTCGATTTGCATGGGCTGACCCGTGAGGAGGCGCTGGTTGCACTGCCCCGCTTTCTGCACAATGCCCGCTATCATGGGGAAAAGGCGGTGCTCGTCATCACCGGCAAGGGAATCAACTCGCCTGAGGAACCGGTTCTGCAGCAGGCAATTGCCGCCTGGCTGCGCGATGCCGGAAAAGAGTACGTGGTTGAGTTTGCCCCGGCTCCTCGGGAGATGGGCGGCAGCGGCGCCTTTGTGGTGTTTCTCAGGTCGTCCGCCACATAGGGGCGGTCCCGCAATACACATAAAAAACCCGGAGTGATCCGGGTTTTTTTGTGGAGGAACAGAGAGGGGGTGTGCTCTTTGCCGGGCTGAAATTCTATTGTACGGCCTCGGCCGAGATCAGCTCTGCCGTTACTTTGCCGAGGGGTAGGGAGGTTTCCGCTTTTACGGGGACTTTGTTCTCGTCATTTGTGAGCCAGATCAGCATGTCGCCTGCTTTTCTGAAAGTCCCGCCGTTTTTTCGGATCGGGTGGATAACCAGGGAATCGATCTTTCGCAGGTTGGGCAGTCGAATCGTCTCTTGTCGCAACACCTGGACAAGGACCGGAGCATAGGTATCGCCATCGTAGATATCCAGTGTCTCTGTCTTGCCGATCCGCAGCGCCCTGTTTCTGAGTAAATAGAATCCCGACAAGACATCCAGCACTTCAGAGTTGGGGACCGTTTCCCGCGAGTAGCGTTTTCTGAGACGGTCGAACCAGAATACACTCTTGTCCCGAAGGAAGATGGTGAATCCGACATCACTTCTGAAATCGCCTTCCTGCTGCCTGATGTTGGTGATGACAAAGTTTCCGGCAATATGGCGAGTTTCCATAAGGTCATTCACCGGGTAGATGCTTGCCAGGGCGGCATTTGATTTGACCTCCAGCGTGATGTGCACCTCGCCTTTAATGTTTCTCGCCCCCAGCTCTGCGCTCCCCACCGGCATGCCCAGGATGCTGATCAGGTAGGAGAGGTTCTCTGTTTTGGCGGTCAGGAACTCGCTGGTTGCCCTTAGTGGCGGGAGAATTTCAGGAGTGGATGCGAGTTTACGCGTTGCGGAGGGGAGTTGGTCCTCTGTCTGGTCGCTGTCCCGATTAGATGAGTCAGGCTTGTCTTCTGTTATCGGAACGTCCTGAACTTGGGCCGACTCGGCTTGGAGCTGTTTTGGATCGGCAGGAGGGGGGCTGCCATCTTCATTGGCACGTGGAGTGGTTACCGCTTTTTTCGGCTCCTTTACCATTTTGACGCTGTTTGCGTGTTTGTTGTCCATGGGGGCGGTGGCTGATGTGGCTGCAATAGCCGGTTTTGCCAGATCCACCATGACAGTTTGCAGTTGGTTGACCGGCCTGGCAAAAATATAGGTCCCGCACATTCTCAGCGTAAACAGGAAGAGTAAATGGGCCAGCAGGGATAAAGCCAGGCAGGTTAGCAGAACACGGATTTTATCGATATGTATGTTCATCTTGATTTATGTGTCTGAACATTATAACCCAAAGAGAGCTAAAAGGCCCCGGATTTCTCCGGGGCCTTTGTTTTACATCTGCTGTTGCTACACAGGAACTAACAACTCGAACTAGGGACGAGTTGCCGTGTAGGTACCGGTGGTCCCGGCGGGAGCACCAAACCATACGGCTGCGTTAGGATAGGTATTTGCATCAATCGCTATGCTGCCGGTAAGCGCGCCGTTTGTGAGGAAGTCGATGGAGTCAAACAGCAGCCGCTTGACGTAATAACGGTTGTGAGCAAAGCCGCCCGGCTCGTCGGCAGGGAGGAAGGAGTTCTGGGCGGCACCGAAATAATCAATCGGTACGAGGGTAGTGTTAGCATAATTGGTTGTTATATCAACGCCGATATGATTTGTTATCGTGTTCGCCGCCAAAGCGGTAGCAATGGCGCCGGCTTCCTCGTACCCAGCCTTCTGTTCATCAAGAATGGCCTTGGTTATCGGATAGGTGGTATGGCACACATTGCAGAGTGCCTGGCTGCGGATAGCCGTGCCATCGTCCGTCAGCACGTTGTAGGTATGGCTGCTGCCAGACATGTGACAGGCGGCACAGGGGCCATTGGAGCCGGTGCCAGCGGCATCTGCGGTGCCAATCTTGTCATGTTCGAAGAACGACTTATTGGTGTAGTCTGCACCAGTAAATTCATAGCCCATGTGGGTACGGGAGCTGAACAGCGTTGCAGCGGCAGGAGCATGATGATATTTGGAACCCCAGCGAGTGCCCCGCGAGGCTTTCATGCTGTCAACGTTACCACGCCCGGAGTGGCAGACGACGCAGACGTTGGATTTGCTGACGTCAGGGAACTGAATCGCCGCGCTGTTGTAGGTGTACTCGGATGTCGTAATCGCACCCGGGTTGCGTAGTTTGCCGGTGCCGGCATCCTGGTGGCAGCCCCAGCAGTAGAGCAGTTCGTTTTGTCGCTTGGAACCGCCCTTTATGTTCCAGTCCATCAGGTGCGAGAAGTTGTTGTTGGCCGCATTGTAGGTGGTCGGCGAGTCGAGGTAGTTGGACAGACCAGTGGCGGTATGGCACTTCTGGCAGGAACCACGGTCGTCGGTACCATCGGTTTTTTGGGTCGAATCCCAGTTGTAGTGGCTCCAGGAGTTGGTGTTGGTATCGACATAAGCCTGGGTAACTGCGTCCATCTCGGCTGCGGTGCGGAGGTTGCCGGCGGCGGCAGTATATTTGGCAGTCAACAGACCGCCTGCGTGCCCTGCCTGGGCCCAGTCGGTGTGAATAGTCGCATTGGCTGCGGTAGGGGCTGCAGAACCGGTGTTTGTCTTGGCTTCGTGGCCGTGGCAGTCGAAGCAGGGGCCTTTGTAGAACGGATCGGTCGTATTGGTCATGCGAATAACGTAACCCGTGATCCAGGTGTTGCTGCTGTCGGCGGCCGAGGTCATGTTGGCGAACGGCAGGGTCAGAAGCGACTTCATCCCCTTCTCCTTGTGGGTGGAGAGGATGTTTCTGTTCCAGCGGGTGTTATGCTCGTATTTCAGCGTTCCGGAGGCCGCTGTGTTCGAACCGATCACCCGGGTCTGGTTGTAGTTGTACAGGTTGTGGCAGCTTGTACAGAGGTTGAACTGATCGGTCTTGCCGCTCTTGCTCGGGTTCCAGAGTACCAGGTTGCCGTTGTTGTCGCGGCCCTTGATGGTACGAAATCCGCCGCCGTGCTGGTGGCAGGTTTCGCATTTGAATGCGGTGTAGCCGTTGCCCCAAACCGGTGGTCCGTATGAGGCATTGTCCAGCACGCCGGGGTAGGTGGTGGTGCCGATTGTACCAGAGGCTATTTCGCCGGTGAAGCCGGACTGGTTGGAGAGGACGGCTCCCTCATGGGTGTGGCAGCGGACGCAGAGCCCACTGGTATGCGACGGGGTCCCTTCGACATGGTTGGAGGTTGCGAAGGCAGTGTTGGAGTTGGTCGACGGAGCTACCGTTGCCACGCCAGCGACCGTGAATGTCTGGGTGCCGTCATGACACGCAGCGCAGCGATTTGCGTCCGGGCTGGGGTACGGGATCGGGCCGACGCCGTTATGCTGGGCGCCGCCGCCGTGGCAGCTCTCGCAGCCGAGGCCGACCTGGTCATGGGGTGAATTCTGCTGGTACTGGGTCACGATACTCTCATTGGTCAGTGGGTCAGTTACTGCACTGTGGCACTGCACACAGACGGTGTCGCCCACGGTTGCCACATTATTAAGGGATGCCGAGCCTTCCTTACTGGACGAGCCGCAGCCATTCAACAATGCGGCACAGGACAACACGCCCAACAGCATCATGCTTAACTTCTTGATCTGCATAGTTCTCCTCCTCTTATTGAGTAATTACTTCTTAAAACGATCCGGGTAAATGGCACTGCAAACATACCTTGCTGTTGCTTCTGTCTTTGTAGTTGCCCGCCTTGAAGCCTCTCGGATGTGGGTTTACCCCACCGCCAGCAGCTGATTTCGTACTGTGGCAGTTCTTGCAGACAGATCCATCTTCATGGCAGGTCTGGCAGGCCTGCAGGTTCCGGCGCGCCTCGCGGCCGTGCTCGGAACCCCATTGGGGGGTCGTGGCTCCCGCGCCGAGCGTCCGGTGGGATACAAAGCCCATGGATTTCAGCCCGGTCTGGGGAAGCTTGCTGTGGCATGCCGTGCAGTACTTCTGATCGTGGCACCGGTAGCATTGCTGCTGGTTGTCCTGGGCCTTGATTGGGTGGATCTGGAGCCAGCCGCTGCGGTGGCTTTTCGGTTTGTAATCGCGGCCCGCATTGCTCTGGGAGAGGTCGTCGCCCGTGCCGCCCCCCTGGTGACAGTCGAGGCACCAGGCCTGTGGATGGCACTGGCTGCAGTTGTTGCCGGCCCTGCTTGCCAGGACCCGGTGCCCGCGCACAAAGTCGGCGTCGTGGTTGGGGGCGACGCCTTCGCTCTTGTGGCAGTCATTACATTCGCTGATTGCCATATTGGCGTATTCTGCGTGGGACATCTTGTCGGCGTACGACCGCTGCTGCAGACAGACCAGGCCGAAACCGAGAAGTGCTAGGATTAATACAATTCGCTTCACGTATGCCCCTCCTTTCTAAAAGTCGTAGTTGAAGACGACCCGGCCCTGCCAGTCGCTTTTGTACATGGCATTGACGTTGTCTTCGACCCGGACGGACGCGGACATGTTCCTGGCAAGTTTGTACTTGCCGCCAAACCAGTATTTGCGCGCAGTTGCATCCCCGGTGCTCCGGTCGAACGCATACACGTCGTACTGGAGGCCGGCCGCCACTTCCAGCGGCTTGATCGGGGTGTAGGTGACTTCGGCGCTGCCGCCGTTCAGGTTGCCGCCATAACCGTTGTTGTGATCATAGTTCAGGTCCAATCGGACGCTTTCGATCGGGCGGATACGGCAGCCGACCTCGACGACGTCCGAGGCGTCGTTGCCTTCGCCGTAGAATTGCCGGGTATAGCCGGCATTGACTGACAGCTTGTCGTTGATGGTGTAGTCGGCCCGGACCAGGGCTTCCTGATAGCGATCGACGGCAAAGATCGAATAAATCGATGTGGAGTCGAAGGTCGGGTAGCTCTGGTACCATTCCGCCGTCAGGACGAGACTCGCCATGGGGAAGTATTTGGCGCCCACCAGCAGTTCGGTGAAGGTTTCACTCGGCAGGTCGAACCGGGTGTCCAGGTATCCCTTGAACGAATTCCAGTATTGCTTGCCGGAGAAGCCGATCTGGTCGCGGGCGACACCGTCCTGATCCAGCTTCATGAAATAGCTTAGCTCGGCATCAGTGTACTTGTACCCGTTCAGATAGGCCGCGGCGCCCCAGGCGAAATCATGGGAACGGGTCCCCTCGCCGTACAGGTCGAAAAAGACGTTGCGGCCGCCCATGACGGAGAAGGCGACAGGACCGACGTTTTTCAGGTCTATCTTGCCACCGTCGATGAGGGCGGTTCCTGCTGCGTAGTTGACAAACTGACGACCAAAGCGAAGGTCAACCTTGTTGTACAGATCGCGGTAATCACCATAGAGGTAATACAGTCTGCCATTGAGGCCTTCGCCATTCCTGACGTCCTGGGTGACTCGCCCATATCCCTGGAACGTCAGCTTGTTGTCTTTGTCGATCTTTGATACGGACAAGTTGAGGTATTCACCGAATTCAGCCTGCTTTTGTTCTGTAAAGATGTCGTTGAACCACAGAAACTGGGTTGAACTTCTGCCGTGAATCTCCGCCGACCATGCCGCTGTCGATGCCAAAAGCATCGCCGAGCCGGCCAGCAGGCAGAACTTTCTCTTAATTGCCATCAGAAACCTCCTTTCAAGTAATCCACAGCTAGCAAATCTTCAACATTGAAGCGTTGTTCTACCTCCTTTCATTGATATGAATTGCTACCTCTTCGATTAGGCACTGTGCTCAAGCCCGTTGACAAAAGATGTTTACAATAGTGCCTGTCAAGCTGCTCCGGACGGTGTCTGTAGAATTACAATTAGCTAATCAAATGATAAGCGTAACATGTATATGGCAACAGGCAACTCCAGGCGTACACCGTGTAAATTCCTTTTGTCGGTGAAATAACTTGATTTATGTGTCTGTCCTGCGCTAATTCGCGGGCAAATTACGAAAATGCTTCTAGGTTCACAGCAAAGGCAAAACCGACGCAAAATATAAAATACTGTTATTGCAAGACGACTTGGAATTTAATCGCTTCCGTAAGCAGGTGTATATGTTTTTTATACATGCACATCGTGAACCAGTGTCGTTGCTATAAGGATTATAATAACTACATGTAATTGCAGTAAATATATGGCGCTAATGATATGTTGCCATTATTTGTACGGCTTTATTTTTTGCGCTTAATGGTCTGGGACTAACTCCTGCCATGATAAAACAATGTTATTGTATCAGTGAATGCTACAGTGTCCAGAACATATCTTAAAGAAAATACCTTGCTAATTTGCCGAGTTTCGGCAGTTTTGAACATAGCCATTGATTCTGTATAGGCCACAGTCGATAGTCGGTTTGTGTTGAATCAGCACTGTTATGGTTCTGACTCAGCAGAGGTCAGTGAGCGATATTTTTATCGGTGTTATTTTGTGAGCAAGGTCGATAATGCCCGCTTGGGCAGGCGTCCGGTGTGTTGAATTCGTGGGTTCCGAACAATTGAAGGCAAGAATACGCGTTAGGATGGAGGACGTGCTGTGGGATAATGACAGGCGCGGATGTTTGAATCTTGCGTGTCTGTTCTACAGTTATTTATTCTGTCAGTCTAAATCAATAACAACAGGATCAGGCAAAAAGGCAACCATAAGAAAAACCCCGCCTCTTTCGAGGCGGGGCGATTTACAGCAGTTAATCACAAACTACGTATTCAGATTACGGACGCAGTTTCATCGGTGTCGGCGTGGTGCCTTTGGTATCGGTGTAGTGCGTTCCTGACAGCCATGCCATGGATTCGGTGGCAAGACCTGTACCGGCCAGGGTGGTAACGCCACCGGCCTGACCAGGGGTCGGATTCAGGACGTTCACGTCAAAGCCGGTGTAAACCCCCACTAATGCCGCTTCCAAAGCTGTTCTCGAAGCAGATGCCACAGCAGTTGCAGCTGCGGTTACAGCTCTTGCCGTTGTGAGAGACGAGAAATTCATCGTCAGGTCGTCCAGGTAGTCGACAGTGTCATAGACCAGGCGCTGGCTGTAGGTACGCGCATGGAGGTATGCACCGGGGTCGCGGGCCAGGACATTGAGGTTGTAGCAGGCGCCCATCAGACGGTAGGCCTGAACTTGAGAAAGACTGCCAGCACGGGTCCAGTCGGTAATAGCTTGTTTTTTCCCGCTCTTCAAAGGGAGGTTCTCGTCGTAGAAGTAGGGGTAGCTGGAGCCGTCGTAGGAGATCTGGTACTTAGTGAGCAGCACTTGCTTGATCAGGGTCAGGCCATGCTGGAATGCCGAGCTTTGCGGTTCCATCATGGCTGCTTCCATGTTGGCGAGGGTTGTCATCGTGGTGTAGATACCATGCCCTGCACCGTCGCCGCCGTCAAGATGGGGAGCGTCGGCATGGCATTGGAGGCAGAGTTCCTGTGCCGTGGCTTCGTCGATCTGCAGGCTGTGGCCATTGTCCGGGCGACCTGCGGCAGGAGGAGTGAAGCCGTTGCCTGCAACCGGGTTGAATGCCTTCATATGGCAGGTTACGCACGGGCCGTTAGAGGCGATGGCATTCGGGTTGTTGGCAGCAGTGAGATAGTCTTCGCTGTTGGCGATCAGCGGGGTGCCGAGCCTTCTGTGGGCGCTGTTCTGGCCGCCGGCGACGCCATCAGGCGTGGTGGTGTTAAGTGCTGAAAGTGTTTGGTTGTAGGTTTTTGTGCTGGCGAATGCAGCGCCCTCGTTACCTGTTGAAGCCGGTGAGTTCAGGCCGGTGAAGTTTTTGAAGCCAACTTCCATGTACATGGTGCCGGCGGCTGCCATGTAATGGCTGTTCTGGAACGAGGCATTGGAGAGGTCCCAGTTGCCGGTGGCGAACATTGCAGCCAGGTTGGGGCCGGCAACCCTGCCGCTGTGGCAGGAAATACAGATGTTGGACTGGCCCACATCGGGGAATTGGGCGGCACGGCGGTCGGTCACGGCTTTATTCGTAACCTTGTCCGTTATGTTGACGTTGTAGGCAGTGGCAACGCCGCGGACGCCGCGGACGGAGAAGCTGTCGTTGTAGTGGCAGGCCTTGCAGTTGAGCGGCGAGTTGGCCTTGGGGTCACCCGGGAGGTTGTTGACGTTGGAGAAGTTGCTGGAGGCGAATTGAATGAAGCCGTCGGAGGTGTGGCAGCGTAGGCAATCGCTGGACGGGACGGTTGTAGAAAAATCGTCGGTACTGCCGGTAACCCGCCACTTGTGGGAGGAGCTGGGTACCCAAGCCGCGCCTGCGATGTCGCCATGGCCGGAGTTGGCCCAAGCGGTACGTGCCCCGGCGCCAAGGCCGGAATCCGGATTGTGTGGCTCATGGCAACCGGTGCAGGTGGTGCCGCTGGCGCTGGTCGGGATGATGTACTGGACGCGGTAGGTGGTGGTCAGGTTCTGGAAGTGGGCTACTTCCACTGGTGTGGGGGCTCCATATGCTCCAGTGAATGCCGGCTCATGGCAACCCCAACATTTGCCGGCGGCATCCGGGTTCGGATACGGCATGGGACCCACGCCATTGTGCTGGGAGCCGCCACCATGGCAATCCTGACAGCCGATCACTTCGCCGAGACTGTTCTTGAAATGTTTTGACTGAACATATGAGGAGTAAATCGGCTGGCCGCTGACCGGATCGTATGATGATCCATGGCACTGGGCACAGGCTGCTTCATCAACCTTGGGGATCGCATCCAGGGCAGCGGTGGAGGTGTTCCCTTCTTTACTGGACGACCCGCAGCCGTTGAGGGCTGCAGCCAAAGACAAGGCACATAGCAACATGATACTAAACTTCATTTTCCGCATAGCTATCCTCCTGTTTTTTGGGTGTTGAATTAATACTGTCCCGGCAAATGGCATCGCTGACATACCTTACCGTCAGACCTGTCCTTGTAATTCCCGGATTTGAAGCCACGGGGATGTGGGTTGGTGCCACCGAGTTTGGCGCTGTGGCACTGGATGCAGACATCGCCATCGGGGTGGCAGGCTTGACAGGACTGCAGGTTCCGGCGCGCCTCGGTGGCATGCTCGCCCAGTGCCGGCGAATACTTCTGGCCATTGGCTCCCAGCATCAGATGCGATTTGATCCTCAGGTTGCCCATCGGGAAACGGCTGTGGCAGTCATTGCAGTACTTGGTGTCGTGGCAGCGGTAGCATGACTGTGGATTGTCCTGGGCCTTGATCGGATGGATCGTGATGAAATCACTGCGGTGGCTCTTTGGCTTGTAGTCGCGCCCGAAGTTTTCCTTGGTGAGATCATCGCCGGTTCCTCCGCCCTGGTGGCAATCCAGGCACCATTTCTGCTCATGGCACTGGTTGCAGTTGTTGCCGGCTTTGCTGGCCAGGACGCGATGTCCACGCACAAAGTCGGAATCGTGGTTGGGGGCGACCCCTTCGCTTTTGTGACAGGAGTTGCACTCCTTGATCTCCATGTTGGAGTATTCCTTGTGTGCAACCTTTTCTGCGTACGATTGCTGCTGGAGATACACCAGGGCGCATCCCATTAGCGCAACGATTAAGACGAACTTTTTCACTGATGTCCCCCTTTCTTAGAAGTCATAGTTAAAGACCACGCGCCCCTGCCAATCGGATTTGTAACTGGCGTTGTTGTCGTCTTCAACCCGTACTGATGCGGACATGTTCTTGGCAAGTTTGTACTTGCCGCCAACCCAGAATTTGCGAGCAGTTTCATCTCCGGTCACTCGGTCGCGCTCGTAGACGTCAAAATGGATCCCAGCGGCAAGTTCCAGCGGTTTGGTGGGCTGGTAGATCACTTCGGCGATCCCGCCATCCAGTTTCCCGCCGTAGCCGGTACGCTTGTCGTAGTTCAGGTTCACCTGGACCTGCTCGATCGGACGGATACGGCAGCCGATCTCGTACACGTCGGCATCCGCGCCCTCGCCGTAATCCTGCTTGCTGTAGCCCACATTTACCCCGATCTTGTCGTTGATGGTATAGTCGACCCGGAAGACGCCTTCCTGGTAACGGTCAACGGCAAAGATCGAATAGATCGAGGTGCTGTCGAAGGTGGGATAACTCTGATACCATTCACCGGTAAAAATCAGGTCGGAGGTCGGGAAATACTTCAGGCCGGCAAGGACTTCGCTGACAGTCTCACTGGGCATGTCAAAGCGGGCATTGGCGTAAGCCTTGACCGAGTTGAACAGGTATTGCTTGACTGAAGCACCCAGCTGATCGCGGGCAATGCCGTCCTTGTCGAACTTCATGAAGTAGCTGACTTCGGCGTCGGTCTTCTGGAAACCTTGAAGATAGGCGGCCACTCCGAAGGCAAAGTCATTAGAACGGGTCCCCTCGCCGTACAGGTCAAAGAAGACGTTGCGGCCGCCCATGACGGAGAAGGCGACAGGACCGACGTTTTTCAGGTCTATCTTGCCACCGTCGATGAGGGCGGTTCCTGCTGCGTAGTTGACAAACTGACGACCAAAGCGAAGGTCAACCTTGTTGTACAGATCGCGGTAATCACCATAGAGGTAATACAGTCTGCCATTGAGGCCTTCGCCATTCCTGACGTCCTGGGTGACTCGCCCATATCCCTGGAACGTCAGCTTGTTGTCTTTGTCGATCTTTGATACGGACAAGTTGAGGTATTCACCGAATTCAGCCTGCTTTTGTTCTGTAAAGATGTCGTTGAACCACAGAAACTGGGTTGAACTTCTGCCGTGAATCTCCGCCGACCATGCCGCTGTCGATGCCAAAAGCATCGCCGAGCCGGCCAGCAGGCAGAACTTTCTCTTAATTGCCATCAGAAACCTCCTTTCAAGTAATCCACAGCTAGCAAATCTTCAACATTGAAGCGTTGTTCTACCTCCTTTCATTGGAGTAAATGACTGCACCTTCGATCAAGCCGCGTACTCAATAGTCTTGATTCGTGGCAAGTGCTGCGGCCTCATATGGCAAAACTAGGGCTTGTGCTGCGTTTTGGGTTGTGAAATAACGGAATATGGTAATATCGCTTGGTCAACTCACGGACAAATGGCTGGTTTTCTCCCGGATTCATGGCCTGGGGAAAGCCGATAATTGTGATATAAATGATGTCCTTTGCGCATCACTTCGGGTTTGTAGTGACGCTTCGAGTTGCTGTAGACAATTTAACATGTGTGCATTTAGCGGACCATTGGGCCAAGGGATAAAATTATAATAACTACATGTAATTATTGTAATAAAATGTATTAATTAAATGGGATTTGGGCGGGTTGGGTTAAAGATGTTTGCATCGCGCTGATAATGCAATTGGGGCATCAATCCTTCTCCGTTGAAGGTGATTTTTTTGCTGCAGTGGCAACAAATCGGTACATCGGCATTGACAAGGCCCTGGTCTCGTCATTATATTTATAAAGATTTGAAGATCAGGAGGTTGTTTGCGTTATGCCTATGTACGAGTACAAATGTCAGAGTTGCGATCACCAGTTCGAATTGCGCCAGAAATTTTCAGACCAGCCTGCCAGCGAGTGCCCTAAGTGCGGTGGTCAGGTGGAGAAGATGATTTCTGCTACAGCCTTCAGCCTCAAGGGGAGCGGCTGGTTTGCCGAGGGATATTGCCCGAAAACCGATGCCCCAAAGCCTGCTGCCTGCGCTGGCGGTGGTTGCTGCGGAGCTTAGCCGCTATTGCGTTTTGTCCAAAGTGCTAATGATCCCCCGGAGTTGCCGGGGGATTTTTTTTGCCCTTGATTCTGTAAACTTTCTTTACAAAGAACTCTCTTAGAACGTAATATTACCATTCGCTTTTCAGCTCCCAAACCAAGGAGGATACAACCATATGGCAAAGATCATCGACGGCAAGGCAATCGCCGCTAAAATCAGGTCCGAAATCACAGAGGGTGTCAAGGAACTGAAGTTAAGAGGTATCACGCCCGGATTGGCGGTGGTGCTGGTGGGAGATGACCCGGCCAGCCGGGTCTATGTAAGCATGAAGGAGAAGGCTTGCCAGGATGCCGGCATATTTTCGGACGAGTACAAGCTTGCTGCTGACACCAGCGAGGCCGAGCTGCTGGAACTGGTTGAAAAACTGAACAATGACCCACGCATCCATGGCATCCTCGTGCAGTTGCCGCTGCCGCCGCAGATCGATACCGAGAAGGTGCTTGAGGCCATATCCCCCAAAAAGGATGCGGATGGTTTCCATCCCTACAATGTGGGACGCCTGTCGGTGGGCAAGCCGCTCTTTCAGCCCTGCACCCCATACGGTGTCATGGTTATGCTCAAGGAGGAAGGGGTTGATCTGGCCGGCAAGGAAGTCGTGGTGATCGGCCGTTCCAATATCGTGGGTAAACCTGTCGCAATGATGTGTCTGGCACAGAATGCCACTGTGACAGTGTGCCACTCCAAGACGCGGGACTTGGCCCAGGTGGTTGCCAGGGCGGATATCGTCATTGCAGCGGTTGGGCGCCCCGAGATGGTCAAAGGAGACTGGATCAAGGAAGGTGCCGTGGTTATTGATGTCGGGGTAAATCGGGTCGGTGAAAAGAAACTGGTGGGAGACGTGGATTTCGCAGCTGCAAGCCAACGTGCGGCCGCCATTACACCGGTGCCCGGAGGTGTCGGCCCCATGACCATCACCATGTTGCTTTACAATACGCTTGAGTCGGCCCGCCGCTCGGCCGGTTACATTTCGCAGTGATCGTATCCACCCAGAAGCCGCTGGAGCAGATCGTGGCTGCCCTGGAAGGGGGCAGTCGCGTATTTATCATCGGTTGCGCCAAGTGTGCCACGGTCTGCAAGTCCGGCGGCGAGGAAGAGGTCTTCAGGATGCAGGACGCCCTGACGCTTGCCGGCAAGGAGATAACCGGCACCATCGTCATCGACGAGACCTGCCACATGCTCCGTACGGCCCGCGATCTGCGGTCGCGCCGCGAACAGGTGGAGGAGGCCGATTTCCTGCTGGTGCTCTCTTGCGGTGCCGGTATCCAGTCGGTGGCCGAGGCGGCGGAGAAAAAGGTCGTGGCAGGTACGGACTCCAAATTCCTGGGCAACATTCGGCGCTTTGGCCAGTTCGAGCAGCGCTGTTCGTTGTGTGGGGATTGTCGGCTCAATGACAGCGGCGGCGTCTGTCCGGTGACGGTTTGCGCCAAGGGACTTCTGAACGGCCCATGCGGCGGCATGGAAGAAGGGTGCTGTGAGGTTGACCGGAATAACCGCTGCGCCTGGGTCACCATCTATGAACGTCTCACTGGTCAGGAACGGGTGAGGCAACTGGACGCCATCACTCCCGCCAGGGATTTTGCCCTGAAACGCCATCCCAATTCCTTGAAACTCGAGAAATAACGTGCCTTCTCACTTTGCCCACAAGCTTGCTGCCGACGAATTCGTCATCACGGCCGAGATTGCTCCTCCAAAGGGGTGCGATCCGGCTGGCCTGATGCGGACCGCAATATCCCTGGCGCCGTTCGTGGATGCGATCAACATTACCGACAACCAGGGCGCCAACATGCGCATGACCCCGCTGGTTGCGGCAGGGATGCTGGTTCGGGAAGGGATCGAACCGATCATGCAGCTCACCTGCCGTGACCGAAACCGGCTGGCGCTCCAAAGCGACCTGCTGGGCGCGGCAGCCATGGGTGTCAAAAATGTTTTGGCCTTGACCGGCGATGACATCGGCTGTGGCGACCATCGCCAGGGGCGGGCGGTCTTTGATCTGGATTCGGTGTTGCTGCTGCAGACGATTGGTGCCTTGAACTCAGGGTTTGATCTGAATGGAGCCCCGCTGGCCGGCGCAACCGATTTTTTAGCCGGTGCAGCCGCCGCTCCGGAGGTGGAGCCTTTTGACGCGACCCGCCCCAAATTGGTAAAGAAGGCTGCGGCCGGTGCGCGGTTTTTCCAGACCCAGGCCGTGTTCAACCCCGAGCGCCTGGCATATTTTCATGATGCGGTGCAACCGCTCGGCGTTAAGGTAATTGCCGGCATTCTGGTCCTGAAATCAGCACGCATGGCCGAGTTCATCAACCTCAACATCCCTGGTTTGAAAGTTCCGTTGCCGGTCATTGAACGTCTTGCAACCGCAGCCGATCCCGCGGCCGAAGGGGTGCGGATCGCAATTGAATTGGCCCTGCAATGTCGCTCGATCTGCAGTGGCATTCATGTCATGGCCATGGGGCGTTATGAGGTGGTACCGCAGTTGATCGCGGCGATAAGGAGTTGATCCGATTTGCATGGAGGTAGATGATATGAAGGTCAAAAAGGCCGTTTTCCCAGTTGCCGGTTTGGGCACCCGATTTCTTCCGGCCACCAAGTCCTCGCCCAAAGAGATGCTGCCGTTGATCGACAAGCCGCTGGTGCAATATGTGGTTGAGGAGGCTGTGGCCTCGGGTATCGAGCAGATTCTGTTCGTTACCGGTCGTGGTAAACGGGCCATTGAGGACCATTTTGACATCTCTATCGAATTGGAAACCCATCTTGAAGCCAAGGGAAAGAACAAATCCCTTCAGGCAGTGCGCGAGATAGCCGACCTGCTCGACATCTTCTATGTCCGCCAGAAAAAGGCTATGGGACTGGGCCATGCCATCCTGTGCGCCAAGGACTTTATTGGCAATGAGCCATTTGCCGTGTTGCTGGGGGACGACATCATCGACAGCGAGCGCCCCTGTCTGAAGCAACTCCTCGACACCTTCGACGAGTATCACGGTTCAGTGCTGGCACTGGAAAAGGTGCCGATGGAAAACATCTCGTCATATGGCTGTGTTCGGGCCAATCCACTGTCGGAACGGGTCTACGAAGTGCTCGACATGGTGGAAAAACCCAAACAATCCGAAGCCCCATCGGATATGGCGATCATAGGGCGCTATATACTTACCCCCAGGATATTCGATTTTCTGGAACAGCAAGAGCCGGGCAAAGGGGGAGAGATTCAACTGACCGACGCCATACTGAAGCTCTCCAAGGAGGAGAAGGTTTATGGCTGTCTGTTCGAGGGCTTGCGCCACGACTGCGGCGACAAACTTGGATTTCTCAAGGCTACCGTGGATATGGCTCTGAAGCGGAAAGAGTTCAAACGTGAATTCGAGGCGTATCTCCGGCAACGCCTGGGATGAGCATTTTTGCGTAGGGGCATCCCCTTGCGGGGGGCCGCCTTTTGTTGGCAAATGGCATCAAAAGGATAAATGAAAAAAGGGGCAAACCTTTTCAGGCTTGTCCCTTTTTCATTTCATCGATGATCGATGCCGTAGTGGCTATTTCTTTTCCTCTTCCTGTTGTTCCTGTTCCACCGGCACGGTTGTTTCCCGCTTTGGTTCCCACCCTTGCCAGACATAGGCCGGTTCGATCATGGGGTCGTAATAACCGGGCTGCGGCACGAGGAAGAATATCGCTTCGGTCATGCCGATGAAGCCGCGATACAATGTCATCCCGATCCCTTTGAGCGGACCGATCACATAACCGGGGCCGCCCATTTCCCGCACGGTAAGTATGCTCTGCTTGGGAAGCTCGGCAATGCAGGTCAGGGTATTGGTTACGCCGCGGGTGAATTTGACGGCCATTTTTTCGGCTATCATTTCGGGAGGCTGGTCTGCATGTGCCGCCAACGGCAGCGACAATATGATAGCCAGCAGCAGCAAGGAAGGCAGCATTGTAATCTTCATGGCATCTCCTTTAAACAGCAGGTGATTGCACCTTTGCAGTCTCATACCACAAAGCACCGACAGTTGCAAGCAAACAGGGCGCAGCAGATACGGCACTTGCCTTGCCAGCTGGATGTCACAGGTCGAATAATGTCGGTTCCTTGGGCAGAAACGGTTCAAAACGTTTTTTGAGGTGTCTCAGTTTTTCGATGTAATAGGGGATGTTGACATCCGGGTGGGCCGGATCATACGTATCAGCCGGATGGCAATTTTCGTAGGCAACAACGTCCTTGCGGGAGCCGCTGATGTAGTAGCTGACCTGGTCACCGGCCCGGTAAGGACGTTCCGCTGCCAGGGCGATTTCAAAGGCCGCCGAAGGGTTCCTTTTTCCGGTTCTAAGTTTCTCCCGGTACGTGGCCGGTGATTCATTGAGCGTCTCTGTCCGGGCAACCCAGGAAATGTCGAATTTCCGTGCCATCAGGGTGGCAACGTGGCGCTCGAAGGCCTGTTCGAGGCCAAGGCCGCCAGCTTTCAGCAGCAGTTCAATCGCCTGCTGCAGGAATTCTCTGAGATACTGCTCCAGGCCACGCGAGCGGAGGCTGCTGCCGCGGATGGTGATCTTGCCGTCGTATCCAAGAAGCGCATAGTTCTTGGCCTTGTAGGCGAGTATGGAACTATAACGGCCATCCATCTCCACCTCGATCCCCTCGGGCAGTGCATCAGAGATTCTTGCCACCAATTCCCTTTGCTCTGCCTCCTCCTCGCAGCCGACAGGCGGCCGGAAATAGATGCCGTCCGTATCCACCTCGATGGGTTCGGCCCCTTCCTGCTGCAACCGTTCCATCATGGACCTGATGGTCACCCTGCCCAGGCGTGTCACTTCGGCGGCGGTTTCCTGGTCGGAAAAATTGTGCAGCGCGGTGCCCAGGTAGCCGAAGAAAGAGTTGATCAGCACCTTGAAGACTTGCTGGAGCGCTTCGAAATAGAGTTGTTCCTTCTCATCGCCGCTGATCCGGGCCGCTTGCTTGGCCTCCAGTCTGAAGCGCCGCAGTTCGGCCAGCATCGGCAGGAACAGGCCCAGGGAGTCCTTGCCAGGGCTGAGCCGATAGGTCAGCATCAGGGATGGATACAGCGAGGCCACATCGCAATGGACGATCGGCCCGCACACACCTTGATGCAACAACTCGGTATAGCCACCTTCAAAAGGCATGGTTTCTGCGGTGCGCGCGGGAATCGCTTGCCCTTGGTGCAGATATTCCCGCAGGAACAGTGAGTTGATGCGTGTGGCATTGCCACGCAGGGGGCAGTTTTGAAATGAGTAGGGAAAGATGCGGGTTTGCAGGAACCAGGGGTAGGCCAGGATACGAAAGATTGCCTGGGTTTCGCGCACATCATCCAGATTGTAA
The DNA here is from genome assembly GCA_003574895.1 of Geobacter sp. Lineage (GTDB taxonomy): Bacteria > Desulfobacterota > Desulfuromonadia > Geobacterales > Pseudopelobacteraceae > JACPFJ01. The sequence continues at coordinate 221,057 of PJFB01000005.1, forward strand.
CGGTAGAGAAGTTCGGGATCACGCTGGAATTGTCCGCTGATTGCGTCACCGTCAAGATAGACGCGATCCGGCGCGGCCACGCCGAAGTGGCGGGCCACCTGTTTGAGCCCGTGGCTTGCCAGGCCGCGCTGGGTGATATCGTAGTGCTGCACCAAAAAGTATGTGTCGATGATATGCCGTCCGTGAATATCCAAACGGGGATAATCGATAGCCTTTTCCGCCAGGGTCCAGCGCGAGTTGGAGGTAAGGCGCGGCACGGTACCGTTGCGTCCCCAGGTGAGCTTGACACCGAGCAGATTGGCTCGCTTGCCGATGTAATCCAGGTCGAAGCGGAAAATATTGTGTCCGATGATTACGTCCGGATCACTGCGGCGGATAGCGTGGTTCAAGGCCTCCAGCAGTTCCTGTTCAGTAAGTTGATCCCCCCTCAGTACGGTTTCATCGCCATGGGAATCCTTGAGTGCAATGGAGATGATGCGATCTTCCGGTCGCTCCGGGTTGGAGAACCGGTAGCCCTCGGCACAAAACGTTTCGATGTCTAGCACCAGGCAGTGCAGATCATCGAACTCCATACCCTTGAAGAGCGTGGTGCCGGTGGAAAGCAGAAACTGGTGGGAAAGATCGGAGATGAACAGATATGGTGCGTCTGCTGCTGTGGCGCTGCGGCCGGTTTGCTGCGCCAGAAAGTCCTTTGCGACCAGGCAGTCCGTCCACGACTCGAACAAAAGCTGATAACAAAGTTGGGCTTCGCCGGCCAGTTTGCGCACCGCACAAGGTGCCCGGCAACCACTGATCAAGGCCGGGTCGCTGACCAGTATGAAAGGCTGGAAAGGTTCATCATGAAAATGCACGCCCTGGGCTGTCCTGAAAAAGAGCCGCACGAAATGTCCGGCCGGTTCAACGGCGACAATGCCGGTTCGTCGGTCATGTCCAAAGAGTATCGGGATGTTTTCCATGGGCAGGGGTTGCATGGCGGCAACTCTACGATAGCAGGGCAGTGGAGGCAACTAAAAAAACGGAAACACCCCATCATGCCGGAGGGGCTCGGCACAGTTCGACTTATTGGCAATGCCGCCGAAATGAACGGCGCGCTTTGGCGGACTATACGGCTGAAAGCAGCGGAACGAAATCGGGGCGGGTGAATGTATAGTTGCAGTCCGTATGGTTGTGGTAGCTTTCGGAAAGGATTGCGGCCACATCCTCGGCAAAGACGAGTTCTTCGTCTGAGTGGATGACGTATGTTGTGATGGGTGAATTTGCGGCAGATATCTTCGCTTCCCGGCTGTCGGGCAAAACTGCGCGGTTTTTTTCCTGGTCAAGCAAGATGCCCAGGCATTCTAAACCAGTCAGGACCAGCTCCCGTGCGAACCACTCGGTCTCTCCGGTTCCCGATGTAAAAACGATCCCGTCCAGTGGGCCCACAGCCGCCAGATAGGCGCCGATATACTTCCTGAGTCGGTAGGACTCGATCTCCAAGGCCAGTTTGGCCCTGTAATCGCCATCCATGGCGGCATTCAACAACTGGCGCCGGTTAATGTGACGTCCGGTTATTCCGGAAATTCCGCTTTTCTGGTTGAGGACCGCCTCCATCTCCTGGGCCGACAGGTTCAGCTCCTGCATCACAAAAGCGGTGATTCCCGGGTCGATGTCGCCGCTGCGCGTATCCATGACCGCACCTTCGAGGGGGGTCATGCCCATGCTGGTATCTATGGATTCCCCTTTTCGGATGGCGCACAGAGAAACGCCCTTGTCGATGTGAATGGTTATCAGGTTGCATTCCGCGGCCGGTTTGTTGGTCAGCGCGGCAAAGCGTCGTGAAAGATAAAGGTGCGATGGGCCGTGGAAGCCGTAACGGCGCACGCCATATTTTTGATACCATTCGTAGGGCAGGGGATAAATGTAGGCAAACTCCGGCATGGTAAGGTGGAAGGCGGTATCGAAGATCAGCACGTGGGGGATATCGGGCAGAAACTCCAAGGCGGCTTCAATTCCGGAGATGTTTGGTGCGTTATGCAACGGCGCCAAGTGCCGTAGCTGGCGGATGTCGTCGAGAATGTGGTCATCGACCACAACCGACCGGTTGAACTTTTCTCCGCCATGGGCTACACGGTGGCCGACTGCGGTTATCTGTTTTGCATCGTTAAGTACGCCATGCTGAGGGTCGGTCAGCATCGAGGTAATATTGCTGATGGCGCAGCAATGATCAGGGCATTCCACCTCCAGGCAGTAATTTTCCCGGCCTGCTGCGGTCTGGGTGATGAATGAGCCGTCGAGAGCCACCCGTTCGACTGTCCCGGATGCCAGAACCGTCTTCTCTTCCCAGTTGAACAGCCGGTAGTTTATCGTATGGCTCCAACAGTTCAATGTCAGAATGTTCATACGTTCTCCCCAAGAGTGAAACATTGTGTATACATTATTTCAATCTAAAAGAAACATCAATTAAATAAAATTCACCTTGTCTGTTTCCTCTGCAGGTAATGGCCGCAAAAATCCAAGGGAAACTATGTCCGCTCTTACCCGCCAGAAAATACGAATCAATTTCCGGATCGGAATGGAAAGCTGCGCCTGTATTAAAAAGCCCTTCCCGAAAACAGGAAGGGCTTTGCGAGGATCATGTTTAAAATCTTAAATATCCCAATTGTCAATTTTCATGGTGCCGTTCTTTGCCAGGTTGACCTGCATCTTGAAGACTCGGTCAAGGAGTTGGGGCTCATGGCCCGCTTTCCTGGCCAGGCAATCCTTGGTGGCGATGTCGAGGTACTCCTGGAGGAGCGGTTTGTAATCCGGATGGGCGCACTTGTCGATGATGAGCTGTGCGCGGGTTTTCGGATCAAGTCCGCGAAGGTCGGCCAGCCCCTGCTCGGTGACGAGCACATCCAGGTCGTGCTCGGTGTGGTCCACATGGGGTACGTGGGGCACGACGCAGGTGATGCCGGTCGGATCGGTCTTTGACGGACGTGCCGACGGGGTATGCATGATGGAGAGGTAGGCGTTGCGCAGGAAGTCGCCGGAGCCGCCGATACCGTTGATCATGCGGGTACCGCCGACCAGGGTAGAGTTGGCGTGGGCATAGATGTCGAACTCTACCGGTGTGTTCATGGCTATGCAGCCCAGGCGACGGATCGGTTCGGGATGATTGGCGATGGACAGCGGGCGCATGATTACCTTGCTGCTGTATTTGTCCCAGTTTCCATAAAAACGTTTGAAGCCTTCAACCGAGAACGATAGGGAAACAGTGGAGGCAAAGTCGAGCTTGCCCGAATCGATGAAGTCCAGCATCGTATCCTGCAGCACCTCCGTCCAGACATTCAACCCGCTGAATGGTCCCTTGGCCAGGCCACCGATAACGGCATTGGCGATGGAGCCGACACCGGACTGGAGCGGCAGCAGGCTCTTGGGCAGACGGCCGTTGTTTACCTCGAACTGGAAAAAGTCGACGATGTTGGCGGCAATGGCTTCGGATGTGTCGTCCTGTTCGCTGAAGGCGCGGCCATTATCCGGCAGCTTGGATTCGATGATGGCGACGATCTTGTCGGTATCGACGCGGACGTAGGGGGAGCCGGCACGGTCGTCAACACGGCTGATGAGATAAGGGAGGCGGTGGGGTGGGTTAACCGGCTCGATTATGTCGTGCAGCCCTTCGTAATTGGGGATCGAGGTATTAAGTTCGATGATGATCTTGTCGGCGATCTGGACGATCTCGGGCACCGTGCCGCAGGAAGCGGTCAGGACCAGGCCGCCATCTTCTGTGATGGCGGAACATTCGATAATGCCGATGTCGAGGCGGCCGCCGTTATCCTTGGTGTAAAAACCGTAGCCCAGGTCCTGGGCAAACATGGAGAGATGCCTGTCACCCATGCGGATGCGGCCTGCATTGATGCCTGCCTGGATGTTCTTGCCGGTCTGGTACGGCCAGCGGCGGTCGATCATATCAAGGGACGCCCAACGGTCTTCAGTCTCGACACCGACGGATGCGCCGATAAAGAGGTTGAATTTCAGTTTGCCCTGCAGGCCGTTTTTTTCCACGTGATCAGCCAGGGCGATAGGTACGACTTTGGGATAGCCGGCCGGGGTGAAGCCGGACCAGCCGAGGTTCATGCCGTTCTTGAACAGGGGGATTACATCTTCGGCATTCCTGATTTTTGCGTGCAGACTGCTCCTTCTGATCCTGTCATGTAGCTCCGACATCTGTTGCTCCTCCATTCTGTGTTGAGATCGCTCTCATGTAGTTTCAGGGAAATGCCGACGGCATTTCCATCTCATCCAATTTTGCCGCTGTTCTTTCCGTTCTTTTTCTGAGGGGTGCAGATTTCACGCGTATGGATCAGCATTGGGGGGAGTTCGTCTGCACCGAGTATTTTTACAAGTTGTTCCATTCCGTTTGCGATGATCATGAAATTCTCTGCTGGCAGGGATTCAAGGCCCTTAACCAGATGGCCCTGGATAACCTCCGGCGCCTGGGCAATCAAATCTTTGCCCTCTTCGGTCAACTCAATGGTGACCACCCGCCGGTCTTTCTGGGAGCGGGTCCGTGAAACCAATCCTTTCTCTTCAAGGCGATCGAGGATGCCCACCACGGTTCCGGGTTGTATGAACATCAGGCGGGCCACATCCGAGACCTTGAGGGGGGCATTTTCGGCAATCATCTTGATTGCCCACAGTTGGGGACCGGTCAGGCCGGCTTCACGCTTTGCTTTTTTGGAATAATCGTTGAAGACCTGGAATACACGCCGGATGTTATTGATTACTTCCTCTACTGTGGTGGTGTTGGGCATGGCATCATCTCCGGGTGTTGATATAATTCGTATTAGAATTATATCAACAAGAATAGTTCTAACAAAAATAATTCAAGGCGGCAACATATTTTGTATACACATTGGATGGGCAGGTGTCAAAGGCGAACACCTTGTTTCAACTTTAGGTGCTGTTTTGGGAGGAACGGTGGTTGTTGGCGCAGGAAATTCAAAAGGCCATCTCGTTGGATGGCCTTTTGAATTTGGGTTTGGTTTGAGCTTCGCCCGGTAACCGCGTGAGGCTCTTTGTGCGGTTCAATGTCGTGACTGGCAATATGCCGTCTGCATATGACCCGGGTTCTGCGAAAGAATTACTTGGCGTGCTTGGCCAGGTAGCTGGCAACGCCTACCGCGGTTGGCTTCATTGCTTCTTCACCTTCTTGCCAGTTGGCGGGACAGACCTCGCCATGGGCCTCGAAGAACTGCACCGCGTCCACCATGCGCAGCGCCTCGGCAACGTTTCTGCCAAACGGAAGATCATTGATGACCGCATGGCGAATCTTGCCGTGGGGGTCAATCAGAAAGAGGCCGCGCAGTGCCACCGAGTCATTGAAGAGAATGCCGTAGGATTTGCTGATGGCTTTGTTGAGATCCTGGACAAGTGGGTATTGAATATCGCCAATGCCGCCATTTTCGATGGGGGTGTTCTTCCAAGCGAGATGGGTGAACTTGGAGTCTACCGAAACGCCGATTACTTCGCAGTTCTTGGTCTTGAAATCGGCTAGACGCTTGTTGAAGGCGAGGATTTCCGAAGGGCAGACAAAGGTGAAATCAAGTGGGTAAAAGAAAAGGATGACGTATTTGCCTTTGTAATTGGAGAGGGTGATCTCTCCGAACGTATTGTCCGGCATAACCGCTTCGGCGGTGAAATTAGGGGCTTCCGTGGTGACAAGGGTGCAAGCTTCCATGTAAATTCTCCTTTTAATTGGATGTAAAAATGAAAAATCGTATGAACAATTTAATACCAGTCAATGTAGCGGCTGTCAAGAGGATAAATAATAGTATTTTTGTCCTATTTAAAATGTCTGCGAAATTACAAGGGAATATTATTTTATAGTACAGCATTGCTATAAATAAGATCGGCAATTGATGTAAAGTGGTTAATGATTATGCGTCATGGCAGGAGATTGCTCTACTTCGAAAAGTCTTTTCTGTATGTAACATCATGCGAATTCGTTATGGCGCCAAGGATTGGCCGCGCACAGTTAGCGCTTGTTTTTCTTGTTGCCAAATAAAACGACCGGTCATATAGTTGTGTCATGGCTCGCCCGAAAACCCCAGATACGACTCGTACCAGATTGCTGGAAGTCGGCCTTACGCTGTTTGCAAAGCGGGGCTACCATGGTACCGGCATCAAGGAGATCGTTGATACCGCCCATGTCCCCAAAGGCTCATTCTATAACTATTTCAAAAGCAAGGAAGATTTTGGCATAGAGATCGTCCGGTGGCATTCGGCGGATTTCTGGCAGAAATGGCATGCCAGTATCGATACAACCGCTGCCGATCCGATACAGGCGCTGCATGACTGTTTTGAGACCATGCTGTCCGAGCATCTCGACTGTGCGGTAAATACTTTTTGCGTGGTTGCACACGTGATTGAAGAGATGTGTGAAACAAGTGCGGAATGCCGCATAACCATAAAGAAACAGCTCGACGATATGTGTAGTAATCTTGCCGTGCACATACGTAAGGCTCAGGAGTTGGGGCTGGCCAGAGATGATGCCGATGCAAATGAATTGGCATACCTGTTCTGGGATGCGTGGCAGGGAAGCCTCCTGCGGATGAAGATAGAAAGCAGCCTTGAACCCGTAAAGCAGTGCGTTGCCATTTTGTTGGAAAGAATCTACAGGAAATAATTTTTTGCATCGTTTTAAGACGACCGGTCGTTTGTGAAAGGGTGTTATGGCGCTGAAGCGAGATCCGGAAAAACATCCAAACCATGAGAGGTGGCTGGTCTCCTACGGAGATCTTCTGACGCTGTTGTTGGCCGTCTTCGTGGTCATGTACGCCATGTCGCAGTCGGACAAGAAAAAAGTGGAAGAGGTGGCCGAATCGCTCCGGGAATCGTTCGGATATTCCAAGGCCAGCTTGGGAGACAGGCCGGTGATCATCCAGTCCGGTGCTGTCAGCATTGTGCCGAATTTAAGGTCAAAACTGGTTTTGGCCGGGCGTGAGCGCACCTTGTCCGGGAAAGTGCGCCTCTATGCCGGCCACAGCGATTTCAGTTCGATCAAGGCGTCAATAGATGCCTATCTCGTGAAAACCGGCAACAATGGAAAGGTGGCCGTTGAAATCACAAGGCGGGGAGTTGTGGTGAGCCTCAAGGAAGCAGGTTTCTTTGATTCGGGCAGCTCAGACCTGAAGGCGGGTTCGTCAGAAACATTGTCTGCGATTGCAACTACGTTAAATCAATACGCCAATGCATTTCGCGTTGAAGGGCATACCGACAATATTCCGATCCACTCTGCCGCTTTTCGTTCCAATTGGGAATTGTCAACGGCCCGCGCAACAAATGTGGTTCATTTTTTGACGGAGTCGGCAGGATTTGCACCGGCATCGGTCTCGGCGGTGGGCTATGGCGAGTATCGTCCGGTGAGCGATAATGAGTCACAGGACGGCCGGGCCAGGAACCGCAGGGTAGACATTGTGCTGTTGAGTGAAGAAGCGGCGCTCGGTGAGGCAAGATCCAGGTAGCCCACAACTTCGCAAGGATAAATAATATATGGGCAGGCTATCAGTTCACAAGTAGCCTGCCCATTTTTGTTTGCCACCACCACCTCGGAACAGGCTGACAGTTGTTATTTGAGTCGTGGTACGGTATTAAAAACAAAGCAAGGTATTTTGAAACAGATACACGAGGTGTCATTCATGCGGATTGCAATTGTCGGAGCAGGCGCTTTGGGGCTATATTACGGCGCACTGCTGCAGAGAAGCGGCGAGGATGTCCATTTCCTGCTGCGACGTGATTTCGATGTCATTACCAAGCATGGCCTGAAGGTCTTTTCCATCAATGGCGACTTTAGTCTGCCGCACGTGCAGGGATACCGTGTCGCGGAGGAGATTGGGCCGGCCGACCTGGTGCTGGTGGGGTTGAAGACCTTTGCCAATGAAAATTTTCCGGGGCTGATTGGGCCGCTGGTTGGGGCTGGCACCCAGATCCTGACTTTGCAGAATGGCCTTGGCAATGAAGAGAGGCTGGCAGAGCTGTTCAGCGGGGAGCGCATCATTGGCGGCGTGGCTTTCCTCTGCTCCAATCGCGGCGAACAAGGCGAGGTGCATCATCTGGGCGCAGGCCGGATCGTGTTGGGCGAATATCAGCGCCGCGACCTGGAAAGGGTCGATCGCCTGGTGGAGGCGTTCCGCAGGGCCGGGGTGGATTGTCAGGCAACGGACGACCTCAAGCGGAGCCGTTGGGAGAAGCTGGTCTGGAACATCCCGTTCAACGGTCTGTGCGCCCTTTTGCAGCAGCCGGTCAACATGCTTCTGGCCCAGGATGCCTGCCGTAAATTGGTGCGGGAAATCATGTTGGAGGTGATTGCCGGCGCCAATGCCCAGGATCTTGCCCGACCGGTTGCGGAGGGATTTGCCGATAGCATGCTGGAATTCACCGATAACATGGGGGAATACCGGCCATCCATGCAGATCGACCGGGAGGAGGGGCGGCAGTTGGAAATTGCCGCCATCTTCAGAACTCCACTGGCTTATGCCCGGCAGCAGGGAGTCAATATGCCGCGGGTGGAGATGCTGGCGACACTGCTGGAACAGGCCACACTCTGAAAGAGTGACGTGCTGCAGTACGAGCGTGGTTGTAGTAACTAACACATCAATTTAGCTTGACCTGCTCCGGCGGTTCAAATCAAGGAGGTATCATGAAAGCGGAAATAAACGGTTTTATGCTTGCGTACAGTGATCGGGGAAAAGGCCTTCCCCTGATTCTAATACACGGTTTCCCGCTCAGTCGCAAGATGTGGCGTCCCCAGGCCGAGGCTCTGGCCAAGGCCGGTTGTCGGGTCATTGCCCCGGATCTGCGCGGCTGCGGGGAGAGCGGACTGCCTTCCGGCCCGGTGAACATGGACACCTATGGCGACGATATCGTGGCGCTTATGGATCATCTGGGGATCGACAAGGCAGTGGTAGGAGGGATGTCGATGGGGGGCTATGTGCTCCTGAACCTCCTGGAACGCTATCCCCAGCGGGTAGCCGCGCCGATCTTCATGGTCACCAAGGCAGGTGGCGACGATGATGCCGGCAAGCTCAGGCGCACGGCCCTGGCCGAGCTCTGCCGCGCCCAAGGAAGCCTGCCGGTGGCGGAAGCCTTCCGCAATCTTCTCTTTGCCCCGGAAACTTTGAATGACAAGCCTGAACTGGTTGAGGAGGTGTTCGGCTGGATGCGTGCCACTGACCCCGAGGGTGCGGCTGCAGCGTTACTTGCCATGCGGGACCGGAAGGACTGCATCCCTCTGCTGGGCAGCTTCAGCCAGCCGGCCCTGGTTATCGGCGCCGACCAGGACCAGGCCATCCCCGTGGAAAATTCGCGTTTCATTGCGGAAGGGCTGCCCGATGCGGATCTCTGCATCCTGCATGGTGGCGGTCATATGGTGAACCTGGAGCAGCCGACAGGCCTCAACCAGGCAATACTGGAATTTTTGGCTGATTTGTGAAAAATAGTTCTGTACCACCAACATCAAGGGCGGCCGCTGGGCCGCCTTTTTCATTGTGGCGTGTGTCCCCGCAAGCCAGCCCTGCCTAGTTTTCCTGAATTGTGCGCATAAATTAATGTGAATAATTTTGTGCTTATGCACAATACGGCATTGACAGATGGGTTTTGGAGGTTTATTTTGTGCATATACACACTACTGAAAGGGGTACACAAATGAAAATATGTTTTCCTGTCGAGGAAAATCAAGGGTTGGCAAGCCAGGTATATGGGCATTTTGGTTCTGCTCCGGGGTTTGTTTTGGTGGACATGAGCACAAACGAGGTGACGTCGATCAACAACAGCGACCAGATCCATCAACATGGGGCCTGCAATCCGGTAGCTGGTCTCGGTGGCCACGATGTGGATGCAATAGTGGTCGGCGGTATCGGCGGCGGGGCACTGTACAAGCTGAACAGCGCCGGACTGAGGGTCTTTCAGGCCCAGCAGGGTACAATTGCCGAAAACATCGAGCTTTTCAGGACAAATGGACTGCCGGAATATATGCCTGGCCACACCTGTGGCGGTCATGGCCAGAGCCATGGCTGTTCCCATTAGGCATGCCCCGTCCACGTAAACCGAGAACCTGTGTCTGTCCTCACCGCACCGGCTATGCCGCAATCTTCAAGCCGGCCGGAACTCCCCTCAAGGACGCAGGTCTCATTCATCTGGCGCACGACGAGCTGGAAGCTCTGCATCTGTGTGATGGCAAGGGGATGACCCAGGAGGAAGCGGGGGCATGCATGGGGGTGTCACGCGGAACGGTCCAACGGCTTCTGGCCAACGCCCGCGGCAAGGTGGCCCAAGCCCTTGCCGGCCAGAAAGCCTTGGCGATTTCCGCCTGCCTGACCGCAAATGCGGTCACCACAGGTGAAGTGCTGTAACAACATAATTCTGGCTGTTACGAAAGGAACCTCTCGATGAGCGAGCTTTATACGGCTAAAGTATTGGACCATGTCCACAACCCGCGCAACGTCGGGTCTCTGGAAGATGCCAACGTGGTAGTGCAGGCCGGTGACCCTGGTTGCGGCGATGCCCTGGTGTTTTTTATCAGGATCGAGAACAACAGCATTCACGATATCAAGTTTCTCATCAAGGGATGCGGCGCGGCCATTGCCACTTCGTCGGTGGCCACGGAACTGGTCATGGGAAAGAACCTCGACGAGGTGATGGCCATCGACGATATGACGATAGCAGCGGCACTGGATGGCCTGCCAGAGGAAAAGATGCACTGTTCGAACATGGCTGCCTCGGCACTCCATGCGGCGGTGCAGCAGTACCGTTCTACTTTGGCGGGCGAAACGGCTCCGGTCGGGTGACAATGAAAGTGGAAATATTACTGAGACAATAACAGGGGGAAAAGGTGAGCGACATCTGTATGGGTCAAAATGAGGCGCAAAAATCTTGTGGCCAGGGCCAGAGCGAAGAGCTCTACCGGCTCAAGGAGCAGCTTGAACTTCAGGAAGCTCTTTTCGGAATCAGGAACAAGATAGTGGTCCTCTCCGGCAAGGGGGGCGTAGGTAAAAGTTCAGTGGCCACCAACCTGGCAGTGGCCTTGTCCCTGGCAGGGAAGAAGACAGGGTTGCTCGACGTGGATCTCCATGGACCAAGCATTCCGACCCTGCTCGGGTTGGAGGGGCGTTTCCCGGCGCAGAACAACGGCCAGATCGAACCGGTGGATTATAACGACTCGTTGAAGGTCATGTCGGTCGGGCTGTTGCTGCGCAACCAAACCGATGCGCTGATCTGGCGCGGTCCGGCCAAGCATGGCATGATCAAGCAGTTCCTGGCAAATGTTGCGTGGGGCGCTCTGGATTACCTCATCGTAGATTGCCCCCCTGGGACTGGCGACGAACCGCTTTCGGTTATCCAATTGCTGGACGGTGCCAACGGCGCAATCATCGTGACCACTCCGCAGGATGTGGCGCTCAACGATGTGCGCAAATCGGTTACTTTCTGTGCCCAGCTGAAACTGCCGGTCATCGGGGTGGTCGAGAATATGAGCGGCTTTGTCTGTCCCCATTGCTGTAAAGAGGTGGATATCTTCAAGAGAGGTGGCGGGAAAACCATGGCCGACGAAATGGCTGTGCCTTTCCTGGGTGGCATCCCGTTGGATCCGGCAATGGTGAGCGCCGGCGACGCAGGAGAACCGTTGGTGGCCAATCAGGCCGCGTCCCCCACTTCTGAGGCCATTGGCGCAATCGTTTCTGCAGTAACCTCCTGGTGCGACTCCGACCAAGGAGGGCGCAGGTGATTCAGGACCCGGCAGACAGGTATATAGCAACCATAATCTCCCAATGTAATTTGGATAACAGGGACGTTCTCGAGATAGGATGCGGCAAAGGGAGGATCACCAGGGATCTGGCCAAACATGCCAAGATGGTGGTTGCCACCGATCCGGATGTGGATGCCCTGGAAAAGGCACGGGCAGCGATTAGTGCCGGTAATGTGAATTTCATGCCGGCACCTGAAGGGGTGCCGGATTTGCCTGCCAACTCCTTTGACGTGGTCATATACACCCTCTCTTTCCACCACGTGCCCATTGCGGAGATGGCCGCAAGTCTGCGCAAGGCGGCCGAACTTCTAAGGAATGATGGGGTGATCGTGATCGTAGAGCCGGGGGACGGAGGCTCGTTTACCGAAGCAAAGGAACGTTTCGGGGCCGGTAGCGGCGACGAAAGGCCTGCCAGGAAGGCGGCTATACGCGCCATGAATTCCTTTGCGGGATGGATAATGGAAGAGACGGTATATTTTCGCACCCAGTTCCAATTTGTCGATGAAGAGGATTTCATTTCCAGCCTGCTTCCGGATTTCTGGCAGCAGCCGGAGCCATTCGTACGTGAAGTAAGAGACTTCTTGAAACAGCACCGCACCGGAGATGGCATTATCCTGGAGGCTGATCGGCGGTTGAATGTGCTGCGGCGATGTGAAACGACCCACAATAGCTGAATACCCTCCTTGAGTTCCCAATTCATCTCATTTTAGCCGATCAGGACTGCTTGGAATCGTTTTCCAAGCAGTCGGTTCACCACAAGCCGGCGTATTGCTTTTTTGTTATAAGGGACTAAAATGATCTTATAAGTATTGGGTGGGCCGGTTTTGTTGCAGCTAAGTCTAGGCCCAGCAGGTCATAAGGAGCTAAAAATGAAGCCGTTATTGTCGATATTCAATTCCCACTGTTACGCATTGATGCGGATCGTGGTCGGATTCCTCTTTCTTTGGCACGGTGCCCAGAAGCTGTTCGGAATCCCGATCGCAATACCTGGAAAAGTCCCGGCCTTTATTACTTACGTTGCTGGTCCAATAGAGTTGATTGGAGGCACCTTGATCATGATTGGGCTGTTCACGAGATGGGCCGCCTTCATTACCAGCGGCCAGATGGCTGTTGCATACTGGATGGTTCACGGAACAAAAGCGCTGTTGCCGATTCAGAACAATGGGGAGTTGGCAGTGCTTTATTGTTTTGTTTTCCTGTTCATCTCCACCCAGGGGGGTGGCATCTGGAGCATCGATGCCATCAGGGGCAAGGAAAAGTTGCCAGATTAGGCAGTGCCAAGCAAGCAGGTCATGGCGAGTGTAGTTGCCAAATCAAAAGATCTGTGGGGCGTTTTGTCTTAGCGGGCTGCATGGAAGTGACGATCTCGGTGAGTTCCAGCGGTTGGAGGGCACAAAAGGGAGCACTCTGTCCGTTTCCCGGCTGCAAGCTAAGCACAGGCGGCCAATCGGCCGCCTGTGGCATTGGATAGCCAACTATAAATACGATGTCCGTGAGTATCATCGGATCGGTTCGGCTCGGTTAAAAAAAGTACCTGACGCCGAAGAGGCCGGAAACGCTGCTGGGATCGAATGAACCATGGTCATAAGCCGGCAGGTAGTGCATGTCGGCATTGCCGCTGAGAACCCCCTTTAACTCGGCATTGAGCGCCACGTGAGAGTTGATGAAGTAGTCGATACCGCCTTTGAAGTTTACCCCCAAAGTGTTATCGACATCCGAGTCGGTGTAGTCATTGAACAGAATGCTCAACCCGCCGCCGACATAGGGGGTGAAGGGCCTGTTAGAGGCGAAGCGCCATTGGACCCCGAGGGAGAGATCTGTTACATGTGCCGTCCCGTCCTTGGAAAAACGGTCGTACCTGAGATCATAGACCGAATGGGTGACATCCACTTCTGCCGCCAGGTTCCGATTGATGCCGTAAATCAGACCGCCACCGAAGATAAAGCCGGTATCGCTGTCGATGGGCCCGGCAATATCCCACTCGCTGTCGGCTGGAAGGGTAAACCCGATCCTGCCGGTTGCCCCAAGTTTGCCGGTCAGGTTCTCGGCAGCTGCAAAGTTGGCCGTCAGCGCTGTCAAGAGTACAACAGCAAGTGTTACAACAATCTTTTTCATCCTTTTCATCCTCCTGAAATTTATATGTGATAAAGGTGGGCCGTGACAGACCCGCCTAAAATCCCGCAGGCTTTGGTCGGAACCCTGACAACAAAAAAACCGGTTTGACGAATATCAAGGGATATTTCGGCAACCCGGCTGTCTCTGCAAGACCCTATAGGCTTTCCGCCCCATCCTCACGGATGGTTTAGTATTATCGTGTACCGCCTGCTATGTTGACTATGCGGCATTACCTACCGCAAGCTAAGCTGTAATGCAAGAAAAAAAGAACAGGTGACCGCTAACTCACCTGAAATAAAAATGAAAATTACATAATGACCGTGCCGGTCTTTGGCCCTGCATTATCAGGTGTCCCCCAGCCCTTTGTTACCTGGTGTTATGGGCTGCTTTGGTTGAGCGTTCCTGTGCCCAAGGGTTAAACCGCGTATGAAATTGCGGAGGAATTGGTCGCCGCAAGGTTTGTAGTTTCTGTGTCCCTCGGCTCGAAACATGGCGGACAATTCGGATTTTGAGAGCCTGAAGCCAGCCTTTGCGAGGATCGCAAGCATTGCCTCGTCATTCAACTCCAGTGCTATTCTTATCTTCCTCAGGATCAGATTATTGGTCAAAACCTCGCCCTGTTCCTTGACCGGGCCAGGTTTTGGCTCATGCGCACCACGTCTCGCAATGATCAACCCGTCCAGAAACGCGGCCATCGCCGTGTCGTCACAGACATTAAACCCCGCCTCTTCTTCTTTCTTAAGCAGTTTCAGCACATCAACCGGCCTGATTTCATATCCGCCAAGTTTGCAGATATCAGTGATGGCCTCTCCATTCAGATTCAGCGCATAACGAAGCCTGCGGAGCAGATCGTTGTTGGTCATCTGTTTCCCCTTAATCCAATTCCTTCTGTCCAGACTCAAGTATGGGGCATAATAAGGGCAAGCAGTATTTTTGTCCACTCAGTAGCTGAGAAGTTGATCATGCGATTCTATATACGGGCTGGCAACCGCCACAATCAGTTTGTTATTCAATCCAACCACACATGATGGCAAAGCCGCTGGTCACTGAGACAAGCAGCCAGAGCGTGACTCCTTGGGCCAGTGGCTTGACGCCGGTCCTGCCAAGGACCGCCCTGGTCAGGCCGCTGCCTATCAGGAACAGGGTCACCACCAGGCTCTGTTTAGCGATGCTGTTCAGTGGGTGCCAGACCTGCTCGAATTGCGGCAGCGCAGTTTTAATGGTTGCTGCGGCAATAAAGCCGATGATGAAGAGCGGAAATTTGACCTTTCCCTCCGACTTGGTGAACCAGGCGGCAATCAGGGCCGAAGGCATGATCCACAAGGCTCTGGTCAGCTTGACAGTGGTACCGATGGCCAGGGCCAGTCCACCATAGGCTGCGGCAGCTCCAACCACGCTGCTGGTGTCGTGGATCGCCAATGCCGCCCAGAGGCCGAACTGTCGCTGTCCCATTCCCATGAGATGCCCCAAGGGGGGGAAGAGGAGCAGGGCAATGGAATTGAGAGTGAATACGGTTGCCAGGGCAACACCGGTTTCCTCGGATTCGGCCTTTATGACTGGTGCCATGGCCGCAATGGCACTGCCACCGCAGATGGCGGTTCCGAAAGAGATCAGGCTGGATGTGCGTTGGGGCGTCTTGAAAAAACGGCCCAGCAGATATCCGACTGCCATGGTAAAGCTGATGCTGATGGCGGTATACAGAAAGGCGTCCTTGCCGGTTTGCAGCAGTTCCGGCAGATTCAGGCCAAAACCCAGGCCAACCACCGAACCCTGGAGCAGTCGGCGGCTCCAGTTGGATGTGGTTGCACCCCATGGGTTGCCGATCACGATCCCGAACGTGATTCCTGCCACCAGCGCCATGGGAGCGCTGACCGTAGGCCAGCAGCAGCCCAGCAACAATATCCAGAACAATGCCATCAAAAAATGGTTGTGTTTCACCCCGGACTCCTTTTGCAGGTATGATGATTGACACTATAGCTGGAATCTAATATAAATAAAAATGAATAAAAGTTATAAAAAGCATCAATAGGAATGATGTATGGCATTGACACTGCGCCAACTGGAAATATTCGAAAAAATCGCCACCACCGGCAGCGTCACCAGGGCGGGCGAGGAATTGCTGCTCACCCAGTCAGCGGTCAGCATGGCCTTGGCCCAGCTTGAGCAAGTGTGCGCCAACCCGCTGTTCGAAAGATCCGGCCGACGTCTTCTGCTGAATGACAGCGGACGGTTGCTGCTCAAAGATGCCCGCGAGATACTTTTGGCCGTCAAGCATGTGGAACAGCGACTGCAAGGCGATAGTGGCCATCTGGTAGGGGAGCTGCTGGTGGGGGGAAGTACCACCATCGGGAATTACCTGTTGCCGGCATTACTCGGTGCTTTTGCCAGGCAGTATCCAAAGACCAGGGTGGAATTGAGGGTCGGTAACACCCTGCAGGTGGCTGAATGGCTTGAAGCCGGCTATTTAGACATTGCTTTTGTCGAGGGACCGTGCCACAGCAGGGGGGTTGTTGCCGTGCCTTGGCGTGATGACGAACTCGTTGTGGTGACAGGGCCGGAACATCCCTGGGCCGGAGTGGAGAGTGTCACTCCGGAGATGCTGGCCATGGCTCCCTGGATCATGCGGGAAAAAGGCTCGGGCACACGCGAGATATTTGAAGATGCCATGGAGAAGGCTGGGATCAGTTATGCAATAGCCTTGGAATTCGGCCATACCGAGGCCATCAAGAATGGGGTTGCCTCCGGGCTTGGGGTCAGTTGTCTTTCTCGTGTTGCCGTACATCGAGAACTTGAACACGGCTTGCTCGTGGAGGCGAAAAACCCGCTGAAACTCAGACGTTCACTCACGCTGCTCAAGCGGCGGGAGAGTTTTTGCACTGCGCTGCTGGCGGCATTTTTAAAGCTGTCAGGCGGGAGATGGGAATAAGCGGTTACCTGACTTGTCTGTCACTGATGCAAAGGTTTAAACGTCTTAGCAGATCAAGCACATCCTACCAAATTTAAACGCAATTTTATCTGTTATCACCCATCCTCAATACGATTCGGCAACAATTACCCGGTTGACATTTTTGTCAATATAGTTATTTAATGCACCCTAATAAACTGGTGCTAATTGCTCAAAAACATATCCCGGCCAAGGATCAAATCACCTGAGTTATACACCGGATAGCTGCAAAACCATGCAGCTTGCCTTATGATCACAGCTTCTCGTTTGTCTGTGCAAGGTATAAAAGTAAAGACTGGAAACAAGCGCTGAAGAGCACTATTCCGACACTTTTGTGGAGATGGGGACGTTATGCGACCGCAACTGGACAACCTCGGCAAACTGCTGGCTGTGCTGGGGATGGCAGCGGCATTGCTGTTGATGAATATAGGCTTCGCATTCTCCCTGGATACGAACATTCAGGGAGATGCCGGGCCTTCTCCTGTTGTGGAAAATGGGGCTTGGCAGCCAGGATTTAAAATTATCCCAACAGACGCCGGCATGTACGCCAAGGCTCCGAAACCCCTTACCAATGTCCAATGCGGGCAGTGCCATACCGAGATCTATCACGATCTCAAGAGTGACGGTGGCCGCCACAGATTCAGTTGCCAGGGTTGCCACAAACGTTTGCACGAATACCGGCCGTTGAAGAACAATTGGCAGGAGTTGATGCCCAAGTGCAACGACTGTCATACAGTACCACACGGCAAAAATATGGCTGACTGCTGGGCCTGTCACAATAACCCCCATGCGGTTACCAGAATTCCCATGAACGAGGCCGTGGTCAGATCATGCAATTTCTGCCACGGTGACAAATTTGAGGAACTGCGGAAATTCCCCAGCGCCCATACCAAGGTGGCATGCAGTAAGTGCCACACCAAGCACGGTTTTCTGCCCAACTGCAACGCCTGTCACAAATCTCACTATGCAGGTGAGAACTTTGCAACCTGTGCCAGTGAATGTCATCCGGTGCACAGGCCACGGGAGATCAGCTATAAGCGGGATGTCAATGCGCGGACCTGCGGCGCCTGCCATGAGAAAATATATGTGCGGTGGCTGAAATCGCCAAGCAAGCACGCCGCCGTAAACTGTGCCGCTTGCCATGGCAAACACGGCTATATACCCGCTTGCAGCGAATGCCATCCTCAACCCCACAGTAAAAAGCTGCTCGACAAGTTTCCGAAATGTTTGATCTGTCATCTGGACCCGCACGATCCGCCGGTAAAGCAGCGCGGCCGTTAGTCACCACAGAAGGAGAGGGGCATTGCCTTTGCAACTTGGTCGTATTGCATATGTACTATTCTCCCTCGGGCTCATCCTCTTAACATCTTCCGTGGCTCCAGCGAGTGAATTCCGCGTTGTTTCCGACACGATCTTGCGCACCTTTGAACGGGATGCCGGCAATGGCAAGAAGCTCAAGGCGTTCCCGGCCTACGAATACCTCCAGCTCGATTACGGCAGCCTGAGGGACAACGGCCTGTCCCTCCACGCCTACGGCTGGGAACGAGTCAATTTGCGCGACAATTACAATAAGGACGATTCCGAGGGCGAACTCCTTTACGCCTATCTTCAGTATGTCCCACCCAGCCGGAATTACCAAGTGCGCGCCGGTCGCCAGTATATTTTCGAAGGCGTGGCGCGGGACAGTATCGATGGCATTTACGGAAAAGCATTTCTGCTTCCATCGGTCAATGTCGCTGCCTATGCCGGTTATCCGACAGCCCTTGAAAGCACAGACGGGTTGAGTGGTGATCTCATTTATGGGGGAAAGATCACCCATTCCAGGCCCGATCTTTACGATGTTGGGATATCCTACAAATATATTGCCAATAAAGATTCCCGTGATGAGGAAACCCTTGGCAGCGATCTCTCGGTGCTTTTTCCCCGCAACGTCTCGCTGTTCGGCCATTCCGCCTACAATCTGGTGAATAGCGGCTGGGGGGAGCATTCCTACGAACTGCGCCTCCCCAGGGGGCAATTTGAAGTCAGACCGTTCTTCCAGCATTTCCGGTATGACGACTATTTCAATAGCCGGAGCAACAGCGCCAATCCTTTCCGTTTCCTGCAGGGGACCGGCAATGCCATGACCGTGGTCGGCACCGAGGCTTACTACTACCCTGCTGAAAACTGGGAGTTTGCCCTCCGTATCAAAAACTATGATTATGATAAACGATTTGGCACATCCCAGTTCTATACCCTTCTCACCATATGGAAATGGAAGATTCTCTCCGAGGTCGGTGCCGAGCTTGGCCGCATGCAGGGGCACGAGGCGGAGAACAGGTATTTCCTCACCAGGGGGTATGTCTATTGGAACCTTGCCAAGGGATTTGTGACCAGCGATGTGATGTATGTGAATTACGATGAGGCGATCTACAAAAAAAACGGGGCATTATTCGCTTCCATAGGTGGCGGCAGCAAGTTCTTTAATGACACTCTCAGCGTAAAGCTGTCGTTTGACTACAGCAACGATGCTTATTTTGACGAGGATTTCCGCACCATGCTTAAAATAAGTTATCTTCTGGACAAAACATTCACCAGCCGGCCAAAGAAAGACTAGTTATCGGCAAGCGGCGTTTAAACGGAGCAATTGCGTGAAATTCATCAGATATGCAGCGTTTCTGCTGGTAGCCTCTTTGCTGGGGCTTTTGCTGTCATGCGCGGCACGCAGCGGCTATCGGCTGCCCGTAGCCCACCCACAGATTTTCGAACTGGGGGAGAAAAGGGAGTTCTGTACCAAATGCCATGGCTACAACAAAAAACCGATTGATTTCGAACGCTACAACCACACGGCATTATTTACGGAATCGCATCGTTTGGTGGCTTATCAGGACGAGGGGGTCTGTTCGATCTGTCATGCCCAGAGCTTTTGCAACAACTGCCATGCCACCCGCGTTGAGCTAAAACCGTCTCTGCAAGACGAGACTGGAAATTACCGTCGGATACAACACCGCGGGGATTACCTTGCCAGGCACCGGATTGAAGGGAGGATAGATCCCTCATCATGTTTCCGCTGTCATGGTAGTCCAAAATCTAGCAAGACCTGTCAATCCTGCCATGGTTAGCTTGTTGAGGTTATAAGGTAATGGATAATAGATATTTGAAATGGCGGTTGACGGCCATAGTGCTTTGCCTGCTGGTCTTGGGCGGTTGCCAGGGCTCAGGCAATCCGGATGCGCCGCTTTCCACTTCAGCCCATGAGGTTGGCTGGCGATTGATGCACGATTCCGAAGCGCAGAAGGATATCGTGAACTGTCAGGTTTGTCATGGTGCCGATTTTACCGGGAATGGCACGGTACCGTCCTGCTTTGGCTGCCATTTGGGTGGACCGCCATTCTTCATCCATCCTGCCAGCTTGAACACTGCTTTGCCCTGGAAACATCCGATGAATCACGGCTCGGCAGCCAGGGCGAACATCAAGGGATGCCAGGGGTGCCACGGCCATCCTGGCGGCCCGGGCAGCAATCCCGCCTTTGACACCGCCATCCGCGGTCTGGAAAAGGGGTGTGAAAGCGCTGTCGGTTGCCATAACAATACGGACATGGTCAACTTGTTCAACAACGGCCACAACCCTGGCGCGGCCCACCCATCCTTTGATCCCAAAAACCTGTCCAAACAGGACCGCAGGCACTGGTATGGCGAGAACATTGCCTATCGCGATTCGAGCGATTCGCCGATGAAGAACTATGTCGTCAGCCACTTTGACGCAGGCAACAAGAGTGTTGCCTGTGCCCTGTGCCACGGGGCCAACCTCAAGGGGCGTGCCGAGGGAGGCGTTGGGCCGGCCTGCACCGATTGCCATGTCCTTGACCCGATCTCATACCCTTCCCGCTGCGTTTCCTGCCATGGGCCGCTGCCTGGGCAGGGGCTGACCGGACCGCCGCTCAAGCCGCTGCAGCTGGCAACCCTGGCTGGCCGGACCGATTTTTACCTCAATCCGGTTTTTCAGACCTTCACCAGTGAGCTTACCGGCAGGATGAGGCGCGATCCCACATACGTCAAAGTCAATCCGACCAACAGCAATAGCGGCTACTATTTTGAACCCGATGTGTTCACCAGTTTTACGTCCGCAGCGCACCTTTCCCGCCGGTCCAGCCATTTGCATCACGACTCGCTTTCCTGTGCAGACCGCCAGGACAACACAACCTGCAGTGTCTGCCACAATGACCAGAACAACACGACCAGGCACCACAATCTTCTGTTTTCCAAGTCATTGGGCTGTGCCAACTGTCATCTGGTTTCAGGAGGCAGTGGCGGCTTTTCCTTGGGCAATTACAGAAATTGCCGAGACTGCCACCTGGAATTTTTCTGTCCATGATTTGAATGTTGGCGCCTTGCCAGCACCCGCCTTCAAATGGCATCTCCGGAAATGGTAATCAGCGACACGACCAGGCTGCGGCCTTCGGAGTTGTTTATTATATCGAGCGTCACTTCACGGGTGTCGCCGGCGGTCTGGCGCCGCTTGATTCCCATTCGGTCTATGGTCAGCGTCTCTTTGCTGAACCAAAGATGTTCCTCGGGGTGTCCAAGTACGTCCAAAACAACGCCCAGATAGGCCTCCAGCATATGATCGTCACCGCCGATCTCCAGCAAATCGGACTCGATCCGGGCGAGCTGTTTTTCTACTCTCGCCACATCCATGCGTTCGTCACCTAAAGCCTCATCAAACCCCCATCCTCCCCGTTGCAAGAGATTTAGCTTGGACTGAAGCAGCATGCGGTAGCGTTCAAGTTTCTCCCGTTCCGTTTTCATGATGGTAATGCGCCTGAGAGCAAGGCTGAGGAGGTTGTCGTAAGCTCGTTTTTGGAGCAGTCGGCGGGTCTCTTTTTCGCTTGCCGCAAGATCGAATAGTCGATGGGCCTCGAAACTGACAGCAACCTGTGGAACATCGTGCAGAACAATGTCGCCGGAAAGCGCAGCACCGATAAAGACAGACTCGTGTTTTTCCATGGCCAGCATTGCTCTTATCAGGGGCACAGTGCCGGTATTTTGGTGCCGGAAATCGGCCAGGTTACGGTCGCTGTTCAGAATTTTCCTCATATCCGCCTTGGAGATGAAAAACGTGCGTAGCTTGGGATCTGTGTCATAGCTGCCGGGCTTCACAACGATGGCCGGCGCCATGCCTTCAGCCAGCATCACCACGTGATCCATGGCCCTGATCACCGCCGGCCTCAGCTTCTTCTTGTAACCGGAAACGGCGCGAATCCAGGGATCGGTGCCGTCGACGGCACGCTCTATCGCGGCTTTGACCAAAGATTCGGGGTGTTTGCCTGCTATGGTGTCGCTGCGGAATATGGACTGGAAAAATCTCAGCATTACTGAGATTAATAAGGAGCAGGAATGGGTACGGAGTACGCAAGCTTTTCGGCCAGATCCTCCAGGGTGGATACTGCGAGGTCGGCCAGTTCCGGCCAACGGAAGGCGCCGCTGCGGTCCACATGGATGGTGGCAGTGCCGGCGGCACGTCCCACCTGCAGGTCGAACAGGTAGTCGCCCACCATTACCGAATCGTCCGGTGCGCCACCCCAGGAAGCGAGCAGTTTTTCGATCCCTTCAGGATGGGGTTTGGGTGCGGCTTCATCCCGGCCGAGGATGGCCTCGGATGTGAAGTACCCCTTAAGGCCGATCTGGCCGAGGGTGTGGATGGCAATCTCCCGTGTATTGCGGGTAAGGATGCCGACGAGGGCGTCACGTCTGAGCAATTGATCAAGCAGTTGTCCGGCCCCTGGAGCGGCTGCCGTCTTGGCGGACAGATCATATTCGATCTCCATCAGGCGGGCATGCTTGGCCGCTGCTTCTACCGGCGGCAGGGAGGCGAGAAACTGGAGGATGTCGGGGTCGGTATCGGCCATGCCGAGTGCGGTGCGGATGGCGGCAAAATCGTGTACCGGGAGAGTGAGGGTTCCATCCAGATCGAATATCCAGCAGCGCCGGGAGAGTATGTGGTGATGAAAATCCATATTCACACAATACCCCTTTTTCCGAGTTCCGGCAACGACCGACTGGGGCCGTCATCATCGGTTGCGGCATGGCAATTTGTCAATGGCGTTGCTTGCGCCGCTTTACAAACGGTTTGCTGAAGAACTGAAAAAAGTATGCTACAGTTCCTGCAACCAAATACTATGGGTCTGAGAGGAGTTTCATGGATCTGGACGACATTATCAAAAAATCACGCAACGCCGGGCAATTCTCCCGTGAAGAAGTGGTGGCGCTGCTGGCGCTGCCGCCAAACTCACTTGAAACCTACATGGTTATGGCAGAGGCGTCGCGGATATCGAGGGAGGTGAGCGGAAACCGGGCCGAGATCCATGCCCAGCTTGCCGTCAATTTGGCCCCATGCCCCAAGGATTGCCTGTTCTGTTCATTTGCGGTGGTCAACAACATTTTCCGGACCGCCACGATTACCGCTCCCGAGGAGGCTGCCAAGCAGGCGCGGCAGTTCGAGGAAGACGGTGCCAATGCGATTTACCTCATGGCGACCGCCACTTTCGATCCGGGGCAATACCTGGAGATATCCAGGGAGGTCCGACAAAATCTGCATCCCGAGACAATGATGATCGCCAATGTGGGAGACGAGTATGCCGTTAACGCGCAGGCGCTTGTTGCTGCCGGTTATCAAGGTGTTTATCATGCCCTCCGCCTGCGGGAGGGGGTTGACACAAAGATCGGCCCCGATCGCAGGCTCGAAAGCATCAAGGCTTTTCAGGAAGCAGGTTTGACGGTTGGTACCTGTGTAGAGCCGATTGGCCCCGAACACGGTAATGAAGAACTGGCTGATTTGATCCTGTTCACCGCCTCCATCGCTCCCGCTTTCAGCGGGGCTGCGCGTCGCATCCCAATTCCTGGGACTGCCATGGCACAGCGTGGGATGATCTCGGAGCTGCGGATGGCCCAGATCGTGGCGGTCACCCGACTTGTCGTGCCACGCAGCGTCAAGGGCAACTGCTCCCACGAACCCGGCACGGTCCCGATTCTGGGGAGCGCCAACCTGCTCTGGGCCGAGGTGGGCGCCAATCCGCGCGACATCAGGGAAAAGACCGAGGAAGGGCGGGGACATTCCGTTCCGGCCATCAGGCAGTTATTCAGGGAAATAGAGTGGGAAACGCTGGATGGCCCATCCTGTTTTTTTGCCAAAGGGCCATAGTCGAATACATGGCGGCATGGACAACTGTCCTGCCGCCATGTTTGCTACACCGACAGTTTGAATTGGTTTACAATCCGTTGCAAATTTTCAGCAAGGTCGGACAATTGTGATGCGGCGTTAGCCGATTCATGCGCCCCATTGGATGTATTCTGGACGACCTGGGTAATCTGCTGGATATTGGTACTTATTTCGCTGGTAGTTGCGGTTTGCTGTTCAGCGGCAGTGGCAATCTGGCTGATCTGCATGGTGACGGCATTAACCTGTTCGATGATTTCCTTCAATGCCTGGCCGGATTTGAATGCTTCACTGGTCCCGCGTTCAACCTCCTTGACGCCCTCATCCATCGCTGAAACCGCTCCCCTGGTTTCGGACTGGATCGCCTTGATCATCTCTCCAATCTCACGGGTCGCTTTAGTGGTCCTTTCTGCGAGCGCCCGTACTTCATCCGCGACAACCGCGAATCCCCGCCCCTGTTCCCCTGCTCTTGCTGCTTCTATGGCGGCATTCAGCGCCAGCAGGTTGGTTTGATCGGCAATATCTTCGATGGTTCCGATGATCTCGCCGATCTGATCGCTACGCGCCCCCAGTTGATCCACAGTATGGGCAGTCACCTTGACTCTTTCAGAGATACGATTCATGACCTCTACGGTTGAATTGACCACTACCGCACCGTTTTGGGCTGTATCGCTGGCCTTTTTGCCGCCTTCTGCCGCATATTGGCAATTTTGCGCGATCTCGCTGGAGGTTGCCGCCATCTCTTCGCCTGCCGTTGCCACGGTGCCGACCTGTGCCGCCACTTCCTCTGCTCCGGTGGCCATCTGCTCCGCCGTATCATTTAGCTGCCTGGAAGAAGAGGCCACTTTCAGGGAAGTGTCACTGACTTGGGATATTATGCTATTAAGGCTTTCTATCATCGTAGCGAACGACCGTGCCAGTTGTCCAACTTCATCCTTGGAGTCTGCCGCGACGGTTACTCTCAAGTTTCCCTGAGCCACCTGTTGTGCCTGACTGGCAAGTTCAACCAAAGGACGACTGATGATACGAGCCATGAATAATCCAAGGACAACGGCCAATATCATGCCTATTATGGTGAATACAATGCATTCGTTTACTGCCGAATTTCCGTTTTGATGACCCTCTTCAGCATCCATCTTGGCTGAATCGGCTTTCATTTGCTTCAGTTTTTCCAGGGCTGAGTTGACCGAATCACCGACCGCCTTATAGCCATCACTGCGGAGCATGGCAAAGGCGTCACTCTGCTTATCGGCCAAGGCTAAATTCAGAACCTTGTCTTCCCATGCGGCACAAGCTTTCAAGTCATCCAGGAGCTTGACATATATTACCCGTTGCTCTGGTTTGCGGACCATTTTATCCACTTTGGCAAGGTCTTCCTCGACCTTTTTGTGGGTCTCCCTGGCCGAATCGACGTTTTTCCTGATGGCGTCGGCATCCTGGATGAGTAGGGCGTTTCTGATAAAAACTCTTATTTGCTGGAAATGAATCTCGGCATCGCCAAGATATTGGATCGGCAACACGTTGAATTGATAAAGCTCATCGCTGACCACGATACTTTTTCTGATGTTCAACGTTCCTATGGTTCCGATTATCCCAGCTATAATGGCAACCAGGACAAACCCGACCAAAAGCTTAACAGCGATTTTCAGATCAAGGAACCATTTCATAGGCGCCCCCCCCAGTTCTTGGTATGATTTGCTAAAATACTAACAGATTCTTTTGAAGGATCAATCCGTTATGATTTTTTGTCGCGGAAATACAAGATCAGGCGAATTTTGAATGACGAGCTGTGCTAGCTGGCCAGCTGGGAGGGAAGAGGTACGACAGATGTTTTTCATGTGTGGGGATGGTATGGTTTCTGTTCGCAGTTGACGAAAGAATGCTGATTTCTGCAGCAAGTTTAAAGTTTTTCCTGCACGCTTCTCAGTTTGTCTTCCATGGTCTGGTTCCGGTCTGTCCTGGTACCCAGCTTGATGGTCGTGGTGATGCGCGGCGCACCCATCTCGTGCACAACCTCATGACAACGCTTTACCGCGGCAAAAACAGCATCCCACTCCCCCTCGATATTAGTGCCGTACGAATGGAGCGAGCTCTTCAGCCCGGCGGCGGCAATAACCTTTTCACACGCGGCTATATACTGAGAGAGCGATACTCCGACACCAATTGGAACGATGCACAGGTCTATCAGGACTTTCATTTTTCGATGCCCCTTTCGGAATTATATCGTGGCTGAATCCAGTACGTGTCAAAATCCGAAGCGCAGGCCGAGAACGGCGTTGTGGCTGTAGTAATCCATCTTGAACTTTTTCCCGTTGGATTCGGTAAACTCTGGCCTGAGACTGCCGAAAAAGCGGTAGCCCAGGTCAATGCTCCAGTGTTTGGTCAAGGCGTAATCTATGCCCGTGCCGAACTGGTAGGCAAAGACGACATTCGAGCCGCTGGCAAGGGGTTCGCCGGTCACGATCAGATCGGACGCTTCCATGCGGGCGGCACCGAGGCCAACTCCCACATAGGGTGACCAACTCCTCTTGTCGTGGAAGACGCCGAAAAAGTTGACCAGCAGGCTGTCCGCCGTCACCTTGCCGCCACCGGTAAAGCTTCCATCTGTAAATTTCACGCGATCAAGCTGGTTGCTGCGGTGGGTGTATTCAAGCTCGATCCGTCCTTCTCCCACGGGATTACCCGGTTCGAAGTCCCAACCGATGACGGCGCTTTCCTGCAGGCCCGGCTTGTAGGTAAGCCCGAAATTCCCCTGGCTGTCGGTGCTCTTGGCCGACATCAGCGCGTTGCCGCCGAAAAAAGCCCCCACATAGGGTCCCGAATGCTGTGCCTTGGCCTGTCCGCAGAACAGGAGCGGCAGGCAAAGGGCGATCAAGATCTGGCAGGTTCGTTTCATGTAATCCCTTCCTGGCATTGATAGAAAATTACTGCACCGTGATCGTGGTGGTTTGGGTCTTGCCCCCGAAGGTGGCGCTCAGGGTCGCCGTACCGGTGCCAACCCCCATGACCAGCTTTGGTAGAACTGCCAATCCTGTTTGATACGGACTGGTGATCAGGATCGCGATGCTCGGTGTGTCGATGCTCCAGGTCGCGCTCTCGGTCACATCTTGTGTGGTGCCATCGGTGTAGGTGGCCGTCGCCCTCATTTGAAGTTGACCGCCGGTAGCTACGGTTGTGCCAAAAACCGCATTAATGGTGAGGCTCTGGACGGTGCGTGTCTTGACCGTGACGAGAGACGTGATGTTTGATCCGCCATAGGTGGCGGTGATGGTGGCAGACCCGGCGGCGACGCCGTTGACGCGTCCGATAGTTGCTGACAGGGTATTGTCGACCGAGGCGATGGTCGCGTCGGTGGTTGTCCAGGTGCTGTTGGCGGTCACGTCCTGGGTGGAATTGTCAGTCAGTGTGGCGATCACATTGAGACGGGCTGCAGTCCCGACCGTAAGATCCATGGTCCCCGAGGAGATTGCAATGGACGCAACCCCGAGGTCGGTGACTGTCAGGTCGATAGTGCTGCTCAGGGTGCTGTAGCTGGCTGTCACAGTGGTCGTCCCCGAAGTGGTTGACGACGTGTTCAGCCATACCAGATTGCCAGCCGGTGAGGTTACGGTTGCAATGTTTGTGTTGGCTACCGACCAAGCAACTATGCCGGTAATGTCCCGCGACGTTCCGTTGCTGAACTTTCCGGTGGCGGTCAGGGCGCTGCTGGTCCCTTTGATCATTGTAGTGGTGGCTGCAGATGCGGTAATCCCGGTCAGATGGCCTCCGGTTACCTTAAGGCTGGCTGATCCGGTGACGCCGCCATAGGTGGCGCTGATTGAGGTTGTCCCCTCCGAGAGTGCAGTCGCAGTTCCCCCGGTGGCGGTGATGGTGGCGATGGCGGTATTGGCCGAGCTCCAGGTGACCTGGCTGGTGACGTCCACGCTTGTGCCGTCGGAGTAAACGCCGTTGGCCTGGAAAGTGCCGCTGGTCAGGCTCAGGAGCGAGGGGGTGGTGGTGGAAACCGCGATCGATTGCAGCACCGGCGCCGTAACGGTCATGGATGTCGTGTCGCTGATGCCGCCGAAGGTGGCGCTGATCTGCGTGCTGCCAATTGCCAGGGATTGAGCCAGGCCCTTGCTGCCGGCGGCGTCGCTGACGGTTGCCACGGTGGTGATGCTGGAGGCCCAGGTGGCGTCAAGGGTCACATCCTGGGTGGATAAATCAGAGAAGGTGCCGGTAACCGCGAATTGTTGGGTCAGGCCTTTTGGGACCGACGGGGTAGCCGGGGTGATCGCCAGGGCAGTGACGGTTGCATTGCTTACCGTCAGGCTGAAGGTATTAGATATATTTCCCACGGTGGCCGTCAGGACGGCAGTCCCCGGGATATGGCCGGTAACCGCGTTCGGTATGGCGGTGTTGGTGAATCCGGCCACGGTCGGCGAATCGGTGGACCATGTCACCTGATCCGTGATGTCGCGGGTAAATATCCCCGAGAAATTGCCTTTTACCGTAAGCTTGGTGGAGGTTAGCGCGGCAATGGTTGGCGAGTTGGCAACGATCTCCAGGGAGGTAAGCTTGGTGAAATCATTGGGCCGGGTAGGGGTTCCGTCCCAGCCGCAGCCGGATAACACCATCATGATAAGAAAACCTGACCATAACAGGTTGCGCATGCACACCCTCCAAAAAAAAGTAGTGAATAGTATCAGGGATTGCTGAGCCGCCATGTTGCGGCGACCCAAGGTCTGTCGGATTTCAACATGCCGGCATGATTCAAAAAAACCGCTTGATCAGTTTCCGCGCTGACCAAGCGGCTCTCTGCAACTGCACACCCGCATCCCATCATCCCTCCTGAACTCCGCATAAAAAGTTACTCACTTTCATACACCTCAGGGGGCGGTGGCGTCAAGGAGTTAAGCAAGGGATGTAGAACGGAATTTCCGAATGTATGAAGTATCCAAAAAAATTGTTTGTCACGGGACCATTGTGAAGTAAAAATGTTTGCACGGATAAGTTGGCAGCCGGCAAGGAGGCAGCGATGCGGGAGATAGAGGGCGATCTGTGGGAGCATCTGGGCAAGAGGATCGTGGTGGTCACCACCAACGGCCGGGTCAGGCCCGACGGCAGGGCAATCATGGGCAACGGCTGCGCCAAGGAGGCTGGCCGGCGCTTTCCGGATCTGGCGGCACGCCTGGGGCGGCTGGTAGCGGAAAGGGGGAACCACGTTTTTGAGCTGGGAGACGGGCTGGTTTCTTTCCCGGTGGAAGAGAGCCCGTGGGAGATTTCCAACCTGAGCCTGATCCGCCGGTCGGTAGAGGAGTTGCGGGAACTGACGGACCTGAAGGGATGGAGCGAGGTGGTCCTGCCGCCTCCGGGATGCGGCGGTGGCGGGCTCAGCCTCTCCGAGGTCAGGCCCGTGTTGGAGGCGGCCCTGGATGACCGCTTCCTGATGATTACCCGCAAGTGAAGAGTTTCAACTGGGCCGCCCTGCAAACTTTGCCTGTGGATTGCAGAGGCGGCCCTTGAGGCGTTATCTTGATCCGCCCTTATTGAAACAGAATTGCCGATTCCCCCTCGGTGTAGACCTGAATCGAGATTTTATCCTTCTGCACAATCACATCGTTGAACTTAAGCCCTTTGATGTTGCCTTTCAGGAACACGTGCTCCACCAGCGGCACCCTGGCAAGTGCCTTGTCGGCCATCTGCCTTGTTTGTTCCAACTGCTGGGTCAGGTTCATGTTGAGCTTGTCCCGGATTATGCCCCTGATGGTGCCGTGCAGGAACCAGTCTGCCGATTGCAGCAGCAGGCTTTTGGTCTGCATGTCGAAGTCCACGTCCTCCACGGAAAAGATGTTGGTTTGCGGGTCGAACACGGGCTTGGCGTTCAGGTAGAACACCCCGTCCAAGGAGCCCTGGGTCTCCAGTTTGACGACCAGCCTGTCGCCGTTGCCATACAGGTCGAGACCCTTGATGACGATGCTTTTGCCGTCCGAGTCGAACTTCTTGTTGAGCAGCAGCGGTGACGCGATGGCAAGCAGGTCCTTGTAATAGAGATCGGCATTCAGGGCGATGCGGAAGGTCTTGTCAAAGGTGTTGACCAGCTTGAGGTTGGGCAGTGGGAGCGGCGGCGGGCTGGCCGGCTCGGGCCCAACAACCAGTTCGGCAAAGGTGCTGATGCCCACGCTGAATCGCACGCGGTCGTTCTGGGCGTACAGCGGGTACATCATCACCTCCATGGGGGTCAGTTTCAGCCAGGCGTTATAGTTCTTGTCCAGCAGGACAGGCTTCTGGGCAGTGTTCCATACCTTGGCAACCTGCGTCTTCAGGGGAAACATGTCGTTTACTTTTTGCACGATCAAGCCGGACAAGAGCCTTTCCACCGGCTGGATAATGCCTTCCACGATGCTGCGCGGCTTGATGGATAGCGGGCCGATGCCGACCTCTTCCGCCAGCAGATCGCTCAATCCCAGATAATAGATTTCGGTGTGCAGCCGCCAGTCCGGGGTTATGCCGGCCTTGACCTTGAATTTCAGCTTAAGGGGGATGGCCTGCGTTTCAAACATGCTGTTGCTCAGCGTCATGGCAATCGGCAGGGTGACATACAGGTAGTTGTCCGCCGCGCTGACAACGATCAGGCCGTTGCGGGTCACGTCCGCTGCCAACCCCATGGTCTTGGTCGAGCCTTTGTACAGGTTCTTGCGGATTGTCTGGTTCAGGACCTTGGCCAGCTCGCTTGTCGAAGCCTCGACAGGGATGTTGAGCGTGGAGGTTTCCCTTTTCAGTGCCGTGCGGAAAGCCTCCTCCGCCGGTCTCTCCGCAGTGAGCGGTTTGACGCCGGCGCAGGAACAAAGCGTCAGGACCGAGATTGAAAGTACTGCCAGTGATAAGAGCTTTTTTCTTGAAATCATTTGCAAACCTTTCCTTGTGGCTATTTGTGCGTGGCGCTGCAACGGCGCTAGCGGCAAAGCGATTTTTGGGGCCTCGAACCCGGACCTTATCACCACCAAGGAGTCAGCGTCAATATGGTCGTTCGGGTGACGGTGCGGTCAGGATTACGGGGTATGGGGTTCGGATCCCTAAGCATTGGCCGGAAAATTCAATACTTCCTGCTCGCGTGTTGACCGGTCTATTGCGAAGCGCTTGATCCCTGTTATGATTTATAAAATCTTTTAACTGGCAATGCCGGGGAATCAGATGCTGCCAGGGACGAAGCGCCACGATCAAACACACGGATTAAATCAATAGAGTCCACTACAAAATGAAAGGGGTTTGATATGGAATTCCAAGGAATGACCCGCCGGGATTTTATTAAAACCGTCGGCATTACCACGGCAATGGCTGCCACCGGAACTATTCCGTCGGCACTGTATGCCAGCGAACGAAAACTTGTCGCCTACCCGGAAAAGGCCGAACTCTTGCTGCTGACCTCCAGGCCGCCGCAATTGGAAACGCCTTTGCAGTATTTCCGGGAACTGGTGACGCCGAACGAGGCCCTGTTTGTACGCTGGCACCTTGCCAACATACCGACTTCAGTGGACCTGGATACCTGGCGTCTGAGGATTCACGGCAACGTTGCCAAACAGCTTTCGCTGTCGCTGGACAACCTGAAAAAATTTGAGAAAGTGGGCTACACCGCTGTCATTCAGTGTGCTGGCAATGGCAGGAGTTTCTTTGACCCTCCTGTTTTTGGGGGGCAATGGCTGAACGGGGCAATGGGTAACTGTACCTGGGGGGGAGTACGTCTCAAGGATGTCCTCAAAAGTGCCGGCATCAAGGCCGGCTCGACAGAGGTTTTCTTCAGGGGGCTGGATACGGCTGTATTGCCCACGACCCCGAACTTCATGAAGAGCCTGCCCCTGGATAAGGCCCAGGAGGACGATATCATTATCGCCTATGAGATGAATGGCCGGGAATTGCCCATGCTGAACGGCTTCCCGGTGCGCTTGGTTGTGCCGGGGTGGTATGCCTCCTACTGGGTGAAATCGCTCTCCGATATCGAAGTCAGCGTCAAGCCCAGCAGCAGTTTCTGGATGAAGACCGCCTATCGGATTCCCGACAATCCCTGCGGCTGTGTCGAGCCGGGTACAGTCCCCAAAAAGAGCGTTCCGATCAATCGCATGACCACCCGTTCACTGATGATCAATCCGGAAGATGGTACCAGGCTCAACTCCGGCCAGGCCATAGAGCTCATGGGTTTGGCATTCTCCGGCGGCTACAGCATCAAGGAGGTCCTGGTTTCGGTCGACAACGGTATGAGCTGGCAGCCGGCCCGCCTGGGCAAGGATCTGGGGCGCTACTCGTGGATACAGTGGTTCTATCCCTGGCAGCCGGTTAAAGCGGGCAACTATCGCATCCTGGTCAAGGCAACCAACAGCATCGGCGAATCACAACCTTTTGACGGCCTTTGGAATCCCTCGGGCTATCTCTTGAACAAGGTGGAAAAATACAATCTGACAGTAGGTTAGATACCTGGGAGGAAGACTATGAAAATCAAGTTGCTGCTGCTTGCCGGCGCATCCATCGTTTGTGCTGCCGTGGCCATTGCCGCTGAAAAGGGTTCAACCAAGGAAGGATCAAAACGCAGCATCAGCTTGCCGGCGCCGTCCGTTTTCCTGAAGGACGGGCCCGGTATGGATGAGACCCGCAGATATTGTGGCATTTGCCATAGCCTCGACTACATCACCACGCAACAGAAATTTCCAAAGGCAAAGTGGCAGGGCGTAGTAAACAAGATGATCAAAACCTACGGGGCTCCAATACCCGATAAGGACGCCAAAATCATCGTTGACTATATCAGCACCAACTACGGCTCAGGCAAATAACATGAAATAAGGGGGCATGCCTCAACCGGCCCAGGCCGGTTGAGGCGCCTATTCCGCCCCATCCGTCTGCACACCTTCCGTACCCGCCGCAGGCTGTTGTTCCACGGCATTGGGCTCGGGTTGGTCAGGTGCAGGCTGCTTGACTGGTTCGGCGCCATTTTTTGAGCAATCCTCGCCAGGTTCCGTTCCAACGATATAGTACTCATCACGTTTCTCCTGGCTGTCAGCCGTTGCCAGGCAACCGGTCGCCGGATCGATGGCAACGGAGACCACTGTCTCGGGCATGGGGAAATCGATGGCCGGCTGAGCCTTCAGGGCCGGGCGCATGAATCGTTCCCAGATCGGTGCTGCAACCGCGCCACCGGTAAAACCTCTCCCTCCGGGTTTGGGCTTGTCATAGCCTACCCAGATGCCGGTTACCATCCTGGGCGTATAGCCGATGAACCAGGCATCGCGATAATCGTTGGTGGTGCCGGTCTTTCCGGCGGCCGGGCGTGTCTGGCTGAATTTCTTCAGGGATTTGGCGGTACCGTACGTCAAGACATCCTTGAGCATCTGGGTGGTGACAAAGGCGGCGGCCGGGGAAATGGCTGGCGTGATTATTGGCGGGTTCTCGCTCCAGGTGCGGCGGTTACGGTCGTAGATACGGATGATGGCTCTGGATTTGGGCAGTAAGCCGCCATTGGCCAGGGGAGAATAGGCCTGCACCAGGTCGTTCAAGGTGACTTCATCGGTTCCCAAGGCCAGGGAGAGACCATTTTGCGGCCGTAGCGACAGGCCCATTTTCGCGGCGAAATCGACAAAATAGGGGACCCCGATGTCATTCAGCAGTTTGACTGCGATGACGTTGTTGGAGTATGCCAGGGCCTGCCTCAGGGAAATCTCCCCGTACTGTTCCTTACCGTAGTTCAAAGGTTTCCAGACTTCATTATTGCCTTTATCGTAGGCGACCGGCGTATCATCCCAGATGCTGCCCGCGGTAAACCCCTTTTCCAGGGCAGCGGCGTAGATAATGGGCTTGATGGCCGAACCTGGCTGACGCCTGGCCTGGAAGGCGCGGTTAAAGGCGCTCTGGTCATCTGTGCCGCCAACGGCCGCCAGGACATCACCCGTTGCCGGATCCAGGCAGACCAATGCCCCCTGCAACTGTGGAGAAATCCGCTTTACCCCCTCTTTCAAGGTCTTTTCCGCCAATTTCTGCAGGTTCAGGTCCAGGGCTGCCGTCACTTCCAATCCGCCTTGTTCGACAATTCCCGCCCCGTACCGCTCGATCAGCTTGTTTCGGAGATAAGCCAGGTACTGGGGGGCCTGGCCCGTTTTGATCACTGCTGCCGGATGGGCCCGCAACTGCTGCCTCTGTCTGGGAGTGATCATTTTCAGGTCCGCCATCCGTTTGAGGACCACATCGCGCCGCCCGGTGACGTTGGCCGGTTTTCCCAACGGATTGTAGCGGCCCGGGTTTTTCGGCACTCCCGCCAACATGGCGCATTCCGCGTCGGTCAACTCCTCCGGGTTTTTGTCGAAATAGAGGCGGGCCGCCTGGACAATGCCCCAGGCACCGTTTCCGTAGTAAATCTCGTTGAAATACATCTCCAGAATCTGCTTTTTGGTATATTTCTGCTCAAACTCCATGGCCATTTTGGCCTCTTCCAATTTCCGTTCGATGGTTTTCGCGCCCGACAGGTACATGTTCTTGATCAACTGCTGGGTGATGGTCGAACCCCCTTCGGCCAATTTCCCCTTGGCCACATCCTTTACCAGGGCTCGGGCGATCCCCAGGATATCGATCCCGCCATGCTCGTAAAATCGGGCATCTTCGACCGCCACCAGGGCATTTTGCAGGAAAACAGGGATGCGGTCGATGGAGACCCAATATCTCTTCTCGGGCAGTATCCGGCCGACAAAGCGCCTGTGGCTGTCAAAGACCTTGATGGAGGAATAACCGGGTGCAAGGGGAGGGTAGATGGCGAAGTTCTCTTGGGCCGGCGCTGTCGCTGCCAGGCACAAGACCAGAAAAGTCCCAAGAAGGGCGGCATGAAGCAATTTTCTACAGCAGGGTAATACTGTCGAGTTCAAGATAGGTCTGTCCTTTGTGAAGTGCCGTACCCAATATAATTCACCTTATTTACCTTATCAAGTCTTGTTGTCAAAGGATGGTATCTCCAATTGCATTTCAGATCTACCTGATTTTTCATAATTTTTACATAATTCAACCACAATTGCCTGTTAGTGTTCTTAATCATCGGCAGGGAACATACATCTCCCGGTTCATTGGGATGAATGACGGCATGGGTTGTTGCCGGAAACCGTGCCGTCAAAATATCAGGATTCGGAAGGGAGTGAAAGATGGGAATACGGGTTATCAAGCGGATGGCAATCATGAGTCTGTTCAGCGTCGTGGTTCCGGCCGGGGTATGGGCCAGTTTCGGACCACAGGGTGGCGGCGAACGCAGAGAGCCGCCCCAGGAGGCATTCGATGCCTGCAAGGACAAGAGCGAAGGGGCTGCGGTGGAGGTCGTCACCCCGCGCGGCGATACGATCAAGGCTACCTGTAAAAAATTCAAGGATCAACTGGTGGCGGTCCCAGAAGGCGCTCCGCCCGCACCTCCAGGAGGCGAAGCCAACCAAAGGTGAGAAATTAGCGGACGACGGCAGATGAAATGCTGCCAATAACGAAAGGAGAAACCTTATGAAACGGCGGATCATCACATGCATTCTGCTGGCAGCCGTGGCGGTCGGGGGCAATGCGATCCGTGCATTGGCCGCGGCTGACGAACAAAGAGAGATGGGGGGATGGGGACCGGGTCCGGCAGACATGATGCCTCCGCCTCCTGATGGAATGATCGATCACATGTCCAGGCAGCTCAAGCTGACCAATGATCAGCTGGCAAAAATAAAGACGCTCCTGGCGGCAGACAGGGAAAAGGCCATGCCGCTTGTGAAGAAGATGGCGGAATGCCGCAAGCAGTTGCATGAGGCTGGCCAGGCTGAAAAGTTCAACGAGGCGGAAGTCAGGGCAATAGCGGCAAAGCAGGCCCAGGCCGAGGCAGAACTGATTGTTTCCCGTGAGCGGGTCCGAAGCCGAATCAACGCATTATTGACCCCTGAACAGCGCTCGCTGGCCGAGAGATTGCCACCGCCACCCCCGCGTCACCGCGGCCAGGAGCCCGGGGGGCGCTACGGATGCGAGCAGATGTCCGGACACATGCCACCTCCCCCACCCTGGGATGGCGGCGGAAGGCCCGGGCCCGGCGGTGAGGAAGGCAGGAGACAGGCCCCTGGCCCGGATAACCAATGGTAAAGGAGGCGACAATGGCAATGGGCAACTTTATTGTGGAAGAGCGCGAAGTTAAGCCGTTAAAGCTTGATGTCCTGGGTATGGCAATAACCGAAATCGATCAGCTATCTGCCTTGGAGAGCGGTATGGAGA
Organism: Geobacter sp.; assembly: GCA_003574895.1. GTDB lineage: Bacteria > Desulfobacterota > Desulfuromonadia > Geobacterales > Pseudopelobacteraceae > JACPFJ01. Next base: position 257,306 of record PJFB01000005.1, read on the forward strand.
TGTCGTCCGGGCTTATTGTCATGGCGGTGAATCATGGTTGCGCGGCTCATTTGGCCGGTGTGGAGAATGGCGACATAATCTTTGAGGTGGACAGCAAACCGATCAGGACAATTGAGGATCTGAAGAACCAACTGGCAGCGCACGAGCCACAAGAGCCGATTGGGTTGCTGTTCCGGCGAATCGGCGCGTGGCGGTATATGGCCCTTCCGGTCGAAGAGAACTGCCTGGAAGGATATAAAAGGTCGTATCGCTACTAAGGAGGAATAACCATAACATTATGAATCCACTATATTTCCGGTATTTAGAGGAATTTCAGTCGCAAAATCCTCAGCGCAATCGCAGTCCTCCCGAGCTTTCCCTCAACCCTCCCCTTTCCCTGTCCCTCCCCTTTCCCTGTCCCTCCCCTTTCCCTGTCCCTCCCCTTTCCCTGTCCCTCCCCCCCAGCGGGGGGAGGGATTTTTTTACGAATACATCGAATACCTCTGTCGGTCGGTATTCTTCAAGGCTTCCTCGCAGAGGGCCGGCCAAGGGAGCGATCATCCGCTTCGTGGCCTAAACGGTAGACGAAAGCAGCGTACTGGCACTGTTTGCAGCATCATCCGCATACTGTGTGGTACTCATTTGCTGGTAACTCTTCAGTGCTGAGGTGAGTAAGGCCTTGAGTGTGGTGATCGGATCGTTTTCGGTTGTGTCTGATGTTGATGTCGATGAAGTGGATGACTCATTTTCGTTCAAAGCGTCCAGCAGGGCCTGAAGCGTGTTGGCGACGGTATCCTCGGAATCGCTGCCCTGTGCCTGGCCATTGCCCGGCGGCGGTCCCGGTGGCGGTCCCTGTGGCCGGGATGACAGCTTGTCTTCGATATTGGAGAAAATATCCTGGGCATCGCTCAAACTGCCGGATTCAAGGGCATCGCCAAGGCTTTGAAGATCCTGGCTGAACGGGTCATTGCTCTGCCCGCCATTCTGCGATGACACTTCCTTTTGTAGCGCGGCAAGTGCTGTCTGGGCATCGGACAGGTTGCCTGACGACAACGCGTCGCTCAGGGCCTGAAAACTCTTTTGCAGGGTGTCGGCATCCGAAGATGTTGACGAATCATTTGACGTGTCGCTTGAGCTTGTTGAAAGAGCTGCTTCGATATCCATCTGCTGTTTGGCAAACTCGCCGTGTCCCTTCAGATGTTGCTCGATTTTGGACAGAACTTTCTGGGCATCAGCCAGATTGCCGGATTCGAGAGCCGTACCCAGGCTTTCGATATCCTTGTTCATGGGGTTGTTGCTGTCGCTGCTTTCGGACGTGGTATCCGATTGCAGGGTTTCATATGCTTTCTGGGCATCGCTCAGGCTCCCGGATTGCAGCGCCGTGCCGATATCCTGAAAATCTTCCTTTATCTTGGCAAAGGGGTTTGTATAACTGCTGCTGGAAGAAATTGCCGAAATTGACATTTATTACCTCCTTTAAAAAGTGAGATGAATCAGGTTCCGCAAACATGTCCGGAACTTGCGGGTGGGGCTGCCAAAGCAGCCGATGATGTGGCCAGGTGTTGTCTCCTTTCTTAAAATATTGTCTCTCGGAAAAACTGCCGGTTTCACCTCCATTCAGCCAATGACGTGACATCTCCGGGCACCTACCACCGATGAATCGGAAGCAGAGCTAGTCCTGCTTATAATTTTTGTAGGTTAGTATCTCTGTATGCGCAAAATAAGGACGAATTATGAATTAAATGTGGAAATCAGGGGGCGGGGAGAAAGTGTAACAGATCAGCTTTGCCAAGCTCGAAATTACAAGGATGCTGCGCGGAAAATCCTCAAATTATAGCCGCTCGCCCGGACTAATAACGGGCGGGCGGCTATATTTATACGAGATACAGCTTTACATCACATAATAGTTGTAACGCGGGCAAAATATTGAGGCGGCTTCCAGTTTTTCTTTGGGTAATCAATTTGGCTGGTTCAGGAACGACGGCGTAGCCAGCCCAGCATTCCAAGTCCACCGATTGCCATCAGCAAAAAGGTACCAGGCTCAGGAACCGGTGCGGAAGCGGCATAACTGATTCCGCCGCCACCAATGGTGTCAGCAGCTGACACATTGAAGTGCGAGAGGTCCCACGTATAGTCGAACGAAAGATCCGATGCCAGTCCGCCAGCAGTCCCAAGCCCCGTGCTGGACTCCAAAAGACTTTCCAATGCGGTTGCGGTGGTAGAAAACGTAAGGCTTGGATCAGGGTTGAAATACACTGTCGCGTCGATCAAGCCATTTCCCAATCCCAAAATACTTATGAAAAATATCGGATTCGTCAACAGGCTTGAGTCGCGGCTCATTTTCGTAAACGCCTCGTCATGCTGGTCTTCCTCGAACACCGATGATCCAGCGCCAAGTGTTACCTTCTCCTGAAATATCGGATTCAGCTGTATTGCCGCAGGGTCAAAATAGTCGGGATCGCTGCCAGGGGCCGTGGCTGTCCCGGCGGGTGAGAAGATACTGTTTCTTGTGACGTTTGCATTAAGGTTTAAGGTCCATGGATAGTAGCTCCCGACCGGGTTTGCAACGGTCATGGTTGAAGTAGCCGTAGCCGTGGTCCCGCCCGCACTCAGAGTTGCGGTGAACCCTACTGGCCCCGCACCTGCATTGGCGGCATAGGGGAAGGAAATGGGCGCCGGCGGAACCGGCTGGGTAACAGTACCGGCCCCTGAAACTGTTGCCACGTCACGGCCAACAGTGAAATTCCCGGTGCCGGCGTTGCCATTGGCAGTTACCGGGTCAAAGTCGGAAAAAGCCCATGACGCCGACGCATTGGCCTGGAGCGCGCTTGCATTTTGACTGCATATCAGCAAAAGTAGGGGAATTATAAGCAACAATCCAGATATCTTGCCTTTTGTCGCGAACAAAGAGATGCAACAGTGTCTCAAACGAATATTTTCCGGATAGCTCATAGTGTCTCTCCTGTTCTCTCGTTTGTAACATCTACATTCGTTGTGTGTTTGTTCAGGGGGGGGGGGGGAGAGGTAATGCATAGGTGTCTCTCTATTCAATCTCCAACTTTCGGTCTCCTCATGGCGCCTCCTAGTCAACTGTTTTTATTAGGGGTTTGAATAAAATTAGCCAAAATTAATGCAAAAAATGCACCATTGTCCAACATGCTGATTTTCCGTAAGGTTCACATAAGGATCAGGTGCTGTGTAAAGAATACCAACACATTTTGGGGTTGGATGATGGCGGTATGTAAGGATCTCCGACAATGGTGGAGGCTTTTGCTGGAAAGGGCCTTCCGGCCCCTGTTCGGAACCGGAAGGTCACCGTATCACGGAGCGCTCTGGCCCGTGGGGCGGATCATGATTTCACTGACATTGACATGGGGCGGCAAGGTCAGCAGCCAATGGATGCCGTCGGCAATGGCCTGGGGTTCGAGCAGCTTGCCGAACTGGGCAATCGAACCGCCGAAGTTTTTCTCGTCGTAACCGGCAACCTTCTGGAAGCCGCTGACCACGATGCCGGGCATAACCAGCGAAACGCGGACACCTTGGCCGCAAACCTCACGGCGCAACCCTTCGGCAAGGGCGCCCACCGCGAACTTGCTGGAACCGTAGAAGCCGCTGAAGGGCGAGATATTCCGCCCCACCACGGAGCCGACAACCACGATGTCGCCCCCCTTCCGCCCGGCCAGGTACTGCCCGGCCCGGCGCATCAGGTGGGCGGCGCCAAGGACGTTGGTCCGGTACAGCTCCTGCCATTGGGCTTCGTCGCTGTCGAGGATACCGCCTGCCAGGCCCCGGCCGGCGTTGACGACGACGATGTCATATTTGCCCCCGCCCTCATCCCAGCTCAAAGCCCGCTCCAGCAGCCTGTCAATATCCTCCGGAAGACCTGCGTCCCCGGCCACGGCAAGTGCCTTGCCGCCCTGGGCCGCTATCTCCGCCGCCAGTTTCTCCAGCCTGTCCAGGCGGCGGGCAGTGATCACCACAGCGGCGCCTGACCGCGCCAAGGTCAAAGCCGTATCGTATCCCATGCCCGAGCTGGCGCCGGTAACAATTGCCGTTTTTCCTGCAAGAAGTTTGTCCATTGATGATTCTCCTTTTTCATGGATCTGTGATGTCTTCACATGCCGGCGGCAAGGATTCAGGCGTCTCTTTTTCGCCTGCAGCGCCGAAACCGTGCAACAGCCATTCGTTGCATAAAGTGTAATCTCCCTGTGGTGGGAAGCAAGCGGAGAAAACGGAATAAATCGGACCGTTAACGGCCGGGGCAATTGGCGCCCGGTTGAATTGCGGCACAACAAGGGTACACTTGAAAAAAATCAGACGCGGAGGTCTCCATGAATGACATACGCACCATCAGCAAGATCTGGAAGAGCAAGCCGACCATCGAGGGGGCCGGGGTCCACCTGAAACGGGCCTTTGGCAACAGCGACGTTCCCCTGTTCGACCCCTTCCTCCTGCTGGACGATTTCCATTCAAACTATCCCCCCTATTATCTGAAAGGGTTTCCGTGGCACCCGCACCGGGGGATCGAGACCATCACCTACGTCATCCACGGGCGGGTGGAGCATGGTGACAGCATGGGGAACAAGGGGGTCATCGAGTCGGGCGACGTGCAGTGGATGACCGCCGGCAGCGGCATCATTCACCAGGAGATGCCACGGGGCGACAACGACGGCCTGATGTGGGGCTTCCAGCTCTGGGCCAACCTCCCGGCCTCCCACAAGATGATGGATCCCCGTTACCGGGGTCTGACGGCCGGGGAGATCCCGGAGGTGGTACTCAAGGGGGACATCCGGGTGAAGGTGATCTGCGGCGAACTGGCCGGGGTGAGCGGGCCGGTTCGGGACGTGGTCATCGACCCGTCCTACCTGGACGTGACCATACCCCCGGAAACGACCTTTACGCACCCCATCGGCAGGGGGCACAAGGTCTTTGCCTATGTGGTGGACGGTGAAGGGTACTTTGATCCGGAACGGAACGCCTATGCCCACGAGGTGGTGGGGGACAACTATTTCGACATGAAGCGGCAATGCGCCTGCGGGGCGGAAAGCCTCATCCTCTACAATGACGGCGCAGCGGTGGCCATCAGCACCCAGGAGCGGCCGGTCCGCTTCCTCCTGGTCTCGGGCCTGCCCATCAACGAGCCGGTGGCCTGGTACGGGCCGATTGTCATGAACAGCCAAGAGGAACTGCAGACAGCCTTCGAGGAATACGAGAAGGGGACATTCATCAAACACAAGTGAGACGCAACTTGAGATTCGCTGGGGTTATGCATGGCGCACGCGTTGGCAGTGTTCGTCAATGGGCTGATACTGTCGAGGGCTGTGCATGACGATGCGCAAAGAATTCATCAAGCTCCCTGATCCATCCTTCCTTGGTATTTTCATCGGCAAAACTGGCCCGAAAACTGTTGCGGGCCAGCTGGTAAGCCTCTTTTACCCCAAGCTCAGGCAGAGCCGCAAAGGTGGCGGTGTAATTTTCGTTCAGGTAGCCGCCGAAATAGGCCGGATCGTCGGAATTGATGGTTGCCACGATGCCGGCAGCCAGCAGCTTGGCGATGTTATGGGCGGAAAGGCTCGGAAACACGCAGAGCTTTACGTTGGAAAGCGGGCAGACTGTCAGCGGTACCTGTTGCTGTACCAGCCTTGCGACCAGTTGGGGATCATCCAGGCAGTGCACGCCATGGTCGATCCTTTCCGCTTGCAGCAGGTCAAGGGCATGGCTGATATATTCCGCTGACCCCTCTTCACCGGCGTGGGCCACCAGCCGCAGTCCCAGCTGGCGGCAGCGGGCAAAGACCCGGGCGAATTTCTCCGGCGGGTTTCCCCGCTCACCGCTGTCCAGGCCGACCCCGATGAACCGGTCGCGGAACGGCAGGGCATCTTCCAGCACCGCAAAAGCGTCCTTTTCACTCAAGTGGCGCAGGAAACAGAGTATCAGCGAGGCGCTCAGCCCCAGCTCTTCCCGGCCGCGGCGGATTGCGCGGTCCAGGCCGTTGATTACCGTCGCAAAGGGGATGCCCCTGGCGGTATGGGTCTGGGGATCGAAGAAAATCTCCGCATGGACCACATTATCGGCCTTGGCACGCTTCAGATAAGCCCAGGCCATGGCAAAGAAATCATCCTCTGTTTGCAGCACGCCGGCCCCGGCATAGTAGATGTCCAGAAAACTCTGCAGGTCCGTAAAGGCATAGGCCGCCCGCAGTTCCTCCATGGTCGGGTAGGGGAGCCGGAGCCGGTTCCGCGTTGCCAGTTCAAAGATCAGTTCCGGCTCCAGCGAACCTTCGATGTGGATATGCAGCTCTGCCTTCGGCATGCGGCAGAGGATGCCGGGCAGCTCTTCCCGTGGAATACTGTCGAAGTTCATGGTGTCGATCCCCCTGCCCGTTGTTTTGACCACTGCTTTTCTTCCGAGAGATACCGCTCCTGTTACCCTTGCGGAACCAGGCGAACGCTATGGGCACAGGCCTCGGCCCGGCTTCTGGCTTCATCGGTGGATGCACCCTGGGTCAGGGCAACTCCCATGCGCCGGCCGTGGCGGGTGTCGGGCTTGCCGAACAGGCGCAGCTTGGCGGTGGGCACCTTCAGGGCCTCGGCGATGCCTTCGAAGCGCACGTTTTCCCGGCTGTCCGCCGCCAGAATCACATGGCTGGCCGAAGGGGCAAGGTTGAGGATCTCGGGCACCGGCAGCCCGAGTATGGCGCGCACATGGAGCTCGAATTGGCTCAGGTTCTGGGAAATCATGGAAACCATGCCGGTGTCGTGGGGGCGGGGAGATACTTCGCTGAACAGGACTGTGTCCCCCTTGATAAACAGCTCCACCCCGAAGATGCCATAACCGCCCAGGGCGGCGGTAACCGCCCCGGCCTGCCGCCGGGCCTCGGCAAGGGCCGCCGGCGACATGGCCATGGGCTGCCATGATTCGTGATAATCGCCTTTGATCTGCACATGGCCGATCGGGGGGCAGAACGAGGTGCCTCCGGCGTGGCGGACAGTCAGCTGTGTTATCTCGTAGTCAAAGTCGATAAAGCCCTCAACAATAACGGTGTCCGAGGCGCCCCGTGCGCCATCCATGGCATATTGCCAGGCGGCAGCCACTTCCGCGGCGGTTTGCACCACGCTTTGTCCCTTGCCCGACGAACTCATGATCGGTTTCACCACGCAGGGAAACCCGATGGTATCTGCTGCGGAGCGCAACTCTTCCGCGCTCTGTGCAAAGGCATAGGGTGCCGTGGGCAAGCCCAGTTCCTCGGCAGCCAGCCGTCGAATCCCTTCGCGGTTCATGGTCAGGTTTGCGGCGCGGGCCGTGGGGATGACCCTCTGCCCTCCTTGTTCCAATTCCAGGAGGAACGCGGTATCAATGGCCTCAATCTCCGGCACGATCAGGTCGGGCCGCTCTTCTTCCACCACCCGGCGCAGGGCATCCCGGTCCAGCATGCTGATGACATGACTCCTGTGTGCCACCTGCATGGCCGGGGCATGGGGATAACGGTCAACCGCGATCACCTCCACCCCCAGCCGTTGCGCCTCAATGGCGACCTCTTTGCCCAGTTCTCCCGATCCCAACAGCAGCAGTTTAGTGGCACCCAGTTTCAGCGGTGTTCCAATGCTCATACAATGTCATCCTCCATGGTTTTAGATTATTCGAATATCGTGACGAGGCTTACCCAGCGGGCCTTACCGATGGAACCTTGCACTCTTGCGCTGGTATTTCGGTTGACTCATGTAAACAAATTGTTTGGGTTGAAAACATGTTCACATCATTCGCGAACAAAGAAACTGAGAAGCTCTTTGCCACGGGGAAGTCCAAAAAACTTCCAACGGAAATCATAACCCGCGCGATCATGCGATTAACGCAGTTGGACAATGCCCGCGAGGTTACTGATTTGCTAATGCCCCCGTCAAACCGCCTTGAAACCCTTTCCGGTGATAGAACGGGACAATGGAGCATCAGAATTAACGACCAGTGGCGTGTATGCTTTCAGTTTACCAATGGTGATGCTACTGATGTCGAAATCACCGATTACCATTAAAGGAGAAATCTTATGGCTGTCAAAAACGGGCTTCCCCCCATACATCCGGGGGTCTTCCTGAAGGAAATACTTGATGAGTTTGGCATGTCGCAAAACGCATTAGCTCATGCAATTGGCGTTTCACCCATGCGAATATCTCATGTTATCAAGGGTTCACGTCCTGCTACGGCAGAACTGGCTGTGCTTTTCGGCAAGGTATTCAGCCAGACGCCGACCTACTGGATGAACCTGCAAACTAGTTATGACCTGAAAACCGCTGAAAAAGCTATGGCTCAGAGGATGCGACATGTGCAGCCTCTTTTGTTGGCCGCGTAGGATTGCTCACGCTTCCACGATACTTACACTGTTTGGTGGAAAAATGTGAGGCGGATGCAAGATTTAAGTTGCACGCAGTTTTTTGTACGTCCGGTTGAACGAGTTGTGCGGCCTGTTCTTTGGGGCTGTTCCCTTCCAATGTCCAGAAGTGCCCCGGGTGACGTGAAGCAACTTGCAAAAGCACCCGTGCGGGGCCTTCCGGTTTACGGCGGCCTTGTTCCCAGTTTCTCAATGTTCCTACGCTGATTCCCACAAGGTCTGCGAACTTAGCCTGTGAAAGACCGAATTGCTCACGCAGGGCACGAACCTCGGTTTCCGGAAATTCAAAGGATCTGGAGGGCTGCATTGTGCCTTTCATGATCGGTGCGCCCTGTTTTACACTTTCCGCAGTTCCTGAAAAAGTTCATCTTTCATGGTATTCCTCCTCAATAATCCTCTTGAGACATTTGGGGCTACTACCGTCAATCTCCAAAACAAGTATGCACGCTGCGAGCACTCTCAATCCAGTCATGATCCAAAGGTACTGTCTTGCGTTTGCCGACGACATCCTTGAGCGCTACCGGCTTGACACCATCACCCCGTGCAGCGACCATAACGCCGAATTCGCCTTTATTGATCAGGTCGGCACAGGCCGTTCCCAGTCGCGTAGCCAACAGGCGATCTCCTGCCGAAGGTGTCCCCCCGCGCTGCAGGTAACCCAGAATTGTGAGGCGTGATTCCAGACCGGTGAGCCCTTCCAGTTGCTGTGCCAGATGTAGGCTGTTTCCCGGTTTGCTCTCTGCCACCCTTTCCTGGGCCTGCCGTTTCGGCGCTTTCTTCTTGCCCCCCTTGTCCTTACCCTCTTCAGCCAGTTTATCGGCGACCTGTCTCGAAATGGCCCCTTCAGCTACGGCAACGATGCTGAAACCCTGTCCGTTGTGACTGCGCCGCATGATTGCCGCGGCCACTTTCTTCACATCGTAGGGTATCTCCGGAATCAGAATGACATCGGCGCCTCCGGCAATACCGGCACCCAGAGCCAGCCAGCCGGCCTTGTTCCCCATCAGCTCCAGAACAAGGATGCGATGATGGCTATGGGCCGTACTGTGTAGCCGATCGATCGCCTCCGTGGCAATGCCGAGAGCGGTATCAAAACCAAAGGAGACATCGGTCAAAGGCACATCATTGTCGATGGTTTTGGGGAGTGTGATCACGTTTAGTCCGTGCTTCATCAGGTGATAGGCGTTTTTTTGCGTCCCGCCACCCCCCAGACAGACCAGTGCATCCAAATGGTGCTTGCGATAATTGTCGACAATGACAGCGGTCATATCCTGCAACTTTCCGGCAACAGGCATGGCATAGGGCTTGTCACGACTCGTGCCGAGAATAGTTCCTCCCAAGGTGAGTATGCCTGAGAGCGCCGCTGAATCAAGTCGTTGGGTCCGGTTTTCCATCATGCCGCGAAAACCGTCACGGAACCCGATCACCTTCATGTCATAACGTCCCAGAAGTGCCTTGCCCACCCCTCGTATAGCCGCATTCAGCCCCGGACTGTCACCACCGGAAGTCAGGATGCCGATCATTTTGCTCATGGCTGGATGTCCTTTCTGTTGTGAATTCCCAACTCTCTCTGCTCAGCGTGGCAAGGCAAACCGACGGCGGGAGTTTTTCCCGACGACCGGTGCTACCGTTAGTTGGACATTCGTGGTTTTCACTGTATTGGTGTCGATAATTTGCCGTGATGGAGTTTCTAGGGCAGGGAACATGAGAGGTTTGTTACGGGTATTTCATAGATGTATGAAGTACTCGGAGAATAACTAGCTCCTCACGCTGTACAGCATAGATGACGATGTACGGGAGGCCGGCAATAACAAGTTCCCTTGTCCCACGTTCGCGTCCGCGTTTCCCTATGGTCGGATAGTCAGCCAGAATCCGAGCAGAATCGATGATCTTATTTACTGTAGCAACCGCAACCGTTGGATTGTCGTGAGCAATATATTCCTCGACTTGGTCAAGATTGCCAACAGCTCCTTCAGTCCAGCGTATTCTCATTTTCGAGCCGCCCAGCGTTTGACTACATCGTCGTGGTCAATCAACTTTCCGGCTCTCATCTCCTCAAGCCCTTTTCTGATCTCTTCTCTCTGCCAGGTGTCTAGCTCCTCATCAGGCACCTCCACCGTAAACGGCAATCCGTGCCGCATCTCTACCTGCTTGTAAAAAAGTGTCACTGCTTCGGTTGTCGTCATTCCAAGCGCTCTAAAGATGCTCTCAACATTTTGTTTTAATTCCGGCTCCATCCGCGCATGAATCATTGCAGCTCGTGGCATATCGTTTCCTCCGCAGTATCATTTTTCAAATTGTATCTCGTTTGATATACAACATCAAGGCGGAAAATGTAAAATCAACGCAAAAGTCTAAAATCAGGAGTCGCCTTGAGAACAATCGAGCGATCCATCGAAATAGCTGCAATAAAGCAAGATATAGCGATCACGAAGAAACCAGCGATAATTATTGTTCGCATTCAATCTTCGTTCATGCAACGTCATAAGCCTGACCGGCTTCAGGCCGGTCAGGGCGCGGGTTGGAAACTTTTATCTCCCTCAATAAGATTCAGAAGTGTTTCATCGCCTTTACCACTATCTCATTCACAAATGATGCTTTTGCATCGGTGTACTGCTCCCGGTTTGTTTGATGACACATGGCCAACTGCCGCTTTAGATCGGCGTAGCGTGCCGCATCTTCCATATGCGATCGGAGGTGGTCTCTGAAGGCAAGGCGTGCATGCAGGTCTCGTCCATTCAACATCATATGGACATGATGAGTCCGCAACCCCATTAGCTTGTCTCTCTTGACGAAGGTCATATGCTTGCCATACCACCAATACTCCCAAAGTTCGTTATTGAGTAAAGGTAGAGCCCGTTGCTTCGCTTCAGTAAAAGAAGGGACTTCGACAAGCACATCAATTATTGGCTTTGCGATCATTCCCGGTATCGAGGTGCTCCCAAAATGCTCGATCCGCAGCGCCACATCAGGTCCCAGACATTCACGGAGCCAGCCTGAAAACTCATGAAACTGTTGCGGCCATGCTGAGTCATAGTCCACAAGGTGAATGCTGTCATCACAGCCGGTCTGAGTTGGCGCGACATATGCGTTCGCGGTCATTGAAAATTTCCGATAGCTTGAAACGCCGGTTCCACACCATTCTGAAGGGACCCGGACACTGAATTCACCGGTCACCCCTCGATTACAGACAGAAGGCGACTTGCTTAGCCACTGCCAGGTCACATCTTCTTGCCATACAATGGTATTCTTCCCGTTCATTGCATCAAAGATAGTCAGGCTGTGGTTGTCCAGGTCCAGAGCGATCATTCCATCAGGGATATTCTCGATACTATCGACTTCAATGCCAAGAATGGTTATCGGGTCATTCTCGTCAGAGAGATAATCGAATGCCAGGTACCTTGTCAGGTTGCCCGTGTTCCTAACTTCCTTGGTCATTCGCCCAAAAAGATTGCCATAGAAACTATAATCGCCGGGAAGTGATGTCCCGACCTTTACTCCGCCTACTAGCTGTATTCTCGCAGTGTTGTCCATACGATTCTATTCTTCCTTCAACGGGGTGCGCCGTTGACCCGTCCGGGCGACTTCTCCGCCCGGTCGGTGTCCAACGGTATTGTGTACGCCCGTCATGGGCGTGAACTT
>PJFB01000006.1 GCA_003574895.1 Geobacter sp.
AGACAAAATAGGCTGTCAGAATCCCACCCAAGAGGAAAATGACAGGGAAGAATCCTGTCAAACCGGAAGAATCAAAACCGAGAAAACCCCATAGCCCGGCTATACCGCCGGGCTAATGCTCAACACCGGGATGGACACGGACGGTCAGAAACGCGTCTAAAAAGCCGACGCATTTCCGCCGCCGGTCATCCCATAAGACGTTGAACAGAGCAAAAACACCCATGAAAGAGCTTCCGGAGGCACATACAATTATGAAAATTTATCTTAGTTGGTCAGGTGAGCTCGGGCGACGAGCTTCGGGAGTATTACGCAATTCGCTTGAGCAGCTATTTCCAGATTTTGAAATTTGGTCTCCTGGCTCAGACATTAGTGCTGGCTCCAGATGGAGAGACCAAATACAAAATGCAATGCAATCAAGTGAGCTTGCAATTGTATGTTTAACCAACGACTCTCGAAACTCACCCTGGCTACTTTACGAGGTCGGTGTAATGGTCGGAAGCTCCAAAAAAGTTATTCCTTGGCTTGTTGACATGGAGTTCTCTGACTTATCAGGCCCCATCTCACAATTCCAAGTAATTCGATCCGATGCCCAATCATTTCATCATCTTGCAACAAGTATTCATCAACAACAATCAGCTTACCCATTATCTCAAGACTTAGTCGCACGTTGGGCACTTAGAACTGAGACTGAAATTAATCAGCTATTAGGCCGCAAGCAAAAAACACAGAAAACAAGAGGGAAAAAAGAATGGCTGGCACAAATTGAAGAAGCAGCTTCTAGCAGGAATTCTGAGCTTCTACAAATATTGGCCATGAAAGCAGAAACAGAAAATATTTCTGACAGGACTATACTAAGAGCATTAGTAGACGCTTATTATGACCTGCGTGACTCTGAAGGTTTGATAAACACGTTTAACCTTTTCCAAGATAAAATTGGTCCAGATCCTAAATCATATTCTCAATATGCTTGGGCACTTGTAAGGACTGCACAAACTAGTAAAGCAATAAGTATACTTGAAATGGCTCAAGCTCATGGTTTGGAAGATTATCAATTAACTACATTGTTAGGCCGTGCCTACAAAGAGAGATGGCGAGAACAGTTACGACTGAATAACCAGGAAGCTGCAGAAGAGAGCTTACGCCGTGCTGCTGAAACCTATACGCGCGGATTCGGGAAATACCCCAACGATTTTCATATTGGGCTCAATGCAGTACAGACACTCCACCTACTTGGTGACAGTGAATCTGTTAAAGTTCGTAATAAATTGATACCAGCAGTGATGTCACTGGCAAAAAAGTTTGTAGCGAAATCGGGTGATAAATTTTGGCCAACAGCGAGTCTATTAGAACTTTCAGTAATTCGAGGGGAAAAAGCAGAAGCCCATCAGTTAGCTGAAAAGCTACGTGCTAAAGCAAATACACCTTGGGAAATAGAAGCTACTGCACAAAACATACGCCTTATTTCTAGCGCAAAAGGTTTTAGTGGTGCTTCACCTGAGTGGATCAGTGATTTAGTAACAAAACTAACTGAGGAGGAACGCTGAATGGACGACATTTCAACTTTCCTTGCTCAGATAAAGCGATCATTTTTCGAAGAACGTGAAAAAGTCGAAAGACTTCGTGACCTCGAAACACAGTTAGACAAAGATCCCCTCTATGGTGAATACATTGAATCACAGGCTGAAAGACTTCGTGGCGAATTGATTGCATGTCGAAATGATATGGATCATTTGGTAAAGCTATTACTCCGCGTGCCGCCATGGCACTCGCGACACAGAACAGCTCTAAGTTCATTTTTTAAGAACGGTGATTTTGAGAAATCAGTCTTCATAATGACTAAGTTCCCAGAAAGCGATAGTGAAAACGACAAAAAACTCAAAAATATCATTGAGGTTGTATGCAATGGTCTTACTGATCGAGGATTGATCCCACGGTTAGCCACAGGCGCGCGATATCATGATTGGCTATGGGATGAAGTTGAAATCCATCTCTTAGGTTGTTCTACTGGAATTGCCATTGTCGAAGACCGGTATAGACCCGAGTTAAACCCAAATGTTGCCATGGAATGGGGATGGATGCGTGCTATGGGTAAGCGAGTTCTGTTTTTAAGAGAAGACGAGTTTGCGCATGGGAGAGCAGACCTTGGTGGACTAAGGTCATGGAATTTCAACTGGGAAACTCCCAAAACAGGAGTATTGGCAGCACTTAGTGATTGGTTTGGACCAATATAAGTTCAACCAAGCGCAACACCGGTGACCCCGGTGTGCTCTCAGCCGTTATGCCAAATATGAGAGCAATGAAATATTCGGAGATTTCATGAATCGGCAGGAAAACGGAAATTCAAATCCATACCATCCAAGCCAAAAGTTGCTTGAAGCCCGTCGTAAGAAGTTAATAGAGAGAAGCATCCTGTTTTCCTCAATAGTTGCAGTTTGTGTCTCAGGGCGAATCTTCTATGTGGACTTCATATTTCACCACAAAGTGACATTACTAGAGGCAATCAGAAATTCGATAGGCATTTTTCTGGGAGTTTTTGCCTTTATTGCAGCTGCACTTATTTCCGGGGGAAAAAGCAATTACAGAGGCGGAGAAAATGTTAGCCCCTGGTTTGCGTGGCTTATAGCTGGATCATGTGTAGTCTTCTGGATTGGAGCATTTTGGTTTGGCACCTTATATCCCGGTGGCTTTATCGCTGTAGGAGCGTGGACATTTGCACTTCTGGCTGTTTGGGCCGTGACTCTGCGAAAAAAGGCATAACCACGTCCATGGACGCCGACCGCCCGAAAAACCTTGGCGGGCGGGTCATGGCCGACCCCGTTATCTCGACAAAAGGAAAAATGAATTTGAAAAACAAGCAATGGGACGCGTTTATAAGTCATGCTAGCGAAGACAAGGACGAGGTAGCTCGGACATTAGCTGAAACTCTCAGTGGCTTTGGAGCAAAAATTTGGTATGACGAATTTTCTCTCAGTCTTGGAGATAGCCTTAGTAGATCAATAGACAAGGGATTAAGTGGTTCAAGATTCGGAATCGTAATACTTTCCAAGAACTTTTTCGCAAAAGACTGGCCTGAATATGAACTTAAAGGTTTAGTAGCGAAGGAACTTGGCCACGACAAGGTTATCATACCCCTTTGGCATAATGTCACAAGAGAGGAAGTGTTGGAGTATAGCCCGACTCTCGCAGATAAACTGGCTGCGATCTACAGCG
This sequence comes from Geobacter sp., assembly GCA_003574895.1. GTDB lineage: Bacteria > Desulfobacterota > Desulfuromonadia > Geobacterales > Pseudopelobacteraceae > JACPFJ01. Next base: position 3,211 of record PJFB01000006.1, read on the forward strand.
AAGGCAAGCATTCTGAGATCTGTTTAAAAATTCTCGGGATTATAAGACCGGATTTGCTTTCGAAAATACACAGACGAACCCGCTACAAGGAAATGCTGAAGAATGCAGAAGTGATTGAAATTGATCCCAGAAAGGTGAAGTTCGGGCCAATCCGCCACAAGGAATTACCACGCGAGCTGATCGGGAGAATCCGATTGATAAGAGCAGCTCTTTGGGGGGTTGACACACACTCTATGGCTTATTGGCTCGATGGGTTCAAAAGGGATTCTCACCCATCTCAAGAGGTTGCTTGGTGGGAGCACGTAGCGGCATGTTACGTTGAGTTTTCAAAAGCAAAGGCTGCCTCAGAGGAGCAGTGTCGCGCCGCTTATCGCGTAATTCTTACTCTGTGTAACAAGTACGACGGCAACTTTCAACGGGAAATAGATATACTGGGCCAGAAGAATTTTGATTTGCTGAAAAACATGTGCGAGTACATCTCGCCTATGCTCGATGTGGAAGAAAACTTTCCTGATGTAACTGAGATGAACGAGGCGGAGAATAACATCTCCATGAATGACAGTGACATTGAGGATTTTGATCTTTCCCCAGGGGAAGGATGAGATAACCACGTCGTTAGACGCCGACCCTGAAGGGCGGGTCAACTCCGGCCCCGTTGATCTGAAAAAAGAGGAAACATGATAAAGGCAATTTTACTTTCGGTAGTTCTGCTAGCTTCAGCGGTAACTTTGCCTTCCTTCGACGAATTTCCAGCTAAAGAAATATTCAAAGGCAAACCAACCAAAATAAATTTAAAAAGCCATAAAGAAGCAAGAAAATACAGAACGGCTCTGACAGAGGGCGTTCAGGAAGGGCCTAACTTTGCCGGTCATTACACAGTAGTAGGCATAGGCTGCGGAAGTGGATGCGAAATAATTACAGTCGTAGATGCCAACAATGGGAAAGTATTCTTCCCAAAACAACATCGACGATCAGCGGCTCAGGGGATCGGGGCAAGAACGAGTCGCGTCGGAGGCGCGAAGTGTTGCCGCGTGGGCAACGCTTGAACTGAGCTCGGGGAAGCTGACCGAGTTGGCGAAACAGGTCGGGAGAGACCCTTCAACGCTGACCTGTGCAGTGAGGCGACTTGAACAACGGCAGGCACTAGATTCTCAACTTGCCGATAAAATGGAACAATTGCGCCAGGATTTGCTAAGAGTTCAAGTCTTCAAGTCCTGACCCCATCGCCCTGCCTGACCCCATCGCCCTGCTGACCCCATCGCCCTGACCCAAAAACAGTAAGCGGAATGAAAAAGAGAAAAGGTCAAACGCGCGGCGGCAGGATAAATTCGGGGCTCTCCCCGCATTTTCAGTTTTCTTTGCCGTTATTGTCAGTAAATATGGGGAGTGTGCCTACTTTCCTAAACTCAAGTGAAGGAGGCTGTTATGTTAAGATCATTAGTTGTTCTGCTCTTGTTTGTTTTTGCAAATGCAGCAAACGCTGAAAACTGGAAACTCTATGACAGTGGAGTAGGCCTTATTGTTGAAGGTGAAAACTACGACAAGCAGTTGAAAGTTGTCGAACGCGGCAACGTATGGGATGCCAAGGAACTTTATGAAAACGGCGCACAGGCGGGCAAATACCGTGGCAATCAACTGTTTGCCGCCTGGATTCAAGGCCCGCATACCAAGGAGTACCTGAACAGTTACGGCACACCGGTCTGGATGTACAAATACAAAATTACCTACCCGGACGGGAAAACCTTCGAAGCCGGCCCGAGCGGCTTTTACACTCCGGGATTCACCTATTTCGGCATAAAGACAGGTGGCTACACGAACGGCAACTGGAAAATCGACTGGTATATACAGCATCGTGATACCAAAGAGATCCGGCAAGTTGGCAGCAGCGAGTTTAAGACTACGTATGGCAGATAAAACGATAAAAGACAGATTGCCCAGCCTTGACACAAGACGCTTTGAAAATAATGCAATTCTCAACCAGGCAGAGATCACCGGCCAACAACCGCCGGTGATCTCCATAACCGTTAATCGCGACACGATTTGACACCGCAAGGCTTTTACATGCCAGGCAGGACACGGGACAGGAAATAACATTACCAGATGGCAACACGTCAATTACTACCAAAACTGCTCATCATCTGCGGACCGACCGCCACGGGCAAGAGCGAGCTGGCCCTGCGCCTGGCCCGCGAGCTGGACGCCGAAATCGTCAATGCGGATTCCATGCAGATCTACCGCGGCATGGACATCGGTACCGCCAAGCCGTCGCCCGGGGAGCGCGCACAGGTCCGGCATCACCTGATCGACGTGGCCGATCCGGACCGTCTCTTCTCCGCCGCCGACTTCGCCATTGCCGCCGATGGAGCCATCAGGGACATCACCAGCCGGGGCAAGCGGGTCATCGTGGTGGGCGGCACCGGACTCTACCTCCGTGCCCTGCTGGGCGGCCTGGTGGATTCTCCCAGCGGCGCCGGCGAGATCCGCCAGGCGTTGCAGGAAGAGGCCAGGGACGTGGGCAACGAGGCCATGCTGGAAAAGCTGCGCCTGGTGGACCCGGAACTGGCCGGACGCATCCACCCCAACAACCTGGTACGCATCATCCGCGCCCTGGAGGTGTACCGCCTGACCGGCATCCCCCTTTCCCGTTACCAGCAGGAACACGGCTTTTCCGGTCAACAGTACGAAACACTGCAAATCGGTATCAATGTCGAGCGCCAGGAGCTCTACGAACGTATCGAGGCACGGGTGGAGAGGATGCTGGCGGAAGGACTTTCAGAGGAGGTGCGGCAGTTGCTGGCCACCGGCTATGGCCGGGAATTGAAGGCCATGCGCGCCATCGGCTATAAGCAGCTGGCCGCCCATTTTGCCGGCGAGTGCAGCCTGGAAGAGGCTGTCCGGCTGATCAAGCGCGACACGCGGCGCTATGCCAAACGTCAACTCACTTGGTTTCATTCCGAAACCGATATAATATGGCTTGAATATCCCACAAAGTTTGCTACTATTTTGCAGCATGCAATTGAATTTTTTGAACGCCGGGAGGATTAAGAACATGGCTAAAGCACCCTTCAACATTCAGGATCAGTATCTCAATCAATCCCGCAAGGAACGCATTCAGGTGGCGGTAAAAATGATGTCCGGCGATACCCTGACCGGCTACATCAAATCCTTTGACAATTTTTCCGTACTGCTGGACTCCAATGGCGACATCCTGATCTACAAACACGCCATCTCCAACATCACCTCGTCCGACGGCACCTTCCGGCTGCACCAATAGCCCGACAAAGTCCGGACCTCCGAAGCTGCCCAGCCGAGGAGGTCTGTTTCCCAATTCATACTCCCATGCAAAAAAACACAAAAATCCTCCTGGCAATCGCCATTCCATTGCTGATCTTGAGCGCGGCAGTCGTTTACTTTTCTTCCACGGTCTTTTTGCAGCTGTTCATCGCCTTTGGTCTGGCCTATGTCCTTAACCCGGCAGTGGCGTATCTGGAACGCAAAGGCATGGCACGCATTCCGGGCATAATGATCGTCTTCACCCTTGCCCTGGTTGTCACGGCCGGCTTCACTTTTTTCCTGACGGTCTCCATCAAGGACGAACTGGCCAATATGCAGATCAACCTGCCCGGTTACGCCGAGCACATCTATGAAATCACCCCTCCGGCAATAAAATCGTATCTGGGCATCGAGACCCCCCAACGGCTCTCCCTGAGGCTGGACGAACTGCTGCAACAGGCCCGCGGCATTGCACCGGACCTGGTAAAGCCGGTGCTCACGTTTATCCAGAAGGCCTTCTCGTCCACCGTTGCCATGATCCTGGCCATCCTGGGCTACTTCATCATACCGGTCTACCTCTTCTACCTGCTGGCAGCGCTGCCGCGGCTCAAAGCGTTCATTGAATCATTCATACCCGCACGCTTTGTCCCGGGCTATCAGGAAAAGCTGGATGAAGTGGATACGGTGCTGTCCGGCTTCATTCGGGGCCAGCTCTCGGTCTGCGCCATTCTGGCCGTGCTCTACAGTATCGGCCTCTACTTTATCGGCATCGACCTGTCAATAGCCATCGGCACCCTGGCCGGCATCACCTTTATCATCCCCTACGTGGGCACCATCATCGGCATCTGCCTGTCGGTCATCATGGCTTTCCTCAAGTTCCAGGACATCCTGCATCCCCTGCTCTGCCTGGGTTGGTTCGGACTGGTCCAGGCCCTGGAAGGGATGGTCATCACCCCCAAGATAGTGGGCGATACAGTCGGACTGCACCCGCTGGTGGCCATCATTGCCCTGCTGATCGGGGGGCAGATGTTCGGCATCATGGGCATGCTCCTGGCTGTGCCGGTCACGGCGGTGCTGCAGGTTTTCCTCCGCTCCCTGGCGGTTTATTATCGTAATAGCGAATTTTTCCGTGGCGACCGATGAAAGGTCTCGTCATCGAAACCGTCACACCCGGCTCCATTGCCGATGAATTGGACGTGGTACCGAAGGACCGCCTGTTGTGCGTCAACGGACGCCTTCTGCGGGACATCATCGACTACAGCTACTACACCTCCACCGACGAAGAGTTGCTCCTGGAAATTGTCAAACAGGACGGCGAACATTGGGAACTGGAGATCGAGAAGGAACCGTACGAGCCGCTGGGGCTCACCTTTGCCCCACCCAAACCGGCTCGCTGCCGGAACAACTGCATCTTCTGCTTCGTCCACCAGCTCCCCAAGGGCCTGCGGAAACCGCTCTACGTCAAGGACGAAGATTATCGTCTCTCCTTCCTCAACGGCAACTATGTCACCCTGGCCAACCTGAAGCAGGCCGAACTGGCCCGGATCATCGAACAGCGCCTGTCGCCCCTGTACATCTCGGTTCACGCCACCGATCCCCAACTGCGCCGGCAACTGCTGGGCAACAAAGACATCCCACCCATCATGGACCAGCTGCGGAAGCTGGCCGACTCAGGCATCGCCATGCACACCCAGGTGGTGCTCTGCCCCGGCGTCAATGACGGCCCGCAGCTGGAGCGTACCGTGGCTGACCTGGCGGGACTCCACCCGGCAGTGCAGTCCCTGGCGATCGTACCGCTGGGGTTGACCCGCCACCGCCGGGGCCTGCCCACCCTGACGGCGGTGGCTGCCGATTATGCCCGTGAGTTCATCGAATTCTGGCAACCACGGGCAAAGAGTCTGAACAAGCGCCTTAGGGAACCATTCCTCTTTCTGGCCGACGAGTTCTACCTGAAGGCCGCCCTCCCCTTCCCGCCTTTCAGGGAGTACGGCGACCTGCCGCAGATCGAGAACGGGGTCGGCATGGTACCGCTCTTTCTGCGGGATGCCGACCGGGTGCTGCGCATGGCGCGACCTGTCGGCAATGTCCGGGTCACCGTGGCGACCGGCGTCTCGGCCTTCGGCTTCGTGGCTGAGTTCCTGGCCGGATTGGGGCAGAAGACCGGCGTGGAATTCGTGCCCCTGGCAATCGAAAACCGCCTGTTCGGCGAAAGCGTCACGGTCTGCGGCCTGGTGGCCGGCAATGACATTGTAGCCGCGCTGGCAGGGGTTGATATCGGGAAGGCCTTGCTGGTGCCGGACGTGATGCTCAAGGAAGGCGAAGGGGTTTTCCTGGACGATGTGGGTTTGGAGGAATTGGGGCAACGCCTCGGCTGCAAGGTCATGACCTTCGACAGCACCCCGCGCGGCTGTTATCAGGCCATAAGGCTCCTGGGGCGCAGCAAGTCTGCCACCAGCCATTGAAAGCAACAGCCCCTATGGTATACTTTTGCCATGGAATCCGATAATCACGACAAAAGCATCGCCAACCGTTTTACCTACGCCATCATCCTTACAGCTGTTACCTGTATAGCTGAAATCGCAGGCGGCATCTGGGCCAATTCACTGGCCCTGCTGTCGGACGCAGCCCATGTCTTCCTTGACCTCTTTGCTCTGCTGCTCTCCCTTGGAGCCATCAAGCTGGCCGGTTTGCCGGCATCCGAGACCCGCACCTATGGCTGGCACCGGACCGAGGTGTTTGCCTCGTTCATCAACGGTGTCACCATCTTCCTGATCTCCATCGGCATTTTCTATGAAGCCTGGGGCAGGCTGCTCAAGCCGGAAGAAGTCAAGAGCGTGCCCATGTTCATTATCGCAACCATCGGACTCGTGATGAACCTGCTGTCGGCCTCGGCCCTCCACCAGCATTCCCATGACGACCTGAACGTCCACAGCGCACTGCTGCACGTCATAGGCGATGCCGCCGCCTCGGCCGGAGTGATCATCGGCGGCGCAATCATGTATTTCACCAACTGGTATATAGTGGACGCGATCATTTCCATCGGAATCGGCTGCGTGGTGTTCTTCGGGGCTTGGCGTGTCATGCGCGAATCCACCCATATCCTGCTGGAAGGCGTGCCGCGGAAGATGAAAGTGGCAGAGATCACGGAGAGTATCCGTAAGGTCGAAGGAGTCAAGGATATCCATCACCTCAATGTCTGGTCCATCTGTTCCCATATTGTGGTCCTGTCCGCCCACCTTGACGTTACCACCGATTTCAAACAACGTCAGGCGTCCGTGATCCATGCCGTCGAACATATGCTGCTCGATACGTACGGCATCGCCCATACAACCTTGCAGGTCGAATGCATCGCCTGTGTTGCCGGACCTGTCCTCAAGAAAATGAAACACCACATGCAGCATAGCCATACCCATGCCCATCATCATTGATCCGCACAACATTTTTTCAAGCAAGCCGGGCAGGCACAACTGCGTCCGGCGGCTTTGTGACAAAACCCGGCCGTCAGCCACAACATATTGCAAAAAGGCAGTTTCATGATAATAATAAGCTGCTAATCCACAGCCATGACAAGATTTCGGCAACAAGAAAACTTTTCCCATCAAAACAGACCGGAACAATGACGAGTCCACAATGAGTGCAATTGATTATCAACGAATGACCAGGGAAGAGTTGATTAACGAACTCATGCAGCTCCGTGAGGAAATGGCGCGCGACGCCATGGCCATGCCTGCATACCTGAAGTTCCAAACCCGCCCCCCCACAGCAGTAAATAGCGAGCTCAAGGGGAACGAGCCAACGAACGGGGCCCAGACGGAAGACCGGGAACTCCTGCGGGCAGTTATCGAAGGGACATCTGACGCGGTCTACATCAAGGACCTGGCAGGATGCTACCGCCTTATCAATGCCGCCGCATCACGCATGCTCGGCAAAAGTTCGGAAGAGGTCATCGGCAAGGACGACAGCTCCCTGTTTCCTGTCGAAGAATCAACAATACTGATGGAAGAAGACCGGACCGTCATCGCAGCCGGTAAAACCATGACCAATCAGGAAGTGCTGACCGATTCGTCGGGCAAGCAACGCATCTTCCTTTCCACCAAGGGCCCACTGTTCGACGAAAACGGCCACATTACCGGCCTGTTCGGCATTACCCGCGATATTACCGATCTCAAGCGGACCGGGGAGGCGCTGCAGAAGAACCATGCCGAACTGGAACAGCGCGTGGCCGAACGGACTGCAGCCCTGGCAAGCACGGTCAAAGCCCTGCAAATAGAGATTCATGAACGGAAAAAGGTGGAGAACCAACTCATAAAGTCAGCCGAAGAGATTCGGGACCTCTACGACAACGCCCCGTGCGGTTATCACTCGTTGGATAAAAACGGGCTCATTATCCGCATCAACGCCACGGAACTCAATTGGCTGGGCTATTCGCAAGAAGAGATCGAAGGCAAGTTGCACTTGCCGGATCTCATGACACCCAACAGCATCAAACGGTTCCATGAAACCTTTCCGCAATTCATGCAGGAAGGCAAACTGAGCGACCTCGAACAGGAACTGATCCGCAAGGATGGAACCATTCTGCCGGTGAGCCTCAGCGCAACCGCAATCTATGATAAAGACCGCAATTTTATCATGAGCCGGTCCATAGCCTTTGACATAACGGAACGAAAGGAAGCCGAACAGAAATTGCGGCGCCTGAACCGTCTGTATGCCGTATTGAGTGAGACCGGCAATGCGATCGTGCATGTAAACGACCAGGATTCACTGTTTCACGAGGTTTGCCGCATCGCGGTCGAGCATGGCGGCTTCCGCCTGGCCTGGATAGGCCAGGTGGACAAGGCCACCGGGGTGGTGAATATCGTGGCCTCACAAGGCGAAACACGCTATCTGGAAAATTTATTCATTTCGACAAAGGGCGACCCTAATGGAGGAGGCCCGACGGGCGTTGTGCTCCGGAGCGGGCAGTACTACATCTGCAACGACTTCCTGAATGACGAATGCACCCGCCCATGGCATGACAAGGCCCGGGCACACGGTTTGAAAGCCTCGGCCTCCATCGCCCTGAAATCGCGAGAAAAAGTAATCGGGGCGTTTACCCTGTATGCCGGGGAAACAGGTTACTTTGATCTGCAGATGATTGAACTCTTCCAGCAGATGGCCGCAGACATCTCCTTTACCCTGGACAACCTCTATCGGGATGCGCGCCGGAAGGCCGCAGAGATAGCTCTGCAGGCGGAAATCGAAGAGCGCCTCAGGACCATGGAGGAACTGCGCGAAAAAGACCGGATCATGATGCATCAGGCCCGCCTGGCAGCCATGGGCGAGATGATCGGCAATATCGCCCACCAATGGCGACAGCCGTTGAACACACTGGGACTTGTCATACAGAGGTTGCCATTTTTCTACGAAACCAATGAATTCAGCAAGGAATTCCTTGAGGCCAGCACCGGCGAGGCCATGAAGCTGATCCAGCACATGTCGCGCACCATTGACGACTTCAGAAATTTTTTCAGAACCGATAAGGAAAAGATTAACTTCAATATCAACCAGGTAATCAGGCAAACCGTCAACCTGGTCAAGGGAGGCTTCAAGAACGAACAGATCGACATTACCATCAACTGTGACGACATCCCCTCCATCACAGGCTTTCCCAACGAATACTCGCAAGTCCTCATCAGTATACTGCACAATGCCAGGGATGCTTTATCGGAACGCAAAATCAAACATGCCCGCATCTCGATTCACGCCTTTGTCAAAGACGGCAGGATTACCGTAATCATCAGCGATAACGCCGGCGGAATCGACAAAAATATCATCGACAAGATATTCGACCCATACTTCACCACCAAGGGGCCAGACAAGGGAACCGGAATCGGCCTATTCATGGCGAAAAACATAATAGAGAACAGCATGAACGGCCATCTGACAGTTCGCAACACCGATGAAGGCGCTGAATTCAAAATAGAGGTCTGACATGGAAGCACTCAATCATGATTCATCCACTATTTCAGTTATGTACGTGGAGGATGAAAAAGATGCCAGGGAAATTCTCAGTTCCATTCTCACCAGGAAGTATCCCGACATGCGTTTCCATATCGCTGAAAACGGTGAAGTCGGACTCGAACTTTTCAAGGAACACCGGCCGGACATCGTAATTACGGACATAAGCATGCCGCTGGTTGATGGTGTCCGGATGGCGGCCGAGATCAAAGCCATGAATCCCGACACGATCATCATTGCGGTAACGGCTTACAGCGACACCAAATACCTGTTGAAATCCATTGAGATCGGCATCAACCATTACATCCTGAAACCTGTGGATTACGGCAATTTCTTTACTATCATAAATAAAAGCATTCACTCGATTCTGCTTGAAAGGCAAGTCAGGACACAGCAGGAAAATATCCGTAAACTGTCCCTGGCCGTTGAACAAAGCCCCAGCACCGTTGTTATTACCGATGCGAAAGCGAATATCGAATACGTCAATTCAAAATTTACGGAACTTACCGGGTACACCAAACAAGAGATAATTGGACAAAACCCGCGCATCCTGAAATCCGGCGCCGTGCCTGATTCCGAGTATGAAGAGCTCTGGCGTACCGTAACCTCGGGAAAGGAATGGCACGGTGAATTCCTGAACAGGAAAAAGAACGGGGAGTTGTATTGGGAATCGGCTTCGATCTCTCCGCTCCATAATGAAAACGGCGTCATAACTCATTATGTGGCAGTCGAAGAGGATATATCAGAGCGCAAACGGGCGGAAATGGAAATAGAGGCCCTCAACATCAACCTGGAAAACCGTGCCCAGGAACTGGAAGCGGCCAACAAGGAGCTGGAGACATTCAGCTACACTATTTCCCACGATCTTCGCAGCCCCATCACCATCATCCAGGGCTTTTGCCAGGTACTCATGGAAAGACATGCCGATCAGTTTGATCAGCCTTCCATGCAATGCATCCAGGTTATTCACCAGGAAATCCGCCGCATGGAAGCAATGATCAAATCCCTGCTCAAATTTTCCAGACTGTCCCGCCAGGCACTGGATCGGGAAAATGTCGATCTGGGGGCCATTGCTTCGACAGTGGCGATGGAATTGCAAATGCGTCAACCCGACCGCAAAGTCGAATTCACCATAGCCGAGGATGCCACCTGTTTTGGCGACCCGATCCTGTTGCGGGTAGTCATGGAGAACCTGCTCGGAAATGCCTGGAAATATACCTCTAAAAAGGAAGTGGCTGTCATTGAATTCGGGCTGCTTAATAAAGATGGCAAGACAACCTATTTTGTGCGCGACAACGGGGCCGGCTTTGACAACAGTAAAGCCGATAAACTTTTCGGAGTCTTCCAACGTCTGCACGATGACAATGACTTCGAAGGATTCGGAGTCGGTCTGGCAACTGTGCAGCGGATTATCCAACGGCATGGCGGAAAAGTCTCTGCCGAAGGAGAGATCGACAAAGGTGCCACGTTTTATTTTTCTTTAGGTGGAAGAACGACCTAACTACCTTTTGGAATTGACGTATTCATCCCCTTCAAACTACTTATTCCGTATTCTCTTCAGACACCTTGCACTTACAGCAATTAGTAATCCCTTTATGAGTCATGGTGCTATACTGGCATCATAGAGTTGTACCATTTCATGAAGAAAAGAGATGATTGCAATGAAAGCCATAAGGGTCAAAGAATTCGGTCCGGCCGAGGTCATGGGCCTTGAAGAAGTGGCTGATTTGACTCCCGGCCCCGGCCAGGTGGTGGTTAAGGTGGCAGCTGTCGGGGTCAATCCTGTTGATACCTATATCAGATCCGGCCTATACAGGCCAGACTTGAAACTTCCCTATACCCCTGGCCAGGACGCCGCCGGCGTCATCAGTGCCGTTGGCCCGGGCGTGGAACACCGAAAGGTCGGCCAACGAGTCTACGTTGCCAGCTCAATATCGGGAACCTATGCCGAGCAGGTGCTCTGCAAAGAGTTCCAAACCCATCCTCTGCCGGATGGGGTCAGCTTCGGCCAGGGAGCCGCCCTGGGAGTACCCTATGGCGCGGCATTCCGGGCACTTTTCCAGCGAGCCCAGGCCCAGGCGGGTGAAACCGTGCTCGTACACGGGGCAAGCGGCGGTGTCGGCATCGCAGCCGTGCAACTGGCCAGCGCAGCCGGACTGAATGTGATAGGAACGGCTGGTAACAAGGATGGCCTGGAATTGGTCCGGGCCCAAGGTGCGAATCATGTTCTCAATCACCATTCAACTGGCTATCTGGATAAAATTTCCGACCTGACCTGCGGCAAAGGGATAGATATCATCCTGGAGATGCTGGCCAACGTCAACCTGGACAAGGACTTGGGCGTTGTTGCCACAAATGGCCGAATCGTGGTGATAGGATCCCGCGGCCGGGTGGAGATCGACCCGCGCGCAGCCATGGGCAAGGAAGCCAACATCCTTGGCATGACACTTTTCAACGCCAGTGAAAGAGAATTGGCATGCATGCACGCCGCCTTTTGGGCAGGCCTGAAAAATGGCACCCTGCGGCCGATCGTCAGCCGGGAACTCCCCCTGACCGATGCCGCCGTTGCCCACCATGCCGTCATCGAGGCCAGCACCCTGGGCAAGATTGTGTTGCTGCCATAGGGCTTACTTCATAGGTCCTATAGGTCGTAGGGGACCTGTAGGACCTATGTCTTCGGAGGAAACATGTCGCTCCCTCCCCAATTACGCAAGGTTTCTCCCACAATATGGGAGTTGCCTGTCTCATACAAAGATGGGATGCTGGTGCCGGCCCGGATCATCGCCTCGGAGGCCATTTTGAACCGGATGGAGGCCAGTGTCTTTGAACAGGCAGCCAATGTGGCCTGCCTCCCCGGCATCCTCAAATACTCGTACTGCATGCCCGACGGCCATTGGGGCTATGGTTTCCCCATTGGCGGCGTCGCGGCCATTGATCCGAAAACCGGCGTGATCTCGCCGGGAGGCATCGGCTTCGACATCAACTGCGGCATGCGGCTGGTCTTGACAAACCTGAGCGAAGAGGAGGTGCGGCCCCGTATCCATGAACTGGTAGATATGCTCTTTGCCCGCATCCCTACCGGTGTCGGCTGTACCGGATTCGTGCGCTGCTCCCGTAGCGAATTCCGCCAGGTTGTCGAACAGGGTGCTCGCTGGTGCCTGGAGAGGGGCTATGCCTGGCCCGAGGACCTGGAGCTGACCGAAGAGCATGGCTGCTTCAGCGGAGCCGACGCCAAGGCATGCAGCGACAAGGCAGTAGAACGGGGCTACGACCAGATCGGCACCCTCGGCTCCGGCAATCATTACTGCGAGATCCAGGTGGCCAGGCCGGAAAACATCTTTGACGAGGCCACGGCCCAGGCCTTCGGCATCACCATCCCCAACCAGGTGGTGGTCATGTTCCACTGCGGCAGCCGCGGCTTCGGGCATCAGGTGGCCACCGACTATCTGCAGACCTTCCTCCGGGTCATGACCGCTAAATACGGCATCAAGGTGCATGATCGGGAACTGGCGTGCGCCCCCTTCCGTTCCGCCGAGGGGCAGGCCTATTTTGCTGCCATGAAATGCGCCGTCAACATGGGGTTCGTCAACCGCCAGGTGATCCTGCACCGGATCAGGGAAGTCTTTTCCCACGTTTTCCACCGTTCGCCGCAGGACCTGGGGATGGGGATGGTCTATGACGTTGCCCACAATACCGCCAAACTGGAAACCCACCTCGTCGACGGCATCAGGCAGGAGGTACTGGTGCACCGCAAGGGGGCAACACGTTCGTTCGGCCCCCACATGGCCGGCATCCCCGAATGCTACCAAGAGACCGGCCAACCGGTCATCATTGGCGGCAGTATGGAAACCGGTTCCTACCTGCTGGCCGGAGAGGCCGGGGCAGCCGACACCTTCTTCACGACCGCCCACGGCAGCGGCCGGACCATGAGCCGCCACCAGGCCAAGAAGCTGATCAAGGGTCAAAAACTGCTGGGGGACATGGAGCGACGCGGGATCTATGTCCGGACCGATTCCTACGGTGGCCTGGCGGAAGAAGCCGGCTTCGCCTACAAGGACATCGACCTGGTGGCAGCTGCGACCGAAGAGGCTGGTCTCAGCCGGCGGGTGGTCAAGCTGGTGCCGATCGGGAATATCAAAGGTTGAAATGGGTTTGAAACAGAGGGAGTAGCCAGCGTGCCCTACAGATACCTGGAAGATATCGCCACCGCCGATGTGGCCTTCGATGCCTGGGGCGACACCCGAGAGGAATTGTTCGTTGCCTGCGCCGATGCCCTTCTGGCTACGATGGTGGATGAACCGAGTGAAATCCAGCGGCGCAAGTCCCTGGAGATCAAGCTGGATCACGAAGAACTGGATTTGCTCCTTTACTCGTTTCTTGCGGAATTGGTCTACTTCAAGGATGCCAACCGGCTGCTTTTGCACGCGGATTCGGTTTGGATTGACCACCAAAACAGCGCCTTCCGTCTGATGGCAAACCTCAGTGGTGAGGAAATCGCGCCCTCCCGCCATGACCTTTTGGTGGATGTCAAAGCAGTAACGCTGCACCGCCTCAAGGTTCTCAGAGAGGACAATCAGTGGAAGGCAACCGTCGTGCTGGATGTTTAATCAGGCCACTAAGGCTGCGCCTTTACTGACATGCCTTCGATCTTCCCAGCGCTCTCCAGAGCCCGCGGTTCCCCGATCCTCCCCAGTTCACCCAATCTTTGGCATGCGATAGTAATATTAGTCGCTTTCGCTAGTTGCAGCCAGGCGTATAATAATAGTAGCGCGCATATCAGCGCTGCAAAGAGGAGGTTCGAGTTCGAATGGATACCAATAACGAAAAGCCGGACAATCCGGCAACAATAAAGAAACATGTTCTGATATTCCCGACATTGTCGCTGGTAGTGGCAATCATTGCCGCCCTGGTCCTGGTCGCGGCAGGCCTCGGCACGCGGATCGGACTGTGGAATTTTCGTACCGGATTCACTATTTTGGGATATGGAGGTTACAGCGGAGTAATTGCCGTGCTTGCTTCACTGGCTGGCATCGCCGCATCCATCAGAAAGAAGAGCTTCATGGGAGGGATAATCGCTTTCCTCGCCCTGGTTGTTGGCGCAACAGTCTTTGCGCTGCCTTTGTCATGGAAGCTTTCTGCCCAGAGATTGCCCAGGATACATGACATCACCACCGATATCGCTAATCCGCCCGGTTTTGTGGCTGTCCCCCCTCTTCGAAAAGACGCTCCGAATTCCGCCGAGTACGGCGGACCGGAGGTTGCGGCAAAACAGCTCCAGGCCTATCCCGATATCAAGACCCTTGTGCTTTCGCTCCCAGCGGACCAGGCATTTGCCCTGGCATTGGATACGGCAAACAAGATGGGTTGGACAATCGAGGCCACAGTACCGGGGGAAGGCAGAATCGAGGCCACTGACACCACCTTCTGGTTCGGTTTCAAAGACGACATTGTGGTTCGCATCACCCCTGCCGGGAATCGTTCCCTGGTGGACGTACGTTCTGAATCCAGGGTTGGAATCAGTGACGTTGGCACCAATGCCAGACGTATCCGCGCGTTTCTGAAGAGATTGGAGGGAAGGGATTGAGGTGCTTCAAGGCATTTTGAAAGCCTTGGCGTATCAATTGATCAAGACCTCTATTCGGGCCGACTTTTTCAGCTCGCGTACAAGCTCCTCCACCTTTTCCCGCTGATAGTCGGTACGCATATAGCCGGCAATGAATGTTTTGACCTCGTCGAAGGACCTGACACCCTCGGGCCTTACTTCCGAGACCCTGATTATGTGCAGCCCATAACCGGTTTTGACGATGCCGCTGATCTCGCCCGGTTTGAGCTTGAAGGCAGCGTCATCAAATTCCTTGGGCATGAATCCCTGCTTTATGAAGCCGAGGTCGCCGCCATTGGCCTTGCTGGAGCAATCGGAATTTTGTTTGGCCAACTGGGTAAAATCCTGCCCCTGCTTCAATTCGGCCAGAATCTTCTCAGCTTTGCTCCACGCTTCTTTTTCCTGTTCCGGGGTTGCATTTTTGGGGATCATTACCAGGATGTGGCTTGCCTTTACTGTTTTCGGTTCGTGAAAACTTTGGCGGTTTTTGTCGTAGAATCGGCGCAACTCCTGATCATCAATCTTTGGGTTGAGCAATCCCCTGCTTTCCAGATAATCGTCTATGAGGATATTTCTTCTCAATTTAGCCTTAGTTGCTGCCAACTGTTCCTCTGACCGGCTTTTCTGTCCATCCTTGCCCGCGGAAGAGCCTGCCAGCCGCTTCTCAATCCTTTGTTCAATATCCTTTGAATCAAGGGAAGCCCCTGCCTGAACAAGCAATTCTCGGGCTATCAACCCGTCAAGCTCCTTGAGTTGAAAACGCTTACGCAATTCGTCAGTATTTGCTTTTGACCCAAGTTGTCGATATTGGGCAATACGTTTTTCCACACTTGGGGCAAGATCACTATTGTAAATAGGCACGCCGTTAACCCTTGCGACGACCTGTGGTGCGGCAACAGGTGCGGCAACAGGTGAGTCAGCAGCGCTTACAGTGGAGGCATATGCAGCCATGATTGCTGCTAAAAACAACAGGGTAATCGTCATTGATCTAGATTTTAAATGTGAGAGCATAAGTATCCTGATAATGTATTATTGTTAATTTTACAATCCACTTATGGGGAGGGGGCTAGCCGAAGCATCGCCCCCAATTTATTGACAATATCCACCATCATGGCAGGTTCGGACATCAACTATTACAAATCATTCCACCACAGACATATATTTTTTTCAGCCATCATTTAACTTTTATCCGTTCGACTCTCAACGTCCCGGCGCGCAGCAATACTTGCCCTTGAATGGTGGTAAAACCACTGGCCGTGTCGTAAACCGAGTTGTAGCCACCCTTCATTTTAACGGCAATGTTTTCGGCGGCGGTCAGTGTTTCAGTTAATGTGCCTTCCAATGATTGGATCAGCGCACCGTCGGCAGCATCAGTATAGGCCGCCTGTAGGGAGGTGTAATTAGTGGTGCCGATTACCACTGTTGGTGCGATGGTCAGGGTCCCGCTGGCGCTGCCGCTGTAGTTGCCGTCGCTGATGATGGCCACCACCGCATAGCTGCCAACGGCGCTCGGCGCCGTTGCACTGCCATTGTAGGTAATAACAGTGCTCAAGCCGGCGGGCGTCGTGGTGGCAGTGATCGTTTTTACCGTGCCGTCGTAGATCTGGCTCAAATTACCCAGAGTAACCGTGGCAGTGGCAGGATTCACCGTCAGGGTGCCGCTGGCACTGCCACTGTAGTTGGCGTCGTTCACGGTTGCCACCACCGCATAACTGCCCGCTGCCGTCGGCACAGTAGCACTGCCGTTGTAAGTGATAACCGTATTCAGACCGGCAGGCGTCGTGGTGGCAATGACGGTCTTCGCGGTACCGTCATAGGTCTGGCTCAGGCCGCCCAGCACAACCGTGGCAGCGGCAGGGTTCACCGTCAGGGTGACACTGGCTGTGGCGCTTGTGTAGTTGGTTGTATCGGTGGGCGTAAGGGTGACACTCAAGGTCTGGCTGCCAGCATTGAGTATTGATCCGGAGACAGGGCTGTAAACGAGGCTGCCCGGAATAGCTGTCGAGGCATTTAGCTGCGTTGCTGAGAGTGCAGTTCCGTAGGTTATTGACGCCGGAGTAGCCCAGGAGATGGCCGGCGTGGCTTTGGCAATGATCAGGGTGCCGCTGGCGCTGCCGCTGTAGTTGGCATCGCTGACAGTGGCCACCACGGCATAGCTGCCGGCGGCGCTCGGTGCCGTCGTACTGCCGTTGTAGGTGATGGTCGTACTCAAACCGGCGGGAGTGGTGCTGGCGATGACGGTTTTCGCGGTGCCGTCATAGGTCTGGCTAAGTCCGCTCAGGACAACCGTGGCAACGACAGGATTCACCGTCAGGGTGACACTGGCCGTGGCGTTGTTGTACCTGGCCGTGTCGGTCGGCGTAAAGGTGACGGATAAGGTCTGGCTGCCAGTACTGAGTACCGCACCGGCGGCCGGGCTGTAGACGAAGGTGCCTGGCACGCTGGCTGTGGCGTTCAGTTGGGTATCGGAAAGGGCCGTGCCGTAGGTTATCGCACTGGGCGTATTCCAGGTGATGACAGGGGTCTGTTTCACATAGGTCCCGACCGTTATGCTGTAACTGAGCGTCGAATAGGCCCCCAGGCTATCGGCGACCTTGACCGTGACGTCATAGACATTGTTGTTCTGAGCGGCAGTGGGGGTCCAGGCAATGGCGCCGGGGGAACCGGTGATGGTCATGCCTGCCGGGCAGACCGGCAGGCTGTAGGTATAGGGCGTGTTGTATTCCGGATCAGAGGCACTGATCGTATAGCTGTACAGTACTCCCACCGTTGCCGTGGTGGGCGGCGTCGTGGTGCTGATCACCGGAGGGTGGTTGACATGGGTCACCTTGATGGTGAAGCTCTGGGAGGTGTTGTTCCCCTGGCCGTCGCTGACCGTCACCGCCACACTGTAGCTGATGTCCGAGCTGACGAGTGCTGTAGTCCAGGATACAACATTGCCGGATATGGTCATGCCACCGGGTCCCACCACGCCGTAGGTCAAGGGATCGCCATCTTCGTCGGTGGCTGTGATGGTATAGGTGTATAGAGACAAATCATTGACCGCGGTTGCAGGCGTGCTGGTAATGACCGGTGGATGGTTAAACTTGGGGACGGTCAGGGTAAAGGTCCTGCTGGCCGAAAGGTCGCCCGGATCAGTGGCCGTGACGGTGATGACATAGGTACCGATTACGCTGACCGGCCAGCTGATCAAACCGGCGGCAGAGATGCTCATGCCCGCCGGAGCGTTGCTCAGGCTATAGACCAGTGTTTCGTTATCCGGGTCGTTTGCCACGACTTGAGTACTGAATGCCGCCCCCTCAGTAATGCTGGCATTGGCAATTGCATCCATTGCCGGCGGGTGATTGCAGAGTACTGCGGGATCCGTGACTCGGGTGGGAAACGCCTGATCGCTGACCAGTAATACCTCGTTGGTAATGTCAGCAGCCGAATTGACTGTAATGGACAACGTCTCTGCTTGTGGAGCCGCACCTGCAGCCAATGACGCCAGATCCCAGGTAACCGTGTTAGCGCTGCTGTCATAAACACCGCCATTTGAGGGAGGAGTGGACGAAATAGCTGTATTCGCGGGAAGATAATCGATTATCTTTACATTTGTAAGGCCGTAACTATTGGCAAGGTTATCATAGGTGATGGTGTAATCTGCCTGTCCCTGGTATGTCACACATGTCCCGGCATGGGTTTTGGTAGCTGTAATCGGCACAGTGGGATACAGGGTATCGGTGATGGAAAAATTGACGGATTGGCCTGCCGAAATAACCAGGTCCCACTGGTAGGCGAACTGCAACTCGCCTTCATATCTATAGGGGGCCGGATTCGCGAGATCCGTGGGATTCGAATCTTTAAGAGATGGCAACACAGAGCTTTGCGCCCCATCAATATCGAATCTGTCCGGTAACAGTGATGATTCGTGGACAAGGGTAACACCGCTCGTATCGGTAAGAATGCTATTTTGATAGACCCGGTTTTTGACGACATACACATTGTCGTCCATGGTATCACTAAGATCGAAATCCGAATATTCGAAGAGGTGATAAGCAAGTTCTACGGAAGAAATATTTGCAATAGTAACCGTTTTGGTTACGTTTGCATTACCACCTGCTGGGTACGTCAGAAGATAACTGATCGTAATATCGAACTGGTTGGCAAGGGTATAGGTAAGCGACAGAGCCCCAGGATTTTCTTCGGTCGGCGGACTAACGCTCTTCAGTGTCAGGGTATCCAGCGAGGACTCCCCACCGGTAGAACCGAGCCGATACCAGAACCACTGTTGAAAAAGGCGCTCTTTTCCATCGACGACAAGCGAATACAAACCGGTATATGCGGTGGCATCATCGACAAGCGCCTCCGCCACGACAGCGGAATCCCGTGTAACCTGCAGCGTATGGATAGCGGCGTGACTGCTGGCGGGTATGGAGCAAAATGCCCACAAGATCAGCACCAGAACCGCCAAGGATCTGGCAGCTTTTGTCATATCTCCGCCGATATTCTTCTCGGACTCATCCTTTGATAGTAGCCTTAATTTCAAGTTCATAAGAATATCAACCCCCTATATTCTTCATGTGTGCGCGGCAGCAAGAAAAGAGGGCGAACCAGACGTCTCGCCCTCAACTCTATACCCAAGATGACCTGTCCCATCCCTGAGTCAGTTTGTGGTTATCAAAATATCGGCAGAAGAGCCAGGCTTGCCTTCGGGAATGAAGATCAGCGTTCCGGCGGAAGCGATGCTTACGGTGAATGTAACGGTGGTGGTGTCGCCTTTATGACGGCCATGCTTTTTATGCGCCCGGCGGCGGTCAGGAGAGAGAGCTACCCTGCGGATACCGTTGGCGTCCTTGACAAGCACTTTGAGTTCAGGCATGCCGCAAAGCTCAATTGCGACCTGATAATCCCCCTCATCGAGTGGAGCTTTGAGTACTTGTGCCAGTGGTGAACAATGGCTCCTGGTAATGGTATATCGCCATTCAGTGGGGGGAGGCGGCGTCAGGGCCTTGGCCAGATCAACAAGGCCATAGCCGTAATACTGATCACGGCCGGGATCGCCCAGGTCCAGGGCGCTGGAATCGAGAAGCCCCCTGACATCTTCTGCCGGCAGACCGGTACTATTGCCGGAGGCCAGCTTCTTTGCCAGAAGTATGGCGGCCGCACCGGTTACGTGGGCGGTCGCCTGCGAGGTTCCCTGCAGAACTCCATAGCCCCCGCCACGGAGCGTGGACAGGATGTTGACCCCGGGAGCGGCAAGTTCGATCTTTTCCCCATAATTTGAAAAAGTAGCAAACGTATCGTCCTGATTGGTGGCAGAGACGGCTATGACCGAATCATATACAGCCGGAACCTCTATCAGGTTGCTGTGGGTATTGCCGCTGGCTGCAACGACAATGATCCCGGCTTGATACGCCCTGTCGCAGACATCCTTGAAGGCTTCGGAATCAATCGGAGCACCAATGCTCAAGTTGATTATATTCATATCATTGCTGATCGCCCATTCCATGCCGGCCAGGATGTCGCTCAGATCGCCCATTACCATGCCGCCAAGAACCTTGACGGCATAGAGAGACACTTCCGGTGCAACACCCACCACTCCGGTCCCGTTGTTGCGCGCACCGATGATGCCGGCAATATGGGTCCCGTGGCTTATATAGCCATCATCGTACGGGTCGTCGTTGTCGTAAGCAAAATTATAGCCACCCTTGTAGTTGTCCTTCAGGTCCGGGTGGTTATAGTCAATTCCCGAATCCAGAATGGCCACCTTGATGCCTGCTCCGGTAATGCCGGCGGCAACGGCAGCATTACCGCCAATCCGCGTCACTCCCCAAGAGTCGGTATATTCCTGTGTAAGTGGTGGCAATACCAAGCCAGGATCGGTTATCCCGACCTCGACATCCGGCTCCACATAAGCCACATCCGGGTCGTTCTTTATTTTATCGATCTCTTCTTCCGGCACTTGGCCCGAGATCGCATTGATCAATTTATGGTTGCGCTTGATATGTCCGCGCGAACGGGAAAATTTCTGCCGTTTTTTCTCCTCGGAAACTGTTACGCCTTTTTTGAATCCGATAATTACCTTTTGGTCGGCTGCCTCTGCAATAAAGGTCACACTCAAAAAAACCAGAACAATAATGAGCGTAAGATATTTACTCATATGCAACTATCCTCTTTCTCAAGCGGGAAAAACGAACAAGTTTCCATTCCATGCCGGGGTTCCGGATGAAAACCAGATAAATCTGTTCATGGGAGGCGGTAACTCCTCCCATGAACAGATCTTTTTCTACCAGAACAACTTGGTTGTGATTAACGAGTCTTTGCAGCAGCCGCGGAAATCGGCTTGGATACGGAGCCATTCAGGGCTTTTACCGTAACCATTGCGCCAACCTGTACTGCGGCGTTGGAGGCAACCACCTTGGTATCGCTCCAGGACAGAATTTTGCACTGAACTTCACCGACGCTCACTCCCAGGCCTGATGTGTAATCGGCCGGAGGCGCTGCGCCAAAACCGGTGCCCACTACGGTTACCGTATTCTTGGAAGAAAGTATCGCTGTCTTTACGGCTAGTTCAGGAATTACTACCAGCTTGGCAAGGTTACTCTTAACGCCTTCCTTGGTAACGCGCAGATCATATGAACCTGCCTGGAGAGCCGGGACCAGAACCTGGATCTCGCTGTCAGTGAACGAAGCAGGTGTAAGGGTAATGGAAGTAGTGGCATTGCTGATGCTGACGGAAGGATTGTATGTAACACCATTGCCGCCAACGTTAACAAAGGACACACCTGTGATGGTAAGGGCAATTTCCTTGCCGGCCGCCAGGGTATAGGCACTCTGACCCTTGATGGCAGGTATTATTGCGGTAGCAGGACTGGTGCTGGCATTGCCGTACCAGGACACGTGGCAGCCCGCGCAATCCCAGTTGTTGCCGATATGACCATAACCGGCAGCCTCACTGCCAGGGACGATGTCGGCGGTGGATGACGGTCTCTGGACGTTGTGTAGCGACTTCACGCCATGGCAGGCTTCGCACTGACGTATCGCAAGACCCGGCTGGTCAAAGTTATGGCACCAGGTACATTTGCCAATTCCACCTGTAAAACCGATAAGGGTACCATGGTGGGTGTCCGCATTACTGTAAATAGCACGTGTGGTGTTGGTAATAGGATCAACAGCGGTTGCATCCGGCTGATGGCAGGCCGCGCATCCCTGCACGGTAGCAAGGGAACCGTCGGTTGCCGTAACCTCGCGGCCATGGATCATCGGTGTCACGCTACTTACGGGGTATGTAGGTACATAATGATTGTCCAGCGGGTTGTCAATGAAGTCACCGTGACATCCTTGGCAATCCTGGGCGACGGCCTTAGAGGAAACATGGTGTGGGGTAGTTTTGTGACAATTGCTGCAGGTTCTGAAATCTTCGAAGACAAAGCCACCACTACCATCTGATATTAAAACATGACAGTCAAGGCACATCATATTTTTGGTGATGATAAGGTTGTGATGGCGAGGTACAAGTACATCATCACTCACATGGCAGCCAAGACACTCAGTTTTTGTATAGGCTGAGTATTTGGTGTCATAGTAACCCAGGTACTGGTTTGCGGATGGTGGCGGCACAGCTGCCCAGAGAACGGCAGCCATTCCCATAATTAGAGTGATAGCTAGAATCAGGTTCAACAGAGATTTTTTCATTCGGCAGTACTCCTCCTTTAGTTTGTTTATTCTTGAGAATCCCCATGTTGAATAAAAAGTCAGCGACCTGCTATCACCCCCTCCCGAATTAGATATCAAACGACATCCTGACTACAAATGCCAAGAATCGGCACGTTACGCAGAACCTATTTAATTCCGATGTACTGTTAACTTATTCCTTTGTTTGGTTATTGTTATGAATTGGATGTGAGCAAACAGGCTTACCCCAACAGTTTCCACACATATTCGCTGGACAGCGCCACAGGCACCAATCCCATGATTAAGTAATTTATTACCTAAATTAACAAACACTAAACGATTCATGCGCTTCAGGTTGGTGGTCCGATTTTATAGCACCTATGACAGGTTGTAAGATTTCGATGACATACGTCCAGGGGCCTGGGCAGGAGAAGAGATTTTAATTTATCAACATCAATTTAGTCCATGCAAACATTGACACAATCTAACTTATCACTGTTTTTGTCAAGCTGTTTTTTTGATTTATTTTAATTCGTTTTATCTTATTATAAGGTTTTTTGAATGAATGAGGATATAAAATCCAACAGACCATTGGGTGAACTATATTTACGCACCAAATGATTTAATCGAGTCCTTGCCCTTGAAATGCAAATGCGGTAATCTGTTTCAAGCAAATTCACCAATTACGGCATTGTTTTCATTAAGCAAGGCGCAATGGCGCCTTTTCTGTTTTGCGCGAAAAGACAGTATGTTGAATTGGACCCCGCCATGGTCAACATCAGTAAGAAATGAGAAATGGGAGTTTCCAGGTGCAGAGAGATAAAACCGCACATTCCATATTGATCGTGGATGATGACGAGGCCATTTTAAAGAGCCTGGCCTGCTTTTTCGAGGATAGCGGTTATGACGTTCTCGAAGCGCACAACGGACGCGAAGGGTTGGTCATTTTCAATGACAAACACCCTGAGCTGGTCTTTACCGACCTACTCATGCCAGAAATGGATGGCCTGGAATTCATTCGGGCAATAAAAGAGCTATGCCCTGAAACCCCTGTAATCGTCATTTCCGGCATCGGAGTGGTGGCCGATGCTATCAAGGCGGTCAAACTTGGGGCCTGGGACTACATTACCAAACCTATCCACAATCTTGATGAGTTGGGAATAATAGCCAAACGAGCACTGGAAACAGTGGAATTGCGCCAAGAGGTTACATCGCTCAGAAAACAAATCCTGACAGGCCAGTTATCAAACCCGACGGCCTTTTCCAACATAGTTACTCATGATGAGGGCATGAAGCGCATCTTCCACTACGTCGAAGCGATAGCCCCCACCAGCCAGCCGGTGCTGATCTGCGGTCAGACCGGCACAGGCAAGGAACTCATAGCGAGCGCCCTGCACACGGCAAGCAAGCGCAAGGGAAATTTCGTCGCTGTAAATGTTGGCGGGCTGGATGATCTTGTTTTTTCAGATACCCTCTTCGGTCATGTCAGGGGTGCATTTACCGGAGCGGACCGCCCGCGTGAAGGTTTGATTGCCCAAGCAGCCAACGGATCACTTTTCCTCGATGAAATCGGCGAGTTGAATGATGTTTCCCAGATAAAACTACTTCGCCTCCTGCAAGAGCAGGAATACTTCCAGCTCGGCTCCGACACCCCACAAAAAACCACTGCCCGCATCATAGCCGCTACCAACCAGGATTTGCGCTCTCTGATCGGGATGGGCAAATTCCGCCAGGATCTCTTCTATCGCCTTTGCACCCATCAAGTCCAAATACCTCCACTGGCCGCACGGAAAGGGGATATACCTCTGCTGCTCGGGCAATTCGTGACCGAGGCCTCCGCCTCCATGCATAAGGAACCTCCTGCCATCCCCCAGGAACTTCACCGCTATCTGGACACTTATGATTTCCCGGGCAATGTTAGAGAGCTCAAGTCCATGGTGTACGATGCGGTTGCGTGCCACACCAGAGGGATGCTTGCCAAAGAAAGCTTTATCCAGGCCATAGGTGGCAGAATCCTGCCGGCCTCAGCTGAGACAGCCTTGAGCACTTGCATTGGCATCGGTGATGAAGAAGATCGGCTTCCCACCTTGAAAGAAGCTGAAGAAGCTCTTATTCAAAAGGCACTGGAACGTTCCGGGGGAAACCAGGGTGTGGCCGCCCGCTATCTGGGCATAACCCGCCAGGGACTCAACAAAATTTTGAACAGGAAAAAACGTTCCAACCTGACCTAAGTCAATATCCACCGTGTCAACCAAGTTTACCGGGCAACATTGTTGCAACCATTAACATGCAGTTATTGCGAGCTTATTTCAGTTCGGCCCGCTGGACTGCAACTTTGTTGACAAGGTATCCCCATCACCCATATCCCCTTATCTTCTCGTATTTATTATTTTTTTATTTATGAACTGAGTTGGCATACTCCATGCGATATACTCGTCAGTCGCACAGACTACAGAAGCTGCTATGATTTGTATCGATAGACTACGTCGGGAGGAGCACCAATGAAGAAATGGAGCGATTTGAAAGTACGGACCAAACTGATGGTGATGGTGGGTATTTTTTGCCTGGCCCTTGCCGTGGTGGCTTCAATGGGCCTTAAAGGGATGCACAGTGGCAACCTGAGTCTGGACGTATCAAATCAGAACCTGCAACAGGTGGCCTGCCTCGGGTCGATGAAAAGTGATTTCCTGGCCATGCGACTTGATCTGGTCTACATGATGGCACTCAGCGACAGCATCAAGTTGAAGGAAAAGTGGGATGATTTTTCCAGCAAGGCCGAGGCGGTGCGCACTGCGCTGCAGAAATTCGAAACAGACTCAAAAGACCGGCATTCCAAAGACAGCATTGTTTTGTTTAAGGAGGGTTTTGAAAAGTACGTCATAAACGGGACCAAACTCGGGAAAATGCTCCTGGAGGCCCACGCTGCCAATGATGAGACAATGTTGGCCAACGCAGTCACATATGGTGTTGAACAGGTTGGACCGCTTTACACAAAGCCGGCCGAGATTGTTGCCAAACTCGTGGCAGACGACATTCGGGTTTCCCAGGATGTATTCAACGCCGATAAGGCTTCATATAAACGCTTCTTCATAGCCACGGTCATCGTCGTCTTTCTGGCGCTTGCCACTGCAATTGCCCTTGGCGGGTTTATAGCCGGGTCAGTGGTCAAACCACTCGTAAAGGTCTTTGAAAACCTGAAAGAAATGGCGGCTGGAGACCTATCGGTGCGTTGCAACATCACTTCCAGGGATGAAATGGGCATGCTGTCGGAAGAGCTTAATATAATGGCGGACAAACTCCATGGAACGATCTCACGGGTTGCGCACAACGGTCACGAGGTTGCGGCTGCGGCAAACCAGCTTCAATCGACAGCCGAGCAGATGGCAACCGGCGCCGAGCAGGCAGCAGCTCAGACCCAGACTATCGCTACCGCCAGCGAAGAAATGTCGGCCACTTCTTCAGACATCGCCTTCAATTGCCACAAAGTCGCGTCCAATGCCGATTTGGTGACGGAAGCCGCCGTAACAAGCTCACAAATCGTCTGCGAAACAATCTCGGTCATGGGACAAATAGCTGAATGTGTTAAACAATCCGCCACCATGGTTGAAACATTGGGCAACCGTTCCGAAGAAATCGGTGAGATTGTCGGTACTATCGAGGATATCGCCGACCAGACCAATCTTCTGGCGCTCAATGCCGCCATAGAGGCGGCCAGGGCTGGCGACCAGGGTCGCGGGTTCGCCGTCGTGGCGGATGAGGTGCGTGCCCTGGCTGAACGCACGACCAAAGCCACCAAACAGATTGCGGCAACAATCAAAAACATCCAGGCCGAAACTCGCAACGCCGTGATCGCCATGGGTGAAGGCGTGCGGGAGGTTGAAAAAGGGAGCACTGATGCTGCCAAATCCGGTGAGGCCCTTCAGAGCATCCTGCAGCAGATCAACGACCTCAGCATGCAGGTCAATCAAATCGCCACCGCAGCCGAAGAACAAACCACCACCACAGGCGAAATAAGCAGCAATATTCAACAGATCACGGCCGTCGTGCAAATGACCGCCAACGGATCCCAGGAATCGGCGGCCGCGGCGACTCAACTGGCACGACTCTCCGAAGAGATGCGTACGCTGATGGCACATTTCAAGATTGCGGTCTGATAACCTTGCCAGACAAACTCACCGACCATAGTCAGATCGAAAACGCTCTCAGGGAAAGCGAGGAGCGCCTCAGGGTCATCGTCGAGGCCTCCCAGTCCGGTATAGTGCAAATCGATATTAAGGGACTGATTCAATTTGCCAACCGCCGCATGGCTGAGATGTTGGCATATCCGCCCGAAGAATTGATCGGTTCATTATACGTTGGACATCTCCATGATTCGGAGCGTTCCGGAGCTAGTGTATCACTTGGACAACTGGCCTCGGGAGAGGTCGACCATGTCTGCACCGAACGTCGCTATCTCCGCAAAGACGGGAGTGAATTCTGGGGTTATCTTTCTGGCCGCAGGCTGGACGGACCCGATGGAACTTTCAAAGGGCTGGTTTGCACCATAACCGACATAACTGAACGAAAGCGAATCCAGGACATCATGGTGCAGACCGAGAAAATGACCATGATCGGCGGCCTTGCAGCCGGCATGGCCCATGAACTCAACAACCCGTTGGGCGCCATCCTCCAGAATGTCCAGAATATCCAGCGCCGCATTTCACCCTTACTGAATGCAAACCAGGTGATCTGCGATGAGATCGGGCTGGATTTCGATCTGCTGCAACAATATCTAAAAAAACGCGGAATCGACGAGCTGCTCAATCATATTACGACCGCAGGCACACGTGCTGCCGGCATAATTACCAACATGCTGGCATTCAGCCGCAAAGGCTCTGCCGCGCTGGAGCCGACCGAGCTCTCTCAACTCATCGACAAAGCGGTCGAACTGGCCGCCTGTGACTATGACCTGAAAAAGAAATATGACTTCCGTACCATTCGTATTGTTCGCAAGTACGACATGGCTATACCGCCAATAATTATGAATAGGGCGGAAATCGAACAGGCACTGATGAATATCGTGAAGAATGCGGCACAGGCCCTGGCAGAAAGGCAAGCGGGCGCCCAACCGCAAATAACGCTCCGCACGCTGTGCTCCGGGCAGTACGCAATTATCGAGATTGCGGACAATGGGCCCGGCATGCATCAAGAGATCGCCCGGCGAGTTTTTGATCCATTTTTTTCTACCAAGGAGATCGGCGTGGGAACAGGATTGGGGTTGTCTGTAGCTTATGCACTGGTGGTAAACAACCACCGAGGTTTGATAAAAGTGGATTCAGTGCCTGGAAAAGGCTGCAAATTCACCGTCAGCCTGCCGTTCAACCCTGGTGGCACTCAATGACCACAACACAACCGATTTCAATATTGCTGGTTGACGACAACCCGCTTGTGACTGAAAGTGTCGCAGCATGGTTAGAGGACGACGGCTTTGAAGTCCATACCGCTGCATGCGGCACGGAAGCAATTGAATTGCTTGCCACAATACATATTGACATAACCCTGATTGATCTCAAATTACCGGACATGAGCGGCGAAGAGCTCATCATAAAAATGTTCGGTATCTATCCGGAATCAAGATTCCTCATCCATACCGGTACTCAAAGCTATATGCTATCTTTGGATCTGCAGAAATTGGGCATGCAGGATGATGATGTTGTCTATAAGCCGGTATTGAAATTGGAACAGCTAACTGGACTCATTCGGAGAAAGGTTATGGGTGAAAACCTCAAAGAGTAGGTTATCTGCCATATTATTATATGTTGTAATTTTGGAACCGGCATAGCCAGCCCACATCACCACACCCGTGGATTTCTATATCACATTAGAACCATGTCCTTGCAAATCAACAAACTATCTATTAATCTTCGTTATTGTGTCTATTTGCTTCCCATTGCCATTGATTTTGCTGCCTGAAACAATGGATTTGGCTTGAGGTATTGAATAAATCCGGCAGGAGATAGGATATGGATGGCTATTTCAGGTTATGCATGGTGGCCTTGTTTTCAATAACGCTGTGCCTGCTATCGTCCGGTTGTTCCAGAAAATACATAACAACCCAAGGCCAGGAGATCACTCTCAAAGAACATGAAGCACTGTTCTTATACAATTGCGAACATGACAAATGGTGGGACAACCACTCTCCAGCGGCAAATTGCGGTTTTTTTGGAAAGGACACCTTACGCTACGATCCGATTGGAGCATTGGGATATTTAAAAATGGGATGTGACAAGGGGGATGATCTGTCATGCCTGGAATACGCAAGCAATGCTTACAAATTATCTACTGACGACAAACACTACAAATTGATCAAGTCATATAAGCTGCCACTTGACGAGCTTATGAAGGCAAGGACTTATGTCCTGGGTCTATGCGTGAACAAACATATTGTAATTGGGGGAGCGGATAACACTAAATGGCTGTGCTATTTTGCAGGGAAACTGCATTCCGAAGTATTGCCGAGCGATGTACCAAATGCTGTCAAGGCTTTCAAGGTAAACTGCGAGCAAAGAAATGATTGTGCTGATTATAAAACGCTCCTCGCCAACAAACTTAAGCCAGCCGAATGACAGTAGTTGCAACTTGAAAACCGCCAACCTGTTATAACCCTATCGGTTAATCACAACTTGAAATTTGCGGTTTCCTGTTTCAGCGACTTGGTATTGGTGCCCAATTTGGATACACCGCTATCTACCACACGGATTTCCTTGAGGACGGTGGAAGCGGAGTTCTGGATACTCTCCACGGCATCTTGGATTCTCTTGCCACTTTTGGTCTGATCGGCACACGCTTCTTTTATGCGGCTGCTAGATTCGGTCACATGCTGAGTCATGCTGCTGATTTGGTCACCAACTTTAGTCTGTTCCCTCATCGACCGCATTACCAGAGAAGAGAATTCACGCACCCTGTCAACTTCGGCATGAATCAGTTCGCTCCCCTTGCGTTGCTGGTGGGTAGTCTCGGCAATGGCGTTGGACATTGTCGAAACATGTCCCATCGCGGAACGGATCAGCTCGCTGCTGCGTGCCTGTTCCTTTGTGGTCCGGGCGATCTCGGCCATCTGCCTGGCCGTTTTTTCCACACCATCAACTATCTTTGCCAACGCATCCCCGGCCTTGGTGGAAAGGGTCTCGCCGGTTTTCACACTTTCCTCAGAGGCCGCAATCGCTATTACAGCCCGGCTTGTCTCAACTTGTACGCCTTTGATCATGTCGGCAATTTCACGGGTAGATCGGCCTGTCCGCTCGGCCAGATGCTTGATCTCCAAGGCAACTACGCCGAATCCCCTGCCATGTTCTCCGGCCTGGGCCGCGATGATGGAGGCATTCAGAGCCAGGAGGTTCGTCTGATGGGAAATTTCCTCAATTACCGTTACAATCGAGCCGATGTTCAGTGCCTTTTCCGAAAGCGCGTTTATGGCCTCGGCAGTGATTCGTGACGCCTGCATGATTACATCGATACCTGCGATGGTCTCACCAACCGCATTTTTTCCGGTTTCCGCGTCACTTAACACCTTGTCGGAGATGGCCGCGCTTTCCTTGGTGTATGCCTCGATCTGGCGAATTGATTCATTGAATTGAAGTACGGATTGAGCCGTGTCGGTTGAGGTGTCTTTCAAGGTTTGCACACCAGCGTCGATCTGCCTGATCGACTCGGTCATCTCTGTTATGGAGTCGCTGATGCCATCCACTGAGAACACCAGATTTTCCATGTTCTGCGCCACCTCCTCTATACTGGTGGCAAGTTCGATTACTGCAGAAGAACTTTCAGAAGCGGAAGTGTTCAAACCGTCTACGTCCCGTGCCACCTTGTCGATCAGGTGGTGGATCTCCTCAGAAGCGGCAAAAGACTCGACAACATCGGCAGCCTGCTGTTCGGCGGATAGAACCATGGTGCATGAAGCTTGTGAGATTTCTGTAGATGTTGCAGCAAGTTCATTGGCATTGGAGGTTATCCTGCCGATCATTGATTTCAGGCCCGCAACCATGGCATTGAGCGAATTGGCCAGCACCCCGATCTCGTCCGTCCTGGTAACAGCAAGTGTCCCGCTCAGATCTCCGGACGCTATTGCGGCAGCAAATGCGCAACCCTGATCAATGGAACGCTTGATGCCGCGACCGACTGACCAGGCAAAAAGTATGAGAACCAGTGAAAGCAGAATTGATGCTGCCAGGACTGTTTCGTGGAGAACTGCGAGGCGATTTTTGAAGGCATCGACATAAAGACCGCTGCCGACAATCCATCCCCATGGTTTATATAACTTCACATAGGAAATTTTCTTCGCAGGAGCTGTTTCTCCCGGCTTTGGCCACATGTAGGCAACAAAGCCTTCGCCGTTGTTTCTGCATATTTTTACAAATTCCCGAAAGATGAACTTACCGTTATGGTCCTTATATCCGGACAGATCTGTGCCATCAAGCTTGGGATCGGTCGGATGCATGATCATGCGTGGTTTCAGGTCGTTGATCCAGAAATATCCAGTCCCGCCGTAGCGTAGCTGTTTTATGTTTTCCAGCACTTGCCTTTGCGCATCTTCAATTGTGATATGTTTTTCCTCAACACTCTTTGCGCCCTGAACAATCTGCTGATAGGCAAGCTCGACAACATTGCGGACTTTCAGCTTTTCCTGTTCCAATAGCCACGACTCAAACCTCGGTAATATTACCAGCTCCGTTCCTGCCACAATCAGAACAAGGCTGATCAGGGGAATAATCATGATCTTCCAGAATATAGGCCAGTCGCGGTAATGTTTTAATTGCATCGGATTCCTTCTTCCAAACAAAAGGCTGTCATTTATTCCAGCAATGTATTCGAAATATTACATATAATGGTTAATTTAACAACTGGTAACACAACTAATATTGGCTAGATGTACAGTTACCAGCAATTTTTTGTATGGTTACAAGTTGTTCTGATTGCATAACAATTAACAGCCCACTAACAGCATCATGCAATTACTGACTTTTGCTTATGTTAGTAATTCAGGCATTGTAAACGCGGCTTAATGTTGGTGCTTGATAGGGTCACATCTGAAAAGTAGAAAGACATCCCAGTAATGGTTCAAGCTAAAACCTGGAAATCAATAATACTGCAGGGAAAGGCATGACTAAAGTAAAGCGGCTGTTGTATCTGGTAAAAACGTGGGGATGGAATTTAACAAGCTATCTCGTGGTAACCGGCCATGACAACTTCCAGCTTATTACATTGAGCTTCGTCCATGTCGAGTAGTTCGATTTCCGTAAGTACGTTTGCCGGTTGAAGCTGGCCTGGATTCAGGCTCAAATTGACTTTTCTACTATAGTAATTAACAAGCCGCACAATGGCGAGCAAGCTGTCTACCGGGTCGAAATGCTCTGCGTGGTGATTGGCAACGATAGAGCGATATATCTGCGGAATATTCCAGTGGTCCATTATGCGGCACCCTTGGTCTACATGCATTTCAGTCAAAATTTCGACTATTGGGCCATGCTCAAAGGCAAAATGATTTTTATTGTCTTTAGAGATGTTCTCCATGGCTTTAAGAAGATAAAGCTTTCCTATATCATGAAGCAGGCCAGCCAAATAGGCGTATTCTACTATGCTCTGATGCCCGGTATGCCGTGCTAACCACCAACTGCCAAGGGCGCAGGCCAGTGAATGTTGCCATAGCCCTTGCATCAGACCATTGATGGTGGCGTTGCTCGAACTATGCAGAGAAACCTGAGAGGCCGCCATGGCCAAACTGGTTATCTGACGTGCCCCAAGCCTTATAACCGCTTCCTTGATTGTTTTAGCCTTGACCAGACCCATGTAGGCTGAGGAGTTGGCCATTCTAAGTACTTGGGCCACCAGGGCCTGATCTTCGTTTATCTCCCTGATTATGTCCTCTATATCGGAATAAGGATCGGAGTTCAAAAGGATTATGTTCAATGCAACCGGGTGAAAGACCGGAAGGTCTATGGGTTGCTCGGTAAGGGCGTGCTTTAGTTCAAGGGAAACGGACATAATCTACTCCTTCTAGAGACAAACGATGTGCTGCTTCCTTGGAGCAAATCCGGAATCAGAGCCCGGACTACAAAAGACGGAAAAAACTATATAGGTATTTTTGATATTTGTCACTACAGATTAGCAACTTGAAGCAAGTTCGGCTAATGCAATCCGATTTGTCTTAGTCAGGATTTTCAAACAACAAGTTATCGACAAATTAACATCAAGACCAAATCCAGGAACCCTGGTAATATTTATGGCAAGGATTTATGAAAAGAGGTTATATTTACTTCTTAAGGCTGTGGGTATTGCCATAGACACTCATGCTGTAAAGACAAACCAAAGGAACCAGAATGGACGAAAATCTTAATTTGGATATAGCAACATACGGTCCGGCACTAAGAATTATTCGCAAGCGGCGCAAGGTTTTCTTCGGGACCATATTATCATATATTCCTGCATTATGGATAACTTACAAAATTTCACCCCATGACAGATCAATGGGGACCGTTTTTGTGATATGGGTGATCATACTTACAATCACCACGTTCTGGTCGGCTGTGGCAACATGCCCGCGTTGCGGAAAATATTTTCATGTAAATGGCATGACCATACTTTATCTGCGTAAGTGCCTTCATTGCCAACTACACATAAACGCTGACAAAGAACAATAATAATTCCGATCAAACATGATTCTTGCCTTCCGGTAACAAATCCTGGAAAAAGCTTTGTTATTTCCTAGCCCTGATAAACAGGATAAGTGCGTTAACAAAGTGATTTTCTGCCTGAAAATTGCAGAAAATCACTTTTAACTTACTAAGGCACCACGTTAACCTCATTGGAAGCCTTCGACTCTCCCGTTGATAATATGGCCGTCACCTGGTAAAAATAATTATTGCCCGGAATTACGGTGGCATCCGTGTAATACGTTGTGGACAAGTTGGATGCAATCATGGTTTTGCTTGATACCGGCCCGGACACCGTCCCGCGGTATACATTGTAGCCGGTAGCGCCAGGAGCGGCATACCAGCTCAAATATTCCTGCCCGGTGCCGTTGGTGCCGGTAAGCGCTGTCGGATAGTCCGGAGATGAACTGCCGCACCCTGCAATAACAATCATTACCAGAAGCACCAATGATATAATTACATTTTTCAACTCGCCCACCCCCTTCAACATGCGACTGGTTAATCCAGAACACGGCAACATATCCAGTTAAATTGAAATTCAGTTTACCACATAATCTTTTGCCAAGATTAAATCCTGCTATTTTTTCATATCACTTTATACAAATGCCGACGACAATCGAAAACATCTACTTTGCTTTGACACGCGCTTGTTACAAAAAAGGCCACTCCCAAATATGGGAATGGCCTTTTTATCGGACTGCCTACGACACTTATATCCTTTTAAAACCGCTTAAAAATCGTCTTTCTGGCTTTCCACAACTTTTCTGAAATACACCTCAGGCGAGGTCAGCTTGGCAACTTCCTCTTTGCTGTAGCCCAGGGCCGCGAAATTAATCACGCCGTTCGGAACATGGCAATTGGTGCAGGTCAGGGCTTTGCTCTTTGGACCCACCAAGTGGTTGCTGCCGAAATAGATTGTCTGCCAGCCCGGAACCGGTTCATATTTCTTGATTCCCAGAATCTTGGCAGCGGAGGCCACACCGGCCAGGCTGTCACCGGTAGCCATGGGTGGCGCAAAGTCCATGGACAAAAGCGATCCGGTTAATTTATCGAAATAGGCCTTGCCCTGGAAGATTTTGAATGGGTAAATCTTGCTCTTGCCGTCGGTCCGACTTCCCTTGGGGCCGATAAATTTAGGGGTATTGGTCACGGTGTGGTTGTACCATGCATACACCGGCCTGGTTTCATTTACATTCTGCTTCAGGGTTGACGGCTCCCAGAAGCCGTTATCCTGTTTTTCCCACTTGGTGAAATCTTTGGCGCTGGCGCCGCCGGTCCTGGTAATGTGGCAGGTCTGGCAGGCTATCTTGGCTGTGTGCCGGTTCAGATCAGCATCTTTGTGCGGTGTTTCAGTGTGGCATTCGCCTGCACAAGACATACGGATGCCATCATTGGCCCAGTTGTTGGGATCATAGCCGGTAGGGAACTTGTGATTCTTTACCTGATGGCAATCGATGCAGGCCAAGCCGTTGGCCACATGCACATCGTTTTTAGGATCAATGGAGAAACCGCGCTTAACAAGCACGCCGCCGCCGGCAGATTCGTGGCAGATCATGCAGGTTTTTGCGGTTGGGCGGCCAAGGTTGGCAGCGGCCTCGGTGCTTCTGTCCTGGCTCATGATAACTGTGCCGTCGGCGCGTTTGCCGGGTTTGCGCTTGCTAAAGTCATACTTGGTGGAATGGCAGATCAGGCAATCGATGGACTCCTCGGCCTGGGGGCCGGTGCTGCCCACCGGGGTGGAATGATCGCCGGGGTGGCAGGTGTTGCAGCCAGAAAACTTGGTCTTGCCCATCTGATTAGGTGGAATTTCCTTCAGGTTGTTGACAATGTCGTTCCCATTGCACATGGTGTAGATACGGTTCTTCATGCCGTACTCGACGCCGGGTTTGAGGTTATCGACGTTGTCAACCTTGGAGGCATGTTTCCAGTGAACAGTGCCAGTGAATTCCTTTGCCTTGCCCGGATGGCAGACCTCGCAAGTTTTCGGCCCCTGGTAGCCATTCTTCAGGATGTAATCCTTACCAGGATGTTCCTTGGCAAAAGCAACTGAAGTTGCCAATGCAACCCCCAGTACTGATGCTATCGCAGCTTTACCCAACATGATTGTTTCTCCTCTGTGATCATTATATTTTTTTCATCCTTACAGCACAAAAAACCTTCGGGCCGGGCCGGCTTTTCAGCAGCCGCCCAGCCCGATCACTCAATGATTAACAAACTATAACAAATTATCTGCGTTAAGCAATGGCAGGACAAACTGCCAGGGAAAAGTGCGTTGGCTTAGACTTGAGGGGTTTCACTTCAAAAGCCGGCGCAGTACCTAACATCAGCAACCGGCTGTCTTCTTGAACAACTTGCTGAAGTTTTTGCCGTCTTTTTGCTCGTATTTGCTGCGGATCTCATCGCCACTGACAATACGGTGGTCTTTGAACTTGTCGAGCGTCAGATCGTCAGCAACCGTCTCCACAACATCGGCGCCGGACTTATTATCTTTGAGTGTTACAACTGCCGACTTCCCATCGGGTGCCAAATCGATCTTGGTTATAACGCCCACCACCTTGAGTTCTTCCGCACTGGCTGTCTTAACCATTGTCAAACCAGATGCCACCAAAACTGCCACCATGAGGACCAAAGAAAAATGTTTTTTCATTATTCACCTCTCTATAAAGATATGTATATTTGAATAATGACATATGGAGATTTGTTTTTCAAGGTTTTTTTGTTGATTAAAGACGCGCTCAGGCATCCTGCCCCAATCAAGATAGGCGTCTACGCCTATCTTGACAGTAGCTGGCGAGTGTTGTAACAGTAAGGCCTGCGCCGTTGACAAAAGGAGATATCCCATGTGGAACGAACGATACAGCGAACCGGGCTTTGTTTATGGAACATCACCCAATGAGTTTCTTGCCGCAATGAGTAGCAAGATTCCACGCGGCAGAATTCTGTCACTTGCCGAAGGAGAAGGACGAAATGCGGTTTATCTGGCATCGCTGGGTTATGATGTGGTAGCGGTGGATTCTTCGGAGGTCGGCCTGGGCAAGGCGAATCAACTGGCGGCGGAGCACGGGGTCTCAATCACAACCATAGTTGCCGATCTCAGGGATTTCCGGATCGAACCAGAAAGCTGGGACGGGATCATTGCCATCTATTGCCACGTGCCTTCGGATATTCGCGGTCCGCTTCACAGGGCTGCGGTAAAGGGCCTGAAACAGGGGGGAGTCTTCGTGCTGGAGGCATTCAGTCCGCGCCAACTGGACTATGGCACAGGTGGTCCATCCTCAATCGACATGCTCATGTCGCTGGAAGACCTGGAAAGCGAGTTGTCAGGCTTGCGCCTGGTTCATGCCGTGGAAATCGAACGGGAAGTACGGGAGGGGAGCCGCCATACCGGATTGGCATCGGTAGTCCAGATAGTCGGCATTAAAATGTGACCGGCAAAAAGTGGACAACCAATTCCCGGAACAGTCCAACTGCAAGCATTGCGGCTATTTTTTACCCCACATCGGAGTATCCATAAACTGGTGCCAGAGCCGTTCCTCCGGGTTTTGTTCGTAAAATTCGTCCTCGGCAAAGGAAAATCGGTAGGACGCAACATAATCGGACAGCATCCGATAGGCCGCGTTTATCTTCCTGATCATCTCGTCATCACCCGTGCCGTCGGTATCAGGGTGATGGCGTTTTACCAACATGCGGTGCCTTGACTTTATTTCCTTGAGGGAGGCTCGCTCGCCCAAACCGAACAGCTTGATCGCTGACTGGAGTTCGGCGTAGTTCATGGCATGAATCCATATCCTGCTAAGCAGTTCAACGTTAACAAAGTCATTTTCTTTTGCCCACCTGGAGGAGATCATCCTGAAGTGATTTGACGGCGTCATGCAGGTTGGCGGCAGGGTTTTTCCTGCAATAGGAATCTATCCGCGCCATTATGGATTCGTGATTGGCGGTTTCCAGAAAATGCTTGTTATTGGCAGGGGGGTAATACATTGAAACCGCAGTAAAATATCCATAAATCCACTGTTTGAATCTGCCTATCTTCTGTAGATCGCTTTCCTGTCTGGTAGCCACAAAATCTCCGCAAGAAACCGACCCGGCACCGTAAATGGATGTTATTTTGTTAGGTTCGTATGCATTTGCCGACGCCTGGGCGGCAAGAAAAACAAACACCGCTAAAAACACCACAAATCTAGTCACTTTCAACCTCTTTTCCAAACAATACTCCGAGATCCCCACCCCTGGAAAACATGATCAAGTGCGTATTTATCAATCAGGCACCAAACGTTTTCCCAGTTTTGCCGGGAAACAACCGCAAAACAATAAATGAAACAAATGGCTAATAACAACTAAAAAACGTCATCGCTGCCATCCCTGCTGCCAAGTTTTTGCTATACGATCTCATAAATAATGAAAAAACAGATAAAAGCCATGAAGATCAGACCCACGAAAAACAACTCTTCTGCCAGCCGCTCAATGGAATAGCGGCGAAATTTCCTGCGCATCCGTAGCGACCAGTAAGACAGGATGCATGAAGCCAGGAAAAACTGGGCATCAAATGCAAGCATTTCCTCACCGTAGCTTTTTACATGAGATAGCCGTTTACTCATTATGAAGATACCGATGACCGTGAGACAAACACCGACAAGCGTAGCGGATATGGAGAACACATGAAGGGTCAGATCGATATCCGCATTTCGATTTGTTTTATCAATATCCATGGCGTTCGAAATTCCGATGAGTTTTGTTAGGGGCATCCACGTCGGCCCATTTACCGTGTTAAATTGTTGTCATTCATGTTTACCGTCGGGGAACCGGAAATCGGTTCCCCGACGTCGTGGGTCTAAGGTGTCACAACAAATTCATCCCTACGGTTCTTTGCCCAGGCAGCCTCATCATGGCCTTGAACCGCCGGGCGCTCCTTGCCATAGCTGATGGTTGACAGACGCCCCTCGGCGATTCCGAGGGTAACCAGGTATTTCTTCGCCGATACGGCCCGGCGCTCACCAAGGGCAAGATTGTATTCGGCGGAACCGCGCTCATCGCAGTTGCCCTCAATGCGTACCTTAGTGGCCGGCTGTTTCTGCAACAGACCGGCATCTTTAGTCAGAGCGGCACGGGCCTGTTC
This sequence comes from Geobacter sp., assembly GCA_003574895.1. GTDB lineage: Bacteria > Desulfobacterota > Desulfuromonadia > Geobacterales > Pseudopelobacteraceae > JACPFJ01. The sequence continues at coordinate 41,543 of PJFB01000006.1, forward strand.
GGAAAGGTCAGCTGCGTCAAAATCAAAGTAGACCTTTTCCAATGCACTTTGCAGACTGGATTCGGCATCAGAGGATTTTACCGTTTCCTGCGCAGTCACAGCCTGCTGTTTCGGCTGTTCGGCTGGGATCGCCGGTTTCTGTGCTGGTTGAGTGGCAACATGTTTCTGCTCTACCGGTTTGGCAGCTACTTGCGGGGCAATGCCTTCATCCTTTTTTACCAACTCCTGCTTGGCACAACCTCCTGCAGCAAACAGTGCGCATGCCAGCAACATTGCGTAAATCGCTCTACGTTTTTCCATTGTAAACTCCTTTAATAATTATAAATCGAATGCGCAAACGCATCCGCTATGGCTGATGCATGGCATCAACCCATATGGGAATATATTCGGATTCTACCTATGCGAACTGGAATGGCTTGGGGGGAGCACGTGAGCACAGTTGTCTGATCTCTTTCAAGACAACCGGTGACAGTGCTGCTGGGAAGGAAAGATATGAAATTAATGGTTGCGTGCAGCAGGGGATGTACTGCACGTGCTCAAAGGGATCGGCAAAATGCTTGGAAGGCGCAGGTTCGGAATATTTCCCCGTTGCCACCTCAAGGATTGCCCGCTGACTGGGTTTGGTCTTCTGAGGATGCGACAGGTTCGGAATCCTTATACCCATGCAAAGGATTAGAAGCACAATGGTACTAGCAACGAACCTGAATGTTCTGCGATGTCTCAGAGTAAGGATCATTTGGTCACTTTAGCAGATTGTTTCGCCTAGAACAAATTATTACTCGGGTCATTCTACACCAGTTTTACTCAACAATCGAACCCATCACCAGCGACCCGTTCAATGGCTCAAGTCCCTGATGATCCTGTAGGCAAGCAGCGCAAAGGGCCAAGCGTGCCAAAACAGGTCAAAGATATCAATGGGTCTTTTCAGGGTACCGGCCATAAGCATCCTGATCTTCTCCACAATATGCGGTTGGGGGTAGAACGGCGCAAATCCCAACAACAGTACGATCGGTATAAGAAACCGGTAATCCAATAGATCCTTCATCGCTCACTCCATGCGTGCTTTGACAATGGTCGGTGGTTGACCAGATGCATTCCCAAAAACTGACGGGGCGGCTTGCGCCTGCCCCGTAGTGGTGAGCACCTTGTCAACAGCTGCAATTGTCGCTCTGCTCGCTGCCATAGACAAGTCTGAGTCCGCACTTCTGGCACCGCCAGAAGAGGCCGCCTCAACCAGGCATCAGGATCATCATGCCTTGACATTCCGGGCACTGTTTTTCTGTTTCCATTATGCCCCCCTTTTTATGATTTGCATAAAATTAACATTGAACAAAATAATTAGTCAATGCATATGTCCACATATTTACATAAATATTGTGGGCATCGGGATTATGCAAAAGCGAGCAACCGGTCAGTCGTGCCATCACGCGGTGGCCTATTTCAAAGATGTGTCTGATCGCAGTTTGTAGGGCCAGGTCATGATGCCGCCATCCATGAATTTGATATCCTTGAAACCGGCTGCATCCAGTATTTTCTGAGCTTCATAACCCCTCAGGCTGATTTTGCAAAACGTGACAATCTCCTTGTCCTTTGGCAGACTGTCCAGCTTTTCCCGCAACATCCCCAATGGGATCAGCTTGGCCCCTTCGATGCTGACCTCGGCATGTTCGGCAGGGGAACGGACATCCAGCAGGAGGAAATCGTCGCCGTCATCCATTTTTTTCTTCACATCCATGGGTGAAATGCCCTTGGCATGCCCGGCCAATTTGTTTTTGAGAATATCGGCGGCCACGATGAGATTATCCATGGCAGCGGAATAAGGCGGGGCATAGGCAAGATCGAGGTGAGCAAGCTGTTCCGCGGTGGCACCGAAGGTTATTGCGGCGGCAACGGCGTCCACCCGCTTGTCCACGGCCCCCTCACCTACCGCCTGCAATCCCAGGATTCTGCCGGTAGGTCGCTCTGCCACCAGTTTCAGGGCAATCGGCTTTGCCCCGGGAAAGAAGTGGGCCTTATCGGGGGCAGGCGAGAGAATGGTTTCGATGTCGTATCCACATGCCCGTGCCTCGCTTTCCGTGAGGCCGGTCTTGCCGGCATTGATGTTGAAAATCTTGACGATACTGGTGCCGAGGATACCGGCAAATGATGCTTCACCGCCAGCCGCGTTGATGCCGGCAACACGCCCCTGTTTGTTGGCTGTGCTGCCTAGCGGGACATAGACCTTTCTGCCGGTAATCAAGTGGCTTGTTTCGCAGCAGTCGCCACAGGCATAGATATGGGGGTCGGAGGTGCGCATGCAGGTGTCAACGGCAATGGCCCCGGTTGCGCCGATCTCAAGGCCGGCCTCTTTGGCAAGCCCGGTATTCGGAGTGACCCCAGGTGCCAGCACAACCAGGTCGGCCGGAATTTCGCACTGATCGACCATCACCGAAGCAACGGCCCCAGTACCGCCAAAGCCGGTTACCCGGCTGGAGGTCATAACATCGACCCCGTTCATCCGGCAATGTTTTTCCACCAGGCTGGCCATCTCAGCATCCAGGACTCCAGGCAGGAGTTGGTTGCGCATCTCGATCACGGTGACCTTCATCCCCTTCTGCTTCAGGGCTTCCGCTGTTTCCAGGCCGATCAAGCCACCTCCGACGATGCAGGCGGCATGTCCGGACACGGCCTTTTGCTTCAAAAGCTCCGCATCTTCGATGGATTTAACGGTCAGGATATTGGCAAGCTCCATGTTTTTCAGCGGAGGCAAGGCCGGCGAGCTGCCTGTGGCAAGAACCAGCTTGTCATATTCAACAGAAAATAAACCGGAGTCCTTCTTCTGTTTAAGATGGACTGTTTTGGTCTGCCTGTCGATGCCTACAGCCTCGGTCCCGGTAATCACGTTAATGCCCTTGACCTTTTTGAAAAAGTTGGCATCGCGCACCACCCCAACGGGCGTGCTCATCAACTCTTCAATATTGGCCACGGTATCAGACACAAAATAGGGAATACCGCAAGCGCCGTAAGAGATGAACTCTCCCCGGTCAATCAAGGTAATATCGGCGTACGGATTGATCCGTTTTGCCTTTGATGCAGCCTTGGCGCCAGCTGCATTGGCACCGATCACGACAATTCTCATTTTCATCAATTATCTCCCCGTGAAATTTAATATTTAAAAATCAAACTCAAACTTAATTGCCGTTGTCTCCATTGGTTAATGCAGCGCCCTGTAAGGGCGTAATCGCCAATGCCTTATTCTCCGCCAGCGCGGTTGCGACCTTTTTCCTGGCTTGTGCCAGCAGGCGCTGGACAGTACCCCGCGAAACACCCATTTTCATACCGGCCTCTTCCTGGTTCAGATCCTGGGCGTCGCACAGGATCAAGGCTTCCAACTCATCATGGCAGAAGGGGATTACTTCCAGGTCCTTGAGCGGGGTACCGGCAGGTTTATAAACGGCATCATAGGCCGCGCGATGCGGGCAGCTGCAATTTCTCGGCTTCTTGGGGCGTGGCGACATGCTTACTTATCCTCTCCTTCCGAACAACCCCTGATAAAATGTTACATTTTCCAGTGGATTCTTAAATACTTGTCCGCCCTACAATTATGGGTATATGCACAATATAAAATTCATAAATTCGCATGTCAATATATAATTAGGTTTTAATGTGAAATTCCGGCCCAGGTCAATTGAACTCTATCTTGTAATAGAGATCCACGCCGCTCTCGCTCCCGGTCTGCGTTTCCACCTGCAATTGCTTGAAGATATCGTAGCGCAGGAGAAACTGGTTGCCATTGCTGAACAGCGACCGGCCGTACCTGAAATATAGGCTGGGGGTCAAATACTTCCCAACGGTCATCATGGTCTGGGATATTCCGGGCGTCTGCGTAACCGGTGCGGTGCCGGGAGGGGTTACGGCTATCGGCGTATACCCCTGCTTGGCCGAGGAAACTCCGCTGGTGCTCCCGATCTCCAGGCCACTCAGACCCAGGCGGTTCTTGATCTGATCCTGCAATTCGGACGACTGGCTGGAGGAAAGCAGCACGCCGGCAGCCTGGGACAGGAGATCGGCCTGTTCCTGACCGGAACCAAGCGGGTGGCCAAGGACGATGTACGCCAGGATGTCCACGTCCGGCATGGACGGCTCTGAATAGAGTTTAGTCACCGGCGCCTGGAGGGTGCCGCCCACCGTAACGCCGGCCCGCACATCTCCCACTGTCCTGAGCGCCAGTATATCCAGAGTCGGCTGATTGATCGGCCCGCCGGCGTAATACAGGCGCCCGCGGACTATTTCCAGATTTACGCCGTAGGTTTGGTAGCGCCCTTTGATCACCCTGATCTCTCCCTTGCTGTTGATCCTGCCGAGATCCCGCAGCATCAGTTCCATGCTCCCGCCCAACCGGGCGTCGATCCCCGCCGTCTTGACCAGGACCTTATCTCCCAGCAATATTCGCACCTGGATATCAAGGGCCAGCGGCAAGGTCTTTTTAACCGGCATGACCCTGTCCTCCACGATCACATCGCTGCTGGGCTCGACAACGCCACGGGTCTGGGTTCCGAGTATGCTCAGCTCCGGCAGGCGCACTTCGCCGCGTACCGTAAGCTTTTGCGGGGTCCCCTCGAACGTCAGGCGTGGCGTGCTGGCCACCTGGAGTTCGGGGAAATAGATGGTCTGAAATTGATCGCCGGCAATGCTTCCCTGGTATGCGGCGATCTGCCACCCCTTCAGACGCAGAAGCGCGGTTCCCTGCAAATGGCCGGAGCCTGAAACGGCACTGAATGAGTCGATGGCGATAAGATCCTTTTCCAGCCGGGCTTTAAGCTGTACATCCTTCAGCTGGATGCCTGCGGTAGGAAGATATGCCCCGGCCTTGGCCAGATCCAGCGTCCCGGTCATTCGTGGTTCTCCCCAGGTACCCGCAACGTTCAGATCGGCAGCAAGTTCACCGCGACTTTCCTGGACAAATCCCGGGAACATGGAATTCAATACGCCGTTTTCCCTGACCTGAGCAGAAAGTTCGGCCCTGACAGACCCGCTTGGATCAGGAGCGGTGTGGAAGCGCGCCGGCAACGGCAGACGAAAATTTCCGCGCGCCCGGCCATACTCGCCCAACACCATGCTGACGTCGCCGTACAGTTCTTTTGCACGCCAGCCACAGTTGATGGCTATCGAATTGAGATTAAGGTTCATCTCCCCCTGGGAACCCTGGAACCGCACCTTCCCTTGGGCAAGGGAGGCTGAACCGTCCATAGCAAACTGCTGCCCAGGGAGTAGTTTACCAGTTGCCTGCCCGCCGAGGCGTCCTTCCAGCCGGAACCCACGAGGCATCCAGGGTTGAAACTGCGTCGGGTCTATCCCCTTCACTTCCAGGGCAACGACTCCATCCTCGGGTATAGCCAGGCGGGCAGGTCTTTTTGACAACAGGCTCGCCTTTACCGTGCCCCCACCCGGCAGGTCCAGATCGGTACTGACACTTACCCCCTTTTCATTCCCGGAAAAGGTCAGCGAACCACGCCGGATCGTCATGCTCTGTCCATCAGCGGTATAGGTTGCCGCTGCGGTCGCCTGTCCCGTGATCATCAATTTCTCCGCAATGCCGGCAGTCCTGGCGTTATGCAACGTTCCGAGCCAGGAGCAGGAAAGATCGGCAGCATCGATGACTGCGTCTAGCTTCTTGCTATCTTTGCGCCACTGGAACCGCCCTTGGGAAAGGGTGGATTTCCCTTTCAGGTCGAGCCGTCCGCCAGGCAGCAACCTGGCCGTCACGTTCCCGGCAAGAAATCCGTCAAACATGACCTCGCCAGGCAGCCAGGAGCGGAACAGCAGAAGATCGATTCCCGCCCATTCCGCCTTCAGTTCACCTTGGGACGGCATGGACAGCCCAAGCGGAGAAGTTGAGGAGAAAGTGCCTTTCAGCCCACCTCCACCGGCCAGTTGCAGCTCCAGGTCGCCATGCATGCCTTGATTGTTGCCCGCGATGTTCAATCGGCTGCGCGGCACTGTAACGAGGTGACCGTTTGCCATGACCGATCCCGAGGCGCCGGCCACCCCGGTCAAGGCGGCGATCTTTCCCGCGGCAAGAACCAAATGGATGTTCCCGCTGCCGGTGCCGGTCAAATGTTCATCCTTAAGCCACCGGTCTGCCATGGCCAGATTCATCCTGGCCCAATTCAGCCGGATATCGCCTCCCAGAGGCTTTCCGGCCAGATCTGCGGCGATTTCCAAACGCTCCTGCGACGTGCCGGTGACCGTCAGGGGTGAAAGCAAAATCCGGTCCGCGCGGACTTCCAGAGGTGTCGGGGCGGCAAGGTTCCATGCCCCGCCACTGTCCCGGCAATGGAAGCTGGCAATCTGCCCCTGCCAACTCCCGCTGTTGTAAGCGCCGCGCAGGCCCAGGCGCGCCTCAAGATCGGCCGCAACCAAGGTCGTGTTCATGGTGTGGTCAAGGAGGGTCCCGGACGCCTCCAAAGCAACCAGATCTGCCTGAAAACGACCGTAAGCCGCCTTGCGGATAGTGGCGGATACCTGCAGTGGATACCCATGCCCGTCCGCCAGCCTGGCAGTCAACGCGACATCGCCGGCCCGGATGCCGTCCGCGGCCAGATTGCTGCCATGGCCGCTGAATTGCCCCCCCAGGCGCCCGCCGCGCCAGTACATCCAGCCGTCGGCCAGGACCTGCCCCGATGTTCCGGGGATCAGCCGGGAAAGGTCCGCGACGTTCGCCGCGACATCAAGCCTCCTGGCGAGCTCGCCTGTGGCCCGTATGTCGAAGCCGTTTCCCTGCAAGAGCAGGCGGTCGATATGGATTTTGCCGTCAACCGAGCCCGCCTGCACTACGCCGGTCAGGGCCTGCCCATGGAGGCGGCTTTCTGGAAGCCTGGCGTTCAAATTCCATTGCAATTTGGATTTTTTGGCCCAGGACAGGCCTCCGTTGGCATCGAAATTAACCACCCCTTGCCAATCAGGGGCGAGCCGGGCCGGATTAAGGCCTTGACCGCGCATTGTCCCTTGCAGGGTTATTGTTTGGCCCCACCCCACCTCCAGGTTGCCAAGCAAGGAACCGCCCAGCAGGGAGCCGCTTAAAGGGGCCAGCTTCACGCCGCTGCGGCTGCCCAGATAGTCGCCGCTGATCCGGGCTGATCGCCATCCCTTGCCCTGGTTGGCGACCATGAAACGACCATGGTAGCGTTCCAGGCTGCCGCTGAGCGTGAGGGTTCCGGAAAGATCGGTCGTCAAGCCCAGCTCGGGGGCAAGATCAAGGTCAGCCCCCTTGAAGCGCATATTCAGAAGCGGCTCGGGAGATGCGAGAACCAGTTTTCCATCACCGGTTATTGCACCGCGCAACCCCTTTCTTGCCAGGTGAAGGTGCCGCAGGTTGAAACCATTGCTGACCATGCCCACTTCACCTGACAGCTCCAGGTCCCGCCCTGTGCCTGCCCTCCCCTTGCGCCCGGAAAGGCTGAACTTGCCTGCCAGCTGTTCGGGCGTCCGGCCCGGGAGAAAATCGGTGCGCAGCGAAAAACTCTCCATTCCGGCAGCCGCCAGTGTCGGGGTGATTTCCAGCTTCGAGGTGAGTAGCGGCCGCTTAAAACCTGCTGTGATCTTGCCGCCCACCCGGCCGGCCTTTGCCTTGACAGCAAGACCATTCAGGTACAGGGACTTGTCCTGCCAGAGCAGTGCGGTATCGACTGATGCCACCAGCAGGGGTTGTTCGTCCAAACGGCGATAGTTCAGGTCCATCAGCTTAAAGTGGGCCAGGTTTACATCAAAGAACTCCGCAACTTGCGGGATCCGGGGCCAGGATAGTGTCAACGGCTGCTTGTCCCTGGGGGTAGAGTCCTGGATACTCACCCCCTGCAGGGTCATATCCTGCACCCCGATCGTTCCCGCCAGCAACAGCAGCGGTTTCCAGCGCAACTCAAGGCTATCGAGCTCCACCTCTTTATTGGGCAGCGCGAAACGTACCTGCCGGAGAAACAGATGATCGCTCAACCGCCCTTCGACCTTGCCGATGGACAGCCGCAGACCGGCATGGCCGGAAACAGATTCCAGCAGCCAACGGGCCCCGGCAGTGGTGCCTGCCAGCCATGCCAGGCCCCCTAACGCCGTCCCCAGGAACACGGCCGACACAACAACAGCCATTATGACCTTTTTCATGGGGCTCACAGCTCGAATCCCACGGTGAAATGGATGTGGTAACCGGGGTTGGCAATCCCGATCTGTCTGGCCAGAAAGAGATTCAGGCCCCCTATGGGCGTGTAGTAATGCAGACCGATGCCGGCCCCTTGAAACATGGTGACCTTTACGAAGGAATTGAAGGCATTGCCGGCATCGTAGAACGCCGATACGCCCCAATTCTTGAACAGGGCCCGCTCCAGCTCGACACTGCCGGTAAGGAGGTGCTTGCCGCCGACCACCTGGCCGGTGGCATCGCGGGGGCCGATGGATTTGTAGGTATAGCCGCGCACGCTCTGGTCTCCGCCGGCAAAGAAGCGAAGCGAAGGGGGAAGGTCTTTCAGGGGGTCGCTGAGCAGGGTGATCCCTGCCGTGGCCCTGGTATGCAGGGAAAGCCGCCAGGGGAGCGCAAACAGGCAGCTCCCGTCACTGACGAGCTGGAGCAGTTCCGTGTCCGACCCCAGAAAGCTGTGCGTGCCGCGCAGGTCAAACCCATAGTGGTAGCCATGTGTTGGGCGGATCAGGTTGTCGTAATGGTCGCCATTGAGACGCAGACCGGGCAGCACCAGACGGGTGCCGGAATTCTGGGCGCCAATGGTAAAATCCTCCTGTTGCAGCTTGATATAGGCCGTGCCCAGATCACCATGCCTCAAAGAGCGGTTCCGGTCCAGTTCCACCGCTATGAGCCGGCTGACATAGGTGGTGACATCGTCCCGCTGGAGGTTGAGCTGCAGTGTGGTGGAACTCTTGATGTCCTTCGAATCCGGCCAGACATAACCGGTCGCCAATCCCTGGAGATTTTCGGCAATAAACAGATTTGAATAGAATTCATGGCCCAGGTGGAACATGTTCAGGTCGCGGTAGCGGAGAGAAAGACGGGCTCCGGTGTCAGTACCGTAGCCTATGCCCGGCCGCAGGCTCCAGCGTGGGGCCGGTGTCAATTGCACCAGTACCGGCACCTTGAATCCCTCGGCCTTTTGTTTTTCCGGTGTGATAATCACCTTTTTGAAATGTTCGGAATTACTGAAATTGAGTTGTGTTTCGCCGAGCTTGGCGTACGAGAAAATGTCGCCGCTCCTAAAGGCCAGATTCCGGCGCAAATAGTCATCCGGATAGTCGGGCGCCCCCTCGATTCTGATGCCATCAAAGGAATAGCGCGTCCCGGTATCCAGGACCAGTTGGACACGGGCGCTTGAGGCGCCCTTATTGATACGGATTTCGTGGGCGGGAAAATCGGCATCCAGGTAACCAAGCGACACAGCGGTGGATTTGAGCGCCTTCTTTGCCTGCTCATACTCCTGTTGCAGCAGAATCCCCCCCTTTTCCAGGGGAAAGGCGGCCACCAGATCCCGCAGTTGCTCCGCAGTCGCGCCTGGGCCATGCAGCGATACCTGCAACTCCTCTATTCGAACCTGGTTGCCCGGTTGTACAACGACCCGCACTCGAAAATCGCCTTTTTCCGGTTCTTCAACAGTGATCGTATCCTGGGCGTTGTAGTAGCCATAAGGCTCCAGCGCCGCCTTGATTTTTTCATCGGCCTGGTCGGCGAAACGGTCAAGCCAGAGCCGGTCCACCTTGCCGTCGCGCACCAACCCATGGGGCAAGGCAAGTGCTGCCCGGACATTTTCCAGGGCATCGTCGGCAATACCCTCCACAACCACTTCGACCTGATCGGCTGCGAGGCAGGCTCCAACAGGGCACAAGATGGCCAGGAAAGCAAGAATAACGGGAAAGGCCCTTAAACATCGCATTGTTGAACCAGTTGGCATTGGGCAGGAGAAATGCCGGGGGCGCGCAGGATCAGCCGCCCCCGGTCAAGAGATGAGGGCCGGTCAGTTAAAGAAAAAACGGACGCCAAAGGTGCCGGAAATGCCGGAAGGGTCAAAATTCCCCTTCTTGCCGTCGGAATTGTTGATGTCGGTTTCTGGTGCGGCAAGTGCCTTTGCCTCTGCGGTCAGCGCCAATTGCTTCATGAGGAAATAGTCCACACCGCCTGAGACATGGATGCCGACCGTGGTGTCGATGTCATGGGTGCGGGTGCTGAAATTGGCCGATGGATCGTAGTCGCAGAGCAGGATGTCCAGGCCGGCTCCCAGGTACGGCACCAGCCTGGTATTTTCGGAGGTAAAGCGATACTGCCCCCCCAGCGAGATATTGGTGACGCCAAAATCACCGGTGTTGGTGCCATCGGGAAGGTTTGACCCGAACTCGGTGCGGGTAACATCGATCTCGGCGGCAAAATGGTTATCAATGCCGTAAATGAAACCGCCGCCGCCAATGACCCCGGCATCGGTGTCGATCTTGAAATTTCCGTAATCGCTGTTGGCAGGTAACATGAAACCGATCTTTCCGGTAACCCCCACCCTTCCCTTGATACTGTCAGCCATTGCCGGCACGGCTGCCATGGCCACGGATGCTGCCAGACATGCCAAGATAAAAGACTTTTTCATCCTGTGTGTCCCCCTTGTTTTAGTTTGGATTTGTTCCGTCTGCTGGAAACAGAACTTTATGCCCGGTTATAGCAATGTATCTCCTTCCGGCACAATAGATAATGATCACATATTGCGGCAAACAAGCAAGTGTTCAAGATGGCCGCAGGAGATTTTTGAGCTTGCGTACCTGGAGCAACACCGGGGCAAGGGCCTGGGACAAAAGGATTATCGGTGATAATGGTTACTGCTTTGTTTCGATCAAGTTCGCGTTTTGGGCATTTCCATGGGGTTCCCGATGAAAGAGCCTTTTAAAACCCGCTACGAGATCCTCAAAAAGTGAATAAAAGATCGGGACATACAACAGCGTCAGAAAGGTGGAGACCATCAGCCCGCCAATGGCCACCACCGCCAGGGGGGAGAGTCTTTCCAGGCCGATGGCCCACTCCATGGCTATGGGTATCATCCCGACCGCAGTGCCGAAGGCGGTCATCAGGATCGGACGGGTCCGAACCCGCACGCTCTCCCGCAGGGCATCATAGGTTGACATTCCCTGCTCTTTGGCCATCTCGATGAAGTCGATCAGCAGGATGGAGTTTTTGACCACGATCCCGGCCAAGAGGATCAATCCCATGAACGAACCCATGGATTGGTGTTTGCCGGAAATCAACATCGACCAGCTCGCCCCGATCATGGCCAGAGGAATGGCTACCATGATGGTTAGAGGATGTATGAACGACCTGAAGGCCGGGATCAGGGAGAAATAAAGCAGCACCATGCCGATCATCAACGCCGACATGAGCGCCGTGAATGATTCCTTGGCCTGCTTGGCGTCCCCTTCCTGGGAGATGGAGTAGCCCGGCGGGAGCACCAACCCCTTGAGCGCTACCTGGACATTGTCCATAATGTGGGAAACCGCCGCCTTTTCCCGGTAGCCGAAGACATCAATGGTATTCTGCATGCTTTGGCGGGTCAGCAGTATCGGCACATAGGAGGTGGTGATGCTGCCCAGGGCCGAGAGCGGTATCTCACCCAACGGGGTTTTGACTTTCAGCTGTGGCATTTCGGCAACACTGTTCCGTTGCGAGGCGTCATAACGGACACGGACCAGGAAGCCGTCCTCGCCGGCGACCCGGAAAAGGGAAGCAGCACCGCCCTGAACGGCAGCCTGCACCTGGGCTGCGATCTCCTTGGGCGAGATACCGTACAGGGCGCATTTTTCACGGCTGGCGATGAAATTGATCTCCTTCTTGTCGGCGGTCCAGGAGACGGAGACCGATTTCAGCCCCCGTACAGATTCCAGACGCTGTTTGATATCCTGACCGATACCGGCCAATACCTGGGGGTCAGGGCCGCTCACCATCACATCCACGGTGGAGCGGATGGAGGAAAGGGGAGTGGCACCGTAGTCGAAGACATCCACCGATTTCAGCCCCGGAATCATCAGAAACTTGCGGCGCATGTCGCTCTCGATCTGCCACATGTCCTGTTTGCGGTGAAACCGGTCCACCAGGTTGATGGTGATATTTCCCTGCTGTGGGTTCCTGCCGCTGCCAAAGGAAACCACCGATGGCTCCGACCCCAGGGTGGAACTGATGGCGACAACCCCTTTTTCACCGTTGATGATCCCCTCCATCCGGGTGAGGATGGCATTGGCCTGGGCCAGGGAAGAGTTACTGTCAGCTTCGAAGTTGATCTTGACGATGCCAGTATCCATGGGCGGCATGACGTCCTTGCCGATAAGGGGGGTCACGATCTTGCCGCTGATCACCAGCAGCAAAAATGCCGGCGGCAGGAACATCAGCCGGTGTTTGAGGGCAAAGCCGAGGATGCTGGTGAAAAAGTCCCGGATGGCGCCCACAAACCGGTCGCTGCCCCGTTTGACGATCCGCTCGAAACGGTTTTCCTTTGCCCCTTTTTTCAGGATGTACGGCGCCAGGATCGGGATGATGGTCACCGAAACGATATAGGAGGCGACAAGGGCAATGGTGAGCGACAGCGACAGGGGACGGAGCACGGTCTGGACATAGCCGCCGATGAAGATGATGGGCAGCAACACAACGATGGTGGCGTAGGTGCCGGAGAAGATGGCCAGCATCACCTCCTCGGTGCCGCCGGCAACCAGCTCGGTCAGATTCCGGTTCGATTCGTGGTAGTGGCGCTCGATGTTCTCGATTACCACAATGGCATCGTCCAGCAGCATCCCCACCGCCAGGATCACCCCGGTGAGCGTTACCATATGGAACTCGAAACCGAACAGCCACATGACGGCAAAGGTGATCAGATAGGTAAAGGGGATCGAGATGGCGCAAAGCAGCATGGTGCGTATATTTCCCAGGAACAGGAAGATCACGATAACGGTAATCATGATGGCGTCCCTGAGCGCACCCAACATGTTGTCCACACTCCGCTCGATCAGGTCCTTCTGGGTATAACTGACCGCGAAGTCGATGAACGGATACTCTCTTTTCAGGGTGGGAAGATCCGCTTCGGTCGAGTGGATCGAATCCAGGGTATGACCGTTCTGGGCCCGCAGGATATTGATGCCGATAGCCTCCACGCCGTTGCCGTGGTAGGCCGACTGGGATTCCTGCACCCCGGCCGAAATCTTTGCCACGTCTCGCAGATGGACCGTACCCCCATCCTTGCGCGATATGACCAATGCATTCAACTCCCCGGTCTTTTTCACCTCGCCGGCAGTCTTGAACAGGTATTGTCCCTCCCGGCGGATGATCAAACCCTGTGGGATGTTCTGGTTCTGTGCGGCCAGCGCCCCCATTACATCCCCCATGCTCACCCCGAAGCGGGTCAGTTGGTCCTGGTCAACAGTGACCGCCACCTCCGGCTGGTTGGCGCCAAATACCTCAACGTTGGCCACATCGGGAAGACGCAGCAGCTCTTCCTTGATCCGGTTGTCGGCCAGTTCCCGAATCTTGCGCAGATCAACGGGAAAACCGGCTTTTGGCGAAAGTGCAAGGGTCATGGTCGGCTGGGTGGCCTGACTGATCTTGAAGATCTGCGGTGGCCTGATCCCCTGGGGAAGCCTGGCTGTCACCTTGCTGAGCGCGTTGGCCACGTCAGTGGCAGCGGCTTCCAACCCCTTGTCATATTCGAATTCGGCACTAACAACGGAAACCTCATCCTTGGAAGTGGAGGTAACCCGCCGGACCATGTCAATGGTGGAGAGCTCTTTCTCGATAGTGCGGGTGATATCGGACTCCACATCGGTGGCGGCGGCACCCGGCATGACCGTGATCACGCTGATCTGGGGCCGGTCGGTGTCAGGAAAGAGGTTAAACGGCATCCTGTGGTAGCCGATAAGCCCCACCACGGCAAAGAGCAGGACCACCGACAATACCAGGTGCGGTTTTTTGATGTACTGTTCGACAAACTTCATGGCCTGCCTCCTCCGGGAGGGGTCCGGAGCTGAGCTGAGGGGGGTGCCGGTGCATCAGGTCGGTTCTCCCACGCAACGGGCGAAACCCTGCTTCCCTCGACCAGAGTCAACAGCTTGTTTTCCTGGGCCACGGCCACCTGTTCGCCGGGATGCAGCTCACCGGTCACCGCCGCCTTGCCGCTCCCCATGGCTAAGAGCGTGACCGGTCGAAGATGAACTATTCCGTTGTTGACAACGTAAATGCTGGCAAGTTGGCCGCTCTTTACCACTGCCTGGTCAGGAACGATAACACCGGTCACCTTCCGGGTCACCAGGTCCATGCCAACGGTAGCATCGACGGGAAGGCCGAAGGGGGCGGATGAAGAAAGCACTTCCACCGTGGCAAGCATGCTTTTACCCAATGCCGGGTAAACCCGGTTAACCCGGGAGGTGAGCCGCTGATCTCCGTTTGTCAGATAGACCGGGGTCCCGGTATGCAGAGCCGCAAGCTCCTCTTGGGGGACTTGGGCCAATATCTTGTAGGAGGAGGTTTTATCGACCGTCAGAATCGGTTTGCCCGGTGCGGCCAGGTCACCCGGTTCGGCCCACCGCTTGGATATCACACCGCTGAAGGGTGCCGTTATGCTGGCATACCCTGCCTGGGTTCTGGCTACCTTGGTATTCATGGCCAATCCTTTGAGGCTCTCATCGTAGGCGTCAACCACGGACTTGGCGCCATCCAGGGCAGCACGGGAGCGTTCCAGCGCCTCTTTAGAGATGGCTCCCGCCTTGTACAGCACCTCGTCCCGGCCATAGACCGATTTTTGGGTGGCATAGGCGCTTTGAGCCCCGGCCAGCCGCTGCCGCGTCGCCAACAGATCGGCATTTACCGCAACCGCGCGATCCTGCAGCTCACGGTCATCAATGGTTACCAACAACTCCCCTTGCCGGACCCTGTCACCTTCCCGCTTGGTGATGGTGAGAATATTTCCGGAGATCCGGGCCGACAGATCGCTTCTGGTAAACGGCTCGATGCTTGCCAGATAGTGGGTGGTCACCTCCAATGTCCCTTGGGTAACCGGTGAGACCTGGACGCTTGGTGCAGGTTCCTGGGGTTTGGGAAGATTGGCGATCTTCCGCTGTTTATTCTTGATGGTGAGTACAGCTCCAACTACCAGGACCACCACGATCACGACAAAAATTATTTTACGCCTCATTTCAGGTATACCTCCATATCGCCGCTGGCCTTGTGCCAGTCCAGAATGGCGGTGTTATAGTCATACAATGCCTGGGTGTAATTTGCTTCAGCCTGGGCTTCGGCTGCCTGGGCCAGCAGCAGGTCGGCCATGGTTCCGGCGCCTTGACCGTATTTCTCCTGCTCTATGCGAAACGACTCACGGGACTGTTCCACCGCCTGCTCCGTGGCTGCGATCCTCTTGCGACTTTCCGTAAGCGAGGCTTGGGCAATGCTCAGATCAAGACGGAGCTGGTTTTCCACCGCCTTTAATTTTTGGGTTGCGCGTTCTTTCTGGAATCTTTCGCGGGCAAGATCCGCATAGCTGGTTCGATCAAACAGCGGCAGGCTGAAAGTCGCCCCCATG
This sequence comes from Geobacter sp., assembly GCA_003574895.1. GTDB lineage: Bacteria > Desulfobacterota > Desulfuromonadia > Geobacterales > Pseudopelobacteraceae > JACPFJ01. The sequence continues at coordinate 57,103 of PJFB01000006.1, forward strand.
AACCAGACCCCGTCGTTATAATTGGGATTGAAGCCGAACTGCTGCTGGTAACCGGCCACGGCGTTGAGGGTCGGCAGCATCTTGCCGATGGCCAACTTCCTGTTTATTTCGGCATCATCCACTGCTTTGCTGAATATCTTGAACCTGGGATTATCTTCGGCCAGTGCCAATCCTGTCTCGAAGTCGGCGCGCAGATCCTCCGGGACCAGTTTCCCGGCCAGCCGCAGCGGAGGCATATCCGGCCCGACAGACTCGCCCATCAGGGTATGCAGGGTGCTGACGGCATTTTTCAGTGCTTCGTTCAGGGCCAGCAGGCGCTGTTCCTCGTTGACCTTCTGCACCCCCACCTTGAGCAGATCGACCCTGGCGATTCGCCCCAGGCCAAAGAGTAGCTGCGCATTCTTTTGTTGCTCTACCAGGGCGGCAACCGCACTGCGGGAAGATTCCGCCAATGCCGTCAGTTGCAGAATCTTGTTGTAAGTGGCCACTGTGTTAGCGATCAGCTCGTTCCGGGTGAGGATGAAGCTGTCTTCCTGAATTCTTTGGCGCAACTCGGCCAACCGCACGCCATTTATTACCTGCCCGCCTTGATAGAGCGGAATGGTCAGGACAGGTCCCAAAGCAGCGTAGCTATCGCTGAAATGGGCCATGACCTTTAGCGATTGGGCCGGAATATAGGGGATAGGGTCCTGTCGCTGGTTGATGGAAGCCTCAAATGAAAGGCGCGGATAATGGCGACCAAAGGCGCTCTCCACGCCTTTTTCGGCAACGGTGACCCCTGTTCTCGATTCTGCCATGTTGGGGTTGTTGGCCACGGAACGTCGGACCGCTTCCTTCAAGGTGAGTTGTTCGGCGCGGGCGGTTACGGGAATCAGGGCCAGAACAAACACCAGTGACGCGATTATCTGTGTGGTATTGAATGTTTTCATAGCGCATCCACTGTTTGGTTATATGTGCATACAGTCATATATCTACCCCTCAAAAAAGCGGTCAGGGATGACCGCCAGAGGTGCAAGTAACTACACGTAAGCTTAGAACACAGCTGTTTGCTGTCAACAGGATCAGGGGCGTTTAGTTATAGCCGGTCGCATTTCTTCCAAAAACTCCATGGCCAGATCACCACGCAGGTACTCCGCCAAACCGACCAGACCATCCGTCAGGTACCTGGAGTTGTAGCCCCGGGTCCGAAGATAGGCCATGGCTATTGACGAGCGATCCTTGTGGGGGCATGCAGTGACTATGATCTTGTCCTTTGGCAGTTCATTGAAACGCTTGGGCAATTCATTCAAAGGAATATTCGTTGAAAACCCGAAACGCCAGACCGCCACCTCCTCTGGGAACCGGATATCCAGCAGGATCGCCTTGTCTGCGGTCACAAGCCTGACCAGTTCCTTGCTGTCGATCTTCATTTCTACCCGGGTCTCGTAATTGAAGTTTGCGAGATAGGTGTCAAATGCCGATTCAAGGGCGAACGCCGGCAGGGCAGCGAACAGCATGGCAACGAGCATGGCAAGCGTAAGAACTGTTTTCATGATGTAATTCCTTTACCGCTTGGTGACAATACTGCATGGCCTGTTTTACAGCCCCTGCCAGACAAACCACCCACCAGCCAGCGCCACCACCGCCCCGCTGAGCCGCTTGGCCCAGAGGGAGAAGTTGACCACACCGCGGGCCTTGACAAAACCCTCGACAAAACCGGTAAAGGTGCCGGCGAAGAGCATCAGCAGACAATGGCCAATGGCGTAGCAGAACAGCAGGGCAATGCCGTAGAGTACCTCGCCCTTGCCGGCCACCAGGGTCAACAACACCACCAGCACCGGGGTGGCGCAGGGCGACGAGACAACTCCGAAAAAGAGTCCCAGCAGGAAGGCGCCGACCAGGCCGCCCTGCTTGGGTTTGAAGTCGCGCCTGATCGGCAGATGAAACTCGTACACCCCCATCATCCGCAGCCCCATCAGCACGGCAACCGCACCTGCTGCAACATACCACGGGCCGCCCAGGGTGCCGAACATGGTGCCCAGCAGACCGGCGGCCGCGCCAAAGGCGGTGAAGGTCAGCGACAGGCCCAGAATGAAGGCCAGGGAGTAGCGAAAAGCCTTCAACCGGTTGCCGTCGCTGTAACCGCCTACAAAGCCGACCACCAGCGGGATGGTGGCCAGGACGCAGGGCGAGGCCGACGACAGCACGCCCGCCAGAAACACCGCTCCAAAGGCCAGCAGCGGATAAAGGGTGATGATCTGCTCGATGTTATCGAGAAAGCTCACTTCATCCCCAAGGTTTTCAACTCTTTCAAAATGTCGGTTTTTTCCATGAAACCCATATGGCGCTTGATCTCCTTGCCCTGGGCATTGAAAAACACCTGAGTCGGGATCATTTGAACACCATATCTTCCGCCAATGGCATTGTCCTTCCAAACATCGACAAAAAGCACGTTAGCCTTTCCGGTAAGCTCACGGTTCAGTTCTTCAAGAATCGGCGCCATTTTTTTGCAGGGGATGCAGGTACGCGCGCCAAAATCTACTACCGAGGGCTTGCCGGATTTCAAGGCGCCGTGGATGGATGCTTCGTTAGATGATGGAAGTTCCGCCCAAGCAACGTTTGCGGTCACAAGGAGAACAAGAACCGTAAGGAATCGCATCACAACACCCCCATGATTTCAGCTACGGAAGCGACTTTACCGGAAAAAGCCACTTTTCCATCGATCACCAGCGCCGGGGTACTCATGACACCGTAGGCCATGATTTTCGGTATTTCCTCAACCTTGACGACTTCGGCGTCTTTACCGCTTTCTGCCACCGCTTTTTTTACGTTTTCGTAGAGGGTTTTGCATTTGGCACAACCGGTGCCGAGTACTTCGATCTTCATTCGTTATTCTCCTTTTCGGTAGTTGGAAATTGGTGGTCAATGCAATAAATCACTTTACTTGCTAACCTGCTCAATGTGGAGAACGGACGCACCATTGATTTACCCGCGCCCGTTCCCCAGGTTGGAAACAGGTCAGCAACTACTTGAGGATTCCCCTTGCTTTCATCAAGTCGCAGGGATTACGTCTTACCAGCGGCGGGGCAATTCCTTTTTCCTTGGCCCGTTCTTCCATCTGTTTGTGATGCTCATCTACGTATTCCTTGCAGGCATTGTACTCGGTGAAACTACGCAACTTGATCTGGTGCTCGGTTCGCTCCTGGGGGGTCATCAGTTGCCAGCCATAAGTGTTGCGCTGGTTGCCGGTCCAGCACCATGGCTTGGCCATGGCAGTGGATGCTAATAGAACTGCCACAAATGCTGCGACTAATGTTGCTTTGATGATTTTCATGGTCGTTTCTCCTTTTTGGTGGTGTTTACGTGGCGAGCACAAGCATGACATCGCCTTCGATAGTTGCCGACATAATCATATCTTCAATGCTGACAAGCACTTCGTACTGGAGGTCAGGACTTGCCCCTGTATTCCTGCAACCATGCGGCAAAGTCCTTTTCAGCGGGAAAACTGATCGCACCCGACGGGCAGAGCCGCGAACATGTCCGGCACTCCACCACGCAGTTGAAGGGGTTAGCGACCAGTACCTTCTCCGCCTCGCCATCAAAGGTCAGTACGTCATTTTTGCAAAACTCCATACAAGTCTTACAGCCGGTGCACTTTTCCGGGTCGATGGTTGGGAACCAGGGAATTTCCTGTCTTGGAATGCCGCGCCACTCTTTCATGCTCAGTCACCTTTCAGGGATGATGCTCGCGCAAAATCTATTTGTCCTCCCCGAGTGCTTCTATCGGGGATCCATGATTTAAGTGGGTTAGAACCTGGATTCCCGATCAAAAACGCTTCGGGAATGACAATTTGCGAGCGCATCAAGGATTATTGGCCGCCATCTCCTTGATGGCCGCAACCGCTTCCTCGGTGGTCTTGTTGCGGATGTCCAGGGCGAAATGCTTGGTCTTGTCAAAGCCGATCGCTTCAAAGGCATCGCGATACATCTTGTACTGCATTTGCGGATCACAGGCGGCGATATAGACCTTTTCGGTCTCACCACCTGAGAGCAGAACCTTCATAAACTCCTCGCCGTCTCCGACGCAGAGTTGGGGATGAAGGCAGACATAGTCGAACAACTTCTCCCGCCGCACATCGGAGAGGACACCGAAGATATCCATCTTTGTGAAGCTGGGGCAGGTGCCCTGACAAACGCATAGTACGAAACCTTTTTTACCTGGCATGGCTTTTTCTCCTTCCGTTCACGTTCAGTAGATATGGGCAAGTGCCAGATGCTTAACACTCCGGAATCCCTACAAAATTGCGTTGAACAGATATCCGACAAAGATGATCGCAACTGCCACCGTCCCGAAGAACACCATCAGCAACCTGTTTTTCAAAACATTCTTGAGTATGATCGCCTCGGGCAGGGACAGGGCCGTCACCGCCATCATAAAGGCCAGGGTGGTGCCGATTGGGAGCCCCTTTTCCATCAGGGCATGGACGATGGGGATCACTCCGGCGGCATTGCTGTAGAGCGGCACCCCGATCAGGACCGCCAGCGGCACGGCAAAGGGGTTATCCCGCCCGGCATACTTGATCAGGAAGTCCTGAGGCGCATAGCCATGGATGAAGGCACCGATACCGACCCCGATAACCACGTAGGGCCAGATTTTTTTCAGCAATTCCAGGGTATATTCCCGGGCATATTCGTACTTCTGGCGAAGTGTTAATTCAACGATCTCGGCGTTGCCCACCTGCATCTCCCAGACATAGTCCTGGACATGCTTTTCCATCTTCATCTTGCCGATGACGATCCCGGCGACGATGGCCACCAGCAGACCGGTGCCGATGTAGATCAGGGCGATCTGCCAGCCGAACAGCCCCCAGAGCATGATCAGGGCAACTTCGTTGACCATGGGCGATGAGATCAGAAATGAGAAGGTGACGCCCAGAGGCACCCCTGACTCCACAAAGCCGATAAAGAGCGGCACGGCAGAGCAGGAACAGAAAGGGGTTACGATGCCGAGCAGCGCGGCCAGCACATTGCCCACATATTCCCGTTTATGGGAGAGGATACGTTTGGTTTTTTCCGGGGGGAACGAACTGCGGATGATGGCCACCACAAAGATAATCGTCGAGAGCAGCAGGAAAATCTTGGTGGTGTCATAGAGGAAAAAATCCAGGGCTTCACCGGAATGGGTACCTGGCGTAAGCCCGATCAGATCGAAGGTTATATAATCAGCTAGGCGTTTCAGCATATCGGTTCCATGATTATGTGATTAATGGCTCATATAAGATGACAAAAAAACTACGCTACCTTCAGCAGGCTGTGACGGCCGGTAATCTCATTGGTTATGATCTGATTGGCCAGTTCAACTATCTCCAGGATCTCCGGGTACTTGACAGCGTAAAAGATTTTGACGCCTTCCTTGCGGCGCAAAAGCACACCAGCCGAAACCATCAGGTTCAAATGGCGCGAGGTGTTGGACTGTTCCTCGCCGATGGCCGGGAATATCTCGCAGACACAACGTTCTCCATCGCGCAGGAAGTCGATGATCTTGAGGCGGGTGGGTTGGCCGAGGATTTTGAGGATATCGGCACTTAAGGTGGTAAAGTCGTCCATGGGACCTCCTTGTATGATTATATAATCATACAAGGAGGAGATTTTATGTCAAGCCATAATTTGTGCCACCACCCCGGATAAAAATGGGGGGCGGCATAGTGCGCTGCGGGGTAGCAACATCTCAAAAGATCAGCTGCATTTGGGTGATAAAGGTGGTGAAGTCTTTGGTGGTGTCATTTTTCTTGTCGAAATTTGTTTTTGATACCTCCATGGTCAGCTTCAGGTTCTGGTCGCGGAAATAATAGTTGAGTCCGCCGCCATACCAGTCAACGCCTTGGTCAAAGATATTTTGCGTGGTATCGTTCGTGGTGCTGGTATTCAGCGCGGCAAAACGCCATTTTTCGTATCTGCCGAAGAATTGCAGCGGCAACATCGGCAACATGTAAGCGCCTTTGACGTAATAACCGTTTTTCTGGCCGTTGAGACCAACGGTATCGGGATCTGGATTGGCCCCCTTATAGGCATCGCCCAGGTCGATATCTTCGTAGGCGCCTGAAAGGGTAACGGTGCCGATGCCTTCGAGTGGATACTCGAAAAAGCCGTCCACGGTCCAGGCCTTATAGTCCTTGGCACCCGTCTTTGCCACGGTGTCCGCATAGGCAACCTTCTGCTCATACTGGTAGGCGCCGCCAACGGTCAACACCTTCTTCTTGCCCAGGTAGGTCCCCTTGTAGCCGTACTTGTTCTCGGGATCGAGCACAGAGACATGGCCACGGAACGAATAGCGGAAATTGGATTCCGGGGTCGGAGCGGCAGCGGTTGTGGCGCTTCTCCCCTCCATGACGTCGGCGCGGTATTGCAGCAAACCATCCATGAAATTACCCCACACGGCAACGCCATTGTCCCTGGTGCCGACATAAGGTGCGCGGATGAAGAGCGAACGGTCCAGGGTCAGGGGTGCCTCGCAGGCCTCAAGGTTTTCGCGGGACAGGTTGTATTTCAGCTTGCCCAGGTAAACATTGAAGCTGTCGTTAATTTCAAAACGCATGGCTGCGTCCAGAATGGAAAATCCTGCGTCGTTCTTGCTGTCGGGAACATTGAATGTGCCGATATTCTGGCTTTCCAGGAATTCGGTCTGGACATAGAGGCTCATCAAATCTCCGTAACGTCCCATCAGGGCCAGGCGGTTACGGCGAAAGTTGAAATCCATGGTCGTATCGTCCTTATTGGGTCCGGAACCGCTATCACGCACGCCCAGCTGAAATTGCCCCTTATAGTCAAGCTGCAACATCCCCTCATCATTTGGGCCGAACGTCATTTGCGGACCGGCCACGGCTGTGCCGCAGGTCAGTACCAGGCCGGCGACCGCCGAAAAAGCAATTGTTTTTAGCGAATGTTTTGCCATATATCCTCTCCTTGTAAGTAATTCATGCACGAGGTGACGGCATCAGCCGCCTCCGCAACGGAGACGGCTGACGAACCCGGGAAATGCCGCTAGCAGCCGCCACCCTTCGGGATAAAGGGGGTGGCACCGCCACCGGTCGAGGTGCTGGTACTGGACCCTTTGTAGGCCTTGTCCTGCAACTCGATTTCATTACCTGCCCCATCATAGGTCGGATGGGTAGTGACAGTCGGCCAGTCAACAGCGCCGCTGTAGGTTTTATTCTGATAATAGATCGGGGTTCCGTCCGTTTTCGTGCCCACCTGCACCTTGGTGGAGTTGACCGCTTGCGTTGGGCGGAACATGATGAAGTCGGAACGCTTCAGGACATCCCACTTGTCATTGCCGCCCAGGGAGCCGCCCGATTTGATTTGCGTATCGGGTATGACTGCTCCGGTAACAACATCCACAAAAGAGTTCTTGGTGGCATCCCAGCGGAAATAGTTGTTTTTGGCAGCAAAGGCCACGAACGAGGGGCTGCCTGCCGGGTAGGCCGGGAAGGTTGTGTAATCGTCATTCATGACATATGTGGAGTCAGCCGGCTCATAGGCGGTCAGCACGGCCCATTCCTGCCATGAACCGTCATACATTCGCACGTTCTGGTAACCGCAGATTTCATGCAGTGCATAATAATAGATCGACGCCAGCGCACCGGAGTTGCAGTAGGTCACGATCGGCTTGGTGCCATCGATGCCGGCTGTGTTGAAAACGGCAATCATTGCGGCCTTGTCGAGATAACGGCCGCTGCCGTCCGTGACGCTTATGGCCGGTACGGTAATGTTGTAGGTGGTTGTCTTGGTTATCTTGGCGCCCTTGACAATACCCTCGAAATCAGCGCCCTTGGCCCCCAGGGGGATGGCCAAAGGTGAGCCATCGGCCTGTTTATGGATGCCGAAGAAGGGATTAGGCATCGGGATCGGCGGATTGGTGGTAGCGTTGAAAGCGGCTCTCGGGCTGATTCCGTCGTTGTAGGCGGCCTTGAAGATGACCTGACTGAGGGTTATGTTCTTGTCCGTCGGCGGATTGGTGTAGCCAAAGGCGGCATAGTTGAACAGCTTGGTGGTAAAGTCATAGGTCAGGGGATTGCCAATGGTGCTGGCTGTTACTTGAAATACATCAGGAATGCCGTCGGCATTGGCATCGGTGAAGAAGAAGGCCGCCGGCGGTTGGCGGGTATCCAGTACCACCACCTTGTTGGGATCGCTGTCCGGCAGGGATGTTCTGCCGCTGTCCACCAAGGCGATAAGCTCGCCAATACTGATCCTGGCGTCGATATGTTTCTTGGCTAGCTGCGCCACGCTGAAGGTTGAGGGAGTGATGATCGGGACGCCAGTGCCTTTTTGCAGGGTCCCGCCTGCCTTGGCATAGGCAAGATTCCCGCCACTCAGCACTTTGATGTTATCCTTGGCGAATCCCCAGTAATAAAGGGTCCACCAGAGCCGCGACGGGCAAAAGCCGGGATAGTCGTAGCGTGATGTGGTAAGGACGATAACATCATCCTGGGTCACGCCGAACTTCTGGAGCATCTGGTCGATCAGGGCGCCTGTACCCACTTCGTGCTCAGCCTCGATCGGCCCGTCGTTTCTGACCGCAACCTCGTAACCTTCGTGGGACACGCTGGGAATGGCTCCCGGAATGTGGCCCAGATATTCGGGCTTCCATACCTGTCCGCCATTGATGTTGTTATATTGGGGACTGAATTCGCCGTACTGGTCTTTGAGGTTGCGCTTGATCTTCTCTGCATCGCCTGCAAACCAGCTTTCCGTATCGTTATAGGTAAATACGCCGCTGCCGTTGGGAACGCAGTCAAGGATGATGACCCTTTTGCCGTCAGCCGTCTTGCCGCCGTTATCCACCCAAGCCTTTACCGTGGCCGGTTCAACCAAGGTGTTAGCGGTTGCATCATTTGCATAGTACTTTGCCGTGGCATCGGCTACAGGGTCGCTGTAGCCTTTGTTTGAGCATCCCCAGATTGCCAGCGTAGCGATAAAGCTGGCTGCAAGCAAGAGAAGCAACAGAATCTTTGTCTTCTTAAGCGCTTTTTCAGACATACGGCCTCCTCTCAAAAATCATGAATGTTTACTTCGGCTACTGATTATTTGGACGAAAAAAACCCCACCTCCTGTATGAATAATATTGATAAATAGATTGAATTTAAAATATAGTGAAACTGGCTCATTAATAAAGTGAGACATTTTCACAAGGCTTTGCGTATTACTCACAGAGGCACCAACCCATGGAATCCATATATCTAAAAACCCTGGTTGAAACAGTGGCTACGGGCAGCCTTTCCAAAGCTGCCGACAACCTGTGCATAACCCCGTCGGCTGCTTCGAGGCGGATAAAATTTCTCGAAGACCAGTATGGTTACCCCCTGCTGGATCGTTCGGGCTCACCCCTGGTTCCGACCGCGGCGGGCAAATGGGTGGTGGATAAGGCCCTGGGAATGCTGGAGATAGAAAATGAGCTGCTGGCCGGCCTGAAGGGGATGGGGCAGAGGGAAGGGGTCGTATTCTGCTGTACCCATGCCTTTGGAATCGCTCACCTGCCAAAGGTCCTGGCGGATTTCATGCTGTTCAATCCGGACACGAGCGATCTGAAGTTTTTTTTCGATCAACCTGACGACATCGTCAAGGGATTACGGGAAAACATCTACGACCTGGCGGTAATAGAGCATTGCGAGTGTTTCGACTTCGACGAATTCGCTACCTATCCCCTGCCCAACGATGAAGTCGTCTTTATCAGTTCGCCCCATCTCGGCATCGGACCTGTGGACACGACTATCGACATGCTGTTTGAGCACACCCTGTACAGCCGGAACGAGGGGTGCTGCGCCAGCAAGTTTCTGGACATGAATTTGAAATCCGTCGGCAGGAACTCCAACGAATTCAGTCATCGCATCATTGTCGATGATCTGCACCTGATCATCAACTCCGTGGTGAACGGCAGCGGCGTAGCCTTCATATCCAGGGGAGTGGTGGAAAAGTACCTTGCCGCCGGCACCCTTGTGTACCATCATATCGACGGATTCCTCCATGCCAGAAAGCGGACACTCGTAACCTATGAAAACAACTGCTGCAACCCGGCGGCAAAAAGCCTGAGAAACTGCATACTTTCATATTTCAATCCTTAATATGACCCTTTTCCGGACCGTATCAAGGGTTCTCCCACCCGTGAATTTCTCCTGTCGTTTTTTTCCCCGCACTTAAGCAATACTCTTCCCGAGTATTTGACCGCTTTTTCCGAAACACCTAACCGCGCAACCGTCCATAAGTTGCGGCCGGGCCGGCCCGTGCTATTATTTCAGAATGCTAATAATTCCGCAGCAAGGGGAGGTCCACATGTATGGAGATGACAGGATCTATAAAAAGGTGGAGATTATCGGCGTGTCCAAAACTAGCATCGAGGCGGCAATAGAAACGGCAGTGGTCAAGGCGCGCGACTCGCTGGACAAACTTTCCTGGTTCGAGGTACAGGACATCCGGGGGCATATCGGTGATGACGGCAAGGTCGCAGAGTACCAGGTCGTGATCAAGGTAGCCTTCCAGCTGAAAGGGTAACGGCATGGACAAGAAAAAGGAATACCTGGATAAAGTGGAGGCACAGCTCAAGGAATGGAAAAACATGATCGACAGGCTCGAAGCCAGGACATCCATGGTTTCATCGGAGAGAAAGTCCGACCTGATGAAAGAGATCGAGGAACTGCGCCGCAAAAAGGTGGTGGTAAAGGAAAAATGGGAAGATATGCAGAAAACCGGGGGTGAGGTCCTGGATACGCTGAAGGAAGGTGTTGAAAAGGCAGCCGCCGAACTGAAACAGGCCCTGGACAAGGTGATCTCGCGCTTCAAGTAGGGATTACCGGTGCGACCCAAGGATGATGCTCTCGCAAATTGTCATTCCCGAAGCGATTCTGATCGGGAATCCAGTCTGTAACCAACTGAAATCGTGGATGCCCGATAGAAACATTCGGGCATGACAAATCGAAATTGCGAATGCATCAAGGATCTTATCCCGATTTCAGATCAAGAATGATTCATGGCGGCGGGGAATGATGCTGCGAGACGCACATTATCGTGCGTTGTGCAGTCGATGACGAGCCAGCGAAGAGTGGGCCCAAGTATGGAATCGGACTCTCCTTTTGCAGATTCAATTCGCGGTGAGCAGCTTTATTGCGGCCATTAGCTGAGTATCCCTGCTTGCCTGAAGCTTTGCTTGCGTTAGAGCCCTCTCCTCTTCCGGAATAAGCGGGAGAACCCCCTGGGGAAGACTCACGTCCATGTCCGGCGTGATTCCCTTATGCCAGATCGAGTGCCCCTTGGGGGTCAGCCATTCGTCCACTGCCAGCATCAAGGCCGACCCGTCCGACAGGTTGAACTGTCCGAGAACGGTGCCAGTGCCAAAGGTCTTCTTCCCCACCAGCTTTGCCCTCCCGGCGTCCTGAATGGCACCGGCCATGATCTCCGCGGCGCTTGCCGTCCCGCGGTTCACCAGCACGACCATGGGGATGCGGACAGCAACCCCTCCCTGCCTTACAGGCACCGGCCTGATTTTGCCCTCGGCATTTTTTTCGAGCAGGACATTGCCCCTTTCCAGGAATTGACTTGTACAGCCGACCGCCTCCTCGAGCAGACCACCGGGATCATCGCGCAAGTCAAGTATGATGCCACGGATTCCCTGCGACTTGATCTCTGTCAAGGCCTTGCGGATGTCTTTGGTCACCCCGTTGCTGAAACCGGCTATTCGCAACTGTGCCATCCCGGTATCCTGAAGACGCTTCCAGCGGACATTTTCCACGTTTATGGAAGCCCTTGTCAGAGATACGTCCCTTGATGAATCGGTCTCAGGATCAAAGATGGTCAGCCGGACGCCGGTTCCGGACGGCCCTGAAATCAGGTTCACTATCTCGATCAGATTGAGGCCGAGCAGATTGTTGCCGTCAACGGCAGTAATGAACTGGCCCGAGCGCAAACCCGCCTTCTGTGCCGGCGAGCCATCCAAAGGCGCGACTATGAGCGCATGCCCCTTCTCCATCCTGAGTTCGATGCCCACACCCTTGTATTTGCCTTCGGTAACCTTCCGCTCCTCCCTGATCATTTCCGGGGTCAGGAAGGTGCTGTGGCCGTTGTCGCCCAAGGAGTCCACCATCCCGCCGATGGCCCCGTAGGTGATCGCCCGCGGCTTCAAGGCGGATCGGTCCACATATACCTTCCGGATCGTGTTCCAGGCTTCGGCCATTAGGGCAAAATCCGATTCGGCGGTCTTGGGAATTCTATCCGAAGGGACAAAGTTGCTGAACGTATTGAGGTCCAGAACGTAAATCAAGGCAGCCGACGCAACAACATACAGGAATATTAGCAGTTTTGCCCTAGCACCCAATTTCCGGTCAAGCATCGGAATCCTTCTCCATTGTTGCCATTCATACCAAGTTACTGGCAAGCGGCAAGATTGCAGCATATGTTCAAATAGAGCACATAAAGGGATAAATGCAAGACGGCACGTCAGATTTGCCGTAACAAAATGTTCAGATATTCGAGAGTTGACTGCAACAGCCGCCAGCGGGCGGAATATTTGGAGGCGTTGCTATGCAAATGCCGACAATATGATAATTTTTATATATCCCTTGATCTGCCGGATCTGGGAGCAGCGTTCGAACAGATTGAAGCGAGGCGACCGAAATCGAACCGGCACGCGTTCCGGGATTTCCGCAAAAGGGATGAAGGACTGTTTGCGGGGGAGTTAACCATGGCGAAAAATAGCGAAAATTATGATCATATGAAAGACGGCGGTGCAGCGGTAGGGCCAAGGCCCGAAAATGACAAACCTGCATCTGAACGATTGTTTTCCCGGAAGACTGTCCTGAAAAGGAAGAAAGCCGTACTTGGCGTTTTTGTCGCACTTTTGGCAGTTGGGGTAATATTTTACTGGTGGCGCTCCACCTTCTGGGTAAGCACGGACGACGCCCAGATCGACGGCCATATCAATCCGGTCAGCGCCAGGGTGAGCGGCCACGTGATGCGTCTCAATTTCAGGGATTATCAGTACGTGCAGGCCGGGGCGCTTCTGGTGGAAATAGATCCTGCCGACTACAAGGTGGCTGTGGAGCGGGCCAGGGCCGACTATGCAAACGCGCTGGCCGGGGCAAAGGCAGCGCGCATCAATGTGCCCATTACCTCGGTAAACACGCAGAGCGGCATAGCTTCGGCCTCGGCAAACGTGGCCAACGCCCGTGCCGGGGTTTCTGCGGCCGCGAAGCAATTGGAGGCTGCCCAGGCCAGACTGCGGGAAAACGAAGCCGACAATGTCAGGGCGCAGGCAGACCTGGACAGGTACCGGCCACTGGTTGTGCGGGACGTCATATCACGCCAGCAGTACGACCAGACAGTAGCGGTTGCCGCGGCCGCAGCCGCGGCCGTGGATGCGGGCCGGGCACTGGTAACCGCCGCCAGGCAGCAAGTGGAGCAAGCCCGAGACAGGCTCAGGCAGGCACAGGCTGAACTGGAAGCGGCACGGACCGGACCGCAGCAGGTTTCCGTTACTCAGTCCCGGGCAGAGAGCGCCCAGGCAACCGTTGAAAAGCACAAGGCGGCCCTTGACCAGGCTGAATTGAACCTCAGTTACACCAGGGTTATTGCCCCTCTTGCCGGCGTCGTCGGCAAGAGGACCGTCGAGGTGGGGCAGAATGTCGAACCCGGGCAGGTGATGCTCAGCATTGTTCCGCTCGATGACATATGGGTGACGGCAAACTTCAAGGAGACACAACTCAGGCGGATGCGGCCCGGGCAAAGGGTGAAGATCAGCGTGGACACCTACAAAAGGACCTATGACGGCCATGTGGATAGTATCGGCGGCGCCAGCGGTGCGCGCTTCAGCCTCTTTCCACCGGAAAACGCCACCGGAAACTACGTTAAGGTGGTGCAGCGCATCCCGGTCAAGATCGTCATCGAGAAGGGGCAGGACCAGGAACATCTGCTTCGACCGGGCATGTCGGTCGAACCCCAGGTCAGGGTAAAATAATGCCCGCAAGTGGCGCACAGGAAGCCAAGTGGGAAAACGGGATGGATTGGCGGCCAGCGGTCAATCCCTGGATAGTGGCGTTAGCCGTGATGCTCCCCACGTTCATGGAGATCCTGGACACCACCATTGTCTCCGTAGCCCTGCCCCATATTGCCGGCAGCCTCTCCGCCTCTACCGATGAGGCCACCTGGACGCTGACCAGCTACCTGGTGGCCAATGCGGTCATCCTGCCTGCCACAGGCTGGTTTGCCAGGTATTTCGGCCGTTCCCGCTTCCTTGTCTACTGCATTGTCATCTTCACTGTTTCCTCGTTCGTTTGCGGCATGGCGGAGAGCCTCGGCATGCTGATTGTCGCCCGGGTGATCCAGGGTGCCGGGGGAGGCGCCCTCCAGCCCATCTCCCAGGCCATACTCCTGGAGAGTTTCCCCCCGGAAAAGAGGGGCATGGCCATGGCGGCCTTCGGCATCGGAGTTGTGGTGGCACCGATCATCGGACCGACCCTGGGCGGCTGGCTAACCGATAATTACAGCTGGCGCTGGGCCTTCTACCTGAATATCCCGGTGGGTTTGCTGGCCGTTTTCATGGCAAATACCTTTGTGGAAGATCCGCCCTACATCAAGGCTGCCAAACCTGGGAAGATAGACAATATCGGCTTCGGACTGATGGCAGTTTCCCTGGCCACCCTGCAGATAGTCCTCGACAAGGGGCAGCAGGATGACTGGTTCTCGGCCACCTGGGTATGCTGGGCCGTGGCAATCTGCTCCGTTGCCATGATCCTGTTCATAGCCTGGGAATTGAGAGCCAAAGAACCCATTGTCAATCTCAGGGTGCTGAAGGACCGCAACTTCGCCGTCGGAACCATGCTGATAACCTTCCTGGGGGTGTGTCTGTACAGCGCCATCACCCTTATCCCCATTTACCTGCAGACCCTGATGGGATACACCGCCATGCTGAGCGGCCTGACTCTCAGCCCACGCGGCATCGGCGCCCTGGTGACCATGCCGGTCGTCGGCTTTCTGTTAGGCAAAATAGATTTTCGCAAGGTGATAGGCACCGGTTTCATACTGCTCTCCATCTCCCTCTGGTATTTCAGCAGGATCAACCTGGAGATATCGATATGGAACATCATCCTGCCCAACGTCCTGATGGGGGTTGGCCTGAGCATGATCTTCGTGCCGCTGTCGGCCGTTGCCATGGGAATGCTGGCCCGGGAGGAGATGGGCAACGCCAGCGGTATCTTCAACCTGATGCGCAACATCGGTGGGAGCGCCGGCATCTCGGCGGTAACCACCATCCTGGACAGGCAAGCCCAGGTCCATCAATCCGAGATGGTTTCCCAACTGACTCCTGGCAACCCGGCCTTCCAGGTTCGCTCCAACGAGCTGCAACACGCCTTCGGACAATACTACCCGGCATCCGAGGCGTTGCAGAAGGCCCACGGCACCATCTACAACGAACTGGTGAGGCAATCGACGCTACTGGCTTTCATCGATAATTTCCGTTTGCTGGCTGGACTCAGCCTGCTCTGCGTCGGAGCGGTCCTGCTGCTGAAGCGCGTAAAGGCAAAGGGGCCAGTCGCGCCTCACTGAAACACCAGGCGGTCCGGCCCCTGCCCTATCCCAAAACGCTTATCCAATTAGGATACAGCGCCCTGTCTTGTCGAACGTAACATTATTACCGCATATACAGGCAACGCTTCCGCCCAAAGACTACCATTCGTTCGGGGTTCTGTCTGCCGTATTGACAACCGCACCCGTGACTGCATCGACCTTGAAGCTGCTGACCCAGTCTATACCGGAATGATCGCCCCCCTCGTCACCCTTATAATGGACCAGGAATTCGAACACATCACCTGGAACAGGCCTGATATCCCTTATCAGCAGATTGAAATGGCTTACATCACCCTCTCTGGTCTGCTGGAACATGGGAAAGGTGCTTGCCCTGGCAATAGTCTTCCCGTCTTTCCCCAGAACAAATACCGTCATTTGCACGCTATCGATACTGGGATAGCGCGTATTCTTCATATACCCGTCGATTACGACGCCATGATCTGTGCTGGTTGTTTTCCACACGTACTTGTAATCAAAGTCAGTGTATCTGTAAGGATACCCAGACACGTCGGTGTACCTGTCAACCTGCTGCAACCCGCATGACGCCATAAACAGCGACGACACCACAATTACCAGTATCTTGGATAGATATGACATCTCGGACACCTCAACTTCCCTTTCTGCTTTGTTCAGTCGCTACATCGTTATCTTCTACTGTTTAATTATAGCGCGAACAATACAAAAAGGAGAGATCAAGGGCAAAAAATCGATGCCCATTGTCTGGAAAGATCTTCTCCAAGTACGGCACACACGCTGGCTATTCATGGGATCGACGACACCTGGGGCCCCATTGGCCGCCAGCCGGATTGCCCACTCCTATGCCAGCTGAAAACGGCTGACCAGGCTTTGCAGTTCCTGTGCCTGGGTGGCCAACTGGGCAGCGGCACTGGCTGTTTCGTCGGCCCCGCGAGCCGTCTGATGGACAACCTCGGTAATCTGCTGGATATTGCTGGTCACTTCGCCGGTGGTAGCTGTCTGTTCCTCGGCGGCCGTAGCGATCTGGTTGACCTGCATGGTAACCTCGTTGATCCGCTCCAGGATCTCCTCCAGTGCCTGGCCGGACTTCTGGGAGGACACAGCGCCCTTTTCCACCTCGCAAACCCCCTCTTCCATGGCTTTGACAGCTTCACGGGTCTCGTTCTGGATAGCCTTGATCATTTCGCCGATCTCGCGGGTGGCTTTTGTCGTTCTTTCCGCCAGAGCCCGCACCTCGTCGGCAACCACGGCAAAACCGCGCCCCTGCTCACCGGCCCGGGCCGCCTCGATGGCGGCATTCAAGGCCAAAAGATTGGTCTGATCGGCAATATCCTCGATCGTACCGACGATCTGGCCGATCTGGTCAGAGCGGCAGCCAAGGGCCTCGATGGTTTTGGAGGTCTGCCGTACCCGGTCGGCAATCACGTTCATGCCGGTGATGGTTTCGTTGACCACTTGAGCACCGGTATTGGCAGAGTCAGTGGTTTGCCTGGAGGCGTCTGCCGCCATGGAGCAGTTGCGTGCAATGTCGCTGCTGGTGGCGGACATCTCCTCGCTGGCAGTGGCCACCGTATTTGTCTGCGAAGCAACCTCCTCCGCACCGGTGGCAATCTGGGTCGAGGTAGAATGGAGTTGATTGGAAGCAGATGCAATGCCAGTGGAGATATCCACTGTCCTGGAGATCATATCGCGCAGATTTTGAACCATATGCCGCAAGGCAGACATCAACTGCCCGGTTTCGTCCGTTGACTTCACATTCACGCTGACCCGCAGATCGCCATCGGCAAGGGCATTGGCAACTGAGACCGCCTCTAGCAAGGGCTTGGTAATCGCCCTGGAAATAAACAGGCCGAGTCCCAAGGCCAGCAGGACACCCGCCAGCACCAACACGCTCATGAATATGGTGGCCTTCCTGGCATCATTGGCGTTGGCCTCTGCTATCACATTGCCTTGTTGTTCCTTTCGCTCCATTAACTTGTTCAACAGCTCCTGCTCATGCATGGCAGCCTTTTTGGCTTCCCCCCCCATGAGCGCCCTGGCCTCATCATCCTTGCCGGCCCCGTGCAGTGCCAAGATCTTGTCGATATGGGCACCGTAGGCATTGCGCGACTCCTTGAACTCCTTGAACAGTTGCCTGGCCTCGTCCGTGATGATGGTCTTCTCGAACTTGTCCGAGCGCTCATTGATACCGCCGCGGAGCTTGGCAACCGTTTCCAGGTATGCCTTCGTCTCCGCCTCGCCCTTCGATTCCACTGCGTCCCGCAGATTGATGCGTACCCGCTGGAACGAAACCGACATGAAGGCCAGGTCTTCCATGGGTATGGTGATGCGTTCGTAAATCTTGACGCCCTCGGCATTGAGCTGGCGCATCATTGTGACACCAAAGATGCCGACCACTGCGGCAATTGTTGCAACCAAAAGAAATCCGGCGGTAAGCTTAGTCCCCACTTTCATGTTGTTGAACCAGTTCATAGTTACGCCCCCTAATCCCTTTAATTTCGAACTCTGCATCGCATTTGACGCCAATACAGCAGGTGGCGTGCCAATATAAGGTTATTGATGTCAGCATTTGTCAATTATCCTTGCCCTGACACTTGATGTACCAATTTGGTATGGGGCATAAAATAGCAACAAATTAAAAAATAGGCGTTTTTGAATTTGCCGGGACAACAAAGGCTAGGCAAGTATGCGGCAAGGTATTCCGAAGGTGCAGGGTGATATTCTCTTATGGCACAAACCCCAGCCACATTAATGCAGCCAAATGCCGGTTATCACTACTGGATTTGACGAAACAACAGAACTTATCTTTGATCAGGCTCGGGAAATGAATTCGACAACCGACAAACATTATGGTTATCCAGAATGATTTCTACTATTGGGTAACGAGTGGTGGAAATGTAAGGGGATATGTTTGTGGCGGGTTTAATGCATCGATAACATTAGAAAAGCCGGAATACCGTCAGGCTTGCGGTGTATTCCGATGCCCCTGCGGTAAGTCCCTTTGCCGCATAACTTTCAAGTCCTGTTTTATCCATGAACATCCAGTTGGCCCTGACTCCACCTTCGATGGGTTCCTGGAAGCCGTCAATCTGTGCGGCGGCGCCGTTCCCGACCAGTGCCAGATACAGATTGTCTCTGATCTGGTAACCGATGCCGGCTGAGTAGTTGACATATTTCAAGGTGTCAGAGAGGTCCGATTCTCCCAGCAAGACGTAACTCCCTTCGGCAAAGAGATTCCACTTCCCAAACCATTTATCGAGATTCAGGGTAAATGCGGCATCGTATTCGCCTTGGCCTATGCCCTTGTATTGGTCGAGTGTGAGGAAATTCAGCTGAACTGCAGCACGGACCTGCGGTAAGAGTCTTTCTTCCCTCAGTATTTTGTACCCGGCGCTGAATGACCTGGTGCCAAACCCGCTCCGGGGGTCGTTGCTGTCGAATGCCGTTGTTACATCTCTTGCCGTCACAATGGCTATGCCGTCATCACGCCTTGCCGTACCGGAAGGCAAACGGTCCGCGGCCTGGCCTTTGCTGGCCTGGAAATACCGGTACGGCCCGGTTGCAGTGCATTTCGTCGCGTCGCTGCCATCAAGGCAAGGAAACGACATCCCGGAGACGATATTATCCAGTTTGAATTGCGAATAATCGATGGCTTGAGAAAAGGCCGTGAACGTTACGGAAGGCGAGCTTGCCGATGCAGTGTCGCCATACGGGCCCTGGGCAACGGAATAATTTTCCCCACGGCCGATGTCCATTGCATAACCCTGAAAAGCTGCCCCCAGCAAGAGCGCGCCACCGATTGCCCCACCGATGAAACCGCTTGTATATCTTGAATGTTTCGCCATCTGCCGGTTCTCCTCTGAACAGCCAGGAACATTGACTGAGACTTCCAGCATCGAAAAAAAAGCCGCCCGGCCTTCATGAAGACTGGACGGCTTTTGGCAACTTAAACCTTGCCTTTTACTTGCACGAACCATCTTTCAGCTTGATACGGTCCTGGGTCTTCAGTTGATCTGCCGCGAAAACCTGTGCGCCGATGGAAAGAGTTGTAAGCGCCATCACGAGTGCCACCAACATTTTACGAGTTTTCATTTTTCCTACCTCCTTTGTTTTAGTTAAGATGCGTTAACCTATACACTGACCATGCCAGTATTATATAATCGCACAACAAATTGATATTATTAGGTTTATTTTTTAAACCAAATTTACAAACTGAAATTTTAGTGCAGATTCTGCATCGGCAGATTTCAGAAATGCACCATTCGGTGTTCAGCTATGATGATGGCTATTATCTGAGGGGAGTTGTGATACGCAATGGCAGCAAAATGAGTGCAAACTAGGTGCAGAAATGATCGGCAACAGGTTCCAGCAAATCGGCCAGGTACTGCAAACCGCTATGGGCATGGCAATAACGACAACAGGGGGCAACCGGCGCAAAAGCCGGCTAGGCCCCCGGCTGCGTGGACACGGCAGGCTTTTGTCTCATTTCCCAAAAACCTTCTTTAGCAGCTCGGTTCCCCGGGCTGCCGGATCGGTCCTGATCTTCTTCTCTTCTTCGCCGAGCATCGTGAAAAGCCCGTCCACCGCCTTGGTGGTGACGTAATTGTCCAGGTCCAATGACACTGCCGTTGCCCCGGCAAAGGGAACCGACTTGACTTTGTCCATCATCTGATTGTAACTGCGGGCCACACCGACATCCTGCATGCTTGAGGTGACCACCGGTTTGAACGCGGTATATATCTTGTCACCGGTTTTCTGCTTGAAATATTCGGTAGCAGACGTGTCGCCCCCCTGAAGTATCTTTCTGGCGTCGTCAAAGGTCATTTCCTTGAGGGCGGAGACGAAATACTCCGTAGCCTTGGGTGCCGCGTTTTCCGCAGCCCGATTCATGCTGAGCACGAAGTCGTCCACCTGCGCCTGGAACCCGAACCGGCCAAGCAGATCGGTAACGGTTCGGATCTTTTCCGGCATCAGGATCTTGATCATGTCATTGCCAAAATAACCGTTGCGTTGCGACACCGATTTGACGGCCCTGGCTGTGCCGGTGGAGAGCGCCTCCTTAAGCCCCTTGACAATAGTACCGTCATCCAGGCTGCTGCCGGCAGTTCCGGAAAAGCCGAGCCCCTTGGTCACATCATCGAAAAAGCCTGCGTGGACGGAGATTGGAATGGTTATGAGGAGCAGAACCAGGCATGATACCGACACACGACAGCGTTTCATAGTGCCTCCCTTAGTAAGTTAGAAGTTGTTTTCTGCCATTTTCAGGCAGAAAACAACTTAGTTAGTTTCCATCCGGAAACTCTGGATGAGAAACTGTAGGTTTCCGATTCGGAGAGCGGGGATTTTTTCTTCTGGCAAGGAAATCAAGGGATTGCGCGGAGGCGTACATCGGTACGCCGCACAAGCAAGGCCGAAGATTGACGCCGCCAGGGGGAAAAAGCACCCTTTCCGGACGGAAACTAGTTAACGCACTTATCCTGTTTACCAGGATTAGGACGTTCGCAATTGACGTCATATTTTCTTTCCCATGAACAGATCCATATGGATGCCACAATCCGCACTACCATCTTTGCCGGGCCAGGAAGAGCTTCCGGAACCAAGGCAAAATTTTTTGTTTAAACTTTATCTTATCGGGTTATGATGTCAATTTTCTCGATCGCCAAATCGGAAGCGCTGGCCGTTGCTAGCGGCGCTCCGGCATTCCTGCTTGATCAGTCAACAGCAGGCCTTAGCCGGCTTGCCGGACTCAATGGAGTATCAAATGTGGTTCCATCATATCCCACGCCTGCTCAAACTCGCAGGCCCCATGATCCTGTCAACTTCCGCAATCACGATGATGCAGATCATCGATGCCATTGTGCTGGCGCAACACTCCAGCGAGGCGGTGGCGGCCATAGGCCCATCGGGCCTTGCCGTTATCCTGTTCCAGGGGTTCCTGTTCGGAACTGCGGGGTATGCGGGCACTTTCGTGGCGCACAACCACGGACGCGGAGACGACCAGGGTGTCCGCACGTCCGCCTGGCTCGGCATCCACACCGCATTGATTTCCGGGGTCGTGGCCCTTGCGGTTGCATGGCCGATTGCGCAACTATTTCTTCAGGCCGGGCACGCCCCTCAAGTTGCCGAGGATGAGATCACATATTTCTGGATCTGCATGGCCGGCTCGTTATTTCCGGTTTTGGGTGGAGCCTTGGCAGGGTGGCTCTCTGGTATAGGGCGCCCCATCATCGTTACAGGGGTTACCTTCATCTCGTTTGCGGTAAATGCACTGCTGGCCTGGGGGCTGGTTTTGGGAAAACTTGGCCTCCCCTCCATGGGGATTGCCGGGGCCGCGTTAGCCACTGTCACGGCACAATTGGTGGCAGCGATCCTCTATACAATACTTTTTGCCAAGGCCGGCGGATTCGCCAACCCAATTGCCAGGCGGCTCGATTGGGTGGAATTCCGCCGGTTCCTCTCGCTCGCCACGCCAATGGGGTTGAGGATCAGCGGGGAGCTCGTGGCCTGGACCCTGTTTCTGGTAGTGATCGGCCGGTTGGGAACCGTGGAACTGGCAGCATCCAGCATAGCCTTCCGCATCAACGGCATGGCGTTTTTCCCGGCCCTCGGACTCGGCCAGGCCGCTGGGATACTGGTGGGGCACGCCCGCGGAGCCGGACGCGACAACGATGTGACGGCTATCGGCTGGCAGTCGCTCCTGGTGTGCGAAATCTGGATGCTGGCAATGGCGATTTTATTCGCCACCGCATCGGCGCCGCTCATGTCGATCTTTGCCGGCAACGGCCCTGAGAGCTTGCGGATCATTGAAACCGGATCCCTGCTCATGAAATTTGTGGCCTTTTATTGCTTGTTCGATGCAGCGAATGTCATGATCGGCTGCGTATTAGCTTCCGCTGGAGATACCCATTGGATCGCCCGCACCTTTTTGATCTCTTCCGGCGTCTTCCTCGCCCTGCTATGGCTGATAGATCGGATTACTCCCGGCCTGGTCATGGAATGGACCCTGGCCACAACCTTTGTTTTTGCCACGGCAGTGATCTGGTCGCTCCGGTTCAGGGCAGATGCATGGAGGAAGGTCAAGATGCTCAGAGAGTTGAGCCCCTGAAATATTGGTGCGGAATTGTAGCCGAGAAAATCGGCGGAACAGAAATTGCCCGAGATTCGTATAATTCCATGCCGAACAGTCACCGGCCGAAAAGATGTGCCTTACGGCACGTTTGCTTCGAACGATTGCAGCCAATTTGTCCCGTCACTGCCATTGTAACCATGATACTTATAGGTAAATACAAGCTTGGCACCACTGGGTACAATCGTCTGTAATATCACCCTGAACGGTGCCGTATCATTCATATTCAATTGTCTTGGCATAATCAGATCAGCTGCCCGACAAACCGTCTTTCCGTTGGCATCCGGATAATCAACCCGTATTTCGATGTCTTCCATCCACATATACAGGACATTCCTGATACCGCCGTCAATTACGGTCTTGCTGTCCATGGTGGTTATATCCCACGCCATTTTAACATCAAAGTTCGTGTACTGTTGCGACAAGAGGTCTAGTTGCATGGTGTCCGATCCTGAAAAATCTCTCAAACTCAGAGTCGCTATATATTTGTAATTCTACTGTATTTCGGATTACTGCCAATGCTCCGGCCCAGCGGCGGCGGTACGCCGTCCGCTGGGCCGGTTGTTAACCGGCCGTTCTCCGGCCGACCTGTTGGAAGATCTCGAAGACGCTAAGTTCAGGCAAGGTCGAACCGGTCAAGGTTCATTACCTTGTTCCACGCCGCTACAAAGTCGTGCAGGAACTTCTCCCTGGAATCCCCGCTGCCGTAGACCTCAGCCTGGGCCCGGAGCTGGGAGTTGGAGCCGAAGATGAGATCGACACGGGTGGCGGTCCACTTGAATTTGCCTGTTGCACGATCATGCCCCTCGAACAGGTCGTCGGCTTCCGAGACCGCCTTCCAGGCGGTGCCCATATCCAGCAGATTCACGAAGAAGTCATTGGTAAGCGTCTCCGGCTGCTCGGTAAAGACGCCGTGTGGGGACTGTCCGACATTGGCATTCAGGACGCGCATGCCGCCGATGAGAACCGTCATCTCTGGGGCGGTCAGCGTCAGCAATTGTGCCCGATCAACCAGCAGTTCCTCTGCCGATACGGTGTACTTGGTCTTGAGGTAGTTACGGAACCCGTCCGCAACGGGCTCAAGTACTGCAAACGACTCCAGGTCGGTTTGTTCCTGTGCCGCATCCGTGCGTCCCGGCGTGAAGGGCACGGTCACATCGTAGCCGGCATTCTTCGCCGCCTGCTCGACACCAGCGCATCCCCCCAGAACAATCAAGTCAGCCAGCGAAACCATCTTGCCGCCCGATTGGGCGCTGTTGAACTGCTTTTGGATTCCCTCAAGGGTCTGCAGCACTGTCTGCAGTTGGGCTGGCTGGTTAACAGCCCAATCCTTCTGGGGCGCGAGGCGGATTCGCGCGCCGTTGGCCCCGCCGCGCTTGTCGGAACCGCGGAACGTGGCCGCCGACGCCCAGGCTGTCGAGACCAGTTGGGAGACGGACAATCCAGAGGCAAGGATTTTGCCCTTGAGGGCAGCGATGTCCTGCCCGTCAATCAATGCATGGGTGACTGTGGGAACCGGGTCTTGCCAGATAAGCTCTTCCGTTGGGACCAGCGGTCCGAGGTAGCGGGAGCGGGGGCCCATGTCGCGGTGGGTCAGCTTGAACCACGCCCTGGCAAAGGCGTCAGCGAATTTCTCGGGATTCTGCTGATAGTAGCGCGCTATGGGCTCGTAGATCGGGTCAAAGCGGAGGGAGAGGTCCGCCGTGGTCATCATGGGCCGGTGCTTCTTCGACGGGTCGTGGGCGTCAATTACCATGTCCTCTTCGTCAACGTCCTTGGCCAGCCACTGATTCGCGCCGGCCGGGCTCTTGACCAGTTCCCACTCGTATTTGAACAGCACTTTCAGATAACCCATGTCCCATGTGGTCGGGTGCGGCTTCCAGGCTCCCTCGATGCCGCTGCCGATGGTATCGCCGCCTTTGCCGCTGCCGAAGCTGCTACTCCAGCCCAGTCCCTGTTCCTCAATGCCTGCGCCTTCAGGTTCTGGACCGACATGGGTTGCAGGGCCAGCACCATGGCACTTGCCGAAGGTGTGGCCGCCGGCAACGAGGGCAACGGTCTCTTCGTCGTTCATGGCCATGCGTGCGAAGGTCTCCCGAACGTCAAGGCCCGAGGCGACCGGATCCGGATTGCCGTTGGGCCCTTCCGGGTTCACGTAGATCAGCCCCATCTGCACGGCGGCAAGGGGATTGTCGAGTTTCCGGTCGCCGGAGTAGCGCTTGTCTCCAAGCCACGTGTCCTCATCCCCCCAGTAAATGTCCTCTTCCGGCTCCCAGACGTCTTCGCGACCGCCGCCGAAGCCGAATGTCTTAACGCCCATGGACTCCAGGGCGCAGTTGCCGGCGAGGATCATCAGGTCGGCCCAGGAAATTTTCCTGCCGTATTTCTGCTTGATGGGCCAGAGTAGGCGACGCGCCTTGTCGAGGTTTACGTTGTCGGGCCAGCTGTTGAGCGGTGCCAGGCGTTGGGAGCCGGACCCCGCGCCCCCACGGCCGTCGCCGGTGCGGTAGGTGCCTGCGCTGTGCCATGCCATCCGGATGAAGAGCGGGCCGTAGTGACCGTAGTCGGCCGGCCACCACTCCCGGGAGTCGGTCATCAGTGCATAGAGGTCCTTCTTCAGGGCCTCCAGGTCGAGTTTTTTGAATTCATCGGCGTAGTTGAACTCCACGCCCATCGGGTTGATCATATTAGAATTCTGATGAAGGATCTTGAGGTTCAGCTGTTTCGGCCACCACTCCCGGTTCGACCTGCCACTCATGGCCGTGGGTTTGTCAACTCTGCCAGTTACCGGGCACTTGCTATCTTTATCCATCTCTGTTCTCCTTTCCTTTCAGGTTTGGATTTGTTCAGATGCTTCGAAATCCGGGAAATTCGATCATTTATCTTTATAGTCAGCATCATAAGCCGATGCCGGGACTTTCCCGGCTCAACAGAACGTATACCAGCATTGTAGTCGCTTCTGGTTAAAGTACAAGTGGCGCTAAAATCAAACCCTTCACTTTTTTTATATATATCGATTCTATTGCTTCTGTTTGTACCGGCAACGGCAGTTATCAAGTTGCGCAATCATCCGGCGGCAAGCAAAGAGGGCATTGAGATTGAAAGACACGGGAGAGAGGAGGGGATCTGGATTTTTCGCTTTTTCCGTGATGCAGGCAATACCGACAAAATCTCTATTCCAACAACTCAACAAAACCCGCGTACCTGGCAAATTTTTCAAATATGCAGGTCAGCCTTCTACGCGGGCTGGAATAGTTTTACGCCGTTACGACCATTATCCTTGGCTTGGTACATCGCATCATCGGCATTGCGGACAAGCTCGATTTCATTGGCGCCATGATCCGGATAAATGGCAATCCCGATGCTGGCAGAAAGCATCTGACATCGGCATCCATCAAGGTCATACCGCTGATTCAACGAATGGCGGATTTTTTCGGCCACGGCCAGCGCGTAGCGATCGTCCTCGATACCAGGCAGCACAATAACGAATTCATCGCCGCCAATACGGCCCACAGTATCCGATTTGCGAACGCAGCTCTGCAAACGCTGCGCCGCTTCTTGCAGAAGAATGTCTCCCACCGAATGGCCACAGGTATCGTTTACTGCCTTAAAATGATCGAGATCAATAAACAGAAGCGCCAGTCGTGTACGGTTCCGAACCGCCTCGCTGATGGCGTGCTGTAACCGGTCGGAAAACAATGCCCGATTGGGTAAATTGGTCAGGGTGTCGTACTGGGCCATATGCGCGAGTTTTTCCTCAATCACCTTGCGATCGGTGATGTCCTTGGAAATACAGATAACAGATTCCACTATACCGCCAATATCGAATATCGGTTTAACCGTTGTCACATAAAAGCGATCTCCGTCAGGTTTGGGCACGCGCACTTCAATGATCCTGGTCTGCCCGTTTTCAAACACCCACTTGACCACGGCAAATCTCATGTCCGCTTCATCTTTGGAGAAGATGTCCCATATGGTTTTGCCGATTATGTTGGTGCGCTGGTGCCCCACACCGTCTGCAAAGGCCTTATTCACATAGCGGTATCGGCCGTCGGGGTAAAAGGCAAAAATCGGGTCACTCGACTCATCGAGCAGCAGTCGATATTCTTTTTCCTTCAAATGTAACGTTTTCAGTTCACGGATCAACGCGACCTTGGAGTTGCGTTTGCTCAATTTGAATTTCACTTAAACAGCCTCTTGTCAGCATAACCTCTGCCAAAGGATCGGTAGAAATCGCAGGAGCTATATTCCGGGAAAGTTAAAAAATACAAAAACATCTCCTCGCTGGCTTTGACCAACGGCCAAGCCATTTACCTGCCGGGTTTAAGGGTTGGTCTGACGGTATGGTCGGAGCATCGCCTTATCCCCTGCGTCTCGTATCGAAGGCGGCTCACTTTATACCCCCGTTACTTCTTACTCGCCCCTGTAAATGCTGTCGCCACGCCTAATCCGATATAGACGCTCCCGGCAAAGTAGCGTTGGACACGTAGAAAGCTGAAACTTCCGCGCAGCCATTTCCCCAACCTTCCGGCTATCAGCACATAAGTCAAATCGCTGATAGCTCCGATAACGACAAGAACCGCACCCCAAGAAAGTATTTGTGCGGCTATTGAACCTAGTTTCACATCAACAAACTGTGGCAGAAAAGCCGTAATGAACAGAGCAGTTTTCGGATTCAGAACGTTCACCACGATGCCTTGATAAAAAATCTTGCTCAAACTCTTTTCCTTGACCGGCTCAACACCTGAAGGAATATTATCCTGTGCCAGCAATGTCTTTATTCCGAGATAGACGAGATAAGCCGCACCCAGATACTTCACGATGCTAAAAGCCAGAACCGAAGACAGCAGCAATGCTGAAATACCAAGAGCGGCAGTGGTGACGTGTATCAAAGTACCGACCATCACGCCAAAACTGGAAACGCATCCTGCTGCGGGGCCTTGCTGTACGCTACGTGTGATAATGTAGAGCGTATTCGGCCCCGGCATAATTACAAGAATCGAGGCGGCAACGACAAACAGGCTAATTGTTGACCATTCCGGCATATTTTAACTCCCTAACTGGCCTGGTCTTATTACCGGGAAAAGTTGACTGACCGTTAATTCAAATTGTTCCAACGGCTTGACCGGAAGGTCGCCGCAATCCTTCCGTCCCTGGAAATGAGATTACCCTGGCAGCACGTTTATTATTGCATAATATTTTCTTGCTTCTAATACAAATCAAAAAGTTTGTCATGCTTCTGATCCCGATGAAACCTCTGTCGGGCATACCGTGCATATTGCTAAGCGTGGCATCAACACAGCTCATAAAGGTCAGCAAAAAATGGGCTTGGATCGGACCGAGCGAGAGACCGGGAAATAAATTATGCCCTGTTTCCGGGGATGATGAATTGCAAACGACTAAAACATTTCCGAAAACAAAAAAGGCACCCGCAAGAAATATTGTTCAGCGGGGTTTAACCATTTCAAGCGCAGGCATGACTTCGCCGTTTGCGGCATCAGACACCACCGTGTGTGGACACAATTGACTTCTGGGTATACACGGTATAGTCTTTAACTTCAAATAGATGGTACACGATAATACTAAACCACCCGCAAGGATGGGGCGGAAAGCCTATTGGGTCTTACTGAGACAGCCGGGTTGCCGAAATATCACAACATTTCAGCTGCCCGGTTTTTTATTGCAAAATCCCGGGAAAAGGAGGCCACATGTTTCAAAAAGCGCAATCAGTACTGAAGGTATCAACGACTCTGGCGGTTGCAACACTGGCACTGCTTCTATTCCAAGGGTGCGGTGGAGGCGGCGGGAGCGGCACTGCATCTAACCCCCGCTTTGATGCAACTGCCTACATAAGACGTATCTGAAAACAATGAACGTGGCTCCTGTGGCAACATCGTAAAGCTCGACGCCGATCTACACCCAGTTTCCTGTCATCATAAGAATATTCATTTTGTGCTTGGGTGATGTCACACCTATGTCACATCTTGTCTCAGGTGTGCCTCATGAATGTCCCGATCAATAGTGATTCGACTAGTTGAGCAAAGAGGTGAGAATGCCAGATGACAACGACACTAGGGTAAGACGACACAATTCTGATTCGTCGCTGTTGTTTATTCCTACGAATGTAACATGTGAGTAAGACGGCAAACCCACAAAAACCACAAATAACTAACTAGTTACCGCCCGAAAAAGGTGCTTTTCCCTCTTGGCAGAATCAATCTTCGGTCTTGCTTGTGCAGTGTACTGATGAACTCCGTGCAATCCCTAGATTTCCAGGGCAAAAAAATCCCTCCTTTTCAAATCTGAAACCGATAGTTCCTCATCCGGAGTTTCCGGATGAAAACTAGAACTTAACGATATTATACCATTTATCCACCACAATATTGCTGATGGCATATTTATTGCTTAATACATATCTTTGTCTATATTGAATCTAAGTGTCTAAGTGCTGTTTTTTGATGAGGAAAGCTAAAATATTTCCTTCGGCATTGAATTCTAACTCATCAATTGGCCCTCAAGGTTGGATATGAATCATTACAGGACATTGATCCGACATCGGCCAATTGCTGCCTCACCTTATCTTCCTGCTCGGTGTATGATCAGCAAGTCGTAGCATCAGTGGGTCAACCCGTTGTGTATCTTCTTTGCACGCAATTTTAAATAACATCAACTTTGAAGAAATGAGGTACTACTTTATGGAAAATACAACTACCAAGTATTGTCGAGATTGCGGCGCTGAGATCAATTCAAGAGCTGAGATTTGCCCTAAATGTGGCGTCAGACAAATGGGAAATTGTAATGGTAACAACAATAAACTCACTGCCGGCCTCCTGGCCCTTCTGGTTGGTGGCTTCGGTGTCCATCATTTTTACCTTAAACACATAGGTCGGGGCTTCCTTTATCTGCTGTTCTGTTGGACCTTTATCCCGGCCATCGCTGCGCTTATCGAAGGAATCATCTATTTAACATGCTCCGATGAGGAGTTTCAGCGCAAATACATTTGATATCAAGGTTTACAAGGAGGCAGTATGTTTGGATTTGGTATTCCGGAGCTTATTATTCTTCTCTGCATGTTCGTGCCTTTCATCCTATGGTTGGTCGCATTGGTTGATATTATTAGGTCGGATTTCACTGGCAACAACAAGGTCATCTGGCTCCTCATAGTTTTACTGGTTCCCCTCATCGGGATGATCCTTTATTTCCCAATCGGAAGAAAACAAAAGATCGACAAGAATTTAACAGCAGCTATGTCGGTTGACGGAGATAAATTCTGTACAGCTTGCGGCAAGGAGATTAAGGCTCGTGCGGAGATCTGCCCCGAATGTGGTGTCAGTCAGCAGGTAGCCAGCGTCGGTGGAAATAAATCAATAGCGACTGTCACAATCGTCATTGTCGTCGGATTTGGATTAGTCGTCGGAGTAGGTGTTTTGGCAGCAATCGCCATCCCACAATTCTCTGCATACCGCATGAAGGGATACGACTCTTCCGCCCTTTCCGACTTGAGGAATGCGAAAACAAGTATTGAAACCTTCATAGCAAATAATGGAAAACTACCAAATACACTGGAAGAAACAGGTATGAAACCATCTCTCAATGTAGAACTCTACTATGAGAAATCTGGGGACGATAGAGGATATGTCATTGTCTCTGATCACAGCAAGGGGGATAAAATGTACCTAACGACCTCGGAGACCAATGAAATCAGCTGGAAATATAAAAAGGACGAAAACAAGCAGTTCATCCCCCTTTGACTGTTCTCTTCAATCCATTAAAGCTGGTGGATGAAATAACACGCAGTAGATTGTGCTTACAAAAATTGCGAGCAATTGTTTTGCTAATCAAATATCAATTACGGAGGAGTAATGATGAAAAAAAGGTTTCTAATTGTAATTTCACTAATGATGTTACTGGTCAACATATCTCTTTCATGGGCCGAAAGTGATCTTGATGCCTGCTGGAACTTCAACAAAGCGAGCGATTACCCTCGTGCCATAGAAAGTGGCAAGCGAGCTATAAAATCTGAGCCGCGTAATTCTGATAGTTTCTTTTGTCTTGCTCAAGCCTACTATAATTCAGGAGAACTGAAACTGGCCTTGCGGGAAATGTCACATGCTGAACAGTTGACCTCCAGAAAAGATGACTTGATGTATGTATATAATTTTATGGGGTTAATTCAAAACGCCATTGGTGAGACTGAACAGGCATTACAACAATACGATCGCGCACTCACCTTGGCTCGTGAACTCGGAAACTCAGATCAAGAAGCTACGGAATTAAGTAATGTTGCTACTATTTTCAAGGGACGTGGTCAGCTCGATCAAGCCTTGGAGTACTATGAAAAAGCGGTAGAGTTGAGATCTGAAGCAAAAAACGCGAGCACCTATAACAACATAGGCCTTCTATATGCCCAAAAAGGTGAAAATCAAAAGTGCGTTGACTTCCTGAAGAGAAGCATAGCAATTCAAGAAAATAACGGGAATTACCACGATCAAGCAAAGACACTTCTAAATTTAGGCAGCGTATACAGAGAGATGAAATTATACGCCGAAGCCAATGAGGTTCTGTTTTCAGGATTAGATAAAGTCCGCAAGATAAAAGACTCATATTGGGAGGCTGTAGCGCACAGGTACATTGGCTGGCTATACAGAGATATGGGAAATATCTCGCTAGCCCGTAAATGGATGAAACCAGCAGTAGACATTTATACTAGGATTGGAGCTGTGGAGGACGCCAAGCAAGCTCAGTCCGATCTTGAATATCTTTTGCAACCACGACCATATGCCGGGATTGAGATCGGAGCAAAAGGGGTAAAGGCTGTTGTGCTGATTATGACCCCAAGAACCGATGAAGGGTATGATGTAAATGAGCCATTCCGGCGTTCCATTAACACCACAATATTTTCCGGGGTAAAACTGAAGGGTGCTTTCGACCCACAATCGATTGATGAAACTGCAAAGGCGGTGAAAGAGCTTTATGACCAGATATCTTCAAAGTACAAAATAGACATAAACAACTTTTACTTTGTTGGCAGCAGTGCCTTAGCAAAAGCAACGAACCGCGACCAGTTAGCCGAAAAAGTTAAAGAGCTTACCGGGCAGAACCTTAGCTTTATAACAAAAGATGATGAAGTCCTTTTCAATGTCATCGGCAGTATTCCGTCAGATAAAATAACCAAGGCATTATCAATTGATATTGGCAGCGGTAACACGAAAATTGGCTATTGGGACAGAAATAACAAAAGAGACAATGTCGTTGCTGTAGATATCCCTCTCGGAACAGTTTCACTTGCAGATGCAGTTTTAAAAGCAGGTGACGACCCCAAAGAATTATCGAATGCGGCTGACAAGGTCATCAAGGCTGAACTTTCGCCTAAATTGCGTCAGGCGATGCAGAAAACTCCTGGATACCGCAACCGCCGTCCAGTGTATCTTGTTGGGGGTATTGCATGGGCTATAGCAACAATGACCAAGCCCGGTAACTATCAAGACTTTGCTAAACTTACACCTGCTGATGTTGACGCCTTTATTGCTGGAATTAAAAAGAATCCAGATGCTTATCTAAACCCGCCACTTACCAAAATAAAAGATGCTGAAACTCGTAAATGGGCAGAAGCTCAAATCAATTCGGTTAAGGATGTCTTTACTCCTGAAAACATGCTCTCCGGTGCAAAACTTCTGAAGTCAATATTTACCGAAATGAAGATAAAAGAAGGCTACTTTGCCCGGTGGGGAAGCTGGCTAGCTGGTAAAGTATATCTTCAAGCATACGATGCTGAAGAACAGGCAGCTAAACAACTATAAACAAAATATATTGGCCAGTTTGATCCTGGATTGTTTCCTCAATTACCACTAAATATGCTCAAATCAACAATTAAGGGAGATTATATGAAACGAATTACAGCTCTATTTTGTTTATTAGCACTTTGTATCCCGACAGGTTTAGCATTAGCCGATGATGACACTTACGTACAAATCCAAGAAATGGTAAACGATTTGGGCGGTCCGGCACTTCAGAAAAAAAATAACGGGAAAGTGCAGGCATGTGCAGAAAAAGGTACTAAACAAATAACTATTACTAAAAAAAATGGTGGAACTACGTATAAAGCCGTTTATAAAAACTGTGTAGAGTACGGCAGACAGAGATCTGGGAATATTATGATTTCAACAAACTAGTGTTCAGTTTGGTTAGTTCTTGCCAGTAATATTTGCACTTTGTTTTGCTCTTTGAACTGACTCAATAATTGTCGCTGCGCTCTTTGTCCATCTGAACGGTTTGGCGCTTGTCGCATTGTGAGCCTCAATGAAACGGTGGATTTCTTTACGTAAGAGGAACAAGGGTGTCGGAGGAACAAGGGTGTCGCGTCTACACATTGCCAAAGGAGCATTCATCCCGTGTTCTGTCAATGTGTAGACGCGACACTAATTCTTTCTCCCACCTGAAAAATCCCCGCCACCTTCTCCGGATTCTTCAACTCCGCCTGATACTTCTTCAACTGCTCCATCGGAATAAGCAGCTCCGCAGCAAAGGCATCCGCCTCCTGCTCCCAGGGCGGCTTGGCGCTTTCCGGCATATCCTCGCCATATTCCCGCGCCACTTCGGCATCGTAAAAATCCCGCTTATCGTGCCTGAGAAAGATATGTCCCAACTCGTGAGCCAGCGTAAACCGGCCCCGAACGTAGGCCTTTGCCTTGTTCACCATGGCGACCCGCGTCCCGTCCTCTAGCTCCATCAGCATCCCGTCAACGGCTTCCGGATCGTCGAGTTCCATATACTCCAGCCCTTCACCCTCACAGATTTTCCGCAGGTCAGTGGGGACTTCCACGATCTTGTATTGCTTCAGGACCTTGCGCGCCATGTTGCGCGCTAGTGAATAATTCGCCGGAATCATCGTGCTCCTCCCGCCTGCCGCCGAGCATCAAGGGCAGCCTGCACCTTTGCCAGGTAGTCATCACTCACCAGTTTCTGCTGCGCAGATTCGCCTCTTTTCTGCGCCAGCTTTTCCAGCATCATGTTGACGCTGCGTGACTGGGCAGCCGTCCCCTTGGCATCGTAACTGGTGGAACGGGCATGGACGACGTTTGCCGAGTTCTTCATGGAAACAATCGTCAGGGTGGCATTGAGCAGTCGCTTGAGGTTATCGAGAGTCAATCCGAAAAACTGGACGATCCGTGCAGTTATGTCGGGAGAAATCTGCTCCGGGGCAAAATCATTGTTTTCGATCCGGGTCAGGGTGACCGGTTCAATCTCCAACGAGGCACAAACCAAATCGGGCAGGAGTTTGGTCGTGCTGATTACCTCGCGAATATACTCCCCAAAGGAAAGATACTGCCCCAGCAGGGAGCTATTGGCTTTACTGATGGCGGCAACCCGTTCCGACGGGATCAGGTTGACCTTGGCGTCGGGAAACTTCTCGATGAAAGTGTGCACCAGCAGGTTCATGGACGGCGTGATCGCTACCTCGCCACGCTCCCAGCGGCCGTAGGTATTGCGGCCGATCTGAAGGAGGTCGCAAATCTCCTCCAGCTTCATGTTCAATACCCGACGCACAGTTTTCAGCTGCTCCGGTGCCAGAAGCGGCTTCAGCCCGAACTCAAGGGCAACCCGCTGTTTATCGATCCCCAGACTCTGCTCGTGGGTGAAGGTTATCTCGCCACAGGCCGGGCAGGTTTCGCAGGGAAGATCGTGCAACAGATGCGGTTCACCATTGATCGTTACCGTGAGTTCGGTAGTTGCAGTCTGATAATCGGCGTTAAAACAGTTGGTGCAAATCATTTTCCAAGCCCCTATTTGCGCGTAACGAGGTGAGTTTCCATTCGATGAAGGCGCCGGTCTGCGGATGATAGTTGCTGCACACCTTGCAGTAAACAACAACTCCTTTGGTACTCGTGCCATGGATGACATAATGGGTATTGTCCGGATGGCTCGCCCGCGCGCTGGTTGCGGGCATTGCCTTTTCAATGGAGTCGGCATCCATGATGACTTTCTCTACGTCGGCCTCAAATAATTCAGCCTTGTCCATGTCGTTCAGGCAATCCTTCGTCTTCCTGATCTTCCTTGCCAGATAGGCTTCCTGAATTCTCTTGAGGACCAGATTATCCAGTTCTGTTCCAATTGGTGTCATATTTACCCCAAACAAACATTCACACCAATTGGTGTTATTATTGATATACCAATTGGTGTTTTGGTGTCAATTATTTATTTGCATCGGGTCAAGGAATCTTATTTCATCACCGCATATACACCTGCGCCCCATACCCTCCCCGATACTGCATAAACACATGCTGATAAATCATATCCGTCTTGGTCTCTACCTCCTCGTCCGAGTAGAACGACACAGGTAGACCTGTTGCCTCATTGTAGAGAAAGTCACGAATGGTTACCCTCACCGCGGAGCGGGTAGCCTCCTTCTCAGGCCAGTTTTAGATTCGCAGCTTTTCAGACTTCAATGTTTCCAGGAGATCCTTCGTCACCCTTTTAATCTGCTCTCGCTCGTTCTTGGAGAGTTCGGGCTTGATGAGCAGATCAAAAATGGCAAGGCTTTCCTCATCCAACCCTTCCGGGATTTGCACTATCGTTTGGTCTGCTCTTGCCAGGCAGCGAACTCCAAGGGGCGAATGCCGAAAAGTATCGCATTCCCTTCGTGCAGGGCTTCAAACTCTTCAAAAACAAGTTTTACGAATTTGTCATGGTCTTCTTTGGCCACCACCGAGGGAATGACCGCTGACACTGTTTCATGGGTCGGAGCCTGCTGTTGAAGTACAATAGCCTTGACTGCCGCGCTGAGAGCTTGGCGGTATCGCAAGCGGAATGTGTCCGGCGGCACGAGTTCCTGGCGGATTGCCAGATACTGCTGACAGGAACGTTCATAGGCCCAGACAAAGACATCGCGCAATAACTCTACCCGGTTCAGTTCGTACACCCCGAGCATGGCTTCTACGTAGGCTCGTTCCGGCACATCGATAAAGGAAAGCGGACAGAGGTTGTGCCGGATCAACGGAATGTTGGCGGCCAACCGGGAGACGCGCTTGTTGACGTCTTCAAACGGCTGCAAGTATGGCAGATGCACCATGACGAAAAAAGCCTGTTCGAATGGATCGCGAATCTCTTTGGCCATGGAGAGGATGATCTTGAACAGTTCTTCCAGCCTTTGCGGCATGGCAATCGGCAGGTAGACACTGCCACCGATATCTACCGGACGGTGACGAATTCGTCCGCAGGCACTGCGATCAGCAAGGAGGCCATCGGAGAGAAGAGCGTGCAAACTATAAATTGTGTAGGGGGCAAAATCGACCAGATCGGCTTCGTTCACCAGCAGCTCGATGGCGGCCTTGTGATTGAGGATCATCTGGGTTTCCAGAGCATCTTTCCCTTCTGCCGCCTGGCCGAAATCGATCAACCGCTGAGTGTCGAGACGACTGTAAGTGTTGCCTTCCAGGCGCGATGAAGCCCAGGAAAGATCTATCAGCAGCCGATTCAGAATATCGCGGGCAAAGGTTCCGGCCGGTCGCTCATCATCGGGTGGCGTACCGATCTGACGAAGCTGTTCCCGCAGTTCGAGCGGCAGATATGAAGTTTCATTGGGATAATACGCTTCAAGAAAACTCTGATTATATCCAACAGGTGTCCGCATCTGGCGTGGCTGACGGACATATGCTCTGATTTCTTCGCTTTCCGGTGACAGGGGGACATAGACTTCTCCGAAAGATTCCATCGTATCGGGTGATTCGGTTATGTCCACCTGGCCAGTGATTACGTCCGGTGCCTGGCGATATCGTACTCCCCGCTGCTTACCCTGCCTGACAACCTGCCCCTCAGTTACAAATTGAGCAAGACGGCGCTGCAGAGTCCGCCGGCTGATGACATCCTTCAAAAGAGCATGAAGAGCATCCATGCCGATTCCTTCTGAATGACGGCCAAGTTCGGCAATAATGCGGGCATCCGTATCAATGGCAATTTTTTTCGGCATGGCCCTGTTCCTTCGGAATTGTCATGGCTGTAATTTCTATGCGCCAAAACTATGCGCCTATTGGCGCATCATGTCAATTAATACGCCAATAAATGGCGTATTAATTGTTATTGTGCCATTTCATATGTCGTAATTCCGATTTTATGTGACACATGCGGCCAATGCCGTGAATCAGAGAATTTGGTAGAAACCTACATCTCAATGACCTGTCGTACTGCGGATTGACCTCCACATCCTTGTAGCCATAAGGATTTACCACCACCCTGGTCTTACCGATCGTGTAGTCGAAAGAGTTGTGCGTATGGCCATGCGCCCAGAGATCCGGGCCATGGTCGATGATCTCGCCGGAGACGTCGGTCACGGGTTGGAGATTCAGACAAAGCAGATGCGGAAAGAAATCTAAGCTATCGAGTTTGAGTCCAATGACCTTAAAAACAAGATTCTCAGCGCAAACATGATCCGGGACAACTTCAAGGTCTTCAATGACGTGTACGATCACCTGACCCATGACGAGGAATATGACCTGCTGCACCTGCTCGTCAAGAAGGTCGTTTACTTTGAAGGAAAGGAAAGACAAGGATTTAAATAAGAAGAGGAAAATAAAAATGGATCTATGGGAGTTACCGCCCATAGATCCATCTATCACCAGCTCACCAAAAGAATTTGCTGAGCGTTCTGTTTGGCTCCCCAACCCGGACTCGAACCAGGGACAAGGTGGTTAACAGCCACCTGCTCTACCGACTGAGCTATTGGGGAATGAAGAATTGATCTTTTAACACAGACCGCCAGGCAGGTCAATATTTTTATCTCAATGAACCGCACTTTCATGGTGAAACACGATTTGCATCAACACTGGAATCCGTAACGATCTGAGTTATAATGACATACTCAAATTTCAAAGGAGAATAATCATATGGATATAACGATCACGTTTCCTGGCGGGAGCAAGGTGAATGCTGAAATCAACGGCATGGTCATCCCCACGGACCAGCCGTTGGAGGAAGGTGGTGAAGGGACGGCACCGAGCCCCTTTGATTATTTTCTCGCCTCCCTCGGCACCTGCGCCGGGATTTACACCCTCAGTTTCTGCCAGCAGCGCAACATTGCGACCGATGGACTGGCGCTTGCCCAGCGCATGGAGTTTGCCGATGTTGAGGGAGGGAAAAGGAGGCTGACCAAGGTTGTCATGGAGATTACCCTGCCACCTCTTTTCCCGGAGAAGTATCGCAATGCCATCACAAAGGCGGCCGGGCTCTGTACCGTGAAAAAGGTGCTCATGGACCCGCCGGAATTCGAGATCACGGCCCGAATGCCATAATTACCTGGATTGCCGGATGCCACGGATAATCAGTTGACAGCATATATCCCAAGGCTTTAATATATTCAGAATTGTGAATATATGTAGTGGGGTGGTTTATGCCTATTTTTGAATTCAGTTGCCAGGCCTGCGGCTTGCGCTTTGAAAAGCTTACTAAAATCGGAGAAGAGCACAATATCAAATGCCCTGCCTGCGATTCCGGCGAAGTAAAGAAGGAGTTTTCGATTTTCTCGTCCGCCGGATCGGCCACATCATCCGGAAACGCCTGTTTCAGCGGTGGCTGAAGGATGCCTTGACGCCGGTCGGCGTCATTCGGTTTTCAGGCAAACACCAAGACAAGTTGTTCGCTACCGCCAATACAGCCAATAATGGAGTTGCCCATGGAATTCATCATCTATTCGGTCCTGTTCCTGATTGCATGGTTCGCTTTCCAGATTTTCATCCTGCCCCGCCTGGGCCTTCCCACCTGAACTTCCAACTCATGCGACCTCGGGGACCGGGGTCTTAAAACCGATCAAAACGTATCAAAGCCGGATAGCGCCCAAGACGAAGCCAGCCATCATGATATTGACGGTTAATCATCGACAACCGCGACTATCCCTGCCCGAAACGTAACCGCTTAAATTCAGGCAAAAACGAAACAAACGTAAAAGGCGTTCGGCCTCAAGATTACCTCACGATTACTGGGATTTTGAATCTAAACCGATTATCAATCATCGCGTGCCAGCCATTTTGCTCGGACCCTATAAGCTCCTCAAAAAATATCTTGACCAATTCGGCAAGGGCAAATATCATGTGAATATATGCTCACATGAGGCCACGATATTGGAAAAGAAAAGCACTCGCATACGAAAAGAAGAAATCGTCCAAGCTGCCCTTGAAGTAGTCGGCAAAAAAGGTGTCCGGGCACTGACCATTGCCGCCATCGCCGAGACCGCCGGGATGAGCGAGGCCAACATCTACCGGCACTTTGGCGGCAAAGACGAGATCTATTCCGCCCTGGCGGACTTTATCGGCAGCGCGGTCATGGGCAATGCAGCCACCATTGCCGGTGGAAGCCGCAAACCGCTGGAAAAGCTGGAAACCATCTTCTCTTCCCACATCGCC
Organism: Geobacter sp.; assembly: GCA_003574895.1. Classification (GTDB taxonomy): domain Bacteria; phylum Desulfobacterota; class Desulfuromonadia; order Geobacterales; family Pseudopelobacteraceae; genus JACPFJ01. Next base: position 96,187 of record PJFB01000006.1, read on the forward strand.
CTGCTGGCGGAGCACCCCGGTATCCCCAGGTTCGTCTTTTCCGACGACATCCACCTGGGCCATCGCACCCTGTCCGAGGCATTGTCGCTCCGCATCGGGAACTACGTGGAAACCATAACCGGTATCATTGCCGCCGGGATTGAAGAGGGTGAGTTGCGACAGGGACTGGCCCCCAGGGAGACGGCCATGACCCTGCTCGGCGTGATCCAGTTTACCGCATTGCGCTGGACCATAAGCAATGCAGCCTTTGATATACGGCCGGAAGCGGAAAAACTCTGGCAAAATTTCCTGAATATGATTCGCTGATTTTTTTTGCAGTTTATGTGAACGCTTATTCGCCTTATATTCAATTTATTGCATACCAATGGAACCACTATGAAACGGATCATTATCTTCATGCTTGCCCTCATTATTCAGGCCCGTTCCCTGTATGCCGCCTCTCCTCTGACCATTGACGAGGCCCTGGCAACGGCCTTGGGCAACCACCCCCAGATCGTCGAGGCCAAGGAAAACCTGCAGGGTGCCGAAGCCAGGACCGGCCAGGCCCTGGCCAACTACTACCCCCAGATCAGTATTGCCGCTGACTGGAGCAAGGGGCGCTCCTACCTCACGGCCCTGCAGAACGTCAAGGCAACGGAAGTAAACACCGAGGCCCTTTACCTGAAGCAGACCATTTATGACTTTGGCCGCACCGCCGGTGCGGTGGCCGCGGCCCGCCACAACCGTGAAGCGGTTGACAAGGCCCTTGCCATCACGCGTCAGGACCTTGTGCTGCGGGTCAAGAGTGCCTTCTACCTCCTGCTTGCGACAGAAAAACAGGTGGTTGCCGTCAGGGAAACGGTCAAATCACGGGAAGTGGTGTTCCGCCAGGCACGGGAGTTCTTCAACCAGGGCATCAGGGCCAAGGTGGACGTGGCCCGGGCCGAGGCGAACCTGTATTCCGCCCGGACCGCCCAGATCAGTGCGGAGAACAACCTGGACATGGCGCGGGTCGAACTTGCCAATGCCATGGGGGTGACATCCCTGGGAGAACGCCCGGTGGCGGAACCGACCTTGTCCGCTCACCCCCTGCCGGAGCGTGGCCAGGTTCGAGACGAAGCCCTTGGCAACCGCGCCGAACTGCAACAGACGGCTGCCCTGAAAATGGCTGCTGAAGCCAGCCTCAAATCCGCCAGGGGGAGTTACCTGCCCATCATCTCCGGAACGGCCAGTGTCGGCTATGCCGACCGGGACATCCCTCCCAACGGCAATGTCTGGGCCGTGGGCCTGAACCTGACCATGCCACTTTTTTCCGGCTTTTCCTCTGTTGAACAGGTGCGGGAAGCCACGGCAAACAGCAATGCCATCGAGGCCCGGCAGGACAACCTCAGGCTGCAGATCATCAAAGAGGTGGAATCCGCTTGGCTCGGGGTAAAGGAGGCGGCTGCCCGCATGATATCCACCGAGAAAGAGGTGGCGGCAACCGATGAGAACCAGGCCCTGGCAGAGGGACGCTACCACGAAGGGGTCGGCAACATCATCGAAGTGACCGATGCCCAGTCCCAGGCCCTTGATGCCCGCACCGCCCACATCCAGGCCATATTCGATTACAACACCGCCATGGCCCGGCTGGACAGGGCTGTCGGCAAAGAATGAGCAGACTGCGTATAAATTGTCGAGGAGTAACCCTATGGAACTGCTGAAGACATTGGCAAGAAAGAAAACATACCTGATCTGGGCCGCAATCCTTGCCACCGTTGCTATTGTTCTCAAGATGACCCTGCTTGCCCCGCCCAAGATCAAGGCCGTGACCCTGGAAAAGCGTGATCTGACGGCCCAGGTCTACGGCAACGGCACGGTGGAGGCAAAGGTGGTCGTCGGCGTGTCCAGCAAGATCACCGGCAGGATCGTGGCGCTGTACGCCGACCAGGGCGATCAGGTAAAACAGGGCCAACTCCTTGCCAAGCTGGAAAATAGCGACTTTATCCAGCAGGAGCAACAGTCGGAGGCAGGATTGAATCGGTCCGTGGCCAACCTGAGTGTCGAGCAGGCCAACCTCCAAAAGGCCAAGGCAAACCTGGAGCTGGCGGCAAAAAACGCCCAACGCTTCAAGGTCCTGGCGGACAAGAACCTGATCGCCAAGCAAGAGGCAGAACAGTACGACACCACCTGCCAGGTTGCCAGAGAAGAGGTTGCCCGCTGCCAGGCAGCGCTGGAAGCGGCGCGCATGGAACAGCGGGCCAACCGTGCCGGTCTCGGTTTTGCCAGGAGCAAGGTAGCCGATACGCTCATCTATGCCCCCCAGGACGGAGTTATCATCACCCGCGACCTGGAAAAGGGTGACACGGTTACGCCGGGCATGTCCATCTTCACCCTGGCCGATCCCAGGACCGTCTGGGTCAAGGCCAACGTGGATGAGTCACAGCTCAAGGGGGTTACCATCGGCAAAAAGGCATTTATCACGCTCCGTTCTTTGGCGGGCGAACAGTTGCCCGGCCAGGTTGTCCGCATGGGCCGCCAGAGCGACCGGGTAACCGAGGAACTGGAAGTGGATGTGGCCTTTGCCCAGCCGCTCAAGAACTTCCGCCTGGGAGAGCAGTCCGATGTGTACATCATTGCCGGAACCAAGAAAGCAACGCCGTCACTACCGGCCGCCGCCATTGTCGCCAGGGAGAAAAAGCGCGGGGTCTGGACGGTGGCGAACAACAGGCTGGCCTTCAAGCCGGTGACCATCGGCATCGAAGATCGCCGCAACCTTACGGAAATCGTTGGGGGGCTCGCCAATGGCGAACAGGTCGCAATGGCACCGGCAGCGGAGATGGCAAAATTCAGGGAAGGCATGAAGGTCAGGGTGGCGCGATGAATCTTGCCATCCGGGACATACGCTATCACAGCGGCCGGTTCATCCTGACCTCCATCGGCCTGGGTCTGCTGCTGGGGGTGGTCATGAGCATGGGGGGCATCTACAGGGGGCTCTTTGGCGACGCCCTGGCTGTGCTCGATGCCACCAAAGGGGACATCTGGGTGGTACAGCAGGACACCAACGGCCCCTTTGCCGAAAATTCCCGCATCCCCGAAGACATCAAGTACCGCATCAGGGCAGTGCCCGGCGTGGCAGAGGCATCACCGCTCTCCTTTCAGACCATCCAGATCGAGCGCCTGGGCAAACCGTTCCGCTTTTTCCTGATCGGTTACGATCTGAACGGCTTCGGCGGCCCGCCAGTGATTGTTGCCGGGCGGAATATCCGCCAGAAACACTACGAAATGGTGGTGGCCAAGGCCATGAAAATGGCGATCGGCGAGAAGATCCACCTGGGACTCCACGACTACACGGTCGTGGGAATCACCGGGAAGGTGGTTTCGGCTGGGGGCGATCCCGCGGCCTACGTGAGCCTGGCCGATGCCCAGGATATTCAGTTCAAGAAAGACAACGATGCCATCAGGAACGACCGGGAACGGATCGGGGCCAATCTGGCCGGCATGCAGAACATTTCCCCTGGCCAGGCAAAATTCCTGCAACAGAACATTGCCGCCATCACGGAATCGACCCATACGGTGAACACCATCGTGGCCAGGCTGGCGCCGGGGGCAGACCTGCATGGGGTGCAGGAGCGGATCAGCCGCTGGAATCATTTCCGGCCGATCTCTGTTGAGGAGCAGACCAAGATCCTGACCAAAGGGATGATCGAAAAGGCCCGCATGCAACTGGGCCTGTTCCGGATCATCCTGCTGGTGATCTCTGGGGTCATCATCTCGCTGATCATCTACACCTCCACCATCGACAAGATCAAGGTGATCGCCACCCTGAAGCTGATCGGATCCCAGAACCGGGTGATCATCGGCATGATCCTCCAGCAGTCCCTCCTGATGGGGTTAATCGCCTACTTTGTCGGCTATGGGCTGATCCTGTTGACCTATGACAAATTCCCCCGCCGTATCGTCCTGGAAGCCCAGGATCTGCAAGGGCTCTTTGTCATCGTCATGGTCATCTGCACAATCTCCAGTTTTGTCGGCATCCGGAAGGCCCTGAAGGTGGAGCCGGCAGAAGCGCTGGGGGGATAGGAAAAACTATATCCGTGATGCCGTAGTGCCGGAGCGCTGAAAGAGCCGGGACCACAACGCCGGGGATACTGTTGCGATTGTTTGATCGGGTGGTCCTCCGCAGAGGAGTTGCATTGCGAGAAAACAAGGCAGGGGCCTTCCAGGCAAGCGAAGGCGTAGAGGCATCGCGGATTCAGGAATAACACCGAAAAAGGTACTCGTATGTACGCAATCGAAGTAGCGAAACTGACAAAAATTTATGGCAAGGGCGAGACAGCGGTAACCGCCATTGCGGATGCGACCCTTCAGGTCAAGCCAGGGGAACTGGTTGCCATCCTTGGCCCTTCCGGGTCTGGAAAGACCACGCTGCTGACTTCCATCGGCCTTATCAACGAACCGACCCATGGCAAAGTGGTCATCGACGGCATCACGGTCGCGGACGAAAGGTGGCTGCCCGGCCTGGACCTGAAACGGTTGCGCCGGGAAAAGCTCGGGTTCATCTTTCAGGCCCACAACCTGATCCCGTTCCTCACGGCCCGGGAAAACGTCATGGTGGCGCTGGAGATCAATCATTTGACAAAGAATGAAGCCAAGGCCCGCGCAGACGAGCTGCTGACATCGTTGAATCTCGGGCACCGACTGGACAATTACCCCTCGGCCCTTTCCGGCGGCGAAGCCCAGCGGGTGGCCATTGCACGGGCATTGGCCAACAGGCCGAAGGTGATTCTGGCCGATGAGCCGACCGCGGCCCTGGACACCGAGAACGGCAAAAACGTCATGGCGCTCCTGAAGCAACTGGCGGTGGAAAACAGGTCCGCCATCCTGGTCGTCACCCACGACCACCGAATGGTGGAAGGATTCGACCGGATCTTCACCGTCAGCGACGGCAAGATCATTGGCGAGAAAATCAATGGCAACACCTCAACAAGCCAGGCACTCGCCTGACATCCCACCCCCCTCTCAAATGCCCTGATTACAGACTTAGCAGGCTGTTGAAAAACGTCATGAGGAAGGCCGGATGCAAGGCGCACGGAACGGAGCAGCCGAGGCATAACCCATAGTTAGCCGAGGTTGCGAGTACCGCGCAACGCCGCAGACGGCCTCCGCAGTAGATTTTCAACAACCTGTTAAACGACATATATGGTCTTGCATTAATCAATATCATTGCTATGATTTGTTCATTATTGAATTCATTCTGAGGAGACGGCATGGAGAACAGCAGCAGGAGGAAATTCCTCGGTCTTTGCCTTGGAGGGGTGGCGGCAGCAGCCACGGGAGCGGTAATCTATCCGGTGTATCAATACCTTGCGCCCCAGGCAGGGAGCAGTTCGGAAAAAAAGGTCGTGATCCCGGAAAAGGACGTGCCCGAGGGTGAGGCCAAATTCTTCGAATTCGCCGGCGCATCGGCTGTCCTGATAAGAACGCGGCAAGGAGGGCTGATCGCCCTGTCCGCAGTCTGCACCCACCTGGGTTGCATCGTGCAATGGGAAAAGAATAAGCAGGAATTTCTCTGCCCTTGCCACGGCGGCCTGTATACCGCTGAAGGCACGGTCATCTCCGGTCCGCCGCCCAAGCCATTGGCCAAACTCCCCTTTACCGTAGAAAACGGAAACATAACCATAGGTTAAACACTTTTATCTTTTCAGGAGGTTATGTGACTCTACTCAAGCGTATGTACGACTGGATCGATGTGCGTCTCGGCGCCCGCGAACTGGTTGACAAGGAACTATTCGGCTATCTGTTGCCGCGCAACATCAATGTCTGGTACTCCATGGGGAGCATCCTGCTCTTTATCTTCGCCTTTCAGGTGGTGACCGGCATCCTGCTCCTCATATTCTACGTGCCCGATTCCGAGAAGGCCTTCGGCAGCGTAACCCACATCATGAACAATGTGCCCTTTGGCTGGCTGATCCGCATGTGCCATGTTGTCGGCTCGAACATGATGGTGCTGGTGCTGCTGTTTCACATGATCTCGGTCCTGTTCATGGGCAGCTACAAGCGCCCCCGCGAACTGAACTGGCTGACCGGCTTCATCATCTTCAACCTGGTCATGGGCATATCACTGACCGGCTATCTCCTCCCCTGGAGCCAACTCTCCTTTTGGGCAACAACGGTGGCAACCAACAGTGTGGGCACGATTCCGGTCATTGGCCAATACCTGGTGGAGTTCCTGAGGGGGGGCAAACTGGTTGGTCCCGCCACCCTGGGACGTTTCTATGCCCTGCACGTTGCGGTAATCCCGTTGACAATCGCCGCCCTGGTGGGCTTGCACCTCTTCCTTCTGGAGCGGATCGGCGTTTCGACACCGCCGTTCGGCCTGAAGGACACCAAGAACAATTGGCAGAGCGATAAATTCCGCTACGAAGGACATCCGGACGGCATTCCCTTTTTTCCCAACTACGCCCTGCAGGACATGACATCCATTGCGGTTTACCTGGCGTTCTTCCTGGCAATCGTGTTTTTCGACCCCTACCTGTTTTTCCCCAAGGATGCTTTTATCGCCGCCAATCCCTACCAGACGCCGGCCCACATCAAACCCGAGTGGTACTTCCTGGCCAACTACCAGACCCTGAAGATCTTCCCGAGCGAGTTCCTGGGCCTGGCAGTGCAGGGGGTGGCCATGACATTCCTGGCGCTGCTGCCCTTCATCGACCGCGGCAACGAGCGCCATCCGCTGAAACGGCCGCTCTTTATGGCCTGTAGCGTGGGCGGGATCCTGCTCTGGATCGGACTTATGATCTGGGGGCACTACTCATGAGATACTGGGAAATTACAATGAAAACCGATAGATACACTCCCACTTCAAGGGGGTGGGGGTTATATTGCCTGGTCTTACTACTTCTTTTGGCAATTTGTCCAGCTCCGTCCCAAGCTGCGGAGCCCGCTGAGATCGTCTGTATCCAGTGCCATTCGGCCCTGCCGGACAAGCTCGGCGAACCGGTCAAGCTCTGGAAAGGGAGTATCCATGCCGAAAACGGCATCGCCTGCAACGGCTGCCACGGCGGCGACCCCAAGGATGCGGCCAATGCCATGAGCCCGCAACGGGGTTTCCTCGGTGCCCCGAAAGAGAAGGATATTCCGGCCTTCTGCGGACGCTGCCATGTCGGAGTGCTGAAAGACTACCTGGCCAGTGCCCACGGCATGGCCCTGGGCAAGGGGGGACCGACCTGCGTTACGTGCCACTCCAACCACCTGGTCGTCAAGGCGTCTCTGGACCTGATCAACGAAAAGAGCTGCACCCGCTGCCATAGTTTCGAGCGGGCCCAAACCATCAAAAGCGCCATGCAGCAAACCGAAAACCTGATCATTGCCACCGACACAAAGATAGGCTCTTTCAAAAGCCAGGGGGTGGACACCGACCGCCTTGAGAAAGGCCTGTTTGCCCTGCGCAACCGCTTCCACAGCCTGTTCCACGAAGTAAACGTGGCTAAGGTCAGAGATGAATCGACGCAGATCATGGGCGAGCTGAAGAAACTGGATGGTGAGTTGCAAGGGATCGAAGAGGCCCGCGGCAAACGCAAGATTGCCGGTGCCGTCGCCGTTGCCGCCGCGCTCCTGGCAGCCATGCTGCTCTATCTGCTGAAAAAAACCTATGACTGATGATTCCGGGGCAACACGGGCTTTCTGGGCAGGGCTGATCCTGTTGCTGATTCTAGCCATCCTGCCACCAGCAACTGGTGCCCATGCCGATGATCTCAACGACCCGGATGCCACGGCCCTCGGGGTAAACGAGCACCTGGGAGCCAAGATTCCGCTCGACACCACGTTCCGGGATGAGACGGGCAAGCAGGTCCGTTTGTCCCAACTGGTTACGGTGCCCACCATTATCCTGCCCGTTTACTACAGCTGCACCAATGTCTGCAACTTCCTGCAGGGCGGCCTGGCAAGCGCCCTGCCCGGGATCAAGCGTAAGCCGGGCCAGGAGTACCGCGTCATCTCCGTCAGCTTCGACGAGACAGAGACCCCGGCCCTGGCCGCCAGATACAAAAAGATGTACCTGACGTCCATTGGAGCCTCCTTTCCCCAGGATGGCTGGTTTTTCCTGACCGGAGACAGCAAGAACATCCGCCGTCTGACCGATGCCGCCGGATACAACTTCGAGAGACAGGGGCGCGACTTCATCCACCCGGTGGCAAGTTTCGTGGTTGCCAGGGATGGCACGATTGTCCGCTATCTCTACGGCACGACCTTTCTCCCCAAGGACCTTACCCTGGCCCTGATGGAAGCCCAGGACGGCAAGGTGGGATCAACCATCCGCAAGGTGGTCGGTTACTGCTTCAGCTTCGACCCGACCGGCAAGACATACGTCTTCAACCTGTTGCGGGTCAGCGCAACGGTTGTCATGCTGAGCGCCGGCGGATTTCTCGCACTCCTGTTCCTGTCCGGCAGGAAGCTAAAGAAGAGGACGGTTCCTGCAAAGGGAAATGGTTCGTCAAATAAGAGAAAAAAATAGATGGCCATTGCCAGGATCAATATGGCCGTTCAGGAGTTGCATTGATGAATCAACGGAGGAAACATGGGTAGTGCTGATCAGCCTGAAACGGTCGCCAGCAGTTTTTGGAACGATACCGGCAGGTCCGGCATAACATCCTGGATATTTTCCACCGACCACAAACGGATCGGCCTGCTCTACTTCTACACGGTGCTGAGCTTCTTCCTGATCGCCGTTTCGCTGGGGGTTCTGCTCCGGATCGAGCTGATGGCGCCGGGCCGGACCATCATGGGCCCCCAGACCTACAACGCCATGTTCACGGTCCACGGGGTGGTGATGATCTTCCTCTTCATCATTCCCGGCTTTCCTGGCGCCTTCGGCAACCTGATCATGCCGATCCAGATCGGCGCCCAGGATGTGTCCTTTCCGCGTCTCAACCTCTTTTCCTGGTGGCTCTATATTTTCGGCGCCGCGATTATCATCACGTCGCTCTTTACCGGCGGCGGCCCCCCTGACACCGGCTGGACCTTCTACGTGCCATTCAGCGAACGGACCACCACCAATGTCTCCCTGGCGGTTTTCGGGGTCTTTGTCGTCGGCTTCTCGTCGATTCTGACCGGGGTGAACTTTGTCACCACCATCCACCGCCTGCGGGCCCAGGGGATGACCTGGGGGCGGTTGCCACTCTTTGTCTGGTCCATCTATGCCACTGCCTGGGTCCAGATCCTGGCCACTCCCATCCTCGGAATCACCCTGGCGCTGATCATTGCCGAGCGGCTGCTGGGCACCGGGCTGTTTGATCCTGCCCGTGGCGGCGACCCGCTCATGTATCAGCACCTTTTCTGGATCTACTCCCACCCGGCGGTCTACATCATGATCCTTCCGGCCATGGGGGTGATTTCCGACGTCATCCCGGTCTTTTCCCGCAAGCCGATCTTCGGCTACAAGATGATCGCCTTTTCCAGCCTGGCCATCGCCGCTGCCGGCTCCCTGGTCTGGGGGCACCACATGTTCACCAGCGGCATGAGCGACACCGCCATCCTGGTCTTTTCCTTCCTGACCTTCGTGGTGGCCATCCCGTCGGCCATCAAGGTCTTCAACTGGGTCTCCACCCTTTATCGCGGCTCGATCTCCCTGGAAGCGCCCATGCTCTTTGCCCTCTCCTTCCTGCTCCTATTTTCCATCGGCGGGTTGACCGGGTTGATCCTCGGCGCTGCCGCCACCGACATCCACGTCCATGACACCCAGTTCGTTGTCGGCCATTTTCATTATGTCATCTTCGGCGGCGCGGGCTTTGCCTTTTTCAGCGCCATGCACTACTGGCTCCCCAAGTTCTACGGCCGCCGCTATGCCGAGAAACCGGCCGTCGTGGCATGGGCATTGATGTTCATCGGCTTCAACATCACCTATTTTTCCATGATGGTGCTGGGAATGAAGGGGATGCCTCGCCGCTACTACGATTACCTGCCGGAATTCACCGCACTCAACCTGACCTCCACCATCGGCAGTTGGATCCTGGTCAGCGGGCTGATCCTGATGCTGGTCAACCTGTTCCGGGGACTTTTGAAAGGTGAACCGGTGGGGGACAACCCCTGGGGCGGTGCCACCCTGGAGTGGAGTATTCCAAGTCCGCCGCCGACGGAGAATTTTGTCGAGGAACCGGTTGTGACCCATGGGCCGTACGACTTCAGCGGGAGCGGCATCCCATGAGCCAGCCGCAGCACAAGGACTATGCCGGCGCCAAATTGGGCATGTGGCTGTTCCTGTTCACGGAACTGTTTCTATTCGGGGGGTTGTTCCTGCTCTATGCAACCTACCTTGCCCGCTATCCCCAGGACTTTGCCAGGGCAGGCAAAGGGATGCATATTGTTTTCGGCACCATTAATACGGTGATCCTGATTACCAGCAGCCTGACGGCTGCCATGGCGGTCACTGCCATCCAGCGGAACGACCGGCGCCGGGTCCTGTACCTGCTGGGCGGGACAATACTCTGTGCCGCCATCTTTTTATTCAACAAATACCTGGAGTGGAGTTCTGAAATCGGCCGGGGCATATACCCCAACTCACCACGGCTGGCTGCGGGCCCCCCGGGTGAATCGGTCTTTTTCAGCCTCTATTATCTGACCGTCGGTCTGCACGGCCTGCATGTGCTTGTTGGCGCAACCCTGTTGTCCGTGGTGGCGTGGCGGGTAAAAAAGGGGATCATCCATGCCGGAGATTATGTCCTGCTGGAAAACGGATCTCTTTACTGGCACCTGGTGGATATTATCTGGATATTTATCTTCCCGCTGTATTATCTGCTCCTGTAGGGAGCGGGCGCGGTCTTCCGACCATCTCGACGCCCGGTTGGCAAAAACGGAGATTCAGGGAATGAGTGAACAACACCACATCATAAGCTACGGCAAGCTGATCTCGGTCTGGCTGGGGCTGCTGTTCCTGACCGCACTGACCGTCTGGGTGTCCCGCCTTGACATCGGGGTCGGCCATGTCTGGGGATCCCTGGCCATTGCCTCGGTCAAGGCCGGGTTGGTGATCACATTTTTCATGCACATGCGCTACGAAGGGCGGCTGTTGCGCTGGCTGCTGTTCTTTGCCCTGGCAGTACTGGCCATCTTTATCGGCTTCACCTTTTTCGACGTGCTCTATCGATAAGGATTAACTGTGTACCCAAATCTCCTGACAACAAATCAGGCGGTAGACCCGGTCTTCATGTTCATCTTCGGGGCCTGTCTCGTATTGCTGCTCGGCATCACGGCGACCATGCTGGTGTTCGTGTTCCGTTACCACCGGTCCCGCGCGCCCGAACCGACATCGCAGTCCAGCGGCAACATCTGGCTCGAAATCACCTGGATCGTTCTACCATCGATACTGGTGCTGGCCATGTTTTACTATGGCTGGGCAGGCTACCTGTCCCTGCGCAACGTCCCGAAAAATGCGCTGCCGGTTACCGCCACGGCCCGCATGTGGTCCTGGAGCTTTACCTACGCCAACGGCAAGACCAGTTCCAAGCTCTATGTGCCGGTGGGAAAGCCGATTTTGGTCAACCTGGTCTCCCTGGACGTGCTGCACGGCTTTTATCTGCCCGCCTTCCGGGTCAAGCGGGATGTGGTGCCGGGCATGAAGAACCACGCCTGGTTCGTGGCCACAAAACCCGGTTCCTATGACCTGTTCTGCTCCCAATACTGCGGCGTCGGGCATTCCGCCATGATTACCTCGGTGGAGGCCCTGCCCGAACCTCAGTTTGCCGCATGGCTGGCCCAAAGCGCCTCCATGGCGGAGCACCCCGGCAAGGAACTCCTGGAAAAGCATGGTTGCCTGGGCTGTCACTCCCTGGATGGCTCGCCCAAGATAGGGCCTACCCTCAAAGGGATCTGGGGCAGGAAAGTTACCGTCATGACAGGCGGTGTGGAGAGAAGCACCATCGTGGACGAGCCCTATCTGCGGAAATCATTGCTTGAGCCGAACGCCGATGTGGTGAAGGGCTTCCCGCCGATCATGCCCCCCTTTGGCAAGGTACTCAAAGAAGACGAGATCAATCAGATTATCTCATTCCTTCGCAGCAACGGTGTGGAGCAGAGTCCTTTGGATGGCAAAAAACTGGCCCGGGAAAAGGGCTGCCTCGGCTGCCACTCCCTGGATGGCAGCGTTGGTGCCGGCCCCACCTTCAAGGGGCTGTACAACAAGCAGGTTACGGTGATGCAGAATGGCACGCGCCTCACTGTCACTGCCGACGACGCCTACCTGAGCGAGTCGATCCGCCAGCCCAAAGCCAAGATTGTGGAAGGTTTCCAGCCGATCATGCCGCCCTACCCTGACCTGAAGGATGACGAGATCACAGCCCTGGTGGAGTTCATCGAGGCAGTCAAATGATCCGCGTGCTTTGTCGACTGTTCCGGCTGCGGCTGGTTCTGATGAACGGTTTCGTCGCTGTGGGCGGTTTCCTGCTCTATCCAGGCACCGCCGACACGCTGCGCCTGTGCGCGCTGTTCTGCGGCGTGGCGCTGCTGGCGGCCGGAGGTTCGGCCCTCAACCAGGTGCTGGAGATCGATCTGGACCGGGTGATGACCCGCACCAGACTGCGCCCGCTCCCTAATGGCGACCTCTCGCTGGCTGCGGTCACGGTTATCGGCACCATCTGTTCGCTGGCCGGCTTTGTGCTGCTTTTGGCAGTTGGGGGCCCAATACCCGCACTGCTCGGCATTGCGGCGCTCGCATGGTATCTGGCCATCTATACCCCACTGAAGCGCCGCACCCCTTTTGCCCTGATCATGGGTGGCGTGTGCGGAGCGCTGCCGCCGGTCATAGGCTGGAGCATGGCCGGGGGCAGTCCCGCGGATCATTGGGTCATCATGCTGTCAGCAGTGATGTTCCTTTGGCAGGTCCCGCATTTCTGGCTCTTCCAGCGGCGTTATGCCAATGACTATCGTCGCGCCGGAATACCCCTTCTGGAGGTGTCGTCCAGGGGCGCCCAGCATCACGGGCTATTCGGGCTCTGGATCTGCGCCTTGATCACCTCTGTGATGCTGTTGCCGACCTTCGGGATCATCAATGGCAGCATATCACTCTGGTACGCCCTCTTTCCCATCCCCTTGATTGCCATATCTATGTTCAACTCTGAAACCGCTCTCTTTTCGTACCTCAACATCTTCCCGCTAATGTTGACAATCGCTCTTATCGCTCAACGATAAAAGCCGGCGTCCCGCTGCCACAACCTGTTGGCCATGCCTGAACTCGAATATCCCAACCAGAAGACTTTTTAGGTCTTGTTTATGCTGTTTGTGTTACAATACATACAAAGACAGACAGGAGGTGTACCCATGAACGCCATCGACTATATGATCGAAATAGAGAGGGACGGACTGCAACTGTATGAAACTCTTGACCGCAAGGTAACAAATATTGAGTTGAAGGAAATATTTTCGCTTCTGGCCGACAGCCAGCGAAGACATTTATCGGCCTTGGAAAATATCAAAAGCAACCTGGCTGGACAGGAAAACAACTTCATGGATGTGGATAAATCGATGCAGGACAACAACGGGTTCCGACGCCTGCTCAAGAGCCGCGATCTTCTCGGCAAGCTTGAAAATGACCAGGATGCCTTCTGGCATATCGTTACCACTGAAGATGAGGTCATCAAAGTATTGGAAGGGGTCGCGGCAAACGAGTCTCACAGGGAATTGAGGCGAATGCTGGAGCAGATTGTCAAGGATGAAAAAGAACATCTTTCGAAGATTGAAAACATTTACGAATTTGTCGAGACCCCACATTCATATTTGGAATGGGGCGAGTTCTCCAACCTTCATCCGCTGTGAACAGATCATGACAAGCGATCAGCATATCAGTGCGATATAGCTGCTCGCTTGGAGGGAACCGGCTGTTTTCATGGTTTGTTTTTCATTATCTTGACAATTGTGGCAAACTATAAACACCTAGACGAGAGAATAAAGAGGGTACTAACATGAGACAGAATGATTATGACCGAGTCTGTTACTGGACCGAACAACGCGAAGAAAGCGTGCTCCTTAGAAATAAAGAAAACGGCGAGACAGGTTACTCTTTTGGCTGCACCCAAGAAGGGGCAACCGTTCAGGTACGCTTGCCGGACGGGCAACTGGATTCCTGGAGCCGTGACAAGTGTACTGTAGAAAACGAATAGATCTGATACTGTACCGGATGCGCAAAGTTGCAAGCAACTCGGGCAGGGAAAGGAGACTGATTCCTTGCCAGGTGTTTTTCTTGCAGCTTTGCGCTAAATTGTGCAGAGGGATTCCATGATCCGGATGAAGGGTAGATTTGCTGCCCTCCATTTTACAGAGAGAGACGATATTTTAATTTAACTAAAAACCAATGGCGATTGCCATAAATTACATATTTAATCTTGCATTTTTCCCGGTAGTTAAGTAGAATAACGCGATTATAGACTTGTCAAAAGACCGTGACACCTGCCAGTTTCCCGGTTAAGCAATCAAGCCGACCCCATCAATATTTAGCAATAATAAAAGGTATGCCTGTGAAAAAGAAAAAGATGCTCCTCTCTGCCGAGACGATGGATATCGACTTTGTCCGTAAAGTCGAGGCCCTGTCCGGCACATCGGTGCGACGCTGTTTCCAGTGCGGCAAGTGTTCGGCGGGCTGCCCCATGGCCACCTTCATGGAACACCCCCCAAACCGGGTCGTACGCCTGCTGCAGCTGGGCCAATGGCAACGGATCTTGGCAGGACGCTCCATCTGGTACTGCGCCTCCTGCGAGACCTGCTCCACCCGCTGCCCCAACAAGGTTCACCTGGCCTCCATCATGGATGCCCTGCGCAAGCTCTCCTGGGATGCCGAAGGCCCCTCCAAGGAAAGCTACGTTCAACTGGCCAACAAGCTGTTCCTCCAGAACATCCGTACCTATGGCCGACAGTACGAAATGCGCCTGGCCGCGGTATTCAACGTCAAATCCGGCCAATTTCTCAAAGACCTGATGCTTGGCCCCAAACTGATCACAAAAGGCAAACTGAAGATGTTCCACAAGAAAAACAAGAATATGACCGAGATAGAACAGATCTTCAGCCGTATCGAAGAGATGCGCCGGAACGGGGAGGCCCCGTGACCCCGAAGAGAATCCTGAAATACTCCTATTATCCCGGCTGTTCACTGCACGCCTCGGCAAGCGAATATGATCAGTCCACCCGAGAACTTTTCAAGGTGCTGAATATCGGGCTGACCGAGGTGCCTGACTGGATCTGCTGCGGCGCCACCCCTGCCCACAATGTGGACGAACTGTTGTCATTGTCGCTGTGTGCCAAGAATCTGGAACTGGCTGAAAAGGTGGATGGTGACCTGGCCGTGGCCTGCGCCGCCTGTTTCTCCCGCCTCAAATTCACCCAGCACACCCTGGAAGAGAACGACGTCAAACGCAAACAGGTGGAAAAGGCCATCAATGCCCCGGTAAAACTGGACAACCGCGTCAAGCACCTCCTGGAAATCCTGGCCCGCGACCTGGGGCTGGAACGCTTGGCCGCGGCTGTGAAGAAGCCGCTCAAGGGGCTTAAAGTTGCCTGCTACTACGGCTGCCTTTTGACCCGTCCGCCCGATGTGCCCAATCTGGACTGCGTCGAGGCCCCCACCATCATGGAGGACGTCCTCCACGCCGTTGGAGCCGAAACCGTGGCCTGGAGCCACCGCATGGAATGCTGCGGCGCCAACTTCACCCTGTCCCGCCCGGGCGTGGTCATCCAGCTCTCCAACGCCATCCTGGAGTCGGCCAAGGCTGCCGGGGCCGACTGCTTCATGGTGGCCTGCCCGCTCTGCCACGGCAACCTGGACATCCGCCAGAAGGAGATCGAAGGGGTCTACAACACCAGTTACGGCATGCCGGTTTTCTACATCACCCAACTGGTGGGGATGGCCTGTGGGCTTTCGTCCGAGAAACTGGGGTTGGGCGCAATGATCGTAAACCCCATGCCGCTTTTGAAAGAGAAACATCTGATCTGATCTTACCCAGTAAGCGCCGGATGGAAACTATTGGCTTCCAATCCGGAAAGGATCCAGGAGGGACGATGCGCTGCCTGATCGTTGACGACGACCAACTTGGTCGTGAAATTACCGGCCTGTATCTGGAGGATCTGGCGTCGATAGACATGGCCTCCAATGGCCGCGAAGCGGTGGACAAATATACAGAGGCCGTAACGGCCGGAAATCCATACGACTTGATTATCCTGGACATCATAATGCCGGAGATGGATGGCCATGAGGCGGCCAAGGCCATTCGTCACTTGGAGCAGGAACAGGGCATCACCCCGGACAAGGGCATCAACATCATTGTCCTTTCCAGCCTCAACACCTCGAAGGACATCATAGAGACCTATGTTTCGGCCCAATCGGCCGCCCATCTGGTCAAACCCGTATCAAGGGAAAAACTGCTGAAAACGCTCAAAAAGCTGGAACTGATAAAGGAAGAGGTCTGAATGTCAAGAATAGGCGTTTTTGTCTGCCACTGCGGCGAGAACATCTCCCGAACGGTAGACGTGGAACGGGTGGCAGCGGAAGTCGGTAAACTTCCGGGGGTAGCATTCTCAACCGACTACAAATATATGTGTTCGGACCCCGGCCAGGGGCTCATCAAGAAGGCCATCCGGGAGCAGCGGATCTCCCATGTCGTCGTGGCGGCCTGCAGCCCCCGCATGCACGAGAAAACCTTCAGGAAGGCGGTGGAAGCGGCCGGCCTGAACCCGTTTTTGTGCGAGATGGCCAATATCCGCGAACACTGTTCCTGGGTCCACGAGGACCGGGAAGAGGCTACGGTCAAGGCCATCGAGATCGTCGGCATGATGGTGGAGCGGGTCAAGAAGAACCGTGTCCTCCCCACCATAACCGTCCCCGTCACCAAGAGGTCACTGGTCATCGGCGGCGGCATCGCCGGCATCCAGGCCGCCCTGGATATCGCCGACGCCGGCCACGAGGTGGTCCTGGTGGAACGTGAACCCTCCATCGGCGGCCACATGGCCCAACTCTCCGAGACCTTCCCGACCCTGGACTGCTCCCAGTGCATCATGACCCCCAAGATGGTCGATGTGGCCAACCACCCCCGCATCAAGCTCTATACCTACAGTGAAGTGGAGCATGTCGAAGGCTTCATCGGCAACTTCCAGGTCACGGTCAGGAAAAAGGCCCGCTCGGTGAACGAAGATAAATGCACCGGTTGCGGGGTCTGCATGGAGAAGTGCCCCATCAGAAAGATTCCCAACAAGTTCGACTGCAACCTGGGCACCCGGCCGGCCATCTACGTCCCATTTCCCCAGGCCGTACCCAACACCCCGGTCATCGACCGCGAGAACTGCACCAAGTTCAAGACCGGCAAGTGCGGCCTCTGCCAGAAGGTCTGCGGCCCCGGCGCCATTGACTACGAACAGGAAGACCGGCTGATCGTGGAGCCGGTGGGCGCCATCGTGGTGGCTACCGGCTTTGACCTCTACTCCATAACGGAAAAACCAAAAGGCTCCGCCATCAAGGGATACGGCGAATTCGGCCACGGCAAGATACCGGACGTTATCGACGGCCTGACCTTCGAGCGCCTGGCCAGTGCATCAGGCCCCACCGGAGGCAAGATCCTTCGGCCATCGGACGGCAGGGAGCCGAAGCAGATCGTGTTCATCCAGTGCGTCGGTTCCAGGGCACGGGAAAAAGGCATCTCCTACTGTTCCAAGATCTGCTGCATGTACACTGCCAAGCACACCATGCTCTACCACCACAAGGTACACGACGGCCAGGCCTATGTGTTCTTCATGGATGCCCGGACCCCGGGGAAGAATTACGACGAATTCTGGCGCAGGTCCATAGAGGAGGAAGAGGCGGTCTACATCCGCGGCATGGTCTCGCGCCTTTATCAGAAAGGTAACAAGATCGTGGTCATGGGGAGCGACATCGCCGTGGGCGTCCAGGTAGAGATCGAGGCCGACATGGTGGTCCTGGCCACGGCCGTCCAGCCCCGGATCGGCGCCGACTCCCTGGCCCAGAAGCTGGGCATCTCCTACGACAAGTACAACTTCTACTCCGAGGCCCACGCCAAGCTGCGGCCCGTGGAATGCGCCACGGCCGGCATCTACCTGGCCGGAGTCTGCCAGGGGCCCAAGGATATCCCGGACGCGGTCAGTCAGGCCTCGGCCGCGGCAGCCAAGGTCATGACCCTGTTCGCCAAGGACCAGTTGGAACGGGAACCGATCGTGGCCAGGGTCCGGGAAGCAAGCTGCGTCGGCTGTTTCGCCTGTAAGAAGGTCTGTGCCTATGGTGCGGTGGAGGAGAAAGAGATCAGGGACCGCCAGGGCAACCTGATCAAGGTGGTGGCCTACGTCAACCCCGGCGTTTGCGCCGGCTGCGGCACCTGCCAGGCCACCTGCCCATCCAAATCCGTGGAACTGGACGGGTACACGGATGAGCAGATGGTGGCCATGATTGAAGCACTTTAGAAACTGGAAACAGAAACAATGATATTTTGCTTCTAGATTACCTCACGATTACTCAAGATTTTAAAATCCTAGTAATCGTGAGGTAATCATGTGGCTAAAGAAAAGGTTTATATGCACGCTGAAAAACAGAAACACTCCTTTGAACCGAAAATAATCGCCTTTGTCTGCACTTGGTGCACCTACGCCGGGGCCGACCTGGCCGGCACCTCCCGCATGCAGTACCCGGCCAACGTGCGGGTGCTCAAGTTCCCCTGCACCGGACGCATTGATCCGGTCTTCATCCTCAAGGCCTTCCAACAGGGTGCCGACGGGGTGCTGGTCTCCGGCTGCCATCCGGGCGACTGCCACTACATCGCCGGCAACTACCACGCTCGCCGCAGATTCGCCGCCTTCCGCAAACTGTTGGAGTTCATCGGCGTGGACCTGGACCGCCTGCAATTCTCCTGGGTCTCGGCCGCCGAGGGGGGCAAATGGGTCGAGGTGGTCACGGAGTTGACCGAGCGGGTGCGCGCCATGGGACCCATGAATGAGTTCAAGGAACTGGCCCTGGATGAGCAGTGGTCCGGCAAGCTGGATTCGCCGGAGTTGAAAGAGGCTTATAACGCAATCTAAACACAATTTATCCACTAAAAACACGAAAGACACGAACAACAGCAAGAAGAACCGTACTGGCACCACCCCAAAATATTTAAGGTTTTACCCCTAAAAGTTTTTGATTATGAATTTGTTTTCTTTCGTGATTTTCGTGTCTTTCGTGGACAAAAAAGGTTTTTATGACTCAAGCAATCGACACATCCATCTACTCCGCCGTCACCTCTGCCATCCAAGCCGAGGCGCAGCGCATCCTCTCCGAAGGCCAGGTCTCGGCCGTGGTCGGCTACGCCCCTGCCCGTCGGAAGGGCTCGGCCCAGCCGGTGGTCATCACTGAAGCCTCCGATGCCGGGAAGCTGATCTTCTCCGCCTCATGCGTCAACAATCTGGCCGTGTACCTTACCAAGGCCAAGAAGGAGATCCCTAAAAATGGGAAGATAGGCATCGTGGTCAAGGGGTGCGACCTGAAGGCCCTGGTGGGACTGATGGGGGAAACGCAGCTGAAACGCGAGGAACTCCATATCATTGGCGTACCATGCGCAGGGGTCCTGGCCTCCACCTTTCAGCCAGACAAAGCGTTGACCACTGAGACAATAGCTCCCAAGTGCCGCGAATGCGACGCCCAACTGCCGCAAGGGTGCGATTTCGTGCCACCCCAACAACCGGTCACCCAAGCATTGGAAAAAAAGTACGCCGCCGAGATCGCCCGCCTGGAGGCGTTGACACCTGCAGAGCGTTGGGCCTTCTGGAAGGAACAGTTCAGCAAATGCATCAAGTGCTACGCCTGCCGCCAGGTCTGCCCGTTCTGTTATTGCGAGCAGTGCCTGTGCGACCGCAACAAGCCGCAGATGGTCGAGACCTCCCCCCGTCCGGCCGGCAATACTGCCTGGCACATCGTGCGGGCCATGCACCTGGCCGGTCGCTGTGCCGGTTGCGCCGAATGCGAACGGGTCTGCCCCATGGACATCCCCCTGAACCTCCTGAACCGCAAGATGGCCAAGGAGTTGAAGGAATTGTACGATTATGAAGCTGGGTTCGAGATCAAGGAGAAGGGGCCGCTTTCCAGTTACGACGAGAAAGACGATCAGAGTTTCATAAAATAACAATCCAAGAATTCTTTGTTTAGCCTCGCGATTACTTCAAGATTACCAGGATGTTAAAATCTTGAGTAATCATGGGGTAATCTAGAAGCAATAACATTTTTGTTTTCATAAAGTATCTTGTGAAAAGGGCTTCAATGCAAAATTTCATCTCGGAACAAAACCTGAACACCCTCCTGGACAAACTGATCGCCGCAGGCAAGCGGGTCGTGGCCCCACGTCTGACCGCGGGCACCGTGCTATACGAGCCGTTGCAAAAAGCCGAACAAATGGTCCATGACGAGTTGCCGCGCCGCTCCGCCAAGGAGACCTTTTTCCCGGTCTGCGAGGACATCATGTCCTACGAGAAGGAAGGGCAGCAGGTCAGGCTCACCGATATCGATCCCAATAGCTTTCCGGAAACGATCCTGGTTGGGGTGCGCCCCTGCGACGCCGCTGCCGTGCCGGTACTTGATGCGGTCTTTTCCTGGGATTACCGGGACGAGTTCTTCCTGAAACGAAGAGATAAGACCACCATCATCGGACTGGCCTGCACCACTGCCGACGACGCCTGTTTCTGCACTGCCTTGGGGCTTTCGCCCGCCGATCCCAAGGGAAGCGACCTGTTCCTGACCCCGGTGGAAGGTGGGGGCTACACCTGCGAGACCTTCACGGAAAAGGGTGAACAATTCATCGCCAGCCATGGAAGTTTCTTTAGCGGGCAAAGTGACGCCAAGACACTCCCCCTGGCCCAACCCCAGACCGATAAATTCGACCTGAAAAAGGTCAAGGCCTGGCTGGAC
This sequence comes from Geobacter sp., assembly GCA_003574895.1. Lineage (GTDB taxonomy): Bacteria > Desulfobacterota > Desulfuromonadia > Geobacterales > Pseudopelobacteraceae > JACPFJ01. The sequence continues at coordinate 117,062 of PJFB01000006.1, forward strand.
GAACACTTCGAAGACCCGGCCTGGGACAGCATCGCCACCCGCTGCGTCGGCTGCGGTGCCTGCGCCTTTGTCTGCCCTGCCTGTCACTGCTTCGACATCGTGGATGAAGGGACCGAGAAGAAGGGGAAACGCAGAAAGAGCTGGGACGCCTGCGGCTTCTGGAAGTTCACCCACCATGCCTCGGGACATAACCCCAGGGACCAGCAACCCAAGCGTTATCGCAACCGCATCATGCACAAGTTCAAATACTACGACGACAAGTTCGGTCAGACCCTCTGCACCGGCTGTGGTCGCTGCATCCGCATCTGCCCGGTGGGGATCGACATCGCTGCCATAGTTGAAGAGATCAGCAAGAAATAGTTACTGCTGAATAGGCCTTTGTTTAGCCTCAAGATTACTTCGTGATTACCGGGATTTCAAAATCATGAGTAATCGTGAGGTAATCTTGAAGCGAAGTAATGAGGTTTTACATGGAACGATTTATCAATATCGATTTGGTGGTGGCGGCCCAGATGACCACCCCCGAAGACAATCCCCTGGTAACCGACAACAGCCGCATGATGGATGTCTGGTTCGGCGGCGCGGTGATCAGGAAACAGCTCTTCAAAAAGGTTGCCAAAACGGAACAGGAGGCCTTTGTCGCCTCGCTTGTGGCACGCGGGTTTGTGCAATCGGGCAATCTGCTCATAAATCCCCAGGCCATACTGTTTGCCGAAATGGAACATCAGATGGTCGGGGGCCTGATCACCATCGGTTTTGGCGACAACAACCGTCCGGTTGAACTGAAGATCAAGGGGCAAGCATTCACCGAGTTGGCCGAAAAACTCGCACACAAGGATTCCTGACATGTGCTCAAACAGCTCCACTTCCGATAATATCTATCTCCCTTTCCTGGCCACAGTCGAGGAAGTCATCGACGAAACCCCGGACGTGCGGACCCTCAGACTGGTCTTCCAGGACGAGCAGGTGCGCGACGGTTTTACCTTCCGGGCCGGCCAGTTTGCCGAGTACTCGGCTTTCGGTGCCGGCGAATCCACCTTCTGCATCGCCTCGTCGCCGACCCGCACCGGCTACATCGAGTGCTGTTTCCGGGCCGTCGGACGTGTGACCGAGGCGTTGCGCCGCCTGGAACCTGGCGACACCATGGGGGTGCGTGGCCCCTACGGCAATTCCTTCCCCATAGAGCAATTTTTCGGCAAGAATCTGGTCTTCGTGGCCGGTGGCATTGCCCTGCCGCCACTGCGGACCCTGATCTGGAACTGCCTGGACCTGCGCGACAAATTCGGCGACATCACCATTGTCTACGGCGCCAGAACCGAGGCCGACCTGGTCTATAAGCGGGAGTTGGTCGAGTGGCAGGAACGGGGAGATGTCAGACTGGTGAAAACAGTTGATCCGGGCGGCAACAGTCCCGAGTGGGACGGCAAGGTCGGCTTTGTGCCCACCATCCTGGAGGAGGCGGCACCCTCGGCCGAAAACACCATTGCCCTGGTTTGCGGCCCGCCCATCATGATCAAGTTCACCCTGCCGGTACTGGAGAAATTGGGCTTCACCGACGAACAGGTCTATACCACCCTGGAAAACCGCATGAAGTGCGGCCTGGGCAAGTGCGGACGCTGCAACGTGGGCAATGTCTACGTCTGCAAGGACGGCCCGGTCTTCACCGCCGCCCAGGTCAAGGCCATGCCCATGGAATACTGATTCGTCACAACCAGTTTAGCTGTTTGTTCAAAAACCCGGACACTATCCGGGTTTTTTTGTGTATTGCGCATTTTCCCCTTCCTCTCAATGACCCCACCACCATCCGGTAATATTAATTTACTATAATTGATTGTTTTACATTAAGTGGTATACTCGCCGCTAAGCTATATGTAATTATTCAGTTTTAGCCAAGTCCCAGCATTGGCAAAAAACAAAAAGGAGAGACGCATGGCAGAGAAAGCAAAGCACATAACAATCAATTTATCAGTAGGTTTTGACAGCGAGCCTGAATCCGAACTGCCCTTGAAGGCATACCTGTTCACCAGATCAGGCCGTTTGCTCGCATCGGCTCCGGTCACCAAGGGCAAAACCGCCTTGAAGGGTGAGGCCGGTGGGCGCAAGGATTTGCGGCTGTTCATTGCTCCTGCCCCCCCGGAAGGCGAGGGAGAAGTGGCAGCCAGCCTGGACATGATGGAACGGCTCCAGGCTTATGAGCCCTCCTGGACCCTCGTCGAAAGCGGCAGCATCGAGCTGAAGCCCATACCCAAAAAGTTGTGGAGTTGCTGGCTCCGGCGATGCCGCGTACGCGGTGCTGTCGTGGTGCCCAGCCTGGTGGGTGGCGTTTGGCAGGACCTGCCTCTCCCCCACGCCAGGGTCCATATCTGTGAAGTAGATCCGCTCTGGCTGCTGTTGAAACGCATCCCAAACATCCACATCTTTCAACTTCGTGACGACCTGTTGAAGATCCTTGACCGCACCTGGATTCCGATCCCCAATCCGGGGCCTGACCCCGATCCCTGGTTCGATCAGGGAACCAGACTGTCTAAGCTGCCATTGAATCGCGCACTTGTAAATAGCTCTGACACCATCATGATAAACCCCCAACCGGAACCGCCCGGATCTGCCCAGACCCTGGACCTGGAAACAGCAGCCAAGACCATTGAAGCGGCCCTGCCGCAGAACTCCCGGATAAAACTCCTCTCCAGCTCTTCCCTGGAGGTGCGCAACCTGCTTGCCAGCCACCTGGAAGCCTTCTGGCCGGTCCTTTGCCTCTGGCACTGGCATTGGCCCTGGCTCTGGCCATTTTTACGAACATGGGAGCGCACAGCAGTGGAAACGGATGCCAGTGGCACCTTTGACACCAACATCTGGTATTGCCCCTTCGGAGACCATCCGGACTTGTACTTTTGGGTTGATTACTGCATCGACAGTGCCTGGACACCGGTGTACAAGCCCAGCGTCCGCTGCCACACCTGGTGGAACTATCCCTGCGGCACCGAAGTGACCCTTCATGTGACCGACCCACGGGTCAGCGGCGTAGCGATCCAGCCGGACCCGCCGCCGGCATCGGTCCTGGTGGAGCGGATCGGCGACATCTGGTTGGGCGACATCCAGGCAAACGGGACCACCACAGCGCTTGATATGCCCAATGGCCTCGGCCCCATGCCCCATGCCTTTGGCGACGTTCTCTATCCGCACGTCGAATTCAGTTCCAGCCTGGAAGCGGCAGGCGTGACCCATTACCGCTGGTCCTATCAGCACGTCAACGAAGACGGCACGGAACGGGCGCCAGGGGAACCCTGGCATGTGGTTTCGACTCCCCTTTCCCGCATCTACACGGAAATTGTGAGCATTGGCGACCGTGAAGTATGGCGCCGCGGAAACGTTCCACTCGGTCCGGTAGGATCGGGGGACCAGGTGGCATTCATACTCCCGCCCCACGACCCACCGATTAATCCGGGCCACATTGATGCCTGGTGGGATTTTTGCCGCAATAATGAAGCCAGCGCGTTTTTCCACACCACCCAGGCCTATCCTGATTCCGGCTTGACCGCCGGCTGGGTAAAATTGCGCCTTGAACTGTTCAGACAGGATGCCGGCACTCTCCATCGGGTCAGCCCGTCTGGCGGGTTCCAGATCCCGCCGCCAGACTATCACGGAGTGGGAGACATGGTATCGATCGCCGCCGGCCCATCCTATGTGGAGGACCTCCACGACGCTCTCTGTGACGGCCCCGACCCGGTACAGGTCTTTGTCCTGAAGTTGTGTATCGACAATCGGCCAACCTACGCCAACATCATTCCGGCCACCGTGCCCGGCTCGGTAACAGGCTGTACCGGAATTCTTACCTACAGCGGCAACCCGGACGTGAGTATTGCCTTCAACGCCTCGCAGCCCGGGAATCACGGCGGCTTCGTCTTCGGCGTGCAACTGGGGCACCTGAACCACCAGGTCCAGGCATCGAGCAGCGGTGTTGTGGGAGCAGCCGGCAGTAATGGTTTCGCTTACGCACCGGCAGAAAGCAAGTATAGTAGAAATGTTCCGGCCCAGGAATTGCTGACCCACAACCACCTGCTGGATGGCTGCATCTGTCCGCCAATGCCGCCGGCAGGTTCCGGCACCCTCTGTCCCGATGCCTCGCGCCATGCCGCTGCCTGCCTGGTGGCATCAGGGGCGTTCTCAGAGGTTCTCAGCGTCTATGCCGCCGTAACCAACGGCTACGACCGCCTGTGGTGGCTGGACAGATACGATCACGCCGGGTTTGCCCTGGTACAAAACTAGATGCTGATCGTTGTATGGCATGACCCGCAAGACACAAGCTTACGATGACGTCTCTGCAAAAATGAAAGGCGCCTGCAAGGGCGCCTTTCAAATCAACACAACAAAACCGGATCCAGTTGTCATATATATGGCTCAATTCGCTCCAAGAGCTTCCTCTATCTTCTTTACATCCAACCCCACAATGATTCTGCCGTTGATTATGAAGGTCGGGGTGGAATTCGCCTTAAAACTTCTGACAATCTCGGCTTGTTCTTCCTGAAGCCTGATGCCCTTCTCGGTTATCCCTGTCAGCTTCGGCACGTTATCGAACTTGCCAGCCATGGCCTCTTGATACGCACGGGCCTTGTCCGCCTGGGAAAGGATGTACTGCACCTTTTCCTTGGCTCTGTGATGGTTCGGCAACGGATTGAAGAAGATATAACAGGTCACATCCGCCCGCCGGGCAAAGAATTTGGAAGCGTTGCGGCAGTATGGACAGTCCGGGTCGGTAAATTCGACAACCTTCTTGGGGCCGGAACCGACCACAACCGCCTTGCTGAAATCGATCTCCATTGCCGTTGCCGGGATTGCACAGCATAGGGCAATCAAGAACAAGCATGCCGTGACAGATTTGAAAAACATGCCGATCAACCTCCGTTTCTCCATTGCCGGCCTCATTTGGTTGCCACCTCATCCTGGCAGGGGAACAGGATGTTGAAAGTGCTGCCCACACCAAGCTCGCTCTCCGCCCAGATCACGCCACCCATTTTTTCCACAGCCATCTTGCAGTAGGCCAGGCCAAGACCGGCACCGCCGCGCTCAAAGCTTCGCGACTGGTAAAACCGCTCGAAAATATGCCTCAGATCCTCCTCGGGGATGCCGCTGCCCGTATCCCTGATGTAAATGGACAACAGTTGACGGTGTTCGTTAAAACCGACAGGGAACGCGACATAATCTGGGATTCTGTTTTCCTGCATGGCTTCGGCAAGACTGCTGCGACAATCGATGATTATTTCTCCCCCCTCGGGAGTGAACTTTACGGCATTGCCCAGCAGATTGGCGATTATCCGGGTAAAAGCGTTCCTGTCAACCTGAACGGCGGGAAGGTCTTCCGCCAGGTTAACCGTAAGTTTCAGTTGTTCATGTTCAGCCACCTTGTCGAATTTGGCCGCTATGGACTTGATGATGTCCGCAGGATTGTGACCGCGGATGTTCATCTGCATCTTGCCGGCCTCAATCCGGTGGATATCCAGCAGGTTGTCGATCATGGCAACAACCTCGTTGCAGCTCTCGATGGCGGATTGCAGGTATTCGGCCTGTTCGCCGTTGATCGGTCCCAAGCGGCCCTCGCGCATTATGTCGATGGACCCGACCACGGCCGTGATCGGGTTTTTCAGATCATGGGAAAGCATGGAGACAAAATCGTCTTTCTCACGTTCCAGCCGCTGTTTTTCCAATAGGGCCCGGCGATAGGCAATGGCCCGTTCCACCCGCGGCAGCATATCGTCCAGGGCAAACGGTTTGGGAAAATAATCAATTGCGCCTGACTTCATGCACTCAACCGCCAGGTTCTCGCTGCCGTGCGCAGTCATCATGATAACAGCCACGTCGCTCCCCGATTCCCGGATGCAGCGCAGAACCTCGACCCCGCCCAGGCGCGGCATCCTTATATCAAGCAGCACCAGGGAGTAGTCGCCATCCTTCAACATAGCAAGCGCCTTTTTCCCATCCTGGGCCCAAGCCGTGATATAACCCGCATCCTCCAGATGGAGTTTCAGGATCAGGGCGATATCCGGCTCATCGTCAACGATCAGAATCTTGTCGTTGTATTTCACGTTCACAAACTCTCCTTCCCGGGATTGGCCAGAAAAGCTTCTGCCAGGATAAGGTCCTCCGGGGTAGTAATCTTGATATTGCGGTAATCCCCCCGTATGACCCTGATTTCACCCCCGCCCCGTTCCACCAGCGAGGTATCGTCGGTACCCATGAAGCCCTCGCGCTCGGCAGCACGGTGAGCTTCATGAATGATGCCGAAGCGGAATGTCTGGGGTGTTTGGGCCTGCCAGAGGTCATCCCGCGAGGGTGTATCAACAACAACCCCAGCCTGTACCGTCTTGATGGTATCCTTGACCGGGACGGCCACCAGTGCCCCGGCGCACGCCCGGGCAACAGCGATTGATTCGTGCAGCATTTCCTGGGAAACAAAGGGCCTGACTCCATCGTGAATCAGCACCACGTCATCGGGAGAGGCAAGCTTCCGAATCTCATCCAGGCCGTTCATGACCGAATTCTGGCGTTCCTTGCCACCGGGCACGATTGCCACAATCTTGCGAAACCCGCAGGCCGCCACCACGTGCTCCCGGCAATAGGGAATCTCATCGGCCGGAATGACCAGAAAAATGCCGTCTATGAGCGGGGAACTTTCAAAGACAGCTATGGTGCGGGCCACAATCGGCAAGCCCCCCAGTTGCAGATACTGCTTGTTTATGGATGCGCCCATGCGCTTGCCCATACCGGCAGCCGGTATCAGGGCGAATGTTTTGAAGCCGTTCATCTACACTCCTCGGCGGCCTGAGTGATCGCAGCCAACAATGCGGAGAGATCGCGATCAAGAATGGTGCGAACGTCCAGCAGGTAGCGTTCGCGGTGAATACGGCCGATAACCGGCACGGGAGACCGGCGCAGAACAGCCTCTATCATCTGTGGGGATGCATTGGCGATCTTCACCTCGATCAACGCCGTCGGCAGTTGCAGCAAAGGAAACGAACCGCCACCCGCACTTGATTCGCCCCGATGCTTCAGGAGCGTCACGGTCTCCGGCAGCGACCGGCCAAACTTTTTTATGATCCGGTTGGCACGCCGATCCAACTCGGCAATTGCGGTCGTGAGCATCCGCAGGGTCGGGATGGCAGCCAAAGCCGAACGATCATCGCGATACAGCCTGAGAGTTGCCTCCAACGCCGCCAGGGTAAGCTTGTCGATCCGCACAGCCCGCAAAAATGGGTGCTGTTTCAATGGCCCGACCAAATCGCGCTTGCCGGCAATAATGCCTGCCTGGGGGCCGCCCAGCAATTTGTCGCCGCTGAAGGTGACCAGATCGGCGCCTTCCGCAAGATATTGCCGGATGGTCGGCTCGCCCCCGATTCCGAAGGAGGACAAGTCAAGCAGGCAGCCGCTGCCGGCATCCAGCATGACCGGAGTCCCGGTTTCATGTCCCAGTGCCGCCATTTCAGCTATCGTAGCCTGTGCCGTGAAACCCACAATGGCAAAATTGCTCGTATGAACTTTGAGGAGCAAAGCGGTGGCATCGCAGATTGCCGTTGAAAAATCCCGAATATGGGTGCGATTGGTGGTTCCGACCTCGACCAGTTGCGCTCCGCTTTGCCGCATGACATCAGGAATCCGGAACGAACCGCCGATTTCCACCAGTTCACCACGGGAGACTACAACCTGGCGCCCAAGTGCAAGCGACGACAGTGCCAGCATGACCGCAGCGGCGTTGTTGTTCACCACCAGGGCGGACTCGGCACCGGTCAGCTCGCAAATCAGGTCCTCCACGTGGGAGTAGCGGGTGCCGCGTTCACCGTTTTGCAGATCGAACTCAAGATTGGAATAACCGGACGCAACGGAATGGATGGCCTCTTCGGCGGCATCGGCCAGGGGAGACCTCCCCAGGTTGGTGTGAACCACCACGCCGGTCCCGTTGATGACAGGACGCAGACTGGAAGACGAACGGCGTCTCAAACAAGCCATGACAGCGGCAATTACGGCATCTCGTTCCAAAATGGCACCACCGGCGCCACCAAGAACCTGGGCCCTGAGGTCGTCCAAGGTCTGCCGCACGGCCATCAGCACCTCTGGCCTTGGATGCCCAGGCAGCAGTGCGGCAATCTCGGGCCACTCCAGCACCCTGTCAACCTTGGGGATAAGTTTCAACATTTCCTGCGCCATTGCCGCCATAGCGATCTTTTCAAATATCGATATGCTGCATTGTGGCCTTGGAAACACCTCCACCCATCAAGACTTTGCCACCATATTCGGCGTTCTTGCTCACCAGTTTCTCGGCTGCCCCCGCATCTTTTTTCCGGAAGGCCTCCAGAATCTTTTCATGTTCCTGGACCGATATTTTCATCCTGTTCGGCATGGAAAGAGACATTAAACGAAGGCGCTGAAAACGTGTAACCAGGCTGGTAATCAGGTCACGCAGCTTCTCGTTATCGGCGGCCTTGATGAACAGGTCATGAAAGTCGCTGTGAACCCTGAAAAAGGTTTTAATATCGTTCGTGCTTGCCAGCTCCGAAAGACGGTTATTGATAGCCTGAAGCCGGTCCAACTCTTTTTCCGTCAATTTTTCACAGGCCCTTCGTGCAGCATATCCTTCCAGAATGCTCTTTATGGCGTAGAATTCCTCCACGTCCTTCTGGTTGAACTCGCGGACCACGGCACCACGGCGGGGGATAACCGAAAGATAGCCCTCGGATTCCAACTGACGGAAAGCTTCACGAATCGGAGTTCGACTGATGCCGTAGCGCTCGGCCAGTTCGGGTTCCGAAACCCTGCTGCCGGCCTTGAGAGAACCGGCGATGATGGCATCGCGTATGTTCTCCAGGATTTTTTCCCGCAGCGTGAGGTGTTTTTCAGCGATTCTCTTCATAACTAGGGGCTCCAAAGAAGTTTTACCTATTGTATACTGTATACAGCTTTTGTCAATTGTATGCTTTTGGTTTATTGAAATAATGTTTTGAAAGTGGCGCCACATTTTTCGGTTTTTCCCCGGAATGTCAGAAATACCGACACCCAGGGCCGTGCAGATGCAATCAAACCTTGAATTTTGGCCTGCCAGCAGGTAATCTGATCGCAATTCGAGGCAACCATGGACCCCGTACGACACCTGAAAATATCGATGTTTGTCCTCCTGATGCTGGTAACGGCCGGCACTACCGGGTATATGGCCATTGAGAAGTGGCCTATTCTCGACGCCCTTTACATGACGGTCATCACCTTGGGAACCGTCGGGTTCAAGGAGGTTCACGACCTGTCCGACAGCGGCAAGATATTCACCATGATCCTGATCGTGGTGGGCGTCAGCGTACTGGGTTACATTGTGGGCAGCCTGGCCCAGATCATGTTTGAGGGCCAAATTCAGCGGGTGATCGGGAGAAAAAAGGTGGAAAAGATGATCGATGCGCTCAAGGACCATTACATCATCTGCGGATTTGGCAGGATCGGCTCGCTAATCTGCAAGGAATTCAAGGCCAATGACCTGCAGTTCGTGGTTGTCGAAAAGGATCCGGAAACCCTGGAAAGACTGACTGATGAAGAGTATCTGCACCTGAAGGGTGATGCAACCCTGGATGAAACCCTGCTCAAAGCCGGTATCAAGCAGGCCAAGGGGTTGATCTCGGTGGTCACCTCCGACACGGAAAACGTCTATATCACTCTCACCGCGCGAGGCCTCAATCCCGACCTCTATATCCTTGCCCGCTCCGGTGAAGAAGGTTCGGATATCAAGCTGAAACGGGCCGGCGCCAACAAAGTCGTATCGCCTTACCTAATCGGCGGCAGCAGGATGGCCCAGTCGGTCTTGCGCCCCAACGTGGTGGATTTCATCGAAATCGCCACCGGCAGCGAACACATGGACCTGCAGATGGAGGAGATCACCATCCCGCCCCATTCGGCCTTTGCCGGCGAAACGCTGATCAGTTCCGGCTTCCGCAAGGAAATTGGCGTGATTATTGTCGGCATCAAAAAAGGGCACGGCAAGATGGTATTCAACCCCCACTCCCATTCCAGGATCGAGGGAGGAGACACTTTGATCATCCTGGGAGAGCCGGGCGCCATCACAAAACTGGAAGACCTGGTGGACCGGACAGCTTCAGACGAAATCATAAAAAAACACCGAAATGAGCACAAAACACCATGAGCGACCGAATCCAAGTCCACGTGCCGTATCAGCGCCTTGCCATCTATCTGGAGCACCTGAAAACCAGGCGGCTCAACCCCGAGGTATTCTTTTCGGCCGGGGCCCTGGACGGCATCAGCCGTGAGGAGCTGGCAAGCCAGTCGGGGGAACTCCATGACGCCGGTCTGATAACCACTATCCACGCCCCATTCATGGATCTTAATCCCGGCGCCCTGGACGCCTCCATTCGCGAGGTTACCAAACAACGCTTCCAACAGGTTTTCATGGCCGCAGAACTTCTTAAACCGCGGGTGATAGTTTTTCACCCCGGCTACGATGAACTGCGCTATGGCGACAACCGCCTGGCCTGGCTGGAAAACAGCATCTCGTTCTGGCGCGAGATGCTCCCAATAGCCAAAGACCTGGGCTGCACCATTGCCATTGAGAACATCTTTGAGAAAGAGCCTTCCACCCTGCGGGATCTGCTGGAGGAGGTCAATGACCCGGCGTTCCGCCACTGCTTCGATGTGGGGCACTGGAACATGTTTACAACCGTGACCATGGAAGAGTGGTTTACAGAGCTGGGCCCCTTCATAGCCGAGTGCCATATCCACGACAACCATGGCCAGATCGATGAACATCTGCCGCTGGGTGAAGGTGAGATCGATTTCGACCAGCTTTTCGAGTTGCTCAAGCGCTACTCCCCCAACTCGGTCTGGACCATCGAGGCCCACTCGAAAGAACGGCTGGAGCGGGCACTGAAAAACATCGGGAAATATCTAGCCACACCCTGACCCTCGCCTTCAAGGGTGGGACAAGGTGGAGCAGGTCATTGTCGGAAACATATCCCTTTTGCAAAGGAAACCCTATGTCAGAAACAATCCTGGTCATCGGCGGCTGCGGTTATATTGGCAGCCATGTCACACGGCAACTTTCTGAATCAGGCCGCAAGGTCGTGGTTTACGACAACCTGTCCACCGGCTTCCGCGACGCACTCATTAATGGTGAAGAACTGATCCATGCCGATCTGTCCGACCGTGATTCGCTCTCCGCAGCCTTCCGGCAATACGGCTTCACCACGGTCCTCCACTTTGCCGCCTCCATCGTGGCCCCGGAGTCGGTGTCGCTGCCCTTGAAATACTACGGCAACAACACCCGCAATACCTTGGGCCTATTGGAAACCTGCGTTCAGTACGGGGTCAAACGCTTCATCTTCTCCAGCACCGCCGCCGTGTACGGCTTTCCCGATGGTGGCACGGCCTCAGAGGAGAGCCCCCTGGCGCCCATCAACCCCTACGGCACCTCCAAACTGATGAGCGAATGGATGCTGCGGGACACCTCGGCTGCCCACGGCATGCAGTACGTTGCCCTGCGCTATTTCAACGTGGCCGGCGCCGATCCCCTGGCCCGCATTGGGCAGCGCACCCCGGAAGCGACCCACCTGATCAAGGTGGCCTGCCAGGCGGCCCTGGGGATGCGCGACAGCATCGCCATCTACGGCACCGACTACCCCACGCCGGACGGCACCGGCATTCGGGATTACATCCATATCGAGGACCTTGCCGCCGCCCACCTGAGCGCCCTGGCCTATCTGGAGGGGGGCGGCACGCCGACGGCCATGAATGTGGGCTATGGTCGCGGCAGCAGCGTGCGTGAGGTGCTGGAGGTGGTAAAGAAGGTCAGCGGCGTGGACTTCAGGGTGGTCGAAACCGACCGGCGGCCGGGAGATCCCGCCTCCCTGGTGGCCCGGGCCGAAAAGATCGCCCGCCTCACCGGCTGGCAGCCGAAGCACGCCGATCTGCGCACCATCGTGGCCGATGCCTGGCGCTGGGAAAGCAAGCTGGCAGGGAAATAAGATAAACAGGCCCAAACGTCGCACGCGCTTGCGACTGTTGGCATACGTATGGCCCCGGGTTCCGAACGGAACCCGGGGTTTTTGCGTTCTTGGCGTGACAAGCATCTCGCTGCAATGGCGACGAATTATTGAACATTAACAAACCAGCATAAATTCAATAAAGATACTCATCTTGCCGACCGTTCAATTTCATACAAAACAAGTAGACATTTTGCTCCCTGATTTATTAATATGTTAGATAGTAACTTTGATCCGGGAGAAACATTCCAGTGGGTAAAAAACCGGCGTTTATCGCTTCGCTCTCCATTGCTGCGGCATGCCTGGCAATGGGGCTGCTGCACGTCATCGGCACTCCTGCTGTCGCAGCTACCGGCAGCACCAACGATACCAAGGAATCATGCATAACCGGCACATGCCACGCGACCATGGGGAAGGAGAAGTTCGTCCATGGCCCGGTCGCGGTGGGCCAGTGCGAGGTCTGCCACGAGGCAACGGGCAAACATGCCTTCAAGCCCATAACCGATATCGGCGAGCTCTGTTACCGGTGCCATCAACGGATTGACGTGCGCCAGGTGGTGCATCGCCCGGTGAAAGAGGGGAAATGCACCAACTGCCATGACCCCCACCAGTCGCCCAACAAATATCAGCTGCGTGCCGCCGGCGAGCAGCTCTGTTTCCGCTGCCACAACAAGGAAACCTTCAATCGCAAATTCATCCACGGCCCGGTTGCCGTCGGCGACTGCGGCAGCTGCCATGTCGCCCACCAGGGCGATTTCCCGAAACTCCTCATGGCCCAGGGGAACAGCGTCTGCTTCAACTGCCATACCGACAAGGCCGAAGCCTTCAAGAACAAGAAGTTCATCCACAAACCGGTAAGCGAATCCTGCGTGTCGTGCCACAACCCCCACAGCGGTGACTATCAATACAATCTGCAGTACGACGGCAGAGAGGAACTCTGCTTCAGTTGCCACAACGAGAAGCAAAAGGAGATCAGCGAAGCCACCGTCAAGCACAAGGCACTCGACACGGAGCGGAAATGCCTGGCCTGCCACGATCCCCATGTATCTGACCATCCCAAACAGCTGATCAAGGAACCGGCGGATCTCTGCCTCGGCTGCCATGATCGTGAATACAAGTCGCCCACCGGCACGGTGGCAAACATGAAGGAACTCCTGGCAAACAACAAGGACCACCACGGGCCGGTTAAGGATCATGACTGTTCGAGCTGCCATAACAGCCATGGCTCAAAATACTTCAGGATGCTGCGGGAGAACTTCCCGCCCCTCTTCTATGCCGGCTACAATGAGGACAATTACAAACTCTGCTTCATGTGCCACGAAAACTCACTGGCCCGGGAAAAGACGACCACTACCTTGACTAATTTCCGGAACGGGGACCAGAACCTGCACTACGTCCATGTGAACAAGGCGGTCAAGGGGCGCACCTGCAGGGCCTGCCATGACGCCCATGCAACCAACAATCCCCGCCACATCCGCGATGCGGTCCCCTTTGGCGGATGGAAGCTGCCGGTGGGCTTCACCAAGACCGCCACGGGCGGGCAGTGTCTGCCCGGATGCCACAAACTGCTCCGTTACGACCGGATCAACCCTGTCAAGAATTGACATGAACATGACACCGATCCTTCTCCAACGCGCCGCCCTGGTTGCCATCCTCTTCGCTGCGACCGCCTTCCTGCCGCCGTTCACCGTTTCGGCCCGGGAGGTGATGGTGGGAACCGGCACCGCCGGGGCGGTTGTCCCGGCGAGCGCCAATCCCGATGACGAGATTGCCAGCCTCAAACACGAGCTCGCCGCCCATCACGGTACACTGTCCGACCATACCAGGCTCGGTTTTCTGCTTCTCGAAAAAGGCGCCCCGGATGAGGCCATGGCCTCATTTGACGAGGCATTGGCACAGAGTCCCCGCAATCCCGAGGCGTTGACAGGCAAAGGCATTGTCCTGGCCCGGAAGGGTGACCTCCCCCAGGCCGAACGGGTATTGCGGGACGCGCTTTTCCTGAACCCCGCCCCGGCCAGAACCCACTACGAACTGGGACTGGTCTATGAAAAACAGGGTAATACCGCAGCGGCCATCAAGGAGTATAAAAACGGGATCAACACGTCTCAGCAGGGTAAAATGAGGGGGCTGCCATGACCGTCAGTGCTCGGAGATTCCTGGCAACGATGCTGCTTGCAGTGACATGGGCGGTCTTTATGTGCCCCCCTGCCAATGCGACCCTGCAGGGGCTTCAGGTCGGCATGGAAGCGCCCGACTTCTCACTGAGGACCATCACCGGCGACACCGCCACCTTCGGGCAGTTGAAAGGGAGCACGCTGACGGCTGTGGTTTTCTGGTCATCATGGAGCAAAAAATCCGCAACCCTGCTCGCCAGGCTGCAGAAGCTCCACGAACAGTACCGGTACAAGGGTTTTTCGGTCATTGCCATCAATGCCGATGACCAGGTGATGTCGCCGCAGACCGTTGCAGAGGTGCGGAAGATAACGGCCCAGCTCAAGCTGGACTACCCGGTCGTCCTTGACAGCGGTCTGAGCACATTCCATGACTTCGGGGTCATCGCCCTCCCGTCAACACTGCTGTTGGACAAAGAGCGGGTCATCCGTTACGAACTTACGGGGTATCCCCTCGAAGGGGCGGAGGAGATGGCGGAATTCATCACCGCTACCCTGGACGGGAAAAAACGGGCTACCCCCGAACGGACAGGCTATCAGCCCAATACAAACGCCATCCGCCTCTTCAACATGGCCAAGAGTTCCATGAAATCGAACCGCATGCCGGGTGCTGCCGAAATGTGGTTCAAAAAGGCCATCGAGGCGGACCCCGGCTTCACCCTCCCGTACCTGGGCCTTGCCGATCTGTACCGCCGCAGGGGGGACAACAGCCTGGCCCAGGGAGTCTACGACAAGGTCCTTGCCAAAGAACCTGCCAACGTGGTCGGGTTATGCGAAGAGGGGTTGATCCTGGTGCGGGGAGGCAAGGCGGACAAGGGGCGGGCGCTGCTGGAGAAGGCCCTGGCCAGTAAGGGGATCTACCCGCCGTGCTACTACTATGCCGGGTATGCCTTCGGGACCCATGGCGATGCGGGCAAGGCCCAGCAGCTGTTCGACGAGGCTTCGCGGCTGACCCCCACCGACTATGCCATCCAGGTCTACAAGGCCAGGATGTACGAAGAAACCGGCAAAGGGCGGGAAGCGGCCGCTGCCTACAGAAAGGCCCTGGAAATCATTCTGGGGTTCAAGTAACGCGGGAATATCATGCGGACAGCAGTCCTGTTGCCATTTCTGGCCATCTTGGCCCTGCTCACCATGCTCCCCACCGCCGGCGCAGCGGACGACCCGTTGACGGTGCTGGCGCCGCGGGACAAGTCCGTGCTGCAGAGCCGGGTGGTCAATATCATCGTACAAGTGGACACCGCTGCCGCCGATGGCCTGCAGGTCAAGATCAACGGCAGAAGGCAGGTTCTGCCCCGGAAGCAGCTCGGTGGGGGACACATCTGTTATATCGACGGCTTGGAGCTTTCCCCGGGCATCAACAGGATCAAGGTCATTGCCGTTAAAAACGGCGCTGCGACCGGGACCAGGGAGCTTACCCTGTTCCTCCGGTCCGATCTCTCCCCCGACGGGCAAACGGCGCCGGACGGTTTCACCGCCTACGCCTTCCATGGCGCGGGCAACGACAGGGCCTGCACCCCCTGCCATCGGATCGACGATGCGACGACAGAGCAAAACCTGGCAGCCCCGGAAAAATCGCCCTGCTATCTCTGCCACAGGAAGCTCATGGCATCCAGCGTGTACCTTCACGGCCCCGCTTCGGCCTGGTCCTGTACCTCCTGCCACCGCTTCCGGCAGGGCACCCGCGGTGCCAGCAACCTGGAAGCCGACAGCCAGGTCTGCGCCAACTGCCATGGCGACTCCCAGGACCTCTGGAAGTCCATGAAAAACATGCACGGCCCCACGGCAGCCGGCGAGTGCACCACCTGCCACGATCCCCATGCGTCGGACCACAAATACATTCTGCGCAAACAGACGGTGGATCTGTGCCTTACCTGCCACGATGAGATTGCATCCAAACCCCATGTGGTTTCCGGCTTCTCGGGAAAAGGGCATCCCCTGCGGCTCAGCTCCGACCCCCTCAGACCGGGTCAGGAGTTTACCTGCGCCTCCTGCCATAACCCCCATGCCAGCAATGCACCGTTTCTCCTGATTGCCGGCAAGGGGTCCAGCGACAACTTCTTCGAATTCTGCAAGTCATGCCATAATTTTTAGTAAGTTAGAAGATATTTTCTGCGCTTTTCTGGCAGAAAATATCTTCGTTAACGCACTTATCCTGTTTATCAGGGCTAGGGAATGGCGGCATTGCTGCCATGCCGGAGCCGCGGTACGCGACCGGTGCGAGGGTATTCACGCTGCCAGCGGGCCGGCAAGAGGTAGTCAGGGTGGGGTTGATGGGGGCTGCAAGGAGTTACTGTGTGTGGCCTTGCCTTACTGGAGGTGTTGCTGCAGGTGATGGGGCAACCGTGCCGTGCAGTCGCCGGAATTTTTCGATCTGCTCATCAAGCTCGTCGAAACCGCGAAAAAACAGCACCTTGAACAACCGGCCCGGACATATGTTCTTCATGGTCGGCCCGCTTTCTCAGTGCCAACCGGCCGGCGTTGCTTCCCCTGCAGACGCAACCGTCATGTGGGACAGCGGCATGGGCCGATGGCAAGCGCCGCAGGAAGGGCCTTCCTGAAGCCCGGCCCAAAGCACGAGGTTTTCCGTGTCGCACCAGTCACAGCACCAGAAATAGTAATCTTCGTTTAATCGTCTTTTCATATCTCCAAACCTCCTCTATCTTTTGACTCTACCCTACCTTCCGATTATTACAGCCGTTTGTCAGGCAGTATAATTGTATGTGAAAATCCGTTGTTGGCGAAAACAACAAACATGTTATGCGACTGCAACACAACCGTAACAAAGATATGTTACAAAACAGAAAAATATACTATCGTGGAGTTCTGAATCCCATGATGTACCAGGGGGATACCGATGAAGAAGATCCTTGTGATCGAGGACGAAAAGGACCTGGCCGAACTGCTGGTCTTCAATCTGGAAAAGGAAGGTTTCAAGCTGCTCTGTTCCTATGATGGAATAAGCGGCCTGGAAAAGGCGAAGCGCGAGGAACCTGACCTGATCGTGCTTGACCTGATGCTTCCGGGACTGATGGGGACCGAAATCTGCAAGGAACTCCGCAAGGAACCGCGCACCGCCAAAATCCCCGTATTGATGCTGACTGCCAAGGGCGAGGAAATCGACCGGGTGGTAGGTTTCGAGGTGGGAGCGGACGACTACATGGTCAAGCCCTTTTCCATGCGTGAACTGTTGCTGCGCATCCGGGCCATCCTGAAGCGCTGTGACGGCCAGGCCGTGCCCGAGACCGGCCCGATGCTCACCATGGGGGAAATCACCATCGACACCGAGCGGCATCTCGTTCTGAGCGCTGGCAAGGAAGTGGACCTCACCACCACCGAGTACAAACTGTTGCTCTACCTGGTGGAGCGCCGCGGCCGTGTTCTCAGCCGCGAGCTGCTGTTGCAGAACGTCTGGAGCTACAACAACATGGGTGATACCCGCACCGTGGACACCCACATCACCCGCTTGCGCGGCAAGCTGGGTTCACCCGGCGACCTGATCAAGACCGTACGCGGTTTCGGCTACAAGATAGAGGAATAATCCATGCGCTTTCGCCTCAAACTGATGCTCTCCTACCTGCTCTTGATCCTTTTGATCGCAGTGAGCTTCTACTTTTCCATCGACCACATCCTGGAGAACAATCTGGTCGAGGAGAGCCGTGCCAACCTGATCAGCCAGACCGGGCTTGCCAAACTGCTGGTCGAGCACGAAACCGGTGCCGACCCCCAGAACCTGGCGGAAACGGCCGGCAAGACCGTCCGGGAAAGGGTCACCTTGATCGCGCCGGACGGACACGTCATCGGAGACTCCGAGGTCGGCGGGGCACACATAGCGGAGATGCAGAACCATCTCGACCGCCCCGAGGTCCAGGAAGCCCTGAAATCAGGCGTGGGGACCGCCATGCGCTATTCGGAGACCCTGCGGACCGATATGCTCTACGTTGCCATGACCTACGGCAATACCAATGCAGATGGATTTGTCCGCCTGGCCCTGCCGCTCTCCTATCTAGACAACGCACGTTCGGCACTGCACCGCCTTCTGGGAGGGGCCACCGCCGTAACTCTCCTGGCCGCCCTGCTTTTCAGCTATGTCCTTTCCAACCTGACCTCGCGGCCCTTGCGGGATATGGCCGTTGCAGCGGCCCGCATCGGGCGTGGCGAAACCCGCACCAAGATACATGTTTCCTCCCGCGACGAGGTCGGCGAACTGGCCGTGGTGCTGAATGACATGGCAGAACGTATCGAGGGCCAGATGCAGCGCCTTTCCGCCGAAAAGCAGCAACTTGACACCATACTGGCCGGAATGGGCGAAGGTGTGCTGGTGGCTGCCCAGGACGGCACTATCACCCTGGTGAATCCGGCCTTCCGCCGACAATTCGGCATCACCGGAACAGTTGAAGGAAAAAACCTGATCGAGATTTCGCGCCATCCGGACCTGCTGGCCGCCTTCAAAGAGCTGATTGCAACCGGCAATAGCGAATTGGTGTGCGAGATCACCATCCAGCCCGGCAATGCGACCCTGCTCACCCACTGGGCGCCGCTTACGGTCGATGGTGCCAGGCATGGCGTGGTGGCGGTCTTTCACGACATCAGCGACATGAAGCAGGTTGAAAACATGCGGCGCGACTTCGTGGCCAACGTCTCCCACGAGTTGCGCACCCCGGTTTCGGTCATCAAGGGCTACGCCGAGACCCTGCTGGATGGCACGATGGCTGCCGATCCCGGCCGAGCCGTGCGCTTCGTGGAGATCATTCTCAGCCACTCGGAACGCCTTTCGACGCTGATCAACGATATCCTCACCCTCTCCACCCTCGAAGCAAAGGACACTGTGCTGGATATTCGCCCCCTCGATGCCTCCGGCACCATCGGCAAGGCCTGCATGCTGTTGGAGGAAAACGCGAAACGAAAACAGATCGTCCTGCAAAGCTCGATCGCTCCGGAACTGCCGCGGGTCATGGCCGACCAGGGCAGACTGGAGCAGGTCCTGGTGAACCTGCTGGACAATGCCATAAAATATACCCCCGCCCATGGCACGGTAACGATCTCGGCCGGCATGAACGAGGCCGACGGCATGGTGCGAATTTCCGTGGCAGATACGGGCATGGGCATCCCCATGAAGGATATGCCGCGCATCTTCGAGCGTTTCTACCGTGTGGACGGGGCTCGCAGCCGCGAACAGGGAGGCACCGGCCTGGGCCTGGCAATCGTCAAGCACATCGTCCAGCTCCACGGCGGCGAGGTAGCTGTTACCAGCACGCCGGGCCAAGGTTCCGTATTCTCCTTTACGCTCAAGATTGCCTGACGCTTGTAACCTGAATTTTCAAGCTGTTTACCCACCCGTAACACAGCCGCAACAATCCCCTGGTATAGTTGTTTCAATGTTCACACAACAACCAAGGAGGATTCAGATGTTTTCCACCATTCGCAAAAGTATTATGTCACTGGCGATCCTGGCCGCCGTTACGACAGCAGGACAGGCATCGGCCGAAATGCTCATCAACGGCGCAGGCGCCACCTTCCCCTACCCGATCTATTCCAAGTGGTTCAGCGAGTACGCCAAGATAGATCACAGCGTAAAATTCAACTACCAGTCCATCGGCTCCGGCGGAGGCATCAAACAGATCACCGCAGGCACCGTGGATTTCGGGGCCAGCGATAAACCCCTCTCCGACGCCGAACTGGCCGCCGCGCCCGGAAAACTGCTCCACATCCCCACCGTGATGGGCGCGGTCGTAATCACCTACAACCTGCCAGGCGTCGCCAAGGGCCTCAAACTCAGGGCCGCCGATGTAACCGACATTTACATGGGCAAAATCACCAAGTGGAACGACAAACGCATCTCCGACGACAACCCCGGCGTCAACCTCCCCAGTGAGCCGATCATCGTTGTCCACCGTTCCGACGGCAGCGGCACCACCGCCATCTTTACCTCCTACCTCTCCAGCGTGAGCCCGGAGTGGAAAAGCAAGGTTGGCAGCGATACCTCTGTCAGATGGCCGATCGGTTTGGGCGGCAAAGGCAACGAGGGTGTGGCCGGCCAGGTCAAGAACACCAAGAATTCAATCGGCTATGTGGAATTGGCCTATGCCTTTGAAAACAAGCTCCCGGTGGCCTACCTGCAAAATCAGTCGGGCCACTTCATCGAGCCGACCATCGCCTCCACGACCGCTGCAGCTGCCGGAGCCGCCAAACATATGCCCGCCGATTACCGGGTAGGCCTGGTGAACCAGCCTGGCAAGGACGCCTATCCAATTGCCGGATTCACCTATCTCCTGGTGTACCAGCATCAAAGAGATGCCGCCAAGGGCAAGAAATTGGTGGAATTCCTCAAATGGGAACTTCACAAGGGACAGAAAATGGCCGCACCGCTCCTCTACGCCCCACTGCCTTCAAACGTTGCCAAGATGGTGGAGAAAACCATCGAGACCATCAAGTAATCAGCCGGAATTATTAGTTAAGGCGCGGCCTCCCAAGGATGGGGGCCGCGTTTTTTTTGCCCACGCAGGAACAAGGGCAAGCCGGAACCGATAAAGCCCCTGGTTCACGCGACGACGCGACGACGCGACGCTTTAAACCAAAACATTAAAAGGCATTTCAATACAGAGGCATCGAGGGCACATGGGAGATATTAGTGTTCAACTGTAAACCGTGGTTCCTCATTGTTCTCTGTGACTCTGTGTATCAGTGTCGATTTAAAAATGAATCAAAGATTCACTTAAAAGACTTTCGTCGCGCCGTCGCGTGAGTTACGCCTGTTTGAAGTATGTTCAAATGCCTTTCCCAGGCTAAACGCCGCTTTGTTACGGTTGTGAAAATGTTGCCGTATAGTTCCTGTCCCGTAACAGGAATGTAACATTACGCTGATATTCTAATGTGTATAAAGAAGAACAGTGCATTGGAGGATTAAGTGGATAAAACGGCCACGCGGAAAAACGGTGACGGCATATTTCGTGCTCTCACCATGCTCTTCGCGTTCAGCATACTCATCATCCTGCTGATCATGGCGGGCGAGATGGTGTGGGAAAGCCTGCCGTCCTTGCGCAAGTTCGGGTGGGGATTCATAACCGGCAGCGACTGGGACGCGGTGCAGGGGAGCTTTGCGGCCCTACCCTACCTGTATGGATCGATTGTATCTTCGATACTGGCCATTCTTTTGGCCACACCGCTCAGCGTCGGCACCGCACTCTTCATCACCGAACTGGCACCCCACAAGGTCGGAGTCGTAACAGCCTCGCTGGTCGAGCTCCTGGCCGCCATCCCCAGTGTCATCTACGGCCTGTGGGGGATTCTGGTCATGACCCCATGGCTTCAGACCACCATAGAGCCGTTTCTGATAAAACATCTCGGCTTTCTACCCTTCTTCCAGGGTGCGCCCTACGGCGTCAGCATGCTGGCAGCGGTCTTTATCCTGATGATCATGATCATCCCGATCATCACCTCCATCACCAAGGAGGTTCTGCTGGCTGTGCCGCAGAGCCAGAAAGAGGCTGCCTTCGCATTGGGCGCCACCCGCTGGGAGATGATCCGCATGGCGGTAATTCCCTACGGCCGCTCCGGTATCCTTGGCGCGGTGATCCTTGGGCTCGGTCGAGCCATCGGAGAGACCATGGCGGTGACCATGGTGATCGGCAACACGCCCCAAATCTCGCTTTCCCTGCTCTCGCCGGCCTATACCATGCCGAGCGTAATCGCCAACGAATTCGCTGAAGCCACCTCAAAGCTGCACACCGCGTCCCTGATGGAAATCGGCCTCATATTGCTGGTTGTGACCCTGGTGATCAACTTCATGGCGCGGCTGCTCCTGTGGAGCGTCACCCGCCGTTGGAAAGGGGGCACGCCATGACCCTCAGATCGCTTGTCATGCGCCGCGCAACCAACCTGAGCGCCACCCTGCTGATGGGGCTTGCCACGCTCATGGTCCTGTTGCCCCTGGGCATCATCTTCTACCACATCATCAAGATGGGTTTCAGCTCCATTAATCCCGGCTTTTTCACCAGCATCCCCAAACCTCCGGGCGAGGCTGGCGGAGGCATGGCCAACGGCATGGCCGGTTCGGCCGTCATGATCGGCATGGCCTCCCTGGTGGGGGTGCCGGTGGGGATCTTCGGCGCCATCTACCTGACCGAGTACGGTGGCGGCCGTCTGGCAACAGCGATCCGCTTCAGCGCCGACGTACTGTCCGGCATCCCATCCATCATCACCGGCATGGTGGCCTATACGCTGCTGGTGGTGCCCATGAAGGGGTTCTCGGCCCTGGCAGGTTCCTTTGCCCTGGCCCTGATCATGATACCGATCGTGTTGCGCACCACCGAAGAGCAGCTCAAGATGGTGCCGGTATCGTTGCGAGAGGCGTCACTGGCCCTGGGGGTGCCCCTGTGGCGCACCAGCCTCAAGGTCACTTTGCGCAGCGCCCTGACCGGTGTCATCACCGGCATATTGCTGGCAGTTGCCCGCGTGGCCGGTGAAACGGCGCCATTGTTGTTTACCGCCCTGGGGAACCAATTCTGGAGCAACAAACTGACCGAGCCCATGGCAGCGCTGCCGCTGCAGATCTTCAACTTTGCCATTGCCCCCTATGAGGACTGGCACCGGCTCGCCTGGGGCGGCGCCCTGGTTCTGGTGGTGCTCATGTTCACCCTGAGCCTCGCCGCCCGTTGGCTGGGCAGAAGCAAGCATTAGGGATAACAAGTATTACAAAGAAAGGTCCCTTTTCGAACAAATGGGGACTGAAACCAAATCGCAAGCAAGCAGAGTACCAAGCTATGAGGTCCCAATGAGCACAAAGATTCGCCTCGACAACCTGAACATCCATTTCGGCGCCAATCACGCGGTAAAGGACGTGTCCATGGAGGTCGCCGAGAACAGCGTTACCGCCATCATCGGCCCGTCCGGATGCGGCAAATCCACGGTCCTGCGCAGCATCAACCGCATGCATGACATGACCCCCAGCGCGCGGGTGACCGGCTGCATCATGCTGGACGACACCGACATCTACAGCCGTTCGGTAGACCCGGTCGCGATCCGCCGCCGCGTTGGAATGGTCTTCCAAAAACCGAACCCCTTTCCGGCCATGTCCATCCATGACAACGTGATTGCCGGTTACAAACTGAACGGAGTCCTCAAAAAGGGTGACGCCGACGAAATCGTGGAATCCAGCCTCAAGAGGGTGGCCCTGTGGGACGAAGTCAAGGACCGGCTCAAGCGAAGCGCCATGGAACTTTCCGGGGGCCAGCAGCAACGGCTGTGCATCGCAAGGACCATCGCGGTCAAGCCGGAGGTGATCCTGATGGACGAACCGGCCTCGGCCCTTGACCCCATCTCGACTCTCAAGATAGAGGAACTGATCGAGGAATTGAAGGAACGCTACACCATCATCATTGTCACCCACAATATGCAGCAGGCAGCGCGCGTATCCGACGTAACCGCTTTCTTTTACCTGGGAGAAATGATAGAAATGGGTGAAACAAGGAAGATTTTCACCAACCCCGAGAAGAAACAGACTGAAGACTACATAACCGGAAGATTCGGATAGGAGAGAACAGGATAATGGAACGTGAACATATCAGCGCCATTTTTGATCAGGAGTTGAATGACCTGCGCAGCAGGATACTCGGCATGGGCGGCAAGGTGGAAATGATGATTGCGGGCTCTGTCAAGGCGCTGGTGGAACGAGATACCGCCTTGGCAGAACGGGTGATCGCCATGGACCACGAGATCAATACATTTGAAGTATCCGTGGATGAGAAGTGCCTGGAATTGCTGGCATTGCGCCAACCGGCGGCCCGTGATCTGCGATTCATAACCTTGGCTCTCAAAATCGTCACGGATATCGAGCGGATTGGCGACCAGTGCGCCAACATAGCCAAGCGTGTGCGGGAGTTGAACGAGGAGCCGCCTCTAAAACCCTATATCGACATCCCCCGCATGGCCAACTGGACCGAAACCATGCTGAAGGAAGCTCTGGACGCCTTTGTAACCGGCGACGACCAACTGGCCATCAAGGTCTGCATGGACGACAGCTTTGTGGACGATCTCAACATGCAGATTCAACGGGAGTTGCTGAGCTTCATGATCGAGGACCCCGCCACCATCTCCCGTGCGATCAAACTGACCTACATCTCCAAGTACCTGGAGCGCATTGCCGACCATGCCACCAACATTGCGGAGATGGTCATCTTCATGGTCAAGGGGAAGGATATCCGCCACACCATAGCCTGATTCACAGGAGCCTGCCTCCTGATACGGGCCCATCGGCGCGGATGCCCTTGTCATTGAATTCAACGCGGTTTTTCCCCAGGCGCTTGGCGGTATACATGCCGGCATCGGCCCGGCGGATAAACTCCTTGACATCGTCGCCCACCTGATAGCAGCTGACCCCGATGCTGATGGTCGTGCTCACCGAGCCATTTCCGACCGGGCTGAAGATTTTTTGCTCAAAGTGGCTCCGCAGCCTTTCGGCAACATGCAGCGCCTCTTCCTTGTCGGTTTCGGTGAGGAGTACCACGAATTCCTCGCCACCATAGCGGTAAGCGGAATCGGACATGCGGATGCAGTCGCGGATCACCTGGGCCAGGCCGCTGAGAACGCTATCGCCCTCCAGGTGGCCGTAGGTGTCGTTATAGCCCTTGAAGTTGTCCACATCCAGCATCATAAGCGACAACGGCCGCTGATAGCGCAGGGCGCGCTCCATTTCCACCTGGATCTGACCGTAAAAGTGCCGTGAATTGTACAGCCCGGTCAGGCTGTCGGTGATACTCAACTCATAATAGCGGTGTTCGCTTTCCCTGAGCGCGTCCTCGGCCTGTTTGCGCTCGGTGATGTCCTGCAGGGTCTCGATGGCCCCGATGACCTTCCCATCGCAATTTTTCGACTGTGCCGCCGTAAAGAAAAGCCACCTCCCCCCCTCACCGAAATGGGGAAAGAAATCCTCGGCCTCGTAGGCTCCCTCTATGATCGCCGACCTGCGGCATTTGCTCCCGTAAAGATCGGCAAGCATTTCCTCGCAGCCGCCATCCACAATCAGGTCGGCCAAAACCGGACGCTCCGATTGATAAAACGCCCGCCATTGATCGCGGGTGCCGATGATTTCCTCGGCCGGCACGCCGGTTACGGTGGCGCAGGCCCGGTTCCAGTGCGTGACCACGTGGTTCTCGTCGATGACAAAGGTCGGCACCGAGAATCCTTCCACGATCTGGGCGAGACGGTTCTGGCTCTCCAGGCGCTCGGCTTCTGCAAGCTTCAGGTCGGTTATATCCTTGAACACCACCACGGCACCGGCAACTTTGCCCGCATCAACGGTTGGGGAGCTGGTATACTCCACCTGGAAGAAAGTGTCGTCCTTCCGCCAGAACAGGTCGTCGCTGCACCGATGGGTTTGACAATCAGTGAGGGTCCTGTAGATCAGGCAATCCTCTTCCGTGCAAGGCTTGCCGCCGGCCCGCCGGCAAAGGCTGTGACAATCCAGGCCGATCAGCTCCTCGGGCCCGTAGCCGAGCATCCTGGTCGCAGCCGGGTTGGCGAACATAAAACAGCCGTCGCGGTCCACCCCGAAGATCCCCTCCCCAGCGGATTTCAGGATCAGTTCGTTGCGCTGGTAAAGCTGTCTGAATTCCTCTTCGGCCCGCTCGCGGGCGAGCCGCTCCCCGAATTTCCGGACCACATCCGGAATCAGCACCGGCAGAATCTGCAGATAACAGCTCTCCGGGTCCTTGATGACATATTCGTAGGCGCCTGCCTTGAGCGCCTCCACCGCCACCTGTTCGGAACCGTTGCCGGTGAGGATGACCAGCGGAATTTTAATCCTGTTTTCGATCACCTCCCGGCACAACTCCAGACCCGAGATACCGGGCAGATGGTGGTCGATCACCACGACATCCAACAAGGCGGTCTCGCCCTGAATGATCCGCAACGCCTCGGAAGCCCTTGGGCAAGTCAAAATCTCGCACTTGACCCCGCCCACACGGAAGGCCCTGCTGAATGCCAGCCTGTCGTGCTCGTCATCCTCTACTAGGAGGATACGAAGCACTGCGTTTGTCTTTGAATTCATGCCCCACCTCCTGGTTTCATTGAACCTCGCATTCCCATAACGGAAGCGATACAAATACACAACACCCTTCCCCCAGCCGTGACTCGATCCGCACCGTACCGTTCATCCTTGCCGCTGCTTTACGCACAATGGCCAGTCCGATGCCGGAACCTTCGAACTCGTTGCGGGCGTGCAGCCGCTGGAACATCAGGAAAACCTGCTCGTGATGGCTCGGATCGATGCCGATGCCATTGTCCCTAACAAACAGCTCGCACTTCCCGGGCCCCGCCGGTTGCCACCCCAGTTCCACCTGCCGGCAAGAGGAAGTGTTGAATTTGATGGCGTTCTGGATCAGGTTGTGAAAGACCTGCTCCAGCAAAACCGGTTCGGCCGCCACCGCCGGCCAGTCGTCGGCCATCCTGATCTCGGCAGCATCCCGCTGCGGGAACAACCTGAGCAGTTCCCGCAGGAATCGCCCGGTGTCGATCCGTTCCGGCACAACCTTTTTCCTGCCGATGCGCGAAAACTCCAGCAGGTTTTTCACCAGATCCTCGCCATGGCTCAAGGCACGCTTGAGGCCGTTGAAATACTGCCCCTGTTCGTCATTGAGGAGCCCGCCCAACTCATCCAGCAAAAAATCCGTATAGTTCCTGATTGCCCTCAACGGTGCCCGCAGATCGTGGGAGACAACGAAAATATACTGGGAAAGCTCATCCCTGGCGGTCTTCAGCATTGCCTCGTCTTCCGCCAGGCGGGCCTTGGCCTGTTGCAATTCCGCCTTTGCCTTGTGGTGGGCATCGATCTCGGTCCTTAGTTGCCGGTTGACTGCGGTCAGTTCGGCGGTCCGCTCCCGCACCAGTTCTTCAAGCCTGCCGTGGTAGTGCAGCAGCTTCTCCTCGGCCTGCTTGCGTTCGGTGATATTTTGGAGGGTTTCGATGACGCCGATGATCCGACCCCGTGCATCCAGTAAAGGAGCAGCCGTAAAAAAGAGCCAGGTTCCGTCCACCCCAACTTTCCGGTAAAAGCCTTCGGCCTCGTAGGCACCGGCAATCAATGGGGAGCGACGCCAATTACCCTGATAGTGGCCATTCAGGTCATCCTCCAAGGCACCTTCCAGAATCAGGTCGGCCATCACCGGCCGCTGTGTCGGGTAAAAAGGTTCCCACTGGCGGCGCGTCCCGATCATCTGAAGGGCCGTAAAACCGGTCGTATGTTCGCAGGCAGCGTTCCAATGCCTGATGACGTGCCCGGCATCGATAACAAATGTCGGAATCGGCGTACCCTGGAGTGCCTGCAACAGGCTTACGTCTCCGCTGACCGTATCGGAAGGATCGAATTCAGGCATACCGGTTACCACCCCCACAGCACCAACAGCATTTAAATAGATAAAATCCGGTTATCACTAAAAATATTACGATTAATTCAACTAATACCCACCATATCAGCAACAACGCAGCCAGGTGTAAGCGCGTTTATAGAACGTTGTTTAACTATTTCATTATTACTAAAAATTGTCAATACAGACCTTGGTGGGGCTGGTGTATACCCATGAACCGGATCAGACGGGGTTCATTTTTCGACAATCGGCCAGCTGTTGGGCAAGTCTGGCGGATAGAAATTTTCCCGCGTCCGGTTGTAGTAGCCGAACTGCAATTGTGGAAATTCCCGTTTCAAAAGTTCCAGCAGTCGGTACATGCCGATCCCCTTACCACTTACCCCCATCTCGCGATTGTAGTAGTCAGGATCGATCGACAGGTTACGCATCTGGATCATATCCACCCCGGTTTCAGCCACAAACCGCAGCAGCGCCTCCACCTCTTGCGGGGCATCGCTGACACCGGGCGAGACCAGGTAATTGATCATGGTAAAGCGTCCGGCCTTCTTGGCGGTGTGCACGGAACGCAGCACATCGCCGAAGGTGTAGCCTTTGGGGCGGTAATAGCGGTTGTAGAGCTCTTCGCGCACGGAATTCATGGAGAAACGGAAGGAGTCCATGCCTGCCTCGCACAAAAGCGCGACCTTGTCCGGCAATGAACCGTTGGAGTTGAAGTTGACCGTACCACGGGAAGTGGCCTTTTTCAGGCGCCTCGTGGCCTCGGCAATTGTGTCGGCCTGCAGGATCGGGTCCCCCTCGCACCCCTGGCCGTAGGACACTATGGCTTGCTCGGCATATTCAAGATGGGGCAGGGCGATCTGGCAGATCTCTTCCGGGGTGGGCACAAAGGTGATCCGTTCATGGTTGGCCGGACAGCACTCCGAGGGCTGCAGACTGATGCAGCCGAGGCAGGCCGAGTTGCATACGGGCGAAGTCGGCAACGGCGCCTCCCAGCGGCGATAGAAAAGGTTCTTGGCGGCAAAGCAGTGATAATCCACGGCACAGCGGGCCAACTGCTCCAGCAGGCGATTGCCGGGTATCTCTTGCAAAATTTTGCGCACCAGGGGATCCAGGGTGCGGTCGTCGTAGTTTACCGGGTTCCAGTTGCTGTTGCTATCGACCTTGGTGGCCGCCACCACGAAACAGTCGCGCTCTTCGTCCCATCCCACGGCCGTGTACGACCAGAGCGGCAGATGGGTGGTCTTGCGGGAATAATCGCAGGCCGGCAGCAGGGTACGCACATATCCTGGGGCCATGAAGGCGGCAACCGCCTGGACAGGCCGGCTCCTCTTCCCTTCCCGTACTCTGTCCAGGGTGGCAAAAGCCTTTTTACGGGCATCCCAGGCAACAGGCGGCATGGCCGGCATGGTGAACAGCCGGCTATCCTCGGGCAAAGGGATCAGCTCCACATTTTCCGGCAATACAAACTCGCTGCCGTTCATGCCAACCATATCCAGATATGGATGATCGTAGATGTTGCCTTTGGCATCGGCATAGAGAAGCTTGGGTGGTCGTTGCGTCATGGGATGCTCCCTTGAATAAACATGCGATTTTCCGTTTTCTGTCACTGTACCCCGCCCGACCACCGATTTCAACCGCTAACAACGGCCTTTTCCAGCCATGCAAAAAATGCTATGTTGAGGCACATATACAGAATCAGAAAGGCGAATCAACATGTTGTACATCATCCAGAACGACCCGGAAGTGCCGCCGGGACTCGTTACCGAAGAACTGGACCGGCTCGGCGTAAGATGGGCGATCACACACCCATATGGCGGAGAAGCACTGCCGGATTTGGCTGAAACTGAGGCGATCATCGTCATGGGTGGCGCCATGGGGGCAAACGACGACCATCGCCACCCCTTTCTCACACCGTTGAAGGGCTTCATCGCCCATGCGGTCAAGCAGGGCATTCCTTATCTTGGAATCTGTCTGGGGGGGCAATTGCTGGCTGCAGCCATGGGAGCGCGGGTGGTTTCCCGCCGCTGGGAGGAATTGGGTACGTTGACAGTGTCGCTGACCGCCGAAGGACGCAGGGACCGGCTCTTTGACGGTATGTACGAAACATTCGCCACATTGCAGTGGCACAATGACAGTTTTGACCTGCCAAAGGGAGCCATACTACTGGCTTCAAGCCAGGCCTGTCCCAATCAGGCCTTCCGGGTGGGCCAACAGGCCTGGGGCTTGCAGTTCCACCCCGAGGTGGATGAAGCCATCATCAGGGATTGGAGCGCCTGGGACAAGGACACTGCTGTTCGCACCGAAGAGCTGGTGGCGGAACACCGCAAAGGCGAAGCAGAATACCGCAAAGTATTGCGGCGAATGCTGGAGAATTTTGTCTCAATGATGGCGTTCAAGGCCTCCAGAGATACATAAAGCTGCCTCCGGAAAACCCATCCACGCTGCCGCCCAGGACGTCGGCCAACCCCTCTTTTTCCATGGAGCCAGCATAGATGCTCCCCTTGTAGCTGCCGGGCCGGTAGTAGGTCACAACCCGCGCGCTTTCCACCCCCAGCCTCTTCGTGATATCGGTTATGGCGTCATCCAGGTAGCCGGTCCGGTCGATCAGGCCGGCCTCCCGTGCCTGGACAGCGGTATAGATGCGGCCATCAGCCAGCTTTTTCAGTTGGTCCCGCGACAGCTTGTTGCCCGGCCGCGCCATGACGATATCCAGGAAACGGCCATAGAGTTGGTCGATGATGTCCTGGGCCAGCTTCACTTCCTCTGGGGTTGCCTTGCGGAAAGGAGACAGGATATCCTTTTTGTCCCCGGATTTGACTGTCTGTTCCTCCACGCCGATCTTGCCCATCAGCCCTTCCACGTTGAACTTCATCAGCAACACGCCGATACTGCCGGTTATGGCCGTGGGAGAGGCAATAATCTCGTCGGCCGCCGAGGCCACGTAGTAGCCGCCCGAGGCCCCAACCCCGATGATGCTGGCCAGCACCGGGATCTTTTTCCTCTTTTTGAATTCCGTGATGTCGTGGTGGATAATGTCGCTGGCGGTCACCGTGCCGCCGGGAGAATTGATGCGCACGATCATGCCGGCGATATCAGCGTCCTTTTCCGCCTTCTGCAACGCTTCCCGGACCACTGAGACCATCGAAGGCGTGGACCTGCCCAGCAGGCCGCCGGACTTACCCTGCTCGCTGATGGTACCGCTGATGTCGAGCAACAGGATCTTCTTTGCGCCCGTTCCTTCCAGCAACTGTTCTTCCAGGGGGCTGGGAGGCGGCACGAGCGGCACGTTTACAAAGGCACAGCCGGAAAGTACTGCCAAAAGGGCAGCGATTGAGATAAGCGGAAAAAGACGCATGGCAGTTCTCCTTGGCAAGGTGTTCAGGTAGAAAAAACTTCGTTAGCGCGCCGACCCGTTGTTGCGAATTGTCGCAACTCAGTTATGGGAAAGTTTCGACTCGCAGTCAATCAACTTTTCTTTCAATGCCTTCTCTTTTTTCCATTTTTCCGTAACGTCCCGCATGATCGATGCACACCCCAGCATGCCGCCGCTGCTGTCGCGCAGCAGAACCATGCTGAATTCCAGCGAAATGCGTGCACCGTCCTTGCAGATGCCGGGCGAGGACAGCAGGCCGGTTTTATATTTTGTTTCCCCGCTTGCCATGACCCGCCAATAGCCTTCCCAGTGCCGCCCCCGCAAATTGTCGGGAATGATGAGATCCAGCGACTGGCCCACCGCCTCGATGGCTGCATGGCCGAACATCTTCTCTGCCCCGCTATTCCAGAACCGGATAATACCCTGGCGGTCGGCGATAAGAATCGCGTCCGGCGCATCGTTGGCCAACTGCATTATAAGCTCGTCCATGAATTCCTCGCTTTGTGGTTTCTGTGTATTTAACGGCGTATTTTGAGAAGGGCGGAGACTTCCTTCGACATCTCCGCAGGTTCGATCCGCGCCTCCTGCAGCAATGCACCCCAACTCCTGA
The DNA here is from genome assembly GCA_003574895.1 of Geobacter sp. Classification (GTDB taxonomy): domain Bacteria; phylum Desulfobacterota; class Desulfuromonadia; order Geobacterales; family Pseudopelobacteraceae; genus JACPFJ01. The sequence goes on from PJFB01000006.1 coordinate 148,594, forward strand.
CACCGCTTTTTGCCTCTCCATAGATCCGGGGCGCCTGCGTCTTTGTCCTGCGGGCAATAATTCCGGCAAGAATCAATTCCTGGTTTGTGGCCCCGGACTTTCGCAAGGCCGCCACATCGCTGGCTGCCAGCAATCTGTATTCGGCGAAGAGTTCGTTGACCACGATTTCGGCAAGCCGTGCATCGGGCAGCCTGGCATGGAGGGCGGAGGAAAATTCCGCGCCCAGCACTTTTGCGGGAATCGACAGCGACGCCACAGTCTCGCCCCAACTCCCCCTGGCTGTTCTGGCCTGCAGCAACTCCTCCGCGGCCACCCCGGATTCAGCCGCGATCCGGTACGCCACCCACAGATCATCGGCAGACGTGCCTGTCTGCTTCTTTATGATAATGGTTTTTTTATCAACCGCAAACACGCCGGCAAAAAACGCGTTTTGGGCCATGGCCAGAAAATATTGATCGGCCGCGGCAGGACGGGCGGGATCGTAAGAGCGTTCGCTGAAGCAATGGCAGGTTATCGTTGGGATGGCCAAGGCAGGCAGTGAAGCCATCAGGAGGAGGATCATGGCAAGGGAGAAGCTTCCGCATATGAAGAGTCGCACGGTGGTCCTTTCTGCAGCAGGCTTGAAATCGGCCTTTGAAGATAGTTGCGTTGCCCGGTCTGTCCCATCTCAAACAACGCGCACGATCAACTCTAAGGCAGTTTGCCTTGCAGGGCCTTGACCCAAGTCAAATTTGCCGCCTTCGCTAGAAGGAGGCCCATCTCCAGCAGCATGCAGGTGGCTGCGTTCGCCATGGCAAAGCAGGATCACGGCATCCCGATTCATCATAACCAGCCGGCACCACAGCCGTTTTTTGCCGATTCTGCCGAATGTTCTACTCTGTTGCGTTCACACCGGAAATCTGCTAGATAATACAGCGCTTAATTTAAAGTATTTAAATTAAAAAACTGCCCTGCCAATGCCGGACAGTATAGACAGACGAAAACAAGGGCCCATCCTTGTTTTGTCTGACCGGAGTACAGATGAAAATTGTGATAAGCCTTGGAAGTTTTCTGCTGGCGAAAGCCTTGCAGGAGCAGATGCAGAACACGCCCGCAATCACTGAGGTTGCCATACTGGGCCCTGACGGCGATATACGGATATTCGAACCGGATTTCCTGATCACCGATGTCTATACGATAAAACAGAAAAGGCCAGCCGGCCTGGCCAGGGCAAAGACCGTCTTTCTGGATTACGGCCTCAGCGAAGATAGCATTGCATGCATGATCATCACCAACAAGATCGATGGGATAATGACCCCCGATACCGACATGCGCCTGCTGTTGAAGGCATTCCAGGCTATCAGCAATGGTCAGATCTGGATAGACAACTGCAAGATCAAGGCGTTGGTCAATTTTGCGGACAACTCGAAAGATTCTGTCATTGCGGGAAGCCTGAGCAACAAGGAGCGGGAGATCGTCATCAACATATCCCAGGGGCTGACAAACAAGGAAATAGCATCCCAGCTATTCATAAGCGAGCAAACGGTAAAGACCCATATCAACAGCATTTTCAAAAAATTGAACGTGACCCGCCGCACCCAGCTGGTCCCCTTGGGGATAAAACTGAGGGGCGACCTCATTTCCTGACCCTTCCCAACCAATGATTTGAAATATTTTTTCTTTAATTTTTCTCCCTGCCAACCAATTGCCTAACCTATAGGTTAGGCCACAAACCTGCCCGCAGAACTTTTGACAGCCAAAAATGGCCAGCAATCAGGTAGTTGCAGCTCGCCACACTGCTGGCGGCTCAATCCGTGCAGCCAAATTCCAACCTGCCACATACCTTCCGTAGTACATCCGATTCCGAAAGAAATACCCTCTTGACCGATTGTTGCATCGAATGCCATCTGCTACAAACGTCAGGCATCACATCAAATGTTGCGCCATCAGGAAGCCATCCGCTTCGCGGGGACCCCATACCCCCGGCGCAACAGCATCGCCCTCCGTAAACTGTTTTGTAACTGGTCATCAAAATTTTTGAATCTAACCTCGGGAGGAATAAAAATGAAAATCGGAATGATGCCGAAAACAGCCATGTGTTGCGCTTTACTGCTGGGTTCATCACTTACGTGCCTGGCAAGCGAAACCCCTGACACCGGGCACTATGCGCAAAAGATCCAGCAGGAAGAAGCAATTGTCGTCCGCATCGATCAAAACAACGTTACCCTTCAATCCACCGGGGACAAAGAAAAGATAGTTACCGCTCCATTCAGCAATGCCGCCGACTTCAAGGTCGGCGACAAGGTGATTGTCATCGGCAATTCATTGCAACCAAGCGGAGTAAACCAGGGCGACAGGGTTCGGCCTGTTGACGCTCCACCCGCCGAGAAGGCTGCTCCCGGCGGCAATTAGCCTGATTCACAAGGTGCTTCAACCTCACTCCATTCCCATGCATTCGGCATTCAGGTGGAGACATGCCGATGTGTGTTAACCTATAAAGACCAAAACAGTGGAGAGGCAAAAAACGGGGTACTCCGATATAAGCGGGGTACCCCCTTTTTTGCTGAACCAGGATTTCATGCCCCCCAACCTCACCTGCTCCATGCCCGGGGGGGAGGACTTTTACGGGAATTCGCCCGGTATTTCACAACCCGCCCAATACCTCGCCCATTTCCTGCAACCGGTAAGGCTTGCTGAGCACTGCACTGAACCCGTAATCGCGGTAATTTGCCATAACCGGGTCACTGGCGTAACCGCTGGAAACGACCGCCTTGACCTTGGGGTCAATCTGCAAAAGCATAATGATCGCCTCTTTTCCGCCAACACCGCCAGGGATGGTCAAGTCCATGATAACGGCAGTGAAGGGAGTTCCCTCCGCAGCCCTTCTTTGATAGAGCTCCACAGCCTCGGTGCCGTTTTCAACGCATTCCGCCTGATAGCCAAGCTCCTCCAGTGAGGCCTTTGTAATCACCCGCACGATTTCCTCGTCATCCATCACCAGGATGCGACCTTTGCCGCGGGTCAATTCCTGCCGTGCAACCGGCTCGGGTTCTTCGCCCTGTTCGTCGGCAGGCAGACTGACATGAAAAATTGTCCCCTTGCCCATGATCGATTCGACCGTGATGTTGCCGCCATGCTTTTTGACTATCGAATAGCTGGTTGCCAGCCCAAGGCCGCTCCCCTGTTGTTTGGTAGTGAAATACGGGTCAAAGATCTTTTGCAGGAGGTGCTTGGGTATACCGGTGCCGGTGTCGGCAACGGAAATTTCCACCATCCTTTTCCCGTCCGCCATTGGCGCGGAGTTATCGGCAGCAATACTGATCGTGCCCCCTTCCGGCATTGCCTGAACCGCATTGAGCACCAGGTTGTGGATCACCTGGCTCAGTTGCCCCTCGTCGGCCCGCACCGGGCAGAGGTCGTCGGCCAGGGCAAAGTCGCACTTCACGGCAGAGCCGTGGGTGGCAAAACCGGCCGCCTCCCTGAGCAGACCGCCTATCCTGATGACCTTTTTGACCGGCTCGCCGCCACGGGCAAACGTAAGAAGCTGCTGGGTAAGCTCCTTGGCGCGGACCGCGGCGTTCTCCGCATCTTCCAGACGCTGCAGCACCTTTGCCGGATCATGGGCCTGGAATCGTGACAACGAGATATTGCCCAGGATGGAAGTCAGAATGTTGTTGAAGTCATGGGCGATCCCGCCGGCCAGGATGCCCAGGGATTCGAGCTTTTCGATGTTGCGTTCATGCTCCTCGAGCTTGAGCTTGTCGGTGATGTCGCTGGTCAGCTCTATCACGGCAATGATCTTGCCAGCGCCATCCCGCAGAGGGAAAGACTTGATCTCGATAACCTGTCCCGAGCTTGCTGCCTCGCCTTGTTGACGGATCAGGGAAGCGGGCTGCCCGGACTCCAGGGTGCGCTGGACCGGGCAATCCCTCCCGTACCGGAAACAGGGGAGTTCGGAGCCATAGACAATTTCATGACACCTTTGGCCGATCATCTCATCGGGCTTCAGACCAAAGTGCCGACAATAGGCGCTGTTGGCGGTAACAATCCGGTAATCGGTGTCAATTACCACCAAACCGTTATCCAGCGATTCTATAATATTCCCGGTAAAACTTTGCTGTTCGCGGAGTTTTTCCTCGGCCCGCCAGCGCGCCTCTTCCACGGCGATGGCCGCGGCAGCCATGGCCAGAAACGACATATCGGCCTCGGAAGGGACAATATCCCTGTCGTAGACAACGCAAAGAGAACCGACCGCGACCCCTCCCCAAAACACCGGCATTCCGGCGTAGGTTTTGAGGTGATAACGGCTGACATTGGGGTCACAGGCCGCATAGGGGGACTCGTCCAGGTGGGCTATGAACAGCGGGGTCCGCTGCCCGCGCCGGATCACGTCGTAGCAGATATGGCCGGCCGGCCGGTCGGTAATCTTAAAATCCGGAGGGGCGTGCCATTGGCCGACCGAGCAGAGCAGGTCGCCTTCGAGACGATTATACATGGCGCAGGTCGCCTCCATGAAGTTGCCGACCTCCTTGGTAATCAGGTTGATATTGCCGACAAAGTCGGGGCCGAAGTTGAGAAAGGAGTCGTTCAGGAGCCGCAGCCTGTCTTCCGCCCTCTTCTTCTTGGAAATGTCCGTGATTACCATCTGGAGACAACTCTGCCCGCCATCCTCCACCGAGTGGACGCTCACCCTGACGTACTTCAATTCGCCGCGGCTGTCACGGAGCATGGTTTCGCACTCTCCGGCACCGCACTTGATGATTCCCGCCAAAAGGGCCTCTGATGGCGCGCCCGGAGCACTTGCCTCGCAATGGGCAATATTTATGGCCGCGAACTCATCCCGGCCATAACCAAGCAGATCCAGCACCCGGTCGTTGAAACAGACCGGCAGGGACGTATCGGGGTCGATCACCAGGATTGCGTCCGGCGACTGTTCAAACAGCACCCGGTAGAGGCCATTGTCATTTTTCATATTTTCTCCGGTGGCTAATTCCATGATCGCGACCTGAAATCGGTCTGCGGATGTTCATGACGCAGCCGATTATTGCCGAATCGTATTCAAGCCTTACCAATGCCGAGCGCTCCGGTAACGGCACTGGGGCTTACCGGGAACAACACCTGAAAAGTCGAGCCGCTTCCCTCGGCACTCTTGACCATGATGGCGCCCTCGTGCGAGCGGATAATCCCCAACACCGCCGCCATCCCCAATCCACGGCCCATGAATTTGGTTGTAAAGAATGGTTCGAAAAGCCTCTGTTGTGTTTCCTCATCCATACCACAGCCCGTGTCAGCCACCTCCACATATACGAACCTGCCTGGCGCGGGTTTTTCTTCAAGCCTGCTGGCACTGAAATATTCGGCATCGCACTCCCGCACACCGGTAGTGAGTGTTATGGTGCCCTGTACGGGGCCAATGGATTCAGACGCATTGATCAGCAGGTTCATGATCACCTGCTGGATCTGCCCCTCATCGGTCTTTACCGGCGGGAGCCCCTCGGCCGGCACTATTTCGAGGTCAATGGTCCTTGCCACCGATGTCCTGAACAGATCGGCATTCTTGCGGACCACATCATTAATGTCCACATCCTTGAGAACGGACAACCCCTTGCCGGCGTAATCCAGCATCTGCCTCGTCAGATCAGCCGCGTGCCGGCCCGCCTTCATGGCCTGCTCGATCCAGGAGCGGACCTGAGCGTCATTGCCTACCCTGGGCAACGTGAGTTCCATGTTGCCCAGGATGACCGCCAGAAGGTTGTTGTAATCATGGGCGATGCCGCCTGCCAGGACCCCCAGGCTTTCCAGTTTTTGAGAAAGCAGGAGTTTCCGTTCATATTGCAGACGCTCGGACTCCGCTTTCCTGAGTTCGGTAATATCGCGGGCGACACCAAAAATTCCGGTGACTTTGCCCTGCTTGTCAAACAGTGGGCCTTTGGTGGAGAGGAATACAAGATGTTGCCCATCGGCCGAAGTAAGGGACTCCTCATAGGTCATGGTCTTTGCGGCAGCCATCACGGCCCGGTCACCAGCCATAATGATCCTTGCTTCTTCTGCGGTGAAGAGGAACGTATCATCCCGGCCGAACACCTCTTCGGCACTCTTGCCTGTTACACGTGATGCAGCCGAATTGAAGAGCTGGTAACGGCCGGCAAGGTCCTTGACATAGACCGCATCCGATGTCCCTTCCACAACGACTCGCAAGAGTTCCCGGCTTTCCCGGAGATCTTCCTCGGCCTGTTTGCGCTCGGTAATGTCCCGCTGGATGTGAACAGCTTGAACGATCTTTCCTGTTTCATCCCTGATCGGTGACGTAAGCACTTCCACATAGTGTTTTTCACCGGACAGGCTCCAGTGAACATGGAGCGTCGCGGCATGGTCTTCAAGGGACATGGTTTCCAGGAGCGGGCAGGAATCATGGGGCGGAGCACACGGGGAAGCGCTATGGTGCGTAACCTCATAACAGGTTTTTCCGATGATTTGTTCTTTAGGGAGTTCGAACTCTTCGAGGAATGCTTGGTTAATATCGACGATCCGGAAGGTTTCCACATCTATGATGGAGATGGGGTCAACAATGCTGTCCAGAACGGTACGGCTGAAATCGGACAGGTGTTTAAGCTCCTGTGTCCGTTCCGCAACCCTCTGCTCAAGAGACTGGTTTATCGAATTAATATCTTCTTCGGCCTTTTGCTGCGCCGAAATTGTGTGTAAGGAAATGTTGATTATGATAAAAACAAAGAGCGCGCCGCCCAGGAACACTCCGCTGGTCACCAGTTCAAGCGGGATCGGCAGGTTGAAGAACAGGACAACATCGAAAAAAAGATATCCCAGGAGGAAAAAGGCCATCAGGTTCAGAATGAACAGCCACTGGCGGCGTAATTTGCCGCTGACGTTTCCCCAGATATTCCTTACCGGCAGGAACGACAGTAAGAGGAAGGCCGCCCCGATCAGCACCATAATTATGGAAACAACTCGTATCATAGTCACCGCCGCGGCGCAAATCAAAGGCAACCAGTATTATCCGTTGAAATTATCAGATAATATTAGCATTCCACAAACAAACATCCTAGTAAGAATTTATATGAACCCCTGTTTTCTTAACTTGTGCCCAAGTCTGTGTGCGCGCTACAATACATAAAAAATCCCGATGAGCATTAAATGAAATGGATGGCCATTAAATGAAATTAACAAAGAAACCATTGAATGAAGAAACCCGCTATACCGCATTGATCATCGTAACAATCCTGTCAATTCTGGTTGCATTCTTCCTGTTCGATCGCTTCTTCAACAAGAGTTCCGATTCAATGGTTCAGTCCAAACAGGAAAAAACCATTATCGTAAAAGAAGCCGATATTAAGGAAGTCCAATCAAAAATACCCCCAAAATCGGTAGTTGACAGCGTTCGCAAGGCTATCGGGCAGGGCAACTACTCGACCGCATACATGCAACTCAGCAAAGCCCCCAAAGGATCGCCGGAATATGAAGAACTGAACAAACTGATTGCCGCTGAAAAACAAAAAAAACAACCCCCCGGCATCAGGAAAGAAGCGGAAACACCTCAAAATCCTCTGCGCTATCTCGATGAATCCACCCCGCGCAACAGAGAGACCGATTGGGTATATGCCTATTTTTCGGATATTGCCGGCGCCCTCTGGCCGCGCTTCTGCATCCAGTCCGTTGACGCCACCTCCTTGAACATCACCGGATTCAGGATTAAAGCAGACAAGAAAACCTTCGACGTACAGGCCCCGGTAATAAAATCCGAAGAAGTGCATGGCAAAGTTGCACAATGGTACGACGCTGCCGTTGACAGTCAATTGTATTACGCTATCCAGGCCCTGATGAAGGCGCGCAAGGCTTCAGTTGAATATATAGGGACAAAACAGACAAGGGAGCGGGAAATAACCGAGGAAGAGAAAAAAGGGCTGCGCAGAATCATGGAAGCCTATATCGCACTGGGAGGCAGCTTTGCTTTCGTCAGCCCCGAAGTCGGCAATAAAGCCATAAACAAACATTGACAGCTCCCAGGTCCGGCTGTTGCAACCCAAAAGTTCCTGTTTATGCCATGAAATGATCCAAAATCAGCCCCCCTGACCAATCCATTGACTGCGAATTCAATTATCCCCCTTCACCGGGTTTACGCCAGTTAAAGGCTCGCAATTGCAAGCCAGGCACCGTATCGGGGCTGATACCTATGGATGCGAGCATCTCCGCCGCCGACCACATATCAAGAACCTCGATATGCTCCATTACTTTGAGAAGATTGCCATAATGTCCGGTGCGGTCAATCAGGGCAGCGGCAATCTCCTCGTTGAGATTCAGGTTTGCGATGATGTCTTCGATGGCAATGTTGTAGATGCTTTCCATCAGGGAGAGGATACCGGTCATAAAGGCCCGTTCCGCGGATTCTTCTTCCAGCCGCAGGTGAGGATGAACAAAGGCCAACTGTTCCATGAATCCGGCCCTGGTGGCGGCCAGGTCAACCAAAGGGTGGTCAAAGGCATCATCGCCATCGGCGGCAAACAGCGCCAGTTGCACCCAGCGCTTGATCTGCACCCGCCCGGTCATTGCAATGGCGTGTCGCAACCCCTGAATCTTGTGGCGATGCCCGAAGGCCACCGAGTTGACCAGCATCAATAGCTTGTATGTCAACGTTGGGCTGCCACGGAAGGCCTGTTCCAAATCCTCGACGTTGGCATCCTCTGCCAAAAGGCGCATCAACTTGAGGAGTGTCGCCGCATGCTCGTCCATTTTCCTTTTCTTGAGGACGTCCGGGCGGGCAAAATAATAACCCTGAAAATAGTCGAAACCAAGGGCATGGCAAGCCCTGAACAGCTCGATACTCTCGACCTTCTCGGCCAGCAGCTTACAAGGATAAGGGCGCAGAAATCCGATGATTTCGGGAAGCGATTCCAGCGGTGTCAGGAGCAGGTCAATTTTGACAATATCCACAATGGCATATAATTCGGCAAAATCCGGACTGTACTGATGATCATCCAGAGCCAGGACGAATCCGGCTTCCTTGAGCAACAGACACCGCTCCACCAGGGCCGGTGAAGGCTCGATAGACTCCAGTAGTTCTATGACGATATGTTCCGGCGGCAGCAACTCCAGAACTTCGTCCATCAGCATGTCTAAATCGACATTTATGAATCCCTTCCGACCGGCCAGAAGATCCATGATACCGAACGATGCAAGCGTATTGATGATCACATTGGCTGTGGACCGGCCGGAATCCCGAATGTCGGCAGCATTGACATCGGTGGAGCGGAAGAGCAGTTCGTAGCCGTAGAGATGCTCGTTCCGGTCCATTATCGGTTGCCGACCTATCAGGCAGTTTTCACTCACTCTTCAACTCCTGCTGCCAATTGAATTCGGCGCTGATTTTGCGGGCTATTCCGCATGTTTTTCCGGGGCCGATGCTGCAGGTTTCTTAAGGAGTGCCGGGATATCCACCCCGGGCAGGAGCTTGGTCAGCATCCCCATCAGACCATCGGCGGCACTGCCGCCGCCCGTCACCAGGACATCGGGGACAACCTTGATCCTGCCGTTTTCTATGGCAGCCGCAATCAGCTCCACGATCTTGATCTGCTTGATGGCCTCTTCGCCAATGGCCTCCTGCTGCTTGTTGTAGGCCTGGGCGGTGGCATCGCCGATGGCGGCGATCTTGGAGGCCTCGCCATCGCCGATGGCCTTCAGCCGCTTACCTTCGCCGCTCCCTTCCAACGCCTTGGCCTCTGCCGTGCCTTCGGCCAGGGTGATCATCTCGGTCTTTTTCTGGGTCGCCACCTTCACGGCAATTTCCGAGGCAACCAGCGTGGGCTGCTGGTCGGCCGTGGCGCGCATCTTCTCCATCTCGGTCCGCTCGGCCTGGGACCGCTGCTCCATTTTGTACATCTCCTGCTGCTGCTCGGCGATGATCCGCTTGGTCTGGGTCTGCATCAGATCCTCGGGCAAGCGGATCTGGCAAATCAGGACCGACACGCACTCCACATGATACCGTTCAAGGTCGGCCCGGGCCCGGGCCTCTGCCTTGGCCTGCTCCTCCGAGCGGCTCTGGAGGAAGTTCATGGCCGAGGCGGTGGAGGCTTGGTTCCGGAACGATGAGTCGATCATGGGATGGATGACATGCTGGATCAGGTTGTCGATGGAACCGACCTTGGCCACCATGTAGGGAGCCTGGTCCGGCCGGACGCGGATCACGACCTTGACGGCAACCTGGATCGGGAAGCCATCCTTGGATATGACGGTCAGCTGGTCGAAACGGGTATCCTCCTGGTCGTCCCAATCGATGGTGATGTTGGTAGTGTCGATGATATAGACCATGAAGGCCCTGCGGTTGAGATAATAACGGCCCGGCCCGGCGACCTCCTCCTGGATGCCCCGGAACCCCTTGGGCACGACATATTTTTCTTTCCCCTCTTCCTCCGAAGCACCGGCCTGGGTCGAACCGAGACGTTTTTTCATCTCCTCGGTCGGGTCGTCGCCGACGTTCGACACCACCACCCCGACCTGGCCGCGCTCGATGACCGCGACATTATCGATTTCCACGCTGAACATGAAGGGGTTGATGTAATAGGTGCCTGGCCGCAGCACATCCAGCTGGGGGCCCCGTTGCCCCTGTTTGGTCAGAAAGGCGGAGCCGTCCTGGTAATCGTTATGGCCGGTGATGGGCGAGGCGACATATTCCCGCTCCGGTAGCGGGATGCCGTCCAGGGCCGTCACTAGACCGACCTTGTTGGCCTCGATGACCACGGCGGGCGCGATCTGGATCTGAAACAGGTTCAGGTTGATGCGATAGGTACCGGGCAGCAGGACATCGATCTGGGGTCCCTTCTGACCGCCATTCTTCAGGAACGCCTCGCCGTTCTCGTAATTGGAGTGTCCCGCCACGCTCTGCGCCAGGAGCCTGCCCATCGGTATGGGCGCCCCATCCTGGGCGGTGACCATGCCGACCTCTCCCTTGGCGATCACCACGGCCGCTGCCTTGGTGATCTTGAACAGGTTCGGGTGGATACGGTAGACGCCCGGCGGCAGGATCTCGGTCTGGGGCCCCTTCTGGCCGCCATTCCTGATGAAATCCTGGCCCGACTGGAAGGAATTGTGGCCGGTCACCACATTGGCAAAGATGCGGCCGGCCGGAATGGCCGAACCATCGGCAGACTCCACCAGCCCGATTTCCCCTTCGCTGATCTTGGTGGCCGCGCCCTTGGTGACCTTGAACAGATAGGGATTGATGCGGTAGTTGCCCGGAGGTATGATTTCTATCTGGGGCCCCTTCTGGCCACCGTTCTTGATAAAGGCTTCACCGTTCTGGAATGATGAGTGGCCTTCCACTGCCTGGGCAAAGATCTTGCCTTCGGGGATGGCGATGCCATCCACCGATTCCACGAAACCGATCTCGAAATCCTTGATTTCGGTAACGCTCCCCTTGGTCAGCTTGAACAGATAGGGATTGATGCGGTATTTGCCCGGAGGCAGCACCTCGATCTGGGGCCCCTTCTGGCCGCCGTTCCTGATGAATGCCTCGCCATCCTGAAAGGAGTTGTGTCCGGCCACAACCGCGGCAAAGATGTTCCCGGCCGGGATGGAGGAGCCATCAACCGACTCGATCAGGCCGATCTCGTTTTCCAGTATCTCGGTAAAAACGCTTTTAGTTGCCTTGTAGATGAACGGAATCAGGAAATGCAGTCCCGGGCCGAGGGTCCGGGCCTGGATGCCGACTTCATTGCCAAGGGCCACAACCCGCCCCTGGGGCATCTTGCTGCCGAACCACCGGCGCTCGATCAGGGCAATCTCATTGCCGCCCACTATGACCACCGACTCATAGATGAGGATGGCAGCAGGGACCAGCAGGGCAAGATACCCCCAATACTTCATTGCATACTCAAGAAACATAAACACCCCTTTCGTGTAGCTGAAACCGGCAAATGACCTGGATCATAGAAATTACGACATAACCACCGACTCTTTAGGGATATGGAAATTGTCAATATACCGATTATCTACGTAGGGGCGAAGCAAGAGCTTCGCCCTTTTGCCACAGAGATCAAAGGCGGGCAAAGCAGATAAAACTTGCTTGGCCCCTACATGACAATCAAAAACGGCCAATCGGTGTTTAATGACTCTTCGCGTCCACGGAACCGGCGGATTGGGACCAGGCCCGCAGGGCCGAACGATCAGCCTCGGTCAGCCTGGCTGCCGGATGTGCCGGACGATAAAGCAACGGCGGCATATCGCCCTGTTCAACCTTCTCCCAGCACTCATCAAAGGCTTTAAGCTGCTCTTCCCTTGTCCTGCGATTCCAGGTCGAAAAGTTCATGTCCGCGCGGCCTTCATGGACATCGCTGGCAACCAGCCACGAAACAGGCGCGATCCGGCTGTACCATGGCCAGACAGTCTCATTGGAGTGACAGTCGTAACAGGCCCGCCGCAGGATGGACCGCACCGCCGCAGGGGCAGGAACCTCCGACTCGACCGGAGGATTCGTCCGATCCACCGGCACAAGCTGAATCGCCAAAAGCACAAAGACAACCCCGGCAATCGACCGTTTCGTCACAATTCCGCTGTATTTCATGTAAATCATCCTTTCTGTCTACGCTGCAGGAGAAATAACTCTCCTTACCGACTTCCCGCTGTGGGAATCCCCTTTTTTATTGCCGATATCCCGACCGGATAAACCTGAATGTCGCCAGAAACAGCACGACACCCACGAGCAGCCAGGCAGACAGGCTCCCTGACCTGACAATGAAGCATATGAAAATGATAGAAATGATGGCCAGGGACACGAGATGCCCCTTGAAAACCTTCTGCCAGATTTTCTTATTCAGTTGGTCCATGGATGCTTTCCTCAACTTCCACTATTTTACTTTTTTTGTTGCATAGATTTCGTGCCAATTATTCTTGTTGGGCTCAACCAGGATCGTTTTCTTCCCTGAATAGTCGGGTGAATCGATTTCTATGCTGTAATAATCATTCGCATACAATCCTGTCATATTGAACTCGCCTCGATTATCCGTGTCGGCACTTGAGACAGGATACGTCTGGTCACCCTTTATAAGCAGGATGTGCGCGTTCCTTAAAGGCGTGATGCGATCCTCCAGAAAAACTGCGCCGCAAATGTAAGTCGGGCAGCCATCGGCAACGACAAACACGTCCAAGACGCTTAATTTGGCTTTATAATCAGAATTGCCGATTTTTTTAAAAACGCCATCGCCTCTGTATAAACAGCCTGTCATCATCAAGCAGCAAAACCAACTGAAGCAAATAACCGCAAATCTTATTTTCATTGTCCCTCTTTATTCGCCAGGCCTGGTGGGCTCCAGCAGTTCATTGGGCCGGTTCGGGTTTCTGTATCCCCCTGCGGCGGCGTCGTAATTGTTCAACGGCATGTCAAAGACCTCCCCTGTCTTGGGGTCCTTCACCCTTTCCTGCCCCATGATCCCCTCACGGGTCTTCTTGCTGATGCGAGCCCTTGATTCGTCCCGCAGGCGGCCGGATTCGAGAATCCCGCTGTTGTCGAGGGGACGGTTCCTGACCGGTATCAACGTATCGTTCCCGGCTATCTGGCGCGGGTTGATGATGGCGATGCGGTTGGAAATGGCTGGCAGGTATGCCTTTGAGCTGGGCCACAGCGCGGCACTTGCCTGATAACCGTTCAGGGAGGCGTCGTAGATGCCGAAATAGTTGTTGATGCCGCACGTCCAGAAGGCGCGGAAAGGCTTGCCGTTCACCTTGTAGCTCATTTCGGCCTCGATCACCCTCCAGGTTGTTCCGGGAATGCCGGATTTCTGGTCAGGCAACCGTTTCGAGGAGAGCACCTTGAAGTCGGTGTAACCGGGCATTCGCGAAAGCATGAACTGCAGAAACTGCAGCGGAGTGGCCTCTCCCTGGGACCTGAGAAGGATGGCATACATGACGGCCTCGCTGCCGGTGGGAGAAGTAAGAGTGAGGCCGTTGGTGCTTTCTGACGACTTCCACTCTGCCGGTGCGGCCCAGCTGAAATATCGTCCCCGGTGGGAAGAGAAATGCTGTGCCTGCTTCTGTACCTGCCGCTTTGTCTCCTTGCGGTCACCTGCTCCGGCGACACCGCTGGCGAGGCAGCAAGATACGGATATCAATAGTATCAAGGGTCGAAATTTGGTCAGCATCCATCCCTCCATGCCATGCCAAGGGCAGGCAGACATATCTACAGTGATCATAAATCCTCTCCCCTTGAGGGGGGGAGGACGGTGTTAAGGAATTACCTAAACGGACGTTACTGATTTTTTAGCTATGATTGCCACCGTAAGCCTGGAGATGCAGGCCAGCTTGTCCTGCTCGTTGTAAATCCTGGTTTCCCATATCTGCGTGGTGCCGCCGACATGGATCGGCTTTGTGACGCCGGTTACCCAGCCTTCCCTTACGGAGCGTATGTGGTTTGCGTTTATTTCGAGCCCGACAACCTCTTTCTTTTCGCTGTCCAGGCATAACGTCGCCGCAATGCTTCCCAAAGTCTCGGCCAGGGAGACCGAAGCCCCGCCGTGGAGCAGCCCGGCCGGCTGTTTTGTCCTGGCATCTACCGGCATCCGGGCTTTCAGATAATCATCGCCAATCTCCAGATATTCGATCCCAAGATGTTCCATCAAGGTATCTTTCGATCTCTCTTTAAGCTGCTCCAAGGTTGTATGGGTTTTCCATAGGGCCATCGTTACGTTCCTGTGTAATGCATTGTTTTTTCAGAACCGGACTCACGCGACGGCGCGGCGCAAATCATAAATATTCTTCGGGGGTAACTATTCAGCTCACATAAAACCCATTTAATTTAACAGGGATGAAGGCGGTACAGGGGATAACGTCAAAATCAAAACATTTCTTTTGGCCAAACAGAAAACTGAAAAACGGCTTTAAGGTGTTATCCCTTTAGGCCCCTTCATCCCGTTCATCCCTGTAAAAAGCCTTTTGGTTTAAGTTCTATGCTTTGCCTTTCGTTGCGTCGTCGCGTGAAACGAATTTTGCTTTTCCAAAATGGAACCGGCTGCTTTTAAATTTTACCGCCAAAAAGCAGCTTGTCCCTGTTATAAAAAACTTTCATTGCCAGCGGATAACACCGGCTTTAGTTTCTATGACATGGGGAAAATCGCCCAGAAAATCCATCCCGAGCAGCCCGGTTTCCTCGTTGCCGGCTCTCGGCATTATTTGCACGTTCAAGTTGCGCTTTGCCTTTGGGCCCACCGTCGCATTTTCGACAACCACATGGGCAGTCCGGACAACCCTGCCATCGGCAAGGCTGGCGGCTCCCACGGTTGTCTCCGCGGCCTGGACGTCCAGCCGCCGGGCAAGTGCCGGCGAAATCGAGGTGCTGGTTGCCCCGGTGTCCAACAGCAACAGGGCTGTTACGGTTCTTCCTTTATGAACAAATGTTACCGGCACCCAGATCTGGTTATTGTGCACCCTGACCATTGTGCGTTGCTGGCCGTACACGCCGGGCGACATTTTCATCTTCGCCCTGAACTTTGCCGGGACTTTTCCCAGATCGTCAAATTTACTCAGCTTTACTTTTGGATAACTCTATTTCGTTTTTCATTTCCTGTTCAATTTGTTCAAGCTTACTCAATAAGGCAGGAATTCTATTTTGTACCAAATTAAACATTTGTTGTGTCAACTCTGGCATTCTATTGATAAATTTAATTCCAACCGGCGATTTGTAGAACTTGGTCAATTCATTAATTTCATTTTCAGAGTAAACATTCATATAAGCAGACGCCATATCGTCTTTTATTTTCATCCATGAAAGTTCGCTCTTCGTAATATTCCATATTTTATTTTGGTACTTTGCCATTATTGGTTTTGCATCCTCTGGTAAATCCATTTGTTTGAATTGCTGTTCTATCATTGACTCCATTTGTGAATACATAGAATCGATCATCTTTTCAGCATTGCTTGCCTGGAACATCTTTTCTACTGCGGCTCTGTGTGAAGTTTCGGATGCTTGCGCAATAGAGCAAATTGCCAACAAAGCTAAAATTAAAATTGCCCTGTACATTTTTCCCCCTTATCCGACCATTATTAAAAATCCATACTTAACCACCATATCCACATTGGCTTAAACATTTTTCATTGCCAAAAGTGCAGGTAGACATTTATGGGCGTCTGGCTAGTAAAAAGCAGACTGATCCCTTTATTAATCCCTCTAACACTCCTTTACCGCCGCCTCGTACTGCTGGATGATAATCAACTGCCCCAGTGGAATGCTGAGAATGATGCCGATGATGAGCAGCACGAAGCCTGCACAGGCGATCACGCTACCCACCAGGTAGGCCAGCAGCCAGTTGACGAAATCTGCCTGAATCGTCTTCAGGCACCACTTGTAGGCGTCCATGACCCCCTTACCCCTGTCGATGATCAGGAAACTGGCCGGCATCACCACGAACCCCAGGACCAGGGAGGCCAGCGGGCCCAGGATCGGGACGAAGTGCAAGATGAAATAGGCGAGCAGGTTGATGAGGACGAAGCCCAGCAGGTTGCCGAAGCAGTCCCAGGCGCCGAAGATATCACCCACCGCGGCCCTGCCCTCGCCCCTGGACACCTTGAGGAGCGAGCGCGTATAACCGGCGATGAAGCCCACGTTTGCGATCGGTATCCAGACCACCACCATGAAGACCAGGGTCACAAGGACCAGGTTGCCCATATCCCCCTTCCAGAGTTCAAAGGCCCGGCCGAACATGGCGCCGAAGTCGTTCCGCCCACCTGTCTCCAGCACAATCGGCGGGGCGTTGAGCATGGAGCCGCAGTGCTTGCACTTCAGCGCGCCGTCGATGATCTCTTCCTTGCAGTATGGGCATTGCATCGCTGCCTCCTATGGCAAAAGCGGGAAAGTTTCCAGGCTGAGTTATGTCAGAGTCGGGATAACAGCCGCCGGTTTACTCTCACATTATTAGAAGCCTTGTTTTGCCAGCAAAATATGGTTCTAAGGCCATAAGCAGGGCTGTTTTCATAAATCCAGGAAAGACATCTGGGGGCAGGGTGACACAATTCATATTTCAGAGTTAATCCCGTGGAATGTGTAGCCCTGACCCCTCCGGTGTGTTCTTCACTCGGTGATCTCTGCAATCAGTTTACCTTGGTAGTACATCCGGGCAGGCAGTTGCAACTTCTCATTCATGTAGTAGCTCTGTTGTAATCGCGCTCCGCTGATGATGAGAAAAACCCGAGGAGTGACCAGAATATCCGGAAAGACCCGTATCGCGAGCGCTTCGACTTGGTGCCCATCGGCCCGAACAAATGATAGCTGCTGAGGGTCAAACGGCGCTGCCGTTGCAGCAATGTTCTCAATCTCAATTTCCATCTTTGGCATTCCGAAAGGAGACGCGCCGATACTGATATCTGTGATCGTTAGCTTGAGATCGCCTGCTACGATGGCCGTTTTTGAGAACTCGGACTTGTGAATCCGTAAGGGCGCCTGGGCAGCGGCACCAACACAGCAAGTTAACAAAATTACACTAATACCGAAGACAATCACTTTCCCTATCATATTACCTCCAATTTTTGCTTGCTATCCCAACCTCGAATCCTGGGGGAACGGGCATGGCTTTGATCTGCCGGGTTTTCGTACAGGTCCTAAGCCTTGTTGAGTCTCGCCTTTCACTTTAGTCTCGTATCCAACCCATCAGATTGTGACAATATTGTCCTTATACCGGGTTACATGAACTGCTGAAATGTGCCGAGAAACTCTGGGGTGCCTCGTTCTTCGAGGTCATGAGGTACAAGTCCATGCCTGAGCCAGATTTGACCCGCAGTTCGCCATACAGGCAGATTGGTATCTGATAGTTGTTCTTGAACCTGCGGTCAGGCCCGCCACTCTTGTTCGGATGCTTCCAGGTCTTGTCGACAACCTTGGCATCATGCGGTGGGCTTTGTTCGATGAATCTGGTGGTATTGGTGTCCACGCGGATATCGTCATATTCGACGAACCCCACACCCTTACTGTCATAGACAAGGATGCCGTCGGGCATCATGTACAGGCTTTGCCCGCGAGTATTGATGACCGGCACATCGATGTTCGTCTCCACCCACGGGGGTTTCCCTTCTCCGACTTGAGCTTCGGTGCGGCTAATCAAGTTAGAGGCGCCAGCGTTTCGCTTCCAATCGTGGATATCGTTGACTCCCCGGGAATTTATCAGCGACCATACTTTGCTATTTGAAGCGAGGGCGTTGAACGCGGAGATTGTTTTCTGAAACCGCTCCCCCTTGTCTTCGAAGTCGTAATCGAGGACGACGGTCCGACGCTTCGATTCCCAGCGAGCAGTGAAAATGAAGGTGACCACTGCCAGAATGAAGACAATCCAGCCGGCAAGAGAGCTACTTTGGAAGGCAATGAAGGATGGCAGAAGACCGATTCCGCCGCAGACGTAGTCGAGCCGCACGGTGGTGTAGGATTGGTTGAGTCTGTCCAGCAGATCTTTCCTCGATTGTGGAACCAACTCTTGAGAAGAGGCGGTGGTGTATTCTGTGGTGCCGGGCCGAGGCGGTTCGTTGTAGGTCGCGGGTGTCTGAGGAAATGTCTGCGAAGAAGTTCTTCCGCCGCCAGTTCCACCTCCCAGTTCCTGTCGGTAGTAAAGCCCATATCCGCCGGCATGGATATAGCTTTTCCCGTTGGGTCGGACGCCGACCCGGAAACCCTTAACGCCTACGGAGGTGCCGATACCACTTTTTGACAGATTGAACCGAACTGGTCCAACCTTGACCGATTTTCTCAGATACCACGCCACTAGCTATCCTCCACCAAAAACAAAATCACATCGCTCGTTTACAAGACGAATTTGATAATTTATATAATCTTCCGATTCATCTTTTTGGGCACACAATGGGGCCGCACTTGACCTACCGGGCAGTCTTATCGCCCGGACACGGCCTAAGTGCAAGTTGGGACATCGCTTTTCCTCAAATGTGAATATATGAAGGGCGTCCCCAAAGGTTCCCTTAGGCTCTTGCGAGGTAACTCTATAATTACTTACGTACAAGGTAATAGCTTTTTGCATACATACATGCGTTGAAAAGATCATAATTTGTTATAGTACCTGAATTCGATTGCCCACCGTATGCGTCATAAGCGGAGTTTGATTGACGTTGTTGTGATTGCCGCATGCATTCATAATTATCTTTGTTAAAAGTCTGGTGAAAATTTTCAGAGCTCAGTGTGTCGTTTTGCCAATAATCTTGCGGTGCTGCTAACAGCGTCCATACGCATCCCGATGTAACCAATAATAAACTTAATCCCATAATTACTCTGATTACGTTCCATATCATGACCATCCCCCCTAACGTTGACTCCTAAGGATACAGTCTAACACCAAAACGGAGTCTTTATCTTGGTGCTCAACATATTGACTAGCTAACGGTAAAAGCATCTTACATGAGAACCAAGCATCATATAACGGATGAAACTATCAACATACTCCCCTTCTCATTGCGCTTGCAATTATTTCAGTTTCAGTAACTTGAGCTTTTTCTGAGCTTAACTCGCAAATTACCGGCTAGACCGATGTATCTATCTGTATATGCTTTTGCTGTTTTTCTATTTATCTAATGTGTCTACATATATATGCTTTTCTAGTTCAGAGACATGAAAAGGAGGCAGGTTCAATAGCAAACCGTGCCCAGAATTCCGGGGACCCAGAATTCCGGGGACACCAGGACCCAGAATTCCGGGGACACCATACTTAATTCAAGTCAACTAAAATCCCCCTCATCCGGCCTGCGGCCCCCTTCTCCCAGAGGGAGAAGGGGGGAAAAATTTAACCCTCGCCCTCTGGGAGAGGGTGGCGCGGAGCGCCGGGTGAGGGAGATTCTGTCAATGCCATAAAAAGCGACATCAAGACTGACTCTGTCTCCGCCAACACCTGATTGTTCCAGAAACGCAAAACATTGATTCCTGCCCCTTCAAGCTCCTTCGTTCGCTCAGCATCATATAATCTCTGCTCTTCAGCACCATGACCACCACCATCCAGTTCGATGGCAAGCAGCTTTTCGTGGCAATAGAAATCGAGTATGTATCGGCCTGCCGGATGCTGGCGACGAAACTTGTAGCCACAAAAACTGCGATTTCTCAGCAGATACCAAAGAAGCTGTTCCGCATCGGTCAGTCTGGCGCGCAGCTCACGGGCGTTTTGCAAGATATCGTGTGGTATGGTTTTGCTTTGCTTCATTCCAACGGCTCCACTGCCCCTCATCCGGCCTGCGGCCACCTTCTCCCAGAGGGAGAAGGGATAAAAAATCTAACCCTCGCCCTCTGGGAGAGCGTGGCCGGCCTCAAACATCATCCTCCACAACCCGCTTCTCCCCCGCACCCCTATATTCCGCCAGCGGACCGTGCTGCAGATGCTTGCGCCCCTCTTCCGACAGGGCATAGCGCAAATCGCCTTGCGGCTCTATCAGGCGCCGCGCGAGCAGCCCCAGGAAACCTTGGCAAAACTCGGCGACGGGAAGACCTCTGTCGGTGCACATCTCCTGGAGCAACACGATGTCGATGATAGGGTCAGCCAGGTAAGTATGGGTTTGCAGGAATGCCAGAATGGTGATCTCTATGTTTGAAAGCCTTGGGGGGATATTCAAACCGCCTGTACTGTTCGTAAATGGATCCAAGTACATTGTTCCCTTTCCACATTATTCGTTTGGCCATGCAGACCGCCAATCGGCAATCGTTATTTCACATATGATGCCAATAAATTTTTAAAATATTTTATGCTTTAAAATCTGTTGGTTACGCCCGCGCAAAAATCGGCTCGGCAAAACAACCTCCTGAAATCCAGCCGCTTGTTCCCGCCAAAGATCCGATGGCGACAATACAGAAATAACCGTGCGGCACCGGACCGGCGGCCCGCATCCGCTTGACCGGCAAGCGCAAACGCGCCCTGGCAAAGGATTTGCCTTGCATCAGACTGAATTTTGCGGTGGTAAAGTCGAGGACGATTGAGAGGGGATTTGTGATTTTCGGGGAAATTACCGGCCAGGCGCGGCCAAAGCGGCACAACGTAAAGAAACTTTACACATTAAACTCAAACAGGGAATAAACCCTTAGTTGCCGGCTAGTTATGAAAACGTAAAGAAACTTTACACTTTTCCAATCTTACCCTGTAAAGCCGCTACTGGTGGGCTTTTACGGGGGTGTAAAGAACCTTTACACTTTTCCAATCTTGATCCCCTGACCTTCCGGTCAGCCAGGAAACGGCAGCCAATTCCCGCAGATTTGAATCTTGCCCGCTGTCGTGGTAGTCTTTGCGAATCATCAAGGGGACAGTCACGAAAATGGTCCGATCCAAAACCCGCAAACATTCCACCCGCAAGCCCCATGCCCGAGGGCTGCGCGTCGTTGCGTTTTTTGAAGGCGCCAAAGGGCTGCTGGTCCTTCTGGCGGGCTTCGAATTGCTGTCGTTTATCCACAAGGACATCCACGAAGCAGCCATACGACTGGTAGAACATCTCGATTTAAACCCCGCCAGCCATTATCCGCGGATATTTCTCGACCTGATAAACAGGATAAACGACACGAATCTCTGGAGCATGGCCATTGCCGCGGCAATGTACTCTCTCATGCGGATGGTGGAGGCCGTGGGGCTCTGGCTGAGAAAGTCCTGGGCCGAGTGGTTCGCCGTCCTGACCGGCGGCATGTACATCCCGGTCGAGATCTTCGAGGTCGTCCACAAGACCACCTGGCCGCGGGTTACCGTGCTGATCGTCAATCTGAGCGTGGTTTCTTATCTTTTGCTTGTCATGTTCAGGAATAATGATAAGCAGGCAATTTGAGGTTCGGCCCCGCCCGGTTCACAGGTCTTCCGGCAAGTGCGGCTCCTCAGCGGCGGTCTCCATGTCGTTCGCCGCTTCCGTGACAATACCCATGCGGACATAGATGGGACGCACCTTTTCCCTGATCTGCGGGAGATGGCGGGCAAAGACGGCGGCCCCGGCAAGGCAGCCGCAACTGCCGATCAGCAGGGTATCCCTCGGCCCGATGACATCGGCCAGGGCCCCGGCGGAGAGACTGCCAAAGGGTGCCATGCCCATGAACGCCATGGTGAAAAAGCTCATCACCCTCCCCCGTTTGTCCTCATCCAGGATCGTCTGCAGCACCGTGTTGCAGGATGCGACCAGCGTCATTGCCCCGAATCCGGCCACTACCAGCGCCGCCATTGAGAGGGGAAAACTGTTGGAAATGGCAAAGAAAGCGATCCCGGCGGCGAAACAGCCCGTGGCTGCCACGATCACCCGGCCGAGCCCCAGGACGCTGCGGCGCGAGGCAAGATACAGGGTGCCCACCAGGGCGCCGCTGCCCGCCGCCGCCATGAGAAAGCCGAAGGTGTGGGCGCCGCCATGGAGGATGTCCTTGGCAAAGACCGGCACCAGTACGGCATAGGGCATCCCCATCAGGCTGATGAGGGCCACCAGGAGCAGGATGCTTCTGATGGGCCCGAACTTGTAGGCGTACTCAAACCCCTCCCGGAGTTCAAGCAGGATATGGCGCCTGGGGGATTGCCGGCGGGAGCCTGCGGGGATGCGCATGGCCACAAGCGCCACGATGACCGCCAGGTAGCTGGCCGCATTCAGCAGAAAGCAGACCCCCTCTCCCACCGAGGCCACCAGCAGGCCCGCAATGGACGGCCCCACCAGGCGGGCGCCGTTCACCATGGACGAGTTGAGGGCAATGGCGTTGCCCAGGTCTTCCCGGTATTCGACCATCTCCACCACAAATGATTGGCGGATGGGGATGTCGCAGGCATTGACCACGCCCAGGACCAGGCTCAGCAGGATGATCTGCCAGACCTGCACCACCCCTGTCAGGACAACAACGGCAAGAAAGACCGCCTGGAGCATGGCCAGGGTCTGGGTGGCGATCAACAGTCGCCGCCGGTCCCAGCGGTCGGCCAGCACGCCGGCTACGGGGGAGATGAGGATGGTGGGTATCTGGCTGGTGAAGCCGACCACGCCCAGCAGCATGGCGGAGCCGGTCAGGCGGTACACCAGCCAGCTCATGGCAACCTGCTGCATCCAGGTGCCGACCAGGGACACGCTCTGCCCGGCCACAAAGAGGCGATAGTTCCGGGAGCGGAGGGAGCGCAACAGATTGCGGAGCACCTCCCCCTTTTTTTCCGCTTTTTCAACTACATCCATCAAATATAACCGTTATTTCCTGACCACGCGGCTGACGGCGGCAAAGTCCGAATCGCCCAGGCCGCTCGCCACTGCCTCCTTGAACAGCTCGTTTACCGAGGCAGTTGCAAAGAGGGGCTGACCGACCTGTTCCGCCAGGGCAATGGCCAGGCGCAGGTCCTTCTGCATGTGCTTGAGAGGGAAGGCGGCCGGGAAATGGCCGTTGGCGGCAACCGCTTCGCCCTTCAAACGGAACATGGGGTTTGTCATGGCCCCGGCATCCAGCACTTCGAGCAGTTGGGCCAGATCCAGGCCGCTGCGGGCGGCCAGGGCCATGCCCTCGCTAAAGGCGGCCATCATGCCGCCCATGACCAGGTTATTGGCCAGCTTCATCCTGGCGCCGTTCCCCACCTCGCCCAGGAAAAGCAACTTTTTGCCCATTTTCTCCAGTGCGGGAAGGGCTTGGTCGTACAGCATGCGGTCGCCGGCCGCCATGATGGTCAGCAGGCCGTCTTCCGCGGGCTTGCGGCTTCCCGCCACCGGCCCTTCCAGGAACATGGCCCCTTTTTCCCGTGCCAGCCGGGCCGATTCCAGTGAGGTCTCCACGTCTATGGTGGACATGTCCACATAGCCCTTGCCGGGCCGCAAACCGGCCAGGATGCCGTCAGCGCCGTCACGGGCCGCCTCCACGGCCTGCGGGGTCGCCATCATGGCTATGACGATGTCCGCAGCCTCGGCAACCTCGCGCGGTGTGGCCGCGATTTTGGCCCCCTGAGCGGCCAGCGGAGCGCATTTTCCCGGCGTCCGGTTCCAGACCGTCACCTCGAACCCGGCCTTTACCAGGTTCGCTGCCATTGCGCTCCCCATGATCCCCAAACCGACAAATCCCAGTTTCATATGATTCTCCTTTTCGCACATCCGTATTGAGCATCTTGCATAAAATATTCAGGTCCCGGCACCATGCCATGCATGAACATAAGCGGCCCCGCGCCAAAGTTGACGCGGGGCCGTGCGCCTGGCCAAGCCCGACCCCGGCTGACTGCGGCGCGGCAGGCAATGCCTACCTGGGCTCGCCCTTCCTGGCAACGGCCATGGCGTCGTTGAGCATCTTGACTCCGGCCTTGGAGGCGGTGATGGAGAGGGCCAGGCTGTCCCTGGCCAGTTCGGGGTTGTGGAAGCCGTCCGAATTCTCGGCGGTCCACCATTCCCAGAGGACATGGGCCTCTTCGTGCTTGGCACGGGCCTGGTCCAGCACGGTGGGCACCACGCCCATGCGTTGGGCAGCGGCATAGGAGTCGATCAACTGGCCAAGCCAGTACTCGGCCTTGCGCATTTTGCCGCGAATGTAGTTCTGGGTGGCATCGAGCTGGTACAGCTTCCGCGTTTCCGTATCCTTGGAATGGGCGTGGCAACTCAGGCAGGCCTCCCTGACATGGTTTTTGGGCTTGACCACCATATGGGACCTGAAGCTTTTGCCCTGGGCGTTTTTCATGATCGGCATGTGGCAATCGGCGCAGGTGACACCGGCACGGTCATGGACACTGCCGTAGTAGGTCTCTGCCTCCGGGTGCTGCAGCTTGACCAGCCTGGCTCCGGTCACCTCGTGCCTGAAGTCGTAGAAATTGATCTGCTTGTAATGCTCCAGCAGCTGCTTGACCTGCAGCAGCGGCATATGGTTGGTGCGCCGGTCTTCGTAGCCGATCTTTTTGCCGGTATCGAATTCGAAACCAGTGCCGCAGGCATACTCCACGTGGCACTGGGCGCACATCATGCGCGAGTCGGGTTTCTGCATGATGCCGATCTTGCGAAAGCCGCGGAAGTCCATCACCTTCAGATCGGTCTTGCCATCCTTGCCGGCAAAGATCTTCGATCCCCTGTCGATCTCGTTGATCAGCTCGTCGCGCACGATGCGCGGCTGGGCGCCGTGTGGGTCGTGGCAATGGATGCACCCCATGGGGTTGTTGGTGTCCTTGGCCACATCAACCACGTTGGAGGTGCGGTCCCATCTGGCCTTGGGGTCCTTGTCCCCCAGGAATTTCCACTTGAGAATGTGATCCGAGGTCTTGCACTGGATGCAGGTGGGATTGCCGGCCATGGCGGTCTGCGGCAAAGGCTTCCATTCCCTGTTTCCTTCCGCCTGGTCGTAGAGCACGTCCCAGGTCTTGCCTGTGGCGTCTATGCCCCGCCACCCCTTCTTGAACTGGAAGCGCCCCCCCTGAAATCGGTCCACGGAAAATTGGTCGATGACCATGAAGACATGGCCGCGCGGTTCGTCATGCTCGTAGGTGAAGCCGTAGGGGGCCAGCAGTTTGTCCTGCATGGGCGAGCGGCCGGTAGGGGTCCCCTTTTCCTTTTTGGCCTGGGCCTCGTAGTCCACCTGGTTGAGGGTCCTATATTCATCCCCATGGCATTTGCCGCATAACGCCTGGTCGATGACCGTGACCGGCTTGTGGTTCTCCGGGTCTTTCATATGCTCGTCCATCCGGTCGTGGCAAGTCTTGCAGGAGAGGTCGGCATGCTTGGAGCCTTCCTTGAGCGCCTTGATCTCGTCATGGCAGGCATAGCACTGCTCCCTGTTATCGGATGCGGGCTTGTAGTTCTGGCTGGGGGCCCATTTGGCCGGCATCGGCGCTTTGCCTTTGGCGGCCGTGGGCAGGGCGGGAAGCAGCAGCAAGGTTACGGCGCCGGTCACGGCGGCTGCCAGGGCAATGTTCTTCTTCCTCATGTTCGTTCCCCTTTCCTGGACTTTATTTTATGTGCCGATTGCCGGCAGCTTCAATCCGTTGCAGGAGCAGGCTTTGCAACAAGCCGGACCGCCTTGGGGGTCGTGGGGCAGACATATTCGCAGCCGCCGCAGCCGGTGCAGCGCGAGGCGTCGATCCGGATCCCCTGGCCCATGACCATCATGATGGCCTGTGACTCGCAACGCTCCGCGCAGGCAAGGCAGCCGCAATTCCTGGCCAGGCAATGTTCGTTCCAGGCCCGGGCAACCAGATTGTCTTCCTGTTGGTGCGGTGTAAAGCCCTGTTCCGCAGGTATGACCGGTGCCGATTCAGTAATCGGCTTGACGCTTTCCGCAACCTCGACAATGGTCTTGCCCAACTGGAAGATGCTCTGGCGGAAAAATTCCTTGCGGCTGATACTCATCTGACAATCTCCTCTGCGCCTTGTTATGACTGAAAACAAAGCATACCAGACAAACCATTTTCCGCACAAGCAATGGGGAGAAACCCGCAAGAATCATTGTATTTTATATTTACCCCCTTGACCTGCGGCGGCAAGGTGATAAAGTGGACCTAATCGATCTTGTTTAATATCCGTCAGGAGGAATATCTATGTCACTGGAAGGTAAAAAGGCGCCGGACTTCTCGCTGGATGGGAGCGACGGCAAGCGGCATGCATTGAAGGATTACGCAGGCAAGACGGTAATCATCTATTTCTACCCCAGGGATAACACCCCCGGCTGCACCAAGGAAGCATGCGGCTTCAGGGACAATTACTCCGAGTTGCTCACCAGGGGGATCGTCCTGCTGGGAGTCAGCAAGGACAGCCTGGCAGCGCACAACAAGTTCATCGGTGCCTTCAGCCTGCCCTTTCCGCTGCTCTCAGACCCGGACGCAGCCATGATGCAGGCCTATGGGGCATTCGGGGAAAAGGTCATGTACGGCAAAAAGACCACGGGCACCATCCGCTCCACCGTGGTCATCGGGCCGGACGGGGTTGTGAAAAAACATTGGACCAAGGTGGCCAAGGCGGATCAGCACCCTGCCCAGGTATTGGAATACATACAATCATCATAAACAGTCATCGTTTTTGCAACGGAGGATCCCATGAAACGCTTCATCTGCATACTGGTCGGTTTGGCACTGCTCTCCCCGCTCACTGCGCTGGCATCCAACTGGGAGATCGATCCGGTCCATACCACCCTGCAATTCAAGGTCCGGCACCTGATGATCAGCAACGTCAAGGGTGGCTTCGAGAAGTTCAGCGGCAAGCTCTATCTGGACGACAAGGACATCACCAAGTCCAAGGTCGATATCAACATCGACACCGCCTCGATCAACACCAACATCCAGAAGCGTGACGATGACCTGCGCAGCGCGAATTTCTTCGAAGTGGCCAAGTATCCCGTCATGACTTTCACATCCACCAAGGTCGAAAAGGCCGGCAACGGCAAACTGAAAGTCACCGGCAACCTGACCATCAAGGGCAATACCCGCCCGGTGGTGCTGGATGTGGACGGGCCGACCCCTGAAATCAAGGACCCATGGGGCGGCATCCGGCGCGGCGCATCGGCGGCCACCACCATCGACCGCAAGGACTTTGGCCTGACCTGGAACAAGACCATGGATAACGGCGGCTTGATCGTCGGCGACGAGGTGGCCATTCAATTGGAAGTGGAGTTTGTGAAAAAATAGTCCCGATTGATAAAATGACATGCAAAAGCCCCAAGCTACAAAGCGAGGGGCTTTTGTTTTACAGACTTCCGGGCGGCGCCGGAAACGCTTCCCGCTACAGACCTTTCACGGCATAAATCCCCGGTGCATTGCGCCAATATCCCTTGTAGTCCAGGCCATAGCCGAAGAGGAAGCGGTCGCCCACCTCCAGGCCGGAGAAATCGGCCCGCATGCCGGGCTTTACCTTGCGCAGGTGGAGCTTTTCCACCAGCACCGCCAGCAACACCTCTTGGGCACCTTGCCCGTAACAGTAGCGGGCAAGGGAGTCCAGGGTCACCCCTTCGTCCAGGATGTCGTCCATAATCAGTACTGTCCGCCCGGCCATGTCCCGCTGGGGCATGGCCTTCCAGGTCAGTCCGCCGCCCGTTGTCTCGTTACCGTAGCGGGTGGCCTGGGTATAGTCGATCTCCAGCGGGAAATGCAACTTCGGCAGCAGCTGGCCGGAAATTATCAGGCCGCCGTTCATGACGCATAACACCAAGGGGCGGCTATCCCGCAACCTGCCGGTGATCTCCGCAGCCATCCGATCGATGGCGCGGTCAACCTCTCCCTGCGAAGCCAGGAGATCGGCCTCCTCCAGCACTTTCCACAACTCTTTGCTATCCATGTATGCTCCCTCCCACTACACGCTCGATCCCGGCGGGATCGCGAGCGGTAAATAGTTCCGTGAATCCGTTGGCCTTGAACAGCTCCATCACCGACCCGGCCTGGCCGATACCGATCTCCACCAGAAGCCAGCCTCCCGGATTCAGGTAGTCCGGCACCACCGGCACCAGCATGCGATAGGCGTCCAGGCCGTCGGGTCCGCCATCCAGCGCGCCACGCGGTTCGAAATCCCTTACCTCGGGCTGCAGCCCGCCAATATCGGCCGTGGGAATATAGGGGGGATTGGAAACGATCAGATCAAAGCGGCGCCCGCCAACCGGCCCTAACATCGAACCTGAAAGAAATTCGATGTCCACTCCGTTCTTCAGTGCGTTGCGCCGGGCAATGGCCAGTGCCGGCTCCGAGATGTCGGTGCCCGTCACCATGGCATTGGGAAGCTGTTTTGCCAGGGCAACCGCGATACAACCGCTGCCCACGCCGATATCCAGGATGTTGCGGCTGGCCGGCATCCTGGCCACCGCCTCCATCACCAGTGTTTCGGTATCGTAGCGGGGTATCAGCACCTCGGGCGTGACTTCGAATTCCAGGCCGCAGAACTCCTGGCTGCCCAGGATGTACTGCAAAGGCTCGTGCCTGGCCCGACGCGTGACCATGGCCCGATAAGCGGTCAATTCATCCTCGTTCAGCGGCTTCTCGAAGCTGAGATAGAGCCCGACCCGGTCAAGGCCGGTGGCCTCGCACAACATCCATTCCGCTTCCAGCCGGGAGTTCTTGATCCCTTTAGCGGCAAGGTATTCCTTGGTCCAGTCAAGGACCTTCAGGGTCGTCCAGATTTCCGGTTGCGTCATGTCGTCATCCTGATAGAGATGTCGGATAGTATCCCATTGAACGGTCACTCTCCAGAAAAAAACAATGCGAAGACCAGCTGATAAAAAAGGCCGCGTCCAGCGATGGGAAGCGGCCTTTATTCTTGGACAGCAGGTAAGCTCTCTTATTTCAAGGTCTTGTCGCCTGGTTTCCAGTTGAGGGGGCAGAGCTGCTCGGTCTGGAGCGCGCTGAGCACGCGCAGGGTCTCTTCCACGCTGCGCCCGACCTTGTCGCTGTGAACCACCAGATACTGGACCACTCCGGTCGGATCGATGATGAAAAGACCGCGACGGGCTGTGCCGTGCTCTTCGTCCAGCACCCCATAGGCCTTTGCGGTCTGTTTGGTGAAGTCAGACAGCAGCGGGTATTGCAGCTTGTCCAGGGTACCGCTCTTGATCCATGCCAGGTGGGAATAAACGCTGTCTTCGGAGACTGCCAGCACTTCGGCATTCAGTTTTTTGAATTCGCCCAACGCCTTGTTGAATCCCCTGATCTCGGTGGGGCAGACAAAGGTGAAATCGCCGGGATAAAAGAACAGCACCACCCATTTACCCTTGTAGTCGCTCAGCGCGACCTTCTTGATTTCCAGGTCAACCACCCCGTTCAGGGCAAACCTGGGAGCCGGGGAGCCTATCTCCGCTTTTGCAGCTTCATACATGCTGGGCATGGCCATACCGCTGGCATGGGAATTGGAGCTGGCAACTGCATTTCCCGTTTCAATGCCAAAGACCAAAACGGCAAGGAACAAGGTAATAGTTAGCGATATTATTTTCATTAGCAACCTCCTGACACATGAAATTTAAATTATTATAAACATACCCCTGCACTTCGCGTTTGGCAATCTTAGAAAAAGAAGTTTAATTTTATAGGCCAATGTGATAAACAGCCAGATTGACAACTGAAATCAAGCACGCAATTCACGGGAGGTATCTAAATAATGTCAGAACAGAATCCGCAGGTCATGTTGGAAACATCCATGGGAGATATCAAGATCGAACTTTTCAAGGACAAGGCTCCAATAACGGCCAAGAATTTTCTTAATTACGTCAAGGAAGGCTATTATGACGGATTGATCTTTCACCGGGTAATCAAGGAGTTCATGATTCAAGGTGGTGGCATGAACGAAGCGCTTGAACAGAAAAAGACCTCCTACGCCATCAAGAACGAGGCGACAAACGGCCTTTCCAACAAGCGCGGCACCCTGGCCATGGCCCGCACCGCCGTGGTGGACTCCGCCACATCCCAATTTTTCATCAATGTGGTTGACAATACTTTTCTCGATCACCAGGGCAAACAACAGGACCGTTTCGGTTACTGCGTTTTCGGCCAGGTATTGGAAGGGATGGAGGTCGTGGACCAGATCCGCGCCGTTAAAACCGGCTCCACCAAAGGACACTCCGACGTCCCGCTGGAAGCGGTCGTGATCAAGACAGCCAGGCTGATCGAATAGCATACCGGTCACTTTTCGCACTGAACGGCATGGCCCCGTCTCTCCACCAGGAGGCGGGGCTTTTTTTAATTCGCCCGCCTTTTCATTTATCATTTTTAAAATGTCCTGTTGAAAGAGCATCACATTTACGCTAAAGTATTTTTTTGTCCGGTGATCTACAGCATCTGCACCATATACATTATCAGGAGGGAAACCGTTCATGAGCGAGAATCAAGTTTGCTACACCTTTGACGCAGCCGTGGAAAAAGCCATAGAGATGGAGGACGAAGGGTTCCGTCACTATCTCGCTGCAATCCGCAAGGTAACAAACAAGGGGGCCCGCGAAATCCTGAGGGACAATGCCCTTGACGAATTGGAACATAAGCACCAGTTGGAAAAAGCGCTTCTGGAAGGTCGCATGGACGGCGGAGACGCCCTTGATCAGCCAGTCCCCACCATGGGCCTGGACTATATCTTCAAAAAGGAAGAACTGGGGCCAAACTCCGGCGTGCGAGAGGCACTGATCTACGCCATTCATCTGGAAAAAGAGGCCGTGAGTTTCTACGGCAAAATTGCCAATGGTTGCGCGGGCGCTCCCATGGGCAACCTGTTTGTTCAGCTGTGCAAAGAAGAAAGCCGTCATCTCCAGGCCCTTGAAGACCTGTTCGAACAACACTTCATGACTGAAAACTGATCCACCCGGGTGGTGCGGTGCAAACCGCCGCACCACCTCCCCCACTCCCCACCGCTGCCCGTTTGCCCAAGACACCGATCCCAGGCATTATTTACCCATGCGCTTGACAATCCAATTGCTGCCCGCAAAATAGTCCTATGTTTGTCCGGTTGAACACCACACAAGGCCTTTCCTGCGCATAAATCGCCATGAAACAGCCATGGAGCTCCAATGCCATTCTACCCTCCGATAACGCCAGACACGGTGGAAAACCGGGAACTGTGCCGCAATGTGCATCCTCCGGATTGGATCAATCCCGTACCGGCCCAATGCTACAACCTGGTGGTCATCGGAGCCGGCACGGCCGGCTTGGTCTGTGCCGCCGGGGCCGCCTCCCTGGGGGCAAAGGTGGCCTTGATCGAGCGCAACCTGCTGGGTGGCGATTGCCTCAATTACGGCTGTGTTCCATCCAAAGGCATCATCCGCGCTGCCAGAGCGATCCATGACGCCCGCCATTCCGGTGAATTCGGAGTGTCGGGCTCCCAAGGACTGGCCATCGACTTCAGCGCGGCAATGGAACGCATGCGCCGCCTGCGCAGCAATATCAGCAGCCATGACTCGGCCAGGCGTTTCAGGGACGAACTGGGGGTGGACGTCTTCATCGGGGAGGGAAAATTCACTGCCAGGGATTGCGTGGAAGTGGAAGGAAAGCGGCTCCTGTTCAAAAAGGCCGCTGTCTGCACCGGTGCCAGGGCCACGGCTCCTCCCATAACAGGGCTGGAGGATGCGGGGTACCTCACCAACGAAACAATCTTTTCCATCACTGAACTGCCACGGCGACTGGCTGTCATCGGTGCCGGACCCATCGGCTGCGAACTGGCCCAAGCCTTTGCCCGTTTCGGCAGCCGGGTATCCCTGATCGAGACGGGGCAGCAGATCCTGGGCCGCGAAGATCGGGACGCCGCAGCAATCCTGCAGTCTGCTCTTCTCACTGAAGGGATCGAGCTTTATCTGGGCGCCGGGATTATTGGCGTGGAGCTCAGGGGAAATGAGCGTTTGCTGCACCTGGAGCTGAACGGGCGGCAGGTGGATGTGCCCGCCGATGCGATTCTGGTTGGCGTCGGCCGCAGCCCCAACCTGGAGGGAATGGCGCTGGAAGCAGCCGGCATTGCCTATGACCGCAACGGGGTGATCGTGGATGAGCGTTTATGCACCAGCAACTCCAACGTCTATGCGGCCGGCGATATCTGTTCCCCCTACAAGTTCACCCACACCGCCGACGCCATGGCGCGGCTATTGCTCGCCAATGCCCTGTTCATGGGGCGGCGAAAGAGTTCGGCCATGACCATACCCTGGTGCACCTATACGGACCCGGAGATCGCCCATGTGGGGATGTACGACAAGGACGCCAAGGCAAAGGGGATTGAAGTAACCACTCTGACCGTGCCGCTCAGCGAGGTGGACCGGGCTGTTCTGGATGGCGAAACCGCGGGGTTTGCCAGGGTGCATCTGCGCAAGGGTACGGACAGGATTCTGGGAGCAACCATTGTGGCCCGCCACGCGGGAGAGATGATCAACGAGTTCTCCCTGGCCATAACCTCCGGCCTCGGTCTTGCCGCCATCGGGGAAACGATCCATCCCTACCCGACCCAGGCCGAGGTTGCAAAAAAACTGGCCGACGCCTATAACAGGACCAGGCTTACGCCGCTTGTCAAACGGATGCTGGCCGGTTGGCTGAGTTGGCAGCGGAGATGAGCATGGCCCCTAAAAAGATATTCCTGTTGATAGTCACAGCCACCATGGTCGGGCTCTTCTTTTGGCTCGATTTGGGGCGTTTTTTGACTCTGGCTGCCCTCAAAGCCAACCGCCAGGCTCTCTACGACTACTATGCGGCCCATAAAATACTGACCGTAACGGCATTCATGGCTATCTACATCGTGCAGACCGCCCTGTCCCTGCCAGGAGCCGCCATCCTGTCCCTGGCAGCCGGAGCTCTCTTCGGTGCTGTCATGGGAACGGTCTATGCCAATATCGCCGCCACCTCCGGAGCTGTCCTGGCCTTCCTGGTCACCCGTTATTTTCTGCGGGACGCGGTACTGGCCAGGTTCGGCCGGCACCTGGAAAATATAAACCGGGAGCTGCAGGCGCGCGGCTTCAACTACCTGCTCTTTCTGCGGCTGGTACCGGTCTTCCCCTTTTTCCTGATCAACCTGGCAGCCGGCTTGACCCGCCTCCCGCTACGCACCTTTGTGCTCGGGACCATGATCGGCATAATCCCGGGCGGCTTTGTCTACTGCAACGCCGGAGCCAGCCTGGCAACGGTCACCTCGCTGCATGGCATAGTATCGCCGCGAGTGCTCGGCTCCTTTGCCCTGCTGGGATTGTTCGCCTTGCTTCCGGCCCTGTATTCCAAATTCAAAGGTAGAACGGGCTGAATACCGTCCACAGCGCCAGTATTCTACGTTGATCATTAATTATTATATATGATTCTCTTGTAACCTTTGCTATTATAGGGACTCTTATTGAGTGCAGACATAGACAATGCGATTGTGTTCACCGCAATGATGCGGTAATTCCAATACAAGGAGCTTGTTATGAAATGTGTAGCACTGATTCGCAACTTGTTTGTTCCTTTCCTCCTTCTTGCAGCAGTTGTCGCAGCACCCGTTCAAGCAGATGAGATCAAACTGAGTGGTGGCGGCGGACCATTGGACAGCGTTATCAATCCGGTTAAAGACTCTTTCGAAAAATCCTCTGGGCATAAAATAACCATTTTGTTCGGCAGTTCAACGCTGGCTTTCAAGCAGCTTCACAGTGGCGGATCCGATGTGTCGATGGCCGGCTCAAGCTTTGCTGACCTGCTGGTAGCTCTCAAGAAAGAAGGCTTCGAGGTGCAGGATCCTTCGTCCTTCCAGAATGTCACGGTCGGAAAAGGGGTAATCCGCACCATCGTCAACAAGGCAAACCCTGTTGCAAAATTGTCCAAGGAGCAACTCAAGGGAATCTTCACCGGCAAGATAGCGAATTGGAAGGAAGTCGGCGGTAACGACATGCCGATCATCGTCGTAATTTCCAATACCAATCCGTCAACAGTAGGCATGTTCAAGAAAAACGTCCTCGACAACGAGCCATTTACCAAGGAAGTTCTTGAAATGGGGCGTTTCGAGGAATTGCGCAGCGCAGTGGAAACAAATGCCGAAGCGATCGCTTTCGGTTCCTCCTCCATACTTGGGCCCAATGTAACCGGCGTGGAGACCCCCGAGATTTCCCGGCCAATCATCATGATTACCAAGGGAGCGCCTTCCCCCAAAGTCCAGATGCTCGTGGATTTCATCAAGGGGCCAGGCAAAAGCCTAGTCAAGGAATGACCGGCAAGCGGGCTGAGATTCGCCACCATTCTCAGCCCGCTTTATTTGCCACGAAATTATGCAAAACTCGCCCAACGTACACCTTTCTCTCTAAAAATTTGCAGACATACTGTATTTAGCACATGCAACCATTTTCTTTTTATGCTAGGAATACAATGCCGTTTTAAATAAATCCAACAAGTTGGGGGCGTCTAATGAAGATTTCACTGCGCGTAATCTTTTCATTCCTGCTGATCTCTTGCGTATCCAGTACCTGTCTTGCCGAAGAACTGCGGATCGGCGCCGGCGCAGCACCGACCGAAAACGTGCTCAAACCGATCAAGGCAGCCTTTGAAAAGGCAACCGGCATCTCGCTGGCCGTAATATCCAACGGCCCCAAACAAGCCTTTCTAGATTTGGACAAGGGTAGTTTCGATGCCGCTGCTGCCGGACTCAGCTACGAAGAATGGCAGAAACTGATGAAGAAGGAAGGCAATGAGATCAAGGACCCTGCCGCCTACCAGAGCGTGTTGATCGGCAAGGACCGCATTGCCGTTATTACCAACAAGGACAACCGGATCGAGAAGCTTTCCAAGGAGCAACTCCAGGGGATCTTTACCGGAAAAATCAGCAACTGGAAGGACGTGGGGGGCAAGGACATGCCGATCCTGGTCATCTGGGGCACCTTGATACCGGGTACGAATACGATGTTCGGCAAGGTTATGCTGGATGGGGCGGCGCCGACCAAGGAAGTGCTTGAGGCCACCACTGCCGAAGATATAAAGGACAAGATCAAGTCAAACCTTGAAGCCATCGGGATCGGGCCGGCAGCAATCGTGGACACCCAGGTCTGGTCGCCCCAGACACCGGAAGTTGCGCGCCCAATTACCCTTTTGACCAAGGGAGCGCCCTCCCCAAAGGTCAAAAAGCTCATCGATTTCATCAACGGCGAAGGCAAGTCGCTAATCAAATAGGCAACATTCCATCGTGTCTTTAAGGCACGTGTGATTCACCTCCAACTACTCCGGATCATCCAGGACGTTGCTAAAACAAAGGAATTACCACATGAAAATCAAGGCAAAACTAACACTCAACATCGTGGTTGTTCTGGTCATTGTCACGGCTGTCGTGGCCACCAGCATTTTTGGCATGTTGTTTATCAGCGGCAAGCTATCTTACCTGACCCAGCGCAGTACCCCTTACCAGATGCGCACCCTTGAATTCCAGCGCGAAATTCAGGGAGCAACAGCCAGCCTGGCCAAGGTCAATGCCTCCGGCAACCAGAAAGAATTTCAGGAATTCCGGAACGAGGCGGAAAAATCACTGGCTGAGGTTAAATCCGCCCAGGCTCAACTGGAGTCACTAAGCGGAGACACCCATCTGACCACTCACGACGAGCTGCAGCAGGTATCCAATGAACTCTTTGATACGGTTGCCAGCAAGCTGAAGTCCCAGGAAGCAGCGGTAAATGCTTACAAAACCTTGGGCAAGCAACTGCAGGACGCCAACTCACGGCTGAAAAACCTCGACTCCAAGATCAAGAACCTCCAGTCGAAGAGGACCAGCGCCTTCAGCACCGCCCTGGAAGACACCAATCGTCTTTCCGACCGCCTGCGCAGCGTGGATACAGCCCGCAGCATCATCAAGGATCTGCAGCTTGCCTTTTACGAAATTCAGAACTCGCAAAAAAAGACCACCCTGCTGATTGCAAAGGGAAAAATAAACTCGGTCGCCAGCAAGCTGAGCCAGAACTACTACATGAAAACCTCGAAAACAGCGCTGAACGAGTCAAAGAGCATCATCGACAAACTGGACGGTCTGCAGAAACTGCAACAGAGCTACCTGACGCAAAAAGACGAAGATAGCAAGGGCAAGATCGATGCCTTGGGCAAAGATATCGCGGACAAAATCAATTCCCTGTTTCTTGTAATCGACCAGGATGCGGTGCAAACCAGCGACAAATTCGACGCGGAGTCAATCAACCAAGGCAACAACTTCAGCCAGTCCAACATCGCCAACACAATTCTCGTCAGCAATTCCGAGCTGATGAGCCTTGGAATGGCCGTCGAAACCGAGGCGACCCGCCTGTTCACCCTGAATTCGATCAAGGAAATCGATGATGCTCTGCCGAACATCAAAACAAAATTCGCCAAAATCGGCGAGGTGACGAAGAATCTGCAAAAAGCCATGACCCGCTTGGGCATCAAGGAAGAGCTGAATGTGCTGCACGGGGTAACGAGCTCCCTGGGCAGCGTCCAGAACATGCTGTTCTCCAGTGACGGCATTGTGGCGACACTGAAACAGCGTTTCGAGATGGAGCAAAGGGCTGTACAAGTAACCCAGAAGCTGCGCAGCATCGTGCTGAGCCAGGCCGAAAAAGGCAAGGAAACCGTCACCGCTGCCCGCGGGGACCAGGAAAAGGCCATTGCCTCGGTGAACAAGATGGTAAAAAGCAGCATCTCGCTGCTGGTGGCCATCAGCATTGCCGCGGCAATCATTGGCATCGCTTTCGGTGTGTGGGTCTTCCGCTCGGTTTCCAGGCCGTTGGGACAACTGATCCAGGTTTCGGAGAGCGTTGCCGGCGGCAACCTGCATGTGGGGGCCATGCAGCATTCCAGCGACGAATTCGGCCAAGTGCAAAACTCCATGGAGAAGATGGTGGGAAATCTCCGCGAGATGGCTGGCAAGATATCGGACTCCACCACCACGGTGGCAACCAGCGCCGAGGAATTGTCCGCCACTGCAGGTCAGCTGGAGGAGAACTCCAGCAGTCAGTCCCAACAGATCGAACAGTCCGTTACCGCCATGACCGAGATGACCCAGACCATCCAGGATGTGACAACCAACGCAAGCCACACGGCTGATTCCGCCGGAAAGATGAAGCAGATGGCCATGGAAGGCAGGACATCGCTCGATGCCACTTCAAGGGAACTGTTTGCCTTCGCAGAAATCGTCAAGAAATCCGGGGAACAGATTGAGGCACTGGGCGCAAAATCAGATTCCATCAACGAGGTTGTCGACATTATCAAGGATATCGCCGACCAGACCAATCTGCTTGCCCTCAACGCCTCCATCGAGGCGGCCAGAGCCGGAGAGATGGGCCGAGGTTTCGCCGTGGTTGCCGACAGTGTCCGCCAACTGGCGCGACGTTCCACCGATTCGGCCAACGAGATCGCAAACACGGTCAGATCCATGCAAAGCGAGGTACAGTCCTCGGTATCGTCCATGAAGAGTGAGCGGGAGGCGATCGACAAGATCGTCACCCATGTGGACACCACCCAGAAGGCCATGATGGAGATCGTCACCTGCGTGGAACAGGTCTTTGACATGGTTCAGGCCATTGCCACTGCAACTGAAGAGCAGTCAGCCACCACTGAAGATATCAATCGCACCATGCTGTCCATCAATGATGTCACCCGTCAGGTGTCGGTGTCGGTAAACGACATCAAGGGCACCTCGGACAACTTTGCACAACTTGCCTCCGACTTGCGGCAGATGGTTGGATGGTTCAAACTTTAGACAAAAGTTCAGGATAGTCGGATATTCCGCAGAGGTTACGACATCACAGTTACAGATACCAACGGCCTTCCGGAATATTCCTGAAGGCCGTTCGATTTTTCCTCCGATATGCCCTTTTTCTTTGCTTTCAGTGTTAAAATCTATATAATTTGTTGATTTTCAATAAAAGTCGTATGAGCCTGCCTCATGTGAAAGGAATATAAAGTAATGGGCGATGTTGTAAGCAAAAAGATGCTGATTAACGTCATGCACCCGGAGGAGGCCCGCGTTGCCATTGTGCACGAAGGCCGCTTGATGGAGCTGAATATCGAAATTAGCGGCAAAGAGCAGACCAAGGGCAATATCTACAAGGGCATTGTCGTGCGGGTGGAACCGGGACTGCAGGCAGCTTTTGTC
This sequence comes from Geobacter sp., assembly GCA_003574895.1. GTDB lineage: Bacteria > Desulfobacterota > Desulfuromonadia > Geobacterales > Pseudopelobacteraceae > JACPFJ01. The sequence goes on from PJFB01000006.1 coordinate 186,985, forward strand.
GACATCGGCAGACAAAAGCCCGGTTTTCTCCAGATGAGCGAACTGCACCCCGATTTCTGGCAGTGGCGCGACGATGTGCCGGAAGATCAGCGCAAACGCAGGCCACGTATCCAGGAAGTATTGCGGCGGGGACAGGAGTTGATAGTACAGGTCGAAAAGGATGAACGGGACAACAAAGGTTCTGCCCTTACCAGCTACATCTCCTTGCCGGGACGCTACATGGTGATCATGCCGGGCAGCGACTCGTCCGGCATCTCCCGCAAGGTTGAACAGGAAGGTGAACGCAAGAAATTGAAAACCATCGTGGCCGCCATGACCATCCCGCCTGAGACCGGCTATATCATACGTACCGAAGCCGTTGGACACACCCAGGAAGAGTTGCAGAAGGACCTTGATAATCTGGTGGGTATGTACGAAGGCATCAAGCGGGCCGCCAACGAGATAAAAGTGGCTGGGGAGATCTACCGGGACCGGGGCCTGATCATCCGCTCCCTCCGTGACTACTTTTCCGACGATATCGACGAAGTGCTGGTGGACAGTAAGGATGCTTACCGGGAGGCCAAGGAGTTCTTTCGCGAGACCATGCCCAAGTATGAAAAACGGGTAAAGCTGCACAAGGAAAAGCGCCCGATCTTCTCGCGTTTTCAACTAGAAGAGCAGATCGATCAGATCTACGAAAAACGCGTTCCGCTCCCTTCGGGCGGCTCGCTGATCATCGAACCTACAGAGGCGCTGGTCAGCATCGATGTCAACTCCGGCAAATCCAGCGGCGAGCGCGGCATCGAGGATACAGCCTTCAAGACCAACATGGAAGCGGCCGAGGAGGTAGCCCGCCAACTGCGGCTGCGCGACCTGGGTGGTCTGATCATGATCGATTTCATAGACATGCGCGACAGGAAGCACAACAGCGAAGTTGAAAAATGTCTTAAACATGCCCTCAAGATGGATAAGGCCAGGGTCAATCTGGGCCGGATCTCAGAATTCGGCATCATGGAGATGTCCCGCCAGCGCATTGCCAAGACTTTGAACGACGCCATTCACCTGGAATGCCCCCATTGCGAAGGACGGGGCAAGGTAAAATCGGTGGAGGCCATGGCCCTTTCCTTCCTGCGCAAGGTGCATGGCGCGGCTGCCAAGGGTACCGTATCCGAAGTGCGCGGCGGCCTGCCGCTGGAGGTGGCATACTACCTGCTGAACCGCAAGAAACGGGAGCTGGCCCAGATAGAGAACGACTATGACATAGAAGTCACGGTCAAGGGCAAAACCTCCTTCCTGTTGAACCAGTTGGAACTGGAGATTGTCAAGCGCGAAAAGGTGCGGCCGGAAGATGTGCCGAAAAACGAGGAAGAAGAAGATTCCACGGCCATAATCACCGAAGCCTTGGACACGGATCAGGTTGCCAATGCTGAACAGGCTGCCGAGCCCACTGCTGTGGTCGAGGGTGGCAAAAAACGCAAGCGCCGGCGCAAGAAAAAGAAACATACCGGAGAAGCGGCCCCCACAGCAGAGCAGCCGGAAACCCAACTTTCCACGGAACAGGACGAAGCCGAAACTGCGCCCGAGCAGGCACCAGCCGGCGAGGAAAGCAGCGGCGAAATCGAAGAAGCAGCGGCAAAACCCAAAAAACGCAGGCGGCGGCGCAGCCGCAAACCCGGCAAAGGCCCGGAAACGGCAACAGAAGCTAATGATACTTCAGAAGCTACAGAACCGGCAGAAGCCCCACAAGAAATCCCGGCGCCTGAAATCGCTCCGCAAAAGGAAGAATCGTCATACGAACCGGCAGCAGCTCAGCCCGAACAAACTGCCCCGGAAAAACCCAAGCGTGTCAGGGCGCCTCGGGCCAAGAAGAAGGTCGAGCCGGAAACGGTCGAGCTCGCACCGGCAGAAGCCAAGCCTTTCGTTGAGGTCGAGGCACCAGCCCCCCCCAAGAAGCCGCGCCGGGCCGCTACAAAAAAGGTTTTTGAACCGGTCCCGGAAAACGCTGAACCGGTAGCCGATAAACCCAAAAAAGCCGCGCGGCCGCGCAAGAAAAAAACGGAAACTCCCCAGGGGTAATACCACAGGGGCAGACAGTTGCGAGACTTGACGGGTATCAATCTTTCCTCTTGTTGTAAATCGCAATGGATACGTGTATTGTTTGGCACCTTGAAAGGCATCCGAACAATCGACCAGGAGACAGTAATGCGGAAGTTTGTTAAGGCAATATTTACTTTATTATCGATTATGTTTATGGCTGGTTGCGGTGGCGGTAGCGGTTCAACTACCGCAACAACTACGGTAACCAATCTTCCGGAAGTGGTTAAGCTTAGTGATGCAAATGTTGCAAACAAAAGCTTTTTCAGCGTTCTGCCCAATGCGACATCCAACACTGCCTATGTCACATACACGTTCAGCAATACCCCGACATCACCGGCTGCCAACCCCGGAGATTGGAACATTTCGTCAACCGGTTCGCTTGTCTACATCGACTCAAGCTCCGTGCAGCATACCTTCACCTGCCTCCAACAGGAGGGGACATACTGGCTCATGTCAGATGCAAGTAATAATAACAGGATCAGCAGATTTTATCTCGACATCACCTCGGCACAAACCTACTTGAACTCCATAATCGCAGCCAATGTGACACCAAATGGCGCAATACTGGGGGGCTCAGTCCAAGGAACCACCCTCCCCCTTACGTTCAGCAACGTTTCCACCGCTGCCGGCAGTATCGCCGGTACTGCCGGGCTCGACAGCGGAACCGGTGCCAGCGGCACCGATGCCAGATTCAACCACCCCCTTGGGATCGCCACGGATGGGACGTACCTGTATGTGGCCGATACCTACGGCAACACGATCCGCAAGATCGAAATCGGTACCTGGACCGTCACCCGTTTGGCAGGGAGCGCTAGCGGCCTGGCTGGGGATAATGATTCCGGTACCGCTGACACCAATGGCGATAAAGCCACTTTCAATCTCCCTACCGGTATCACCATTGTTGGGACATCCCTTTATGTGGCTGATTACGGCAACAATACGATCCGCAAAGTTGACACAAATACCGGTATCGTTACCACGATAGCTGGAAGTTCCAGTGAAGCCGGTGCGGTTGACGCAACTGTCGGGACAAATGCGAGGTTCTATCGTCCTTTTGGCATCACCACGGATGGCACCAACCTTTACGTGGCCGATTGCGGCAATCACCTGATCCGCAAGATCGTTCTTTCAAGCAATGCGGTGTTTACGCTGGCTGGCGCCGCCGGATCCGCCGGCGCCGCGGATTCCACCGACGGCACCGGGTCTACCGCGCGCTTCAATCTACCCACACAGATTGCAACGGACGGCTCAAACCTCTATGTTACCGACTTCAACAACAGCACAATCCGCCAAATCGTGATGGCGACAGGAGAAGTGACTACCCTTGCCGGTAGCGCCGGCAACACCGGTTCTGTCGATGGCATCAAGAACGCGGCGCGATTCAACAGACCCAACGGCATCACAACCGACGGCGTGAACCTCTACGTCACCGACTCCTCCTATGCCTCCAACAATATCCGCAGGATTGTCATCAGCACTAGGTATGTTGATACTATACAAGGCGTTGCCGGAGACACCGGTGCAGGATATGTGAACAATTCCAACGGGACCGCTAAATTCAACGGCCCTGCCGGAATCACCACTGACGGCATAAGACTTTTTGTGGCGGACAGCCTGAATAACTCCATCCGGCTGATCCGTGGAATGCAATAAATCTGCTCGGCTCCGACTCAATACGGAAGCCGGACAAGCCCGGCCCCATCCCCGTCACAGGTTGGTTTCCGAGAAATGATCAAGTAAAATCAGTAGATTGGCAAAGGGGCATCCCCTCGATGATGTCCCTTTTTACTTGACGTGACCGAACATCAGGGATATTTATATCTGTCTTTTCCTATGCAATATATTATTGTCACCTAGAAAGGCTGAATAGAAAAAAATGGAAGAGCTCAGCGAACTCCTTCTGCAGAGAAGGCGCAAAGTGGATACCCTCTGGGAAGCCGGAATCAATCCCTATCCCAACGATTTCAAACCGCAGCATACCTCGGCCGATATAGTAGCCGCTTACGGCGACAAAGAGCAGATCGATGCGGCACAGGAAAATTTTATCGTTGCCGGCCGCATCCTGGCCCGCCGTTCCTTTGGCAAGGCCGCCTTTATCCAGTTGCAGGACCGCAAAGGCCGAATCCAGCTTTATGTCAAAAAGGACGAAATCGGCGCGGACAACTATGAAGCGTTCGAGTCTTTCGACATCGGCGACATTGTGGGCGTTGAGGGCTTCCCCTTCCGCACCAAGACCGGCGAACTTTCGCTCCATGTGAAGAGCATCCGCCAATTGGTCAAATCGCTGCATCCATTGCCGGAGAAGTTTCATGGCCTGACAGATGTCGAAACACGGTACCGCCAGCGCTATGTGGACCTGATCGTCAACCCCGAAGTCAGGGAAATCTTTATCAAGCGCTCCCGCATCGTCAATCTTATCCGGGCCTTCATGACCGGCCGAGACTTTCTGGAAGTCGAGACCCCCATGATGCAACCAATCCCTGGGGGCGCCACCGCCCGACCTTTCATTACCCATCACAACGCGCTGGACATGCAGCTTTACCTGCGCATCGCCCCGGAGTTGTACCTGAAACGGCTGGTGGTCGGCGGTCTGGATCGAGTCTTCGAGATCAACCGCAACTTTAGAAACGAGGGGATTTCTGTCCGGCACAACCCCGAGTTCACCATGATGGAGTTTTACCAGGCCTATGCAACCTTTGAGGACCTGATGGATTTCACGGAGGAACTCTTCTGCCACGTTGCCCAGGAGGTGCTGGGAACACTGGATTTCCGCTACCAGGAGTTCGAAGTCAGCTTTCAGCGCCCCTGGAAACGCCTGTCTGTCCGGGATGCCATCCTGGAATACGGCGACATAGATGCCAAAAACCTGGACGACCGGGATCTGGCCTTGGCGTACGCCCGCAGCATCGGCCTTGATCTGCCCATGGAAATCGGCTACGGCAAGCTGATCATGGAAATTTTCGACGAAGTGGTGGAGCACAAACTGATTCAGCCGACCTTCATTACCGACTACCCGACCGAAGTCTCGCCGCTTTCACGCAAGAATGACCACAACCCGGATATCGTTGACCGCTTCGAACTGATCATTGCCGGGCGTGAGATCGCCAATGCTTTCTCGGAGTTGAATGATCCGGTCGACCAGAAGGAGCGCTTTCTGTCCCAGGTTGCCGAAAAGGATAAAGGCGATGAAGAGGCACACTACATGGACGAGGACTATGTCCGCGCCCTTGAATACGGCTTGCCCCCAACTGCCGGCGAAGGGATCGGCATCGATCGTCTGGTGATGCTCCTGACCGATTCGGCTTCTATCCGCGATGTCATCCTCTTTCCGCAGCTGCGGAAAGAGTCCCGTTAACCGAAGAACCGCGACCTGACATGCCATTTGAAATTTTCATAGGGCTGCGCTACCTCAAGGCAAAACGCAAATCAACCTTCATTTCCATCATTACCTTCATCTCAACCGCGGGGGTAACGCTGGGAGTAATGGCTTTGATCGTCGTATTGGCGGTCATGACCGGTTTCGAGGAAGATCTCAAGGAAAAGATCCTGGGAACCAACGCCCATATCGTGGTGGTCCGGAATGGCGGCCCCATGGACGATTACCACCAGGTCATGGAGAAGCTTGCGCGCTTCAAAGGGGTAATCGCGGCTACGCCTTTTATTTACAACCAGGTTATGCTATCTTCCGGAAAAAATGTTTCCGGGGTCGTGCTGAGAGGCATCGACGTCCGGTCAGACCGACTGGTCACCAATCTGAGCCATTCCGTGGTCGAAGGAAACATCGACGACCTTGAACCCACCATGGGTAAAGGCTCGGTTGCCTTGCCCGGGCTTTTGATCGGCAAGGAACTGGCCAAGCACCTTAATCTGTTTGTCGGGGACAAGGTAAACGTCATCTCGCCAATGGGAAACATAACACCATTGGGGATGATGCCTAAAATGAAGCCTTTCAGGGTTGCCGGCATCTTCAACACCGGCATGTTCGAATACGACTCGACCCTGGCCTATATCAGCCTTGATCAGGCCCAAGCCTTTTTTGACCTGGGCGATACGGTTACCGGCATTCAACTCAAGGTAACAGATGTGTACCAGACAGGGAAACTGGTCCGCGAAATCAACCGCGGGCTCGGTGTTGACTACTACGCCCGGGACTGGATGCAGATGAACCGCAATATCCTGTTTGCCCTCAAAACCGAGAAGGTCGTCATGTTCGTCATCCTGACCCTGATCGTGCTGGTGGCGGCTTTCGGCATTGCCTCGACCCTGTTCATGGTAGTTATGGAAAAAACCAGGGATATCGCCATTCTCAAGTCCATGGGAGCCACCGGTTCCAGCATCATGAAGATATTTGTGCTGGAAGGACTGATCATCGGTATCATCGGCACCATCCTGGGAGTTGTTTCAGGATTGCTGGTGGCGCTGAATCTGGAGCCGATCATCAGCGTCGTTCAAAAGGTTACCGGCCAGGATTTCTTCAGCAAGGATGTCTACTATCTGGACCGCTTCCCTTCGCTGGTGATCCCGTCCGATGTCGTACTGATCTCTGTGACTGCGATCCTCATATCATTCATCGCCACGCTCTATCCGGCCTGGCAGGCGTCTCGCATGCTGCCGGCAGAGGCACTGCGCTATGAGTAGGGCACTTCATTTTCCCGGGAAGGCGATCCAATGACCAACCTGCTGGAGGTGCACGGCCTGTGCAAGACCTACAGTACCGGATCCAACCGGGTGGAGGTTCTTAAAGGGATAGACCTGGATTTGGCCCAAGGTACAACCACTGCCCTGGTGGGTGCATCCGGGGCCGGCAAAAGCACACTGCTGCACATACTGGGCGCCCTTGACCGCCCTTCAGCCGGGACCGTTCAATATGGAGGCCAGGATCTTTTCCGCAAAAGCGACCGGGAACTGGCGCTGTTCCGCAACAAAAGCATCGGCTTCGTTTTTCAGTTCCACCACCTGCTGCCCGAATTCACCGCCCTGGAAAACGTCATGATGCCGGCCCTCATTGCCAGGATTGCAAAGAACAAAGCCAAGGCAATGGCGGAGGAACTGCTGGCGGACGTTGGACTGTCTCAACGCCTGACCCATCGGCCGGGCGAGTTGTCGGGCGGCGAACAACAGCGGGTAGCCATAGCGCGCGCCCTGGTATTATCGCCTGAATTGCTGCTGGCGGATGAACCGACCGGCAATCTGGACATGAAGACCAGCGAAGGCGTACATGCCGTGCTGGCCGAATTGCAGCGAAAAAAGGGACTGACCCTGGTAGTGGTCACCCACAACGAGGTTCTGGCATCAGCCATGGGGCGGGTCGTTCGACTGGCGGATGGAAGATTGGAACAATATCAATGAATTCCGGGGGAAGAGTGCCCATATCATCATTTTTGCTGATTGCTGTTCTTGTACTGCAGTTAGCCTGTGCCGGCGCAGCATTCGCCGAAGGCGAAAAGATCGTTGAAGTTCTTGTCAAGGGCAACCGGCGTATAGAAGCAGCCGCCATTCTCAACGTAATCAAGATGAAGGCAGGCGACTCGCTCTTCAATGAGAAAACCGATGAAGACCTGCGCGCCATCTTCAAGCTGGGATACTTTCAGGACGTTCAGGTTTCCACGGAGGAGACCAAAAAGGGGCTGGCACTTGTCTATACCGTGCTGGAAAAGCCGGTGGTCCGCGACATAAAGTTCGAGGGCAACAAGGAACTGTCTAACGACAAGCTCAAAGAGGCTCTGGAATTTCGCCAAAACTCCATCTTTTCCGTCAAGGACCTGAACAAAAGTGTTGCCAAGATAAAAAAGCTCTATGGAGATGAAGGCTATTACCTGGCTGATGTTCAGCCGCTGGTGGTTAAAAAATCCGCCACCGACATGGCCATTACCTTCAAAATTGTTGAAGGAAAGAAGATACTCATCAGGACCATTCACTTCGACGGCAACAAGGCCTTCAGCAACCGCAAATTACGGGGAGTTATGGAGACCAAGGAAAAATGGTTCATGTCCTGGCTTACCGGAGCCGGTACCTATAAAGAAGAAGTCCTTAAAAATGACGCATTGTTGATTTCAGATCTCTACATGAACAACGGCTACATCAACGTCAAAGTGGGTGAGCCGGTTATAAAGCTGAACGATGCCAAGGATGCCCTGGAGGCCTACATAGGCATTACGGAAGGCGAACAGTACCGGGTGGGAGATATTGACTTCAAGGGTGAACTGCTGGAACCGGCCTCAGAGCTGCGCAAAAAGCTTAAAGAGGAGCAGGGTGCGGTCTTCAGCCGCGCTGTTTTGCGTACCGACATTTTCAACTTGACCGATGTCTATGCAGACAAGGGTTATGCCTTTGCCAACGTCAACCCGTTAACCAAACCCGATCCGGAAAAAAAGACCGTTGACCTGACCTTTGACATGGAAAAGGGCGAGCTGGTATCAATCGAGCGCATCAATATCGCCGGCAACCCCAAAACCCGTGACAAGGTCATCCGCCGCGAAATGCGGGTAACAGAGGGCGAACTTTACAGCGCCACCGGCATGAAGCGCAGTAAGCAGAACCTGATGAACCTCGGATATTTCGAAGAAGCCAACATCGCTACAGCCAAGGGAAGCGCCAGCAACAAGCTTAACATCAATGTAGACATCAAGGAAAAGCCGACCGGCACCTTCAGCATCGGTGGCGGCTACAGCTCGCTGGACGGCGTCATCGGCCAGGGTTCCATACAACAGGCGAACTTCCTCGGATTGGGGCTAAAAGCCAATGTTTCCGCCTCCATCGGCGGGAAATCGCAGACATATGCCGTTGGCCTGACCGACCCTTATTTTCTTGACACGAAATGGACGCTGGGCGCTGATATCTACCGTTCTGAAAGGGATTACATCGACTACAGCCGGCGCCTGACAGGTGGCGACATCAAGGCCGGTTACCCCATAAGCGATTTCCTCAGTACCTTCTGGATGTACAAATACGAGATCAAAGACATCTATAATCCACAACAGGCCTACACCGATCTTAACCGTGTCGATCCCGACAATTATCCGCTGGGCACCACCACCACCAGTTCCATACTGGCCAGTATCAACAACAATACCACCGACTACCGCCTGGACCCCACAACCGGAATGATGAACTCTCTTTCCGTCGAATACGCCGGACTTGGCGGCAATAACAAGTTTGCACGCTATATAACAGACAATACATGGTTCCACCCGGTTTATAAAAAGCTGATTTTCTCCTCCAAAATGACCCTGGGATATGTCCAGGAGGTCGGCCAACCGGTACCGATCGACGAGAAATTCTATTTGGGTGGAATCTTCTCGCTACGGGGATACAGGGCCCGTACGGTCTCGCCGATAAAACCCGAGACGACCGACAACGTGGATCCATTGGTTAGCCGCTCTTCGGGCGTGGTCTACACAGGAGGAAACTACGAGGTTTTCGGCAACACTGAACTTACGTTCCCCCTCCTGTCTGACGTCGGCATAAAAGGCGTGGCATTCTTCGACTACGGCAATTCCTTCGATGACCGGAACAAGATGTTCAGTGGCATGCTGATGAGCTATGGCGGCGGCATCCGCTGGTCCTCGCCCATCGGCCCCTTACGGCTCGAATACGGCATCCCCATCAACCCAAGGGACATTGATAGCCGGAGCGGCAGATTCGAATTTTCTATCGGCAGTCTATTCTAGGCTGCATCAACACAATAAAGGAGAAGGTTTATGAGAAGGATAATCCTGACAGCACTAATGGCAATTTGCATCGCTTCTTCAACGGTTTATGCCGCCGATATCAAGCTTGGCTACATTGATATGCAACGTGCGCTCAATACATCCGAGGCGGGCAAAGAGGCCAAGGAACAACTGGCAGCGCGCCTCAAGAAGTACCAGGACGAAATCAACGCCAAACAGGAAGAGCTCAAGAAACTGAAGGACGAAGTGGAAAAGCAGGGAGCCTTCCTGAATGATACCACCAGGGCCGCAAAGGAAAAGGACTATCAGCTGAAACTGAAAGAGTTCCAGCGCTTCACAAAGGATGCCCAGGACGAGTTGCAGGGTAAGGATGAAGAATTCACCCGCAAGATTCTCGAGGGGATGGAAAAGGTCATCCAGGAGTACGGCCGTAAAAATGGTTACACCTTCATTTTTGTCAAAAACGAAAGCATGCTTTTTGCGGATGACAAGGCAGACCTGACCGAAGATGTTCTGAAGCTGTTCAACGCCAACCGGAAAAAATAAAGTCGTGATGCAATAGCCACCTGCATACGCGCCGTTCAGGGACTAGACATGACACAGGACAAGACACTAAAGGAACTGGCCGAATATTTGGGCGGCATCGTCAAGGGCGATGAATCCTGCACCATAAACGGCCTGGCACCTCTGGAAGCAGCCGGGCCGGACAAGATCACCTTTCTGGCAAACCCGAAATACGCTGCCAAGGTGGCGGAAACAAAGGCCGGCGCGGTGCTCATGGCACCCGGTGCCGAAAGCTACGGTCATAACGTAATCGAAGTGGCCAACCCCTACCTGGCCTTTGCCAAGTTGCTGGGCCTGTTCTATGTGCAGCCCCATCCGCCTCTTGGAGTCATGGCAGGCGCATGCACCGGGGAGAACGTCTCCCTCGGTGAAGGGATTTCCGTACACCCGGGAGTAGTAATCGGCAATAACGTCAGGATCGGCGACCGCTGCGTGCTCTACCCGGGGGTTGTTGCCTACGATGGCGTTTCCATCGGCAACGATACGGTTCTCCACGCCAATGCCGTTATTCGCGAACGCTGCCGGATCGGCAACCGTTGCGTGATCCAGCCCGGCGCGGTCATAGGGAGCGACGGCTTCGGCTATGCACCGGACGGTCGCGGCTACTACCCAATCCCGCAAATCGGTATCGTCGTGCTGGAGGATGACGTCGAGATCGGCGCCAACAGCTGCATTGACCGGGCTGCCCTGGAAGTGACGCTGATCAAGCGCGGCACCAAGATCGACAACCTGGTGCAGGTCGCCCACAATTGCCAGATCGGCGAAGACAGCATGATCTGTTCCCAGGTGGGCATCTCCGGCAGCAGCAAGATCGGCAACCATGTCACCCTGACCGGCCAGGTGGGTGTTGCAGGGCACCTGACCATCGGCGACAATGTCATGGTCGGCGCCAAATCGGGGATCCCCAACTCTCTGGCCGCCAATGCCGGCTACAGCGGCATCCCGGTGCAACCGCACAAAGAGTGGCTGCGCAGCATGGCGGTTGTCGCCAAACTGCCCGAATTGAAGAAATCGGTCAGCGCCCTTGAAAAACGGATCATTGAACTGGAACAGCAAATTACAAAACAATAAACTGGATCGAGGTCAACTATGCTATTGGATGTCAATGCAATCATGGAGATTCTCCCCCACCGCTACCCCTTCCTGATGGTAGACAGGATCGTCGAACTGGAGCATGGCAAGCGCTGCGTCGGGATCAAAAACGTCACCATCAACGAGCCCTTTTTCCAGGGGCATTTCCCTGGCCACCCCGTCATGCCGGGTGTACTGATCGTCGAGGCAATGGCCCAGGTGGCCGGTATCATGGCCTATCTTGCCTCGGACGAGGAAACCAGGAAAAAAGTCACTTATTTCATGTCCATAGATAACGCAAAATTCCGGAAACCGGTCTTTCCGGGCGACCAGTTACGTATCCAGATCGAGACGACCTTCAACCGCCGCGGTATTTGGGGCGTCAACGGCAAGGCCTTTGTCGGGGAAAACCTGGTGACCGAGGCCTCGCTCAAGGCAACCTTTGCCGAAAAGGGCGAATAAATCGAAAATGCCCCCTCCCCTTACGGGAGCCTGGAACAAGGGAGAAACCCCATGATACATCCCAGCGCAATCATTGATAATAGCGCACAACTGGCGGCCGGCGTGGAAGTCGGCCCCTATGCCATCATCGGCAGACATGTCACGATCGGATCAGGGACCAAAATCGGTGCTCACGCCGTTATCGGCGATTGGACCGAGATCGGCGAGAACAACCAGATCTTCCACCAGACCTCGGTGGGTGCCCCGCCCCAGGACTTGAAGTATCGCAACGAGGAAACCTGGACCCGCATCGGAAACAACAATATCATCCGCGAGTTCGCCACCATCCACCGCGGCACCGTTACCGGCCATGCGGAAACAGTGGTAGGCGACAATAACATGATGATGGCCTACTCCCACGTTGCCCATGATTGCCGGATAGGCAACGGCGTGGTCATGGCCAATGTGGCCACCCTGGCCGGCCATGTCACGGTGGAAGACAACGTGATCCTCGGTGGCTTGGTAGCCGTGCATCAATTTGCCACAATCGGCGCTTACTCCATGATCGGAGGCGGCACCCTGATCGGCCTGGATATCCCACCATACATGATAGCCACCCAGGGCAAGAGGGACGCCAAGTTGCGCGGTCTCAACCTGATCGGCCTCAAGCGTCGCGGTTTCACGGATGAAGCCATCAACAACCTGAAAAAGGCCTACAAAACCCTCTTTTTCGCCGACCTGAAACAACCTGACGCCATCGCCCGTATCCGCAAGGAGATGCCTGGCTCTCCCGAAGTCGAAAATCTGCTGTCCTTTATCGAACGATCAAAACGTGGTATCTGTCGCGGATGAGCGGCCAGAGACTACGGACAGCCGTCATCGGCGTAGGCTATCTGGGAAACTTCCATGCCCAGAAATATGCCGCTCTTGCTGATGTTGACCTGGTAGGTGTGGTGGACAGCGACCAAAAGCGGGCCGCCGAGATAGCATCGGCACTGGGGACGGTGGCTATAGGCGATCACCGCGAACTGCTGGGCCAGGTCGATGCGGTCAGCGTGGTGGTGCCCACCCAATTTCACCATGCCGTTGCCAGGGATTTCCTTTCCAACGGTGTCCATGTCTTGATCGAAAAACCGATCACCGTAACCATTGCCGAGGCAGACGAACTGATCGCTTTGGCCGATAAAAATAATGTTGTATTCCAGGTGGGCCACCTGGAACGCTTCAATCCTGTGCTCGTAGCCGTGGAAAGCATCCTGGAGGGGCCGCTCTTCATCGAATCGGTCCGGATCGCCCCTTTCAAACCGCGCGGTACGGATGTCAATGTCGTACTGGATTTGATGATCCACGACATCGATATCATTCAGCATATTGTCAAATCACCGGTCGAACGAATTGATGCCATCGGTGCCCCGGTCTTTACCGGCGAAGAGGACATTGCCAATGCGCGCATCCTCTTTGAAAGCGGTTGCGTGGCCAATGTCACCGCCAGCCGCATCAGCCTGAAGAGCGAACGCAAGATGCGCATCTTCCAGCGCGACGCTTACCTGACCCTTGACTTTCAGAACCGCAAGGTGCTGGTGGCCAAAAAGGGGAGCGGCGAACTCTTCCCAGGCATACCTAACGTAAAGGTGGACGAACGGGAACTTGGCCAAGCCGATGCCCTGCTCAGTGAGATCGAATCATTCATAAGAGCCATTCGCGACGGGAAGCAACCCCAGGTAAGCGGCCGTGACGGCAGGATGGCGCTGGAAACAGCGCTCAAGATCAACCAGGCGCTGGGCAGGCGAATAGTCGAATAGCCCGATTTTCCGGATTTTTAACACGAAAGGTGATGTCATGATTCCCATGGTAGACCTGAAAACCCAATATCACATGCTCAAAGCCGAGATAGACAAGGCCGTGCTGGATGCACTGGAAAGCACCCAGTTCATTCTAGGCCCGAACGTTACGGCCTTCGAACAGGAAGCCGCCGCCTATCTGGGCGCTCCCCATGCCGTGGCCTGCGCATCCGGCACCGATGCCCTGCACCTGGCAGTGGTAGCCGCCGGCATCGGGCCTGGAGACGAAGTAATCACCTCCCCCTTTACCTTTATCGCCACCGCCGAGGCCATTTGCTACGCCGGGGCGACACCGGTCTTTGTTGACATCGATCCCGGGACCTTCAACATCGACCCGGCCCGGATCGAAGCAGCCATCACCCCCCGCACCAAGGCGGTCATCCCGGTGCATCTCTTTGGCCAGCCGGCCAATATGGCTGCAATCAAGGCAATCTGCGACAAACACGGCCTGCTGCTGATCGAGGACTGCGCCCAATCCTTCGGCGCCGCAGTTGACGGTTCCATGACCGGCACGCTCGGCAAGATGGGCTGTTTCAGTTTTTTCCCCAGCAAAAATCTGGGCTGTTTCGGCGACGGCGGCCTGGTCACCTGTGCCACGCCCGAACTGGCGGCCCAGGTAAAGATACTGCGCAACCACGGCAGCGCCGTACGCTACCACCACAACGTGATCGGCTACAACAGCCGCCTGGACGATATCCAGGCCGCAATCCTGCGGATCAAGCTCAAGCGTATCGACGGATTCAACAGCGGCCGCCGCCGGGTGGCACACCTTTACTCGTCACTGCTAAAAGAGGTGGCTACCGTTCCCCGTGAAGACGGCAAGGGCGTGCATGTCTACCATCAGTACACGATTCTGACCGACCAGCGCGATCGGATCATGGCCAAGCTGTCGGAGAAGCAGATCGCCTCTGCAGTCTATTATCCCATCCCGCTCCACAAACAGGAAGTTTTCAGCACGGCCTGCGCAACTCTTTCCCTGCCTGTTGCCGAGGGTGTGGCAAACCGCTGCATGTCGCTCCCCATCTATCCGGAAATGACCGATGAGCAGGTGCGCCTGGTGGCCGAAACGGTTAAAGAGGCCCTGGTTGGGTAATAAGTACTTTTTGATCCCCCCCTTTGTCAAAGGGGGGCTAGGGGGGATTTGGTTTTCCCGCAGATTACCGGCAATTCCCCCTAAACCCTTTAGGCCCGACTTATGGGTCCCCTTTTTCAAAGGGGGACTTCTGTAGATGCCAAATATCCACTCGGAATCCATAACTAGACGCATCATGATCGTGGCCGGCGAGGCATCCGGCGACATTTACGGCGCCGACCTCGCCAACGAAACCCACAAACTGAATCCCGCCCTACACTTCTTCGGCATCGGCGGCATGCGCATGCGTGAGGCAGGCGTGGAAACCCTGGTGGATTCGGCAGAAATGGCCGTAGTTGGCCTGGTGGAGGTGCTGAAACACTTCAACGTCATCTCCGCCGCCTTTCTCAAGCTGAAGAAGATCCTGTTGAACGACCCGCCAAGCCTCCTGATCCTGATCGACTATCCCGGTTTCAACCTGCGTCTGGCCAAGGTCGCTAAACAAGCCAAGGTTCCGGTGCTTTACTACATCAGCCCCCAGATCTGGGCTTGGCGTCAGGGACGTGTCAGGAAAATCGCGCGTCTGGTGGACCGCATGGCGGTAATTCTTCCCTTTGAAGCCCCATTTTACGAAAAGTCCGGGGTTCCGGTATCATTCGTGGGGCATCCCATGCTGGACCTGGTCAAGGTGGAGATCACGCGCGACCAGGCTGCGGCCGGCTTTGGCCTCGACCCTTTACGCAAGATCGTCGGGCTGTTCCCTGGCAGCCGCAAAAACGAGATCGAGCGCCTTCTGCCGACCATAGCCGCAGCGGCCATGCTACTGAAAGAACGCTTCCCCGGCATCCAGTTCGTGCTGCCGCTGGCATCCACACTGGCAGAGGAAGATATCATGCCGCAGCTCCGTGCCGTGGGGCTCGAAGCGACCATCATCCACGAACGCATCCACGATCTGATCCGCTCCTGCGACGCGATCATCTCGGTATCCGGCACCGTCACCCTGGAGATCGCCCTGGTCGGCACACCCATGGTAATCATCTACCGGCTCTCGCCGCTCACCTACCAGTTGGCCAAGCGCTTGGTGAAGATCGACCACATCGGGCTGTGCAACATCGTGGCCGGTGAGACCGTGGTGCAGGAGCTGATCCAAGACGATGCCAATGCTGCCAGGATCGCGGCAGAGATCGAAACCATTCTCTGCAACCCCGACTATGACCGGACCATCAGGCACAAACTGGCAACGGTCCGCGGCAAACTCGGAAACGGTGGGGCTTCCGCCAACGTGGCACAATTAACTTTATCCATGATGGACTCTCAATGAATTCGACTCTGAAACGAACACTCGGTTACTTCAAACCCTACTGGAAACTGCTGGTCATCTCTGCCATCTGTTCGTCAATTGTCGGCGCCATGGACGGTGCCATTGCCTATCTGGTCGAACCGGTCCTGAAAAAGGTATTTGCCGGCAAGGATACCTTTATATTCATGCTCGTCCCTCTCGGCATCATCATACTGTTCATAGTTCGAGGCCTCACCCGCTTTACCTATGACATGACAATCAAGCTGGCCGGTCAGAAGGCCATCCAAGACATACGTAATTCACTGTATTCAAATACGATTTTACAGGATATGGCATTTTTCAACCGTAAGGCGACCGGCGAGTTGATGTCGCACATGACCAACGATATTGCTCAGATGCAGGAAGGAATAGGGCAGGTAGTCAGTGGCCTGTTCAGGGATTTGATCTCGGCCAGCTCGCTTTTGGGGGTTATATTTTACCGTAACTGGCAACTGGCCATTATTTCGTTCGTGGTAATTCCAGCTACGGCTTACCCTGCCCAATTGATCGGCAAAAAAATCAAGAATGCCTCCGGCCGCAGCCTGAACGTCATGGGGGGACTCACCTCCATCCTCCAGGAAACCTTCTCCGGTGTAAAAGTCATCAAGGCCTTTGGCCTGCAAGAGCGAACCATAGAGCGGTTTCGTGCAGTAAATCTGGAGTTTTTCAACCAGATTCGCCGTTATATAAAATATGAATCCCTGGCCATGCCGGTCTCGGAGGCCATCATCTCCTTTGGGGTAGCCGGGGTAATTTATTTCGGCGGCAGCCAAGTCATGTCCGGACGCATGACCCCATCAGAGTTTTTCTCATTCATTGCCGCCATGGTAATGGTATTCACTCCGATCAAAAAGCTTCAAAGTTCTTACAACTTGCTACAGCGTTCTGCCGGAGCTGCCGAGCGGGTATTTCACATTCTTGATGAGCACCGCGACATCGTAGATAGTCCCGGAGCAATCGAGATCGGCCGGTCAGCCGGCCTGGTGGAATTTCGCAACGTATCCTTCAGCTACGGCGGAGAAACCGTTCTCAACAACATCTCCCTGAGCGCATCCAGCAACCAGATGATTGCCCTGGTCGGTCCATCGGGGGGCGGCAAGACAACCCTTGTTTCCCTATTGCCGCGCTTTTACGACGTGCAGGAAGGCGGCATCTTCATCGATGGCCGCGATATCCGCGACATTTCCCTCAAATCACTGGTCAGCCAGATCGCACTGGTGGACCAGGAAACAACCCTGTTCCACGACAGCATTGCCAACAACATCCGCTACGGAAAACCCAATGCCAGCGTTCAGGAGGTGCAGGAGGCGGCCCAAGCGGCTTTTGCCCATGATTTCATTACCCAACTGCCAGATGGCTACAACACCAGCATCGGTGATCGGGGTTTAAGGCTCTCCGGTGGCCAGCGCCAGCGGATCTGTATTGCCAGGGCACTTCTCAAAAATGCGCCGATCCTGATTCTGGACGAAGCCACCAGCGCCCTGGACACGGAAAGCGAGCAAATGGTGCAGAAAGCACTGGACAACCTGATGGCTAACCGGACCACATTTGTG
Organism: Geobacter sp.; assembly: GCA_003574895.1. Classification (GTDB taxonomy): domain Bacteria; phylum Desulfobacterota; class Desulfuromonadia; order Geobacterales; family Pseudopelobacteraceae; genus JACPFJ01. Next base: position 204,612 of record PJFB01000006.1, read on the forward strand.
ATTGCCCATCGCCTCTCGACAGTTCTGCACGCCGACAGGATCATCGTGCTCGAAGCTGGCCGCATCGTCGAAAGCGGCACCCATGACGATCTGTTGACCAACAGCGGGCTTTACAGCCGTCTGCACTCGCTGCAATTCAGCGACAAGGAAACGGCAGAGGTTGCCAACGAGCCGTGAAAAACATTATCTGGACAATTCAGGCCGCATTTTTCTATATCCTTACCCTGATCACCGCCATCCTCCCGGCTAGGTTCACCTACCGCCTTGGTGCGTTCGCCGGGCTTGTCATTCCCTGCATCGTACCCAAGAGGCGCGCCATTGCCATTGATAACATCAATCAAGCGCTTCCTTTCATGAAGCAACATCCGCTCTGGAACAAGGGGAATGCGACCGCCGAAGAGCTGGCCAGGGAGACCTTCCGAAACCTGGGCAGATCGCTGATGGAGGTCTGCCGGCTCTACCACGGCAAGGGCGAGGATGTAATCAGCAGCATCGAACTGCGGGGCCGTGAGAATTACGAGACAGCCAGGGCCAAGGGCAAGGGGCTGATCTTCCTCACCGGTCATTGCGGCAACTGGGAACTTCTGGCGCTGGCCTTCAGCAGCCTATTTGACGAGGGGATGTCCGTTGTGGCCCGCCGTCAGAACAACCCCCACCTGAACAGGATGGTGGAGCGAATGCGTATGCGCTACAACAGTCGGGTGATCTACAAGCAGGGTGCCCTGAAGGGCATCCTGTCCGCATTAAAAAGGTCGGAACTGATCGGAATCCTGGCGGATCAGGCGGTTTTCCCCGAGGAGGGGGTGCTGATCGACGTCATGGGCCGCAGGGCATGGGCCTCCAAGGCGCCGGTGATCATCGCCCAGAAAAGCGGAGCGCCGGTTCTCCCGACCTTTATCCATCGCGAAGGGGAACGGCAGGTGATCACCTTTCTCCCCGAACACCGCTTCAGCGGCGATATGAGCGAGGAAGGGATCAAAATCGAGGCCCAGGCCCTGTCACGCTACGTGGAAGATTTCATAGTCGCCCACCCCACCCAGTGGTACTGGGTGCACCGCCGCTGGAAGCGAGCCGGTGAAACCACCTGATGGGCAGGAAACTGCTCGATTTCGGACTGCCCCTGGTCATACTGTTGGCAGCGACCGCCATTATCGCCATAACCGGTGCCGACCTGAAGGTGTCCGCCTTTTTTTATCGCAGCCCTGGCTGGCCCATTGGCGATCAGGCCCCCTGGCACCAACTCTACCGCTTCGGTTTCTATCCCGCATACCTACTTGGAACAGCGGCCCTGGCGCTGTTCGTGGCGGGCTTCTTCAGGCAGCCGCTGGCAAGATTCAGGAAAGGGGCCGCCTTCATGGTACTGCTGCTTGCCCTGGGACCGGGCCTGATGGTCAACTCGGTCCTCAAGGATCATTGGGGCCGACCACGGCCCCGCGAGATCACCCAGTTCGGCGGCGCCGGGGCATTTCATCAGCCGTGGCAGAGGAGCGGTACCGACAACGGCAAATCGTTCCCCTCCGGTCACGGGTCATCGGCCTTTTACCTTGCCATGCCATACTTTGTCCTGCGCCGGCGGCACCCGCGCCTGGCACTATATGTCTTTGGCAGCGGGATGTTATACGGCGTTCTGATGGGGTTGGCCCGCATCGCCCAAGGGGGGCACTTTGTCAGCGACATCCTCTGGGCCTGGGGCGTGGTTCATCTGACCGCCTCGGTGCTCTATTACCTGCTGGGGCTGGATCGGGAGTGTACAGGCAACAAACACTGACCCGGAAGTGAGCAGCTGGCACGATTGAAAATCCTTTGGGCAGCAACAACCAACGAGCCGTCATGTTCTACGTCCTCTACAACATACTCTCCATTTTCCTGCTGATACCGGTCTGCCTCTACCACCTCTACCGCTCCCTCAGCCGGGGCCGGCCACCGGCCTTTGCCGAGCGGTTCGGACAAATCCCCACGGAAGAGTTGAAAAAGATCGGCCAGCGCCCGGTGATCTGGCTGCATGCCGTATCCGTGGGCGAGGCCATCGCTGCCCGCCCACTGCTGCAGGCGCTCCGCAAACGTTATCCCGACCATGCCATCCTGGTGTCCAACACCACCGAAACCGGCCGCAAGATTGCCACCGGGTTTCCGGAAAAAGACCTCTGCATCTATTTCCCCTTCGACTTTCTGCCGGCCGTGGGCCGCACGCTGGACAGGATAAAGCCGGCCATTGTCATCATCATGGAGACCGAGATCTGGCCCAATTTCACCCGCGAGGCTGCCAGACGCCAGATCCCGCTGGTTCTGGCCAACGGCCGCATCTCCGACCGCTCCTTCAGCGGCTACCTGCGCTTCAGCTGGTTTTTCCGCCACTCCCTGGAACTCTTTTCCACCCTCTGCATGCAGACCGATACCGATCGGGAACGGATTGTCGCCATTGGCGCCCGGCCCGGGCACACGCTGACAGCCGGCAACATCAAGTACGATATCCCGTTCCGCCAGGTCCAGCCGGAGGAGAGAGCCGCCCTCAGGGAGCGCTATGCCATTCCCGGCCCCCTGACCGTGCTGGTTGCCGGCAGTACCCATCCCGGCGAGGAGGAACTTGTCCTGGCCGCCTACCGTGAGCTGCTGGCCGGACACAGCAACCTGTTTCTGGTGCTGGTGCCGCGCCACCCGGAGCGGGCCGCCGAGGTTGCCGCGCTCCTGGAGCGGGCCAACATGCCGTTCCGCCGTCGCACGGCACTGGATGCCTCGCTACACGTGGCGTTTGCCAGCGGTGAAGTGCTCCTGGTGGACACCATAGGTGAGATGATGGACCTGTATGCCCTGTCTGATCTGGTCTTTGTCGGCGGCAGCCTGGTGCCCACCGGCGGCCACAACCTGCTGGAACCCGCCTCGGTTGGCGTTCCGAGCATCTTCGGCCCGCACATGACCAACTTCCGGGAGATTGCGGACCTGGTACTCAAATACCGGGCCGGTATCCAGGTGGCAACACCTGCCGCACTGGCAGGAGCCTGCCGCGGCCTGCTTGACGACCCCGGGCAGAGACAGGCGCTGGGGGCAAACGGCCAGGCCATGATGCAGGACAACGGCGGCGCCACGGAGCGGCACATGGAGGTCATTGCCAGGTATCTATGAAAGCGTCATCCGCCACATACTGGCGCAGCCTGGCCAGCGGCAGCAACAGCAACGCCCTGGCGCGGCTGCTGGCAATGCTCCTGGTCCCATTTGCCCTGCCCTACGCCCTTATCCAGCGCCTGCGGGCCACTCTGTACCTGTCCGGGCTATTGGAAACCAAACGCCTGCCGTGCCCGGTCATCTCCATAGGCAACATCACTGTCGGGGGCACCGGCAAGACACCGGTCACGGCCTACATTGCCAGGCTGCTGCTTGATCAGGGGCTAAAGGTCGCAGTACTCTCCCGGGGGTATGGCGGCTCCATGGAAGGAAATACCGCCATCGTGTCGGATGGGCAAGATATCCTGCTCTCTGCGGGACAGTGCGGCGACGAACCGTTTCTGCTGGCCTCGACCATCCCCGGCTTGATGGTGGTTATCGGCAGCAACCGCCATGCCGCCGGCATGTTGGCCATGGAACGTCTCTCCCCCGACATTTTTCTGTTGGATGACGGATTCCAGCACCTGGGCCTGAAACGCGACCTGAACATCCTGCTCCTGGATTGCAGGCGCCCCTTCGGCAACGGCTGGACCCTGCCGGCAGGACTGTTGCGGGAACCGGCCAGCGCGGCAAACAGGGCCGACCTGATCATTTATACCCGCTGCCAGGATAGTACCTGCAATGCCCTGGCTGTCCCAGCCAAACCTGCCTGCCGGGCACGTCACGGGCTTGCAACCGTTGTCCCGCTGACCGGCGGAACCCCGCTTACCATAGAGATGTTGCGCGGCAAGAAGGTGCTTGCCTTTGCCGGCATTGCCGAACCCGGGCACTTCTTTGCAGAGCTGAGTTCCCTTGGAATAACCCTGGTTGCCGCCGTAAGCCTCCCCGACCATGCCTCCTATGACCAGGCCCGTATTGCCGGGCTCGTTGCCCAAATGGACTCCTGCGGTGCGGAGTACGCCGTCACAACGGAAAAGGATGGCGTAAAATTGGGCCAGTTGCCGCCGGAATTGGCCAAAAACATCCTGCTCGCACCCCTCGTACTCACCATCGACGACCCCTCCCCGCTGTTGGCTTCCATGCGCAATTTGCTTCAAAAGTGAAGCATTTTGTGGCATTATGTTTCGATTTAATAACAGGTTCTAAACTCCCATGACATTACAAGACCTTTTGGACATATTGGCCTGCTCGGCCTGCAAAGGAGGGCTCACACCGCTGAAAGACGAGAGCGGCCTGCTCTGCCCTGCCTGCGGGCTGAAGTTCCCGATTCGGGAAGGCATCCCGGTCATGCTGCTGGACGAGGCCGAGAGGGTAGCCGACCGGTCAATACCCCAAGGTGGGCCGTGAAGCAATTGCAGCCCGAAAAAATCCGCCGCCTCCTTATCCGCTCCGTCAACTGGGTCGGAGATGCCGTCATGACTACCCCCGCATTGGGGGTCATCAGGGAATATTTCCCCCGGGCCGAGATCACCCTGCTGGCCAATCATCTGGTGGCGCCACTTTTTTCCCCCCATGACTGGGTGGACCGAGTAATCGTGTTCGACCGCAAGGAGGCGCATCGCGGCATCAGGGGACGCTTCAGGCTGGCCGCCGAACTGAAGAAAGAGGCCTTTGACGCGGTTATCATACTGCCTAACTCCTTTGACTCCGCCCTGGTGCCATGGCTGGCCGGCATACCGGTCCGTCTCGGTAAGAACAGCGACGGCCGGGGCTTCATGCTGACCGGACGCTACTGCCCCGGTGAAGAAACGTTCGGCTGCCACGAAGTCGAATATTACCTCGAACTCTGCCGCAACTTCGGCATTAACGGCCAGACACGCCCTCCGCAGCTCTTCACTACCCCCCAGGAGGACCAGGCAGCCGGCCAATTGCTGGCAAACCACGGCATAGGGCCCGATGACTTCCTGCTCGGCATCAATCCCGGGGCCGCCTACGGCTCTGCCAAACGCTGGTATCCGGACCGCTTCGCCGCCGTTGCCAGGCGTTTGTCCGACCAATGGCAGGCCAAGGTCGTGATCTTCGGCGGTCCGGCAGAGACGGAGATCGCAGGCGACATCGCCCGCAGCCTCGACAACGTCTGCCTCAACATGGCCGGCAAGACCACGGTGCGGGAACTTATGGCATTGATCAAGCGCTGCAACTTCTTTGTCACCAACGACTCCGGCCCCATGCACATCGCGGCGGCCTTCGGGGTCCCCCTGACCGCCATCTTCGGCCCCACGGACCACACCGGCACCGCCCCCTACACGGAGCTGGCCGCCATCGTGCGCAAAGAGACGGAGTGCGCCCCCTGCAAGCTGCGGGAATGCCCGACCGATCACCGCTGCATGACTGCGGTCACCACCGGCGACGTGGTGGAGGCTGCCCTGGCCCTATTGGAACAACATCATGGCTGACAACCTTAATATTATCGAACCCACCCTAACCGGCGAGGCGGGGCATTGTTTCAGCTTTATTTCAAGCCTGGTCAATGCCGCTGGAGATGCCTCCCTGACCATATGGTGCGGTCGTGGGGCCGACGTCACGTTTCCCGGAACAGTCCGGGTCAACCGGTTTTTCTTACGCAAGATCCGCAGGCTGCAGGCGTTGTGGCTCTACCGCAAACTGTTGCGGGGCCATGAACGCATCTTTGTCTCGACGGCAGGCAGGACCGACCTCATGCTGCTTGACCTGGCGGCCCGCGGCAGGATTGCGCCCGGCAGGGTCTACGCCTATATCCACTGGTTCAGGCCTTCCCGGAGCAAACGCGCCCAGCTGGAAAAACTGGCGCGCCGTCAACCGGACATCGTCATCCTGGCACCCACCGCTTATGTCTGTGAAGAGCTGCGCACAGTCGGTTTCAATCACACCAGACTTGTTCCCTACCCCATAACGCCTTGTGAGACCGATGTCCACGCCATGGCGGACCAGAGGTTCAGTCACCTGTTGTTTGCCGGCGCCGCCCGCCAGGACAAGGGCTTCCCTGCGGTCGTGGACCTTGTGGAACTGCTGCACACCTTGGGGGCCTCCATCCCCATCACGATGCAGACCTCTGCGGAGCACTACGACAAATATGATGACGCCACCAGGCAGGCCATCGGCCGACTGGAGAGCTGCGGCTATCCCTTTGTCAGGCGCGCTGGAGAAACCCTCTCCCAAGCCGACTACCATGGGCTGTTCGCGGGGGCGATCTGTCTTCAGTTATACTCACAACAGGATTTCCGGGACCGCATCAGCGGGGTGACCCTGGATGCCCTGACGAGCGGCAGCCCCGTCATAACTCTGTCGGACACTTGGATGGCGCGGATTGTGGCCAAATACGATGCGGGCCTGGTGATAGACACGACAGAGCCAAAGAGCGTGTACCAGGCGGTGACACAGGTGCTGGAAAATTACGGCAGGTATCGTGACAATGCCCTGAAAGCGGGACAAGAGCTACAGATGCAGAATAGCGCCGAATACCTGCTTCACGAGTTGGCAGCTTGACGATGGGCGGAAACATCTTGCATAACCGCTATCCTCTGACGGTCGTGATCATTGCCAAAAACGAGGCGGAGCGAATCGAAGCATGCCTGCAAAGCGTGTCGTGGGCCGATGAAATCGTGGTAGTGGATTCGGGCAGCAGCGACGCAACCTGTGAGATTGCCAGACGTTATACGGACAAGGTGTTTGACGTCCCATGGCGCGGTTTTGGTCCACAGAAGCAGGCTGCCGTGGACTTGGCAAACAATGACTGGATACTCAACATTGATTGCGACGAGCGGGTGACGCCGGAACTGGGGCAGGAAATACGAGGCATCCTGGCCCAGGACACGATTAATATAGCTTACTCCGTGCCAAGGCGGACGTTTCTGGGGGATAAGGAAATCGGTCATTGCGGGTGGTATCCTGATCGCACCATCCGCTTATTCAACCGTCGGCGGGCACGTTTCTCCGACAACATCGTGCATGAACGGGTCGTGGCGGATGGTCCGGTTGCCGCTTGCAAAGGGCACCTGCTCCACTTCTCCTTCAGCGGAATCGGGCCGGTTCTGACCAAACTCAATCACTACAGCGACCTTTCCGCCAGCCAGATGTTCGAGCAAGGTAGAAGGTGCCGGCTGTTCGACCTGACCGCCAGACCGTTGTTCGCTTTCTTTAAGACATATCTGCTTCGGCTTGGTTTTCTCGATGGCATGGAAGGGCTGGAAATCTCGATAACTACAGCTCTGTTGACGTTTGCCAAGTATGCCAAGCTGCGGGAGTTGTGCAACCGCCAGGCAAGGCGCGACATATGATACCTGCCCCGCGGAATATCCTGATCGCCAACATCCGCTTGATCGGCGACGTTATCCTGACGACCCCACTCATCGGCCTGCTCAAAGAAGCCTATCCCGATGCAGCCATCGATATCCTGGTCAACCGCGGCACGGGAGAGTTCCTGGAAAAGGACCCCCGGATACGTAGCGTCATCTATTCACATGGCCGCGAGACAGGTGCGACACAAGCAAGGAACGGCTATCTGGGGAAGATCTTCCGCCGGTACGACCTGGCAATCAACATGAACGCCTCGGACCGTGGGACAATTGCCATCTTGCTGGCTGGGAAAAGGGTGCGAATCGGGTTTTATACGGGCAGCCCCAAAATCAAAAACCTGTGGCAGAGGCTTCTGCTGACCCACCCCATCCCTTTTCCCGAGGATATCCAGGTAGCGCGTTATTGCCAGATCGTTGCCCAGGCTTTGAATATTCCCCATGACCATCTGGTGGTGAAGGTCTTTTGGGATGATCAGGATGCGGCAAAAGTCAACAAGGTACTTGAGGAACGCGGGGTGGCAAACCAGTTTTTTGTGGTGCATCCCTTTGCCAGGTGGATTTATAAATTCTGGGACTTCGGAAAGTTTGCCGCCACAAGCGATGCAATTCACGAGCGTTACGGACTGCAACCGGTCTGGACATCGTCTCCCTCGCCAGAGGAGAAGGCTCTGCTCGTTGACGCCGTTGCCATGTGCCGGCACAAGCCGGTTCTTATCAGCGGCGAGCTAACCCTCAGCCAGATGACCTGCCTGCTTGGACATGCGGCCCTGTATCTGGGGCTGGACACAGCCGTGAGCCATCTGGCTGCAAGCACAGGGGTACCTATGGTTGCCCTGTACGGTCCAACCTTTACCTCACGCTGGTTTCCTTGGTATAACGATGGCCCGGCGGATCAGGAATGCCCGTCCGAACGGGGGCTGTTGCATCGTGGAAACTGCGTGGTCGTGCAAAAGGACCTCAAGTGCGTCCCCTGCGGGAAAGCAGGATGTGACGACAGCGGTTGCTTTGCAAGCCCATGTCTTCAGGACGTTACGGCGGACGAAGTGCTGTCGGCGGTCGCCACCTGCCTCACGGACGTGACTTTACCAAACAGGAACAGCATAACAGGGACGAATAAATGAATGAACCCATCATGGACACGGTCAGCGGACGGGGCACATGGCTGATCCTCTCCCATGCATTTAATATGGATGGCCGGGCCGCCAGCCAGACCATTACCGACAAGATACCGGTTTTAATGGAAATGGGAGTTACCCCGGTGGTGGTCAGTGCCCAGACCGGGACAAAGGACCTGGTGATAGAACACCACCAGGTGCCGGCAATCGCTCCCTCCGGCCTGAAATTCGACATGCGGCATATCTTGAAGAAGCATTTTCACAACCCCTTTATATTCAAACTGATCAAGGGATTTGTATCACTGGCGATTCTCCCATTTTATCTGCTTGAGCGCGCTTTCATTCATCTGGAAAGTCAGTGGTCCTGGTTTGTAATGGCCTACTTCACAGGGGCCCGTCTTATAAAAAGACACAAACCGGCTCTTGTTTATTCGACCGGCGGAGCCAATTCCGCCCATTTTGCCGGTTATCTGCTTGCAAAGCGCTTCGGCATCCCGTGGATTGCCGAACTCCATGACCCGATGATTCATGAACACTGGCGGGGAGCCAGGATGGCCTATCGCTGGGCAGCGTATTTGGAACGCATAATCTGTCGTCATGCCTCCGCAGCCTGGTGGTTCACCGAGGGGGCACTGACAAAAGCCACCATGCGCAACCCCATGTTGGGCAAACGGGGGCACATGATCATTCCCGGAGTGCAACAGCCAGACTTTCAAGGCACGGTCTACCGACGCCGCTCCAAAATTCATTTTGGGCATTTTGGTTCCCTGGCAGAAACCAGGAACCTGGCCATTGTCATCAAGGCTCTTCATGCACTGCTGAGCGATCACCCGGAATACAGTCAACTTGTGCAGATAGATGTCTATGGCTCCAGGCTTGATGCAATTTCCCGAAAAGCACTGCTTGATTACCCTCTTCCAGGTGTTGTGGTGGAACATGGCCGCTTGGAAAATGATGCGGCTTCCGGTAAAAGCGGGCGCCAACTTGTGCTCGAAGCAATGCGGCAATCAGACGTACTGATTCTCTTGCATGGCAGTGATCCCTTCTGCGAAGATTATATTCCGTCAAAATTATTTGAATACCTCTGGACCAAAAGACCGATTTTGGGATTAATCTGGCGGAACAGGCAACTTGAGCGAATCCTAGACGAGCGTGGCCATATTGCTGTGAATGCACTGGATGTTGAGCAGACAAGACTGCATTTGTACACCCTGATACAGCAATGGGAAAACCAAATGCTTCCGGATAATGAAAACAGCAACCCCTTCAAAGTACAGGAGGCGGTGTCGCAGATTGCAGCATTGGCAGAGAATGTACTTGCAAGCAGCAAAACAGACCTATGGAGATAACCGGATGGAGCCATTAGTTATATTTTGCAAATCATACAGAAACGATGTTCTCAGGGCGAAAACACTGGTTGAGAGCATTCAAAAATACAACAAGGAAAAGTTTCCTCTCTATATTTCCGTCCCGGAGTCAGACTTGGAACTTTTCAGGGAAAAGCTTGCCGGTTTGACTTTCACCTTGCTGAAGGATGAAGATATTCTTCAGTTGAATCCCCGCCATTCGTTACAGCTGATGCATGAGATCCCCGGCGGGCTTATGCAGCAGATCATCAAGGCGGAATTCTGGCGAACGGGATTATGCCGAAACTACCTCATGATTGATTCTGATGCCTATTTCATACGGGATTTTGGCATCAGGGACTTCATGTATGACGATGAAACCCCCTACACTGTTTTGCACGAGGGCAAGGACCTTCTGGAGTTTGCAGCGCGCAGGGGGATGATGAAGAAGATCAAGTCCGGATATGGCTTATCAATGGACGTTGCTGAAAAATATTTCAACAGGCCAAGGAGAGTGTTTAATTTCGGGCCGATACCCATTATCTGTTCCACTGCAGTCTGGCAGGCCCTGGACGAACAGTTCTCGGTGCCGCGAAACCTCAGCTTCTATGATCTGCTCAAGATCTTTCCCAGCGAAATGTACTGGTATGGCGAATCAATGCTCAAATACCAATCGGTGCGCCTCATCCCGGTAGAGCCGTTTTTCAAGGTGTTCCATTATGTCGGTCAGTACGAAGAGAGTTTGATGCTCGGCATGACCGAAGAGATGCTTGCCGAAATGTTTCTTGGCGTCATCAAGCAGTCGAACTGGGATAGGCAATCGGATTTCATCCCCAGGAAAAGGCGGACATGGAAGACCTTGTGGTTGAAAAAACGATGAGCGACAACCTGGTCAGCATCATCATCATCAGCTATAACGGGCTTTACGAGACAACGGCACCATGCCTGCACAGCATATTCGAACAGACCGAATATACTGATTTCGAGGTGATCGTTGTCGACAACAACTCCACCGACGGGACCCAGGATTATCTTAAGGCTTTGGCCGGCAGGGAACCGCGGCTGAAATATATCCTTAACACGACGAATCGCGGTTTTGCCGGTGGGAATAATGATGGCATCAAAATGGCCAATGGCCGGTTTCTGATCTTGCTGAACAGCGACACAAGGGTTTCAAAGGGGTGGTTGGAAAGGATCGTCGACGTATTGGCATCCGATCCTGCCATCGGACTTGCCGGACCGGTCTCGAATTCGACGGGCAATGAGCAGACCGTTTATATAGCCGCCACGACACCCGAAGAAATCCTAGATGAAGGCGTGCTCTGGGCAAGGATGAGTCGCGGTGACATTGTCCCGATGGAACGTCTCTGTTTTTTTTGTGTTGCCACGAGGCGTGACGTGGTCGACAAGGTCGGCTTGCTCGATGAAAATTACGGCCTCGGTTTTTATGAAGACGATGATTATTGTCTCCGGGTCAAAAATGCCGGATTTCGTCTTGTATGCTGCGAGGATGTCTTCGTGTATCACCGGGGGAGCGCCTCGTTCGGTAAAGCGCCCTGCAAGACCAGGGAACTTTTGAAGAAGAACCGCAGCCTGCTGGAAAAGAAATTCAATATACGTTACAATCCCCGACACCCGCGTGACCGGCAACTGGACCTCGTTGTCTCCTATGTCCAGGGGCTTGCCTCCTCCCGGGACGCCGAGGCTTTACGCTTCAAGATCAATAACCGCTTGCAGGTCATCAACGAAATGATGCCCCGCGGTTTTTTCAAACGGTGGCAATTCAGGAGACGACTCTCGTCAACCCTGTCCGCGCTTCAAAATGCCCTGTAATATCGAACACAATTTGTTGACATACTCAAATAGAAGCAGAGAGGATTCTTCCATGGGGATAATAAAGGACATAAGAAAGAAAAAACGCAAGTTGATCACAAAATACAAGTGGGAAAAGCATAAATTGTCCGATTGGTATCACACCTATATATCGACAAAAACCAGCGAATACGAGACCTCGTTAGGTTTCAAACTCCGCACCAGGGGATACATCGCCAACAAGTTGATGGCTGATTCCTGCTTTGAAACGACCGAAATTAATATCCTGAAACAACTCATCGAAAAGAGTGACGTATTCATAGATGTCGGCGCCAATATTGGTTACTACACCTGCCTTGCATGCTCCCTGGGAAAGAGGGTGCTGGCCTTTGAGCCGCAACAGCAAAACCTGGCGTGCCTCATAGACAACATACATATCAACAACTGGACAGGCCTCGCAGAGGTGTTCCCCGTAGGATTGGGAGAGACACCCGGAATCCTGACCCTGTTCGGCGCATCAGGGCCAAGCGCCTCCCTTCTCGATGGCTGGGCCGGGTATTCCAATAAGTACAAAAAGATGATCCCCATAAACACCATGGACAATATCTTGTCAGGAAGATATCCCGAGAGCACGCTCACGGTCAAAATAGATGTGGAAGGTGCGGAATACAATGTACTGAAAGGCGCGGTAAACACCTTGAACCGGGCCATAAAACCGATGTGGTTTTTGGAAATTTGCCTTGATGAGTTCCACCCGGGTGCCTGCAACACCAATTTTGAAGACACGTTCAAACTGTTTTTCGATTCCGGTTATCAGGCATATATTGCCGATGAAGCCAAGACGCCTGTATCCCTTGACGACATCCGGAATTGGGTCAGGAACGGGTCAACCGGACATTCCGAATTCAACTACTTCTTCCTGCCAGTGTAACTATTGAATCTATAGTGTAACCTGCAATTACATGGGGAATTTCCTTAATGCGTAAACAGTACATAGAAGTGCCGCTGGCAACGCGTTGTCGCGGCCTCTGCTCCAACCTCATGCGGCTCAAGGGCAATCTCCTCGGCCCCACATATTGGCTGGCGGCATTAATTGCCGGCGGTCCGGGACTCATGTTCCACCTCAGGTGTTCCTGGTTGGGCGTTGTTTCGTTTGTCACCAGGTGCCTGAAACGGGGCAGCTACAATCTGATGTTCTTTCCCATGGACTCGACACGCTATTTTGAATTCCACGAATCATGGAAACGGCTTAACGGCCTGCCGTTCGAACGTTATCTTGATGTGTCGTCGCCGCGGCTTCTGCCGTTCATGCTCATGCGAGCAAATGCCCGCGCCACGGCGGAGTTCATAAACCCTGACCCCAGCGATATACGCGATACAGAGCAGTTTTTCACCGCGTTCCGTATCAATGACCGCTGCAGATTCAACAACTGTACGGTCGCTCAAGCCGATTTCGCACCATCGTCCTTTGATCTGATCACCTGTCTTTCGGTCCTCGAACACATCCCGTCCGACCGCGAGGCGGTCAGCCAGATGTGGGCACTCCTGAAGCCGGGCGGCAGGCTTGTGCTTACCGTGCCATGCATGAAACAGCCGCTCGAACAATATATCAGCCATAACCAGTATGGCGTCCTGGAGCCGGGCAGTGACGGCTATACCTTCTGGCAACGCTATTACGACTCCGGCATGCTTCAGAAGACCGTCTTCGGCATCACCGGCCAACCCGAATACTCTGCCTTTTTTGGCGAAAAAACCAATGGCCTCTTTTTCAGGAACGCGACCCTGAAACGACTTCTCGGCCCCAGGTATCCCTTCTGGCGGGAGCCCTACATGATGGCGATCGAATACCGTTATTTCCAAACCATTGAGGAGTTGCCCGGAGAAGGGGTCGCCTACCTGGAGTTTGTCAAGAGATGAGTACCCCCATACTATCCATCTGCATCGCTACCTACAATCGTGCCGACTTCATCGGAGAAACGCTTGACAGCATAATCTGCCAGCTTACCGACGAGGTGGAGATTGTCATACTTGACGGCGCATCCACCGACAATACCCCAACAGTCATGGAGCGGTATGCCGCCAGCTGCCCCAACCTGCGTTACATAAGGCTGCCGCAAAAGGGTGGTGTTGACCAGGATTTCTGCAAGGCCGTAGAATACGCTGGCGGCAAATACTGCTGGCTGTTCTCCGATGACGACCTGTTCAAACCTGGCGCAGTGCAGGCAGTGCTAAAGAAGTTGCGGGACGATCACAGCTTGGTGATTGTGAATGCCGAGGTCATGAACCTTGATTTCTCCGTCCTTTTCATGCCATCCATGCTTGGCAACACAGTGGACGAGATCTATCAGTCCGCTGAATTGGATCCCCTTTTCAGCAGGATCGTACCGACCATCACGTTTATCGGATGCGTCGTCATCAAACGGGCCACATGGCTGGAACGTGAACATGCCCGCTATTTCGGCACCGAGTTCATCCATGTGGGCGTCATCTTTCAGGCACCATTGCCCGGCACAGCCTGTGTCATGGCGCAACCCTACATTGCAATCCGTTACGGCAATGCCCAGTGGTCGTCCCGTTCATTCGAAATCTGGATGCAGAAGTGGCCGCGCCTGATCTGGTCGTTTGGCCACATATCCGATGATACCAAACGACAACGGGTAAAACCTGAACCCTGGAGGAGATTGCAAACCCTCAGGCTTTACCGGGCGCTAGGTTCATATTCACCGGAAATGTATGAAAAGATAGTTACCCCAAGCAACGCATCCGGCCTTTGGAAACTTGCGGCGCGTGCCATTTCCAGGATACCGCTGCCTGCTTGGAACGCATACATGCTTTGGTATCTCAGGACATTCAAAAACAAGTCAAACAAACAGATGACTATCTACGATCTGTCAATCACCAGGAAGAAGATTTCAGCGAAATAAAACTCGGGAATTCCAAGGAGGAAGCATGCATATCACGTATCGGAAAAGTTGCAGAGTCTGCGGTTCTACAGCTCTGACACCGGTTATTAGTCTGGGGGAGCAGTATTTGCAAGGTTCTTTTGTCAAGCCGGGCAAAGAGTTGCCACCTTCCAGAAAGATTCCCATGTCTCTTGTACGCTGCGATCCCACGCTGGATGAGAATGCTTGCGGCCTGTTGCAGATGGAACATACAGTACCTCCCGAAATTCTATATTCCGCGTATTGGTACCGCTCCGGGACCAATGCCACAATGCGCAACCACCTGAAAGGTATTGCCGATGCCGCGGTCGCCATTCTCGGCCGTGCCAATGGTCATGTGCTGGACATCGGCTGCAACGACGGCACGCTGCTCAGAAACTATCCTAAGGAATTCTCAAAGTACGGTGTTGATCCTTCGGATGTGGCTCAAGAGATCGATAATAACGAGGTGACTGTCGTACAGGATATATTCCCGTCCAATGAGCTGTTGGCGCATCTGCAAGATGCCAAGCTTGATATCATCACATCGATTGCCATGTTCTATGATCTGGAAGATCCGGTAGCGTTCACAACCGGAATCAAAAATGTCCTGGCACCGGAGGGTATTTGGATCTTTGAGATGTCTTACATGCCAACCATGCTCAAGATGACCTCTTACGACACAATCTGCCACGAGCACCTCGAATATTACAGCCTGGCTGTGATCGAAAACATCCTCAAGCAGAGTGGCCTGAAGGTCTTCAACGCCGAGCACAACGACATCAACGGTGGCAGCCTGCGCTGCTACGCCACCCACGCTGACAACTTTTCCTATAAGCGGGAAGAATACCAACACAACCTACAGGCCATGCATCAGGATGAGTTCGATTTGATGCTCGATACCGACAAGCCATACAAGCATTTTCAGGATAGAATCAATGTCCATCGGGAAGAGCTGATTTCCCTGCTCAAGGGATTAAAAAAAGAAGGGAAACGGATTCATATCTACGGTGCCTCTACCAAGGGCAACACCATCCTGCAGTGGTGTGGCATTGACAACAGGATCATCGACTATGCAGCAGAGCGCAATCCAGACAAATACGGCGCATATACGCTGGGCACCGATATTCCGATCATTAGCGAGGCTGAATCCCGTGCCATGAAACCTGACTATTATTTGGTGCTCCCGTGGCATTTCAAAGATGAATTTGTGGAGCGGGAACGCGAAACCGTGGCAAGCGGCACCGGTTTGATTTTTCCTCTACCAAGCATTGAAATCATTACCAAAGAAGGGGTGGAGCGCCGGTGAAGGCCCTGATTTTCGGGGCAGGTGGCCAGGATGGCCAGTATCTGGCAAAGGCGTGCCGGACACGGGGAATAGACTATATCGGCATATCGCGCAGTGCTGGCGACTGGATACAGGGAGATGTTGCCGCTTTCGCTTTTGTGAAAGAGCTCATTCGGGCGGAAAAGCCAGATCTCGTATTTCACCTGGCCGCAAACTCCACCACACGTCATGATTGTATCTTTGAGCACCATCGGACCATAGGCGAGGGAGCGCTCAACATACTTGAATCAGTCAGACTCTGGGCTCCAGACTGCAAGGTTTTTATTACCGGCAGCGGTCTTCAGTTCCTTAACCGTGGAAAACCTCTCATGGAAACGGACCCATTTGACGACAGCAGCAGCTACGCGACTGTGCGCAACTATTCCGTACACCTGGCCAGGTATTTCCGCCGCCTGGGCGTCAGAACTTACGTTGGCTATCTCTTTCATCACGAAAGCCCGCTGCGAAAGCAAAATCATGTTAGCCAGATGATTGTTCAGGCAGTAAAACGCATTGCCGACGGCAGCAGGGAAAAAATTGAGCTTGGGGATGTAGCCGTCAGAAAAGAATGGACCTTTGTGGGAGACATAGTTGAAGGCATACTGACACTAGTGGGTCAAGACCGAATCCATGAGGCTGTGATCGGTTCCGGTCTGCCATATTCCATCGAAGACTGGCTCGCAACATGTTTCGGCCTTATCGGTCGGGATTGGCACGATCATGTTATCATCAAAGAGGGTTTCAAGGCTGAATACCCCCTCCTAGTTTCAGATCCTGGCACCATGGCCGGACTGGGATGGCATGCCTCTGTAAACCTTGCAGATCTAGCCGGCTTGATGCTGAACGCCACACCGGAACAGCACAACGTTCCATCGACCAGCTGAACCGATCCAAACGCACAGATGGGAATGGTAGAACTCTGCCGATGAAGATCCTGATCATCAAAACATCGTCCCTGGGGGATGTGGTCCATGCCCTGCCGGTTATCGACTACCTGGACCGGGTTGCGCCCGGATGCGAGATCGACTGGGTGGTGGAAGAGCAGTTTCTGCCCATCCTGGAGCACAACCCGCGCCTGTCCCGGCTGCACGTCATGAGAAGCAAGAAATGGCGCCGCAACAAGTTGGGGGCCGAGACCTGCCGCGAAATCCGGCAGATCAGGACGATGTTGCGGGAGCGGCGCTACGACCTGGTCTTTGATCTGCAGGGCAATCTCAAGAGCGGCCTGGCCTGCTGGTTTACCGGCAGCAGAACCCGGATCGGCTTCAGTACAGATGTGCTGCAGGAAAAGATCAACGCACTGTTCACTACCCGCCGCATCCCCTTCCGCGACACTGACCTCAATGTCACCGACCGCTACCTGCGGGTGGTGAGTGCCATGTTCGACCGTGATTACGTCGGCATGACGCTGGCCGGCAATATCTATTCGGCACCGGAGGACGAAGCGGCTGCCGAACGCTATCTGGCAACAGTACCGGGGCGGCCACTGTTCCTGCTGCAGGTCGGCACCACCTGGAGCAGCAAGCTGTGGTATCCGGAAGGATGGATCGAACTGACGCAGCGGATCGCGGGGCGCTATCCCGGCGCAGCCATCCTGATCAACTGGGGGAGCCCAGACGAAAAGGCCCTGGCTGAGCGGATCGTCCGGAAAGTCGGCAACGCGGTGCAACTTCTGCCCTGGCTGAGCATCAGGGAGTTGATACCGGTTATCAGGCGGGTTGACCTGGTGGTGGGTGGGGATACGGGGCCGGTCTATCTGGCCGCTGCAGTCGGCACCCCGACGCTCTCCTACTACCGCGCCACCAGCGCGGCCACCTATGCGCCCCAGGGTCCACATCACCGCTCCGTGCAGGCCGGCATGGAGTGCGCCGGCTGTTACCGGACATCCTGCGACCGGGACAGCGAATGCCGCACCAGCATTTCCGTGGACGCGCTGTTTAATGCCGTGGTAAGTTTGCTGGATTGAATTCTGATATAAGTGGAGCTGAAAGGACGTAACATGTTGACCAAGCTGAACCTTGCCCTGCTGGAGGAGACCTTTGACCGCTACCTGGCCTTCTGGCACACCGACCCGCTGACATACGACTCGCTGGATATGGCCGTAAACCCCATTGCCCTGGAACTGGCCTATCGCAACTACCTGCTCTGGCACGAGGAGGACAAGGCCCGCCGGACCGATGTGGACGACAGTGCCATTGCCACCGTGAAGCGCGCCATCGACAAGCTCAACCAGCAGCGCAACGACCTGATCGAGAAACTGGACGAGGCGATACTGACCGAACTGGCACGTACCATCCCGGAGCCGGCCACGGAGGAGATCAATTCCGAAACCCCCGGCAGCATTGTGGACCGCATCTCGATCATGTCCCTGAAGATCTACCACATGGACGAGGACAGCCAACGCACGGACATCGACTCCGACCACCGCCAGCGCTCGCTCCAGCGCCTGGCCGTACTGCGGCTCCAGCGTAGCGATCTTTACGGCGCGCTCGGTAAACTGCTGGACGACTATCTGGCCGGCACGAAGCGCATGAAACTCTACAAGCAGTTCAAGATGTACAATGATCCTGCCCTGAATCCGGAACTGTACCGGTCACGCCAGCAGGGATGAAGATCGCCATTGTCAGGCTCTCTTCCCTGGGCGACATCATCCTGGGCATGGCATCACTGCAGTTCATCCGCCGCCATCTGCCCGGCTGTGCCATTACCTGGGTGGCGGACAAACGCTTTGCCGATATCCTCGACCATCAGCCCGACATCCATCAGTTGATCAAACTTGACCTGAAGGGGCTGAAAAAACAGGGCTCACTTTCGGGCCTATCGCGGGAATACCGAAATCTCGCCTCGGCAGGCCCATTTGACGTGGTCATCGATCTGCACGGCATGATCAAATCCGCCATTACCGCCAGGATCCTGGGAGGCACACGCCACGGCTTCGACCGCAGCGTAATCAAGGAGCCGCTCAGCGCCCTGCTCTACCAGCAGACCTGTACCGTACCTCTGAACCTGCCGGCTGCCTGCCGCTATACCGCGCTGGTAGCCCAGAGCCTGGGATTTCCCTTCCAGCCCGGCGACCAGGACGACATCAGTCCTTTCCTGTTTGCGCAGGATGGAGATCGTGCGGCAACAGACAGTTTTTTTGCGCCGGAGCGCCGCACCGTCATCTTTGTGCCGGGCACCAGCGCCGGGTACAAGAACTATCCACCGGACCGGTTCGCCCGGCTGGCGACGATGCTGGGCGAAAACATCCTCATATGCCATGGCAGCGAGGCAGAACGCCAGACTGCGGACATGATCGCCGGACAGGCGGCAAATGTCCGACTCCTGCCGCGCCTGACCCTGAACCAGCTCAAGGCCGTTGTGGCCCGCGCTGACCTGGTCATTGGCGGCGACACGGGACCGACCCACATGGCCTGGGGCTGCGGCACGCCGTCCATCACCTTGTTCGGCGCCACGCCGGTCTGCATCCGGCCCACCAGGCTGAACAGGGTCATTGCAACGGCAACGCCGGTCAACCTGCGCAGACATGACAGCAGCGACACCTCGGTCCGCGACATCCCGGAAGATGAAATCGTAAGTCTTGCCAGGGAATTGCTGAATTGACAACCATGTCTCCTCAGGTGAAACAAGGCCCACATCCATGAAACAGCATCGCTTCACCCGCACTGAAATCATGATCGGCACCAAGGGGCTTGAGACCCTCCGAGGCAGCAGGGTCGTGGTCTGCGGCATCGGCGGTGTCGGCAGTTTTGCTGCCGAGGCACTGGGGCGGGCCGGCATCGGCTCGATCACACTGGTGGATTTCGACACCATCTGCGTGACCAATATCAACCGCCAGATCCATGCCCTGGATTCGACTGTCGGCCGGCTCAAGACTGAAGTCATGGCCGAGCGGCTGCATCAGATCAACCCTGATGCGGAAATAGTCGTGACAAGCGAATTCATCGCGGCCGAGAACCTGGAAAGGCTGTTAACGCCCCGCCCTGATTATGTCCTGGACGCCATTGACCATTTCACCAGCAAGGTGGCCCTGCTCAGCTATTGCCGGGAGCAGGGCATCCCGGTCATCTCCAGTATGGGTGCCGCCACCAAACGGGATCCCGGCAAGATTCAAGTTGCCGATATCTCCCGGACCCACGGTTGCCGAATGGCGAGAAGCATGCGCAAGATCTTGAAACAACACGGCATAACCACGGGCATCCAGGTGGTCTATTCCACCGAAGAGTTCAACGATCAAGCCCTTGCGGAGCCGTCGCCGGAGGATCTGGCAGGCACCACCGGCGGCATCCGAAAACGGGTCATCCTCGGCAGCATCTCCTTCATTCCATCCATCTTCGGCCTGACCATGGCCGGCA
This sequence comes from Geobacter sp., assembly GCA_003574895.1. Classification (GTDB taxonomy): domain Bacteria; phylum Desulfobacterota; class Desulfuromonadia; order Geobacterales; family Pseudopelobacteraceae; genus JACPFJ01. Next base: position 224,861 of record PJFB01000006.1, read on the forward strand.
TAGTTGTCAACGACCTGTTGACGTATGAACCCTGATCTAACTACCGGTTATAGTGTTTTTTTTGCGGCTGATATTTTTTCCGCCGCCACTTGTGGAATTCCTGACTGCGGCTATACTTCTTTTCGATGGCATCAAATCAATTAAAGGGGGATGACATGGGAAAGGAATATTCACTTCAGGAAGCACTGAAACTAGCCATCAAGGCCGAGAAAGACAGTATGGATTTCTACCGTAAAGCAGCCTCGGTAGCCACCAATGAGCGGGCCAAAAAGGTACTTGAACTGCTGGCCAACGAAGAGGTTGGCCATCTGAAGGCCTTTTTTGACCACTACAAAGGTGCTGAATTCGGCGATCTGAAGACCTATATGGACTCCCCACCGGACACCAAGAACCCGACCTATATGAAACTGGTAAAGGCCCTGAGCGATGACATGATCGAGCAGAAGGCCATGGAATTGGCATTGATAGAGGAGAAGGAGTGTATCGGCCAGTACACGCAGTTGGCCAAGGATGTGGTAGATCCCGCGGTAAAACGAGTCTTTGAACAGGTCGTCAAGGAGACGCAGGGGCACTATGACCTGATCGAGTCTGAATATGCCCACATCATGGCCATGGTCCACGAGTCCGATCAGGATACCTATGTCAGGGAATAAACCGAGCCGCTGCTGAAAACGGCATTGAATTGCAATGTTGAGAATAAATAGCCTGTCTGCTATAGTGCGGACAGGCTTTTATTTACCGGGAGGTTTCCATCATGATGAGGAGCACAATCACTGCCATGTTCATCCTGACTGTGTGCAGCACTCCGCTTCGGGCCGGGGAGCCCACATCCGCCACCAATCTGGGCGGTGTTCAGGGTGGTATCTTCAAAAGCGCCCACGAGATCATCGGCAAGAAATGCGTCCGCTGCCACAGCGACAAGCGCATTGACGTCGCGCTTTCCGAAAAAAAGAATATGACCAAAATTCAACAGGAGATGGAGAGAAAAGGGGCCAGACTGACCGGCAAAGAACGTCAAGTGCTGGGCATTTACTGGAAAGAAAACCCCTTGAAGTAGGGTCGCCCTGCGCAGCCGTTCGGATTGCGGCACGATAACTCCACTGATTGTGGCGAACCGGCATACACAAAAAAAGCGGTTTGGGAATCCCCAAACCGCTTTTTTGTTTAATATCGCGTAGCCTGCTTACATCATCCGGGCCAGCAGCGGCACGATCAGCAGTGATACGATATTGATGATCTTGATCATCGGGTTGATGGCCGGGCCAGCAGTGTCCTTGTAGGGATCGCCAACCGTGTCGCCGGTAACGGCAGCTTTGTGGGCTTCGCCCCCCTTACCGCCGTGGTGGCCGTCCTCGATATATTTTTTGGCATTATCCCAGGCGCCACCACCGGTAGTCATGGAGATGGCCACAAAGATACCTGTTACGATGGTGCCGACGATCACGCCGCCCAACGCCTTGGGGCCAAGGGTAAAGCCGACGATGACCGGTGCGAGGATCGGAATCAGGCCAGGGATGACCATCTCCTTGAGGGCGGTCTTGGTGACGATATCGACGCAGGCTGCATAATCCGGCTTGCCTGTGCCCTCCATGATACCCTTGATTTCGCGGAACTGACGGCGAACTTCCACAACCACAGCGCCGCCCGCCTTGCCAACAGCCTCCATGCACTGGGCGCCGAAGTAATAGGGGAGCATGCCGCCGATGAAGAGGCCGACAATGATGTACGGGTCGGAGAGGTCAAATTTTATGATCTCTTTACCGGCAAGTTGCAGTGCATGATTCAATTCGTCAACATAAGAGGTGAACAGGATCACGGCAGCCAGACCGGCGGAACCAATGGCATAGCCCTTGGTAACAGCCTTGGTGGTATTGCCGACCGCGTCCAGAGGATCGGTTACGGCGCGGACCGAATCGTCCAATTCAGCCATCTCGGCAATGCCGCCGGCATTGTCGGTGATCGGACCGTAGGCGTCCATGGCCACTACGATGCCGGTCAAGGAGAGCATGGAGACAGCAGCAATGGCAATGCCATAGACACCGGCACACTGAAAGGCGACTATGATGCCGGCAGCGATGACGATAACCGGAGCAGCGGTGGATTTCATGGAGATACCAAGGCCAGCGATGACATTGGTGCCATGACCGGTGGTGGAGGCCTGGGCGATATGCCGGACAGGACCGTACTCAGTTGCAGTGTAGTACTCAGTGATCCAGAAGATGGCGCCGGTCACAACCAAACCAACAATGGCGGAAATGAAGATGTTCATGGCGCTGAAGTTCTGTCCGGCAACGTTGGTGATCCCCTCTGGGAACATCTGAACAGTTACGAAATAGAAGGCAATACAAGCAAGGACAGCTGAGGCGATCAATCCCTTGTACAGGGCGGTCATGATTTTTCCACTGCCGCTCAACTTGACGAAGAATGTGCCTATAATGGAGGTGATGATGGAGATGCCGCCCAGGATCAGCGGGTAGCTGACAGTGCTGGCACTGCCGGTAAAGGTGATGGCCCCCAGCAGCATGGCGGCGATCAGAGTAACAGCATAAGTTTCAAACAGGTCGGCTGCCATGCCGGCGCAGTCGCCGACGTTGTCACCCACGTTATCAGCTATAACGGCCGGGTTGCGGGGATCATCTTCCGGAATGCCGGCCTCGACCTTACCCACCAGGTCGGCTCCAACGTCAGCACCTTTGGTAAAAATACCGCCGCCCAGACGGGCAAAAATGGAGATCAGCGAACCACCGAAGCCAAGGCCAACCAGTTGGGTTACCACATCTTTGACCGGTGCGTCCGGCATCAGCTTCAGCAGCACCATATAGTAACCGGCAACACCCAACAGGCCAAGACCAACCACCAGCATGCCAGTGATGGCGCCTCCACGAAAAGCAACGTTGAGGGCCTTGGTAATGCCAGATTTGGCTGCCTCAGTGGTACGAACATTGGCCCGCACAGAAACGAACATACCGATAAAGCCTGTCAACCCGGAGAAGAGCGCTCCAATGGCAAAACCCACGGCAGTCTTCCATCCCAAGGTAACAAAGAGCGCCACGAACATAACAGCACCAACTACAGCGATGATGGTGTACTGGCGTTTCATGTAGGCGCCGGCGCCTTCCTGGATAGCCGCCGCGATCTGGCGCATCCGGTCGTTACCCTGTGGAAGACCCAGGATCCACTGAGCGGATATCAGGCCATAGGCCACTGCCGCGGCAGCACAGACCAAGGCAAAAAGTACAGCATACTGTTCCATTCTTTCCAATCCTCCTGTGTATATTTTGTAGCAGTTTGTGGCTCTATCTTCAGATGCAAAAACGGAAAATTGTTACCGGAAAGGGGCTGATTTGTCAACCTATTTATTTGACAAATCCAGCGCCAAGCCTCATTTGAAGCCAGTTTCCAGAGTACGCCAAGCGACTAAATGCCGTTGGCATATTGTAACAGCGTCGGCTCCATGATATAAAGATGCAATCAACTTTGCCCAGAGGAGACATCTCCATGAAAATCGCTTGTCGTTACTTTATGCTGCCGCTCTTGTTCACCATTACCGGTTGCGCCACCCAAGGATCGATGGATACCGTCCGCAACGATATAGATGCAGTCAAGACGCGCCTGTTTTCCGTGGAAAAAGACCTGGGAAGTGTTCGCGAGGAGTCCAAGGAAGGCATCGGCACTGTCCAACAGGGTTTCAAATCCGATGTAGCTGCGGTGCGGAAAATTTCTGCCGACATCCAGGCCAGTGTAGACAGCAACAAAAGCGAGATGCAAGCCCTGAACGGCCGGGTAGACGACATTGCGATAGCCGTCAAAAAACCCATGGACGAGCTGGCCCGTTACCGTGAAGACGCGGATAAACGCATAATCGCGCTGGAGGATCGGGTTATCAAACTTCAGGCAGCAGTGGACGATCTCAACAACAAGATCGCAGGCGTTACCAAACAGGTAACGGAGCAAGCGGAGACACCGGATTCCATTTACACGAAGGGGCTGGAGACCTTCAAAACCGGGGACATGCCGGCTGCGCGGGATATATTCCTGAAGTTCCTCGAAAAGTACCCGCAGGATGAACTGGCGGCTAATGCCAAATACTGGATCGGAGAAACCTATTACAGCGAGAAAAACTACGATCAGGCCATACTGACATTTCAAGACGTCATAAAAAATTTCCCCCAGAAAGACAAAGTGCCTGCTGCCATGCTCAAACAGGCAATGTCATTCAAGGCCATCAAAGATCCCAGGAATGCCAAGTTCGTCCTGAAAAAGCTGATCGAAGGGTACCCCAGAAGCGATGAAGCGAAAAAAGCCAAGGAACTGCTGAAAGAGTTGAAATGACCCCCATCCGCCAGAAATGCACCAAAGAGGGCGGCCCGAAATGGGCCGCCCTCTTTTTGTTGTCCTGCGTTTCAAAATTTGCAACCGGCTACAAGACCCCTTTAGTAGACATGACACCCTCCACCCTGGGATCCAGTTGGGTAGCGACATCCACGGCCCGGGCAAAGGCCTTGAAACAGGCCTCTATGATGTGGTGAACATTGTCTCCGTACATCACGTTTATATGCAGATTCAGGCCACAGTGGTTTACAAAAGCCTGAAAGAACTCGCGTGCCAGCTCCACGTCAAAATCGCCGATCTTCACCTTGGGCAGAGCGACATGGTACACCAGGTAGGGGCGCCCGGAGAAATCCACCGCAACAGCGGCCAGTGTTTCATCCATCGGCACTGTTGCCTGACCATAGCGGCGAATGCCGTTTTTGTCACCCAGGGCCTGCTTGAAGGCCTCTCCCAGAACAATACCGACATCCTCGACAGTATGGTGAAAATCGATATCGATATCGCCGCTGGCCTCGATAGTGAGATCGAACAGCCCATGGCGGGCAAACAGGTTGAGCATATGATCAAGAAACGGTACCGAGGTACAAACCTTGGCCTGCCCCCTGCCATCGACACTCAACTCCATCCTGATCCGGGTTTCCTTGGTGATGCGTTCAATCGTCGCAGTACGTGACATGATTCCCCCTAACCGATCTCTTTCATTGCAGCCAGCGTCCGTTCCATCTCCTCCTGCGTACCGATCGAAATCCGCAGCCCATGACATAGCAGCGGGTCGGAGAAATGGCGCACCAGTATCCTGCGCTCGTACAAACCGTCATAGACGCGTTGGCCGTTTTGGTCGGGGGGCGCGGCAAAGACGTAGTTTCCTTGGGAGGGCATGACATCATACCCGAGTGCGCGCAACTCTTCCGAAAACCATCGCCGCGTGTCGCGAATCTTGCGGCAGCACTCCCTGAGATGGTCCTGATCCAGCAGCGCCGCCACACAGGCCGCCTGGGCCAGGCGGTCCAGGTTGTAGTGGTCGCGGATCTTGTCCAGGGCGGCAATGACCTCGGGCCTGGCAATGGCCATACCGAGCCGCATTCCCGCCAGCGAGTAGCTCTTGGAAAGGGTGCGGGTAACCACAACGTTCTCGTATTTTTTCACCAGTTCCAAGGCGTTGGAATCGGCAAAATCGGCATAGGTTTCATCCAGCACCAGCACCCCGGCGCAACGCTGCGCCAGCTCCTCGATATAGACCAGGGGAAAGGCCGGACCCAGCGGCGCATTGGGGGTGGTGAGGAAAAAGAGTTTACCCTCGTAGCGTTCCGGGAAGCCGGCGACGCGAAAATCATCCGTCAGACCGTAGGTACGCACCCGAGCCCCCTGCACCTCGGCCAAAGTGGCGTAGTAGGAATAGGATGGATGAACGTAAGCGATCTCTTCGCCCTCAGCGGCAAAGGCCCTGATCAGGTTGTTGAGCACCTCGTCCGAGCCATTGGCCATGATGATCCAGGACGGGTCAAAGCCGTACAGCTCCCCGGCCGTCTCGCGCAGTTTCTGGCTCGACGCGCTGGGATAGGTGCGCAGACTGGTGCCATCCGGTCCCAGCTCAGCCAGGATCGCCGCAACAACTTTTGGCGATGGTGGATAAGAGTTTTCGTTGGTGTTCAGTTTGATCCATGAGGCGATGTCCGGCGGTTGATAACCAGGGACGTAGCCCTTCATGGCAGCGATGTTTGGTCGTAATGGGTTCATGCCATGAGGAATACCATGCCTTTACGATTGGTTCAAGCATGAATCGAACCATGGGCTTTCGACAAAACCTCTGTCGTGAAATGCCGCTCTTTCAACTCCGGTCGCAAAGGCCTTTGCATATGTCGTATAAGCACGGCAAAGCCCGTTGATTTTTTTTATGAATCTGCTACAAATTGGTAATGTTAAACAACAACTCCCAAGTACAAAAGACTTGCCAACCAACACGGGAAAAGCCTTGAAACCGACTACAACCGAATTGAAAAACACGGAGCAGCCACCAGAACCCACTACGGCCCACAGCCCGGTAATCTGCACTGGCTGTACAGCCGATGTTCAGGGCCTACCAAGCAAGGGCAATCCTGATGCCATGCTAAATCTCGAAAGCATGCTGCCTGGCGAAGGGGGTATCGGCAACCTGGATTTGGGCGACATCATCGATGCTCCAGCTATCCAATCGCTGGTGGACGATTTTTATAAGCTAAGCGGCATGCCGATGGGTTTGATCGACATCAAGGGCAAAGTATTGGCAGGCGTGGGCTGGCAGGATGTCTGCACGAAGTTCCACCGCAACAACCCTGAAACCTGCCGGAACTGCATCGAAAGCGACATACGACTGTCGGCTGGCGTCCCCCTTGGCGATTACAAGATCTACAAGTGCAAGAACAACATGTGGGATGTGGCAACACCCGTCATGGTCGGCAACAGACATCTCGGCAACCTCTTCATCGGGCAATTCTTCTTTGATGACGAACCGCTGGATTACGAGCTATTCCGTTCTCAGGCCCGACGGTATGGATTCGATGAAACAGAATATATCGCAGCCATCGAAGCAGCACCAAGGATGAGCAAGAAAACCCTGGACACCGGCATGTCCTTTTACATGAAGCTTGCCGACATCATCTCGAAGTTGAGCTACAGCAATATCAAATTGGGCCAGTCGCTGAAGGAGCGCGCCACCTTGATGGAGTCCCTGCGCCGAAGCGAGGAGCACTTCCGTAACATGTTCGAACGCCACAAAGCGGTCATGCTCCTGGTCGAACCGGAAACCGGCAGGATCATGGCGGCAAATACCGCTGCAGCCGACTTCTACAGACGCCCCCTCGAAGATTTGCACGGCATGAATATCCAGGAAATAAACCAACAGCCTTCCGATGACACGGCAATCCTGATGCAGGAAATCCTCTGCGGACAGCGAAACCAGTTTAAAACCTTGCACAAACTTGCCAATGGCGAAGTTCGCTGGGTAGATGTCTATTCCACTCCGATCGAGACACAGGGGAAGACGATGTTGTTCTCGATCATTCACGACATCACCAAGCGTATGCAGGCCGAGGAAGACCTGCGTAAGAGCGAAGAGCGTTTTCGGGTGGCTCAGGAACTGTCACTGGACGCCTTCACTATCCTCACTGCCGTGCGAGACGAGCATGGAAGCATTACGGACTTCCGCTGGGAGTATGTAAACCCGGAGGCAGGCCGGCTTCTGAAGCACCAGCCAGAGGAGCTGATCAACAGGCAATTGCTCGAAATATTGCCTGGCAACAGCACTCAAAGCGATCTTTTCAACCGTTATGCAAGCGTAGTTGAGACTGGCCAGCCGCACGACTACGAGTTGTATTACCAATCCGAAGATATTGACGGGTGGTTTCGAAACATGGCGGTGAAACTCGGGGATGGGGTGGCAGTCTGTTTTTCCGACATCACCGAGCGCAAACAGGCAGAGAAGTCGCTACTCCTGCAAAGCGCCGAGTTGGCAACTGCCCATGATGAAGCTGAGCATGAAAAGCAACGTCTGGAGGCGGTGATGGAAGCGCTGCCGATTGGCGTTGCGATTTTGGACGCGCATGGCGGCAATATCCGCTCCAACAGCGCCTTTAAGCTAATCTGGGGCGGCCCGCCGGCTACTCATTCCGTGGAGGATTATTCCGCCTACAAGGCCTGGTGGACCGATACGGGCAAGCCTGTTGAGCCGGATGAATGGGCATCGGCCATTGCCCTGCGGAAGGGAGAGACCACGGCTGGGCAGTTGATGCGGATCCTAAAATTTGATGGGGCGGAGGCCTTTATCATCAACAGTGCCTCCCCGGTTCGCGATGTCGAGGGGAATATTACCGGATGCGCCGTCGCCATCCAGGACATCACCGAATTCAAGCGGGCCGAGGAGGCACTACGGGAGAGCGAGGCACGCCTGCGCTCCCATATGGAGAACACTCCCATGGCCGTGATCGAATGGGACAAGGACTTCATAGTCACACGGTGGTCCGGAGAGGCAACGCGGATTTTTGGCTGGAGCTCCGAAGAAGCAATAGGCAAACATATTGCCGACCTGAACATAATTTTTGAAGACGACTTACATATCGTCGCAAGAACCATTACCCAATTGACCGATGGCGTGACACGCCAGGTCGTATCTACAAATCGCAATTACACCAAGACCGGTACTGTCCGCCATTGTACCTGGTACAACTCGGTACTTATAGGCCGGGATGAGCGGATGAGTTCGGTCCTGTCGCTGGTGCTTGACATCACGGACCGCAAACGGGCGGAAGACCGTCTCGACCTCCAGGCGGAAACCGCCAGCTGGCTCCTTGCCAGCGATTCACCGCAACAGATCGTGGACTTCCTTTGCAAGAAGGTGATGAAATTTCTCGACTGTCACACCTTCTTCAACTTTCTGGTGGATGAAAAAGAAGGGCGGCTCCACTTGAACGCCTGTGCCGGTATCCCGGAGGAAGAGAAGCAAAAGATCGAGTGGCTCGATTACGGCGTGGCGGTCTGCGGCTGCGCGGCCCGCGACGCCTGTCGGATCGTGGCCGAGGACATCCCCAACTCCCCCGACCCTCGCACGGAACTGGTAAAATCCTACGGCATCCAGGCCTATGCCTGCCACCCGCTGATGGTCCAGGACAGGGTGTTGGGTACCCTGTCCTTCGGTACCCGCAGCAGGGCCAGCTTCAGCGGTGACGACCTGGCTCTGATGAAGGCAGTGGCCGATCTGGTTGCCATTGCCATGGAGCGCAAACTTGCCGAAGAGGAGTTACGACGCGCCAAGGATGCGGCAGAGGCTGCCAACAGGGCCAAGAGCCAATTCCTGGCCAACATGAGCCACGAACTGCGCACACCGATGACCGGTGTCCTGGGCATGCTTGATCTTGCCCTTGCCGGGCAAATCGACGCCAAGCAGCAAGAATACATAGGCACGGCTCGTAAATCTGCCGGGTCCCTGTTGCGGATTCTCAACGACATTCTCGAATTGACAAAAATAGAGGCAGGCAAATTTTCCATGGAGAATAAGCCTTTCTCACTACAAGAGTGCCTGAGCGGGGCCATGGAAATACTCATCCCCGAGGCACGGAGAAGGGGACTTCTTCTCTCTTTTTCGATAGCTGACGATGTCCCGCCCATTGTGGTCGGAGACCATCTACGCTTGCGCCAGGTCCTCACGAACCTGGCCGGCAATGCGGTAAAGTTCTGTGAACAGGGAAAGATTGAACTGCTGGTCAAGACTAGAGAAAAATCTGCCAACGGCAAGATCGACTTGATATTTTCCGTTACCGATACCGGCATTGGCATCCCGAACGATAAAAAGGAATTGCTTTTCAAGCCATTCAGCCAGGTAGACGAATCCGACACCCGCCGCTATGGTGGCACTGGGCTGGGACTTGCCATCAGCAAGGAGATCGTGGAGCGGATGGGGGGGACTATTACCTGCGAGAGCCAAGAAGGAATAGGGAGCACTTTCACTTTCAGCATCCCCATGGAAGAGGCCCCGGCAGAGAGAGTGACGGAACTTGCCCAAGCACCCTCGCAATCGGCTGAAAGCATTGCCGCAAGCTCCGGAGAGACGAAAAAAACGCGCCTTCTGCTTGCGGAGGACGACCATGTCATCAGGCATATCCTCGGCGAGATGCTTAAGTTGTCAAACTACGATCTTGAAATTGCGGAGGACGGCAGGAAGGCCGTTGAAATGTGGAGAACAGGCGGGTACGACCTCATCCTCATGGACGTGCAGATGCCGTTCATGGACGGTTTTGCCGCCACCCGCGTCATTCGGGAGGAGGAGCTGGCGCACGGCCTGGGCCATACACTCATAGTCGCCATGACAGCCCATGCCGCAATGGGTGACGAGCAACGATGCATCGATGCCGGCATGGACGCCTATGTTTCCAAACCAATCGACCTGAAAGCGAGTATAGCTTTGATCGGCGAGCTCATAAGACAGCGGAACAACTGATCTCTTGACTTGAAAACAATGAAAAGCAAAGGGCGGAGCACATTAATTGCTCCGCCCCTTCATGTCTCATCCCATTCATCACAACCGGCTCACATCTTATAACTTTCCTTCCGCTAACCGCATACTGACCGATTTTCCGTGCGCTTCCAGCCCTTCCAATCCGGCGATACGCACGATGTCATTCCCCAGCCGCTTCAGGCCGCCTTCCGAGAAATAGACAATGGAGGATTTCTTGACAAAGTCATCCACCGAAAGCGGTGAAAAGAAGCGCGCAGTGCCGCCGGTCGGCAGGGTATGGTTCGGGCCGGCCAGGTAGTCGCCGGCAGCCTCCGGGGTCCAGTGCCCCATGAAGATAGCGCCGGCGTTGACGATCCTGGGCAGGATGGCGAATGGATCGCTGACCGCCAGTTCAAGATGTTCCGGCGCGATGCGGTTGGAGAAGTCGATCACCTCGTCCAGGTTCGCGGCAACAATAATTGCACCGTACTTCTCCCACGAAGCCCTGGCAATGGTTTCACGGGAAAGCTGCGCCAGCTGGCGCTCCACCTCAGCAGCCACCTGCTCGCCAAAGGCACGGTCGGTGGTGATCAGGATCGAGGAGGCCAATTCGTCATGCTCGGCTTGGGAGAGGAGATCGGCCGCGATATGTTCCGGCCTGCCGCTGCCATCGCTGATCACCAGGATCTCGCTGGGCCCGGCGATCATATCGATTCCCACCTGGCCAAAGACCAGCTTCTTGGCAGTGGCCACGTAGATGTTGCCCGGGCCGGTGATCTTGTCCACCATGGGGATGGTGGCCGTACCGTAGGCCAGGGCCGCCACGGCCTGGGCCCCACCGATGCGGAAGATGCGGTCCACGCCGGCCAGCTTCGCCGCCACCAGCACATGGGGATTGATCTCGCCCCCCGGTGTCGGTGCCACCATGATGATCTCGCCTACCCCAGCCACCCTGGCGGGCACGGCATTCATTATAACGCTGCTGGGATAGCTGGCCTTGCCGCCTGGCACGTAGATTCCTACCCGCGCCAATGGGGTCACCTTCTGTCCCAGCATGATGTCGGTTTCTTCGGTGGCTATCCAGGTCTGCTGTTTCTGCTTCTCGTGGAAGCTTGCCACCCGTTCGCAGGCCAGTTGCAGGGCAGCGACCTCTTCTGCGGAAACCGCCGCAAAAGCCGCATCCATCTCTGCCGGCGTTATTTCAAGATCAGCTATCGAAGCCGTTTTTAAGCGATCAAAGCGGCCGGTCAACTCCAGCACGGCCTGGTCACCCCGCTTGCGCACATCGGCAATGATGTCGAGCACGACCTGCTCCACCTCACGTCCGGTTTCCTCGCCGCGGGAAAGGATGGTCTCAAATTTCAGGCCAAAATCATGATCGTGTATATCGAGGAACTGCATCTCGGACCTTTCCTTAACTACAGGATCTTCTCCAGACCCTGGATGATTTCGCTGATACGTTTATGCTTGGTCTTGAGGCTGGCCCGGTTGACAATCAGACGTGTGGTAATGTCGGCAATGGTCTCCACTTCCACCAGGCCGTTCTGCCTCAGGGTCTCGCCGGTCGAGACCAGGTCCACGATACGTTCCGACAACCCTACCAGAGGCGCCAGTTCGATGGAACCGTACAGCTTGATGATCTCCACCTGGATGCCCTTGGAGGCGAAATAGCTCTCCGCCACATGGGGATACTTGGTTGCGATGCGGATATGGGACCAACTGGCAGGGTCATCGTTTTTGGCCAGGTTGGCCGGTTCCGCCACCATCATGCGGCAATAGCCGAATTTCAGATCCAGCGGTTCGTAGACATCCTTGCCCTGCTCCATGAGGGTATCTTTGCCAACGATGCCCAGGTCGGCGCTGCCGTACTCCACGTAGGTGGGAACATCGGTGGCCCGCACGATCATGTAGCGCATCTTTTCAACGGGATTCTCGAAGATCAGCTTGCGCGAATCGCTCAGAAGCTCCTGGCAGTCGATGCCGATCTTGCCGAACAGGGCCACCGATTCTTCCAGGATGCGCCCTTTTGGTATTGCTATGGTAATATAGTCGTTCAAGATTCATCCTTTCGGATGTCGATTTTTCGCAAGGTCAAGGCGGAGGAGGAATCCCGCGGAGGCGTAGCAGCGCTACGCCGCACAAGGAGATTCCGAACGACAACGCAGAGATTGCGGAAAAGCGGCATTCGTCATTCTTTGACTCTTACTATGTCCGCGCCCAGCCCTGCCAACTTTTTCTCTATGGATTCATACCCGCGGTCCAGGTGGTAGATGCGTGAGATCTCCGTGGTGTTGTCCGCCGCCAGACCGGCCAGGATCAGCGAGGCCGATGCACGCAGATCGGTGGCCATGACCGGCGCGCCGGAAAGCTTTTTGATCCCTTTGACCGTGGCGGTATTGCCCTCCACGGTTATATCGGCGCCGAAACGGAGCAGTTCGGAGACATGCATGAAACGGTTCTCGAAGATATTCTCGGAAACGACGCTGGCCCCTTCGGCCACGCACATCAATGCCATGAATTGGGCCTGCATATCGGTGGGAAAACCGGGGTAAGGTCGGGTTTTGATATTGACGCCCCGTATCTTTTTCGGCCCCTTGACCCGAACCACGTTATCACGGCTGGTAATCTCAACGCCGGCATCCTGCAGCTTGAAAACCAGGGCATCCAGATGTTCCGGTTTCATGCCGTGTATCTTCACATCACCACCGGTTATGGCTGCCGCGATCATGAACGTACCTGCTTCTATGCGGTCCGGCATGACCTCGTAACTGGCTGGCGATAGCGCGCTGACCCCATCGATCCTGATTGTATCGGTTCCAGCGCCTTCGATTCTGGCCCCCATGCGAATGAGTATCTGGGCCAGGTCTACGATTTCAGGCTCGCGGGCGGCATTTTCCAGGACAGTCACGCCCTTGGCGGTGGCGGCCGCCATCATCAGGTGCTCAGTCCCGCCAACGGTTGAGATATCAAAGTTGATCCGCGCCCCTTTTAGCCGCTTGGCCTTGGCCTCCACATAGCCATGTTCCAGGTTTATCTCGGCGCCAAGGGCCTGAAGACCCTTCAGGTGCAGATTGATGGGACGCGCGCCGATGGCGCAACCGCCGGGCAGGGAGACGCGGGCCTTGCCGAACCGCGCCAACAGGGGACCAAGCACAAGCACCGAAGCGCGCATGGTCTTGACCAGGTCGTAGGTGGCTTCGCAACTGCAAATTCCGCTTGAATCGATTTTTACAACATGGCCATTGCCTTCCACTTGGGCGCCAAGGGATTCCAGCACCTTTATGGTCGTATTGATGTCGCGCAAAAAGGGAACGTTGCTGATTTCGTTCATTCCCGGCGCCAAAATGGTTGCCACGAAAATGGGGAGCGCTGCGTTTTTGGAACCGCTGACCCTTACTTCGCCTTTGAGCCTTTTTCCACCTTTTATTATGAGCTTATCCACGTGCCCCCGCCTTTAAAAAATCTGCGCCCATATTATCCTATCGAATCGTTGATGTACAAGCGAAATTGAACCGCCGAATATGATACAATTACAAAATCGTCCCGGCAAAAATGCTTTTAATGAATAGTAAAACCGTGTTAGAGTTGTACGTTGCAACACTAATGCGGCACTTAAAGGAATTCACCTGGACCATGGCAAAACCCTCTTTCAAAACCCCCTTAACCCTGCTCCCACCAATCACTACATGCCTCGTGGCAGCCCTGTTGCTGCTTGTGCAAATTTATTTCGCAGGCAAGCATGCACTAAACGCCACCTTTGCATTTGTTGCCATCCCCGTCCTGGCGCTGAGCTTCATCATAATGCAACGCTTTTTGAAGCACTACGGTGTTGTTTCGCAGCTCAAAGAGAGCGAGGAAAAATTTCACACCCTGTTCAACCATGCCGGCGATGCCATCTTCATTGTAGACATGCGGGGTAATATTATCGAGGTGAACGATGAGGCGGTCAAGCGCCTTGGCTATACCAGAGCCGAACTGCTAACCATGCGCGCCGACAACATTGATACCCCGGAATACGCGGCCAGCATACCTGACCGCATCGCGATCATTCAGCGTCAGGGCTTCGCCTTTTTCGAGTCTTCTCATGTCAGCCGGGACGGCAGCGTCATCCCGGTGGAGATAAATGCCCGGCTGACCGAGTACAACGGCTGCCCGGCAATTATGGCCGTGGCCCGCGACATCACTGAGCGGAAACTTGCGGATAAACTTCTACTGCGCCAGAACGGTTACCTGCGGGCGCTTCACGAAACAACCCTCGGCTTGATCAGCCGCCTGGAGCTCCACAGCCTGCTTTCGGCCATCATCACCAACGCCGCTACCCTGATGAACACCGAACATGGCTATATCTATCTTCTGGACGAAGGCCAGACCAAGATGGTCATCCAGGTGCAACTGGGCGTCTTTGACTGCTTTGAGCACCACCCGTTGGAGTGCGGCGAGGGGATGGCCGGTTATGTCTGGGAACACCGCGAGTCGTTTCATGTTGACGACTACAGCAGCTGGCCGGGAAGAATCAATGATCCCCAACGGGATTGCCTCAAGGCCATGGCAGGCATACCGCTCAAATCTGGCACTGACGTCGTGGGGGTCATAGGACTGGCCTATACCGACAACGACAACGTCTTTGACGAGGGGAAAATAGAGCTATTGCAGAGATTTGCCGAGCTGGCATCGCTGGCCATAGACAACGCCCGCCTGTACGATGCCGCCCAGAAGGAGCTTGGCGAGCGCACCAAAGCTGAAGAAAGCCTGCACAAGCTCTCCCATGCCGTGGAACAGAGCCCGGTTTCAATAGTCATCACCGACACAGACGGTAATATCGAGTATGCCAATCCGTATTCCACACAATTGACCGGGTATGAGCCCCATGAATTGCTCGGACAGAACCCCCGTGTGCTCAAATCCGGGTTCACCAGCCAGCAGGAGTATCAGGATATGTGGCAGACCATCCTGTCCGGCCATGAATGGCGTGGCGAATTTCACAATCGCAAGAAAAATGGCGAGTACTACTGGGAAATGGCCCTGATTTCGCCGATCCGCAATCAGGCCGGCACCATCACCCACTTTATCGCCATCAAGGAGGATATAACCGATCGCAAAAAACTGGAGAACCAGCTTCGGCACTCCCAAAAGATGGAGGCAGTCGGCCAACTGGCGGGTGGCATCGCTCACGACTTCAACAACATCCTGACCGCCATCATCGGTTATGCCACCATCATGCAGATCAGGATTGCCGCCGAAAGTCCGCTCAAATCGACAGTGGATCAGATTCTTGCCACTGCTGAGCGCGGCGCCGGCCTGACCCAGGGACTACTGGCCTTCAGCCGCAAACAGGTCAGCAATCCCGGCAGGGTTAACCTGAACGAGATCATTGAACGGGTGGAAAAGCTCCTGGTGCGCCTGATCGGAGAAGACATCCATCTCATCACTATCCTTGCCGATCAGGACTTGCCGCTACTGGCCGACAGCATCCAGCTAGAACAGGCACTTATGAATCTGGCCACCAATGCCCGCGATGCCATGCCCGAAGGTGGGACCATCACCATCGGTACCGAGGTGGTATTTCTTGACTCCAGCTTCGTGGCAACCCATGGATTCGGAGAAGAAGGCTGCTTTGCCCTGTTGAGCGTCTCCGACACTGGTTACGGCATGGAAGAAGAAACCATCAAGCGCATCTTCGAGCCGTTTTTTACCACGAAAGAGATCGGTAAGGGGACCGGACTGGGACTTTCCATTGCCTATGGTATAATTAAAAAACATAGGGGCTATGTCACCTGTAGCAGTTCACCGGGTAATGGCACCACTTTCCGAATCTATTTACCATTGGCTCCTGATACGGAAATCCAGCGACCTGACAGCCAAGATTCCGCTCCATACCGAGGCGGCCACGAACTGGTCCTCTTGGCGGAAGATGATGAATATGCACGCATGCTGTCAAAGGAATTGCTGGAAGAATTCGGCTACACGGTCATAGAAACCGAAGACGGCGACCAGGCGCTGCAGGAGTACCGGGAGCATGGTGACAAAATCGGCCTGGTTATGCTTGATGCCATGATGCCTGGCATGAAAGGCATGGATGTCTACCGTGAGATCAGAAACATCAATCCCCACGCCAGGGTGCTGTTATGCAGCGGCTACAATCCCGATATAATGCAGAACAAAGGTTTTCTCGACCAGAACCTGCATTTTATTGCCAAACCATTCATGCCCAAAGAGCTGCTAATGAAAATCCGGGAGGTGCTTGAAGATGTTGTCTGAAACACAGGGAACGATATTTATCGTCGATGACGACCGCTATGTTCTGGACAGCGTCTCAAACCTGCTGCGGGAATATGGATTTAACGTCATACCTTTCGGCAGCGGTGTGGAGGCCTTAAAACGTTTCGCATCGGAACCGGTTGACCTGGTATTGACGGATATCAACATGCCCGGCATGACAGGCCTCGAACTGCTTGAAAAAATCCGTTTCCTGGACAACGAAACACCGGTGCTCCTGATGACCGCCTACGCCGACCTTGACACCGCTGTAATGGCCATCCAGAAAGGGGCTTTTGATTTTATCATCAAACCTTATCGACCGCCCTATCTCATCCACGCTGTCGAAAAAGGGATCAATTACAAACGTCTTACACGGATCGAGAAAAACTACAAACGGGAATTGGAGCATACCGTTGAGTTGCGCACCGCAGAATTGAACGAGGCTCTCCACAAACTGACCAAAATGAGCAGGGAAATTATCGAACGGCTCACGGCAGCAGCCGAACTAAGGGATGAAGACACGGGGCAGCACATTGCGCGCATCGGCATGTATGCGAAACTGCTTTCTAGCCATCTCGGCCTGCCGAACGATTTTGTGGAAAACATCTCCGTGGCCAGCTCGATGCACGACATCGGCAAAATCGGCATTCCCGATTCGATTCTGCTCAAGCCAGGCACCTTGACTGCCGAGGAATTCGAGACCATCAAGCAGCACACCACGATTGGGGAAACAATTCTGCTGGGGTCGTCCCACAGCATGCTTCAGATGGGCGCCACCATAGCAGCCACCCACCATGAGCGTTGGGATGGAAGCGGATATCCATGTGGCTTGAAAGGGGAGAATATCCCCTTGGCCGGGCGGATCGTGATGCTGGCCGACCAATACGATGCCCTGCGCAACATCAGAGTCTACAAACCGGCCTTTAGCCACGCCAAAGCCTGCGACATAATCCTCAAAGGAGATAATCGCACCATGCCCCATCACTTTGACCCGTGCATCCTGAAGGCGTTCGACAGCATCAAGGATGAGTTTGCCGCCATCTTCGAGGCCAGCCTGTCCTGATCAGGGCCGAGGTTTGATGCTTTAACCATCGAGTCTAAAATAGCCTGTTATCTATCAAGATCAGCCAGCACAAAATCCACCGACCCCAGGATGGCCAGGAAATCCGCCACCAGCCAACCGCGGCTCATCACTGGAAGAGCCTGAATATGTGGAAAACTGGGGGTTTTGATCCTTACCCGGTAAGGTATGTTCAGTCCGTCGGAAACGACATGATAACCGTTTTCACCCTTGGGCGCCTCGATGGCGCTATAGTTTTCGCCCTTGGGTGGCGCCATGCCGCGGGTGCTGTTGACAAAGTGGTGGATCAGCGATTCGATGTTTTTCAACGTATCCGGTTTCTGCGGCAGCACGAAACGATAGTCATCGGTTATCCAACGCCCCCCCGGCATCCCGTCCATGGCCTGCGCCACCAGCCGCAGTGATTGGCGAATCTCCTCCAGGCGCACCAGGTAGCGGGCCCAACAGTCGCCGCCTTCGGCTGTTGCCACATCAAAATCAAACCGATCATAGCCGGCATATGGGATCTTTTTCCGGAGATCCCATTCAACTCCACAGGCCCGAAGGTTTGGGCCCGAGAGCCCCCATGCCATGGCATCCTCCCGCGAGATGACACCGACCCCTTTTAAACGGGCATGAATGATCGGGTTACCGCTGACGAGCTTTTCGTATTCTTTCAAACGTGGTGGCATCCACTGCAGCAACGCCCTGACCGGCTCTTGCCAGCCATCGGGCAGATCATCAGCCACGCCGCCGATGCGGAACCAGGCCGGATGCATCCTGCCGCCGGTAATCATCTCAACGATGTCAAAGATCTTTTCCCGGTCGGTAAAGGTATAGAAAACCGGGGTCATGGCCCCCACGTCAGCGGCAAAGGTGCCCAGCCAGACCAAGTGACTGGCAACGCGGAACAATTCGGCCAGCATAACGCGGATATGGACCGCACGGTCGGGCACGGTAATTCCGCATAAGCGCTCCACTGAATTGACGTAGGCCAGATTGTTCTGAACCCCGGCCAGGTAGTCGATACGGTCGGTATAGGGTATGAACTGGTTCCAATGCTGCCGCTCGGCCATCTTTTCGGCACCGCGATGGTGGTAGCCGATATCGAAGTCTATGTCGGTAATTTCCTCACCGTCCAGCTTGAGAATGCAGCGGATGATACCATGGGTGCCCGGGTGTTGCGGGCCGAGATTAAGCACCATCTCCCCTTCACTCACCCGTTCGAAGAAATCGGCAGCCGGCATGGGGGCATGGCGGCGGGCATCCTCTGTGGTGTAGGGCGGCATCTCCGTGGCCCGGTTGGGATGTATCTTCCGCAGCGGATGTCCCACCCAGTCGTGGGGCATCAGGATACGACGCAGATCCGGATGACCGTTGAAACGGATACCGAACATATCGTAGACTTCCCGCTCGTACCAGGAGGCAGACGGGAAAACGCCCGTGACGGTCGGGACTTCGGGCTCGTCCTCCCCCAGTTCGGTCTTGATGCGCACATAGCCAGGCTGGTCAAAGGATAACAGGTGATAATTCAAGGTAAAGTTCTTGTACCCCTGCCGTTCGCGGCGGCATGACTCATCCACGGCAACAATATCCTCCAAGCGCTGGAAGGCTGTGCCGGAGCGATTTTTCAGTTGCAACAACAGTTGTGGCACCAGGTCGCTCGGGGCGCGCAGGGTGAGCATATCAGTGGCCCCGCTGTCCACCGTGACGCGGTCGCCGTACAGACAGGCAATCATCTGCGGAAGCCCGAAATCAGGGTAGTCATGCCGGGGGGCCGGAGGCCTCCACATTTCGTCGGAGCGTGGCTGCCACTGGTGCGGATGGCCCACCGAGGCACCGCGCACTTTGATCCCCTCCATGCCAGGTCCGCGCGGATCTCGGGACTTGGTTTCTCCGGGCACCAACACCGGGGCAGTGGTACCTTGCGAGCCACCCAGCAGGTGCAGCACCGGCCGCGCCGGACGCTCCTGGCTTCGGATTTTTTTCTGCAACAGCATGAGCCCCTGCATAAAGGCCTCGGGACGGGGCGGGCAACCAGGGACATAGACATCCACCGGCAGGATCTGGTTCACCCCCTGCACCACGCTGTAAATGTCATACATCCCACCGGAATTGGAACAGCTGCCCATGGAGATGACCCAGCGGGGCTCTGCCATCTGTTCGTACAGATGCAGAATGGAGGGCGCCATCTTTTTGAAGACCGTACCGGCAATAACCATCAGGTCGGCCTCCCGGGGGGTGCCGCGCAGCACTTCGGCACCGAAGCGGGAGATATCGTGGCGAGAGGTGAACGAAGTCATCATTTCCACAAAACAGCAGGAGAGGCCGAAGAACATGGGCCAGAGGGAGTTGGCCCGGCCCCAGTTGATCAGGTCATCAAGGCGGGTCAGCAGGATATTGTCATGGATTGGCTGTTCAGGCATGGGGCGGCCTTTCGCTGGAAGGGCCCCAATCGAGGGCGCCTTTTATCCACAGCCAGACCAAACCTGCCAGCAGCACGACAATAAAAACCGTGATGTGAATCAATCCGGGTAGTCCTAGCAAGTCGTTGGCCACGGCCCAGGAGAATATGAAGGCAGCCTCCACGTCAAAGACGATGAAAAAGATCGCCACCAGATAGAACGGGACCGGCCAAGCCAGACGGGCCGTACCGCTGGGGATGACGCCAGACTCGTATGGCATGTCTTTTTGTGGCGAATGCCGCCGGTCGCCCAGCCAGCGTGCAGCAAGCAAAAGCACCCCGATTAGCACCAGGGTAACCAGCGTATAGATAAGCAACTGGTAAAACTCAATCGGCAGATATTCGGTTTTCAGCAGGTTGTCCGCCACACGGCCTCCTTTTATCACAACTTCAATTGTTAACGTGCCCTGCAACCAGGGCCAGCAGAGCGGACTTAGTCTGTTTGCCGGCCAACTGCGCAAGCACCTTCCCGTCCTTCAGCAGAAAAACCACCGGTATCCCCCTTACTCCCAACCTTGCCGCAACACGGTTATTTTCCTGTGTGTTCACCTGCACCACAACCGCCCTTCCAGCCAGTTCCCCGGCAACTTCACGCACCACCGGTGCGTAGGCAATGCAATGCGGTCACCAGGGTGCCCAGAACTCCGCCAACACCGGCAATCGGTAACTGGAAACAAAGGGATCGAAAGCGGTATCATCAAGTACCAGCGGCTTGGTGTAAAGCGCCGGCAGCCGTGCCTTGCAGGCGCCGCACCGGCCGCTGACACCCTGCTTGTCGTCTGGAATGCGATTCGCAGCACCACACTCTGGGCAGTGCATTACGTGGGACAAGGCCATGGTTGATCTCCCTGGCAGGCATATAAATAAGATAAAGTATAACAGAAGGATTGGGGGCGGGGAAGTCGGTCTGTGTAGAAACACAGAAACACCGCATCAATAGGCTATTTATGAAACAACCGTTTCGGCCCGGATTGTTGATATCCATACATCCGTAGCAAGTTGATGTTACCGTTATTATTTATCAATCCCCTTGACAGCCCACAATAGAATGATATTATGCTAATTAAATTAGCCAAACCCTGAGTGATCAGGGGACGGAAAGTCATCGGAACTTGGGCTGCATTCTTTAGCCTTGTCCAAGTTGGCCGGATTGTCGGGAGCAGCCACCGTAATGGCTGAACCAGAACAATTCGGCTTTTTTGTATCAAATAATCAACTGTCTTCTGCTTTAATTTTTGAGTCGGATCGCATCGAAAGGTAACTTGATACCCATGTTGGACCTCGCGATTACATTTCTCAAAGATGAATTGAACACCTATCTGTTGGCCCGGACAGGTTCGGATACAGTGAAGGTGAAGGCAAGCAAGCTGGTGGACGAGGCGGGGAAATATGCCTTTGACAACGACAGTATCGGTTGCTCGGTAATTAATATCGAGGAAGAACGTGTCCTGAAATCCCACCAACCCGATTACACCAACATCAACGGACAACATGTCGTACAGGAACCCGAACTGAGGATAAACCTGCACGTGATGTTTGCCGCCAATTTCACCCATTACGACCAGGCGCTCAAATATATTTCCCATGTCCTGACCTATTTCCAGGCCCATCCGGTCCTTACCTCCGATGAATACCCTGGGCTCGCTCCGGATATCGGCAAACTAACCGTGGAACTGCTTTCGCTCAACTATGAACAACTGAACCAGGTCTGGGCCTTCATCGGCGGCAAGCAATTGCCGTCGGTTGCCTACAAGGTACGCATGCTGATACTACGGGATACGGCACAAACAGCGGTTCAACCACCGCTCACAACAATCAGGACGACCATCCAGAGCCGATGATAACTACCTTCCGCACATTATTAACTCTCACCGTAGCCCACGACTTCTACAGCGATGGCTGTCGGGATTTTGATTTTGTCATATCGTCCGGCACTGCCGGCCTGCTCAGAAACGGCAAACTGATTGCCAAGGTGCGTGATGGTAAATTGCATATTCTTTATGAGGCGGATGATAATGGCATAGCGCTGAGCAATATGGCTGGCTCACGACTGCAGTTCGGCATGAAGCTTCTGAACCCCTTGTTCAGCAACTTCACCGAATTCGCCATCACCACCCCGCTCTACCGGAATACCGCAGCAGCAGGGAGTCTTGACCCGGCCATGGTAGTGGCCTTGACAGGACGCCTCCTCAGACATGCAATCACCAAAACAATTCGGCCGGTGACAATCGCGATCAGTGACCCGGTAGGGCAACTGCTGAAAACGGAAACAATCACCTCAAAAAATGATTGTTCTACAATTTCGTTCGATCTGTCCGGGCAGACAGCCGGAGCATATAGCGTGGTGGAAAGTTATTCGTCCGAAACCGAAACGGCAACCTACTATCTCGACACCGAACTGGTGCAGGCAGGCGCCTTCGGGGTAGTTGAAATAATGATCGACAACAGCTTTTACACCTTGCCGGCGTCATTCATGATCGATTTCCGGGCACGTCGGGAAACGCTCAAGTACTACGTGGTCGCAACAAACTACAACAGCACCGATTTCGACCAACTGTCGGTCAGCGATGACGGCTATGCAGAAGAGGAGCGGCCCAGGATAGACTTTACCAGGGTGCTGCCAGCTGACTTCACTGCCGATGAAATCCAACCGGAGATGCTGGCGAAAACCGGCGACAGGGTTGTTCTCTTCAAGTCGCAGGCACTTGTGGCACGACAGGAGAAGGCCCGCAAAAAAATCCAGTTGAGCAAACATGGCGATGTGCTCATCAAGCACCTACCCCAAGCCGGAGCTGACAGGACAAGCGGGGATGTGGTCATTCACATTTCCAAACCATGAACCCGAACCATTTGTATCGACTCAAGTCGCACTAGACCATACCTGCAAAGGAAGGAAGATTATGCCAACGTACAAGACACCAGACGTGTATGTGGAAGAAATTTCGGTATTCCCCCCTTCGGTGGCGGAAGTCGAGACTGCCATCCCGGCCTTCATCGGCTACAGCGAGTTTGCCCGGAAAAATGCCGACTGCGATCTGATTCTCAAGCCGACCAAGATCTATTCGCTGAAGGATTACGAGCGTTATTACGGTCTGCCCAAGGACGATGCCATTGCCGTATCGATCGCCGATGACGGTGCAGGCGGTTTCACGGTCACCTCCTTCAGTGAGCCGGAAGTGAAATACCTGCTCTATTTCAGCGTCAAGATGTTCTTCGAGAACGGCGGCGGCCAGTGCTACATCGTGTCGGTCGGCACATACCAGTCGTCGGCCACAATTGATCTGACCGGCGACGCCACCAGCAACCCCGCCACCATGTACGGCCTCCAGGATGGCCTGGATGTGGTGAAGCTGGAAGACGAACCAACCCTGATCGTGATTCCCGAGGCGGTTCATCTCACAACGGCCGATTATACGACACTGGTCCAGGCCGTGCTGCTGCAATGCAACACCCTCAGAGACCGTTTCGGCATCTTTGATATCAGGGACGGCAACAGTGACCTTGATGCCACCGCCCTGGCCAACAATCGGGGTTATTTCGGCAACAACTACCTTAAATATGCCGCAGCCTATTACCCGTTCATCAAGACCACGATGAACTACTGGGTAAACAGCACGGAAACCAACGTTGACGTGACCTACGGCGCCAGTCCGGCCGCCGACCTGGCCACGTTCAATACAGAAGGCGGTATCAATACCGCACTGTACAACTTTGTCAAAACCGTGCTGAAGGAGCATTTCGTCACTCTGCCTCCCAGCGGTGCCGTGGCTGGGGTCTACGCCGCAACCGACAGCAACCGGGGCGTCTGGAAGGCTCCGGCCAATGTCAGCCTGGCCGGGGTGATCGAGCCGGTCATCAGGCTCGACAACGCCAAACAGGACGGAATGAACGTGGATGCCGCCTCCGGGAAATCTATCAATGCCATCCGTGCGTTCATGGGCAAAGGGACCCTGGTCTGGGGTGCTCGCACCCTGGCCGGCAATGACAACGAATGGCGCTATGTGCCGGTAAGACGTTTCTTCAACATGGTGGAGGAGTCGGTCAAAAAATCCACCTACTGGGCAGTGTTCGAGCCCAATGATGCCAATACCTGGGTCAAGGTGCGCGGCATGATCGAAAACTATCTGACCCAGAAGTGGCGGGAAGGCGCACTGGCCGGCGCCACACCGAAAGAGGCCTTTTTCGTCAAGTGCGGGCTCGGCATCACCATGACCTCCCAGGACATCCTGGAGGGGAGGATGAACGTGGAGATCGGCATGGCAGCAGTGCGGCCGGCCGAATTCATTATCCTGAAATTCTCCCACAAGCTGCAGACCTCCTGATGCCGGTAAATGCAGGTTTGACCCAATACGCTTCTGAATACACACAAAAAGGATGACACCATGGCAAAACAATATCCTCTTCCAGCATTTCACTTTACCGTCGAATGGGGCGGCACCCGCATCGGTTTTTCGGAGGTAACCGGGCTGACCCAGGAAAACCAGGCCATCGAATACCGCGACGGCTCGTTCCCGGAATATTCGTCCATCAAGATGCCAGGGCTGCGCAAATTCAGCAATATCACGCTGAAACGGGGCGTAGTCAAAAGCGACAACGATTTTTTCAAGTGGCTCAGCACGGTCAAGCTCAATACCGTGGAACGCCGCGACCTGGTCATCAGCCTGCTCAATGAAGAGCATCAGCCGGTAATGGTCTGGAAAGTACAGAACTCGTTCCCCGTTAAGGTGGAAGGGCCCCAATTGAAGGCATCTGGAAACGAAGTGGCCATCGAGTCCATCGAGATCGCCCACGAAGGCCTCGAAGTACAGAATGACTGATGGCTAACTACTATCCCCCGGTCAGTTTTCATTTCAAGGTTGAGGTGCTGGGCCTGGCACCCAACAGCCACGATGTCCGTTTTACCGAGGTCAGCGGCCTTTCGGTGGACATGGGCACGGAGGAGGTTGCCGAGGGCGGAGAGAACCGGTTTATCCAGAAATACCCGACCAGCGCCAAGTATCCCGAACTGGTGCTGAAGCGCGGCCTGCTGCTGAATTCGGAGATCGTGAACTGGATCAGGGAGTGCATCGAAGATTACAAGATCCAGCCCAGAAACATCGACATCAAGCTGCTGAACGAACAACATCAGCCGCTGGTTACCTGGCATCTGGTCAACGCCTATCCGACCAAATGGTCGGTAAGCGACCTGAATGCCTCGAACAATACGGTGTCGATCGAAACCCTGCAGATGTATTATCAATACTTTACAATGGACAAATCCTGAACCATGCCGGTCATTATCGATGAAGTCATAATTTCGGTTGAAGTTTCCAACCAGGAGTCGGGTGGTGCCGCTGCCGCTCCCTCGGCCATTGATGACAAGCAGGTCATCATAGCCGAGTGCGTGGAGCGGGTGCTCGATATCCTCCAGCAGAAGGCGGAGCGCTGATCCATGGAAAAGCGGGGAACACTGGAAAAGCTGTTGATCAAGGCCTACGAATCGCCCAATTACTCCGGGCAACCCATATCCGAGTTCACGGCCTTTATCAACCCGAACGAGATCACCCTCTCCTATGAGATGGAATACGACAGTGCTCAGGGTTCGGGCACAACCAACAGCCGGATGAACTTCAAAAAGCAGAAACCCGGCGACATGACGCTGAACTTCTTCATCGACGGCACCGGGGCCAGTGGCAGGACAGCGGATGTGCAGCAGCAGGTGGAACTGTTTCAGACCGTCACCGGCTATAACGGCAATATTCACCGCCCCAACTATCTCAAGGTGGCCTGGGGCACCCTCCAGATCAAGCGCTGCATCCTGAAAAGCGCCTCCATAGCCTACAAACTGTTCAAACCGGACGGCGTGCCATTGCGGGCAATCATCAGCGCAACCTTTACCGACAACTCCGACGACCAGACCCGGGTGGCCCTTTCCCAGGACCAATCCCCGGATCTGACCCATGTCCGCATGGTTAAGGCGGGTGACAACCTGCCGGCCATGTGCGGTGAGATCTATAATGATCCGGCCTATTACCTGGAGGTAGCCCGTGCCAACGGGCTGAACGATTTCCGTAACCTGGTGCCCGGCACCAGGATCATCTTTCCGCCATTGGAGAAATAGCCATTCCTGAAGAACGGTCCATACCAATCCCTGCCGAGCACCGCGAATTCATTGTCAAAGTGAATGGGGTCGTGGTTGAGCGGGAGCACCAACTGCTGGCCGCCAATGTCACCAGGTCGGCGAACCGGATCTCCGCCGCCCGCCTGGCATATCTGGATGGCGCCGCGTCGTCCGGCGATTTTCCCTTGAGCAATGCCGACACCTTTGCCCCGGGCGCCGAGGTGGAAATCCTGGCAGGTGCGACTAATAACCCTGTCACGCTGTTCAAAGGCATTGTCATCCGCCAGAGCATTAAGGTGCGGGACCACGCCGCTCCGCAGTTGGTCGTGGAGTGCCGGCACAAGGCGGTCAAACTGACAGTAGGGGCCAGAAACGCCTACTTCTTCGACCAAAAGGACAGCGACATCATCGACAGCCTGTTGCAGAATGCCGGCCTTGACGCGGATGTGGAAACCACCTCCGTGACCCATAAGCAGCAGGTGCAGTATTGCTGCACAGATTGGGATTTTCTGCTGATGCGGGCCGAGGCAAACGGCAAACTGGTATTCACCGCCGATGACAGGGTAGTGGTTAAAGCCCCCGTGGCCAGTGGTCCGGCGGCCTGTTCTCTGCTGTTCGGAGCCACCATCCTGGAGATGGATGCCCAGATCGATGCGCGCAACCAGTACAACGCAGTAAAAAGCACCACTTGGGATGCAGCCCAGCAAGCTGTGACAGAAAAGGACGCTGCTGACCCGGGTATCGGCACCCCCGGCAACCTTGGCTCCGACGACCTGGCTGCCGTGATGGGGCTTGACTACTTCCACCTGCAACATGCGGCTGTTGCCGAAGACGAGGCGCAGGCCTGGGCCGATGCCCAATGGTTGAAATCCCAGCTCAGCAGGGTAAACGGCCGCGTCAAGTGCGAGGGGATCGCCACGGTGGTTCCGGGCGACATCGTTACCTTGGGTGGCATTGGTGAACGCTACAACGGAGATGTTTTCGTCAGCGGTATCCGCCACGATTTTGACCTGGTGCAGGGATGGAAAACCCATCTCCAGTTCGGCAATCTCGACACCTGGCTGGGCAAGGAGCAGCCCGTCTCGGCACCCAGGGCCGCCGCGCTCCTGCCGGGGATCAGCGGCCTGCAGATCGGGGTCGTGACCGGCAATGAAGACCCTGATGGCGAGCACCGTGTGCAGGTGCGGCTGCCCCTGGTAGACCAACAGGGGGACGGCACCTGGGCCAGGATCGCATCCCTTGACGCCGGGGATGACAGGGGATTCTTCTTCCGTCCTGAGATCGGCGACGAGGTCGTGCTGGGCTTCCTGAATGACGACCCGCGCCAGGCAGTGATCCTGGGCATGCTGCACAGCAGCGCCAAGGCAGCGCCGCTGCAGGGTTCGGACGACAACCACGAGAAAATCTACCAGAGCCGCTCGAAGATGAAGATCTACTTCAATGACGACACCAAGGTCATGCAGTTGGAGACTCCGGCGGGAAACAGGATCACGCTCAGCGAAGATGACAAGGCCATCCGGATCACTGACCAGAACGGCAACAAACTGGAAATGACCCAGGACGGCATTGTGATGGAAAGCAGCAAGGCACTCACCCTCAAGGCCGGCACGGAGCTGAAGCTGGAATCCGGCACCAGCCTGAACATCAAGGGAGGCACGGAGCTGAAGCTTGATGGGGCATCCGGGGCAGAGGTCTCCAGCAGCGGGGTGACAAAGGTCAAAGGGAGTCTTGTTCAATTGAATTGACGGCAAAGCCCCTCCCACTTTGCGAAAGAGGGATTGAGGGGGGATTTGATCTTGAACGTGAAAGGAACACCATGCCGGCAGCAGCGAGAGTCGGGGATGTAAGCAACCATGGCGGGACCATTGTCGGCCCTGGCGTGGCAACCGTACTGATCAACGGCAAGCCGGCCGCGGTGGCCGGAGACACCCATGTCTGCTCGTTGCCACCCAATGGCCATCAGCCGACCGCCAGCGTCTTCCCGGCCGGCAGCACGACGGTTCTGATCGGCGGGATGCCGGCCCTGCGAACAAGCGATTGCTGCCTTTGCGGTGCAATGGCAGCAATCGGGGAACCGACCGTAATTATCAATTAAAAACAACAGGCGATACCATGAGCAACAACGGATCAGACAACCCGCAAACGTCGTTCCTCGGCACAGGCTGGAGCTTTCCTCCGGAATTCGTGCAGGAAACCGGCCAGGTTCTCATGACCGCGGATGAAGACGATATCCGCGCCAGCCTCGTGATCCTGCTCGGCACCGCCATGGGCGAACGCTTCCTGAAGCCGGAATACGGACTCGACCTGCATGAAATGCTCTTCGAACCCATCAGTACGACAATGAAGACCTTTCTGCAGGACCGGGTGAAAATGGCGATCCTGATCTTTGAGCCGAGGATCAACCTGCTTTCCCTGGAACTGGACACCACGGCCCAGTACGAGGGCACAATCACCATCATCGTGGATTACGAGGTACGGGCCACAAATTCCCGGTACAACCTCGTCTATCCCTACTATGTCTCGGACGGCAACGAAGTGCGCAGGACCGTTGCCATCACGCAACGCTGAAGGTGGAACATCATGGCTGAAATAGACATCATCCGGAACATGATCTTCCAACCGGGTCAGAGCCAAGACGAGCGCATGCCCAGAGAACTGGGAATACACCATGCCGACGTGGATGAGCAAACCCCGGAAGATCTGTTGCGCTTCACCCGCAAGTTTGCTGCCTTTGTCAGCTATTTCCGCGACAACGGCGATACCCCGGATGGCGACTGGTCCAACTTCTTTCCCAACAACGACACGGCGATCAAAGCAGCTTTAGCAGACAGCTCGGGCGAGACGCCGCCACACCTGGCGCTCTTTCTGGCATTTCTGGAACTTTACCAGATCCCCAGGGAAGTCATCAACCGGATCACCGGCCGCCATCTCGATTTCTACTACCGGGATGTGCTGCGCCTGGCAAAAAAGGGGGCAGTACCGGACAGGGTCCATCTGCTGCTGGAGCTGAAAAAGAATGCGCAGCCGGTTGCCATCGGACCGGAACAGCTATTTTCCGCTGGTAAGGATACAAACAAAAAGGAGCTGATCTACAGACCGGTCCGGACCACAATCATCAATGCCGCCAAGGTGGATTCGCTCCGTTCCCTGTTTGTCGATTCAAACGCCCATGGCAGGGTCCTGCACGCCCCGGTCGCCAACTCGGCCGACGGCCTGGGGAACAAACCGGGCGGAGACGAAACCAAGTGGCATGCCTTCGGCCACAATGGCCTGCAAGCCGCGGAGACCGGCTTTGCCCTGGCCTCCCCGGTTCTGCGGATGCGGGAAGGGACACGCAAGGTCACTGTTACCTTGACAATTGACCGGATCGATCCGGCAACAGTGAATGGCGCTACCCTGAAAGAGGCCTTTGAGGTCTT
Organism: Geobacter sp.; assembly: GCA_003574895.1. Classification (GTDB taxonomy): domain Bacteria; phylum Desulfobacterota; class Desulfuromonadia; order Geobacterales; family Pseudopelobacteraceae; genus JACPFJ01. Next base: position 254,459 of record PJFB01000006.1, read on the forward strand.
CATCACCGGTGAAAAGCATTGGCTGGGTCCCTATGCTGTTGCGCCGACAATGTCTGTCAATGCCGCCCGGCATTGGACCATGACCTTTTCCTTTTCCATCCCGGAAACAGAAAAGGGTGTTATCGACTATGATCCGCTGATCCACGGCTACTCATACAGCACTGCAGCCCCGGTGCTCCAGGTGCTGCTGAAGGATGGCTGCGGAACCATCGGCTACAACGAGCTGAAGCGCATCAGACTGCTTAAGGCCGCTGTTGCCGTGGATGTTGCAAACATCACAACGCTGACCCTGGAAAATGACGGTGGGACACTGGATCCTAAAAAGGCCTTTCTCCCCTTCGGCTCCCAGCCCACCGTGGGCTCCAGATTCATGATCGGCTGTGGGGAGGCCCTATCCAAAAAGCTGTCCCAAATCAAGATCACGGTAAAGTGGAAGGATGCGCCTGCGAATTTCACGAGCCACTATGACGGTTACGACCATGGCGGCGTGAGCAACACAACCTTCACGGCAGCGGCGTCCTTCAGCGATGGCGGCAGCTGGAACCTGTCACGGTCCGGGGTGCAGCTGTTCGAAACCGCCAATGCGTCAACAGAACATAGCCTTACCTTTTCAGCCGGCAGTTCCTCGGTATCGGCAGGCATCTCGCAGGGGATGCGGATTCATGCATTGAACAACGCGGGCAGCCTCTGGGCCGTCAAGGCGGCCCATTCCTACCTGCTCCGAAAACCGGTCTTCATGCCCTTCAAAAACAGGGTTCCGGAAGCGCGGGAAGGCTTTATCACACTGTCGCTGGAACACGATTTCCTCCATTCCGCCTACCGCAAAAAATACGTCGAAAAGGTCATGACCTACAGCAAACAGGGCGGAACCCTGACCATCCTGAACGAGCCCTACACCCCGGCCATTGGCAGCATTTCACTCTCCTACCGGGCCGATTCCGACCTGGTGAACATCGCCCAGGGCCAGGTCACGCTTGATGATTTCTCAAACCCGGATCTCCATTTTTACCATATCGCCTATTTCGGCCAGATGCGCGAACACGGCTATCAACGCCGCCAGTTCGGCTTTCTCCGGGATAAAAGCGTATACCTGTTCCCCCCATACGATAACGAGGGCGAGTTGCTGGTCGGGTTTACGGACCTGCGGGGTGGCGACAGTGTCAGCGTGCTGTTTCAGGCTGCCGAAGGGAGCGCCGACCCGGAACTGCCCCGGCAGGATGTCAGCTGGTCGGTCCTGTGCGACAACTACTGGAAGCCGCTCGACCGAAACGAAGTGATACTGGACACGACCAACCAGTTGCTGACAAGCGGCATCATCACCTTTGTCATTCCAGAGGCGGCGACCACCGACAATACGATCCTGCCCGATGGCCGGATCTGGCTGAAAGCGGCCGTTAGCCACAACGTCAGCGCGGTCAGCCAGTTGATCGCTGTGGCAGCCAATGCGCTGGAAGTCCATTTTACGGATAACGACAACGATCCCGGCCACCTGTTGACCGCGCTCGAAAAAGGATCCATCAGCAAACTGAAGAACGGCTTGGCAGAGGTCAAGTCCGTCAAGCAGCCCTATGGCTCGTTCGGCGGCCGGTCACCGGAATCGAACAATGCTTTCCATACCCGGGTATCCGAGCGGTTGCGCCATAAAAACCGCTGCGTCACACCTTGGGATTACGAGCGGATCACCCTGGAAGCGTTTCCCAACCTGCACAAGGTGAAATGCATCCCCCACGCTACACCCGAATGCTGGCTCAGGCCGGGAAACGTCCTGATCGTGGTGGTGCCGGACCTGAAGAACAAAAATGCGATCAACCCGTTGGAGCCCAAGGTGGATGCCGACACCCTCAATCGCATCACCGAGCATCTCGGGAAGCATGCCGGCATGCAGGTCAAGGTACAGGCCAAGAACCCGCGCTACCAGAAGATCCAGCTGGATTTCAAGGTAAAATTCCAGACCGGCTGTGAACCTAATTTCTATACCGGGGAACTGGGTGCCGCCTTGACCCGCTTTCTCTCACCCTGGGCATATCAGGCAGAGCGCAGCATCTCCTTTGGCGCCACGATCTATAAGTCTGTCCTGCTCGACTTCGTGGAAGAGCTTGATTACGTGGATTATGTCACCGATTTCAAGATGTACAGCTACAGCGGAGAGGTATCCGACAACATTGACAGAAGCATGGCACAGCCTGAGACGCCGGACGCCATCCTGGTTTCGGCCAACAGTCACAGCATACGAGAAGTGTAGCGATGATAACGACGATACCCAAAAAGAATAAGGCTGAAACAGCCCTTGACCACGGACAACTCAATGCGATCGGCCTTGGGCACGTACAACGCCTGAGCAAACGGATCTGGACCGATTATAATGGGCACGACCCGGGCATTACGATTCTTGAGCTGCTTTGCTATGCCCTGACCGATCTCGGCTTTCGGGCATCATTTCCAATCGAGGACCTGCTGGCGAGCGCAACGGATAATGCCGCAGCCATGCAGCAGCAGTTTTTCTCCGCGCGCCGGATCCTGCCGAACCGACCGCTCACCATGTCCGACTACCGCAAGCTGTTGATCGACCTGAAGGGTGTCAGAAATGCCTGGCTGGCGCCAATGACGCAAAGCTACTACGCCGATACGGCCGAGGGGCGGATCTTGTGGGAAAATCCCGGCCGACCGGAGATCCGGGAGATTAAGCTCTCCGGCCTCTACGCCGTGACCATCGAATACGACTCTAACAATACCGCCGAGCAGCTCCGGGTACAAAAGGACGTAGAAGCTCTATTGCAGGCCAACCGCAACCTGTGCGAGGATTTCGTGCGCTTCGACCGGGTAGAGACCCAGAGCTTCAACCTCTGCTGCGAGCTCGAACTGGCGCCCGATGCCGACACAGCAGCGGTCAAAGCAGAGATCCTCTTCCAGGTGCAGAACTACCTGGCGCCGCCGGTCCGCAACTACACCCTGGACGAGATGCTGGAGCTGGAAAAGGCCGATGGCAGCCGCTACACCGTTGACGAGATCTTTGACGGCCCTCTCCTCGCCTGCGGCTTCATCGACGACGATGAGTTGGCACGGGCGGAACTGCGGACGGAAATACGCCTTTCCGACGTGATCGGCATCATCATGGATATCAGCGGGGTCAAGGCGGTGCGCGATATTCTGGTTCATCCGGACGGGGTTCAGACCCCCATGGAGAACAAATGGCTGGTGCCGGTCATACCGGGCCGAAAGGCGCTCCTCAACCCGGATCATTCTCGCGTCGTGTTTTACAAGCGGAACATGCCGGTGGTGGCCGACAGCGCGGCAACGGAGGCCCGCCTGGAACAGTTGCGGGAGGCTGCGGTTGCCAAGAGCGACCTGGAATTCCCCTATGATTTCGAGATCCCCCTGGGCCGCTTCCGGAATCCGGGAAGCTACTATTCGTTCCAGAATCATTTCCCGGCCATTTACGGGCTGAGCGAAGCCGGACTGGGCAGCAGCGCCGACGACAGGCGACGGGCCCAAGCCTGCCAGTTGAAAGCGTACCTACTCTTTTTCGATCAGCTGCTGGCGGATTACCTGGCGCAACTGGGCCATGTGAAAGAGCTGTTCTCCACTGATCCGGAAGTGCAGCGCACCTACTTCCATCAAGCAATAACCTCCTTTGCCGGGTACGAAAAACTCTACGGCACCGATGACGCTGCCCGGATCGTGAAAACCATCGAAGACTCGGTTGAGGACAGGGGAGTGCTGGCAGAGCGCCGCAACCGCTTCCTCGATCACCTGATCGCCCGATTCGGCGAACGGTTCAACGATTTCGTCAACATCATGTCCTCGGCCTTCGGCACCGCTCCAGAGCAGATGGCAGTCTTCAAATGCGCCTTCCTGAATGATTATCCGGCCATCGGCAACGAACGGTCACTGGCCTACAATTACACCCTGAAAGAAGATGACGCCCTCTGGAATTCGGACAACATCTCCGGGCTAGAGCGGCGTATCTGCCGCCTGCTAGGCATCCGCAACCTGACGCGCCGAAACCTGGGAGACATCGCCTATGATGTCTACGCCGAAATCGACGGCACCCCCGACGACGAGTTCCGCTTTCGCATCAGGAAACGGGACACGGGCAAGATCATCCTGAGCAGCAGCACCCATTACGCAACTCCCGACCTGGCCCGGGCCGAGATGAGACGAGCCATTCATGCCGGCCTGCTGGAATCCGGTTACCAGCGCAGGACAACCAGGGACAACAAATACTACTTCAATGTGATCGACAACAGCGGCGAAGTCCTAGCACGCCGCATCGAGTACTTCACGGATGAAGCGTTGCTGGATAGGGCCATTGCAGAAACAATGGAGTACCTGCGGATCAATTACAGTGATGAGGGGATGTACTTGATCGAAAACATCCTGCTCAGACCGAACGACAAAGACGACCCGTTTCTACCGATCTGCGCAGCCGCCAACAGCAGCGTTTGCGCGGAAAACGACCCTTACAGCCACCGCATCCACATCATTCTTCCCGCCTATGGTAGCCGTTTCCAATCAATGGATTTCCGGCGGTTTGCCGAAGAGGTGATCAGGGAAGAGACGCCGGCCCATATCCTGCCCAAGATCTGCTGGATCGGTAAGGAAGACATGGCCCGCCTGGAAAAGGATTACCGGGACTGGATCTACCTGAAAGCAGGCGCAGAGAGAGCGCAGCGCAAAGAGAAGCTGTCCGGATTCATCGAGACGCTTTTTACGATCAGAAATGTATATCCGGCGGAACATCTGCACGAATGCGCGCCTGGCGAGGAGCGGGCCCAATTCGTTCTCGGGCAGACAGCGCTGGGTACGGAAGATAGTGACGAAGCCTGAGCAGCATGGTCATGAAACAAAGAAAATGACGAGCCAACACTTACGGGGACTGACGCCATGACACGGATATTAAGAAGCCTCGATGTAATTTCAAGCGGATACAGCGTATTTGAAAAGGACCAGGTGCTGACCCATGATCAGCTCAACAGCATCTCCGATTACCTGGACGATCAGTCGCGGCTGACGCGGACCAACCTGCTGGGGGTCGGCATTGCCTGCGGCCTGCGCGTGGCAACGCAGGGGAGCAACGTAACCCTGACCAGGGGGGTGGGGATAACCACCGACGGTGACCTGATGCGCTTTTCCGCTGACACGGTCTATGACAGGTTCCGGGTGTATAACAGCACAAAACCGGCCTATGGGCCGTTTTACAAGGATGGCGCCATCCCCGGCGAAATGCTGCCGGTCTATGAGCTGGTCAGCACCGCGGAGAGCGGCGACAGCGGCACCGACTTGCTGGGCAACTTCACCGCCCGGACAGGGGCGCGATTGGACGACATGGTTGCGCTGCTGTACATGGAAAGCTATGTGACGGACCGGGATCTCTGCTCGGGAACCGACTGCGACAACCTGGGTCAGGAATGTCGCAACACTGTCCGCCTGCTGCTGATCGGCAACACCCTGATCCAGCCGCTGCAGGAAAGCGTTGCCACCCCTGATCTGGCCTTTGGCATGCTGGACGAGATCGTGGCAGACCGCCCCTATTTTACGCCCAGCGTCAATGCCCCGGGCCTCCTGGCGCAGGCATACCGGGCAACCTGCAACACTATTCACGGCAAACTGACGGCCGCATTTCCCAAGCTGTATCCGGCCTGTTCACCTTTCCTGGCTGACCTGTTTCCCACTGACCCGGCCGTACCGTGGAATGCAACCCTAACAGCCCTGCATAACACATTTTCGTCTCAGACCGTCGGTATCCAGTATTACTATGACCTTCTCAGGGACCTGACAGAGACCTGGAACGACTTCCGCAGCCTGCTTTTCGGAGAACGCAGCTGGTGCACCCCTGCCCCCACGGCATTCCCCAAACATCTGCTGCTGGGCAATCCGGCGGCCACCGGCGATCAGGGGCAATACCGCACCCCCTTCTATCCGGCGCCACTGACCAGCCGGACAAGCGAACAACTGGATCACGCCCGTTTCCTGATCATGAAGCTTGACACGCTGATCCGCACATTCCAGTTGCCAATCCCGCAGGACGCCGTTGTTCGCATCACCCCCAGCCGGTCAGGAGAGCACCCCCTGGAAGAGCGGGCAATACCTTATTACTACCAGGTAAATTCCAGCAACCCGATCCATCGCAATTGGAGTTATCGGCTCCATCGGCAAGGCATGGACGACAGAAACTATTCCTACAACGCTTTGCAGTACAGGGCAACAGGGGCGGCAGCCAATCCACTCGCCGCCCAGATCGCCGGTTTCGGCTTCTTCCGCATTGAAGGGCATCTGGGGCAACCGGTAAAGACCGTGGTGAACACCCTGGAAAACGAAATAAAAGCCAAAAACCTCCCCATTGCCGTGCGCGCGGTCATGCTAGGCCCTGACAGGACCAAGGTGGTCAAGAGGCCAGGCATCCGGTATACCGACCTGCACCGGCTTCACTACCTGCTGCGGCAGGATGTGAGTCACCAACTGGAAGATGTCGTCAGGTTCAGTCAGAACTTCAAGCAAAAGGTAGACAAGGCGGTGAGGGACAGTGTTGTTTCAGACTCGCCTGACGACGCAACCGCTGTCACGCTGAAAAATGTTGCCAAGGATCAAAATGCCACGGTTGCCCGCAACGCGGCGCAAGTCCGCGCAAAACTGAATCGAAGCTATTCGAGCTATAAGGCTGATACCACCTGGAAACAGGGCGTAGCTCCCGCTATGCAGGCCGCCGGCCAGTTCAAGTCACGGTTGAGCGATGTCGTAAAGACCGAATTCTCCACACCGTTCGATTCGCTGATCGCCAATACCCATATCCAGTGGCTCGACTGGCTGGACGACATTATCAAGGCCAGGGATGACCATGAAGACGATAAGCTCCTCTTTGCCACCTTCATCGCCAGCCACCCCGGGATCGAGCATTGCGGCGGCGTGACGCGCGGCGGAACCTTCGTGCTAGTGCATGATGAAAACCAGACCGTGGTGGCCGATTTCATGCTTCCCTATTATTGCTGCGACATTGCAGAGGAAGAACCGGCCCAGCCGCCTCTCAAGAAACCGGGGCTCAGACCGGGATGGATCGTGGGGAACGGCATCACTGTTCTTCCGTCCCGGGACAAGTTCGTCAAAGGCAAGCTGGAAATTTTCCGAACAAATCAGTTGGAAGATTTCGTCAAGACAAAACTGGCAACTTTCAAAGAGGAGCACGTCGATATACTCAAGGAGAATCTCACCGAAACATGGAACCGGAAGTTCGATTCCCAGCAGCAGGAATACTTTGGGACCATGAAGGAATCAGTGAATCTCCTGGGCAATGCCCTGATCTCGCGCAAGGAAGCGACTGTAGATAGTATGGGCAATATCGCCTTCACGGACAAGACCCTTGAGCAGAAAGTCGGCGACGCCAAAGAGAAACAGCTGGTAAGAGACTATTTGCTGAAGAAGGCTGACCAGAGCGATCTTTCGACCGAACAGAAGACATTCTATGAGCAGCAGGCAAAAGAGGCGGAAACCGAATTGGCCGCGGCAATTACCGGTACTGCTAAATACATTGCGGAATCAAAGATCAACGTCTCCGCCGGCAGCGAGGGGATGGCAGCCATGCTGGAACTGCAGAGCGGACTGCAAAGCATCACCGACGACAAGGCAGCGACTATGGTGACCGATGGTTTCAACAGCATTAAAAGCAGTTCCACCAACACGGGATTGAACCTGGTTATGGATTCGATGATTGCCCTGCGTCGGAGATAAAATGTCATGGACAGCGCTCCGCACCGGATACGTTCGCTACGCTGGCAGGTCGATGCCAGTTCAACAACGGAAGCATTTTCCTGGCGTACGCTGTTGCATGAAAAAGGGACAGAGTTGTTGCTGCCGTCCCTCCAGCAGGGGCTTGATGAGGCTGCCCAGGGCGAACAGGTGCTACACATTCCCAGGATAGAGCTGAAAATCAGGATTGCTGCCGCAGAAGAGCTGGCAACGGCTCTGTCCAGCCAGGTATCGGATCAACTCGGAAAGCTGTTGCCGCGCCGTGCGGCAGATGGCGAAGCAACCGGACCAGCACTGGCCAGGGAGTTCATTTCACCAGCACAGAGCAGTTTTGACATTCTGCTTCATTACCTTCAAACCGGGATGTTGCCATGGCAGGCAACAGAGGCACCGGACCGGGAAGAAACCCTGAAAAAAATCTGCCGCGAGGAGCGGTTGCGCCTGCTGGCGCATTTCAGGACCGTCCGGGAACAGGTCCATTTCTATTTCCGCCTGTTGCAGTTGCTGGCAAAAGAGGAAGGCGTTTCACTGTGCCGGGACATGCTCACCTCTGCTCAGCCGGTATCAAACGAGGCCACCAGGATATTCATGACGTTGTTGTCGGGCGGGGCTCTGGGATTGTGCAGTGAACATACGCGACTGGGCCTCATGGCCGCCATTCTGGCAACATGTTTTGACGGAAAGGGATATTCCGGGCCCAGCTCTCTGCTGAAAGTTGCTGCTGCCGTTGTACTGCCGCAAGAAATGCATCTGCTGGACCAATTCATTGCCATGGCGGGCCAGCCGGGCATTGATTCGCCGGACTCCGCTTCTACCCGGCCAGACTTGAGCGCGACACTGTCGGATTTGCATGGATCTGCTGCCCCCCCTCTTACCGCTCCGCTGTTGCGACAAAACCCCACAAACAAGAGCTGCGAAGAATTGGGAACCGCTGCTGGTATTGCCACGCAACCATGCACACAGGACCGGGAACAACGCCTGGAACGGCTGCCGGAAAAATCGCCTGGACAACCCATTCAAACGGATGTTTTTTCTGAATCAGGCGGAATCACGGCAATTCATCCGGAGCAGATGCGCCGATCCAACACCAACCCGATAACCGATCTCTTTCCCATGCTGGTCCACCAGGCAGGCCTGGTAATGCTACACCCCTATCTCGTCCGATTCTTTGAACACTGTGGCATCAAGGACGCCGACGGCAAAGGGCTTTGCCCCTCAGAACTGCCACGCGCCGCCGCTCTGCTGCACTTCATCGCCAGCGGCCGCGAAGAGCCCTATGAATACGAACTCGGGCTGATCAAGGTACTGCTGGGGCTTGTTCCCGACACGCCGCTCTTGGTCTGTAGCGGGCTGCTCACACCCGACGACCGCGGAGAGGCCGAGGCATTGCTGTCAGCGGTCATCAGCCACTGGAGCATCCTGAAAGACACCTCGATTCAGGGACTGCGCCATTCGTTCATCGAGCGCCAGGGCCTGTTACGCCAGGATGATAACGGTTGGAGACTGAACGTGGAACGCAAGCCCTATGACGTCCTGCTGGACCAGATTCCCTGGGGCATAGGTATTGCCAGATTGCCTTGGATGCCACAGGCAATCTTTACAGAGTGGTAACCCATGAATGACAATGCCCGCGATCTCGGACAGGAGCTGGATTGGTTTACCGAGGTTCTGAACGCCCGGCTCAAGGCCTGTTTCAGCACCGATACCGCTGACCCGGTCCTCCACATCCCGCCGCCCGACCTGAGCAACAGCAATTCCTGTTATGCTCGCTTTATCCGGCACTATGACCTGTCGGTTATCGAACGCCTGGTCCTGCTCCTGGCGTTGATTCCCCATATCAGGCCGCAACTGCTGGATCTGCTCTGGAGCACAAATGAAGCAACAGGGCGTGGCTTCACGGAATTCGGTGGACTGCATGGGGCAACACACGGCGGCTTCATTCCCACTGGAGAAACCGCGGCCTTCATCCTGACCGGAAATGACCTTGTTGCCCGTTTTGAATTGACGCGCCTGTTCGATGGAGACCATTTCTTTGCCCGGCATGCGATCCTGCAGCTGTCTCCGGTCGCTGCAAACGAACCGTTGTTGAGCGGTGCCCTGACGATCTCCCGTGAATACATATCCTGGCTGACCACCGCCATCGAACGGAAGCCAAACTACAACAACGAATTTCCGGCACGCCTGATCGAGACGAAACTTGAATGGCAACATCTTGTCCTGCCATCGTTCACCCTTGGACAGTTGGAAGAGGTCAAACACTGGATCCTATATGGGGACCAACTGCTGCGGGACTGGGAGATGGACAGCAAGCTCCAGCCCGGCTTCACCAGTCTGTTTCACGGCCCACCAGGCACCGGCAAGACCCTTGCGGCCTGCCTGCTCGGTAAACACTGCGGCTGCGATGTCTACAAGATCGACCTGAGTATGATCGTTTCCAAATACATCGGCGAAACGGAAAAGAACCTGGCAAAAATCTTTGACATGGCCGAGCACAAACGGTGGATTATCTTTTTCGACGAAGCCGATGCCCTGTTCGGCAAGCGCACCAAGGTTGATGATGCCCACGACCGCTATGCCAACCAGGAAATCAGCTTCCTGCTGCAACGGATCGAGGAGTTCAACGGGGTCGTGATCCTGGCCTCCAACCTGAAAGCAAATATCGACGAGGCCTTCATGCGCAGGCTGCACTCGGTGATCCATTTTCCGATGCCCAAGCCGGGCGAGCGTTTGCAGATCTGGAGCAATGCCTTTTCGCCGAAAGCCCGGCTGGAAGAAGCGGTCAACCTGGCGCGGATCGCCGAGAAATACGAACTGGCAGGCGGCACCATCATGAATGTGGTCCGCCATGCATCTCTGAAGGCTCTCAGCCGGGAAAATGACCTGATACTGTTGGAAGACATGGAAGAAGGCATACGGCGGGAATTTCATAAAGAAGGTAGATCAGTCTGACAGTACCGGGTTATAAAGAGGCCATCGTAACAAGGGAGCGGGCTTGAAAACCAACAAGCAAAAAAGCGTCAACCGCGCACCTCAATCGCAGCCGGCCGCTGCGGCCAAAAGGGCTGCGCAGCCGACAGCAGCAGTTAAAAAGGCAACGCCAGCTGCAATGGCAAGGCCGCCAGCACCCCGGTCGTTGTTGAATTACACCAACATGCCTGAACCCAGGCTGTCCTCCCACAACCTTGAACGCCTGGTCACCGGCATTCACACAACCCGTACCAGCAAGGAAGAGCACCCATTGCAAGACATTGCCCCAGTAAAGGCCGACAACGGGTGGGCCAAGAAGGCAATGCCGGAATCCTCGTCCAAACACCCCACCCTTGCCGAGTCCAAGCCACCAGAGATAAGACATGAGCTTCCTCGCAACGATACCGGCGAAAGTATGCCAGCTCCGGAGCAATCGCCCGGTACTCCTGCCCATGCCGTTACACCGCAGAGCGAATTGTTAGGCGGGCCCCAAATCCCGCTCTCCGGTGATGCCGCAGCGTACATGGTACGAATCGACAACAATTCCAACACCAATATCCGGCTGGTCAGGGCCGAGGCCAAGGCAAAACACCTGCTGGTCAGAGCTTATTTTGCCCGCCAACGACAGGCCGTAGCCGGTTTTATCGGCAACAACAGTCGGTCTCTGGCAAACTTTTTCAACCGGAAACAAACTGATGCAACTGCATGGATCATGTCGCGCGCAGCAACGGTTCAAAGTTTTGTTCTCAGACTGATGGCTACCGCCATCACCATAGGCGCCAACATAGCCGCCGGCATACGCAGCGTGACAGCAGCTTTGACCGGAGGCATGACAGCCGCAGTCAATGCCATAATCAACGTGGTGCTCAATGTTGCCCGCAGCATTCCTATCCCCGACATCCCAGGACTGGGAGCAGTGCGACGGGTTGTGTTGAATACCGCGGACAGGATTGCAGCGGTAATACGACGGGCCATAGGTAATGTCCAGCGCTTCATTGACCTGGCCGTAGGATCGGTATTGTCGGCGCTGCAGGTCATTTTGGCCAGGATCGCCACATCCATTGTCAATGTCGTCACACGCATTATTGCCGTCATCACCAGGGCAATCGCCTGGATCAACAGGCAACTGACCGCCTTGCAACAGCGGATTGTCTCGACTCTGAACCTGATCGGACTCCGGGTTGACGCAATACTGGTGCGCATGGAGGCAGCGATATCGGCACGCATCGACAGAACAGAAGCTCAAGCATGCGCCGAGATTGAGGACAACCGCCGGCAGGGATGTGCAGCCGTTGCCCAAATCATGGAGTTCTGCTACGCGCAAGGCGATAACCCCAGCGAAGAAGCGACCGACGACCCGTTAAATGTGGTCGACAACTCATCGTCGAAAGAACAGTTTGAGTCATCGGCGCGCACCGCATTAAGGCTGGCCGCACTCCAGGTTATACTCAGGAATGCCGCAACATTGCTCCGCTTCCGGCGCGAAACATCAGGCTTTATAACCTTGATCATCGGTGCAATCCGAGATTTTACCGATAATCTCCAGGCGCGTGTCAGGCGGGCGTTCCTGGAAATTTGCGGAGGTGTCACCCAGGCAATAGCACAGCTGTTCCAGAAAGTCGCCACGATTGCATCTCGAATTGCAGCCGGCATTAGGGCGATGATCGCACGGGCAGGCTCACTGCTCGGTTCGCTGGTGACGGCGATTGTCGGGGTGATCCGATCACCGCTGAACACCTTGACCAATGCTGTCCGCTCAATCATCGCAATGGTGCGTGGATTTTTTCAAGGAATCATTACCCGCCTGGTCAGGCTGTTTTCGTCGGATTCGGCCCAAAGCGGAAGTGCTGGCAACGCTGCAACCATAACCGATGTTTTCGATCAGTTCACGCCTGAGAGGCTGGCCGCATCAGCCCGCATGGCTTCGCCCCCCGCTGCCGCCGCTGTCGTACTGCTCGCCATTGCCGCCGCCATTGCCGAGGCTGCAGCAGCAACCGCGGCCGTCATTCTGGAGGTACTGTTCTGGGTCGGGGTTGTGTTACTCATCATCGCTGTCATCATCCTGATCGTTTTGATTGTCATGTGGATCATTGACAAGGTACGCACCATGCCCAGAACACGCCCCAGAACAAGAACCCGACCACGGGCACGGCGGCGACGAAGCATCAGAAGGCCGTTACGCTGGAATCCATCCATGACCTATGGCGCCGTTGTTGCCTCTGGCGGCATGCCTGGCACCCTCGATACCACAGGCAGGCTACCGGCACGAGCGCCGTTGCATGGTCACCATGTCTGGCCCCAATATGTAGGTGGGCCGTCTGCCCAACCGCTGATGTCCATACGTGACACCGTGCATATCAGTTTTATCCATCCAAGCCTTCATGCAGTCATGAAGGGAACAGCTATCGCAATGGGACAGGACATCACAACCAGCACCACCAGCCCGAAGAACATCGCATTTATAGCCCACATCAAAGGCGACATGCGTCATCGGCTGCTCTTTGCCGGCGTCATGACCGGCTACTATGCAGGACTGAATGCGGTTACCCATCCCGCAATCCCGGCCCCGGCTTATCTGCGGGGGATATCACATTCATTTCCCAGAATATGAGTCTGATTTTGTCCTGTTCAGAAAACTATGAATTGTGCAGAGCAGCTTGACCTCCTGTAATCACTATCAGTAATTGCAGCAAAATAAAGACAAGGAGCCAGTACCATGGATCTGACCCCAAAACAGAAGAGCATTTGCGAACAAGTGATCAATGTGTTCGAATCAGGGAGTCCGCAGGGAAACTATGGCACGATTTCGATTTACAAGGATGGCCCCCACAACATGCGCCAGGTGACCTATGGCCGCTCGCAGACAACTGAATACGGCAATCTGCATGAGCTGGTGGATATGTACGTTCAAGCGGGCGGAATCTACAGCGAAGCATTAAGGCCGTATCTGGATAAAATCGAAGTGACGCCTCTGGCAGACGATGCCACTTTCAAGCAATTGTTGCGCGATGCGGGAAAGAAGGACCCGATCATGCGCCAAACCCAGGACACATTCTTTGACAAACGCTATTTTGCACCAGCCATGAGCTGGGCCGACACCAACGGATTCGATCTGCCGTTGTCGGCATTGGTCATCTATGATTCATTCATCCACAGCGGCTCTATACTGAGTTTCCTCCGGAAGCGATTCCCCGAACCGCCACCGGCAAGCGGCGGCGACGAACGGACATGGATCACGCAGTACGTGGATACCCGGCAAAACTGGCTTGCAAATCACGAAAACCGCATACTGCGAAATACCATATATCGTACAGAATGTTTCAAAACCGAAATAGACCGCAACAACTGGGACCTGACGCAGCTGCCGATTGTTGCTAACGGGATTTCAATTTCCTGAGAGTTATCAGACGCCTTCTGTTCTTATCCAGCCTTGAGACGCAAAGAGCCCCAGCACGAATGTGCTGAGGCTCTTTAATAATTATTCCCGGCGGCGACCTACTTTCCCACACAGCTACC
>PJFB01000007.1 GCA_003574895.1 Geobacter sp.
AAAATGCCGCTGGAGTGGCAAGGAAGCGGTGAAGCAGAAGAAGGCATCGACCGCAACAGCGGCAAGACCGTCATCCGGATTGATCCCAAGTACTTCCGTCCGGCCGAGGTCGATCTACTCCTGGGTGATCCATCAAAGGCCAAACGCCAGCTGGGTTGGGAACTCAAGACCAACTTCGATCAGCTGGTCAATATGATGGTGGACGCGGACCTGGAACAGGCCGAGCGGGAAAAAAGGGCCAATGGATAAGCCTTGATCTGCGGCACCTCCGGTCAGGATAAGTTGAATTTTCCCCAGATTGCTTCGCGATAAAGGCCGCATGGCCCACGAAACCCATATCGCACTTACCAATATCTGGGAGAAAAAAACTGAGCACCCGCCATTCCATTGCTCTCAAAGACTTACCAGCGTCCTCTGCTGTGTATCTGTCGACCGGCCAAACTTGAGGCCCCATTCCGGTTTGGCTGTTCTTAGGCCCAAGTCAAGACATTTTAGACTACGCCCTCCTCTTTCACTGATGGAAGAAATACCTATTTTCGTAGATGTAAAAGGCTTGACCTCTGGAATGTGCAAAACTAAGTATTAGATTTCACCTGCTTTAAATAAACAATTACCAGCAATAAGCACTAAATCTAATTTAGTGCTTCACAGTTATGCGAATGAAATATTCAAAGGAGTAGTTAATATGCAACAACGGATTTTAATCACAGGTGGTGCAGGTTTTATCGGTTCGCATCTAGCAGATATACTTGTAGCAGAAGGTCATCATGTTTCTGTTATAGATAATTTATCTACTGGTAATATTAAAAATATTGAACATCTTTTCGCGAATACTAACTTCAAGTTCATAAGAGATACGATAAGTAACGAAATTGTGCTTGACCGTGTTGCATCTGAGTGTGACATAATAGTTCACTTAGCTGCAGCTGTAGGTGTTAAGCTTGTAGTCGAAAGGCCTGTGCATACCCTTGAAACCAACGTAACAGGGACTGAGCAAGTCCTTAAGGTTGCCTTGCGGTATAGGTGCAAAGTATTAATAGCAAGTACATCAGAAGTTTATGGAAAAGGGCATAAAATACCTTTTACGGAAGATGATGACGTTCTATTGGGTTCGACTAGCATATCAAGATGGGGCTATGCAGTAAGTAAAATGCTTGACGAATCATTGGCGTTTGCATATTGGACTGAGTATGGTTTGCCGATAGTTCTATTTCGCCTGTTTAATACAGTCGGTCCGCGCCAAACAGGCCATTATGGGATGGTAATACCGACATTTATGCAACAGGCTATAAATGGAGAACCAATCACGGTTTTTGGAGATGGAAACCAACAGAGATGTTTTTGTGATGTAAGTGATGTTGTTAGGGCGATAGCTGGACTTATGTACAACCAAGCAGCTATAGGGCAGTTGTTTAATATCGGTGGGAACCAAGAAGTTTCAATGTTAGAGCTCGCAGAGCGAGTTATAAAAATTGCTCAAAGTAAATCTGAAATTAAATTGGTCACATATTCTGAAGCATTCGGATCTGGTTTTGAAGATATGCAAAGGCGTGTTCCCAACACAAAAAAGATATTCAACTTATTAAATTGGAAGCCTCTACTAAATCTAGACCAAATATTAGTTAACGTCAGAAACTCTTTGCTTAATTAGCATTATATTGTGATTGTATTTAATTACATTGAATAATATATGATAAAACCTAACTGGTGAACTGGTGGCAAATAGTAAAATTAAACTCAGCGTTTGTGTTACTGCCTACAATCGTAAGAGTGGTCTTAGTCGAACTCTTAGATCTCTTACAAAACAAACACGTCAACCTGATGAGGTTATTGTCAGTGACGATTATTCCCCAGATGATCCCAAAAATGTAGTGGATCAATGGGCAAGTTATTTCTCCAATTTTCAATACAATCGCAATCAACAAAATCTTAACATGCCTGGGAATCTGAACTTGGCGATCTCATTAGCACGTGGCAGTTACATTGCCAATCTTCACGATGCCGATGAATTTGACACGACCTTGCTTGAAAAATGGGAACATGCTCTGGATAGTTATCCAACCGCCGGGTTTGTGTTTTCAGGTGTCAGATCGATCCCTCAGACGAGTAGCATTAATCGATTTGATCTCCATCCTGTTCCGCCATTTATGAATGGTGTCGATTTTTTTGAACAACACATGCTGCACAGGTACTCCAGCTATGTCTGGGGTACTGTTATGGCAAGGCGGACAGCTTATCAAGAACTGTTACCTTTTGATGCTAAATACGGACCGTATAGTGATGTAGATATGTGGATGCGTATGTGCAAAAGTTATGATGTCGCATATGTACGCGAACCTTTGATCCTACTGGATGACTCACCGTCTACATGGCGAAAGTTTGACTGGCAGAGGATAGAGATTGTTCGCCAAATGCAATTTGACAACGTAAAGCGTTTTTACTCGAGTAATCCTGATCGCTTACGGATTGAAATTCGCCGTCACCGTAAGGCTTATACAAAGATGTGTTTGCGCCGAATTCTCGGAAGAGTTTGGCATAGGGATTTTGATGGGGTTTTGAAAGGTTTATCTCTCTTGTTTAGTACAAATAGTCCAGCTAAGGAATGAGATGACAAACCCTGGCCACCTCAAAATGTACTCAAGATTTCATGAAAAACGGTCATATGACTGTAATGCTAAACAAGTCAGGAGAGCGGAATGACTCCTTCAAAATACAAAGTAATGCTGGTAGGGTATTTTGGGTTAGGGGCACTGGAGTGTTCATTCAATACCGCTTTCATTGATATAGGTTGTGAAGTCTCCTGTTTCGACATATCTTCCTTAGTACAGACAAATTGTCGTTTTGGGCGTGCGGGTCAAATTTTTAACCGATTTGTACCGGTAGACGCCTGGGTTCGCAAAGCTAACCGGGAGATGGTGCTGGAGGCTAGACGGTTCATGCCCGATGTACTTGTCGTTTTCGGCCAAAATCCAGTTCAAGCAGGTGCACTTGCGCAGATTCGGTCTATGATGGCTTTGAAGACGGTCTATATTTGGCCAGATACACTTGTAAATTTGAGTGCCCCTATGATTTCGGTATTGCCCCTATATGATCTGGTTGCCACGTATAGCAACAGCACAGTCCCTCTGTTCGAGCGGCTGGGGGCAAAGAAAGTCAAGTGGGTGCCACTTGCCGCAGATACAAAAATGCATTCTGTCCCTGACAACCCCCAGAATACTGCAGCAGGTTCAATTGCTGATATTGCTTTTATCGGGCAATGGAGACCTGAGAGAGAACGTGCCGTTTCAGCCATTTTGCAGGCATATCCAAACATTGATCTTAAGATATGGGGTCCGGATTGGGGCCGCCGTTGCAAGGGAAAACCAGGAGTCTTGAAATGTTGGCAAGGGCGCCCCCTGTATGCACAGGAATTTGCGACGACCGTTGCCTTGTCAAAGATAAATCTCAATATTATTGATGACACCAATTATCCCGCGGCAAATATGCGTTTTTTTGAAATCTCCTGTTCCGGCGGATTACAGGCCTGTTCACAGTGTCCTGAGATGGAAGGTGAATTCAAACACGGTGAGACTGTATTTTATTACAAGACACTGGAAGAATTGACCGATATGGTACATTCACTATTACAGAATGATTCCCTCCGTAAAAATGTTGCGCAAAAAGCGAACAAAATTGTTCTTGGCAAGCATACATATATTCACAGAGTCACTCAGATACTTGATTTGCTGTTTGGATGTTGAGTAACAGGAGTTTGACGGAATATGTGGACTTACCTATAAACTAACAATGAAGGATACTAAAATTTGCCTGATTGTCGCCTCTGTTTTAGGATAACTTAAAATGGCCGAATATAAAGACGTTTATGTTGAACGCTTTTATGAAAATAAAGGTTTCCACGCGCTTGTGGATTTGGTATCGCCTGAACATCACCGCATTCTGGATGTCGGTTGTGGAAATGGTGCTAATTTATATTTGTTATCACAAAGGGGTCACGAAGTTATAGGTCTGACGTTATCAGAAGCTGAAGCTCGTTTCGTTACGGAGCGGGGTTTTGAATGCATAAATTGGGATATGATGGCAGAGTTGTTGCCTTTTGCGGAGCGAAGCTTTGATGCTTTACTATTTAGTCATGTATTGGAACATCTACCTTGGCCTGAAGAAGTGCTAAAGAGATATATGAAACTCTTGCGGCCCGGAGGAGGAGTCTATATCGCATTGCCGAATGCGCTTCACATTATACAGCGCTGGCAGTTCTTGTGTGGGAATTTTAAATATACAGAAATGGGTGTAATGGACCGAACTCATTTACGCTTTTTTGATTTTGCAACCGCACGGCAACTGGCAGAATCCTGTGGTTTTGAAGTAGTGGAGCACTTTGCTGTTGGGCAATGTCCTACCGGTCCATTCCGCGAAATATCACCTAAGCTTAGCCGACGAATTGATGAATGGACCTCCAAATATTGGCCTAGCTTATTTGGAGTTCATATCGTGGTATTGGGTATACTGTGAATAGTATTGATAATTGCGACTTTAGTATATTGAACCACTTTTTTCTCCCAAGAGGGTGCTAAAATAAAAATATGAACAGAAACGTAAAAATATCCGCATTGGTCAACACTCTCAATGAGGCTGATAATATTGAGCGTTGTTTGCGTTCTCTCCTGTGGTGTGATGAGATTATTGTAGTAGATATGAACAGTACTGATGGCACCGTTGATATTGCCCATGATATGGGAGCCAGAATTATTCTGACCGATTTGCCTCATGGCAAAGTGGAACCCGCTCGACAGACGGGAATTGATGCTTCTACGGGTGATTGGATTTTGATTTTGGATGCAGACGAAGTATTACCATCAGAAATAATCCCTGTGCTGCAGCAAATAGCTTACGAGGAACAATACCATGTGGTTAGAATACTGGTTAGGGATGTGTGGTGGGGGAAAAAGTTGTTGCATATAGGCAATAACTTTGTCACACGTTTCTTCAAATCAGGCGCTCTGAAATATGGCGGTGACATACATAGTCGTGGAATCGTCTATGATAAATCTAAAGCTTATACCATGCCAGTTAATGAGCTATTAGCAATAGATCATTACTGTGTAAACAGCCTTGATGGAATAGTAGAACGTGCGGTGCGCTATAGTAGATTCGAAGCTGATTGGATGATGGAGAATAACGTCCACTACTCAATTTGGAGGCACTTGCGATCTATTGTTGGGCAAGTTTACCTCTACAGCATTAAATATCACTTTTGGAAAGACGGGATTCGCGGTTTTTTTGCTCTAACATTTCTGATGTTACACTCTCATTTAAACTGGGTTCGGTTGTGGGAATACGATAGAAATATTTCTGAAGATCTCAAAAGCCATGAGATCGGTCCCTTGCTCAAATGACATTGAGCTTGCAATCGAAAGAGGTCTTTGCTGCCAGTATGGGCAGGGCTGTAGGGGCAGTTTCCGGTTTTGCTTTGTTCTGGCTGCTAGTACGTGCTTTGCCTCCAGAACAATATGCCCAGCTTGGACTCATTAATGGCTTACAGGCATTTGCTGCCATCATTCTGCTGGGACCCGTTTATGCACAAACAGGCCGTGAAGTTTGGAATTGGCATAACGATCAAGTGCTTGATTTTCATTTCTCCGGCCTGATTATAGGCATGTCCTTGCTGTATTTTTCGGGTAATGTAGTTCTGGTTATTATTGGAGCAGCAGTGGGTTGGATCAGTCCAGATGCTCTGATTGGCACTTTAGTTGGTGCGGTTATATACACATGTTGGATCCCTCTAAGTACGATCTTTGGAACCGTTTCAGTATTGCGTGAAAGGATTGCTTTTGCTTCTTATCTTGCTTTAGACGGCGCCGTAAAAATAATAATAGTAGTAGTTCTATTTTACTTAAAAGTGAAGACTGCTTGGTTCTATTTTGTTTGTATTCAGATTGCTGCATTTGTAAGCGCTGGTCTGGCGTATTTGGGCTACCGACACACGCTTGCAAAATATGGTTTAAGCTTATCTCGATTATGGAGTTTCCGAGGTACGTCAATACCAACCAGCCTAAGGTACATCAGGGGTTCGTTTTCTCTTCGGCTTACAACTCTTTTTAATTGGCTTCTTACAACAGGTAACCGTTATGTACTCGAGCCTTTGATTTCACGTAGCAACTTAGGACTTTTCTTGGCCGCTTGGGGGCTTGGTACGACGGTACTCGGTGCAGTAGAAACGTTTCACAGCGCTGTGATGATTCCTGTTCTTTATCAACACACCTCCGGCGAAAATGACACCCCTGCGCGGAGGCGCCGTGAGAACGCCCATTACTTAGCAACACTGTTGTCAGTGTTACTTCCTTTGTGCTGTGTGTTCTGGTTGTATGCCGATCGATTGGCTTCTCTCTTTTTAAGTAAGCAGGTACACTTGTCGACTAACGTTGTACGTTCAGGAATCCTGTTTGCCAGCTTCAGTATTCTGGTAGGTATTTTCAATAGCTTTTCATTGGTGGAACGAAGGTTATGGCCTAGTATGGTGGCTGTAGGATGTTCACTGGCAGTTGGGTTGTCTGCTCTGGGGTACTTGACAATTCGGTTCGGCGTTGAAATTGGATCATGGGGGCTGGTACTGGGAATGTTCATTGGGTGTTTGGTTATATTGGGATTAATGCATAGGGCCGTTTGCTTTAGTGAGATTCTCAATTGGGGGGCAACGGTTTTATTAGGAATAGTGGCCTGTGTAGCCACGGCATGGGGGGCGTTTCTCGTAAACGGTTTTTTGACAATTCCGGGTCCATGGTCTTTATTCGCCGCATGGTCGGTGGTCGCAGGAATATGGGCTGCCTATGTTTGGCTTGTGGTACGGCCATCGGTAAGTCGTTATCGTCCGCGAAAGTAAAACTGATCCATGGTGACTTCATTTAAACACACAATGGGAGCTTTAATCATTCCGGGACTGATCGTTTTAGCCTGGATGTTTGCTTTTATTATTTCTAACAGCCCATTCGTGGAAAGTTTACTAGTATTAGTAACTCAATCAGTTTTAACAATATTTATTTTTATTATTTTGATAAAATTTTTACCGCAGCAACAATCTGCAGTTGGACCTCGACTAATTTTTATCTTTGCCCTTCATGTATATACCTTTTACAGCATTTCAAACATTGTACCTTCATTACTCCCTGAACTGCGCCCGGAAAATCTATTGGTGCGCATTCCTAAATCATCTACTTGGGCATATGGAGTGGCAACGATTGCTGCAACACTCATGTTATTGGGAGTCGTTACAGGATCAAGATTAGCACTTTTCTTGTGGCCAATAGCTCGTTTCCGGAGCGCGAAACCTTATGTATGGCTTCCCGATTATAAACTCGCCATTATTGCATGTTTGACCTTCGTGATGCTGATTATAATTGGCACCAGACAGTATGGCGTGCAAGTTGCTGCGGAGATGCTAAAAAGTGAAGACGTCGCCAATATGAGCCTGAGCGAACAAATGCTTTTTCACGGGCTATTTAAAGTGCTACCTATTGCTCCCTTATTAGCTGCCGCTGCTTATGTAAAGGCTAACTCAAGTGGTCAGCAAAGGTTTGCCAGGTTTCTTCTGGTCTCTACAAGTATTTTGACAGTACTGGTTCTTTTTATATGGGGCCAAAGATCGACCGCCATGATAGCTATAGCTATGCCGTTAACATTATTGATCAATGCTCAAAAAATACATATACGCAAAACTCTTTTGCCAATTATAGTATTGATAGTTTTAATTTACAGCAGTGTTACCATGATACGTAACAGTAATCTGTTGAGACTACTTGTCTTGACACCTGATATCAGCCAACTTTCCATGTCTGAAGTCTTTTTAGCGATAACTACGAAACAAGGTGATAAATCTGTAACAAATCGCGCATTGGCTGATGCATCCTACCGTACGGCAGGCCTAGAGGCTGCCGCATCATTGATTCAAGAACAATTTGAAGGCAGACTCCCATTACAATGGGGCGCGACAATACTCAGTGGAGTTCAGCAAGCCTTACCAGTTTTTTTGCGGCCCGAGCCAGAAATAATCACACGTATAAAAACGGCTCCCGCTTATTTAGGCATTTTCCAAGCTGGAGACTGGGTAAGTACAATACTTGCTGAGTTCGTACTTGACTTTGGTCCGATATTATTATTTTTCCCTGCTGTGATATGTGGTGCTGTCTTGACGCTCATCGATTCTATGCTGCTTGGGTTGGGGCAATATTCTCCTTTAGGCGGTATATTAATTCTTCGGATCATTTTTTTATTAACTATCTCGAATGACGGCAGCTTCGCTGATTGGACAATAATGTTTTTCAAAGCTACAATCGGATACACAATTGCGCTACTTTTTTTAAGTAGCATAATATGGGTATCAATGAAACTGAAATCAAGTTTGCGGATAATAAGGCAAAAAAGAGACATTCCCCATAATTACGTACGACGCTTAAGTTGATTTCTTATTCTTGTCAAGACATCGGCTCTTTTCCGTCATTTATACTAATACCTTCACAAGCTACTAGACATATGGTAGTATGCCGTCATGAGCAAATTCGACGGCAGAAAACTGGATCATAAGACCCGCGAGGCTATTCGTACCCGCGCTGTACAGCGTATTCTTGATGGTGAAAGTCCGGAGGTAATTGCCAAAACCCTTGGGTATCACCGTTCAGCCGTGTATCAGTGGCTAAAACGACACGCCGAGAGTGGAATTGATGGTTTGGCATACCGGAAGATCCCTGGTGCTCCTCCGAAGCTTTCGGCCACACAGAAGAAAAAGATCTTTGACATCGTAACGATGAAAAACCCGGAGCAGCTCAAGTTTCCTTTTGCCCTTTGGACTTTGGCGATGGTGCGTCAGCTGATCATCGACCAGTTCGGAGTTACTCTCTCCGAGATTTCTGTAGGTCGTCTTCTCAAAGAGCTTGGCTTAACACCACAGAAGCCACTTCGCCGTGCCTGGCAGCAGGATCAGGCCAAAGTCGATCATTGGCTGCAGACGGAATACCCAGCCATTCAGAAAGAAGCAAAGAAAGCCGGTGCCACCATTTACTTCGGCGACGAAGCTGGTGTCCGTTCCGATTATCATAGCGGAACAACCTGGGCGGTGAAAGGTCAGACGCCTGTTATCCGCACAACCGGTGCGCGCTTTGGCCTGAATATGATATCCGCAGTATCTGCCAAAGGCAGGATGCGCTTCATGACCATCAAGGGCCGGATGAACGCTGACCGTTTCATTGAGTTTCTGGAGCGGCTGATAAAGAACGAAGACAAGCCGGTTTTCCTGATTGTCGATGGTCACCCGGTTCACCGTTCCAAGAGGATTCAGGCATTCGTTGCATCAACCAATGGAAGGCTGAAACTATTCGTGTTGCCGCCATGCTCACCGGAACTCAACCCTGATGAGCAGGTGTGGAGCCACCTGAAGCACCACCGGCTCGGCAAAATGGTCATCAAGACCAAGGAAGAGCTGGTTGCCAAGGTCAATTCAGCATTACGATCAATTCAAAGAACAAGTTCTCTCGTCATGAGCTTCTTCAAGCACAAAGAGTGCTGCTATGCCATGGCGTAATGTCGAGTAGTCAAGTTAGGTGTTAGTATGTTTCTTTAATTGATGTATTCGACAATCATCTTATCTGCGAGACCTATGACAGCAAATAAATACACAAACTCCAAACCCAAAGTGTTAGTCTTTGTTCTGGGAAGTATCGGAGATACGGTAGCAACGATCCCCGCAACAAGGGCAATCAGGCGGCATTTTGGCGCAGAAGCGGATATTTGCCTCTTGCATGAAACTCGTACTGGTATCAAGACCACACCTGCAGATTTGTTATCTGAAGAACCTGAGATAAACCGGTTTATCAGCTACCCATATTCATCAACTCTAAGTCGAAAATTGCTGGTTGCAATACAAGTCTGGCTACGCTTGAAGCGTAACAAATTCAGGTCAGTTGTCTATCTTATGCCCAGCGAACGTACTGCTGAACAAGTAAAACGTGATGCTCAATTTTTCCGATTCTGCGGAATTCATCAACAAATAGGTTTCAAAGCTTTTCCAAGGGAACATTTATATCCTGTAGATGCTGATGGTCATCCCGGCCAAGTGTTGCATGAGGCGCTTTGTCGTTTGGAGAGATTAAGACTTGGTGGGATTGACGTCTCAAAAGAAGCTGATTTATCAAAGCCATTTTTGCATATAGCTAGAGACTATTCAACTAACGCCATGAAATGGCTAGACAAAGAACGGAAACAGAAAGATAAGGCTTTGATAGCAATTTGCCCAGGTTCAAAACAACCTGCAAATCTCTGGCCTGAGGAGCGTTTTATTGAGATTGGCAAAAGACTGATAAGAAAAAATAAATATGAATTAATCGTAATTGGCGGGCCGGTTGAGACCCATATTGGTAACCGAATGATAAATGCATGGGGTGAGGGGCTTAACGCTGCTGGGCAACTGTCTGTGCTAGAATCAGCAGCTTTGTTGGGTTTGTGCTCTTTTTGTATCGGATTGGATACTGGAACTACCCACCTTGCTGCCACACAGGGTATACCGTGTGTCGCTTTATACGGCGAACGGGACAACAAAGGCCGTTTTGAACCACTTGGGAAAGGGCATATTGTTTTACGTACTAAAGTGCCTTGTGCAGGCTGTCGATTGATTGAAACCCCATGCCCCATTCCAGGTCACCCATGCATGAGGGGTATTGAAGTGGATTCAGTCTGGGAGGCAGTTTTGCAGATGGAAGCTTATCTTGAAAATATATCTTGACAATATAATATTTAGTCTGCAAACCGCCGGCGGCATTTCGGTTTACTGGCATGAAATGATAAAGCGATTACTGACCACCTCACAAAACGTATCCTTTATTGAGCAGGAAACTGCCAAGTTAAATATCTTCAGGAAGCAGTTGCACATACCATCCGAACTGGTGCATCCGGATAGAAGCTGGCCACGACCACTTGTTCGCTACCTCGCGCCATCTGCCATTCTTTCACCCCTCACCATCTTCCACTCAAGCTATTACAGGACGCACGCCGATCCACGGGTAATCAACATCATTACTGCGTACGACTTCATTTATGAGCGTTACCGTTCCGGTTTGCCCCGACTCGTTCACCATACACAAAAAGAGCGAGCCGTACGACATGCCGATGGCATCATTTGTATCTCGGACAGCACAAAACGGGATTTACTTCATCATTTCCCACATACTCCTGAAAGTAAGATTAAAACCATTCATTTATCTGCTGCTGCTGAATATAAGCGAATCAATGTTCCCGGTGATATCGCGCCTGAGTTTTCGGAATTACTTGATAGAAAGGTTATCCTTTACGTTGGTGATCGCTCAGGCTACAAGAACTTCGTTATAGCCCTGGAAACAGTTCATCACTGTAAAGATGCCACGTTGGTGGCAGTTGGAGGGAGATCATTTGCCAATGATGAGTTGACGCATATCAACAAATTACTGAACGGACGTTTCCAACATTACGCAACACTTGATAATACCAAGTTGAATCAGCTGTATAATCTCGCTTTTTGTTTACTATATCCCTCGAGCTATGAAGGTTTTGGCATCCCAGCGTTGGAAGCGATGCAGGCCGGTTGCCCTGTTGTTGCGGCAAATTGCTCCTCACTGCCTGAAGTCTGCGGCAGTGCTGGTATAATGGTTGCAGAGATTTCTGTTGAATGCTTTGTTGAAAATATCGGACGTCTGACCAACCCCCTTTTCAGGGAGGACATTGTGCATCGCGGACTGCAGCAAGCGGAGAGATTTTCCTGGGATCACACATTCGATGAGACGATGGAATTCTATAGGCATATTCATGCCAATAAGTGCAGTTTGGTACCATGAACGTTTCCATAATAACACCAAGCTACAACTGCGTGCACACAATCGCATCATGCCTTGACAGCATTAACTGCCAGAGTTTTTCCTGTGAACACATAGTAATCGACGGAGCCTCTTCCGATGGCACTGCACAGTTTGTCAGGACCGCGTCTCCGCAGAGCAGGATCATTTCCGAGCCGGATAACGGTATATATGATGCCATGAACAAGGGGATCATGGTGGCAAACGGTGAT
The DNA here is from genome assembly GCA_003574895.1 of Geobacter sp. Classification (GTDB taxonomy): domain Bacteria; phylum Desulfobacterota; class Desulfuromonadia; order Geobacterales; family Pseudopelobacteraceae; genus JACPFJ01. Next base: position 12,080 of record PJFB01000007.1, read on the forward strand.
ATTATCGGCATCCTCAATGCTGATGATTTTTACATCAATGAACATGTTATTGCAAAAGTAGTTAATCTTTTTGAGCAATATCCCATAGATGCCGTCATTGCCGATCTGGTGTTTGTAAAACCTGACAACCTGGATAAAATTGTCAGATACTACAGTAGTAACGGTTTCACAACAGACATGTTTGCTTCAGGTTGGATGCCACCGCACCCTACCTTCTTTGTAAAGCGAAAATGCTACGAGCAATTTGGTCTGTATAAGACCGATTACCAAATAGCAGCTGATTTTGAACTACTTGCACGATTCATGGTTAAATATCACGTAAAATATCATTATTTACCGGAAGTAATCATCAAAATGCGAACTGGTGGTACCAGTACAAAAAATTGGCGAAGCAATTTCATTCTGAACAGGGAAGTCGTTCGTGCCTGCATGGAAAACGACATAAAAACAAACTATTTCAAAGTCTATTCAAAATATTTTCGCAAGGTCATGCAACTAGTGGCGAGGCCAACATGAAGGTACTGATTACCGGCGCCACCGGCTTTGTGGGACATTTCACCTGCTCCCGACTGCTCAGGGAAGGTGCTGAAGTACGGGGCACCCTGCTGGCAACGGAATCACCTGCCGCACTGACAGCTTCAGTATCTCCGGCTGTGATCAACCCCCTTGAGCATGAAAATGACTGGAGTGGTGCGCTCAGGGGGATAGATGTTGTGGTTCACCTGGCTGCCCGCGTTCATGTCATGCAGGACAGGGCGGAAGATCCCTTGGGGCAATTCCGAAAAGTCAACACCGAAGGGACCAGACAGCTGGCTCGGCAATCGGCCAAAGCTGGCGTCAAGCGCCTGCTCTTCATCAGTACCATCAAGGTAAACGGAGAAGAGTCAGCCCAGCCATACACAGAAGAATCGCCGGCTCATCCGACAGACCCCTACGGCATCAGCAAATGGGAAGCGGAGCAGGCACTGCGGCAGATTGAGGCCGAAACAGGCATGGAAGTGGTTATCGTTCGGCCGACACTGGTGTATGGTCCTGGCGTCAAGGCGAATTTCCTCAGCATGATGAACGCTGTCCGGCGCGGCATCCCGCTCCCGCTGGCTTCCATAACCAACAAACGCAGCATGATTTACGTCGGCAACCTGGCGGATGCGCTTGCCACCTGTGCGACGCACCCGGCAGCTGGGGGCAAGACATTTCTGGTCAGCGATGGAGTGGATGTATCTACCCCGGAACTGATCCGCCGTACTGCTTCAGCCCTTGGCGTGACATCCCGCCTGTTCCCTTTCCCCCTTTCACTCATGCGCCTGGCAGGCAAAATCTCCGGCAGGAATGCGGTAATCGACCGGATAACAGGATCCCTTGCCGTGGACAGTTCGAAAATTAAACGGGAGCTGGGGTGGATGCCGCCATTCACGATGGAGGCAGGGTTGCGGGAGACAGCAGCATGGTATCTGAAAACAAATGGACTGGCATTATGAAACGGCTCTTCGACCTCCTCATGTCATGTGTTGTCCTTTGTTTGTGCTGCGGGCCTATGTTGTTGGTGGCGCTGCTTGTCAAACTGACATCCAAAGGCCCGATACTATACTGGTCCGACCGTATTGGCAGGGACAATTCCATCTTTAAGATGCCAAAGTTCCGCACCATGCGTACGGATACTCCAGCCGTTGCTACCCACCTACTCAATAACCCAGATCGTTACCTCACTCCGGTCGGTAAGTTTCTGCGCAAATCCAGCCTTGATGAACTACCTCAGCTGTGGAGCATCATTATTGGCGACATGAGTTTTGTAGGGCCGCGGCCAGCCCTATACAACCAAGATGACCTGATCGCATTAAGAACTGAGAACGGAGTCCACTGTTTGACGCCCGGATTGACTGGCTGGGCACAGATTAATGGCCGGGATGAGCTTCCTATCACAGTTAAGGTAGAATTTGACACCTATTATCTTAAACACATTTCTCTCGCACTTGACATCAAGATTCTTTGTCTTACACTTTTCAAGGTGCTGCGCAGCGACGGCGTTCAGCATTAGATAAAGACACAAGACAAGTCGAAGCACCTCCATTTGATATTAGTAATCTAACAATCAGATGTAACTACTTGACCTGACTTCTAGCACTTAATATTGGTGTACTACATATGCTTACCAAACGACGCATAATTGTCTTTCTATGTGACACACTACTTATAAGTGTTGCTCTCTGCCTATCATTTCTCCTGCGTTTCGATTTTTCCATACCTGTAGATGAACTCAACCTTTTCTGGGAATGCCTCTTGGTTGTACTGGTTGTTAAGCCTTTGGTATTCATGGTCACCGGATTTTATAACAGCCTGTGGCGGTATGCTTCGTTGCAGGATGGCATAGAAATATTCAAAGGTGTAACACTGTCATCGGTCCTGGCTGTCTTTGTCATTTTGTTTCTCCGGCAATTCGCACCAATTCCCCGCTCAGTTTTCCTCCTAGACTGGTTTCTGCTTTTTGCACTCATCGCTGCCAGCCGACTGATATGGCGTATCTACCGCGAAAGTTACGTTATAACAAAAAGCTGTGACGGACCCCGAGCGCTTATTGTTGGCGCCGGAGAGGCGGGAAGTCTTTTATTGAAAGAGATCCGGCGGCATCCGCACACAACATACAACGTAGTAGGTTTTGTAGATGATGACCCGGATAAAAGGGGAATGAAGTTGCATGGGGTCCCGGTACTGGGCACGACAAAACAACTCAGGGTGCTGATTCTTGCCAATGAAATAGAGGATGTGATCATAGCCATGCCTTCTGCTGATAGCAAAAGCATCAGATCCATCGTGGACTCATGCAAAAACGCCAACGTGACGTTTAAAACGCTGCCCAGCATTGGGGAATTGATAGATGGTACGCTCACGATTTCTCAAATCAAAAAGATTGAAATAGAGGATCTTCTGGGCAGGGAACCTGTTGTGTTGGACCGGGAACTTATAGGTGGATATCTTACAGGAAAAAGGGTGCTGATCACCGGGGCAGCCGGCAGTATCGGCAGTGAGATCTGCAGGCAGGTGGTCCAGTTTCGTCCGGAGAAATTGATACTCCTGGAGCAAGCAGAAACGCCACTTTATGAGATCGAGAAAGAGCTCGCGGTGCGTTACCCCAATCTTCGTATCTTGCCACTTATAGCTGATGTGCGCGACCGCACAAAAATTTTTACTATTTTTGAGGAATTTGCCCCTGAAGTAGTGTTTCATGCCGCTGCTTACAAGCACGTTCCATTGATGGAATACAATCCGGCCCAGGCGGTTTTAAACAATGTGTTTGGCTCCAGAAACGTCGCGGATGCCGCCCATCTGTTTAAAGTCAGCAATATGGTGATGATATCTACGGACAAAGCAGTCAACCCGGTCAACGTGATGGGGGCGACTAAACGTGTGGCAGAGATTTACATACAGGCACTGTCGCGCACAAGCACAACCAAGTTCACAACTGTTCGCTTCGGCAATGTTCTGGGCAGTAATGGCAGCGTAATCCCGCTGTTTAAAGAACAAATCGCTAGAGGTGGGCCAGTAACAGTAACTGATAAGCGAATTATCCGCTATTTCATGACCATCCCCGAGGCCACCCAGTTGGTGCTGCAAGCCGGCAGTATCGGCAGTGGCAGTGAAATCCTGGTGCTGGATATGGGGGAGCCGGTGCGGATCGTGGACCTAGCGGAACAGTTGATCAGGCTTTCCGGATTAATCCCTTACGAAGATATTGACATCATTTTTACCGGATTGAGACCGGGGGAAAAGCTGTTCGAGGAATTGCTCATTGAAGGCGAGGGTGTCCTGCCCACCTCTCATAAAAAGATCAAGGTGCTGGCACCTGTTCATATAGAACTGGATTCTCTCAAAACAGAACTTGAGGCGCTTTATGATGTGGCCCGTTCAAAAGATGTTGGTGGTTTGATTGCATCGTTGGCACGCATGGTTCCTGAGTTCAAGCCCACCTACAGTTTCAGCGGCGAAGCTCCACTGACTTTCCAGAGAGTTCGTCCCGATCTATTCCCGCCTCCAATGGCTGGAAAGGCCAAAATCCTGCCTATTAGAAAGTAACCGGAAAAACTCAAATTTAATAGCCAGTTGTATCCAAAAATGTTAGACCATCATCTATAAGATACGTAGCAGGGGTATCAGAGATATACACTGGGCTACCCGCTGCAATGTCTCATCATGGCCGCCCCCCAATGAACGCTGTGCTTGAGCGCGGCTAGCATAACGATATTCTGATTTATTACATTGCCATTTTGGAGATTTGTATATGAAGTTGTTGCGAACTCTGTGGCCGACTCTCCTCTTTATGTGGCTCATAGTGGCTAATGCTTCCGCCACTTCTATCGCATCCTCCAACATTCCTTTGGATAGCCGGATCTACAGTTATTTGGAAAAATTGTCAGGGTTCGGTTTGATCACATCGGATGTCAAGGGGATAAAGCCCTTCAGTAAAGCCGAAGCTGCCCGCCTCCTGCTTGAGGCCGAGCAGAATCTTTCTAAAAACTATAACGAATCCAACCCATTTGCCCGTCAACTGGTGGACAGGGTTCGTGACTTGATACCTCGTGAACTTTATCTGCTGGAGCATCCTGACGAGAAACCGCAATTCATTGACTACAACCTTTTGTCTGCCTTGCGGTTACGTTATGCCTACCTGGATGGCGCCCCCCGCAATTATGAACGTCTGGTGCATGATCCCGGAAATGATGGCGTGTTCGGTATCGGTTCTGGACTACGCCCCCCCAACCCGCCATCTTCCACCGTTACGCAACGCGGTAGCGAAGGGACCCCTTTAAGTGAAAACAATGATGGCATTAATTATCGCAACGGGGATAACGGTGAACTGCGATGGGCAGCAGAAGGTTATGTCAGCAGTAAATTGACTGCACTGATAGAGCCAGTGATGCTTGTATCCGGTAACAGCGTAACCATAAAGCTTAACCGTGGTTATTTAAAGATCGGCGGTGGCGCGTTGGAACTGGAGGTTGGCAAAGATGAAAACTGGCTTGGCCAGGGGTATCGCGGAAATATAACTCTGACAAATAACGCCGAGAACCTGGGACTTGTCAAGCTTTCCAGTCCAGAGCCGTTCCGAGTTGGATGGCTTTCATGGCTTGGCGATCTCAAGTACACGTTAATTGCATCACGGCTTGATAATACTGTTACCGATGGACAGGAGCGCCAACCTTGGTTCTATGCCATGAAGATTACAGCCAAACCAGCTGATAACCTGGAAATTGGCTTCAATCTCGGCAGGCAGGTGGGCGGGCCTGGTGTCAGTAACGGTATCGCTGAGACCTTGCATGGCATAATCGGTGGGACCAATTCTGACAATTCCAATGGACTGGCTGGCTTTGAGGTGCGCTACCGGGTACCTTGGCTGCGCAATACCGAGTTTTACGGTGAATTTTCCGGTGAGGACACTGCAAGCTTCTGGCCCATCGTGGAGAGCTATGTGGCCGGCTTTTACATCCCGCGCCTGACGGAAAATGGCAGGGATGACTTCCGCTTTGAATTTTTTCAAGGCAATCAAATCCTTTATACAAATGGCACTTTCCCTGAAGGGTATATTTACAAAGGTATGCCGCTCGGGCATTCCCAAGGAGGGGCAACTCAGGATTTCTTTTCCCGCTACAGCCACTGGTTCAGTGTGCGCAACAACCTGGCTCTGGAATATTTTTATACCAACAGGGGCATGATTGGCCGCGTACCGGGGCAAGCCATCGAGAGAAAACATGCCGGCCGCATCTCCTGGACCCTTCCTGTCTACGGCGATCTGGATGCGCTGCTGCTCTATGGCGCCGAGCGGATCACCAACCTGAATCTGGTTGAAGGCTCGGACAGGACCAATCAATTATTTATTATGGAATTTAGTTATCGATATTAAAAAGCCCTGTTAACACCAGTATTAAATATATTTTACCAGTATAAAGCACCGGTTCTTATCAATTTTGCCATTTAGCCCGCTATTCCTCCAACGGAAAACCGCACCTGCTGATGAAAAAATAAGGGGGGCTTGTTGCAAAGTAACACCACCCTTGATGATTGACAAAAGCCGCGTCATATAGATACGGCAATTTTTGTTTATAATTATGTCGTATGATTATATTATCAAACTTCAAATCATCAAAATCCTATGACGTTACAGGCAAAAGTATTAATCGGAGTATTATAGATTATCGGCCATGGTTTTTCTGCCCAATTAACATAACTCAATTGTTTAATATCTAGGAGATTTATGAATGACCACATCGTCCGGGCCCTGAGTAATGCAGGAGGAATTAGAGCTTTGGCCTGTACTTCCGCAGACCTTACGCGTGAAATTTGCACTCTGCAACAGGCTTCATTGACAGTTCGTGTTGCTTTGGGAAGGGCGCTGGCAGGAGGTGCCCTGATGGGAGCTCTGCTCAAACCCGGACAAAGAGTTGCATTGAAATTCGAGGGCAATGGCCCGATGGGCAAGTTGATTGTCGAGGCCGACAGTGATGGCTTGGTGCGCGGCACTGTCGGGAACCCATTGGCCGAGGCGGAGCCGATTAATGATAGATGGAACGTGCCAGGCATACTTGGCAAGGCCGGTTTTCTTACCGTATCAAAGGATCTCGGATTAGGTGGCGAGCCGTACCGTGGCATGGTGCAATTGCGAACAAGCGAGATCGGCGATGACTTGGCCTATTATCTGACCGATTCCGAACAGGTGCCTTCTGCCGTTGGCTTGGGTGTTTCTCTGGATGATGGCGGTCAGATCAAAATGTCCGGCGGCTTTCTCGTGCAATCGCTTCCAATGGCCGATGAAGCCGAGATCAAGACAGTCATGAACAGGATCACCTCGTTGCCGCCCATAACCAAACTGTTGTCGGAGGGAGGCCCTGACTTGCTGCTGGCAAGCATCTTCGATCAAATACCATACACCAAGCTGGAGTCACACGACTTATCATTCAGTTGCGGCTGCAGCCGCGAAAAAATCGAACGGGCTTTGCTCACACTGGGCCATGATGCGCTCCTCAATATGGCACAGAGCGGAAAAGATACGGATGTAGTTTGTGAGTTCTGCCGACAAGCCTATCACCTTGATACATCTGAGATCAAACTTCTGATGAAACATCCCTCTTTTGCATCTAATTTCTAACTGATGCGCACTATAAAATTAACGATAGAATACGACGGCACGAATTATTCCGGCTGGCAGATACAGCCCAATGGCCTGGCCGTACAGCAAGTCATTGAAGAGGCCCTGCGACAACTCCTGAGTGAAACTGTCAGACTGCGGTCATCGGGCAGGACAGATGCCGGCGTACATGCCAGGGGCATGGTGGCAGTTTTCAGGACTTCAACCAATCTACCGTTGCGTGCCTTTGTTGAAGGCGGCAACCGCTATCTGCCCCCTGATATTGCAATTATTGAGGCAAGAGAAGTTCCCTCCAGCTTCAAGCCAATCAGCGATGCCCACGCAAAACTTTATCGTTACACAATAATTACATCGGCAGTTCGTTCACCATTGCACCGTTTCCACGCCTGGCATGTTCGGGAGCCGCTGGATATGGTCGCCATGCGGTTAGCGGCAGACAGGTTTCCCGGCAGCCATGACTTTGCTGCTTTCCGGGCATCCAATTGCTCTGCAAAGACGACCGTCCGCAGGATCGATTCCATTACCATCAGATCAGAAGGAGATCGAATCATCATTGATGTGGTGGGAGAAGGTTTTCTGAAAAACATGGTGCGTATCATGGTGGGGACATTGGTGGATATTGCCAAAGGAAGATTTGCACCTGAGCATATTAGCTGGCTGTTGCAGAATCCTGACAGAAAAAAGGCCGGCGTAACTGCGCCGGCCTGTGGATTGTGCCTTGAAAAGGTTTACTATGGCGATGAGAACAGCCCAGATTCAAACGAAGTCATTTTTCCGCCAGAAGCTTCTTGATGAGCGCCTCCATGGATCGACCGGTTTCATCCGAATAGCCACGGTATATCTCGCTCACCTTACCTTTTTTGTCTATTACGAACATTACTGGAACCGAGACGATGCCGTAGTCGATCTGCACCTGTTCAGAAGCCAAGGCAACTGGATAGTTGATTCGACGCTCGTCAATAAATGACTTCACTATTTGCTCGCCATCCTCATCCATGCTGAGGCCGAGGATCTGTAACCCTTGTTTGCCATACTTACGGTTTATGTCAATAAGATGGGGAATGGATTCATTACAAGGCGGGCACCAAGTGGCAAAAAAATCGATCACCAGTACATAGCCACGATAATTATCCATGGAGACCGGTTGGCCCGAGGTAGTTATCGCTTTGAAATTCGGCGCTGGCTGACCTGCTCGGAGCGCAGCATGAACTTGCGCAGGAAGGAGGGCCAATACCAAAACGGCCGCTGCAAACCATAAGATTAATTTATTAGGTCTCATGCTGTTACAGGGCCTTTGCAATCAAAGCATCCAGTTGGGATTTGGGTACCGCACCCACAATTTGGTCGACAACTGCCCCACCCTTGAACAGGATCAGGGTCGGTATGCCACGAACCCCATACTTACCGGGGGTAGCTGGGTTTTCGTCAACATTGACCTTGCCAACCTTGATTTTTCCGGCGTACTCGTCAGCAACTGCATCCACTAAAGGAGCAATAGCTTTGCAGGGAGCGCACCAAGTGGCCCAGAAATCAACCAGAACGGGGACATCTGATTGCAGAACCTCCCTGTCGAAATTAGCGTCAGTGAATGCAATTACCTTTTCGCTGGCCATACTCTGTCTCCTTTTAGATATATATAAGTTTTTCTGAATGATATACCAGGTTGTGAAAAAATCAAGGGCAATCTCATAGATGATTGGAGCTTTGGTTGAAATTAAATCCGTAAAGAAGTATACTTGATTTTTTTGCTATGCAATACAAGGAAAATGCGTCAATGTCCCAGTTACCATTGAACATAGACATGAGAGACAAGCGCGCCCTGATCGTCGGGGGCGGGAGCGTGGCTTGCCGTAAATTGAAAAAACTGATCGCAGCTGGCGCTGATGTTCGCCTGGTAGCTCCCCACATGGACCCGGAAATTACAGCGCTGCTCTCAACAGGGGGCATAACGGCACGGGTCGGAAAATACGAGTCCAGGGACCTAGATGGTGTCTTCCTGGTGGTGGTGGCAACTGATGATCGCGAAGTAAATCAACAGATAGCTCTTGATGCAATAGAACGCAGGATCCTGGTTACCGTTGCGGATGCCCCGGATAATGGCAATTGTACATTTCCTGCCGTTCTCCGCAGGGGCGATCTTGAGATCAGCGTCAGTACAGGCGGCCGGAGCCCGGCCTTTGCGTCTTTGGTCAGGGATGTTGTGGCTGGGGTAATTGGCGAAGATTACGGCGTTGCGCTTGAACGAATCGCCATTGAGCGCGAAAAGCTATTGACGGAAAGGAATGGCAGCACATACAATAAAAAGATTATGTATTCTCTTGCTAAACAGATGATTTCCGAGTTGGAAAAGCATAAGGAATTGTTATGAGCCAGATATTTTTCTATATAACCCTTGCCCTTTATAGTTGTTCCACCCTGCTCTACCTGGTTTACCTGATCAGAACTACTCCGGTGATCGCACTATGGGCCAATCGTCTGGTCATGTCCGGCTTTATTGCACATCTCCTTTCCACCATACACCGCTTCAGCTCGGCCGGCCACATTCCGATTACCAACATGCATGAATCCCTGTCGTTTTTCAGTTTAACCATTGTTGGGGCATTCCTCTTCTTTGAACGCAAATACCGGGTAACCATCCTTGGCTCATTCGTAATTCCATTGGCCCTGTTGTTGATTATTGCCTCCAGCGCATACCCTTCGGCTATCCACGAATTGAACCCTGCCTTAAGAAGCAATTGGTTGTGGTTCCACACGATAATGGCTTTCATCAGCTACGCTACCTTTACGATTGCTTTTGGCGCTGCCGTGATCTACCTGATTCAGCAGCACTTTCTAAAGAAGAAACGGTTTGGGGCACTCTTCCAAAAGCTTCCGAGCCTGAATACGCTGGATGACATCAACTATCGCTGCCTGACGGTAGGATTCCCACTATTGACGGTTGCCATAATATCAGGGGCTATATGGGCCGAAAAGGCATGGGGCACATACTGGAGTTGGGACCCCAAGGAGACGTGGTCGCTGATTACCTGGTTCATCTATGCAGCCCTGCTGCATGGCAGGATGACAACCGGCTGGCGGGGAAAACGGGCTGCCATACTCTCCATTGCCGGCTTTCTGATCATGTTGTTCACGTTCATAGGTGTGAACCTATGGTTACCTGGCCTGCACAGCTATAAATGATGGATTCAAGGACACATGCCGCATGAACATAATAGTAGTTGGTCTCTCTCATAAAACAGCAACCGTTGAAATACGCGAGAAGGTTGCATTTTCTCCGAATGTCATTGAAAAGCCGTTGCGCGAACTGGTCGCCCTTGATGACATTATCGAAGGAATCATCGTTTCCACCTGCAATCGGGTGGAGATTTACGCCACCACGCGCGACATTGCCGGCGGCATTGCCCGTGTCAGACGTTTTCTGGCTGATTATCACCATATACCTTTTGAGCTAGTCGATCCACACCTCTACAGCTACCATTCCGAAGCAGCCATCCGCCATGTATTCAGGGTTGCTTCGAGTCTCGATTCGATGGTGGTTGGTGAACCGCAGATACTGGGCCAGATAAAAACATCGTACGGTTATGCTGCCGAATACAAATCATCGGGCATCATTCTCAATCGCTTCCTGCACAAGGCCTTCTCAGTAGCAAAAAGAGTGCGTACCGAGACAAAAATCGCCTCTTCGGCTGTTTCTGTCGCCTTTGCCGCGGTAGAACTGGCAAAGAAGATTCTTGGTGACCTGTCCGACAAAACCGTCATGTTGATCGGTGCCGGAGAGATGTGCGAACTGGCCGCCAAACATTTCCTTAATAGCGGCGCCCGGGGGGTGATGGTTACCAATCGCACCTTTGAGAAGGCCGAACGGTTGGCCGAGGAGTTCGGCGGTGAAGCGGTGAACTTTGAGGAAATGTTCGTGCACCTTCATCGGGCAGATATCATCCTCTCCTCCACCGGTGCGCCCCATATCATCATCGGCCCCAAGGATGTGGAAGATGTTATCAGGCGGCGCAAGTTCAAGCCGATGTTTTTCATCGACATAGCCGTGCCGCGAGATATAGATCCCAAGGTGGATGATCTGGAGAGTGCTTATCTCTTTACGGTTGACGACCTGCAAGAGATCGTCCAGGCCAATCTGGCGCAACGCAATCGGGAAGCGGAAAAGGCCGAAGAGATCATCAGACAGGAGATCGGCCAATTCTACAAATGGCTTTCCTCTTTGGAGGTGACCCCTACCATAGTTGCCCTGCGAACGCACTTCGACGAGATCAGGAGAGCTGAACTCAGCCGGACTGTTTCCGGTTGGAAAGACCTGCCCCCAGAGGCCGAGAAACGCTTGGATACCCTCACCATGGCGATCATGAACAAGCTTCTTCACACCCCTACTACTGTCTTGAAGCAAGCTGGACAAGGTGGGAGAGTCGATCTCTATGTGGATGCCCTGCGGCAGCTTTTCGATCTGGAGGCCGCATCGGATGAAGAAAACGAGTTGGAATTGGAAGAATAGGGTATAGAAAACTTCGTCGTAATATTTACATATTGATTATCATTACAAGAGCTATATTTTTTATTACACCGCTTTAACCAGGTACTTATTCAACTGAATGGAGAAAGTTATGACACCAAAAAAACTGCGAATCGGCACCCGTGCCAGCCAGCTAGCCCTCTGGCAGGCCAATTGGGTCAAGTCCGAATTGGAGACAAGATACCCTCAAATGGAAGTCGAACTGGTCAAGATTAAGACCATCGGCGACAAGATCCTCGATGTTCCACTGGCCCAGGTAGGCGGAAAAGGGTTGTTTGTCAAAGAGATCGAGGAAGCCATGCTGCGGGGCGAAATCGATATCGCCGTGCACAGCATGAAGGATGTTCCCACTGACTTCCCGGAAGGATTGGGACTGCACTGCATCACCGAGCGGGAAGACCCGCGTGATGCGGTTATCTCCCGGGGCATCAAATTTGCCGATCTTCCGGAAAAGGCCCGGATAGGCACCAGCGCATTACGCCGCCAGGCCCAGTTGTTGAAGGTCCGTCCCGACCTGCAGATGGTCATCATTCGGGGCAACGTTGAGACCCGCATCCGCAAACTGGACGACGACAATCTGGATGCTGTCATTCTGGCCGCCGCCGGCCTGAAGCGGCTCGGTTTTACCGAAAAAGTGGCTGAATATCTCGACACCGATCTTTCGATCCCTGCCATTGGCCAAGGTGCGTTGGGGATCGAATGCCGTCTGGCAGATCCGGTCATAACCGAGACCATTGCCTTCTTCAACCATCCTGACACCAGTTACGCCGTGCGGGCCGAGCGGGCCCTGCTCAAGCGCTGTGAAGGCGGCTGCCAAGTACCCATCGCCGCCCACGGTACGGTTGTTGCCGGTGAACTGCGGTTGGTCGGTTTTATTGCCGCGGTTGATGGCCAACGATCAGTACATGGGGAAATAAGTGGGCCGGTGAATGAGTGCGAGAAGCTCGGCGCGCGCTTGGCCGACCAACTCTTGGCCCAAGGTGGTAGGGAAATCCTGGAAGAAGTCTATCAAAGAGAGATCGCTACCGCCCAGGAAACCATCGTCTGATACAGCTAACGCATTCAACTGGAACAATGTGGGTAATTGGAAAGACTTCAGCACCTCCTGACAGCCCATGCCTCCGGAACCGGTAATCCATGACTGCACAACAATCAAAAGGAATCGTATATCTGGTCGGCGCCGGTCCGGGTGATCCTCGTTTGATCACTTTGCGGGGAATCGAATGCCTTTGCAATGCCGAAGTAGTAGTCTACGACTATCTGGCTAACGAACAATTACTGGCCTATGCACCGGACGGAGCGGAACGGATCTATGCCGGCAAGATCGGCGGCCGGCACAATCAGGATCAGGAAGAGATCAATCGCCTGTTGGTCCAAAAGGGCCGGGAAGGCAAGCGCGTCGTCCGCCTCAAGGGTGGTGATCCCTTTGTTTTCGGACGCGGCGGCGAGGAGTGCCTGGCTCTTAGCGCCGCCGGGATTCCCTTCGAGGTTGTACCCGGAGTCACGGCCGGAGTCGGTGCCGCAGCATACGCCGGCATTCCCCTCACCCACCGGGCCATCACCACTTCCGTGGCCTTTGTAACCGGCCAGGAAGGCAAAGGTAAAGACGAGTCCGATATTGATTGGGAACGCCTGTCCATAGGCAACGGTACGGTGGTCTTTTATATGGGCGTCAGGACCCTGCGCCAGAATATGGCCAGCTTGATGGCAAATGGCAGAAACCCGAATACGCCTGTGGCATTGGTGCGATGGGGTACAATGCTGTCGCAGCAAGTCCTGACCGGCTGCCTGAGCGACATCGCAGATCGTGCCGAGCAGGCGGATTTCAAGCCGCCGGCCGTGACTATCGTGGGAGAGGTGGTCAAGCTGCGGGAGAGCCTGTGCTGGTTCGACAGCCGTCCACTGTTCGGCAGGAAGATACTGGTAACAAGGGCGGCTGATCAGGCCGGTGAATTTTCAGCAATTCTTGCCGGTCGCGGCGCCATGGCCATCGAATGTCCCACCATACGCCTGGTGGAACCAGAGGAGTGTTCAGCCCTGGATGCCGCCATCAGTGCAGTTGGCGAATACGACTGGCTGGTGCTTACCTCTGGCAACGCCGTCCGCAGTTTCTTCCAGCGACTGCATGCAGCCGGCCAGGATGCCAGGGCGCTGGCCTCCTGCCGTGTCTGCGCCGTGGGGCCGAAGACTGCGGAAGCAATATCAGCCTTCGGTATCCGTCCCGACCTTGTGCCACCGGATTATAAGGCTGAAGGGGTGGTAGCCGAGTTTGGAAAACAGGACATTGCAGGGAAAAGGATCCTTTTCCCGCGAGCCGACCGGGCCAGGGAGGTAATCCCCTGTGAATTGGCAAAGATGGGAGCACACGTAGACAGCCCGGTGGCCTACCGCAACGTGCTGCCTGACAAGCTACCTCCAGAAGCCCTGCATGCCTTGGAAAAACGCTCCGTGGACTGCATTACCTTTACCTCGTCATCGACGGTCCAAAATCTAGCCGCGATGCTGGGGGATGATCTCTTGGTGGATATGCTCAAAGGGGTTGTAGTTGCGTCGATCGGACCGGTAACTTCCAACACATGCCGCGAATTGGGCCTGAAGGTAGAGATAGAGCCGCCCCGATTTACCTTGCAGGAGTTGGCCGCGGCCATCGAAAGATATTTCAGCCAGAAGCCCAAAACATCGTAGTTGCGAATTGGTGCGGGCATTTTTCCCGTATCTTGCCGAGGCATTCAAGTTGCCTGGCTTTACCATGATCGGCTTTTATACCGGAATTCCCAACTGTGCAGCCATTTCTCGATAAACCTGAAGCGCCTCTTCATTGAACATCACGAATATGATCCGCTCCAGCCCGGCATTCTGAGCAACCGCCTCCTGCGCCTGCCCCAAGGCAATGAGTGCGGCTTCGCGCATCGGATAACCGTACACGCCGCAACTGATGGCCGGAAATGCGATACTGCGTACATCATATTCGCGAGCCAACAGGAAACAGGAGTGATAAGAGCTTTTGAGCAACTCCGCTTCCCCCCTATTACCGCCATGCCAAACCGGTCCGACCGTGTGAATAACATATTTTGCCGGGAGCAGATAACCCTTGGTGATTTTGGCGTCTCCAGTCCGGCATCCGCCCAGGGAGGCACACTCCTGCACCAGTTCCGGCCCGGCGCCCCGGTGAATGGCCCCATCCACACCTCCGCCGCCCAGCAGGGTGTTATTGGCCGCATTGACAATGGCATCCACGGCCAAGACGGTAATGTCACCTCTGACCAGCTCAATAATATTTCTCATTTGCCATCACCTCCGGTTACAATAGATTACCATATGATTATAAAAAGAAAATTATCAGCAATTGAGTGTGTAAGCATGCCCGTTCGGCTCTCATTAATAATGAAATTGACTGTGGTTAATTGCAGATGTTAATGTAATCCGATAAAATTTATCATTCAACAATTACGGAATTCGATATATCAAACCATCTGGGGAGGCATCTATTTTGTTAAAGAATCTGAGTGTCAGCACAAAAATACTATCTACTATTGCAATCATCTTGATAGTAACTGCTTTAGTCGGCCTTATCTCAATAATCAAACTTTCCAACGTCACCAAAATTTCCGAGGACATGGGCCAGAATGTGATCCCCAGTGTCAGCATCCTGGCAAAATTCGGCAATAACGTGGATACGTATCGACGCTCGGAACTACAATTCTATCTGAAGAATTCTGATGCGGATCTTAAAAAATATTCCGACCGCATGATAAGGATGCAGGAAGAGATCAAGGCCGCTCGCCAGGAGTTTTTAAAACACAGCGATACTGACAACGAAAAAAGGATGATGGCAGAGTTCGATGCCACATGGGAAAGGTATGTAGCATCAGCACAAAAGGCGCTGGATCTTATTAGGGCCGGTAATGCTGCTGATGCCCAGAGCCAGACCCGTGGCGAAGGGAAAAAACTCTATGATCAGTCCAATAAAATTTTAAAAGATCTTACGGCGTATAACCAGGATGAGTCCGTAAAAGAGGTTGCAAAGGTAAACGAGGCAGCAGCAATGGCCCGCATCTGGATCACCGTTCTCATCGTAATCGGTATCGTGATCGGAGTGTTGCTGGCCTTGGCAGTGGCCAGGGCCATAAGTGCGCCACTGCGGCGATTGGCGAGCGATGCCGGCCAGGTCGCCACCGGAGACCTGGGGGTGCAGGTACTGGTAGAGTCCCATGATGAAGTAGGACAAATGGCCGAGTCGTTCGAGAAGATGGTAAATAGTCTGAGGGAAATGATCGGCATGTTATCCGACTCATCGGCACAGGTTTCCGAGTCATCGGCCGAAATGCAGACAAATGCCATGAAAATGGCCGAGGGAGCGGAAATTGTGGCAGTCCAGGCAATAACCGTCGCAACAGCCAGCGAAGAAATGTCCGCAACATCCGGCGACATTGCCCAGAATTGCCAGATGGCGGCAGAGAGCGCAAAACGTGCCGATCAGGCAGCCGAACATGGCAGCACTGTCGTAGAGAATTCAATCGCTGTCATGCACCGCATTGCCGAACGGGTCCAGGCATCGGCAACGACCGTTGAGGAACTTGGCAAGCGGAGTGACCAGATCGGCTCCATTATCAGCACGATCGAAGATATTGCCGATCAGACCAATCTTTTGGCATTGAATGCCGCCATTGAAGCTGCCCGTGCCGGTGAGCAGGGGCGTGGATTTGCCGTCGTGGCCGATGAGGTCAGGGCGCTTGCAGAGCGTACTACAAAGGCTACCCATGAAATCGGCAAGATGATTAAGGCCATCCAACTCGAAACCAGATCAGCGGTTTCGGCAATGGAAGAGGGAGTAAGCGAAGTCGAGCAGGGCACCGAGGAGGCCGCACGCTCCAGAGAAGCCTTGCGCAGAATCCAGGACGAGATAAATGCCGTGAATCTGCAGGTCCAGCAGATTGCCACGGCAGCCGAGGAACAGACCGCCACCACAAGCGAGATCAGCAACAATATCCATCAGATCACGAATGTAGCTCAGGACACTGTTGAAGGCGCCCGTAGCACATCATCCGAGGCGCAGCACCTGCTGCGACTCTCAGAGGAGTTGCAGCGGATGGTAGGCAAATTCAAGCTCTCCGAGTCCGGCAAACTGATCGTGTGGAGCAAGAGCTACAGCGTCGGCGTTGATTCAATGGACAAAGAACACCAGCGCTTGATCGACATCATCAACAAGCTGTATGGAGCCATGCGCTCCGGTCGGGGCAAGGATGCCATCGGATCGATTCTTGACGAATTGATCGAGTACACCAAGACCCATTTCACACATGAAGAACGGCTGATGCAGGAATCCGGCTTTGCCGGGCTTGACGAGCAAAAACGCGCCCATGGGGCATTGATCGGCCAAGTCATCGAGATCCAGACCAAATTCATTGCCGGCACTGCATTGAGTCAGGAAGTAATGAGCTTTCTCAAGAACTGGCTCGTGAATCATATCCAAGGAATGGACAAGAGCTACGGTCCGAGCATGAACAAGAAGGGTATAAAATAACTTGGCAGGCAATCGGAAAGATTCTATTATGCGATTTTTTTAAACAATTAATCAGTCTTAAACGAACAAGGGCTGCATGTCACACAACCTGGATATAATCATCGGCACCTTTACAATGCGCCCCTATGTATTCGCCTTTTTCGGTGCTTACCTTTTGGCTTGCGTGCCTCACATCGGTTGGCGCCGGACAATGATTTTCACGCTTGCCGGCTACCTGATCGCCTTTGCCTCGGAGTGGCTTTCCATCAATACCGGTTTTCCCTATGGTTGGTACTATTATATCGAATCTACCAAAAACCGGGAATTATGGATTGCCGGAGTGCCGTTCTTTGATTCCCTGTCCTACGTATTTTTGACCTATTGCAGCTATGCAACAGCACTTTTCATCCTCTCCCCCCTCAAGGCATGGCGCTGGAACATGGCTACCCTTGAGACCCGCCGCATACGCAGGTCCCTCTCGGCCCTCGTATTAGGTGCTTTTCTCCAAACTTTTCTGGATATAGTCATTGATCCGGTTGCATTGCAAGGACGCCGCTGGTTTCTGGGACAGATTTACGGCTACCGCGAAAACGGCATCCACTTCGGTGTGCCGCTTTCCAATTATTGGGGGTGGCTTTTAACCAGTCTCTGCCTGGTAGGAGCCTTTCAACTGATCGATTTGCGGCGGCAAGACGGGACAGCCAGGGGATTGTGCAATCTCCCCTTTCGCTCGCTTTTGGGACCGGTGCTCTACCTGTCGGTATTGCTCTTTAATTGGGGAGTAACTCTCTGGATCGGCGAGCGCTTCATGGCCCTTTCCGGAATCCTGATCTACGCGCTGCCGATTCTTATGGTGGTTATTCTGGCGCTACGTCGGGTAAACCGGTATTCCGGAGCGGAACTGGAGGAGCACCTTAAGGATTATCCCTGGTCGGCAAGTGAGAATTGTGCCAAGGAGCATTGATCGGGATCAGGTACTCATTGATATTCCCGCTGTTTTTTCATAACTGCCGAAGCAACTGCTCGACTGCTTCGCCCAGACTCTTGGCCGCTTTGCGACTGTTCCGGGCCAGGCGGATGAGTTGAGGGATGATGTAGGGTCGGCGCAGGATTGTTGTAAAAACCCTGGGAGCGCGGATACGCATCTCGTCATCGCAGAATTCGGAAATGGAAAAGCTTAACTCCTCATCCCACGGATCGCTGATGGCACGTATCCCCAGAAATGATATGCCGTGCTCAAAAGCCACCCTGGCTACGGGTGTACTTTCCATTTCCACCACAGGTTGTTTGACACTCTTTGGCAACAGTTCGGCCAACTGCTTTTTGTTGAGGATGCTGTCGCAGCTAACGAAACTCCCCCGAAGCAGAAATGAGGTACAACCGCTGTCAAGTCCATAGAGTGGCACTGGCACCTGTTCAAGACCAACACCAGTCCAGAATAACAGTTGCTCTGCCATTACTACATCCGCAACCTTGAGTCCGGGAAGGACCCCACCACCAAATCCGGCAGAAATCATCAAATCAGGTTTTTCAGATGTTATGGCCGAAGCAGCAGAACCGGCATTGCGTGAGCCCATGCCTGACTCGCACAAGATGATGTCATGGCCCCCGGCCCTGAAGCGCCAGATACTGTGATGGCTCTGCACGGTTTTTTCGACCTGAGCCGCCTTTTCTAGGATGGCCCGCGTTTCTTCCGGCATTGCGGTTATTATTACGATTTTCATCACGCGCTCCACGGCAGGTCCTGAAAATTGCGGGGCAAAGCCAGGCAGGCCTGCATCAAACAATCTGCACTCTACTACGGTTTAAAATCCCAGTCCATCCACAATTAGGTAATGCTGGACAAATCGATCTGCATATACTATATTTACAATTCACTTTGCGGAGAGATGTCCGAGCGGTTGAAGGAGCACGCCTGGAAAGCGTGTGTACGTTAACGCGTACCGAGGGTTCGAATCCCTCTCTCTCCGCCATTTTTTGAGCGGCACTGTCAAGTCACTGCTTAAGGCTTAACAGTCACGATGCTTGCCTTTGAGCAGTAGATGGCTTTTTGGAATTTGCAGACGGATATGATAGCCGGGCCCCGCGCAACGGCAAGCCGTGAACTCCGCCAGGTCCGGAAGGAAGCAACGGCAGCGGCCCTCGTCGTGTGCCGCGGGCAAGCCCGGCTATCATATGCGCCTGCAAGTGGGGGCAACATCGTGTGGCTGCCCTCTCCAACAAGTCGCACCACTTCAATTTCCAACCCGATGTCCGCACCCTTCACCCCACAACCTTTTCCCGTACGGGACGTCGGGGCGACAGACGACCTGTGAGGTTACTCTCTTGCCCAATGGCACGCCTTATGAAGTCCTGGCCAGGAAATACCGGCCTCAGACCTTTTCCGAACTAACAGGGCAGGAGCATGTCAGCCGCACCCTGCAAAATGCCATTGATTCGGGCCGGGTGGCACATGCCTTTCTCTTCACCGGCGCCCGCGGGGTCGGCAAGACCAGCACGGCCCGCATCCTGGCCAAGACCCTCAACTGCGAACGGGGGGTTACCCATGAACCGTGCAACGTCTGCCCATTGTGCATCGAAATCACCAAAGGGACCTCCACCGATGTTTTCGAGATAGACGGCGCTTCCAATACCGGCGTTGACGATATACGTGAACTGCGTGACAACATCCGCTATCTCCCCTCCCACAGCCGTTACAAAATCTTCATCATCGACGAAGTCCACATGCTCACCAACAACGCTTTCAATGCGCTGCTGAAGACCCTGGAAGAACCACCGGCACACGTCAAATTCATCTTTGCCACCACAGAACCCCACAAATTGCCGGTCACCATACTCTCCCGGTGTCAGCGTTTTGATTTCAAGCGCGTTCCCCTGGCCAAGATCATTGCCCGCCTGCGGGACATCGCCGATCAGGAGGCAGTCACCATCAGCGACTCCGCCCTGGCTCTGATCGCCCGCAAAGGGGATGGCAGCATGCGTGACTCCCTGACGGCCTTCGATCAGGTATTGGCCTTTTGCGGCAACAACGCCAGTGACGAGGACGTGGTCACGCTGCTTGGCGCCGTGGACCGCCGCCTATTGGCCGACGTCTCTGCGTCGATCTTCCGTGGTGATACCCAGGGAGTGTTGGCAGGGATAAAAATGGTGGATCAGGTCGGCTACAACATGCGCCAATTCTGCCAGGAACTGATCGAGCATTTCCGTAATATGCTGGTGATTCGCTCGGTGAAGAAGCCCGAAGAGATACTCGATCTTGCTGAAGCAGAGCTCGAAGAGTTGCGCAGCCAGTCAGCAAACTTCTCCGCCCAAGAGATCCAGCGTCGCTTAACCTTGTTGGTGAAAACAGATGCCGAGATGGGCTTTGCCACCTTCCCGCGCCTAATTCTCGAGATAGCGCTGCTCAAGGCAGCCACCCTGGAGCCGGTGGTCCCGATTCAGGAACTGCTTGAGAAGATCAAGGCATTGGAAACAGGTGCCGTACATACGCCTTCACTACCTTGGGATGCAAGCCGCCCCGCAGCGCCCGTTCCAGGAGAAAAGAGCGCTGAATCCGCACGGCCAGACCAGCATCACCACAAAGCAACCGCACCCCAGCCCGAAAGCGCAAAACCAAGACCTAGTGGTGGCCACGTGAATTGGGAACGTTTTGTCGCCTTTGTACTCGAAAAACGCCCAGATATCGGATCAGTCCTGGAACATGGCAGCCCTTTGAAACAGGAACCGGGCTACATGGAAATTGGCTTTCCCGAGGCCAGCTTTTTCCTGACCAGCGCCCAAGATAGCGGTTCGATCGCGGAAATACAGGAATTGGCCAAAGCATTTACAGGTGCCGACACAATCGTGAAGGTCAAGGCCATAGCTCCTGAAGTCGGCGGAACCCCACTGTCTCTGGTTGAAAAAAAAAAGTGTGAGCGTGAGCAACATCTGCAGGACTTGAGGCAAGAAGTAAACGAACATCCTGTGATCAACGAGGCAATGCGGATTTTTGGCAGCAAGATAACCGATATACGAGAAATTTGATGGTGTATCGCAAGCAAACGATTGTATAACCAGGTTTTACAAAATATCACTTTCAGGAGGGACAGATGTCCAAAGGTTTAGCAAGCATAATGAAACAGGCCCAGATGATCCAGCAGAAGATGGCAAAACTCCAGGAAGAAGCCACTCAAAAAACCGCTGATGCAACCTCTGGAGGCGGAGCCGTCAATGTTACTGTCAATGGCAAAAACGAAATTTTGTCTCTGTCAATAAAGAAGGAGGCAGTAGATCCCAATGACGTGGAGATGCTGCAAGACCTGATCATCGCAGCGGTAAATGAAGCCCTCAAAAAGGTTCATGCCGAACTCTCCGAGGAAATGTCCAAGATCACCGGCGGTATGAGCATTCCAGGTTTGTTCTAGCAAATGATCCGTTTCCAAGCGGGATCTACGGCTAAAGGCCAATCGACTCGACTAAATATTTTAGTTCGGCTAATCAAATGATGGCCTTTGCCAGACATTGCTAGCTCGAGTCCCGTGAGTGCCGAAGCTTATTTTTATGCTCCTTAAAGGTATACGGTCATTATTGGCTCCGTTTGCAGTGAGGAGCATATTTTTAACCTCACTGTAACGCGTAAAAAAATGTTTTATTTTCGAGTAAAAATATGATAACTAACACTTCCTCGTTGACGCGTTTGGTTGGAGAATTGAAGAAATTGCCAGGAGTAGGCGAGCGCACCGCTCTGAGACTGGCGTTTCATTTGCTCAAGTCTCCCCAGAATTTGACGGCGCTGGCTGACTCGCTTTTGGATGTCCGTAACCGAATTCGGGCGTGTTCCGTCTGTTTTTCCATTACCGAGGACGACCCATGTTCCATCTGCACCGGCAACCGTGACAATGGGACAATCTGTGTGGTGGAAAACTTCCAGGACCTGATGGCCCTTGAACGGAGCAACGCCTATCATGGCGTATATCATGTACTGGAAGGGGCCATATCGCCTTTGGCCGGCATCGGACCTTCGGAGCTGCGAATAGCCGAACTTTTGGAGCGAGTCGGTCAAGGCATAGTAAATGAGGTAGTCATAGCCACCAATTTCACGGTAGAAGGCGAGGCCACTGCCCTCTATCTGACCAAGGCGCTAAAATCGCTCAACGTCAAGGTGACCCGTCTGGCCCATGGCATTCCACTGGGGAGCGACATCGAATTTGTCGATGCAGCCACTGTGCAGTGGGCATTGCAGGGGAGAAGCGAGTTGTAATATTTTTTTACAGGGTAATGTTCCAAAGCTCTTGCCCGGTTTTCGGGCAGATATGCCAGGTTCATGCCTATCGGCCATTTTTATACCAGCATACCAGCACTCAATCACACAAAGGAGAAAAAGAATGAGCAGAAGAATGGTAACCATTGACGGTAATACCGCTGCCGCGCACGTTGCCCATGCCACCAACGAAGTTATCGCCATCTACCCCATTACGCCGTCATCGGTGATGGGCGAAATCTCGGATGCAAAAAGCGCGGTCGGTGAAAAGAATATCTGGGGCAACGTGCCCACAGTGGTGGAAATGCAGTCCGAAGGTGGCGCTGCCGGTGCAGTGCACGGCGCACTGCAGGCTGGCGCGCTGACCACTACCTTTACTGCCAGCCAGGGTCTGTTGCTGATGATCCCAAATATGTTCAAGATCGCCGGTGAATTGACCTCCACGGTTTTCCACGTCTCTGCCCGCGCCATTGCGGCCCAGGCGCTATCCATTTTCGGCGACCATTCCGATGTCATGTCCTGCCGCTCCACAGGCTGGGCATTCCTCTGCTCCAACAATGTCCAGGAAGTTATGGACTTTGCCTTGATCTCCCAATCTTCGACCCTTCGCTCCAGGGTACCGTTCCTACACTATTTCGACGGCTTCCGCACCTCTCACGAGGCGCTCAAGGTCGAGGAGCTGACCTTCGACGACATGCGCACCATGCTGGATGACAAACTGATTGCAGAACACAAGGGCCGCGGACTCTGTCCTGACAGGCCGGTGATGCGCGGTACCGCCCAGAATCCCGACGTTTACTTCCAGGGACGCGAGACAGTCAATCCTTACTACCCCGAGTGCATCGGTATCGTCGAAGAAGAGATGAACAAGTTTGCCAAGCTGACCGGCCGCAAATACAAACTGGTTGACTATGTTGGCGCCAAAGACGCCGAGCGTGTGGTTGTGGTGATGGGCTCGGGCGCAGATGTGGTCCAGGAAACCGTAGAGAACCTGGTTGCTAAAGGTGAAAAGGTCGGCGTGGTCAAAATCAGACTCTATCGTCCCTTCCCGCTGGACGCCTTCATCAAGGCCCTGCCCAAGACGGTCCAGAAGATCGCCGTGCTGGACCGCACCAAGGAACCTGGCTCTCTTGGCGAGCCTATCTACCTGGATGTGCGCACCGCCATCGGTGAGGCAATGGCCGAGAAGAAATTTTCCTTCAATGGCTATCCGGTCATCGTTGGCGGCCGTTACGGACTGGGTTCGAAGGAATTCAACCCGGCCATGGCCAAAGCTGTGCTGGATAACCTTAAGGCCGCCAAGCCGAAGAACCATTTCGTGGTCGGCATCGAGGAAGACGTAACCAACTGCAGCCTGAAACTGGACAAGGCCTACAAAAACCCGATGGACGGCGTCTACCAGGCCATGTTCTACGGTCTCGGCTCGGACGGCACCGTTGGAGCCAACAAGAATTCCATCAAGATCATTGGCGAAGAAACCAAGAACAACGCCCAGGCCTACTTCGTTTACGACTCCAAAAAGGCCGGCTCCATGACCACCTCGCACCTCCGTTTCGGTAAAAAGCCGATACGCGCCCCTTACCTGGTGCAAGAGGCAGATTTCGTGGCCTGTCACAATTTCTCTTTCCTCGAGAAATACGACATGCTCTCCAAGGCCAAGAAAGGTGCCACCTTCCTTCTGAACGCCCCCTTCGACCACACAGAGGTATGGGACAAGATGCCGGTGGAGGTACAGCAGCAGATCATCGATAAACAGCTCAAATTCTACGTAATCGACGGCGTCAAGCTGGGCAACGAGATCGGCCTCGGACCACGCATCAACGTGATCATGCAGACCGCCTTTTTCAAGATTTCCAACATTATCCCGCTCAAGACGGCCATTGACTCCATCAAGAACGCCATCAAGAAATCCTATGGCAAAGCTGGCGAGAAGGTGCTGGAGATGAACTACAAGGCCGTGGATGCCGGTCTGAACAACCTATACGAAGTCAGTGTACCGGCCAAGGCTACCAGCAGCATCAAAATGGCTGCCGCTGTTTCCAGCAAGGCTCCCGGATTTGTCAAGGAGGTTACCGCCCCGATCATCGCCGGTCTGGGTGATGATCTGCCGGTTTCCAAGATGCCTGCCGACGGCACCTTCCCCACTGCCACCTCGCAGTACGAGAAACGCAACATTGCCATCGACATCCCGGTCTGGGACGAGAAGCTCTGCATCCAGTGCGGCATCTGCTCCTTTGTCTGTCCCCACGCCGTGGTACGCATGAAGGCCTATGACGCGGCCAAGCTCAAGGGTGCGCCCAAGGCCTTCAAGTCCGCGGACTGCAAGATCCCCGAGATGGCCGGAAAGAAACTCACCATCCAGATAGCTCCCGAAGACTGCACCGGCTGCGGAGCCTGCGCCTACAACTGTCCCGCCAAGGACAAGCAGAATCCCAATCACAAGGCTTTGGATATGCATTTCCAGCCGCCACTGCGCGCCCAGGAAGCTGAAAATTTCGAATTTTTCCTCTCCCTGCCGGACGTGGACCCGACTCAGGTCAAAATGGATACCCTGCGCAGCAACCAATTAATCCGGCCGCTGTTCGAATTCTCCGGCGCCTGTGCCGGCTGCGGCGAAACCCCTTACCTGGGGCTTCTTTCCCGGCTGTTCGGCGATCGCATGTTGATCGCCAACGCAACCGGTTGCACATCCATCTATGGCGGCAACCTCCCCACCACCCCTTGGGCTCAGCGCGCCGACGGTCGTGGTCCGGCTTGGTCCAATTCGCTGTTCGAGGACAACGCCGAATTTGGTTTCGGTATGCGCCTGACAGTGGATCAGTTCACCAAGTCAGCCAAGGAATGTCTTGAGCTGTTAATCGCCTCCGAAGACAAGGCATGTAAAGCGGCTGCACCCCTGATGAAGGAAATCATTGCTGCGGACCAAACCGGCCAGGCAGGCATCGAAGCTCAGCGCGAACGTGTTGCCAAGCTCAAGGGCACCCTGGCAGGATGCAAGGAGCCTACGGCACAGCTGCTGCTCCCAATTGCCGACTACCTTGTCAAGAAATCGGTCTGGTGTATCGGTGGCGACGGCTGGGCCTATGATATCGGTTACGGCGGCCTTGACCACGTCATCGCTTCCGGCAAAAATATCAACCTGCTGGTTCTGGACACCGAAGTTTACTCCAATACCGGCGGCCAGGCATCCAAGTCCACTCCTCTGGGTGCTGTCGCCCAGTTCGCCGCCGGCGGTAAGCCGGTCGCCAAAAAGGATCTTGGCATGCTGGCCATGTCCTACGGCACAGTCTATGTTGCCGCTGTATCGCTCTCCAACCCGGCCCAATGCGTCAAGGCCATGTTGGAAGCAGAGGCCTACGATGGTCCGTCTCTGATCGTAGCCTATTCTCACTGCATCGCCCACGGCATCGACATGACCTCCGCCGTGGATAACCAGAGGAGAGCCGTCCAATGCGGTTACTGGCCCCTGTACCGCTACAACCCGGCCCTGGCAACAGAAAGCAAGAACCCGCTGCAGTTGGACAGCAAGGCGCCGACCATCTCGCTTGAAGAATATGCCTACGGCGAAAACCGCTACAAGTCTCTCAAAAAGATGAATCCCGAGGCAGCCGAGGACTTGATGAAAAAGGCTACCCACTCGACACAGTCCCGCTTCTCCTACTATCAGAAGCTGGCAGCACTCAACTACGAAGAGTAATGAGGGTGCTAAACAAAGTAACCTGACGTTGTAAAAATCAGTCACAAATGGCCCTGCGGAATATCGCAGGGCCATTTGTGTTTTTGCAATACCACCCAAAGAACTGGTATAGTGTCGAACATTTGGATGTGAGTATGTCTGTGACCCGT
The DNA here is from genome assembly GCA_003574895.1 of Geobacter sp. Classification (GTDB taxonomy): domain Bacteria; phylum Desulfobacterota; class Desulfuromonadia; order Geobacterales; family Pseudopelobacteraceae; genus JACPFJ01. The sequence goes on from PJFB01000007.1 coordinate 38,325, forward strand.
ACAACGTTACATACTATCCTGATAGCGCTTTGCTGCTGTTTGACGTTTCTGCCAAGTGCGCAAGCGACCGTGCCGTCCAAGGATGTCGGAAGCATTGCTGCTGATGCCGGTCAAGCCGAGTACCGAACCCCGCTGGCTGGCGAACAATACGTTTTGACACTGCTGGGGGAGCAGATTGTCATTCCTCCCAGGGACAGGGCCAACCAACTTGCCTTGACGCTTGGCGGTACCTTTTTCAGCCCGGCCGTGGGTAATACGGATGCATTGCCATTTGCGGCGCTTTATTGGCGGAGGGAATCCAAGCGGTCCAGGACCCGTCTCATATTCGGTCTCTTTGTCAACGAACTTGACCATGCGCTGAAATATGGCCGTTTCGAGTTGTTGGGCCACCTGGAGAACAATACCGTCCCCTTTCCCGTCAAAGAAATCGAAAACGGCAGGGAAGTCAAGCAGAGCAGCATTGTCTGGGGACAGGCCGCCGGCTGGATTGGAGCGGGTTATCACCTGCCAGTAGCGCCCTTCCAGATGGATAACGACCTGCGAATACAGGTATTTTATGAGGGGGGTTACCTCTACTCCGGACGCACCGCGGAAACAGGCGCCCATGTCGTGTTGCCGCCTGACACCTATGTTCATGGCCTTCGGCTCCGGACCAGATACGACGGCATGCGGCGCAATATCCTGGAGTTGCTGCACAAGGGTTTTGCCGGCGGCATGGACGTGGAGTGGGGACGAAGAATGCGCTGGTCCGACGCCACCTACGGCGGGACAATTTTCAGCAGGGATGCTACCCAGGAGTATATCAAGCTGTCCGGCTACCTGATAGCCGCCATGCCGCTGCCCGGGCTTTCGGAACAAAACCGCCTTATCCTCAGCCTGTATGGCGGTGCCGCACCGGATCGCAACCTGGACCGGTTCAGTGCTTTTCGTATCGGCGGTGGCCCCTTTCCAAACGAGAGTGACGACCTTGCGCGCAGTCCCTACCCCGGGGCCCAGTTCAACCAGTTCCCGGTGTCCGACTATGTCCTTGGTACGGTGGAATATCGTCGGGAATTGCTGGCTTTTCTCTATCTGCATCTGCGCGGCACTTTTGCCTGGGCAAATCGCGATGTCTTGACATCTCCCCGCCCGGTGAAACTCGATGACAGCCCCGGCAAGGCGCTGTCGGTCGGACTTACAAGCGGATGCTCGTGGAATTCTTCACTCTATCTGGAATACTCCCATGACGATGGCATCCTCAGGAACGGAACTCCTGGAGACAGCGTCCTGGCCCTGTGGTCAAAGTCTTTTTAAATCAATATAGGAAGGTGCGGTCAATGGAGTCTCAGGTGCAAAAGGTTTTCATAGCAGGGTGCGGCTATATCGGGGAGCGTGTCGGCCGTCTGGCCCGCCAGTCCGGCGCAGAGGTGACCTGCATGTCCAGGTCCAGGGAACATGGCGAAAAACTGGCCGCAGAGGGATACAAAACCGTAGCCAGTACCCTGGATGACCCGACCGGTATCCCGGCCCTAAACGTTGCCGGCAGCGTGGTATATTATTTTGTCCCTCCGCCGGGCGGTGGTATTTCCGACCCCCGGGCCAGGAACTTCTGTGCGGCACTTGGTGGCTCTGCCGCGCCGAACAAGATCATATATATCAGCGCCACCTCGGTGTATGGCAAAACAGGCGGTGCGATAGTCACGGAAGCATCACCCGCCACGCCTGCCTCGTCAATGGGAAAACGGCGGCTGGATGCGGAGAATACATTTCGGGAATATGGTGCCGCCTGCGGCGCGGCGGTGATCATTCTGCGAGTGAGCGGCATCTATGGCCCGGGCCGGCTGCCGTTGATGCAGATCCAGCAGCAACAGCCGCTGCTGCGGGAGGAAGAATCAGGGCCCAGCAACCGTATCCATGCCGATGATCTTGCCCGGATCTGCCTGGCAGCGGCGGAAAAGGGGCAGGATGGCGATATTTTCAATGTCAGCGATGGCCACCCCAGCAGTATGACGACCTATTTCAATGCCGTTGCCGACATTCTGCAGCAACCGCGGCAGCCGCTGGTGACGCTGGAAGAAGCCAGACGTGTCATGTCGCCGCTGATGCTGTCCTATGTCAGTGAGACGCGGGTCGTGGCTAATTCCAGGATGCTGGAACGCCTGGGTATCACCCTGCGCTATCCGACCATCGCGGAGGGGTTACGGGCGTCGCTGTAATCAATAACAACGCGAAAAACGCGGCCATGGGACAACAACTCCTGGATATCTTCGAGCGCTTGCTGGCCCATTACGGCCCGCTGAGCTGGTGGCCGGCCGAAACCCCCTTCGAGGTCTGCGTTGGGGCGATCCTGACCCAGAATACCGCCTGGACCAATGTCGAGAAGGCTGTCAGGGCGCTCAAGCAGGCCAATGTCCTTGATCCGGCCGGTCTTCGCGACATTGGACAGGAAAGGCTTGCCCAACTCATCCGGCCGGCCGGATATTTCAATGTCAAAAGCCAAAGACTCAAAGATTTTATCGGCTGGCTCCAGGCAAAATTTGACGGTTCACTGGAGCAAATGTTTGCCAATGACTGGCAGGGCCTGCGTAACGAACTCCTTGAAGTGCGCGGCATAGGCCCGGAAACCTGCGATGCGATCCTGCTGTATGCCGGCCAGAAACCGACCTTTGTGGTGGATGCCTATACCAGGCGGCTGTTTAACCGCCTTGGCCTGCTATCCATCAATTCCGGTTATGAGGAAACGAGAGCGCTGTTCATGGAGAACCTCCCTGCCGATGTGCCCCTGTACAATGAGTATCATGCCTTGATCGTCGAGCACTGCAAGCAGTTCTGCCGTAAAAAAGCCTCTTGCGGGGAGTGCCCGCTCGCTGCCGGCTGTTGCCATGCCTGTCCTTGACCTGTTTAATAAAGATATAGAATAATTTCATGTAATGTTGATAAGTTATAAATTTTTTGGGCTTGCGGTTGCCATACGGATTTGGTATAGTATACTAAGAAAAAAGCTTGCGAGGGTTGTTACAAACCCTCATTTGCCCTGGTGACTTTCCCTCCTAGTTGCCAGGGTGTTTTTTTGCTTGCCCCGGCACAGGGCAGATGCACGGCGCGGTTGACGGCACCCCGGTGATTGTGCTTTAATCGCCGCGTGGAAACGGATGCTTACATCGCCCTTGGCTCCAATCTGGGAGATCGGGAGTTGAACCTGTTGCGTGCAGTGGCTGAGATCGGCAAACTCCCGGAGAGCAAGGTGAGCGCCCTCTCGCCATTCTACGAGACATCCCCGGTTGGTGTAACGAACCAGCCGCATTTCTTCAATGCTGTCTTACGGCTTGCAACCAAACTTTCTCCACATGACCTGCTAACCCGTCTCCAGCATATCGAGAATGATGTTTTTCAACGTACCAGGAACATCCGGTGGGGGGCGCGCACCATGGACCTGGACCTGCTGCTCTACGGTTCCGAGGTCATTGACGGCCCCGAACTGACGCTCCCCCATCCACGCTTGGCGGAGCGGCGTTTCGTGCTCCAGCCGTTGCACGATATTGCACCTGACCTGGTGCATCCGGTTCTGGGCAGGAGTGTGGCGGAGTTGCTTGTTGCGCTGAAATCGGCGGAGTCCGTGGTAAAAATCTGAAGGAAAGGTTTCCCGTGATCAGACTGCTTGTCTGGCTGCTGCTCATATATATCGGCTACCGGGTTGTCTCAAGCCTGGCGGGTGGCAAAAACCATCGCAACGAAAGCACCAGCGACCAGGACGAAGCCGAAACCACCCATTGCGACCCTGTCTGCGGGGTCTACGTATCGGAAGAAGATGCCGTGGTTGGCCGGCTCGACGGCCAGCGCCACTATTTCTGCTCCCTTGCATGCCTGGAAAAATACCGCGAACAACTTGACCATAAATCTATCTAACGGAGGAAATCATGAAGTTTTTCATCGACACGGCGGATGTCAACGAGATCCGCGCAGCCCACGATCTGGGGCTGGTAGACGGCGTAACCACCAACCCGTCCCTGATCGCCAAGTCAGGGCGTAAATTCAAGGATGTCATCAAGGAGATCGTCTCCATTGTCGATGGCCCCATCTCGGCCGAAGTGGTTTCCCTGGATTGCCCCGGCATGCTCAAGGAGGCCAAGGAACTGGTCAAGATCCACAAGAACATCGTCATCAAGGTTCCCATGACCCCCGAAGGGCTCAAGGCCACCAAAGCCCTTTCAGAAAAGGGGGTCAAGGTCAACGTGACCCTGATCTTCACCCCCATGCAGGCCCTGCTGGCGGCCAAGGCCGGCGCAGCCTACGTCTCGCCCTTTGTCGGCCGCCTGGATGATATTTCCCAGGACGGTATGGGGATCATCGAGGAAATCCGTACCATCTTCGACAACTACGGCTACACGTCGGAGATCATCGTGGCCAGCGTCCGCAACCCGATCCACGTGCTCAATTCCGCCCTGATCGGCGCTGATATCGCCACCATCCCATACTCGGTCATCATGCAGCTGGCCAAACACCCCCTGACCGATGCCGGCATCAAAAAGTTCCTGGAAGACTGGGAAAACGTTCCCAAGTAATGCTTGGCCATTAGCTCCTGCAACGGCAGGAACAAATCAAGAGTCCGGAGCACGAATGAAGCGCCCTGAACAGCTGTCCATCCTGTTTGCCGCCTCCGAGGCCGCCCCCTTTGCCAAGGAGGGCGGCCTCGGTGATGTTGTCGGCGCGCTGCCTAAGTACCTGGCCCGCCTGGGGCATGATGTCCGGGTGGTCATACCGCGCTATTACTCGGTCAATCGGGAAAAATACGGGCTGCGCCTGCTGCCCGGTACCCTGGTGGTGCCAATGGGCATCATCGGCCACATGTACTGCGGGGTCTACGAGGGGCGTCTGCCCGGCTGTGATGTCCCCATCTACTTCTTGGAGCATGAACAGTTCTACGGCCGCTCCGGGCTCTACCAACAGGACGGCCAGGGCTATCTGGACAACGACAACCGTTTCGTCTTCCTGTCCAAGGCGTCCCTGGAACTCTGCAAGATGCTTGATTTCCACCCCGACGTCATCCACGCCCATGACTGGCACACCGGCATTATCCCGGCCCTGCTCAACACCACCTATCTGCATGACCGCTTCGTGGGTGATGCCGCCTCGCTGCTGACGCTGCACAACATGCAGCACCAGGGCAATTTCTACCCCGGCCTCATGGAGGTGCTCGGCATCGGCTGGAAGCATTTTACCTATCTTGAGCTGGAAAAAGACGATCAGGTCAACCTGCTCAAGGGGGGCATCTACCATGCCACGCTGCTGAACACGGTCAGCGAGGGGTATGCCCGCGAGATCCAGACCCCTGAATACGGCTGGGGTCTGGAAACGGTGGTGCGCGAACGGGCCACAGACCTGTACGGGATTCTCAACGGCGTGGACTACGAAGAATGGAACCCAGCCACCGATCCCTTTATCGCGGCAAAGTTTTCGCCCCGCAACATGAAAGGCAAGGCAATCTGCAAGAGCGATCTGCAGGCCACCATCGGGTTGCCGCAACGCCCGGACGTGCCTCTGTTCGGCGTGGTTTCCCGCATGGTCAAGCAGAAGGGGACCGATATCCTGGCCGAGGCCATCCACCGTATCCTGGCAATGGATGTGCAATTCGTCATGGTGGGCAATGGTGAGCCGTGGGCCCATTTCTATTTTGGCGATATCGCCGCCAAATACCCTGAGAAATTTGCCTGTTTCATCGGTTACGACGAAGCCCTGGCCCACAAGGTCGAGGCCGGAGCCGACTTCTTTGTCATGCCTTCCTCCTTTGAGCCGTGCGGCCTGAACCAGATGTACAGCCTGGCATACGGCACCCCGCCCATTGTTCGGGCCACCGGCGGTCTGGTGGACAGCGTCGAAAACTTCGACGAAGCTGCCCTGACCGGTACCGGCTTCAAGTACTGGCAGCACAGCGCCACTGCCCTTTTTGACACCGTTGGCTGGGCCGCCTACACCTTTTACAATAAACCCAAGGGGCTGGCTGCCCTGCGGCGTAACGGCATGAAGCAGCGCTTTACCTGGGAAGACGCTGCCGCGAAATATGATGGACTCTACCGGCAGGCTGTCCGTCGCCGACGGGGCGCCGAGTACTATCGCAACCGCTTCGGAGAATAACGTGCCCAAAGGCTTCGCCGACCAGGACGGGGCAAAAGCGTGCTGCGCAAGATTGTTCGGGCGAGAGAGATAGTTCTTGCCAGGCATAACCTTAATAAGGTAAAGTATAAAATTAATGGACGGGCCTTAAGCCCGTCCTTTTATTTTGAGAGAATTGAGGAGTTTTAGACCATGCAGGAGAGAATCAGAAACATTGCCATCATTGCCCATGTCGATCACGGCAAGACAACGCTCGTTGACGCCATGCTCAAGCACGCCGGGGTCTACCGCGAAAACGAGGCCATCACCGAGCGGGTCATGGACTCCAACGATCTGGAGAAGGAGCGCGGCATCACCATTCTGGCCAAAAACCTCTCCATCCATCATGGCGCCTACAAGATCAACATAGTCGATACCCCGGGCCACGCCGACTTCGGCGGCGAGGTGGAACGCGTGCTCAAGATGGTCGATTCGGTGCTCCTGCTGGTGGACGCACTGGACGGCCCCATGCCCCAGACCCGCTTTGTGTTGAAGAAGTCCCTGGACCTGGGTCTCAAGCCGATCGTGGTCATCAACAAGATCGACCGCCCCGGCAGCCGCCCGGACGAGGTGCTTAACATGGTCTTCGACCTGTTCTGCGAACTGAACGCCTCGGACGACCAGTTGGACTTTCCCGTGGTCTACACCAGCGCCAAGATGGGTTACGCCAAGCTGGACATCACCATCGATTCTACCAGCATGGAGCCGCTTTTTGCTGTGGTCGAAGCCAATGTCCGACCTCCCAAGGGCGATGCCAATGCCCCATTCCAGATGTTGATCGCCAACATCGACTACAACGACTATATCGGCCGCATGGCCACCGGCCGCATCTTCAACGGCAAGGTCAAGGCAGGGGAAACCGTGGCCATGATCAAATGCGACGGCACGGTCAGCAAGGGTCGTATCTCCAAACTGCTTGGCTACGAAGGACTGAAACAGGTTGAGATCGAGGAGGCCGGCACCGGCGATATCGTCACCGTGGCCGGATTCGAAGAAGTAAGCATCGGAGAAACCCTGGCCTCTGCCGAGACCCCAATTGCTGTCCCCTATGTCTCTATCGACGAGCCGACCCTGGCCATGAACTTTATTGTCAATACCTCCCCCTTTGCCGGCCGCGAAGGGAAATGGGTCACCTCGCGCAACATCCGCGAGCGCCTGACCAAAGAATTGCGCACCAACGTCTCCCTGAGGGTGGAAGATACCGACAGCCCGGACACCTTCAAGGTCTCGGGCCGCGGCGAACTGCACCTGTCCATCCTGATCGAGAACATGCGCCGTGAAGGCTTTGAGTTGGCCGTGTCAAAACCGGAAGTCATCATCCGCGAGAAGAACGGCGTCAAGATGGAGCCTATGGAATACCTGGTGGTGGATGTTGCCTCCGAGTTCCAGGGCGCCATCATCGAGAAGATGGGGCCACGCAAGGGAGAGATGGTGGCCATGGCCCCCATGGGGGAGATGGTCAGACTGGAATTCGTCATTCCGGCCAGGGGGCTGATCGGCCTCAGGGGCGAGGTGATGACCGACACCCGCGGCACAGCTGTCATGACCCACACCTTTCACGAATATGCCAACTACAAGGGTGATATCCCCGGTCGCAAGAACGGCGTGCTGATCGCCATGGAGCACGGCGAGACTACGGCCTACTCGCTGGATGCCCTCCAGCCGCGCGGCGTGCTCTTCATCGGGGCCGGCGTCGAGGTCTACGGCGGCATGATCATCGGCCAGCACAGCAAGGACAACGACCTGGACGTCAACCCTTGCAAAGGAAAGAAGCTGACCAATGTGCGTGCCTCGGGCACGGATGACGCCATCAAGCTCACCCCGCCGCGCAACCTGACCCTGGAGCAGGCCCTGGAGTTCATCGATGACGATGAGTTGGTGGAGGTCACTCCCCAGTCGATCCGGCTGCGCAAGAAGGAACTTGACCCCACCAGGCGCAAGCGATCTGCAAAGGGATAGGAAATTCATACATAATTTCATGGAAAAATGCCGGGAAAACCTCCCGGCATTTTTTTTGGAACCGCCCAATTCCTGGCGTTAATAAAGGATGAAATCCCTCCCGCCAATCTGACCGCGAGGAAAGTGGCGGAGCGGTGCAGGCATGGTACAATTAGCCTACACCAACGGAGGAACATATGAAAATAACACCGGTGGCTTTGATCATAGATGATGAAGAACTGGTCCGCATGGTCTTGAAAGACATGTTTCAGGAGGTCGGCTACCGTGTGTTGGAGGCCGCCGACGGTCAGGAAGGTTTGGAGGTATTTTCCCGCGAGTGGCCGGATATTGTCCTGACAGACCTGAATATGCCCAAGATGGATGGACTGACCTTCATTGATCACCTCAAGCAGATTAGCCCCCTCACACCGGTGATCGTCATTTCGGGCACCGGCAATGTCAATGATGTCATCGAAGCGATTCATGTGGGCGCCTGGGATTATATTACCAAGCCGCTGCAAAAGCTGGAGTGCCTGGAAATCGTTTTGAAGCGGGTTCTGGAACGATCTCGACTAATTGCCGAGAACAATGCCTACCAGGAACATCTTGAGGAATTGGTAATGCAGCGGACCAAGGAACTGCGCGATAGCGAGGTTCGCTTCCGCACCCTGTTCGAATCCGCCAATGACGCCATAGTGCTGCTGCGAAACGAGCGGATCATCTCCTGCAACCGCAAGTCGCTGGAACTATTAGGCTGTTCAGAGCATGAGTTCGTGGAGCAGACACTGCTCTCCTTCTCGCCCTTAAAGCAACCGGATGGCGGCTATTCCGAAGAACAGCTCAAGGAACGCATGGCAAAGGCCATGGCAGGGGAACCACAGTCATACGAGTGGCAATACTCCCGACACGACGGCACCTTTTGTGATGCCGAAATCAGCCTCAACCGCCTGGAGTTACAAGAGGACCTGTACCTCCAGGCGATCATGCGTGATATTACCGAGCGGAAAAAGGCGGCCAAAGCCCTGCTCTATAATGCCCGCATCAATCGGGAACTGGAGATTGCCCAGGAAATACAGAAATCCCTTCTGCCGGCCCATCCTCCCGAGATGCCGCGGTTGCAGATGGCCTGCCGCTGGGTTCCAGCAACCCACGTCGGTGGTGACTATTATGACTTTTTTGCCTTAAAAGAAGGTTTTTTCGATGTTGTGATAGCAGACGTTGCCGGTCATAGTTTCGGCTCCGCACTCATGATGGCAGAAGCGCGTAGCGTCCTCCACGCCAGGGTCGGTCCCGACTATTCCCCCGGCAAGCTCCTTGAGGCGATCAATAAACTGCTCTACGAAGACCTGTCCAGGGCCGAGCTGCAAATGAGCATGTTCTATGGGCGTCTGGACACACAAAGCCGCATGTTTTGCTACGCCAATGCCGGCCAGTCCCCGCCCCTGCTGTATCGGGCCAGGGATAGGGCGTTCGTGGAACTCGACGCGGACGGCATGCTGATGGGGATACATACTGGCGTCTGCTTCGAAGAACAAAGCACACGGATGGAAGATGGTGATATCCTGCTCCTGTACACCGACGGGCTGACAGATGCCGAAAACGCTGGTAAGGCATTTTTCGGCGTCAACAGGCTCTGTGAAGTGATTGCCTCCCATCGTGAACAGCACCCCGACGAGATCATGGCGGCAATCTTTCAGCAACTGGCGGAATTCACCGGGCCCAAACCGATCACCGATGATCTGTCCCTGGTCATCCTCAAGTCCTTGCCCTTGGCGCAGCAATCCTGAACGGATAATGTAATGATTTTTGCGGCACGGGATGGTATAGTCCCTTCCCTGATGCAGCTGATAATCCCATGCGGGAGAGGGTTATGATCCAAGAAAAAATCTATCTGGTCGGGGCGGGTATCAAGGGGTGGGAAGGCTTTGGCTCCAAGGCGCTGGAGATCATCGCCAAGGCGGAAGTGCTGATCGGACACCAGCGGCACCTGGATATCTTTCCTGATTTTGCCGGTGAAAAAATGCCCCTGGGCGACCTGCCCGAACTGCTGGAATTTCTCAAGAAAACCGAAAAGGGTGTGGTGCTGCTGGCATCGGGCGACCCGAACTTCTTCGGCATCTCCCGCTTCCTCCTGCGCAACCTTCCCAAGGAACGCATCGAGATCTTCGCCAATGTCACCAGCATGCAGTATGCCTTTTCCCGTATCAAGGAACCGTGGGACGATGCCATCTTCGTGTCGGTCCATGGCCGTGGCATGCATCAGGCCGTGGACAAGATCGTTGCTTCTGAAAAGGCCTGCATACTGACCGACAAGGTCAACACGCCGGCAGCCATAGCAACGGAGTTGATCGAAAGGGGTGCCGAAGGATACGAGGCCTGGCTGTGCGAGGACCTGGGCATGGCCAGCGAGAAATTTACCCGCACGGACGTCCGGGGCCTGCTGGAACTGCAGCCGTCCGATCTCAACATCCTGATCCTGGTGAAGACCTATGAGCCCAACCTGATCCAATACCCGCTGATCGGCATCGACGACGACGAGTTCCATACCTCCAAAAAGCTGATCACCAAACAGGAGGTCAGGGCGGTCACCCTGGCCAAGCTCCAGCTGCAGGACGACCTGGTGCTCTGGGATATCGGCGCCGGCAGTTGTTCGGTCTCCATCGAGGCGTCCAACCTGATGCCCAATGGCCGCATCTTTGCCGTGGAAAAAAACCCGCAGTACATCACCTTCATCAATGAAAACCTGAAAAAGTTCTGCGCCCGCAATATCAAGCTGGTCGAGGCCTACGCACCGGAAGGGCTGGACGACCTGCCCGATCCGGACCGGGTCTTCATCGGCGGGGCCGGCGGCAAACTGGACGAGATCATCGATACGATCGCGCAGCGCCTCAAACCTGAAGGGGTGGTGGTGATCAACGCAGTGACGCTCGACACCCTGACCAAGGCGGTGGAGTTCCTGGAAGATCACGGCTACGCCGTTGAGGCCACCTGCGTCAACATCGCCAAGACCCGCAGCCTGACCGAGTACAAGATGTTCGAGGCCAGCAATCCCGTGTACGTGATTACCGCCCGGAAGGATCGCGAATAGTGCCCAGGCTCTATGCGGTAGGGGTTGGCCCCGGCGACCCCGAACTCATGACCAGAAAGGCCGAACGCGTACTCCGCTCTGCGGACGTGATCATGGCGCCGGTATCGAACCCGCAGGAGGCCAGCGTAGCCCTGGCAACGGCCCGTGAGGTTCTGGACGAAACCCGCCAGGAGATCATCCTCCACCAGTTCCCCATGACCTCGGACAAATCCCGGCTGCTGCAGGCTTGGCACGAGGCCGCCGCACTGATTGCCGCGCGAATCGAGGCCGGCCAGGTGGTCGCCTTCATAACCATCGGCGACCCGCTGTTCTACTCCACCTTCATCTACCTGTTGCGCATCTTCCAGGCATCCTACCCCCGGATTCCTGTGGACATCGTCCCGGGCATCTCCAGCATCAACGCCTCTGCGGCCCAGGCCATGGTCCCGCTGGTCGAGGGTGACGAGCGCATGCTGGTCATTCCTGCCACCGGCGGCCTGGACCGGATCAGGGTTGCGTTGGCAGACTGCGAGACCCTGGTGCTGCTCAAGGTAAAACCGGTCTATGCCGAGATTCTGGAACTGCTGCGCCAAACCGGCAGGGAACAGGCCGCCATTTTCGTCGAGCGGGTCGGCAGCGACCGTCAAATAGTGCTGACCGATCCCGACGACATGGCACGGCACAAACCCGACTACCTTTCCTTGATGATCATCCGATGTTCGTCGTAAAACTCGCATTTTCCAACCTGATCATCATCACCTGCGTCCTGATCGGCAGGCCTTTCCCAACCCTGGGCGGCCTGCGCTAGCAGACCGGCACGACAATCCCCTCGCTGACGGCGAATTCGAGAAACTGACGGGCTTCATCGGCCCCGATCCCCAGCGTTGCGGCTATCAGGCCGGCCGGGGTACGGCCGTCCAATTGCTCCAGAAACCGGTAGTACGGCTCGCTGATGGATTCGGTGCAGATACCGTCCACCCCGGGATAGATCACCGCCCAGGAGCCGCTGGCGGGAAAATGGTCGGCAAAGGCCCGCACATCCGGGGCTCCGGCCTCCAGGATATCCAGGATTTCGTAGCGGAATTCCGCCAGCCGGGCCGATGGTGCCACTCTGCCGGGAATCTTCAATAGTGCCATCTTTTTCAACTCCCGCCGGCCAGGAGGCTCTGGCGGCGGTGTCTGCAAGGCTGCGGCGTAGTGGTGGTGGTAATCAACCAGGTCAAGGACCAGTGCCAACAGCCGTTTGCCCCCTTTCCGGCCGTATAACCGCGTCAGGAACTCCCTTTGCATCTGCCAGATCTCGTCATCGCCCAGATCGGCCTCAACCGGCATGGCCCCCCTTTTCGCTTTCAACCATGCCCCGAACTCTTGCAGAAAATCCGACGGCTTCAGGCCCAAGGGGGCCACAACCCCATTGAACCAGGCCACGGCCTTGCCCCGGGTGTAAAAGATATCGCAGGCGCAGGCCAGCATCCTGGCCTGCGCCATCGCCTCGGGACCGAAGGTCGGGGATGACAGCAGGGTATAGGGTGGCTCTGCCAGGTGGTGCAGCCCCAGGGAATCGCTCCGCAGCGCCAGTGCGGTGCCTGGCAGGATCGCCAGGGGAAATATGTCCAGGTGGTTGGGGTAGAGCCCCAGGGCAAAGTCGAGGCTCCGGGCAAAGCCCGGCAGGGTGTCGCCCGGCAGACCGTACATCAGATCAAAGCCGAACACCGCGCCGCACCCGTTCAACAGGGCAATCCGGGCCGCAAAATCCTTTGGTTTGAACACCCGGTTGACCCCCTTCAGCACCTCTGTATCCGCGCTTTGCAGGCCAATCTGCAGGGAGCAGGTGATCCGGGCAAAAAGGTGGGCCATCTCCTTGTCGATGAATTCGCTGCGGACCTCGAAATGAAAATGTATCCGGGGGGCGATCCTGGCAATCAACCTCAGAATGGCCTTGGCGCGCACCGCATCCTGGTTGAAAGTGGAATCGAGCACAAAGACCTGGGCAACGCCGTGGGCCGCGAAATGGTGCAGTTCCGCCTCGAGCCGCGCCAGCGAAAAGCACCGCACGCCACGACCGCCAAGGGAGTCGAAGCAGAAATCGCAGGCAAAGCCGCACCCCCGGGAAAGCTGCCAGAGTACGCCTTTGGAACTACCTGCGTCCAGGATGCCGTTCAGGTAGGGGGATTGGATCGCATCCAGGTCGGCCAGCGGCACAAGAGGCGGCATCCCGCCGGCATCCCCCCCCCTGGCAACGACGCCGGGGATGCCCGCCACCCCCCTGCCGGCTGACAGGCGTGAGCATATCTCGGCAAACGGTTGCTCACCTTCGCCGACAACCAGGAAGTCAAAGGACGCCCCGGACATCACCCCCTGGGGATCGGCCGTCGCTTCGGGACCGCCGGCAAAGAGGACTATTCCGGGCAGCTGACTGGCCACATTGCGGGCGACCTCCAGGCAGAAGGCCCGGTTCCAGGCATACATCGAGAAACCGATCGCATCGGGGTGCTGCCTGACGAGTTCGGCCACGCAGCCGGCTGCCGGCTGATTGGCAAAAAAGTCCGCCAGCGTGATCTCCAGCGGAGCATTGGCCGCATATCCCTTGAGAAAGGCATTGGCAAGCGGTATTGCCTGGGGAGAAGGATAGGGATGGATGGCAACAAGGGTTACAAGCAAGGAACGGTTCCTTTCGTCAACTCAAGCAAAAGGGAACGTTGACACCAATCAACTGAAAGACATCAAGCATAAGCTGGTCGTTCTGGCGGACCTGGCGCAGCACTTCCAATTCCAGCAGGCGCAGTTCGCGGTGGAAAGCGGCATCAGGTATCCTTTGGTGGGAGACTAAACAGCTTGGGCGCTGCACGGGTGAAAAAACATTACAAAAAAAACCGATAGTCGCATTTAAGAGCCTCTGCAAGCTTCTTCGCACGTTCTTTGCCAATGGGCCGCTTGCCGTTTTCCATCTCCGAAATGTGGCGGCGGGGGATGCCGGTAAGCTCCGCAAGCTGCACCTGCGTAAGGTCTTCACGGGTGCGATACCCCTGCAATGCTACTGCCCACCTGGGCTGCCCGGTGAAGTACTTGTCGAAAAACTCGTCAGCTGTAATGCCCCCTTCATCTCCTTTTTCAGGCTCTATGCATTCCACATAGCGCTTGATACGGCTGACATTGGCCGGGTGCACCCGAAAGTGCAACGATACCAATCCGTCGTCAATAGGGCGCTTTTTCGTGCGTGCCAACATATATAACCTCCACCGTGATCGTTCCCTTATCTTCGGACCATACAGCCACGTACGTAGGTTTTCCCTTTTTCAAGTGGCAATGATGCCGACCATCGCCCAACTTTGAATAGTTTGGCCAGTCACCACGTACCGGTCCTGATTCCTTGATGTTTTGCATCAATTCGTTCAAGGCCGCAATGACAGGACGAGGCAACAATGCTGCCTGTTTTTCTGCCTTTCTATGGAGTGTAACCGTCCATGTCATGGACAATAATGTACCTTTTTTGGGTGCACTGTCAATCTTAAACAGGTCAAGTCTGCAATATCCGGCGGGCTTGCCTAAGCCGCCAACTTCAATGTGGTTTTCAATCTCATCCAGGTCACACAAAACAACCAATCCTCAGTCTGCTCTATCAACCCTTTCTCTTCCAACACTCTTACTCAGCGTTTCCCCTTCACCATCCTGGTAAGCAAGCGATCCAGCGCAGAGGCGAAACGCTGGCGGTCGGTCATGCCGAACTGGGCCGGACCGCCCTGGACCAGCCCCTCCATGCGCAGTTGTTGCATCAGGTCCCGCATGGAGAGCCGTTCACCCACATTCTCCTCGGTGTACAGTTCCCCGCGGGGATCTATACCTGTCGCCCCCTTGGCAACGATCCTGGCTGCCAGCGGGATATCGGCCGTAATCACCAAGTCTTCCGCCGTGACCTGCTCGACAATATAGTCGTCCGCCACATCGGGCCCTTCGCCGACCAGCACCGACGTAATCAGCCCGGAGTGGGCCTTTGACAGGTCCTTGTTGGCAACCAGCCGGACCGGCAGTTGCAGCCGCTCCGAGGCCCGGAATATAATCTCCTTGATGACCCGCGGGCAGGCATCGGCATCAATCCAGATAATCATCAATACTCCTTGTTAGTAGCACAGGAATGCATATTCTTCCAGCAAGGACCGGTACTGGAGCCGATACACGGCAAGCGGTTCAGCCGGGCTTCACGCAGAGGGCGTACTTGAGGTAGCGCCCCTCCGGGAAGGTGACCGGGTAAGGGAAATCCTCCGGCTGGCCGGCCAGGGAGATAACCCGCAGATCGCTGCCCGCCTGCAGGGCGCCGCGGCGCAACTCCTTGAGGTATTCTTCCACGGTCACCTTCTGATGGTTGGAAGAGGCAATCAGCAGGCCGCCCGATGACAGCAGCGGTAAGGCAGCCGCCACCAGCCCGGAGGTGCCGCCGCGGGTGTTGAAACTGCCCTTGGAGGTGGTGGAGAATGAGGGGGGGTCCATGATGACGATGTCATAACCCTTGCCCTGGCGCCCCAGGTCGGCCAAAACCTTCTGGCAATCGCCCACGATAAAGTCGTGGTTTTTGGCATTGAGCCGGTTCACGCCGAAATTGTCCCTGGCCCATTCGGTGTAGCCGCTGGAGGCATCCACGCTGGTGACTCGGCTCGCCCCGGCAGCGGCAGCCGCCACCGAGAAGGCACCGGTATAGGCAAACAGGTTAAGCACGCGCTTGTTGGCCACACGGCCCATCAAGTCCCGGCGGTTCTTGCGCTGATCAAGGAACAGGCCGGTGTTGAGACCGTATTCCAGGCTCACCAGAAAGGCGAGTCCGTTCTCTCTTACCAGCAGTTTTTCCGGGGCGGCAACTCCCGCCAGGAGCCGGCCATAGCGCTTGCTGTCGCTGACCGCCTCCAGTTCCCTGGTTTTTCGAGGTCTGACCTTTTCGTAGATGCCCTGTGGTGCCAGCAATTCCTGCAGCACCTCGATCACCATGCCGAGATGGGGCCGCCAGCCGGCGCAATAGAGCTGGATCATCAGGTAACCGCCATAACAATCAATCGTGAGGCCAGGCAGTCCATCCCCCTCGGCATTGACCAGCCGGTAGGCATCCGTATCCCCCAGAGCTGCGTGCCCGTGGCGAATCGCCATGGCCGCTTTCAGGCGTCTTGCCAGCCAGTCGCGCTCCAGGCGCATTGGTTGCCGCTCCAGCACCCGCGCCACGATCCGGTCCTCGGGATCGAGCAGGGCCGTGGCCAGGAACCGTCCCTGGCTATCGCTCAACTCCACAACCTGGCCAGGCTGCCCTGCGGGCCAGCGCCTGGTATGGCTGTCGGCAATGACCCACGGATGCCCCAATTCCAGCATCCGTAACGTTTCCGGTCCAACGGTCCATCTGTCCGGCTGTTTCATTGCATTACCCCTTTTGTCTTGGCCCCTTCACGTTGTAGCCACCACTTCCCTGGCAATTTCAGGCACTGACAGCCGAAAGCCCGCGCAGGCGGGCTTTGAATCACATAATAGTCAGATCGCTGGATACCTGGTGTCTATTCTATCAGCAAAAAGGCGTAGCGGTTCATTTCCTGATCGTAGTCGTCGAGCACTGTTATGGGGTAGCCGAATTTGGCAACCGTAGCAAAGACATCCACCCCCATGCCCTCCGGGCAGGGACGCGCCAATTTTTTGTTGCGGCAGGCGGCACGGGTATTGGCACATTCGCGGCACAGCTTGCAGTTGTCCATGAAGAGCATGAATGCCTGATGATAACCGGTAATAAAAACCTGGCGCTCCAGCTCGGCCAAGGAGCGGTTGACCTCACGGGACCAGGCGTGGCGCTCCTCTGGATCGTCGAGCCGTTTGGTAATATGAAAAACCGCACCGATGCGAAATTCACTGAAAAAGGTCCGGCATTCGGCAATGGGAGGGGTGTTTGGGGGGCAGGAGGCGTTACGTCCGTAACTGTCGCAACCGTACATGCATTTCATCCGTACCCACTGGGCCACCACGATCTCGGAAGGATCGATCCAGCGATAATCGGTAAAATTGTTATCGTTGAAGATTTTCTGAAGTAATGTCTGGTCTGCCATCTGCTCTTTCCGTGTGCTTTGTTATAAAATTTCCGCAGCCGCCAGCGCCACTTGCTCGGCATCCAGCAGGGTAAGGACTCCGTCTGCCAGTGTAAGCTCCCTGGCGGCAAACCGAACATCATCCCCTTGAATCGGATCGCCGAACTGCACCTGCCCGGCCGGGACAATCCGCTCCACCCTTTCCACCAGAAACGACAGCGCCGCAATACCGGCATCAAGCACGACAATCTTCTCCTGGCCCTGTCCCGGGGGAAGACCCATAAACGCGGCCAGGTCCATGACCGCCACAATATTGCCATGGAAATTCATGGCGCCGACATAACAGGCGGGTGCTCCGGGGATAGGCCAGGTTGTCTGCGGTTCTTCCACCTCTGCCACCTGTGCCAGGTCAAAGGCAAAGCGCCTGCCCGACAGGCAAAAGATCAGGAACTTCTGATTCCTGGCTGTCATGCCAGCTGTACCCCGCCGGCATCCACCTTGAAACGCTCGACCACTGTCAGGAGTTCTTCGGCCAGTTGGGCCAATTCCTTTGTTGCCAGGGCCATATCCTGCATGGCAGCCAGCTGTTCCTCGGTGGCTGCGGAAACCTGCTCGGTGGAGGCGGCGTTGTCATCCGCCACCTTGGCTATCTCGTCAATCGCCTTGACCATTTTTGCGGAGCCTTCGGTCTGCATCTGGGAAAGATCGGCGATACTGGTGGCCTTGCGTTCCGTTTCCAGGACGGTTTTAAGGATCTCCTGGAAGGCCGAGGCAGTAACGTCGATATTCTTTTTTCCTTCCTTTATGGAGCGGGAGCCTTCAATAATGGCCTCATGCACCCGACGGTTCTCTTCCCGAAGGTTCTCGATCATCTCGTTGATATCGGAAGCCGAATTCGCAGTACCATCAGCCAGCTTGCGCACCTCCTCGGCCACTACCGCAAACCCCTTGCCGTATTCACCGGCCCTGGCCGCTTCGATGGAGGCGTTCAGCGCCAGCAGGTTGGTCTGACGGGCAACATCACCGATGAAGTCGGCGATCTTGCCAACCTTCTGCAGCTTCATACTGAAGGCATCAAACTGTTGCCCGATCTTCTCCTGCTGATCAAAAAACTCCTTCATTCGCTCCAGGGAGTCGCTTGCCAGACTGCCGCCATGCTGGGCGGTCAGGCTGGTTTCGCGGGCAGCCTTGGCGGTCTCGCGGGCCCGCGAAGAGACAAGTTCGATGGAGATTGCTATCTCCCGTATGGTTTTGGAGCTTCTTTCCACCATCTCGGCCTGGGTCTCGGCGCCGCGGGAGATCTGTTCGATGGCCTGGGCCACCTCTTCGGTGGAGGCGTTGATCTCCAGGGCGGTGGAATTGATCTCCCGGGCCGATCCGGACAGCTGATTGGAACTCTTCTTGATATGCCCCACCAGATCGCGCAGGTTCTGCAGCATCTGGTTGATAAGTGCCGCCAGTTCGTGGGTCTCATCCGGTATGCGCGAAGACTTGAGAACAACACCACGAGTCAGGTCGCCACGGCTTATGGATTCCGCCGAGTCAGTCAGCCTGCCGATATTGGCTGTAAAACCCTTGGAAAAGCTCCACCCCAGAATCAACCCAATGGTCATTGCCACGGCATAACCCAGAATGCTGCTGATTTCAGCGGAATAGCCCAACGGCCCCACCAGTTTGGGGCTGAACGCCACCGCCGCCACCACAACTATGAATCCGATGATGAATTTATACCCGATCGGGATACGCATGGTGTCACTCCTCAGTCATATAATTCTTGCGCAATCATAACTTACGGTAGATACGTTCCACCGGGCAGACCGATACAAACCGCTGCCGGGCATCACCAACCAGTGTCTCGGATTTTCCCAGTACAAGGATACCCCCATTCGGCAGGATATCGGCAATACCGTTCAGGATTTTTTCCTGGTCAGGCCGGTTGAAGTAGATCAAGGTATTGCGGCAGAGGACCAGATCACTCTTGACATACTGTTCGATGCTGGTGATATCGCCTTGAACAAAAGTAACCATTTCCCGGATCTCGGGTATCAGTTGATAGCGCGAACCATGCTGACGGAAAAAATGTTCCCGTAATTCCGTGGAAACTTCCTTGAGACGATCTTCGTTGTATTCGGCCTGCTGTGCGATTTTGAGGGTTTCGGCATCCACATCGGTTCCCACTATGGAAACCGGTACCTGCCGGACTTCCCGGCCAAAATAAAGCCGTAACAAAATCGCCAGACTATATGGTTCCTCACCGGCCGCACAGCCGAGGCACCAGAAACGCAGCGGGTCCGGCGAATCATTTTCTCTCGCCTTCAAGAGGCCGGCCATGACATCGGTCCGCAGTTTTTCGAACACGGACGGATTGCGGAAAAACTGGCTGACATGGATGGTGAGCGTTTTCTGAAGCAAATCAAGTTCAAGATCACAGTTGCGCAGCAAAGCGCAATATTCGGCTGCCTCGTTGCAACGGACGGCTCGCATCCTGATGGCCACGCGCCGTTTCATGTACTTGCTCTTGTAGACAGACATGTCGCAGTTGCGATGCAGGCTCAGGATCATCCCGATTTCGGTCAACTCGTCATCACTGATCTCGGCCGGCATCGCAAAGGAGTTTTCACCAAAAAATGTAGTCACATTCGACTCTCTTGGTTCATCTGCGATGTTTTTTGTTTATAATGCCTTGTACCACGAAGCGGATTATGGTGCAACCGGCTATCGGGCAGACGAAATTTCATGCCCCCTTTGAAATGGCAGACTGCTTGCAAGAATAGATATGCAGAAAATGGATATATTTACCAGAGACCCTGAAACGGCCATTTAATAACAACAGCCACTAAAATTGGGACCTAGAAATCGTCATGGATGATTCTGCAAAAATTGCAATGATCGATCAAAAACTGTCACAATTGCTCCAGCGCGCAGTTACAGCCGACAAGGATGAACTGTTCCAGATCATTCAAGAGCACTCCGGCGAAGTATTGCTGACCGTGCTGCGCAATCCCGCCCTGGATGAAAATCACCTGGTGGCGCTCTTCAGGCGGCGCGGGTTGCCGGAAGAACTCTTCAGCGCCGTGCACGCCTCCAAAAAACTGCTGGAAAACAACGCGGTCAAATTTGCCCTGGCATGCAATCCAGAGATTCCGACACATTTTGCATCCGTCATCTTGCCGCAGCTTAATATTTTCGATCTGCTGAAAATCTGCATTTTGCCCGGCATTACCCCTGACCACCGCATGCTGGCGGAGCGGCACATCATACAACGTCTTCCCGCCCAGCCGCTGGGTAACAAGCTTACCCTGGCGCGCCGCAGCACGGCAGCCGTGGTGGATGCGCTTTTGCGGGAGGGACTTCCGCTGGTTGTGGAGGCATGCCTGGACAATCCGCACCTGAAAGAAGGCACCATATACCAATTTCTCAATTCATCGAGTTCCACGGCAGAGACCATTTCCATGATCGCCCGTAACGGCCGCTGGAAGGGGCGCCCCAATATCAGGCTGGCAATCCTAAAAAACCCGCGTACTCCAGCCATCTGGTTTACCATGTTCCTGCCGGGGCTGCCCCATAATACCCTTAACGAGCTGATTTCCTCTCCGCGGCTGACCTTTGCCCAGAAAGAACTGGTGCGTCAGGCCTGCTCCGGCCGACGTTCCAAGTCATGAAGCACTTGCTTGCGTATGTCGTCTGCGCTGCTATCTTTTGCTCTACACAAGTGCATGGGGCTCCGTACGGTGTTGCGCGATACGCGACACCGGTGTTGAATACTGCAGCGTTCGCTACCGTCTTTGGCGGCCAGCACGGCAATATCCTGAGAACAGACCGCTGCGGCCAAGTGCGCGAGCTGGAATTCATTGCCCTGCCCGGAACGGTCTTCCAGTTGCTCGAAAAGACCAGCAGTCAAACCGCAACCATCTACCGGGTAATAACGGACGATTATCCCACACCTGCCGGCAAGCGGCTTTATGTGGACAGCCGCTTCATTGACACCAGCGATACACAACCGCAGCCACGCAATCACATACTGCCTGCCAGGGGAAAAATCATTTCATCCCTGAAAGGCTCAATCGGCAGTCCATATGTATGGGGAGGCAACATCAGCTCAGGTGTTGCCGAGTTGTCCAGGTTTTATCAGCATGGCCCCCAACCGCCAGGTTTTGAAAAACAGTTCATCCTGGCGGGACTGGATTGCTCCGGCTTGCTATATCAAGCCACCAATGGCTGGACGCCCCGCAATACGTCGCAATTGGTCATGTTCGGCAAGGGGTTGCCCATTGCCGCCAAAACAGCTGAAGGGATTGCAGCTCTGTTGGAGCCTCTGGACCTGATCGTCTGGAGTGGCCATCTGATTATTGTGCTGGATAGTGAAACCGCCATAGAAAGCAGGCTGGAGTGCGGCAGGCCCGGCAACGGCGGGGTGGTGACGACACCGCTTCGCAAGCGATTGGCGGAGATCATGCGTACACGGCAAGCGACGAATGTCTGGCCAAGGGAGGGAAAGCAGCGGGATGTATTCGTGGTCAGGAGATGGATCGGGCCATAGCGGCAGCCCGGTGTGGTTACTTCTTCCTGCTCTTCTCCGGCACCGGCAGTTTCAGCAATCGCAATACCTGGACCATGTCGTCCCACACCTCCCAGAAGGCACCCATGCTTCCCTCACCCTGCTTGCGCAGCAAAAAGGAAGGATGGTAGGTCGGCATGAGCGGTGTGCCATGAAAATCGCGGAATTTTCCGCGCAGTTTTGAGATTGGTTCCTTGGTACCCAGGAGCGTCTGGCTGGCGAACTTGCCCAGTGCCACGATCACCTCGGGATTGATCGAGCGCACCTGGCGCAACATGAACGAAGAACATGCCTCGATCTCTTCCTGCTCCGGGTCGCGGTTGCCCGGTGGCCGGCACTTAACCACGTTGCAGATGTAGACATCCTCTCGTTTGAGCCCCATGGCAGTGATGATGCGATTGAGCACCTTGCCGGCTTCGCCCACGAACGGCTCGCCCTGACGGTCCTCGTCGGCGCCCGGCCCCTCCCCCACGAATACCAGCCGGGCCTTGGGATTCCCCACGCCAAACACCAGGTTCTTGCGTGTCTTCCCTAGCTTGCAACGTTGACACTCCCCCAGGTCCTTCCTTATTTTATCCAGGCTTTCATGGTGCTGGAGCTCGTCAAGCGGCTCCGCTGTGGGTGGCGCTATCCGGACGCCCGCGGCCGGCGCAACCTGTGCATCAGCCATGGAACCGGACTGCGCTACGGGGATGCCGTCCAAGCCGCTTTCCTGAAGCCCCTGAAGGTATTCCCTCAGGGATGCCGCTGCCACCGTATTGAAAGAACATCCTGTTTTCATAGGTAGTATTGAATCACGCTCCGTTCTAGAGTATCATTACACTCTGAACTGTAACAGCTACCCCAACTCTCTGTCAAAGTGAAAGAACCGATGCCCCTATCTCTTGTAGTTTTGGTTGTTGCCATGGTCTGCATGCCGGCCCAGGCCCATGCCTGGGGTGGTGGCATCCATCTCCAGGTGGGTTTGGACGTACTGGAAAACCTCGCCCTGCTTCCTGCCGGCATAGCCGCAATCCTTGGCGCCCACCCCCGTGACTATCTGTATGGCTGTATTGCGGCTGACATCATTGTCGGCAAGAAATATACCCATTATATGCTGAATTGTCATCGTTGGAATATCGGCACAAAGGTGTTGCAATCCGCTCGCACCGACAGCGAACGAGCCTGCGCCTATGGTTACCTCTCACACTTGGCAGCCGACTCGATTGCCCACAATTACTATATCCCTTACAAGATCATGCGCTCTTTCGCTACCATGACCATGAAACACACCTATTGGGAAATGCGTTTCGAAACCTTTGTAGAAAAGGAAGTCTGGGAGAAGGCAAGGGAGGTGTGCCAGACAGACCAGAAGGCCAATGACGATCTGCTACGCAACGTACTGACCACCACCATCTTCTCCTTTGGAACAAATAAGCGAATTTTCAACTCGATCATGCTATTGTCACGCCTGGAAAAATGGCAGAAGGTCATGCAGACCCTGTCGAACAACTCCCGATATGTCCTGGCCCAAAGCGACCGGGACGAATATCTGAAATTGACTGAAAAAGCGGTCTACGATTTCCTCCAACATCCGGGAGATGCGGCTATACTGCATGCCGATCCAACAGGTGAGCGGGCTTTGGCAACTGCCGCCGCAATGCGCAAAAACCTGCGTTTGCTTTACAAAAGCGGCCGGATATCAAAGGACGAAGGCATGGAGCAGGTTGAGGCACTACGGAAAAAACTGAGATCGGCCTTGCACAAGCCGGAACTACTGGAAGAATTTCACAGCGGGAAACTGAAAAGGTATTTACGGCTCCTAACGGGCTGAAAACTCGGCTACGATGTGATCAAGGATCAATGATGCCAGTTCTTCCTTGGGCATCAGCGGACACTCCACGCTACGGCCATCCCGAAAGAACAGCCAGGCGCGATTCGTATCCACGTTAAACCCCGCATCGGCTTGGCTGACGTCATTGGCCACGATCATGTCCAGATTTTTCTCTTTCAACTTCTTTGCGGCATTTGACTTCAGGCCGCCGGTTTCCGCGGCAAACCCCGCTAAAAACGGGCGGTGCTCCAGGCTGCCAAGATCAGCCAGTATATCCGGATTTTTGACCAGCCTGAGAATCATCTCATCGGACTGTTTCTTGATCTTACCTTCTTTACGCTCCTCAGGCCTGTAATCAGCCACAGCGGCTGCCTTGATAACAATTGAGCAGGCAGCTGCCCTGGCCATAACCTGGGCATGCATCTCCTGCGCGCTTTCGACCTGCACCAGTTCAACACCGGAAGGCGCCGCAATGCTTACCGGACCGCTGACAAGGATCACGCGGCTGCCGCGCCGTTGAGCGCTCCGGGCCAGGGCGTACCCCATTTTGCCGGAAGAGTAATTGCTGATAAAACGAACCGGGTCTATCTCCTCGCGGGTCGGGCCAGCGGTTACCATAATGGTTTGACCAATCAGGTCCTTTGGCGTAAGCGCCGACACAGCCATCTCAAAGATGGCTTCAGGGGTTGCCAGCTTGCCTTCCCCCTCCCAGCCGCAGGCCAAAGTGCCCTTTTCGGGCGGTACAAACATGTAATTCAGCCGCAACAGCTTATCCTGGTTTTCGCGATAGATCGGATTGGTATACATATTGACGTTCATGGCTGGTGCAATCAGAACAGGGGCCTTGGTAGCCATGACAGTGGTGGTAAGCATATCGTCGGCGATTCCGCATGCGATCTTGCCGATGACGTTGGCGGTTGCAGGGGCAATGATGAACAGGTCGGCCCGATCAGCCAGGGAGATATGGCCGATCTCCTGCTCAGCGATCAGGTTGAACAATTCGCTATGTACAGGATTCATGGAAAGGGTCTGGAAGGTGAGAGGGGCAACAAACTCCTGTGCCGAACGGGTCATGATTACATGGACTTCGGCACCGGCTTTGGTGAGCAGCCGCAGCAGCTCCACCGCCTTGTAAACCGCAATGCCTCCAGTAATGCAGAGGACAATCCGTTTATCCCTGAGCATGTGGAACCTCACTTAAAAATAAGGATTATGGCGCTTTTCGTGTCCGATAGTCGTTTTTGGACCATGTCCAGGATAGGCCACGACATCATCAGGCAATGTAAAAAGCTTGGTCTGTATCGATTTAAGCAGTTGTTCGTGTGAACCGCCAGGAAGATCGGTGCGGCCGATCGAATCGGCAAAGAGGGTGTCACCTGTAATGATTGTCTTTTCATCCTCGATGTAAAGGCAACATCCACCTGGTGTATGCCCCGGAGTATGGAACACTTTCAGGATGCGTTTGCCAAAAGCTATCTCCATGCCGTCTGAAAGGAAGCCATCCGGTTGGGGCGAGTTTTCTCCTGTAATGCCATAGGAACCGGCAACTGCGCTGGCCCGCGCCAACAGAGCCCTATCAGCTTCATGGATCAGGAGTTGGGAGTTGAAACGCTCCATTACCATTCGATTGGCACCCACATGGTCGAAGTGTCCATGGGTGTTAATGACTTGGCCGATATGCAGACCATGGCGTTCGACCGCGGCAATAATCCTCGTTGCATCATCGCCTGCATCAACAACTACCCCCTCTCGAGTTTCTTCACACCCCAGAACGAAGCAGTTGACAGCCAAAGGGCCGACTACCAGAATTTCAAATATCATTAATAGCGGCTCCTTGCATAGATAGGTTCAACTCCGAACAACAGGTTGCCTTGTTGACAGACCACTCTGGCTGGTATACATTTCAAGCAGTTGACATTAAGGAGGGATTCGTCGTGAAAAAGCCCTGGGTGGATCAGGAAAGCTGTATCAGTTGCGGGCTTTGCGTCTCAACCTGTCCAGCTGTCTTCCGCTTCAATGCCGATGGAAAATCTGAATGCTACGACCCGGCCGGCGCTCCGGAAAAAGACATCCAACAGGCCATCGATGGCTGCCCGGTTCAGTGCATCAGCTGGGTAAATAACTAATGTAAAGGAGAAGACCATGCAAAGCTGGATTTGTACCATCTGCCAATACGTCTACGACCCCGCCCTTGGTGACCCAGACCATGGGATACCCGCAGGGACACCTTTTGAGTCTCTGCCCGACGACTGGAGCTGCCCCCTCTGCGGTGCCGGAAAAGACGCATTCGAGATGGAATGATCGATCAAAGCCCCCTCACTACGGGGGCTTTTTTATTTCTGCTTGTCGGCAGGCTTGATTATATCTATTTTAGTAACACCCAATTCTGTCTTAACCCGCCAAACCAATCCACAAGCGCCGCATTCCTTGACAGGTGACTCCTCGGACGAAAACCCGCCGGAATGCATATCGATATCGACTAAGGTTCTATCGCCACAGTTTGGACACTTCATAATTCACCCCTTTTCGCTTCAAATCTTATCTAACTTGTTTAATATTACGCCAGTTCCGGCATGATGGCAATCATGGCTGCAAACAACTCATCAAGGTCGCTAATGGTCATATCCCCCATATGTGCAATTCGAAAAGTCTGCCCTTTAATTTTCCCATAACCGTCATCAAAAGCAAACCCAGCATCTCCCAATTTCTTTTTTAACCCAGCTAGATCAATGCCGCGGCTGTTGCGGGTACATGTAAGGGTTTTTGAACAGAAAGGCAGCTCTGGATACAATTCAAAACCACGTGCCGTGACCCAGCCACGTACATGATCCGCCAGCGCTTGATGCCTCTGCCAACGCTGCTCCAGTCCTTCGGAAAACATCCTGTCCAACTGGCTATCCAAGGCATAAATCAAGGATATACAGGGAGTAGAGGGGGTGTTGTCCTTGGCATCATTCGCGTCAAATTCCAGAAAATCGAAATAATAACCCCGACCCTCCATAGTAGAGGCCCGCTGAAGCGCCTTCTCACTTGCCGTAAATATCGCCAGGCCGGGAGGAAGCGCGAATGCCTTCTGTACTCCAAAGATACAGCTGTCAATCCCCAATTCATCAACGGGTATTTTGAGAGCACTCATGGAGGAAACCGTATCCACAATGAACAGTACATCGGGAAATTTTTTCATAACCTCGGCAATTTCCGGAAGCGGAGACATGACGCCTGTGGAGGTTTCGTTGTGAATCATGGTCATGCTGTCGTAC
Source organism: Geobacter sp. (assembly GCA_003574895.1). Lineage (GTDB taxonomy): Bacteria > Desulfobacterota > Desulfuromonadia > Geobacterales > Pseudopelobacteraceae > JACPFJ01. The sequence continues at coordinate 65,137 of PJFB01000007.1, forward strand.
TTGCCGGTGGACAGTGTCTTTTCCACCTGTTCGGGGGTGACTGGCTGTCCCCAATCGAAGCGGATCGCATCGGCCTGTTTGCCACAGCGCAGTGTGACGTCATGCCATTTGTCTGAAAAAGCACCATTGCAAAAATTGGCGCAGCGCTTGCCCACGAGATTACGAATAGCGCCTTCCATAACCCCAAAAGCACTGGACGTGGCAAAATAGACTTTGCCCTTAGTTTCGAGCAGGGCCTTCAACTTGTTCTTGGCGCGACCATGCAGTTCGGCGTATTCCTTCATACGATGGCCAATCATCGGCGTAGCCATTGCCGCGAGGATTTCAGGCCGAACCTCTACCGGACCGGGTATAAACAGTTTCTTGTGCATGCTGACTCCATATCTCAATACACCCCGATTTCAGGAGTGTAATGTTCCAAAATTATCCAAATAAGCTAACAAATGGAGGCATCAAAGTCAAGAAGGCTCTCACGGGGCGCCGTTAGGCTACAAGCAGAAAAACCATGCTGCGTTGCAAACATCCATAAATCGGATATAAGTAGTCGGGGTTCAATTTTCATTGATTTTTTCAATTCTAATGGTGTAGTGTATATAAAATTTATACACCGATCGTATAAAATAATTATCCATGGAGGAGTTTATATGTTGTCTGTTGTTTGCCGTTTCCTTCCCCTGCTGATGGTGCTTGTGGCATGGACTGCACCGTCATTTGCTGAACAGGGGATGGCCATTGATCCCGCCACATGCCTAGGTTGCCATAGCGACAAGATTTCCGTAAAAGAATTTGCGGCTTCAGTCCACGGCAAAAACGCCTGTACCAGTTGTCATGTAGATATTACCGATCTTGCCAAGCACATGCGCAAGGAGATCAAGGTACAGAAAGTCCAGTGCGAGCGTTGCCACGAGAAGGAAAACGCCGAATATTACACCAGCGTTCACGTCTCCAAGGGTGTTACATGTGCAAATTGCCATAACGATATTCATATCGTTAAGCCCTGGAAAGACAACAAGCGAAAAGTTGTCGCCACATGTTTGAGATGCCACGACAAGGAGAAGGTTTACCAGCAATCGATTCACGGCAAGGCTGTCGCAGCAGGGAATATGGATTCCGCTGCCTGCAGCGACTGCCATGGCCTTCATGCCATCAAACCGTTAGGCGACCCCAAGAGCCATGCAAACCGTGAATTCCACACCAAAGTCTGCCTTAAATGTCACGCCGATGAAAAGTTGATGGCCAAAAACAAGGTGTTCACCGTAGCGGTCAAGACCTACATGGAAAGCTATCACGGAAAGAACTACCGACTCGGTTTCCCTGAGCGCGTAGCCGGTTGCGCCGATTGCCACACAGCCCATTCGGTTCTTCCCGCCAGCGATCCGAAGTCAAGCGTCAACCCTGACAACCTCGTCAAAACCTGTTCGAAGTGCCATTCCAAGGCCACACCCCTGTTCACACAGTTTTATGCCCATGGCGAACATAACGACCGGGAAAAATATCCGATCCTTTTTTATACCTTCATCTGCATGACCGGACTGTTGGTAAGCACATTCGCCGTCTTCTGGCTGCATACGCTCCTCTGGATGTTCCGCGGCTTCGTGGAAAACAGGGAAAAAGCTGCCATACTTCACAGCGGTGAGCATCTCCATGTTGTTCCGGAAGCTCATAAACAGTATCGCCGCTTTACCCGCCGACACATCTTCCTGCACATCCTGGTTATCACCAGCTTCCTGGGGCTGTCCCTGACCGGCCTGCCGCTCAAGTTCAGCAACCAGCATTGGGCAGTCAGCCTGATGAATCTGTACGGAGGTTCTGCCAATGCAGGCCTGATTCACCGGATCTGCGCCGGTATCACCTTCGTTTACTTCGGGTCGGCACTGGCAATGACTGTCCACTTCCTTTTCATCAGAAAAGATATCAAAGGCAATTTCCTGCAACGGCTATTCGGTCCCGACTCCCTCTGTCCGAATCTGCGCGACATCACGGATGTTGTCAACATGGTCAAATGGTTCCTCTTCAAGGGTCCGAAGCCGACCTTTGAACGCTGGACATACTGGGAGAAATTCGACTTCATCGCCGTCTTCTGGGGTATGTTTGCCATCGGAGGGTCAGGCCTGATGCTCTGGTTCCCCGAACTGTTCGGCATGTTCCTGCCAGGCTGGATGTTCAACGTTGCCACCATCATCCATTCCGATGAGGCGCTCTTGGCCACCGGCTTTATATTCTCCGTGCATTTCTTCAACACCCACGGACGCCCCGAAAAATTCCCGATGGATTTCGTCATCTTCAATGGGCAGATATCCAAGGAAGAGATGATCGAGGAACGTGGCGATCAGTGGAAGCGTTACGAAGAACAGGGAATTACTGAGAAATTCGCAGCCAAGCGCACCAGCGGCGTGGTTTATGATTTCATCCTGAAAGGTTTCGGCTTCACCGCCGTACTGATCGGTATCGGCCTGTTGGTTCTCATGATTATCGCTTTCGTGGGAAGTTCACACTAATCTGACAGAAAGACTTCGCACCTAGTAAAGGCTGCACCGAGAAGGTGCAGCCTTTTTCTTTATGTCATGCATTGTAACGTCCTGACAGTGCGCGCCATTTCATTTGACAAATCAACCTTAAGGGTTATTATTTTTTAAATAATTCAGACAGTTATTGTTTTAGAACCAGAACGAGGAGTTGTTATGAATACACAAAGCCCGGGTGTCGTTAAATACCTCAAGAACAGCACGAGCATCATCGGTTTTTTATTGGCCTTTATCGCCACCATCCTGATTGTCGTTTTCATCGCTCTGGAAACCTACTCCGGCGCTGAGAACCCATATCTCGACATGTTCGTGTATTTTGCTTTTCCGGGCATGCTTATTGTCGGCTTGATCCTTATTCCGTCGGGAGCATGGATTGTAAGGAACAATCTGCGCAAGCACCCGGATACCGGCATCCCGCCACTGCCGCGACTCGACCTGAATGACTTCCACACACTTCGTTTGACAATCTATTTCGTGCTTGCGTCAATCGTATTCATACTGGTGGTCGGAATCGCCTCCATGAAGGGCTATGAGTTTACGGAATCACCAGAGTTCTGTGGCGAATTATGTCACACGGTTATGCAACCGGAGCACACGGCTTGGCAAAATTCGGCTCACGCCAAGGTCAGATGTGTCGAATGCCATGTGGGACCAGGAGCAGCTTGGTACGTAAAAGCCAAAATATCCGGGCTGCGTCAGGTATGGGCTGTACTGACCCACTCATACCCGACACCGATCAGCACTCCTATAGAAAATCTGCGGCCCTCCCGCGACACTTGCGAACACTGCCATTGGCCGGCGAAATTTTATGCCGGCCGACAAAAGATTTTCTATCATTATGCGCCCAACAAAGATAACACTCCCAGAGAGATAAACATGTTGATCAAGATCGGTGCTGCCCCCAAGACGCCCAACTCCATGGGTATCCATTGGCACATCGGCCGCGTTGTGACTTATATTGCCGGGGACAAGCAGCGGCTGCAGATCCCCTATATTGCCGTAACAGGAAAGGACGGCATATTCAGGGAATATATGGATCGATCCAAGCCTCTTTCACAAGATGACATCACCAAGGCCGTCAAACGGGTCATGGACTGTACCGACTGCCACAACAGGCCAACCCACATCTATCATTCACCGGACGAGGAAATGGATCAGCACCTGGCATCCAACACCATTGATGGCAAGCTGCCGTACATTAAAAAGGTAGCTGTCGAACTGCTGGAAACACCGTATTCCAGCAGAGAAGAGGCTGTAAAGGCCATTGAAACTGGGATAAAGGGCTACTACGGCAAAAACTATCCGGAAATCACGAAAAGCAAGGAATCTGCCATTGCCCAAGCTATTGGGCAGATTCAGGATATCTACCTGCGCAATTTTTTCCCAGCCATGAAGGTCGCCTGGAACACCTACCCGAATCACATCGGCCACTTCTATACCCCAGGCTGCTTCAGATGCCACGATGGTAAACATACATCGGCCGACGGCAGGGTAATTTCCAAGGATTGCACGATCTGCCACGACATACTGGGGCAGGTCCAGGAGAACATACCCCAGGGGGAAAAGGTCACTAAGTTTGTTCACCCTGCAGATATCGGCGATGCACTATACAAAACAAATTGCAGTGATTGCCACGCCTCCAATGTCAATTATTTTTCCGGTGCAGACAACCGCTGAGCACCGGTTGGTTCAGCTTCCAGACAAAACGGCCCTTGAAAACTTTTCAAGGGCCGTTCGCATATTCACCTTATCGCGGGGGAGTTACAGTTCTTCGAATTCCTCCACCTCACCCTCTTCTTCAGCACCATCCAACCCGCAGTTTACATCCTCGGCGTCGCTCACCAAAACCTGCAAGAATTTTTGGTTTTCCTGGATTGTTCTGCGAACGTCGCTTAGCAGTTTTTCGAGATCGTCAGTAGGCCCCAACATAGTTCCTTACCTCTTCAGGGTTTCCAGGTATCGCTCCGCATCCAGGGCTGCCATGCAGCCGGTGCCGGCCGAGGTGATCGCCTGACGGTAGATGTAGTCCTGCACGTCACCAGCAGCAAAAACACCTTTAATACTGGTTGCGGTGAGGTTTCCTTCGGTACTGCAGTGGGTGCGGATATAGCCGTCATCCATATCAAGCTGTCCCTCAAAAATTGTCGTATTGGGAGAATGGCCGATGGCGATGAAAACGCCATGAACCGGTAATTCCTTGGTTGAACCGCTGGTGTGGCAGATGCGGATACCGGTTACGCCGCTGTCATCCCCCAGAACTTCGTCCAGCGTGTGATGCCACTCAATGGTGACGTTGCCTTTCTTGGTCTTCTCGATAAGCCGATCAGCCAACATTTTTTCGGCACGAAATTGATCACGCCGGTGTATGACCGTCACGTGACGCGCAATGTTGGAAAGGTAGAGCGCCTCTTCCACGGCGGTGTTGCCGCCGCCGACTACGGCAACATCCTTGCCCCGATAAAAGAAGCCGTCACAGGTGGCGCAGGCCGAGACACCTTTCCCCTTGAATGCCTTTTCCGATGGAAGCCCCAAATACTTGGCCGAAGCACCGGTAGCTATTATCAGGGCATCACAGGTATAAACCGCAGAATCCCCCTCAAGCAGGAAGGGGCGCTGCTGCAGATCGGCCCTTGTGATCTGGTCGTAGATCAACTGCGTATTAAAACGTTCGACGTGTAACCGCATACGTTCCATCAAATCTGGTCCTTGAACCCCTTCGTGGTCGCCGGGCCAGTTATCTACCTCGGTAGTGGTGGTAAGCTGGCCACCTGGCTGCAACCCGGTGACAAGAACTGGATTGAGATTTGCCCGCGCGGCATAAATGGCAGCGGTATAGCCGGCTGGCCCGGCACCGAGAATGATCAATTGGTGATGAATTGCTTCCATTAAACCTCCTTACTTTAGAATGCTGTAAATGTACCAGCAATCCGGAGCCTTGCCAAGCATCAAACTCCCATTGCCGTTTGACCCTGTCCGCCCCATCTGATACTATTGCTTCACCTTATTCGGGAGTGTCCCTGTTCCATGAATCTCTACGATCTTATCCTCGAAGCCCACGACCGCCTCAAAAAACGTGTTCGCAGGACAGAATTGATCTATTCCCATTATTATTCGGAAAAATTGGGGATGCCGCTTTATTTCAAGTGCGAAAATCTTCAGCGCACAGGTTCATTCAAGATCAGGGGTGCCCTCAATTTCATGACAGCCCAACCCAGGGAGGCCCTCCAAAAAGGAGTTATTACGGCTTCGGCGGGCAATCATGCCCAGGGTGTTGCCTTTTCAGCGGATCTGCTGGGGATTAAAGCCACCATCTTCATGCCGGAAATCACGCCGCCGCAGAAAGTGCATTCCACCAGGGACTATGGAGCCGAGGTGGTGTTGACCGGCAGAAACTTTGATGAGGCATGCCAGGCTGCGTACGAGATGCAAAAGGCGAGCGGTGCCCTGTTCGTACACCCTTTTGATGATGATCTGGTCATGGCAGGGCAGGGAACAATTGCCCTGGAACTGCTGGATGAACTGCCGGATATGCAGAACCTGATCGTCCCGGTCGGAGGTGGCGGCCTGATTGCGGGTATTGCCGCCGCAATACGGGAGATGGCACCAAATGTGCGCATAATTGGCGTAGAATCCATGGCAGCCAGATCGATGTCACTCTCGTTTCAGGCGGGCAAACCTTGCGAATCAGCCGTTAACGTAACCCTGGCCGATGGCATAGCGGTAAAACGGCCCGGCAGCCGGACTCTGCCGGTGATTAAGAATTGGGTTGATGATATTGTGCTGGTTGAAGAGGAGGAAATCGCCCAATCCATTGTTTCGCTTCTGGAACGGACAAAATTGCTGGTCGAAGGGGCGGGAGCGGTTCCGCTGGCTGCCGTACTGCATAACAGAATTCCGGATCTGAGCGGGAAAACCGTCTGCCTGTTGTCCGGCGGCAACATCGATGTAAAGACCATTGCCTTGGTGGTCGAACGAGGACTTTTGGCAGCCGGGCGTTATCTGAAGATGACCATAGAGCTTGATGACCATCCCGGTGCCTTGGCAACTCTGGCTGCTGACATCGCCGCTACCCGGGCCAACATCTTTCACATAACCCACGACCGTCGTTCCAAATCACTTGCCATCGGCAGGACCGATGTGTCCCTGGAGCTGGAAACCCGCGGCTATGAGCATATAAAGGAGATCGTTGAATATCTGGAAGGCAAGGGATATATTCTCGAAGTTACCTGAGTTTACTGCAACTTATTGAACTTGTATCCATCTTAAAAAACCTTCCCGGCAAAACCGTTATACTCGTCAGCCGCACTGTCCATACTCTTGCCACTGATATCCTTGCCCAGGAACTTGAAGGTCAAGTTCGACGCATCGATTGTCCCGGTCCCGGTATCGTTTTGGTAGATTGAGAACATAACGGTCGCTTCCAGTTTCGTCGGATCATAAATCACGCGAACAGGCATGGTGGTTGCCGCCGCCCTGTCGGTTTCACGATAAAGACCGTCATCGTACAGCCCGCCCGCAGCACTCCCACTCTTGGATATCTTCCAATTGGTGATGTTGTTTACCGAAGCAACGTCCATCTCGGAATCAAACTTGAAGGTAATGCTGAACTCCTTACTGGAACCCGGCGTGACCAGGGAGGTATCGAGAGCCACCAACGGGACCGTCCCGAGATCGAAATTGAAAGAGCTCTTCTCCTTGACGACAGAAGCGATCTTGGGCTGCCGCAACGTTTCCTGAAGATCAGTGACAAAGCCATCCGCCTGAGATGTATCAAGGGCCGTGAGAGAATCAATTTGTTGTTGCACCTTGTCGTTGTTTCCCTGTGCAGCATAAATATTGCCCAGTTCATACATAGCCGGGGCAAAATTCCTTTTCAGGCTTGTTGCCTTTGTAAGCTGGGTGATCGCCTCATTATATTTTCCCTGTTTACTTAGGGCCAATCCCAGACCATAATAGGCATTGCCATCGTTGGGCGAAAGTCGGACAGTTTGCCGGAAAGACTTCTCTGCCTCCGCGTTTTTCCCCTGCTGTTGCTGTAACAGCCCAAGCGTATAATACGGTAACGCATTAGCAGGATTCACCTGACTGGCTGTTTTTAGCTCTTTTTCGGCATCGGTATAATTTTTATCTTCGATATAAATATTGGCAAGTTTGACATGGATGTCGTCCTGGGTGCGGTCCAATAGCAGCGAGTTGGAATAGGCCTTGATGGCTGCTTTCCTGTCGCCGGTTTTAAGATCGGCCATGGCCAGGTAATTATAGGCATCAATATAATCAGGTTTCAACGCGGTCGCCTGTCTGAACGAGGCAGCAGCCTCCTTGTATTTGCCATTTTGATACAGGGTCAGCCCATTGGACAATGCAGAGGAAGCAACACTGGCGCGAGTGGTCTGAATATCTGCCAGCGCCGAAAACATCTTCTCTGCCATGGTTTGTGTTTCCATATCCTGCTCCTTGTTTAAGCAACATGATTCCATTATATCGAAGTTGCAATATTCATATCGGCATTTTCGATTAAAAACTTTATTTGAATTCTATCAGGACCCGGACACATTTGACAACCTGGAGTTGTGTTGATTTCAAAATCGCAGACATTAATCGCAGAGACTGAAGATGGATTTACAAGGGGATTGCGCCTGCAACAGTCCGGACGGACAGTTGAGGCGCTGCAATGTTACCAAAGCCTCCTTGAAATCAGGCCGTCCGACATCAATGTATTGATAAACACGGCAGCGGCACTGCATGATCTCGAACGCTATCACGAGGCATTGGACATATACAACCACGCTATTGAGATCGCACCCGCTTCCGGCATACTGCACCACAACAGGGGCAACACCCTTCTGGCCATGGATCTGCTGCACGAGGCCGTTGCAAGTTACAGTCGCGCCGCCGACCTGTTGCCTGCCAGCGCTGAACCGCTGGTACCAATGGGGACCGCCCTGGAGCGCCTTGGCAGATATAAAGAGGCCATGGAAGCCTACCAAAAGGCGCTGCTGCGAGTCCCAGATTGTGCAGAAGCCCACTGGAACATGGCACTTCTGAAGTTGCTGAACGGAAACTATGCTGAGGGCTGGAAAGGCTTTGAATGGCGCTGGCTCAAAAAAGGCTTTACCAGTATCCGACCGGCTTTGTCGCAGCCAGAATGGGACGGTTCACCGCTGCAAGGTAAGACTATTCTTGTCTATGCCGAACAGGGGTTGGGTGACGCCATCCAGTTTGCCAGATTTCTTCCCCTACTGTCTAAAATGGGTGCCCGCATTATCCTTAAAGCCCCGCAAGTGCTGCATGCCCTGTTTCGACAACTTCCCTCCATAATCCAGCTCATCGACACAGAACAACCCCTGCCGTTTGATACCCACATCGCACTTCTCAGCCTGCCGCTGCTATTGGGAATAAGGCTCCACAATATCACGAACCGAATCCCCTATCTGGAACCTCCGGAAGCTTACCGGAAAAAATGGCAGGGGGCTGTTCCGAAAGATGGCGCCTTGAACGTCGGTATTGCCTGGCAGGGACGAAAAAGACCCGATCCGTCCCGCAGCTGCCCGAGCGAGCAACTCTCTGTTTTGGCCAACAGCAAAGATGTCCGCTTCTTTTCGCTCCAACTCTCTGAAAACGGGACGCAGCCCGTCATGCCTGTCGGCGTCCCGATCATGGACCTGACAGCGGACATAGCGGATTTCTGCGATACAGCAGCCCTTATGGAACAGCTGGATCTGGTGATCGCTATCGATACATCAGTTGCCCATCTTGCCGGTTCCCTTGCCCTACCTACCTGGCTGCTGCTCCCCTTTGCCCCTGACTGGCGCTGGATGCTGAGACGGGATGACTCCCCTTGGTATCCCTCCATGCGGATTTTCCGCCAACCCAATGCCGGTGACTGGGGCGATGTTCTGAGCCGGGTGCAGCAGGCTTTGCATTCCCCCCCAAATACACATGTACCAGATGCTACAAAGCGCTATCGTCAACAGGCGCTCGATTATTATCAGCTCGGTGCCATTGAGAAATCCGAAGAGATGTTCCGAACCGCACGGGAATCAGACAAATGGAATCGGACGGTGGCAGAGGAAATGGCGCTGCTGCTGAACGAACAGGGGCGTTTCCACGAGTCCATAGGGCTTATTTCCAGGCAGCTGAGTGGTGCCCCTGGCGACCCATGTCTCAGCCGTTTGCTTGGCGAATCATACCAGAACGCGGACCACCCCTACAGGGCCTATCTGTACTATCAACGCGCCGTTCGGGCCTTCCCCGACGACCCGTTGCTGCATATGAATCTGGGCATTGTCTGCGATGCAATGAATCAGCCCCTTGAAGCCCTGAAGTGTTTGGCGCGGGCTCGCGAACTGGCACCTGATGCGCCGCAGATATTGTTGAATCTCGGCGGTGTGCTGCAGGGTATGAATCTGCTGGATGATGCGGCCAGCTGTTTGCGCGAAGCATTGCGCCTTGACCCCGGATATGCAGGAGCAACATGGAATCTTGCTCAGATACTGCTCCTGAAGGAAAGTTATTCGGAAGGATTCAGCCTGTTCGACGCCCGTTTCCACAAGCGCGATCCTGTGCCCCAGTCTCCTTTGACATTGCCTTTCTGGTCAGGAGAACCTCTGGAAGGCCGCACAATAGCAGTCACAACCGAACAGGCCTTTGGTGATGCGATCCAGTTTTGCAGATATGCACCACTGTTGTCCGCAATGGGCGCCAGGGTCGTCATACTGAACCACTTGCAACCATTGCAGAGCCTTCTTGAATCAGTTCCCGGCGTCGCTGCGGTAGTATCGCGGCCGGATCAGGTTGTTGCAGACCTCCAAGTCCCGATGCTCTCACTGCCTCATCTGTGTCGGACAGGGACAGACAACATACCGGACCGGGTCCCGTATCTGGCCCCATCCCACGAAAAAACAGCCGAGTGGAGCAGCAGGATCCCGCTGGGGGGAAAGTTGCGCATCGGCATTGTCTGGGCCGGACGGCAATTGCCGGACCCGAGAAGAAGCGCTGCTCTGGATGACTTTATACCAGTGGCGCAACTGCCCGGTATACAACTGGTTTCCCTGCAACTCGGCCCTGGGGCGGATGAACTTGCTGCGCGCCAGGCAGCCATGAATATCCTGGATCTGACCCCAAAAATCAGAACTTTTGAGGACACTGCCGGACTGATTGCAAACCTGGACTTGATCATTTCCGTGGATACAGCCGTGGCGCATCTGGCAGGCGCAATGGGTAAGCCGGTCTGGCTGTTGCTTCCCTTTGCCCCTGATTGGCGCTGGCTGCTTGGACGGAACGACTCTCCGTGGTATCCGACCATGAGGATTTTCCGGCAAGAGGTGCCAGGCGAGTGGAGTACGGTAATCTGTAGCGTTGTGGCTGGGTTATCGTGTCTTGCGGTGTGATGGCATTATAAATCAACGGTGATTATTTCTACGCTATTCAGATTGCCAAGCAGCGAAAGCCTGTCCGGCGCAAACAAGCGGCCATTCTCTCCCTCAAGTCCATTCTGGACAAAAATCCTGGGTTTCAGAGCACCCCCCATGAAGGTCTGCTCCATTGCAATTGCCACTGTTGCGGGGGTTATCTCCCTTATGCAGTGCCAACGGTCATGGGGACATTGCCAGTTGCACTCATAGCACTCAAGGGGAAGGCAGACCAGCGAAGTCAACGGCGAATACGGGAAGAACCTTCCAAAATGCCCCCCCCACATAACCACAAGGTTCCTTGCACCAACGGCACAAGCCAGATGTGCGGTTCCGGTATCCGCACTTACCAGCATGCGGCATCGGCGCAGGATCTCGGCTGACTGCCGCAAGGTGGTCAATCCGCAGAGATTGAGATGGGGGCCGCCGATCTTATTCAGGACTGCCTGGCTGGCGGCAAAATCATCGCGCCCCCCCAAGGCAATCAAGGTTATAGACTCTTGTTGGCACAAGTTACCAAGCGCTTCGGCATAATATGGATACATCTTGTTGCTGTGACTGCCGTTGATACAGATAGCCACTGTAGATTCTTTCTTCAAGGCATGCTGCCTGAAAAAGTTGTTCGCCAATTTCCCGTCAGCAGGAATCGTCCATAGACTTGGAGTCAATTCTGCCGAGTCCATGCCCAAGGCAACCAGATAATCCCGGAGCCGGTCACATTCACGCCGGCTATAACTGGAAATATCGATCAAGCGGGTATAACAGCCGTCATTAAGACGCTTAACCTCGGGTGATATCTCGCAGTTATCACCACTAAAGGCTATCCGTTCACGGGCAAAACTGCCTATGGCAAAAATATCCGTCAGCATATCGCGTGAATATTGCGTCACCAGCGTCAGATCGAACGATAACGATTGAAGATGTGCAAGCAAATCGTCGCGATACGAATCATCCTGACACGCTCTGTCAAAGTCGAAAGCAAGGACCTTGGATACAAAAGGACAGGTTTCATATAATTCTGAAATATGTTGCCGGCATAATACCGTGATACGGGCGCCGGGGTATAACCCGGTAACTGCGGGTAGCATGGAGGAAGCCAAAACATTGTCGCCAATGGCATCGGTACGAATAAAGAGGATATCCGCTACAGAGCTCTTTTTTCTGGCAACCACAAACATGTCATCACGAAAATAACCCGGGAAAATTTCAGCGGCGTACAAACCGCAACGATCAAGCAAAGCAGTGAGATTGGACTCATCATAAAGATACAAGTGTTCTTCCGGCTTGAACTGTGACCACCCTCCATCCTCTCCGCGATAACAGGGGGTCTGGAGAATGAGCACGCCATCATCTGCCAGCAGGCCGGCAACCACCTTCAAGGCCCTAATTGGGTCGGGAAAATGTTCTACAACGTCAAACATGCATATGGCACCAAAGGAAACAAACGGGAGCTGTACATCGGGAAAAAGGCCACTATGCACATGTTCAAGCTGGAAACGCTGCCGGGCAAAGGCACAGGTTTCCTCGTCCACTTCAACCCCGACAACCTCCCCTATGCCATGTTCTCTGCAGTAATCAAGAAAGCCGCCGTGGGAACAGCCAACCTCCAGTAGTCTCGTAGGTAAACAGCCCGAGAGACTCAGCAGATTGAACCAGAACGGTATCCGGTCCTGCCTGTCATTGCGGGACCGCTGTGAAATATCGGGAAATCCGCCTACTTTCTTCTGATAGTCATGCCAGTAACCACCAAGCGAATAAAAATCCTTTAGACTCGCAGTCGATACCTCGTATTGCGACACGAATGTCCCGCAGGACATGCAACGGGCATACATGGAATTGGGGGAGTTGTCTAGACTGCCGCCACACCAGCAATGGCGGGTATATGTTGCGGGGATGCGGTTGTTCATGGTGTTAAACCGGGGACTATCATGGCTGCACGTATCAGGCCTTTCTCTTCTTGCCCTTAACAAATCCCCGGCACATGCTGATATGGTTTGGCTGATCCGTAAGCTTCCACCCACTTACTTCTTCAAAACCTGCCGCACGAACCATTTGCATCAGACAGGCCAGGCTCGGTACCCACCAGTTCGAATTGTTGCCTCCATACTGGTTTTCCGGGTAGAACTCCATAACCGTTTCGCCGGGATATCCTTTTCCCAACCCGCCTCTGTAGGGACTGAAGTCATCAAGGATGGCCGACTCCACGTAGATTTCATCACGGCAAATGGCTGATAGGCGGTCCAGGGCCAGCAACGGGTGACGCAGATGATATAACGTGCCGAAGAAAAAAACCGTATCGAAGAGACCGAATGTCTCCGGCCTGATATCATAAACCGACATGTCAAAACGGGAGCAGCGGAACTGATCGTACCCAAGGGCCTCCCGGCACAGGTCAAAGGTTTGCCACGCCTTTCTCTGCGCCGGTTCCAGCGCTCCCAGATAATCCGAGAAATCATCAATTGCCACGGCCTGTGCCGCTCCCCGTTTCAAGGCCTCGAAGGTCCAGTAACCGTCCCAGGCACCAACATCAAGCACGCGCCTGTCAAGCAAAGAGTCTGGAATACCATATGCAGCAGCATTGATCGGTGCATAGCCAGGCGTCACAATGCCATATGGCAATTCAACCTTGTGATACCAGAACGGGAATTCGGCAACAGCCCTTCGCAGGCTTTCCTGGTCTATCATTACGTCTCTCCTCCATGGTTTTGACACCAATTCTTCCACATGGTTCGATATGCCGACTCCAGGCAGCGGGTAAAGGTCACCGTATCCATGAGCGGAGAGTCTGACACAGTGGCCCTCATACAGGTGCGATAATGAAGCAACTGCGTGTTGTCTCCGGCAAGACCGACCGCCTTTTCAATATAATCGTTTTCGCTCTCGGCTACCAGCTCGGGGAAACCGGCATTTGCCAGCAAGCTGGCGCCAACACGGGAAACATGGGCACGGCCGGCAAGAGAAACTACCGGCACTCCCATGAACAGAGCTTCGCAAGTGGTGGTAGTGCCATTGTAGGGAAAGGCATCCAGGGCAATATCCACCGAATTGAACATTTCCAGATGGGCCATTACGTCGCTCACCCAGTCATGAAGGATTATCCGCTTCCGTGCAATGCCGTTACCTTCGAACTGCTCGTAGATATAGTTGCTAAGCGGCTCGTAACGACTTCCCATGACTTTCATAAGCAGCCGGGATTCCGGTACGCGGTGCAATACCTCTGACCAGAGCAAAAAGAGCGGCTCATTGGTCTTGGCAAAATTATTGAATGCCCCAAAGGTCACATAACCGTTGCGTTCTGCCGGAAGCGGACCGATAGCAGGGGGATTAATGGGGGCACAATAGCTGATAAAACAACGTGGCAACCTGAAAAGTGCCTCCGAATGAAGATGTTCCGTTGTGCCCGGAGGGTCGGCGATCGAGTCGGTGATGCGGTAATCAACCGTCAACAGGCCGGTTGTGTTGGCATAGCCAAGCCATGTCACCTGAATTGGCGCGGGCTTGCGCGCAAACACCAGTAGTCTGCCGTCTTTCGTATGCCCACCGAGATCCACAAGGATATCGATGCCGTCACTGCGGATCATATCGCATACGCTGACATCATCCTCCCCGTAGATGTCATGCCAGACGCAGTTAATCCGTTTGAACTGCTCGGTTATATAGTCTGGTCTTTCAATGTTTGCGTATAGGTGAATTTCAAAATTTGTCCGATCATGCTGCAAAAGAACCGGTTGTATGAAAAACGCTACAGGATGGCAACGGTAATCACCGGATAAATAGCCGATGCGCAGGGGACGCCCGGACAATACCGTGTTGTTAAACTGACGCACCTCCTTCAAATAGGTGTGGGCACACTTTTGCTCCCACTCCTGATGCGCTCGAAAGATATCTTCCGGAGTATAACCGACCGTGCAAAGCATGTTGATCAGTCGATTGGAATGCACACCACTGTTGGTCGGTACCAGATCCACTGTACGGCGATAGATCTGTTCACCCTCGTCTGCGCGGCCTCGGGCCTTCAGTATCCCGGCAATATTGTGAAGATAGATATAGGAATCTGGCACCAATTCAAGCGCCTTACGCCAATAAGCCTCTGCCTCGTGGAAGCGCTGCTGCTCGTTTCTTACTCCCGCCAATGCCGACCAAGTCGGAGCATGTTCGGGGTTGAGTTCCAAGGCCCGTTCGATTTCAATGGAGGCGTTCACCGTGTCATGTGAATCCAAGCAAATAAGGCCCAAAAAGTAATGAACCAAAAAATCATCCCGGTCCTGGCGAGCCCACTCCTCGAATAGTGCCCGGCTCTCCGCCAGTTTCCGCGCCTGCTTCAGGTTTTCGTAATATTCATTGTACAGGTTACGGTCATGGTATTGCGCCATAACCGCCAGTAACTCGCGGGTGCCTTGCTCATAATCTTTAAGTTGAATTCGTGAAAGCGCTGAGAGATAGAGGGCTTCCGGGTGGTCTGGCACAGCAGCCAGCACAGAAGAACAAATTTCAAGAGCCAGAAGATGGCGGCCAAGCTTATGGTGAAAATAGGCTATGTCAAGTTGCTTGGATTGAAGTTTGGAGTCCATTGGAGAACCATTGATCACGCGATTTTTGTTAAAAGATTAAACAGGAAACAGATCTCTCAGGCAACAACATTTTTTATTTAAATACACAACTGCTTGATTGTACCTAGAATCCGTAACGCTGCAACGCCGGAGCGCGCCGAATGCCGGAGTTGGCCGTCGCTGGCAACGCAACTACCCATTTGCACAGAGCGTACTCCGTCGAACAGTCCTTTGCCAGGGAAAGCAATAGGAAAGCGCAAAATGCAAGGAGTTCCGGGCAAGTGAAGGCGTGAAACCGTCACGGATTCAGGTTATAATAAAAACATCATTTTTTTTCTAAAGTTTAACTCAAATGACCCGATACGCTAAATAACCAAATTAAAGCGGCAAGAATGCCGCCTCAAACCCAGAAAGGAGAAGTACCATGGCAGACATCTCTTTAACCTCCGGCATGCGGAGCAACCTGCTCTCGCTACAGAACACAAACACCCTGATCAACAGGACCCAGGAGAGGCTTTCAAGCGGTAAAAAGGTTAACAGCGCCCTTGACAATCCGACCAACTTCTTTGCAGCACAGGCCGCCAATAACCGTGCAACCGACCTGACCAACCGTAAAGACGGTATGTCGGAAGCTGTACAGGGGATCAAGGCCGCCGATGCAGGCATCACGGCTATCACCTCACTCATCCAGGCTGCCCAAGGTGTTGCCGGTGCCGCTCTTTCCACGTCAAGCATGACCGAGCGCGCATCTTACGCAGTCACCTACAACACCTTGATGACCCAGATCACACAGCTGGCCAGCGACTCCGGCTATCGTGGCACCAACTTCCTGACCAAAGAAAACCTGACCGTTGAATTTGCGCCGATCACCAACGACGCAACCCTGCAGGTAAAAGGCTTCAACTCAACCAGCGCAGGTCTTTCCATCCAGAAGGTTACCATTACCGGCCATGGCCAAACTGGAGCTACCGGCACCAGCACCGTTGCGGCTACAACTCTGCAGACTTCAACCGCATGGGACAACTCGGTCACTTCCAACGCCAGCAACGCAATCAGAAGCTCCTCACGTCAGCTGGAGAACGCACTCAGCACCCTGCGCACCAAGTCTTCAGAACTTTCTGCAAATCTGAGCGTCGTGACCACCCGTCAGAACTTCACCGACTCCATGATCAACACCCTTAATACCGGTGCTGACAACCTTACCCTGGCTGACACCAACCAGGAAGGTGCCAACATGCTGATGCTGCAGACCCGCCAGAGCCTCGGGATTACCTCCCTCAGCATGGCTTCGCAGGCAGCACAGGCTGTACTGAGACTGTTCTAATTCAGTAACAGCTAGAGTTTCCGCTTCAGCCAAATGGGGGAAAGACATTCTTTCCCCCATTTGCGCATTCAGACTTCGCGGAGAGGTGATCTATGAAAATCGACACTATTTCAACCTTGGCCACGCCTCAGATGGAAACTTTGAACAGGGGAGATATCAAGGCGTTTAACGACACCAAGACGCAGAATAAAGCTGCGAACAATTCTTTGGAACCATCCAGTGATCAGGTAAAGCTGAATACGTCGATACCACGCCAAACTGCTGATACCATGCAAAAGCTTGGCAACATCACTGCCCTTTCGAACAATACGGCCAAGAGCCTTCGCGAGACAGTCAGTGGCCTCAGCCTGTCCGCTGAAATGCTCGACAAGATGAAGGCAAAACTGGAGACTATCACCAAGAACTTCCCACCGTTTCCGATCGATAGTTCTGACCGCAAGAAACTTTTGATGAGCTACCGCTCGCTCCAGAAAGAGATAGAGAAGTTGACCATTCCGGCACCGCCACCGCCGGCTTATGACAAAGTAGCCGGAATGTGGGGAGACTTATTCGGGCAAAGCCAGACTGGTTCCGTATCTACGACAGATCTGCCCGACAACGCTTCCGATGCTGCCGTGGCAAAAGCCGCAGAGCAGATCGCCGGAACAAGCGAAGCCTTCACCAAGCTGAATTCCGCCATCGGCGCTACGCTGTAACTGCATATGTCACTTAAACTCAGTCTCAAACCACATGAAAAGGTGATCATTGGCGGTGCAGTCATATCATCTGGCAATAAACATATCGAACTGCTGGTAGAGAATATTGTACCTATACTCCGCCAGAAAGACATCATGCTGGAGGAAAATGCCAACACTCCTGCCAGACGTATTTACTTCGCTCTGCAGTTAATGTATATTGATATCGACAATCGACCGGCGCATATAGAATCATTCTTCGGCTTGGCCAGGGACATTCTTGATGCGGCCCCCAGTACTGGGTCCTACATCAAACAGATATGTGATCTTGTTACCACCAGCCAGTTTTATCATGCACTTAAAACCGCCAATCAGCTGATCGATTACGAGAAGGAGTTAACCGCACATGTCGAGTAACCCACTGTCAGTATACGAACAACAAAGCAAGGAATTCATGTCGGCACGGGAATTGGAAGCATCTGTCCTGAGCAAGGCGGGGTTGAAACTCAAACAGGTCCAGGACAAATGGGATACACCGGAAAAGGATCTCCTGCTTGATGAGGCTGTACGTTACAATCAGAAAGTTTGGAGCTTCTTCCAGAGCGAACTGTCCATGCCGGACAATCCCCTGCCCAAAAAGTTGCGGGAGGATATTCTTAACCTAAGCCTTTTCATAGATAAACGGCTTTTTGAAGTACTAGCCTATCCCAATGACCCCAGTAAGCTTGATATTGTCATCAATATCAATTTCAACTTGGCAGCCGGCCTGCGTACCAATCCCGAAGCGGCGAACCCTTAGCAGGCAATACTTTCCAATCCGGAGCTGACCGAGCCCCCGTAGGTATTACGGGGCTTCGCTTTCAGGGGCCAACATTTGTACTGTTTCAGGAAGACTGACCCCACTGAGGCCTGCGCAGTATACCAGGCTTATTGCAGTCTCCCTGCGCCCCCCCATTACCAGTTTGAGCGCCACTTCGTGAATAAATTTGGAGAATTCTACCCGGGCATCCAGCAGGGACTGAAAATCCTGGCGAGCTTCATCAGCTTTACCCAAGACAGCATACACAACCCCACGCATCAGAAGCAGTATCGGATAATCGGGATTTCGACGAATTGCTGACTCAATGGAAACCACCAATTGCCCTTCCTCCCCAAGGCACAGGTCGCAAATCATCTGGTTTACCAACGCCTCCCTGTAATTCTCTTTCAGATCAATAGCGCGCTGACAAGCCTGGCGACCCTCCCGGAAAAGACCCTTCTGCAGATAACAGTGGCCAAGATTGAAGAAAGCCAGCGATGAATTAGGATCAAATGCCAAGGCACGCTGCCACAACTCGATTGCTTCATCATAGTGCTTGATGCCGGCAGCCTGGATAGCAAGTTCCACTATGGCATGGGGAGCCCAGCCGCTTTCCTCAAGCTTCTTTTTACCAAGCTCATAGTAGTACTCCAACTTGCGTTGTTGGCGATCGTCATCCAGATATCCAAAATGGTGAACCGGTATTTCTGCCCTGGGATCGGCCATACCAAGTCTTCTTATGGAAGGTTCAACCATCTCGTGGATGGGATTTTCAAATCTAATGGCTGTCAGATTCGGGAATATGCGGATTTTATCGCTCGGCATCCACCCCCGGCCAGCCTCTTCACGCGGATATTCTCCACGATTGGCCCGCCAATTTTCCAAATCTACCCGGTTCGTGTAGTTGCGCGTCTCCAGGGTATAGGCCACCGGCTTGCCCGCTGAGCTCTCCACCAGTTGGCGAAAAGCTCCATAATCCACGGCAGAGATAACTTCGTCGGCATCCATGACCAGGATCCAGTTACCGCTGGCATGCTCCAAAGATACATTGCGTGCGGCGGAAAAATCGCCGGTCCAAGCCGTCTCAAGAACCTGGGCTCCGAACACGCGAGCAATTTCGCGACTGGCATCGTCGGAACCGGTATCAGCGATAATGATTTCGTCCACCAGAGGTTTAAGACTGGCAAGACATCGGGGAAGATTTGCTGCCTCGTTCTTCATTATCATACAAAGCGAAACGGAAATCCCCCGACCCTGGCGGCCGGGATCGATGACCATCGGCCCAACCTGTTCCCTCACGGCAAGAGCGGCTTCCAAAAAGCCTTCTTGAAGTTTGAAGCCGGCCAGTATCTGCTCTATGATCTGCAGGGCGTCGCCGGCTCTACCCTGGCGCAGCAGCAAATCAACATGCATGAAGGCACAGCCGCTATCATCAGGGAAATAGTGGCGGGCTTCGTCTGTACGCCGCACGGCGTCCTTAATCTTATCGCTGTCGCTGACCAGGGTCAAAAACTGGCTGCGGACTCGACTGTCCGCAGGTTTTGACCTGAAGGCGCGCTCAGCAAGGGCAAATGCCAATTCA
The DNA here is from genome assembly GCA_003574895.1 of Geobacter sp. Classification (GTDB taxonomy): domain Bacteria; phylum Desulfobacterota; class Desulfuromonadia; order Geobacterales; family Pseudopelobacteraceae; genus JACPFJ01. Next base: position 85,002 of record PJFB01000007.1, read on the forward strand.
GGGTCACCGGCCTCCATTGCCAATAAAGCAAGTCCGGCATATGCTTCGGCTGAACCGGGGTCTTTCTGCAGGGCCAATTCATATGCTTTACTGGCAGCCTGACGGTCACCCAAGCTTTGATACAATTGGCCACGTATTGCCAGAATTTCGGCTGACTCGCCATTGAGCGAGATTTTGTCCAACAACTGGGCCGCCTCAGAATACATTCCGGAGTCAGCCATGGCTTGTGCCATCATCACGGCTGTCAGCCCCCCCTGCTCCGGCGATTCGCGCAACACGTCAAGGGCGTCACTCGCCATTCCGGCCTCAAGAAAAATACCAGCCAAGGCAGTATATATCCTGGGTTCATCGGGCAATTGGCGAAGACCTTCCTGCAAGAGCAATTCAACAGCAGCATCCTTTTCACCGGCTCGGCGCAAAGTTTCGGCCTTTTCCAGCGTTTTCAAGCAGATGATCTTTTTCGCCTGGGCAGCATCCACAACCGGCCGCCCCCATTTGTCATTGAAAAGCGCCTGGTTCTTCAGCATGGCCGCTGTGTAGTCAATGCGATTCCCCAAAAAACTCGCACTGCCAACATGATGAATGAACACATCTCCGGCAATCACGTTCCGGTATCCCTCCAGCACCGCACGCAGGCAATAATCATCATCCTCGAAATTGCCTGAGCCGAACTGTTCGTCCAGAAGCCCGATCTGCTCCACAAGCCCCATGGGGAACATCATGCAGAAACCCACGATCCGGCGTACGGGGATCCGACGATATCGATTGTCAGAACGGAATTTCTCGGCAAACGGGATCAACCCGCCCGCTGCTTCATAATTTACCCAAGGCCACTCCTGGACGCCACTGATGTTGTTGGTAACAGGTCCGACAATACCTACCGCAGGGTCTGCGAAACATTCCAGCATCCCGCCAAGCCATCCGGGAGTAACCACCACGTCATTATTAAGCAAGAGGACATATTGCCCGTTTGCCGATAATATACCCTGATTGCAGCCAGCCGAAAATCCGCGATTTTCCGAGTTTTCCAGCAGTCGATAATTTCCGTTTGCAGCCACTTGCCCACGTAGCCACTCCACTGTCCCATCCGTAGAACCATTGTCGATCAGAATGATTTCGTGCGGCTCCGGCGTATGGCGCTGAATGCTGGCAAGGCAATCTTTTGTGACATCCAACCTGTTGCGGGTCAGAATTACTATCGATACAAGCTGCATGATTCCTCCGGATGCGTCTTCACTGGTTCGGGCCAGTTGCAGGTCCGGCAAAGCCTGGTTGAGAGGGATATTATCCAAGGTGCAGTAGTGAAGATCATCCCTGCGAATGTTCCTGCTCCATTTGGCCATGAAATGCGAGCGATTGCGGGCAAATTTTTCACGGGCATCAATCAATTCACGCTCCATGGCCTGAAACGTCGCCTGTACCTGGCGAGCGGTATCGATATCATGCGGCGCCACACTATCGCCGGCCATGATCCGGTCCAGTTCCTGCAATTTCCCGACATCCGGCAATGAACGTTCGAGCCCGCTCATTCGCTCATTGAGCGTCTTGCTCTGGTGATGAATGACCGTGCTGGAAGCGCAGTAGTGAACCCGCAAACCCCGTGACTGATAGGCATAGCACAGGTCATCATCTTCCCAACCATTAAGGTACGATTCATCAAAACCGCCGACATCCATGAATTCGGTGGTGCGCATCAACATACAAGCCCCGGTCAGCATCTGGTAATCGCGGCTCTTGTTTACTGCGGCATGGTCGGCTGGAAAACGGTAATAGATGTGGTGGGGCTGGGACAACTGGTCGTTAAGATTGGACCAGACCTTGCCGCAATGCTGGATTGTGTTGTCGGGGAAAACGAGTTTCGGCGCAACAATGCCGATAGAGGGATTCTGGGTGATCAATTCGTAAAGTGGAGCAAACCACCCTATAAGGACTTCGGTGTCGTTGTTGAGAAATAGCAGCAAATCGCCGTGGGCTGCCTTTGCGCCACAGTTGCAGCTTGCTGCGAATCCGAGATTGGTATCATTCCTGAGTGGACGAATCCTGGAATCGCCAGCCCTTGCCGCTGACAGCAGCGCAGGGGTATCATCAAGCGATGCGTCATCAACGACGATGATCTCGAACGGGACATGGGGCGGGTTCGCTACCAAAGACGCCAGGCAGGCCCGGGTAAAGGCCGACTGGTTATGAACCGGTATGACAATAGAAACCAAGGGCTGGCTACAGTGTGGCAAGGAATTCCCGCGCATCCCGATTCCAGGGTTCAAGGGTCAATACCTTGCTGATAAAGACTCGGGCCTGTTCCATAAGATTGTTTGCCTTGGAAATGATGGCCAAGGCCGTCAATGTTTCTATATCCGAGGGGAATTCTCTGATAAGCCGGGTATAGATTTCGATTGCTTCATCGGTTTTTCCCATACAGGCGTAATAGAGTTCAGCCAGGTTTTTCCTGAACACGGGATTATTCTGATCCTTTGATAATGCCGCATTGTAATGGTATTGAGCTTTTTCGAAATCACCGTCTTGGCTGAGCAGGACCCCAAGGTCGTTGTGCGCCACGGCATGGCCAGGGTTAAGAGCCACCAGACGCTCCAGGGCCGCGATAGCCTGTTCCCTGTCCCCTGCAGCAATATGCCCTTGGGCTTCGCGGTAAAGGTCATCCGCGGAAGGAACTGGCTGCGGCTGCGATGCTGGGGACGCAGGAGAAGGATTAAGGGTGGCACGCAGTCTGGCCAAAACGTCATCCAACCCGCCAGAAGCTACAGGAGTTTCTTGGGGGGCTGAAGTTGGAGTATTAAAAACCTGGGACGGCTGCTGTTGCTGGGCTGGAGGGGGCGAAAACACCGGAGCAGGGGCAACCGACACCCCCAGGCGCGCAAGTGCATCCCTGGCTTGGGCATCGTATGGGTCAAGTTCCGCTACCTTGTTGAAAAACGTGCGTGCTTCGCCGTCACGGCCGATTCGCTCGCTGATAACACCCAGCAGTCTCAGCAGTTCACAATCATCGGGGTGGGAATGCAGTAAATTCGTAAGCATCATAATTGCATCGTCGGTCCACCCCAGCTCGGTAAAATAAAACTCCGCAAGATTTTTGACGATGGTCGGGGTTTCCGGTTGAATACGATTGGCTTTTTCGTAGCAGGCCAAGGCCAACAGTTTCTCACCAGCCTGCAGATAGAGCACGCCAAGGTCGTTGCAGGCCATGGCAACATCCGGATATATCTTGAGAAATGTCCTGATTTCGATAATCGCCGTTTTGGGGTCATCCAGGGTCAGATTCATTTGCAGACGCCGGTAGGCGTTTTGCGACTCATATTGGCTGGCATTGACGACTGAAAAACTCATGGCGCGCTCCTTGTGCCTGTCATTAAATATTTTATGGAATTTACACTGAATCAGCCGGTTGTGGCAATGTGAAATATCACGTCCCGGGAGAAACCGGAAAAGAGCATACGTCCACGGCCTGATAAAGTTCCCGTTTCCGTGCCAACAGTTTCCTGCCAAACATCCGTAGAGACTCCGCCAGAGGGACAGCATCGAACCCTGAACATTCTAGAATCATTTTTTTGGGGATCATGACAACGTCGGCGGAAAGTTCATTAACCGGGAAGCCCATACCCATGACGCTCGACAGCAGTGCCTCGGAAATGCTCGCGTAATCGGGAAAAACCGCATTCGGAAAGACGTGATCCAGAAACTGCCGGCAGAGTTCTCCATCAGGCAGCGCCATGACAGCGCCTGCTTCCGGATTAAAGCGGAAATGGTTGCTGAGCCAGCGCAGCCAACCAATGGGTAATGTCCGCCCCAATCTCGCAATCACCAGAATTTCACCCCGGCAAAGCATGGTACATTTGTTAAGGGCAAGACCGTCCACGGAATCCTTTTGCAGCCAGTTCCCGATACGGCTGTCGCCGCTGAAACCGACTGGGCGCGGACCGACAAATTGCAACTCCCATTCAGAGCCGGCAGCGGTCCGTTCAACATCATCCAGGAAATTAGTGATATCCTGCCCGGTGGTCGATGCGTCGCAACAGGCAACAATCGAAATCGGCCAACTCCCTGGTAGATTGTCAAAACCACCCTCCTGCAACTGGCGAACAGCCTGCACAATCCTGCGAACACTGCCTCCATCCCGACCATAGGAATAATCTGCTGCATATCCCATCCGCCGTGCAGAAAGCTCGTCCGGATGTTTCCAACTTCTGGCTACAGCGGCCTTGAGCCCTTCCAGGTCCTCTACCTGCAAACAGGCGTCGCGCACCTGATATTCGATGTCATTGGGCCGATAATGGGGGTACTCCTGCATCCTGGGATTGTTGACAACAATGACTGGCTTGTCCAGGAACATGAATTCAAGGACCACGGAAGACACGTCACTGATGAGCAGGTCGGCGGCAAGCATTGCCGGAGACGCATCAACGTCATCGATATAGCGCACCGCCGGATTTGAGGCGGCAAGAGCGCGGTAGCGGCGCACCCACGCCATGTCGGTCATGGTATGCAGCTTGATCAGCAAAATGGTCCGATCATCGCACAGCTCGGCAATACGTTCACCCACGCAAGGAATTGCACTCAACTCCTCATTGAACGTCGGCGCAAACAGGATGACCCTTTTACCGGATGGAATGGCGTAGCGATAAAGAAACTCGGAGCAGATCCCGATCGCTTCAGAACCGTGCAGCGTATCGGACTTCACGAAGCCGGTTACTGTGATGGGCGAAAACACATTGCGGAGCAGGATTTCCCTATGGCGGAGACCCGGCACACAGATCAGATCAGCCCGGTTTTCGCGACGCACCAGGTCAGAGTCGGTATAAAAGCCCCCCTTGCTGATCATGCCATGCCCCACAAATACCAGCTTTCCGCACCCCTTGAGATGTGTGCAGGCATCGGCACAAATGGTGATATCCGGCCCATACGCCGCAATATTGCCGATAAAACGCCCTTTTCCTCCCAGCCGTTGTATTTCCTGCGGCTCAAGTCCCATCCCAGTACGCCCCTCAGCCGGCTCCAGGTATGGTACTGTGCACCAGGCCAGATCATAGTTGTCCAAGGCTGCAAACGCATCAAAGATCGGCTCCAGAAAAGGAACATGCAGATTGCGTTCGATGTAAAATAGTATCTTTGCCATTGCCGCGCCGTTGGTGATTATCCGCGGCAGGATCTCACGCTCTGCGCGTTGCAAATCCTCTGGAAAATCAATTTCAATGGTGGGCAGATCACTGATATCAATCGCTGTCAACTCATGATCAGGCAATAACCGCTCCAGTGCCAGCTCGAAATAGACCTTCAGCAGGCAGTCGCGCTCAATGACCTCCTCAAGGGAGGCACGGAAGACAGGGCCGAATTTCCGTGAAAAGCGGGCAATGCCGATAAATTCCCCATAAGCCTCGGAAGGTGCCACTGTCTTGCTCAGCGCCGTGATCCGGCAACCGTCGATTACCGCCTTGACCTCTTCATCGCCGCACGGTTTGCGCTCAACCGCCAGCGCTTCGGGGGCCAATGCGCCCGACAGCCTGCGGATAACCTCGGGATGGATCAGGACATCACCGTTCAGGTAGATGAAATCATCCGTCATTTCCCAACGGGCCAGCCAGAGCGAATAGGCGGTATTGGTATCTGCGTACTGCTCATTGACGATATAGGTGAAACGGAACTCCATACGCGCGGACAGATGTTTTCGAACCAAATCCTGCATGCATCCCACCACCAGCACCACCTCGCGAACACCGGTTGCTGCCAGAGCATCCAATTGATGGTCGAGAATGGCGCGGCCGCCAACTTCGATCAGGCATTTGGGGCGGTCGTCGGTATAGGGAGCCAGACGAGAGCCCTTACCAGCCACCAGAATTATCGCTTTCATGGTTCTCCTGTCCATTGTTTGGTAAGTATCAGCGTGAGTGAATGAGACAGTTCACGAATTCGTCCCGCAATGGGATCCCCTCTTCGAAGATCGCACGGGCAATCATGGTAAAGAGTGGGATCGAGATATTCAAATCACCCATTTCCACAATGGTACGGGCCATCTGCACCCCTTCAACCACCATTCCAACCTGACTCAAGGCCTCTTTCGTGCCGGTTCCCTGACCCAGCAGCCGGCCAAACCGCCGGTTGCGACTGTTGGGGCTGATGCAGGTGGTGATCAGATCGCCCAGGCCGGCAATACCATATATAGTCTTGTGGCGAATCTCCAGGAATTCGGCAATCTCCACGAACTCCCGCAGGCCATAGGTCATCAGCAGGGCAGTCATGTTGTCCCCCAGGGCCAGGCCATCGGCAATACCCACCCCCACGGCAATCACCCCCTTCAGGGCCGCGCACAGCTCAACCCCGTCCACATCGCGGGAAAGCTCGAATACCAACGTTTCGTTGCGCAGGGTCCGGGCCACCCGCGTCAAGGCGGTCAAATCATGGGACGCCAGAACCGCCTTGCTGGGCAACCCCGAGGCCAGTTCGCGGGCTATGTTCGGACCCGAGAGAACAATCAGCGGCGACTCTGGGATCATCTCCCGGACCAACTGCCCCATGGTCTTGAAGGATGCGTGCTGGAACCCCTTGGTGGCGCAAATCAAGGGCAAGCCAACAACCGCCGTGCGCAATTGTCGCGAAACCTCCGGCAGGACCCGGGAAGGGACCGCCAGAACAACCACATCATCCGCATCAAAGACCGCATCCGCCAGGGCAACAGCGGTCAGGGAACCAGGAAGCGGGATTCCGGGCAAGTAACGTTGGTTCTCCCGTTGTATATTGATTTCAGCCGCATGCTCGCTGGAGTGCGTACAAAGGCTGACCCGGTTTGTTCCGGCAAAAAGCTTGGCCAGGGTAGTACCCCAGTTACCAGCGCCGATTACGTGAATGGTCATAGTCCGGTGCCCCTTATTTTCGTTTCATACATCTGCAAAGCCTGCTCGATTACCCTGTCCATATCAAGGTAACTGTACGTGCCCAGACGGCCGCCGAACAGGACGTTCGCTTCTTGGGCCGCAAGCCGACAATACTGTTCATAGGTCTCGCGATCATGGGCCGTATTGACCGGATAGTAGGGATCCATGTCCCGTGACCCGGGCAGGGAGTACTCCCGGTAAATGACGGTGTTATCCGTCGGATACGGCCGCTCGTCGTGGTAGTGGCGGAACTCGTGGATCCTGGTAAAGGGGACCTCTTCGTCGGCATAGTTCATAACCGCGGTCCCCTGGAAATCACCGACGGGCACCACCTCTTTTTCAAAGCGCAGGCTGCGCCAACCCAGCATGCCGAAGCGGTAATCGAAAAAACGATCGATGGGGCCGGTATAAATCACCAGACAATCGGCAGGTATCAGGTCTCGGACGGCGAAATAATCCGTATCCATCAGGACGTCGATGTTCGGAGCAGCCAGCAGCCGTTTGAAAACCGCTCCGTACCCTTCGAGAGGAATTCCCTGCCAGGGATCGTCAAAATAGTCGATCTTGTAGCTGAAACGAAACGGCAAACGGGAAATAATGCTCGCCGGCAGCAATTTCGGATCGGTCTGCCACTGCTTGGCAGTATACCCCTTGATAAACGCTTCGTACAGACGTCGCCCAACCAGGGAAATGGCCTTCTCTTCCAGGTTGTGCGGTTCAGCATTGCAGTCGCGCCGCATCTCCTCATCTACAAAAGCACGGGCTTCACCAGGAGTAAATGCCGTGCCGAAAAAACGGTTGATCGTATCAAGATTGACCGGCATCTGGTAGACAACGCCGCGATGATTGGTCAGCACCTTGTGACGGTACGAGTTGAATGAACAGAAATTATTGATATAGTCCCACACCTTACCGTTTTTCGTATGGAAAATGTGGGAGCCATACAGATGGCAGTCTATGCCGGTCGCTTCGTCGGGAGCAGAATAACTGTTACCGCCGACATGATCGCGCTGCTCCAGCACCACGACCCGTTCACCAAGATCATTGGCGATCCGTTCCGCAATGACGGCCCCGAAAAAGCCGGAGCCGACCACGAGGTATTTCAATCCGGACAGATTCATCAGTTATCATTCTTCTTCAAAACCAAGGATGTTTGGCCAATCGCGTGCTAAAGCAGGACCAAGGTTGCCAGTGCCGATAACGTGACTGGTCATATGGCAGACTCCTCTAATTTCTTTTTGCGATTATGCAGGAGAAGAAACTTATAGATGTGCTCATATTCCACCACATTGTCTTCAATGCTCTTTATCGGCCGGATCTGTAGTGACATATTCCTTGCGAGCCCAGCATCATCGAGAAAAAGTCTTAGTGCACGAGAGAGTTCATGCGGATTTTCAGCAGGTACTACAATCCCTTCAGTTCCGTCTTTTATAATCTCACTCACACCACCTACATCTGTAGCAACAACCGGTCGTCCTGCAGAAAGTGCCTCCAAAACAGTCAAAGGATAATTTTCACGACGGGAGGGGACAACGGCAACATCGATCTGGTTATACAAGCGTGGCAAATCTTCCGGATTATATGGCCCTTCCATCACAATACGAGGATCATTTCCAATCACCGATTCGAGTATCTTCATGTATTCATTATCAGTTGGCCGCCCAAATATCTTGAGCTGCCAGTCTGATCTTTCTCCTAGCATGCGACAGGCTGCTATCAATAGGTCAATCCCTTTGCGAAATATGATCTGCCCGAGATAACCAAAAACCAAAGTATTTTCTTGTCTCTGTACACGCGGCAGCCGGTCAATATTGAGCCAGCCAAGCGGCAGGACATCGGGACGCCTGAATCCATACTTGGCGTGGATGTCAGCAAGAAAACCCGATGGCGAAAAAATCATATCGATTGCCTGATATGCAGCATGCGCATTCGCACTGCGCTGTCGAAAGAACGCTCTTTCAGAATCTCCAGAACCGCCGGTAAAACCAACCAGACATTCGGCACACTTTTCGTCAGATTCGGGGCCACTACACAATTGTCCGCGGGAATCAATCAAATGCCCCATTGCACAAAGCAGCCAATAATCATGCAATGTCGCAACCGATGGTATTCCCAAGCGGCGGCTTATCAACGGGAGATTGCAGCTCAATCTATACAGCAGATGAAAATGCACGAGAGAAATGTTCTCATCAACAAGAAGCCGTTCAAATGCAGATTCAAGTTCCGAGTTGGCAAAACAGTACTGTGGGTTGTCATAGAGAGATGCAGAAGAACCATCCACAGGGAAACGCCAGACCGTCACCCCATCAACTTCGCCCCGAACGAATCGGTTTGCCGCTCCTGGCTGTAAAGACTTATCCACAGGATGCAGTACAGAAACCTGGTAACCATTCCTGATCAGGACTTTGGCAAGATACAGGGCATATAACTGCGCGCCTGCAAACTTGTAGGGGGGGAAGTCGTGACAGACCAGAAGAATGTGGGGAGCTGAGTGCTTTGAACTGAGACTGATAATATTCAGAGGTTTCCACAAAAAGGATGGATATATGCGAGATGCCACTTGGCCTCTTTTTTCCTGGGCAACAGATGCAATAAGCTCGTTGACGCGTTTTTCGGCGTCGATAACCGGTATGAAACCCATGTTACTTTGCACCCAAAAACCATCCTCTGCGTATATTTCGATTTCGTTTTTCATTTGCCCTGGTCCCCATTTGGAGAGATACAGGGCAAAATTTTCCTCATCTTTATTGGTTATGCGTGGAGTCTGGCTCTCAAGATGGTAAAGCTCCGATCCAGGATTGTAGTAAATCCTGTAACCGGCATTCCTTACTGCCGTGCAGTAATCCATGTCTTCGCAACCATTCAGGTACTGCTCGTCAAAACCGCCAAGCTTTAAAAAAAGTTCTCGCGGCGTTATAAAACAAGCCGCTGTCACTGCGTCAAGTTCCCTTACACTATTTACAAGTGGATGGTTGCGATGGATAAATTTGTATTGGTGCCTGAAAAATGCCCCATCATAGCACATGGAAGCACCGCAATGCTGTATAGTGTCATCTGGGTAAAGGAGTTTACACCCAACTACCCCGGCATCTGGATGGTTGCGGAGAAAACCCACCAGCCCTTCAAGCCAGCCAACTTGCGGTATTGTATCGTTGTTGAGGAAAACAAGGTATGCACCACGTGCGATCCCGGCACCTTGGTTGCACGCCTTGGCAAAACCCAGATTAGTTGGATTTCTGAGTGCAACAAGGTTCCCCTCCAGGCTGTCCAGGTACGCCTCAGTACCATCGGTAGAAGCATTGTCAACAGTGATGAGTTCATATTCAAGGTCAGTTGGAATCGTGCTCTGCAAGGCAGTTACACATTGTCGCGTGAGTTGGAGATTATTGAAGACCGGCATGATGATTGAGACCACGGGGGAGCCACCAGGTGCTGACTGGCGCGCGCCCGCCCCTTTATCACCACCTCGTACTGCCTTCAAGGTCTCTTCCAGGTATCGACGGCCGAAGTTAACGTCCGGCTCAAGGTGATTGCCCTCACCCCACTCATTCCAGGCATTGATGAATACTACCGGTTCTTTATTGATCCTTTCCCTGTGAATGATACCACTGAGCCACCGGCCATATAGTTCCGGTGAAGAATCTTTAAGTATGGTCGCCCCGTCCTTACGCCTGGCCGAATTATCCCATGCCGGTGTTACACATGGAATGCGCCTGTATGGAACAGCCGGTTTCTCCAGCATATTTTTCACAACATCGCCATACCTGTACACCGCATTGTTGCCGTAAATTTCGTCGGGGAGCTTTATCCCCAAACGGCTCCAATCCGGTTGGAATTCTACGCTAGCATCAAACCCCATCGCGACAGGATCAGTATGCTCGCTGAGAAAGCTCTCCACCTTGCAAAGATATAGTTCTCCGAGCCCCGACTTCCTGGCCAGTTCACGCCAGAGAGTTGTAGTCGCCATTGGTTCTGGTAGTCGGCTTGCTCGATATACGAGGAGCAGTGGTTTCCCATCGATTCGAATGTATCTCTTATCTTCAAAAAAATTGGCAAAATAATGGAAATGGCGGCTATCGTCATCTTTGCCATAAATTTGCTGCATGAGTATTTCGCCACTTTTGCCGTCCCAGGACCGGGTCCAATCCTCGTTAGCCCAACAGAGGCAAAAGGGGAAATCCGGTTGGCCGGATTGCAGCATTCTGTGCAATGGCTTTTCCAGGAGAAGACGACCATTAAACCAATAATGATAAAAACAAAAACCGAATATCCCGTATTCTTTCGCCAGCGCCGCCTGTCTGTTCATGGCCTCAGGGTCGTCAAGATCGTAGTAACCCAACTCTGCAGGAACATGGGGTTGGTAGTGGCCAGGAAAAGCAGGCCGAGCTTTACTGACATTTGTCCATTCGGTGAAACCTTTTCCCCACCACGCATCATTTTCTGGAATAGTGTGGAATTGGGGAAGATGGAAGGCAATCAGGCGGGCAACTTGCACATTTGTAGCATCGGTCATGGTCTCGGAAGCTCTTCGTTCCAGCATCTTATGATATGCATCGAAAATGTTGTCAACTTCGTCCGCAACGGTTGGTATGATAGTATCCCTAGCACCCTGAAAGAGAGCAGTAAGGATATCCGGTCCAACAATGATATCTCGCATCTTTCGAGCCAGTTCCTTGTGATCCCCCACTGCGACTTTAAACCCATTAATACCATCATGTATGATCGAGGCCCCGAAAAAATCCGTAGTGATCAAAGGAACACCACAGAGAAGCATCTCTCTCGCCACCCTGTTATAGGTATCGAAATGCGATGGGACGATGCAAACATCCAATAATTGAGCCACACGCAGTATATCTTCTTTTTGGTATGGACCATGAAATACTAATTTTTCAGGATAGATAGTCTGCAACCTGCTAATTTCTGACATATACTCTTTATCAACGGAGTGCCCAAAAATATGGAGAGTAAAGTCGTATGAGTCACATAATAACGCAAAGGCTTTCAATACTACGTCAATACCTTTGCTGAACATGATATTACCGACAAACCCGAAGCTTATATTATTGCGGTCCAGCACGTTTTTTTCAGGGATATCCCTATCGGACCGATCAAAACCCCTTGGTATAATGAATATCTTGCTTGCCTCTATTGGCGTAAAGCGTATGACGTGCTCTTTAAACGCCGCCTCAGTAAAAATAAATCCGTCTACACATTTTTTGTAAAGAGATCGCAGGTACGATCTTTTTTCACGTAGCGCCTGGGCGATCTGGTGTTCCATTACCGGATCAGTCTTTTTGAATTTATACTGCAGGGCGCATTCGGCACATTTTTCCGCCGATTCAGGCCCAGTGCAGAGTTGCCCGTTTAAACCGTCAGGAATAACAGGATAATCAAAATGGCAGAGTTCTTCGTCGTTGCAAATGTTTCGTACCACCAGAGCTCCGGTATTATGGAACCTTTCCATAATACCGGGCGGCATATACACATAGTCGTTAATGTGGACTACCTCGGGTTTAAAATCCACAAGTATGTTGTCGACGGATTCAAGGTAATTTTTCAAAATCGCTGATTCTATAACGTTGAGAAAGGCTCTGTATTTATCCAGTCGCGGCACTTTGTAGATCTTGACACCGGAAACATCATCTACCTGATAACCGGATTGCACCTCCTGACTGGGAATCATCACTGCCACCTCGATGCAACGTCTGGACATTTCAAGCGCATGGTTCCATGTCGAAATGGGCGTTCCTGAGGTCTCATAGGGAAATAAATTGTGATTGACCAGCAGCACTCTGTTTACTTTTTTATCAGTTGCCGACGTTACGTTGGAATTACCCCCTCCATGAGCACCCACTGCCGTAGTTGAAGTAACAGCTTGTGGCGCAGCATAGGAAATCCCCAATATTTTTCGCAAACTACCAAGAGAGATCTCCATGGCAAATTCCGCTGCTATTTTATTTCTCCCCCTAAGCCCCATTTCTTGTCGGAGCAGTGGATTGCACGCCAATTGGACCATATGCTCGGCCATCCCATCGATATCGCCTTCATTGACAAGCAACCCGGTAATCCCATGCTCCACAGCTTCCGGTATTCCCTCATGAAAGGTTGAAAGCACAGGGAGCCCGTGTGCCGCAGCTTCTAGAATAATGACAGGCAGTCCCTCGACATTGCCGGTGTTCGGATCAGTTATCGAATGTTGCGCATATGCACTGAAGTTATTCAATTGTTCATCGACGAAAGCATGGGGTTTAGCGCCATGTAAATAAACCGAGTCAGACAGGTTATTCTCTATAATGAATTTTTCTATTTCCGGTCGCAGTGGGCCATCGCCAATGATATCCAGGGTTATGTCTGCTACCTTCAATCTTGCTTTAGAAAAGGCCTTTATCAAATAAAAAACGCCCTTTTTTGCCACCAATCTGGTAACCGAAAGAAAGCGGCATGGCTGCCTGGCAACGCCTTTGTTGAAATTGGTGGGTATGACAACGCCACATGAATTTGTATGCAGTTTATCAACCGGCACCCCGATTGACTGCAAGCGCGTCGTCATGCTCTTTGCCACCGTTATCACGCCGGAGACTTGGCTTCCCATCCACGCATAATACGTCAGCATTGCCTGCTTTCTAATCTCTTCTGACGAATCCTGCCCGAAAAAATGGACAAAAAGCGGCAGATGGAGCAGGCATTGATTAAGTTTCACAACTCCAGTGCCAACTGAACCGAACTCGCACAATATGTGGGTTACGCCATGCTTTTTGATAAATTCTATGACCTGTGCCTCTATATCCGGCGCGTAATAAGCGCCGCCATAAGTCTTCGGCACAACGAGGAGCGGACTCTTCAACCAGGAAGCGTCAACGACGCCACTGGTAATCACAACCGTCTGACCCGGTAAAAGCAACTCTATATGGCTGCGTATGAACGTTTCCGACGGCGCCCCGACCTGGGGGCATACAATTGCCAGAATTTGCTGCTGAGAATTTGCTGTCATATTCATACACATGTTTCCGATTTTAGTCCTGATAATGCCAACGTCCATTCAAAGAGCACCGCAGGTGTCACTTTGGTTTAGTGCAATAATATATATCTTCAAAAACTGAGATAGCGTAATGTTTCAAGTCGGCTTGCGAAAGGGTTGACGCAAAAGGGTCAACGGTGACGACAAACCCGTGGTGCTCAAGCCTGCTTTTAAAATCATCGCCATAATAACGGACGTGGTCTTCTTGACCGAATAAGCGTTTACGCTCAACCGGGTCATAGATATGGGCTCCCTCCATAGTCGGCCCGGGCTTGAGCGGTACCTGGATAATCGCCCACCCCCCCGGCTTCAGAACCCGAAACAACTCTTGCATTGCCTTCTGCTCATTGGGGACATGTTCAAGCACGTGATAGCAAAGGATGCTGTCGAAACTGTTGTCTTGAAATCCTAAATTGGTTATGTCCATCTGCAGCATCGCCTGTGGGGAATTTATGTCAATGCTCAGATAGTCTATATTCGCCATCTTTTTTATATTCTCGGATACTAGCCCATAAGGCGCAATATCGAGGAGTTTCAGATTCCTCACCCATAGGTCAGTTTTTGCCCTTAAAAACAACCACAACAATCGGTGGCGCTCAAGTGAATTGCATGATGGACAGAGGGCATTGCTTCGAGGGGTTGTTCCATATGGCAAAAACTTAGCAAATCTGCCGCCGCAAACAGGGCACTCCACAGCATCTGGCACTGACTTTACCGCCCTGCCGGACAAGCCGGTGATCATACTGCTTTGTTTGGACATATCCTCAAAACTCAATTGCCCACTGGCATGCTCAAAACGTAGCAACTCTTGGTAAAATGGGAGCAAAAATTGCTGGAACCCTGTACGTTCGTCACTGCTCATAGGGCGACGCCTGAGCCAGAGGCCAATCATCTGGGCCAAGCTTGCGTCCCAGCCGCCAAGCGCGGCGATATCTATTTCGGCATATCCGGTATTCAGAAAGATTCTCTTTAAGGCAAAAGGAGTATAACGGTATTCGTCCCGAGGCATATCATGCAGCGGCCACAGAAATGGTACCGTGAAGAATAGCTGCCCCCCCGGCTTGAGTACCCTCTTTATTTCGGTAAGAGTTGCCTCAAGATTCGGAATGTGCTCGAACAGTTCCGTGGCAATGGCGCAATCAACAGAATTTTCCGGCAGAGGGATACTGGTGCCGTCCCAAAACAGGTCAGGCTTGCTGTTTGCCTGATAATGCGGATTCTCTATGTCAAGCCCAATATAACGGGTGATGCCGGGATAACTAGCAATGAGTTGTTTGTATGGCATCTCCCCGCAGCCGACATCAAGCAAAATGCCACGGCAGCCGGCCAGATAGCTTCTGAGTGCCGCCAGAATGCTTTTTCTGATCCAAAAGATATCCATGGTTTCAACTGACAGGGAAGGATCGGTAAAAAGAGACTTGTTGCCAAGCGAGCCAGTTATATGCCTTGGTCCAGGTTCGATAAATTCCTTTAACGGCTCCCGATAATTTTCGAACCAATAAACCGCATCATACTCTTTGAATGCATTCTCGGAATAATAACGATAGCTTGCTGCCACATTACGCAACGCTGCCGGAATCTGCTCGAACCGTTCTACACAGACACCGCATCCTCTGTCCTCCAGCGCCTCTAAAGTACTTTTGTAGCTGTTGGCTATGACAGGCAAGCCAAAACGAAGATATGCCGATATCTTCCCTGAAGATTTGCCGGCTGACGTAAAGTTGGGAGAGACATCCTTATACCAGGCGATGCCGGCGTCAGCCGATTCCAATATAACATCGAGGTCTTCAATCTGTTCGATATAGTCATCAGACAGATACACATTGGATAACTTTTGCTGATTGATGAAATTCTCGAGATTTTTCTTATAATCCCCAAAAGCATTGCCATGCATGACCAAAGCCCAGTCCGGAACATCCTGAAACGCCGCAGCAATTTCCATCAGACAGTGCTGTTCCTGGATTCCGCCAAGATGAAGGGCGATCTTTCTGCTGCCGGGAACATTCAGCTTCTGCCTGAGATAATCGGATCGTTTTCTATTGGATGGTTGCATATAGGTGATCGGCAGCAGAAATGTCGGTATTGCCGGGGAAAGTCCATATTCGTTTCTGAACAGGGATTCCCGCTCCTCAGACTGTATGATCAATCCCTTAATGGTATTAATCCAGCTTCTCTCCAACTCCATAATATGTGTCGGGTAATGCAGATTATATGCATTGTCCCTGAAATAGAGCTCCAGACTGTAATAAATGGGGCTGCTTGCAGGGAACAATGTCTTACACAGCGCAAAACCGTTCGCATCAATGGCGATGTAATGGTCGTATGAAACAGAGCTACTCTCTTGTATCGCCGTAATATCCATCTTTGTCGGGTACTGAATCACATGGTTTATTCTCTGCATTACCTTGGCATTTAAATAACCGACATTGTATAGATGCAAATCCACGGAGTAGTAATCGCACAACCATTCAAGAAAACAGATGACAGGGGAAGATTTCCCGATTGAATAATGGCAGAGGAAGATTGCCGCTTTTTCTCTTTCATGTGGCATCATACATAAACCTTTCCACAGAGCCGGTAAGCCTCACCATACGCTATCGCCAGTCCGTGAATGCACCTTTCATAGAGATAAGGCAACTAGTTCACCTGATCTTGTCTGTTTTCAAGCAAGGCATTCCATGTCGCACGCAAACCGTCCGCCATGGCGGTTTTGTGGCTCCACCCCAACTCCCGCTGCGCCCTGGAGGTGTCAAGGACCAATTCCGGCACATCAAAGGCCCGGCTTGCTTTGTAACTTACGTCAATATCAACTCGAGTTATCTCTCTGATCATTGCAACCAGGGCGTTGAGTGAGGTTCCCGCACCACTACCGATGTTGAAAACCCGATAGTCCGATTTCGCAAACGTTGCCTTAACGATTCCGTCAACCAAATCATCAATATATAAGAAGTCACGCGAAACCGAACCATCGCCCCAAATGATTATCGGCAACTGCTCAAGGGCATTACCCAGAAAAACCGAGACTGCACCCTGAATATTTTTGGGGTTCTGACGGGGACCATAGGGGTTAGATGGCCTGACTATTGTATAATTCAGGCCATACAACTTATTGAACAGGAACAGATATTTTTCTATGGCAAGCTTTGAAATACCATAAGAGCAGATCGGATCCGTCTGATCATTCTCACTTATAGGGACTCTCGCTGGTGCACCGTATACCGTGCCGCCCGATGAAATGAAAACCACCTTGTTGACATTTTCTTTCACACAGGCTTCAAGCAGGTACAACGTTTCGATTATATTGGAGGAAACGTCGAAGACGGGATCATCGTTGGACGTTTTGGGAACGGTTGTGCTTATCAGATGAAACACTATATCACTGCCCTTGATAGCCGATGAAACCAAACCCCTATTGCCAAAATCACCTATGACATATTCGACATCGACAAGCGGGGTGCGAAACAGTTCAAGGCTTCTGTCAAAGACACGAATGTCGTGTCCCTGGAGCAGCAAAGCATCCACAAGGTGCGAACCAATGAAACCACATCCGCCAAATACGGTAATTTTCAATTACAATCTCCGTTCAGCCAGAGAAGCAAGCAGGTGTCTCAAACGCCACCCTTGCAGACAATGACGGCACTCCAGCTGGTGAAGCTGAGGGGAGCAGCGGTAAGCCACTCTTCAGACGCCTCGAGTTCGAAGCCGCTCAGGGAAAGTAACTGTCGGATCTCGGGGAGAAACAGGTAACGCATCCGGTGAGTTTCGCAGATCTCCCGGACATTGCCGCTAGACTTGCCCCTGAGAAACATTCGGTAATTGACATCCACCACATTTTCATTGGGGTGCATCACCGGTTGCGCAATACGGGTGACACTGATGTCATCGTCCTCCAGCTCCTTCACCCGTATAGTTGGTCTGTCAGTCAATACGCCCGGACCATACCAGCAATCAAAAATAAAAATGCCGCCCGGATTCAGGTGGCGTCTGGCGGTTGCAAAGGCAGCCAGCAAGTCTTGGTTGGTCGCCTGATAGCTGACCACGTGAAAGAGGGAAATGACCACATCAAAGGTATTTGCAAGCCGAACCGTTCGTACGTCACCTTGCACATAAGCCAGAGAAGAAACAGGTTGCGCCGCACTACGAGCCGACGCCAGCATTTCCTCTGACAGGTCAACGCCGGTCAGCTTGTATCCCTTTTTAACCATTTCTCGATCATGGCGCCCTGAACCGCACCCAAGATTAAGGACGCTCTGTGCACCGGGGAAATGGGCCTGGATAAGGCCGTGGACATATTCCGTTTCGCCGGCATAATCCTTGTCACGGTAGAGCAAATCGTAGTAACGGGCATACTCGTTGAACACGCTCATGCCAGACACTCCTTTACGGATTTAACCACATCTGCGATCTGCCTATCGGTAATTGTCAGGCCATTGGGGAGGTAAAAACCTTTACGGGCCAGTCGCTCGGCCACAGGATAACGCTCGTTGAGGAAGAGTCCTCTATGCTGAAACACCGGCTGTTCGTGCATGCCTAAAAAGAACGGACGGGTCTCGATGCCATGTTCTCGCAATTGTGACATGATCTGGATAGCATCCGCTTCACGTTCTTCTCCCAGAACTATGCCGTATACCCAGTAAACGTTGTGAGCCCAGGACATTTCAGAGGGAAGCTGTATCCTTGGAATCCCGGCAAAAGCAGTATTATATGCGTGCGCAATCGCCCGCTTGCGGTTTATTGTCTCCTCGATCCGCTCAATCTGTCCGACGCCCATTGCTGCCTGGACATTGGTCAAGCGATAATTGTAACCCAGCGAATCGTGGTAAAAACGGCGGCCGGGTTGGAAACAGAGGTTGCGCAGGGAACGGGCGCGATCAGCGTGTTCTTTGCTTTTCACCAGTACCATGCCACCCTCGCCAGTCGTAACCAACTTGTTGGCGTAGAAACTGAAGGTGCTGATATGGCCAATACCGCCGCAGCAGCGGCCCTTGTATTCGGCGCCATGCACCTCGGCCGCATCCTCTATGACAGTCAAACCGTGCTTTGCGGCCAGCGCCATGATCGGGTCCATGTCGGCGGGATGGCCGTAGATATGCACGATCAGGATAGCCTTGGTGCGAGAGGTGATCCTTGCCTCGATCTGCCCGGCATCCATCTGCCAGGTTACGGGATCGCTGTCGACCAATACTGGTATGCCACCGGACCGGACCACCGACTGGGCCGGTGAAATGATGGTGAAGGTCGGCATGATGACCTCGTCTCCTGCTTCAAGCTTCAGCAGGTCTACGGCGATGTCCAGGGCAGTGGAACCGTTGGAGACGGCAATGCCGTACGTCATGCCACAGTATGCGGCCCAGCGCTCCTCGAACTGATCGAGGTATTTGCCGGCAGACGAAATCCAGCCTGATGCCAGGGCATCATTGACCAACTCGATATCACGCGGCGTTACCAAAGGCTCGCATACCGGTATCATCAGAACCGCTCCTTCTCCACCAGACCGGTATACGGCCCCTGCTTGATTTCTAGAAAAATGGTTTCTTCAAGGCACTTGAAACAATGCCCACCCGCTACCAACTGGATCATGTCGCCTTCCTCCAGCACCCAGGTGCCGAGGGGGCTTTTGTCCATGGCGTAGAGTTCCACTTCGGTTCGTCCCTTCCTAATCAAGAGGGTTTCCGGCGTACCTACCAGATGCCGCTGTAACGGCAAGTGTGCGTGGCGTGCCACAACACCATCCTTCGGGTAGACCACGAAGCCGAGTTGCTGGTAATAACTGTCCGGTGAGATAAAAGTGGTCTCGGACGGCATGTAATCACGGCGAATGATGGTGGCAATGTGCTGATCGTTCCAAGTAATGTGGTCAACGAGTTGGTGAGAGTTCTCTTGCGTCATTACGGCACCCCATTTTCTCCAAAATAATTATCTCTCAAAACCCATTCCTGAAGCTTGCTGTCCATCTGCACCATCTGCTGATGATAGTTAAAACCATCGACCAGCCCACGATTAACGGCTTCATGTATCGTGTTCGATGGAGGGGCATATTCCATCTGGGCTGACAGCGATCTATTCTTGCGGATGCTGGTGTACGAATTCGAGACACCTTGGTTGAACGCCCTTTGGTAAATGTAATCAACTGTCAATCTTTTGGTTGAAACCACATGGTAGACCGAAGCTTTTGGGTTATATATCGCTTTTAATCCCATATCCCGCACAGCAAAGGATACGGCCGATTCACCATCACCGCGATATTTGATAAGCTCTTGCGGCAAAGAATCAGGGTGAAAACCGCTTACTTTCTTCAAGACATCTTTTCTAATAGAAAAATTGCAGCCCCAAACATATTCATGCGGTATTTCAAGCAGAGTATCGCCAAAATCAAGGATGCTATACCAGCCAAGCGACCATCCGGTATTCGTTGTACTACGCAATTCATCAACCCATTTAGGTGGAGGGCTTTCAAATTTAGGAAGAATTTTCCCGCCCACAAGGGCAACACTCGGATCAACAAAAGACTCTGCAATACCCTCTAGCCAAGAGGATTGCGCTTCAATGTCATCATCAGCATAGACAAGAATATCACCACTTGCTGCATCAAGACCGGAGTGCCTGCCATTGTGCAAACCTGGGCGCGGATCATAGATGCATTTAAGTTGAGGGATTCTCTGTTCAAAATACTTACACACCTCAGCAGTGGAATCTGTAGATCCGTTATCAATGACAATGACTTCGAAACGGTTTGTCGGGTAGGTTTGTAATGTGAGAGAGTCAAGAGTGTTGTAGAGCAGGGCAGCGCGGTTTCGAGTGGGAATAATGATAGAAAGAAATGGATTATTGTTTTTTTCCGGTTCAGTTGAACAAGTTGTTAAATGTTCACCATCGAGAATGTGTTTAAGTACCCACTCGTTTACTATAGTCAACTTATGTGCATCATTCCTCTGCCCATGCAACTTTGCGAGAGCCGCAAGCTTTGCATTTGTTGTCAACACATCAGGTCTGACAAAACAAGTGATATTCTGCCGATACCACCAACATATATTGTCATTTCTCAAAATATGTGGGCGAATAAAGTCTATTTCTGTATAGCCAAATTTATTGAATTTTTCCCGCCAGTACCAAGGAGACTGTTCGTTAATATGGTTCACACCCGTCTGGCCAGGTAATGCTGCCGAGAAAACCACTATTGGAGAAGCGTCGGTGAGGTTCATTACAAACTGTTCTGCAACCTCCGCAGGCAGATGTTCAGCAACTTCAAGGCAAATCAGCAGGTCTGATTTTTCATGAATCCTGAAATTACTACTTGAAAGATCCGCATTAGTTCTAATGCGTTTCTTATCGATAAAGTATTTGTCCGCAGCAAGGTCGTTTGCGTCATACCCGCAAATATCGGTTATGCCATTTTTTTGAAATACATGAAGCCACCCACCAACACCGCATCCAACATCGATAACGGATTTAGGCTGGAGTACATCGAGAAGCATGGGAACTATTGACTCTGCTGATTTGTAAGAAGCATCTTTTTGCTCTTCATAAAAACCATCATTATAGATACTGCTCAGACTGCATAGACCATCAACTGAAACTGGTTCCGCTGTTTTGGAGATATACAAATTGAAATCGCAATAGATGCGTTGGCCTGGAAATCGGATTCTGAATTGGTCCAGATTATTGATATACATAACTGTTGCAAACAAGCCTTCAAGATTTGAAAATATTCTGTCTGCCAAGGCTTCAGGTGAATAATGACGGCTGAATGCTTCATCGTATTCATCTTCACGCCAGACTCTTATTGCCCCCTCATCAAGAGGCACACTTGAAAGGTCCGAGTTTTTGCTGGATAAAATAAAATGGCGGGCGTCAAGGTATAAAGGAGAAATAACTACCTTGCCCCCATCCTTGAGAATACGTTTTGATTCTTTGATGAATAGTTTGTCATAGCCACCTCGAAATGTTTCAAAAGCACATTGCAAGGACATGGCGTCTACAGAATTGTCTGGCAAACCAGTTGCGGCAGCATTAGCCCCAATTTTATTACCATGGATACCTTCCGGATAAGTCAAATCCAGACTATATGCATTCACTCCTCGTTTCAGAAGACAATCGGTCCAATTGCTACCAGCTGCAGCTATATCAATATAGACTTGCCCTGGCTTCAACTCAGAAAACTTGTAGGCAATGTAATGTTCGAGACACTTTTCAATAAAGACGTCGTTTGATCTGGAATAGCGATCCTGAACTTCACGATAGTCACTAAGCCAACAAATAAAATCTTCTACGTCTAAGTCAATTTTTTCCAAAGGGATATTTACAACTAGCAAACGCTGTAGTAAATTTTCTGGGTTTCTTATCTGACTTAAATAGGACAACGTAGTTTCTTGAATTGGCTGATAATGATCAGACATTCCCATTATTTTCCGAGGTTGCGTTTGCCTATAAAAACCTCTGGAAATCAGGCATGATCCCGGCTCTACAGAATCATCATCTATGGATGCAAATAATTCACTCTTCGGCAGGCCGATCCTTACCGGCAGCCAGTGTGTGTCATGCCACGACTTTTCAAAATTAAATGGTGTGTCTTGCGGCCATTTTATGGCTTGACGTGTATCGTCATCCTGCACAATACGTTTAAAGAGCTGGGTACTAAATATGCCCACAGCAAAAATTATATATGCTTTAGGTGCTTTATTCAGAAGCAAATCAAGGGTAGAAATATCTAAATCCAACCAAGATAGATATTGCATTTCATGTTGCTTGATATTTTCGTATCTTTTTGCAGTCCAAAAAAATGAGTATGGTAAAAATTCTACGTTTGCCGCTCGCATCTCCTCGACAATATGGTCATAAATATTACAGTCTGTAACCATGTTTATGTGATCTTCAATCCAATACAAAACGAAATCGGTGTCTATCTCCCTTGACATCATGCGGGAATCGTGGAACCACCCCTCAGCGCTTTCCAACTGAAACATCATAAGCCGTGAATCCAGCTGCTCTTCCAGAAAGTTCCTTGCTTCAACTTTGTATTGTCCACGGATATTCACCACCCATTTCTCGGCATCAATCGCCCGGAAGGACAGAAAAGAGTCCTTCATACGCTGGAGGCGCTCTTCCGAATCAATTCTGAAGTTGGCAAATATGGTTAGAGTTGGCTTTTGCATTAACTTCCTCAGACATTAAATAAATTGGATTACTCAAGGAACTCTGTATTAGGGTTGATATTTTCCAAAATATCCTGTCGCACTTCGTTGTTATAAACACCAGCCTTCAGGATCACAAGAGGATTGACAACTGTGCTTAAAACTGTGGGTGAAAAAACATTGAGCGAGGTGCCATAAAGTCTTTTTCCCTGTTTTTTAGAATCATTATCGAGCAGGCAAACAATATTATCAGCATTTAGCCCGAACGCGATCAGATACTGAGAGAACACATGTGCACCAAATAGATAGACAGGTCTTTCCGTTGTTTGTATTGCACCATTAAGTTGTTCAATCAATTTATTATGATATTCGACGTACTCCAGATAAAGTCGCCGGTTTTTTTCATAAAGTCCACCAGGAATATCTTGTCTTAAAACAGATGTGTCACATACCGCTGCGTAAAAGATACTGTGATCGTCAAGGAAATATTCTTTTTTTATCAATCGGAAACCGTATTTACTCAACAAATACTCCACATAAGGATCCGTCAGGAAAACCGTATGTTCGAAATTGATGCAATTGGTATATTTCCGCTCAAGCATGATTTCCATGTTAGGGATTGAGAAAATTAACGTTTTACCTTCACCAACAAAACCGGCCAGATGGCGCATGAACATATCCGGTTCATACACATGTTCAAACACATGAGAGTGAATCAAGGTATCGAATGCCTGATTGCAGGCAAACTTATCATCAAAAAAACTCTTAATGATCTTTGCCGGCAGATCATCGACAGGCATAGGATTTGGCTCGACAATGGTCCATTCAATAGGAGCAAGTGAATGATATTTTTTAGCGAGTATGCCGTGGCAACCTCCTATTTCCAAAACAGATTTCGGAGAGAAGCCGTGCACGAATCTTGCGAAGGCACTGTGATGTTGATCCCAAAGCAATCCTGTGGAACCGGAGCCATGGCTGACCTGGTAAATGATATTGAGCGGGAGCACTGGGTTAAGTTGAATGAGACCGCTGGAGCGGCTGATCTGCCAACTCATCTCCGCAAACAGATCCCCATTCGGTTTCTCATCAACACAACCCATAAAAACCGGAAATTTCTTGAAACTGTGCAACGGTTCAAGATCTGAAACCCCTGTAAGTACGTCATAATTACGTTCTATAAGATTCACTCATACTCTCCATGGCTTGATGCAGCATTGACTTACCCAAAGCATAAAGCAGAAGGCTATACGGGTAGTGGTGCAGAGCGGCAATATTAAGGTAAATAAGGGCCGTGAGTACTACAACTTTCTTGTTATCATACTGATTAGCATCAAGCCATTCTAGATAGTACCGCTCACACTCCACGAGAATTTGCTTCCTATGGAAGTCATAAGTAATCTCATCCTGGCACCATTCAACTGTAAAAAAATCTCTGGCAATAAGTTCATGACAGATGATCAAGCCGTGCATCAATTTGGCAAAATCGTAATAAATATCTCCCGTGGTGAGATCGCCACCAAAATCTTGCCGCCAGTCCAAAAAGGTGAAGTGTTGGGTAGCAGGTGTCCAAAGGATGTTCTCAAAATGAAAGTCGCCATGGAAACGACCCGGAAGCCCATCGGCAAGCCACTCCCAATCAATTAAATTTAACAGGGTATCTAGCATTGGCATTGCTACGCCATTAATCGACTCCGTACCATCTTGCCGCGAAAAGTTTTTGTAAAACAGTTCAACCCGCTCAAAGGTTTTGTCTCGGTAAAAGCGCATGCAGGTAGCACGGAACTCTTGTGACTCATCAGGATTCAGTGTTTTCTGCGTCCAGAAATCCTTGCAATGTTCGAGTAAGTGTTCAAACAGTGGGAGGGTAACAACCTCAGACAAGACCTTGCCTTCCACCTTCGGGTAACGATACATATGGGGTCGAGCACCTGTCACTTCAGGTACAAAACCTTGCAGTTCATGAACGCGTTTTACACGATTGGCAATAAACTTTTGATCATCAGAAAACTTGATGACCTGCTTATTTACAAACCATATCGCTTCATTTGCTTTCTCCAGTATATTGGGCTCATCGGGTTTATAACGCTCCATCCTGGTTTTTTCGAGCGCCGCAGGGTTGCCGCAGTCGTGCCAGTTGAACTCGTATCCCTTGACACAGGATGAGGCGGCCATGTACTGCAAGGCATATGATTCCCCCATATCAATAGAATCTTTACCCCCTTGGTGCATCAGTTTCCAAAACGTTTCATGGTCCTTTATTCCCGCAAGACCAATATATGCGAAAAGGTCATCTCCAACAGCCCCTTTATCGAGTACTTCCATTACCTTGTTTTCGCAAAGCCTGCCGGTGCGATATTCGGCAACATTCTGAACTTTGGCAAACCCCATCCAGTTATCTTCAAGAGGTGGCATTTGCTCGTCTATCAAAGTGTCGCATGAACAGAACACAAACGGCTCATTAAGATACTTTTCACATGTCAATAAAGAAAAGCCCAGTCCGGATCTTGGGCCTTCATATGGATTAACCATCGAATAGTGAAATATCCGATCAGGATAGGCTAACTGCAAAAATTCTTGAACAAGAGTTCCCTTGTAACCAAGAGGGATAACGAATTCGCAGTCTTTGGGGAAAGCTTCAATAATATGACTGAGTACCGGTCTGTTCGAAACGGTAACAAGACTTTTATTAAGGTAACGGGTAAGCCCACCTAAACGGGAACCAGTGCCTGCAACTGGAATACACACTCGATAACACATTGTTACGCCCTGTCGTAGTCGTCAACCAATCTGACGACATCATCCATCTCTGGAGTGCTTGCCTCCAGATATACACAATCCTCCACAGCTTCCATCCTATGAATAACACCCGGTGTTAATGTAATAGTATCGCCAGGAAAATATTCTTTTGCCTCAAGTGTTTCCTTGCTGCTACCTGACAAAATACGTAAACAGCCCGATAGTACGTAAATAGTCTCCTGTTTGAGGTTATGATATTGAAGGCTGCATCGATGTTCTTTCCACATGGTAAGTTTCTTCATCATGTAACGATCATTGATCTCTATGACTTCTTCTTTACCCCACGGTTTTTCAATCAGTTTCATTGTGGCAACACTCCGGCCTCTATATTTTGAATTCTAAATATTCCGGGTTAATCTCAAAAAAGTTCTCATAGAAAAATTTCGCATACAGCTGCATCGTCCAACGACTATTAAAACCGTATTTTTTGCGCATCCAACGTTGCCCTTCCTCCACGTATAATTTCAGGTTCATATCATAACTGTCCGTTTTAATAAGATCCGCCCTATTCAATAAATGACTTTCATTTTCCTCGGACCAGACGGCCGTAGTGATTGCCGTTGCCCAGTCATTGGCATAACCCTTTGCAATTAGCTCGGTTTCGGCCCCATAGCCTCTAAAGTTACTACCATCGTAAAGGATACCCATGTAGTCGGGGTTATCTGTATCCATGATACTCTCAATGTACTGACGTCTCATTAGATATGCTGTATTATGCACGTACCAAAAATATTTGGTTTGTTTATCGTGAAGCAGTTGTTTTTCTCCCCAACTGTGGGAACACGGCGATAAAATGCCAACTCTTGGGTGATTTTCTAGAACATCAAGCAACTTAGCGAGAACAGGTTCATCTCCAAATTCAGTGTCATTTGTAAGCGTGAAATAATAGTCATAGTTGGCAAAACGGCCGGCCTTGTACAGTTCGGCAAAAGCGTAATTAAACCCACGTGGCACCCGTAAGCCGTGCTCAACGGCATCGGGCCAATTGGCATACCATGTACAGTATTGTGATAGGTTATCTGCTTGAGAGCCTGACTCAACAACAAACACATCTGTCAAATCAGATTCCTTGGATAGAAATCTTCCAGCAAGCCGGTCTGTTACGGCGGGCAAATTCCTGTTGAGAATTATTGTTGCAACCCGATTCATGGTATTCTCACCATTCTAAAATTTTTTATGTAGCGCATGATACTTTCTTTGACACAACTTTTAAGGTAACTGTCGAGATCTATCCCCTTTTTTCCCAAAATGGTACTAGCTGCATTTTTGATATCAATTACTTCTGGATGAGCGAAGTTGTAGTGGCCGGCAATCTGCACAATTTCCCGTTCAGAAGCGACTGAGTTAGGCAAGAGCCATTTTTGCCACTTCTGCGAGTCGATAACGACTCTACTGAAATTATCTACCAACGTGTTCAACCGGTTGCTCTCCAGCACATCAAGCAAGGCTCTTGTTTCTGCCACTCCGAATTCCGGAGCCACATTGGCAGCATGAATGCCAAAACGAGGGTGCCACTGCAAAGACTCATCACTCAGGTAATCGGTATTATGTTCTTTCATAAATACATTCTGCTGATTACATATTTCAATGACTTTCGGAAGCTGAATTTCTACCGCAACTTCACCAGCAACTCTAATAGGTGAATCAAAGGATCCAACATTGCGCGTTTCCTTCACCCGAGTGCCGGTTTGAATCACAACAAATGTAGGAGAAGGGAGATTCTCCTTTTTACAGAACCTTTGAATATGGTTTAATGAATACTCCAGTTCCTCAAGCGTATTAGTACTCCCGCTCTGCTCCTCAGTGCCGATTTCAAATATTATTTCTTTGCCGGCCCTTTGGGCATATGTCCAACAGTATTCGTAAAGTTCGTATATCCGATCCAGAATTTCATCAATATTAGGTTTACTGTGTATATCAACACTTGGGTCAATGTGTAATATCTGAAAACCGGCGTCAATATCCGCTCGATATGATGATTTTGCCGATTCCATGGCTCTGCGGAGACTCATGGTCTCACGTGTCTCTTTCTCATTTTGCCAAGGACCACCATGATCACGGGCGAGGATAATTTTGCCTTTTTTGTCTTGATCAATGACATAATCGGCAAAAGATGCGGTAGTCCAGTTGTTGACATATCCACCACCAAATTCGGCGGAATCTATTTGACGCCGACTCGCAATCAGCATAAGAGGAACTTCAAAATCATTTGCCAACTCGATTGCAGCGTCTACACAATTAAGGCTCATGGGCCCGACCCCAAGAAGTGTACATCGGCGCCTAGACATAAAATTCTGCAATTTCTGCTTGATCATACGGTCCACTCACCAAAAGAAGGAGTTTTTGCTAGTGGCAATGAGTCCGGATTGTAGCGATCAAAAAACTTATCTAAAATATGCAAACAAGCCTCTGCAACAGCCCTATCACCACCTGCGCGTTGTGTCACATAATGTGCATGCTGCTTTGCCAGAACATCAGCATTTGACGGCGCTATGGCATAGCCCACTTTTTTCATAACATAGTGGTCAAAAATACCATCACCCATATAAATAACGTTTTCTAATGCATAATTTTCTTTAATCCAGTCCACTCGTTTAATGGTACTTACGAGTTCTAGAGGGTACCCCATATCGTTTACAATCCGCCGACTACTTATCTCAAAGCCTTTCCTGTCACCTGTTACAAAAATAATATTGATATACGGCTCAAGTAGTTTCAAAGCGTCATTATCGTCCGGGCCAAATACTTTGGCGAACTTACCGTCGCAAGTATATAAAAATTGTCCTGTGGTAAGTACTCCATCAACATCAAGAATAAAGCAAGTAGGCTTATCGTTCACTTATAACCACCTTATTTAAATATAAAACAAACTGATCACTTGATGTTATTAAATCCTAGGAGGGCTTATTTTCACTCCAACCGCACTCTCCCATTACACCTGCGCCATCATCCGCACCACGTCCCGCATCCGGTTTTGGGCAGTCCACCCCAGCCGCTGCTTTGCCTTGGCCGGATTGGCCCGGCTGACCATGATCTCGGAAGGGCGCAGCAGGGAAGGGTCCGTAACCACATGGTCGCGCCAGTCCAGGCCATGGCACTTGAAGGCTTCGGCGACAAATTCTTCCAGGGTATTGGTCTCGCCAGTGGCTACCACAAAATCCTCGGGCTTATCCTGCTGCAGGATACGCCACATGGCATCCACGTATTCCGGGGCCCAGCCCCAATCACGGGCGATCGAGATATTGCCCAGATGGAGCTTCTCTTTGTTCCCCTCGGCAATGCGCCGGGCGGCCTGGATGATTTTCTGGGTGACAAAGCGTTCCGGGCGCAGTGGCGATTCGTGGTTGAAGAGGATGCCGGTACAGGCAAACAGGTTGTAGGATTCGCGGTAGTTGGCGATTTCCCAGAAGGCGGTTGCCTTGGCAACGGCATAGGGACTGCGGGGGCGGAAGGGCACGTTTTCGTCGGCGGGCTCGCCATTGGTGTTTCCGAAACACTCGCTGGAACCCGCGTTGTAGAGCCGTATGGGGCAGTCGATGAAGCGGATGACCTCCAGCAGGTTGAGGGTGCCGACACTGATACTCTCCAGAGTTTCCACCGGCTGGTCAAAGGAGAGTCCGACCGAACTCTGGCCCGCCAGGTTGTAGACCTCGTCCGGACGCACCTTGGCCATCACCTGGAGAACGCTGCGGAAATCGTTCATTGCCATGGAATGGAGGGTTGTGCGTGCCCTGATCCCAAGCCGGTCAAGACTTGAAAAGGACGATATTTGCGCATCACGGGAGGTGCCATGGACCTCATAGCCCTTAGCAAGCAGCAGGTTGGCAAGATAGGCGCCGTCCTGGCCGGATATGCCGCAGATCAGTGCTTTTTTCATGATAAATTCTGGGAAGCGAACATTGGCATGGTAATATTTCTGGTCGTAGGATTTTTTTGGGAATTTGTCAAAGCATGCACAAAACGTTCCTTTCTGCGAGTTACAGCGGGCAATTTGCCATACAAAAGATCAATACTTATTCACATGCCGCCCAGGGCGTTCGATATTGAATTTCTCCAGACGATACTGCAGGGTCTTATAGCTCATGCCCAGCAGTGGCGCTGCTTTGCCGATCACCCAGTCGGCCCGCTCCATGGCCTTCATGATCAGCGCCTTTTCAAATTCCTCGAAGGCAATCCCGCCCGGCGGCAGATCAAAAGGAATTCCGCCAGCCAGGGAAGTGGACGTTGTTATCTCGGCCGGCAGGTCCTCCGGTTCAATGATGTTGGACTCCGCCATCAGTACCGACCGCTCGATAACCGACTCCAACTGGCGCACATTGCCGGGCCAGGTGTAATTCATGAGCATTTTTAGCGTTGATTTCGAGATGCCGTCAACGCCGATACCGGTGGACAGGCTGTATTTTTTGACAAAGAACTCTGCCAAAGTTTTGACATCGCTGCCACGCTCCCGTAAGGGAGGCAGATTGATGCGGATCACGTTCAGGCGATAAAAGAGGTCTTCGCGAAAATGGCCCTTTCTGATCTCCTGTTCCAACTCCTTGTTGGTGGCGGAGACGATCCGCACGTCCAGCGGGATGTTGACCTTGCCGCCAACCCGGCGAATCTCCTTTTCCTGAATGGCCCGCAACAGCTTGGCCTGCATGGCCACGTTCATTTCGCCGATCTCATCCAGAAAGACCGTACCACCGTTGGACGCCTCGAACACACCCAGCTCACGGACATTGGCACCGGTGAAACTCCCCTTTTCATGCCCGAACAACTCACTCTCGATCAGGGTGTCCGGTATGGCGGCGCAGTTGATGGCCATGAACGGTTTGTCGCGGCGTTGGCTCCCTTCATGGATGGCACGGGCCACCAACTCCTTGCCGGTCCCTGACTCACCCACGATCAGCACCGTTGAATTGGTGGCCGCGATTTTACCTACTATTCTGAATACTTCCAGCATCTTGGGATGATCACCCAGCATATTCGGTATGACCTGATTGGCTGCAACCCGCTTCTGCAGGATGCGGTTCTCTCGCACCAGGCCGATCCGCTCAAAGGCTCGCCGCAGCGTCAGGATCAGGTTGGCCCGCTCCAGCGGCTTCTCCAGGTAGTCGAAGGCCCCCTTTTTCATGGCCTCAACGGCAGAATCCACTGTTCCGTGGGCGGTCATGAGGATCACGCACTGCTGCGGGTCGTCGCCAAGGACCTTTTCCAGCAGATCCAGTCCGCTCTGCCCCTGCATCTTCAGATCGGTCAGAATCAGGTCGAATTCCCGTTTATCCAGCTGATCCAGCGCCTCACGCACGCCAGGGACATCAACCACGTCATAGCCTTCCTTGGTAAGAATGACCGAGAGGATTTCCCGTTGCCCCCGTTCATCATCCACGATCAAGATGCTGCCGTTTTTTTCCGGATTGTTCATGATCCCTTCAAACCCCTTCAACCTTGCCATAATATTGACTCATGGCAGCGGTTAACTCTATACCAGCTATAATTCCTCAGGCTGGAGCGGCAACAATACGGTGAAGGTTGTTCCCTCTCCAGACCGGCTCTGTACCAGGATCTCGCCACCGTGTTCCTTGATGATCCGCTCGGTGATAGCCAAACCAAGCCCGATACCCACATCCTTGGTGGTGAAATATGGCTGGAAAATTTTGGGAATGTCTTCTTCGCGGATGCCACTGCCCTGATCCGTGAAGGTGAGACATGCCTGTCTCTTTTCCCTGTCCGTGGAGGCTCCCAGGGTGATGACACCTCCGTCATCCATGGCCTGGGTGGCGTTAGTGAGAAAATTTATAATGCAGTTACGTATTAATTCCTGATCGACCCACAGGGGTGGCAGATCAGGGTCAATATTCAGTTCCACCCGGATATGCTGTTCAGCCATACGATCGCTGATCAGCGGCAGCACCTTTGAGATGATCTCATCGTAAGGCACAAGTACTCGGCGCA
Organism: Geobacter sp.; assembly: GCA_003574895.1. Lineage (GTDB taxonomy): Bacteria > Desulfobacterota > Desulfuromonadia > Geobacterales > Pseudopelobacteraceae > JACPFJ01. The sequence goes on from PJFB01000007.1 coordinate 116,765, forward strand.
GCTTGAGCGGCCGGCCGTAGTTCATGAAATTGAGCACCATGTAGTTGGCACGGCGCACCTCTTCCTTGATCTTTTCAGCCAGATCTTCCAGTTCCGCGCACTGCTCACCGCAGCGTGGCAACATTTCGGCCTTGAGATGGTCGATGGCCAGACTGATGTAGTTAAGGGGGTTGCGGATCTCGTGGGCAATGCCGGAGGCCAGCTGTCCTACCCGGGAGAGGTGTTCAGCCTCGTACAGGCGCTTTTCCAGCACCTCACGCTCCCGCAGCTTGTCCACCATGTTGTTGAACCCGGCAGCCAGTTCGCCGATTTCATCCTGGCTGTCAACCGGTATGGTCACCGACAGGTCGCCGGCCGAGACCCGCTTGAAATCGCCGACCAACCGGTGTATCGGTTCGGTGTAGCGCCGGGCCAGGTAAATGGAGAAGGCAATGCCAACGGCAAAAACCATGCAGGTGGCAAACAACCGGCGGATAAAATTGGCATGCTGCAGATCCCTGATGTTGTCCAGCAGCATGTTGATCTGCACATAACCCAGTTGTTCGTCGCCAACAATGACCGGCACCACCACTTCGTAAGGTTTCTGGGAGAGGATCGTGGCCCCCGCCTGTTGGCGCGGCGCGGCGTGGACCCCTTTCTCCAGCTTCTTGATCTCCCGTTTTTTACCGATTTTCTCCGGATCGGATGAGTCAATGATCTCACCCTCGTTGCTGATGATGTTGATCTCGTTGATGCCCCTGTCGCGGGCCTTACCGAGGTAATCGGTCAAACGGGAGGTTTCGGCCTCGGAAGTGAGATCCTCGATACTCATCTGAATAGCCTTGGAGATCTCCTGGGAGCTGTCCTGGATTTCCTGGACCAGGTCGTTCTGGGCATATTGATTGAGTATGAAGAGGGTCAGCATCGTGAGGACCAGCAGGGAAATCATGATGATGACGAGTTTGGCGTTAAGCTTCATCGAGACTCTTTTCTACCGGTTTAAATGTTTAATTATAGCGCACGCAACTAGCGGAAACAAGCGCTATCGCTGGCAAAAACGCAACTGGGCTGTTGACACCCCGAGCAGCACAATGATACATATTCCTACCATGTTTTTGCGATTCCCGAATATTTACAAAGCGGCCATGCTGTGCGTGTTGCCGCTGCTTGCAGTTCTGCTGGGCGCTTGCACCAGTTTCATACCCCGCAGCAAGCTTCCCGGCCCCCTGACCAGCTCCGAATGCGACGAGAAAGTCAAAGTGGTTACCGTACCCTTGCCGGTGATCGCCTCAAGCCCCAACGAAGGCATAACCGCCGGGGCGCTGACCGCCTTTCTGATCCACAACAAACAGGATGAGATCAACACCCTGCTGGCACCCCAGGTAAACTACAACGACAACTTCGGCATCACCACCACCCTGTATGGCGCCTTTTACCCCACTTCCGAGCGCAGTATCGAGATCAACCTCTCCCAGTCCACCAAGGTCAACCACGATTATGAATTCAAAATCAAGGACACTTCGCTGCTGAATAAGAAGCTTGAACTAAATGCCTTTATCTTTAAGTTCTCCGATGGCTCGGCCCGTTTTTTCGGTTTCCAGGCCAAAAGCCCGCAGCAACTTGAATCCAATTACGCCGACAAGGAGATGGGCTTCAACCTGTCGGCCGGCTACCAGATCGGCAAATTCTACCAAATCGTCCTGGGCGACCGTTATCGCGACGTCACCATCCGCAAGGGGGCGGTCGGCAAGATTCCCGACATCCATGACAGATTTTCCGAGGCCACCGTGCCGGGCATCAACGGGTTCACCGCCCACAGCCCACGCCTGTCCTTCATCTACAGCACCCTGGACGATAGCGAGATGCCTACCTTCGGCGGCTATGCCCGGGCCACCCTGGAACCCAGTACCAAGGCCTTGGGAGGCGCCGGCGACTACCGCCACTACGAGGCCGAGGTCAAAGGCTTCATCCCCCTTAACAAAGCCCGCTATATCAGTGTGTTTCGCCTGATGTACAACCAGACCCTGGGGCACAGGGTCCCCTTTCTGGAACAGAGTATCCTGGGCGGCGAGAACACCCTGCGCGGCTACGGACGCAACCGTTTCATCGACAACAGCTTTTTTCTGTGCAACCTGGAGGAGCGCATCCGCCTCTTCCGTTGGGAGGTCTTCAACGTCACTGCCGATTGGGAGCTGGCTCCCTTCGTTGACCTGGGTGCGGTGATGGAATCGCTGGACAAGGCGCAAGCCAACAACTTCGAATTCAACCCCGGCGTGGGCTTCCGCGCCATAGTCCGCCCCAACATCGTCGGCCGGGTAGACATGGGCATCGGCCGCGACGGCCCCGCCATATTCGTCGGCCTGGGGTATCCTTTTTGATGGCAATGACACCCATCACCATCCTAACCTTCCCCTTGAAGGGTAAGGAATAAAGCCCCCTCTCCCTCAGGAAGAGGGCCAGGGTGCGGGTGGGGGCAACTTTTTTAAAGTAATTCCTCTTCCAGCCGCTGCATGCGATACATCATGGCATACAAGCCATCCTGTTCCAGCAGTTCGGCCGGGCTCCCCTGCTCTGCAATCCTGCCATCCTGCAGCACCAGCACCCGGTCGCAATCCCTGAAAGCCGAAAGGCGATGGGAAACGATCAATACCGTCCGGTCTTCACAGATCCGGCCCATCTCGCCCAGTATCTCCTCCTCCCGGCCGGCATCGACTGCCGAAAGCGGGTCGTCCAGGAGCAGGATACGGGGATTGGCCGACAAGGCCCTGGCAATGGAAAGCCGCTGTTTCTGCCCGCCTGACAGGGCCACCCCTTTTTCGCCCACCATGGTTTCCAACCCTTCGTGGAACTTTTCTATGTCCGTTGTCAGGCGCGCCTGGCGGACCAGCTCATCGATGTCCGTATCCCCGCCGACAGCCCCGTAGGCGATATTTTCCCTGATGCTGCGGGAAAAGAGGAACGTCTCCTGTGGCACGTAGCCGATAATGGCACGCAGACTCGCCGCATTGATCCGGTTTATGTCGCGTCCGTCCAGCAGGATCTGTCCGTCGCCGACAGGGAGCTGACGTGTCAGCAGCTTGAGCAGGGTCGATTTGCCGCTCCCGACGGCACCGGTAACGCCGATCCGCTCTCCCGCCCTGATGTGGCAGGAAACCCGGTCAAGAACCTTGGCCGCGCCATAATAAAATGACAAATCATGCATCTCGATTCCCTGGCGCAATTCCTTGATCTGTTCGGCATCCGGGGCAGAAGACACCCCGGATTCAGCCTCGAGAATCTCGTTCAGCCGTGACATCGAAGCCGCGCCGCGCTGGGCCAGGGTCATGATCCACCCCATGACCGCCGTCGGCCAGACCAACATGGCCAGGTAACCGCTGAAGGCCACGAAATCCCCCAGTGAAATCGTACCCGAAATCACCAGCCGCCCTCCCAGGAACAGGACTATCAGCGTTCCAGCCCCGGTTGCGGTTGCCATCAACGGCAGCAGCAAGCCGCGCAAGCGCGCCAATTTCAGGTTTCGTCCCAGGTATTGGTCGGAAACCTCGGCATACATGCCCTGGAAATGGTTTTCGCGGCAATAGGCCTTGATCAGGCGCACCGTTGATACCGATTCCTCCGTCAGACTCGTCAGGCGGGCCAATTCCTGCTGGGCCGCAAGGGAGTGCTTGAAAAGGTTGTGGCTGACCTTTTTGACCGCCAGCACCATCAAGGGGAATGGAATAACCGCACACAGGGTAAGTATGGGATGGATGCGCATCATCATGGTAACAGCGGCGATATAGATGATCAGCGTGTTGATGACGCTCATGGCGCCAAAACCCACCAACATGCGGACATTGGTAAGATCATTGGAAAAGCGCGACAGGATGTCGCCGGTCCTGCTGGTCGAGAAGAAGGCTTGGTCGAGTAACAGCAAGCGTTGAAAAAGGTCTTCGCGGATGCGGAACTCTATGATGCGAGCCGCATTAAGCATCAAGGTGCGGGAAAAAACGCGTGTGATGCAGTTTCCCGCTGCCAGCCCGATGATTACCATGGCACAGACAGCAGGCGAAAGACTGGCGGATGCGGGATGCTGGAGCCCTTCCACCGCCATCTTCATGAACCAGGGGATCAGCAGGGCAAAACCGTTGGTCAGCAGCAGGAAGACCGTTCCGGCGGCATAACGCCAGCGGAGCACCCCCAGATACCCGGCGAGATGTGAAAGGTCTTTTATGTGTTGACCTAGCAAATGGCGGCCTTTCGTTCAAATATCAGGTTTGCAGCATCTGCTCATACCAGTTTTTCATTCATTTTGTAAATCGATAACTTGCGTCAGCCGCATTATGCCGAACCGGTTATTGCCAAAGTATGCTAAAATAAACCCATAGCGGGAACCCAATGCAAATTTGGCCCATGGGGCCAAAAGGAGGCCTGTCATGAAACTTAGCACCAAGTATCGGGTAAAAGGGCTATTTCACAAAGTAAGGGGTACGGCCAAAGAGGTCGCAGGCAGAATCAGTTCGAACAGAAAACTGGGATTAAGCGGTAAATTTGAACGGTTCACGGGCAAGGTACAGTGGAAGATCGGCACTGCTCAGGGATTTTTAGGATTGTGAGAGTAAATGGGTCCCGTTAGAAATCGAAGTGCGGCACAGCTTTCAAACCATAAAAAGTAAAAGCAGAAAAAAGACGGAACCCAGCGAGGTTCCGTCTTTTTTTGCCTCAAACAAGCACGCACGACCAACTCCATATATCTTCATGACCTGCAGGCCCTGTTAGTGGAAACATCCCATCTGCCCATTACGAGCCTCAATGCTCCCAGTCCATCAGGCCGAAATCGGCGATGCGGCGATCCAGTGTCCGGCGCGAGATACCCAGTATTTCCGCGGTGCGGCTCTTATTGTAATGGTTTCCTTTCAGCACTGCCTCAATATGCTGGCGCTCCATCTCCTCCATGGCAACCATCTGCGTCTGAAGCACTGGAACCGGCGTCGGCAAAGCAATCTTTTGCCCGCTGCGCAGGGGAATGACTTCGGTGGTGATGCAGCCGCCGGTGGAAGTAAGAATTACGGCGCGTTCCATGACATTTTCCAGCTCGCGCACGTTGCCCGGCCAATTATAGGCCAGCAGGGCCTCCATGGCCTTTGGGTCAATGGCATGGATATCCTTGGCCAGTCGTTCGGAAAAGCGGCGCAGGAAGTGCAATGCCAATGGTTCCACATCCTCGGGCCGCTCCCTGAGCGGCGGCAGATTGATGGTGATCACGTTCAGCCGGTAGTAGAGATCTTCGCGGAAGCGCCCCTCGGACACCTCGTTCTGCAACTTCTTGTTGGTGGCGGCCACGAAACGCACATTCACCTTTTTGGGGTGGGTTGAGCCAATGGGTATGAATTCCCGCTCCTGAATCACCCGCAGCAGCTTGCCTTGAACAGAAGGACTCACATCACCGATCTCGTCCAGAAACAGCGTGCCCTCGTCGGCTTCTTCAAGCATTCCTTTCTGGTTGGCGATCGCGCCGGTAAAGGCGCCCCGCATGTGTCCGAACAATTGGCTCTCCAGCAGGGTATCCGACAGCGAGGCGCAGTTGAGCGAGACAAAGGGATGGTCGCGGCGCAATAGGCTGTTGTGATGCAGGGCGCTGGCGATCAGCTCCTTGCCGGTGCCCGATTCGCCCAGTATCAAAATGTTCGCGTCGCTGGAAGCCACCTTGAGGGTCAGGTCATACACTTCGCGAAAGCGTGGGCTGGCAAAGACGATCTGTTCCGAACCCTTGGCCTCCAGTTTCTCCCGCAGGCGCCGGTTTTCGGCCGCCAAATGGCGCATTTGCAGCACGTTTTCCACCATGCTGAGCAACTTTTCGCTGGGACACGGCTTGGTCACATAGTCGTAGGCCCCAAGCTTGATGGCCCTTACCGCATCATCCACCGTGGCAAAGGCGGTCATAATGATCACCGGCAGATCGGGGCGCCTCTCCTTGATCCGTTGCAGGATCTGTATCCCGTCAAGATCAGGCATTCTCAGGTCCTGCAACACCAGTTCCACCCCATCGCCGGCAACCGACTCCAAGTGCGTCAGCAATTCCGCACCATGGTTGAAAGTGGCTACTTGGTGCTGTTTGAGCAATTTCTTAAAGTACTTGAGGATCCCAATCTCATCGTCGCAAACACAGATCTGTGCCATGGGCCCACCCCTTAAGACAGCTTTGCACAAAATTGGTCAATTTTAAACAATAGACGCTTCCCGATCACATCTCCATCAAACCTCGCTTTTTGCCCCAATCTCTGAAAACCGTTACTACGCCCGTATTACAACAACTTGATCCGACAAAGCAAAACGGATTGGCGTACGACTTGCTGTATACACTATAGCACAAAAAATCAAGACAAATTTGCGCAATTTCATGAATAAAGCACAACTTTATGTGCCATCAGCGAAAGGAGGAATTATGAGTAAGGCAGATGAGTTTGACTCGATCAGGCAGAAACTGGGCAATGTCTCCCGGAGGGATTTCCTTAAATTTTGCTCGGTCATGGCAGTCGGAATGGGGCTTCCCCTCAGTGCCGGGGCGAAAATTGCCGAGGCCATCGCCAATCCCAAGCGCCCGCCGGTGATCTGGCTCTCCTTCCAGGAGTGCACCGGATGCGTCGAATCGCTTCTCCGCTCCACCCATCCAACCCTGGAGCATCTTATCCTCGACCTCATCTCCCTCGACTACTCGGAAACCCTGAGCGCCGCGGCGGGCCATCAGGCGGAAGCTGCCAAGGCCCAATCCGTAAAAGACAACAAGGGCAGGTTCATCCTGGTTGTGGACGGGGCCATCCCCACCAAGGACAACGGGCTCTACTGCAGGATCGCCGGGAAAACCGCCCTGGAGATACTGAATGAGACAGCCCCCCATGCCGGTGCCATCGTGGCCATGGGGTCATGCGCCTCATGGGGCGGAATCGCCGCGGCCAGCCCGAACCCTACCGGTGCCAAGGGTGTGCCGGAAATCCTCACCGACAAAACGGTCGTTACGATCCCCGGCTGCCCTCCCAATCCCTACAACCTGCTTTCGACCGTATTGCATTTCGTCACGTTCAACAAGCTGCCCGAACTTGACCAGAAAGGGCGGCCCAAATTCGCCTTCAGCCGGCTCATCCATGAGAACTGCGAAAGAAGGCCCCATTTCGATGCCGGCCGGTTTGCGCAGCAATTCGGCGATGACATGCACAGGAAAGGCGCCTGCCTATACAAGCTCGGTTGCAAGGGCCCCGAGACATACGCCAACTGTCCGACCATCCTCTTCGGCGAGACCGGTGCCGGCACCTGGCCCGTCGGTGTGGGGCACCCCTGCTTCGGCTGCACCGAAAAAGGGGTCGGTTTTTCAACCCCTCTCCACACGCTGGCAACTATAACAAATTTCACTCCGCCGACTTTCTTTGCAGAGGCATTCCCTAACAAGCAGGGACTCCCCTCGGGCCTCAAGTCCTTTGCAGCCGGGTCAGCCGGCCTTGTGGTCGGCGCTGCAGGCGCCGCAGCACTCACCGGCCTGGGCAAAAAAGGGCAAAGTGACCATCAGGGCCGTAACTCCGGAAGCGGGGAGCATGATCACGGCAAGGAGGAATAAACATGTCCATCAGCAGACGTAAATTTCTAAAGGGAGTTGCTGCAGGTAGCGGTCTTGTCCTTGCCGCCGGCGTTCCATCGGTAGAAGCCAGGATGTCCAAGGAACTCCCGCCCGAAGCGGTCGGCCTTCTCTACGATGCGACACTCTGCATAGGGTGCAAATCATGCATGGTCAACTGTAAAACCCACAATAGTGTTCCCGGAGGAGCGCTCTACAAGGAGGGCCTGGTACCCAGTGTCGCCGATTCCCTGCAATGCAAATTCACCGAGAAAAAGGAGACGATGGCATCTCCCCCCTATGAGACTGAAGGAGTCAAGGGCAACGATGGTATCTGGGATGCATCCCAGGACCTCTCCGGCAAAACGCTCAGTATTATCAAGGCGTATCGGAACGGCACCGCTGAAAAAAAGGACACCGCCATCAATGGCTATGCCTTTGTCAAGCAGCAGTGCATGCACTGCATTACTCCGGCTTGTGCGTCGGTCTGCCCGGCGGGCGCCTTCACCAAGGATCCGAAAAACGGGGTCGTTTATTATGAGGCATATCGCTGCATTGGCTGCCGTTACTGCCAGATCGCGTGTCCGTTCAATCTCCCCCGCTACGAATGGGATGCACTCTGGCCTGAAGTCAGAAAATGCCAGATGTGCAGGCATCGCATCAAAGAGGGAAAATATTCAGCGTGTGCCGAGTTTTGTCCTACCGGAGCAACCATTTTCGGAAAAGTCACCGATCTTCGTGAAGAGGCAAAAAAAAGGTTCGCCATGAAACCGGGAACCATGTACGACTTTCCCATACAAACCCTGGACTCGAAGGAAACCAACCCGCAGGCCGTTGCAGCCTATGCGGATAAGGTCTATGGGCTGACTGAAGCGGGCGGCACGCAGAACATCATGCTTTCCGGTATCTCCTTCGAGTTGCTCGGATTAAACAAGGACATCCCCAACGGCGCGCTCCCGGATCTTACATGGGCGTACATCGCCAAAGTTCCCTGGGTCTTTCTCGGTGTGGCCCTCGGAGGAACCACGCTATACGCGATTACCCACCGAAAGGACAAGAACGGCAAGGAGAAGGGGGATATCCATGATTGATTTCACGACCTATGTTGGCCCAAAACTGGGGGGCGTTGTCAACAAAATGCTGGACGACAGTCCGAGCCGTAACCTCGACATAAAGATGGATACTCCGTTCACCCGTTTTCTCATTTTCCTGATGACCGGCGCGGCGGTTGTCGCCGTCTACCGGGTTCTATTCGGCCTGAAAGCCTCGACAAACATGAACGACTACTGGCCTTGGGGCCTGTGGATTTCATTCGACGTCCTGGGCGGAGTGGCCATGGCGGCCGGCGCGTTCCTGATAGCCGGCGCGGTCTACATCCTGAACTTGAAAAAGTACAAATGCATTGCCCGGGCATCGATTCTGAACGCGTTTTTCGGGTATCTGCTGGCGGCCATATCCATCACCCTCGATATCGGGCGCACCGCAGTCATCTGGCACCCGCTCGTCATGTGGCAGGTCAACTCCATCATGTTTATCGTGGCCGTGCATCTCGTTCTCTACCTCACAACCCTGGCGACGGAATCAAGTCCCATGGTCTTCGAGAAACTCGGCTGGGTGCGACCGCTGCGTTTTCTCAGCCGCATCATGGTGGGAGCCGTCATGTTCGGCGTGGCACTCTCGTTGCTCCACCAATCCTCGCTCGGCGCCAACTACCTGATCGTACCGAGCAAACTGTCCCCGCTCTGGTACAGCAAAATCATGCCGTACATGTTCCTCGTTTCCGCGATAATGATGGGGCTTTCAATGGTCACCTTTGAAACGATCCTGACCGGAAAGGTGTTCAATCATAAGACGCCGATGGATGTCCTTTCAGGGTTGTCACGGGGAGTTCTCTACACCGGTTGTGTCTACTTTGTCATGAAGATCTGGATCCTCGTTTCCGGGCCTGGCGTTGGCGCCCTGTTCAACAACGGTTTTCTGGGGGCTATGTGGATGATCGAAATGGCTGTCGGAGTCGTCATCCCCATCATTGTACTGGCTAAAAAAGCAAACCGGGAAAACCTCGACGCGATTTTTGCGGTAAGCATCATGGTTATTATCGGGGTCCTGTTTAACCGTCTCAATGTCGGCATCTTCGCCATGTCAGACTTTGCAAACCGAGTGGGTGGAGACTATATCCCCTCTGTCATGGAATTCATACTTACCGCGGGCATGATCGCCTTTGCGATCCTTGGCTTCAAGGTCTGCGCAAAATACCTGGATCTGTTCCCGTCAACACATCATTAATCAGGAAAAAGACTGCTGAGAAAATATAAGGTCATTGAATTCAAACGGAGGAAGACATGGCACAACGAATCACCATTGATCCGGTTACGAGGATTGAAGGGCACCTGAGGATAGATTGCGCAATAGACAACGGCCGCGTCAGCAAGGCATGGGCCTCGGGCCAGATGTGGCGCGGGATAGAGCTGATCCTGAAAGACCGGGACCCGCGCGAGGCCTGGTTGTTCACCCAGAGGATATGCGGGGTCTGTACCACTGTCCACGCCATTGCCTCGGTCAGGTCGGTGGAGAACGCCCTGAACCTGGAAGTACCCCTGAATGCGCAGTATATCAGGAACATCCTGATGGCCGCCCATGCCATTCAGGACCATATCGTTCATTTTTACCACCTCTCTGCCCTGGACTGGGTGGATGTCACCTCGGCCCTGAAAGCGGACCCGAAAAAGACTGCAACACTGGCCCAGGGCCTCTCCAACTGGCACCTGAACAGCGCCCAGGAATTCACCGATGCGCAGAACAAACTGAAGGGCTTCGTGGGCACCGGCCAGCTGGGCATATTCACCAACGGCTATTGGGGCCATCCGGCCATGCACCTGTCGCCCGAAGCGAACCTGCTCGCCACGACCCACTACCTGCAGGCCCTGGAGGTCCAGCGCAAGGCGAACATGATCGTATCCATACTGGGCGGGAAAACCCCGCATATCCAGAACCTGGCCGTGGGCGGCGTGGCCAACCCCATCAATACGGACAGCCCTTCCACCCTCACCATGGAAAGGCTCTTCTACGTCAAGACCCTGATCGACGAGCTGGGCGCCTTTGTTAACAACGTCTATTTCCAGGACGTGTGCGCCATCGGCGCTTTCTACAAGGACTGGACCGCGTACGGAGCCGGCGTCACGAATTATCTCTCGGTGCCGGAATTCCCCATGGATACGAAGGGCACGGTTTTCGACCTTCCGGGCGGCTATATCCCCAATGGCGACATAAGCAAATTCCGCCCCATATCCGGCTTCCAGGATGAATTCATCCGCAAAGGGGTGCAGGAGAGCATCAAGCATTCCTGGTACGACGGCAACTGGACGCGCCATCCCTGGGAAGAAGATACGGAACCGCACTTTACGGAGTTCCAGGACGACGGCAAATACTCCTGGGTCAAGGCCCCCACGTTCTACGACAAGCCGGCCCAGGTCGGCCCCCTGGCCAATGTGCTCTGCATGTATGCCGCAGGGCACGCGCCTACCAGGAAATATACGGACAAGGCCCTTGCCACCGTGAGCAGCCTGGCAGGGGGAAAGGTGCCCATAACCGCGCTTCATTCCACCATCGGCCGCCATGCGGCCAGGGCCGTCCGGGCGGCCGTGTTGTACGAAACCCTCCAAAAACAGTGGCAGGCCTTGATTGACAACATCGGCAAGGGCGATACCAAGACCTTCAACAAGCCGGAATTCCCCCAGGGCGAAATAAGGGGGGTCGGGCTGCACGAGGCGCCGCGGGGCGTGCTTTCCCACTGGATCGTCATAAAAGGCGGCAAGATAAAAAATTACCAGGCCGTTGTCCCTTCCACCTGGAACTCCGGCCCGAGAAACGCCCAGGATGCACCGGGCCCCTATGAAGCCTCACTGGTGGGCACCCCGGTCGCTGATCCGGAAAAACCGCTGGAGGTTTTGAGGACAGTCCATTCCTTCGACCCCTGCCTGGCCTGCGCCATACACATGGTGGACACGGAGAACAAGGAAATCGTCAAGGTCAAGGCGTTTTAGAAAGAGGGAGAAAACGTGAATATTCTCGTACTTGGTATCGGCAACCTGCTCCTTCAGGACGAAGGGGCAGGTGTGAGGGCCGTGGAGGAATTCGGGCGAAAATACCTGCCGCCCCCGGGGGTCGAACTCCTTGACGGCGGCACCAGCGGCATAGAGCTGCTGCAATACATCCAGGGGAGGGATCTTCTCATCCTCATCGACGTGGTGAAAAGCGGCAACCCGCCCGGCACCATTATCAGGCTGCAGGGGGCGGACGTGCCGGCCCTGTTCCAGAAGAAGATCTCGCCCCATCAGCTGGGGGTTTCGGACCTCCTGGCTGCTGCTATGCTGACCGACAGGATGCCCCGAAAAGTGGTGCTCTTCGGCATAGAACCGGAATCCATCGGGACCGGTCTCCAGATGTCCGGGAAAGTTGGCGGCAAGATCGGGCGGCTGGCCGATCTGGTCGCCTCTGAATTGGTCTCTCTGGGGCTGAACATAGCAACCAAATCCGCAATTCCGTATGAAGCGAAATCCGCGCTGCCGGATGCGGATTTCGTTGCCGCAGGTGCTGCACTCAGGTAGCTCCACAAAGGATCGAAGATCATGCAGACACTCCTGTTGGCACGAGAAGGTGCCGGTGATCACATCCGGAATGCGTTAACGCGAACCATCCCCGGAATCGAGGTATTAGCCACGATGGACAACCTGGTCAGCAGGATCAGGCACTCCTCCATGGGGCCATTTGTCGCCGTGCTGATTGCCGGCTCCAAAAGCGAGTTTGCCGCCATAGTGCAGATAAAATGGTTGCTGTATGATATCTGCACAATCCTGATTCTGCCGGACCAGGATATTGAAACCGTTACCGCGGGCCACGATCTCTGCCCCCGTTTCATGGGCTGCCTGGATGATGATGCGGATACAATCGTCGCCGTGCTGAGTAAAATCCTCAGCCGCGAAAGCGCCGGGTAACATGCTTTTCATTGCAATGGAATCAACCCGCGTCAGACAAAAAAAGCGCAGCCTCGAATGGTTGCGCTTTTTTTTGATTCATTTCTGTTCCAGCTTCCTCAGAAAGGTATGTCGTCATCCTGAAATGGGGGCTCTTCATAGCCGCCACCACCGGGCTCGGAGGAGGGCTCATTACGTCGCTCGCCCTTGGGCGACAGCATCTGCATCTTGTCGCCAACGATATCGGTCGTGTACCGGTCATTGCCGCTCTTGTCCTGCCACTTGCGGGTCTGGAGCCGCCCCTCGATGTAGACGGTCTTGCCCTTGGACAGGTATTCGCCGGCAATCTCGGCCAGCTTGCCCCACAGTGTGATGTTGTGCCACTCGGTGCGCTCCTCCCATTCCCCTGATTTCCCTTTGAACTTTTCGCTGGTTGCCAGGGAAAAACTGGCCACCGCCTGTCCGGATGCGGTATAGCGCACTTCAGGGTCCTTGCCCAGGTTGCCGATCAGCATCACCTTGTTGAGACTGGCCATAGTACAAACTCCTTATCTTGTGAAATATCTGAAATTATTGTCACCAAAACGATACCGCTGATTACGTGCTGGCATAAGTTACCTCAAAACAACTTTTCCGTAAAGCCAATGTTCCACATAGCGAAAATCTGCCCCGGCAGTCCTTTATTCCATCTTTTTAAAATTAGGGAAGATCTCTGTAATATTGATAGTAGTAGACTGCAATATCTCTGATAAATATGGTTCTTCGTAATCATCAGGACAGACAAATTCCGTGACTTTGCAATTGTGGTATTCAGCTAGCCATCGGTATTTGTCCGTTATGCGACTGTCTAAAAGATTGTGTTTTGCAGCAGTCTCTATTGAATTTTTGTGACGTTCTAATGCTTCAATTTCATCAATACCCTCTTGATAAAGGCAATTTAAATAGTCCACGGAATAATATCTGTCGGGAGACTGAATAACGAAATTTCTGGTACGTTCTTGAATATAGTAAGGCGCATAAAAGTTGTTGTCGTTCATGATAGAGTCTATTAGTGGACTGTCAATAACAATACGCGGATATATTGCTTTGTTTTCGAGATGATAGGCGGTCACAAGCCCTTTGCTAAATATCATTCTGTCATTTTCAAAATGATTTCCTCGTGACAGTGCCCCTCTTAGAAAAATACCATCACAGGACATTATGAACTGTATGAATGCCAACTCAAATACCATGTAAAATAGGTTCTCAGTCGTATAATCACTCGAGATACATATGCAATCAGAAAACAAGCGAATAGAGAAAACCTCATTGTGTTCCCTTTGCACTATATCAATAACGTGTTGCAGATTTCCGTCGATTATGTTTATGGATGCTAATGCCTCTGCGTTGCCTTGTGAGATTAGCTGTTGAAATCCTAGAATATCAACAAAAGCAACAAGCCTGTCAGAATAGTCCATTTCAGTGTATTTTTCAGGCATACTTATTCCCTCAATCCTGCTCAGATCTTGAAAATTAAAAAACAAAGGAGCGTTGCTTCGGTGGAAGCAGTTGATCGCTATCATGAATGCGATTTGCTGACCTTCGTTCGGTACCGTCCTGTCCAACAACTTCGAGTTCTTTCATTTGGAGGAGATTGCCGATAGCTTCACGATAAATCTGAGCTGAGGCGGGAGAGGTGTTACAGGTAGAGGCGAATAATTCGCCAAAAGACATTCCGTCAGGATCAGGGTATATCAAATGCGGAATTTGTTCTGAAAGCTTTGCAACACTCGCTTTTTTTGCCAATTCATCAAAACAGAATCCGAGGCCAAGTTGCAGTTGCTGTGTAAATTCACTGTCCCGTTCAGGAACATATCCAAGCATCTGGAACATTTCAAGTCCAGAACCGCCGTAATGGATGAAGTGATTGTTTTTTTCCCAATGTATCCGAGTCATAACATCACGAGCTCGTGGACGTTGAGACAGGTGTAATAGCCAGTAGTCACCATGCCCCTTTGACGATCTAATAAAAAAGGGCGTATAAAAGCGCGCCCCACATGCATTTACAAGATCTTTGTACAAGCAGCCCTGGATAAAAAGGCGCCAGTCCTTCTCCGATTTCTTAATTTCATCAATGGTCCTGCTGCGAAAAAGATCGGGAATACCAATCTGTTCCAGCAACCGCTTATTCAGTTGATTGTCACCTGCAAAGTTAAGAAACGAATCAACAGCAAAAGTAAGGATTACTTCTCCACCAGCAAGGCTTTGCATCAACATGTTAATTAGAGGGGCTGGAACCTCGGCATAACCGTATTGATCGAGAAGAAATATGGCGCGGGCGGCCCGATGACTTTTTTTCTTTACAAAACTAACAATTTCTTTGGCTCTATCCTGGAATTTTGACTGAAATATGAATATCGTCTGGCCAAGCTGTTCCCCATATCCTCGCAAACACAGTTCAGATTTAAGTACTTCAGCGGCCCCCTTATCATTTTCTATAAAAAAATAATCAATGTGGAGGCAAACTTTTTTTTGCCGCTCCCTATTCACCAGAAACTCAGCTTCTTTAACCGCTTCAAGCATTACAAAAGGAGATCCCAAAATTTCCTGAGCAGTACTTGCGTGTCGATAGATACCACCACCAGCAAATCCATCAATCAAAGTGAGTCTAAATTCTTCCTGACGTGGACTGGAAATAAGTGTCTGGATATAAGCAACAAGATATGCTCTAAGAATTTCGTGCTTTGCAACGCTATGCTGCTGAATAGGCGGAGGTCGTTCTCCTAGAGCCCATTGGTAAGGGACTTTTGCCACACTCCCCCCGTTGTTGAATGATAAGACGCCTTAACCTCTTCCGGTACTTCATCCCAAGTTCTGCCCTGCAACAACCGCCCATTCTGTCTTTTTGCACGTTTCTTTCCATCAACTCCCCAGCCACCCCACTGTTTAAAGAAAAAAGCAGAGCGCTGCTCGTCACACTGACGTTTGATGTTCAGCACCCACTCTTGCTGCATGGGCCGGGCTTTTGGGCCGGTCTCTCCTCCGACAATTACCCAATGGATGCCATTCAAGTTTAAAGTACCCAAGTCTTCCAAAAGTGGCTCTACTGATGCGAAACGAATGTGCGCTGGCACCTGACGTAGCCAGTCGAGCCGAGGGACTCCGTGTTTTTGATCCTCGACAGTCACACCAAGCCAAGCATTGCGAGGCGCATCATAGTCACGAAAAAATGAGGCCATTCTCTCAGCTCGTTTGGTCAACACCTGAAAGGTGTGCTGCGACGCTCGTCGAATTACATCAAACACTTGTTTTATGTAATCATCGGAAATTTCTTCATGAAAAAGATCGCTCATGGAGTTGACGAAATAAATGGTTGATTTCTTCCTCTTCAGCGGTTCCTCCAAGCGATTAGGTAACATGGTCAGGGCGAAGCCGCTTTCATAACCATGTACTTTCATAGCTTGTAGACGCTTGGCCATTGCCTCAGCGTAACAGTTGGCGCAACCGGGCGATACCTTGCTGCATCCAACGGTAGGGTTCCATGTCTGTTCGGTCCATTCGATCTTTGACTGTGTGCTCATGTCAATTTCACCAACATCTCGCCTTTTTCAAAGTTAACTACATTCACTGGTCGGACCGTTTTTGCATCCTGATTCTTTACCTTACCTTCTGCGTCCAACTCTTTGAAAGCCTTTTGGAAGTCGCTGGCAAACCAGTCTGTTTCCTCCAACATGTCGGCAAGTTCTGTTATACCAAAGCGCCGTGGTATTGACGATAGTTTTGTCAGCCAGTACGACTTGACCTCGGAAAGGTCAGCGCGCCCTTCTTCTTTCTTGATGCTTTCATCGGCGGCTATCAATACCAGTTGGCCGCTCGACTCGACTTGTGATTCCTGTTTTGCCAGGGCGCGCAGCCTTTTCTGAACCAGATCCAGGCCGTCTGATGCTGCCATGAACTCGGCTATTCCTTTGGGGTGGCGTGTAAGATACACCAGGTGATAAAGTGTCCGATCCAGGAGCACTTTTTTTACCTGAACGCACGCAGTGCGTGGCTTGCCGCCTCGTGTCGGGACAACCGTCTTCAAGTTCTCCCGATACAGCCTGACTAGGTGTTCTTCCCTCGCCTTCGCGGTCATGCCTTTAGTGTCGGGCACCCTTCCGAAAATTCTCTTCATGTCATCCGAAAATGGTTCTTGGGTATGGGTTCGCACCAGGAAATCGTACATGAAATTAATAAGGAATTCTGAGTTGGGCCGTCTCAGAAGCGGATCGAGAGTAGCGAGTTCAACTGCATCCTTCCACCCTGTCGGATCGACAAAAAAGAAGGTGAAGCTATCGTTACCACAGCGGGACAGGATTTCCTCACGTAACTGAATGAATTCTCCATGCAAAGGATGAGTTTCGACACCTTCATCATTTCTACCGTCAAGATAGTCCTTTAATTTGGCATGCGCCGTTGGGTCCTTCTCTACGAAAAGCGCCTTAAAATGAACGTTATGATTGATTTTCAACAATCCTTCCCTGCATTTTCGGATGATATTCAACGAAACAGCAATCGACGTATCTTCAAGATCGTCACCTTTAGCCTGCCATGGCCCGGCAAAGCAATCAACATAGCAGATTGTCCGCTGATGATGACCAACGATCATAAAAAGTCTTTCCAGATAGGCCTCAAGGAGTTCATGTTTGAAACGTGCTTGCTCTCGACCTTTGTAAAGTTCGGATTTCATTTTCCCCCCTTAATGCAATATATCATTGCCATATGACAGGCAATGTCACACATGCACGAAGAACACAAAGGAAGGCATTTCCCCTAAAAGATTTCTTCGTGATCTTTGTGTCTTTGTGGTGGAAATCTGTTTATTAATATACTCAGCCATTCACCAGCCTTCTCAAACCATCTTTCAAAACCGGAACATTGAAGTTGAATTCATTGCCTGCATGAATAAATTTCCATAGCAATACCAAAATCAACTTCGAATATCCATGCAAATACGTCGAATACTTGTTGTCAAAAGGCTTGCTTGTGTTGTCAAACCCTGAAATTAAGGTTACATTTTCTAAAAGGGGATGGGGTGCGCATGGACGAAACCAATGGCCGGCATAGACAGGGTAAAACTGCCAGGAAGATCCTGGCAGGGACCCTTGTTGCTGGCCTGCTCTCCCTGGTCGCCCTGGCACTTTCCCTGAAGATCTATCTTGCCACCCCCCAGGCCGCGACCCGGCTGGCCCGGCTGCTCACTGCGCAGCTGCATCAGAACGTCCATGTATCCGCCCTGGAGTTGACAAGCGGCGCCATCAGGATCAAGGGGTTGTCACTGGACAACCCGCCCGGTTTCCCGGCCGGCGGTCTGGCAGGGGCGGACACGGTTGTCATCGCGCCACAGTGGCGTGATCTGCTGTCCGGCAGGCGCAGCATACGACTGTTGGAGCTGCAAGGCGTCAGAGTCCATATCCTTCGGGATAAATCGGGCACCTGGAACTTTTCGCAACTGCAACGGCTGTTGACGGCCGGAAAGGGGGGCGGCGCAGAGCTGTTCATCAAACAGTTCAGCATCACGGACGGGATCCTGCAGGTCAATGGCGTGACCGCAAAGGGGTTGGCCCTGCGGATCAGCAACCTGGCAACAAAGGGTTCGCAGGATGCCGGGGTCGCGCTCGCGTTCGAAGATGCCGGGGGCAATCACTACTCCGTCTCCGGCAACGCCCGTGTCGGCAACAATCCCGCCTTTGACCTGGCTTTGACGGCTCCGGCGCTCCGCCCCGAAGGTTTTGCCGGCTTGCCGCAACTGAAAAACCTTCCTTGGCCCACGGGGGGAACCGGCGCCCTGCGGGTAAACGCCGCCCTGCATGGCGGGCTCGTCCGGGCCGGGGGCACAGTGGCATTCGACCGGATCACCATCCCGCCCATGGGGGACAGCTTGCCGTTGAGCGGCAAACTCGATATCAAAGGCGATTACGGGCTGAAGACCGGCACGGCACGACTGGAAGCACTGGACCTGACCGTTGACCGGCTCTTGCAGGCCAGGGCCGACGGGTCCGGGAATGCGGGGCACGGTGGGGCATACAGCGTCCATATCGGCATTGATGGGGCCAGGCCGGGCGCGCTGGCAACCCTGCTGCCCAAGGACAAGGGGCGAGTCATGGTTGTCGGCGGCAAGCTGAATGGGTCGCTGCATCTGACCGGGAGCAGGGCCGCCGGCATCACCGGTGCGACCGGCAGCGCCCGCCTGGAAGGGGGGTCGCTGGCCAGGGGGGGACGACTCTTCGTCAGCGGGCTTGACGGTACGATCACCCTGGCCAAGGCCGGAGCCGGCTTTAGCGCCAGTGGTCGGCTGGCAGTGCGGCCTTCCCATGGCAAGGCCTTGCTGGAGGCCCTTCAGGCCCAGTTCAAAATCACCCTGTCCGGCCATCTGCAACCGCTGGCAGCGCAGAGCAACGCCTTTTCCGCCCGGTTCATGGGAGTGCCGCTCTCCGGCAGCCTTGGCTTCCGGGCCAGGGCAACCACTCCCTTCGACCTTAGCCTGCGGATACCCACCACATCGATCGCCACCCTTGCGACACTGTTTCAATCCCCTTCCCTGCAGATCGAGGCGGGCAATGCCGATGCAGAGCTGCAGGCCAGGGGGCGCGGGCCGCAAGAATTCGGCGCCACGGCCCGGGTTCGGGTATCAGCGGTGCAGGGCAAGCAAGGCAACAAGGTCTTTGCCCTGAAAGCCGGGACCCTTGACCTCATCCTGGCCCGGAGCAAGGGGCACACCAACGCATCGGGCGCCGCGCATCTGACCGCCATGGCCCTGGCCGAAAAGTCGGCGGATGCGGCATTTTCCTATCGCTACGCCGATGGCGTGGCCACAATCTTCAACGCAAGTTTGCGCTCAGGCAACACTCAAGCCGCCATAGCCGCACTCTCCGGCCGGATACCGGCCAGGGAAACCGTCCGTGGCACGACCAGCTATCCGCTGGCAGCCAAGATCTCCGGTTGTGACATCAGGCAGGGCAAACTGGCGGTGACCGGCCTTGCCACAACACTGCAGGGGGCCTGGTTCAGCGACCCGGGCGGCGGTTGGCTGGAAGGGAATGCGGATCTGGCAACCGGCGGAGTTGCCTGGCAGGGCAAGCCCGTTGCCGCGCCAAGCGCCCACCTGACCTTTGCCCGGCCAGGCACCCGGGGGACCATCGGCGGCAGTCTGCTGGGAGGGGTTCTCAGCGGCACTGTTTCATTCCAGCCATTTGCATTGGCAAAAGGGGGAGACTTTCATTTGCAGATGAAGCAGGCTCGCCTGGCAAAGGCAGCGGGCCTGCTTCCCGCGGCAGGCGGCTTCACCCTTGAGGATGGCCTGCTGGACAGCGACATTCAGGGTGATTATTCCAGCCGGAACGGCCTTGAGTGCCGCTTCAAACTCCATGGCAGCGAGATTGCCGCCAAAAGCGGCAAAAAAGCCTTGCCGGCCAATGGCGCCATCTCCATGGCAGGCGCCGTTTCCGGGCATAGGCTGGAGGTCAGCGATGCCGCCATCTCGGTCGGCCCACTGGTCTCGCTGAAGGCTAAGGGGGTTGTGGAGGATTTCCGCACGCCGATGTCAAGGGGGGATTTCGCCTTTGAGCTGCCCCGGACCACACTGAACGACCTGGTCGATCCCTTTGTCAACATCCTGCCCCGCTTCATTCAGGAGGCAACCCTTGATGGCAACATCGCTTCCTCGGGAACCCTTAAACTGCATGACGGCCACAAACTGCTGGAAGGCACGCTCCATCTCGGGAAGGTCCGCCTGGAGGTGCCGTCACAGCAGTTCAGCGCAGCAGACATCGAAGGGAGCGTCCCTTTTTCCCTGGACCTTTCCGGGGTCACCCCGGGCAAGGAGCCTGGAGCCTTGAGTTTTAACAGGGAAAACTACCCGCGCCTGCTGGGACAGTTCCATCGGCCGTCCGCTCCGGGCCAATCGCTCCATGTGGGCCAGGTCAATTTCGGGCCCATGGCATTCGGAGCGCTATCCCTGCGGGTCGATGCCGCTGGGGGCATTACCAGGATCACCTCCCTGCAGGCATCGCTGTTCGGAGGAGAGCTGTTCGGCAAGGGCTACCTGGCCATGGACAAAGGCCTTACCTGGCGCGGCGACCTGCTCGTCAACAGCCTCAGCCTGACACAGCTCTGCAGCGCCTTTCCCAAGATCAACGGTTATATTTCCGGCCGCATCGACGGCATTGTCAGTCTCAGCAGCCGGGGCGGAGGCCTGCGGGGACTATCCGGGTTCACCGACCTCTGGGCAAGGGAAGGGGGCGGGGAACGGATGCTGGTCAGCAAGGACTTTCTCCAGCGCTTGTCAGGCAAAAAACTGAGCGGTTTTTTCTTCCGCGACGACCGCCCCTATGACCAGGCCGAGATAAATGCGCTCATGGAAAAGGGCTACCTAACCTTTGAAACCCTGGATATCACACATACCAATATCTTTGGGGTGCGCGACCTGAGCGTCACGATCGCCCCGGCCCAAAACCGGATCGCCATCGACCACCTGATCGATGCCATCAAACAGGCCGCGGTTCGGGGCAAGGCAGCCGGACCGACCCCGGAAGCCCCGGTCGAACCGGAATTCAAATGGCAGGAATGATCCGAGGGAAAAGGGGCTTTCCTTGCTGCCCCGATAGGGTATATGTTAGACGTCAATCTTAAAATCATATCGAGGAGACCGACATGAAAGCAAAAACCATCAAATGGCTGCTGGCGGCAAGTTGCGGCCTGTTGGCCGCATGCGCGATCATTACCGTCAACGTCTACTTTCCTGAAAAAGCGGCCAAAGAGGCTTACAAATCCCTGGACGACATGCTCCTGAAAAATGGCGGGGACAAGTCTCCCGGCGGGGATAAAAAGAGCGGCCCGGAACAAGCCACCCCCGAGGCCAAGCCCCAGAGCATGCGCTTCCACGAAACGCCGGCATTCGCGTTCGTGGCCGTGGCCCAGGCCGGCGAGAGCGAGGCCGATGCCCTGGCCATCGAGATGGCCAGTATGCCGGAAGTCATCAAGGCCTATGACGAGATGAGCCGCCGGCTGCCCAGGATCAACCAGCTGTTCGACAACGGGGCCATCGGCCTGACCAGCCAGGGATTGGTCACGGTGCGCGACAAGGGGAAAGTCACGCCCCAGGATGAAGGGTTGCTGAGCGCCGAGAACCAGAACCGAAAGACCATTATCGGCAGCATGGCAAAGGCCATCGTCAAGCTGGCGGGGCAAAAGGAGACCAAAGCCGCCTTGGACCAGGTCATGGGCAAGGCCGCGGCTACCTACGCCGACACCAGGCGCGAGGCCGCGAAACCTGGATGGTGGCAGCAACTCCAGAACGGCCGCTGGGTCCAGAAATAAACTAATGCCATAGCGACATGCCGTTTCAGGTCAGATCCATGAGACTCCTTACCAAAGCTGTTGCAAAATCGAAAAGTGCCTCCGTTTTCATTACAGTACTGTTGGCCGGCGTCCTGGCCGTCAACCTGTTCGTGATCACGCTTGCCGGATATTCACTGTACAAGAGCCGACAGCAGTACGAGCGGCAGGCAGGGATTACGGCCCGCAATCTTGCCCATGTCCTGGAGCAGTACATCGTCGGCACCATGCACAAAATCGATATGGCCCTGTTTGCTCTGGAGGACGAATACGAACGGCAGGCAGCTCTCGGACACATCGACCCAACAGCTCTGAATGCCTATATCACCCGCCAGCACACCAGATTTCCGGAGTTGGACGGCCTGAGGGTAACCAATGCAGCGGGCATTGTTGCCTATGGCATCCGTGTGGATCCCCAGTCGCCGGTAGATGTGACCGATAGGGATTACTTCCAAATCGCGCGCAGCAACCCGAAGCCCGGCCTGATCATTTCCCGGCCGCTCTTTGGCCGCATCTCCAAAAAATGGGTGGTCGTCATTGCCCGGCGCATCGACAACCCCGACGGCTCCTTTGCCGGGGTGGTCTATGCCGGGCTGCCCCTGGATTATTTCACCGATACATTCTCCCATCTGGATATCGGCCGCTATGGCGGCATCAGCCTGCGCGACATGGAAATGGGCATTATCACCAGATACCCGCTGCCCAAGGATATCGGCAGCCTCATCGGCAACAAAAACATGTCCCGCGAATTGCGCACGCTGCTCGATTCCGGACAAGAGTCCGGGACATTCTTTACCCCCACGAGCTGGGACAATACCCAGAAAGTAGTCTCCTTTAAGAAGGTCTCAGGCTATCCACTCTATATCAATGTGGGCCTGGACACCCAGGACTACCTGGCAAAGTGGCGGGACGACGTGGCCAAGATGTCGGTCTTTGCGGCGCTGTTTGTCCTGTTGACCATCACCATGTCACGGGTCATCTACATCAAATGGCGGGACGTGAAGCTGGTGGCCGAAGAGTTGCGCCGCTCAAAGGATGATCTGGAACTGCGCGTCAAGGAACGCACCGCAGAGTTGTTCAATGCCAACGAACTGTTGCAGGCGGAACTCATCGAACGCAGGCAGGCCGAAGAAGAGCTGTTCAAGAGCCGCGCCATGCTGGCGAATGTCCTGGATTCCATACCACAGTCGGTTTTCTGGAAGGACCGCGAGAGCAACTACCTGGGGTGCAACAAGGTCTTTTCGCTGTCCGCGGGGCTGGACGACCCCGCCGGGATCGTCGGCAAAAGCGACTTTGACCTGCCTTGGGCACGTGAAGACTCAGATAATTACCGCAACGACGACAGGGATGTCATCGAAAGCAACCTACCCAAGAAACATATCGTTGAAATGCTGCGGCAGGCCGACGGAAACCGCATCTGGATCGATACCTCGAAGATTCCGCTGACCGATGATAGCGGCCAGGTCTACGGAGTCCTGGGGGTATACGAGGACATAACCGAGTCCAAAAAGATGAAAGAGGCCCTGGAGCACCGGCTGGTGGCCCTGACCAGCCCGACCGGCAATTACTCGGGCATCCAGATCGAGGATCTCTTCAACCTGGGTGAACTCCAGAAGATTCAGGATGCCTTTGCCGCCGCCACCGGCGTTGCCTCGATCATTACGGACCCACAGGGGAATCCCATTACCAGGCCCAGCAACTTTTGCGACCTGTGCCAGGATATCATCCGCAAAACGGAAAAGGGCCTGGCAAACTGCAGGCAATCGGACGCCGGGCTCGGCAAGATAAACCCGGGCGGCCCGAACATTCGGCGGTGTCTGAGCGGAGGGCTCTGGGACGGTGGTGCGGCCATCCAGGTTGGTGACCACCACGTGGCCAACTGGCTGATCGGACAGGTACTCGACGAGTCGTGCGACATGGACGGGATGATGGCCTATGGAGAGGAGATCGGCGCCGACCCGGAAGCCTACCGTCTGGCCCTGGCCAAGGTCCCACGCATGTCGCAGGAACAATTCGACAATGTGTGCCGGGCACTCTACCTGATTGCCGGCCAGTTATCCAACATGGCCATCCAAAACGTCCAGCAGGCCCGCTACATCTCCGAACGCAAACTGGCGGAAGAGTCGCTCAGAAACGCCAAGGAATATACGGAAAACCTGATCCAGGGGGCCAACGTCATTATCGTCGGCCTGGATACCGATGGCAACGTCACCCTGCTGAACCGCGTCGCCGAGGAGATCAGCGGCTACAGCCTCAGCGAACTGAAAGGGCAGAACTGGGCCGATATCGTGACCCCCCGGGAAACGTTTCCGGAGGCCCACAAAGAATACGAGGTCCATAACAGCAGCAGCTTCATAGGGAGCTACGAAAACCAGATCCTGACCAAAGATGGGGCCAAGAGGATCATCTCTTGGCGCAACAACCCCATACTGGAGAACGGCGCAACAGTCGGGACCATCTCCTTCGGTATCGACATAACCGAACACCGGAGGCTCGAGGAACAGCTGCGACAGTCCCTCAAACTGGAGTCCATCGGCCGCTTGGCCGGTGGCGTGGCCCATGATTTCAACAACAAGCTGACCGTCATCCTGGGTTATGCCGAGATGTCCAAGCTCAAGCTGAACGAGGGTGACAAGCTGTGGCAGAATCTCAACGAGATCAGCAAGGCCGCCCTGCACTCCCGTGACACCACCAGGCAATTGCTGGCGTTTTCACGCCAACAGATGATCTCGCCCCAGCCTGTCAACCTGAACTCCGCCATCCGGGAAACCCAGAGGACCCTGGGCCGGCTGATCGGTGAGGATATCGTCCTGACCACCAGCCTGGCCGATGATCTCTGGCAGGTCAATATCGACACCTCCCAGGTTGACCAGATCATCATGAACCTGGCCGTCAATGCCCGCGATGCCATGCCCGGCGGTGGCAAGCTGACCATCGCAACCGCAAACACCACCATTGACCAGGCCTATTGCCACGAATACCCAGACGCGCAGCCGGGCCAGTACGTGCAGTTGACCATCAGCGACAACGGTTCCGGCATGGACCGGGAAACCCTGAAACATATCTTCGAGCCCTTTTTCACCACCAAGGAGATCGGCAAGGGGACCGGCCTGGGCCTGGCGACCATCTACGGGATCGTCAGCCAGAATAACGGGTTCATCAACGTCTACAGCGAGCTTGGCCACGGCAGCATGTTCAAGATCTTCCTGCCGCGCCTGGAGCAGGAAATCACCACGGCCGCCAGCGCTGTCCGCGACCCTGCCATTGGCACGGGCACGATCCTGCTGGTTGAGGATGACGAAACCGTGCGCCGGATGACAACCGGCATGCTTGAGGAAATGGGCTACAATGTCCATGCCATCGCCATCCCCCAGGATGCGGTCTCGTTCTGCCGGGACAGCACGAATTCAGTGGACATCATCCTGAGCGACGTGATCATGCCCGGCATGAGCGGCAAGGAGATGATGGAGAAGATCCACGCGGTCCGGCCGGGCGCCAGGGTACTGTACATGTCCGGCTATACGTCCGACATCATATCGCAAAAGGGGGTTCTGGAAGAGGACATGCACTTCATCCAGAAACCGTTCGACATGCATCAGTTGCATGCCAAAATCAAGGCGGCGCTTGCTTGATACATAATCAAGGCGGCGAGGATTTTGGCGACAAAGGCCTGCAAAGCAGTATGTAGAGGAGTCGAAGACGAACCAACGTAGATATCCCTTTGATCTGGAACTGGAAGAACCCTGGTGATCAATGGTTAAACGAATCCTGCTACTGTGCGGCTTGGGAGTCACATCCTTTCTGCTCTGGTTCGCAGTCAGCCTTTATCGGCAGTCACATCCGATTGCCGAGGAAAATCTCTTTGGCCTGGCCTACTCGCTGCAAGCCGCCATAGAAAACAGCGCCATCCACGATCCTTCCCTGCAGGCGCTTGCCACGTTTCACACGCCGGACATCGCCTATTTTGCACTTGTTGACCCAAGAGGCGTTTATGTTTTTCATACCAACCCGGACCTGATCGGCACGGAACTGCATGACAAAACCATCCTGAAACGGCTCTTTGCCGGGCAGGTTTCGGGCAATCGGGTACGGCTGGCCACCGGCGAAGAAGCCTATGAGTTCTTTTCCGATATCCACCTGCCGACCCAGGCGCTGGGCCTCCGCCTGGTCCTGCACACCTACCGTTCCGACGCGGTCATCCGCTATGCCCACGCCAATCTGCTGGCGCTGCTCACATTGCTTGGCGCAGCCTGGATGCTGGCGGCGGTCATTTACCGCTATGCCCTGCGCGAAGAACGACATCTGCAGGAGATGGAGAAACGGGAAAACATGGCCAGGATGGGGGAAATGGGCGCCATGCTGGCCCACGAGATCCGCAACCCGCTGGCCGGAATCAAAGGGTTTGCCCAACTCATCGAGAAACGCCCGGAAGACCCCCGAACCAAGGAATCGGCCCACCGGATCGTGGCCGAAGCCAAGCGCCTGGAAGCCTTGGTCAGCGACCTGCTCGCCTTTGCCAGGATCGAGGGTCTGGCCATGGAACCGGTCGAACTGGCCGGGCTCATAGAGCAGACAGCCGCCCTGCTGAGGCCGGAGGCGGAACAGTCCAATGTCACCATGAACTTAGACTGCCCGGACGAGTTGCTGGTAGTCGCCAATCGCGACCGGCTGACCCAGGTGCTGCTCAATATTGCCAGGAACGCCTTGCAGGCAATGCCGGAAGGCGGTATTTTAAACATCTACGCCCAGCTTGCCGGACCCATGGCCAGCATTCAGATCAAAGACACGGGCCAGGGCATCAGCCCGGAAATCCTGCCCCGGATCTTCGAGCCATTTTTCACGACCAAGGCCCGCGGCACGGGACTGGGGCTGGCACTCTGCAAAAAGATCGTCGAGGAACACAACGGCGACATCAGTGTGGCAAGCGGACCGGGCTCGGGCACGACCATTACCGTGACGCTACCGGCCCGAAATGACAGGGGTTGACATGACTGGACGAATATTGCTGGTAGAGGATGACCAAACCTTCCGCGATTTTTTGCAAAGGGTTCTGGAAGATGAAGAGTACGAGGTGCTGACGGCCGGAGACGGCTTGGCCGGCTTGCGACTGCTTCAGCGGGAACAGGTCGATCTGGTGATTACCGATTTGAAGATGCCCGGCAAGACCGGTCTCGAACTGTTCAGGGAGACCATGAAGGAATCCGGTCCGCCAGGCTTTATTTTCCTGACCGCCTTTGGCAGGGTCGAAGAGGCGGTTTGCGCCATGAAGGAAGGCGCCTTTGATTTTCTCACCAAACCGCTGGAAGACCCGGATACCCTGCTGTCCGTTGTCAGGAGGGCACTGGAAGGACGGCAGCTTACCAGGACCTACCTTTCCCTCAAGGAGTCCGAGGCGGCCGGACTGCCGCCGGAACAGCTGATCTTTGCCGGACAGGCCATGCAGCCTGTCCACAAACTGGTGCAGGATGTGTCAGCCACCACGGCCAATGTGTTGATATCCGGCGAAAGCGGCACCGGCAAGGAATTGGTGGCGCGCACCATCCACATGTTGAGCACCAGAAGCAAGGCCGCTTTCGTGGCCTTCAACTGCGCCGCCATTCCCGAGAACCTGCTGGAAAGCGAGCTGTTCGGCCATGAAAAGGGCGCCTTTACCGGGGCGATCCAAGCCCGCCAGGGTAAATTCGAGCTGGCCGGCGGCGGTACGATATTTCTGGACGAGGTGGGCGAGATGCCCCTGACGGTTCAGTCCAAGCTGCTGCGGGTCCTCCAGGAAAGGGTGTTTGAACGGGTTGGTGGCAACAGGGAGATTCGCGCCGATGTCCGGGTGATCGCAGCCACCAATCGCAACTTGAGCGAAGAAGTTGCCCAAAAGCGCTTCCGCGAAGACCTCTACTACCGGCTCAACGTGTTTCCGCTCCACCTCCCACCGCTGCGCGAACGCAGGGACATTATCCCGCTTCTGGCGGAATATTTTCTGCAGCGCTTCAGCCGGCAAGGGAGCAAGAAACTGAAGGGGATCGAACCCGATGCGCTGAAGGCCATGCAGGCATATTCCTGGCCCGGCAACATCCGCGAACTGCAGAACGTCATGGAACGGGCCGTGATCCTGGCGCAGGATTACATCAGGCAGACGGCACTACCCGAGGAGATGTTGCGCACAGCCACGGGCAGCAACAGCGAAGGTCGTGAAAGCCTGAAACTCATGGAGCGCGATCTTATCGTCAAGGCGCTCAAGCGGCACAACGGCAACCGCCGCCTGGCAGCCGAAGAGCTGCGGATCTCCCGGCGCTCGCTCCAATATAAACTAAAGGAGTACGATCTGCTGGACGACGAATAGGCTGTAGTGCAAAACCTCGTTCGGATGGTGCAGTAAATTGCACTGTTTTTCCTGCACCTGCCGATTTTGCAAAAATATATATGCACAATTACACCAAGTTACAAGATCGTTGATTTTGGCACAAACCGTGGAATACCTCCTGTAGGCAGCAATTAATTCTTCAGAGAGGAGGTATAGCCATGAAAACGAAAAAATTGGCAATCACAATGATCCTGGCCCTCAGCGTAGCGTCACTGGGCGCAGAGGCGTTCGCAGTGGGCCCCGGTGGCGGCGGACTGCGAAAACGGGATGGAAGCTGTGTCCGTACGAGCACCCAGACCTCGCAGCAGGTCCGTAACCGCACCGCAACCAAGACTTCGCTGCAAAAAGGCACCGCAAAAGGCGCCGCCATGAAGGGCACGGCACAAGGCCAGAAGAGACGGCTCGGCCCTGGCGACGGAACCGGCAATGTAACCCGGCCGCTGGATGGAACAGGCTACGGGTCACCGGCAACAGCACCAACAACCACGAAGTAGATTTTCATCCGGAAAGAAGGATTGATCATGAAACCAGGCCGTTTATATCCCTTTATCATTGCCCTTCTCCTGACCCTGACGCTGACCGACCTTGAGCCGGCAGAGGCATTCTGGGGCTTTGGCGGAGACCGGACAACGGGAAGAAACGGCCTGGATCTGGACCGGGGCTACGATATCAACACTGTCTCGACAATGACCGGGCGGGTATTGGCCGTCCCGCACCCGGGCGAAGGCAACAATATCGTCATTGAAATAGCCAGCAACAACGAAACCGTTACACTATGCGTCGGCCCCGGGACGTACTGGGACAAAAACGGCATTCAGATAAACAGGAACGATGAAATCAACGCCAAGGGATCCAAAGCCCAAGGCAAGGATGGCAAGACCTATCTGTTGGCCCAGAAGATCACCAATCAGACCACCGGAGCCCAGGTGGTCCTGAGGGATGACAAGGGTGATCCGGCCTGGAAGGGCGCCAATACGAACTCGATGCGGACAGATCGTTCCCCTGCCAGATCCGGCGGCATGGGCGGCAGGATGATGCGAGGCGGCGGCGGAATGATGCGGCGCTGAATCCGATACTAATTAAAAGAGTGGATACCATGAACCTAACAATGAAATTTGGTAACAGAATGGCTCTGGCGAGCTTGGCTACCCTGGCGATCACATTGACGGCACCTCACCTGGCACAGGCAGAGGAGTTCCCCTGGACGGTCGGCCTTGGCTTCGAGTTCGCTTCCGGAAAGTACGGCACCAGCAACAGCACGGAATCGGTATTCGTTCCATTTACGCTGGCGGTCCGCCCCACCAGTCGCCTGGAACTATCGGTGGAGATCCCTTTTGTCTACCAAAGTAATAACTCGGTAGTGTCGGGAGTTGTCCGCAACGGCATGCAGGGTAACAAGACCACTCTGCTGCCTGCAGGTGGCATGGGCGGCCCCGGTTCCGGAGCCAACGGACTCAGCCCATCATCAACGGCCACCAGCCTGCAATCAGAGAGCGGCATCGGCGACATAACCGTAAAAGCCGGTTACGTCCTGGTGGAAGAAACAGACCTGGTACCACAGGTACGCCCAACCGCCTTTGTCAAATTCCCAACGGCCGACAAGAACAAGGCCCTGGGAACCGGAGAATTCGACGAGGGCTTCACGGTCGAGTTTTCCAAATGGCTGGGCAACTGGAACCCGTTCATGGAGGCGGGCTACACCGTGCAGGGCAAGGCAGAGCAGCTGGCCCTGAGAAACTATATGACCTACAACGCCGGCCTGGGCTATCAACTTACCGAGAGCATCAAACCGATCATACTCGTCAAGGGCGCCACCCCCCCGGCAGACGGGACCAGCAGCCTGCTGGAAGCCCGTTTGAAGCTCAATTACCAGGCCACCAGACAGACCGGCATCGAAACATATATTGCCAAGGGGATCACCACCAACAGCCCCGATTACGGGGCAGGATTGGCAGTTTATTACGATTTCTGATTTTCGATAAAACATAGGAGACAACTTACATGCATAAATATATCCTGGCAGCGGCAATGCTCCTCTCCATCGGAGCCATGGCGGGCTGCGGCAGCAGCGGCAGCAGCACTCCCACGACATCCACGGTCACCGGCAAGGTCGCCGACGGCTATCTCAGCGGCGCAGTGGTGTTCATGGACAAGAACGGCAATTACCAGCTGGACAGTGGCGAACCCTCCACCACCACGGACCAGAACGGGGCCTACACCCTGAATGTAGATCCAGCCGACATCGGCCTCTATCCGATCGTGGCAATTGCCGTGAAGGGACAAACCATCGACATGGATAACCCCACCCAGACGCTCACATACAGTTATCTCCTCAGCCTGCCCAAGGAAAGCGTCAGCGGCACGGTAAGCAGCAACTTCATCAGCCCTGTATCGTCGGAACTGCGCGAGATGACGGAGACCGGCACCTACACCATGGAGCAGGCCATGATTCAGCTGCGGACCCGCCTCGGCCTGCAGGCGGGAACCGATGTGCTGGCAGATTACATGGCCGATCAGGCCAACAGCGATTTCCAGACCATGCACACGGCAGCCCGGAATATGACCGCCCTGATGGGGAGCCAGATGAACCAGGTCATGGCCGCCGGGACAACGGGCACGCAACTGATGGATGTCAACCGGTACCGTGCCATGATGGGCACAATCTTCGGCAACATGTCCACCTTGAGGATTCAGACCCCGGATCCGGCCATGATACAGACCATGACCACCACCATGACCGCGAATCTGGGCAACATGCCGGCGGGCACCCCCTACCGCAATATGTCTACCTCCTTCCGGTGCCAATGATTGGGGCAGCAAAGTAATCCGCCGACCAACACTTGGCAATGCTGATCACAACGGTCGTTTACTTCTGTAAACGGCCGTTTTTATTGTTTGAAATCTAATATTTAGTTTGACTCAAGGTCGGGAACGAAGTATTTTACTCAACTGTATATGGAGCCTGCATGATTCGCGCATACCTGTTTTTGGCGCTGTTCATTCCCCTGACCTTTCTTTTTGCGGCAAGCGCGATACTCTGGACACTGCTGGACGGCAGCGGCAAGAGCTACGCCTTCCACGCCCGTTTGTGGGCGCGGGTTTCGCTGGCACTGGCCGGTGTGAGGGTTGACCTGCTGGGTTCGGAGCAGATTCCGGAAGGCCCGGTCATCTTCATGAGCAACCATCAGAGCAACTTCGACATCCTGGCGCTGTTGGCCGCCATGCCCCGCCAGTTTTACTGGATCGCCAAAAAGGAGTTGTTCGAGATCCCGGTCTTCGGCACTTCCATGCGCCGGGGAGGCTACATCCCCCTGGACCGGAGCGACGGCCGCAAGGCCCTGAAAAGCATGGACAGCGCCGCCAAAGTCATCAGGGAAGGAAAGAGCGTAGTCATATTCCCGGAAGGAACCCGCTCAAAGGATTTCCATCTGCTCCCCTTCAAACGTGGAGGATTCATGCTGGCGCTCAAGGCCGGGGTACCGGTCGTTCCGATCACCATCAACGGCAGCGGCCGTATCAACCCTGCCGGTCGGACCAGGCTCTATCGGGGTCACATCACCATCAACCTCCATCCGCCGGTGACAACCGCGACGACTGTCCCCAGGACAGAAGCCGAGGCAATGCTGATGGATCAGGTATGCACTGCCATAAATTCGCAACTGGAGCACTGAATGTACGCAGGGCTTAAATACATCCCGCTGATCATTGCCGGCATTGGCGCCATCGGTTGGGGCCTGCCCGCCGCGCACCGCCTGCGCCGGCCGCTGGACATTGGCGCCTCGCTGGCGGTTCTGGTTGGCGTAGTGCTGACGGCCATGGGCATTCTGTTGACCATTCTACCCCATTTTTTCAGGTAACCAGATGTCTGAACGTATCAAAACCATACTGCTCAACAGCATAGTAATTCTCACCGTTTGCCTGCTCCTGTTCGTTGCTGCGACCTGGTGGCGCATGCAGGCGCAGTTCAAGCTGGGTGAGGAGGCCTTCAAGCGGGGCGACTTTACAGGTGCGGTGGCCGGTTACGAATCCGCCATCCACATGTACCTGCCATTCCAGCCCACTATTGAAAATGCCGCCCAGCGCCTTTGGAGCATCGGAGAACTCAATGAGCGCCAAGGCGACATCAGCCGGGCCCTGATCGCCTACCGCGCCCTGCGCAGCTCCTTCTACGCCGACCGCTGGCTGGTCACGCCGGGTAAAGAGTGGATCGACCGTTGTGACCGGAAAATCGCCGCGCTGGTCCCGTTACAGAACGAAAGATAGTCCATGAAAGAACCAGAAACGAACACTCCCCTGCAGATCATCCCCCTAGGCGGCCTGGGCGAAATCGGCCTCAACATGATGGTCTACCAGTGCGGTCCGGATATAATCGTTGTCGATTGCGGCCTGATGTTTCCGGAGCCGGACATGCTCGGCATCGATTATGTGATACCGGACATTTCCTGGTTGCGCGAAAGGAGTGGCAGCATACGCGCCATCTGCCTGACCCACGGCCATGAAGATCACATCGGCGCACTCCCCTTTGTACTGCAGGAACTGAACGTACCGGTCTACGGCACAGCTCTGACGCTGGGCTTTGTCAATGAGAAGCTGAAGGAATACAAACTTGACGGCCTAGTGGAACTGATCACGGTCAAACCACGCGACCGCGTTGAACTTGGCTGCCTTTCGGTCGAGTTCCTGCGGGTGGCCCACTCCATAGTGGACGGTTGCGCCCTGGCCATCACCACACCCGAGGGGGTCGTGATCCACACCGGCGACTTCAAGCTCGACCAGACCCCGGTAGACGGTGAGCTGACCGATCTGGCCAGTTTTTCCCGCTACGGAGACGCCGGAGTTCTGGCGTTGCTGTCCGATTCCACCAATGTCGAGCGCGAAGGTTACACCCTCTCGGAAAAATACGTGGGCGAAGCCTTCAATGACATCTTTCCCAAATGCCGAGGCCGCATCATCGTGGCGGCCTTCTCCAGCAGCATTCACCGCGTGCAGCAGGTAGTCGACGTAGCCGCCGCCAATGGCCGCAAGATCCTGCTCAACGGCCGCTCCATGATCGCCAACGTGCGCATCGCCCGGCAACTGGGCTACCTGACCATCTCCGACGACATGCTGATGGACCTGAAAGAGCTCAACAACCTGCCTCCTGAAAATATCTGTATCGTATCCACCGGCAGCCAGGGCGAACCCATGAGCGCCCTGACCCGAATCGCCATGGACGATCACAAGCAGATCAAGCTGGATAAGGGTGACACCGTCATCCTTTCTTCGCGTGTTATCCCCGGCAATGAACGCACCATCTCGGAGTTGATCAACCACCTCTATCGCCGCGGCGCCGAGGTCTTTCACGAAAAGGTCTCGGAAGTGCACGTCTCTGGCCACGCCAGCCAGGAAGAGCTCAAGCTGATGCTCAACTTGGTGCGGCCACGCTTCTTCATCCCGGTACACGGCGAATACCGCCACTTGGTCAAGCATATCCAACTGGCCCAGAAAGTCGGCATCCCGGAAGATCGCTGTCTTCTGGCCACCAACGGCGATGTTGTCTCCTTTTACGCCAATACGGCCGCCATCGTGGAAGAGGTGGAATCGGGCCGGGTCTTTGTGGACGGCAAGGGGGTGGGAGATGTGGGCGCTATCGTGCTCAAGGACCGCAAGCATCTCTCCGAAGACGGCATGGTGGTGGTCATCATCGGCATCAACCAGTCAACCGGAGCAATCATCCATGGCCCGGACATCGTTTCCCGCGGCTTTGTTTTCGAGGATGAGAGCCAGGAGTACCTGGAAACTGCCCGCTTCATCGTTACCGATGCGCTCTCGGAATTAAACGAGGAGATGCGTTGCGACTGCGAGGAAGTTAAGCAGGCGGTGCGCCAGGCCCTGCGCCGCTTCTTCAAGAAGACCATTGAGCGCCGCCCCGTAATCCTGCCTGTTATCATGGAAATGTAACCCCTGGCAAACCTCCGAAATGGTAATGTTTAAGCCATCCCATTCCACTTTCTATCAAATATGAATCAAGGCGACGAGGATTGAGGCAACCCTGTTCAGTCTGGCATTTTAACGGGTTTGCGTGTATTCTATTTTTTTATCCAAAATTTGTTACTTGGTCGGTTTATAGACGTGAGTTCGCTTAGATGACAAATCCGCATGCTCCCCAAACAGATTACAGTCGCTACTTCTCCCTAAAGCAGAAAGCAAATCTCATCAACATGTCGGACGAACGCAACAGGGATCATTTTGAATCCCTCAGCGGTATTATCGTCAACCGGCACGCGGATATTATTGAGTTACAGGTTCCCTACACCACCGGGCAGGAATCACCAGAAAATACGGCTGTAAAGGTGACATACAAACTCACTACCGAGTCACTCGGAGTCGGCATTCAGATGCTGGCCGACCTTATCAAGGTAACTGCGGGCAACGTTTTTCACCTCCATCTGCAGGGTAATCTGGAGATCTACCAGCGCCGCAAAACGCAACGAGTCGAAACCAAAGTCAACCTGTTCCATCTCCGCCAGAATTTTCCCCTTGCCATTTATCGCAAAGAATTCAAACGAATCATGGAGTACATGAAAACCCAGGGCATCCCCCCCAACCTCAAGCTACGCGAGGCTGCGGTAAACCTGAGCATGGGCGGCATACGCCTGGAGATCGAGCCGCAGGAACAACCCTCGCCACTTTCCATGTTTTTTCTGGAAGTCGATGACAAACTACCTCCGGTCTGCGCCGTGGCTGAAGCGGCGTGGGAACGCAAGGAAGGCGAGCGGCTTATTTGCGGCCACCGCTTCATACATATACTCAAGACCGATCAGGAGAGGATCAACCGGCACGTCCAGGCCATCCTGAAGGAGTTGGGCATTACCGTCACCAGCACCAAGACCAACTGGGAACTGCTTGACCGGATGACCTTCGAAAAGCCGGCGCCAAACAAATCCGAATAATCGCAGCCTAAAACTTTAAAACAAAAAAGGGGCACACGATGAAAGTCGCTGTGCCCCTTAATGGTTTATGGATTCGCTCTTGTTTTGCCGGCGGCTACGAAACCACAATCCGCGCAAACCTGCGCTTGCCGATTTGGACAATGTACTCGCCGGCAGCCGTCAATTCGAGGTTGGTGTCGGAGACCTTCTCGCTGTTCAACTTGACTCCGCCCTGATCGATGGCGCGGCGCCCCTCGCCATTGGATTTGGTAAGGCCGGCCTCGGTAAGCGCCCGAGCCAGCAGTAACGGTCCGTCGGCCAGGACAAAGTTCGCCTGCGGCATATCCACAGGAATTTCGTTGTCCCGGAACCGTTTGACAAAATTCTCCACAGCTTCGTCACCGGCAGCAGAACCGTGGAAGCGCCCAACGATCTCGCGGCCCAGAGCCTTCTTGGCCTCCATTGGGTGCACTGAACCATCTTTGAGGCCGGTTTTGAGCTGTTCCAGATCGGAGAGCGGCATATCGGAGAGCAGTTCGTAATAGCGCAGCATCAACTCATCGGAGATGGACATGACCTTGCCGAAAATCTCGTCGGCTGGCTCGTTGATGCCGATGTAATTACCCAGCGACTTGGACATCTTGTTAACCCCGTCCAAGCCTTCCAACAGCGGCATGGTCAGGATGCACTGGGGCGGCTGGCCCCACTCGCGCTGCAGTTCGCGCCCCATCAGGAGGTTAAACTTCTGGTCGGTGCCACCCAGCTCCACATCGGATTTGAGGGCCACGGAGTCATAACCCTGGATAAGCGGGTACAGGAACTCATGGATGCTGATCGGTTGCTGGCTGGTAAAGCGCTTGTGGAAATCGTCCCTTTCCAGCATCCGGGCCACAGTGTATTTGGAGGCCAGGCCGATCATACCGCCCGCGTCCAGTTTGTTGAGCCAGTCCGAATTGAAGACCACCTTGGTCTTTGCCGGGTCAAGGATCTTGAAGACCTGTTCCTTGTATGTTTCCGCGTTTCTAAGCACATCATCGCGCGTCAGCACCTTGCGGGTCTCTGATTTTCCGGTGGGATCGCCGATCATTCCGGTAAAGTCGCCGATCAGGAAGTTGACCTCGTGGCCCAGTTGCTGAAACTGGCGCAGCTTGTGAATCAGAACGGTGTGCCCCAAATGCAGGTCCGGGGCAGTGGGATCGAATCCGGCCTTGATTTTGAGAGGCGTGCCGGAGGCCAGCGATTTCGCCAACTTCTCCTCCAGCTCCTTCTCGATCAGGATCTCCACGGTACCGCGCTTGATAACTGCCATCTGTTCGGCTACGGACATGTAATCATCTCCTTAAATGCATTCACCACAAATACTAATTCTTTGTGTCTTTGTGGTTAGAAACAAAAATCAGCAACTCACAGCTATACGCTCGATGGAGAGCGCCCTGCCGCTTGTTTCGTCGAGCCCCACCACCACGCCGTTCAGCCTGATATCCTTCTTGGGA
The DNA here is from genome assembly GCA_003574895.1 of Geobacter sp. Classification (GTDB taxonomy): domain Bacteria; phylum Desulfobacterota; class Desulfuromonadia; order Geobacterales; family Pseudopelobacteraceae; genus JACPFJ01. The sequence goes on from PJFB01000007.1 coordinate 153,418, forward strand.
ACCTCGAACTTGACCGGCAGTTGGGTCAGGAACTTGTTGATGGCCTCATCCTTGCCAATGCCGATCACCGAATCAAAACTGCCGGTCATGCCGGCATCGGACATAAAGGCCGTACCTTGGGTCAGAATGCGTTCATCGGCGGTCTGCACATGGGTATGGGTGCCGATTACGGCACTGACCCGACCATCCAGATACCAGCCCAGGGATGCTTTTTCAGAAGTGGCTTCGGCATGAAAGTCCACCAGGATGAGAGGGGTTTCCTGCCTCAGCCTGGCAATCTCCCGGTCGGCCGTGCGGAACGGGCATTCCAGGTTTTTCATGAAGACCCGCCCCTCCAGGTTGAGCACCGCTATCTTGATCCCGCCCGGGGTGGCAAAAACGGCGCTGCCGCAACCGGCCGCGCCTTCAGGGTAATTGGCGGGCCGCAGGATACGTCGGTCAGCCAGTATCATCGGCACCTGTTCCTTTTTATCCCAGATATGATTTCCGCTGGTCAGACAATGAATCCCAAGGTCAAAGAGCTCTTTAGCCGTGTCCATGGTCAGACCGAAGCCGCCGGCAACGTTTTCGCCGTTGGCGATGACCAAGTCTATGCAGTGACGATCCACCAGGCGGTCCAACTCCCGTGCAACCGCCTGGCGTCCAGGTTTGCCGATGATATCACCAATAAACAGAATCTTAACGGGCATATTCCACGGCCCGGGTTTCGCGAATGACATTAACCTTGATCTGGCCCGGGTAGGTCATTTCAGCCTCGATCTTCTTGGCAATGTCACGGGCCATGACTACTGACTGTTCGTCGGTGACCTGCTCGCTGGCAACCATCACACGTATCTCGCGACCGGCCTGAATGGCATAGGACAAGCCGACGCCGGGGAAGGAGGTGGCAATCCGCTCCAGATCTTCCAGGCGTTTCACATAGGTTTCCATCATCTCGCGCCTAGCACCGGGACGGGCACCGGAAAGGGCATCGGCTGCCTGGACCAGCACAGCCAGCACGGTGGCCGGTTTTTCGTCCTCGTGATGGGCCATGATCGCGTGCACGATCTTGGGCGACTCGCCGTATTTACGCGCCAGGTCGGCGCCGATCACGGCGTGCGATCCTTCCACTTCATGATCCACGGCCTTGCCCAGGTCATGCAGCAATCCGGCCCGTTTTGCCTGTTTGACGTTTATACCCAGTTCGGCAGCCATGATCCCGCAGATAAAAGCGACTTCCAGAGAATGCTGGTAAACGTTCTGGGTGTAGGATGTACGATACTTCAGGCGCCCGATCAGTTTGAGCACCTCGGGGTGAATGCCATGCACCCCCAGGTCAAAGGCGGCCTGCTCCCCGGCCTCTTTGATGGAAAGTTCAACCTCTTCAGTTGCCTTTGACACAACCTCCTCGATACGTCCAGGATGGATGCGGCCGTCGGCGATCAATTTTTCCAGCGACAGCCTGGCAACTTCACGGCGTACCGGGTTGAAACCTGAAAGGATCACAGCCTCGGGAGTATCGTCGATGATCAGGTCAATGCCGGTTGCCGCCTCCAGGGCGCGGATGTTGCGTCCTTCACGGCCAATGATGCGGCCTTTCATTTCATCCGATGGGAGCGGCACCACCGAAACAGTTTTTTCCGCCACATACTCGCCGGCATAGCGCTGGATTGCAAGAGAGATCACCTCTTTAGCCTTCTTATCGGCTGTTTCGCGGGCTTCCTCCTCGATGACCTTGATCCGCTTGGCGGCATCGTGCTTGGCCTCGTTTTCCATTGCATCCATCAGTTCTTTTTTGGCTTCCGCAGCTGACATGCCGGAAATTGTCTCCAGCTTTTTCCTCTGCACGTCAACTGCCTGTTTCAATTCAACTTCTCGCTGGGCAAACAACTGTTCTTTAGCTATAAAAGCCTGTTCCTTGGAAAGAATATCCATCTCTTTCTGATCAAAAAGGGCCATCTTTTTATCAAGGTTCTCTTCCTTTTGCTGCAGCCGTTTTTCAAGATTCTGAAGGTCCTTCTTTTTCTCCTTCATTTCCCGATCATGTTCTTCCTTGGCCTGGATTGCCGCATCCTTTGCCTTTAGCTCTGCCTCCTTGGTGATGGTCTCGGACTCGCGCCGGGCATCATCTATCACCTTGGTTGCCAGCTCTTCGGCCTGCTTGACAATGGAATCAGCATCCTTTCTGCTGAGCCTGCTGCCTGCAAAATATGCCCCGGCGGCAATTGCCAGGGTAATTACTACCATCCAGATGTTCACTTCCATATTAATAACCTCCTCTATGTGAATCCGGGCCATCAGGATGGCGCCGGTTACCTCCGCAACGGATGATCCGCCTGTCGGTGACGATGATCTCCATCCGTATATCATGTCCTTCAGCAGGGATCTTCCCGTCAATAAGCTGAAAATCGTGGCACAGCCCTACAAGGTGGGCCTTTCGGCCGGGATGGCGCAGAAAGCGGTCGTAAAAACCTTTCCCATAACCGATGCGATGGCCATCCTGATCAAAGGCAACACCAGGAACGACAATCAGATCGGCTTCTTCGGCGGTATGATCGATCCCGGTGTGACAAGGTTCATGTATGCCGAATCTTCCTGCGCTGAGGTCGGCCAGCCCATCGACCTTGCGCAGAACCATCTCGTGGCCGCAGATGGCCGGGTAGAGCACCTTCTTGCCCGCCTCTAACGACGACAAGAGGATGTCGCCCGTATCTGTTTCGTTGTGAGCAGGGGCGTAAAGCGCTAAGCAGGCCGCATTGCAATACTCATCCAGCGAGAGAAACCCTTGTTGGGCCAGCCGGCTGGACATAAGCCATTCTTCATGGCGGAGTGCCCTGCGCCGGGCCAGCATCTGCTGTCGGAGAGATCGCTTGGGCATGTCACCCTCGTGGTGCGGCACATCTCATTCTGCTCTTCGAGCGGTTCGGCTCAGACAAAAAAACAGCATGACTGGTGAAAATTAGTAATGACAAATACGAGTTTGCCGGTTGTGCCGGGAAGCGGCCGGGAAGGTCGATCAGGGAGGGGTGAAGGAGCGAAATGGCTCATGAGTGACGTGGAATCGTGCAGTTGCTCGAACCAATACTCCTGAACAAATTCCGTTCTTTCGTTGACGGATATATTCTGCGGTATTTCAGGTATCAGCAAACAGGTGCGGCCGGAATGTCGCACCTGCCGGAACTGATTAGTGCATTTGAGAATATAGATCCAGCCTCCCTTAAGAGACCGTATATCGTTATCAGGCCTTTTCCAACTTCTCGATAATCCCATGCAGCCTGTCGTCAAGGGATTTGTCGCGCTCTTGCGCTGATCTGAGGTCAAGCAATTCTTCGGCGGTATTGAGCAGTGCCAGGGTCAACACGAGTTGGGCATCAGCACTTTTGAGGGCAGCGCCGATCTCCTGCAATCTCGCATTTACAAAGGTTTCGACCGATTGCACCTTTTCAGCCGAGGCCGAGCTCTTGACCGAGAGTTCCCGGCCAAGCACCCTGACCACATGGGGCGTCTTCATACGAAGTCGCTTTCCCGCAAAACTTCAGTCGGACGCTTGTTCATACCCGAGACAGGCTTTGATATCATTGTGGAGCGCCTCCGAAGATTCCGTCAGATCGCATCCAGCTTGCCCAGGATTGCATCCACCCTGGATTTGAGACCTTCCCGCTCGGTCAATAGCTGCTGGTTTTCCTCGTTCAGCCTGGCGTTCTCATCTTTCATGGCCGAATATTTTTCCAGGAGAATACTTACCTTGTTCTCCAATGCTTCCAAAAGTTCATTGTTCATCTTGTGAGTTTCCTTTCGGGGTACGTAACTATAGCCGCCAGTCGGGGCAAAGTCAAGCCCTAATTGCGTGATTTCGCGGACTTCTCTGCCCCTCGCACGCTGTTCTTGCCCTGTTTTGCTATGCTTGGAAAAGGGCATCCGTAAACTCCTGCGGATCAAAATCACGCAGGTCGTCAATTGCCTCTCCGACGCCGATATATCTGACCGGCAAGGCAAATTCGTGGCTGACCGCCACCACGATGCCACCCTTTGCAGTACCATCCAGCTTGGTCAGGGCAATACCTGAAACATAGGCCGCCTCCTTGAAAAGCCTTGCCTGGGAGAGGGCGTTCTGACCGGTGGCGGCATCCACGACCAGAAGCGTTTCATGGGGCGCCCCAGGTATCTCCCGCCCAATGACTCTACGAATCTTCTTCATCTCTTCCATCAGATTGACCTTGGTATGCAACCGTCCGGCAGTATCCACTATCAGGATATCCACATCCCTTGCAACGGCAGCCTTGCAGGCATCAAAAACAACCGCCGAGGGATCGGCGCCTTCTTTGTGATGGATGACATCCACGCCGGAACGCTGACCCCAGATAACCAGCTGTTCGGAAGCAGCGGCACGAAAGGTATCGGCCGCAGCCAAAAGCACTTTTTTGCCTTCTGCCGAGAACCTTGATGCCAGCTTGCCAATGGTGGTCGTCTTGCCAACACCGTTCACACCGATCACCAGCACAACAAAGGGGCGGTGGCTATTTATCTCAAGAAGGCTGTGATGGGCAGTTAAACGGGCAAGGATCTCCTCCTTGAGCGCCCGGCGCAACGCTTCACCGTCTTTGAGTTCGTTACGGCCCAGACGCTGTTCAAGGGTGCGGATCAACTCCACGGTGGTCTTGACACCGATATCCGAAGTAATCAGGATTTCTTCAAGCTCCTCAAGCGTATCGGCATCGATCTCTTTCTTACCCAAAACCAGTGCGTCTATCCGACCGACCAGGCCATCTTTGGTCTTCTTGAGCCCCATCTTGAGGCGTTCGAACAAGCCGGGCTTAACTGGTTCCTCACTGATCTTGGGCTTTGCCGGCTCTACAGGCATTTCCGGTTCTGGGACCGAAGGCGCTTCCGAAGGTATTTCTACCTGATCATCCAATTCTTCCGCGACGGTGGAAATACCACTGATCTTGTCCATCAAGCCCCGAAAAAAACCCTTTTTTTCCTGTTTTTCCATTCAGATCTCCTTCTTCAACTGTCCAATCGCGTCGCGAAACCGGTGCAGCGCCAACATAACCGGGCATTCGCGCCCGATGTTCATTACCAGCGAGTAGTCCTGGTCAATGCAGCCAATAATCAAGTGGCCATTTGTTGCGGTAACAACCACATCTTCAACAGCACACCCCTGACCGCTGCAATGCATCTCCTTGAGGCGGCTGAGGATGATGCCTTGATGCGCGGCAATAAAACGGATTTCGTAAGGGTCGCAGTGGCAGAATTCCTGCACAGCCTCCCCTTCCCAATCCACAAGGATAGCGCCCACCGCATGTGGCGTCTGGTCAACCAATCCCTTTAAAATGTTTTGATATGGCATATCAGCTCCCCATGCTGCGTTCAGTGTGCCTCATTTTGCGGGCTGGCAAGCCGTTGCACGCTGAACGCGGCACTGCCTCTTAATGTAATCTCACCGACACCACCTTTGATGCCCCGGGTTCTTCCATGGTGATGCCGTATAATGTGTCAGCCACCTGCATGGTGGCCTTGTTGTGGGTTATGATGATGAACTGGGAAACAGCGCTCATTTCCCTCACCATGTCATTGAAACGGCCGATATTGGCGTCATCCAGTGGTGCGTCCACTTCGTCCAGCAAGCAGAAAGGTGTAGGTTTGATCAGAAAGATCGAGAAGATCAGCGCCACAGCCGTAAGCGCTTTCTCGCCTCCGGAGAGCAACGTCACGTTCTGCAGCTTCTTGCCAGGCGGCTGGACAATGATATCTATGCCGGTCTCCAACAGGTCTTCCTCGTTAGTCAGCCGCAGCTCGGCACGCCCTCCGCAGAACAGGCGGGGAAAAACCTCCTGAAACTTGGCGTTGACCAGGTTGTATGTCTCCTGGAAACGCTGCCGCGTTGTGCGGTTGATGCGCTGGATGGCCTGCTGCAGACTGCGCAGCGATTCTTCCAAGTCCTCTTTTTGCGAGTTGAGAAAATTGAAACGCTCCTCCATGCCGGCGCACTCATCGATTGCCATCAGATTGACCTCGCCCATTTCGTCCAACAACCTTTGCAGTTCAGTGCGGCGCAGTTGGCGATCCTGCTGGTCGAATTCCGTTGCCTCCAGTCGCGCCAAGGCCTCGGTCATGGTAATCCGGCTGCGTTCCAACAGCGTTCGCTCCAAAAGCTCGGCCTGCATGCTCAGTGTTGAAAAACGTAACGAGAGATCGGCCTGGGACTGGCGAACGGTTTCATTTGTTTCCCGGGACTGTTTTGCCAGGGCCTCTGCATCGGCCAACGCGCTCACGGCAAGATCGTAGGCAGAGCGTATCTGTGCCAGACTGCTCTCCGCCTGCGCCTGTTGGAGGACCAAATCCGCCAGCTGTTGTTTAGCCACCTCGATCGACTTTTCCAACTGAATCCGCTCAGCCGAGCCTTTTTCCATCTCATTTCGGTCGGTTGCCATCCGCTTCGCGAGTTCCTGCGCTCTTTGCTCCAAGTCATCCAGGCCGCGCAGATGGGCTTCGTGTTGTTCTTTCAAAGTGGCAGTCCGCACCCGCAGGGCCGTGACATGCTCACGCGAAACAGCCAGTTGCTCGCGCATGGCGTCCAGATCCGTTTTCAAACGGGTCACGTCTTCTTCCAGCCCTTGCGAGGAACTGCCGCATTCGGCAATACGCGCCTGTGACTGTTTCAATTCGGCCTCCAGCGCCTCTTGTTCCTCGCACAGGTTTGCATTTTCAAGCGACTGGACCGCCAAACGCTCCACAATCCGATTTAGCTCCTCCTCTGCCTGCTGTCGATCCTTGCGCAGAGTGGTCAGCTTCAAATCAGACTGGTGCGACAGGACTCCGGCCGTTTTCAACCCTTCTGCCACGGACTGGGACTGGCGGCGTAAATCGTCCCGCTGGCTGCCGAGCGATGCGACCTCTTGCTCCAGCAGCACTACCCGGCCTTCCAGCCCCTTGATTTCGCGTTTTTTGTAAATGATGCCCTGCTGAGCCTGATCGACCGAACCACCAAAAACGATTCCTCCCGAGCTGACCAATTCACCCTCGCGGGTCACAAAGGCAAGATCGGGATGTTTACGAGCCAGGTCAACCCCATGCTTGAGCTTATCAACCAGCATGACACCATTCAAAATACGCCGAACCAATCCTTCAAATTTCCCTGTTACCCTCACCAACCCGGCGAGCGGGGTTGCACCGGCCACATCGGGGATCGCCTGGGGCATCTCGGCCTGGGGCAGCGCAAGTCCGACCCGGCCGCCATTAGTAGTTCTGAGAAATTCCAGGGCGCCCATGGCATCGCTTTCGTCGCTGCAGAGCACACATTGCAGACGTTCGGACAATGCCGCTTCCACGGCGGCCTCAGCGCCCTCCTGGGTTTCTATGATGTCGGCCAGCAGGCCGCTGAAACGCGAACTCAGGCCGGAAGCCTTCATAAGGTTTTTCACGCCTTGGCCGTAACCGGCAAACTGGGCCTCCAACTCCTTCAAGGATTGGAGCCGCGAAGCAGCCAGATTGAGCTCATCACGGCGCAGCTGCCATGTTTTTTCGATCTCCGGCAAGCGGCGCTTCAGGTCATCATCGCTACCGCGTAATTCGTCCATTTCCGATTGCAGTCTTTCCCGCTCCTGTTGCGCCGTATCGATCTCCACATCAAGTTCGGCGCTACGACGCCGGACCTGCTCTTGACGCTCCAGCAGCAGCGCCCCTTCGCGGCCATGCCGTTCCAGCTTGTCCAGCAAATTTGCCAGTCTTTTCCGGGCATCCTCACAGCGGCTCTTGAATTGGGCCGCTTCAGCCAAGGCCGTAAACAGTTCCCTGCGACGCCCCTCCAACATCCGGTTTAGTTCATCTTCAGCCTGTTGGCGGGTTTCCAACTCGGTTTCGGCACGCTGCATTTCCTCGGCATTGACCGCTGTCTCGCCGGAAAAGGTATCAAGGCGCAAAAGCATGAGCTCCCGTTGTTCAGAGCACTCTGCCAAACGCTTCTCCAGTTCGCCGCTCTCGGTTGAGAAATGTGAAATTCTCCCTTCCAGGGCTGCCAGCTCCTTGCGCTGAAACTCCAACCCGTTTTCGGCCTTGGCGTATTCGCTCCTGATGCGGTAGATTCCCTCCTGGGCAACCCCCAGATTCTTTTCGGCCTCCAGCACTTGCAGGCGCGCCTGTTCCGCCTGGGATTCAGTCAATGAAGAAGATGCAAAAACCTCGCGAATTCGCTCATTAAGCCCGGCCAGCTCACGTTCCGCAGCACCCTGCTGTTGCTGCAACAGGCGGTAATCGCTGGCAGAGAAAAGCAGCTCGATTTCCCGCAGTTCATCCCGGTATTCCCTGAATTTTTCCGCCTTCCTGGCCTGACGCTGAAGGGAGGCCAACTGGCGCCTGATCTCACCGAGCACATCCACCAATCTCGACAGATTCTGGCGAGTGGCCTCAATCTTCTTCAAAGCCAGCAGCTTCCTGGACTTGAACTTAGTCACCCCAGCCGCTTCCTCGATCAGGAAACGCCGCTCTTCCGGCCTTGAATGCAGGATCATGCCGATCTTGCCCTGTTCGATTATTGAATAGGCTCGAGTCCCGACGCCGGTGTCCATAAACAGCTCGGTGATATCCAGCAACCGGCAAGGGGTCTTGTTGATCAGATAGTCGCTCTCGCCATCACGGTAGAGCCGACGGGTAAGCTGTATTTCGGCATAATCCAGATATTTGGAAGGAGCACGCCCATCCTCGGTGGAGAAGACCAGCGACACCTCGGCCATGCCGAGGGACTTTCTCGATTCGCTGCCGGCGAAGATAACATCCTCCATGGCCTTACCACGCAGGTTCTTCGCCGACTGTTCCCCCATGCACCAGCGGATGGCATCCACTATGTTGGACTTGCCACACCCGTTGGGACCAACCACACCGGTCACCCCCTGCTGGAAGTCCAGTACCACCTTGTCGGCAAAAGATTTAAAGCCGGATAATTCGAGGCGCTTGATTTTCATTGGACCAGTTCTATAGTTATCTGTAACATAATCAAATGGATAGGAGTATGGTCAATATTGTTGCCGACCGCTTGCAGATGGAATCAAATATGGCAAAATCCCTTTGCCGGAGACCGAACATGAATTTGTTACAATAGCCGTCAATGACCTTTACTGTCAATATATTGCAAAGCATGCGGCAGTGCCTGTCCAAGCGATTACGGCTAATATGTTGATAAAATATCTTGCTTCTATACCTAGGCTAAGTGTAATTTAGCGGATTAAATATATTCAAGGGAGTATCTCCGTGAAAACTTTCATAGCCATTACTCTATTAGGGCTGTCCATGGGTCTTACAGGCTGTGCCATGTTTACTGCCTGGAAGAGCATACCGCCGCCGGGCGGCTGCGACCAGTGCCATACAGTGGCTATAAGTACCAACTGGCAGGTAAGATACCAAGCTGCACATGTTGCGGATGAGCGGGGTCGGCAATTTTTCCAGACACCCGAGTACAACCTGGACCAGAAAGGCAGGCAACAGTCTCCGTTGGATGAGAAAAAAGTCGAAGAATTGGCGTGCTTCGAATGTCACAATGCCCCTACACCAGCCCATCGCGAGCGTAAAGGACGCTTTCACCATTAGACTCTAATCAGAGCAAATCCGGACCATAAAAAGCATTCATTATATTACCAAAAAAGTCTTGACAATCCAAGATTACCGAGTATATTGCAAATTTGATTAAGAAAACCATGCGCCTACGCGTGTAAATGGTGAATTTCAAAGAAAAGAGGTGACAAAATGAAAAAGCTGATCACACTGACACTGGTTATGGCTCTTGCTGCTGCTTTCACCGCAGGCTGCAAGAAAAAAGAAGAAGCTCCTGCTCCTGCTCCTGCTGTTGAGGCTCCGAAGCCTGTTCAGGCTCCGATGTCCGCAGCTGCTCCTGCTGCTGAAGCTCCTAAAGCTCCTGAAGCTGCTCCTGCAGCCCCTGAGCACAAGTAATATCGCTTTCCCTGTCGGGAATGCAAAGCCTGCGGATTTGATCCGCAGGCTTTTTTTGTGTTTACTAGCTTAAGAAAGGGTTGCCATGCATGAACTGTCCATAACACAGGGCATTATCGACATTTGCGAAAAGCATGCCTCCGGCAAACGCGTGCTTTCCCTGGATGTGGAGATCGGTGATTTGAGTGGAGTGGTGCCCGACGCCATCGAATTCTGCTTTGAAGCATGCAGCCGAGGCACTACCCTGGAAGGGGCCCACCTGAACATCATACGTATCCCGGGAAAGGGGCATTGTCAGGATTGTGGTGCCGACACCGAGCTGACAACTATCTTCGGAACTTGCAGCCACTGCGGAAGCTATCTGGTAACGATAGAAACGGGCGAAGAGATGCGGGTCAAGGAGATCGAGGTGGATGAATAAAGAAGGGCGCCGTTGCAACGCCCTTCTTTACTTGCGGTTCCATGGCAAATGGTAGGCTACAGTACCTTTGCCACCTCCGGTGACACATGGGCTGAATATTTGACAAAATTATCTTTGAACATGGCGACAAGCTTCATGGCAGTCTCGTCATATTTATCCTTGTCTGCCCAGGTATTGCGCGGGTTAAGAACTTCCCTCGGCACACCAATGCACGCTGTTGGTATATCCAGACCAAAGATCGAGTCTTTTTCAAATGAACCGCTGCTTAGAGTACCGTCCAGAGCAGCATTAACCAGCGCACGGGAATAGGCGATCTTCATACGGGAACCGACACCGTAGGGGCCCCCACTCCAGCCGGTGTTAACAAGCCAACATGTGACGTTGTGCGCGGCAATTTTTGCCCGGAGCAACTCGCCGTATACTGTCGGGTTCAGAGCCATGAAGGGACCGCCAAAGCATGTCGAGAAGGTTGCGGCAGGCTCACTGACACCCGCTTCTGTTCCGGCTACCCGGGCGGTGTAACCGGACAGGAAATGATACATGGCCTGCTCATCGGTCATCCTGGCTATGGGAGGCAGCACCCCGTATGCATCACAGGTCAGCATGATTATATTGGTCGGATGACCGGCACATCCGGACACAACAATGTTGGGGATATGGGTAAGCGGATAGGAAGCCCTGGTATTTTCGGTGAAAGAGTCGTCGCCCAGGTCGATACGACGGGTACGGGTGTCGATGGAGACATTTTCCAGGATAGTGCCGAATTTGCGAGTGGTTTCGTAGATTTCCGGCTCTGCTTCCTTGGACAGATTAATGATCTTGGCGTAACAGCCCCCTTCGAAGTTGAAAACTCCTTTATTGTCCCAGCCATGCTCATCATCGCCAACCAGAGATCGAGTCGGGTCCGCTGATAAAGTTGTTTTACCGGTACCGGATAAGCCAAAGAACACGGCCGTATCCCCTTTGGGACCAACATTGGCCGAACAGTGCATAGATAGTACCTGCTTCTCGATCGGCAACAGGTAATTCAAGATGGTGAAGACGGATTTTTTTATTTCGCCGGCATAGCTGGTACCGCCAATGATGATCAATTCTTTTGCAAAGTTAACAATGATGAATGTTTCCGAGTTGGTTCCGTCAACCGTGGGGATGGCGTGAAAATTCGGCAGATCTATGACGGTGAACTGCGGGATGTGCTTTTCAAGTTCATCAGGTGTTGCCCGTACAAACATATTGCGGGCAAAAAGCGAATGCCACGCACGTTCCGTTATTACGCGAATTGCAAGCCGATGTTCCTTGTCCGCCCCTGCAAAACAGTCTTGTACAAAAATATCCTTGCCATGCATGTAGGCCAACATCCTGTTGTAAAGAGCATCAAACTTTTGCGGGCTGAAAGGGCGATTGACCTTGCCCCAGGCCACATTGTCCCGTGAAGTCGGTTCGTCCACTATGAACTTCTCGTTGGCGGCCCGCCCGGTGTAGTGTCCGGTCTTTACGGCAATGGCTCCCAAGTGGGAAACAAGCCCTTCGCCCCGTTTGACAATCTGCTCATACAGTACAGCTGTGGTTGGCGTCCAATAGATCAGATTCGCATTGGTGATGCCGTGCTGTTCAAGTCCAGTGCCACGTGTAACGTCATTGAATTTCATTGTTGTAGTACCTCCTTTATTAAAAGTACATTATATCACTATTTCAAATTCGCACCTGTTGTTTAGACAAAACAAAAGCTGGGCGACAAACCGTATTGTTCCGGTAAATCGCCCAGCTTTCATGCATAATCGGCTAGTTCAGCCAACAGCCAGATGGAGAGTCCCATCCGAGATAGCCTGCCTGCTCAAGACTTAATCATTCCAGCCTTCATCGGATATGGGAGCAATCTGCTCCCAATGCTCCGGGGAACGCCATAAACTGGAAAGGATAAGTTCACGGATATGGAGGAATTCCTTGGGTAAGCGGTCGTACATCTTGACAAAAAGCTCCTCATGGGAAACAACCTCGTCTTTCCAGACATCCCGATCAACCGACATCAGCTCATAGAACTGCTCGCGGGAAACACCTTCCAAGCCGTTCCAATCCAGGTCTTCATAACGAGGCATCCATCCCAGCGGGCTTTCTACCGCTGCAGCATGTCCGTTAACGCGATCAACGATCCATTTCAGAATGCGCATGTTTTCGCCATACCCCGGCCAGAGAAATTTCCCGTTGGCATCCTTGCGAAACCAGTTCACGCTGAAGATGCGAGGCGGTTTGGGTGTGGTGCGGCCAACCTGGAGCCAATGAGCAAAATAATCGGCCACGTGATAGCCGCAGAAAGGCAGCATGGCAAATGGATCGCGACGCACGTTCCCAACAGCTCCGACAGCGGCAGCAGTGGTTTCCGAGCCCATGGTAGCAGCCAGATAGACGCCGAAGTTCCAGTTGAAAGCCTGATATACCAACGGAATGACATTGTTACGACGGCCACCGAAGATGAAGGCGCTCATGGGAACACCTTTGGGGTTTTCCCATTCCGGATCGATCGAGGGGCATTGGCCTGCGGGGGAGGTGAAACGGGAGTTGGGGTGGGCAGCATTCCTGCCACAACCTGGGGTCCATTCGTTGCCCTGCCAGTCGGTCAGTTTCTCGGGGGGGGTGTCGGTCATCCCTTCCCACCATACATCGCCATCGGGAGTCAATGCTACGTTGGTGAATATGGTGTTGGCAACGCAGGAAGCCATGGCATTGGGGTTGGTCTTGGCAGAGGTGCCGGGGGCCACGCCGAAAAAGCCATATTCAGGATTGATGGCATAAAGTTGGCCGTCAGGTCCGGGCTTGATCCAGGCAATGTCATCGCCAATGGTAGAGATTTTCCACCCTTCCTGCTTGAAGTTTTCAGGCGGAACCAGCATGGCCAGATTGGTTTTACCGCAAGCGCTGGGGAAGGCGGCGCCCAGGTAAGTCTTCTCGCCTTGGGGGGATTCTATCCCAAGGATAAGCATATGTTCGGCCAACCACCCTTCATCATTTGCTATTTTGGATGCGATGCGCAGGGCCAGACATTTTTTCCCAAGCAGGGCATTCCCGCCATAGCCACTGCCAAAAGACCAGATCGCGCGCTCCTCGGGGAAATGTACGATATATTTTTCCTTGTTGCACGGCCAAGGCACATCCTTTTGTCCAGGCTGCAAGGGTGCACCGACTGAATGGAGGCAAGGCACGAATTCACCGTTGCCGAGAACGTCCAGCACAGCCTTGCCCATGCGGGTCATGATCCGCATATTGACCACTACATACGGAGAATCAGTTATCTCAACCCCGATCTTGGCAATGGGGGAACCGAGCGGTCCCATGCTGAAAGGGATGACATACATGGTACGGCCACGCATGCAACCCTTGAAAAGCTTGTGCAGTGTTTCCTTCATCTCTTTCGGATGCACCCAGTTATTGGTCGGTCCGGCATCCTGTTTGGTAAGGCTGCAGATAAAGGTACGATCTTCTACACGAGCCACGTCACCCGGATCTGACCAAGCCAAGTAACTGTTGGGACGTTTCTCCTGATTCAGCTTTGTAAATGTGCCGCCCTGAACCAGCAGATTGCACAGCTCATCATATTCCTGCTGGGAACCGTCACACCAATGTATCCTGTCAGGCTCACACAAAGCCGAAACTTCCTCTACCCATTTCATCAGTTGCTCGTTATTCGGAACATCGTAACTCATGCTACACTACCTCCCATGTGTTTAAGTTTCGGACCCATAACCAGAAAACAGATTGTAGGATCATGGTGTTATAAGTCAAAAACAGGTAAGTTGCACCGTCTCTAAATACCGTGGACAGACAACTTCCCTGTTCATTGGTTATAGCTCCGAACTGTTATGTTGCCCTGCTTTTTTATGAAAATATAAATTTTTATCGACGATAAATACCACAGTGATTCCTAAAATGCAAAAGCGTTATATTATTTAGATAAAAAAAATTCCATCGGGTGTCGGCAAAATATCTAGCAGAATCGCCTACGGATGCCTGATGTGATGATTGGATAGGGGCATTCAATTTTAGGCAGATTAAATGAATAAGGAGCTGCCAATCGTGAATCGAAACCGCGGTATTCTCATACTACTGGCAAATGTCATGGACACAATCATATCGATGCTGATCCGATTGCCAGGTTGCCCGAAGGTCTTCACCACCTCTACCTGGAAGCAGGCGCGAATCACCTCTTCAACAGGAAGAACTTTGTTACACTAAAGATGTTTTCCGGATATACAGAGATTTAGAAGGGACAAACAGCGATGCAGTTCGCTTGCCGGTTCTGCTTTGGGGTGGGTATTCCTATGACAACGGGACAACCGTTGTTGGGGGGATGGTCTACCGTTTCGGAATTAATTCCTGTTATGGGTTTGAGTTACCATCCTAATGAGTGTTGAAGAGTGGATGTGGTGCCCCCCACTGGATATGGACTCGGTAGGCCGGGATACCTCTGAGCAAGGTAATTCCCGGCAATCGAATCAGGTGCAATTTCATACCTCCAGCGTATAACCCACCATGGCAACCTGGAATTCCTTTTGAAGTTCAGAAGACATGCGGGCGGCTGCGCTGAAGCCGGTACAATGGCTTGCGGCCAGCTTTCTGACCCCCAGGGTCTTTATGAAGGTCACTGTTTTTTCAAGTTGTTCTTGACCGCAAAAACCCAGGTGCGTCCCACCTATAATGGCATGGACGTCACGTCTGCCGGTCACGCTGGCGATATGATCCAGCGTGTTGACCAGACCTGCATGACAACAACCCAAAACGATCACCAAACCCTTGCCAGTGGCTAGAACCAGCGACTGGTCGTCCGGGGTATTATCCAGCTGCTTGCCTCCGCAATCACGATACAAGCCTTGATCGCCGATCTCAAATGAAGTCGAACGGGGCACGCCCCCCGTCAGAAACATGCCTGGTGCGATTTCCCGGAATTCAGGCGAAAGATCGAATCTGGCCCCGGCAGCCTCCAACGCAGCACGGTCATGGGGCATACCGATGGAGACGCTCTCGCCATTATCCTTCACCCGATAGCGTGGCGCAAAAATATCAGGGTGGGCATAAACGGTCTTTGGACCGCACTGCTGAAGCAAGGGCAGGAGTCCGCCGGCATGATCGTAGTGGCCGTGGGAGATGGCAACCTTTCTTACTGTAGCCAAATCCTTGTTCATGCGCCGCGCATTGTGCAGCAGGGTTGCTCCCTGACCGGTGTCGAACAGCAACGGCTCCTCCCCGGCCGGTTCGACCAAGGCGGCAAAGCCGTGTTCTCCCAGAGTACCTGAAAGGGAACCTACACTGTTCTCGCACAATACAGTGATACGGAGGCTCACTTGCAGCACTCTTTCGGAAACTTGGGCACTCCCAGTTTTTCAAGAATGGTAACCATGGGGCACCAGTTGGTAAAACCCGACTGCAGCAGGTTCAAACCTACGAAAGCTGTGAACCATAACCAGTTGATGTTGACCTTGACGGCCAAGACAACCGACAGCAGAATGAAGCTTCCGGCAATAATTCTCAATAGTCTATCAATGTACATATTTTTCTCCTCATTTTATAACGTTGGCGTTAAATGTCGCCGCCAATTTAATAATTGTCTGCCGACTTGAGTCACAGCGCCGCCAGCATCCGTTCCATCTTCTCCCGAGCCATACCGGCCATTGCCGTCATCTCCGGGTTGCCGATCATGGAGAGGGCGGCTACCGGATCCATCACCATGACAACCGTTGCACCGTTGTCGTCCGTGTAAACCAGAACGTTGCAGGGAAGTAGCGCGCCAAGGTTGATCTCCCTGCTAATTGCCTCATACGCCATGTTGGGATTGCAGGCGCCCAGGATGATATAGTTGCGGAACTCCTTGCCTAATTTTTCCTTGAATTTCTTCTGTAAATCAATTTCGGTCAGAACGCCGAAACCTTCCTTGAGCAGTTCCTCACGGACCTTTTTTTCCGCCTCGGCATAGGACAAAGCAACCGTCTTTCCAAACGCATAAGGTGTTGTCAGTTCCATGATCGTCTCCTTTCAGCAGCAGGTAGTTTTGGGCCCTGCCGTGTGGGCAAGCTCAGGACTACCCCTGCCTGAGTAAATCCGCTGTTTTTCCGGCCACTTTGCCGGTCAATTCCGGGCAGATGCCATGCTGCTTCCCCTTGATGACCCGGCAGCAGGTGCTCCCGTATTCCTGGTGAAACCATTTGTGCAGATCCCGGGTCATCTGCATAACCTTTCTGCGATCTTCCTGCAATACCAGCCCCATGGACATGGTGGCTCCGGTAATGGCGCCGCAGATGCACCCAGAACCGGAACCGCTGCCGAATCCTGCTGCCAGCTTTACCACATCGTCCGGCAGTTCCGGCTTGAAATTGTTTTTTACTGCCGCCAATACCGCTTCGGCACAATGCAGTTTGCCCGAACGGTAAAGCCCTTCCGCCTCAATCGCCACCTTTTCCGAAAAATCCGTTCCTTCACTCGCACAGCTTTTTTGCTTCATCCAAAACATGTTATCTCCTGTTTCTTATCTTACCTAAAAGATGGTTTCATGGACAGCTACTTCATACCTTTGTTTTCCGCGCCTCTTTCCTCTCCTGCCACGATTGAGCCAGATAATACAGGATCGGAATGGTGATCATCGAGAGGGACGTCGAAGCAACTTCACCGCACATAAGAGCTATGGCCAACCCTTGGAAAATAGGGTCGAAAATGATCACGATGCTCCCCACCACAACAGCGGCGGCAGTCAACAGGATCGGCCTGAAACGGACTGCACCGGCATCGATGATGGCCTCGTCCAGCGGCATCCCCTCGGAGCGCCTCAACTCGGTAAAATCGATCAGGATAATAGAGTTCCTGACAATGATACCGGCCAGGGCAATGAAACCGATCATGCTGGTGGCGGTGAAAAAAGCCCCGAACAGGGCGTGCCCCGGCAAGATACCGATCAGGGTGAGCGGGATCGGCGCCATGATAACAAGCGGCGTGATGAAGTTCCGGAACCAAGCCACTACCAGCACGTAGATCAGCACCATTACCGCGCCGAACGCGATGCCAAGGTCACGGAACACCTCGTAGGTAATATGCCACTCGCCATCCCACTTGAGGCCAACCCGCTCCTCGCTCCATGGCTGGCGCGAAGCAAGCTGCTCGATATGATATCCTCCCGGCATGGCAATATTGTCGATGTCTTTCTGCATCTTGAGAATGGCGTAGACCGGAGCCTCAATCACGCCGGCCACGTCACCGGTGACATAGACCACGCTCTTCAGGTTTTTGCGGTACAGGGTCTTGTCCTCGTCCTGTTGGGTTATCCTGACCAGTTGGGACAGGGGCACATTGCCACGGGGTCCCGGGATATAGATCGATGAAAGCGCATCGATGGAGCTGCGTTGGACAAGAGGCAGCCGGAGGTTGATGTAGACCGGCTCCTTTTCCTTGGGCATATGCACTATTCCGGCATTCATGCCGCCCAAGGCGATGTTCAGCGTCTTGACCACATCATCGGTGGCAATGCCGGACAGGGCCGCTTTTTCCTTGTCCACGGTAAAATTGTACTTGGTCTGATTATCCTCCACATACCAGTCCGTATCAACCACGCCGGGGGTCTTCAGAAAGATCGCCTTCACCTTGGCGGCAATATCCAGACGGGTTGCCTGGTCGGGACCGTAGATCTCCGCCACCAGGGTCGAGAGCACCGGCGGGCCGGGCGGTATCTCGGCAACCTTGACCCGGGCCCCATATTTGTCGGCAATCGCCTTGACCAGGGGGCGAATCCTCTTGGCTATATCGTGGGATTGGCTGCTGCGGTCACCCTTGGCGGTCAGGTTGACCTGCAGATCCGCCAGGTTGGCCCCCTTGCGGAGATAATAATGCCGCACCAGGCCATTGAAATTGAATGGCGCCGATACACCGACATAGGTCTGGAAATCCGTCACCTCCGGTATGGTGCGCAACGCCTCGCCCATCTCGGATGCAATCCGGGCAGTATCCTCCAGAGTAGTGCCGTTGGGGGCATCCACTATCAATTGCAGTTCGTTCTTATTGTCGAACGGCAACATCTTTACCGTCACCAGTTTGAAATAGATCAACGAACAGGAAGCCAACAGCAGCACCACCACCGTGACCAGGAAGCCGTAGCGCAACAGCGGACGATGAATCAACGGCCCCATGATCTTACGGTATAAAGAGGTCAGCCACATCTCGCTGCTCGTTTCATGGGCTCCCTCATGAGACTCGCCCCGCATGAAGCGGTAGGAGAAATAGGGGGTGACGATAAAGGCCGCCAGCAGCGAGAAGATCATGGCCATGCTGGCCCCCACCGGTATCGGCCTCATGTAGGGGCCCATCAGGCCCGATACGAACGCCATCGGCAGGATCGAAGCAATAACGGCGAACGTGGCCAGGATGGTGGGGTTACCGATCTCATCCACCGCCCGCACCGCCGCATCCAGCGGCTTCAATTTCATGGTCGTGAAATAACGGTGGATATTCTCCACCACTACAATGGCGTCATCGACCAGAATCCCGATCGAGAAGATCAGGGCGAACAGGGTGATCCGGTTCAGGGTGTAGCCGATCAGGGAGAAGAGAAACAGGGTCATTGCCAGGGTAACCGGTATGGCAATGGCAGCCACTGCCCCAGCCCGCCACCCCATAAACAGGGCGATCAGGATCGTGACCGAGATGGCGGCCAGGAACATGTGGAAAAGCAACTCGTTATTCTTCTCCTTGGCAGTCTCGCCGTAGTTGCGGGTGACCGTCACCTGGACGTCGTCGGGAATCACTTTGCCCTTGAGGAATTCAACCTTTTTCAGCAGGTCTTCCGCTACCCAGGTGGCGTTGGCGCCTTTGCGCTTGGCAACGGACACCGTAACCGCCGGGTAATTTTGGCGCGGATTGCCTTGTATCCCCTTGGAAGCAGCCACCGGCCCCATCCCGAAGAAGACATAATCCTTAGGTTCTTCCGGACCGTCACTGATGGTTGCCACATCGGAAAGATAGACCGGTTTGTTGTTGGCAACATTCACCACCAAATCCTTGATGGCTTGGGCATTTTCCAGGAAAGCCCCGGTGTCAACCAGGTATTCCCGGTTGTCGTTGCGGAAGGAACCTGAAGCCAGGGCAAAGTTGCCCTTTTGGAGCGCACCCATCACCTGGAGGGGCGAAAGCTGGTAGGCGGCCATCCTGGCAGCGTCGAGCCTGACCAGGATCTGGCGGGTCAGTCCCCCTTTGATCTCGGTTGCAGCGACATTTTCGCTCTTTTTCAGTTCGTCGCACACCTCGCGGGCTACGCGACGCAGGGCGAAATGATCGTAGCGTTCAGACCAGAGGGTTACGGTCAGGATCGGCACATCGTCGATGGACTTGGGGACAACCATCGGCTCCATTACACCGGGAGGAAGCAGTGAGCGATTGCTCATCAACTGGTTGTAAAGCTTGACCAGCGATTTCTCCATGTCTTCGCCAACCTTGTAGCGAACGGTAACGATCCCCATTCCCGGACGGCTGGCGGTGTAGATGTACTCCACCCCCTTGATTTCCCACATCTTGCCTTCAATCGGCTTTACTGCCCGCTCCTCGACCTCTTTCGGAGTCGCACCGGGCATGGGAAGGTAGATATCCACCATTGGGACGACGATCTGGGGTTCTTCTTCCCTGGGGGTCATCTTGATCGCAAAGACTCCCAACAGAAGCGCAGCCCCAACGATCAGGGGGGTCAGCTTGGAGTCTATGAAGGCGTGGGCAATTTTGCCGGCAATGCCGAGTTTTTCCATGTAATGCAAACCTCTGTTTAGCGTAAATATTAAACTACCGCAAATAACGGTGGAGAATCCGGTTCGAGACTCACTGCACGAAACCGCCGGTACGTATCCTGGTAAGGATGCCATTCCGGAATTCAAGCGTGTGGATCAGGGTGGAGCCCCGGGTGTACGTCCATTCCTGTACTTCGATATACATTGTCCGGCCATAGTCGTTTTCCACCGGCTCCTCGCGCCTGGCAACAAAGTCCGGTTTGTCGCACTTGACGGCAACAGTGGAGATACTATCTCCGCTGGAGACTATGTTGCCGTTGGGGCAGCGGAAGTCATCTGCAAGAGCGTCGGCGGCACAGAATCCCATCAGGATCACTAGCACAAGCAGGCTTTTCATCGGCATATCCTTTCACCGGATAGCAATCCGAAACGGACCGTTATTCTACCTTGGCACCATCAACAACCTTCTCGGTTTCGCCCGTCACCAGACGTTCGCCATCGCTCAGGCCGGACATGATTTCAACCCTTTCGCCAATCTTCTTGCCGGTTTTTACCAGCCGCATGCGGGCAATTCCGTCCTTGGCAACCACCCAGACAGAGGTCAACGCCCCCCGCTCAACCACTGCCCGTGCCGGGACCATAATCCCATTCGTGCTGGTGCCGAGATTTATGGCCGCCCGACCGTACATGCCGGATTTCAAACCTTTCTGACTCAGGTTGACCTTGGCTGTGAAGGTACGGCTGGCAGCGTCAGCCGAAGGCACTATTTCGGCAATCTTCGCAGTGAACGAACTGTTCAGTGCGTCCATTGTTATGTTTGCCGGAGTGCCGGGCCTGATCCTGCTTGTCAGTGACTCGGGCACGGACAGTTCGAGTTGGTAGCTCCCCTCGTCCTCGATAGTCAGGAGCGGTTGGGCCGGAAAGACCGTGGCGCCCAGATCGGCCTGCTTGGCGGTAATCACACCAGAGATGGGAGCAATGATCTTTGTGTAGTCAGCCATGACCGAGGCGGCACGGGAACCTTCCTGGGCCTGTTTCAAGCGTGCTTCCGCCCTTGCCACACCTTGTGAGGCCAGATCCTTCTCGGCCTGTTTGACGTCGAACTCCTGGCGAGTGATCGCCTGTTCCGTGAACAGTTTTTGGTAACGTTCAAAAGTGGTATCTGCCAGTTTTCTGCGGGTCAGGGCCTCATCAAGACCGCGGCGGGCTTCATCGATGGCGGCAGTGGCAACCGCCGCAGTGGCCACATTTTCCTGCGCATCCAGCCGGGCAAGGACCTGCCCTTTCCTTACGCGGTCTCCTTCGCGAACCAGCAGCACGCTGATTGTGCCAGGAACACGGGCCGACACCATGGCGCTGGTACGCGCCCTGACCGTGCCGACCACTTCCAGCGTATCCGGCAATTGGGCATTTTTGGCCGTTTCTATCACAACACCCTTGACCACTGGAGCCAGGGCGGCTTCCTTCTTGCCATTCTCTTGCTTCTCGGAGCACCCCGTGGCTATCAGGGCTGTCATGAGACAGAACAGGGCGGCAGCGGATCTTGTCATTTCAAAATCTCCTTCGTAAAAATGCCTGCTGTATAATAAACACGGCCACTGGCAAGCGCATAATTCGCCTCGGTCTCGACCAGGTTGGTACGTGTCTGGTTCAATGCCGTCTGGGCATCCAGAAGTTCTATCATGGTGGCCAGCGAATTCTCAAAACGTTTGCTAATGAGTCTGACCGACTCCTCGGCATCCTCAAGAGCATGACGGGCAACTTCAAGGCGCTTGCCCATCTCTTCACGTCGCAAATAGCTTTCCTTAATTTGGAATTTGATCTGCTTGGTCTGGCCGGCCAGCATTTCATCCGCAGCGGAACGTGACGCTGCTGCGCGCTCACGCTCATGACCACGCCTGAAACCGTCGAAGATTTGCCACTTGAGGCTAACACCGGCCAGCCAGGAATCGTTGTCCGCGCCGAATGGGACGTCCTTGTCATTCAACTGATAGGAGGCAAAGGCATCGACCATCGGCAGATATGCGTTACGGGCCAGCTTGAGTCCAGCAGCGGCAACCTCCGTATTGGCGCGTGTTTGCTGAAGATCGCTACGTTTTTCCAGTGCAATTTTATCCAATTCATCCGGTTGGAGGATAGCAAAAGTCGGCCCCATCGGGTCGGAAACCTCCACACTTTCGCCGTCTCCAAGACCGATCGTGATTGCCAGCTGCATTTTTGCCAGGGTCAGATTATTCCGTGCCGTGATTGACTGCTGCTCGGCAAACGACAGCTGAGTACGTGCCATGAGCTGATCCGAGCGCAGTCCGACACCTGAATCATTGCGCACAGTAGCAAGCCGCGCATGTTCCCGGGCATCGGCTACGGCCTGCTCGGCTGTCTTCAGGTAGGCCTCGGCCTTCTGAATTTCCAGATAAAGCCTGAAAACCTGGAAGGCAATATCCTGTTTGGTTGCATCAGCACCCAGGCTCGCTGCTTCGGCAGTCTTCATTGCCATCTCGCGGGCCGGGCCCAAGGACGGGTTGTAGAGCGGCTGCTGCAACGAAAGCGCCGTCCTGAAGTTTTGCCAGGTAGCAGGATGGTTGAGGTTGTTAATCTGGAAATCATTGTTCGTGAAGCGGCCTTCGTCCAGCTTCATCATAAAAGTCTGGGTTGGCGAGTTGGATCCGGCCAGCGACTCCTCGAACATCACATTGGGGTAATAGTGCGACCCCGCTATGGCCACCCCCTGACGAGCCGCATCCGCATTGAAATCAGAACCCCTTACCTGATGGTTCTTTTCCATTGCCATTCTGATCGCCTCTTTCAGGCTCAGCTTTTGAGCTGCTGACGAAGCATTGACACAACAAGCCGTGACGACCAGTCCGGCCAGAATTCCGAATGCTTTTTTCACGCACTAACTCCTGTCCAGCGAAATACATATGGAAAACAATATATATATTATTTGAGAAAAGTCAAGGGGAACATTTTCATTTACTTTGACTAATTATTACCAGCAATATACCAAAATGCAAAATGCGCCGGAAAGGTTGACTCTCCGGCGCATGATTTTGACTGCAATGAAGGTATGGTTCTTATTTTACAATTACGAAATCATCCCGCCTGTTTTTGGCCCAGGCTGCTTCGTCATGACCCTCCACAGCCGGTTTTTCCTTGCCGTAGCTGATTATGGAGAGGCGATCAGCCGGAACGCCCAAGGTGATCAGGTACTGTTGGGCCGACTTGGCGCGACGCTCACCCAGCGCAAGGTTATACTCGGCCGAACCGCGCTCGTCGCAGTTGCCTTGTATCTGGATTTTGACATCCGGGTTGTTTTTCAGCATGATTTCAGCATTTTTGTAGAGTACATCGCGGGCATCCTGGCGCAGATCAGATTTGTCGAAATCAAAATACACGGTCTCGAAATTCGCCTCTGGGGCAACGGCCTTTGCCGCTTGCATCTCTTCCTGCTTGGGTGGTTCAGCTTTTGGTTGCTCGACCGGCATGGGTTGTTCAACCGGCTTGGGCGGTTCAGGTTTGGGCGGCTCGACCTTGACCGGCTCGGCCTTAACTACTGGCTCTTCGCTCTTGACAACTTCCTTGTTTGCACAACCGCCGGCAACCAGAGCCGCCAAGCCGAGTGCAACCAACAATGACAACATCCCTCGTTTCATTTTAATCTCCTTTGTCAGGAATTTCTTTGGCTTACGCCTGAATGTCTCAGCAAGCGAATAAATTATACATGCCACTGGATTTTTTGCAATTACTAATCGGGAAAATCCCAAAACAACGGCAGCTTGAATAGTTAGATTAATATCAACGCGGAGACCAGGCCGGTTGACCGTTATTGCCCTTGTTCTGGCTGACCTTAGTCTGGCCACTGCCATCGGACCGCATGACGTATATCTCTTCCGGGCCGCCACGTTTGGAACTGAATGCGATAAACCGCCCGTCCGGGGACCAGGACGGGTTTTCGTTGCTTCCAATGCTGGTCAATTGGGTATCGCCGCTGCCATCGATGTTGATTGTGTAAATCTGGAACCCGCCACTCTGCATGCGGGCATAGGCGATCCGATCCCCTTTGGGGGACCACCGGGGGGTGACATTGTAACTTCCGGACGTTGTCAGGCGCCTGACATTACCGCCATCGGTATTCATCACAAAGACCTGCGGCTTGCCCAGGCGATCGGAGACAAAGGCGATCTGTTTGCCGTCCGGCGACCAGGCCGGCGATACCTCGATGGCTGGGCTTACGGTCAGGCGGACCGGGTTTGAACCATCCTTGGAGATGGTATAGATTTCGGCATTGCCGTCCTTGGAAAGCGCCAGGGCGATCTTGGAGCCATCCGGAGACCAGGCGCCGGTAATGTTAAGTCCCTTGCGCCGGGAAACCGGTATTTCCGTGGTACTGGAGAGTGCGCGTTTGTACAGATCCGGATTGCCGTGTTTGTAAGTGGTAAAGATAACTTCCCGGCCATCCGGAGAAAAATCAGGATTAAGATTGATCGAGCCATTTTTGGTCAACGGCAGAAAGTTATGGCCATCCCAGTCCATGACCGCAATCTCCTTGTTGCCGGTCTGGGTGGTAACAAAGGCGATCCTGGTGGTGAAACAGCCTTTTTCGGATGTGACTGCCAAGAGGATCTCATCGGCAAATGAATGGGCGAAACGGCGCAAATCCCTGGCTTTTCCCAAATAGCGCTTGGCAGTCATCATCTTGCGGTTCAGCACGTCGAACAGCCGGAATTCGACGGTCAAATCATCTCCCTTGAGGCTGTATTCGCTCCGCACCAGGAGATCGTAGCCAGCTGTCAGCCATGGGACGAAGTCGGTCTCGGCAAGCGTGATGTTGCCGGGAAGCGGCAACTGGTCTTTCGTATCGGCCGATGCGGTCCCGGACATGTTCATGTCGAATGCAATCACGCTGGTCATTTCTTTGGCGGCATCGACATTGGGCTTTGCATCAAGGGTATGGGGCGCATCGATGGCAAGCTTTAGCTGGCGATTGCCGGGCGCCGTCACCTCGACGTATCCGGTTTGTGCACGTAGCGCCGAAGGAAAGGCCAGCAGGATCAATAAAATAATAAGGTGAATTCTCATTTGCATATACTCGCTTCGGTTACGGCTTCTGGGATATTCCCTGGGGCTTGAAGACAAAAACTCCTTCAAAGACCTTGTGATTGGGTGGGGGAGTGAACTTGGAAGAGGCGATCTCGATGGCTTGCAATACAGAGATTTCAAAAGCCCGGTCACCGCTGCTCCGCTCAACCTTGCGTTTGGAAACCTTCCCATCGGTGTCGATAAAAAGGCGCACCACCAGCTCAGGTTTTTTGCTGGAATAGCTGATAGTATCACGGAAGGCATCCTTCAGGCGCGACTGAATATAAGCTATATAGTCGCTGCCGGTCTCATTGCCGCCACCGGCAGGCATGCCAGATCTGCCGCTCCCCGAGGACTTGATCTTGTTTTGCAGCGCCTGCAGTGCCGCCTCCTCATGTTGGGCGTCGGCCTTGCGTTCCAGTTTGGCCAGTTTCTCGGCGAACGCCTCCGAGGCAGAGGCGGAATCTGCACCTTTTACAGCCGCCTTTGTCTGTTTTGCCGCTGCATTCGGCTTTGGTGGCGACGGCAGCGTCATGGGGCCTGCGGTCGCCTTCACCGGTGGGGCTTGCTCCGTGTCATTGCCTTTCTGGGTGGGGCTGCCGGCCCGTGGAGACGCCACCGGGAGGTTGACGACATCCACATAATAGGTTTGCTGCAGCGTCATTGGAGGGGTGAAACGACTCAGCCAAAGCACCAACAAAAAAACCGCCAGGTGAATGACGGTGGAAATTATAAAACTGACACCCAGGCCGGTGTCTACTGGCGCCTGTCTGGTGACCATTATTTCTGCGACGGTTCCGTCACCATGCCGAGCCGCTCGATGCCGGCCCCCTTGATGTCGGCCATGGCCCTTACCACATCGCCGTAAGGCACGCTGGAATCGGCCTTGAGAAAGACCTCTTTCTTGGCTCGTGACGCAAACATGTCTGAGAGCCGGCTTCGCAGGTCACCGGCCGGGACTTCATCCTTGTTGATGAAAATCTTGCCACCTTTGTCAACCGTCACCACCACCGACTCTTCCGGCGGAGTCATGGCCTTGGCATCGGCCTTGGGCAGATTGACCTGCACCCCTTGCTGCATCATGGGAGCGGTCACCATAAAGATCACCAGCAGCACCAGCATGACGTCTACCAGCGGGGTGACGTTGATTTGGGACATTGTGCCCCGGTCGTCGTCTTGTCCACCCATTGCCATGTCCTATTTCCCCGCTATATTACGCTGCACGATGTTGAGAAATTCGGTCGAGAAGTTGTCCATCTCCTTGACCAGCACGCGTATTTTGTGTTGGAAGTGGTTGTAAGCCATGACAGCCGGGATGGCGGCCACCAAGCCGATGGCAGTGGCAATCAGGGCTTCGGCGATACCTGGAGCAACTACCGCCAGCGAAGCCGAACCGGTCCTGCCAATCCCTTCAAAGGCGGTCATGATGCCCCAGACCGTGCCGAACAACCCGATAAAGGGCGAGGTTGAGCCGGTTGTCGCCAGAAAGGTGGTGTACTTTTCCAGGCGGGTGATTTCCGAGTTTGTTGCACGCCGCAAGGCGCGGGAAACGTTCTCGATCCCTCCCAGATCGGTACTGAAAACATTGCTGTCACTCCGGCCTTCCCCGCCTTCAACCACCTTTTTCAACTCGCCGTAGCCTTCGTTGAACAGGACCGTGAGGGGAGAATTGAGAAAACGGTCAACCTGAGAGGCTATGGCATCAAACCGCTTGGATTTCCAGAAAAAATCCATGAATCGCTGGGATTCGCTATTAGCCCGCTGAATCTGGAAAAACTTGAAAAGAATAATGGCCCAGGAAACCACCGAAAAAAAGATCAGGATCAGCAAAACTATTTTGACGATTAAGCCGGTGCCGGTAAACATACCCACGAAAAGCACCTCCAAGTGGAAAATTTAAATTGGAAACCTAGCACAACAGGTGACCAAGTCAAGCCGAAAAAAGAAAAGATTCAGTAGTATTCCGGTTTACGGTCGTTGAAACAGGGGATCTGGGCGCGCCAATCTACCATGACCTGCATATCGAGCTGAGCTACAATCTCGCCCTCTTCCTCGCCGGACTCGGCCAGCACCTCACCCTTGGGATCGATGATCATACTCATGCCGAAGAAGTCCAGCTTGCCGATCATGCCGCAGGCATTGCAGGAAACCACGAAAAGCTGGTTTTCGATGGCCCTGGCCCGCAACAGTGCCCGCCAATGTTCCTGGCGCGGCTTTGGCCACTGGGCAGGCACGCAGATCACCTGTGCACCTTCCACCGCCAGCCGGCGGGTCAGCTCCGGAAAACGAAGGTCGTAGCAGATGATTGCGCCGACCTTGCCGATCGATGTGTCCGCCAGCAACCACTTATCTCCCCCGGCAAAGGCCAGGTCTTCCTTCAGCAGGGAAAAGAGGTGGATCTTGCGGTAGGTCCCGGCCAATTTGCCGTTGTCAATCAGGAAGATGGTGTTGAAGACCTTATCCACGCCATCCGGCTCGGGCATGCTGCCACAGATTACCAGCTTCAGTCTGCCGGAAAGTTCCAGCAGCTCCTCGACAATGCCGGCAGTGCGCTTTGCAAGTTCATTCAAGTTCTTGTAGGCAAAGCCCGTGGACCACATCTCGGGCAGTACGGCCAGTTGCACACCCTGGGCGGCGGCCCGAGTGAGGGCCTCGCGGACATAGGCCAGGTTGGCGTCAACGTCACCTTGCTTCACATTGAATTGGAGGGCTGCGGCTCGAATCGTTTTCATGGTTATTACCTCGTCAACTGCGAGTTCAGATAAGCATTAACGATGTCCAGGTAGATTTCACGGGGCTTGCTGGTGCCGTCGCTTTGCGCGACCATGCCCTCACGTTCCATCATCTCGATGATGCGGGCGGCACGGTTGTAACCGATGCGCAGGCGGCGCTGGACCATTGAGATCGAAGCCTGGCGGGTCTCGGCCACCAGGCGCAGGGCATCTTCCCAGCGTTCGTCCAACTCTTCTTCCTCGCCATCGCCACCCTTTTCATCGCTGTCCTTCATTTCCAGGATCGATTTTTCATAGACCGGTTTGCCCTGTTTTTTGAGGAAATCCACCACCCGCTGCACTTCGGCGTCGGAGACAAAGGCGCCGTGGATACGCTGCAGCTTGGAGGTACCGGGAGGCATGTAAAGCATGTCGCCCGCTCCCAACAGGCTTTCGGCCCCGTTGCAGTCCAGGATGGTGCGGGAGTCCACCTTGGAGGAGACCTGGAAGGAGATGCGCGACGGCAGGTTGGCCTTGATCAGGCCGGTAATCACGTCCACCGATGGCCGCTGGGTTGCCAGGATCAGGTGGATGCCAGAGGCGCGGGCCTTTTGGGCAAGGCGGGCAATATGTTCTTCCACCTCGCGACCGGCCACCATCATCAGGTCGGCCAACTCGTCCACAATCACCACGATGTAGGGCAGGTGGCTGTGCTCAAGCACCTCGGCATCATCCATCACAAATGGGAGCGGGGCAGCCTCTGCCCCGTCTTCGACAATCTCCTCCAACTCCTCGATGATCTCGGCTTCTGGAATATTGTTCAACTCCTCCTGCTCCAGGGCCTCGCCAGCCAGCTTCCGGTTGTAGGATTCTATGTTGCGAACCCCCTTGTCGGCCAGCAGATGGTAGCGGCGCTCCATCTCGTTCACGGCCCATTTCAGGGCGAGCGAAGCCTTCTTGGGCTCGGTCACTACCGGCAGCAGCAGATGGGGGATGCCTTCATACATGGAAAATTCCAGCATCTTGGGATCGACCATGATCATGCGCACATCCTGTGGCGTTGCGGTATAGAGCAGCGACAGGATCATGGTGTTGATGGAGACCGACTTGCCCGAACCGGTGGAGCCGGCCACCAGAAGATGGGGTGCCTTACCCAGGTCCGTGACCACCGGGATGCCGGCGATATCCTTGCCCAGCGCCAGCGGCAACTTCAACTTGCTGTGATGGAATTCCTCGCAGTTGAAAATCTCGCGCAGGTAGACCATGTCGCGGTCCCGGTTGGGGACCTCGATACCCACCACCCCCTTGCCCGGTATGGGGGCCACGATACGTATCGACATGGCCTGCAACGCCATGGTCAGGTCGTCGGCCAGCCCGGCAATGCGGCTGATCTTGATCCCCGGGGCCGGGGAAAACTCGTACATGGTAATGACCGGGCCGGGGCAGATCTCCACCACCTCGCCATCGATGCCATAATCCTTGAGTTTCTTCTCCAGCAGACGGGCATTCATGGTCAGGGTATCGCGGTCCAGCGTACGTTCCGTGGCCGGCGGCTGATCCAAAAGGTTGAAAGGTGGGGTGCGGAAATCGCCCTCAGCCTTGATGAACTCGAAAGCCTCCTGCACCGGCGCTGTTTTTTCTGCCTCCTTCTTTTTGTCCTTTTCCTTCTTGAAGGCATTGGGGCGGGCCGGTGGCGGCGTAGCCGGTTTGATTACCGGGCCTGCGGCGGCAGGTGCCGGCATCCCCTCCTGCTTGGCCTTTGCACGTTGGCGTTCTTCATTCTGGTGGGCGCGGCGCTCCTGCCAGGCTGCCCATTTCAGCTTCAGGTTTTCAAACCACCAACCGGCAAAGAGCACGAAGGAAAAGCGCGACAGGATCATGATGGAGGCTGCCAGGAGCGGCAACAGCAAAAGCATGGCTCCGGTGGTGCCTACGGACCCCCTGAGTGCGCGCACGGTGATGACGCCGATAGCGCCGCCGGTCGGCACCTGCTGGCCGAAAAAATCGGTCCGGTCACGGAAGAAGGCGAACAGGGAGGAGAGGGAGAAGACCAGCCCGGCAAACGCCATCAGCTTGTATGAGCGCAGGCGGATCTCCTTGAAGCGGAACAGGGTATAGGCCATGTAGAGAAGTGCCAGGGGCACCAGGTAGGAGGCCAGTCCAAAGCTGATGAAGAACAGATCGGCAACCTGCGCGCCCAGTCGGCCGCCCAGGTTGTGGATGCCTCCCTCGTTGGAATAGCTGTTCCAAGAGACATCGGTGGCATTGAAGGTCAGAAATGCAATCAGAATAAAGCTGCCGGCCGCAGCCAGAGCCATCCCCTGCAGTTCCTTGGTAAGTTTTTCCTTTTTTGATTCGTCCATGTGGTGTCGGTTATCCGGTACGGCGAGATGATGAAATCGGCCTATATTACTCGTAATATACATGCAGAGGCAAAGAAAAAATTGGGGAAATCGGGAAAACACCTGTCATGGCGCCATGCCTTGGCCGGTCCCTTACACACAAGAAATGCTGTAGCAACAACACTCCCGAACTGCCAACTATACCCAGCAATTTCCGCAGCGTTAACAGCCCATGATTTTTTTCGCACCACCCCTTGATTTTTGCAAAACAGGCATTATTTATGTGACAAAACAGCTAACGAAAGGAGGTAATCCACATGGCAAACTGGGATGTTTTCAGAGAACTGGACAATCTGAGGAAGGAGATCGATGAGGCATTTCGTGGCGTCGGCATCAGTCGTCCTTCAGGGGCCGCGTTCCTTTCACCGGCCGCCACGCGGCGCTTCCCCATGGTCAACTTAAGCGAAGACGAAGGCCAAGTGTATGTCGATGCGCTTGTTCCCGGTGTTGATCCCAAGGAGGTCGATCTCACGGTATTGAGGAACACCATAACCATCCGAGGCGAGCGGAAACCCCTGGGAGAACAGAACGGGCAAATCGTGCATCGTACCGAAATCGGCTCGGGCAAATTCTCGCGGACCCTGGAGCTGCCTGCCGATATCGATCCCAACAAGGTCAGCGCCGAGTGCAAAGGCGGCATCATGCGAATAACCCTTGCCAAGGCCGAACATGCCAAACCCAGGAAGATCGAGATCGGGCTGTCGAATAACTGAAACTCTTCAGGATGAAAGGAGGTCATCAGCATGGCAATGAACGGATTGACGGAAGGAAACGAAAGGAATGTCCAGTCCCGCGAAGAGACGCGGTCCAGTGAGAAATATATCAAGCCGGCGGTGAACATCATAGAGACCGAGGAAGGCCTCACCCTGATAGCCGATGTCCCCGGCGCCGTCAAGGAGTCCCTAGACGTCAACGTGGAAAAGGGAATCCTGACCATCAGCGCCCCGGCATCGGAGGACATGCCCGGCACCAAGGTCTACACGGAGTTTGAGCTCGGCTCGTACTACCGCCAGTTTTCAATCCCCGAGAGCCTAGACCATGAAAAGGCCAAGGCCGACCTGGCCAACGGCATCCTGACGCTGCGGGTCCCCAAAATGGAACGCGCCAAGCCGCGCAAGATCGAGATCAAGGTGGCTTAATAATAGCTTGGAAGCGGCGGCTGAGAAGCATGACTTGTTGTGGCCCGACCGTCTTCATGACGAAGCGGTCGGTACCCACTAATTGCCCTTATTGTAAGATTTCCAGTCGGGGGAAAGTGCTTTTCTGGTTGGGCACGTCATGCCTCCCGTTCGTCTACAATGATGATTCTTGATGCCACATCCCGGAAAAACTCCCGTGACCAGATTGCCAGAGCATGCTGGTCCTTAACAAACGGGGCGACATCCTGCCTCGCCTGATCCAGATCCAGCCGGTCAATGGCACTGTGCATCAGCTCATCAAACTGTATCCGTGTCAGACGGGCATCGCCGCTCCATTGCCCGGTCTGCCGCATCCGCTGTTCCAGATGGTACAGGTTCAGGTGCGGATTATGGGCGGCATACCAGACCAGATCGTACCAGTCGCGCCCCTTGACCCGGTTGTTCCAGCGGCGGAAGAGCAGCGCGTGGAGCTTGCCGGCAAAGAGGCTGGGCAGCGTATAGCAGCGGACCGCAAACGGTATCGGCTGGAGCAGAAAGCGGGTCGTCGTTGCAAACCCGAGCGGCGGGTCGGTATCCACCTCGATTTTTATCTTTAAAACCTGCCCCGGCGGGATATTCCGGGTAAGCCGCTCGTCGGTTTCGATCACCATCAGCTCGTTCCGCGTATTTGCCTTGAGAAAGGCAGACTGCACAGCGGTCTCCATGGCCTTGTCCACCGCCTCCACCCGCAGGTTGAAGCCGAAAGCCCGCACCTCTTCTTCCAGGGCCGCGCTGAAGCGCTGCAGAGAGAAGTCCGGCGTTGTCGCCAGCAATGAAAAATCCAGATCTTCGGAAAACCGGTCGAGTCCGTGCAGAATCCGCAGACAGGTGCCGCCGTAAAAGGCGGCATGCTCAAAAAAACGGGCGCGCCACAGACCCAGCAAGGTCACCTCCTGTATGATCTCCCGCAAAGCCCGCACCTGATCGTCCAGGCTTCTGTTGTCGTATTTGGACAGCATCCGCGCTACGGCATCATGCATGGGTTGCCTCCGCCTTCCGCAGTCGGGCAACATGCTGTGCCAGCAATTTCAGCCGCCGCGAGCGATAGGCAGCGGCAATGGTCATGAGTGCTTCGGGATCGAGCGACGAGAGTGCGGACGAGTCAATGCGCAGGCTCTCCCGCAGTAAAACCGCCAGTTCCTTTTGCGTCCTCAGGGCGCTCCCCCGTTCCGCAACCACCCGGTCGGCAATCGCCTTTTCCGGCAGCGCCATGAGAAACGCCCGCCCGTCGGCCAGTTCGATACGGTCGATACCAATCATGTAGGCAGACAGGGGGATGGCGCGGTAGCTGAAATGTCCGACAGGGGTGTCGAAACTGCGTGACCGGCCGCAGGTGACCGAGGTGACCGTCTCGACCCGCTCCGGAATCAGACCGTGATAGTGGAGGGCGTATTCAAGGGAAACACAGGAGGGGCCGTAGATCAGGTTGGCCAGCAGTTCGCGGCAGTACGGGGCGCGGCGGTACTGCTCGCCGAAGATGTAGAGCCCCTTCTTGACCCGGATGATCTCACCCTTGCGCAGGAGGGAGGTGATCTTCTTGCGTGGATGCGCATACCCCCGCAGCGAATCCAGGAGGATCTGGTAATCGAACTCCTCAAAGGGAATGTGGCGGCGCAGTTCCATGAGCATATCCACACAATACTGTTTTTATGCATGGTAAGTCCACAAAAAAGTCACTTACCATGCAGTAAACGGCTAATTTATATTGACCGGATTTTCCTTGTCCAACGCCCATTTCAACGGGTTGTTGACGATATATTCACGGGCACGGGTCAATTCATCATCATTACGGATCACCCGTTCGTAATAATTGCGCTGCCAGACCGGACAGCCGGGGTTGTTGCGGCGTTGATTGATTCGTTTGGCGGAGAACGTCTTAAATTGCCGAACAATTTCCGACAATGTAGGAGCGGGTTCCAAACCCGCCCCTGATGCAATCTACAGCAAAACGGCATAAACGCATTGCGGCCCCGAACGACAAATCATCCGGAGCCGCAACGTATCAGCTGCATGTTTAACAGTTCATCAGGATGCCACTATCTCCACCCCGTCCCCCGGCTTCACCATCCCCCCATTCAGAACCTTGGCAAAGATCCCCTCCTTGGGCATGACGCAATCGCCGGCCTGGTAGTAGATGGCACAGCGGGTGTGGCACTCCTTGCCGATCTGGGTCACCTCCATGAGTGTTTCGCCCACCTGGAGCCGCGTGCCTATGGGAAGCGTGACCAGTTCGATACCGCTGGTGGTGATGTTCTCGGCAAAATCCCCCGCTGCCACGTCCAGTCCCATGGCCCGCATCTTGTCGATGCTTTCCTGGGCCAGCAGGCTCACCTGGCGGTGCCACTCCCCGGCATGGGCGTCGCCCACGATGCCGTGATTCTCCCGCAACTCGGCCGCTGCTACCGGCGTCTTGCGTTCCCCCTTGTTCTCGCTGATGCAGACTGCTATGACGTGAGCCAACTCAACCCCCTATCTGTGACATGGTGAAATTACTGTGGCCGTAGCCGTCCTGCGAAATACCGTGCCGCTCCGGCTTGGCCGAGACAATATCCCTGAGCACCTTTGCCAGCCCTTCACGATCAGGCGGACGCAGCCAGGGTACCAGGTCGGTCTTTTCGTCGGAGAAGAGACACCCCTTGGCCTGACCTGTGGAGGTGACCCGAATGCGATTGCATTCATTGCAGAAATGGCCTGACACGGCGGTGATAATGCCGATGCTGCCCCTGGCGCCGGGGATGCGAAAGTCCCGCGACGGCCCGGCAAAGGGGCCTTTATCCACCTGCTCCAGGGTATAGTGCTCCCCCAGATACCTGAGTATTTCCTCGCCAGAGAGGCAGTAACGCTGCCACCCTTCTTCCTTTAATGCCGGCATGTACTCGATGAAGCGCACCGAATTGCCCCGTTCGCGGGTCATTTCGGCAAAGGCCGGGATCTCGGCATCGTTGACCCCGCGCATGATCACCACATTTATCTTGGGAGGAGGAAACCCGGCCCGTTCGGCGGCATCCAGCCCCCTCAGTACTGTTTTCAGGTCGCCGCCCCGGGTGATGCGGGCAAAGGTGCCGGCATCGAGGGAATCAAGGCTGACGTTAAGGCGCTGCACTCCTGCGCCGTACAGCACCTCGGCCATCTCTGCCAGCAACAGGCCATTGGTGGTCAAGGCCAGGTGCCGCAAGCCGCCAATAGCGCTCAAACGGGCAAGGAATCCAGCGACGCCTTTCCTGACCAGTGGCTCCCCGCCGGTGACGCGGATCTTTTCTATCCCCAGCCCCACCGCTGTCTCTGCAATCAATAGCAGCTCTTCATAACTGAGAACCGCGGCATGCCCCCTGCTGACGACCCCTTCTTTGGGCATGCAGTAAAAGCAACGCATGTTGCAGCGATCTGTAACGGACAACCGCAGGTAATTTATGCTTCTCCCAAGGGAGTCAGTCAGTTGCAAGAATGATCCGTTCCAATGCGAAATCCGCCACCTGCGGCGCGTTGTCGCAGGGCTGGCATTTTAGTTAATTTTTAAAACAACAGGGTCAATGACACCAGAATTGACATCAATAAAAACCATGTCTATCACCCTGAATATATTGAGCTTTGTGTTGGTCAATAGATGGCCCTAAAAGCATCCGACGCCGGGTTTATCCTGGTAATACCAATGGTTGGGGTGCGACCGGAACAATTAAATTTTATTGTTGAAAAAATACTAATTATAGGCTACTCATTCAACATGTTGAAAACAAATGTGATCGAAATTCGAAAATTAATGTTGAGCATGTCCATCACAAGTGCGGAAATAGCCAGGGAATGCAATGTCTGCAGATCCTATATAAGTCACGTTGTCTCGGGAAGAGCCAAATCTGAGCGCATACGCCAGAAGATTGCTTCAAAACTAGGTAAGAGCATTGATGAGCTTTGGCCAACTCTTTGAAATAATAGCACTTTAAGTGAGCGATTACAATACTCAACGCAACAATCTGGTTTTATTTAGATTAAGCATTGTGACCCACTTCAAAACACTTCCCAGTTAATCGTTCTGAAAAAGCCCCAAGACTGCTGACCCTTGCTGAGTGTTGATAAAATCTGCTCAAAACGCAACATGTATTTCAAGGATGTTGCATGAATTCATTCCGGAGCAGTTCCTCAGGGTCCGGGAATTGATACCGTGGCTTTCTCTTTTAAAAAATCAAGGAGGCACAGATGAAACTCATTTCAAGATTAATGTTCGTACTGTTTTCTTCAGCTGTTATCTGCTCATGCTCCGCAACAAAGTGGAGTTACGAAAAAGACGCCATCAAACTCCACATAATCAGCGATCCTGCGCTCAACCTGTACCAGAATCAACCACACACCCTGATAGTTTGTGCATATCACTTAAAAGACCTCAATGGCTTCAATCAGCTAAGGGATGAAAAAGGTGGACTGGAAAAACTGCTGGAATGTTCCCGGTTCGACAACAGCGTTACGTACTCCAAGATGCTGGTTATCCA
The DNA here is from genome assembly GCA_003574895.1 of Geobacter sp. Lineage (GTDB taxonomy): Bacteria > Desulfobacterota > Desulfuromonadia > Geobacterales > Pseudopelobacteraceae > JACPFJ01. The sequence continues at coordinate 189,354 of PJFB01000007.1, forward strand.
GCCACAACAAGACCTGACAGAATCCCTGAACCGTACTGAAGATGCAAAATACGTGGGCATAGTGGCAGGATATTATTCTCTGAACAAAGAAAATGCCGTTCTCTCATACCCGATCCCGGTTTCATGGCTTAACAATCCCAAAAAACTTTATGTCGATCTCCAAATGGGACCTGAAGGTATCCAGGAACGCAAGGAACACCAATGAACGTACAGAAACCGTTATTCTGGAATCAGGGGGTACTTTTACAGCCCCAACACTTTCAACTGTTTGACCGTTCGTGCCAAAGTCTCTTCGTACCGTATCAAAGGTTTATGGAGCCCCACTTCTGGGGTGTCGGCGCAATCAATATTCTGAAAAGAGCACTTGGAACAAGATCCTTCAACCTTCAAGAAGGCTCGTTCCTGTTTCCCGACGGGACCTTCGTCTCCCTGTTCGATAATGCACTTGTCAATGCCCGTGCTTTCAATGAAGCCTGGGTAGAGGGCGGCAAACCGTTTACCGTTTATCTGGGTCTGAAAAAGTGGAACGAGTCGGGTGAAAACGTTACCGTCCAGGCCACACTTGATAATATTGAACAGGTATTTACCCGATTTGTAACAACCAACGACTTTGAAGAGATAAAAGACCTGCACGCCGGTGGGCCTGAGAGCCAGGTAAAAAGACTTCATTACGCCCTGAAAGTATTTTGGGAAACGGAACTTGACAAGTTGGGCGAATACGAACTGATCCCCATCGCACAATTGGAGCGCTTTGGTGCCGAAGTTCGGCTTTCCGAAGACTTTATCCCTCCCTGCCTATCGTTCACGGCTTCAGATTCGCTTCATAAGCTGATCAAGGAAATCAGGGACCAGGTTACGGCCCGCGGCTATCAGCTAGAGGAACATAAAAGCAAAAGAGGTATCCAGACCGCTGAATTCGGTTCCAGAGACATGGTTTATTTCCTGGCACTCAGATCTGTAAATCGCTATGTCCCACTGCTTTTCCATTATACCAACTCCGGGCAGGGCCATCCTTGGCATTTTTACGGTTTATTGCGGCAGTTGATTGGCGAGCTGACCAGTTTTTCGGAGCGCGTCAATGTGCTTGGCGAACTTGAAGACGGGAAAAAGGTAATCCCGGATTACGATCACCTTAATCTGTGGGGATGTTTTTCGGCAGCGCAGGACATGATCTCGCATCTCCTTGACGAAATTACCGCCGGTCCGGAATACATCCTGCGGTTGAGCTACGACGGAACATATTATGCCACCGATCTTAAACCCGCGATTTTTGAAGGCAAGAACCGTTTCTACCTGGCAGTAAAAACCGCAGAAGCCCCCCAATCAGTACTCCTGTCCTTGGAAGAGCTGGCCAAGCTAAGTTCACGGGAAAACCTGAACATGCTCGTTTCCAGAGCACTGCCGGGTATTGGCCTGCATTATCTCCAGGTCCCTCCGCAAGAACTTCCGCGCCGGGCAAACACGGTATATTTCTCGGTTGACCATCATGACGAGCAGTGGGCCTCGGTTGCAAAAAATCATAACCTGGCCCTTCACTGGGACGGCACACCTGCGGATATCGAAATAGATCTCATGGTAGTTGGGAGATAGCAACCATGCATTTAAGCGACTGTTTTATGGAAACCATGGCATATGTCACCTACCTGCTGAAATCGGTAGAGTCAAAACAACCTGCCTACGAAGAAGTGAAGTTAAATATCCGGCGGCTGCTGTCTGAAAGTGAAGCATTTGTAGCACGGGGAACTTTCAACAAAGATGATTACGATCAGGCGCGCTTTGCAATCTGCGCATGGGTAGACGAGGCAATTCTCGACTCGGCATGGAATCAGAAAAACTTCTGGCTGAAAGATCAACTCCAACGCTTGCATTACAATACCACTGATGCAGGCGAAGAATTCTTTGAACGTCTCAGTGCCATTGGGCTGCATCAGAGAGAAGTACGCGAGGTTTACTACCTCTGTCTGGCTCTTGGTTTTACCGGGCGTTATTGTAACGAAAACGACGAATACCAACTTGAACAGATTAAAACATCCAACCTCAAGCTGCTCTTGGGCAGTTCCGTAGGACTCCCCTCACTGGAGCGTACCGACCTCTTCCCGGAAGCCTATCCCAGCGGCACAACAGAACTGGGAAAGCAGAAGATACGGGCTGGGTCACGTATTGTCACCGCCATCTGTCTGGCCGGTCCGGTGCTCTTGTTCTGCATATTGTACCTCATTTACCGCTTTACCTTGAGCGGGGTCAGCGAAAACTTTTTAAGGATGGGAACGACCTGAGATGAACGACTTCTTTCAAAAGTTTCTCAAGATATTTTTGATAATTGCTGCCGTATTCCTGGTCCTCCTTCTGATATACGGCATTGTCCTGATCTTCAACTGGCCATGGTGGGTTGGGATATTTCTGGCGCTCTTGGTCGCCGGTCTTGCAGTTGGTGGTTTTTTTCTGCGCAAGATCTGGATCAGGCGCCGGGAACAAAACTTTGTAAACGACATGAGCGAGCAGGACCTTGCTGCCGCCAAAGCACTCTCGACAAGAGAAAGAAGCGATATCAAGGACCTTCAGGGCCGATGGAAATCAGCCGTCGAAACACTGCGGACTTCCCATCTCAAGAAACTAGGCAACCCATTGTACGTATTGCCGTGGTACATGGTGATCGGTGAAAGCGGTTCCGGCAAGACAACATCGCTGAACAGTGCACATCTGGCATCTCCCCTGCGCAACATCAATCGGGTACAGGGTGTAGCCGGCACAAAACAGTGTGACTGGTGGTTCTTCGAGCAGTCAGTCGTCATTGATACCGCCGGTCGCTATGCAATACCGGTCAATGAGGGACAGGACAAGGATGAATGGCAAAAATTTCTGGCTCTCCTGTTGAAATACCGCCGCAAAGAACCTTTGAACGGACTTATCGTAACCGTAGCCGCCGACCGGCTGTTGGAGGCGACCCCGGAACAGTTGGAAAAAGACGGCGCCACCATCCGCCAGCGTATCGAAGAGCTGATGAGGGCGCTTGGAGTCAGATTCCCCGTCTATGTCCTGGTAACAAAATGTGATCTGATTCAGGGAGTAAACCGATTTTGCCAGCACCTGCCGAAAAAAAGCCTTGATCAGCCAATGGGCTTCATCAACCAGGAGTTGTCGTCTGATGTGGATGGGTTTGTCAATCGCGCCTTGGACACGATCGACGAGCGTCTCAGGAATCTCCGCCTGCACTTGCTGCATCAGCCGGAAGCCAAAGGTGCCGACCCTGCTCTGTTGTTATTTCCAGAGGAATTTGAAAGCCTGCAGCAAGGCCTTGCGACGTTCATGGCTGCTGCCTTCCACGAAAATCCCTATCAGGAGACCCCCTTGCTGCGCGGCCTCTTCTTCAGCAGCGGACGCCAGGAAGGAAACCCGCATTCTCATTTTTCCAAAAACATGGGGCTGATCGGAACGGAAGAAGCCCTTCCAGGCACATATAACGGACTATTTCTCCATGATTTCTTTGCCAAAATCCTTCCCCGTGACCGCTCATTGCTGACACCTACAAAAAGGTACGTAGAATGGCAGACACTGACCGGCAACCTTGGATTAACCTCTTGGATTATTTTGGGAATTGCGCTCTGCGGTCTGCTCAGCTTCTCTTTTGTGAAAAACATGAAAACCATCCGCGATTTTTCCAACGGGACATCAAAATCAGCAGTAATAAGTGGTGATATTCTGACGGACCTGACTGCGATGGATCGCTTCCGTAAAGACATCATCAAGGTCGAAGAGCAAAACCGCCATTGGTGGATTCCCCGCTTTGGCCTGAATGAAAGCATCAAGATCGAGCAACATCTTAAAGAACGCTTCTGCACGCAGTTTCAAACCACTATCCTTTTGCCGTTCGACAAACGGATGGCCAGCGCAATGACTGGCATTTCTCAGGCAACTCCGGATGATGTCTATGGGCAGTACATAATTCATCTGGTGCGGCGCATCAACATCCTCAAGACCCGCCTCAATGAAAATGATCTGAAAGCATTACAGGCAAAAACACAGCCATCGTACATCAATTTTCTGAATGGCACGCCAACGGCAATAAATCCGGAATCAAGGCATATATTCGGCAACCTTTATCTTTCTGCCCTGATCTGGAGAAACGGTTCCGGTGAAGTCAGCAAAGAAATCGACATACTTCAATCATGGCTCAAACAGCTGATTGCCGTCAAAGGGGCGAACTTTCAATGGATGCTGACCTGGGTGGATAAACAGAGCGGCATTCCAGCCGTTACCTTAAAGGACTTTTGGGGTGGAAGCCTTACAGCCAGTGGTGAAAAGTCCATCAATCCGTCTTTCACACGAAAAGGCAAAGAAACCATTGATTCGCTGTTTTCCGAAATGGAAACAGCCCTGCAGGAGCCCGCGTCCCTGGCAAGTTACAAGAGCGCGTTTAACAATTCATATCGCAGCGCCAGGCTTGCATCATGGCAAACATTCGCTGCCGATTTTTCCAGGGGGGAAGATCGCTTGCGCGGAGAAGGAGAGTGGCAACAGATTGCGGCAAAAATGGCCTCGGACAAGGGTCCCTACTTTGAACTGCTCGACAAGATAGTGTTGGAACTTGAACCACCAACCGCTGGAACGCCCCTTCCGAACTGGCTGCAACAGGTGTACAAGCTGCAAACGGCCCGAGCCCAGGAATTTGTCCCGGGAAAAGACACCATAAAAAAAGTAACCGATAGTGGCGCAAAAATAATCACTGCCATACAAAAAAACGTCGGCCAGGATGCCTTGGCCCATCAGTATGAATCCCAAATGGCTACTACTAAGGACTGGCAGGATTACCGTGCGGCGCTTGTCGCGATTGCCCCGGCAACCACGTCAAAGAGCCTGGCCTTTCAGATCTGTTCGCAAACATTCGGAGAAGAGCCGGCAACCGGCAAATCACCGGTGTTCGCCGCATACTTGGCCATAAGCAAAATCAAGGCTGAAGTGGCCAGCGGAACTCCGGACCCATTGTTTACCCAATTGCTGAACGGGCCGTTTAGCTTCCTCTGGTCCTATCTGCTAAAAGAAAGCGCCACTCAGCTTCAGGCCCAATGGGAAGAGCAAGTCGTTGCCGGAACCATGGGAATTCCCAGCGCCCAGTCAGTACCTCTCCTGCTGGGACCGGACGGACTGGTATGGCGCTTTGTCAAAGGCCCGGCAGCACCATTCCTCACCAGAAACATCTCCGGTTATCGAGCCAAGGAGGTTCTTGGTGGCAAAATGCCCTTTGAAGGCAATTTTTTCAACTTCTTGGCAAAAGGCTCAAAAACCCAGATCGCCGTCATGGCAATGGGAAAAACGCAAACGTTTAACGTTGGCATCAAGGCGCTTCCCACTGATGCCAACAGTGACGCAAAGATCAAGCCGCATTCTACCAGGCTTGAAATTCAATGCGGTGGTAACACCCAGAGCCTCATCAACAATAATTATCCCGTCAGCAAAACAATTTCCTGGTCCCCGGACACCTGTAGCGACGTTGTCTTCCAGATAGAAGTCGGAGACAAGGTGCTCACGAGGCGCTACATGGGGCAACAAGGTTTTCCAGATTTCATCAAGGATATGAAGGGTGGCAGACGTACCTTTTCCGACCAGGAGTTTCCAGGAGAAAAGTCTGCGTTAGAGCGCATGGGTGTTAAATCTATAACCGTGAACTACCAGTTCATCGGCAGCGGGGCGATTCTGCAACAGACCGCCACATTGTCGGGACAGGCACCAAGGAGTATCACACAGTGCTGGAGACAATAGAAGACGAGAAATACTGGCAATGGGCCGCCTTTGGCAAACATCCGACGGCAAAAGACTATTTCCGGATGGGGGAAGAAACTCCATTTGTAACGGGACTATTCAGCTGGGTGGAAAGTGGTTACCAACTACTGACTACCAAAGAAAACGCCACACCCGACTTCTGTTCTTGGCGTTTTTGGGCACGGGAAGCAGGCAAAAACTCTCTTGTCTGTGGCGTGGTGAGGGTCAGCAGCGACAGTCTCGGCCGGCCTTATCCACTGGTTATCATAGGTTCCGGCCCTCTGGGCAACTGGCAGGAAAACTGGGATCTGCTCCCCTTTAGCGGCGAACGGACCTGGCGCCAAATTGAATATATCGCCTCGAATCTGTTTGCCGATTTCAAAAAACTGGAAGAAGAAATCCGCACCATTCGGCCGCCGGACGCAAACTGGCCCGAATTGGCACGTAAAAGAAATGAACTGAACTTTCTGGGCTCTCCCATCGACCCCTATGCCTCTTTTCTCGATTACAGGGAACTCAAAAAAACAGCCGCGGCAACTGCCGGCAAGCAAGAAGTTTTCATCAGCCTGGATCGTGGTTCCTGTGATGACAAAATTATGCATGTCAGTCTCTGGCATCTGCTCACCAGGGAATCCGCCAACAAATCCCTTCCCAACGCCATATTCATGGGTGGCACGCTTGAAAAGGCTTACATGTCTGTTTTTAAAAGAGCGATCAAGCCATCTGATTTTGTGCGGTTATGGTCGGCGGCCGCAGTTGGGGCAGAAGATAATATGATCGGAGCAGACTTTTCCATGGATCTTTCCGTGCTTGGAAAGCAGCCCATAAGCATGGACAAACCAAGCGGCTCGGATGTCCGCTATGACCCGGCCTTTGATGAATTGCAAACCGAAGTGGACAAACTCTCGTCTCCAGCCGTGGCGGGCACGGTAAATTGGGAAAAAGTTTGCCGATTCTCAACCGATATCCTTATGAACAAATCAAAGGACCTGCTCGTTGCCAGCTATCTGTCGGTTGCCCTGATTCACACACGCCGTAATGACGGCTTCACGGTCGGACTGAAGGTCTACCAGGATCTCCTGGAACGTTTCTGGGAAGACCTCTATCCACAAAAAATTCGCATGAGAGGGCGAACCCGCTCGATAGAGTGGTGGCTTGAGAAAACCGAAGCGGCCCTTAAACAGGTTAATGACATCTCCTACCCTGCCGCTCAACTCGGCATCATCAAGGACAGTTTGAACAGGCTCGACAGTTTTCTGAGCGAACATCTCGAGAACAGCCCATCCCTCAACCCGATCAAAGAGTACTTCAACAAAATATCGGCGCCTGCCGAAGATGCGGCCCAAACAGAACCGGCGACAAACATCGCCCAGGAACCGGTTGAGGAAAAGCCGGTTGTTACCATTGAACCAAAACCATTCAAATCGGAAGAGGTGGCCGTATCGCAGAAAATCACATCGCAACAGGAAGCAGGAAAGACGCTGAACGACGGACTCCTGAAAATCAGCGAGGCTTCTTATTTTCTCTGGCAGCAGGATCTGGCAAGCCCGCAGGTTTACCGCCTGACAAGAACAGCTGCCTGGTATGCGGTGAACGAGTTGCCTCCGGCAACAAATAGTCAAACCAGAATACCGCCACCAGCCACTCAGGTTAAGAACCTGCTGCTGAACCTGAAAAATAACGGCGATGCCGAAGCACTGTTAAAAGCCGCCGAAACCCGTATTTCACAATACATATTCTGGATTGATCTCAACCGTCTGACAGCAGAGGCCCTGTCTCGTCTGGGAAGCCGCTTCGAAAAAGCCCATGACGCGGTCTGCGAAGAAACGGCTTTCTTACTCCAGCGCCTGCCTGGACTGGATGATCTGACCTTTTCCGATGGGACTCCCTTTGCCACGCCGGACACCAAACAGTGGCTGAGGAGCATCGCATTTCATGGGCCTCGAAATGCCTATGCAAGCGCTGCTGCTGATGAAACCGGTGAAGAAAACATTGAACAGTCGATCAAGAAAAATATCGGGGAAATGCAGTCGCTGGTACGCAGGGGAAAGCTGATCAATGCAATGGAAATGGTTCAGCAGAAACTGCGCAACTGTTCATCTCATCGGGAGATTCTGCTCTGGCGACTGGCATTGTCCCAGATGCTCATCGACACCGGAAAATCCAAGCTCGCGCTGCCGCATCTGGAACAGGTGTTGAAGGATATCGACAAGTACTGGCTGGAAGAGTACGACCCGGATTTTGCCATGAGGGGATACAAGCTGGCGTGGCTTGCCTTTGACAGTCAGGCGGGACAACTCTTCAAGGAACGCGCGACAGATGTGCTGCACCGGATCGGGCGGCTCGACATGCCGGAAATGGTGCGCCTGTCAAAAGGATAGAAATACCAACAGCTTGCCACTAAGCGGATCTTAGTTCAACCGGATGTACAAATACACCATGGAAAAGGAGCGGGTAAAATGGCCAAGGAATCAACAGTCGCACCGACGGAAAGGGTAAATATCGTTTATCGCCCGGCAATTGACGGCGCACAGGAGGATGTGGAGCTGCCTTTGAAAATGCTGGTGCTCGGAGACTTCACGGGCGGCATCGACGACCGGCAACTGGAAAAGCGCGAGCCTCAAAACATAGACAAGGACAACTTCAACGAGATTCTCAAGGCCCAGAATATAACCATGAACCTGAACGTCCCCAACAGGCTTGTCCCGGATGAAGGGCAGGAAATCAATGTCAAACTGCGTGTGGAGTCAATGGCTGATTTTGGACCGGAAGCGCTCATAGAGCAGGTTCCGGAGTTGAAACGCCTGATGGAGTTGCGTGATGCGCTGCGATCGCTCAAGGGCCCGCTCTCCAACATTCCTGAATTTCGCAAAAAGATTCAGGAATTGGTCACGGACGAAACCACCCGCCAGAAATTGTTGGCCGAAATCGGCATAGAGGCTTAGCACTTATAAATTATTAAGTAAGTTAGCCAAATTATTTTCCGCCAGAAAACACGGAAAATAATTTGTAACTTTATTTGGAGGAAACATGAGCCCGCACAATAAAGCAGCACAAATCAATGAAGAACATGCCGTTGCACAAGAATCATTGCTTGAGGACATAGTTCAGGCCACCAGGCTGAAACCGGCGGATGAGGCCTATTCCATCACCCGCAAAGGCGTCGAAGCTCTTATTAGCCAACTTCTGGAGCCTGGGCACGAAACCGCCAAGGTTTCCAAAGCGGGCCTTGATGACATGATTGCCGAAATAGACCGCAAGCTGAGCCTGCAAATGGATGAAATTCTCCACCACAACGATTTCAAAAAGCTGGAATCAGCCTGGCGTTCGCTCGGTTTTCTTGTGGACCGCACCGACTTCCGGGAAAATGTCAAGATCGAGATATTGCACGTCACAAAGGATGAATTGCTGGAAGATTTTGAAGATGCCCCGGAAGTAGTGAAATCCGGGCTCTACAAAACCGTCTATACCGCTGAATACGGCCAGTTCGGCGGCAAGCCCTATGGCGTCCTGATCGGCAACTACGAGTTCGATGCCGGCCCCCAGGACATCAGGCTCCTCCAGCATACCGCCGCGGTCGCTGCCATGTCGCATACACCGTTCATTGCCGCAACATCCGCCAATTTTTTCGGAATCGATGATTACAATACCCTGCCCAACCTCAAAGACATCAAATCGATCATGGAAGGGCCGCAGTACATCAAATGGCAAAGCTTCCGGGAAACCGAAGATGCGCGCTACGTCGGGTTGACCCTGCCCCGTTTCTTGCTGCGGCTACCCTACGGACCTGATACCAAGCCGGTAAAAAGTTTCAACTACCAGGAATCGGTCAGCGCCAGCCACGAGAATTACAGTTGGGGTAACGCCGCCTTTGCGTTCGCATCCAGAGTCGGCGACAGCTTTGCCAAATATCGCTGGTGCGCCAATGTCATCGGCCCTCAGGGGGGTGGCGCGGTCGAAGATTTGCCTCTTCACCAATACGAGGCCATGGGCGCTATCCAGACCAAGATTCCAACCGAAGTCCTGGTTTCCGAACGGCGCGAGTTCGAACTGGCTGAAGAAGGTTTCATCGCCCTGACCATGCGCAAAGGGAGTGACAACGCAGCTTTCTTCTCGGCCAACTCGATCCAGAAACCAAAATATTTCGGCATCAGTAAAGAAGGCAAAGAAGCTGAACTTAATTACAAGCTCGGCCTGCAACTCCCCTATATGTTCATAGTCAGCCGCCTGGCCCACTATCTCAAGGTAATCCAGCGCGAGCATATCGGCACCTGGAAGGAACGGGCCGACCTGGAGCAGGAGCTCAACCTCTGGATTCGTCAATACGTATCCGACATGGACAACCCAATGCCCGGCGTCAGGAGCCGAAGGCCGCTGCGACAGGCCCAGATAGGCGTTGAGGAAGTGCCGGGGGAACCGGGCTGGTACCGGGTTTCCCTGAAGGTCAGGCCGCACTTCAAATATATGGGCGCCTATTTCACCTTGTCGCTGGTCGGCAAGCTGGACAAGGGTACGGAATAGCTAAGCAAGGGAGCTTTTATTGTGAGACTATTAACTGCATTATCGGCAATCGCCCTGATGTCAATCAATGTTGCCCTGGCAGACGACATAAAACGCGACATTCTTCCACCATGCGAAGGGCAGGGCTGCTCTGCTGTCGCGGTAAAAGTTGCTTTGGAAGATAAAACAGAACCTAAAAATTTGAAAATCAGAATAGGCTCCATGTTTATTGAAATACCTCCGAATGTCACCAGGATCGATATCGGTCACGACTTAACCGTCTTCCGATATGAAACCGCTCCTCATATCGCAATCTGCACAGAAACAGACGAAACCTTTCGAATAAACAAATTAACCTCAAAGCCTGTCTCGTTATCAGAAGCTCTGGAGATTATTTTTACCAAGACGCTAAAAGACAATGACGTAACCAACAAATATGACAGGGATTTTTTAAACAGATTGATGTGGATTAAAAAGGGCTTTATGGAGGGCGGCAAGGAAGCCTTTGTTTATGACAAGGGTAAAATAAAAATCTTTTACCTCCCCAACGGAGGCCCACCCTACAGAAACCTCGCTTGGGCCATTGACACGGGACGTCCTAATGTCGCCATCAGGATTGAGAGCGATCTTTCCGTAACCGATTTCGCACAAATTATACGTTCAATTACCTCCGTAAATGGAATGGAGAAATAGGCATGTCAACCCTGAGTCCATCCGAACAGCAAGACTTGCGAACCGTAGTGGAAGCCTTGTATAGCAAAACCCTGACAGCGCATTGGGAAATGAATGAGGAGTTGTTGGGTATTGTTACGAATATGCTTAATGAAAGCAAAGCCTGTTCAACAGCATTTGATTTTGTTCCAAGGCCCGGAGTGTATCTCACCCCTAATGATGTTAGGAAAGAACTGCAAAGAATGGCCAAAAGAGTACTACTCGGCGGAGGATTGAACTATTGGCTCTGTAATGAGGTTGTATCTTTGAAATTCAAACAAGCGGCTGATTTGGCTGGGCAGGGAGCACTGAAACAATAGCAACCCGTAGGTAGGCATTTAGCAATATTTGCACCACCAGAAGACACTGTTCAGGCAGCGTCTCACAACTACAAAAGGAGGAAGCACACAATGGCAATGCCCGCACACCTCACCCTTACGGGTGAGAAACAAGGTAAAATCGACGGTTCCTGCGACATGAAGGGACGCGAGGGTACCATCCTCGTCTACGGAATGAATCACGATGTCAGCATTCCTCGAAGCCCGACCGATGGACTTGCTACCGGCAAACGCGTTCATGGTCCACTGACCATCACAAAAGAGTTTGACAAGAGTTCGCCAAAACTCTACCAGGCGCTCTGCACCGGTGAACACCTGAAAGAAGTGACCGTAAAATGGTACCGGATTACCAAACAAGGTACCGAAGAGCATTATTTCACCCACGTCCTGGAAGACGCCATCATCGTATCCATCCGCCCCTCCATGCCTATTACGCTTCTGGCAAGCAACGAACCCTACCGCCACATGGAAGATATCTCCTTCACATACAAGAAAATCAAGTGGACATGGGAAGCTGACGGCATCGAAGCCGAAGATTCCTGGGCGGTACCGAAGTAAGACTTATTGACGATGGGACCCTTCCTATAATCAGGAAGGGTCCATGAAATAGAGAATCAAACCATGTACGAAGAACGATTATTGGAACGTATTCGCTCATTCGAGCGCAACCCCCTGCGGCGTGGCGGTAAGGACCAGCGACATAGCATCGATTCTGTCCTGGCTCACTTGCAGCGCATTCTCAATACCCGTCAGGGCAACGTTCTGCTGGCCGCTGATTATGGCATACCCGACTTCCTGAATTTCTTGCAAACCTACCCTGAATCGATCCGCGAGATCGAGGCAAGCATCAAAACCGCCATAGACAAATATGAGCCGAGGCTGTCGGGCACGTTGGTGACCTTTATGCCTGATGAAGACGAAACCCTTACGCTCCGTTTTCAGATCATGGCATCCCTGACTGTCGAGGATAACCGCAAGGTGTTTTTGGAAACCGTTGTCGATATTGATGGCAGAATACGAATTTACAAGTGATCACAAACAGAATGCCGCTTGCCGATGAGTTGAGGGAATTTTGACGAATCATCTTTATGATGCCGAACTGAGACTGTTGAAAGATCTCGCAGTGGAGTTCTCGCTTGCCAATCCGGCACTTGCGCCTCTGCTGGAGGGAGAAATGGCCGACCCCGACGTCGAGCGGCTTCTGGAAGCGATAGTCTACCAGAATGCCATGCTCCGCCGGAAACTGGATGCCGACTTCCCCGAGTTGGTTAACAAACTCACGCATCTGATATTGCCTCACTATCTGCGGTCAATTCCTGCCAGCACCATTATCGCCTTTACCCCCAATGTTGCAATGCGCGAAACAGTGCTGATCCCGGCCGGCGCCGTTGTTGCCTCCGCACCTGTGGACGGCACCCCCTGCCGCTTCACCACGACCTGCGACGTAGCAGTGCATCCGCTTGAGCTGGTCGATGCCGATTTGGTAAAGCAAGCGAGAAATTCAGGCCAGATAAGGCTTTCCCTGGTATTAAGCGGCACGTCGCTCGCCGAGTGGCAACCGGAAAAGCTCCAGTTTTTCCTTTCCGGCGACCATGCCTCGGCAAGTGAACTGTACCTGCTCCTCAGCAGGTACCTAAAGCGGATCATATTGACCCCTGCCGAAGGTGGCGCTGCCATGGTACTGCCGCCAAGCTGCCTCAAATCGACCGGTTTTGCCGAAAATGAGGCTCTGCTGCCATACCCGCCACACGCCTTCAGCGGCTATCGCCTCCTGCAGGAATATTTTACCGCACCCGAAAAGTTCCTGTTTTTCGAGCTGTCCGGCTGGGGAAATTGGGAATGTCGCGGAGAAGGCTCAAGCTTCACCATTACCTTTGAATTCAATGAATTCCCCGCGGGTTATCCTAGAATCAGGCGGGAAAGCTTTGCCCTGCATTGCGTACCGGCTATCAACATTTTCAGCCACCAGGCCTACCCAATCTCACTCGATCATCGTGCGGACAGTTATCTGGTACGGCCCGCCGGATCAAACCCGGCACACTATCAAGTGTTGTCTGTCGATAGTGTCACCGGCTTTTCGCATAAGCACAGGGCGGAGCGGCGCTATCATGCCTTTGAACAGTTCGATACGGATCTCGAAGCAGTGCCTCTCTACCATACCGTACAGGAGAAATCACCACACGGCAGCAACGTGGATATCCACCTGAGCATTGTCTTCCCCGAAGAGATCCCGCCGGCAGATTCGGAAACACTCTCCATCGATCTGACCTGCACCAACGGCCCATTGCCCGAGAGCCTGCATATCGGAGACATCTGCCTCCCCGTATCCGGCCTGCCGGATATGGTTTCATTGCGCAACATCACCGCCATAACACCAAGGGTACTGCCTCCCTTTGGACCGAACCAACTCTGGCAGCTCACGACGCACCTCTACCTGAATCATCTCTCGCTGGAGAATGTCGAGCACCTGCGGACACTGCTCGAATTGTATGTGTTCCCCGACAACCGGTCAGGTGCCGCCATGGGAGCCAATCTCAAACGTATTGCGGGAATCGAATCGCTCGGCATTACAGCGGCGGAGCAGTTGGTTTCGGGCATTGCCATGAAGGGAAGGGATATCGGCATCCGGGTTCGCCAGGATCACTTTGCCGGAATTGGCGACCTGTATCTGTTCGGCTGCGTGCTGGACAACTTTTTGGGCAGATATGCCTCACTGAACACCTTTATCCGGCTGACAATCAATGACTCAATGAGAGGAGGCAGCCTACAGTGGCCGATACGACTGGGCAGACACCTTCTCCGATAATCAGCGATCTGCTGCACAACGGCCACGAATTCTCCTTTCCCCAGGTGATGCGTCTGGCCCGAACAGTGCTGGGCAGCGGTGGCGAGTATGAGCTGCCGGAGATCCCCTGGCAGGAGCGGGTCCGGGTCCGGCCCGATCTCTCCTTCGCCTTTCCGGCGGCCGATGTGGCCCGAATAGAGCAAGACGGTAGCGATCTGCAGGTCACGGCCACCTTCCTGGGGCTGTACGGCTCATCTTCACCCCTGCCGGCCTTTTATACCGAAGACCTGATGGATGAGGCGTCAAACGATTCATCGGTCAGCCGCGACTTTCTGGACATCCTCCACCAGCGGCTGTATCAGCTCTATTTCGCCTGCTGGAGCAAATACCGGATCTTTATCCGCATGGAGGAAGAGAAGAATCTGCTGGACCGCGAACGGCTGTTCTGCCTGATCGGACTGGGTGAGAAGGAGTTGCGCGACAGTGTGCCCGATGCCTGGTCCCTGGTGCGTTATGCCGGGCTGCTGACCCAGTTCCCCCGCTCGGCCGAGGGGTTGCAAACCCTGTTGCGGGATAGCCTGGGAGTAAGCAGGCTGGAGGTGGAACAATGCGTCCTGCGCAAGGTACCGATCCCTGTTGATCAACGGATGAGCCTGGGGATTTCCGGCATGAGGCTGGGTGTTGACACCGTCCTGGGGAGCGAGATTGCCGACCGCATGGGTAAGTTCCGCATCCTGGTCGGCCCGCTGAAGAAAAAGGAATTCGACAGTTTTCTGCCCGGCACGCCACAACACAACAAGCTGCTGGGCCTGATCAGGCTGTACGTCCTTGATCCCTTTGACTTTGATCTGAAGGTCACCCTGGCTGCCGGCGAGGCCAGGCCGATCACCCTGGGCGATGCAGCCGGGCCGCGGCTGGGGTGGAATACCTGGTGTTTCTCCGGCGAGACGCTGGGGGCCGTCAGCACGATATTTTCCCCGGCACACTCCAAGGCAAAAGCACCCGCGCCTGCTGAGGATGAATGCGACGATACGCCGGAAAGCACCGAACCGCCCACGCTGCTCGATTATTACAAAAAGGAACTGGCGCTATTGCGGGACCTGGCAAACGATTACATCAAAATCCACCCCGATATGGCCCCCCTAGTCAGTGGCCACATGGCCGACTCGGGTGTGGAGCGGCTGCTGGAGGGCACCGCCTTCCTGAATGCCCATCTGCGGATGAAGATCGAGGACGATTTTCCGGAGGTAATCCATAATGTCATCCACGCCATACAGCCCAATTACCTGCGGCCAATACCGGCTACGACCATTATCGCTTTTACCCCGAAAGCAAATTGTACCGAGCCGCATCTTATCCCGGTCGGTACAGAGCTCAAATCTATTCCGGTGGATGGAACCGAATGCCGCTTCACCACCAGCTACCCCGTCGAGATTCACCCGCTGG
This sequence comes from Geobacter sp., assembly GCA_003574895.1. Classification (GTDB taxonomy): domain Bacteria; phylum Desulfobacterota; class Desulfuromonadia; order Geobacterales; family Pseudopelobacteraceae; genus JACPFJ01. The sequence continues at coordinate 204,891 of PJFB01000007.1, forward strand.
CTCTGACAAATGCCAGCTTTGCCCAACCACCCGGCAAACCGGCGGCGATCACGCTCAATCTGAAACTGACCGGCTGCGCACTAAAGGATTGGCAGTTGAACAGTTTGCGGCTGTTTCTGGCTGGTGAACACAAAGACGCCCTGAATCTGTATCTGGTGCTGATGCGCTATCTGAAGAGGATCGTGATTGCACCGGCCCAGGGTGGCCAACCTGTAATCCTGGGTGCGGAACAGCTGAAAGCGGTCGGCTTTGAAGACACGGACCTGCTTTTCCCCAATGACGCCTCCGGATCAACCAGCCAGCAGGTGCTCCATGAATACTTCATCCAGCCGGACAAGTTTTTGTTCATTGATCTGCACGGCTGGGAGAAATGGCGTGAACGTGGTGACGGGACCGAGTTCGAGATCCGCTTTGAACTGGATATGCTTCCTTTTGCGCTGCATCAGGTGAGCAAGGCAGATTTTACGTTGTTTGCGACACCGGCGGTTAACTTGTTCAGGCATCAGGCAGAGCCGATAACGATAAAGGAGAGCATAGCTCGTTATCCGATTTTGCCCTTCGGGGGCAACAACAGGCATTATGCCGTTCATTCCATCAAGGGAGTGACGGGATTAGTCGACAAAATATCAGAAAAGATACAGTTCATTTCCAGCCAATGTAACCCGCAGTCCAGTCTGGCTCCGGTGTTTCAAGTAACGCGGAGCAGATCACATGCTCATGAAGGCGTTGATACCTTTGTTTCAGTGGAGGCCCCTCCGAAATTCAAACTCCAAAACATGGGCCTCTACGTAGATCTATTATGCAGCAACGGGAACTTGCCGGAAAAGCTTCAGGCTGGAGATATCTGCAAAAATACCGACAATTCTCCTGAGATTGCCGGATTTGCAAACTGTAAACCGGTTAAGCGATCAGCACAGGTCAATCCGAGAAACGGTTGTCTTTGGATGTTGTATTCTCTCTGTAACCTAAATCTTGCCTCGTTCGACGCCAAGAGCCTGCGGGCAGTTCTTGATACGGCTTCACAGGCATACGACAGCGACTATATGACGACCAAGAACCACTCTGACCGGATTAAGGGGCTTACAGAACTGCAAATTAAAGCAATAGACAGGGTTTATGGCAAATCAATGCTGCGAGGTTGGGAGATCAGATTCGTGTTAAATCATGAATCATTCGATTCACCGGGCGAGCAGTATTTGTTTGGAGCGTTGTTGGAGCATTTCCTGAGCGGTTTTGCTACTCAGTCAAGCTTTACAAAAACCACTGCGGAAGTGCTTCAAGATGGGAAAAAGTATGAGTGGCCAATGAAGATGGGGCGCAGAGCCTTGGTGTAAATCAGCAGCCAAGCAATCACAAGCATGGAGGAATATCGGATGAAAAGCATAATGACTCTTATAGCCATACTTTTTCTAGCGACATCAGCCTTTGCTGCCGAGATCAGCGAAAGACAAGTTAATGCCTTTATGGGCGACTGGGCTGAAGCCCAAAATACAGGCTCTTATTTCAAATATACTTCAATGTATTCCAAAAATTTTGTCGGTATTCGTCGATCCGGGTCAACTTCACAAGAGTTTGACTATGATGCCTGGCTGAAAGACAGAAAACGAATGTTCAAGAAAAAAATGAGGGTCTCATCCAACGGCCCTTTTGAAATAATACTTTCAGGTGCAACAGCCACGGTAAAGTTTGAACAGATATGGGAATCCGGAACATACAAGGACAAGGGCGACAAGTTGATAAGTCTGGCACTAGAGAACGGAATGCTGAAAATTACTCGAGAAGAGATGCTGTTTTCAAAGACTATTTCCACCATTGATGTGGAAGATTCTGAATTTAGCACAGTAACAACAGGCAATACTCCTGATGGTGCGGGCAAATATACCAGCCTCAAATATAAAGATTGTTGGCAGCTAAAGGGATACTTTGCCAAACATTTCGACTTTGATGAAAATAGCAAGGAGTGCCGTGGGCTAAAGGGATGGCGTTTGTTCTATGCAGTTGATTTAGAAAGTTCATGGCTAGAAATTGGCAAAGGGGAAATGCTGTGGAGCACTCAAAACGAGGTTGTAGGCTTAGATGGAGAATATAGCTTCGGATATATGCAGGATTTAGGGGGCCTCGCCCGTGTTGAGTGGCGATTGAAATCCGATGGAACTCCACATGCATTGGTTTTTCAAGTTCATGCCCTTGATCCAAACAGGGTAGAGCACTTAGTGCATCTTTACAAATATTATGTAATTGACTTGACTACGGGAGTTCCGCAGTTTTGCGGCTCTTATAAGACCAAGGCGGAAGCAAGAAAAATTGCCGATAACCCGCCAAAATGCTCTGAACTTGAAGAGCGTCCTGTTGCGCGATGACTTTCTTGTTGTCAGGGTAGCATATCATGGCAAATTCAGAAAAAGGGAGATAACCAATGCCAGACAATTCAAAGTCATCAAATAAAAAAGCGAAATATCCGCCAAGAAAGAATAAGAAATCAAAATACTCAGAACTGCAAGCCATTCCGAGTGGATTAAACCAATCTCTGACCAGCCCGAGGGCACTTTTTTATAAAGAATTGTTGGGAGAACCGCGCTTGCTCAAAGATTATAGTGCTCTTCCAAGCGAAGCTAACAATCCCACATTGTTGAAAATATGCAAAACGGAGAATGTTGGGCCATTCAGGGTCACTGGACTAAAGCCAGCAGTGGATAGCTTAAAAGAAGTGATGAATGAAGTTGAAAAAACTTATCCAGACCTTGTTGGCAGATTGAACAATGTTGGAATGCGAGTAGTTCGTTATATTAGCGGCACAACCACACTCAGTAACCACTCGTGGGGTGCTGCAATTGATTTGTATGTTGATGGTGTAAAGGATGAGCAGAGAGACGATAAAATTCTACACGGCCTCGCTCTAATTGCGCCTATTTTTAATAAACACGGGTGGTATTCGGGGGCTGGGTACAAACCCAAGAAATTAAAAAACGGCAAACTAAAAAGCAATGAAGACTCCATGCACTTCGAGGTTAGCCTAGAAAAATTGCAAGACTGGGCGAAACTTGGTTATTTAGGCCCAGACGCCCAAAAATATGCTTTAAAGAATGAAACTATTAAACTAATGAATGTTAAAAAAACAACAAAGATAAAAGAAGAGTTAACAGCTAGTACATTTTTTAGACAATCACCAAAACAGGCAAACAACACGATTGCACCAAAGGAACTTCCCCAAAGCAACTTTTTCAGAGCTCCACTTCCAAGACGCCCAAGTGAATCGTGGCCAAACTGGTTTGGCAGAAAAACAAAGAGTTGGGCAAGAACAGCTGGCACTTGGTTTCGTTAGAAATAAAACTAACAAATAAAAAAAGTGACGCATAGAGGAATCACGGATGAAAAGCATAATGACTCTTATAACCATACTTTTTCTAGCGACATCAGCCTTTGCTGCCGAGATTAGCGAAGCAGACGTAAAAACGTTCCTTAACGAGTGGCTTGCAGCACAGAATACGGGCTCTTATTCGAACTATGCTGCCATATATGCTGATAACTTTACCGGCATCCGGCGGACTGGTACAAGCACATACAACCTTAACCGGGAAAACTGGCTGAAAGACAGAAAGAAGATGTTTAAAAAGAAAATGGTAGTAGAGGCCACTGACCCTGAAATAAAACTGGCCGGCACAACCGCCTCAGTAAAGTTTGAGCAAACTTGGGCATCCGGCACATACAAAGACAAGGGTGACAAGTTGCTTAATCTGGCACTGGAGAACGGCAAACTGAAAATCACCAGAGAAGAGATGCTATTTTCAAAAGTCATTTCAGAAATTAAATCCGAAGTTGGGAGCTTTCATAGTGTGTTTACATCGCTAAAGAACAAAGACTGCAAAAAGATACAATCAGATAGCATGATATCTGCATTAGGTAGTGATGCTGTTGTCGAGTGTCCAGCCCCAAACGGATGGCGACTATTTGTGGAATATGATCATGAAGAAGCCCGTTCCTGGATACGTTTATCATTTGGTGGTGTGATATGGTCTACTCTTGAACAAGTATGGAACGATGACAAATATGAATTTGGCCATTTTCCAAATGTCAACTCACCGAAAGCGGAATGGCGTATATCAACAACAGGAGAACCAAGCGCCTTGATATTTCGAGTCAATGCCCAGAATCCAGAGAATTCATCATTGAGACTGACTCGTCTGTTCGTAGTGAGTCTGACAAACCATAAGCCACGCTTTTGCGGCATGGCCAAAACAAATGAAGACGCCAGAGAACTAGCTGACAACGCGACTAATTGTACTCCGATGCTTAACAAGATTACATTGCCAAAGCAATAAAAGTTGGTAAGTGATTGGTTTCAAAAGAAAGCCATTAAGGAGTGAAAAATGGAACGGACGCGAATAGTCAGGCCGCTAGAAGAGCCACAGGCACCCGCAAAATCAAAGTATAGCGAACTTGTAGATATAGATAAAACTAGCAATTCTGGTTTAAAGAATGCGCCTGCGTCATTTGTGCATAAATTGCTGGGGCCTCCGACATCAAAAGAAGTACTTAATCTTACCCATTTTTCAGCCGATGTCGGTCCATTTAATGTTGATGCACTATATGTTGCAGCAAATAGTGTTAGAGAAGTTATGGCGACAGTGAAGAGTAAATATCCAGAGCTGTATACAAGGTTAACTCATCAAGGTATGCGTGTTGTCAAAAATATATCAGATTCAAAATCTAGTAGTTTACATTCATGGGGCATAGCAATTGATATTAAAGTTGACAATGTTAAAGATGTCAGATTCAACGACAAAGCTTTATTGGGTTTGAATCTTATTGCTCCTATTTTTCATGAACATGGTTGGTATTGGGGGGGAGCATTTTCTGACAAGAAAATTAAACAGGGCTCATGTGTGTATTGGAGTAACGAAGATGCAATGCATTTTGAAGTCAGCAAAAACGCGCTTTTAGCATGGGATAAGGCGGGGCTGTTGAGAAAGAAAGGTGTGTTTCCTGTCGGCGTGCTTGCAATACAGAAGCAAAAACCTTCCCATGCCCCATTAGCACAGCGGTCATTTCCCCAAAACAACTATTTCAGAGCTCCACTCCCACGACGACCAGGCGAATCTTGGCCAAACTGGTTTGGTAGAACAACAAAGAGTTGGGCAAGAAAAGCTGGTACCTGGTTTCGTTAGCAATATATTCTTGAAAACATCAGGAGACATTCATGTCAGCCAAGGTTAAGGAACATATCATCGCCCCCCGTCTTTCTAAAACCGTAAAAGTGAGCTATTTGTTCGAGATAACCGATGCAACTTGTCAGTTGTCGGTTGTTAGCTTCAGTGTTGAAGAACAAATATCCAGCCCGTTTGAAGTAGACATCACCGTGGCAACACAGGATGAGGTAGTTCTTGATGATTTGCTCGAAAAGCAGGGACTCCTGACTGTCTCTGTTGGCGCTTCCAAGCGGTATTTTCATGGCATCGTCAGGGAATGTACCAGCATTGAGGACTCTGGAGATTATTCCATTTTCCACATTTATCTTGTTCCTCTCATATGGCTTCTTTCCCTGGAGCAGGACTGCCGTATATTTCAGCATGAAACAGCTCAGGATATAGTACTAAAGATCTTGGGTGAAAGCGGCATCGGGAGCAACCTCGTCCGTCTCGCACTTAAGGACAAAGCGCGTGAACGCAAGTATTGCGTTCAGTACCGTGAAACCGACCTGAACTTTATTTCGCGTCTTCTCGAAGAGGAAGGAATATTCTATTTCTTCGAACATTACAAAGATAAACACGTCATTGTCTTTGCCGACAATCCAAAAGCCTATCTTCCGATACAAGGAAAACCTGAAGTTAAATTCAATATTGACGGTGGGAATGTTGCCGACGAAGAGAGTGTATCCAGCTTTATCTACTCGCTCCGCTTACATCCCGGAAAAGTAACCCTGAGAGATTTTAATTACCAGAAGGTTAATCTCGATCTTACAACCGAGAAGAAGGCGAACAAGGCATCAGAACGCGAGATTTATGATTACCCCGGCAACTATTTAAAACAGGAAAAAGGTGATTTTGTAACCCAGATCAACAAGGAGAGAATACAGGTTCTGGGGGAAACCGCCGAAGGCCAGAGTACTAGCCCGCGAATAATGCCCGGCTATGTTTGGGAACTGACCAACAACGACTTTGCGGGCAAATATTTGACTATAGGCGTCAGTCATAGTGGCTCTCAGCCACAGGTACTTGGCGAGCAGGCTGGCAGCGGTGAATTCAGTTATTATAACAGTTTTGTCGTCATTCCATCAGACATCATATTCCGCCCGCAATTAGTCTCTGAAAAACCAATTATAACCGGAGTGCAGACTGCTACCGTTGTTGGCCCCGAGGGCAAGGAGATATATACCGACAAAAATGGCCAGATAGCTATTCAATTCCACTGGGACCGGCTTGGTCAGAGAAATGCGAAGAGTTCTTGCTTGATTCGCGTTGCTCAATCCTGGGGAGGTCTTGGACGGGGTTCGCAGTTCATTCCCCGCATTGGCGACGAAGTACTGGTCGAATTTGCCGAAGGCGACCCTGATCGCCCTGTTGCCATCGGCAGTGTCTACAATGGCAACAATCTGCCGATCAACAACCCAGAACAAAGCGTCACTCAAAGCGGTTTCCGGACCAAAACCCATAAGGGCGAAGGATTCAACGAACTGCGCTTCGATGATAAAAATGGCGCAGAAGAGATTTTCATTCACGCCCAAAAAGACTGGAACATAACAGTCAAAGACAGCAAGTCGCAAGCCATCGGCGGCAGCAGCACTACCACCGTGGCAAAATCGTTATCTGAGACCGCCGAGGACATTACGCTTACGGCCAAATCAAAGATAACGCTCGTCTGCGGCGGCAGCACGATCATCATCGACCCTTCCGGGATAAGCATCAAGGGCGGCAAGATCAATTTGAATGAATAGGACCGGACACTAACGAAACGACATACTTCGGATGTCAGGAGAACAGCATGCTCTATCAAATGCAGGAAGGCTATCTGACGCTGGCAACAGGTGACTGGCAGGACCGCACCGTGAACATGCTGGCCGCGAATCACTTGCCGACCAAAGGCACAAACCTTGTGGTCACCCGCGAAGCACTGCCGCCGGGAGTCGGTTTGGCGGATTATATCGGCAACCAGAAAGCCATACTGACCAAGGAATTGGCCAAATTCAAACTGCTAGTGGACTGCCCCGATAAAATCGATGAAACGCCGGCCCATTTCCTTGAATTCAGTTGGGACAATCAGGGCAACGCCATGCACCAGATTATCTTCATAATCAATGACAAAGCCAACATCCTGAACTTGACAGCCACGGTTCCCGGAGCGATGGACGACGATACCCGGGCAACGCTGCTTGCCGCCATAAAGAGCTTCAAGTTCGGTCCCGCACCGGTCGGACAGGAAGACGCCCCCAAATGAGCGAACCTGAAGAACCAACCGCACAACAAAAGCTGGATGCGCTGCAAAACCGCGACAGCAACACCCCTGAAGTCGCAAAGATCGAAGCCGCAGGGCATACCGCCAGCACAACGGTCACGGCGGCAACCATCGGCTATGGCGCCGTTGGCGCGGTAAATACCGGCGGTGCCGGGGCATTGGCCTGTTACGCCGCGCCCCTGGCATCCGGAATTGCCGGGGTTTTGGCCGGAGCCGCCCTGGTCAATCATTTTTCCCTTGATGAAAAACTGCTGGACTTCATGGGCAAACCAAAGATCGCCAAACCGGGCCCCCAGCCGGCAACCGCCGGCAGTGCCATCGCCCATAGCTCTCCCTTTGCCGGAGCCCTGGGCGGCCTGCTCGCCGGCGTTGTCGTCGGCGCCCTGTGTGCCGCCGCGGCTGTTGCTGTGGTTGGAACAGGAGGCTTGGCCGCTCCGTTGCTTATCGGCGCCGCTGCCGGTTTGGGCGGCGGCTTTGCCGGCGCCCTGGTCAACGGCTTTTTTTCCAAAGGCGGCGATGTCACCGGCAAGATAACCAGCGGTTCGCCCAATGTCTTTTTCGAGGGCAAACCGGTTGCCCGCGTAACCGACAAGGTCAGCTGCAGTAAACACTCCGTACCGCCGCAGATTGCCGAAGGAAGCGATACCATCTCCGTCAACGGCCTGCCGCTGGCCCGCACCGGCCACAAGACCAGTTGCGGCGCAACCATCCAGGACGGCTGCAATACCATCCATGGCGACAGCACCACCGGACAATACGGCCCCATAGACTCCCAGATGTCGGTGGCGCAACAGGCCATCGTATCCCTGGCCGAAGTGGCGCTCTGCTTCAGCGCCGTCCGTTTCAGAAGTTCCAAACTGGGCAAAAAGACCTTTGGCGAACCGATTGATCCCTCCGACGGCAGTTACGTGGATTTCCGCACCGATTTCGAATACCCCGGCATCCTGCCGTTACGCCTGACCCGCACCTACGCCGGCAAAGATACGGTTACCGGGCTTCTGGGCAATAAATGGCTCTGCAACTGGTCGCAACGGCTGGTTTACGACCCCAATGTGCCGACTGCCAACCTTGAGGATAGCACTGGCGAGGTGCTCCAGTTCGCACTGGGCCAGGCCCCTGAATTCACCTCCCGCAACCTGAAAGCCCCCCATTACCACCTGAGCGGCACACGGCAAGCCGCCCGCCTGTTCGACACCCGCAGCCAACAGACGCTGGTCTTTGAAACAACAGAAGTAAACCCCGACACCGGACGCCTGAGCGCCATTGAGGACCGCAACGGCAACCGCATCGACTTCATCTACGAAGGAAACCATCTACGCCGTGTCGTGCATAGTGACGGCACCACCTTTCACATCACCATCACGGCTCAGGGCACAATTGCAACCATAGCAACCGAAGAGAGCGGCCGACTCCAACCGCTGGTGCAGTACAGCTACACCACAACAGGAGAACTGGCCGGCGTGCAGGGCCTGTTCAGCAGCGACTTCCACTACGGCTACACCACGGAAGGGTGGCTCAACCACTGGCACGACAGCGGCGCCACCTCGGTCGATCTGGAATACGACACCCAAGGCCGCGTCATTGCCACCCGCACGCCGGACGGCATGTACAACGACCGCTTTGCCTACTTCCCCGATGAGAAGAAAACGGAATACTACGATGCCACCGGCAGCCGCACCACCCACTGGTTCAACAGCAACGACCTGCTGATCCGCGAACAGGACGGGCTGGGCAACATCACCACCCATGAGATCGACGGCCTGGACCGCACACTCTCCACCACCGACGCCCTGGGGCGCACCATCAGCTACGACTACGACCCCTACGGCAACATGACCGGCGAAACCGACTGGACCGGTCGCACCACCAAGCTGGCCTACGACAAGCAAGGTCTGCTAACGCAAATCGATTACCCGGACGGCACCTCGTCCTCCTGGAAATACGACCGCAACGGCAACCTACTTGAAGCAACGGCACCCGACGGCACAACCAGCAAATTCAGCTACGACAGCAACGGCCGCCTCATCTCCGAAACCGGGCCGGACGGTACAGCCAGCCGCATCTCCTACGACCAGCAGGGCCGCCTGGCATCGTGGCGCAACGCCATGGGTGAAACCACCGGCTTTGAGCTGGACCGCTGGGGACGGCTGCTCAAAGCCACCGACCCGGCGGGCCACAGCACTTGCTACGAATACAGCAGGACCTTGGACAACCCGCGCGGCAACGTAAGCCGCATCATCCACCCGGACAACGGCGAGGAAAGCTTTAGCTACGACAACGAAGGACTGCCCAAAACCCACATCGCACCGGAAGGGCAGACCACCCGCTACCAACATGGCGCCTTCGACCTGTTGCACAGCGTCACCGACCCCAAGGGATACAGCACTCAGCTCGCTTACGACAACGCGGCAAGATTAAAACGGATCACCAACGCCCAGGGCCAGAACTGGGACTACAGCTACGACCTGGCCGGCCGCCTGATCCAGGAAATCGACTGGGCCGGAAGAAGAACCACCTACATCAGGGACGCCATCGGCCGGGTACTCACCAAAGGCCTGCCCGATGGCGGCGAACAGCACCTGACCTGGGACGATCTGGACCGGATCGTTGCCGTAGCTACCGAAAAGCAGCGCATCACCTATGAATACGACCAAGCAGACCGTCTCATCAGGGCCGCCACCTGGACCACAACCAACAGACTTCCGGAAAGCGACCTCCGGTTCAGCTACGACGACAAAGGCCGCCTGGCAAAAGAGATCCAGAACGGCGCAACCATAGAATACAAATACGACACAACAGGCCGCCGCCTCAGCCGCAAAAGCGACAGCGGCGAAACTGCATACGCCTATGACCTGCTGGGACAATTCACAGGGCTGAACAGCAACGGCCACACCCTCAACTTCACCAGAAACTCGCTGGGCCTGGAAACGGAGCGCCACTACCACCAGCAAGAAACCGCACAACTCGATGCCTTTGCCCTGAAACAGACCTACGACCCCTGCGGCAGGCTGGCCAGCCAACTGGCCGGGCAGAAAACCGATCATCCCACCCCTGCCCATGAAAAACTCGCTGAAATCTCCCGCAAATACAGCTGGGACAAATCCGGCAGACTGGTAGGGGTAAAAGACAACAAACGGGGCACCAGCAACTACCAATACGACCCCAGAGACCAGGTCAACCAGATCATTCGCATCACCGGCCTCAATAAACAGACAGAAGAACAATACAGCTACGATGCCACCATGAACCTGGCCTCCGGCAAGGGAGAACAGCACCGGTACGAAAACGGCACCATCAGGACAATCGGGCAGAACAGCTACCGTTACGACATCAGAGGCCGGCTCAGGGAAAAGCGGGTGGTGAAGAACGGCTTCCGCCCCAAAAGCTGGCATTACAGATGGGATGACTTTGACCGGCTGACGGAGACCCACACGCCGGATGGCTCAATCTGGAAATACAGCTACGATGCCTTTGGCAGAAGGATAAAGAAGGAATGTATCAAGGCTGGTGAGCAAACAAGACAGCAGAGCACAACGTATATCTGGCAGGGCGCCACGCTGGCGGAAGAACAGACAACCATCGGCACAGCAACCGAAGTAACAAGATGGCACTTCGAGCCGGGCACGTTCCATTCGATAGCCAAGGAGACAGGCGGCAACTTCTACCCGATAGTAACCGACCACCTGGGCACGCCCAAGGAGTTGTTCGATACCAACGGCAATTGCGTCTGGCTGGCGGAACAAGGCCTGTGGGGTGCGACCGAGGTTTCCTTTGCCAAGAAGGCCGAAAACTATAAACCGATTGTTGATTGCAACCTGCGATTCCAGAACCAGTGGGAGGACAAGGAAACCGGGCTATACTATAACCTGAACCGGTATTATGATCCGGACAGCGGGCAATATCTGTCAACAGACCCGATTGGCCTGCAAGGCGGACTGAGGACCCACGGCTATGTCCATGATCCGATGCAGTGGGTCGATCCGTTGGGGTTGGAGGGGTGTGGGAAAAGTGAGGTATTTCGAACTGGCGCTAACATAACACCACGAAGTGACGCATTAAAATATAGAACAATTGGTAGGGGCGGGCGTACATTCGTTTCTAAACCGAGTGAGATTACAAAAATTATTGGGAAATTACCAAAGGATGATCGCGTGAGAATTTCGAGTGCGCAAGCCCGTGCTCTAGAAAACTCTCTGGGGCTCAAACCAAACTCGTTAGAACCAATAAACATCTTATCCATCGTCAAGAATGTTCCTAATCGTGCACCAGTCTCTCCTATAACTGGAAACGCATTATTTAAGGGTGGTGGAGCAGGTCTTCCAGGTGGTGGATCTGAACTTACGATCCAAGGGATTCCAAGTGCAGGTGGACCAGGGATTCGGCAAATAATTTTGGAGGTAGGCCCATGAAGAAACCTCAACAAGTAGTTAGAGATGGTTGGAACTTAGAGTGCATATTCTGCAAAGAAGCTATACGCTATACTTATTTAGTAAATTGGTTGCTTCCAGCTCCTTTTTTTTATTCTGATAAAAGCAATGATGTTTTGCTACGAAAAAGTGATGAACTAGTCGCGCAAAAACTTTGTGAAAATAACAAGCCAGAACTTACTGAATTAGAAAAACTCTGGCATGTTTTTTTAGAATCTGCACCTCCTGCTCCAAATGGTGGTCATTTTTCTTTTTGGTCAAATGTAAAATGTCCTTTTTGTAAAAAGGAATTCCCATACAACAATGGTATACGTGATTTAAATGTACGAATTTATGAATCAAAAATAGTGTTAATTGATGGGGCAATTGTGGTTGGTGACGATAATAAAGAAACTTGGCAAATCAAAGTAAATCTGACTCATTGAAATAATTTACAAGGTTTAGACATTGATATCTTGACAGTATCAAATACAGAAAGCTCTTTTAAAGAATGAAACAGAGGGCAGCCCACGACATTGGACATAAGGAAATGAAAAAACCCCAGATGCTCAGCCTAGCTACAATAAGAAAACGAGTTAAAGAGCTAGCAAAGTTGGTCAATGCACCCAAAGAGTTGACTAGAGTGGCTGGTAGTCCGGATTGGATGGGAGGTATGTATGTTGAAGTTGATGACAAAGGATATCATTATGTAAATTCTGAGCGCGGCAAGGAATATGAAAGGCATACCACGAAAGATATTCAAGAATTATTGTATTGGTTACTTAAAGATATTACGAGTCAGATCGCCTCAGATCATGAATTATTAAATAGGATACTTTACGCTGATTCACGAAGGTTATGGTTCAAAAAATGGGTTGAGCTGATGGGTATAATCGATCCAGAATTTCAAAATAAATTAGAAGTTGAGTTAAATCAAACTTTGAAAGAGGCTCCATACAGGGATGAGAAAGGCTATAAAGATGTAAGTGGTTAAAATGATAATTCATAGGAGTCAGGCACTGACATCCTTAACTTATTGTCGTTGTACCTGGAGGAATACCTATGGGGCCAGCACAATGCAAAATTCACGGAGTACATGAATTTACATTGACATCACCTCTGATCTCATTTGCTATAGAGCAAAAAGATGCTTTAAAAAATATTATTATATGCCCAATTAAAATTGAATCATATGGTAAGGTTTTTGAGTATTATGTTGACTCTCATTTTTTACAACAATTTGGAATTCAAATTGATAACCATTTTATCTATTTTAAAGACAGGAATAAAGAGACTAAACAACTTAATGATCGGCTGATAATTCGCCGTATTATTAGAGACATGATAAGCGTATGTCCAATCTGCTTACAAGTTGTTATTTCTGAACTATCATCAAATGATCTCTAAAATCTCATTGCAGTAGTCCTTATTACTTGCATAAATATGTCAGGAGTCACTAAGTACTGCTACAAATATTCAAAGTCGCGCCTAATCCAGATGCTCCTAGAATAAACCAGTGAGGTAAAAAATGAATAATTATATCGTTCCTGAAATCTCCCTTGATGTCGAAGCACTGAAAGACGCATTGGTCCAACAGTTGCCCGCCGGTTACAAGATCAAGATTCCGCCTTTGAACCGCAAATGCCTTCGCATCATCAAATCCTTCGGAATTGTTTCGGAAGTTAGTCTGAGTCCGGACAAGATCATCGTTCACAATGCCATGCCTATGTATGCAGCACTTGCTACCCTCTTTTGCCTGCCTTTCGGCATATATCTTATAGCCAAAATGAAGGATGGAGAAGCGCTCAGATCTTCGGTTCACGATATTATTACACGTACTACGAAGAAACAGTGACAAGAAAGATCAAGCGACAATTCCAGTTAAATACGACCATAAACACTCCATTCAATTTCACCCCCCATACAGAAACCCACCCTGATTGAAGCCCTGCTGAAAAAGTATTCGGTCAATTATTCTCCAGATTATTTTATTAATTTTCTCTTATTTTATATCATCTTATGTTATTGTCTCCCGCATAAAATTCTTGAAGGGAAGAAGACCAATGGCAACCATACTCAACCGGAATATCCGCTTAATGCTGCTCATCGGCTCAGTACTGATGATGTCGGCGTGCACAAAAGTCAACACCGCAGATACTGTTGCCGCAAAAACCGATGAAACAGCCCGCGCCACCATGGATAAGGGGAAATCGGATTCATCCCATTCCCTGCAACAAACCGGCGCAACGCCTGCGGCGACTGAACAGGTCAATTCCGCAGATAAAGCGGCTACAGTCAATACCAACCTCCCCAAGACAGTCACCTCAAGAATCACACCGAAAGAACCCTTCGTGAACGTCAGGAAAGCCCCTTCGCTAAAAAGCAGGCCCAGGGCCGTGCTGGCTGGTGGCCAGCATGTAGAGATACTGGAAGAAAAGAATGATTGGGTAAAAATCAAATGGCAGAAAGGTAATGCCGTGAAGCAGGGTTGGCTAAAGAAGAGATTTGTGGAAAGCTCGGCCGAAAAATAGCGCGACTGCGGCCAAAACTGGTTGGTACGTCCGACGCTGCTGCCCGGATGCAAAAACAAATCACCTGCAAAGGAATAGCCCCGCATGCTCACCGTTGACATCAAAAACCTGCTCAATCTGCTGACAGCCCACTGCACCCGCGCCTTGGAAGGGGCGGCCGGTCTCTGCGTTTCTCGCACTCACTACGAGGTAACGGTGGAACACCTGCTGGCCAGACTCCTGGAAGACCCCCAGGGCGACCTGCCGCTGATCCTGCGCCATTTCGACGTCGATCCGGCCGCGGTCATACGGGGAGTGGAGCAGACCATCGAGCGGTTGAACACGGGCAACGGCGGCAAGCCGGTGTTCTCGCCGGTGCTGATCCAATGGTTGCAGGATGCCTGGCTGATCTCCTCCATTGATCTTGCGGACGACCGCATCCGTTCCGGGGCTTTGCTGGCCGCTTTGCTGGCTAAGCCGCTCCAGTTGGCCGAAGGAAACTACGTGGACAGCCTGCGTGCCATCAGCCGGGATACGCTGCTGAAGCAGTTCGGCGGGATTGTGCATAGTTCCATCGAAAATACCGCTGCCGGGAAAAGGCCGGTTCTGGAAGAGACAGCCCCAACCGGCGCCACTGCTTTGAAAAAGTTCTGCACCGATTTCACCTGTAAAGCCGCAGCCGGAGAGATCGACCCGGTCTTTGGACGGGACACGGAAATCTCCCAGATGATCGACATCCTGGCGAGACGGCGCAAGAACAATCCCATCGTGGTCGGAGAAGCCGGGGTCGGGAAAACCGCAGTGGTGGAAGGGCTGGCCCTGCGTATTGTTCAGGGCGATGTCCCGGATCTTTTGCGCGGCGTTTCCATCCTTGGGCTCGACATGGGACTGCTGCAGGCCGGTGCCGGGGTGAAGGGCGAATTCGAGAATCGCCTAAAATCGGTGATCAGTGAAATAAAGGCTTCACCAAAACCGATTATCCTCTTTATCGACGAGGCCCACACCATGATCGGCGCCGGAGCCCAGGCAGGCGGCGGCGATGCCGCCAATCTGCTGAAACCGGCCCTGGCTCGGGGGGAATTGCGCACTATCGCCGCCACAACCTGGTCGGAATACAAAAAATACTTTGAAAAAGATGCCGCCCTGGCCCGCCGTTTTCAGCCGGTCAAGTTGGACGAGCCGTCGGTGGAGACAGCAGTGCTGATTCTGCGCGGCTTGAAGGATAAATATGAAGAAGCGCACGGAGTGGTTGTGCGCGATGATGCCATTATCGCTGCCGCCGAGCTTTCCGGCAGATACATCTCCGGACGGCAATTGCCGGACAAGGCGGTGGATCTGCTGGACACCAGCGCTGCCCGCATAAAAATCCTGTTGACCTCCAAGCCGTCTGCAGTCGAAGACCTGGAGCGATCCATTCAAGCTCTGGAGCGGGAGAAGAAGGCACTGGAAAGAGACGGCCTGCACGGGGCAACGATTGAGCCAGTGCGTAAACAGGGGTTGGAGGAACAGCTCGGCAAACTGGGTACGGCACTGAACGATTTGACCGTGCGCTGGAAGAAAGAGCAGGAGCTGGCTCACCGTCTGGTGGAATGTCGCAAGGAGTTGTGTCTTCAAGCAGCCCAAGACGGTGTGGAAGAGCGGACAAAGGAGCTAAAGGGTGAAATTGCAGCCCTGACTGCCAGTTTGACGCAACTTCAGGCCGGTTCCCCGCTGGTCCGGATCGAGGTTGATCCTGATGTAGTCGCCAAGGTGGTATCCGACTGGACCGGTATCCCGCTTGGCAAAGTGCTGCGTGATCAGGCAAACAACGTCATGAATCTGGAGAACGACCTGAAGAAACGGGTCAAGGGACAGGACGAGGCCATCCGGATGATCGGCGAGACGATTCGCGCCGCCAAGGCCGGCCTGAACGATCCGAGCCGCCCCCAAGGCATCTTCCTGCTTGTCGGGCCTTCCGGCGTCGGAAAGACCGAGACCGCCCTGGCCGTGGCAGATCTTCTGTTCGGCGGCGACCGTTTTCTGACGACAATCAATATGAGCGAGTTTCAGGAGGCGCATACCGTCAGTCGCCTGATCGGGTCGCCTCCCGGCTATGTCGGCTTTGGCGAAGGTGGAGTGCTGACCGAGGCCGTCCGCAGGCAGCCTTATTCCGTGGTACTGATGGATGAGGTGGAAAAGGCGCATCTGGACGTAGTCAACCTGTTCTACCAGGTTTTTGACAAGGGAAGCCTCTCCGATGGCGAGGGGCGTGAAATCGATTTCAAAAATACCGTACTTTTCCTGACCAGCAACCTGGCATCCGATGTTGTCAGCCAGTTATGCTCAGGTGCTGAAAGGCCGACAGCAGGGACATTGGCCGAGGCTATCAGGCCCATTCTTTCCCGTCATTTCAAGCCGGCCCTGCTGGCACGCATGACGGTCACCCCATTTTTCCTGCTCGATCCAAGCTTTATGAAGGAAATTGTCACACTCCGGCTGAAAAAACTCGCGGCCCGTCTGTTTGAAAGCAACAAAATGCAGCTTTCCTATACCGGCGAGGTGGTGGAATGCATAGCAGACCGTTGCACTGAAGTGGAGACCGGAGCCAGAAATATCGACCACATAATGCGCGGTACTATCCTGCCGCAACTTTCGGAAAAAATTCTTACGCAGATGGGAAATGGCAAATTGCCTGCTTCAGTCCAGTTGGGAGTAGGGACGGACGGTAATTTCAGTTTTGCTTTCTCGGATCGGATAAAACCGGCAAAATCGAAGAAAAAGAGAGCACGATGATTGAGGACTATCTTAGAAAAGTTGACTCGACAAAATCGGTAACGCCTTTTATATCATTCAAATCAAGAACCGGTACATCCAAATTGAGGCCTTCGTCGCTTGCCACGGCAACAAGCATGGGATCGTGATGTTCGCCGCGGCAAAGAAGTGTCGGACTGCGCTCTTGTCTATGGACCTCGATCTTGGGCAGAGAGCTCATCTTGAAGCCTTCGGTAAGCACGATATCAACATCCGGAAAATACGCGGCAATCAGTTCTTCTAGCGGTGGTGACAGCTCGTGTTTTTTTACCAGGGCTAGTTTTTCCGGAGACGTGATCAGCATGGTGTCTGCTCCAGCCGCAGTAAGCCGGTAAGAATCTTTGCCGGGGTGATCTATGTCAAACCGATGAGCATCATGTTTAATAACCCCTACCTTATATCCCCGATTTTTTAATTCCCTTATAACCTGCTCCAACAGCGTTGTTTTCCCCGTATTGGATTTTGCGACAAATGCAACCGCCTTAACGTACATAACGAACTCTCCGCAAGCTTATTTGATTATATATGTAATTTTGAATGTAATCCAAAGGAACGCCATACGCAAAGGAAAAGCTGCATTATTTTGATCTTGGTCATGTAATATCTCATGTGTTGGAGGCATGATGGCACTCATGGAAACACTTACGAAACAGCAAAAAATGGATATCAGGCTGATTGGGAAGTTCGTAGAAGTATACTGCGCCGGCAAGCATGGCACAAGCCCGCGTTCCATCTTCAAGCTGCCGGCCATGCCAAGTGGGCGCCGGTTATGTCCCGAATGCATGGCCTTTATGGAGTATGCCGTGGACAAGCGGATAAAATGCCCCCTGGAGGCGGAGAAACCAAGCTGCAAAAAATGCCGCGTCCACTGCTACGCTCAAATGCAGCGGGAAAAGGTGCGGGAAATCATGGCCTACTCGGGCAGGCGGCTGATGCTGCGGGGCAGGTTGGACTATGTCTGGCATTATTTCTTCTGATCCGCAACTCCCCTTGACTACAGGGAAGGCAGGGGAGGGGTTACGACACCGGAACCGATCGAGATCCGAGAAAAACATCGCAAAAACAAATACACAAAGGAGTACATCATGCTGAGAAACATCGTAAAAATAGACCAGGAAAAATGTGACGGCTGCGGATTGTGCGTACCCTCCTGCGCCGAGGGGGCCATCAAGATCATCAACGGCAAGGCAGTGCTGGCGGCGGACAACCTGTGTGACGGCCTGGGTGCATGCCTGGGAGAGTGCCCTCGGGACGCCATAACTATCGAGCAACGGGAAGCCGACGTCTTTGATGAGGCAGCCGTTGAAAAGCATATGGCGGAACAGGCAAAACCAGCGCCTACCCACAACCATGCGGTCCCCGGCCATCACCATCACGCCGGTGGCGGCTGTCCCGGTTCCCGCGCCATGAGCTTTGCCCGGCCGCAAGCGCAAACCCAGAGCGAATCAGCCCCTGCCAGCCGCCAGAGCCAACTTGGGCAGTGGCCGGTACAGCTGCACCTGGTATCCACAACCGCACCCTACTTTCAGGGCGCCGACCTGCTGATCACCGCAGACTGCGTGCCTGTGGCCTATGCCGGCTACCACGAGGATTTCCTCAAGGGACGGGCGGTCGTGATGGGCTGTCCCAAGCTGGACGATAATCAGTTCTATCTGCAGAAATTGACCGAGCTGTTCTCAAAATCGGACGTTAAAAGCATCACGGTGCTGAAGATGGAGGTGCCCTGCTGCGGCGGCATTGCCATGGCGGCCCGCCAGGCCCTTGCAGCCAGCGGCAAGGAGATTCCTTACCGGGAGGTCACTATCGGCATTCACGGGGAGATCAAAGGGTAACTTCATCTGATTACACTTTCAAATCAAAGATGAGTTCGGATTCGGCAAGGATTGAGACGACAAAGCACACGAATCAGTGTGTTGAGGAGCCAAAGAAGAGCCGGACAAGACAGTGCTTTGACTTGGAACGGAAACATACATAACCGGATTCAAAATTCCCCTGTTCAAAGCAATTGCAACAGGGGAATTTTTTTTGTATAGGTCGTTTTGTATATAGCGTTTTATAATTAGATAATATAAACTTGTTTAAATTTTTCAGGAGGATACCAACATGGGCCGGATGCACCTGGATTTGATAGTACGGTTAACCTTTGCAATAATTGTATTGGTATCGATTTCAATCTTTTCAGGATGCGGTGAACAAACATCGACGACGCAGGGAGATACATCAGGCAGTACAACTGGCACCGTAAAAGAAGTCGATGGATTACCAGCCCGGGGAATACAAACGGTCACAACCCCGCCGGCCAAAGCGGTGTTCGGAATGATCTACATCGACGCTACGACCAATCGTGAATACATCTATGACGGCTCCCAGTGGGTACCTCACGACACATCGGTTGACGACTACTACAAGACAACATCTGCGAAGACATCTGCCAACAAGTCCGTTGTGCTGCCTGCCGCTGGCGCTTGCACCTTACCTGACTGCAATCCGGACGGCGCTCATCTGAAGCATGTCGGAACCAACTATGCCAATATCGGATGCACAAGCTGCCACGTACCGGTTATGGTCAACAGCAACTTCGATCATTTCTCCTGGTTTGCCCAGGATGGGCCCGCCGTCATCAAACCTTCGCCGACCAACCCAAATCCACCCCTGCCATCCTTTGACGCCATAACTAATACTTGCTCCAACATAGCGTGTCACAGCGTTTCTGCAGGCACGTTCAGCTACTATTTCCCCGGTGGCGACGGAGAGCCGGTTCTCAACGCGATCAACTACGGCTCCAATGCAACCGGCAATATTACGCCATCCTGGTACACGCTTATCGTCGGCGATGCCTGTGCAACTTGCCACCCCAACCCTCCCGCCAATGGCTCTAACGGTTCCAACGTGTGGCATAGCGGCTTCCATGCCGGAGGCAGCACGGCCGCATCGAATCAATGCCAGTTCTGTCACCCCGATGCGTACGGTTCGAACGGCAAAGGCACTTCGATCACCAACCCGTTAATGCACGGCGATGGTGTTGTTCAGGTACAGGCCAGGTTCAGCTCCCGCTGTTTCGGTTGCCACTGATTTTTGTTGTTGGTTTTTCTGCATCAAGCTGCGGAAGACAGCCAAGAGGTGTTTAGCAGACTGCCGGGAATCATTCGGCGGGGTCGTTGCAAATAAAGCGCCGGCAGATGTCCGGGCGCCTCTCGTAGATGCTGCATTTGCCGTCAACCAGGAATTCGCAGTTATAGTCGATCACCAGGCGCGGACGGCCAATCATTGAAAAGTGCAGCCGTTTGGCCCCCAGGCTATGGAGCCTCTCCAACTCCTCCATGGAGAGTTCCACATCGGAAAAAGAGCGGCAGCAGGCGCCGTCACAGGCGAGGCAACGCTCGCCGCCATCCATGCAGTGGTCCAGCAGGGTGCCGCGTATATTCGCCGAGCAGTTGCCGGGTACTGTCATTGTTGCCTCCCATATCGGGTAACCAGTGGTTGGGTTGATGCAGGGTTTTTCAGTGTGTTTCCTGAGTGAACCCCTGCCGCCAGTTGTAGGCGGCCAACTGTGCCGCCAGTAATTGGGAACGCGGGATATTCGTTTTTTCCACCAGCTCATGGAGTTCGCCAAAGTTGGATTGTTCCAGGGTTTCCGCCAGCGACAGCAGAAGTCCCAGTTCCCCACTGCGGTCGAGCAGGGCAGAGACTATCTCGTCGCTGGGGTGCAATTCCTTGACGATCTCTTCAATGGATGTTTCGAAAAGGATATCCATGAGTGACAGGATGCCGGTCATAAAGGCCGCTTCAACCTTGTCGCTGCCGGCGGCAAGACCATGCTGCTCCATGATCAGGCATTCCATCAGGCGTCCCCGGACGGCAGCCATCTCCAGCAGGGGGCTGTTGATTCCCCGGCAATCCGAACTGGCAAAGATAGCCAGTTGGACCCAATGGCGCAGCTTGCTGATCCCCAGGATCATGATGGCGTGACGCAGGCTTCTTATCTTTTCCCTCAGCCCCAGGTGTACCGAATTCACCAACTTCAACAGATTGTAGGAAAGTTCCGGGGTCTCCCGGAAGACATCCTCAACCTCGTCCAACCTTTTGTCATCCCACAGGTAGGCCAAAAGCCGCAGCATGGCAATGGCCGAAGGCTTGATCCCCTTCCGCTGGAGCACGACCGGCCTTTCGAAAAAATAGCCCTGGAACAGGTCAAAACCCAGTTCCATGCAATCCTGGAACTGCTCCACGGTTTCCACGCGCTCCGCCAGGATCTTTAACGGGAACCGGCGCAACCCGGCAACGATGTCCGGCAACAACTCCGGAGGTGTCTCCAGGATATCGATCTTGACAATATCCACGTTCGGATAAAGTTCGTCATGCACCGGGGCGTAGACATGATCGTCAAGGGCAATGCGATACCCCCTGAGCCTGAGGTCCCGGCACCGCTCGATGACCGCCTCGGTCAGGTTCACCGTTTCCAAGAGTTCCAGGATGGCCTGCTCGCAGGGCAAAATCTCGATAAGGTCGGTCATCAGCACATCCATGGTGACATTGATAAACCCGGCCTTGTCCCCCAACACCTCACGAAAGCCGAACCCGGACAGGGCGCTGGTGATGACGCTCGTACAGGCATGGTTCTGGCTGTCGTATTCACTCATGTTCTTTTCCGACGAACGGAACAACAGTTCAAAACCTATGATCTCCTGTTGGCAATCAAAGATCGGCTGCCTGCCCAAAAAGAACGTGTCCTGTAAGCTGGTTGTGTCACTCATGGCGGTTGAAAGGAATCTTTCCATGGATTTGCCGACTTCGGAAAAACTTTGTACCGATAAACTATAACACGTGTAACCGGCAACCCAAAACAAACTTTGCGCCAAAATCCAGAAACTGCGCCGGCAGTATCCCAAACGGCACTGCCGCGTCACTTGCCGAAAGGCCCTTCCCTATGCTACAAAGGAACCATGCTCCAGCTAATAAACCTGTCCAAAGACTTCGCAGGCACACCTCTATTCACCAACATTTCCTGGCACCTGAAAAAAGGGGAGCGGGTAGCACTGGTCGGTGAGAACGGCGCCGGCAAATCCACACTGATGAAGATTATCGCCGGATTGGCAGAGTCCTCCGATGGCGAGATCCAGTTTGCCCGCGGAGCCCGAGCCGCCTACCTTCCCCAGGATGGCATCGTCACCTCCGGCTGCCTGTTATTCCATGAGGCACGTTCCGCTTTCGGTGAACTGTTGGCCATGGAGGAGGAACTGCATTGCTTGGGCCAGGAATTGGAGCACTTGCCCCACGATGCTCCTGAACACGAACAGATGCTGCATCGCTATGGCGAGTTGCAGGAGCAGTTCCGGCATCGGGGCGGTTACACCATGGAGTCCGAAATCGGCACCGTGCTGAAGGGCCTCGGCTTTTCCCAGGACGACTGGTATCGGGATTGCGGGGAATTCTCCGGCGGCTGGCAGATGCGCATTGCCCTGGCGCGGCTGCTTCTGCAGCGTCCCGATGTGCTGCTGCTGGATGAGCCAACCAACCACCTGGACATCGAGGCCCGCAACTGGCTGGAGGAGTATCTCTGCTCCTATCCCGGTTCGGTGATCCTGGTCTCTCACGACCGCTTTTTCATGGACCAGGTCTGCAGCCGCATTGCCGAGGTCTGGAACCATGTCATTTCAGATTACCATTGCAGTTATTCGCGTTATCTCGTGCAACGTGAAGAGCGCGTTTCAGCCCTGCGGGAAGCCAAGCGCATCCAGGATGAAGAGGTGGAGAAGACCGAGGATTTCATCCGCCGCTTCCGCTACCAGGCTAACAAGGCCTCGCTGGTCCAATCGCGCATCAAGCAGCTTGAGAAGGTTGAACGTATTATCATTCCCCCGGAACGGAAACGCATTCGTTTCAGCTTTCCGGATGCCCCCAAGAGCGGCAAGACCGTGATGGAATTGAAGGGGCTGACAAAAGCCTACGACAGCCACACCGTGCTGGACAGGATTGACTTCGTGGCTGAAAAGGGGGAGCGCATCGCCCTGGTCGGCCACAACGGTGCCGGGAAATCAACGCTGATGTCCGTGCTGGCCGGCTCCACCTTCCAGGCCGGCGAACGGATAGTCGGCCACAATGTGGTCATGGACTACTTTGCACAGGATCAGGCCAATGTGCTGGATGCCGGCCGCAGCGCCTGGGACGAGCTCTACGCCGACGCACCGTATGACATGGTGCCCAAGTTGCGGGATATCCTGGGCGCTTTCCTCTTTTCGGGCGACGACATCCACAAGAAGGTGGGGGTGCTGTCCGGCGGAGAGCGCAACCGGCTGGCCCTGGCCAAGATGCTGCTGCGCCCCTCCAACCTGCTGCTGATGGACGAGCCGACCAACCACCTGGACCTGTTCAGCAAAGAGGTGCTGCTGGATGCGCTTAAATCCTTTGACGGCACGGTGGTGTTCGTCTCCCATGACCGTTATTTCGTCAATGGCCTGGCAACGCGCATTGTGGAGGTGGAAGGGGGGCGGCTGGAAAATTATTACGGCGATTACGAATATTATCTGGAGAAGAAGGCACAGGTTTCCGCAGAGACACCGCTTGCGGGTGCCCAGCGATCCCAAGGCCAAACCGGCCGGGGACAAGACACGCCCCTGCGAGACACGGATTCCGCACCTGCCCCGTTACCGCCTGTAAACAAGGAAGACCGCCTGCGCGACCGCGAGGAGCAAAAGCGTATCAAGCGCGAGGAACAGGCTCGCCAGAAAAAGATGGGTGAGGTCGAGACCGAGATCAGCCGCACCGAAAAGGAGATCGCCCGCCTGGAGGATGAG
Organism: Geobacter sp.; assembly: GCA_003574895.1. Classification (GTDB taxonomy): domain Bacteria; phylum Desulfobacterota; class Desulfuromonadia; order Geobacterales; family Pseudopelobacteraceae; genus JACPFJ01. The sequence continues at coordinate 228,840 of PJFB01000007.1, forward strand.
ATGAACTCGCCCGGCTTTTTTGACGACCCGCAACGGGGCGCCGAGGGGGGCGAACAACACGCGGCGCTCAACGAAAGGCTGGAGAAGCTGTATGAAGAATGGGAGGGATTATCCGGATAACTTCACGCAACCACTGGATTCAATCCATGCAATCAACTCCTTGTCGCAAAGACGAACCGTTTTCCCGGCAAATCTGATCACGCCTTGGTAACAGTAAAAATCCCCATCATCCGGCCCTTCGGGGCACCTTGCCCCATCTGTAAATCTTCAAACTCCACCACAAGATACCTTCGCAAAATGAATAGGTTGGCCACTTAGCCGGTATGATTACATTTTTTTATTTAGTTTGATTCTATTAAATTTATCTGATTTAATGCGCCCGTTTGTCTGGTCCTTTCTGGCGATACTATATGCAAAGAGTGCTTCAGTTCTACTGTTAGTATCCACGCATAACAATCCTCGCTAACCCCTGGAATCACAAACAAAAAACCGCCACATACGTGCGACACGGGCCGGTTGTGCTTCTCTGCAACCGGCTGATGGCGTGCCAAGTATCGCTTGTGCCACGTTTGAAGGAGTTCAAATATCGCGGGATATTGCCACAACCGGAAGGAGGTGAACAAAACTGGCCGCATCTCGCACTGTCGCAACAAACACAAACTTAAAAAGGAGTATATACATGCAGTCCATTAGCAAATGGATTTCGTTCACATTCATGCTCACCCTCATCCTTTGCCTCAGCGCCGTTACTGCACTTGCTGCCAACGGCACTTTAGCGGGCAAGGTCACCATTTCCGGCACATCGACAACCATCAAGGGAGCGGCGCTCACCGTGGTCGGTACTCCGGGGGCCTACACGGCCACATCGTCCAACTCGGGG
>PJFB01000008.1 GCA_003574895.1 Geobacter sp.
AGAAAGGTGGCTGGTTACGATCCGGTTACCCAAAGTACGGTGATCTTTACCGACAAGGTCAAGGTAACCGTCACCAAGGCGCAGTAGTCAAAACCCACAAAAAAACGCTGCCACCGATCAAAACGTCGGTGGCAGCGCGCAATTTGGAGAACAGCCGGAGGCCATTGGATCCTGGCTGACAACCGGCCAGCCAGTAATCACCGCCCCAGGCTCACCGAAAAATTCCCAACAAATTCTTGAAGAATCTCCGCACCTTCCCCGATAAACTCTGATCAACCTTCTTTTGCATGCCGCTGATATTCGGTGTTTCAGCCATGGCCTGATGATATTCCACCTCGGTCAGCACCCCGTTCTCCCGCAAGAGCCCCAACAACATGTCGGAGCGCTTCAGGACCCGATCCAGGTGCCGGTAGGGGTTGTAGACCTTCTGCGGGCCAGGCAGCATGGCGGCGAGAAAGGCGCATTCCCTGGGAGTAAGGGCACTGGCCGGCTTATCGAAATAGTAGTGGGCCCCATGGCCGATCCCGTACACCATCGGTCCCAATTCGACAATATTCAGATACAGCTCCAGGATTCTACCCTTGGTCAGTTCCTGTTCCATTCGCTTGGCAAGATAGATTTCCTCAATCTTGCGGGTCACGGTCTTTTCCCGGGTGAGGAAAAGGTTTTTGGCTGTCTGTTGGGTGATGGTAGAGGCCCCGCGTGCAAAGCGCTTCTTCTCCAGGTCGTATTTGATGGCATCCTTGATCGCTCTTACGTCGATCCCCTCGTGACGATAGAAGTTGGCATCCTCGGCCACGATGACCGCCCACTCCATCTCCGATGGGATATCGGCCGATGGCGTCCACCAGTGGTTCCGGGGTCCCACGACGTAGGGGTGGAGCTTCCCCTGCCAGTCTTTCACCTGGATGGTAAGGTTCATCTTGCGGTCAACAAGCGATGCCACCGACGGCAGGCGGTAAAGCGCTAAGCCTATGTAGACGGCATACAGGGCAATGGCGCCCAGCACAATTACCGCCAGCCATTTCACTACTTTCAATGACACCTCACATGAATGGGTTCGTTTTCCGAAAGACAGGCCCGGAATAAGCGCTTTGTATCATCCCCTGGGGTGGATCTCCCGGTGCAGGCGCTTCAGGCGTTCACGGGTAACATGCGTGTAAATCTGCGTGGTGGAAAGGTCGGCGTGTCCCAGCATGATCTGCACACTGCGCAGATCGGCGCCGTTTTCCAGCAGGTGGGTGGCAAAGGAGTGACGCAGGGTGTGGGGGGAGACGTTCTTGCGGATGCCGGCCAATAGCACCCGTTTTTTGATGATGTTCCAGAAGGCCTGGCGGCTCATGGCTGCCCCCAGACGGGACAGGAACAGGTAAGGATTCCGGTTCTGCGGGTCGTGCCGATAACGCACCCCTTCCAAGTAAGCGGTAACCTTGCCGCGGGCAGACTCGCCGACCGGCACCAGCCGCTCCTTATTCCCCTTGCCCACGGTCATCAGGTAACCAACGTCCAGGTTAACCTCCCGCAGCTTGAGATTGACCAGCTCCGAAACCCTGAGCCCGGTGGCATAGAGCAATTCCAGCATGGCCAGGTCGCGCACGCTCTCCTTTGCCGCCCCGTTGCAGGCGCTGAACAAGGCGTCCACCTCCGATGAAGTCAGGAATTCGGGCAACTTGTTAAGGGTGCGGGGCGCCTCGATAATAGCGGCCGGATTGAGCTCGGCATAGTTTTCCACCATCAGGAAGCGGTGGAACATGCGAATGGCCGATAGACAGCGCGCTCGGCTGCGCGGTCCGACACCATTGTCTTTGAGCACGTTCAGAAATGCGGTGATGTCGGTGGTCTTGACTTCTGCAGGCTTGTTGCAGCCCTGCTTTTCAAGAAACTCAAGGTAGCGGGCCAGGTCACGGCTGTAGGCCTCCTGAGTGTTGCGAGAGAGTCCCTTTTCCACGGCCAGATAGCTTATGAAGAGGTCCAGGTAGTCGTTCATGGATAGTTAAGCTCGTCAGAAGCAGCCATCAGACAGATAGAAATCCTCATTCTCCCAGCTTCCATCTCAGATACAACTCCTCCACCTTGTCCCTGGCCCATGGGGTTCTCCGCAGGAACTTCAGGCTGGAGGCAACACTAGGGTCATGGGTGAAACAACGGATATCGATACGTCTACCCATCTCTTCCCAGCCATAGTGCTCCGCCAGTTCGGTAACGATCATCTTCAAGGTGACGCCATGCAAAATATCCACGGATGATTGGCCGGTCATTTCAGACCCACTCATCAATGGCCTTGGTCATGTAAGCCTTGATCTCCGCCAGTTTTTCCTCTTCCATGATCTTTTGGCCGAAGATGTCGCGCACATAAAAGACGTCCGCCACCTGGTCAACCTTGGTGGAAATCTTGGACACGCCGATGTAGAGGCCCAACTGCGTCAGGGAGCTGGTAATCAGGTAAAGAAGCCCTACCTTGTCGTGGGTGTAGATATCGATAACCGTATAATCCTCGGACACCTCGTTGTCGAATTCCACCTTGGTAGGGAAGCGCGGTGCCGGGCGGGAGGTCAGCAATGACGGCCGCTGCCGCTTTTCAACCAGTTCGGCAACATTGACCTCGCCATGGAGGACACGGCGCATGTCGGCCTGCACCTTCTGCCAGCGCTGTTCGTCGGTAATGACAAGTCCCTGGGGCGAATTCACCTGGAGAATATCCAGAACCTTGCCGTTGCGACTGGTATTTATTTGAGCCCCCAGGATGTTCACCCCGTTGGCAGCCATGACGCCAGTGATGCGCGAGAACAGCCCCGGCATGTCCAGTGCACAGATGGTGAACTCCGAATAACCGTTCTCCTGCACATGGACAACCTTCATCAGGATGTCGGCCTCACCCAGACCGAGCAGCATCCTGGCGTGACCGGTGATAAGCGGCAGATTGTTGGAAAGCAGGAGCCGGACCGGCATTGCCTTGAGTTCCTCGCGGACCTGGGCCGTAGGGAACTCGTCCTCAAGCATTTCCGTAGCCTTCTTGATGACCGCCTTGACCCGCTCGCTGCTGGCTTCCAGGTGGAATTCGCCCCGCTCCAGTACGCTGAACGACTTTTCATACAACTCCTGAAAGAGGAGCGCCTTCCAACTGGTCCAAACATCGGAACCGACAGCCCGCACATCGGCCACCGTCAGCAAAAAGAGCATCTTCAGGTTCTCGCTGGTCTCCATCTGGCGGGCAAACTGAACCACCATTTTTTCATCATGGAGATCGCGGCGTTGGGATATATGGGCAAACAGCAGGTGCTGCCGCACCAAAAACACCAGGCGCTCGCCGTCCTCCTTGGAAAGCCCCATCCGACGGGCAATGGTGGGAATCATGGCTGCGCCTTTTTCGGCATGGCCGCCCCCCTCCCCTTTGCCGATGTCATGGAACAGCACCGCCAGGATCAGCAGCTCCCGCTTGCCGATCTGGGCCGCTATCTCACAGGGGAATGGGAGCACATCCTTCAATTGGCCGTTCAGCATCTTTTCAGCCTGATCGACCGCGAACAGGGTATGAATATCCACTGTGTAGATGTGGTACAGGTCGTGCTGTACCTTGCAGTAGATATGCTCCAGTTCCGGGATGAAGCGGTTGAGAAACTCCAGGTGATGCATCTGGGTCAGGGTTTCCGCAACATCCTTGGCTGAGCGCAGGATGTTCATGAACGACTGGTTCACCTCGCGATTACGGCGGAACTTGTCGTTTATCAAGTGGAGATTGCGGCGGATCACCCCCTTGACGCGGACATTCAGGCCGACGCCATGCTTCTGGGCCAGCTCGAATGCCCTCATCAATACAGCAGGGTTTTTGTCCACAACCGACTCATCCGGGATGATCAATTCCCCCTTCAGGACATAACAACCATCTCCCACCGGACGCCGGACAAAATAGCCCAGAATCTTCAACGCCCCCTCTTCGCGCCAAATACAGCGGGACACCATGCTGGAGGTAAAATGTTCGACCCGGTTGGCATGGCGGTAGTAATCCCTCATAAAATCTTCCACCGCCAGCACCCGCCCACGATTTTTATAGCCGAAGAACGCTGCCAGATGGACCTGGGCATCAAAGGTCAACTGGTCGTTCTTGCGGCCGCTGAAATAATGCAGTTCATTGCGGATGCGCCAGAGAAAGTCGAGTGCGGCATCGTAGGTATCCAACTCCTCCTCGCTCAGGACACCCTTGATGATCAGTTCCTTGGGACTGGTGAACTTATATTTGACCCGGGCCGCCCACATGGCGGTCTGCAGGTCGCGCAAGCCACCCTCCCCTTCCTTCAGGTTCGGCTCCAGCAGGTAGACGGTGGCGCCGTACTTTTCGCGGCGCGTCTTCATGTCGGCCAGTTTTTCCTTGATGAACTTGTCACTGGATTTTGTCAGGATCTGGGTAAATATCACCTTGTGCAGAGTATTGTATAGAGGCCGGCTGCCGGACAGGAAGCGGGCATCCATCAAGGCGGTCTTGACCGTGCCGTCTGCAGCTGCCATCTCTATGCAGTCCTGGATGATCCGCACCGAATACCCCACATCCAGGCGCATGTCCCACAGAAAATAGAGCAGTTTCTGAGCGATATCCTCCACCTTTGCCTTTTCCAAGGTACCGTCGTGCAAAAACATGATGTCCACGTCAGAAAAGGGATTCAACTCGCCCCGGCCATACCCCCCCACGGCGACCAGGGTAATATGGTCCATCAAGGCACGGCTGGGGTCAAGGTCATCAAGGATGGAAAGCAGCAGTTTGTTGATCAATTCGTCGGTCATGTCGCAAATCAGGTGCACCACGTCGGTACCCGATGCGCCGGAACTATGCACGGAGCGGATCTCCTCGCGATAATGACGCAGGAAATTCTTGCAGCCGGACAGATACAAGGTCCGTTTTTCCTCGAATCCGGCCATGCCGGCGTCACCAACCGCGTGTATATCATCGGGAAAGTAAGGGTCTATGAAAAATTGCATTGTTTCCTCGTTGTAAAAAAATAGTTCGGAACTCAGCAGACATCATTGGCGGCGGTCCGACTGGTGATTATACGGCAGGCGGCAAGGCGAGTCAAAACCAATAACAGCTGCCATGGCCGACAGCTCCCTAAAGACGATACTGATAGGTCGCAAAAAAAGCGGCCCGAAGGCCGCCTATTGAAAAGCACTTACTTCCTTCAAACCATTAAAGTTTGAATTTGCCGACCAGCAGCTTCAATTCCTCGGCCTGTCTTGCTAATTGCCCGGATGCCTTTGCCGATTCCTCCGCCCCCCGCGCTGTTGAATGGACAACTTCAGTGATCTGAAAAATGTTGCTGGAAATTTCACTGGTAGTTGCGGTCTGTTCCTCGGCGGCAGTTGCTATCTGGTTGACTTGCATGGTTACGCTGTTGATCTGCTCCAGTATCTGTTGCAACGCCTGCCCGGAACGCTCTGCCTCAACCGTCCCGGCCTCAACCTCTCGAACCCCTTGTTCCATCGCTGTGACAGCCCCCTTGGTTTCGGTCTGAATAGTCTTGATCATCTCGCCGATTTCACGGGTAGCCTTGGTTGTGCGTTCGGCAAGCGCACGTACTTCGTCGGCGACAACAGCAAAACCTCGACCTTGTTCTCCGGCTCGCGCCGCTTCAATGGCCGCGTTGAGCGCCAGCAGATTGGTCTGATCGGCAATGTCCTCAATGGTGCCGATGATCTCGCCGATCTGGTCCGAACGGGCCCCAAGGCTTTGCACGGTCTGCGCTGTTGCACTGACCCGCTCGGCAATCCGTGCCATTACCAGTACTGTGCCATTAACCACTTCGGTGCCGGCTTGGGCGGCATTGCTTGCGCTTTGCCCGCCTTCGGCCGCAATCTGGCAATTCTGGGCGATACTGCCAGAGGTAGCCGTCATTTCCTCTCCTGCAGTGGCAACGGTCGAGGACTGGCAAGCCACCTGCTCACTACCGGTTGCAATCTGTTCAGCGGCCGAATGAAGCTGATTTGAAGCGGCAGCAATATTTTCGGAAGAGTGGGTAACTTGAGAGACTATCTGCCGCAGATTGGCAACCATTTCCCTCATTGCCGCCAGAACACTATGTGAACCTCCCTGCACCACTACGTTAAGCGAAAGATCTCCATCAGCAACTTTTCTTGCTATATCGGCCACATAACTGGGGTCACCGCCAAGCTGGCCGGACACGTTACGTATGATAAAGAAAAATATGGTCAGTACCGTTGCCAGCAAGATCATCCCAATGGAAATTATGATAATTTTCGAATTATTCAGCATGGCGGAAGCATTTTTTTCCGTTTCGACATTTTGTTCAGTTGTGAGGGAAACAATTTCGTCAATGACTTTTCGATGAGCCTCGTAAGCAGGTGACAACACATCAATCAGCAGTTTGTCCGCCTGTTCATGGTTGTTTGCAATCAATGCCGGGAAGTAGGCCTTTTCGGCAGTATCGTAAAATGTCACGGCGGGTTTGTATGAATGTTCCAAGAGAAGGGTCTTGATCTTTCCTTCAGGCAGGTCTTTGATCCAAAAGGCATGACGGTCGTCGTATTCGCCGTGGAGTTTTTTGAGCCGTTCCTGGAGCGAGGTGATTTTGGCGGCATCCCTTTCCACGTTCGCCTGCAAAACCACCAGGTAGGATTCGATTATGTATTCAGGGGGGGGAAGTATATCGGCAATCAGGTCTTTGCCGCGGACGATGTCCTGATAGATAGGGCCATTGACCTTGATGCGCTCGGTTGAAACCCACATGGTTAATGTGAGGACGATTAAACCGAAGGCGATTATGACACAAGTTGCGATCAGTTTTGACTTCAGGCTGATTTGGGAAAGGCTGTTGTTCATATGGCAGTCTCCTGGCCTGTAAATTTAGGCTGAAAGACACCATTGTCCCGAACCTTGCAAAGCAACAATTTCCGAGCGCCATTGCCCGGATTAGCTTTATTCAAATAAAAATATATTATTTGTAAATAGCCATGTTACAGCGATGTGTCAAGATAAAAACACCAATAACAGCCTTATCATTAAATTAGTAGCCCATGGTATAAAGAGAGCACAATCCAGTTTTTTCTGATCCAGCCGCTCGCGCCGAATAACCGAAATTCCAGATGCTTTATCAAGAAACCAAGCCGCCGGCCACTTGACATAAACAATTATATTGGTATGTTTTAAGACTGATAAGGTTGCCTGGACCGGAATCTCCGGTTATCGGGCCCAAATACTCAGGAGGATTGTCATGAAAAAAATGTTGATGGGTGGATTAGCGCTACTGACGATGGTATCGTCAACGGCATGGGCAAAGGAGGATATCTGGAAACAATCTCAAGCGCTTTTCAAGCCAATCCCGGCAAAAACCCTCTCATTCAAGGGAAATCCGGCAACAGCCGCCAAAGTGGAACTGGGTAAACTGCTCTTCTTCGAGCCGCGTCTTTCCGCGTCATACCTGATCAGCTGCAATACCTGCCACAACGTGGGACTGGGCGGAATGGACATGCAGGAGACTTCCATCGGTCACGGCTGGCAGAAAGGACCGCGTAATGCGCCAACAGTCCTGAATGCCGTCTTCAACATCGCACAATTCTGGGATGGTAGGGCCAAGGATCTGGCAGACCAGGCCAAGGGACCTGTGCAAGCCTCGGTCGAGATGAACAACAAACCGGAGCGGGTAGTGGAAACACTAAAGAGCATTACTGCCTATACCCCGATGTTCAAAAAGGCGTTTCCCGGAGAAGCCGATCCGGTCACCTTCGATAACATGGCCAATGCAATCGAGGTGTTCGAGGCGACCCTGATAACCCCGGACTCACGTTTTGACAAATACCTGAAGGGCGACCGTAAAGCTCTGAACAGTACCGAATTGAATGGGCTGAAACTATTTGTCAACAAAGGATGTGCCGCTTGTCATGGCGGGGTGAACCTGGGGGGGACCGGCTACTATCCGTTCGGCGTTGTAAGCGCCCCGGATGCCGACATACGGCCTGACAGCGATTTGGGACGCTTCAAGGTAACCCATGCCGACAGCGAGAAATTTTCGTTCAAGTCCCCGTCGCTACGCAATATCGTCCTGACACCGCCCTACTTCCATACAGGCAAGGTCTGGAAACTTGAACACGCGGTTTCCATCATGGGAACGGTGCAATTGGGGACCACCCTGAGTGGCGCTGAAACCGCCGAGATCGTCGCATTCCTGCACGCCCTGACCGGAAAACAACCAAAGGTCGAGTACCCGATCTTGCCGCCCAATGGAGAAAATACCCCTATTCCAATTACCAAATAATCCATAACGAGGCCGCAGGAGAATTCATCTCCTGCGGCCTCGGACTTTTTTGCCTGTGACATTTGTTCGGACCCTCCAATATCCACCTGCCACTAACACAACGAACCCACGGAATTCATTAATTTTAAGCCCTATCCCACTCTGTCTAACTTCCGCATTTATTGCTTCGGCGCAGATGGCGTGACTGCGTTTGCCACGAGCCACTCCTATGTAATACACAAGAATTGTTGACATGTTATGTCATGCGTATAATATAAATTAAAATTAACCAATATATAAATTCTATTCGCAGGAGGTAACCATGCTTTTTGCACTAGCTAGCCCGGGATCTGACGAGAAATTCGTCGGGATCATGCAAAAGATAGAAAGGGCATATTGGCCTGAAAGTGAATATGTTAGGCAGAAGAAAGACCTTCCGAGCTGGGAAATTCGTCCAAAGCCCGTAGATAGAATCAAATTGATAAATGACAAACTGAAAGTGATTACGGCAAAAATCTGCGAGAAGGGATTGTACGTCAGGGTCAAACAAAATGGACAGGATCTGACATTCGAAGGTAGTTACGTCCTTCCATTCATGGAAAGATATCATGAATACTTTCTTGCAAGACAATGGAACGACCCGATCCGTGATCCCCAAGATGATTACAAAGATATTTTGATGTTGAAGGAACCCAAAAATGACCAGGGTACGCGGAGAAACTATTCTAAGAACATCGGCGACTATAACCACTTCCTCAACGTAGTGGGTGCCTGCGCCAGGCTGATGGCGTATTTCAGCGATGGCAAGGCAGCAAACAACTTTGATTTCATAAATGACAAAACTCTCTCAGAGATTCTTGCTTACAAATTTGTCGGTACGGATGAGAAGATGCGGAACTTTATGCTGCTCCTTGCCGCCTTTTATCACGATCTGGGCAAAACGGTAGTCTATCACCGCCATGCCATGGAAGGGGCAATGATAGTCGCCGGCCATCCCACGAAAAGCCTGTACCATCTAAGCCTGATTACCAAGGACATACTTAACAAAGAGCTTACGCGCGAAGATTTGCTTTTTATCGGCGACCTGCTCAATCACCACGATCAATTCGGCACCTTGTCTACCGGTGAAACAGGATATATCCGTTTAACATCCATAATCGACGGCATTAAAAGGTATGCAAAGAAGTATAGCGACAGCAGCAGTTGGAGCCGCAAGCTATTGTTTGACTTGTGGCTTTTGAATGTAGCCGACATATGCGTTTCAATAAACAACAAGTGGAATCGCCAGACAGAGTGGTTTTCGCAAACCAAGGCAGAAGAAAAGATAGCCGAATTCCGCCAGACAGCGCAGTGGGAATGTCTTGTCCATGATTTTGATGTTGCTGTAAAGCTTCTGGAAAAGCACGAAAAATATGACCATTCCTCAAATACCTTGGAATTGCAGCAGGATGCACTAAATTATTCCTCCCGTCATGTGATCGAAAGGATTCGACGTCTCGTAGTTGCCAGTGTCAGGGGCATTAAAATTTCCAATATAGATTTGGACGATAATGAGGCATTGGACGCCATCGTATACCGCAACATCGAATCGTTGAGCGATGTTGCGGAATTTTCCAGGCGCTTCGCCCTAATTGGGCAGATGGATTATTCCCTGGGATTTTTCAGAAGGATAGCACAGCGGGCAGCCCTGCATGTGCAACGGGAGATAAATTTTGAGACAGATAAACCAAAAACCGGGTGGGTACATGTTGAACATGAAAACGCAAAAGAAAAACATCTGAATAACAGCGAGTTCCTGGCGCGCATCAATGTATCATTTTTCTCGGACAATTTTGCATCCACGGTTATTCAGATCATAGATTATCTCCTGTTCAGGGAAAAAGAGGTGGATCAAATCAGGAATTTTGAATTTGTTGAAGCAAACACAAGATTAACTGATGAGAAAATTGACAAGATACTCACACTCGAAGGACCATACCGCTCACAGAAGACAATCGAGCAGATTTTGAAAACCATTTTTATCTACTGAAAACAATAACTTTACCTCTAAGCACCAACGCCCCGCTTCCAGAAGGAAACGGGGCGTTACGTTAGTCACAGCTCAAAATCGAGTCTCATCCTGGGGAGCGACTTCGCGGATGCGCTATCCCATTACGACGACAAGATCATCCTTCTCGATCTTCTCACCCTCTTTGAACTTCACCTCGGCCACCTTGGCATCGGCCTTGGCCTTGATGTTGGTTTCCATCTTCATTGCTTCGGTAACCATCAGCACATCACCTGCCTTGACCTCATCGCCTGCCTTGACGTTGACCTTGAGCACCTTACCGGGCATCGGGGCACCTATGTGGCATGGGTTGCCTTTTTCCGCCTTATCCCTAACCACTTCATCAGTCAGCGCAGATTGGTCACGGATGACCACTGAGCGAGTATTGCCATTCAGTTCAAAGTAAACAGTGCGAGTACCGTCAGACTGAACCCGGCCCACTGCGTTGAGCTTGATGATCAAGGTCTTGCCCGGCTCAATCTCGATGGAAGTTTCCTGCCCCGGCTCCAGTCCGTAAAAGAAGATTGGCGTGGGAATGACCGAGGTATCGGAGTATTCCTGGCGGTGTTTATCGAACTCCGGATAGACATGCGGATACAAAATGTGGGAGATGAGCGCCTTGTCATCCACCTTGTGGCCGACCTTTTCCTCCAACTTGAGGCGCTCCTCAATAAAGTCCACCGGTTCCAGCAGTTCACCTGGCCGGCAGGTGATTGGCTGTTCTCCCTTCAGGACAATCTTCTGGAGTTCCTCTGGCCACCCCTGATATGGCTGCCCCAGCATCCCTTTGAACATCCCTACAACCGACTCTGGGAAGGTCAACTCATCTCCCTTGGTGAAGACATCCTCGGGTTGCAGGTTATTCTTGACCAGAAACATTGCCATATCGCCCACAACCTTGGAAGATGGGGTAACCTTGACAATATCGCCAAACAGCAGGTTCACCTTATGATACATCTCCTTGCATTCCTCCCAGCGGTCAAGAAGACCGAGGCCGGCCACTTGGGGCTTATAGTTGGAGTACTGCCCCCCTGGGATCTCGTGATGGTAGACCTCGGCCGTGCCGCTCTTCAGGCCTGACTCGAAAGGGGAATAGTAGTCTCGCACCGTCTCCCAGTAGTTGGCCAGCTTTTGCAGCCCTGCAGCATTGACCAGCGGATCGCGCTCGCTACCCTCAAGGGACGATACAAGGGCGTTCAGGTTTGGCTGGGCCGTCAGGCCCGACAGGGAAGAGAGGGCCGCATCCACAATGTCTACCCCGGCTTCGCTGGCCTTGAGCAGCATGGCGCTACCGTTACTGGAGGTGTCGTGGGTATGCAAATGAACCGGGATACCAATGTTCTCCTTGAGTGCCTTGACCAGCTTGTAGGCGGCCAATGGCTTCAACAAGCCAGCCATATCCTTGATCGCCAGGATGTGGGCACCCATCTTTTCCAGTTCCTTGGCCATATTGACGTAGTATTCCAGAGGGTATTTGTCCCGCTTGGGATCGGTAATGTCACCGGTGTAGCAGATGGATGCCTCACAGATCTTGCCAGTCTTGCGTACCGCCTCCATTGCCACTTTCATACCGGTAGTCCAGTTGAGTGAGTCAAAGATACGGAAAATATCGATGCCGGAGTTGGCGGCCTCTTCCACGAACCTCTCCACCACGTTGTCCGGATAGTTGGTATAGCCCACGGCGTTTGAACCGCGCAGGAGCATCTGGAAAAGGACATTGGGGATCGCCTCGGAGAGCTTGTGCAGCCGTTGCCAAGGACTTTCCTTCAAAAATCGCATGGAAACGTCGAAGGTGGCACCACCCCACATTTCCAGGGAGAAGATATCCGATGCAAGATACGATGTGGGTTCGGCTATCTTCAGAAGATCATAGGTGCGTACCCTTGTAGCCAGGTTGGACTGATGGGCGTCGCGCATCGTCGTATCGGTCAGGAGCAGTTTTTTCTGTTCGAGGATCCATTTGGAGAGTCCATCGGCGCCCAGTTTCATGAACAGGTCACGGCTCCCGAGCGGCCGGGGCTGGGTGACATCAACCTCTGGCACTCTGGCCTCGATCAATTCTGACGATTTCAAGGGTTTGACGATACCTGGAGAACCGTTGACAATGACTTCGCCCAGATAGGTGAGCACCTTGCTGGCACGGTCCTGCTTTTCCCTGATGACCATCAGTTCCGGATGCTTTTCGATAAAGGAGGTATCGCAATCTCCTTTGAGAAAAACCGGGTGTGTGACGACATTCTCCAGAAAACCGATGTTGGTCTTAACCCCGCGCACACGGAATTCCTGCAGGGCGCGGTTCATGACATTGGCTGCAGCCTGGAACGTAAGTCCCCAGGAACTGACTTTGACCAGCAGCGAATCGTAATGCGGTGTTATCTTGGCACCGGTGAAGGCATTGCCTGCATCGAGCCTGACACCGCAGCCTGCGGCCGAGCGATAGGTCGTCAATGTACCGAAATCCGGGGCAAAATTATTGGCCGGATCTTCGGTTGTGATACGACACTGGATAGCATAACCACGCATGTCGATGGCGCTCTGCGAAGGAATGTTGATCTCAGGGTCAGACAGTTTATGGCCACAGGCAATCAGAATCTGATTCTGAACAAGGTTGCGCCCGGTGATCAGCTCGGAAATAGTATGTTCCACCTGGATGCGGGGGTTCATCTCGATGAAATACCAATTCCCCTCCTTATCCAACAGAAACTCTACCGTACCGGCGTTGCGATATTTAACCTGACCCGCAATTTTGAGGGCAGCGGTGCAGAGTTCCTCACGGGTCTTCTGGGTCAGGGAAAGTGAGGGGGCAAATTCCACAACCTTCTGATGCCTGCGTTGTATGGAACAGTCACGGTCGTAAAAATGCACCAGATTACCGTAGTTGTCGCCCAAGACCTGTACCTCGATGTGTTTGGGGTTTTCCAGATAGCGTTCCAGAAAAACAGCCGGGTTACCAAAGGCAGCCTTGGCTTCGCTACGTGCAGCCACCAAACCTTCCAGCAACTCCTTCTTGTTTTGGGCAACACGCATACCGCGGCCACCACCACCAGCCGAAGCTTTAATGATGATTGGATACCCGTTTTCCTTAGCGAATTTGAGCGCCTCCTCTTCCTTGGTGATCGGATTTTCCGTACCTGGGACGGTCGGCACTCCGGCAGCCATGGCAACCTTGCGGGCAGCGACCTTATCTCCCAATGCGCGCTGCATTTTGGCGTTGGGACCGATAAAGGCGATACCGGCAGCTTCGCATTTTTCTGCAAACTCGGCGTTTTCAGAGAGGAAACCATAACCGGGATGTATGGCGTCCACATCGGCCTTGAGCGCCAAAGCAATGATCTCGTCTATTCCCAGATACGCATCTATCGGGCTTTTGCCTTTGCCGATCAGGTAGGCCTCATCCGCCTTGTACCGATACAACGAGAGTTTGTCTTCCTCTGAATAGATTGCCACTGTACCGATGCCGAGCTCGGTACAAGCGCGAAAAATACGAATAGCGATCTCGCCACGGTTGGCAGCCATGACCTTGCGGAACTTCTGTTTTTTCATGCAGATCCTCCATTATTGATTCTGTGAATTGACAGTTAAGTATTTCGTAAACGTTGCTGAAAATAATTTAGCAAAACTAAAATTATTCTACTATTACAGATAGTTAGCCCCGAATGGGATGCGGCACTACAACAGATTGGTTTTGTTTTGTCAATCAAGTTTTTTGCAATAGTATAACTTGCTGTTTATGATAATGAAATGTTCCTTAATGTTGATAGTGGTTTTTTGTCTGTTTTTTCTTGATGATTTGGAGATTTTTCCGTATAAATTTCGTCATAATATCAATTGCCGGAGGTTGTGTTCAATATGGACATCAAGGTATTTCCCGTGCCTTCCGAAAAGATGAAGACAAAGATCAGTGACGAAACCAAGCTTGGTTTCGGTAAATATTTTACCGACCGGATGCTGTTGGTCGAGTGGAAAAGCGGTCAGGAGTGGTGCGACGCCCGCATCAAACCATACGAGCCTTTTAACCTTGATCCGGCCAGCCTGGTTTTCCATTACGCCCAGGAAATCTTCGAAGGTCTTAAGGCCTACAAATGGACAGACGGGCGTGTAGCGTTGTTCCGTCCCGAGATGAACGCCCGCCGCTTCAATCAGTCGGCGATCAGGATGTGTATGCCGGAGGTGCCGGAAGAACTGTTTCTCAAAGGAATAGAGCAACTGGTTTCATTGGAGCGCGACTGGATCCCCACTACCGAGAGCACCTCACTCTACATCCGCCCCACCCTGATCGCGGTGGAACCGGTACTGGGCGTCAAGCCGTCCGACCATTACTACTTTTATGTGATACTCTCCCCTGTAGGCGCCTATTACGCTGCCGGCTTCAATCCCGTCAACATCCTGGTGGAAGACCAGTATGTGCGAGCCGTGCCCGGCGGTACCGGCGAAGCCAAGACCGGCGGCAACTATGCAAGTTCGCTCAAGGCCGGCCTGGAAGCCAAGCAAAAGGGCTTCGACCAAGTGCTCTGGCTGGATGGTACCCATCGCCGTTATATCGAGGAAGTCGGAGCCATGAACATGTTTTTTGCTTACGGCAAACGGATCGTTACTGCCCCGTTAACCGGTTCGATCCTTTCGGGCATAACTCGTGATTCCGTATTAAAACTGGCACCCACGCTCGGCTATGAAGTAGAGGAGCGGTTGATCGACGTCAACGACCTGATGTCCGACATCAAGGCCGGCAAGGTTACCGAGGCCTTTGGCAGCGGCACGGCCGCGGTCATTACCCCGGTCGGCAAACTTTGCTATAAGAATGATTGCCTACAACTCACCGGCGGTAAGGTTGGCGAAATAACCCAGAATCTTTATGATACCCTGACCGGTATTCAGACAGGGAAATTGAAAGACGATTTCGGCTGGGTCAGATTCGTAGAATAATAATTCCAGCAGGGGCGGCCTTGGGTGGCCGCCCCGAATCAGGGCATCACACAACAGGCAGATCCACCCTATTGGTCAAAATCATGGCAAAAAATGTAAAGTCCCACCAGACCAGTCCCAACAAACTCTGCACCTCATGCCGGAGAACATGCAAACAGGCGGCCAATGCAGTCGTTGCGTCCTGCCCCAGGTACTACCCCTTCAAACGCACCCAGGGCAAATCAAAACCGGAATTCAACTGGAAACAAATGGAGCTTGGGTTCTGATCCTTCATTCCGATGGAGCCCCATACCCTGACAAAGGCAAATGTACCGGATGCGGGAGATGTGTGGCTGCCTGCGCTCAACATCTGCTCACCTTGGAAGTCCGGGGATATCGCAAAACAGCAAACAAACTTACCCACTCATGCTGTACCTGTTGCCGCAGTTGCATGGAAAGCTGTCCCGTCGGAGCGATTCACACCTGAAGATCAGACCCATTTGGCAATGCCGAAACCGTAAACTTAACCTACTCTTGGCTATATCTGCTTTCAGGGTACGAACAGGCCGCTGCTATCCTGCCTAAATTCAAACAAGTGGCCTGTTTACAATCATGAATGCAAACAGGCGAGCCAAATTTACCCTTGCCATCAGTAAAATCCTTATGCTATAAAATAATGCTTTTAAATTCACACGCCCCGAACAAAACCGGCGGTGTCCCTTGTGGCTTGCAGGGATTCAATGGGGCGGAGGACAAACCAAAGGAGAAGCAAGTATGTCAAGTATCAGCATGAAGGAACTGCTGGAGGCAGGCGTCCACTTCGGCCACCAGACCAAACGTTGGAACCCAAAGATGAAACCCTACATCTTTGGAGCCCGTAACGGGATCTACATCATCGACCTGCAGAAAACCGTCCGTTATTTCAAATCCGCGTACAATTTTGTTAAAGAGTCCGTTCAGGACGGCAGCACAGTGATGTTCGTCGGCACAAAGAAACAGGCTCAGGACTCGGTTGCCGAAGAGGCATCGCGTTGCGGCATGTATTACGTCAACCAGCGTTGGCTGGGCGGCATGCTGACCAACTTTTCCACTGTCAAGCAGAGCATTGACCGTCTTAAGCGGATCGACGCCATGTTTGAGGATGGCACTATCGATGCCTACCCCAAAAAGGAAGCTCTCAAGCTTGGCAAAGAGCGGGAGAAACTTCAGAAGACGCTGGGCGGCATCAAAGGCATGTCCAAATTGCCTAGCGTAATGTTCGTGATAGATCCCAAAAACGAGGAAATCGCCGTACAGGAAGCCAACAAACTCGGCATCCCGGTTGTGGCAATCGTCGATACCAACTGCGACCCCGATCCGATCGATCATGTCATCCCAGGCAATGACGATGCCATCAGGGCTATTCGCCTCCTGACCTCCAAGATCGCCGATGCGGTCCTTGATGGAGCCCAGGCGCGAAATGCCGTGCTCCAGGCAGATACCGAGGGTGCTGATGAAGCGGCCGAAGTGGTTACCGAAGGATCGGCCGAAGCAAAAGAAGCAGAGATTTAAAAACTAAATTTCAATTTTCCCCTGATTCGGGGAAGGAGGATATGATGGCTGTTACTGCTGCACAGATCAATGAATTGAGAAAATCAACCGGCGCCGGCATGCTTGACTGCAAGAAAGCCCTTGAAGAAACCGACGGCGATTTCGAGAAAGCAGTAGATTTTCTGCGCAAAAAGGGTCTTTCCGCTGCCGCCAAGAAGGCTGGTCGGGTTGCCACCGAAGGGGCTGTCGGTACCTACATTCACGCCGGCGGCAAGATAGGGGTTATGGTTGAAGTAAACTGCGAAACCGACTTTGTTGCCAAGAACGAAAACTTTCAAGCATTTGTCAAGGACATCGCAATGCACATCGCAGCCGCATCACCACTGTATGTGCGTCGTGAAGAGGTCCAGGCCGACGTGCTGGAGCGGGAAAAAGACATCTATCGCGCCAAGGCCCGTGAAACCGGTAAGCCTGAAAATATTATCGAAAAGATCATCGATGGACAGGTCAACAAGTTTTTTGCCGATATCTGCCTGTTGGAACAGGCCTATGTCAAGGACCCGGACAAGACCATCCAGCAGTACCTCAATGAAACAATAGCCAGGATTGGCGAGAATATGACCATCAGGCGCTTCACCAAATATGTCCTTGGCGAAGGGCTTGAAAAGAAGGAATCGGACTTTGCCGCCGAAGTGGCGGCAGCGGCCGGCATGAATTAAACGCCGAAGCCGGCCGGAATGGCCGGCTTTTTTTTTAACACGTATATGACATAGAACATAAAGTCTAATCCGCGGGAGGAAAGTTATGAGCAGGCCATCATTTACCAGGGTACTGCTGAAATTGTCCGGTGAGTCGCTGGCCGGAGATCAGGGCTATGGCATCAATCCACATATCATCAATTCCATTGCTCGCGAAATCCGGGAAGTGGTTGACATGGGCGTACAGTTGGCACTTGTAATCGGTGGCGGCAATATCTTCCGCGGTCTGGCAGCCTCGTCAAAAGGGATGGACCGGGCCAGCGCCGACTATATGGGAATGCTTGCCACCATGATCAATTCATTGGCCATGCAGGACGCCCTGGAGAAGGTCGGCGTGGCAACCCGTGTCCAGTCAGCCATTGCGATGCAAGAGGTGGCTGAACCTTATATCCGCCGTAGAGCCATGCGCCACCTGGAAAAAGGACGGGTCGTCATCTTCGGCGCCGGAACGGGCAATCCCTACTTTACCACCGACACAGCAGCCAGCCTGCGGGCAATGGAGATCAACGCCCAGGTAATTCTCAAGGGGACCAAGGTGGATGGAGTATACTCGGCAGACCCCAAAAAAAATGCCGATGCAATAAAACTGCAGAAACTTTCTTACATAGATGTCCTTAACATGGGTTTGCAAGTCATGGATGCAACCGCCACCTCCCTCTGCATGGACAACAATCTGCCGATCATAGTTTTCGATCTGACTACCGAAGGCAATATCAAAAAGGTTATCAGCGGAGAAGAAATCGGCACCATAGTACAAGGAGAATAACCAGCTATGCCAAAAACCATACTCACTGACATGAAGTTGCACATGGAAAAATCCGTAAATGTCCTTAAAAGCGAATTCCAGAAAATAAGAACCGGCCGTGCCAGCACAGGGATATTGGATGCCGTAAAGGTTGACTATTACGGTAACCCGTCATCCATAAGCCAGGTGGCAACACTGTCGGTGCCGGAACCTCGCACGATTACAATTGCCCCATGGGAAGCAAAAATTATCCCTGCCATTGAAAAAGCTATCCTCAATGCCAATATCGGGCTCACTCCTTCCAATGACGGAAAGGTCATTCGCCTTAATCTGCCGCCATTAACCGAGGAGCGCCGCAAGGAGATCGTCAAAGAACTCAAGAAGAAAGCAGAGGATGACAAGGTTGCTTTGCGTAACATCCGTCGTGATGCCATCGACAAACTGAAAAAGCTGGAAAAGGAAAAGTCCATTACCGAGGATGAGCTCAAAAAATCCGAGAAAGAGGTTCAGGATGTTACCAAGAGCTTTGAGGCTAAAATCGATGAGGTTGTGGCCCACAAGGAAAAAGAGGTAATGGAAGTCTGATGGAACCGCTCGACCAGGGTAAACTACCTACTCATCTGGCGATCATCATGGACGGTAACGGCCGCTGGGCCCAACAACGGATGCTCAAACGCATAGTAGGTCACCAGCGGGGCGCTGAAACCGTAAAGATGGTGGTCGAACAATCATCTCAACTTGGCATCAAGTACCTGACATT
Source organism: Geobacter sp. (assembly GCA_003574895.1). Classification (GTDB taxonomy): domain Bacteria; phylum Desulfobacterota; class Desulfuromonadia; order Geobacterales; family Pseudopelobacteraceae; genus JACPFJ01. The sequence continues at coordinate 18,980 of PJFB01000008.1, forward strand.
GTTTGCCTTCTCCTCTGAGAACTGGTCACGCCCTGCCATTGAGGTGCGTGCGCTGATGACCTTGCTGAAGAAATATATCCGTCATGAGACCGCTCGAATGATGCGGAACAATATCCGTTACAATGTTATCGGCAACCGCTCTGAACTGCCTGACGATGTCAATCAGACTCTGGATGAGGCCATTCAGGAGACTGCCGCCAACACCGGCATGGTACTGACGCTGGCGCTGTCCTATGGTGGAAGGCAGGAGATCAGCATGGCTGCAGCGCGCCTGGCTCGTGACATAACTGCCGGTGTTCTGAAGCATGAGGATGTTACCGTAGATACATTCTCTGGCTATCTTGACACCGGTGGCCTGCCGGATCCTGATTTTCTCATCCGCACAAGCGGTGAAATGCGCATCAGCAATTTTCTATTGTGGCAACTGGCCTATACCGAGCTTTATTTTACCGACATCAACTGGCCCGATTTCACCATCAACGAACTTCACAAAGCATTGGCGGACTTTCAATCCCGCGAAAGGCGTTTCGGAAAAACCAGCGACCAGATCATCAGCACCAAGGCATATGCATCAAGATAATTAGCTGCCAAATGGTCAGATGGTGCCAGGCCAGAATCTTTGATTGAACAGTGCGATCCGGTATGTGGTTTGTGTTTCTCAGGCCCTGATTTTATTTGCAAGTTATGCTTGAACGCTTCTTTGCAAAGAGGAGTTGACCATTAAACGCCTTCTAACCGCCCTCATTCTCCTGCCGATCGTCACCCTGATCATACTGAAAGGTGGCACTCTGCTATTTGCATGTTTGCTGGGCATCTTTTCCTTCATCGGAATACATGAGTTCTTTTGCATGGCAACCCCTGACAGGACGCTCGAAACATGGCTTGCCGCAACCGCAGGAACGGTTCTAGTTTTTGTCCCGCTTCTCGATAACGAACGTATCTTGACCGGAACCATGGCAGCGTTGTTTATGACTTTTGCCCTGTTGATCCTGTTTCGCATCAAGAATATCGCCGATGCGGCCCGCGACATGGCTTTTACCATGCTCGCATTTCTTTATATTCCTTTTCTGCTCATGCACCTGGTCATGTTGCGGCAGACCAGCCATGGTACACAGTGGTTGTTCGTGGTCATGCTGGTCGTCATGACCAATGACTCGGCCGCTTACTATACCGGCAGCGCATTTGGCCGGCACAAACTTTATCCGCTGGTCAGCCCAAACAAAAGCATTGAGGGCGCGTTGGGGGGAGTGGTCGGCAGTATTTGCGGAACCATGCTGGCCAAATTCACCTTTTTCTCACAGCTTTCACTAGTTGACGCACTTTTCACCGCAATCTTCATCGGCATACTCGGGCAGACCGGCGATCTTTTCGAATCACTGCTAAAACGCAGCTTTGGCGTCAAGGATACCGGCACTATCTTCCCAGGGCATGGCGGTATGCTGGACCGACTGGACAGCATCCTCTTTGCAGGACCGGCCATGTATTATTACGCCACTTATTTTTTCAAGGGATAGCATCATGAAAAATCTTTCCATTCTCGGATCAACAGGTTCCATTGGTGTCAGTACCCTGGAAATAGTTGCGGCACACCCTGACCGTTTTCAAGTTGCCGCTTTGTCTGCCGGTCGTAATCTGGAGTTGTTCGCCCGACAGATCCGGCAGTTCGAGCCCCGCATCGCCGCTGTTGCATCACCTGGCGATGTTCCGGCATTAAAAGAGATGTGTGCCGGCCTCAACGTGGAGGTCATGGGGGGGATTGAGGGCTTGATTGCCGCTGCAACTGCGGCTGAAACCGATATGGTCGTTGCCGCCATTGTCGGAGCGGCCGGGTTGGTGCCAACAGCCGCTGCAATAAGATCCGGCAAAGACATTGCCCTGGCAAACAAAGAGACGCTGGTCACAGCCGGTCATCTTTTCATGAATATGATCGCTAAATATGGTGTCAGGCTCTATCCGGTTGACAGCGAACACAGCGCCATATTCCAATCCATAGAAGGACACCGCAGCTCTGATATCAGCAAAATCATACTGACCGCCTCCGGCGGGCCTTTTCTTAATACAACTGTAGAGCAGTTGGGAAGGGTCACGGTTCGGGAGGCACTGAATCACCCCAACTGGAGCATGGGGCGAAAAATCACCATCGACTCGGCAACCATGATGAACAAGGGGTTGGAAGTAATCGAAGCACGTTGGCTCTTTGATGTGCCTGTTGAAAAGATAGACGTAAATATTCATCCCCAGAGCATCATTCACTCCATGGTGGAATATGTTGATGGCTGCGTGATAGCCCAGCTCGGCACACCGGATATGAAGGCCCCTATCGCCTATGCCCTTTCCTATCCAGAACGGGTTGCTACCGGCGTCAAACCGCTCGACCTTACGGAGTTTTCCGGATTAACCTTTCACAAGCCTGATTTGAATAAATTTCATTGTCTCAAACTGGCCTTTAGTGCGATCAGTGAAGGCGAGAGCATGCCAGCCGTCATGAATGCTGCCAACGAAATTGCTGTCGAATCATTCCTGGAAGGCGGAATAAGCTTCGTTCAAATCGCCGAAGTCATTGAGCGGACCATGACCGCCCATCAGCCCCACAAGCTGAACTCCATCGAAGAGGTGTTGCTGGCTGACCAATGGGGACGTAACAAAGCACGTGATATAAGCAAGGGGCTCGCACGCTGATATGATGATCATCTACGCTATAATCGTTCTGGGTGTATTGATTTTTGTCCATGAACTGGGGCATTTCCTGGTGGCCAAGGCGCTGGGGGTCAGTATTGAGAAGTTTTCTCTCGGTTTTGGTCCGAAACTGATCGGCAAAAAAATCGGCGAAACCGAATATCTCCTTTCAGCTTTCCCTCTGGGAGGCTATGTCAAGATGTTCGGCGAAGGCGGCTTTATTGAGGGGGGTGAGGTCCACAATACCCCCAGCGACGAGAGGGTTGCGGAAGGTACTCAAATCGCACTACCTGAACAACCGCGCGAATTGAACGACGAGGAAAAGGCCCGGTCGTTTGCCCATAAACCACCGCTGGCCCGCATAGCGATTGTCATGGCAGGACCGGTGTTCAACCTCATCTTTGCGTGGCTGATCTTCATTGTGCTCTCCATGACCGGCGTACCCGCCATCACAACCAAGATCGGTGAAGTTCTCAAAGACAAACCAGCCGCCAAAGCCGGTATCCAGAAAAATGACATTATCACTGCGATAAACGGGAAAAAGATTTCACACTGGGATGAAGTAGCAGAAGAGATCACAGCAAGCAAGGGACGGCCGGTCAATCTGACAGTCAAACGCGGCGACCGAAATGAACAGTTTACGATTGTACCGGAGCCTCGAATCAGCAAGAACCTCTTCGGAGAGAAAGTGAATGGCTTCGCCATAGGAGTTGCCTCGGCCGGCGATATCGTTATAGAGCACTACAACCCGGTACAGGCGGTAACCCAGGGCAGCATCCAAACCTGGAAGGTGATCGACCTGACCATAATGTCGCTGGTCAAGCTTGCGCAGCGAGTAGTACCACTCGATACCATCGGCGGACCGATCATGATTGTTAAAATGGCCGGTCAACAGGCCTCGGCAGGCGGGTCAAGTTTCCTGGCATTCATGGCGCTGCTCAGCGTCAACCTGGGGGTTCTCAACCTCTTACCTGTGCCCGTTCTGGATGGCGGACACCTCTTCTTTTTCGTTTGGGAATTGATTTTCAGACGGCCGGTCAGCCAAAAAGCACGTGAGTATGCCCAGCAGATCGGATTGATGCTGCTCTTGGGCCTGATGTTGCTTGCGTTCTATAACGATATTGTCAGATATTTTGTCGGGCAGGGATAATGACTGAGTGAATCCGCATCTTATCGGCAGTGCTAACCGCCTGATTCCATATGGTTTCAGGCGGTTTTTTTCATCATATAGACCTTACCGGCGGTATCCAGCGCTATTGCGGCATGGTTTGCCAATATGGACAGGAATTCGAATTCAGAATCGCTGAACTGCTTGCCATCTTTCCGCCCACAAACATTCACCACACCAACCACTTTTTCTTTAATCCTGAGCGGTACAGAAAGTATGCCGGGAGTGTTGAACAGGTCACCGTTTACGTCCTCTTCACTCATGTATTGAGAGAATGCCGGTAATTGCTTCATATTCAACCGCAATGGCTTGTTTTTAGATACAACCAGCCCGGAGATTCCCTGATTGTTTTTAAGCATGAAACGCTTAGCGGTTACATGACTTATGCCAACGCTGAATTTCATCGAGAAATTGGTACCCTTCTTATCAAGCAGAAGCAGATAACCTTTGTGGGCCCTGAGTTTTTCTACTGATTGCTCAACGAGAAAACGCAGTATATCACCTATTTCGAGTGTTGACGAAATCAGGCTGCAGATTTGATTGGCAGTTTTCATCAACTCCAGGGTATCCTGCAGTTCCCTGTTTTTCATGGACAGATCAGCCACCAACCGCTCATTTTGCTGTTGCAACCCCTTCTTTTCCAGGGTGCGTTCCACCACATTGTACAGAATGGCCTCATCATCAATCGGCTTGACCAGATAGTCGTACGCGCCGTAACGGAGAGCCTTGATCGTGGTGAATGATGACGTGTTCCCCGATATGACAATCACATCTATGTACGGCTTACTCTCCTTCATGAGCTTGAGCAGATTGAGGCCGCTCATGCCGGGGAGCATGATATCTGTCAGGACAAGATCGTAGTCTCCGCCAATGAAATTCCTGATTGCCTCTTCACCAGATTCACACGTGGTTACGTGATAGCCTTTTTTGGTAAGCATATCACACAACATTTTCAGAACAGCCGGCGAGTCATCTACCAGAAGTATGCGAGGAACATCTGTTTTCACTGGTTTCCCCCTATAATTAGCTAGAGACATGAGGACGAAATATTAAATGAATAATCTCTAAAAATCAACTGCACATAAAATCAATCCGGCCCAGAAATAGTTTTGGTTATTGTCCCATGACTTTATGTTGAATTAGTGCGAGTTTTTTTAAGATTACATCCTATTAGTTCAAATTTACCAGTTAATTGATGTTAATTAATTTTTAATGGGTATTTGGCGATGTCCTAAATGCGTCCAAACAGGAGAATGAGCTGTGTTGTTCCATTCTCAACCGCCGCCCATGTGCGTGAAGCCGGGAAAACCAGGCTTCTGACGTGGGCAACTACTCAGATCCATTGAGGTAAAACAACAGGGTGCGCATGTAAGTCGGAAATCATACTTGCCAGGCGCACCCTGTATTCATTGCATCATGTAAGGGAAAGGTGCGCATGATCTGCGCAAGGGGAAGGCTGAACGTACTCTTGCTTCACATGGAATACTTGCGGGCCAAGTCGTTGTCGATCACATATACGCAGACTTCTTTGGCACTCTGCCTGGTGTAATGATACTTTCCGGTGCAGAGGTTATTGATAAGAAAGGTGACATCGTCGCGAATACGTTTGTCATATGTCTTGAAAGCGTCTGTGTCCAGATCCTTGAGTGCCCGTCGGAAATTGACATTATCAAGAAACGGTTCCAGAACCTTTTCCTTGAGATTATGGACATAGCGTTCATGAAGCGACTGGAACAAGCCTGTTTCCCTGGGGTTTTTGCCTTCCGCAAGAATGTCCTGCGTGAGGGTCCTGGCTGTGTATTCTTTCTGGGTCTCACGGCGGAAGGCGTGACACATCAAATCATCAGCCGCAGCCCCGAGCAGACGCCCCTCGATGACCCGTAGAAAATCTTCACTGATCTCCAATTTTTCACCGGTATACCGGCAAACCTCGACCGCACCGGTTTCAAAGTTGATTGCGAACATATAATTGAGGATGTCCTTGGCAATCTGCTCCTCGTTGTAATAATAGAGCGACTCCTTTACCTCCTGGAGGACCGAATAGTCATAGTGCCGCAACAGTGAATCCATGAAACCGGCCGGCACCATCGTGTTGAGTTCCTTGCGCCACTTGGTGAAAAATGTGTTCAGATTGGACATGGTAATCATCTTGTCCTTGCGGGCGTAGGCTGAATAGAAGTCTCTGAAGATTTTAATGGAATCACGTCCGGAGAAACCGGTGATCCCTTCTTTTTCGGATTCGGCGATGATCCGTCTTCGTCTCTTGGCGGTAAGGCGCTTGCGATCTTCCTCAGTGAGCCAGGCAGGGATATAGCCAGTATAGATCTCCATCTTGAGCAGATGGAGATTCTCGTCGCAATAAAGGTTGTATTTTCGCTGGTTGAAGATCCACTCGTTAAGGGCATCGGAGGTGGTGTTCATACGGGTTGAGATGATCACTCGAGCAAAATTGTGCAACACGCGCGGCAAAAAGCTTTCATCGATATGCCTGCCGAAGATGTTGCGGTAAATCTCTACTTCGGTGTTCAGGTCGAGGACATAGGGAATATTGATGAACTCGATCCTATCGGAGAAAGACTGAAACCCTTCAATGGTCTTTTCGTCTTCCGGATTCATAAGGGCAATGAAGAGGGATTTGACGTTTTCCTCCACATCCTCGACTTTGTGAATACCTTCGCTGATGATATTGTGCAGCTCAAGCAACCTCTCTGCATTGTGTGACTTTACGTCCATCAGGGCATATATGCCGTTGTTGGTCTTGGCAAAGTTTGAATAGATGTACTTGACTTCGTTGCTGTCGCCAAGCAGCATGTCGATCTTGCGCTGCAACTGTTCATTGGTCATCAGATTCTGCTTCATCGGCTTATCGCCCGGATTGAATACCGTGATTCCCTCTCCTAAGCGGCGGTTAAAGCGATATGGCCGCGCATGTATCATCTGGTAGATATCCATGGAAGAGGGCAGGCGTTGGATAAGGGCATCGAAGATCGAGCTGCAGATGGTGCAAGGATTATCCCGAAAAACCCAGTCATACTCTTTGTCGGTAAAAAGTTTCCACTTAAACTCGTCGTTTTTGAACAAATCATCGAGAAAAGTGCGCCTGTCCTTTTTGGGGATCATTAGAAGCGGATTATCATGGGAAGGACATGATATCTCAACAAAATCACCGCCCCTCTGAAGAGAGTTTTTCATCTCCAGAAGTTCGTTCTGCCCAAGCTCATATTCGTCGAGCAGGGTTGAAAGGCGGTCCATGAATGCCTTAACCTGGGACTCGTTTATTTGGGCCAAGACCCGTCGATCCAACTTCCAGACCACCTCGTAGCGCGTCCCGATATCACCGTTGGCATATTCCTCGAATTTAAGCAGCAGATTGTTGAGGAAAGTACTCTTACCGGATCCGGGCGGGCCTTTGAAAATATAGATTTTATTCTGTTGCGCACTACTTTTCATCGCATCGACATGGCTTATGAGCCGGTTGGCAAATAGCCGGTCGGCAAAGAACGGGTGGTCGGCATTTTCCACAAAGAGCCTGGTGCAGTCGTAATTGACATAATTGATGGACTCCGGATCATCCGGATACTCGTCAGTGCCGACTCCAACATAGGTGTGAATCATGTCATGAAATGTCTGGAAAATGTTGCGCACAACCGTATCCGGCTGAGCGATCAGAATTTTAAGATAATCATCGAACGGAATGGAATGTCCGTGTTCCCGTTCAGTGATCTTACGATTCAGGTGTTTGAGAGCTTTATCTATGTTAGACATATGTCACCGTTTTCAGATACAGCCGCCTTAGAGCAGTTTCCTGGTAAGAGTTTTTTCTTTCATCGAATAGACAACCCGTTGCCAGCGGATTTCACCCTGCTGCGGAGTTTCCTGTTTCCACGACGTCGCCTGTCCGGCCACTATCTCGGCCTCGCTGGTTTCCAGATGGACCGGCCCGCCCCACAGATATTCGATAGCCATCATGGTGTTGGCAATATAATCCCGAACCAACTGTTTACCTTCGAACATATGTACCAGGTAGAGCGAACCTTCGATACCCTTTGACATGTCAACGTAGATCGCCGGAGGATGATAAAGGGAGCCCATCATCATCTGCAGGTAATCCTCTGCCTTGCGGCTTTTTACATAATATTGCCAGACCTTCCGCTGCTGGTCGAGGCGTTTGCCGGCCACAAAGAGTTTGTGCCTGTCAAGGAAATCCTGATCCAGGAAATTTTTGAGGAACAGGTAATCACAAAGATTTTCCCGTATTTCGAAGATAAACCCGCGACCCGAGTTGTCCCCCACATCGAACTGCTTGCGGGAATCACTGTCCACCAGCCGCTGAAATTCATAGGAAATACGTCCCTTTCCCGCCTGATCCTCGATATAATTGAAGAGCCGCATCCCCAGAGCATAAGGATTCATTCCAACCCGTGGCATTGCGGTCACGCCGGCATGTACCCGGGCAAAATCCACCTCATGCCCCTTGATCCTGTTGTCTTGAAGAAACAGGGTCTCATGCCAGTAACTTGCCCATCCTTCGTTCATAATCTTGGTTCTGATCTGGGGCTGGAAAAAGACGGACGTCTTGCGAATAATCTCCAGGATAGACTTCATCCACGTGTTTTCATCCCTGTCCAAAAAATCGGAATTATCCAAGATAAAACGGAGCAAATCGCGCTTTCTCGAAGGGTGACCCTCTACTCCCCTGGACAGATGGGCCTCCAACTCCGGATAGCGCAATTCGGCCTCGCGGAAAAAGGTCTTTTCCGACAGTTCTCCATACCGTTTCGTGCATTCGTTGTAGCGGTTAACTTCCTTGACATAGTCGTTGACCGAAACTTTTTTCACGTCTTGCAGAAAAACATCGAAATAGTAGTTGAGCCTGGGGGAACAACCTGCGTCGGCTGGATTGAAGAGCTCCGACAGTTCGCCGTGGAAATCCACCAGATTATCTATCGAGCGGGCAAATTCGATCACGTAATCGACCCACCGCCCCTTTTCAGCGCGCAGCCTGGCGATTACCCGTTTGTCTGAGAGGGCCTGACCATTGAAATCGTAGTCCCAGGTATGTCGAAAATAGAGGTTGTTCTGGAAGAAATCGATGTGGGCCAGAACGTGATAGAAGATCATCACATTTAGCCAGTCCGGATTATTGTCGTTGTAGAAGGAAATCGGCGGTCGAGTGTTGATCACCGTCTCGTAGGGATTGTTGGGGTAAAGTTCATACTTGCCCTTTTCCCTTAAAACTTCGACATCGTGGACCCAATAATCGTAAAGGGTCGGGATCATCACCTTGGGAGAGAGTTCCAACAAATCACGATTGGTTACGATGTACTCCAGGGATTCGTCGGTAAAACGCAGACCTGCCTCCAGAGCCCTCTCCTTGCATCCTTCCATTATGCGCTTGGTGTGTTGATTGATCAGTTCCATATATATCTCTTCCCTCCACCCTGAAAGGGGAGGAACCCATTTTCAGGAAATCAATTTTCTGATTCCCTCTATCAGCCGAGCTTCATCCGCATCCTCGGTCATAATATCCAGTCTGAGCAGTTCAGGCTTGTCCCGCAGGAGTCCTGATCCCTTCAGGTAACGCGCCACCTCGGTCCCTTCCGATACTCCCATGCCATGCTCTGCTATTGTCACCCCTACCCGGCTCGAATATTTTAGCATCTTCTCCAACTCCGGAATGGCCTTCTCTCCTCCGGTGTCCCAATCATCTCCATCGGTACCGTGAAAGACGTAAATATTGTAATCCTTGTCCAGATTTTCCCTGTCCACGATCTGGTTGACCAATTGATAGGCACTGGCAACCTCTGTCCCGCCGGCAACGCGGGAGTTGTAGTAGGTGTAGAAATCCGGCACTTCCTTGGCATCGGTATCATGGAGTATGAAACGGGAATCCACCTGCCCGCCATATTGGTAGAGCAGCCAACTGTAGATGAGTATATGCTGGGAAACGACCAGGTCCGTCACCTTGCCGGCCATGGAACCGGAATAGTCACGCAGGAAAAAGACCATGGCCTGCGGTTCGAAATCTTTTTCCCGGGAAAGGATGCGATAGACTTTGTCGCGCGGTGCAATGAGAAACCTGGTCGGGTCAATGTCTTCCACATCCGGGACGTTCCCCAAGGCGATATTGGATTCAACGATCTTTCGTAGAGTGGCCTTTTTGTCGAGGACCTGCCCGAAACCGCGGTGTTTGTCGGTCAGTTCGTAGGTATAACGGGTAAAAGAGCGCTTCTTTCCCTTATCCTGCAGGTTGGGAAGCTGAAATTTCTCCGTGAGGGTTTTACCCAGTTCATAGGCAGAGGATTCCAGCTCGTGCTTCTCACCCTGCCCCTCTCCAGATCCTGCACCAGGCTGTTCACCCTCTTCGCGCACCGGTTGTTCGCCAATGACTTCCCCTTCCTTTTCTTCACCAGTGCCGCCGGATTCGCCACCCTCTCCGGGAGGTCGGACCGTCGGGTCGTGGTAGAACTTCTCTTCAACTGTGGTCGGAATTACCACCACCTTGCCTTTGCCGCCACGCCCAGGCTTAATCAGTCGACCGACCTGTATCTTGCGTGGGAAGCCATCCTGCTCCCGCTGGCGGTCGCGCTCCAGCAGTTCGTCCAGGGATTTTATCAGAGACGATGCTGTGTGGTGGAGATTTACCGCCTGCTTCAGTACGAGCATGTCACCAAAGGCATAGATGCTCTCTCCGAACCGGGCCAGTTCAAGATCTGTGGGCGTATCGGACGGCATCCCGTGTCCAGTGGCCGCAGTGGCCAGTTCAGCCAATATCCGCGACTCGCGCTCCGGGGAAAGCCCGCGCGCTCTCAGCTCTTCCAAGTATTTTGTCAATTCATTTCGCATAGCATTTATCGAAATTCCTATTTTGAGACCGGCCACATCCTAATTTTCGTCTTCTTGCGTGCAGAAGTACTCGATCGTTTTCTGGGCACAAGTCCGGCAATAACCCAGCTTGTTCAGCATGGTAGTTATCATCCGGTCGTATAGTTTCTGGTTCTCTTCATTGGTGCGGTTGGCCAGCGCCCCGATCAGACTGCCGGCTCCGGCGATATCACTCTTCAGGCGTACATCCGTGACCGCCTTCACCAGTTCCAGGTTATCCATGAAGTCATAATTCGGATCCACAGAGATCTTCTGGCCATAAATCTTACGGATCGAGGTGCGGAACGAATCCCTTTGCTCCTCGGTTTTCAGGCCAATCCGCTCTTCTACGCTCTTTACATAACGTTCGTCGATCTTCAGGGCCCGCAGTTCGCCACTTTGAGGATCCTTGTACTTCCACATCTTGTCCGGGCCGAGATTCTCGGCGTCGATACCGATGATCATGTTCACGTAACTCATCACATCCTTGCGAATGGCGTAGGGTTCATCCATATAGGCATTAAACATCTCCGTCATGATGCGTTCGCGGTATAACCCCTTGGCGATTTTCAGGTCCTCCAGATACTTGGCCCGATCATTGGTATCAACCACATAGTCGAGCACAACTCGCTCCAGAGTCCTGAAAACATCGTAGGCCACCATGCAGCGCCCTTCGTTGGTCTCGGAATTTTCCACCAGCAGTTGAATTGCCCGGCCAAGGCTGCGATGCCCCAAACCCTTCTGACCGAAACGTTTTGTGATATCCGGATCCTGTCCCAAGGTATCGATCACCTCCGCCAAGGCCTTAATGCTTTTTTCACCGGCGATCTCCCCTGCCGCCAGCTTCATGATTTCGATCGGAGTCAGTTTTTCCGAATGAGGAAAACGGGTCAGGACAACACCCACCGAGGCGGCATAATTCAGGTTCGGATCCTGGTGGAGACTCTCATTGCTCAGCGTCGTCTTGGACTCGCTGCCGATGGCATAGGCGGTAAGCCCCTCCTGAAGCCGGTAATTGGTATTGTGGGAGACATAGCAGATCCGGCAGCGGTCAACGATAGGCGCCTCCTCCTTTTCGGCCAGGAACCGATTGAACTCGGAGTTGTTGCTGGTAGCGATGATCAGGGAGTCTATCGGCCATTTATACCCGTCAATTTCAATGGCCCTGTTCTGGATCACACCCAGGTAGACCTGTACAAGGTCCTTCTTGTTCTTGAAGATCTCGTCGGAAAAATGGATTCCGCCACCCGCCACACGGGCCAGCGCACCGCGACGCAGATCAAAGCGGTATGGATTGTTGGTATCGGTAATGTGCAGCAGGCGCTGGATAGATTCCTCTCCGAGCAGATCTACCGATGACGAGGTTATCTTGTCCTTGGCAGGATACTTGCCGGTAACAGTGCCCAGACTTTCGGAGAGTGGTACCGGAACCACCTCCACAAACCCGAGCATTCGTTCCAAATCACCATCACAGAACGTGCGGATATCGTTCCAGATGTAGCCGCTGCAGGCGCCAAGAGGGCGGTAATTATCGTAAACCGTCTCCAGCACGCTATCACTGAATCCACCTTGCCCTGTCAGGAAAGCCCTGTTAGCGTCAGCGGTTTCGAACAGATTCATTGCCAGAATCATCGGATCTTCATACGTCTGCGAATCGATTACCTTGATTCTTCCATACTGTTCCAACTGATTCAGGCCGGTATAACGAAAAGTATAACGACGATTTTTGTCCACGGACAGAAAAGAGCGGTACTGGGAACAAAGAAACTCGACAAAAAAAGTTTTGCCGTTTCCCGGTTCCCCTACCAGCACAAAGGCCATCTCTTTGCTAGAGCCACCTTCAGCGGCATCCTTCACGTAGGAGACAAAACTGTTGATCTCATCATACATGCCGATTGTGTGTTTTTTGCCGCTACGGAAGATATTAAAGTCGTAAGTCGTCCGCCCATTCACGACTACCTTCTCGAAACCTGCCCCGAGAATCATCCTGGCCACGGACTGAAAGGCATTCTCGAAAACCCGTTCTCCCGCATTCACGGCTTTAATATGATCAATAAGGCTCAGGTTGGAAGTCATTGGTCTCCTCCCCCACATTCATTAGTTATTCATGCTCATATTTTAATTATTGCCTTTTTTTTGATTTTCACAAGCCATTAATTTATTTCCGCCATCGTACCCAGAAAGATATGTTATTTCGGTTAGATGGTGCAGCACGGGCGCAATGTGCATGGCACAGGCGGCTGTGTTTATTATGGCCGGCATCAGGTCACTTTTCCAGAAAGCCCCTCCAAGCATCCGAAATCATTTTTTCAGGCATGCAAAATTAATGGTAGCGTCCACAAACTCCTCACGGTATAAAGATTCCGGTAACTACACTGCCTAAAGCACACCACTTACAGAGAACAACAAGCATGAACATTTTAAGTATCGACACTTCAACTTCCACCGCCAGTGTGGCCCTTGCCACGGAAGAGCGTATCATTGCGGAATCTTTATTCATCTGTGAGCGGACGCTGTCGGCCCATCTTGTACCGGAAATAGAGCGACTGCTGGCCTTGGCCAATCTCTCCGCCCATGACATCGACCTGTTCGCCTGCGCCATTGGTCCGGGATCCTTTACCGGCGTCCGTGCCGGTGTTGCCACCACCCAGGGGCTTGCCTTGGCAACCGGAAAACCTTGTGCCGGCTTTTCAACATTAACCTTGTTGGCCATGAACTATCCCCTGGTATCATATCCGGTCTGCGCTCTGCTGGACGCCCGTAAAAACGAGGTATATGCCGCGCTCTTTGACAATTCGGCATCGCTGCCGCACCACATGATTATCGACTCGGTCATGCCGCTGGAGGACTTTCTCGGCAAAATTCGAGAATGTACCGACCAATCGGTGATTTTTGTCGGCGACGGAGCGGAGCGTTATTCCGAAACCATCAAAGCCCATCCGGGGGCGCCGCCAATTTTCGCGTCTTACCCAAATCGCAGCAACCATGCCGCAAATGGCGTACTGCTGGCCCTGGAAAGCCACCGCAAGGGCGTAACCGTTAAACCAGCCCAATTGCTGCCGGTGTACCTGCGAAAATCAGAGGCGGAATACGCTAAAATCGGCCAACAAAAAACTGTTCAAACAAGTTAATTTAATAAAAATATCCGGCTTTTATTTTAATAAATTCTATTTGTCTCCTGATTTATACCTGTTATAATCCGCAAAATTCTTTTGGATGGAGCATGCCATGAATATTCATGAGTATCAGGCCAAGGAAATTCTAAGTGGTTATGGCATTCCGGTTCCGCGCAATCGCGTGGCCTTGACCGCCGATCAAGTGGAACGTGCTGCCAAGATGATGGGTGGACACTGTGTCGTCAAGGCCCAGATCTATGCCGGTGGTCGCGGCAAGGCCGGCGGCGTCAAGGTGGTCCACCACCCTGAGCAGGCCAACGATGTCGGTAAAGAGCTGTTTGGCAAGCGCCTTGTAACAAAACAGACCGGTCCTGAAGGTCTCAAGGTACGCCGGATCCTGGTTGAGGAAGCCGTGGAGATCGCCAGGGAATTTTACCTCTCCCTGACCCTGGATAGACAAACCTCCAGATACTGCTTGATAGCTTCAGCCGAAGGCGGTGTGGAGATAGAGGAAGTGGCTGCCAAATCTCCGGAAAAGATCCACGTACTGACCATAGATCCTTTCACCGGCCTGCGTCCATACCAGGCCCGCAGCATTGCGTTGGCGCTGGGATTGACCGGTGTTGTCTGCGAGGACTGTGTAGAACTGATTCTCAACCTTTATAGATGCTGCATGGAAAAGGATTGCTCCCTGGTGGAGATCAATCCCCTGGTGGTTACCAAGGCTGGCTGGCTCCTGGCAATGGACGCCAAAATGTCTTTCGACGACAATGCTGTCTACCGCCATCGCGAATACCCCGACATGGTGGACTACTCCCAGCTGGACCCCCTGGAAATTACCGCTGGAAAATACGATCTCTCGTACATCAAGCTTACAGGCAACATTGGCTGCATGGTCAACGGCGCCGGCTTGGCCATGGCCACCTTGGACGTGCTCAAGGAATTCGGAGGCGAACCGGCCAACTTTCTGGATGTGGGGGGCGGATCCTCGCGCGAAAAAGTAGCCGAAGCATTCAAGATCATCCTGCAAGACGATGACGTCAAAGGGGTTTTCGTCAATATTTTCGGCGGCATCATGCGCTGTGATGTCATTGCCCAGGGAATCATAGAGGCGGCTTCCGAGGTGCACTGCGCTCTGCCCATCGTGGTCCGCATGGATGGCAGCCACGTAGAGGAGGGCAAACAACTCCTGCTGGAATCCGGTCTTAATGTGCAAATCGGAGACAACCTTGGGGACGGCGCCCAAAAGATCGTCAAGATGCTGGGCCAGGGAGGTAACTAGACCATGTCCATATTGATCGATAAAAACTCTAGGGTCGTAGTTCAGGGTATTACCGGCCGCAGCGGCCTGTTCCATACTCAGCAATGCCGTGCTTACGGCACCAACATAGTCGCCGGGGTCACCCCAGGCAAAGGTGGCATCCATATCGACGGCATTCCGGTCTTCAATACCGTCGAAGAAGCGGTGCGGTACACCAATGCCAGCGTTTCCATGATCTTTGTCCCGCCTCCGGGTGCGGCCGACGCCATACTGGAATGCTGTGCGGCTGAACTTGACTTGGCTGTCTGTATTACCGAGGGTATCCCGGTAAAAGACATGGTGCTGGCGCGGGCCGTACAGAATGGAAGCAAAACCATGCTGGTCGGACCTAACTGCCCCGGAGTCATCACTCCCGGCCAGTGCAAGCTCGGCATCATGCCCGGCTATATCCACAAACCCGGCAAGATCGGCGTTGTCTCCCGCAGCGGTACCCTGACCTATGAGGCAGTCAAACAACTGACCGACATCGACTTGGGGCAATCCACCTGCGTCGGCATCGGCGGCGATCCGATCATCGGCATGAAATTCATCGATGCCCTTGAGTTATTCAATAACGATCCCCAAACCGAAGCAGTCTTCATGATTGGTGAGATTGGAGGTGGCGCCGAAGAAGACGCAGCCATGTGGATCAAGGAGAACATGAAAAAACCGGTGGCCGCCTTCATTGCCGGTGTGACTGCTCCCCCGGGCAAGCGCATGGGCCATGCCGGCGCCATCATCACCGGCGGCAAAGGCAAGGCCGAGGACAAGATCCGCACCCTTCAGGAATGCGGCGTGGTCGTAGCCACCAGCCCGACTCAAATGGGTCAAGCCATGCAGGAAGCACTGGTAGCAGCAGGGAAAACCATTTCAAAATCAAACGCAAAATCACCCTTAAAGAGATCAAAAAAATAGTGGTATCATTACGGACTCTTACACATAACCAACTAAATTGACGGCACATTCTTTGGATTGACTGCCCGTTGTAAACAATGCATACTTGCATCACATTTCACCAGAACGGGAACTCTCAGGATTTCCCGTTCTTTCTTGTGGCAGCAAACATATCTGACATATTCATGCCTTGCCATCCCCACTCCCTTTTGAATAGAGAGAACATGCAATTCCCTCCACTTCAATGGGAATAAGAGTGAGCTTGGTTTGTCGTGATCATGATTTGATAATGTAGATCGAAGGTTCTCTATGGAAACACCACAATTTGTCCATCTCCATCTCCATACCCAATACTCCCTGCTGGATGGCGCCATCCGCCTGGAAGACCTGATTGCCAAGGCCAAGGCCCATGACATGCCGGCCGTAGCGATCACCGACCACGGCAATATGTTCGGTGCGGTAGAGTTTTATCTTAAGTGCAGAAAAGCGGGCGTTAAGCCGATCATTGGCTGCGAAGTCTATCTGGCACCTGATTCGCGTTTTTCCAGGGATGCCAAGGGAATTTCCGACGCTGCTTATCACCTGGTGCTGTTATGCCAGGACATGGTGGGCTACAGAAACCTTTCCTACCTGACCTCCGCCGGATATAAGGAGGGCTTTTACTACCGCCCACGCATTGATCGCGAGTTATTGAGCGGCCATTCCGACGGGTTGATCGCCCTGTCGGCCTGCCTCAAAGGCGAAGTGGCCATGCAGTGCGGCCGGGGCCGCATGGAAGATGCTGTCGCAACTGCCCGCTGGTACAGCGAGCTTTTCCCGGACCGCTACTATATCGAGCTGCAGGAAAACACCTTGCCGGAACAGGATGTGGTCAACAAGCGTCTGTTGGAGGTGGCCTCGGAACTGAAGCTGCCGCTGGTGGCCACCAACGACTGTCATTATCTCAACCGTGAGGATGCCCGAGCCCATGAAGTGTTGCTCTGTATCCAGACCGGCAAGACCATGAGCGATCCGACCCACATGAAGTTCTCGGCCGAGGAGTTCTACGTCAAATCGCCCGAAGAGATGGCCCGGGCCTTTTCCTATGCCCCCGAAGCGGTTGCCAACACCGTGGCTATTGCCGAGCGCTGCAACCTGGAACTGCCTCTGGAGAAGGAGTACTTCTTCCCCCATTTCGAGCCGCCTGAAGGCAAAACACACGACGAAATGCTGGAGGAATTGGCTGCCGAGGGGCTCAAGGAGCGGATGGTGACCATCCTGGCCAAGTACCCGGAAATGCCGCTGGAACGCCAGCAGGCCTATTTCGACCGGCTACAGATCGAACTTGACTGCATCAGGCAGATGAAATTTCCCGCCTATTTCCTGATTGTGTCCGACTTCATCCGCTGGGCCAAGAATAAAGGCATCCCGGTGGGGCCGGGCAGGGGCTCGGCAGCCGGCTCGCTGGTGGCCTATGCCATCAAGATCACCGACCTTGATCCCCTTCCCTACAACCTGCTGTTCGAGCGTTTCCTCAACCCGGAACGTATCTCCATGCCTGATATCGACGTCGATTTCTGCCAGGACCGCCGCGAAGAGGTGATCCAGTACGTGGTGGAAAAATACGGGCGCGAGCGGGTCTGCCAGATCATTACCTTTGGAACCATGAAGGCAAAGGCCGTAGTACGCGACGTTGGGCGGGCGCTGAACATGCCCTACGGTGACGTGGACAGGATCGCCAAGCTGATTCCGGACGACCTGAAAATGACCCTGGAAAAGGCCATCAAGCAGGAGCCACAGCTCAAGGAAATGGCCGATGGCGATCCCCAGGTAAAGGACCTGCTGGACACCGCCACATGCCTGGAAGGGCTGACCCGCCACGCCTCGACCCATGCCGCCGGGGTGGTAGTTGCGCCTCAGCAGCTTGAAGAGTACCTGCCGGTCTATAAAGACCAGAAGACCGGCTCCATCAACACCCAATACTCCATGAAGTACGTGGAGATGGTCGGACTGGTCAAATTCGACTTCCTGGGGCTGAAGAACCTTACCGTTATCCAGAACGCGGTCCGGCTGGTTCGGGACGGTAAAGATCCGGACTTCGACATAACTCGCCTGCGTGACGACGACAAGGAGAGCTACGATCTGATCACGGCCGGCAATACCACCGGCATCTTCCAACTTGAATCCAGCGGCATGAAAGAGATGCTGGTAAAGCTTAAGCCTTCCTGCTTCGAAGACGTAATCGCCGCCTGCGCCCTGTACCGCCCCGGCCCTTTGGGCTGCGGCATGGTGGACGACTTCATCGAACGCAAGCACGGCCGCCAGAAAGTGGTCTACGATCTGCCGCAATTGGAGCCGATCCTGAAAGATACTTACGGGGTTATCGTTTACCAGGAGCAGGTCATGCAGATTTCCCGCACCCTGGCCGGCTACTCCCTGGGACGCGCAGACTTGTTGCGGCGCGCCATGGGAAAGAAGGACCCCGTGGTCATGGCCAAAGAAAAGGAGCCGTTCCTGGCTGGCGCCAAGGAACAGGGGATAGACCCCAAAAAGGCCGAGATGGTTTTCGACCAGATGGCCAAGTTTGCCGAGTACGGTTTCAACAAATCACACTCGGCCGCCTATGCCCTGATCGCTTACCAGACAGCATGGCTCAAGGCCCACTATCCTATTGAATTCCTGGCAGCGCTTCTCACCTGCGACATGGACAGCACCGACAAGGTGATCAAGAACATCGCCGATTGCCGCGACCAGGGTATTGAGGTCCTGCCTCCTGACATCAACATGTCCGGACTTTCTTTCACCGTAGTAGGCAAATCCATGCGCTTCGGCCTGGGTGCCGTCAAAGGGATCGGTTCCGGTGCGGTCGAGGCCATACTCGAGGCCAGGAAAGACGGAAGCTTCAGGGATATCTTCGATTTCTGCGAACGGGTCGATATGCGGCGCTGTAATAAAAAGGCGCTGGAGGCGCTGGTAAAGTGCGGTGCCTTCGATTCGACCGGAGCTGCCCGCGCGGCCTTGATGGAGGGTTTGGAGGCGGCCATGGCGTATGGGCAGAAGATTCAGGAGGAAAAAGCCAGCGCCCAGGTTTCCCTGTTCGGTACGGCGGAGGTGGTCAAAAACAACGGCAACGGCGGCATGAAGCTGCCTGTTATCCCTGAGTGGCAAGACAAGGAAAAGCTTGCCTTTGAAAAAGAGGCTCTCGGTTTCCTGATTACCGGTCACCCCCTGGACCGCTACAAGGACGACATCAAGCGCCTGGCCAGCTCCGAAATAGCCAATCTGGGTGAATTGTCCGACAATAGCGAGGTCCGGATCTGCGGCATTGTTTCCGGACTCAAGGAGATCACCACCAAAAAAGGGGACCGCATGGGTTTCGCAACCATTGAGGACCTGACAGGTTCGGTGGAAATCACCGTTTTCTCCGATGTCTACACTGTCGCCTCCGGCTTGCTGAAGTCGGATGATCCGCTATTGGTGACCGGCAAGCTGGAAAATGGCGAGAAGGGTTGTAAAATTCTCGTGCAGGGACACAAAGAGGGCGCCAACGAGTGGCAGCAGAGACAACGCGGTCCGGCCGGAGATATCAAGCTGCTCAACGATGCCCGCGCACAGTCCACAAGCAAGGTCTTGTTTACCCTGCAAATGGACGTAGCTCCCACAGAGCGGATCAATGCACTTAAAGAGATAATCGAGCGCTACCACGGGACAGTGCCGGCCTTTATTCAATTTGTAATACCGGAACGCAGCCGCTCCATCATGCCGTTGCCAGTGAACATGAGCGTTGCTGCAAGTGATGATTTAAGGCTGGAAGTTGAAAGACTGTTCGGCTATAATGCCGCCACTTTTGAGTAAGAATAAAAAATTGCTCTCACCATAACGCCGCCAAGAAAAACGGGCAGACGGGCCGGATGCGCTGCCAGAAGAAACACTGGCTGCAACATGCGCACCATCGGCAGTGGCGCGGCAGCCATTTTTGCGTTTCAATCTGGTTGAATTTCTTTCGGCATATGTGGTGAAAATTCGAGGTATGATCATGGCAACCCCGTTTTATCTAGATTTCGAAAAACCCATAGTCGAGCTGGAAAAAAAGATCGAGGAGCTGAACCAACTGGCTACCGGAGGCTTGGACATCAAGGCGGATGTGTCCAAGCTGGAAAAGCGCATTGAAGAGATGCGTAAAGACATCTTCTCGAACCTCTCCCGCTGGCAAACAGCCCAGGTGGCGCGCCACATCAACCGTCCCTTCACCCTGGACTACCTCAGACTGATGTTCACCGATTTCGTAGAGTTGCACGGTGACCGCAATTATGGCGACGATCATGCCATAGTGGGCGGCCTGGCCCGCTTCAACGGCCAGCCGGTAATGGTGATCGGCCATCAGAAAGGGCGCGATACCAAAGAAAAGGTCTTTCGCAATTTCGGCATGCCCAACCCCGAGGGGTATCGCAAGGCCCTGCGCCTGATGAAGATGGCTGAACAATTCAGGTTGCCGGTGATCACCTTTGTCGATACTCCCGGCGCCTACCCAGGAATTGGGGCAGAGGAGCGAGGCCAGGCCGAGGCGATTGCCAGGAACCTTAGGGAGATGGCCAGCCTGCGCACTCCGATCATTGTCTGCGTCACCGGTGAAGGCGGGTCTGGTGGTGCACTGGCCATCGCCGTTGGCGACAGGATACTCATGCTGGAACATTCGGTCTATGCAGTCATCTCGCCGGAAGGTTGCGCCGCCATACTCTGGTCGGACGGCACCAAGGGCGAACAGGCGGCCGAAGCCCTCAAACCCACGGCTAAGGACATCATCAAGCTTGGCGTTATCGACGAAATAATCAAAGAGCCGATCGGCGGCGCACACCGCAACCACGAGGCAACTGCCAAAAACCTGAAAGAGGCCCTCGCCCGCAACCTGGCTGAGCTGAACAAACTCACCCCCGACGAACTGGTGGAGGGACGCTATGAAAAATTCAGGGCAATGTCACAGTATGTGGAGTGACAAACAGAATCTTTGATATATTTGTATTTTGAAGGGGCGGCTCAACCGCCCCTGTCTGTTTTAAGGGGAAATTTCATGCAAGAACGACTGCAAAAACTGATTTCCCAGGCTGGTGTCGCCTCCCGCCGTGCCGCCGAGGAGCTTATCCTGAATGGCCGGGTGACCGTAAACGGCATGGTGGTGACCGAACTTGGCAGCAAGGCCGATCCGGCCAGCGACCGCATTACCGTGGACAACAAGCTGTTGCAATTCAGCGGCAAGTTGATCTATATCCTGCTCAACAAGCCGGTGGGCTACATCACCGCGCTAAAGGATTCTCAGGGGCGGGCGCTGGTAACCGACTTGCTGAAGGGACTGGAGGAGCGGGTCTACCCAGTGGGTCGCCTGGATTACAACACCGAGGGACTTTTGCTCCTGACCAATGACGGAGACTGGGCCAACCGGTTGATGCACCCCCGCCACGAGGTGGAAAAAGAGTATTTTGTTCGCGTACGCGGCAAGGTGACCGAGCAGCAGCTGAAAAAACTGTCCGAAGGGGTTGACCTGGAGGACGGCAAAACAGCTCCTGCAGCAGTCCGGCTGGTCAAGGAGGGAGAACACAATGACTGGATATCGGTGGCCATCCACGAGGGGCGCAACCGCCAGGTGCGCCGCATGTGTGAGGCAGTGGGGATTTCCGTAGTCAGGCTGAGACGGGTTCGTTACGGCGCTTTATCCATGGGAACGCTTAAAGTGGGCCAGTTCCGTTACCTGAAAGACTCCGAGGTACGGGAACTCTCCGGAAATAAACCCGAGATACTCATCTCGAAAGAGACAAAGAAACCGGTTCACGCAATTCAAAACCGTAAACCGGCCTCTAACAGAGCTGACAGTGGCTCAAAGGAGAGACAGACGGTCAATTATAAAAGTGGGCCTACCGCAAGAGGGCAAAAAAAAGGTCGTTAACAACAACCGATATATTTATTCCTAAAGCTTCCGCGTGCCCCATTCAGTGCTTATTCTGTTCCTTTTTCAGCGACTCTTCGAAAAGTTCGGGCGTAAACCCCTTCAGGACGATCTCATCCTTGCCGGTACCGATGACTATCACCGGCACGCCCTGACTCTGGTATTTCCCTGTCAGCTCCTCCATCGCCTTTGCATCCATTTCTACATCTTTATTTATGAAGGGGATGTCATGCTGGGTCATATACTCCTTGGCCGCACGGCAATGTGGGCACCAGGAAACCGTGTAGGCCACGATCCGGGGATATTTTTTAGCAGCCTCGGCCTTGACCGGATTAAGATGGCTCTGGGTGGCCTCCTCGGACGCAACGCAGGTCACTGTGGTCATCATGATTAATGCCCCAACTGCTAAAATTCTGTTGATCATCATTTTTTCTCCTTGTTCGTCTTCATCTCGATCTGTCGTCGCGTAAGAGTAAACGTAAGCGGTTTTTCCTCACCTTCGCGCCTGATCCTCAGCACAACAGGCGTTCCAGCAATCCCCCGCAATCTTTTTAAAACCATTGTACGGAAATCACTCCCCAATGTAGCCTTTCCGTCTATCTGCGTAATAGTATCACCAATCCGGATACCGGCAAGCTGGGCTGGACCACCATTGACAAGCTGCACCACGCGGATCTGGCCGTTTGGGAGTTGGATGCCGTCAACCCCCACCCCACCGAAATTTACCTCGCTGTTGGCAGCCATTGCAGGCATGGCCAATGAAAACAAACATGACAATATCAGCAGTAAGTTTTTCACGAGTTCATTTGTAGCACAGGGGTGTCGGCAGGTCAAATATGCAACCGTTCTGCAACTATCAAGACAGTGATTTCAACGGCAAATGGCTGCCGTACGTACTCCCAACCCGCTGGCAATTCCGCTATGGGATGCTATAGTTTCAGCAAAAGAATCACCCTTAATCAATAGCCATACTATGTGGCAGCCAGTTTTCTTTAGGTAAAATAATCCATGGCAAGCAGATCGCAAGAGATTCCCTGAAGGAGAAAATTATGACGCAGACAAACAGTGAAAGACTTGAGCGCCTGCACACGTTCCTGACACAGGAGAAAATGAGGTTGTGGAACGAGCTCCGAGTGGAGCTGTTTGAGACTTTGGGCGAAGGGTTGCACAGTCAATATGACATACCCCAGGATGTTGGAGAAAAGGGAATTATAGATCTGCTGGAGGACACTGGGCTGGCTGTGGCAGATATTCACAAGGAAGAATTATCGCGCATTGAGGAAGCGCTCCGCAGACTTGCCAACGGCAGTTACGGTTTTTGCGAAGATTGCGGTGAACCGATCGACGAAGGGCGACTGCGCGTGGCACCATTTGCTCCATGCTGTGTTGACTGCCAGGAGCGCCGAGAGGAACATTCCAGCACCAAGGGATTGACACTGTAGATCACCAAAGGAGGGTCATCATTATGCAACTGGAGATCCATGACATCAAGATCGAGTATCCTGAAGGGTGCAACATCATCATCGGTCAATGCCACTTCATCAAGACCGCCGAGGACCTGTACGAGATCATTGTTACCTCGGTTCCACAGGCCCGCTTTGGCATTGCCTTCACAGAGGCATCCGGACCATGCTTGATCCGGACTGAGGGAAACGACGACGAGCTGGTCAAAGAGTGCATCAGCGCCCTCAAAGCAATCGGTGCCGGCCATGTCTTCTGCATCCTACTGCGCGATGCCTACCCCATAAACATACTCAATCAGATAAAAAACTGCCCTGAGGTCTGCCGGATTTACTGCGCAACAGCCAATCCGCTCCAGGTCATTGTCGCTTCCACCCTCCAGGGTTGGGGAATTTTAGGTGTGATCGACGGTTATCCGCCACGTGGTGTGGAGAATGAAGACGAACGTCAGGAACGCCGTGACCTTTTGCGGCGCATAGGATACAAACGTTGAGCTATTGTTGGTATTACAGGCTGTTTAAAATCGTTTTGAGGGAGGCCTGATGCATGGCACAAGGAACGGAGCGAGGCATAACGCATAGTTAGCCGAGGCTGGGAGTACCGCGCAACGCCGCAGACGGCCTCCGCAGTAGATTTTAGACAGCCTGTTAAGGCTGCGTGGACAATTCAATACGATTCTTCAATTACATGTTGCTGGCCGTTATAGGATTTTTTTGTTATTTATTGCATTTGCGCCTGACAGGACAGGCAAATTCGCTATTAAATATTATTTTGCTATAGCACCCAAAAGTCTGGAGGTCGTGTGAGTAATCATCAGCGTATTGTGTCCGTATTGAATGCCCAGTCCGTAGCTAGCAATCTTACTGTCAAGGGATGGGTCCGGTCCATAAGAGTCGGTAAAAGCATAACCTTTATGACGGTTAACGACGGCTCCTGCGTTACCAGTTTGCAGGTAGTTTTAAATCCAGGTATGGACGGATACGATAATGTGATCAGGATGGGAACCGGCAGCGCGGTCGGCGTCACAGGCACCCTCTCGCCCTCTCCTGCCGCTGGCCAAGCGGTTGAACTGCACGCCGAGAAGGTCACGATCTACGGAGGTGTTGACGAAGACTACCCTCTCCAGAAAAAGCATCACAGCTTCGAGTTTCTCAGGACCATTGCCCACCTGCGGCCAAGAACCAATACGTTTGGAGCTCTCTTCCGAATGAGGTCGGCGCTTTCTTTTGCCATCCACAATTTTTTCAAAGAGCGCGGATTCGTGTATATTCACACGCCGATAATTACAGCCAATGATTGTGAGGGCGCCGGAGAACAGTTCCGAGTTACAACGCTCGACATCGTATCGCCTCCTCTCTGCGATACCGGCATAGATTTCAGCAGAGACTTCTTCGGTCAGGCAACCCAGCTGACGGTGAGCGGCCAGCTCGAGGGAGAACTTTTGGCCTGCGGACTCTCTTCGGTTTACACTTTCGGACCTACCTTTCGGGCGGAGAACTCCAATACGGCCAGACACGCGGCAGAGTTCTGGATGGTCGAACCCGAGGTAGCCTTTGCCAACCTGGCTGACAACGCAGACTTGGCCGAAGATTTCATAAAATACCTGTGCCGCTATGTCTTGGAAGAATGCCAGGAAGACATGGCGTTTTTTGAAAAGCAGGTTGACCCGGGCGTCATGGGACGGATTCGGGCAATCGCGGATTCCGATTTTGTTAGGATGGAGTATGGTGAGGCAATTGACCGACTGGAAAAGGCTACACAAGGCTTCCAATATCCGGTTGCCTGGGGCCTGGACCTGCAAACCGAACACGAGCGTTATCTAAGCGAGAAGGTAGTAGGTGGCCCCTTGTTTATTCTTAATTACCCGAAAGATATCAAGGCATTCTACATGCGCCAGAACGACGACGGCAAGACTGTGGCGGCCATGGATCTTCTGGTGCCGAAAGTTGGAGAAATCATCGGGGGCAGCCAGCGCGAAGAACGTCTGGATCTTCTGGAACGCAGAATCGATGAAATGGGGATCGCCAAACATCCCCTTTCCTGGTATCTCGACAGCAGACGCTGGGGCACCTGTCCCCACGCCGGTTTCGGTCTCGGGTTCGAGCGCCTGATCATGCACCTGACAGGAATGGAGAATATCCGGGACATAATACCGTTCCCCAGGACCCCAGGGCATGCTGAATTTTAGCCTATGTTCATCTACTGCCTTGAACTCCATCTTGCCCTCCCTGTCCGCTCCCTCAAGGGGAAAAGGGGCATTGTCAAAAGTCTCATCAGCCGGGCACGCCAGAGATTCAATGTTGCCGGCGCGGAAGTAGACCGGCAGGACAACCCGGAAGTTGCTGTAATAGGATTCGTTACCATCAGCCCTGACAAGACGTATGCGCGCAACGCCGTTGAACGCCTGGAGGATTGGATATACGAGAATTGGCCTGATGTGGAAATAACCGGTGCGAATATTTCCGAGCTCTAATTTGTGCTAATGCCTGCCGCAAACAGATTTATTGACAGCCTCATTGAACCAGGATATATTTAAATTTTATTTCAACCACTTACGCGTCGCCCGCGTAACCGAACTGAAACAGTTTCATTATCGATATAAACTATGCCGGATCAACTCGGTACCAATCAGGACCAGAATACGCTGACATATCTGAGTAAACTGGGATCAAGACTTCTTGATTCTCTAGTCAAGAGGTTTTCCAATCCTCTTACTGCCCGCCGCAACAGGTTTATCCTGCTCGTCACTACTGCCATTCTACTGACATTCATTGTCTTGCCGGGCCAACGTTTTTCCCTGATGGAGTATCATCCTGGAGACATAGCAACTTCGGACATCCGGGCCAATCAGGATTTCCTGGTGGAAGACCATGCCCTGACTGAACAGCGCCGAAGAGAGATCGCCAACAATGCGCCGATTATTTACAACCAAAGCGCACGCGTGCCTTCCACTATTCTGGATAAACTGGTGCAGACCCTCAATGCAATCCGCAAGGAACAATCGTCGAAAAGCCAGAAGAGCCTTGAAGAATGGCACAAAGACCTTGTACCGATTCTTGACTCGGAATTAAGCCAGGCCGATATTCGCGCCTTCATCCGGATCAAGTCTGACAAGGCCTTTTTAACTGATGCGTCTGACTTGTTGAACGAACTTTATCAACGCAAGATCGTTTTGGATGGTGAAGTTTTCAGGACAGATTCGAGGCGTGGCATTGAAATAATCGGCGACAACAGCCGCCCAATCGGCGATGCCGATTTATCGACAAATTATATCGAGATCAGCGATGCCCGCAAGATCGTAGCTGGCTGGAAATTTTCAGGTCTCGGCACCCCTTCCGATGCAGGCAGAATTTCAGCTGTTATTGCCCGTATTTTACTGCCAAACCTCTTCTACAACCGCGAGGCCACTGATACTAGACGCAAAGAGGCCATGGAAGCGGTCCGTCCGGTGCTGTTCAAGGTGCGTAAAGGGGAGATGATAGTCCGTGTTGGGGAACGCATAACCCCGGAACAATCCCAAAAATTGCGTACCATCTTTCACGAAAACAGTTTAGGAAACAGGCTGTTCAACGCTGCCGGAATTTTCGCGATGATTCTGGTTCTATTTCATTTCCCCTACCGATTTGCCTGTAAAAACATTCGCAAGTTCAACCCGAGCAACAAGGATATTCTGATAATTTCACTGCTTATTACAGGTAGTTTCCTGGTTTTCAAAATCGCCTTGCAGATCAGTCACAACATCGGCCCGGTGTTTCCCAACATCGACGCCAATAATTATTTCTACCTGTTCCCCTTTGCAGTCGGCGCCATGATCGTGCGGGTTTTTATTAATTCTGAAGTTGCCCTTGTTTACTGTGCAATTCTGGCCCCTCTACTGGGTATCATGTTCGACGGCAACATGTTTGTGGTAATCTATTCACTGCTGGGGAGTATTGTCGGCGCCCATGGCATGAGACAGTGTTCGGACCGGGGAACCATCTACTCTGCCGGGCTCAAGGTATCAGTTGTCAATCTTGCCATGGCACTCGCCTTTCAGACCTTCAACAACAATATTTTCAGCATGCAGACTATCTATGTCGCTTTCTTTGCTTTGGTAAGCGGAGTCATGAGCGCCGGATTTGTCTCTGGCTTGATCCCGGTCATCGAGGCGTTATTCCAATACACAACCGACATTAAACTGTTGGAGTTGGCCAACCTGAACTCTCCTTTGCTTAGGGATCTTATGGTGCGTGCTCCCGGCACCTATCACCATAGTGTTGTAGTCGGCAATCTTGTGGAGGCGGCAGCCGAATCCATAAACGCAAACCCGCTACTGGCAAGGGTTGCGGCATATTATCACGACATAGGCAAGGTATCCAAACCACACTACTTTATCGAAAACCTGGCATGTGAAGAGAATCGGCACGATCGGCTGACCCCAAGCATGAGCGCCCTGATCCTGATCTCCCACATAAAGGAAGGATCCGAGCTGGCCCGTGAACGACATCTTGGACAGCCGATAATCGACATAATCCGTCAACACCACGGCACAGGTCTGATCAAATTTTTCTATGACCGCGCCCAGACACAAGCTGCGGCCAGCGGCCAGTCAGTTGAAGAAAAGGACTTTCGCTACCCCGGTCCCAAACCGCAAACACGCGAAGCAGGCATCGTCATGTTGGGCGACTGCGTGGAGGCCGCTTCTCGCAGCTTGATTAACCCAACCCCGGATCGTATCCAGGGCATGGTGCAAAAAATCATTAACAACATTTTTATAGACGGGCAATTGGATGAGTGCGAACTGACGCTCAAAAACCTTCATGAGATCGCCAAGAGCTTCAACCGTATTCTGAACGGGATATTTCACCACCGTGTGGATTATCCCGAACCGGTCCACAAAGGAAGTGTCGGAATCAGGAAACCAATACCTGAGCAAAAAGCCGTTGTTACTGAACTGGCAAAGACAGTCAATGGAGGCAAGAAGGGTGCAGATACTGCTGAACAACCGCCAGAAAAGGCACCGGATCATGACAAGGCAGCTAAAAAGGATAGCAGTAAGGATCTTAAGCGCCTTGGGATGTCCTGAAGAAACGGAACTATCCATATCCATTGTCGGTGACCGGACCATCCGCCGCATCAATCGCGACTACCTGGCAAAGGACCGGCCAACCAATGTGATTTCCTTCTCGCTTCAGGAAGGCGTCACCATTGGCATAACTCCGCACGCGCTGGGCGACGTGATCATCTCGGCCGACACATCCGCACGGGAAGCAGAAGAAGGACGGCTTGAACCCTTTGAACGGTTATGTTTTCTACTGCTGCATGGCATCCTTCATCTCTGCGGCTACGACCACGAACGCGGCAGCGAAGCGGATGCAAGAAAAATGGAGCAAAAGGAGCGGGAGTTATTCAGGATTTTGAAGAAAGAAGGGTTGTTAAGCCCGACCGGTTCATAGATTCGGTAAATTGTGCCATCGAGGGCATAATTCACGCGGTTCGTACCGAAAAGCACATGCGCAACCATTTCATGTCTGCTTCAGTGGTACTGTTGCTGGCGCTTTTCCTGCGGGTGAAACCCATCGAATTCGCCTTGCTCGCGCTCTCGATCCTGTTCGTACTGTTCGCCGAACTTGTCAATACGGCGGTAGAGGCGGTAGTTGATTTGGTTTCACCTGGTTATGACCCGCTTGCAAAAATCGCCAAGGACACAGCCGCCGGCGCAGTGCTGGTTGCCGCCATCGGGGCGGCTATCATGGGCTATCTGATCCTGGCCGGTTACGTCTTCCCGCTCTATGGAAAGGTGCTTGCCATGTTTGGTACACCATCCGATCTGGGTACAGTGGTATCAATCCTGATCGTAGTAATCTGTGTAGTAATGGTCAAAAGCCTGACCGGCAAAGGCACACCGCTTCATGGCGGCGTGCCCAGCGGCCATGCGGCAGTGGCTTTCTCCATTGCAACTGCGGTAACAATCAATACCCACGATCCACTCATCTCACTGCTCTCAATCGCCCTGGCGGCTATGGTCAGCCACTCGCGGCTGTTGATGCGGATTCACACCATGCACGAAGTTGTCTTCGGATCTGTACTTGGAGCTGGCATAACTTCTATTGTTCTGTTATTATTTAAGTTTTTGGGATAGTAATCGATTCCAAGGATGGCAATTTGCATAATGCAGCATAACGTCTCGTTATTGAATGGCATTTAGTCAGAACACTCCGAGATGTTGCGCTCTTGACCCTTTTGAACAGTAATGGAGGATATTTGCGTTGGAAGAGGGCAACGGTAAAAAATCCGGTTTCTTTGAAATGCTCAACCGGCTGGTAACGGGAAGAAAAAGAATTACTACTGAAGAGATCCACGATTTCATTGAGGCCAGCGAGGAAGAAGGACTGGTCAATGAAGAAGAAAGCGAGATGATTCGTTCGATCTTTTCCATGCGCACCACGGTGGTGCGTGAAATCATGGTCCCCCGCACAGACATGGCCTGCGTCTCAGCCAATGCCTCAGTGGGGGAAATGCTGGATACCATCATCGCTTGCGGCCATTCCCGCATACCGGTCTACGAAAACACCGTCGACAATATCATAGGGCTGCTCTATGCAAAAGACCTGCTGAAATACTGGGGAGAAGATCAGAAAAAGATACAGATCCGCTCGATAGTTCGCCCGCCCTACTACATCCCCGAAACCAAAAACCTGGAACAACTTCTTCAGGAGTTCAAACGCAAACACGTGCATCTGGCAATTGTAATAGATGAGTATGGCGGAACGTCGGGATTGATAACCATAGAGGACCTTCTGGAACAGATAGTGGGTGATATTCAGGACGAATACGACATGGAGGAAGCCCTTTTCGAAATTAATGCCGATGGTTCGATCACTGCTGACGCACGCATGCCGGTTGAGGATCTGGAGGAGTATTTTGAGGTAGAAATCGAACGGGACAAGTTTGATACCATAGGCGGGCTCATCTTCCACTTGACCGGCAAAATCCCGGCAGCTGGGGACATTATCAATGGACCAGGCTTGAAGCTGACGATTCTGGACGCAGATGAACGCAAGATCAAAAAGGTTTGTGTCACCCGTCTAGGAAGTTCGAATACTGAAGCACATGGTGACGAGTGACTCAACCGACCCTCCATGTTCGCGTGACTTCCATATTTGATCGGGCAGCCCTCCTGGCCGTTGCATCGGGTATACTGATCGCGCTCTCCTTCCCTACTGCTGGTCTGTCATTTCTGGCATGGATAGCATTGATTCCCCTGCTCATTGCCCTTGAGGGAACAACCCCCCGCACCGCGTTTCGCATCGGATTCACCTGTGGGCTCACAGCTTATGCAATCATCCTGTACTGGATCAATATCGTTATAACCCGCTACGGCCACCTTCCATGGGCTGTCAGCATCCCGCTCTATCTCTTGCTTGTAGCCTGGCTGGCCATGTTTTTCGGGCTGGCAACTTTAATCGCCCGTTTCGGGGAGCTGAGTTCCGTGAAATCGGCCTTCAGCCTGCCGGTGGCATGGGTAGCCTTCGACTTCCTGAGATCATTTTTGCTATCCGGTTTTCCATGGGCCATGCTGGGGCACTCGCAATACCGAACCCTGCCATTGATCCAGATTGCCGATCTCACCGGAGTCTATGGCATCACCTTTTTGATCGTTCTGGCCAACGTGGTGCTCTATCGGGTGCTGCGTGCGGTTTCAGGCTCCGGCATCCCGTATCCGGTCAAAAGCGCATTGGTTCTGGTCATAATGTTTATCGGGACGATAATATACGGCTTTACCCAATTGAATAAACCAATACCGAATTCTGCTCCAACAATTCGCGTGGCATTGATTCAAGGGAACATCGATCAGGACATCAAGTGGAGCCCTTCGTTTCAGGCACAAACCGTAGCCATCTACGAACAACTCAGCAGAGAGGCAGCCAAGGGTGGCGTTGACCTGATCATCTGGCCGGAGAGCGCCGTTCCGTTCTTTTTCCAGGACGAGCCGGTATACGCGGAACAGATCAGGAACCTGGCCCGGGAACTGCACGCAACCATGCTCATCGGCAGTCCGGCCCACGAACTGCGCAACAACAACAGCACCTTTCTCAACAGCGCCTTTGCAATCGCACCAAACGGCAACACCATCGGCAGGAGCGACAAAATGCACCTGGTGCCTTTCGGAGAATTCGTGCCGCTGGGCCGTTTTTTCCCCTTCATTAGCAAGCTGGTGGTGGGTATAGGCGATTTTTCTCCCGGGGAACAAGTCACGCCGTTGGATGTCGGTTCGGTAAAGGTTGGTACTCTGATCTGCTACGAAGGAATATTTCCTGAATTGGCTCGGGAATATGTCCGCGCAGGTGCTCGTATCTTGGTGAATATTACCAATGACGCCTGGTTCGGGCGCTCGTCGGCTCCCTACCAGCACCTCTCCATAGCAGCGTTCCGCGCTGTGGAAACCCGCACCCCCATGCTGCGTGCGGCCAATACCGGCATAACGGCAATCATCGACCAGAATGGCCACATCCGCACCATGACAGGCCTATTTACGGAAGCATATCGAACCGGCGAAGTCAGACCGGGTACAGCGGATTCCTTGTATTTGAAGATCGGCGATACGCCCGCCTGGTTATGCGTTCTGTTAACCGCAGGGATTGCCTGTCTGGCATGGCTTAGACAAAGAAAACACTCTCAACAGGGTATTCACTGAGAAAATCGAATCAAACATCAAACATCCTGCCACCATCAAAAACATCATATAGTCACTGAGGAGTAACATATGTTTCGTGAAGAAGTCGCCCGGTTAAATGATTGTGAAGAGCGTATCGCCAAACTCCGGAGGTCTCTTTGACATAGACAGCAAACGAGAGGCGATACAGGAAATCGAGGCCGAAATTGCCACTCCCGGATTCTGGGACGATACGGGAAAATCCCAGGAGATTCTGAAAAAACGCACCGCCTTGGAAAAGGCTGTCCAGATGTGGGACAATCTCAACAGGCAGGTTGAAGATGTGCGCGTGATGATCGAACTCGGCGTCGAGGCTCAGGACGAGGCAACTCTGACCGAAGTCGCCGAGATGAACAAACGGCTGATGCAGGGCGTGGAAGCAGCGGAGTTCCAGTGCATGCTCTCCGGCCCCCATGACCGCAACTCGTGTTTTGTTTCAATCAACTCCGGCGCTGGTGGCACCGAATCCCAGGACTGGGCTGAGATGCTGCTGCGCATGTACCTGCGTTATTGCGAAAAAAAGGGGTGGAAAAGCTCCATTACCGAGATCCAGACAGGTGACGAGGCAGGCATCAAATCGGTAACCTTCAGCGCAGAAGGTGAATACGCCTATGGTTATTTAAAAGCGGAAGCCGGCATCCACAGACTGGTAAGGATATCACCGTTTGACAGCAATGCCCGCCGCCACACCTCCTTTGCCTCGGTCTTTGTCTTTCCGGAGATTGAAGAGGACGACATCGATATCAAAATCAGCGAGTCTGACCTGCGAATCGATACCTACCGCTCCAGCGGTGCAGGCGGACAACATGTCAACACCACCGATTCGGCCGTACGCATCACCCATCTGGCGACAAACATCGTCGTGGCATGCCAGACCGAACGCAGTCAGCACCTCAATAAAGCCACAGCCATGAAAGTACTGCGAGCAAAACTGTATGAGCGGGAAATGGCGGAGCGCAATGCCAAGGCATCCGAGATTGCCGGGGAGAAAAAGGAGATCGGCTGGGGCAGCCAGATACGCTCCTATGTCCTGCATCCTTACAAAATGGTAAAGGATTTAAGGACCGGCATTGAATCAGGCAATCCTGACGCCGTGCTGGACGGAGCTTTGGAAGATTTTGTGGTCGCTTACCTTATGGGGGTACGACGCGATGTTAAAGATGTAGACTAGCTGTCTCTTCCAGGTATGAAAAACAAAAACCGGTCCCTCTCCAGGGGCCGGTTTTCCTTTGATATACTACCTGCGCTTAAAAGCGCACTGTAGTTCATCAATCCGATAGTTAAGCCTTCGTGTTTACTGCTGAGTCCGGCTGCGCCATGAGATCTGACATCCTTGACACCAGAACCGGAGGGACTTGGTAAACCAGCTTGTTCAAACTATCCATGAATTTGATTCTCAGGTCGCCCTTATAATTATAGGCAAACAAGATTTCATCCATAGTCCTGACACCCAGTTTATCCTGACTGTTGCCAGCATTTTTAGGCTCTTCCTTCTGTGCGGCACGCTTGTTATCCAACGTTGTGTTCATGATTGTAACTGTATCAACAGCGTCGGACTTTTGATCTTGAATGGCTTGAATGGAGTTTTCGCTTGAAGACTTGGAAACATTGCCGGCTTCCGGTCCGTTAGAACCGGTTGCTGACACAGCAACCACTGGGGATTGCATTGGCCCGCCTAAGGTTATTTCACTCGTTGACATGAGTTATTACCCCCTTTGGTGCAAGGGTCGCTCTACTTATCTTCATCTACATTTGGTATTAATAATAAACCAAAATTCGTTTCCATGCAATTGATTATCCGACCAAGGTTTGTATATACTCTGGCCGTTGCAGAGGCACCAGCGGGGCAAAAAGTTCTTTACTCCAGACGTGCAATTATGGATACTATGATCATCCGAACCCGCTCCAGTTCAAGTCGCCATCTATCCACGAAAAGACCCAATTTGCCAATGTCCACCTTCTTCAAATTCAGCATGTTTTTTTTCTGCGGCATATTCTTACTGCTGCATCCAACCCCGAGCAGTGCCGCGCCTTCGCCTGAAATCAAACACTTAGGTTACGCTATTCAGATGGGAGCATTCGCGGACGTCAAAAATGCCGAACGCTTTACTGCAAAACTTCAGTCCAAGGGTATCGAAGCCTTTTACTTTCGAAAGGACAGCGGCATCTATGCAGTTCGTTTCGGTGATTTTCCCACTAAAGAAAAGGCGCGCAAAACGGCTAACAGGCTTGTTGCTGAGCACATGATCGGCAGCTACTACATTGCACCTCCAAATGAAGTCGTATTCACCCAGCCTAAAGAGCCTGGTTGGCAAAAGTCCCCCCCTGATGAAATTCACAACTCGCGAGAAGTTCAACATACTGGCACGACCAGAGATGAAGCGGATGAGCGCAAGCGCAAACAAGCAGCAGCCACCGACAGAAACCAGGGGAGACCCCTGCAGCAAGACAAGGACATGGGCGTTATTGCAGCCAGAACTGCCGAACGCTTTGTGGGAATCCCATATCGTTGGGGCGGAAACAATGTTGTCGACGGAATGGACTGCAGCGGATTTGTCCGGGCTGTATACAATCTCTGCGGTATCAGTATTCCCCGCACGTCACGGGAGCAATTCACCGCAGGTGATCCCGTAATCAAGGACAACCTGCGCGACGGTGATTTGGTTTTTTTCGGTTCATCTGAGGCCAAGATCAATCATGTCGGCATCTATGTAGGCAACGGTAAATTTGTGCATGCTCCGCGGCGTGGCGAAGAGATACGCGTAACTTCCATAGACGACAATTATTTCGAGAAACATTTCGTCGGCGCGCGCCGGTATTTTCAATAGGTTTCTGGCATAGCAGGGTACAGCCTTAATGCCCTGCTGCATATCGGGTGGTCACAAAAACCTCCTCTATATTTTCAAATCAAAGGTTATCTCATGGCAATAATAAAATCCTTCCAGGCCTTGCGCCCCCCCAGAGAACTGGCCGAAAAAGTGGCCGCACTTCCCTACGATGTAATGAATGTCGAGGAGGCCGGCGCCATGGCGGCCGGAAACACCAACAGCTTTCTGCATGTTTCCCGCCCTGAAATAGATTTACCTCCCGAGATTGACCCCCACGACGATTCGGTCTATCTGCAAGGGAAAAGGAATCTGGATGATTTTATCCAACGGGGTGTTCTTGTTCAGGACAAGCAAGAAAGTCTTTACGTCTACCGCCAGCGCATGGGCTCCATTACCCAAACCGGCCTTGTGGTCTGTGCCAGCGTTGACGATTACCAGTCAGGAGTGATCAAAAAACACGAGCACACACGTGCCGACAAGGAAGAAGACCGGGTAAAGCACATCGACCTCCTTGATGCCAATGACGAGCCGGTCTTTTATCTTTCCCGCTCCTGCAGCGAGGTTGAAGGGATCATTGAAGGAGTTACCAATGGCGCGCCAGAATACGATTTTATCACTGACGACGGTGTTGCTCACACCCTCTGGATCATAACCGACCCGGCTCTGATCCAGCGCCTCATCACACTGTTTGCCGCAATTCCCCGCCTTTATGTGGCTGACGGCCATCATCGCAGCGCCGCTGCCGGAAGGGTGCGTGAACTGCGTCGCAACGAAAACCCGCTACATACAGGGCAAGAGGAATACAATTTCTTCCTTACGGTTATCTTTCCTGAGAATCAACTCAACATCATGCCATACAATCGAGTTGTTAAAGACCTAAACAATCTGAGCGTGTCCGAATTCATCGCCAGAGTTAAGGCCTGCTTTGACATAACCCCCTCGACCACTCCTGTCAAACCGGAAGCTAGACACCACTTCGGAATGTACCTTGAAGGGAATTGGTACAACCTGCACGCCAGGACGGAAATCGTCAACGAGATCGACACGGTAAGTAGGTTGGACGTTTCCATACTCCAGGACCGTTTGCTGAACCCGGTGCTTGGCATTCAAAATCCACGTACTGACAAGCGCATCCATTTTGTCGGCGGAATCCGCGGTAATGACGAACTCATCAAGCTAGTGGATTCCGGTGAATATGCCGTAGCTTTTTCCCTTTATCCCACTTCCATACGCGAATTGATCGAACTGGCTGACCAAGACCAGATCATGCCGCCGAAATCCACCTGGTTCGAACCCAAACTGCGAAGTGGCCTGTTTGTGCACCTGCTTTCATAGGGCAGTTTTTATTGTACCGCCGGTGCGATCCGGGATTTTTGCGATATCTGAGTAACCAAAGCTATCTTCAAGCAATATCTTGAATTTTTTTCAGACATGGTATATAAGGTGTTCCTGTTTCATCCCATGGATATTGCTAGGATCGTAATAATCATCAATAAATTTATTCTTTTGCGGAGAGGTGTCCGAGTGGTCGATGGTGCCTGACTCGAAATCAGGTGTACGGCAACGTACCTAGGGTTCGAATCCCTACCTCTCCGCCATTAAACAATCCGGCAACGTCCGGTAAAGATCAAAAGCCCTTGAGAAATCAAGGGCTTTTTCTTTTATTGTCCGGCATGGCATAGCTCGCGGTTACAACAACTAAATGCAATATAGGTCGATATAGGCAAAGTGGCTCTATCTCCTCAATGGGGAGGTGAGGCCGAGTACAAGCCGAGCTAGGGAGATTGTGGAGATGGTGTGCGAAGTACCATGGAAGCCTAATTCAGGCCAAATAGCCGTGGACCTCGCTGATCTTGCAGTTTGTAGACACCTCCCGTCGCCACAAAAATAAGTGAAGTTTCCTTTGTTTCGTTTTTGGTCCGACCGGTTTTAATGTCGGTCCAGCTACGGGTAAAGGTTATGGCAACAAAAGCCTTGGCTCCGGTGCCATCAAAGGTAATATTGTTGACTGTATAGCGTAGCGAAAGGTCGTTATAGACACTGAAGTCCCGTAAAGCGGAAGTTGCAAGGATGCTTGCCTCGCCGCTGTAACTATCACTCACCAAATCGGAAAACTGACGGCTGTTTTTGGCTTCGTAGGCGGCAATGAGTTGGTCAAGTGACTGTCTGACCTGAGTATAGCGCTTTGCCGCAAGAGCCGACTGTGAATCGCTGCTACCGCCAATTTGTAACCCGGCACAGGCAGGAAGCGTGATGCAGGCAAGCAGCAGAAGTATTCCTGCAATAATCTGTTTTTTCATATACGTTATCCTCCGGATAAAACCTGTTATTCAACGAGCCAGTAGCGGCCATTAAGCGTTTTGACGATTCTGGGGGAGCCATTGCTTCCGAAAGACACCAGTTCGCTAACCGCCGACTTTTCCTGATGGCGCAGATTCTTCTTATAGATCCGGCTGGTGATGGTGATATCATAGTTAACTATGAATCCCGCCGGTGTCGGGTTGATTTGCATATTTTGAACATCTATTTTTAGTTCGTCAAATTTTCTGAACACCCTGCTCAGATTTACCTGCATGTCCGAAAGAGTGGTGCCGTCGCCCGCCTCCCAGTCGTCCCCCATTAAACTCATAATTTGTGAGTCATCTCTGGCAGCGTAGGCTTCGGTGAAACGCCCATACAGGTCCCGTACCGCCTGGAGTTGTGCCGGGGTTCCTGAGGAAAGCGGTGCCTCGGTCGGCGCCTTGCTGCGCGAATCTTCAACCAGTTTGTCAAGTCTTGCAAAGGCGTCATCCACGTCTTGACGGGTAGAACCGATGGCCTTATATTCCAAACGCACGTCGCTGATGAATGAGGAACGCCCCAATACTCCCAGATAGTAGCCTGAATCATAATCGCCCTGCATCGGCTTGATGAGCTGATTTACTTTATTCAACACCATGTCGAAGCGGGCTTTAAGTTCGTCTATGACACCCTGGTTCTTACGTGCCACTTCCTGCCTTTCAATAAACAATTTGTATAGCTTGGTGGCAGCCTCAGCCATTTTGGGGTCATCCTGGAATATGGCGGGAAAGGTATTGCCGCTCCTCAGCAAAAGCCCCATAATGATCCCAACTCCACCCTGCTCATCAGCAACAGCGTATAGTTTTTGGAAAAACAACCCGTACTCGTTGACCGGGGCGGACTGAACCTTGCTGATAGCTTTGCTGAAATCAGTTGTGTAAATGTCCACAAGACCGTTTTTGCCCTGCATTTCCAGAAATGGTTCCTTGACCAGCTCTTCAATACCGAGTCCCAGCCTTTTGCTATGTGAAAGCACATCCGCATCTTCGATGATTTTGAACAATGGGCCACTATTCAGCACCCTGGAAGGAGTGTCTTTGGATTGAGCCGTAAACATGGCAATAGTTACGGACAGTGACTGTTTGGCCTTCCAAAAATCACGCAAAACCGGCGTGATGAGCGCTGAATCCTCGGCTATCTGCGAGTTGTTGCGCAATGCCTTGTCATTGTATGCTCCAAAGCTACTACTCAAACCGTTTGCTTTGGAAAGCAATTTTTCATCCCTTTCCATGCCGATACGCATGATCCTCAATTGCTCCAACATCTGGTCATAGCGTTCTTTAAAGGTTTCCGAAAACTCGCTGCGATTGGTGCTTGTCAGCCTGGAAATGGCGGCATCGATAGCAGCAAGAACCACCTTGATGGATTCACGGGGCGCCGCAGACTCCATGTACTGAAGGGAGGGGATGGTCCACTTTTCCCAATCGCTATAATAAGGCATGCGATATGCGTACAGGGAATTGCTATACGTCATGAGTGCATCGGACATGTTGGTAACGGTCTGCAGAATATTCCGGGAACGGGGTGCATCCTTTTCGTTCACAAAATGTTTTTTAAGGAACTCAAATGAAAGGCCGGCATAACTGTCCGGATTGTCACGTATGATCGCTTCAAGTCGTTCCAATTCGTCCTCAGAGAGAATCTTATGACATGGCGACTGGTGGTTAGTATAAAAATTCCAGTACTTGGCGTTGGCATCGCTGAATACGTCTTCAAGTGCGGCCTGGACGATGCCCTGACGATTGCTGTTTTCCCGCACGAAGGTATCAATTTCCCTGATAGCGCCCTGGCAACTCTCCGTATCAACGCCCACATTCAGCTGGTAGAGTTGCCGGTAGGCTTCGAAACGGCCATTTAGGGCATTGATCTGAGCCGTCAGCCGGTCGATGGCTTGCTGGAGTGCTTCTTTTTGCCGGTAATCGCTGGTACGGGACAGCTGATCCACCAAGCGTCGCTGTTGTTCTATCAGAGCAGCCAGGTTTTCCTGGTACTTTTTTTCGTTTTCCACCCAATTTTTGCTGTAGTCTGCGGAAAGTTTTTCCTTGATTTGCGTGATATCCGTCTTGGCTTTGTCCACGGCAGAGCCCGCATCCGCCGCGCCATTTACGACCTTGCTGTCAAACTCACCTTTTACGTCCTCAAATCCTTTAGTGCAGATATATCGGACAAAGGTAAACTCAGTTCCGGCAACCTCCAGTTTTTTTGATTCTGCGACGAGCCGGGTGTTGATCTCAGCTCTACCAGCAGAGGTTCGCAGAGCCAACAAGTCAACATAACCTTTTTTTAATTTTGTCAAGAACGTCTGCCGTTTGGAAGCGTTGCGTCCAACTGACGGCAATAGGCGTACTATCCGAGCCTTGGAGCTGATATTGTCCAATTCGAACAGAATCTCGGTTTCGCGAATAGTCACCAGCTCCGTCGCAGGGGCCTTGGCGATCCTGGCACTGTAGCGGGCAATCAAGTCCGTCAGACCGTTTACATAGGTTTCAATGGCAGGTAGTTCCTTAAGGGCACTGTTGTATTCTCGGAGAGCCTTTTCCAACTCGGCTTGAGATATTTTACCCGCAACCGCCTCGATTTCCCTCAACTGCTGGGCCAGAATCACACGTGCTTCTGCTTTCTGCGCTACTTTGTTCATTTC
Organism: Geobacter sp.; assembly: GCA_003574895.1. Classification (GTDB taxonomy): domain Bacteria; phylum Desulfobacterota; class Desulfuromonadia; order Geobacterales; family Pseudopelobacteraceae; genus JACPFJ01. Next base: position 58,880 of record PJFB01000008.1, read on the forward strand.
CAGCAGAAGGCTGGCAATGTGTGACTTAAGACTGTTACGATCCTCCAGAAGCTTTGCCTGCTGAAGATTTTCGCCGCCAATAGTCCATTGTTCCCAGACGGTCGGCTCGGGCCAATCCCTCCCCAACTCACCGGTAACATAATTTTTAAACAGACCACGCCACTGGTCGTCGAGCAAGACCTTGCGCCAGATGTGCTCAATGGTTGTTGAATCGATCCGGATTGGATTACCTTCGCCAAGTTTTCGCCCCTTAATCTTTAGAACCGGATCAGTTTGAATTGAGTAGTAAATCCGTTCCAGGTCCAGGGCTGTTTTACTGGCATTTACTGCCTCGTACGACTTGCGGGTAATGTCGATAGTAGTTACGAGCGCTGTCAACGGAAGAGTGCCGACTCCGACGCCGGCAATAAATATCTTCTTGGTTGCTTCGTCTTTAAACTTTGATATTGCCATATTTGCCAGCATGGTTGCGCTATCTAGAGCTGCGCCCGTCGAATCTCCGGAATCCAGTTTCTGGGCCACATCCCCCATGCTTTTAAGGTAGCCGAAGATTTCGACTCCTTTGAGGGCAGCCGAGATGTTGCTAACCTCTTCCGCTGGTAACCGGTCAATAATCTCTCCATACACCACCGGATAAGCGGGAAGAAAGTAGTTGTCCATATCTTCGGCGGCAGATTTAAGATCGTAGCCGAATGCGGAGAACGTTATTGTCAGGAAGCAGGTTGTAATACAGGCAAGGTAGAACAGGGGTTTCATGAAAGTCATGGTGGCTCCGTTTAAACTCACCAGGCAGTGAGCGCATTGACGATCACTGCCTGGTGCAGGTTAATCAGAAATTCCGGCTACCGTTCGGTTGGTATTTGTAGTCGATTCGCATCGTCGTCGTCGGATACCCTGTAATTCCCGTAGGCGGATAGCTCATAATAACGCTCTTGACATTCATGAGTGCGTATTTGCCGTTGCTCAGCAAGAAGGCGTATGTGTGGCCGGGAACAAAATTATAACCTTGAGTAGAGTTGCTGTCATAGCCGCTTTCAGGCGCCTGGCTTACAGAACTTAGCGATACGCTACCAAGGTCGTTGATTGAGGCCCCGTTCTGGAGGAATCCGTAGGCGGCCTGCTGGACTTCATCGCCGCCTGTGATGATAAAGGCAACAGAGCCGGAAACATCGCTCACCTGGCCGGTGACAAAATCAAATCCTTGGGGAGGTTGCTGGAATTGCCCGCCACCAATTGTCGATGCAATTACGATGTTAAAGCCTGATTCAATGGTTGCGTCGGCAGTAATACCGTTGACGGCTTCGTTGAATGGGATGATTTCGATGTTGCCGCTGCTCGAAATTACTATGGTTGGCTCGTTGCTGATGGCGTTGACAGTGCCGGTGGCAATCTCCTCACTGTCAGAGAGGCCGAATATCAGCGGAAACTTCATGCTGAAGACCTTGGGACCCTGGTCGGTAAGCCTAAAGACGAATTCGGTGGTGCCTTTATCGCGATAGGTCTTTCCGTCCCGGCTGCTTGTGATCTGGCGGTTGAACGAAATAGATGCAAAAAGACCGCCGCTGCCGCTAGCCACGTTGTTAAGGGTATAACGGAGATCAATATTGTCAAAAAGTGCAAAATCCCTCCGGATCGCCCGGTCCAGTATCGCCGGATCAGCGGCAAAATCTTCGCTTACATAACGCATGAAGGCTGCAGGGTCCTCGGCCCGATAGGCGGCAATCATGGCGTTAAGCGCCTCGCGCACCTGATTCTGGAATGATCCTTCACTTATGGTCAGTTCCTTGCGGGTACTTTCGATGTCATTTGATTTCCCGGCGGTATCTACCACTTCTACATACATGACGTAGGTCTTGCCTGTTTCGGGGCGGAAACGGTATTCAAAGGCGCCGTCGGTGCTGGACTGGGCCTCCTTCCAGGTTTCGCGGTTATCTAGGCTGACGCTGGCGCCGCCGATCTTCCCCTTGCTGATCCGTGCCTTGCCGCGCAGAACGACTTCGCCACCGGCAAGCATGTCGCGGTAGACGGTCAATTTCGGGCCGCTTTCCTCGTAAGGGATATCGTTGACGTAGAGGTAGCTGATGCTCACTTCTTCATTGGCTTGGCCGAAGATCCACCACTTAGCCTCCGCTTTGCTGGTTAACATCAGACAAAGCAAAATAACTGTAAATAGTTTTAGTGCATTCATGGAATTGGCTCCCTTAATGTTGGCTGGAATAGGTTCAGAATTGCATGCTAATGCCGCTGGTGAGGCTCGTTTCACGGAAATCCTGGCTCCCGCCGACGGCATTCGGGTCGTAACGGAAGTCGTTGGTAGAGGCTTTGGCGTAGAGCATTCCCTGAACCTTAGTCAGCATGTCGGGCCGCCAGAAGATGTTCATATTGGCAAAGGTCTTGGTTGTATCTGTGCCGGCTTCTTTTACCAGGCGGTTTTCACCGATCTTGAAATTGGAGGTAATCTTGATGGTCGGAATATCTACGCCCAGGCCGAAAGAATATTCATAAATCTGGTCAGTGGCTTGTGGTGCCGCAAGTTCCTCATTAGACGTCCAACCACCCAGATAAATACTCGGTTTCAGTACGACCCGCCCGAGGGTGTGGCGACTGGAGAGTGAGGTGTTATAGGTGTACTCCTGGGCACGCCGGCTGTTCTTGGTGTCGTAAAAAATAATGCCGAAGTTGGTGTCGCTGTCAAAGAGGCCGAAGCGATCACGGTAGCTCGTATTGACGAACTGATCAAGAGTATCTATGGTCTGGCTACTGGTGCGGTCGAGCTTGTAGCTGATGTCAGCCACGGCATACTGCCTCTTGAATGGCCGTTTGATGGTGACGCCGATCTCCGGTTTATAATGGTCGGTAGTGTAGCTCTTCTGCCCATCCACATTATCATGATACCAGAGCATGGCACTGGTGATGGACAGATTTTTTGTGTACTTGTAGCGCCACTTGGCCTTGGCCTTTTCCCTGTCGGGAGTGGCCGACCCGAGCATGGTCCTGAAATTCGGCTCAACCCGTTCATATTCAAGCGTCACCCTGCTTGGCCCCCCATCGCCGATTGCAACAAGCTTGCTGGCATTGCCGTTGAATTCATTATATTGGCCATCCTGGGTGGAAACGCCGCCATCCGCCCAGGAAGATTCGCCCTGGATGGTAAGACCGGGGATGGGCCGGTATTCAAAGTCAACGGTATAGGTTTGCTCATCGACCAGTTCACTTCCCATGACGCGGACATGGTCAGTGGTCTGGACACCGCTGAAGCCGACCCATAGATCGGAACCAAGGTTCTGTTTGATTTTGCCGCCAAAGACTTGCCGTTCCACGGCATCCACTCCCCAAAAGTTGTCCCAACGGCTATAGGCGATCCCCGAAACGGCAGTCAGTGATGTGCCAAATTCCCCTTCTCGCGTGTACTTGTAGGAACCACCCTTTATGGCGGTGTTGAGGGCATATTGGGAGAATGACTCAAAGGTGTCACCAACAGTCAGCGTATGGACCTTATTGGTGAATCTACCCTGCAGGTTTGTCAGCGAGGTGTTTTTGATGTCATTGCGCCGGTCGTCGGTGGACTTGGCCCCCACCGTCCAATTATAATCGAATTCGCCCAGACGGCCGTTGCCGAAGAGGTTCAGAATCTCCAGATAGCGGGCACCTTCGGTGAGAGACGATTGGCTGCCAGCGCCAGGTCCGCTAACATCATTGTAGGTAAGAGAAAAGTCGTTGGAACCGTGGATCTCATGTTCGGCAGCCTGTGATGCCGCTGGCGCCAGAGCAACCACCGCTACCAGTGCAGTGAGCAGCTGCAATCGTCGTATACTTCTCAATCGCTTCATAGACATTTCTCCTTTTGTGCGTTGTTGACTTCTGTTGTAGGTTGAAACTGCATAAAGTTAGTCATGGGGGCGTTACTGCACATACCAGAAACGCCCGTTAAGGGTGCGGCTGATGCGCGGTTTGCCGCGGCTGTCCAGCGACATCTCCTCGTTGACGCTCGATTTTTCCTCATGTTTCAGGTTGTGGCGGAAGTTGCGGCCGGTGATGGTCACATCGTAGGAAACTCCATAGGCCGAGCCGTTCCAGGAATACTTTAAATTCGCTATCTGGTAAGTAATCTGATCGAATACGGTGAAGCTGTTGTGCAGGTGCCCCTGCAAGTCGTCCAGCGTCGTGCCGTCTCCGGATTCCCAGTCATCGCCGATCATCGCCATGACCGCAGATTCGTTGCGGGATTCGTAGGCTTGCTTAAACTGGTCGTAAAATGTACGTGCAAGACTTTCATCGAAAGCTTCTGGCGTGGATGTCGATGGTTTACCGGCCGGTTTACCGGCCCATTGACGAATAAAGGAAAACCGCTGTTTATACTCGGTATTTTGCCGGGCAAAAAAATCCTGCCGGTTGGGAGACAGTTTCGGATCAGTGGCTGCCGAGGCCAGAAAGCCCATAACGGCAGATTCTTTGGCTGCTGCCTGCTTATAAAGCTCTCCTACGACAGGATCGTGCATGTTCTTGTTGTAGGCGGCTTGGGCATCAAATTCTAAGGACGACAGGTTGCCGACAACTTCGCTGAACCGTTCCCTCATCTTCTCAAAATAGACTTCTGCGTCTCTCCACTGGCGGAAAGCCGTCAGCTTTTCATCAAAAACAGTCACCACTCCCAGAATGCTGGCCCGCGTTTGATCATCCCAGCAGTCAGCCGCGACCTCCCGAAGAAAATCCAACCCCTTGTCGGGATAATTGGCAAGGTCGATATTTACACCATTTACTGGGTAACTGAGCTTTGGGATGGATAGCAACCCGAGGTAATCTCCATTGACAGCCTTTTCCAGGCTCCGTTCAAAGAAAATGTCGACCTTTTCAAGTTTTTGCAATTCAGGTTTTATTTTATCGAAATAATCCTTAGTAATAATGCGGCACTCGCCCTGTCGTTCGATAAAGGTATAATGTTCAGGGGCCGACATGCGGACCAGGCCGGTACGGTCGGCAATATACATGCTCACGAAGTCCTGAAGCCCCAGGTTGTAATTCTGATCAATCCAGATAAGGCGGCTCTCAGCCAGCGAACGGTCAAGTTGCTGCCTTGCCAAGCGGATATCGCTTGCCGACATGAAAACCTGTCGTCCTGTCAGGGCTCTGCATTTGCCCGCCTTGTAAGCTGCTGCCACCTCGGGACGAAAAACAAAAGTGCCATTCATTCCGTTAATACTGATTCCAGGGTATTGAGACACAAATTCTCTTAATACTGGACCAAGCTGCCCGAGGGTCATCCGTAATTGGCTGAGATAGTCCTGATCGTTTTCCATATTGCCCAGGTCGGTTTGGTAGAGCTGCTGCGCTGACCGTGCCGGTCCCTTGAGTGACTCCCCTTTGTCAAGCAATTCTATGAGCCTTTTAACAAAAGGTCTTTGCTTCTCATTCAGAGATTTCGCCAGAGATTCTGCGAGCCGCTGGTTTGAACCCCAATGGCTTTCTGACAGTAATGTTTCCAGCTCCAGCACCTTTTCTTCAAGAGTGGCAATTTCCCCCTTTCTCTCCGCCAAGTTATCAACCAGGGCAATCATACCGTCGATACCGCTGATCAGTGATGGCACGTAAGCTTTGCCCCCGCAAAAGGGGATATACCTCGCTTCTTCACCTATTTTTCGGCTTAACGACTCCAGATAAGATCCATGTAGTCCGGTAAATGAGCCAACATCATCGCCTGACTTAAAGGTTGCCTGAGGAAACTTCAACTTGCCAAGCCCCACATAGCCTGTTGAGGGGAAGTCTCCGCAATATCTCGCCAGGGTCTCTTCAATTTCGATTATTCCTCCGTTTGCACTCCCTGACCTCCATTTGGTGGTTTGAAATAGGTGGATGAGATCATCTATGCTCCTGGAAAGATCCTCTATCTGTTCCTCATCAAGTTTCGCCTGTGACGTGAGAGTATCAACATATGCCCCGACCTCCTCATTCAGATCATTCAGCAACTGTTGGTCAATAGTGCGATAAGCCGCCAGTTGAAGAGCGAACTGCTCTAAGGCCTCTTTACTCCTTTCGAGAGGGGGCGGTTGCATCTGCTGGGCCTGATCAAATTCTGCCCGGGCTGCAGCCGCCTGGTCATCGTAACTTTTTTTCATGTTTCTGGTCTGCTCAGAGATGCGGTTTTGAGCGGCGACAATTGCCCCTGTTCGCTGAAATTCTTCCTTGAGCGCCCCTTGCACATCGGCAAAACTTAAAGAGAAGCCGTATGGATTGGCTCGCCAAACAGTGACTTTGGCGTTCTCGGCCTTGCGTAGTTCTTCGCGTTGACGCTTCTCCTGCAAAATCTCACGAGCCGTCCAAGCCTGGTCATGGTATTTACGCAGATCCTCCAGTAGTGATGTGCGCTCTGTCCCGAGTTTGCCCGTGGTCGGAATCCAGGCCAACACATCAACCGCATAGCGCTTGGAGTTATTGACTACCTGGATCAATGGCGAAAGATCGTTGCCGTTGATTCCCTGCTGGATGCGTCCCGGGCAGTTTTTGACAAACTCCCGGACCTCGGGGAGCTTGACAACCGCGCTCATATATTTTTCCAGCACACTGGCCGAGCTCATGCCGCTCGATTTTTGTTTCAACTCATCCGCGTATTTGCGCATGACGTACTGCTGCTCACGAACCTTCGCAGCCCGGTTTAAATAACTCAATAACCCGGCAATATAACCCTTGAATTCATCCCGGCGATTATACATTTCCGATTCTTCAATCACGTTTCCAGGCAGGGTCCAGCGACTCCAAATACCTGTTTCGGGCCAATCATCTTTGCCGAGCTCTTCGACAACGTAAGTCTTAAACAGGTCGCGCCAGCGATTATCCAGAAGCACTTTACGCCAGAGATATTCAAGAGCTTCAGACGTAACCGGGATGGGGTCGCCCACACCAACATCACGGTTGCGGCTCTTAAGGTTCGGATCACTTTCAATCAAACCGTAGAGGCTTTCTAATTTAAGGCCAACGGTGCTTTTTTTCAGTTCTGAAGCCGAAATTTGATAAACCTGGTAGGCGGTGATCAGGGTTGTTACCGGCAGAGTGGTTAGCCCCATGGCACCAAGATAGGCCTTGCCCGCCTCGCTGCCGGCTACCTCCCCGAGGACGAGCAGTCCACCAGAAATCGCCGCCTCCTGGTTTTCGCCGAGATAGAGCTTGCCGCCGATATCAAGGGCTCCGGAGATCCGACCGATGGCCTGGTTATAAAAATTCAGTTTGTCGGAGATCTCTTTTACCGCTGCTGGTGCTCCACTACTCAGGGATTCACCATAAATATTAATCAGTTCACCATAGGCAGGAGGGAATGTGGTGGTAACCACCTGCTCGAAAGGTCCTGGAGCTTCCGCCAAAGCCTTGGCCGGCATCAAAGTCAGACAGGTGATAGCTGTAAGCAGAACCAGAGCAAACAGTCTGTCAACCCTTCGAATGAAAACGGTAAGTGCTTTCATTAGTATCTATTGTCAAAAGAAACAGTGTTGCTGTAGGGGCTGGATTCACCACCGGCATTTCTGACGATTTTTGCTCTGAAATAGAGAATTGCCGACTGCTGGGCTATATAGTTACTCTCAACCCGGACAAAGGTGTCGAAGTCCTTACGCTCTGCCTCCTGCCACGGGCCATTCATGCCGAGGCTCTCCTCGACGACCACTTCGTAGAGCCCCGTGGATGTTGCCGGATCCATGGGGGTGGAAAACTCGAGGTCTACCATGTGGTGATTCGGTGCAGGGTTGGTGGCAACAAGATTTATTGGCGCTGGGATGCCACCGACAATGCCGGTAGATGGGCCAATCGTCACCGTGCCATCCGATGCTACTGTAATGTTCTGCTCACTATTAGGTACTGTGCCTGTTGCCACATTTTCAGCGTCGGATAATCCGAAAATCAGCGGGTTTTTCATGCTGAATAGTTTAGGTCCTTCATTTTCCATGGAAAAAACGAACTCGGTGGTTCCCTTGTCTCTCAAGGTTTTGCCGCTCTTGGTGGAAGTTACTCCCCTGGAAAAGGAAAGAGCTACGAAGACATTCCCGCCTGAACCGGCGGACAGGTTGTTGATGGTGTAGCGGAGGTCGATGTTGTCGAACAGGCTGAAGTCTCTGCGGATAGCCCGGTCGAGAATGGCCGCATCGGCGGCAAAATCCGGACTGACCTGGAGCATGAAACCGCTCGGGTCTTCACCACGGTAGGCGCTGACCAAGGCATCCATTGCTTTTTTGATGACTGCGGAAATATTCTGATCGGAGACGCTGACCTCCTTACGGGTTGCTTCAACGTCATTGGATTTGCCGGTGGTGTCCATGATCTTCACATACATAAGGTAGCTTTTGCCGATTTCAGGCTTAAAACCATATTCGAAGGTACCGTCATCGCTTCGCGCAGCTTCCTGCCAGGTGGCCTTGCCGTCACGGCTTACCTGAACAACCCCCACCTGAGATGAAGTAGTCCCCGCCTTACCTCGCAGCACCAAGCGCCCTTCCGGCAGAGTCTCCCGATAGACGGTTATCTTGTCCCCCAACTCATCGTAGGAAACACCGTTTAAATACAGGTACCGTGTTGAGATCTCATTTTCAGACTGGCCGAAGATCCACCATTTGGCTTCTGCAACTGTGGTGAAAGCAAGGCAAATACACGTGATCGCAAGTAGTTTTAGCGTGTTCATGGCAGTAACTCCCTTGATTATTGGGTAAAAATATAGTTATTTGACGAAAATCAAAGCAACGTATTCAGGGTAAATATATTTTGAATATCAGGCTGGAGGAGCTCGTGGCGAAGTGACAATTGCTACGAATGCAATCGGAGGGATATGAAGTGGGTGGGGCGTTGGTTGTGGTGGAGGTGATGATGACCACTCTGGATAAACAATAGAGCATTCCTTGTGGAAGTTAGCCAAGACCGACACAGCCTTGATGCCAATCGTCAAACTGGTTTCACATTCTGGTTGAAAGTTGGGGATGTTATCACTTGAAAAGGTAATGGGGGCGAGGAGCAGCAGGAGAAGAATCAATAGTTTGGACAGGCACCTTTTCGGCGAATGGGCTCGCAGAAAAGGACTTTTTGAGACGCGGGAGGCCGTGTCTCTGGAAGTATTTTTGTATGTAGTTGTCAAGGATAGAATCTGGATTAGGATATACATCCTTTATTAGAAATTTCCTGTATACGACTATGTATATTTATGTTGTTAACGATGTCAAGGGTTTTAATCGCTGAGGGCAAATTTCCGGCCCCTTGGGGCGATTGAAACACCAACCGAGGTGGTCGGGGTTAGTGAGACATTCTGATAGGAAAAATAAGCAATATCCGGATGTTGTTGTGGTTATTGGCTTCAGGCCGCCAGTTTCAGTTGTTCGAGTCCCCGGCAATACGCCTCAGCCAACGTCTGTTTGTCAAGTTCAGAATGCTTCGCGGGTGAACTGGCATCCTTGGTCGCTGTTGAAGATCCGGAGCGCCATAAATGCGTCGTGGACGGTCGTTGTCGTTGAGAATTGAATTGGGGCCGGTTTATGGCGAAGTTACCAGTACAACGGAGATGTTATCCCTGCCGCCGTTTGCATTGGCAGCAGCAATAAGATCTGAGGCGAGAGCATCAAGACTGTCGGCATTACTTGCCAGAATGGCTTCGATTTCAGCATCAGCCAGCATATCGGTAAGTCCATCGGAACAGATCAGAAGCATGTCGCCCTGCTTGAGTTCTATAATGTTGAAATCGGGATACGGAGGGTCTCCACACCCAACTGACTGGGTTAGAGTATGAAATTGTTTCTTTGGGATCTGACCGATGGAAATGCCACTTGCCAGCAGTTGATCACCCACGGTGTGATCGTTTGTTAATCGCACGAATTTTTGCCTCTCACTTCCAAGCAGAGAGGTCGGGAGGTTATGAAAGCCATGAAACAAATAGCAACGGCTGTCTCCGGCATTAACAATATATGCTTTATTCTCCCGCAAAACTGCGACGACCAGAGTCGTCCCCATCCTCATAAATGATGGACTTGATTGCGATTTGGTGCTTATCTCCCAATGAGCGGTGTGCATGGCATGCACCATAAGCTCAAAGTAACCATCCGCCTCAGTATGTTCGATGTTTGATCGCAATATCGAATAGACAGTTTCAACAGCAAGGGCGCTGGCCACTTCGCCGGCATTATGCCCGCCAATGCCGTCAGCAAGCAGATAGATGCCAAGGTTGTCATCAGCAAGGATACAATCTTCGTTATTCTGACGGACAAGGCCGGGATGGGTGGCGTAGGCTGAGATCATAAGATTGCTATTGTAGTTTTGGTTGGCAATGAAGCTGATAAATCGCTTTCGAATAGGAAGCCTTGTCGGGAGTTAGATTCCTATCAAAACCAGAGGCGGTAACTACTGGCTCAACATGAACCGTAATGCCGTTTATAAGGAATTCATGGCAAGGAAAGTCCTTTTCAATCCTCTTTTTCACGAATAACGCACCGGTGAAGTCGGTCATTGGCAAAACCATAAGCGGAATACTTGTATTGTTTATCGTAAAAATTCCAAGCACATCCAAATCTCTCTTCATATGTTTTAATATTTCCAGAGACTGATTGGTCAACTGAATATTGATGTCCGGAGTTAAATCAAAAAAGGTGTATGTCCGCAGATCGACGATTTTTTCATATGAAACAAGAATAGTGGAAAATGGTGAGTTATAACGGCAATTGCGCTTGATCTCAAGATTAAGAAAAAAGGCCATGGTCGCGGCATTAAAAGTACCTTCGGGGATTTCGATTTTATGAGTAACCGCTGCTTCGGCACGGAGCTGGACCTTTTTTGCCATATTATCGATCTTCTCGGCAGAGAAACCATTGGAAATCAGGATGGACCGAATCTCCTCCGCAACACCAACACCCTCCTGTCCCTGCTCGGCAATTTGTTCAATAATCGAAAACACGGTTTCTTCATCCAGGTTTTTAGAACCGTTTATGCTCTTTTTAACCCAATCACCTTTTAATGTGGAGACAGTATCGTTGAACTGGTTTGCCAGTTTTTGCGCAACTACAGAGACCATATTCAAACCGACATTCTGTGATTTCAAGCGATCGAGAATTTCCCGTTCTATCCTTTTGACAGCGGCCTTAAGCATTGTTCCGCCGCCAGGGGCAGCGGCTTCAGGCGATTGCAACACCAAGGCTCGACTTACCTTTTCAATGTAGTCACTCAAAACCGCTGACATTTGTTGGTCATCAGTCTTTACGCCTCCTTTTTTAATTTCAGCTGCCAGCACGATAAGCTTGGCAGATTCTTCCGGAGCTTCCCTGATTCCTTCAATCAGTTCATTCAAGGTGAGTCCGATCTGGTCCGATGCCTCAACCATAATCTGAATCAAACCGTCACTATCGAGCTCTTTGTTCAGTTCCTTGACAAGCGACAAATAATCGGAAGGCGACATTCCTTCGGCAAAAAGACCATCTTTAAGCTGCGGCAGCAGATATTTCAACTCCTTGATATCAGGCAGCATACGCCGGATAATCTGGGCCAACCTCTTAATGGAAATCTTTCGGTCGCCTCGGTATTCTTCCTTGATCAGCCGCACAATAACTTGGTAACTGAACTGATTTATTTCGTTTATGGCCAGTTCGTCCGTGGCAACCAGCTTTCCAGTTTCTCTTTGAAGTCTGATATTCTCGAGAACATTTTCCTTTAGCTTATATATTGTTTCCAGCATTTCAGCCGGCGTAAGACTGGTGACATCTTCGGATATCTCAGAAGTAGTGAACTGGTTATTGAGTGCCTTTAATTGAGTTGTTATGTATTTGTCGTAATCTGCCTGAGATAATTGGGGTGAGTCGGCGCCCACTGCTCCGGAAGCGCCATTTTCATGGGAGGAATTGCGCAGAGACAAGATATTCGAAAATTCCCTGAGGATTATACCCGGATCCGCCTGGACATAAGTCCCAGTTCCATAGGCTTGCTGATTGCCAAACAGCAACTGAGTATCCGCAAGGACATCTTTATTAACGATCGCGTCGTCAATCGTGACTTTTTTATAAACAACATAGTTTATCTTTACACCCGGAATACGTTCATTGCGTAGGTAATCCTGCATTGTTTCTACGCTCTTGAAATCAGATAACGACCCCATTAAGTAAAATAAAGCCAGGGCACTTTCCAGGGAAGCGTCCCTGTCAAAGCTGACGGACTGGACTCCAGTCTTTTTAAACCTATTGTTAATACGCTTAACGCTAACCAACTTATCCACACAATGATTTTCAAAAAAAATAGAGTCTTTTTCCGCGCTTACAGTAATAGTATTCGCAATAGCAAGCATTGGCTGCAAAACACTGAAAAAGGATGCGGCGCTATCTTTGGTAGTCTGATGGCTTCCACCGTACATAAAAGCATTATTGAATGCCAAGTTAAATGCCCTGGCAATCTGTAGTGCCTGCTTTAAATCGATAGCAATTTCTGACATATCAAGCTAAGTCCTTGTATTCCACAAAACGGCAACCTACTAATTCAGCTTACAATTACGAACATAAGCTTCGAGACTGGTTTTAAACTCCAGACAATCAGCAAAACGATTATTGGGGTGTGCTGCAATTGCTTTGGTAATTATCGCTTCAAGATCACGGTCTATCGAAGGATTGATTTCAGATGGCCTGGCTATAAAAAAAGTGTCCGGTTCGTTGCGCTTGCGTTTGATCATATCTACAAGCGATTCTTTATGAATCGGCAATACACCAGCCGTCATCTCCATAAGTATTGCACCAACGGAGTAAATATCCGTTCGGCCATCAATTGCCCCGCAGGATGCCTGTTCAGGCGACATATACATCGGTGTCCCCACTATCTTCTGCGTCGAGCTGTATTCAGCCCAGATAGTCCGGGCAATGCCGAAATCTGCCACAAGGGGGCGTTTAAATCTATCATCAATAAGAATATTTGCCGGCTTGATGTCTTGATGAAAAACGCCTTCTTCATGGGCATATCCGAGGGCATCCAGAATCTGGCAAATATATTGGATTGTTTCCAAAACAGAAAGGATTCGCTTGGTCGGGACCGGGTGTTTGCGTGCCTTTGCAATGAGGGTTCTCAGGTCATGACCTACTACGAGTTGCATCACCTGAAAAAAGAAATCGGTAGTCTCCCCCATCTCGTACACGGGAACAATATTTGGATGGGCAAGTATTCCGACCGTCTCTGCTTCATCGCGAAACATATTCTGGGCCCTGGTGCTGCTCGTAAGCGATTTTGGGAGGATTTTAACGGCTACTTGGCGTTTGAGGGTAGCCTGATATCCGATAAATACGGCGCCCATAGCTCCTTTGCCCAATAATTTGACCAGAGTAACGGTACCGATGTTGGCACCAATGTATTGTGAGAGGTCAATGGAGGCGAGATCAGTCATTGATAAATCTCCAACAAAATTAACAATAATTATGGTATATCAATAATATATTACAAGGTAAAGTCATTATTGATGATATGTACCGGGCGGTCAACGGGCTCCTAAATCCGATGCTATCCGCTCAATAATTATTGAAAGGCCTTCTGAGAGTATCGGCATCTGCCTGATATTGGGGTTCAGGATCCGATTATTTTTTACTAACCCATTAAATTGACAAGCATGTAGCAGGCTGCTATATAAAAATATGTCCACTTACTCGTTTCCACGACAGAAAATCCTTTGCGACGAAAGTCCTTTTTCCCGTAAACTGTTGCTCAGTTTACTGGAGAAGGTTTACGCATCTTCTCCTCCGTTTACCGGATATTTCAAGATTTTAAGCGATAGATTTTCCCTTTATTTTCTCTTTTTCTTTAATGGCGCCCCCTTTTCTGCCGGAAGCTTTAGAGACGGCAGGCCGATAAGTTGTTCTATCCAAGAGTTTGGAGAGTATCTGGCATCATCAGCACACGAAGTCCAGTCCATCACACTCTGCGAAACAGACCAGATCCTGTTGCAATGCATGATTCACTTTTTACAGGAAGAGCCGGAAGTCAAAGCACCTACCGCTCTAATCGACTTGGAATCTGTTACCCGTCAGATTGGTGAGGCTGGTGCCGATGCGATGATCGCCCTTTGTCGGGACAATACCATAAATTTTTTCTTCTTTAAGGATGGCAATGGGGCTCAAGCCTATTACTCCGACCTGGAGTTTAAGCGGCCGAAAGGAATGACTATCGACGAAGAGATGCTGCTCTACGCATTTCAACCTGGAAGCAAAGTGCAGGCATTCATTTTCCGTGACATCGTTACGACCATGGTAAATGGCACTAGCCTGCTTGATAAAGATTCGTTATACAATCTTCTTACTAATGGGATTCCTAAAAACAGACGCAAAGGAGATGGGGAAAGATCACCAATGCCGGCCGGTACCCATGGAAACATGCGTAGCGGAGATAAAGAAATATCGTCAACTTCTACCGGTAATTCCAGATACAAGCGTAGTTGCGACACAAAGAAATTGCCAATACCTGCAACAGACGGTATCAATATTCTTATCAATGCCCTCTGTGAAAAACCGATTCTCTCCCTAGTACTCACAGTAGAGTCCGGGCCTCTGCAGGGGAAACGCTTTGTTGCAACACTTCCGTTTATAATCGGACGCAAAGACTGCGATTTGATACTGGACGATCAACGTATATCACGGCGCCATGCAAAATTCGAAATAGTCGATAACAGATTGACCATTGAAGACCTGGCCAGCAAAAACGGCACCAAAGTCAACGGTGAGGCGGTTACCAAGAAGCAGCTTTTCCCAAACGACCTGATATCTCTTGGACCGGTCAAACTCAGAATATCTCCTGCATAGCCCTCGCATATCGTGACGGCCCTGGGTGCGCTCGGTAGTATTTTCCCCGCATGTGTGAATATCCCCGGAAACATGATGACCGCTGTCAGCGGAACCCTCTACGCATACTTCACCAAAAACCGGCATATGTTAATCTTACCTCTTGACGCCTTCCCCCCCCCCACTACCGCATTCATTTTCCCACGCATTGTGATTCTCACGTTCGCATCTCAGGTGCTATCGGGCCGGAACATTCCGAAATCATTTTCAGATTCTCATGCGCTTACCAATCTATGAGGTATACTTTTAATAAAGTGAACGGATCTATCATGTTGGGGTTCCCGGCAGAATATCCATGTGCAGGATCATTACTCATGTTGCCGGCTAACCAGGGGAGAACGGCTGATGCAAATCGGTATTGCCGCCGACCACGGCGGCTTTAACATGAAAGAACAGCTTGTGCTGGCACTTAAAACCGCAGGTCATGGGGTGACCGATTATGGCGCCCTGGAAGCGGACCCCAGCGACGACTACCCGGATTTCGTCATTCCACTGGCAAAGTCTGTAGCAAGAGGTGAGGTGGAACGTGGCATTGCCCTTTGCAGCAGCGGTGTTGGGGCATGCATAGTCGCCAACAAAGTACCCGGAGTGCATGCAGCCTTGATCCATGAACACTTCTCCGCCCATCAGGGGGTGGAAGACGACGACATGAACATCATCTGCCTTGGCAGCCTTGTGGTTGGCTATGCCCAGGCTTGGGAGCTGGTCCAAACCTTTATCGCCGCCTGTTTCAGCGGTGCGGAGCGCCACCGTCGCCGCCTGGCCAAAATAACTGCACTGGAAAGAGAGATGAAACCGCCGTAAAGTAGGCCACTCCTGAAGCTTGAGAACGCCAGACGCTCCAGCCTCGGGAGTTATGCGCGTTGCCACTATCCTGCGGACCGGTAAGTCATGTAAATTATGGGTTGAATATCGAAGCAGTCGAAATTGGAGACTTGATGGACAACATTCTCTCGGCACGCACCCTGATGGGCTTTTCGCTCTGTTTTCACATCATCTATGCGACCATCGGGATCGGACTGCCGCTCATGCTGATGGTTGCTGAAGGACTGTCACTTCGCACCGGAGACGAACTTTTTCACCAGCTTGCCCGACGCTGGATGCGTCCTGCAGGGGTGCTGTTCGCCATAGGCGCGGTCTCCGGCACCGTTCTTTCCTTTGAATTGGGGCTACTGTGGCCGCGTTTCATGGCATTCAGCGGTCCACTCATCGGACTTCCCTTCTCGATGGAGGGGTTTGCTTTTTTTACTGAAGCGATCTTCCTCGCCCTTTATATCTATGGCGAACAAAGGCTTTCCCGCCGAATGCTCTTTTATTGTACAATTGCCCTCACCCTCTCCTCTGCGGCCTCGGCAGCTTTTGTCATCAGCGCCAACGCCTGGATGAATACCCCCACAGGTTTTCGTCTCGTAAACAATGCCCTTGTTGATGTGCGCCCTTTTCAGGCCCTTTCCAATCCTTCTTGGGCGCACGAGGCGGTGCACGGCACCCTGGCGGCCTACGTTGCCACCGGTTTTGCCATGGCCGGAGTCTATGCCTTTGCCCTGTTGCGCGGCAGCAACAGTGACTACAACAAACGCGCCCTGACGTTGGCTCTGGCAATTGCCTCAGTTTCCCTTCCCCTGATGTTGGTCACGGGAGACTGGGCGGCCATGACGGTCGCTGCCCAGCAAAAGCCCAAGCTGGCTGCGATGGAAGCCCATTTCGTAACGGCCAGCGGCGCACCGCTCATCATTGGCGGCTGGCCGGACCCTGCTTCTGGCAAGGTCCTGTACGGCATCAAAATTCCCAAACTCCTCAGTATCCTTGCCCATCGCAATCCTGATGCCATTGTCGAGGGACTCGACGCCTTCCCCCCCGGCACAACGCCTGACCCGCGACTTGTCCATCCTTTCTTCGACCTGATGGTTGGCTCTACCTTCATCATGCTTGCGCCAGCCGCATGGTTCTGGTGGCTTCGCTGGCGCCGGCGGGACGTACCGCTTGACACATGGCTGCTGTGCGCGCTCCTGCTCGCATCTCCGTTCGGGATGATTGCCCTGGAAAGCGGCTGGCTCGTCACCGAATTCGGTCGCCAACCCTGGATCATCAGGGATCTGATGCGCGTTAGCGAAGGGGTAACATTGCAGACCGGTATTGGCCTCATACTCATCACATTCGTTGTCATCTACTTGCTGCTGACGGCAGGACTGTTGAAACTGCTGTTGCGACCGTCAACGCCAGCAGATCGTACCGAGACAACACAGGGGGACCGGTATGTGGACCTTTGAGAACCTGGCGGCCGGCACTGTTTATCTTGGGCTGGCCATGTATGCGGTTTTCGGCGGTGCGGACTTCGGCGGCGGCATCTGGACCGGCCTTGCCTCCGGACCCCGGGCGCGGGAACAGCGGGACAAGCTTTTCCATGCCATCGGACCGGTCTGGGAGACGAATCACGTTTGGCTCATCTTCGTGGTGGTAACCCTTTTCACCACCTTTCCGAAGGGGTTTGCCGCCCTCTTCACCGCCCTGCCGGTACCCCTGGTGATAGCCCTGATCGGCATCAACTTTCGCGGTGCAGCCTTTGCCTTCCGTCACTTTGGCAGACAGACGGGTGGACACGTTCCCTTCATGGCCGGAACCTTTGCCGTAGCGAGTATTCTGACTCCCCTCGCCCTCGGGATGGCAGTGACCGCCACCGCCACCGGAAAAATCATCTTCGTTAAAGGCTGGGTACAGACCGGGCCATGGTTCTGGATTGGCCCGTTCACCCTGGTGGGCGGGGTTGTAGGCATGGCCATTTGCGCCTATTTGGCGCCTATCTACATGACCGTGCGTACCGAGGGGGAGTTGCAAAATGATTTCAGGCGCCATGGGTTATATGCCGGACTGGCGCTCGGCATCCTGACCACCCTGGAGATTCCCATTGCCATGGTCGATGCCCCTCTCTTTGCCGACCGTCTTCTTGCCTTGCGGGGAGCTGTTTTGGTTGTCTTGGCCGTGTCATCGGGGATCACAGCCATGGTACTGCTCTGGAGATGCCACTTTCTGTGGGCACAGATTGCGGCCGCAACGACCGTCGCTCTGACAATTGCCGGCTTCGCAGCAGCCATGTACCCGGACCTTCTAGTCGGCCAACTGTCCCTGGCTGCAGCGGCTGCGCCTCCCGCAACACTTCGCTCATTTTTTTCGGTGCTGGTTATCGGCATCACCATTCTCATACCATCGCTTTTGTTCCTCTACTGGACGTTTCGCGGCGAGCCGAACCCAGAACTCCCGCAGTTGTGGCGTAACGGAGAAGATCACGAATAAACTTTCATCAACCCGCATCAGCGACCAGAAACTTCACTGTTGCCGCTAAGCATTAGCGATGCATATAAAAAGAGAAATACAAATAACAAACTGACGCAGACACTTGAACAAAACCGGACAGACTGGCGTCTTTAAATCTCGTGTAACAATTTCAGAATACCAATTGACATTAATCGGGCAGGATCGGGAGGGAGCATATGCAACTAGGCATGATCGGATTGGGACGCATGGGCGCAGACATGGTGCGGCGCCTGCTGCACAGAGGCCATGAATGCGTGGTGTTTGACATGAAAACCGAAGCAGTGAGCAGGCTTGAACTCGAAGGTGCTGTGGGGGCCGGTTCAATCGGGGATTTTGTCGCCAGGCTTGCCAGACCGCGAGTGGTCTGGCTGATGGTGCCTGCAGCCGTTACGGACTCAATGATCGGCACACTCGCGCCGCTCCTGGAGACGGACGACATCCTTATTGACGGCGGCAACTCCTATTACCTGGACGATCTCCGCCGTTCTGCAGATTTGCAGGCAGCAGGTATCAGCTATCTCGACGTCGGAACCAGCGGCGGTGTCTGGGGGGCGGAGCGGGGTTACTGCCTGATGATCGGCGGCGAAAAATCCGCCGTGGAACGGCTCGACCCGATATTTGCCGCCCTGGCACCCGGCATCGCAGCCGCACCGCGCACAGCCGGCAGGGGGGAGGCCCGGGGCACGGCCGAAGAGGGGTATCTCCACTGCGGCCCCAGCGGTGCGGGTCACTTCGTCAAAATGGTGCACAACGGCATCGAATACGGGCTGATGGCGGCCTATGCCGAGGGGCTGAATATCCTCCACCATGCCAATGCCGGCAAAAAGGAACGGGAGGTGGATGCCGAGACAACTCCGCTGCGCCATCGGGAGCATTACCAATATGACTTCAACCTGTCCGATATTACGGAGGTCTGGCGACGGGGGAGCGTCATTTCGTCCTGGCTGCTGGACCTTGCAGCAAACGGGCTGCTGGCCAACCCCGGTCTGGAGAACTTCAAAGGGAGGGTATCCGATTCCGGGGAGGGACGCTGGACCAACATCGCCGCCATTGAAGAGGGAGTCCCGGCCCACGTGCTCAGCGCTGCCCTTTATGAACGCTTCAGCTCCAGGGGTGAAGCGGATTTTGCCGACCGGATCCTGTCGGCCATGCGCTATGGTTTCGGCGGCCACCTGGAAAAGGGTGCGGGGAAGGAGGATTGACCATGCCAACTTCAATGTCCCATGAACCTACCGTGCTGATAATCTTTGGCGGCGGTGGGGATCTGGCCTGGCGCAAGCTGATCCCGGCGCTATTCAACCTTCATCTCGACAACCCGCTGCCCGGGCACTTCGCAATAGTGGGTGTTGCCCGCAAGCCCCTGGATGATGAGGGGTTCCGCAACCACCTCCGAAAAGGGGTGGATCTCTTCTCCCGCCGCAAGCCGGCAAATGAGGATAGCTGGAACCGGTTCGCCGAGCATGTTTCCTACCTCTCCGACGATTTCAGCAACCCGGCATCCGGCCCAGCTCTCAGCCATAAGCTGGAGGAACTGGAACGGGCCTGGGGTACCCGGGCGAACCGCATTTTCTACCTTGCCATCCCACCCGATATGGTTGAGGCTGCAGCGGCACAACTGCAACGCATCGGAGTTTGCCGTGACTGCGTGCGTGACCGCCTGGTTGTGGAAAAACCGTTCGGACGTGACCTGGCATCGGCCCGGGAACTGGACCGGTTTCTGACCGGCATGTTCGCCGAGTCTCAGATCTACCGGATCGACCACTACCTGGGCAAGGAGACGGTGCAGAACATCCTCGCCTTCCGGTTTGCCAATTCTCTCTACGAACCGATCTGGGACCGGCGCTACATCGATCACGTGCAGATCACCGTGGCCGAAACCGTGGGAGTGGAGGAGCGAGGTGGGTACTATGACCAGGCAGGCGCACTGCGTGACATGGTGCAGAACCACCTTCTCCAAATCCTTTGCCTGATTGCCATGGAACCGCCGATTTCCTTCGATGCGGACGAAGTCCGTAACCGCAAGGTTGATGTGTTGCGTGCCATACGCCCCATCCGCCCAGATGAGATCCATCACCACGCAGTCAGGGGGCAGTATGGCAATGGCACCATCGAAGAGAAGGCCGTCCCGGGTTACCGGGATGAAGCCGGGGTGGCCACTGACTCGCCAACCGAAACCTTCGCAGCGTTCAAGCTCTTTATCGACAACTGGCGCTGGCAGGGGGTACCCTTCTACCTGCGCACCGGCAAGAGGCTGCCCAGCAAGGTCTCGGAGATTTCCATCCTCTTCCGTCCGGCGCCCCACCAACTGTTCCCTTCGGCCGCGGTGGAAAACTGGCAGCCCAATCGCCTGATAATACGAATCCAGCCGGAGGAAGGGATCGTAACCCGCATCCAGGCCAAACAACCGGGCACCCGCCTCCTGCTGGGCCCGGTGGACATGGAGTTCCGCTACCAAGACGCCTTCAGGGCCGTCCCTCCAGAGGCATATGAAACACTGCTCCTGGATGTGGTCAGGGGTGATGCCACTCTCTTCATGAGGGCCGATCAGGTGGAATGCGCCTGGAAGATCGTCGATCCCGTGCTCGAAGCCTGGGAGTCGGTCCCCCCGGGGGATTTCCCTGACTATGCCGCCGGAAGCTGGGGGCCTGAGTCCGCCGACCTACTTATAGCGAGGGATGGGCACCACTGGCTGCAGCCGGTCATCAAAACGGTGAAAAACATATGATTAAAGTATGCGCTGATCTGGAGGCCTTGAGCCTCGCCGCGGCCGAGCTGTTTGCCTCTGAGGCGCGGCAGGCGGTGCAGGCCAACGGCAGATTCACCGTCGCACTTGCCGGTGGGAGCACACCGCGCCGTGCCTATGAACTTCTGGCCAGCGGCCCCTTCCGGGAGCAGATACCCTGGCAAAATACACATGTTTTCTGGGGAGACGAACGGTGCGTTCCCGGCGATGATCCCCGGAATAATGCCCTGATGGCGCGCCGTGCATTGCTCGACCATGTCCCGGTACCCCGGGAACAGGTACATCCCATGGTCTGTGATCGCCATCCCATGGAAGCTGCGGCGGAATATGAGGTGCTTCTGAGAGCTTTTTTCCCCAGGGGCCGGCCACGATTCGATCTGGTATTACTGGGACTTGGGGAGAATGGCCACACGGCTTCACTCTTTCCCGGCACTTCCGCACTGGAAGAGCGGCAACGATGGGTTAGCGAGGTCTATCTGGCTGATGAAGGGATCTACCGGCTCACCCTGACAGCCGCGACTATTAATCAAGCGTCACTGGTTGTTTTCCTGGTTTCGGGGTCCGACAAGGCTCAGATCTTGCGGAAGGTACTAAAAGAAGCCCAGGACCCCAGGAGCATCCCGGCCCGGCTGATCAAGCCCGTAGACGGCGGATTGCTCTGGCTGGTGGATCGGCAAGCCGCCCGCCTGTTGCGATTAAGAAAGGAATGACAAATCATGGGTCCGACAAAGCCACCGCTCAAGCAACTTCCTGCCAGCCACGCGCTGGATGCCCATTATCAGAAAAGCAGAGACATCCGCCTGCGACGATTTTTTGCCAATGGCCAGACAACTGTCATGACTTTCCGATGATGATCCGCTAAGGCAGTCCTCAAGCAAACCGATTCCGATCTCTGCAGCAAACAACCATAATTAATTTGCGTTCTTCATATCAGGAAGGAGTATCTGAGCGGTTCTGCAGCCGCGAGAACGACAAACTCCTCAAAATGCCTTTTGCTTTCATCTTCCAGCAACTGCGCCACTTTGCCGGGTTCGTCGCCTGCTTCTTCCTGCTCTCGGCACAGCAAACCGAATACCGTCATATCATTCATGCTGCCGAGCAGGGTCTGGTACTTTTTGAGTTGCTCCAGGGGCGTAGCGTAATCCTGCTCCAGGATTACGGAAACCGTTTCCAGAAAGTAGCGCCATTTTTTGATCGCAATCCTCAGGGCATGACGTTCCTCGGAATTTTCAAAACAGAGCGCGGCGGGCAAAAGAGCTTGAATGGTCTCGAACAGACTGATCGAGGTGTTGGAGAGATATGAGGGGAGCGGCGCCATATTCAGGCTCCGGAGACAATCCATGGTCAGGCCGGCCACCACAGCGCGCACCAGGGAATCGAGCTTTTTGGCTTTAAACCCCTCAAGGGCCTTGATAATTTCGTGCTGTTCAAGCTCTCGCTGATCGGCCAACCGGCCCATGAGGCCGGACAACAAGTCCATCTGCTCGGTGTGAGCTCCGAAAAAAGCCAGAGCCTCGTCCAGGTTGCGCAGGTCGCCCAGCGTTCGGGTTAGCGACCGAATCTGTTTGACCAGCGTTGGAACGCTTCCGTTGCCACACAACGGGCCCAGTAGCTTCAAGGTCGCCCTGAAGCGGCGCGAAGCAACCCTCAGGTCGTGGATGTCTTCCTGTTCGCAGCGTTTCAGGACCAAGAGCCTGAGGCGGAGCATTTCCTCCCACTGGGAAAAGAAGACATTGCGGGCTCGTTCCAGGATGGCTTCGCTGTTTTTCATTGCTGTTTGCGCATGGTGGACGATGGGTTATTTCTTGGGGGCAAATGCTTTTTTGAGTGAGGTTACCAGTTTCCCGCCCGGTTTCATGTGCCAAAGGAACCTGGCGGGCTTGTCGGCATTGTCCGTATCGATATCCAGTGCCGTGCAACTGCTTTTCGCCAGCATGATCGTGTCCTCTGTCTGAAGCAGAGTCGCAACCAACGAGCCGAGATGTGGTTCGTGGCCTACCACCATGAGCCGTTTTGCTTCGGCATGGCTTCGAAGGAGGTTTTGGAGCTCGCCCAGGTCGCTGTCAGCTTGCAAAAGCCCACTGACAATCACCTCGTTCTTGCGGCAAGCATAAGCGGCGGCAATCTGCGCGGTCTGGACGGCACGGACCAGGGGGCTGGTTATGATCAGGCGCGGCTTGCGGCCATACTTGGCCATACACCGCGCGGTCTTGGCAGCCGCTTTGATACCTTTGTCCGTCAGGTAACGCCATTCGTCCGGCAGATCATCATTGGCAACAACCGCTTCGGCATGCCTCAGCACGTACAGGATCATGATGGCCTCCTAATGCAATATTAATACTAACCCTTTATAGTACACTTTGCAGCAGTTTCAACATTTGCCACACAAATTTAACATAATCGTAACATTACTACCTGCGCTTCTCGGTGTAAATATAATGAGGTCTCTGTCCGTGATCGCAAGTTGAACAGGGCCAGATGACAAAGCCGATTTCAGATTGCCGGAATTCAATTTTCGAGAAGGGAAATGTCACGTGAGCAGCGAGAATACGAGCCGCAGCAAGCAAATAAGAAAATTTTTCAAAGAATACAACGAGGCACCTTTTATCAGTCACGAATGGGAAGAACTGGTAGAGAAACTTTCGCAATCGGACGATCCAAAATTGCGGCAGATAGGACTGCTTGAATCCGAGTTTAAGAAAATAAGGCTGACTGCACTTACCAGGTAAATCATTACAGCCGCAAAATCCGAATTCAATGCCGGCATTTTAT
The DNA here is from genome assembly GCA_003574895.1 of Geobacter sp. Lineage (GTDB taxonomy): Bacteria > Desulfobacterota > Desulfuromonadia > Geobacterales > Pseudopelobacteraceae > JACPFJ01. The sequence goes on from PJFB01000008.1 coordinate 82,517, forward strand.
GGTCGCGCCGCCTTATTTCCTCGCTTGACATGCTTTGCTTCCATGTATATATGACTAAGCAATCATACAATGGAGCATGCCACGGACAGATCGCACTGCCTGTTTGCTAAGTAGTGTTCGGTACAATAGCTGTGGCGATCACCTTAGTGGGACATCTGTTTGACGCGTTCTTACATGCCGTTTCAAGGAGATCAGCATGAAAATCCGGATATTGAAGAACAAGTTGGAGTCACACAATGAGTGAGCATGTTTCCAGAAAACTCTCCTTCTTGGACCGTTGGCTGACCCTGTGGATTTTTTCTGCCATGATCCTGGGCGTCGGTCTGGGATATTTCATCCCGGGCGTGGAAGGGTTCATCAACAGTTTCCAGCTTGGGACAACCAATATCCCCATTGCCGCCGGGTTGATTCTTATGATGTATCCGCCCTTCGCCAAGGTACGTTATGAGGAGATGCCCGAGGTATTCCGGAACAAGAAAATTCTCGGGCTTTCCCTGCTGCAGAACTGGCTGATCGGTCCATTGCTGATGTTCGTGCTTGCGATTCTCTTGCTACCCGACAAACCTGATTACATGGTGGGCCTCATAATGATCGGTCTTGCCCGCTGTATTGCCATGGTAATCGTCTGGAACGAACTGGCCAAGGGGAATTCCGAGTATGCAGCCGGGCTGGTGGCATTTAACAGCATCTTTCAGGTACTCTTCTACAGCGTCTATGCCTGGTTTTTCATAACCGTTCTGCCGCCCCTGGCAGGACTCAAGGGAATGGTGGTTGACGTCAGCATCAAACAGATTGCCGAGAGCGTTTTCATCTATCTCGGCATACCCTGCATTGCCGGTGCCCTGACCCGCCTTATCGGAGTGAAATCAATCGGCACGGAACGCTATCATCGCGTAGTTGTGCCAAAAATAAGCCCCCTGACCCTTATAGCCCTTCTCTTTACTATTGTGGTGATGTTCTGCCTGAAAGGGCAGTTGATCGTCCAACTACCGCTGGATGTGGTGCGGATCGCGATCCCGCTGTTGATATACTTCGTGGTGATGTTCCTGGTTTCTTTCTGGATGGGGAAAAAACTGGGGGCGGATTATTCCAAAACAACTACTCTGGCCTTTACTGCTGCCAGCAACAATTTCGAATTGGCCATAGCCGTAGCGGTAGCGGTCTTCGGCATCAATTCCGGTGCTGCCTTTGCCGCTGTCATCGGCCCACTGGTGGAGGTGCCGGTCATGATCGGCCTCGTCAATGTGGCTTTCTGGTTCCGGAAGCGGTGGTTTCACGGGGAAACACCACCCCTATAGGGATGACTCTCCTGTATTCCCGGTACGCAGTTCCGCGATTAATTTATGAATTTCTGCAATAGCGACGTTCTGAGCCTCAAGATTTTCCAAAATTACCCTGATTTCCGTTTCCGCCTTCTGGTTGACTTCATAATCAATGTGCGCCTCGATACGGTCACGCTCGGCCTTCCGATTTTGGCTCATCATGATCATTGGTGCCGTATATGCCGCCTGCAGCGATAACACCAGATTCATCAGGATGAATGGATAGGGATCCCAATGCCGCACCCACGCAGTGACATTGAGAATAGCCCACAAGGTAAGAAGCGCTGACTGCCCGATAATGAACTGCCATGAGCCGACCTTGGCGGCAATCCAGTCCGCTGCTCTCTGGCCTAAGGTAAGCTGTTCCTTGACAACTTCATTGACATTCTTTATGGGGCCGTGTTCGTGCCGGTAGGGTGGCGGGAATGCAGGCAGTCTCATGGGATTTCCTTCTGTTATTGTTCCGTGGCCGTCATATCGGTTAGTACCCGGCAGGTAATTGACCATTAAAGTTACGTTGGGGCCGGACCTCAAGGTCCGGCCCCAACTCTTATAAATTCAGTGCGATGAACTCATCGGGTGCCCGGTATTTTACCGCCGGTCGCCGGTGAACCTGAGCAGCATGAGAAACAGGTTGATGAAATCAAGATAGAGAGTCAGCGCGCCTAAGATGGCCGGTTTTTTCCCCTCTATTCCTTGGGCTGCCATGGCTTTGATCTTCCAGGTATCGTAAGCGGTCAGCCCGGTGAAGACAATCACGCCGATACCGGAGATGATCCAGGAGACCGCACTGCTTCCAACAAAAATGTTAACAACCGATGCAATCACCACACCGATCAGCCCCATGAAAAGAAAGCTGCCCAACGAAGTCAGGTCGCGTCGGGTCATGTATCCATAAATACTCATGGCGCCGAACATTCCAGCGGTGATGACGAAGGTGGAGGCAATCGAATTGGCGGTATAAACCAAGGCCAGGATCGACAGCGTGACCCCATTGAGCGCCGAGTATGCGACAAACAGCAGCGTGGCAACGGCAGCACTCATCCTGTTGATGGCACCTGAAAGGGTAAAAACCAGAGCCAGCTCTCCGATCATAAGCCCGAAGAACAGAATCCGGTTTCCAGCAATTGCATTGATGACCACAGGCGTGGAAAGTGTAAACAGCGCCATCAAGGCAGTGATGGCCAGCCCTGCTCCCATCCAGGCGTACACCTGTCGGATAAGGGCATTCTGTTTGACTATTACCTGGTCTGAGGTACGAGGGTAAACGGTATTAAACTCATTCATGATGTTGCTCCTTTTAGATATAAACGAACTTGAGTTGCACCAGACAATTCTTTAAACAAATAAGATTGCTACTTTTTTCCAGTCTTACACTGCCCTGTTCCTAGTTGCCTTAAGGCCGTAATAGCCTGGAAACACACTATTTAGCCCGCAGATACTGATTTGGCCAAGGTGCGTCCGCATGCAGGACCTTGGCAGCATGCAGCGGCCAATAAGGGTCGCGCAGCATCTGCCTCGCCAGCAAAACTGCGTCGGCCTGACCCGTGGCAACTATCTGCTCTGCCTGGGCAGGCTCGGTGATGTAGCCAACCGCACCGCTGGCAATGTTGACCTCGGCCCGGACCCTGGCCGCAAAGGGAACCTGGAAACCGGGGCCAAAGGGGACCGGCTCATTCGGCACCGCAAATCCTGAAGAGCAATCGATCAGGTCCACCCCGATCTCTTTCAACTGACTGGCCAGAAATACCGATTGGTCGATATCCCAGCCACCTGCCACCCAGTCGGTCGCCGAAATGCGGACAAACAGGGGCAGTTCCTCGGGCCACTCCTTTCTTACGGCGCAGGCTACTTGCAAGGGAAAACGAAGCCGGTTTTCCAGGCTGCCGCCATAATTGTCGTCCCTGTGATTAACCAGCGGAGAGAGAAATTCATGGAGCAGGTAGCCATGGGCCATGTGTACCTCAACCACCTGAAAACCTGCGGCAAGCGCCCTGCGAGCCGCAGCGCAAAACTGTGCTTCGACTTCGTCCATCTCGTCAAGTGTCAAGGCGCGGGGCACAGGATGGCCTGTGTCGAATGGTACGGCGCTTGGCGCAAGCGGCTGCCAACCACGCGCCTCCATTCCCAGGGGGCCGCCGCCGAGCCAGGGTAGTGAACAGGACCCCTTGCGGCCGGCATGGGCAAGTTGAATCCCTGCCACGGCACCTTGTTCTCTGATGAAACTTGCGATAGGCGCAAATGCCTCGGCATGGGAGTCACTCCAGATGCCGCTGTCATCGGGACTTATGCGCCCTTCGGGACTGACCGCGGTTGCTTCAACCATTACAAGACCCGCGCCGCCCACTGCACGGCTGCCCAGATGAACGAGATGCCAGTCGGTGGGCAAACCGTCGCGGCTGGAATACTGACACATTGGAGACACGAAAATCCTGTTGCGAAAAGTGATGGACCGCAAACTCAGAGGCGAAAACAGAATACTCATCGATTATCTCCCGTACTGGTTATTGCATTGTTGCCCGCAACTGCCGGCCATTACTAACTATTTAAATTTAACAACAAATCACAAAGGCTGTCAATTTATAGGCAGCCTTTGTGATTCCAATAACATTTACCCACACCTAAGATCATGAGTCAACCGGGTTACCTCGAGTTTCAATATCATAGATAGTCAGTAAGGTTTCAGGACAGTAGGTACAAACTTCCGTGTGTATCCCCTGTTTGCCCGGGTGGACCCATTCCACCTTGTCTCCGGACTTTTCATGAACTAGTTTCACCCTGGTCCCGCCAACCCGCTTCAATTCACTCCACATATCATCCATGGTTAAAAGGTCAATGCCTCCGATTTCCTCATTGCTGGACAAGTTGTTCACAAACCTGTCGATCAGGTCAAAATCGAGGAAATCCTCTTCTTTCCGCCACCACTTCACAAACCGGTGGTCATCTCTACGCTGTTCTTTCAATGCAGACTCAATTTCTCGCCCTCTCATGACGAACCTCCTTTCCGCCAAGTGTACCTCACTTGCCGTAAGCAGCTCCTTAAACATTTTCACCCTGCTTTTAAGTATAATTATACTCCACTTAAAGAGAAATAACAGTCGTGTATCGCACTTAACCAATGCATCAAAAATAATAACGGGGCAAACAGCTTATGAGCCGTTTGCCCCGTTATTAATGGTCGCAGCAAAGTGGTGTCTATTCCAGATGGGTCCTTAGTGAGCCCTTTGGGAACGCTGTGGATACCTGGACCTGGCAGCCTGTGGAGGTGACGCTTGGGACGGCTTGCTTCGATGCTGCTGTATTTTTGCTGATGCTCCCGACGCCTTTAGCGCGTCGGAGGGAGCATTGTTGCTACCCTGTTTTGACGGCTTCCCAGCAGACTGCGGCTTACGATTCTGCGGCTGACGTGGCGGGCGGGCAAACTCCGTGTCCTTGTGCGGAGGAGGGACGCTATAATCAAAGCCCTCCAAAGTCCGGCGTTCAAGTTGAGCATTAAGCTTTTTCTCGATCGTACGGACCATAACCGAGTCTTCGGAAGTCACCATGGTAAAGGCATCACCACTGCGAGCGGCGCGACCGGTCCGTCCGATGCGGTGTATATATGCCTCGGCAGTGTCAGGGATATCATAGTTGATCACATGCGATATCTGGGACACGTCGATCCCTCGCGCAGCAATATCCGTTGCCACCAGGATCTGGAAAGAACCATCACGAAACCCATCCAAAGCAGCCTGGCGACGGTTTTGCGAGAGATTGCCCTGCAATGATGCCGCCCTGTAACCGGATTTTTCCAGCTGTTCTCCCAGGCGTTTGGCTCGGTGCTTGGTGCGGGTAAACACCAATACCGATTCGGTATCAGTGTGTCGTAGCAGTTCAAGCAAGAGAGCGGTTTTTAGATGTTGGGCTACCGGGTAAAGGGCATGGCTCACCGTAATTGGCGGAGCAATGCTGTCAACCTGCACTGTTACTGGGTCAGTCAGAATGTCGTTTGCCAGGCGACGAATATCGTCTGGCATGGTTGCCGAGAAAAGCAATGTTTGCCGCTGCTGGGGCAGATGCTTCAAAACCCGGCGGATATCAGGGAGAAAACCCATATCGAACATCTGATCGGCTTCGTCCAGCACCAATACATCAAGATGAGCAAGGTTTATGGTGCCCTGATTGATATGGTCCAGCAGGCGACCGGGACAAGCCACGACGATCTCGACCCCACGCCTGAGCTTTTCGATCTGAGGATTGACTCCGACACCGCCGTAAACTGTAATGCTCTTTAATCGGGTGAGTTGCCCCAACTGGCAAATGGACTCATGAATCTGCTCTGCAAGTTCGCGGGTCGGCGCAATCACCAGCGCGCGCACCAATCCCCTCTCACCCTGTACCAGGCGATGCAGGATCGGCAAAACGAAGGCGGCGGTTTTACCGGTGCCAGTCTGGGCCAACCCCATGACATCACGTCCCTTCATGACCTCTGGAATTGCCTGTTCTTGAATTGGCGTGGGAACCGTGTAACCGGCCAGATTGACTCCGCCGGCAACCTGATGATGAAAATTGAATTTTTGAAACGACATGTTACTCCTTTTTATTGATACTACGGAATACTGCAAACCCGCTGAACAGAGATTCCTCAGTCCCGCTCCGGCTTGCGATAGCGCATCGCTTTCCTGCGTCTGCGCGCTGCTTCAAGCTGCTTGCGTTTTTTCTTGACCGACGGTTTTTCGTAAAAGCGCCTTTTCTTGAGGTCCTTGAGAACCCCTTCTTTTTGCACCATGCGTTTGAGGTCACGGAGTGCCTTGTCAATGTCATTGGCATGTACGATAATGCTCACGGGCGTGCTCCTCTCGAATTTTAAATAAAAAAAACCCCAGGAACTTCTAAAGTCCCTAGGGCTTGTTAACTTCAAAAGATAGTCAACTTTACCATAATAGTGACCGCTTGTATGCAATAAAATTCAGAATTGTATTTAAAAACAGCGATTCAAGACCAGAACGCAACTAACGACATATACTTGTCACGCTATTGTTACACTCGTACCCTCGTCACTACCCCCTTTTATGTTGAGGCGCCTTGGTTTTTGTGATAATTTAAAAAGCTATTTTTCCCATTATCTTCAACTGGAGAGATGAATGTTCAGTTCCATTATCAAAAAGGTTGTCGGCAGCAAAAACGAGCGCGAACTAAAAAAACTCTGGCCAATTGTCAACAAAATCGGCCAGATGGAACCCACCCTCGCAAAACTCTCCGATGAGCAGTTACGAGACAAAACCTTTGAGTTCAAAGAACGCCATTCCAAAGGCGAGTCTCTGGATGCACTATTGCCAGAGGCATTTGCCGTCTGTCGCGAGGCAGGCAAACGTGTGCTGGGAATGCGTCATTTTGACGTACAGTTGATCGGTGGCATGGTGCTTCACTCGGGCAAGATCGCCGAAATGAAGACCGGTGAAGGCAAGACCCTCGTGGCAACCCTGCCCGCCTACCTGAACGCTATTTCGGGCAAAGGCGTGCATGTGGTCACTGTCAACGACTATCTTGCAAAACGAGACGCCGAATGGATGGGACAGTTGTACAATTTCCTGGGCCTGTCTGTCGGTATCATCGTTCATGGAATCGAAGATGATGAGCGCCGTGCGAACTATGCTGCCGACATCACCTACGGCACTAATAACGAATTCGGCTTTGATTATCTGCGGGACAATATGAAATTCTCGCTGGAAGACTATGTGCAACGCGGCTTCAATTACTCCATCGTTGACGAGGTCGATTCAATCCTCATTGACGAAGCCCGTACACCACTCATAATCTCCGGCCCCACCGAGGAATCCACCGACAAGTACTATGTCATCGACCGCATCATACCAATGTTGAAAAAAGGTGAGGTAAAGGATGTGGAAGCCAACACCCTTTCCGGAAAACGCAAGGAGTACACCGGCGACTTCACCATCGACGAGAAAGCCAAGAGCGCTACCCTTACTGAGCAAGGGGTCTTGAAAGTCGAGAAACTGCTCAAGATTGACAACCTCTATGATCCGCGCAACATCGAGATCCTGCACCATGTACAGCAAGCGCTGAGGGCCCATGCCATGTACAAGCGCGACGTGGATTACGTGGTCAAAGATGGCGAGGTAATGATTGTCGATGAATTCACCGGACGCCTCATGCCTGGCAGACGCTGGTCTGATGGCCTGCATCAGGCCATCGAAGCCAAAGAAGGGGTCAATATTGAGAACGAGAATCAGACCCTGGCCACCATTACCTTCCAGAACTATTTCCGCATGTATGCCAAGCTCTCCGGCATGACCGGCACGGCCGACACCGAGGCCGAAGAATTCCATAAAATTTACAAGCTGGACGTGATGGTGATCCCCACAAACCGTCCACTCTTGCGTCCGGATTTTCCCGATGTGATCTACAAGACGGAAATGGAGAAATTCAAAGCCGTTATTGAAGACATCAAGGAACATTACGCCGGTGGCCAACCCTGTTTGGTCGGCACCATATCCATTGAAAAATCAGAGGTTCTTGCGGAACTGCTCAAGCGGGAAGGGATTCCACACAACGTACTGAATGCCAAACAGCACGAGCGTGAAGCCGAGATCGTGGCCCAGGCCGGCCGCAAAGGGGCCATAACTATTGCTACAAACATGGCGGGACGCGGTACAGACATCTTGTTGGGCGGCAACCCGGAGGCCATGGCCAAACAATGGCGCCGTGCCAATCCCGAGGCTACCGATGAACAGTACCAGGCGGAACTGGAGCGGTTCAAGGCCCAGTGCGCGGCCGAACATGACGAGGTGGTCAAGCTGGGAGGCCTGCACATCCTGGGCACCGAACGACACGAGTCACGCCGCATCGACAACCAGCTGCGCGGCCGCTCCGGACGCCAGGGCGATCCGGGTTCGTCCAAGTTCTATCTGTCACTGCAAGACGACCTGTTGCGCATCTTTGGCTCCGAGCGGGTAGCCAAGATCATGGATCTACTCAAGATCGAAGAGGGTGAAGCCATCACCCACTCAATGATCACCAAGTCCATCGAAAACGCCCAAAAGAAGGTTGAGGCCCACAACTTTGACATCCGCAAGCATCTGATCGAATACGACGACGTTATGAACAAGCAACGCGAGGTGATCTATACCCAGCGTCGCGAAATCCTGTCCGGACAGGAAATTCGCGAGAGCTTCCAGGAGATGCTGGACGAGACCATTGATGATATTGCCTCGACATATTGCATAGAAAAGATGCCCGCCCATGAATGGGACTGGCAAGCAATCAGCGAAATTGTTTTCAAGTGCTTCAACATGCACCTGGATTTGCCTAAAGAGACCTTGGACAGGCTGAATCCAACCAATTTCCGCGACACCCTGAAAGAGCAGGCCAATGAGATTTTTCAAGCCAAGGCTGCTGATTTGGGAGATGAGCTGATCGATCACTTGATCAAGGTGATGATGCTCCAGGCCATTGATACTCACTGGAAAGATCATCTGCTCAATATCGATCACCTCAAGGAAGGAATCGGGTTACGGGGCTACGGCCAGAAAGACCCGAAACAGGAATACAAGATAGAAGCCTACAATCTTTTCATGGAGATGATTAATCGAATCCGCGAAGAGGTGGTTGAACGCATTTACTGGGTACAGGTGCAGCATGAGGACGATGTTGAAGAGTTGGAAGAGGAACAACGCAGCAAAAAACTGGTCTTCAATCTCTCCGATGAAGCTGACAAACCGCATGAACCGGCCAAAAGCCAAAAAGTTGCGGGTAGAAACGATCCTTGCCCATGCGGGAGCGGGAAAAAATATAAAAAGTGCTGCGGGAAATAGATTATTCGGAGTTTGACTATGGATATCAAAGGCTTCCAGTTTTCAGCAGTTGAAGCAGCCATCAAGAAACCGGGCAGGAAAGACCTGGCCTTGATCTTCTCGGAAGTGCCGGCCACGGCATGCTCCGTATTTACCACGAATGCTGTCAAGGCTGCACCGGTCCTGCTATCCGCCAAGCACATCAAAAAAGGAATGGCTCAAGCTCTGGTCGTCAACAGTGGTAACGCCAATGCCTGTACCGGAGAACATGGAATGCTGGCAGCATTGGAAACTTCGCGCCTGACAGCGGAAGGCCTGGGCATTCCCGATGAATTGGTGCAAGTATCATCCACCGGAGTAATCGGTGTACAGATGCCAATGGACCGCCTCAGAACAGCTATTCCAGGATTGGTCGAAGGGCTTTCGTCCGGAACACTGGATGAGGTAGCCGAGGCCATCATGACCACCGACACATTCCCGAAGATGGAGGCTAGAAGTGGTCAAGCTGGCGGATCCAGCTACACCGTAGCCGGAATCGCCAAGGGTGCCGGCATGATCATGCCGAACATGGCCACCATGCTCTCCTTCATTATTACCGATGCCGCCGTCGATCCGGCCTTTCTGGAGAAATCTTTTCGGTGCGCAGTAGATACATCGTTCAACACCATTACAGTTGACGGTGACATGTCCACCAATGACACCTGCCTGATAATGGCAAACGCCATGGCAAACAATCCCCCCATAAAACCAGGGACTCCGGAAGCGGAGATTTTCAAGGCGTTGTTGCATGACGTGCTTCTATCGCTGGCAAAACAAATCGTCAAGGACGGTGAAGGCGCCACCAAGTTTGTCGAAGTGCGCGTTACTGGCGCCCGTAACGATATCGACGCAAAACGGGCTGCATTGGCCATAGCAAACTCCAGTCTAGTGAAAACCGCCTTTTTCGGACAAGACGCCAACTGGGGGCGTATCTTTGCAGCAGTTGGCTATTCGGGCGCAGAAGTGGACCAATCCAGTTTATCTCTGAGCTTTGATGACGTCATCATGGCGACTAAAGGCATTTTTGCCGGTGGGGATACCGAGGCGCGCGGTACTGAAGTACTCAAAAAGAGAGAGTTCACCGTCACTGTCGATCTGGGCCTTGGAAGCGGCACTACCACAGTATACACTTCGGACCTGTCCCATGAGTATGTTAGCATCAACGCCGACTATCGAACCTGACAGGCGCCAGCACCAACATCATTTCTTTAAAAACCTCCTGCCGGGAGGTTTTTTTCGTCAAGGCATTGAGGCAAATCGTGCGTATCATCTTCATTCTGTGCATACTTCTTGTTTTATTTTCAATCCGCGTTGTATTTGCAACAGATGCGCTGATGGAAGCGGGACGCACCGGCACCATTGAGTTTCTTATGGAAAAAGCCATTTCAGATGGCCTGATAATCGGCGGCGTAGTGGTCATCGGCAACCACACCGGCACCCTTTACAGTATTTCCAAAGGCAGAATTTCTCCTGCGGTTGACTCCGCACCAATCAGCGAACATACGCTCTTTGACATTGCATCCCTGACCAAAGTTTTCGCGACTGCACCGGCACTAATGAAACTACTGGATGAGGGACGCATCTCTTTGATGGACCCGCTAACCCGCTGGTTCCCCGAATTTGAAGGAAGTGACCATGAAGATATCACCATCCTTAATCTTCTGACTCATACATCCGGACTTGACGACATCGCGATTCCGCAAGAAGAACCTCTTAAAACTGCCATCCAAAAAGTTGCCGGCCAGAAAATTTTGAAGTTGCCAGGCAACCGATTTCGCTATGCAGACATTAACTTCATACTTCTAGGGGAGCTGGTACACAGGGTAACCGCAATTCCACTGGACCGCTTCTGCCAGGAGGAGTTCTATGCACCACTGAAAATGACCGATACCATGTTTAATCCCCCGCAGAACCCGGCAGCTGTTATCGCCACGACCCGAGGAGATGGCAACGAGCTCCTGTCAGGTGTGGTTCAGGATGAAAACTCACGCCATTTGGGGGGTGTTGCAGGTCATGCGGGATTGTTCAGTTCGGCCTTTGATCTGACTCATTTTGTACGCATGTACTTAAACGGCGGTAAACTCGACAACACTCGCATCTTCTCGGAACGGGTTGTCAAGCAGATGACTGCGCCCTATTTTTACAGCAACGGCAATGTGGTGCGTGGTCTGGGCTGGGACATGGAATCCCCTTATTCTGCGCCTAAAGGGCGTTCATTCTCTGAGATGTCCTTCGGCCATACCGGCTATAGCGGCTCATCGGTCTGGATCGATCCTCAATCCGACCTTTTTGTCATTCTTTTGACATCGCGTCTAGACCACAGGGGAACCCGGCAGTTCAACAGATTGCGCAGCAATATCTCCACCCTTGCCGCAGCGATTTACTCTTCTTCGGATAAAGCCCTTGCGGGACCAAAAATGCCGTAACGTATCTTAACCGCTTAAAACTTGACACGTTTGCTGTCCATATGCTAGCTTTTCCCGTACTTCCATTTCTTCCGCACCCGCTACACGAGGGAGGGACCGATGAGCATCAAAATTCTCCTGGCTGATGACAGCATCACCATTCAAAAGGTGATCGGCATCATTTTTGGAGGTGAAGACTATGCCCTCACAGTGGTGGACAATGGCAAGGCCGCTGTGGACAAGGCACTGGAGGTTTCACCCGATGTGCTTCTCATCGATGCCATCATGCCAGGCATGTCCGGTTACGATGTATGCGAGTCCATACGTGCGATTCCAGCCTTGGCCACAAAGCCCATCCTGCTCCTGACAGGGTCATTCGAACCTTTTGACGAGGCCAAAGCCAACAGCTGTGGTGCCGATGACTTCCTTGCAAAACCTTTTGAATCGCAACAGATCGTAAGCAAAGTAAAAGATCTTTATGAGCTGGGGGTATCCCGTGCTGCCGCCGCTCAGCCGGAACCAGCTCCTGAAGCGGCTCCAGCCATACCCCAAAACATGCCAACAATAACATCGGCAACTGCTGCATCTGCTCCGAAAGAGAATATTGATGATATCTGGGCCGCCTTTACCATGGATGCCGAGCAGCCTGTACCTCCTGAGACCCCAACCCCACCCGCTGCACAGGCCACAGACCTTGAACCGGATGTATTCGCCATTATCAATGAAGAGCCTGACGCACTGATTCCAGCACCACTGGCAACTCCTCCGATACAGAATATTGACACCGGTTCACAATGGATTCCAGTAGAGGAACATACCTTTGATTTTACTGAGGAGAAAGTAGCCGAACTACCGGCTAATGCTTTCACCGAACAAGCGCCATCTTTTACAGAAACTTCCTTTGGGGACATATCCTTTGAAGAAACGCCCATTCAAGCCAAGGAAGACACCGGAACCCCTTTCATCGAACCAGCTCCGACCGAATTGAGCACTGCTCCTTTGTCTTTTGAACCCTCCGTATCTTTTACAGAGGAACCAATTCCGTCATTACCGGAAGAACCAGTGCCTGCGTTCGCGGCACCTGCCGAATCTCCGGAGGCAGCCATATCCCAACCCGTCTCAACCGGTACTGCTGCCATTTTTACCGAAGAACAACTAAAGGCTGCTATCGCCGGGGTTTCACAGGATATTATCCAAAAGGTCGTGTGGGAAGTGGTACCGGATTTGGCCGAAACGCTTATCAAAGAGGCCATCCGCAAGATAAAAGAAGGCATGTAATTACAAACAAGTGTCATCATTATGCAGCAGGCACAACGGGGATGCTCACTCATCCCCATTTTTATGCATAATTCATTCAACATTGAGAGGTTAGTCATATGATCAGAAATGCCATTGCACGGGTCGTTGAGCACACGGACCTGACCGAGGGCGAGATGATCGAAGTCATGAACCAGATCATGTCGGGAGAGACAACGCCGGCCCAGATAGGGGCATTTATAACTGCCCTGCGTATGAAGGGTGAAACCATAGAGGAAATCACCGGTGCCGCCCGCGTGATGCGGGAACGGGCAACACCGATCAGAGTCGGCAAAGGGGTGCTGGATATTGACCGCGATGATATCAACATCGACCAGGAGACTATTCTTGACGTAGTCGGTACCGGTGGCGACGGCACGAATACCTTCAACGTCTCCACCACGGTGGCCTTTGTTGTATCGTCCTGCGGTGTCAAGGTGGCCAAGCATGGCAACCGCTCGGTATCATCGGCCTGTGGCAGTGCGGACGTTTTGGAAAAGCTGGGAGTAAACCTAGATGTCACTCCTGAAACAGTCGAAAAGTGTATAAAGGAGATCGGTATCGGCTTCCTCTTTGCACCTGCACTGCATGGCGCCATGAAGCACGCCATCGGCCCGCGCAGAGAAATCGGCATCCGCACTATCTTCAACATCCTCGGCCCACTGACCAATCCTGCCGGTGCCGACTGCCAAGTCATGGGCGTCTACCGTAGCGACCTGGTAGAGAAGCTTGCCGGGGTGCTGCATAAATTGGGTTGCAGGCATGGTTTCGTAGTTCACGGATTGGATGGTATGGATGAGATGACCATGACCGGAGAAACCTTGGTGGCCGAGGTCACTCCAGCCGGTGTCAAAATGAGTGTTGTCACGCCGGAACAGTTCAATCTGACTCGCTGCCCGATGGATGATTTAAGGGGTGGCGATGCAGCAGCCAATGCTGAAATCGTTCGAACCCTTCTGCAGGGAGGAAAAGGGCCAAAGAGGGATATTGTCCTCCTCAATGCCGCCTATGCATTGACCGCAGCCGGCAAAGTTGCTGCGCCCCACGACGGATTAGATCTGGCAAAGGATGCTATCGACTCCGGCCGGGCCTTTAGGCAACTGGAAAAGCTCGTCGAACTGACAAACCGATGAAAATCTCTCTTCCGGACCTGCGAATATGAACAATACTCCTGACATTCTCCAGAAAATTGTCACCCACAAAAAAGGCGAACTGGACTTATGCAAAACACTGCTGCCATTGGATGAAGTTCGGGCACGTGCGTCAACAATGCCTCCTGTCAGAGGCTTTGAAGCTGCTTTGCGTGCCAAGGCCAATATCGGCATGACAGCAATCATTGCTGAGGTTAAGAAAGGGTCACCCAGCAAAGGGGTCATCAGGCCGGATTTCGATCCAACGACAATTGCCAAAATCTACGAAGCAAACGGCGCCGCTTGTTTGTCGGTCCTGACTGACAAGGATTTCTTTCTGGGAAGCATAGAATACCTGATTGCCATACGTAAAATTGTTTCCTTGCCGCTGTTGCGCAAAGACTTCATCTTCGACCCCTACCAGATCTACGAGGCTCGCGCGGCTGGTGCTGATGCAATCCTGCTGATTGCTGCAATGCTTGATCTGTCGCAACTTGTTGACTTCATTGCTTTGGCGAGAGAATTGACTTTGGATGTCTTGTTGGAGGTTCATGACGAGGCTGAGCTGGAATCGGCACTCAGAACCGATTGCGGGCTGATCGGTATCAACAACCGCAACTTGCGAACATTTGCCATTGACCTGGGGACAACTGGCCGGCTATCCAGGCTGATGCCGCACGATAGATTTGTGGTAACAGAGAGCGGCATCAACTCCCTTGCCGATATCCGGCACTTGGCAGCAGAGGGAGCTGGGGCCTTCCTGATCGGAGAATCTCTCATGCGCGAAGATGATATCGGCGCCAAGTTGAGGGAACTGCTGAAAAACGAAGAAAGGTAGTTTTATGGTTAAGAAACAGGGCATTGCATTGGCGGTGGTTGCCTTTGCCATATATATATTGGGTGGTATCGGCTGTTTTGGAGGCATTGCACTGATTGTTCTCATGAAGGGACATGACCTATGGGGATGGGGCGATGGTCGCACCATCGGCTATCTTTTCCTTTGTTCCGGTGCCTGCCTCTCGGTTCTAGGCGTTTTACTGATGCGTATCTTCAGAAACCGGGGACTATAACAAATAATATAGCCCCCCCTCCCTGTCTCTTACAAAGTATTTACCCGCCACAAATTTAGCTAATGCAGCAATTCCACGGCAGAATCGGAGCCAACATGTTCAAGGGTATCCGGTATTGTTCATGGCATGTGTTGTTCTGGACTATTACATATTCTCCTCGTCATTTTCTGACATCGATCCCGTAGCTTTTGATCTTGCGATGAAGATTGCTGCGTTCCAGCTCAATTACCTCGGCTGTCCTGGAGATATTCCAGTCATTCTCTTCAAGTTTCTGGAGGATGAATTCGCGCTCAAATTCTTCGCGAGCTTCACGCAACGTCCCGAAATTGATTGATCCACTCACCTTGTTATACTGGGATGCCGCAGCAGCCGATCCATCCTTCAGTTCCGGAATATCTGACGGATTGATCGTACGCCCAGGTGTCATGATCAGAATACGTTCTACAATATTTTTCAGTTCCCTGACATTCCCTGGCCAATTGTATCTGTGCAAAACCTCCATGGCATCAGGAAGGAAGGCCTTGGGTTCGCGACCTTCACGGCGAAAGAACTGAGCAACAAAATGGGCAACCAGCAACGGGATATCATCCCCACGTTCCCGTAAAGCCGGAACCTTGAATGGAACTACATTCAGACGGTAAAACAGGTCTTCCCTGAATCTGCCTTGGCGGATCTCCTCATCCAATTCCTTGTTGGTGGCAGCAATGAGCCTTACATCCACAGTCACCACGCGTGTGCCCCCTACCCGCTCAAAACACCGCTCCTGAAGAATACGCAATATTTTTGCCTGAGTCCTGAGAGACATGTCACCGATCTCATCAAGGAACAATGTGCCGCCATCCGCCAGATCGAATTTCCCCTTTTTCTGGGCCACAGCCCCAGTAAAGGCACCTTTTTCATGGCCAAAAAGCTCACTTTCGATCAACTCCTCAGGAATGGCCGCACAATTGATAGCAACAAAGGGTTTGTCGCGGCGTTCGCTATAATAATGAATCGATCTGGCAACCAGTTCCTTGCCCGTACCATTCTCCCCAGTCACCAAAACTGAGGCCCTTGTTGGAGCAACGCGCATGATCTGTTCCCGGAGCGTTACCATTAAGGGCGAACACCCTATTAACTCGTATTCATTACCTACTGTGCGCTTAAGCTCCTCATTTTCAACCCGCAACTCACTCATCCTCAAGGCGTTGGCTACAGAGATCAGAACCTTGTCCAAAGAGAGCGGCTTCTCGATAAAATCAAAGGCACCCAGCTTGGTTGTACGTACCGCAGTTTCAATAGTACCGTGACCCGAAATCATGATAACCGTCAGTTGTGGGAAAAGCGTCTTAAGCCTCTCAAGCACCTCCAGACCGTCCATTTCCGGCATCCATATATCCAGCAACACCAAGTCCGGCAACTCCTGGCGGGCGGATTCCAGTGCCTCAGCGCCACTTGCTGCGGTCATTACATGGTATCCTTCGTCTTCCAGAATTCCCGCAAGTGAAATCCTGATATCCTTTTCGTCATCAACTACAAGAATTGCCTTTGACATTCATTACTCCTTGGAATTCGAGTATATGTAAATTATATCAAGCATTACCCGGGAAATTTCCTACCCCGCCGGGAGCTCTACTATAAAACTGGAACCTCTTGGTTCGTTGTCCCTAACCCTTACAAAACCGTTGTGATCGGAAATAATACTGCTAACGATCGCCAAACCAAGCCCGGTACCTGATTTTTTTGTTGAAAAATATGGTTCAAACAATCGTTGTTTGTCCTCATTCGGAATACCAGGACCATCATCTGAAATAGTAAATGACGCCATCTTCAATTCAGGGTCGAAACAACTGCTGATGTCGATGGTCCCCTGTTCTTCCATAGCGGCAACCGCGTTTTCCAACATATTGATAACTACCCGCTTGATTTGTACCCTGTCGATCTTGAGCTGTGGAAGCCTTTCATCAGGGGTAAAAACAAATCGTACCCCCCGGTGCGCCTCTTGATAGAGCGTCAACGTTTCTCTGATCACATCATTCAGATCGTTGAAATCAGGCTGAATTGCGGGCATACGCGCAAAATTTGAAAACTCATTAACAAGGTTTTTTAACTCATCCACTGACTTGATGATCATCTCTGTGCATTCGTCGAACACTTTCTCGTCATCGGTGAATCTTGAGAGATAGCGCTTTCGGAGACGTTGGGCCGACAATTGTATCGGGGTAAGCGGGTTTTTTATTTCGTGGGCAATACGCCGCGCCACCTCACGCCAAGCAGCCATGCGCTGGGCCTTCATCACCTGAGTAAGGTCATCCAGAACCAATACGGTTCCCAGAAAATCACCTGTCTCGTCCTTCAGCATGGTCAGATGCAGATGCAGGACCAGGCGAGTACCACGCACATCCAGGAAAATTTGACGGTTGATGGTGTCCTGTTTAGACAATACCAAATCCTTCAGGCTCTCCTTCACAATATCCAGATGGGCATCACGCAACACCTCTCGAAAATTTTTACCCAGGATCGAACCGGTATTGATGCTAAGCAGTTTTTCGGCAGAAGTATTTATTGTAGTAATAATGCCGTCCCTATCAACCGAGATCACGCCGGCGGCCACATTACGCAGCACGATTTCCATATACTGCCGCCGTCGTTCTATCTCCTGGTTGATGCGGGAGAGTTCCTCATTGGAGGCGTTAAGTGCAAGCTGCTTGGTTCGCAAATCATCGGTCATGCGGTTAAATGATTGGACCAGCATGCCGATTTCGTCAGCAGCATAGGATTCAATATGGACACCCAGATTGCCATCTGCAACCGCCCTGGTCGCCTCAACCAACTCCTGAACCGGTTTCGTCATGCTGTTGGCAAGATATATCCCCATCCAGTAAGCAAAGAAAACTATCACGGTCGCTATAAGAAAAAGTGTAATTATATACCCTGCCCGGATCGGGTTTTTTAGTATCTTGAGCTGGCGGAATTCATGGTATGAATCCGTGATTTCCTTCATCTTGTTAACCAGTGAATAAGGCACGTAATAGTTGACAACAACCACGCCTACTACGTCCTTAGCGTTCCATGTCGAGTAGACCGGAACAATGCCACGAATCAGGTCGGCCTTGCCGGCTTGGTTGACACGTGTCAGCTCACTACCTGCCAATCCACGCTTAATATCCTCCGAGGCCGGATTTGTCAATTCACCTTTGGGAACCTCCGGATTGGAGGCCCTAACTAATTCCTCTCTCTGGGCAGAATAGACTTCCACGATTCCGAGGTTGTATTCTTTCTGTTTCTGCTTGATCAGCTCTTTTAACTGCGGCAGATTGTCCTGGTTCAACAACTTTTGAGTCCTGATGAATCCGCTTATCTGACGTCCATAATAGAGGGCATTGGATGCTGAGTTTTTATAATATGTCTGGGCTATTTCCAGAGATTCGCTTAAGGACGTCTCCACTTGCGTGTTGAACCAGTTATGGACAGTATTGTTTATGAATCCGGCAGCCGCAAAGAAAAGCAGCATGGTGGGAATCAATGATAGCCCGACAAAAGAGATTACCAACTTGGTGCGTAAACGGGTGGCAAACGGATTGGAGCGGCTTTCCACGAAGAGTTTCACAACATTGCGGCAGACCAGGTACACTAGCAGGATTACGAGAAGAATAACGACATTGATGACACCGAAGATGGCTATGTTACTGCCTATTGGTGCATCGGCACTCAGTTGAGTCAAGCGGATTTCCGCCCTGGTAAGAAAGATGATCAAAACAATCGCCAAGACGACAATGATCGCTTCACGGACCCTTTTGTTGCGTTCATACTTTGGAAGCCTGGATTCCATCAACACCTTGCCTTAATCAAAGATACCGCAAGCAGGCCAATTCACATCCTGCCAGAACGTATTATGGCATACACGAGCCAGAGTCCTATTATTCCGGCAACAGTATAACCAAGAAATGCCAGCACCGGAAATCCCAAGAGCTTTGGTCCCTTGTCGGTCTGCATGATGATTGATGATCCAATAATCAACGCAGCAAGAATTAGGCTGGAAGAGAGACGGTTTACAGAACGGTCGAAGTCAGCAGTAAATTTATCCAAGCCACGATGTTCAAGGTCAATCTTGAATTTATTGCGGTTGATTCGATTAATAATCTCTTTTACATCGCGTGGTAGATTACGGGCTAAATTAACATATGAAAGCAGGATTGAATTGACATCACGGGATATGCGCCGCGCAGAGTATTTTTGCTTTAATGCCTTTTCCATAAATGGACGCAGATGTTCCACCATGTTGAAATCAGGATCCAGATTTCGTCCCATCCCCTCAATAATAACCAGGGACTTGGCCAATAACATCAAATCAGGCTGTATTCTGATGTTATAAATTGTTATGATCTCGATAAACTCTACCAACATTCTGCCTACTTCAATATCTTGAAGCGGGATTTCATAATAACTGTCAACGAAATTGGAAAGATCTCGCTTGAGAGCACGTACATTGAGATTGTCGGAGATATCGCCGGCGAAAAGCAATAGCGAGATCACCTCATCCATATCTCGTTTGATAATGGCAAAAAGGATATCACTCAGAAAAGTTTTTTGTTCATCATCTACTCTTCCGACTATGCCGTAATCGAGAAGACAGATAACGTTTTCCGGCAATATCATGACATTACCAGGATGAGGATCACCATGGAAAAAACCGTGATTAAGAACCATTTCCAAAAAGGCATCAGCACCACGGCGTGCCACAAGCCTACGATCAAGCCCAGTCCGTTCTAACGATTCCAGGTCTGACACCTTAATTCCGTTTACATATTCAAGGGTCAGAACTCCACGGGAAGTCTGATCCCAAAATACCTTGGGGAAATGCAACCATTTTATGGTGGTGAAGTTATCGCGGAATCGCTCAATAGTTCGACCTTCTCGAGTAAAATCCATTTCGCGCCTGATAGAGCGGGCAAACTCACGCACCACACCGATAGGATCATATATTTCGCTGCCAGATATATGATGTTCAGCCAAATTCGCCAACCCCATGAGAGCACTAATATCTGACTCAACCAATTCTACTACTCCAGGTCGCCGTACTTTGATGACAACATCCTCACCGGTACAAAGGCGCGCACGATGAACTTGAGCAATAGATGCGGCAGCAAGAGGAACCGGATCTATCTCAGAATAGAACAGATCAATACTTCCCCCTAGTTCCCGTTCAACCTGCACCTTCAATTCCTCAAATGAAATACTAGGAACAGAATCCTGAAGTTTCTCGAATTCGCGAACAAATGACGATGGAACAATATCAGGTCGCGTAGACAAGAGTTGACCTAACTTGATAAAAGTTGGACCTAACTCCTCTAATACCAAACGCATTCTCTCTGCTGCAGTGAGTCGATAAATCACGGAACTGTCGTGGCGGAACAAACGTTTGCTCCGCGCAACCATATCACTCAGTCCCAGCATTTCCAGAATATGGTCAAACCCATAGGCGCTAAGCACACGAACTACATTCCAGTAGCGACGGATGCTGCGTATATTTCTGTTTATCTTAAAAAAGGATAACATTATAAGAATATTACTGATTTTGTTTTGATTCCAATTCCTGAACACGCTTCGCTAAAAGGTCAAACTCTTCACGCGAAACCAATCCTAGTCGACTAACGACTTTCTGCACTTCAATTTCTGCAGCCTCACGCATCTTTTCACCACTTTCCTTGGCAATCGATTGTAAACGGTCAACAAACTGCTTTCCTTCGTCTTCTGTCATTTTGTATCGATCCTTCATCTCAGAAATAATTTCTTCAGCTTTTTTCTGTGTAATTGCTGCTGCGCCGATGGCGGTCATTACGGCTTTTTCGAGTAATTCCAACATGACATACCTCCAATGACAATAGAATGATCCTGCAACGCTGCAAGCATATCATATGCAAATTAGCTTGCAAACTTGATTGTTGCATTTTTGCATCAATTGTCTACTGCATTAGATTATGGTAGCTTGTTTGTAAAATCAAACAGAGGGGCTTTCCAATGCGCATCAAGGAAACATTAACCACAAGAAATACTAATCGGGAAGATAATAGAAAAACTACTCTAGCGAAGGGAGATAAATCATTGTTTGCAGCAGAACTGAATCAGCAACAAACTGGGTTTCAATCATACGAGCAAGAGATTGAAAATCTAAGGCAAGAAATCGATCGGTCTGGTGAGAGACTAAATAAAGAGCCAACACTGCCCAATTTTAAACAGTTCCGTGACCTATTAAGCAAACTAGCGAAACAAATCAATGCAGAAGCTTATCGGCTTGAAAAGATAGGAGGCACCCCTCAAAATCCACGCTACTTTGAGATAATCACAGTCATAAATACTGAAGCCGATCGACTATACAATCTTATCATCAGCGAAAACAAGGACCAGTTGGCAATTACAGCAAAGGTTATCGGTATAAAAGGAATGGTGGTTGATCTATTGACATAACCGTACAATGTTTTAACTCAGAACTTGCATATAACAAAAAGGGCAAGGGATATACCCTTGCCCTTTTTTAGTTTTTACGAGAAAAGCTGAAATTAATCTGCTTTAGCCTCACATACTTGAGCTGGATCTGTTTCTGCAGTTGCCGCAACTGCTGCAGCCTCGTCTATAGCAATAGGATTAGCGATTACTTTATTGGTTATTGACTTAGCAGGCTTTTGTTTTACCTTTTTAGGCTGCATTTCCTCTTCAACCAATTCAATAAGTGAAATTGGTGCTGTGTCACCCTGCCTAATTCCTAATTTTATAATACGGGTGTATCCGCCGAGACGTTCTTTGTAACGTGGAGCTATAGTAGTAAATAACTTGGTTACAACCGATTTTTCACGAATATAGGCGGCAGCAAGTCGCATTGAATGAAGATCACCACGTTTTCCGAGTGTTATCATCTTCTCGGCAACGGAACGTATTTCTTTAGCCTTGGCATCTGTGGTAGTTATTTTTTCATGGCTAAGCAATGAGGTAACCATATTCCTAAACATTGCTTCTCGATGACTGGTAGTCCTGCCAAGTCTTCTGCCAGCTTTATTGTGACGCATTGTATGTTTCCTTTCTAATACTAATAAAAGCTTTTCAAGAACTACTCTTCTTCTTTCTGCTCACCACGCAAACGGCTCATGATTTCCTGATCAGGGAAATTCTCTAG
Source organism: Geobacter sp. (assembly GCA_003574895.1). GTDB lineage: Bacteria > Desulfobacterota > Desulfuromonadia > Geobacterales > Pseudopelobacteraceae > JACPFJ01. Next base: position 104,722 of record PJFB01000008.1, read on the forward strand.
CTTCATGCCGAATGTCAATCCCATTTCACTCAAAATATCTTTAATTTCATTCAAAGACTTACGACCGAAATTCTGAGTTTTCAACATTTCAGCTTCAGTCTTTGATACAAGTTCGCCTATAAGCTTAATGCCTGCATTTTTGAGACAATTGGCAGAACGTACTGACAATTCTAGCTCTTCAACTGTACGATAAAGATTCTCGTTAATCTTATCTTTTTCTTCTTGTGATTCTTCAAATTGTTGCGGTTCGGATTCTTCATCGAAATTTATAAAAATCGATAACTGCTCTTTCATGATTTTAGCAGCATAAGAAATTGCATCTTCAGGCTTGGCACTACCGTCCGTCCAAACCTCAATAGTCAACTTATCATAGTCAGTCATCTGCCCTACGCGAGCATTGGATACGGCGTAGTTAACTTTTTTAATCGGAGAGTAAATCGCATCAATTGGTATGGTACCAACTGGCGCTTTTTCATCACGATTACGGTCGGCCGACACATACCCTTTACCCATTTTAACAGTTAATTCAACTTCTAAATTTGCATCTTTACCACAAGTAGCAATATGGTGTTCAGGATTCATTACCTCAGCATTATGACCGACCAGAATATCGCCAGCCTTAATAATACCTTCACCTTTGTGGCTTATACGAATAATAGCTTGATCTGTTGAATATAACTTAAGACGCACACCTTTAAGGTTAAGAATAATGTCAGTTACATCCTCAGTCACACCCTGAATTGCAGAAAATTCGTGAAGTACACCCTTTATCTTAACAGAAGTAACTGCTGCTCCCTGAAGTGATGAAAGAAGGATTCGCCTAATCGAATTGCCTAAAGTTATACCAAAACCGCGTTCGAATGGTTCAGCATAAAATTTACCGTATGTATCTGAAAGTGTTTCTTTTTCGACCTGAAGCTGTTTTGGCTTAATAAGATCGCGCCAATTTTTATACATTACAACCTCCTCCGGAGGAAAATATCGGGGCTGGATATTACATATAAATGCCTGTAAGCTCCGGGAATTACTTCGAATAAAGCTCAACAATAAGCTGTTCTTGAATTGGAGTTGTGATATCCTCTCGAACAGGCAGCCCTTTAAGGTTCCCTTTAAAAGCCTCTTTATCAATCTCAAGCCATTGAGGAATACCACGTCTCACGACTGCTTCTAGAGATTCGTTAATAGAGACTATCTTCTTGCTCTTTTCTCGCAACTCTATAACATCACCAACTTTCAGTTGGATAGAAGGTATGTTTACTTTTCTGCCGTTAAGGACAAAGTGCCCATGGCGAACCAATTGACGGGATTCTGAACGTGACGACGCAAAACCAAGTCGATAAACAACATTATCTAGACGTCTTTCTAAAAGCGACAGGAGGTTTTCGCCTGTTACACCTTTTTGACGATCCGCCTCAACAAAATAACTACGAAATTGCTTTTCAAGGAGTCCATAAATACGTCTAACTTTTTGCTTTTCACGCAATTGAACTCCATAAGCGGATACTTTTACGCGTGACTGACCATGCTGGCCAGGAGGGTAATTACGCCGTTTAATTGCGCACTTATCGGTATAACACCGATCTCCCTTTAAATACAATTCCATGTTTTCTCTTCTGCACTGACGGCATGAAGGTCCTGTATAACGAGCCAATGAAAACCTCCTTTATTGGTTAACGCAGATTATACTCTTCTTCTTTTTGGTGGGCGGCACCCATTATGAGGAATCGGCGTAACATCTTTAATAAAACTGATATTAAAACCAACTGCCTGAAGAGCCCTAAGGGCAGATTCACGACCAGACCCAGGGCCTTTTACATATACTTCAATGTTCTTCAGGCCATGCTCTTGTGCCTTCTTAGCGCAATCCTCAGCAGCAACTTGTGCCGCAAATGGAGTGCTTTTGCGGGAGCCTTTAAAACCCTTTGCACCAGCTGTTGACCATGAAATCACGTTACCAACTGCATCAGTAATGGTAATGATCGTATTATTGAAGGTTGCCTGTATATGAGCAACTCCGTTAATAATATTTTTACGTTCCTTTTTTTTACGGACGACTTTCTTTACTGGACTTGCCATTCGTATTCTCCAAAACTAATAGGATTATTTCTTCTTACCTGCTACAGTACGAGCAGGCCCCTTACGTGTTCGCGCATTAGTTTTTGTGCGCTGCCCTCTTACTGGCAGGCCCTTCCTATGGCGAAGCCCACGATAACAACCAAGATCCATCAGACGCTTAATATTCATTGAAACTTCCCGGCGCAAATCACCTTCGACCTTACAATTACGATCTATTTCATCGCGCAGACGTGAAACTTCAGCTTCTGTAAGCTTATCTGTCCGAGTATCTGGATCTATCTTTGCTTCTGAGAGGATTTCAGCAGCTGTGGATTGTCCAATACCGTAGATATAAGTAAGGGCAATAACTATTCGCTTGTTTTTTGGTAAATCAATACCTGCAATTCGTGCCAATTGAAAGTCCTCCTTTAATTACTTATCCCTGACGCTGAGAATGTTTCGGGATGTCACAGATTACGCGAACGATACCCTTACGCTTAACAATCTTGCATTTGTCACATATTTTCTTTACCGAAGCTCTTACTTTCATTTTTCTCCCCTTCAACAACCGCTATAAACGCGTCAATATTTCCGGTCCATCATCAGTAATAGCTACCGTATGTTCAAAATGAGCAGAAAGACCACCATCACATGTCTCTACAGTCCAGCCATCTTGCAGAACCCGAACCTCATGACTATTTTGGTTGATCATTGGCTCAATTGCCAAAACCATTCCCGGCTTAAGACGCACACCTTTACCAGGTAAACCGTAATTGGGCACTTGTGGGTCTTCATGCAGGTGCTTACCTATACCATGCCCGACAAAATCTCGTACAACTGAAAAACCATGAGCTTCAACATAAGTCTGTATTGAATGCGATATATCAAACAGTCTCCCTGTTGGAACAGCCTTACTTATACCCTTTATCAATGATTTTTCAGTTACATTTATGAGCTTACTTGCCTGTTCAGATATATCACCAACTGGGACAGTTATAGCGGCATCGCCGTAAAATTCATCATAGAGTACACCGAAATCAAGGCTCAGGATATCACCACTTTTCAACGGAGTTGATGTTGGCATTCCATGAACCACTTGTTGATTAGGGGAGCAGCAGAGAGCGCTCGGGAAGCCATGATAACCTTTAAAAGCTGGTATTGCCTTACGTTTTTTTGTTTCCTCGTTAGCTATTGCTTCCAAATCTTTCGTACTGACACCTGGCTTTACCATGTCCTTGAGCAGAAGAAGAATTTCAATTGCAATCTTGCAAGAGGATCTCATCCTATCTATCTCGCGACGAGACTTAAGAATGATCACCAAAACATCCTTGTAACGTAATTGCTATTTGATTTTGAATATCAGATATCGATCCACTCCCATTTATATTACGCAACAAACCTGCATTTTCATAATAATTCTTAAGGGGAGCCGTCTGCTGATCATATACGCTTAACCTTGTCCTGACAGTCACTTCATGGTCATCATCCCTCTGAGCCAATCCAGCGCCACAGACATCACAAACACCGGCAATTTTTGGAGGATCATTGGACACGTGATACCCCTTGCCACAGCCCGTGCAATTACGTCTTCCAGAAAGACGCTCAACTATTTCAGAATTATCAACATTAAGCGAAATCACACAATCAATGCTTTTGGATATTTTACCAAGGACATTGTCCAGAGACTCAGCCTGCGGGATTGTCCGGGGGAAACCATCCAGAACGAAGCCATTATCACAATCTGGCTGCGCAATTCTTTCCTCCACAATACCCAATACAATCTCATCAGAAACAAGTGCCCCTGATTCCATAACCTGCTTAGCCCTGATACCTAAAGGTGTTTGCGCCTTTACTGCAGCTCGCAACATATCCCCAGTCGAAATTTGTGGAATCCCGTAGCGACTAACTATAAATTGCGCCTGAGTACCTTTACCAGCACCTGGAGGACCAAACAGAATGATATTCACGCTATTTCCTTCCCCTAATCCTGACGCCCTTCAAAAAACCATCATAATTCTTTGTAATGAGATGCGACTCAATCTGAGAAACCGTATCCATACCGACACCTACAGCAATCAATAGTGCCGTACCACCAAAATAAAATGGTAGATTGAATTTTCCTATTAAAATTGATGGAAGCACACACACAACTGAAATATAAATTGCACCCGCAAAAGTAAGCCTAGTCAGCACACTATCCATAAATTCGGAAGTTTCTTTGCCAGGCCTAATCCCAGGTATGTATCCACCGTGTTTTTTTATGTTTTCAGCCACATCTACCGGATTAAAAGTCACAGCCGTGTAGAAATAGCAGAAAAAAACTATGAATGCAACATAAAAGACATTGTAAGCCCAATTGCCGGGAGTCAAACTTTTAGCTGCATTTTGGACCCAAGGTATATTAATAAAATTTGCAATTGTTGCTGGGAACATAATAATTGATGAAGCAAATATAGGTGGTATAACACCAGCCATGTTTACCTTGAGAGGCAAATGTGAAGTCTGAGCATTGAATGTTTTCAGACCAACAACTCTTTTTGCATAATGGATCGGGAGACGACGCTGGCCTCTCTCCACGAAAACAATACCAGCAATAACAACAAACATAAGTGCAAGAACAAAAATGATTACAAATAATGATATTTGCCCTGCGTTAAGCAATTTTGCCGTATTCCCAAGTGCTGTTGGTATTCTGGCTACTATACCGGCAAAAATTATCAAAGAAATGCCATTACCTACACCTTTCTCAGACATTTGCTCACCCAACCACATAATAAATGCAGTACCAGCGGTAAGCGTCAAAACCGTCATAAGACGAAAGGCCCAACCTGGGTTGGGAACAACCAATTCACCGGCTGGTCCACGCATGCTCTCAAGACCAATAGCAATGCCAAGTCCCTGTACAACGCTCAATAACACTGTACCGTATCGTGTGTATTGGATAATTTTTTTACGACCTGATTCGCCTTCTTTGGATAATTTCTCAATTGCCGGAACAACTACAGTTAGAAGTTGAAAAATGATAGAAGAAGAAATATACGGCATTATTCCGAGCGCGAATACGGTTAATCTTTCCAGAGCTCCACCTGAAAACATATCAAACAAACCAAGCAATGTCCCTTGAGCCTGTTTAAAAAAATGGGATAGCGCAATACGATCAATCCCAGGAGTCGGTATATGACAACCGATACGATAAACTGCAAGCATACCCAATGAATAAAAAACACGTTTTTTTAATTCAGGGATTTTGAATATATTTTTGAGTGCATCAAGCACTATAGCTTCTCCTCAATTCGCCCGCCAGCAGCAATAATTTTGTCTTTAGCAGACTGGCTGAACTTTGTAGCGATTACAGTCAAAGGCTTATCAAGTAAGCCGTTACCAAGAATTTTGATCAAGGAATTACTATTGTTAATCAGACCTTTATCAGCTAGCGCAACAATATCAACTGTGGCACCTGCATCAAAAACGTCGAGCTGCTTAATATTTACTACGGCATACTCTAAGCGCTCAATAGGAGTAAATCCACGCTTTGGAAGTCGGCGTTGCAAAGGCATCTGACCACCTTCAAAACCAGCCTTAATGCTTCCGCCAGAACGCGCCTTTTGACCTTTATGGCCTTTAGTAGCTGTCTTTCCGTGCCCTGAGCCAGTACCGCGACCAATACGTTTTCTTTTTTTAACCGAACCCATTGCGGGTTTGAGTGTATTCAAGTCCATTCTATCCGCCTCTTTATGGTGCGATCTTTAGCATATGGTTAATCTTAGCTATCATTCCCCGGATCTCGGGAGTATCGCTTAGCTCTACTGTCTTGTTTAGCCCTCTCAAACCAAGACCAGCGACAATATCGCGATGCTTTTTAGGTTTGCCAATTGTACTCTTGACGAGCGTTACCTGCAACTTGGCGTTCATAATATATTCACCTCGATTATTAATCATTCAGCCCGCGGCGAGCAAAAATCTCTTCGGGGGTCTTCAGTCGCATAAGACCGGCGAAAGCGGCTTTCACAACATTGTGTGGGTTGTTAGACCCAAGACACTTGGAAAGAATATTGTTAATACCAGCCGCCTCAAATATTGCTCGTGCAGCGCCACCAGCAATTACGCCAGTACCTGCTGATGCTGGTTTCATCAATAATCTTCCTGCGCCAAATTTCCCCTCAATTTCGAAAGGTATAGTTTGACTTTGGTTGACTGGTACTTTAATAAGGTTCTTTTTTGCTTGTTCAACACCTTTTCTGATGGCTTCAGGAACCTCATTGGCCTTGCCCAAGCCATAACCAACGTAACCGTTTCCATCACCAACAACGATCAACGCAGAAAAACTAAAACGTCGACCGCCTTTGACGACCTTTGCAACGCGACTGATATGCACTACACGGTCAGTAAGGTTCAATTCAGCTGAATTAACTCTAATCAATGAAAACCTCCTCAATCACTTTAAAAAAGAAGCCCGGCCTCGCGGGCTGAATCGGCTAACGCCTTGACTCTTCCGTGGTAAAGAAAACCATTTCTGTCAAATACAACCGACGTAATACCTTTTTCAATAGCCAAACCAGCAATACTTTTGCCAACTGATTTAGCGGCATTTATATTACCGGTACCTGTGGACACATCTAGCCCGTCAGTCAGTGTTGAACAGGCAACTATAGTGATTCCCTTCGAATCATCTATTAATTGGGCATATATATGCCTGGCACTCTTGAAGACATTTAAACGCGGACGTTCTGTTGTTCCGCGTACTTTCTTGCGTACCCGTACCTGTCGCTTATATCTTGTTACGGCTTTAAGAGCTGTTTTAGCCACTACTATCTCCTTATAAAGACTATTTTTTACCTGTTTTACCAGCTTTTCTCAGTATAGTCTCGTTAGCATATTTAATACCCTTGCCCTTGTAAGGCTCAGGAGCACGGAAAGACCTAATCTTGGCAGCCGTTTGGCCGACCATCTCTTTGTCATAACCTTTAACTGCAATCTTAGTCATCTTTTCAACATCAATTGATATTCCGTCAGGGATCATGAAATTGATTTGATGTGAATACCCGAGACTTAAAACCAGCTCTGTTCCCTTTACCTCGGCACGGTAACCGACACCATTAATCTCTAAATCCACCTGAAATCCTTTAGTAACACCGATGACCATATTATTAATCAAAGTGCGTGTCAAACCGTGGGCAGCTCTGGTTGCACTATTTTCATCAACTCTAGAAACAACAATGGTTGACTCACTGATGTCAAGTGCAACACAAGGCATAATTTGACGGCTAAGATTACCATTTGGACCCTGAACCATGAAAACAGAATCATTGAATGAAATCTTGACGCCCTTAGGTATTTCAATGGGAAGTTTCCCTATTCTCGACATTGATCGTGCTCCTTAATTTCAATGTTTACCAGATAGTACAAAGAATTTCACCACCAACACCAGCTTGACGCGCAGCGTTGTCGGTTATAATACCTTTAGAAGTGGACAAGATCGCTACTCCTATACCATTTTTGACAACTGGGATATCTTCCGCCTTCTTATATACCCGGCCGCCTGGCTTACTGACTCGTTTGATCTCATTGATCACAGAATCTTTCTCATCAATATACTTCAAATATATTCGCAGCACACCCTGGAGGTTGTCAGAGATAACTTTATAGTTTTTTATAAAACCTTCTTGTTTGAGAACAGTAGCGATATTGATTTTAAGATTTGAAGATGGTATGTCCACCTTCTGCAATTTGACCATATTAGCATTTCTAATTCTAGTCAGCATGTCGGCAATAGGATCTGTCATTGACATCGTTCGTAACTCCTCTATCTATCTATAACTCAATTGTTTGATTACCAGCTGGATTTGATCACACCAGGTATCTGACCCGAGGAGGCATATTTACGAAGACATATCCTGCACATCTGAAACTTGCGGTAAAATGCTTTCGGTCTGCCACAAACATTGCAACGATTATGCTGTTGCACCTGAAATTTTGGCTTACGCTGGGATTTGATTATCATTGATACTTTTGCCACAGAATCCTCCCAAATATCTTAGTTCCTGAATGGCATGCCCAGGTATTTGAGCAATGCGCGTCCCTCTTCATCTGATTTTGCACTTGTTACAATAGTTATGTTTAAACCTTTAATTTTATCAACATTATCATAATTAATTTCAGGAAATATCAGCTGTTCTTTAATTCCAAGGGTATAATTTCCTTTACCGTCAAAGGCCTTCGACGAAACACCTTTAAAATCGCGAACACGTGCGAGCGAAACATTCATTAAACGATCGAGAAACTCATACATTCTATCGCGCCGAAGAGTTACCATACAACCGATTGGCATTCCTTGACGCAACTTAAATGTAGAAATAGATTTTTTTGCTTTAGTAATTACAGACTTCTGTCCAGTTATGGCATTAATCTCTGCACTTGCCGAGTCCAATATTTTTACATTCTGAATTGCTTCTCCAAGACCCATATTAACAACAACTTTCTGAATCTTAGGAACTTCCATTATGTTTTTATAGTTAAAATCCGACTGAAGTTTGGCTACAACTTCTTCACTATATAATTTTTTAAGACGAGCCATTGTCTAACTTCCCCCTGTCTATTTCTCTAAAGAGCTTCCGCACTTAACGCAGAGTCTCTGCTTATCGCCATTCTCAAGCGCTTTGATCGTAGTTCTAACCGGCTTGGCACACTTGGAACAGAACAGCATGACATTGGAAATGTGAATCGAGGCTTCCTTTTCCTTGATTCCGCCCGGTTCATTGCCACGAGCTTTAACATGTCGTTTAACCATATTAAGCCCTTCAACAATAACACTATTCTTCTTGGATAATATCTGAAGTATTTTACCGGATTTATTCTTTTCTTTACCGGCAATTACTACAACTGTATCACCCTTACTGACATGAGATTTGGTGGCTTGCATCAACATTTCTCCGATTCAATTAAAGTACTTCTGGAGCGAGCGAAATTATCTTCATGAACTTTTTGGCTCGCAACTCTCTAGCAACAGGGCCAAAAATACGAGTACCGACAGGCTCTTTTTGGTTATTAATTACAACACCTGAGTTGTCGTCAAAGCGTATATACGAACCATCAGGGCGACCTAGTTCTTTTGCGGTTCTAACAATTACCGCTTTTACAACGTCGCCTTTTTTTACTTTAGAGTTCGGAATAGCTTCGCGTACAGAGGCTACAATGATATCGCCAATTCCTGCATATTTGCGCTTAGAACCACCAAGCACCTTGATGCAAAAGAGTTTCTTGGCCCCGGAATTATCTGCTACGTCTAGTATTGACTGCATCTGTATCATTACTGGGTACCCCTGTCCTAAGAAATGCTATCGATGATCTGATTAAGGTTCCAGCGTTTGTCCTTACTCAACGGACGACACTCTATAATCTGTACCCTATCACCCATCTTGCAACTGTTATTTTCATCATGAACTTTATATTTTTCACTACGTTTAATATATTTGTTGTACAGAGGATGCTTTACCAGTCTATCAACCCTAACAACAATAGTTTTTTCCATTTTGTCACTTACGACTACCCCAACCTGTATTCTTCGGTGTCCACGTTCACTCATCTGTTACTCCCTATGGCTTGATCTCAGCAAGAATGGTGCTGACCCTGGCAATCTCTTGCCGAATACCTTTTAACTTAGCAGTATTTTCGAGCCTGCCGGTATGCAACTGAAACTTAAAATTAAAGAGTTCCTGAGTGAGCTCAGCTTTCTTTTTGTTAAGATCATCGGCTGATAGCTTACGTAATTCATTAACCTTCATGATTTTCACCCCTTACAATGAACTTTGTTGAAAGAGGTAGCTTATGTGCTGCCAGCCTGAGAGCCTCACGTGCGATTTCTTCAGTGACGCCTTCCATTTCGTAAAGGACGGTACCTGGCTTTATAACAGCTACCCAAGAATCAGGAGCTCCTTTTCCCTTGCCCATCCTCGTCTCGGCCGGTTTTGATGTTAAGGGTTTATCAGGAAAAATACGAATCCATATTTTACCACCCCTTTTGACGTAGCGTGTCATCGCAATACGAGCGGCCTCAATCTGGCGAGAATCAATCCAACCACATTCAGTGGCCTGCAACCCGAACTCGCCAAAAGAGAGAGCAATTCCTCGACAAGGCTTGCCGTTCATTCGGCCCTTCATCTGTTTTCTATGTTTAACCCGTTTCGGCATTAACATTGAAGCTGACTCCTGTGCGCAAAAATAATTTACTGACCAGGTAGAATCTCACCTTTAAAGATCAGAACTTTGATACCAATTATTCCGTATGTCGTTTTGGCTTCTGCAAAACCATAATCGATATCTGCTCGAAGCGTATGCAAAGGAACTCTTCCTTCACGGTACCATTCTGTACGAGACATTTCAGCCCCACCCAAACGGCCTGAACATGTAATTCTGATGCCTTTTGCTCCAAACTTCAGCGCTGAAGTGACGCTTTTCTTCATGGCACGCCGAAAGGCTATCCTGCGCTCTAACTGCAGTGCTACGTTTTCAGCTACTAATTGAGCATCAAGCTCAGGTTTTCGAACCTCGTTGATATTAATAAAAATTTCTTTTGAGGTCAGATTGGCAAGCTCCTTTTTTATCGTCTCAACCTCGGAACCTTTTTTCCCAATAATTAATCCTGGCCGTGCAGTAAATATGTTAATTTTTGTCTTATTAGCAGCTCGCTCGATTTCTATCTTCGAAACACCAGAACTATAAAGACGCTTCTTAAGAAAGGCGCGAATTTTTATATCTTCATGTAAAAGCTTGGCGTATTCGGCCTCAGCATACCACTTTGAGTCCCAAGTTTTGATTACACCTAGCCTAAAGCCTATCGGATTAACTTTTTGTCCCAAACTACACCTCCGCGTAATGAAACTATTTCGTATCAGAAAGAATTACGTTAATATTACTAGTCGGTTTACGAATTTTGCTGGCACGCCCCATGGCACGAGGCACAAAGCGCTTAAGAACAGCACCAGCATCAACATAAATCGTCTTAACGATCAGACTGTCCACATCAGAAACACCCTTTTGCTCAGCATTTGAAACAGCCGATCTCAACAACTTAGAAATTAGTTTTGCAGACGGTTGCGGGAGGAATCGCAATGTATTAAGTGCATCTTGAATTCCTTTACCTCTAACAAGGTCAACCACAAGCCGGGTCTTACGCGGAGAAAGTCGTGCAAGTGTCAATTTTGCGCTTGATTCCATTATAAACTCCCTTACCTACTTCTTAACTTTGCTTTTTTTATCAGCAGCATGTCCATGAAAAGTACGTGTTGGTGAAAATTCACCCAGCTTGTGACCCACCATGTTTTCAGTGACATATACTGGAATGAATTTACGGCCATTATGAACAGCGAAGCTTATGCCGATAAAATCGGGCGTGATCGTGGAACGGCGCGACCAGGTTTTTATGATTTTTTTTGAATTTGGCCCTTCTACCTGAACCTTTTTGCTCAGATGTTCATCCACAAAAGGCCCTTTTTTTATTGAACGTGCCATGATATTAGCCTCTCATGTGTTATTTGCTACGCTTTTTAACTATAAAACGATCTGATGACTTGTTGGTTCTGGTCTTATAACCCTTAGTTGGTATCCCCCAAGGGGTAACTGGATGACGTCCACCGGAAGTACGGCCCTCACCACCACCATGAGGATGATCTACTGGGTTCATGGCTACGCCTCTAACTTTAGGACGCTTGCCAAGCCAGCGAGACCTGCCTGCCTTTCCGATACTTACCTTTTCATGGTCTAAATTGCCAACTTGACCAATGGTTGCATAACAATCCTGCAAAACCATACGTACTTCGCCAGATGGGAGCTTAACCTGTGAATATCGGCCTTCTTTCGCCATCAGTTGCGCAAAAGTGCCGGCGCTTCTGGCAAGCTGCGCACCTTTGCCAATTTTCAATTCAATATTATGAATGATAGTACCCAGCGGAATTGACTTAAGAGGTAACGAATTACCTGGTTTAATATCAGCTTCAGGTCCGCTGATCACAGTATCGCCAACTTTCAATTCGTGAGGAGCCAAAATATATCGTTTTTCACCATCTACATAGTGCAACAACGCTATCCTGGCGCTACGATAAGGGTCATACTCAATACTAGCAACTTTAGCTGGAATACTGAGTTTCTCGCGACGGAAGTCTATGATTCTATACTTCTGTTTATGACCACCGCCTTGATGACGAGAAGTCACGCGACCTAACGAGTTTCTACCACCAGTTTTCTTCAGCTTTATTAGCAGAGACTTTTCTGGTGTTGTAGTTGTAATCTCTTCGAACGTCGAGCAAGTCTGATGTCTACGACCCGCTGATGTCGGTTTATAACTTTTGATTCCCATTATGAACCCCGAAAGTATTGATTAAACCTCAAAGAAATCTATGGACTGTCCTTCTTGCAGAGTCACATAGGCTTTTTTCCAATTTGAACGTTTAGCAGCATTACGACCGACACGTTTTACCTTGCCAGCAACATTTACTGTCCTAACGTTGGCAACTTTTACCTTAAAAAGAGATTCAACAGCCTGTTTTATCTCAATTTTATTGGCTTCCCTATCTACGATAACCGAAACTGTATTGGTAGATTCACTACTCAAAGATGTTTTTTCAGTTACATGGGGTTTTTTAATGACTGAATAGATATTCATTTATGTAGCGCTCCTTCAACAAATTGTACGGCGCCCTGTGTAATAATAAGATTCTTGTACTTCAGCATATCATGAATGTTCAGCGCATCGTATTTTAGCAACTTTACGTGCGGTACATTGCGAGAAGAAAGCTGAAGATTATTGTTCAAATCATCGGTTATAATTAGTGTACGATCTACACCTACCCGATTCATAAATTCGACAAAACTCTTAGTCGATATTTTGTCAAAATTTATTTTATCAAAAACCATTATACGATCATTTTTGAACTGTAGTGAGAGAGCAGAACGTAGTGCCGCATTACGAGCCTTCTTGTTAATGCTAAGATTATACTCTTTTGCCTGCGGACCAAATGCCACACCACCACCGGGGTATTGAGGAGCCCTTCGGCAACCTTGTCGGGCATTGCCGGTACCCTTTTGCTTAAAAGGCTTCTTCCCGCTTCCGGCAACTTCTGAACGGGTTTTGACGCCAACTGTTCCTGCACGTCGATTTGCAAGCTGGATTCGAAGTGCAAGATGCATTAAATGCTCTTTTACCTCCGAGGCGAAAATCTCATCAGACAAGTATACTTCGCCAACCTTTTGTCTGTTCATATCTAATACGGCTATGGAAGGCATACTAAAACTCCCGATAATTTACTTAAGCTTTGACACTGTTTTTTATGATGACGATGTTGTTTCGATGCCCTGGAATAGCACCTTTAATAAGGAGCAGGTTTTGTGAAGAATCAATTTTTACAACCTGAAGTCTCTGAACAGTCACTTTAGTGTTGCCCAATTGACCAGGCATTTTTTTATTCTTAAATACGTGTGATGGCGTTGCTGAAGCACCAATGGAACCAGGAGCTCGATGGAAACGTGAGCCATGAGTGGCCCGGCCGCCGCTAAAATTCCAGCGCTTAATAACACCTTGGAATCCTTTACCGATACTGGTTCCTGTCACATCAATGTATTCACCAGGCTGAAACTGCGATACTGTTAAAGAATCACCAATATTCAAGTCGGATATCCCATCCAGCTTAAGCTCTTTAAGATATCTAAAGACGCCATGGCCAGATTTAGTACAATGGCCAAGCTGAGGCTTTGAAGCAGATGATGCACTAATGGAATCAAATCCCACCTGTACAGCACTGTATCCATCATTCTCAATGGTTTTTTTCTGGGTAACGACACAAGGACCGGCCTGAACAATTGTGACCGGAATACAGTTGCCGTCTTCCAGAAATATTTGGGTCATGCCCATTTTTTTTCCAATGATGCCTTTAATCATATCTGTTCCCGTTCAATAAATTTCGTTACAGTTTGATTTCGACGTCAACACCAGCCGACAGATCTAACTTCATAAGGGCGTCCACAGTTTGCTGAGTAGGATCTAAAATATCAATCAACCGCTTGTGCGTACGGATTTCAAACTGGTCACGTGATTTTTTATCAACATGCGGTCCTCTAAGAACACAATACTTATTGATTACAGTTGGCAGAGGTATTGGCCCTGCAACACGTGCACCTGTTCGTTTGGCTGTTTCAACAATCTCACCGACAGAAACATCCAGCAGCTTATGATCATATGCCTTAAGGCGAATTCTTATCTTCTGGCTTTGCATTTAGTTCCTCACAGCTTCGTTATTCAATAATCGAGCTTACGACACCCGCGCCAACTGTACGCCCGCCTTCACGGATTGCAAAGCGAAGACCTTCATCCATGGCAATCGGAGTGATTAGGTTAACCGTGACAGCTACGTTGTCGCCAGGCATTACCATCTCTGTACCGGCTGGCAAATCCACTATCCCGGTTACGTCTGTTGTACGAAAGTAAAACTGAGGACGATACCCGTTGAAAAATGGGGTGTGACGACCACCTTCCTCTTTTGTCAGTACGTAAGCCTCTGCCTTAAACTTGGTGTGTGGTGTAATGGAACCCGGTTTGGCCAAAACTTGGCCACGTTCGATCTCTTCGCGTTTGACGCCGCGAAGCAGGGCACCGATATTATCGCCGGCTCTACCTTCGTCCAGAAGTTTGCGGAACATCTCAACACCGGTGACTACTGTCTTGGTAGTGGCTTTCATGCCGACGATCTCGACTTCTTCGCCAACCTTTACAATGCCGCGCTCAACACGTCCAGTGGCCACTGTACCGCGGCCGGAAATGGAGAAGACATCTTCGACAGGCATAAGAAAGGGCTTATCGATAGCGCGCTCCGGTTCGGGGATATAGCTGTCAACTGCATCCATGAGAGCAAATATCGCAGGCTCGGCCAATTCGCCCTTTTCACCGTTCAGGGCCTGGAGAGCGGATCCTTTGATGATTGGAATGTCGTCACCAGGGAAGTCATAGCTGGAAAGCAGTTCACGAATTTCAAGCTCTACCAGCTCAAGCAACTCGGCATCATCCACCATGTCGGCTTTATTAAGAAAAACCACTATGTAGGGAACACCAACCTGACGAGCCAACAAGATGTGCTCGCGAGTCTGGGGCATAGGACCGTCAG
Organism: Geobacter sp.; assembly: GCA_003574895.1. Classification (GTDB taxonomy): domain Bacteria; phylum Desulfobacterota; class Desulfuromonadia; order Geobacterales; family Pseudopelobacteraceae; genus JACPFJ01. The sequence goes on from PJFB01000008.1 coordinate 119,925, forward strand.
CGGCAGAGACAACAAGGATTGCTCCGTCCATCTGGGCAGCACCAGTGATCATGTTCTTTACATAATCCGCATGGCCCGGGCAGTCCACATGAGCATAATGGCGCTTGTCGGTTTCGTATTCAACATGGGCAGTGGCGATGGTGATGCCGCGCTCACGTTCCTCAGGGGCATTGTCAATCTGATCAAACGCCTTGAATTCAGCCTGACCCTTGCCGGCCAGCACCTTAGTGATAGCTGCAGTCAGGGTGGTCTTACCGTGGTCAACGTGACCTATCGTACCAATGTTTACATGCGGCTTTGTGCGCTCAAATTTAGCCTTCGCCATAAGAACAGGACCTCCTCGTCTAGGTATTCTTGTTAGCCTTTAACTTTTGCGATAATTTCTTCAGATACAGTTTTGGGCACTGGATCATAATGATCAAATGTCATTGAATATGTTGCACGCCCCTGCGTTGCAGAACGAAGATCAGTAGAATAACCAAACATCGCAGCCAACGGAACCATCGCTGAAATCACTTGGGCTCCCGCACGACTATCCATTCCCATTATTCGTCCACGACGTGAATTAAGGTCACCGATAACATCACCCATATATTCTTCAGGCACAACAACCTCAACTGACATTATTGGTTCAAGGATTATTGGCGATGCTTTTGAGCAACCTTCCTTGAAGCCCATAGAGCCAGCAATTTTAAATGCCATCTCAGATGAATCTACCTCATGATAAGAACCATCAATCAACGTTACTTTCACGTCAACAACAGGGAACCCGGCAAGTGTGCCGTTATCGGTAGCCTCTAACACGCCTTTGCCAACAGCAGGTATATATTCGCGAGGTACAACTCCGCCCTTAATCGCATCAACGAATTCAAAGCCCTTACCAGCCTCTTGCGGCTCAACTTCAAGCCAGACATGGCCATATTGACCACGACCACCAGATTGGCGCACAAATTTGCCTTCTACCTTAACTTTCTTGGTAATAGTCTCTCTGTATGCAACTTGAGGTTTACCGACATTTGCATCAACTTTAAATTCTCGCATCAAGCGATCTACAATAATTTCAAGATGCAACTCGCCCATGCCAGATATAATGGTTTGGCCAGTTTCTTCATCTGTTTTAACCCGAAATGAAGGGTCTTCACTGGCAAGCTTAGACAGGCTTATTCCGAGCTTTTCTTGATCAGCCTTAGTTTTTGGCTCAATTGCAATTGAAATAACCGGCTCTGGAAATTCTATAGACTCAAGTATAACCTGCTTATCTTCATCACAAAGAGTATCACCTGTTGTAGTGTATTTTAAGCCTACTGCTGCGGCAATATCTCCAGCATAAACTTCTTTAATTTCTTCACGCTTATTGGCATGCATTTTAAGAATACGGCCAATTCGCTCTTTCTTGCCTTTAGTGGAATTATATATATAAGACCCTGCACTTACCACACCTGAATAAACCCTAAAAAATGTAAGTTGACCAACGAAAGGATCGGTCATTATCTTGAAACCAAGGGCAGAAAAAGGCTCATCATCAGAAGCTATTCTCTCAACCTCAGCACCGCTATCAATGTCAACCCCCTTAATAGAAGGAATATCTAGCGGAGATGGCATATAATCGATTACCGCATCAAGCAGATTTTGTACGCCCTTATTCTTAAAGGAAGAGCCACATATAACAGGACATATCTTGATATTTATCGTGCATGTCCTTATTGCTGACATGATTTCTGCCTCGGTCAACACTTCACCAGACAAATACTTTTCCATCAAAAGATCATCGTGGCTAGATATTTCCTCAATCATCTTTTCACGATAATCTTTTGCTTCGTCAAGCAAATCTGCAGGTATTTCTTCCTCATGGTAGTTCGCACCCAAAGCCTCATCTTCCCAGATAATAGCTTTCATGCGAACCAAATCAATCACACCCTTGAATGTCTCTTCTTTTCCAACAGGCAACTGAATAGGAAGCGGATTCGCCTTAAGACGCTCCTTAATCATCTGCACACCGCGAAAAAAATCTGCGCCGACTCGATCCATCTTGTTAATAAACGCAATCCGAGGCACTCCATATTTGTCAGCCTGGCGCCACACAGTCTCCGACTGCGGCTCAACACCACCAACCGAACAAAACACCGCAACAGCACCATCCAAAACACGCAGCGAACGCTCAACCTCGATAGTAAAATCTACATGCCCAGGAGTATCAATTATATTTATTCGGTAATCACGCCAGTTACATGTAGTAGCAGCAGATGTAATAGTAATTCCACGCTCCTGCTCCTGCTCCATCCAGTCCATTGTAGCAGTACCTTCGTGAACCTCACCAATTTTATGAGACACGCCGGTATAATATAGTATTCGCTCAGTTGTAGTAGTTTTACCTGCATCAATATGAGCCATTATACCAATATTTCTATATTTATTAAGCGGTGTTAAACGGGGCACAAAATCCTCCAAAAAGATTCAGCAATCACCAACGGTAATGCGCAAACGCCCTATTGGCCTCGGCCATTTTGTGAACATCTTCGCGTTTTTTTACGGCAGCTCCACGATTATTGTAAGCATCAAGAATTTCGCCGGCCAACTTATCTTTCATTGTCTTTTCGCTACGCGCATCCGAGTACTTAATAAGCCAGCGCATCGCCAACGAAACTCTGCGATCAGGCCGCACCTCAATAGGAACCTGATAAGTTGACCCACCAACCCTGCGCGACTTAACTTCAAGCATCGGCTTAATATTATCAAGGCTCTTTTTCAACACCTTGACCGCTTCATCATTTGCCCGCTGAGCAACCAAATCAAGAGCACCATACAAAATCGATTCAGCAATACTCTTTTTGCCTGCAAGCATTAAAATATTGATCAACTTTGCCACAGTCTTGTCATTATACTTCGGATCCGGCAAAATATTTCTTTTAGGCACTTCTCTTCTTCTTGGCATATCTATCCCCTCAACAAATCATTGGGTATTATTTTGGACGCTTAGCACCATACTTAGAGCGACTCTTCTTGCGGTCTTTCACACCAACCGAGTCGAGCGTGCCACGAACGATATGATAACGAACACCCGGAAGATCTTTTACCCTACCACCACGAATCAAAACCACCGAGTGCTCTTGGAGATTATGACCAACACCAGGTATATAAGATGTAACCTCAATACCATTTGTCAGCCGCACCCTAGCAACCTTGCGCAAGGCGGAGTTAGGCTTTTTGGGTGTTGTCGTATAAACCCTTGTACAAACACCACGCTTTTGAGGACAACACTTCAAGGCCGGCGCTGTCGACTTGTCCCTTTTATTTTCCCTGCCCGCCCGAATAAGCTGATTAATCGTTGGCATAATCGTTTATTTCTCCCAGCTCGATAATAGTTTACTCGCCCCCAACTAAAGCGAATCGTGAAACTAACAAATATTTTACCCACATGTCAATATATTTATTTCACAAAACTCAAGACAAACAAAATAATAACTGCGCACAAAACAACAAAACGCACCCACTCACCAAGAGTGCCAAAATACATCTTTCAACGATTTTTGACTTGAGATCCTAGCCTGCTTAGCACATTAAGCGCTTAAACTTGGAGGGGAATGGAATAGGTGTAGGGCCGGAATTAAACCGGCATCTCCATTCATGTCACAAAGCATACTACTGCTTTGGGCAATCGATCTCAAAAGATATTAGTCTATACAAGAAAATACGTATCGTGTCAACAAAAAAGTTTCATACCGCGATATTCGCGGAAAAACTGCCTGTTCAGCCAGAAGAAGGGCAGAACCTAAACGGATCTTCTTCTGGCCGAACAAAGCCATCCAAACAAGTCGCGACTATGCACTTAGCTTATTATCAAGCAGCTTCGTGTATTGGTTCCGATTCTGTTACTTCAATTTCTACAGCAGACTCATGCTCTGGAACATCCGCTAACAATCTCAAATTACGATAGCGTGCAAGCCCGGTACCAGCTGGAATTAAACGTCCCATGATGACGTTTTCTTTAAGACCGCGCAGATAATCTACCTTCCCTTCAATAGCGGCTTGAGTAAGCACCTTGGTTGTCTCCTGGAACGACGCCGCAGAAATAAAGGATTCCGTGGATAACGACGCTTTAGTTATGCCAAGCAACAAAGGTTCTGCAATAGCAGGTCGCTTTCCTTCTGAAAGCACCTTATCATTTTCTTCTTCGAACACAAACCGTTCCACCTGATCGTCAACAAGCAAGGTGGTATCCCCAACCTCCTTGATACGCACCCTGCGTAACATCTGCCTGACAATCACTTCAATGTGCTTGTCATTTATCTTAACACCTTGTAGACGATAAACTTCCTGAACTTCGTCAACAAGATATTTGGCTAATTCCTTGACGCCCAAGACTCTGAGAATGTCGTGCGGGTTGGATGATCCATCCATTAATGCCTCACCGGCACGCACTTGATCTCCCTCGTGAACGCTGATGTGTTTCCCTTTAGGTATCAAGTATTCTTTAGGTTCTCCAACTTCAGGTGTCACGATAACTTTTCGTTTACCCTTAGCGTCTTTTCCGTAAGAGACACGACCATCAATTTCCGAAATAACTGCATAATCCTTTGGTTTACGAGCTTCAAACAACTCGGCTACACGTGGCAAACCACCGGTGATGTCCTTTGTTTTGGTTGTTTCACGAGGAATTTTTGCAATTATATCACCCGCACTAATAACTATGTCTTCCTGTACTGTGATGTTGGCACCTACAGGCAGGAAGTAACGGCCAATGGTGCCCGTGCTTTCACCACTAATATCTTTAATGGCAATTCGTGGCCGTTTATCGCTGTCCTTGGATTCAATAATGACCTTCCGTGACAGCCCAGTCACTTCATCCAACTGTTCTTCCATACTAACACCTTCGACAATATCTCCGAACTTTACCTTTCCGGCAAATTCAGTAAGTATTGGCATTGTGTATGGGTCCCATTCAGCAAGTGTTGCAGACTGTTTTACCTTGCTCCCAGGGGCGATTTTAATTTTGGCCCCATAGACTACGCCGTACTTTTCTCTTTCACGTCCAGTATCATCAACAACGGCAATTTCACCGTTACGGTTCATAACAATGTGATGTCCTTCCGCATTCACGACAGTATTCAAATTAATATACTTGATGATGCCGTCAGTTCTGGCTTCGAGAGATGTCTGTTCGGCATGGCGTGATGCTGTACCGCCGATATGGAATGTACGCATGGTCAGCTGTGTGCCAGGCTCACCGATTGACTGGGCCGCAATGACACCTACCGCTTCGCCCTGGTTAACGCCATGACCACGCGCCAAATCGCGGCCATAGCATTTTGCACAGATACCACGACGACTCTGACATGTGAGAACAGATCGGATTTTGACCTTCTCCAGACCGGACTCTTCAATCCGCATGACCAGACTTTCGTCAATTTCCTGGTTGCCCTCAACCAACACCTCGCCAGTGATCGGGTCGAGGATGTCATCCAATGCCACACGTCCCAGAATCCGGTCACCGATATGCTCTATAATTTCGCCACCTTCAGTAAGCGAAGATACGACCAGGCCATCCAGGGTACCACAGTCATTTTCCGTTATAATGGCATCCTGTGCGACATCTACGAGACGACGAGTCAAATAGCCTGAATTGGCGGTCTTTAATGCAGTATCTGCAAGACCTTTTCGAGCACCGTGAGTGGAAATAAAATACTGTAGCACTGTCAAACCTTCTCTGAAGTTGGCAGTGATTGGTGTTTCAATAATTTCTCCAGAAGGCTTCGCCATCAAGCCACGCATTCCTGCCAACTGTCTGATCTGCTGCGCGGACCCCCTTGCTCCCGAATCCGCCATCATATGTATTGCATTGAACGAAGACTCGTTTCTGACAGCAGCAACGTCATCGATAAAAGTTTGCTTTGAAAGGTTGTCTAGCATTTCCTTCGCAATTTCTTCAGTGGCCTTAGCCCATATATCGATAACCTTATTGTAACGCTCGCCATCGGTAATAAGACCCTCTGTGTACTGGTTTTGGATCTCTTTAACCTCGTCCTCAGCTTTGGTAATGATTGCTGCTTTTCCTTCCGGAATGACCATATCGTCAAGGCAGATGGAAATACCTGCTAGATTGGCATATCGGAAGCCTATTTCCTTGAGTTTGTCTGCCAAAATAACCGTTTCTTTGCTATCGGCCATACGATAGCAGGTATCGACAAGGTTAGAGAGCTCTTTTTTATTCATTACCTTGTTGACAGCACTGAAGGGCACCGATGCTGGTAATATTTCACGAAGAATTACACGGCCGACTGTTGTATCAATAAGTTGGGGATACTCATCAGCTTCCAGATTCTTCATTCGAACCCGGACCTTCGCTTGCATGTCAACCTCACCTGAATCGAAGGCAATACGTACCTCATCAGTGCTAGAAAACACTTTACCAGTGCCTCTCACTTTACGGTATACCGGCTTACCTGTTTTCTCGTCGATTTTCTCCAAACCAGTTTTCTCATCTAAATCCGGCTCAAAGTGACGATCACGTGTCATGTAATAAGCACCAAGGACCATGTCCTGTGAAGGAACTATGATCGGTTTGCCATGGGCTGGAGAGAGGATGTTGTTGGTCGACATCATCAAAACCCTTGCTTCAACTTGACTCTCTATTGAAAGCGGAAGATGAACCGCCATTTGATCGCCGTCAAAGTCGGCGTTGAATGCAGTACAAACAAGTGGATGCAATTGGATCGCTTTCCCCTCGATCAAAACGGGTTCGAATGCCTGTATGCCCAGTCGATGCAAGGTGGGGGCACGGTTCAACATAACCGGATGCTCCTTAATTACCTCCTCCAAAACATCCCATACTTCTGATCGTTCTTTTTCCACCATCTTCTTGGCGCTTTTAATGGTGGTGACGTAGCCCCGTTCCTCTAGCTTGTTATATATGAAGGGCTTAAAAAGCTCCAAAGCCATCTTTTTTGGCAAACCACATTGGTGTAACTTGAGTTCTGGTCCAACAACGATAACTGAACGCCCTGAGTAGTCAACGCGCTTCCCAAGCAGGTTCTGGCGGAATCGTCCGGATTTGCCCTTGAGCATGTCGGATAAAGATTTTAATGGCCGTTTATTAGGACCAGCGATTGCGCGGCCACGGCGGCCATTGTCAAAGAGGGCATCAACAGCCTCCTGCAACATGCGCTTTTCGTTCCTGATTATAACCTCTGGAGCCTGTAGCTCCACAAGACGTTTCAGACGGTTGTTGCGGTTGATTACACGGCGATAGAGATCATTCAGATCAGATGTTGCAAAACGGCCACCATCTAGAGGGACCAGAGGACGCAACTCAGGTGGTAAAACTGGAATACACTCCAGAATCATCCATTCAGGTTTATTGCCGGAGTTTTTAAAGGCCTCAACCACCTTTAGTCGCTTGGCGTTTTTCTTGCGCTTCGCCTCACTGGTTGATTCCATCATGTCAGTTCGTAATTGCACCGCCAATTCATCTAAATCAAGGACCTTGAGGCATTCCCTGATCGCCTCGGCACCCATGCCGCCATCAAACGCATCCGAGCCATATTCCTGCTGGGCTTTTATGAATTTATCCTCAGACATTACCTCACAAAATTGCATAGGCGTATTTTTGGGGTTAGTAATTACAAACGCCTCAAAATATAAAACCTTTTCAAGGTCCTTGAGGGTAATGTCCAAAAGGTTGCCGATCCTTGAAGGTAATGACTTTAAAAACCAGATATGGGCAACGGGTGTAGCCAAGTCAATGTGCCCTAGCCGTTCTCTGCGCACTTTTGACGGGATAACCTCTACTCCGCATTTTTCGCAGACAATCCCTCGATGTTTCATTCGCTTATACTTGCCGCAATTGCACTCGTAATCTTTGGTAGGCCCAAAAATTTTGGCACAAAACAAGCCATCGCGTTCTGGCTTGAAGGTACGATAATTAATCGTCTCAGGTTTCTTAACCTCACCGTGGGAACGCTCTCTGATTTTGTCCGGTGAAGAAACTGATATGCGTATAGCCGAAAAATGGAGCGGATCCTTGGGTTTATCAAAGAAACTGAAATAATCTTCCACGATGCTCTCCTCCGTTTATTCTGAAACCTATGCTTCGGTACCTAAATAAAACCGTTTGCAAAGGTCTATAGGTTTGTGTGTAGCGCACAGGGGAAACCTGTTCGCGGGGTCGTCTTATTCATCTTCCCCTTCCAACAACTCTACATCGAGGCAAAGCGATTGCAATTCCTTGATAAGAACATTGAAAGATTCCGGAAGACCAGGTTCCAGGGTATGTTTACCTTTAACAATAGCCTCGTACATTCTTGTACGGCCAGATACATCGTCAGACTTGACCGTTAAGAATTCCTGTAGAGCATAAGACGCACCGTACGCCTCCATTGCCCAAACCTCCATCTCACCAAGCCTCTGGCCACCAAATTGGGCTTTGCCCCCGAGCGGCTGCTGTGTGACCAAACTGTATGGCCCGATGGATCGCGCATGAATCTTATCATCAACAAGGTGATGCAGCTTGAGAACATACATCACTCCAACCGTGACCTTGTGTTTAAATGGGTCTCCGGTTCTGCCATCGAACAGGGTCACCTGTCCGGACGAATGGAACCCGGCTTTTCCCAGCATATTCTTTATCTTATCTTCACTAGCTCCCTCAAAGACTGGTGATGCCATAGGTACACCGCGCTGCAGGCGGCGGCACACATTCATCAACTCTTCTTGGCTTAAAGTCTCAACAAACCTGCTCACCTCTTTGTCTCCATAAACATCTTTGAGATATGTTTTGAGACTTTCGGCGGATGTCTGTTTTTGGATCATTTCTTCTATCTTCCAGCCAATACCTTTTGCTGCCCATCCCAGATGGGTTTCCAATATCTGCCCTACGTTCATACGAGATGGTACACCCAGTGGGTTAAGCACAATCTCCACTGGCCGGCCATCCTCCATATAAGGCATATCCTCTTCAGGTAATATGCGCGAAACAACACCCTTGTTTCCATGGCGACCGGCCATTTTGTCGCCTACCTGTAGCTTCCTTTTAATGGCTATATAGACCTTGACCATCTTTATTACGCCTGGCGGCAGATCATCACCACGTTTGAGTTTTTGCACCTTATCGTCAAATACACTTTGAATTAAATCGATCTGGCGATTAAGGGTATCAAGCACTTGTATAACCTTGTCGTCTGTTTCACCACCGTCGCTGACAGAGATGCCTTCCCATCGGCTCATAGGTATGGATTTCAAGGCTTCTTCTGTAATTTTCTTCCCTTTAGCCAGTATCAACCGCCCTTCGTTGTCTTCAAGCTTTACTGCAAGGGTTTTATCCAGCAATAAACGCTTAAGCTTGCCGATAGCAGAGTCACGAATAATGCGGATTTCATCCTGCTCATCCTTACGCAGCTTTTCTTCTTCAGCCTTCTCGATCAACTCAGTTCGGGAGTCTTTATCTGCTCCCTTTCTTGAGAATACTTTGGCACCAATCACCGTACCTTCAACACCAGGCGGCACTGTTAATGAGGTGTCACGAACATCCCCAGCTTTCTCTCCAAAAATTGCACGCAACAATTTCTCTTCGGGCGATAGCTGAGTTTCTCCTTTGGGCGTTATTTTACCGACCAGGATATCACCTGGTTTTACTTCTGCGCCTATCCGGATAATACCCGATTCATCCAAGTCCTTTAAAGCCTCTTCACCCAAGTTAGGAATATCAGACGTAATATCTTCCTTGCCCAACTTAGTATCGCGAGCTACGCATTCAAATTCTTCTATGTGAATCGATGTATATCTATCATCCTTAACCAGCTTTTCAGAAACAAGGATTGAGTCTTCAAAGTTATAACCACCCCATGGCATGAAAGCCACGACCACGTTTTGCCCCAGTGCGAGTTCACCCATTTCGGTCGATGGGCCATCCGCAATAACTTCACCCCGCTTTACGGCATCACCGACTTTCACTACTGGTTTATTGTTAATGCAGGTGTTCTGATTGGAGCGGGCAAACTTTATTAGGTTGTATATATCTACTCCAGTCCCGGTCTCGTCGTGCTCCCCCTCATCTATCTTGACAACTATGCGCGAAGCATCAACTGACTCCACGACACCGTTATGACGGGCTATGACGGACACACCTGAATCCTTTGCAACAATGCGCTCCATGCCGGTCCCCACCAGTGGCGAATCAGCGCGCAACAGCGGGACAGCCTGACGCTGCATGTTGGAACCCATCAATGCACGGTTGGCGTCGTCATTCTCCAAGAAAGGAATTAAGGCTGCGGCCACGGAAACCAATTGTTTAGGGGCAACATCCATCAACTCGATTTCTTCACGATGAACCAATATGAACTCGCCACTCTTACGCGCGGAAACATAGTCATTTACAAATCGGCCATCAATGTCCACTTCTGCGTTGGCCTGCGCAATTGCATGCCCTTCTTCTTCTAACGCCGAGAAAAAGCGAACCTCGGTGGTAAGTTTGCCTTCATTGACTATGCGATATGGGGTTTCGACAAAACCATGCTCATTGATGCGAGCATATGTAGAGAGAGAGGCAATGAGTCCAATATTCGGTCCTTCAGGAGTTTCAATCGGACAGACACGACCATAATGAGTCGGATGCACGTCGCGTACTTCAAAACCGGCACGTTCGCGAGTCAAGCCACCTGGTCCGAGAGCTGAAAGACGGCGTTTATGGGTAACCTCGGAAAGTGGGTTTGTCTGATCCATAAACTGTGACAGCTGTGATGAGCCAAAAAACTCCTTAACTACTGCAGAAACGGGCTTCGAATTGATCAGGTCGTGCGGCATGAGATTCTCGACTTCCTGAAGACTCATGCGTTCTTTGATGGCTCTCTCCATCCGGACTAAACCAATGCGGTATTGATTTTCCAACAACTCACCAACTGCCCGCACTCGCCTGTTGCCTAAATGGTCAATATCGTCTATGGCCCCACGACCATTTTTCAGATCAATCAAATAACGAACAATCTCAAGAATATCGTTCTTGGAGCTTTTGTTTATAACATCTCCATACAAATCTTCAAAAATCATGCGGTTACGACGTAACACCTCAATCGCTCGGCGATTTTCATCAAAGCCACCTTGATCAATCAACTCCGTCAGCTTGATGGTTGCTTCACTTAATTGCAAGGATGCAAATATATCTTTCTGGAAGAAATCCTGATCTCTAACCAGATTATTTATTTCATCTACTAGTTGTTCTTCCAACTTATCGGAAACAGACTGAGAGGGATCAAGCTTGGCAACTGACTTGATAACGTCAGTTGGTAACTTCGTCCTAAGATACGTTGAAAACGCATTATCATCTTGGGTAATCAGCTTAACTAATTCGACAACATTATTAATGTCGTTAGCAACAAACATACAGGGTGCATTAAGAACTTTACAATCGGGCCAAACCTTCAGCCCGAGCTTGTAATTAAGCTTAAGGCGACCTACGGCCGACAGATCATAACGCTCGGGATTAAAGAAAAGATTATCGAACAACGCCAACGAGCTTTTCAGTGTAGGAGGATCCCCTGGACGCAGTCGGCGATATATTTCAATCAAAGCTTCGTCGGTAGTACTGATCTTATCTACCAGCAATGTGTCACGAAACGAGGAGGTTATGTGCAGGTTATCAATAAATAGAACTTTAAAGTTGCTTATGTTGCGGGACCTGATTTCTTCAAACTTATCAGCAGATATTTCTTCGTTGCATTCAACAACTATTTCACCAGTTACTGGATCAATAATATCAGATGAGGCAAATCTGCCGGTAATGCCGTCTATATTCACAGGAACAGTTCTAATCCCATGTTCCACCATCTTTTTAATTGAGGCTTTAGTAAATTTGCGATTTGACTTTACAATTACTTCCCCAGTTTTCGGATCAACAACATCAATGGCAGCCTTCTGGAGTGTGAGTAACTCCTGATCAATGCTTTTTGAAAGTGTCTCTCCCTGAATGTGAATCTCTTCACTCTTGTAATAGTAATTCAACAGTTGTTCGGTCGAGTACCCGAGGGCCTTTAGTAGTACAGTAGCCGGCATTTTGCGGCGACGGTCAATGCGTACATATAAAATATCTTTATGGTCAAATTCAAAATCAAGCCATGATCCTCGATAAGGAATTACCCTAGCGGAGTACAGCACTTTGCCGCTGGAGTGAGTTTTCCCTTTATCATGGTCATAAAACACACCAGGAGAACGGTGCAATTGGCTGACTATAACGCGTTCAGTACCATTAATGATAAAAGTACCATTATCGGTCATCAGAGGTATTTCGCCAAAATAAACCTCCTGCTCCTTAATATCCTTGATAGCCCTAACACCAGTCTCTTTACCGGAATCCCATATTACCAAACGCACTTTAACCTTCATTGGTGCCGCAAAGGTCATACCTCGTTGATGACACTCCTCAACATCATATTTAGGCTTACTTAGTGCATAAGACACATACTCCAGCGATGCGCTTTCGCTAAAATCCTTTATTGGGAAAACACTTCTGAAAACTGCTTCGAGACCACTGTTTTTACGTGATTCAGGGGGGGTCTCCTGTTGGAGAAACCGCCTGTAGGAATTTTTCTGTATGTCAATCAGGTTAGGGATATCTATGATATTTTTTATTTTTGCGAAATTTTTCCGCAACAGGTGATTATTGGCGATCGAATAAGCCATAGCTTCTCCTTTGGCGTGAATCATGAAGACAACTGGACTAAAAAAGACTAACCGGCTGGAATTATTAGATATTAATGGTTTATAATGTTTGCCCAAACAGGACAAGCCAAGGCCGCTCCAGGCGACCTTGGCTTTCTACTTCTTTCCGGAATCTGTCCGCTATTTGATATCGACTTCAGCGCCGGCTTCAACAAGTTGTTTTTTGGCCTCTTCGGCCTCCTGTTTTGAGACACCATTCTTGACTGTACCAGGAGCGCCGTCAACAAGGTCTTTTGCCTCTTTTAAGCCAAGGCTGGTGAGAGCGCGAACGACCTTGATCACATTGATCTTGTTAGCACCTACAGTCTTGAGAATAACATCAAACTCAGTTTGCTCCTCAGCAGGCTCAGCTGAAGCAGCTGGACCGGCAACGGCAGCTACCGCCACCGGTGCGGCAGCAGAAACACCGAATTTTTCTTCAAGTTCCTTGACAAGTTCAGCAAGGTCAAGAACAGTCATCTTTTCAATAAAACTGACAACATCTTCTTTGGTAATTTCAGCCATTTGTAATTCCTCCAGATATTTTTATAATGCGATTTCTAATGAATGACTTTAGTTTCCAGCCTTCTTTGCCCGAATTGCATCGAGGGCTCTTACAAGTGACCCTGGCAGCGCGGCAAGAACACCAACAAAGTTGGATGCTGGTGCCTGCAATGAACCAAGCAGCTTAGCAAGAAGAACCTCTCGCGAAGGCAGATCAGCTAGGGCCTGTATCTGCTTAACGTCAAGCAACTTACCGGACAGTACTCCTGCCTTGAGGACAAATTTACCCTGCGGGTCTTTTGCAAATTTACTTAGTACTTTTGCAGCACCAACAGGATCGTCATAAGTTATTGCAATTGCAGTTGGCCCAGCTAAAAAAGGACTTATACATTCTACATCTGTTCCTTTAGCGGCCAGATCAAGCAGTGTGTTTTTAAAGACCTTATACTCAACTGAAGCACTGCGTAACTCATTGCGAAGACTGGTGGCCTTCCCCACATTCATGCCGCGAAAATCAGCCAGAAATACGGCCTTGGCGCGCACTAGTTTTTCATGCATCTGGGTGACCTGTTCTTGCTTGTTTTCCTTGTTCAAGCGACTTCCTCCTTTCATTTGGTATCTGGGTGATAACCCCCGCCAAAGTCAGGAAGCGTAAGGTAGTTTCTTACGATACCCAAGTCTCGGCAGGTCCGGACAAATTCCGGATTAAGTATGCAAACGCCTGCTGTCTTTGACTTTGGCTTTACAAAAAGTCTATATCTGTGCTGTCACATCACTAACATCTAAATTGATTCCAGGCCCCATAGTTGCAGATACTGATATTTTTTTGATGTACACACCCTTGGCAGCAGATGGCTTGGCTTTGATTAGAGCTTCAACTAAGGCCAATACATTCCCCTTCAGTTTATCAGCATCAAAAGAGACTTTACCCACTGGAGCGTGAACAATCCCGGCTTTTTCTACGCGGAATTCAACTTTACCTGCCTTTGATTCCTTGACCGCCCTGCCAACATCAAACGTCACAGTACCAACCTTAGGATTTGGCATAAGACCACGGGGACCAAGTATCTTACCGATCTTGCCAACAACTCCCATCATGTCGGGAGTAGCGATTGCAGTATCAAAGTCAAACCAACCTTCCTGGATTTTAGCAACCAAATCCTCAGCACCGACATAATCGGCACCAGCATCAAGTGCTTCCTTTTCCTTTTCACCCTTTGCAAACACCAAAACACGAACAGTTTTTCCGAGTCCGTTAGGAAGCACCACTGCACCGCGTACCATCTGGTCCGCATGCCTTGGATCAACCCCTAGACGTACCGCTACATCTACAGTCTCGTCAAACTTGGCAAACGCCCCCTGCTTAACGACGTCAAGGGCCGTCACGAGGGGGTATAATTTTACCCTGTCGATTTTCGTCGCTGCCTCGTTAAGTTTTTTTCCAGATTTCGACATGATGCAACCTCTCTTGTATCGTAAATAGTGTACCCTTAGACGATATCAACGCCCATTGAGCGGGCAGTACCTTCAACAGTTCTCATAGCGGCCTCAATAGAGGCGGCATTAAGATCAGGCATTTTCTTCTTAGCGATTTCTTCAACCTGCGATTTAGTCAATTTACCAACTTTATTTTTATTCGGCACCGCTGAACCACTTTCAATGCCCAATGTTTTTTTAATCAGAACCGGAACTGGCGGGGTTTTGGTAATAAAAGTAAACGACCTATCAGCGTAGACAGTTATGACAACAGGAGTGATTGTCCCTTCGTCAGCCTGAGTTTTTGCATTAAATGCCTTACAAAACTCCATAATATTGACGCCGTGTTGGCCAAGGGCCGGACCGATCGGAGGAGATGGATTCGCCTTACCGGCAGGTACTTGCAACTTGATATAACCTGTAATCTTTTTAGCCATTATTGTGCTCCTTTATATGCCAAATGCCGTTATCTATATAAATGCTTTAACTTTTTTCAACCTGCATAAATTCAAGCTCAACCGGAGTTGCTCTCCCAAAGATTGTCACGGTTACGCGCAACTTTCCTTTATCAGGCTTTACATCTTCTACAACTCCAGAGAAATTGAGAAAAGGTCCATCAACAACACGAACTGTCTCGCCAACTTCAAACTGTACTTTAGGCCGAGGTTTTTCCGCACCTTCTTCCATTCTTCGCGCTATCTTGTTAACTTCATCGTCTTGAATAGGAAAAGGGGTATTACCACCTACAAAACCAGTAACCTTGGATGTTTCTTTCACAATGTGCCATGTTTCGTCAGTGAGCTCCATCTTTACAAGAATATATCCAGGGAAGAATTTGCGTGAAGAAGTTTTCTTTTCACCTTTCTTCAACTCAACAACAGTTTCTGAAGGAATCAGGATTTCTTCAAAATATTCTTCTACTTCTTCATTCTTTATTCGCTCAAGTAAATTAAGCCTGACCTTGTTCTCAAAGCCGGAATAAGTGTGAACACCATACCACTTTTTAGACATATATGTATTCCTTTACCCCAGTATCAGTCGCATCAGTTTGGCTAAGACAATATCACAAGCACCCAAGTAGATCGAGATAAGGAAGATTATAACAACAACAACCCCTGTAGTGGCGATCGTCTCTTTTCGTGTTGGCCAAGTAACCTTACCAAGCTCTGTTTTTACTGACTCCAGAAAGGAATTAACTTTTTGCACGTATCTCTCCTACAATACTTCGGTGACTGCTGATTTCTTCGGATTACGAGCCTTTTACGCTTACCATAACATCTCGCAACCTGGATAAATGGCAGGCCAGGAGGGATTCGAACCCCCAACATCCGGTTTTGGAGACCGGCGCTCTAGCCGTTAGAGCTACTGGCCTGCATGCCTGAACCTAATCGGAGCACTATTTGGTTTCCTTGTGGGGGGTGTGCTTGCGACAAAAACGACAGTATTTACTAAACTGCAGTTTTTCAGGTTTTGTTTTTTTGTTCTTAGTCGTTGTGTAATTTCTCTGCTTGCACTCAGTGCAGGCTAGTGTAATGATGTCTCTCATTGCAGCGTCCTTTTAAATTGCATGTCGAATCGAAGAAATTTCGACCCTGCATCTAAGATTTATTCAATAATCGAGCTTACGACACCCGCGCCAACTGTACGCCCGCCTTCGCGGATTGCAAAGCGAAGACCTTCATCCATGGCAATCGGAGTGATTAGGTTAACCGTGACAGCTACGTTGTCGCCAGGCATTACCATCTCTGTACCGGCTGGCAAATCCACTATCCCGGTTACGTCTGTTGTACGAAAGTAAAACTGAGGACGATACCCGTTGAAAAATGGGGTGTGACGACCACCTTCCTCTTTTGTCAGTACGTAAGCCTCTGCCTTAAACTTGGTGTGTGGTGTAATGGAACCCGGTTTGGCCAAAACTTGGCCACGTTCGATCTCTTCGCGTTTGACGCCGCGAAGCAGGGCACCGATATTATCGCCGGCTCTACCTTCGTCCAGAAGTTTGCGGAACATCTCAACACCGGTGACTACTGTCTTGGTAGTGGCTTTCATGCCGACGATCTCGACTTCTTCGCCAACCTTTACAATGCCGCGCTCAACACGTCCAGTGGCCACTGTACCGCGGCCGGAAATGGAGAAGACATCTTCGACAGGCATAAGAAAGGGCTTATCGATAGCGCGCTCCGGTTCGGGGATATAGCTGTCAACTGCATCCATGAGAGCAAATATCGCAGGCTCGGCCAATTCGCCCTTTTCACCGTTCAGGGCCTGGAGAGCGGATCCTTTGATGATTGGAATGTCGTCACCAGGGAAGTCATAGCTGGAAAGCAGTTCACGAATTTCAAGCTCTACCAGCTCAAGCAACTCGGCATCATCCACCATGTCGGCTTTATTAAGAAAAACCACTATGTAGGGAACACCAACCTGACGAGCCAACAAGATGTGCTCGCGAGTCTGGGGCATAGGACCGTCAGCGGCAGAGACAACAAGGATTGCTCCGTCCATCTGGGCAGCACCAGTGATCATGTTCTTTACATAATCCGCATGGCCCGGGCAGTCCACATGAGCATAATGGCGCTTGTCGGTTTCGTATTCAACATGGGCAGTGGCGATGGTGATGCCGCGCTCACGTTCCTCAGGGGCATTGTCAATCTGATCAAACGCCTTGAATTCAGCCTGACCCTTGCCGGCCAGCACCTTAGTGATAGCTGCAGTCAGGGTGGTCTTACCGTGGTCAACGTGACCTATCGTACCAATGTTTACATGCGGCTTTGTGCGCTCAAATTTAGCCTTCGCCATAAGAACAGGACCTCCTCATTTTACTTATTGTTTTTTTCAAACCTAATTCCAGCAATCAAGCGATTTATCCTGAAATGGAGCCCACATCCGGACTCGAACCGGAGACCTCTTCCTTACCAAGGAAGTGCTCTACCTCCTGAGCTATGTGGGCATAAACTGGAGCGGGAAACGGGACTCGAACCCGCGACCCTCAGCTTGGAAGGCTGACGCTCTAGCCAACTGAGCTACTCCCGCGTAATCCAGATGAAGACTTTGGGAAACCATCCAACAGGCCTTGACCAGTTCTGGCGACAATGTCTCCTGGATTCAAACCATGCTGCAGGCTTCCGGTGGTTTATGTGGTGGAGGGAGGAGGATTCGAACCTCCGAAGTCGTACGACGACAGATTTACAGTCTGTTCCCTTTGGCCGCTCGGGAATCCCTCCAGGGAGAATCGGTATTGTTTAGTGGAGCTGGCGATGGGACTCGAACCCGCAACCTGCTGATTACAAGTCAGCTGCTCTGCCAATTGAGCTACGCCAGCGCAAACATCTAAACTGACCTTAAATCGAATTTATTTATTTAAAGAAAAGCTGCATCACTGTCAAGTTATTTTTTACAAAGACCATTAAAAAGCTTCTGGGAGCCTCACAGCACTGAAGATAATATTGCTCACACTGTTGTTAATCAACAGCCAGCAGAGGCAAGAGTGCACGCTTCATTTTTTTTAGTGCGCCCTCCTCAATCTGCCTCACCCGCTCTCTTGATATGGAGAAGTAACCAGCTATTTCTTGAAGCGTCATCGGCTCATCAGAGGATATGCGGTGCTCAACAATGAATCGTTCCTTCTCATTGAGAGTATCAACGGCTTGGGCAAGATGGTTCTTGAGCAATCGATTCGATTGGAATTCGGCCAGCAATTCTTCCTGATTCATTTGCTGGTCCGCAAGATTTTCCAAAATCGTAAGCCCGTCACTGCCAGGTATTTCAGCATCCAGAGAAAATTCGCCTTGAAGTCGTTGTTCCATCTCAATCACATCATTGTCAGTTACATCCAAAACTTTAGCAGTTGCGTGGGTATCATCATCGCCACTCCCAAACCTTTGTATCGCATTTTTTGCTTCGCGGAGCTTAAAAAAGAGCTTACGCTGAGCTTGTGTAGTACCAATCTTAATAAGACTCCAGGCCGAAATTATATAGTTTTGAATATATGCCCTAATCCACCACACAGCATAAGAAATAAGTCGAATACCCTTGTACGGATTGTATTTACGAACTGCCAGCATGAGTCCGATATTTCCTTCTTGTATCAGGTCAAGCATTTTCAAACCATAGTGCCTATATTCTGATGCAATTTTGACCACAAATCGCAGATTTGATGTAATCAAAGCGTGAGCTGACTCCAGGTGCTTCTCCTCGAAAAATTTAACGGCATGAAGATGTTCTTCTTCCTCACTGAGAACAGCAAACTTTCTAATTTCAGCTATATATACAGACAGACTGTCCGCAACAACCGGCAGACTTGCGACCATAACACACATCTCCTTTTCCCTATGTCGAGCATCCAGCTTAGCACTCTCACCACCAGACTGCTAATACATTAACAACACATTTGTAAAAAATCAAGTCCGCATCCTAAGTGCTAACCGGGATGCGTCGGTAAAATCCTGCTCTTTTCTTCATACATGATTACTGTCATATCCGGTCGTTTAGGAGCATAGGCAAATGTAATTTTTGTATCAATGTCATCCCAAATATACTTAATCATGTGCGGAGCCAACGAGCGGTCCATAACCCCCTCGCCAAATTTTCCTTTTAGTTCGCTGAGAAGCCTTTCGATTCCTATTTTTTTTACGTAAGTTTTTTCATAGGTTACCGAAACCGCATGAAGCTTCCCATCCTTAAACCCGAAGCTTCTTCTTGCAATCGACTTTGTTGGCTTTTGCTGCTTGTAGACTGCCTCACCACCAAACTTCATCATTTGTCCGCCGGGGAATTTATTATATACTCTCGAAAATCCGTCATTCCAGCCAAGATTTTCATACCCGGACAATGTTTTCTCGGCAAAAGCCAGCATATTTAACACCAGCGAAATGGCGACAACAACAATGACAATTATGGATTTATACACGTCTTAAATTCCTTTCACCCAACATAGACACACAAAATATTCAAGCGTTCCTATCACTTACCGGTTATCTTCCTCCAGCTATTTCCAGCCAATTCCACCACTCCATTAATTGTTCTGGTATAAAATTTACGTACCGGCATGCGGTTAACCATAATATGTCCATTAAATCGCTCTATCAAGACAGGGTCTCCAACAGCAAATTCAGAAACCTGGTGATAATGATCGCCATCCACACCAAACAGGAAATTATGTTTGGCGTTCTCGAAACGGCAACTAACAATAAAGATCACCAATTCTGGTCGGCCAGATTTATAATCAAAACGGGTAGTAGAAGTGCAAAAGGTACCTTCAACAGGGCCCCCCTTGGCTAGCAGGACATCCAAGGTTACATTTTTAGGTTTCAACTTACCAAGTGAGGGTAGCCCCCATGGCTTGAATTGGTCGTGTGCACGGGAATAATAGTGGTCACTCCGTTCAAGCAACACAACCACATTGTTGTTGATGGGCCCACCGATAGAGTGAGAAATGCCGGCGGAAAAACCGCGCTCTTGAATCAGTTGGTGGTTCTCTACTATCTGAATCATTCCGGTTGCACCAAGCGGATGACCACGTCCTTTCAAACCACCAGTGAGATTCGTGGGAAAGGCGCCGCAAGGGCCGGTCAAAGAGTCATCAAATAATGCGTCCAACAGGCGGTTACGACTGACAAGCCCCAGATCGACCAAATTAATCGGACCAAAGCCGTTAAAAGGATCATGCATATTGACATGCGCTTTGCCGGCAAAGGAGCGAATATTTTTAATTCCAGCCATACCATAGGCATAACCGGCAGCAATGACAGTGGCAGGAAATGAATGAAAATAATTGCGGTCAGCGATAGTGGGGATATCGGTTGCACTCCCCACACCGCTTACAAGAACTTCTTGCGGCTTTGAAGTCAATATTACAGCCGCCATACCGTCCGACATGGGGCAGTAATCATGATAGCGCAGGGGAAACCAATAACGGTAGTTTTTACCGCTGGCGATCTGGTTGTAGTAATCATCCACTTCGATAGGAAAGTTCAAATGGGCATTGGGGTTTTGCGCAGCGTAATGGTGACTCCGACTCGTAAGCATCGCTGAATACGCTGTCCACTCCTCGTCCGACAGACCGAGTTTTTCTTTTAGCGCCCTTGCTACCAAGGCACCACAAGCAGGCATGGTCAGACCGAAGTCGGACTCGTCCCTATCAATCACACCTGCGATAATGCGAGTGGACTCATGGGTCGATACATCACTCATCTTTTGAATGCCGATAGCAAGAACATGATCATAACGTCCTGAGGCTACCTCCAGATAGGCATTTTCAAAAGCCGACGCCCCCGATGATGACGCAGTATCAATCAAAACAGATTTAGCTCCGGAAATCCCCAAAATCCCTGATATCTTTGCAGCAGTATTATCTACACCCGAGAAAGCAGAGGGATTCTGACTACCAACGACCACAGCCTCAACATCCCGGCGCCTTACGGGGCTACCATTGAAGACACTCACACATCTTTCTGCCATCTCCAAAAAAGACAGGTTCTCTTTATCCTTGCCATTGTAACGTCCAACCGGAGCCATCCAGGCAGAAGCTACGTACACGGGTCGGGGATGAAATTGGGGTTCCACAGCATCCTCCTAGGAACAGAAAAGGCGCCTAAACCGTCGGGCGCCCTCAACTGTAACATATTTTCAAAACTACTTCATTCTACTTGCGCAACACTTTGATGACCGCTGAAAAATCTTCCTCACCCCAACCAGCCTTAACCCCTTCTTCATACACCTTGCTGGCAGCCTCTGCAGCAGGAAGCGTCAAACCGACCAGACGAGCAGCGTTCATAACCATGTGCAATTGTTCATGGACATACTTGAGCGCCAGACTGCGAGAAAAATCACCCCTGGCCATGGCACGTCCCTTGAGATGGAACAGCGGTGAGGCAACTCCCCTTGTGTCAAGCACTTCCAAAATCTTGTCCGCATTGAAACCCATCTTTTCACCAAAAACCAACCCCTCAGCCAAAACCTGTACCAATTCTGCCTGCACCAAATTTACAATGAACTTCATCTTGGTGGCATCCCCAACCTGGCCGACATGAATAATGTTCAGCCCAAAATAGGAAAACGCCTCACGACACTTGCCAACCAAAGAGGGGTCACCCCCGGTTATGATTGTCAGAAGACCATTAGCAGCATGCTCCTTGCTGCCCCACACCGGTGCGTCAAGATACATGACTCTTTTCTTGGCGGCATCTTCGGCAATCCTCATGGTTGTTTCAAGAGAATGAGAACCCATGTCCGCCAGAATGGCGCCGGTATCTATGCCCGCCAAAATGCCATCCTGGCTGAACATAAGGGGCAGTAGCTCATCCCCCTCGGGAACAATGGCAATCACCAGATCACGACCCTTGGCTGCCTCGGCAGCAGAGGGGGCTGCCTTTGCTCCCTGGGCAACCAATCCGGCAACGGCATCCTGATTTGTGTCAAAAACAGTCAGTTCATAACTTCCTTTAGTCAGGTTGGCAGCCATATGCCTGCCAACGGTGCCTAGTCCGATGAAACCAATTTTTTTCAGCATTAGTGTGCCTCCTGAAATAAAATCATGTTTTCAAAAATTGATATATAATTTTACACACAAAATATCAAACTGGCAACTGCCAAATTGTAATCCACTTTCTACTATAAAACAACATCCATAGAATTAGTGTAATGAAAATCCATTTTATCAACGCGACTTCGTGACACTAATTCTTGGGCAGAGTTCATGCAAGCAACACGCTGAACAACGTGGCGACACTGGAAAGCATTGGTTCTGACCAAAGGCGACCAGAATGTCATTGATCTCGATCCAGTATTCGGCAGGCAACTTGCCACGCAGGACCATCTCGGTTTCTTCCGGAGTCTTGGTCGCAACATAACCCAACCGGTTGCAAATGCGGTGAACATGGGTATCTACGCAGATGCCAGGCTTGCCAAACCCCAAAGTCATTACCAAATTGGCTGTTTTACGTCCAACCCCTTTAAATGTAAGAAGTTCATCGATTTCATCTGGTACATTCCCTGCATAATCGGCTACGATCCTTCGTGAAATTTCATGAATCTGCTCTGCCTTGTTCCTATAGAAACCAGCCGGATAAATTAGTCGAGCCAGCTCTTCAATCGGCAAGCGGAGAATGGCTTCCGGAGAATCGGCTATCTCGAAAAGCCTAGCCGACGCCTGGGAAGTCACCTGATCCTTGGTACGCAAAGAGATAATGCAGGATACAAGCACCTTAAAAGGAGAACGGCCTGTTTCAGATACTACCGTAACGGCAGGTTTGCGCCAGTTGAGATATTCTTCGCGCAAGATAGCAATTACTATGTGGATATTAACCGGGCTCATGGGGAAGATAGTACATTAACGCATTAAGGCATGCAATAACAGGTTTTACTTTTCAACAATGGGGAGATAGTATCATTGCATGGGTACTGAAATGAAACAGTTTATCGATTTACATCTGCACTCCAACTGCTCCGATGGGGTCTTTTCACCAGCCGAACTGGTTGAAATGGCACATCGGGTGGGCTTGGTTGCCATTGCCATTGCCGACCACGATTCAGTGGCAGGCGTCACGGAGGCAATAACAACCGGCATCACGGCTGGTATCGAAGTCATCCCGGCAATAGAGCTTTCCGTCCAATTTGCGTCATGGAATGACGTCCATCTGCTTGGATACGGTATTGACCATACCGACTGCAACTTCCTAGAGAGACTGGTCGCTTTTCGTGAACGCCGAGAAAAGCGCAACGTAGAAATCCTGGATCTGGTAAACAAAAGGCTCAACGCCGAAAAAAAAGAGGCTATCCAACTAAAAGATGTACTGGCATCCGCCAGGGACTCCATTGGGCGCCCTCACATAGCCCGCGTTCTCCAGGCGAAAGGATATGTCAACTCAACAGAAGAAGCATTCCGGCGTTATCTTTCCCCATGCAATATTCCCAAATTTTACTGGCCGATTGATAGTGCCATCAACGAAATCAGGCAACTGGGAGGTGTTGCTGTCTTGGCCCACCCCGTCACCATCACCGATGATCGCCGGGAATTGCATGGGGTGATCGCACAAATGCAGAATATGGGGTTGGATGGCATAGAGGTATTCAACAACATTTCGCAGCCGGATGAAATGGAATACCTGCGGCGGTTCGCAGAAGAGCGGAATTTGTTGATTACAGGTGGTTCTGATTTTCACTGCAGTGAGGACAGCCTTGAAATGGGAAAGGGGCGAGGCGGTGTCCGTTTTGAGAACAACCTCCTACCCCCTCTTAAAAAACTTATTACCGAACGGCAGGAAAATGCACGGGTCGCACTTCTCTAACTCTTGTCTTTGTATGCCTTGTAGTTAACAACCTGAATATCTTCCTCTATTTTTTTAACCCCTTTAACAGATTCGACAATCCTGATCGCATATTTCTTTTCGTCTTCCGAGGCGAGATAACCGCTAAGATGTATCCTGCCTTTGTCCACAACGATCTTGAAAGGTCGGTAATCCAAATCGGCAGAATTCAATAGCGCTGTTTCGATCTTCTTTACAAGTATAGCATTATCGATGACTTCCGTAACACCCTTTTCCGCCTCTTTTAGAGCCGGGTCTTTAGCTGCGGCCACTATACTTTCAACAATTGAGACAGGCGTCAGGCGGGACGTATTAAAGGTCATGTCGTAACCAAGCGGATCATCCCAATTTCGATCAAAGTAAAAATGAATAAAGCCTCCACGTTGATGGTCGCTGCGGCGGATCATTGTGCGAGCAAGATCCGGATCGATCCACTCCCGTTCGGCAAAGCGCTCGACCCGCTCTTCAAAGTCAGCGATAAAACGAAGCCTCAGTACGTTGCCACACCCCACCATCAGATCCTGCCCACCACGACCATAAAGGATCACATTCCCTTTACGGGCAAAGTCCAGCAGGATAATCTCGATAGTATTGAGTGCAGCGGCACGCTTGCGATCTTCGGCCGTGATATATGAAGGCGGTTTTTCGTCAACCATTTGAAACATTTCGGATGAAAGTCCATATTTGGATGCATTTGCACTGATACGGGCGCCATCAACCAGAGTGTATTTGAGTTTCTGAGAAACTTCGTCCGCTATCTGGTACGCCCCAGTGCCCATCTCCCGCGATATCGTGATAATTGCCATCTAAACCTCCCCTTCAGTGCCTGACACTTCCAGCGCTATATAACATGTTGTGGTTGTCTAAACAAGAAGGTAATGCTACCCTCCGACGTATTCGTGCCATTTAGGAGTTGACCCTGCAAGACTCTATCGTGTTTGTTATCCGTTTCATTATCTTTGCTGCATTTCATTCCCTGTTCTCTGCTCAGCAGCTCAAAAACTTGATCTGCGGGATTTTTCCTAAGGGATCGCAGTATTACCGAGTTACATACAACCTGGTGTCGTTAGGCATGTTCGGTTGGGTAATGGCATCCTACCGTAATTCACCTGTCCTCTATTATGCACCTGGTGTTTGGAGCCTGGTCATGTATCTGCTGCAACTGATAATAGCGGTTGCTCTGCTTGCATGTCTTCGCCAGACCGGAATAGCCGATTTTACCGGGATCAGGCAAATACGTTCAAATGAGACGGCAGAACCTTGTCTGGTTGCCACTGGCTTCTATGCTGTTGTGCGCCATCCGCTTTACCTGCTTTCTACTCTGTTCCTAGTCCTGAACCCCGTCATGACGGCCCAGTGGCTATTACTGACCGTTCTCTCGACAATTTACTTCATCTGCGGGGCGCTTATAGAGGAGCGCAGACTGTTCAAGCAATTCGGTGATGAGTATCGGCGTTACCAACAAAACACACCGTTTATTATTCCTTCATTAGTCAAATTCAGGCAGCCGCCATCCGTCTGAAGCTAACCCTCCTTATTCCGTCTATGGATGAAATCCGATCGATGGCTTCATAAGATATGTGCCTGCCATGCATCTTGACCTGTAATTCAAAAACCATGCTACCATCTGACTTTCTTTCCATTCCGGAAGGTGACATCTGCAGCCCGCAAGCAGCAATGGCCAGAGCAATGCGCTCCAACTGCCCTTCCGTATCGTCGCTATCCACCGTCAACATGGCATAACTGTCGCGATCCAACATCCCCTCGATCCTTTTCAAGGCGATCAGGCTAATCAGGGCAATTGAGGTTACCAATATCGACAGTACGAACAAACCAGCTCCGCAAGCAACGCCGATCGAGGCTGCAATCCAAAGACAGGCAGCCGTGGTCAAGCCCCGAACCGAAGCCTTTTCACGGATTATGGCACCGGCCCCCAGAAAACCTATACCAACCACCACTTGAGCCGCTATCCGCCCAGGGTCTACTCCCACCGCAACCAATCCGCTGAAATCGCCAAAGACCCGATAAAAATTGATGGATACAACCACAAAAAGAGCCGAACCGAGTGAGACAAGCAGGTGGGTCCGGAATCCCGCTGTGCGACCGTGGATTTCACGTTCCAGACCAATCAGCGCTCCAAGGAGCGAAGCCAGCAATAGCCTGCCAGCCATTATCAGTTCAAAATTTTGCGGCATCTTGGCCTCACCTAGGAAGGGGTGACAGTCACAGTCAGAACCAGTCGCCGCACCTCTCCTGACTGGCTGATTTCGATCGGGATCCGAACATCAGAACCCTCCACACAGACACCTTCTGGAGCCACATTGACGCATAACCCTTCGATACCGGCCTGATTTGTGAATACGGTGGCTTCATCGCACAAGGGCTTGGCAGTCAGTTCGTTCACTCTCAATGTTTCATTATTGGCAGCGATCGAAGGCTGACCACAGACATCGATCCCGCTACTTGCTTCAGATGCCATCGTTTCACCGGACTGCAACTCGCCGCTTTCTCTGATCCGTCCCAAAACCATACTGGACAGGGAGGTAAGCACCTCCAGTACGCCATCCCCACTGGTAGCTGTTGTCTGGAATGACTTAAAATCCGCGAGACCTAATTCCGACGACACTACCGAAGCGGCAGGATATCCTGCCGTATCAATCTTGTTGATCTGGAGAACAATCGGGATATCATGCAGCCCCACGCCGTAGGCATTCAGAAACTCACGCATCTGAAACAAACCTTGCTGGGTAGCAGTCATCTCGCCAGACGCGGGGGCAGCTACAAAAACCAGGCCATCGGCTCCCTTGAGTGTCATTTTCCAAGCAGCCGGGTTAGCGACCTTGCCATGGAGCGTATAGATATGAAACCTTAGGCGGTAGCCGTCAATTACCGCCTGTTCGAACGGGCAGAAATCAAAAAACACCAACTCGGACCCGGCAGTAGACTGAATTTTAAATTCGCCACGCAGCGCAGGCTTGATCCTGCTATGCACATAACGCAAAGAGGTTCCTTTTCCAACACCATCCAGGCCGTAATAGACAATTTTAGCGTTAATCTCCCGCTTGGCGCGATTTATGATTGCCATCCCTGCTCCCTATCGTTTCTTGTTAAGCAACATCCTCTTGGCCTGCGTGGAAATCACCGAAGATATATTTTTGCTCTTTGCATAACCGGCAACATCTTTCTCTCCCAACGTAGCGAGATACCTCAACGCATTCGGTATCGGTGTTCTCGGGTTCTCAACAAGCGCTTTGCGGATCAGATAGTTTTTAATCCACTCCTTATTGGCACAGATGAGGCGCATGATCTCGTCGTTTTGCACCCCGGCCTTAATCAGAGACAGTATCTCGGCCTCCGTAATACGCGGATTCTTGATGACGCTGGCAGAAACCAGCTTATTGGAATCCTTTATGAGAATAGATCGCCACTCCTTGTCACCTGAAAGCGCCATTTTAATCTTCTCCGCAATCCCCATCATCTGAGCAATTTTAAACTTACTCAGAAATTCTTCTCCCTCTTCTTCCATTTCGGCAGGCGTTTCATCACATGATCCATCCCCAGCCAACACCTCCTCGCCTTGGTCGGGATTTGCCTCGTCCATTGCCACGCATTCATCCAGAGCTTCGGGAGAGCCATCATCCTTGACTTCGAGTCCCAAAGGAGGCTCGTTCAGCTTGACAATCTTCTGCAAGAACATCCTGGCCTGGGTAGACAATGCGCCATTCTCCAGTAGCGCGGTAACAACCATAGAGTTGGCGCTGTGAAGACGCGCGATTACATCCAGGACAGCCGGGTGTGGGTCTTGTTGCATAATATAATCAGCCAGGGGGTCCTCCGGCAACACACTGAATGCAACGGTAGCAGCTTCTCTCACCACTTCGACGCGATCCCTCATCAGGCAAAAAAGAAGCAGCACCCGGTCACAAGTTGCCATACCGGCTGCTGCTTCAAGCCCTTTCAGTTTTTCGTCGATGCCGACATCCGCCTGGACGAATGCCGCTACTTTTGGAGATATTTTCAGCCTTATCTTTTCGGCCATGGTTTTCCGTTATCGCGTAAGGTGAGCTTTGAGTCCGGCGTTTCGCAGTTTTTTCAGAGCTGCTTCGGCGGATTTTTTATCGTTGTAGGTACCAGCCGTGAGAACTTTGGCCGGTATTGCAACTTCTGCCCGCTTCAGGGCCAACGAAAACCCGGCGGCTGCCAACCGTGCCTTCTCTGAAACTGCCCGATCATTCAATAGATATGAACCTGCATAGACCGCATGCTTTCCATCTTGATCGATGATAAAGGCATCTGAGGTAAAATGTTTAAGCTTCTCAAGTTCGGCCTGCGCAGCACTCCGATCGGCATATTCCGCCAGGAATAGCCGATTCATGGCCGTCTTCTTGCGACCGTCCGGCTGCACAGACGCTTCCAGTCCCGCCTTTCTGATGCGAGCCAGATCTGCAGACATGCTATCCTCCAGCAGGTAGGGGCCAGTCGTCACGGTCCAGGGACCTCTGACAGCTTGCTCCGGCTTTGCAATGGTCTTCTTCCCAGCCTTGACTACCTGGGGCTTTGTCTTTGCCCCTTCAACAGCCTTCTCTTTTCCAGTTGCCGCTTTCACAGCAACAAGTTTTTTCTCCGCCGGTGCCTGCTTCTTTTCCACGGCTTTTGCGGCCTGCTGCTTCTGTTCAAACTTCTCAGCGGGCTTGGGTAGCGGTTTTTTATCTGTCTGTTTGGCGACATCAGCCTTCTTCACCTCTTGCTTTGCCTTGGGCGCTTCCTTTGCAACCGTGGCAGTTGGAGGAGCTGCGGCCTTGGCTGGTTTGGGAGGTTCTGGCTTGACTTCAGTCGGTGTTACTGTCTTGCTTTTCACTTCAGGAGCAGCAACCCCAGCCCCTTCCTTGCCCGCTTCGGCAACGCGGTTCGGTATCGGCTTCTTAATCACTTGCGGGGCTGGCGCTTCGGCTGGCTTGTTTACCGGCTGCGGCTTTATCAGTCCGGTAAAAAAATAGACATAGGCAAACACACCTACCAGCACCAGCAACACCAGCAGTTGGCCATTTTGGCGCCCCTTACCGGTAGCAGGCGCCTGATCCTGACTATTTTCATTCTCATTACTAAATTTGAAATCCATTAAAAAAACCTCCCTGACCTTATACCCGGTAAGACATCAATCTTCACACAGTGTCGTTGTTCTATTTCGCTGCACTCGCCTCGGCAATAACCTTCTGTGACAAGTGCGTCGGCAATTCCTCGTAATGGGAGAATTCCATGCTGAACAAGCCGCGGTCGCTGGTCATTGACTTGAGGTCATTGGAGTAGGCCAGCACCTCGGACATGGGCACTACGGCCCGGATGATCTGGGAGTTGGCCTTGGGCTCCACCCCCACAACCTTGCCACGACGCGAATTCAGGTCACCAATGACGTCACCCATGTTTTCGTCCGGCACTGTAATCTTCATGTTTACGATCGGCTCAAGCAACACCGGTTTGCACATTTCCATGGCCTTCTTGAAAGCCATGGAACCGGCCACCTTGAAAGCCATTTCTGAGGAATCAACCGTATGGAATGAGCCGTCGTACAGGGCTACCTTGAAGTCAACTACCGGGTTGCCGGCCAGGAACCCTTCTGCAGAGGCTTCCTGGATTCCTTTGTCCACAGCCGGAATATACTGGCGCGGAATCACACCGCCCACGATCTTGTCTTCGAAAACATAACCTTCGCCGCGTCCGGTAGGCGACATCTCGATCCAGCAGTCGCCGTACTGGCCGCGACCACCTGACTGTTTCTTGTATTTGCCCTGTACCTTGGCCGAACCGCGTATGGTTTCCAGATATGGCACTTTGGGGGTTTTAAGCAACACCTCCACACCGAACTTGCGTTTCATCTTCTCAACGATAACTTCCAGATGCACCTGCCCCATGCCAGAGATGATAAATTCCTTGGTCTGCGTGTCGCGATGGGACTCCAGGGTCGGCTCTTCCTCGATCATGCGATGCAGGGCGTTATGGATCTTATCCTCGTCGGCCTTGGTCTTGGGTTCGATGGCATAGGAAATAACCGGCAACAGCTGTTTGGCCGGCTCGTATACTATCGGCTTGGCGGGATCGCAGAGTGTATCTCCTGTGATTGTTTCCTTGAGCTTGGCAACTGCCACAATGTCGCCGGCAACGGCCTGTTTTATCGGGTGCTGTTTTTTCCCTTCCAACTCATAAATCTGACCGATGCGCTCCTCCACACCCTTGGTGGAATTCAAAATAGTGGAATCGGAATTGAGTACACCGGAATAGACCCTAAAAATGGTTATCTTGCCGGTATATGGATCAGAAGTGGTCTTGAAAACCAGGGCAGAGAAAGGTTCTTTCTCATCAGGGGCACGTTCGATGATCTCACCGCCCTTGGGATGGGTTCCAACCGCCTTGGTCCGGTCAAGGGGTGACGGCAGATAGGCGCAGATGGCGTCCAGGAGCTGCCGGATGCCCATATTGGCGGTGGCGGAACCGCACAGCACGGCGGTAAAGGTGTTGCGCATGGTGCCGACCCGCAGGCCGTCAATAATCTCTTCCTCGGTAAGCTCCCCTGTTTCCAGGTACTTCTCGGTCAGGGCGTCATAGGCCTCGGCAACGGTTTCGACCATATGCTCGCGCAGGCGATTGGCCTCATCCAGGCAATCAGCAGGCACGTCACCTTCGGTACAGACCCCGGAACCATCCTTGGGATAAAAACAGGCTTTCATCCGGATCAGATCGATGATCCCATTAAAACTATCTTCAGCGCCGATCGGCATTTGAATCGCAACGCCCCGGGCACCCAGGGCCTTTTCCATATCGTCTATCGCCCGCAGAAAGCTTGCCCGTTCGCGGTCCATCTTGTTGACAAATGCAATGCGCGGAATCTCGAACTCATTTGCCCAGTTCCAGATCTCCTCGGTCTGGGCCTTGACACCGGAAATCGCCGACAGGATGACCACGGCGCAATCCAAGGTGCGCATGCAGGCTCTGGTATCAGCGATAAAGTTGCCATAACCGGGTGTATCAACTATGTGGATGGAGTGGCCATTCCATTCGCAATGATCCAACGCCGAGGTAATCGATATCTTGCGCTTGATCTCCTCTGGCTCGAAATCCATAGTAGCAGTGCCGTCATCAACTCGCCCCAAGCGATCGATCATCCCTGTGTCAAACAGAATCGACTCTGCCAGCGAGGTCTTACCGGCACCGCCATGCGCAACGATACCCAAGTTGCGAATCTTGCTCGTTTCAAAGGTCCCCATGTGATCTCCTCCTTGCGTGATGTATAAGGAACAGCTCGTTATTTGTTGCGCTCGTACAATATCCTCAGCCCGTCGAGAGTTAGAAAATCATCGACTTCGTCGATAGTTCTGGATTCCGGTGCGATCAGATTGGCCAGACCACCGGTAGCAACAACCTTGGGAGTATCTCTACTTTCCGTTTTGATGCGGCCGACAATTTCGTCAACCAGTCCTACATAACCATAGAAAATGCCTGCCTGCATGGAATTTACGGTGTTTTTGGCTATAACCTGGGGAGGTTTGGCGATATCAACCCGCGGCAACTTGCTCGCCCGCTGAAAAAGCGCCTCCTGCGAAATTGCCAGACCAGGGGCGATGGCACCGCCGCAATATTCACCTTTTTTGTTGACGTAGTCAAAAGTGGTGGCAGTGCCGAAATCAACTATCACCAAGGAACAGTGATGTTTTTCATAGCCGGCCACGGCATTGACGATGCGATCAGCACCAACCTCTCTCGGATTATCGTACTGAATCGGCATACCGGTCTTGATGCCAGGGCCCACCACAAAGGGGGTGTGATGAAAAAAATCGAGGGAGATCGACTCCATAACACTGGTGAGAGGCGGAACAACCGATGATATGATCGCTGCCTTTACCGAAGTAAAGCCTAGTCCGGCCTGGGCAAAGAGGCTGTGAAGCAGCACCGCGTATTCGTCTGACGTTCTGGATTTGTCCGTGGATAACCGCCAGTTGCGGACAAGGTGTAAACCATCGTAGATTCCGAGAACTATATTGCTGTTGCCAACGTCAATAACCAGGAGCATTTCAGAGTACCCTCACATCGCCACTGAGAATCCGTTCAATCTTGTCATTTGCACGACGCACCAGCAAGGCGCCATCGCCATCGATTCCGAAATATTTGCCGCTAACCACCTCAACGCCGCAATCCGTGACCACCACATGGCGCCCATTGGCACTGCAACGTTGCTGCCACTCCTCCCTGACCAGGGCAAAGCCGTGACTGCGAAAGTCGGTGTAAAGACGGTCCAATTCATTCAACAAAGTCGCCGTGAATCGCACACGGCCAACGGGCTGCCCTGTTTCAAGCAGCAAAGATGTTGCAGGGTGACGAAGATCGGACGGAAATTGGCCGAATGTCATATTCAGGTTCACGCCGACTCCAAGTATGACAAAATTTATTGCGTCAGTCTCGGCGCTCATTTCATTAAGGAGGCCGGCCACCTTCTTGCCCTGAATGAGGACATCGTTTGGCCATTTTATCTCGGGCTTGAGGTTGGTGATCAGCTCTATGGCACGGGCAACGGCAACGGCCGACAAAAAGGTCAGTTGCGGCGCCTCATAGGGTTTTATGGATGGACGCAGGACAACGGAGCAGTAAAGATTGACCCCTGGCGGAGATGTCCAGGCACGTCCGAGTCGCCCCTTACCGCTGCTTTGTGCATCGGCTATGACCACTGTCCCTTCTACGGCGCCATCCTCTGCCAACCGAAAGGAATCCGCATTGGTAGTGACTGTTTCAGACAAACACACCAACCTCCTGCCGATGGAGGAGGTATGAAGCTGGGACGCCAACTCCTCGATGTTCAGAATATCGGGAGACGCGACAAGCCGATAGCCGCGGGAAGGGGTAGCCTCAATCACGTAACCGGCATCACGGAGTGCGGAGATATGTTTCCAGACTGCCGTGCGGGTTACATTCAGCGAACGGCTTATCTTCTCACCGGATACAAATCCGTCCTGTTCACGGAAGAGTCGCAGGATGGTTCCGGCTTTCTGGTGCATCTGGTACCCCATTGAGAAATTATTTTCAGGTTTCGGATTGAAAAACAAGGAACTGTAGGGATACATACTGTTGTGAGTATGTAGCACGAGCATACCTGCGGATATAGACCGCCGGGCTGAAAAAATCGTTCCCTTAATCCAACAGCATGGAGATATCCATGGCTCGTGGTGAATGTGTCAAGGCGCCAACCGAGATTATGTCCACACCTGTGTCGGCAATGGCACGTACGCTCTCCAGGTTGACTCCGCCAGAGGCCTCCACCAAGGCACGGCCAGCGATGGTATTTACTGCGGAGCGCATATCGGCCAAACTCATGTTATCCAGCATTATGATCTCGGCCCTGGAGGCAAGTGCTTCGTCCAATTGTTCAAGTGTTTCAATCTCGATTTCGATTTTCAGAGTGTGGGGAATGAAAGCCCGGGCGCGGCTGACCGCCTGGGTAATGCCTCCAGCGGCGGCGATATGGTTTTCTTTGATGAGGATGCCGTCGTACAATCCGGTGCGGTGGTTGATGCCCCCCCCCATCCGCACAGCATATTTTTCGACTTCACGCAACCCCGGGGTGGTCTTACGGGTGTCCACGATACGGACCTTTGTGCCCTGTACTGCAGCAACATAGCACGCCGTAAGGGTAGCGATTCCGGAAAGCCGCTGGAGCAGATTGAGAGCGACTCGCTCGCCCATCAGCAGATCGGCGGCATTGCCCTGCACAGTGGCCAATATGTCACCTTTTGCCACCCTGGCACCTTCAGGCAGACAAGCGGTAAAAACCACTTCCCCGTTTAATCGTTTGAAGACCCGCTCTGCTGCAAACAAGCCGGCCAGCACCAGTTCTTCCTTGGCGATCAGGCGGGCGGAAGCCTCCCGCTTTTCGGGAACCACCGCCTGAGTGGTGATGTCACCGGTGTGAATATCTTCGAGTAAAGCATGTTCGATAAGGCGGTCAAGCGAGAGCATGTTAGTTACCTGTTCCAAGTAAAATGTGCATTTTATACCACAGGTAAGGGGTCGTATCAACCGCAAAACCCTGAGCCATAACCCTTTGTATGTGCGAACAATAATCAATTGACGGCAGACAAGCCTGTCTGTATAGTAATGTGTTTCAAAAACAATCAATAATAAGCATGGAGGAGTGGAAAAAATGCTGAGAAAACCCCCTGTGATCATCGTGGCATTTATACTGCTGTTCGCCTCAGTTGCCGCCGCGGTAGAAACTAAGGACGTCCGTTTCACTTTTAAGGATGCCGATCCGGTAGTTTTCAGCCACGAAAATCACCTAAAGAAATACAACAACAATTGCAAGATATGCCACGATGCCATCTTTGACCTGCGCAATCGCAAACATGTCACCATGGCAGAGATGGAAAAAACCAAGTCGTGTGGTGCCTGCCACACCGGGGTTAAAGCATTCAGCGTATCATCGGTGAAAGATTGCACCAAATGCCACAAAGGTAAACAGCGCGAAGTTACCTACCACATCAAAGGGGTCGGCGAGGCTGTCTTCAATCACGCAACACATATCGCCAGAGCAAACGGTAACTGCAAAAGCTGTCATAATGACAAGGTTATCACAGGCAAGGAAAAGGCAGTGACCATGGCCGAGATGGAAAGGGGCATGACCTGCGGCGCTTGCCATAACGGCAAAATGGCCTTCACCGTAACCGCCAATTGCGACCGCTGCCATCTAGGATTCAAACCCAAGGACATTGTATTTAAACTAAAGAATGTAACTCCGGCAATTTTCAGCCACGCTTTTCACGTTCAGGCCTATGCATGCAAAGACTGCCATACAAAGACCTTTCCCTATAAGTCCTTGGTAGGCAAAGCCAGTATGGACGACATGGCCAAGGGCAAGTCATGCGGCGCCTGCCACAACGGTAAAGAGGCCTTTGCTTCCTCGGGAGACTGCGACAAGTGCCATAAAGGGATAAAACCCGGCATTATCACCTTTAAGATCCCCAAACCGGCCGGCAATGCCAGCTTCAGCCACGAAGTTCACCTGCAGGCTTACAAGTGTGTTGATTGCCATACCAAGATCTTTCCTTATCGCGCCGGCGCCCTCAATACCAGCATGGCCGACATGGAAGATGGCAAAGCCTGCGGCGCCTGCCACAACAAGGGAAAAGACGCCTTCTCGGTTGATGAGTGCATAATGTGCCACAAGATGTAGTTATCGTCTAAAGCGCAAAAAAGGCGTTTGCCCTCAAAGGTAAACGCCTTTTTTTATCAGCTATACGCTGCTTGCCAGCCTAATTCACACTCCACTAACTTCTCCGCTGATCCACTACATAGCGGCTGCCATTGGAATCCTTGGCCATTTTTTTCAGCTCGGCAGCAACTTCAGCCACCTTGGCATAATGCTGAATACTGGGAGAGTCCATCGGAACCACTGCAATGGAGATCGAAAGCAGTGGTATCTGCTCCCCTTCACCTTTGCGGTTGATGCCATAAAAGAACCCCTGCGCCTTGGTTTCCTCGTCGAACAAATCAAGCATGATCTGGTCGAAGTAATTTATGATGGTCTGGCAAACCGCAATGCTTCTTTCATGGGGAACAATGAAAACGAAGTCGTCGCCGCCAATATGTCCAGTAAAACCACCACCAGAATCGCGCACCGCATTGAACATGATGCGGGAAAGCATGCGAAGCACCTCGTCGCCATGGGAAAACCCGTAGGCATCATTGTAAGGCTTGAAGTGGTTTATGTCCAAGTAACATACTGCCATGGGCTTGCCTATTACCTCTTCGATGGCTCGCTGAATGGAAGTATTGCCGGGTAGACGCGAAAGGGGATTATTGTCGAAAATGCGCTTGATTCGAGAGAGGGACAGGGAAATTCTGCAGAATAATTCGCTGAAGTTGATCGGGAGATAGACAAAATCGTCTAAAGGGCAAGTCTCCCAAATAAAGGTGTCACAATCCAACTGTGCAACCAACCCAAGAATGGGTATGGCGCTAAAGAAGCTGTCGCTACGCAAAGTGGTGATGATATCGATACAAGTGCCACTGTCAGCGGAAAAATCGAAGATCAGGAGATCGGGGGGATCGGAGTAGCAAGCTCCCAGGACACCGTCCTTTTCGGATAAACTGGTTGCTTGATAACCTTTGCTTTGCAGACGCAACTGGAGATGAAATGCTAGCTGGGCATCAGTGGTTACTATTGCAATTCTAACCGGTAGTGGCATCGGAACCCTGCAGTTCCAGGCTGAAATTTTTAACTTCAACCAGTTTATCCTCTAGCTCTTCAACAATCTCGACCATAAGTTGATCATCAAGCTTAAGTGCGTTCCAAGCCTCCTTCTGGATCTGCGGAACAAAGTAATCACCGCTATTGCCGAAACCACTGGCCTTGATAATCACATCTGCCATATGCACAACGGATGTCTTGATACGATGATTCTCGGACAGCGTCACATCGTGGTGATAGGCAATAGGTTCGCTCAGCTTGTCGGGCAGAAACCAGCTCTTGGCAAGCCAGTTGCCTACTTCCGCATGATCGGTGGCGAGGATTTCCCGTTCCGCTTCCCAAGAGTACACCCGCTTTTCACGGATGACACGATGAATCTCGCGTTCTGCATCACTGCACTTGAGACTGATGATCACCTTGCCGATATCGTGCAGCAATGCAGCAGTCGATATTTCTTCACATTCTGGGAGACCTAGTTTGCGGGCAATCAGATTGGCGGCCACACCAACACCCAGCGAATGTTCCCACAGCCCAACACTGTTTTTTTCCATGATTTCGAATATTGATGAACTGAGCGCCAAGCTTTTGACTACGTTAACACCCAAAAGAATCATTGCATTGGAGATGGTGGAAACCCGGTAAAAACCATAAGAAGGTGAGTTGGCCAGCCTGAGTATACGAGCGGAGAGCGCCTGGTCGGAGGAAACGATCTTTGCCATTTCCTGGACCGATGACTTGTCGTTTTCGGACAGCGTGTTCAGCTTGTTGACGACACCAGGCAACGTGGGCAGCGTTTTGGTGTCCATAATGATTTTTTTCAGCTCATTCCGCTTCTCGTCGTCCACCGTCATCTCCCATTGATCGCTTCAAGTATTTCACATAGATATCGTACAACTTGGTTGTAAGGGAATCGTGACGCACCTTTTCAAAGCGCCGGTCGAGATCCTGCAACATGTCTTCAAGGGATCGATCCCCATCTGCCCACACAGGATGCCCACTTACATAAACAGACTGTACATCCATATGGTCAAGACGGGTAATTAGTGATTCAGTTAATACCGTGCCCTTGCCACATATCGGAATACCGGTAGCCGAATCGTTGCGAAAGACATCACGAGCCAGCACCATACCTTCTTTGGTGAGCATCAAAGGAATTTTCTGCATGTTTGTGTTACCCTGTCATGCCAAATTATGTTTTATCATCTCAAGTAGCAGGAGATATTAAAGAAATACCGCTACAAAGTCAACGTATGATTAATAAATTCTTTTCGGCTTTTCTGCTGTTTATAAGCATAGCACAGATTAACGCCCAGGCGTAACTTTCCGGCAACCAAAGGCAGTCAGTACACCTGACAATAATGGATTACCCCCCCATTGCCTGCCTTCTGCCCTTGCCCACCAACACGACGCCAGTAGCTGTATGCAAGATGATCTTCCTGCCGAAGCGGCCACCAACATCGCTGGCAACAACCGGAATTCCGAATTCTTCTAGCAATTGATAGGCAAGCATGACATTACGGTCCCCGATCAAGAAAACTTCATTGCCGGTGCCCATGACGTTGGCGCCGCCAAACACCTTGGCAGTAAGGGAATCCAATCTGCATCCCATGCCAAGCATCTTGGCCACAAGCTTTTCCATGGCAATATTGCCATACTTGGGTGTCGCCAACCCCTCGCCGTTCCACAAAGGCAGCATAAAGTGGTTTATGCCGCCCATACGGTTCACCGGATCCCACAGGCAAACCGCCACGCATGATCCCAGCACCGTACTGATCTGGTAATATTGCGGAGAGGCAAAGAGAGTGCCTGGAAACAGAAAATGCTTTAATGGCGCCGCGATGTTTTCCACGATTGTCTATTTCTCGCTAATCTCATCAAAGATAAATAGATTGCCCCCATCGGCAAATACACTCTCCTCTTCGACGTCCGAGATTGCGGGAAGCGCGACAGTAAAGCGGGTTCCCTCGCCAGGTATGCTGTGGAGTGTAATAGTGCCCTGCAATAAATCCGTCAATGCCTTGACAATGCTGAGCCCCAGACCTTGCCCGGGATGTGGGCGCGTAGCCCCGGTTTCCAGTTGGACAAAGCGGTCAAAAATGTGCCTTTGTTGAGCCAAGTCTATTCCAGGGCCATGATCTTTAACAGTCAACTCAAGCCAGCCATCGGCATCAATCTTAGTTGAAATGCTAACTATACCCCCTTCGGGACTATATTCCACTGCATTGGCCAGCAGGTTGGAAACAATTACCTGCAATTTCTCGGCATCGGTTGTAAACAACGGGCTAGCATCGTTCTGAAAAAGCTCCAATTCAATGTTCACCGATTTCCTGATTGCACAGTGGCTGAATGATTCCACAACATCGCTGACTACAGCAGCCACATTTACCCTGGCGGCATGGGGATCGATCTCTCCTGCTTCCAGTTCTGCGGCCACAAAGATGTTTCGTAACTGGAAATCCAGGTTGATTGCCTCGGAACAGATCATTGTAGCCAGCGAAGAGAGATCGCCACCGCATTGCGCCATTTCAACCAACTGGCTTCCCAAGCCAATTATGGCATTCAGCGGATTGTTGATCTCGTTCCTGATATTAGAGAGGAAATTGCTCTTGAGCGCTTCGGACAATTCCAGCATGCGGTTCATCTCTATCAGCTTGAGATTCACAACACTCAGGTCGGAAAAGGCCTTTCTGCTCTGGGCCAGGCGTGTGGTCAGTTCGTTTATCAGCTCTTCATCTGTCAGAATCATTTCAACCTCTCATTCAGTGATAGCCCAAATCTGACTCAGATGTGCCGACCGGCATGGAATCATTGCCAGAAGCGTTGATCGGGGTTCGGTTTTTGACTGCAAAAACCTCGATGCCGGCTTTGGTTTCCAGTGGGCAAACGTTCTCGCAGATACCACAACCATTGCAGATTTCATCCACAACATAAGGTTCTTTGACCTTGCGGGGCTTCCCGTCAAGGCCGATCACTTCCATCTCGCGGGAGCGGATGGCCTTGCTCGCTATGGGACAATGCTCCTCGCAGACGATACAGTCGATCTTTTTTGCAAAAGGCAGGCAATGATTCTTGTCAAAGACCGCCTTGCCTATCACCTCTCGCTGCTTGGCTTCCAACGGCAGCCGCGGAATCGCGCCGCTGGGACAGACCTGCCCGCACAAGGAGCAGTTGTACTCGCAGTATCCCAACCGTGGGATGACCACCGGTGTGTAGATACCCTCCATACCGGCCTGCCAGGCGGCGGGATAGAGGGCATTCTTCAGGCAAACCTTCATGCATTCGCCGCACCGAACACATTTTTTCAGGAAATCATCCTCATCCCGCACGCCAGGTGGCCGCAACAGGCGGGAAACCTTGTCCGGGCGCCGGAAACGGAGCGGCGTAGCCAGCAGCAGGCCGGCCGAGATCCCCCCGAGCAGCACGCGCCTCTCGGGGAGCAGCGGCCCCGCCCCATGAAATGGTGCTGACAAACGGAATGAAACGCGCTGGTGGGGGCAATGATGCTGGCACTCCAGACAGAGTATGCAATCCTCACTGGCCAGGATATCCCGCTCAAAGTTAGTCGGGCAAAGCTCGCGACATTGGCCGCAATCGCCACAGAGCCCACCTGGCAGGCGCTTGAATAGGGAAAAACGGCCCAACCACCCCAAAAGTGTTCCCAACGGACAAAGATGGCGACACCAGGTGCGCGCCTCATAGCGCTCAAGGGCAATTACTCCCACCAGAATCACTACCGACAAAATAGCCAATGGATAAGTTGTTTCCCGGAATGGGAGCAGATTGTCATGCAGCAGATGATAGGCAGGTGCCAAGCTGTCTCGCCGTTCACCCATCAGATGATAAAGCTTTACCCACCCCTCCTGGGCCGCCATACCGAGTACTGGATAAAAGGAGAAGGTCAATCCACGCAACAGAATGGCTATGGGATCCAACAATCCCGACAGGTTGAGACCAAAAAATGATGCGGATAGGAGCGGCAGGAGCAGCCAATATTTCAGATTACCACGGAGCGCCGTGAGTGGTGACCTTTTGGAAATCCTGGGCGAAATAAGATCGAGGATCGTTCCGAGCGGGCAAACCCAGCCACAGAAAAAACGTCCCAACAACATTGTGGCGGCCACCATCAGCAGAGCCGGTAACAACAGCCAGGTCCAGGATTTGGCTGCCAGCAGGTAACTGACCAGAACCAGCGGATCGGCCCGGAAAAAACCGTTGACAGCGGCATTGATCTCATCCTGACCGCGGTACTCGGTCCGGACGAACAACAACAGAAATAGTGCCAGGAACAGAAGCTGACTTATACGGGAAGTATTAAGTTTCATCGGATATATGCTTGCACCTGATTGTTGCCAAGATACCAATAGTTTTTACGATTGAGCACCTAATACTGCAACTTGCGCTCAGACTTGAACTCCATGTTTTTACCAGTAACCGGATCAATGAATTTTAGTTTTTTGGCAATCAGCTGGAGCGGATTGTCGAAGTTATCCACCGATTCAGGCTGTAGATCGGGATAATAGCGATCATTGAGAATTCCGAATCCCAGTGAGCTCATGTGTATCCGCAACTGGTGCGTTTGCCCCGTAAGTGGGGACAATACAAAGCGGGCCAGATTGCCTTTATTCCCCACCAGCTCGATCCTTGAGCTTGCGTTGGCCACACCAGGAACCGTTTTCATTCGAAACCATGGCTCCCCGCCGACAATCCTGTTTTCAACGATCCATTCGGTCTTTATCGGCTCATAGTTACACCTGGAGAGGGCATGATATGTCTTTTCAACTTTTCTATTCCTGAAAAGCGCATGGTAGAGAGTATTGGTTTTTCTGTTAACGGAAAACATGACAATCCCGGCAGTTTCCCGGTCGATCCGATGTATTGGAGCGAGGTAATCGACTCCCGTCCGTTGCCTCAAACGATTCAACAGACATTCATCAACATACGCCCCACCAGGTGTCACGGGAAGAAAATGCGGCTTGCAGGCAACCAGAATGTGGTCATTCCTAAAGAGTATCTCTTCCTGAAAAGGGATGACTCGTTCTTCTTCGACTTCCCGGAAATAATAGATCCTTTTAAATGGAATATACTTGGTCTCCGGTGATATTGCATTACCATCCCAATCCAGGACCTTTCCCATGGCAATACGTTGCCCCCAGCTTTCCTTATTGATTCCCGGAAATCTGGAGGCCAGAAAATCGAGTATGGATGGGTACGGTTTGTCCGCCCCTGGCAAGGTAACCTTTGAAGGATGCTTGGAAATACCCATCTATGCCTTCCTCTGGATCAGGCAGTACTTCAACTAGGCCCTCACGATCTTGATTCGTTCAAGGTTCATCTCCCCCAACCCGCGCTTGTAGGCAGCCACGGTGACGGGAATATCGGCCGGCTTCAATCCGAACAATGTGGTGGCAAAGGCATCAGCTGCAACTATATCTGTCGATGCGATCACCTTGTGAAGAGCCTTGACATCAGCCATGCTGCCTCCCTGAGGGCCGTGAGCAGTCAGGATACGTGTGGCATCGATCACCGTAAGATGGCTTCTCAAGTGGGCGTTGACATCAGCCAAGGCCACATCGATACTACGATGAATATAACCGCGATTGCCGCCCATCACCCCCATCACGTTCTTTAGGCCCAGCGTAAGCTTGGTGAGACCATGATGCTTTGCCACCGGAACGTTGATGAAGACATCGGCCAAGAGCGCCTCGTCATACAGCTCCCACTCCTTGAGAAACCTGCCGTTCAAGAGTACTTTTTTGAACCGTTCCGGCTCGATCTGCTTGCACTCGACACCCTTCATACCTTTCAGGATATTCTCGATGCCACTGTTGACATAGCAGCGCCGCGAATCGTTGCAGGTGTTGTCAAAGACCTTGACCTTCTTTGCCCCGGCCG
The DNA here is from genome assembly GCA_003574895.1 of Geobacter sp. Classification (GTDB taxonomy): domain Bacteria; phylum Desulfobacterota; class Desulfuromonadia; order Geobacterales; family Pseudopelobacteraceae; genus JACPFJ01. The sequence continues at coordinate 162,012 of PJFB01000008.1, forward strand.
CCAGGCACTCCTCCACCACCGCCCTCACCACTTGTGGATTGGTATTAGCTCCCAACTCAGAGGCCCTGTCCCAGCCGATATTGGGCTTTACCACCACCACATTGCCTGGTTTGACGAATTTACGCATGCCGCCCACGGCATTTACGGCCTTTCTTGTGATCGACGCATGGTCAAGCCCTTCGGCCACTGCAACCAGCGACATTTCCTTGGCGGCAAAAACATCCTTGAGCAATGACGGAGCTAAAAGAGAAGCGGCACCTGCTGCTTTCAGAAACGAGCGTCTGTCCATAATGTTTTCTCCTATGCCTGCATAGTTGGATGACAAGCCATAGATTTTACGTCAGCACGTCAATTTATCAAGCATTCAAAGACACAGCTCGATAGCAACGGCTTACCGACTAAAGCCACAATGTGGTTCAACGACACCAATCACCTAAGATTGAGCTTCTCCACGCTTACCTTACCGGCGCGTAGCAATACCGTACCTTGAATGGAAGTAAATGTCGCGTTAGAGGTATAAGCGGCGTCATAGCCACCCTTGATGGCCACATCAACGGATCGGCCTGCTACTAACGAACCGGTCAACGCCCCTTCCTTGAGCTGGATCACCGCATTGTCCGGTGCAGTGTCATAGGCCGATTGCAGGGTCAACGGCGAGGTGGATTCGGAACCTTCGATGCGAAGCAACGGCGCCAGGGCAAAGGTCGCCGTAACAGTTCTGTCAGCGGTCATGCTGACAGTGCAGTCTCCGGTATCGCTACAGTCACCTGACCATCCGCCAAATACCGAGTTGTTGTCAGGTGCGGCCAGCAGATCAACAGATATGTCACTATTGAAGGAAGCCTGGCAACTGCCCGAGATGCAGGCTATTCCGGAAGGATTGCTGTTGACCGAACCACCTCCGTCACCGGCCATGTTCACGGTCAGGGCGGAGATTACCGGCGGAACATACTGGGCAAAGGCCTTCAGACAGACATTGGCATTCGGATATAATGCAGCGACGTCTGACCAATTTGTACCGGCATAACTCATGAAACTCTGTCCGACCGAAGCCGTAGCGCCGGAAGAGTAGCCGGGAACAGGTTCTTCAAGCGGGATCGGATAGTCATAACCGGGAGTGGTCAGCTTGACAACGATCGAGAATTGTTGGCCGCTTGACAATGCCACCGGTGTAAAGGTTACGGTATGGTAGCCCGGAGCGGGAATGGTGCCGGAGGTGCTGATGGCAAGCGTGCCGGAGGTCGGGCTTGCACCCACGCCGGTATAGACGGACAACTCATAGCTGGAGCCTACCGAAGCGGTGTAAAACGCAGCCGCGGAAATATTCTCCTGTGCGGCTGCGGTAAAAATATTGGCAAACCAGGCAGTATCGCTGCCATACCCCCTTGAGCCGATCTTTCCCAATGGATCGTACTGGTAGACGCGCCCATAGCTGGTTGTCGGATCAATACCTCTAAACTGGTAGTTATCGTTACCAACTACCGTATCATAGTAGGAAACATAGTAATAACCGTTTTCCCCCCAGTCAGTTCCCCAGCTGTTGCGTATGATAAAGGCCCCGTTACCGGGTGGCGGCGTGCTAAATTTGTTGCGGTCAAAAGTGTCATCCCACCCTACAATCACGATCACATGATTGGCTGAATCCACACCGCTGTGATAAGCGGCGTTGTACAGGGGATTAAAATCGATCGATGGCGCATAAGTCGATGCACCATCATCGACAAAAACAGAGGATTGGACCGCACCATAGTCCAGTAGCGCCTGTTTGATGGCGTCATTATCTAGGAAGCCGGCGCGGGGAGGGATGATGATTACCTCCTGGATATGTTTCTGGACGGGCAATCCGGCAGGAGAGACATTCGAAGTGACATTGTACGGGTCATCGGACTCGTTCACAGGACCGTCCCAGCGGGTGAAATATGCCGTTGACATGTCACCGTTGCCGCCGGAACAATGTCCCCAGTCAAAACCATTGCGGTCCTTGAGATTATTTTCGGAGAAATCATGATTTTCTCCGGGCATGAGTCCGGACTCCAGCGTTCCCATGGCACCAAATGCCCAGCAATCTCCGCAGTTGCCCTGATCCCGAACCGGCGTAAGCTTGGTCTGCTGCCGCAGGTCGTACAACTGTGGCAAATACAGGCGAAGCGGCTGTTGGCCGGCAGAAGGCGACTCTGTAATCCTTTGCCCCTTCAAGTAGGAGTAATCTACCGGGCTGGGAATATAACCGAGGGCCCTTTGCCCGCTGGCAGGTGTTGCAAGAAGCTTGGCAGACGCCTGTCCACGAGAAGCCACGAAATCGAGAAAAAGCGGGTTGAGCGGCGCCGTTACCGCTGGCGGATCGATAGCATGGCCGATTTCATGAGTTCCAGTTACAAGCAAGAATGCAGCAATTCCAGTACGCAGCCAGAAAATCGGTTTCATGGGTTCTCCAGATCACAGATTGGACTCCAGCGCAAACAGCTCGACAGATGCATCCTGGCAACTCACCGAAAATTTTATCAATATAGAGCTTGATATCCAGGAGGCATATCTGAGTTTATGAATACCATACCTTCATGGGATCAGTACAGGACTCTTAATTTACAGCCTTCTAATTTCATTGCTTTTTTTGGTGATTCCGGAATCAAACAACCTGCCTTGGGCATCCAATACCGGTTATTGCGCAGGTATCACAAAATCTCCTTACAAAAAAAAGCCCCGCCAACCTGAAAGATTGCGGAGCTTTTAAATAAACTTTTATATCGCAGTGCGATAACGTTGCGAAATATTTATTTCAGAACGAACGCCACCCGCGCATCGGCCATGAAGCCAGAGGCCTGGTTGGCAGAGAATATCTCAACCGCAGTGCTGTCGGCAACCTGCAGATCGGACGGACTTACAGTGCCAGAGGCCTTGACCACCAGCGGGTTTTTCACTCCGCGCTTGCCAAGGGCAGCCCTGGCCTTGTCCACGCTGTTGGTATACTCGCCACAACCCTGCTCAACCAGTACCTTCTGGCTGATCTTGGCCGGATCATAGAGCACTTCGCCCTTGGGATTGAAGATGCGGTTGATCAAGGCTGGCCGGAAACTGTAATCGGTCGCATCTATGATCAGGCCGTCAAACGGCTGTTCTGCAGCAGGTGCCGAAGCCGGCACATCGGCAGGAGGGGTAAAGACAGGTTTTTCCAGTTCTTTCTTGATTTTGGGTTCGGTTAGAATCTTGTCGTACATAACCGCTGCAAAGCTTTTGGGGCCGTTGACACCGACTTTGAGAATCACCAGGGCGGTTTCCTCTTGGGAATTCCATTCCTGCATTACCGGTTGGGCGCCCTTGATGAAACCGGTTACTGCGGTTTTGATCACATCGGAGGCCAGCTCGGAATCCTTGACCGTGGTTTCGCTGACAATGGCTACCCCTTCCAGTAACTCAGCCAGACGGCGCTGCGCCACAACCTTGGCAGCGGTAATGGCTGTAAGGCGTTTCTGTCCGGCAGATACTCCTTTCTTGGGTGCCCCTTCTCCCATCACCAGGATAGCATCCTGGGAATAGGCCTGGTCAACCGTTGTGGTGATGACAAGGTGGTTGTCATCAAGATATTTACGGGCTTTATGAAAGCGATTGTCGATCTCGTCACCGAAAGCAAGGCTTGCAACACTCAACATGGCTATTATTGCTAACAAGATTCTTATTTTCATGTTTGATGCCCCCCAGTTATAGATTAAGTTAGTGGATATTTATACGCTGCTGCAGCATGCGCACTGCCAGGATCGCCTCGGCACCGTCCACCGGGTCGTTGATGCGGAAATCACCTGACAGTTCACCTTCCATGATGCCGCGCGTAGTCATATTGAGAACCGCATTGTAAAATGGAGAGGTCGGCTTGACATCCGGGAAGGGGGAACGGTCCTGCCCGAAAAAGGCGGTGGCCAGCTTCTCGTCACCGGTCAGCTTCATCAGGACATCCTCCAGAATAAAGGCCATTTCCCCCCTGGCAACCTTTTCGCCCGGCTTGAAGAGATAGGCCTTGGTGGTTTCATCAAACTTGGGTTCCAGACCGCGCACTTTCCACTTCATGACTGTAAGCACCTCGTCCTTGAAGGGGTAATTCATGATATCGGCCGGCGTGAATTCGGCCTGCATCTTGTCCACTTGGGACTTGACCGGTATGCGTCCCTGGAAGAGCTTGTCCAGCTTCAGTTCGTCTATAAGAAGAGCTGCCAAATCGCCACGTCCGACGCTTGCCATGACAGCGATCTTCTTGCCCACGTCCCCAACGGTGATACCGCCCATGGCGCGCACGATCTTATCGGTCTTTTTCCAGGCCCGATCGGCCGGCTCGTTCCATTTGCCATCCTTTCGTGCATCCAGTGTTTCGCGGAATTTGTCCTCAGCCTTGCGGAATTCGTAAGCATCCAGATATGCCAACCCCATAAAATATGTGGCAGCCTCTTTACCTTGATAGTAATCCAGCAGCTTCTCGTCGATCTTCTGGTTCATGGCCTCCCGGTAGGCATCTTCGGCCGCATCCAGCCACTTATTGCCTTTGATCAGGTTGTTCACCCTGATTGCAGCAACCAGATTCTCGAAACGGTCATTATCAGTTTCGGCCAGCTTACGGCCTTTTTCCAGGTTTTCCATGGCCCGGTCAATCTCGACCCCTTTGTATCCGGCATCACCCTGCAAGCGGGACTTGATCGCGAAAGCAACGGCCCGGCCGGAATAGGCAGCCGAGAATTGGTCTTCGCAGTAGACGGCGCGATCGAACTTCTCCATGGCTACGTCCACCTTGAGCGTTTCCAACGCTTCCATGCCCCGCAAATAATGGTGACGCGGGTTATCCTCCGGGGATGTACAACGGGCGGGCGGAGTAGCGCAGCCGGCCAGAGCTGTTACTGCCGCTAACATGACCAATAACCAGAACCTCTTCATAAGCCCCTCCTTCGCAGGTCAGATTTCATGCTGCTGAAATGATACGCAATCAGCTTGGCGAATAACAAATAACTGCTCTATAATAATTAGTAATTAAGTTTTTGTAAACAATCACTATGCATGTTAACCCATTACATTATCAAATAAATGATCGAGTTGCCGCCAGTGCTGCCGCCCCCAGAAGCCCGGCATCGTCGCCAAGCTCGCTTTGAACTATTGAGCATCCGGTGCTGATTAGTGGAAAGGAGCGCTGTGCAATTTCATCAACCAGCTTGGGCAGAAGCAGGTTAAAGCTGGCAGAGACACCTCCTCCGATTACTATTGCCTCCAGATTGAGCGTATTGAGCAAAGATGCGAGCGCCACACCCAGCCAGCGGCCCATCCTTTCAAATGCAACTGCTGCTCCTGGTTCGCCTTGCAAGGCCAGTTCAGCTACTTTTTGCGCATCGAGGGAGTTGCCCAAAGCTGCAATCAATCCCTGCGGAAGCGACTCTTGAGCATAGCGGACAAGCGCCCCTGCCGAGACATAACGTTCGAGACAGCCCCTATTGCCGCACAGGCATTGGACTCCCTCCGGCTCAACGGTCATGTGCCCGAATTCGGCCGCAAACCCCCCAGATCCGGTCCAAAGCGCATTGTTCAGGATAAGTCCGCTCCCAAGACCGGTTCCGATGGTGATCGACATCATGGATGCATATTGTCGTCCAGCTCCATAGGCATGTTCTCCCTGTGCGATCAGATTGGCGTCGTTGCCGCAGACAACCGGCAGTCCCGTATGTTCTCCGAGAAAAACCGACAGGTTCAACCCCTCCAATGGCTGCATGTTCACGGATGAGCGAATGACACCATCCCGCCCAATCAGTCCAGGGACTCCGGCACCAATAGCGGCAATTCCATTACCAATGGAATCCGCAAATGAACGCATTTCGTTGATTCCGGTAAGCAGACGGTCACAAAACGCGTCACGCCCACCGCCGATACAACTGGAGGTACGAGTGCGATGAAGGATGGTCCCCTTGGCATCGACCAAAGCGAGGCGGAGGTTTGTGCCACCTATGTCAATACCGATGTTAGACTGTTTCATATCTGTTCCGATTTCATGGTTTGTCGGTCCTTAGCACCTCGGCAAGGCGCGCATACGACTCCATCAACCCTTCCGGAATTACCCTGACACTACCTGTAACAGTCATGAAGTTTGTGTCACCGTTCCAGCGTGGCACCACATGAATATGAAGATGTTCCTCAACTCCGGCCCCGGCTGCCTTGCCAAGATTCATTCCGATATTTATACCACCCGGATGTGCTACCTTCCGCAGTAGATCGCACGCCTGACGCACCCCCTTTATGAGGTCCAATACCTGATCATCATCCAAATCGTTCATTTCGGCCGTATGGCGAACGGGCGCTACCATCAGATGGCCACAGGTATAAGGATAGCGGTTCAGCATGATCAAGGAATGTTGGCGCCTGACGAGCACCAACTTCTCTTGATCATCACTTGACTCCCAGGCAAGGCAGAAAATGCAACCATCCTCATGCTCGGTATTACTGATATAGCTCATACGCCAAGGTGCCCAAATCCGCTCCATATATGTTTCTCCTTGTTCCGGCTGGCAAATAATTGTAGCAGCACGAAAAAAAGAGGCAAGTCCTTAGTTTAAAATCAAATGTATTTTTACTGATCCAGATTAACTGCTTGACAAACCCACAGCGCGAGGTCTATTGTTTTTCAGTTTTAATAAAAGTATTGCCGATATACGGCAAAATAAACCCATGTTTTTTAACCTAACTAAAGTAGGGGGTAGATATGGCCAAGATTAAAGGGGCACTTGAGTATCATTCAAGCGGCAGAAAGGGTAAAATTGAGGTTATATCATCCAAGCCCTGTCTGACTTCGCGCGATTTGTCGTTGGCTTATTCACCCGGGGTTGCAGAACCTTGCCTGGAAATCGAAAAAAATCCGGATGACGCTTATCAATATACAGCCAAGGGAAATCTCGTGGGCGTTATTTCCAATGGTACTGCCGTGCTCGGACTGGGGAACATCGGCGCATTGGCCGGCAAGCCGGTTATGGAAGGCAAAGGGGTTCTATTTAAGCGCTTTGCCGACATCGATGTCTTTGACATAGAAGTCAACAGTGAAAACCCCGATGAAGTAATAAAATTCTGCCAACTTATCGAGCCCACTTTCGGCGGAATCAATCTGGAGGACATCAAAGCGCCGGAATGTTTCTACATCGAGGAAGAGCTGAAAAAGACCATGAACATCCCGGTATTCCACGATGATCAGCATGGTACCGCCATAATTTCTTCTGCTGCCCTCATCAATGCCCTGCACCTGATCAAGAAAGACATCGGCGAGATTAAACTCGTTGTCAACGGTGCGGGCGCTTCAGCCATTGCCTGCGCCAATCTCGCCTTGTCGCTCGGCTTGAAAAAAGAACATCTCATCATGTGCGACACCAAAGGGGTTATCTACCAGGGGCGCACCGATGGGATGAACAAGTACAAGGAGCGTTTCGCCATCGATACGCCACTGCGCACCCTCGAGGAAGCTGCCAAAGGGGCCGACGTCTTGCTGGGACTTTCCTCCAAGGGTGCCTTCACCCCAGAGATGGTGCGCAAGATGGCCACCAATCCCATCATCTTCGCCATGGCCAACCCAGACCCGGAAATCACCCCGGAAGAGGCTTATGCGGTACGTGGCGATGTGCTTATCGCTACCGGCCGCTCCGACTACCCCAACCAGGTCAACAATGTGCTCGGTTTTCCGTTCATCTTCCGTGGAGCCTTGGATGTACGAGCCAGTTCGATCAATGAAGACATGAAAAAAGCTGCGGTTTTCGCTCTGGCGCAGTTGGCTCGCGAAGAGTGCCCCGACTCGGTGTGCCGCGCCTACGGCAACGAAAAGTTTTCCTTCGGCCCACGCTACATCATACCCAAGCCCTTCGATCCACGGGCACTGCTGCGCGTTGCCCCTGCCGTTGCCAAGGCTGCCATGGATTCGGGGGTGGCCAGGCAACCTATTGTTGATATGGGAAAATACACAGAGCACTTGGAGGCATTGCAAGGCAAGGCCAAGGAGACCATGCGCCTGATAATCAACAAGGCCAAGGCAGATCCCAAGCGCATCGTATTTCCCGAAGGAGATAATGAAAAAATACTGCGTGCCGCACAGATACTGGTGGAAGAAGAGATCGCAAAACCGATCCTGATCGGCAATGGTGACAAAATTAGGGCCAAAATAGAAGAGTTGGGCATCGAGTTATTTGGGGTCCCTATAATCGATACCGAATCATCACCCTTATTGGAGGGTTATGCTCAGGAATTGTACCGCTTGAGGCAGCGCAAGGGCGTCACGGAGAACGAGGCCCGTCGCATTATGCGCCGCAAATCCCGCAACCACTTCGGCTCAATGATGGTTCGCATGGGTGATGCCGATACGATGCTTTCAGGCATCGATGCCCATTATCCCGACACCATTCGTCCAGCGCTTGAGGTGGTGGGCAAGCAGCCTCAGCTCACATCGGTCCACGGCATGTACATGATGGTTTTCAAGAAAGGCATCTATTTCTTGGCCGACACTACCGTCGAAATCGACCCTACCCCGGAGGAACTTGCCGAAACAGCCATCCTGGCCGCCGAAAAAGTACGGTTGCTGGACATTGAGCCGCGAATCGCCATGCTTTCCTTCTCCAACTTCGGTTCAGTTGTCCACCCTCAAGCACTCAAGGTCAAACGTGCCGTCGAAATCGTCAAGGAACGCGAACCGGACCTGATAATAGAGGGTGAAATGCATGCCGACACCGCGGTTGAGCAAGAACTTCTGGAACACTTCTCATTCTCAAAACTGAAGCAACCGGCCAATGTCTTGATCTTCCCCGATCTCAATTCAGGCAATATCTGTTACAAACTGCTTCATCACCTGGGGGGTGCCGAGGCCATCGGGCCAATTCTGCTCGGCATGAAGAAACCGGTACATGTCCTTCAACGTGGTGACGATGTGAATGATATTATCAACATGGCCGCAATTGCGGTGGTGGACGCCCAGACCAGCTGAGCGGAAGCAGGATAAGATTTTATTTATTAAAACAGGGTTCACTAAAAAGGCATTTGGTATCAGCTTTATTGCTGGTCCTCTTGCCTTTTTTATTTCTTTAATTAATTATGTATCTTACTGCGTTATCGACTGATTTATTTTGACATATTCTTATAATTGTTTTAGTTTTAGCCCATTCCATGCAGATGTAATCAGTGTTTTATCCCGTTACAGGAGGTGCAGATGTTCCTTCTTCCCAGAGGCAATCCCCTGTTTGAAAACTTGGCTGCCAGTAAACTCAAGTTACCGGAAGTCATGTCAAAACTTAGCACCGGAAGTTTTACCGGTTATGCCAGTTTCAACTTCCAATCCACAACTGTTATCCTGGTTTTTGAATCAGGCAAACTTGTCAGTGCTCTCCTTGAAGAAGGTAACGGCAACCGCCAGACCGGTTTTGAGGCCATGTCCGCCCTGGTTCAACTTATGATTGCTTCCGGAAGCGGTACCCTCAACGTCTACAAACTTTCTAAAGACCTTACCATGTGCATTCACGCCCTCCTACAAGGCGAGATCCTTTACAAGGCCCAAGAACTTAAACTGATTGATATCAAAATGTTACTTGAGAAAATCAGGACAGACCACATGAACGGTTGCCTGCGGATATATACACAGGACCGATCGGCAATGATCTTTTACAAAGACGGTAACCCTCTCGGTTTTTTTCACGACGGTTCACACGACATCGAAACTTCATCAACGGAATCCCAGAAAATTGCCGGCCTTCCAGGAGCTAAGATAGATCTTTATTCTACCCAGGGGGTTGAAGAGCTGATGGGAATGGACCTGCTGGAAGTGGTCAATCTCCAGAAAATTTGGGATACCGCCAGCACCCGCCACCAAGTAGAGTTGGACAAGATAAGCAACGAAAGCAAAGAACGTGACATAAAGGCTGCCGAGCGTAAACTTTCAGATCTGGAAGAGCAGGTCAAGAACATTGTCATTGAGTATGTCGGTAAAATTGGACGGGGAATAGTGGAAAAAGAGCTTGCCAATCAGGGCGGCAACGCCTGTCTTAAGGACGAAGCTGCATCGGCAAGATTTATTGCAGATATAGAGCGGTCCGCCAAGCTGCTTATAAGCTCCACAAAAACCAAGATAATGCTTGAAAAACTCTCCGCGGCTATTGCGACAGCCATGTCTGAATTCTAATTATTTGTGATGTATTGGAGGGTCTATGGAACAATTTATTGAACTGCTCAACCAACTACAGCCACTCAGTCTCATACAGGTTATTTTATGGGGCTTCGCGGGCGCCATGAGCTTCTACTTCAGTTTAGGCAATGCGCGGGTTTGGACAAGTATCTCCATCGGCTTCTTTCTGGTTTTCCTCAGCCAGGCATACCAGTTGAACCCGTTGGCGGAAAGTTACTACAAACTGTCAGCATTCCATTATATTATCGGCACTGTGGCGATCATGGTCATTACACACGGCTTTCTGGAATATTACGTCTTCTGTCGCACTTTCGAGATATCCGGCAAAAAGGCTGTCGTCTATCTGGTCACGTTTTTGATTCTGGTTGCCTCAGGAATCTTTTTGATAGTCAACCCCGCACCCAGCCCCAACACCATCAGGAACATCAAAATGGTGGAAAACGCCATCTGGGTATTTCTTTCCTTCATGAATATCGAACTGATTCGCAAGATCTACTCGTCCATCAAGGATTCTGCCATTTCCAAGGGCTTTATCGCCTTCGGTATCGTCTTCCTCTGTATTTTTCTCTGGAAAGGGTCTGAACTCTATCTACAGGTATTTCAATGGGACAAGGAATGGATGGAAATCGTCACTCTGACAGGTGAAGACAGCGACATTGCACTATATCCAGGCCGGGTCCAGTTCTCACAGATGGTCAGCCAATATGCCGGCCTTCTGTCGTCGATCTCAGTCAGCGGGACATTTATTTACCTTTATCGCCTGCTCAAATAATCGCTTTTATATTACCTGCCGAACTTGTGATCAAGTTCTGTGAAGGAGCTTATAATGAGAAAACTTTCTGCCATTGCATTGCTTCTTACGATGGTGATTTTTTCCAACGCCGATGCTCGCGTCAAAGTCAAGGGACAGGGTGACAAGATAAACTTCGATCCTGACGCCATTGCGCCCGAATTCAGGGCATCATTCGATCTGATGAACAGAAAATGCACCAGGTGCCATACCATGGAGATGGTGGTTACGGCAGTCCAGACCGGCAGGGCCCCAGTTACCGGGCAACGGTTCGGTAAGCAAGCGGTAAAGGCCTATGGCATCAAGATGCTACGCAGATCCAACACCGATATGAACAAGCAGGAGATCAGGAACGTTGTCCTGCTCCTAAATTACCTGTTGGACGAAAATGCCAAATAAAAACGTCACAACAGATTCATAGAAAAACGTCTCTAAAAAAACAGCCAATTCGCGGCTGTTTTTTTCTTTTATCATTGAACGAATCAACCTATTCGAAATTTATCCGCAGACCTTTATCCGTTGCTACTATGCTGTACTTGGGAACCACTGATTTGGCTGCATCCAGGACAATGCGTACAAAGCCCGGATTAAGGCCCACGCGGGCCTTTGAAACCCCAAACCTGTTGATCATAACAACCTTAGCTGTCATAATGAGCTTGGCTCCTTTGATATCGATCGCCAATCGTGATGGCCGTTTGAGCTCCATGGTCCTGAAACCGTGAATGGGACCAGCGGCCTGCACATCGATGAAGTTATCTCCGATTGTGATACCGCGTATAAGAGGATTAGTGTCGGCAGCAACCGGAAGGTGGGATACTGGTTGGTTGGTAACGGGAGCCACGGCAAGAGGAGCCGGTTTCGCCGGGGGTAAAGGATCGATTTCTTCAGGTTTGGTAACAGTCGGTGTTCCATGATCCAATGTTTTCTGTTCCGTAACAATCGGGGACTTGGCACTAGCCTGATCTTTAATCTTTGACGGAGGCGTAGGGGGGCGTATCGTACCTAAATACTCCTCTGAGGTCTGTGCAACTGGTGGGGCACCGTAATGCTTGCGTCCCGACACTGCGGCAAGATCGCCGGGGCTGCTTTTGAAAGTCACTATCAGCTTCTTTCTGTCGGGGGATGCTGTTACCTTGGCTTCCGCTTCCGTTGTGAGACTGAATGCAATCCTGCTGACCATTATTCCAGAGATGTGTACCTTATCTACGCTTATGCTGGCTACTGCTCCTTTATTGACGACAATAAGCGGTTCAACCTTTTCAGGATTTACATTGGCTATATCAACGACAAACCTCGCCTGGCCGGGCGCACCACCATACATATAGGTCATGGACATATTGGCGGTAATCTCCACAGACAGAACGCCATCCTTAGAGTAGGGCCTTACATCCAGGAGCTCAGCACCAAGCACATCTTGTGCACATAATACGCCATACGCACCCAACAAGATTAAAGACAGAACCAATGTCATGCATTTTTTCATGCCGACCCCCAATATTGCGCAATCCGCCACTTAAGCACACAGCGACATCGTAACTTAGCACATATTAAGGATATTCTCAAAAACTTATGGCACCAATGACGTTACATAATTCAAATTCGACAGCATCATCCCAACCAACCAAGACCCTGAGCATCGCTTTCGGCATATGCCTACTGGTTTCGTTGATAATCCATCTTGCGCCACTTGCAATGCTCATACTGAATGCTCCACCCGTAAAAAACAGCCCCCGGGTAAGCTTTGTAGACCTCAACAGCTTAAACTTGCCGCCGGTTCCTGCAGAGCCGACAATTTCTGCCCCAAATCGGGTTGCTCCGGAGGAACCGCAAAAGCAGGAACCATCAACCGATCAAGGTGCCTTAGACAAAAAGATGGCAGCTACTCCTGCCGAAGCAACGCCCCCTGCGATCATGTCCAGCCCCCTCGGACTCGGCATGGCAAATGGCTACTTCAGTACCCTGGCGGATGGTAAAAGCCTGCGTGACGATATACGCGCTTACTATTTTGATTTATTGGATAAGATCAACGAAAAATGGTGGCAAAGGGCGGGTACCCTGAAAGAAACGGCACTACGTGATGGTGTTGTGGAAATACTGATTGGACATGACGGAAAACTTCATGAAGCAAGACTGACCTGGAACACCGGATCTCCGGAAGCGGACCGGGCCATAATGGAAGTACTCAACACAGCTGCCCCGTTTCCTCCGCTGCCGGCGAGTTACGAACCGGAACTATTCAGGGCACCGCTCAGGATTACCGCTCCTTCGCACCTGCTTAGCATAAAAAACAGCCCTTAAACCCTATTTGAGGTCGAAACCCTTGAGATCTTCCTCGGAAAAATCGAGGGTATTGTCAATTCCGGCAGCATCTAGGCGCGAACGAACATCTCGAAAACCGGGATTCACGACATCTATCTCGGCCAACAGCGAAGCAGCGTCTTCGTTTCGTCCCAGCAATTCACTGGTCAACACCAGTTCATACTTGACCGCGCAGGTATCTTGAAGGCCCAACCCAGGTTGCAACAACGAACGCAAGAAAACTTCGGCCGAATCGGGATCTCCCTTCTCGCGCAGACAGGCACCTTGGAGGATGAGGCATTCAACCTTACGGGCCGGATCAGCCGCAGCCTGGCGAAACTCGTTTATGGCCTCGTCAAAGAGTCCCATTTCCTTGAAGGCCAAACCCAGATCATAATGTGACTGGGCATCAGACGTGTCGAGATCGCTGCCGAACTTGACTCCTCTCGGGGAATCGGCAATGGAATCAAATATTGCTCCAACCGAATCAAGCCAATTATCTCCCGAAACTCCGATGGCCCCTTCGGCATCAACATCATCAAAACCCAGATCCTCATCGATCTCTATTTCGATTTCTATGTCATCTTCTGTCTGGAGATCGTCACCACAAATTGCTTCCATCTGAGTGAAATCAGAGATATCGTCCAACCCCAAGACTGTTTCTTCGTATTCCATCGTAGCTGGAATTTCGTCATCGTAATCTACTGACTTTTCGGTGAATTCCGACGAAACAGCCTCTGAGTCTTCAACGTCACTCAGGTCGTCTACAGACTCCGGCTCGGTTTTCTGTGACTGTTCTTTCCCTCTTTTTGTTGAAAGTACGTTCAATGAGGCCAATTTGTGATCAAGCTCTTCTGCGTTTTCCACATCGCCTGAAGCCTCGCAGCAACGCTTGAGTCCCTCCAGCAAATCCACATTGATCGGGTCGATATCGGCAAGACGCTTATATATCTGCACCAAACCGGCGGCAGCCCCACCATTCAAGAGGTCTTGTTCATAGAGTCCCAGCAATGACAAAGCGCCCTTTACGTCTTTTTCCTCGACAAGGCACTCTATAAGCCCTTGTTTTGCAGCCGCTTCACCTGGAAAGAACTTCAAGTAATGCTGGTAGGCCATCTTGACGCGCTGCGTTTGGTCCAGCTTTCGGTAGGCAGAAACAATCAGTTCCCAAATTCGCTTGTCATTTGGATTGCTGCGCAATAATGACTGAATGCCGGTTATCGCGTTGGCAGCATTGCCACTTTCCACCTGCTCGGCCAGCACTTCGAGCATAAACTCGGATTTATCCGGGAAAAGCTGCTGGATACGTGCATTCAACCGAGAAAACGCTGTAGTATCGCCCCGTTCTTGCAGGAGTGCTGCCAATCGCCCAAAAGCAGCATATGACTCGTCGTTTTTGCCAACATGGTAATAGGATTCAGCCAATTTGAACTTTATGTTTACATTCTGCGGGTCAACAGCCTGCATCTTGTCCAGAATTTTAAGGGCCTCTTCCATATCCGAGGCTTTTTCATAATAATCATAAACCTGCTTGTATTCCGCCAGGGCATTTCCAACCAGGCCATGTTTTTCATTGAGTCCGGCCAGCACCAGGGTTATGGTAATATCGTTCGGGAAAAGCTTCTGTACCTGCTTATAAACGGCAATTGCTTTCAGATAGAAACCATTGGATGAATACTGTTTGCCAACCTTTTCAAACTCAACGCGAGCATCTTCGAAACGACCGGCCTTTACTAGAAGATCGGCAAATTTCTGTCGCAGATTCAATGCAGACGCATCAATTGAGAGGATCTGTTCATACGCTTTAATGGCCTTATCCAACTGGCCGCGAAGAATCAGTCGCTGAGCCTCTTCTATGAGCTTATCTTTCTTTGAACTCACTTAAAAACCTTGCCCTTTCAGAAAAACAGTCCTGCCTTGCGACAACAAAAACCGTTGATAATTTGAGCAAAGCTACTGCAACCGCCCTGTCATGTCAAGCATAATAACCTGGTTCTATTACGATTTTTATCCTTTGACCACACAAGAATCCCGGCAAATTGTTTTGACACTCCATTGTAATTACAGTATCGTAAATTGTTTATTTCTCCAGACAACCACAAATAATCAGCAACAAATTATGCCGGCATCATTAGTTCTTTTATGGAGGCTGTGGCAATGCATTTCCTGCCCAAGGCAAATCCGCTTTACGAACATATCCCTGCTCAAAAAATCAACATGCCTGATATCCTGACCAAGCTTGGAAATGGTGGTTTCACCGGCTACCTCAGCCATTCTTTACCTTCATTCGAATCCTGTTGCATCTTTGCCAAAGGTAAACTGATTTGCGTATTCAGCACCGAAGAAAATCGCGACAAAACAGGGTTTGAAGCAATCTCCCTGTTTTTCGACAAAATCGTTAACAACGGGGGTGAAATCAACATCTACAGAATGACCGCCGAGCTTGCCATGTGTGTCCACGCCCTGATTCTCGGCGTGCCATTATTCAATGGCGATGAAGTACGGCAGGTCGATATTAAAGCCATGCTGACGCGGCTTAAAATCCAGCAGTTTAATGGGGTGGTCCATTTTTATACCACTGAGCGCGATGCCGTGATTTTTTACAGGAATGGTCAACCAGTGGGCTTTTATCATGATGGTGCAAGCGCTATAGAATCGTCGCCCGAAGAGTCTCGCAAGGTGGCCGCGCTGCCGGGGGCGCGCCTCAAGGTGCTGAGCACCAAACCGATTGAAGAACTCATGCAATACGATCTATTGCATATGGTAAATGTTGGCAAGCTTTGGGAAGCTGCTGTAACCCGCAGTTCCGTGCCGCGTGATACAGGGCTCAAGGTTGCCGAAAACGTAACAAAACTGGAAAATGACAGCAAGCGCCTGTCCGAACTGGTGGAAGACCTTGCTGATGTGGCGGTGGCATATCTTTCTCGCCAAGGACGGGAGGTCGTGGAAAAACGCCTTGCTGAAGCAGGTGGCAGCACAATACTTTATGACAGTGCTAAAGCCGAAGCATTTCTCGGACTGGTAGAACAGGACGCAAAAGCCATTGACGACCAAGCTCGCATAGATGAGATGATCGATCTGATGAAATCAGAGGTAGCCGGCCGGCTTGCGGTATGACACCGCCCTTGTCAGACCGGCCTGCTGATAGGGGCGGATTATGCCGGTTCAGCAACTGCTCAGGGAATATATTGAACTGCATGGTTATTGGGTCATTTTAATCGGCACCTTCCTTGAGGGGGAGGCAATACTGATTATGGCCGGATTTCTGGCCTTCGAAGGGTATCTGAATATAGTTGGCGTCATCATTACGGCCTTTGCCGGTTCATTCACGGGTGACCAGTTTTACTTTTACCTTGGTCATTTCAAAGGCAAAGGCCTATTGCGGCGTTTCCATTCCATTGCCCGCAAATTTCGCGAGGCACTGCGACTTATCGAGAAATACGGCGTTTTTGTGGCCTTTATCTCCCGTTTCACCTATGGATTCCGGATTGTACTTCCAATCATTCTTGGCGTAACCAATCTCCCGGCGCGGACCTTCCTCTGGATCAATCTGGTTAGCGCCTTTTGCTGGGCGGTTATATTTTCCCTGGCCGGTTACCTGTTCGGCAAAAGCGCCTCACTCTTTCTGGACGACGTGGGCAAGTACGAGCAATATCTGATGTTGGCGCTGCTCGGTCTTATCATGGTATTTTGGCTGATACACCTTTACCATGCCTGGAAATTGAAAAAACCATCTCGGGAGCGGCTCGCCAGAATGCGCACCCTAAAGAAAGCACGGAATGGAAAGCAATGAACTCTGCATCTGAAAATATCGCCATTGTTTTGGTGGAACCGCAGTCTCCGGGGAATATTGGCATGGTCTGCCGCGCCATGAAGAACATGGGATTATCAAGACTGAGGCTGGTAAAAGGTTGTGACCGCTTCCATCCCGAGTCGCTCAAGTTTGCCGTATCTGCCAGGGATCTATTGGAACAGGCCGAGATCTTTCCGGACCTGGCCTCGGCCTTGGCCGACAGCACGCTGACCATCGGCACCACCCGGAGGCACGGAAAATATCGCCAGGAGATCCTGTCTCCAGTGGAGGTTGCTACCCGTCTCAGGGAGCAGGCCGGGCCTGATTGCCGGGCCGCCCTTGTCTTCGGGCGAGAGGACAACGGCCTGACAACCGATGAACTCTCACTCTGTCGTTGGCATGCCACCATCCCCTCGGCCGAGGCCTATGGTTCACTCAACCTGGCGCAATCGGTGCTGCTGTTCTGCTATGAACTGGGCAAAGCAGGCGAATTTGTCGGAGGGGGCCGGACCATTCAGATGGCCACCTCCACGGAGATGGAATCGTTGTTCAGCCAGATGGGGGCATGCCTGTTCAAGATCGGCTTCCTGAATGAGCAGAACCCTGAGCATATCATGCGCTCACTACGCAGAATCTTTTTCCGGGCCGAACTGGACAACCGAGAGATCTCCATCCTGCGCGGGATGCTGACCCAGATCGACTGGGCCAGCAGTGGCTTCGACGGCAGAAAGCGCCCATGAACGCCACCCATCTCGGACTCTTGGCAGGCACCCTGACCAGCATTGCAGCCATACCCCAGGTTGCAAAAACCGTGCGGACCCGCCATGCCAGGGATATCTCCATCTGGCAACCTCTGTTGCTTGCAATCGGTGTGGCGCTTTGGCTTGCCTATGGCATCGTGCTGGGCGACCAGCCCCTTATCCTCTCTAACATCATCCCCCTCGTCTGTAATGCCTGGCTTGTCGTGCTGAAAATGCGCTGGAAAGAGGTATAATGATTTATCAACGCAACTTTTACTGACGCAACAGATAAAACACAGGACAGCTCTTTCAGAACAACAACTTTTCCCAGGCGATTTGATTAAAATCCAAAAGCAAATCAACCAAGTTGACATTTATTAATTTAAGATTAATATTAGCTCCATATTTTCGTGTGTCTCAAGTCAAGCTAGGGTAATTATTCATGCGATCTTGCTTGCTGATAATTTTTGCACTGATTCTCGTTCTGTTCCGCAATCTGCCATGCATGGCGGCAAATCCGGATCATGTTGGGGTCGTAAAAACCATGGCTGGCGATGTCGAGATTTCGAGAAAGGGAATCCAGTTAAAGGCACAGGCGAACATGAGACTCCTGAAGGGGGATCAAATAATGACAGGTAATAATGGCAAAGTTGGAATGATATTCGAGGACGATACCGTCATCTCAATTGGCCCAAACAGTAAGATTGTTATAGAAGATTTCATGTTCCAGCCGAATGAAAAAAAACTGTCTTTCGTTGCCAGGATTATCCAAGGCACTGTGTCCTATCTATCCGGTCAAATTGCAAAACTTGCCCCGAGTCTTGTGCGGATAGAGACACCACATGCAACGATTGGGATGAGAGGGACCCACATTCTGGTAAAAGTCGATTGAATAAGTTTCCCCTGAATGTGGCTGGCACATTTCTGTCAGATGATTGTAAAACAGAGGAGGAAATAATCGGTGCTAAACAGGTTGCGTATCGCCACGCTATTTGTCCTGATTCTCGTTATCAGCGGGTGTGCTGGTGGAACGATGGTGGTCCTGACACCGAATCCTGATGGCAAGACCGGCTCTATAACGGTGTCCAACCAGGCTGGCGGCGTAGATATAAAATCTCCATACAATGCAACAACAGTCAAGAACAGCACCGAATCCCCAAATCCTCCGAGCGAATTGAGCAGAGATACCATTAACACTATCTTTTCCGAGGCGCTCTCCATTGAGCCGAAACCCCCGGTCCACTTTATCCTCTATTTTGAAAAAGACCTTTTACTTACCTCCGATTCTGTCAAACTTCTGCCTGAGATCCTAATTGCCATCAAGGAGCGGAGTTCAACCGACATCTCTGTTATCGGGCATACCGACACCGTAGGAAGCAGGGAATACAACATGGCCCTTTCGATCAACAGGGCGAACTCCGTCAGAGACCTGCTGGTCACCAAGGGAGTGAATCTCAATCACATAAAGACCACCTCCCACGGAAAAGAAAATCCATTAATAAAGACTGAAGACAATGTAAATGAGCCAAGAAACAGAAGGGTGGAAGTTGTCGTTAGATAGCGACCATAATTTGAATAGCACTCCCCCCGACCATCACTTGAAGAGGCTGATAAGAACGACCCTTATCTATGGCCTTGTTTTGAACCTTGTTGCAATTGCAGCCTATCTTATTCACCCTTCTTTTGTCAGGTCGCTAAACAGCAAAGCTACCGACGCCATCCTTTCTCTTTCCACGACAAAGACGGCATCCGGCTCCGTGATGATTGTCGATATCGACGACAAAAGCCTGGCTAAATACGGGCAATGGCCATGGCCAAGATATCGCCTGGCGAAGTTGCTGCAAAAAATCTCAGAACAGGAAGCAAACAGTATCGGTCTTGACTTGATCCTGGCGGAACCGGACCGCACATCCCCTGGAAACATACAATCCACCATTGCAAAAGAGCTCGGTTACAAGATCGACATTTCCGGAATCCCTCCCGAAGTAGCCGACCACGATCGCTACCTTGCAGACACGCTCGCAAAAGGACCGTTCGTATTGGGCTATGAATTTCTGTTCAAGGGCGGGACGCATGGGGCGTGCGGGTTGCATCCACTTAATACCCTGTGGATCAACAGTAATAATTCGGCCTTAGAAACATCGGCTTTATTTGCGGCCCAAGGCGTTGTCTGCAACCGCAAATTATTTTCTGATGCCGTTTCCTACTCGGGATTTCTGAATGCAACCCCGGACTCGGACGGGATTCTCAGGCGTGTTCCTCTTCTGATGCGTTTTGGGGAACAACTGTTCCCATCTCTTGCTCTCGCTACAATAATGCAGTCGGGGAAAACGAGTCAGGTCCGTATTGAACCGCGGGATAACGGACTTATGAACCTTGTTGTCGGCAGGACCGTCATCCCGATCGACAGACAGGGCAACGTGACCATCAATTTCAACAGCATCGCCGGCTCTGTTCAGAGTATTTCTGCCGCAGACCTATTGGATACCAAGGTTTCCAAGACCCTATTTAAAGACAAAATTGTCCTTGTCGGCTCATCGGCCTCCGGGTTGGGAAAGATCTACCGGACCTCGGCCTTAATGGTTAATTCGGATGTGGAACTCCAAGCACTTCTGCTTGAGAACCTGCTGACGGGACAGGTTGCTGTCCGTTCGGGAAACTTTGTCTTCGTGGAAGCCCTGGCAGGTCTCCTGGCGGCAATTCTAATCTGCATCTCAGTCATTAAAATGGGAATTCTCGCCAGCGGCTTGATCGCCGCAACTTCCATTTTCAGCTTCTGGGCTGTGGCAGCCGTGTTTTTCCAGAGAACCGGGATGTTGTTCTCTCCGTTATTGCCTTCTTTTCTGGTAGTACTTAATTATACGGTTATTACAATCCTCAAGAGTTGGCAAAACCAACAGTATGCAAGAGAACAGACTAATGATGCCTTCATTATGCTCATGTCCAGCGAAAACAACCTTAATTCCATCATCAAGTCAGTTCCTGACATCATCTTCCGCTTGGACTCAAACGGTCGTATAACATTTATCAGCCCCGCGATAACCAGATACACCGATACTCCCGACAGGTTCATCGGCCAACCTATTTTCGATCTGGTCGCTCCTGAAGATCTGGACAAGGCCAAGTACCGGCTTAACGAAAAACGGACCGGAGAAAGGGCCACGCGTGGCTTGGAGGTTAGATTTAAACTGCCGTACCATCACGATGGAGAGGCAGATGAGGTCAGTTATTTTAGCGTTTCCGCCGAGGGTATATACCGTGGAGACACCCCCTCATCTGCTAATTTTGTCGGGACCCAAGGGATAATAAGGGACATCACGGAACAGAAGAAACTGGAAGGCAAGTTGCTACATGCCCAAAAGATGGAGGCTGTGGGAAACCTTGCTGCGGGTGTTGCCCATGATTTGAACAACATCCTTTGCGGCATGGTCGCATACCCGGAGCTGCTGCTGCTTGAACTGCCTAAAGACAGCCCGCTGCGGGACAAGATAACAACCATACAGAAGACGGGACAGAAAGCTGCGACAATTGTGGAAGACCTGCTAACGCTGGCCCGTCGCGGGGTCAAGGTTTCCGAAATTGTAAATCTGAACATGATCGTATCCGATTATCTTGCCTCTCCCGAGTTCGCAATTACAAAGCAGAATCACCCCAACATTACCATTGATACCGACCTTGCTTCAGACCTCATGAACGTGATGGGGTCACGGGCACAACTCTCAAAGACGATCATGAACATTCTGAACAATGCTACGGAGGCAATGCCTTCCGGGGGTGTTATCCGTATCTCGTCATGCAACAGTTGCCTTGATTCGCCGATGAATCTTTACGAAACTATTCCTGCTGGAGAGTATGTCTGCATAAGTGTCGCCGACGAAGGTGTGGGGATTTCCAAAGAGGATCTACAAAAGATTTTTGAACCGTTTTACAGCAAAAAAGCTATGAAACGAAGTGGTTCCGGATTGGGGATGACTATTATATGGGCTACCGTAAAGGACTACAACGGCTACATCGATCTTAGGAGCAGTGAGGGAGAAGGGACAGAGATTATTATTTATCTCCCTTCCACACGTGAAAACGAAGAAACCAATCCCCACAGGATAGGCCTGGAAGATTACATAGGCACGGAGCATGTTCTTGTCGTTGACGACCTACCGGAGCAAGCTGAAATAGCGACAAAAATGCTGAACAAACTCGGATACAACGTCAGCTCTGCTGCCAGCGGAGAAGCAGCCTTGGAATTCATGCAAAACAACAAACCCGATCTGGTTGTGCTGGACATGATAATGCCCGGTGGAATCGATGGACTGGATACTTACAAGAGGATTATCGATATTTATCCCGATCAACGAGTCGTCATAACAAGCGGTTTTTCCGAATCAGAACGGGTCCGGGCCGCCCAGCAACTGGGTGCCGGGAGCTACATACAGAAACCTTACACAATGGAAAAATTCGGCGTGGCGATCAGGAGGGAGTTGGATAGGGGCAAGGACGGTCTTTCCTATAACCGGGCAACTTGCATGCCGCTTGAAAAGACAGATAAAACATGTAGGATGTAGTTCCATAATTACCATAGGAGATAACACCATGAAACGTTTTATGACAATGATGCCATTCATCCTGCTGCTTATGCTCTTGTCCGGCTGCGGCTATAACACCATGCAGGCCAATGAGGAGGCGGTCACCGCCGCCTGGGGCAACGTGGAGTCCTCCTACCAGCGGCGGGCCGACCTGATCCCCAACCTGGTGGAGGTGGTCAAGGGCTATGCCAAGCATGAGGCAGACACACTCAAGGCCGTTACGGAAGCACGCGCCAAAGTAGGCTCGATGCAGGTTTCAAAGGACGTACTCAACAACCCGCAAAGCATGAACAAGTTCCAGCAGGCCCAGGGAGAACTCTCCGGAGCCCTCTCCCGCTTGATGGTGGTGGTGGAGAAGTATCCAGATTTGAAGGCCAACCAGAACTTCCTTGATCTTCAAAAGCAGCTGGAAGGGACGGAAAACCGCATCAATGTTGCCCGCGAACGCTACAACCAGGCGGTGCAGGTCTTCAACACCAGCATCCGCACCTTCCCCAACTCACTGACCAATTCAATGATGCTGCACCTGCAGCGCAAAGAACCGTTCAAGGCCGAGGAAGGAGCCAAGGTGGCACCCAAAGTGAAATTCTGACCTGATCGCTGTTCCCCACGCATTCAATTTATCCGCGCCGGGAACGTCTGGAGTTTTTGTGGATTTGAAGCGCATCATCATTACCGTCATCTTGCTACTGTTGCCGCTTCCGGTGTTGGCGCTGGATGTTCCCCGCCTGACCGGACGCGTCAACGACTACGCCGGAATGCTCTCCCCTGACGCAACAGCCAGGATAGAGCAGAAACTGGCCGGTTTCGAGCGCGACCAGTCCACGCAGATCGTGGTCTTGACCATCCCCTCGCTTCAGGGCGACGATATCGACCAGTTCGCAATCCGTGTGGCCGACCAGTGGAAGATCGGCCAGAAGGGCAAGGACAACGGCGTGATCCTGATTCTGGCCCAGGCAGAACGCAAGGTCCGCATCGAAGTGGGAATGGGGCTGCAAGGGGTATTGCCGGACATAACCGCCGGCCGCATCATTCGCGACGTCATGCGCCCCTATCTGAAAAACAATAATTTCGACCAGGGCATCGAGGCCGGGGTTGATGCCATCATGGCCGCAACCAAGGGTGAATTCAGGGCGTCTCCCCAGGATGGGGCCAACAAATCCCACCGCAAATCAAACTCAACCGCAACCGTTTTCCTCCTTGTCGCGGTGGCCGCAGTCATTCTGGGATCGATTTCCCGCTACCTCGGTGGCCTGGCCGGAGCAGCCGGCCTGCCTCTGGCCGCTTATTTCACCTTTCCAGGAATTGGCCTGGTAACCCTTCTCATCTTTGCTGCGGTCGGTTTCGGCGGAGGCCTGCTGCTCGCCTTGCTCTTCTCCGGCATGTTTGGCAGTGGCGGTGGTGGCAATTTCGGCGGTGGTGGCGGATACTGGGGCGGTGGTGGTGGTTATTGGGGGGGTGGCGGTTCATCAGGCGGCGACAGCGGCGGTTTTTCCGGCGGTGGCGGGGGCTTTGATGGCGGTGGTTCCTCGGACAATTATTAAATGTTTGTTAATTATCGAATTTCCACCTCATAAAATGTCTGAATCCTAGTCGGGTCGGCATCATCGCACTGTTTACAAAATCTCCAAAAATGTTATTATTCCGCATTATTTGTCTGTAATGTGATCATCGGTTACATTTCCGTCGTTTTCCGCTTTCCCCGTCCGTTCCACGACCATTACCAGAATTGGAGGGTTGCATGACACGCTGGATAGTCCTGGCAGTAACCGGAGGCTTCCTGGCCGTCTTCGTCAGCAACCCTGCTGCTGTCAAGACAAAAAAAGCTATCAACGAGCAACAGTTGCTCATCCACGCCATTCCTGCCCCAAAAGATGGAGAAGCGAAAAAAACCACGCTGGAGAGTGCGTTCTACTGGGTCAACAAGACTATGGCCTCCTCAACTCGACCGCGGAGCTGGGCCGGCAAAGGCAAAAAGCACATACAGAAGGAAACAGGAGTACTTTGGAAAATATAGTTAAGGGGGGAGCCACATGAAGAAAATTCTTTTTGTAATGCTTGCGTTTCTACTCTTGGGCACGACAATCGCCTTGGCCGATATTGAGGCAACCGGCGAAGGCCCCAGCAAGGAGCAGGCCCTGGTAGCGGCCATGCGCCGTGCCGTGGAGCAGGGGGTGGGAACGTACGTCAAATCATCCACCACCGTAATAGACTCCGCACTGGTGGATGACAAGATTCTGTCCCACAGCAGAGGTTATGTCACCAGCTACAAGATCATCAAAGAGGATAAAACAGATGATGGCTACTCCGTGACCATTAACGCCAAGGTCGATAACAGGACCCTGAAAGACGATATCGACGCCCTCACCATCCTGCGCAAGAGCGTCGGGAACCCCCGCATCCTGGTTGCCTACAGTAAAAAGGGTGAAGGGGCCAAGGCCCTGCAGGGTAAGGATTTCATCGAAGAAATATACAACGGGATTGTCGAGGCCCTTACCGATAAACAATTCCGCGTTGTGGACAAGTCGGCGGCCGAGAGATTTTCACAACAGGTGGCCGCCACCCATGAAATCGACGTTGACCTGAACCAGGCTGCTGCGTTCGGACTCAAGTACAACGCCGAATACACGCTGCTCTACAATGTCAGCGGCGATGTCAAGGAAGGGGTCGTATCCAAAGGTGTGAAGCTGCGCATCAAGGCTCAGCTGATTGACAATACCCGCTCCCAGGTGGTTACCAGCAAGGTAATCGAGCAGACCAGCAATGGCCAGACACTTGAGAACGCCCTGGAAAAAGCGGCCCGGGACGGCGGCAAAAAGATCGTCAAGCCCATGATAGAGGTGATCAGCAGGAACTGGATGGACGCGCAGCAGAACGGCCATATCTACACCGTGGTGATCGACGGCGTGGATGATCCGGAGGAGATAGCCAATTTCACTGCCATGTTCGAGAAGTTCCCACTTGTCAATGACGCCAAGGAGGTGGAGTCGGGCGGTGGCAAGTCTGCATTTGAGGCTACCTACAAGGGTAAGCGCGACCAACTCGACCGGGACGTGATACGGGCCGCCAAGGAATTGGGCTGGACCATGAAAAAGATTCGGGCCGAAGGCGCCCGAAGCACATGGAAAAAGCAGTGACCTGTCATGTTCAATCAATTGAGGAGGCATTTATGCGCAAAGTGATCATGGCTCTGGTAGTAATGACAATGACCCTGTCACTGGCACAACTGGCCCTGGCCGACATCTTCAAGGCAACCGGCAGGGGCAAAAGCGAAGAAGCGGCCATCGGCAGCGCCGTTGCCAACGCGATAGACTTGGCAACTAGACAGATGCTTGACGATGCCACCTACAAGAAAAACAAAGGCAAGATTGCCGGTGCCTTGAAAGGGAAAAGCAGGAAACTGGTCAACCATTACGAACAGGAAGGTGACATCGAATTCACCGGCGCCGGCTATGAGGCCCAGGTTACGGCCGATGTCAACATGAGGGCACTGGAGAACGAGATCAATGCCTTGGGGTTGTTGCAGGAGGCCATGGGCAACCCGCGCATCATGATCCTCTACAATCCCAAACTTCCGCAAGGTGGAACGCTCGGCCTTACCCGCGCCGATCTGGAGGCCTTTTTCGACAATTCCTACGGCTCCATGGTGGATGTCTTTGTTGAACGTGGCTTCGACGTCATTGACAAGAAATCTTCCGAGCAGTTTGCCATGCAGGTGGCCGACACCCACGAAATAGATGTTGATGTCAATAAGGCTGCCGCTTACGGTCTCAAGTACAATGCAGATCTGATCGTCTACTACCAGACAGTCGGCGTCGGCAAGGAAGGTTACAGCGGCAGCGGAGCCAAGATGTTCCTGCGGGCCCAGTTGATCAACCCCAGCACTTCGCGAATCATCTCCAGCAAGGACGTGGAATCCCAGGCCTTTGCCGGCACCATGCAGGAAGCGCTTTACCGCGCTGCCAAGGATGTGGGCTCCAAGGTATCAAACGTAATGATCGAGTCGATCAAGAAGAACTGGAAACGGGAAAAATCGGGCGGCGGCACCTTCATCGTGGTGTTGGACGGCGTGGATGACGCGGAGGAAATTGCATCATTCAGGGACAAGCTCAAGAGCTACCCGGACATGGACAACACCCGTGACCGCGAATCCGGCGGCGGCAAAACCACCATTGAAATCAAATTCGGCGGTTCAGCTGACGACGTAAAAAGCGCCGTTATCAAGGCTTCCAGAGAACTGGGCTGGACCCTCAAACTGGTTCGGGCAGAAGGAAGTCGCAGCACCTGGAAAAGACAGTAGAACCTGACATTTCCACCCTGCGTTGACAAGGGGGGAACATAAGCAGGACAAACTGGAACGGAAAGAACAGTTTCACGCGACAACGCAGCGTTTTAAATACAGACTAAATGGTTTGTTCAAATGATTTTCGTTGCGTTGTTGCGTTGCCGTCTAAGTAATGTCTTTCATAAGTTTTGTTCACCTTTTGCATGACTCGAATCGGAAGAGGCTAACCTGAAAAGACTGAATACAAGGAGGTTGTTTAGATGAAACGTTTCATTTTCATTTTTATCGCAATGGCGCTTGTCCTTACGCCGCTCATTGCCCTGGCCGAGAGCCGCACCTATACCGAAATGGTCACAGTCAAGGTGGACGACGATGAGTACACAGCCCTCAACAAGGCCAAGGAGCGGGCCAAGGAACAAGCCCTGCGCGACTATCTCAATGATGTTTACAAAGATCGCTCATCCACCCTCAACCTGAGCGGAGACGACAAATACATCCAGGACCTGGAGGTCGTTGAAAGCAGCGTGGGCGGCATGTTTTCCAAGGAACTGAAAGCAAAGATCAGGGTAACCATCAACGAAGAGGAGGTGCGTGCCTACCTCAAGCGTCAGGGCGCCGTAGCTGGCAAGAACGAAGAGCGCCGCATCTTCGTGATCCTGATTCCGGGCAAGATGGACAGCGGCGACGCACCGGCGATACTCGACAATGTCCGGGCAGAAATCAGGAAAAACCTGACTGCTGCCGAATATACCGTGATTGATTCCGAGGAGCAGGTCAACCGGCTGGAATCTCTTAGCGAAGAGGCCGATTACAGTAAACTTGTGGGACAGCTGGATGGCCTGGGCGAATGGGTGGTCATCGGCAAGGTGGATATCGACATCACCCAGGACGGCAGCATGCGCTCCTACCATGCCCTGATGACCGGCAAGACAATCAGCATCACCAGCCGCGACCTGATGTGGGAAGGCAACATCGATGGACTTGCAAGGGTCAAGGCCAGCGAATCGCCCAAGGCCGCCCTGCGCATGGCAGCCATAAACGGCGGCAAATCGTTCGCCAAAGAGGTGCTGAACGCACTCGACACCAAGACCATTACCCAGGAACGGCGCGGCTCGCGCTTTGAGGTCGTGTTCGCGTCAGGAGGGGACTACAAGCTGGAGCGCAAAATCCTCAAACTGCTGAAAGATGACATCAAGGGACTCAAGAACATCAGCCAGAAGAACCGCGGCAAAGGCGACATGGTGGTTGACCTCTACTATGTCGGCAAGATCAGCGACCTGGTTGACCTGTTGCTGGACAATTTCGAGAAGGATGAGCAGATGAAGCAATTCAACCCGGAGATCGACGGGAACAAAGTCGTTTTCAAAAAATGACTGTCACGCCCCTTTTCAAGCCGAAAAGGGGCGCTTTTTTCTGCTCGGCATGGCACCCTGTCATATGAACGCCAAGGGGGACAAACGATGTGCATTGCAAACAACATGAAGCTTTTCATGCGGATGGCGGTGGCCGCCATGGGATTGCTACTTGTCAATGGTTGCGCCACAGTGACGGCGTTTACTGAAAGTGCCTTGAACAAGCCATCCATCAGCGATACGGTGGATTCTTTCGAGAGTGCCGCCCTTGCCATCAAGACATCCAACCGCATCCTGTTGCACGCCCCCATCTCCGAGCAGGAAACTTGGCCGGAGAAGCTCTACCATGCACCAAACATGGCCAACGCCCTGAAGATGGCACTGTCGGGAATCGGTTCCTACTACAATGTCACCATACCAACGGAATTCGACCCGGAAACCGGCTTTCCGCGTCCCACTTCCCCACTCTACATCATGATCAAGGATCGCAACCAGATGTTGGACAGGGAGCTCAACAAACATTATGTGGCCTTTTTTAAGCAAAACCCAAATGACATAACCTGTTCCATCATCGATAAGCAACCGGACTGCGTCAATGAATTCGCCTATCGCAATCCATTGATGGCCTACGGCACCATCACCGGCAACAGCCTCGAACTGGTCAAACTGGAACAGAAAGTTGACCTGATGTCGCAGGGCTACCGCGAGTGCGATGCCTGGGTCAGAAGATCCAATGAAGGGGATGTGGTGCCGGTAGCCTGCAAGGACACGGGCCTGAAAGGGGACGAGGTCGAAAGGTCGATGCAGATCAACCTTACCAAGGAAGAGCTGAAGATCGCCAGGAATAATTACGGTCGCCTCTCAAAACGGATCTATCAGGCCTCTGTTGCCGGCGCCGACTTTACAGCCGCAGCAGTCACCAAAATCGGCATTGCCATCATCAAATTCCCTCGGGCGGTGAAGAATGCACAGGAGGAGTTCAGCGGGTGGAAAGGCGCCGTCAACACTGCCATGATCCTGCCAAGACTGAAGAACCTCTTTTCGGCCATCGACATCTACAAGGCCCATCTGGGAACCCAGCTTATAGCCTACAAAACCATGTACAAACAGCTGAACGAGAAGTACGACACCACTGACGACGATAAGACCAGGGAGGCCAAGGCCCGCATCGAGCGGTTCTCGGCCGCCTATGCGAAACTGGCTCCCAAGCTGGAAATACTGGCCAGAGGAGGAAATGTGGAGTTCAGCACCCAAGAGGCCCTGCAATGGGAACGCCTGGCAGCATCTTATCCGCCGCTGGAAGAGATGGCAGCCATGTTTACCGCTTCGTTGCAACATTAATCGCCAAATGGAGGAATCATGACCAGAGTACGGAAACTGATCTTTACTCTCATATCAACGGCAACCCTGTTCGGCTGCGTCGCGGCCCCCCAGGTCAAATACGCGGTCGAGGCCGAACGGGTCACCACCCAGGCCCTGGAGCCGGTCATGTTGGAGTCGGCTGAACTGGACAACGACATCAGGACTAGGTTTTCCTCGTATTTACCCGAAACAGACGCGACCGAGAATCTCATGAATGTGATCCAGACCGAGATCGCAAACACCAGGCGCTTTACCAAGGTGCTCCTGAACAGCTCCGAGGGGGACACCTACATTATCCAGCCCCGCATCGAACGTATCGAAGGGACTGTCGCCAACATCCAGTCCGACCCGACCCGCAAACGTTTCACGGCCAAGGCCAAGGTGCGCCTGGATGTGCTCTTCATCAACCAGAAGAACCAGAAGGAGCTGGTCAAGTCATTCTACGACGACCGCAAACTGGAAGACCGCGTTTCGGCCAAGGGGCAGCTCTCTGCCGAACAGAAACAGGAGTATTACCGCCGGGCCATCAACACCGCCTTCCGTTCAGCCGCCGACCAGCTGGGCAATGGCTTTAACCCCAGCTATGAAATGGGCATTGTCAGCAAGGTTTCCGGAAGGATCGCCTATGTGCAGATCAATACCAGCAGACTCCTCAAGATGCCCAAGAAACAGCAGGCCGTGGAGGTTATTGATGACGACAACAGGGTCCTGGCCACGATCGCGGAACTGGTGATTGGGGACGGCTCACTCTCCGGCAAGTTCTACGAGAAATCAGGAGCAACCGTCAAGGAAGGCGCCAAGGTTCGGGCAAAGGTGAATGGTCTCAGCGAGTAAGCCAAGCCTGCCCTGAACGCAAAAAAGCGGGAGAGGCCGTGGCCCTCCCGCTTTTCAGTTTGTTCGAATCGCATGCCGGGGCTATTTCATAAGCACCTTCAACGCCTGCTTGAGCAGTTCCTCCAATGAAGCACCCGTTGAGGCATCCAAGCCGCCCAGCGCCTTGCGCACCTGCTGTTCCTTGTAACCCAGGTTCAAAAGCGCGGAAACCACGTCGTCCACGACCCCTTCTTCGGGAATCTGGCGGGCTTCGCTTGCGGGGACAACATCCAGGTCCAGCTTTTTCACCTTCTCCTTCAACTCCAAAATCAACCGTTCGGCTGTCTTTTTGCCGATGCCAGGGATGGCGGACAGCTTGTGGATATCGCTCTGGCTGAGCGCCTGAGCCAGCGGGCCGGGCTGGATATTGGAAAGGATGTCGCGGGCCAGCTTGGGGCCAATGCCGGAAACCGAGATCAGAAGCTGGAAAAAGGATTTTTCCAGCCGGGTGCGGAAGCCATACAACTGTATGGCATCCTCCCGTACGCTCATATGGATATGCAGACTGGCAGTCCCCTCCTCGGGAAGTTCGTAGTAGGTGGAAAAAGGGATCAACACTCGGTAGCCGACGCCATTCACGTCAAGGATGATGTGATCGGGTGACTTATATGCGATACGTCCGGTAAGAAGTGCGATCATGGTTTGAAATTCCTCCAGGAGGTGGCCCGCTTGGCTGGTGCCGGACCTGTCTTTTGTGCGAGTCCGTGGGAGTTGACATGGCAGACTGCCACTGCCAGGGCATCGGAAGCATCGGCCTGGGCAATCTCCGGCAGTCCCAACAGGGCCTTGAGCATCTGCTGCACCTGCCCCTTTTCCGCCCTGCCCCGCCCGACCACGGCCAGCTTGACCTGCAACGCGGTATATTCCGCCACCGGCAGCCCGGCATGCACGGCCGCCACTATGGCGGCCCCCCGAGCCTGGCCCAGCTTGAGTGCGCTCTGCACATTGGTGGAAAAGAATATGTTCTCAACAGCGACTTCATCGGGGGAATATTCGGAAATGACAGCGGAAAGCCCATCAAAGATCAGTTTCAGACGACCGGAAAAATCCGTGGCCTTATCGGTAAAGATGGCCCCGTTGTCCACATGGACAAGACGGTTACCAACCTGTTCCACTAAACCGTAACCGGTGATGCGCGACCCTGGGTCGATGCCGAGGACCCTCATCTAAAACCCGCAGCCGCCGCCATGCTTTTTGTGGTACTTCTGATGGTACTCTTCGGCTTCCCAGAAGGTAGCAGCAGGGACGATCTCGGTCACGACCCTGGCCCGTAAACGGCCAGAGCGGTCTAGAAGCTCCATGGATTCCTGCGCCTGACGCTGCTGCTCATCGGAATGACAGAAGATGGCCGAACGGTACTGGCTGCCCAAATCCGGGCCCTGACGATTGAGTTGGGTCGGGTCGTGGGACTGCCAGAAGAGTTCCAGCAAACGGCCGTAGGATATGCGCTCAGGGTCGAAGGTCACTTCGACCGCCTCGGCATGTCCGGTGGCGTGGTCGCAGACATCCTTGTAGGTAGGGTGATCGGTGTGGCCGCCGGTGTAACCGACCCGCGTGGCAACGACACCGTCAACATCCATGAAGACATCTTCCACTCCCCAGAAACAACCTGCCGCAAAGGTGGCCTTTTCCATCGCATCCCCCGGAAAACGAAAGGGAGCCTGAGCTCCCTTTGCAAATCCCATATTACATCATCTTTTCCATCTCGTCAGCCGAGATATCGAAGTTGGCGTAGACGTTCTGGACATCGTCGTTATCCTCCAGCTTATCCATCAACTTAAGCATGCTCTCGGCCTGCTTGCCCTCCAACGCCACCATGGTCTGGGGGATCATAGTGATCTCGGCATTGGAGAATTTAAAGCCCTTGGCCTCCAGTGCCTCGCGCACTTCAATAAAATTGGAAGGATCTGTCAGCACTTCGAACTGTTCTTCTTCTTCGGTAACATCATCGGCACCTGCCTCAATGGCGGCCTCGAAGAGTTGCTCGAAGTCAATCCCCTTTTCAAAAGTGATTAAACCTTTTTTGCTGAAAATCCAGGAAACGCAACCGGCCTCACCCATGTTGCCGTTCGTCTTTGTAAAAATGCTGCGCACATCCGAAACCGTACGGTTGCGGTTGTCGGTCATCACCTCCACAAGAACGGCCACTCCACCCGGGCCATATCCCTCGTAGACAATCTCTTCGTAGGTAACGCCTTCCATGCCGCCGGTACCTTTTTTGATGGCCCGTTCGATGTTGTCCTTGGGCATGTTTTCGGCCTTGGCCTTATCAATGGCTGTTCGCAAGCGCGGGTTGGCAGCGGGATCGCCACCACCCAGTTTTGCAGCCACCGAAATTTCCTTGATCATCTTGGTGAAGACCTTGCCCCGCTTGGCGTCCGCCGCCCCTTTTTTGTGTTTAATGGTACTCCATTTATTATGTCCTGACATATTTCCCACTCCTTTGAGATAAATGTTATGGAAGGTGTTTTTTTGTTGCCTTAAAAAGCGGCAAATATTAGCATGTAGGCCAAGCACTGTCCAGAAGGAAATTAGACGCAACACAAAGGCGGGCCAACTATGCCTATAAAATTGAACAGGTTTCTTATTGTTGCTCCAATGCTTCTGGCGCTGCTCTCTATCGGTTGTAGCACCTTCACCTTCAAACCGGCTCCAGCGATTGAACTGCCACCTACCCTTTCACAGGACGAACTCATCCGCCCATACGTCAAACTTGGCAGGATTCAGATTACCAGGGAAGTCTTTGTCACCGACTGGGCCGTGACACAGGACATCCGCGAATGGGGCATCAAAGCCGTCCGTGAAGAGGCGGCAAAGATGGGTGCCGATGCCGTCATCTTCCCCGAAGTGACCGGACGCTCCATAACCACTTTAATGGTGCCGGCCTCCGAATACCGCGCCACAGGGGTTGCCATCAAGTTCAAATAGGGATTGACAGAAGGGTGGATAATTTTATATAAGAATTGTTCACATAAATGGCGGCGTAGCCAAGTGGTAAGGCAGAGGTCTGCAAAACCTTTATTCAGCGGTTCAAATCCGCTCGCCGCCTCCAACAACTACCTAATTTTATTAGGATCAAAGAAAAGGTCATGCATAACAGCATGGCCTTTTCTATTACCTGCTGTAAAAGTTGATGTAATTTTAACGCAAATGAAAACAATCTAACCTCACACCTTATCAGATTGCAATACAAGGCGCCGGGAAAAGGATGTGGAAGCATCTTACTCCCCGGCTGTACAATTAAATTTTTCTTGACAAGATTCCCCTTTTAGGTAAGATGCTCGCGAACAAAGCACAAATTAGAATACATTGGTTAACGATAATACTAAACCATTCGCGAGAATGGGACGGAAAGCCTACAGGGTCTCACAGAGATAGCCGGGTCGCCGAAATATCCAGCAGATATTCGGCGACCCGTTTTTTTTGTGCCATCACATTCTTATCTGCGGCAATGAGAACCGCCCTTCAGTGGTGGCAAATGTTCGCGGACAAAGCACAATTCAATACATTGGTTAGACGACAATACTAAACCATTCGCGAGAATGGGACGGAAAGCCTACAGGGTCTCACAGAGATAGCCGGGTCGCCGAAATATCCAGCAGATATTCGGCGACCCGGCTTTTTTTGTGTCATCACAGTTGTATCTGCAGTGACCGTCCCCCTTTGACAAGGACAACACTGCCGCCACGATCCGGGTCGAACTTCCGACACTGGGAGATATACATCATTGAAAGGATCTTATTTGACCCATGTGCCGATTTTTTGAGCTACTGACATTATCCAATGCTCTACGCCTGATGGCTCTTTTTGCAGCTATCTTGTCTCTTAACGGATGTGCCGCAATGAAAGGGGTCCATGAGGACGATCAGCTTGTTCCAAAACATTTTGAAGGATATATCGAACGAAATGAGTTTTCTGTAGCAAAAGGAGATGATGTCATCGGCCGATTGTTATTCATCAGCCTTGAAAAGGGGGATTCTCTACCGGATATTGCAAGACACTTCAGCCTGGGACTAAATGGGGTCAGTGCAATTAATCCGGGGGTAGATATATGGGTGCCAAAGGCCGGAGAACGTATCACGCTACCACTTAGCTTTATCCTGCCGGACGCTCCCAGAAAAGGCATCGTGATCAATTTGGCCGCAATGAGGCTTTTTCAATTCAAAGGAGAGGGTAACTCACTGGAAGTGTTCACCTACCCGGTAGGTGTCGGAACCGAAGAGCGCCCCTCACCCACAGGCCAAATGCATGTGGAACGCAAGGTAGTCCGGCCGACCTGGCACGTGCCAGTCTCGATTGCCAAGGATCATCTGATAAAAGGAGATCTTCTGCCAGCTGCGGTTCTTCCTGGTCCTCAAAATCCCTTAGGGGAATACGCGCTCTATTTAAGCAAGCCCAGTTACTTGATCCATGGCACCAATAAACCGGCCAGCATTGGACTAAGGGCAACCAATGGCTGCATAAGACTATATCCGGAAGATATAAAAAGACTTTATCGGAACACCCCGGTTAAAACGCCCGTATACATCGTTAACCAGCCATATCTATTGGGCCAGCGCAATGGCTTGGTTTACATGGAAGTTCATGCACCCTTGGAAAACATGGACGCTGCTGAGTTTGATAGGATCTATGCAAAATTGAGAGCCATTGAAAAGGAATCAGGCCGCACGCTTGACTGGAGTAAAGTCAAGAAAGTTTTGATCGAGGCCCGCGGTGTTCCTGTCCCCATATTCGAGACCAGGCAAGGAAGCGGAAAGGAGGTTGCGGAACCCATGGAGGTCAAGCATCCAAGCAAATTGTATGGCAGACCAGAAATACCGGTACTAAAAACAGATGCATGGTCTGTTTTAGCTGCTGACATGCGCGACAAGACCGATGCTGTAAGGCTTTCCGCCATTATCAACCACCAGGGTCCACAAATCCCGGCAAGGGTGTTAGCAAAAAACGATAACTACCACGTTATCGCTGGCCCTTTCAATGACGCCAAAGAGGCGAAAGATGCGATCAAACGCTTGAAAATTGATTTAGAAATAGATGGCAAATTGATTGAGCCTATCAAGAAGAGATCGTTAGAGAAAGGAGGTGATAAACGATGAAGAGTCTTTTGGTAATCTTAATGATGCTTGTTCTTGCTATTGCTGTGGGAGGTTGCGCCACACAAGGCGATCTGGAGAAAGTTCAGTCGCAGCAGATGCTGACTGATGCAAAAGCTGAACAGGCAGTGCAGGATGCACAAACTGCCAAGGCGGCATCCGATGCAGCCGCGCTAAAGGCAGAAGATGCCGCAACCCGAGCAGAAAATGCCCTAAAGATGGCTGAGGAGAGGGAGAAGGTTGCAGATGAAAAGGCAAAGAAGGCTGACGCCATTTTCCAAAAATCAATGAAGAAGTAAGTCACTCTATGGGGAACTTTCAACGTTTCCGTTAGTGCTTCGGAAAGGAAGTGGCAGGGTTTTAATACCTTGCCACTTCCTTGTGTTTTTACCGGACAAATCTATCCGGACCATTCAAACATGTAATCTGTCAAAATCAGGGCATCTGGCTTTCCCAGACCAACGCTCCTCATGCTTCTGTCAAAGAATGAGGAGTCGAGGTAACTGAGAATCGCAAAATTTGACTTATTTCAGTGAGAGGAAGCGGAATGGTGCTGCAATTATCAAGTATCCTAATAACGAAAATGAAGTCGAATATGGGTAAAGTGCACGGTTGGATTAGTGGGTATCCCAACTCATTCTTTATCCGTATCGTAATAACATCAATGTTTGCAAGTGGATGCAGTCATTTGAATGACGGATATCAGGCCAAGTCAACCTTTATAGAAGCGAATATTTTTTTCAGCCAAGGAAACTACAAGGCCTCTCTGGGCAAATACCAGCAAATTATCGAAAAATATCCCTCGACAGGCGACAAGGTTCTTTTCGAGATGGGTATTATTTATGCGTATCCCAGGAATGAGCAAAAAGATTATCAGAAATCTCTGGAATGTTTTCAGAAGCTCATAAAGGATTATCCTGAGAGTGGTTACAAGAAGGATAGTGAGTTGATGATATTTAATATCAACAATGCCATTATCAAAGACAAGACGATTGCTACGCAACAGACACATATTGAGACCCTCCAACAAGAGATAATCACACTGCAAAAAAAGATCGAAGGGCTTGAACAAGAGGTTACAAACAAAGAGAACGAGAATATCAAACTGCAAAAAGAGGTATTGATAATCCACAAGGGAACGGCAGACAAGATTCTGATAGAAAAGAAAGAACGCCGGTTGACGGTATTCTCAAAGGGCAAGGTTCTCAAGACCTACAAAATCGCCTTGGGTGGAAACCCCAATGGCCCAAAAGAAAGGCAAGGCGATAACAAAACCCCTGAGGGGATCTACGTTATCGATTCAAGAAATAAGGACAGCCGCTACCACCTGTCTCTTCATATTTCCTATCCAAACGATAAAGACAAAAAGAGAGCGCAACAACTTGGCGTTTCCCCGGGCGGAGATATCATGATCCACGGCATCAAGAACGGATTCTCGTGGGTAGGCGATCTTCACACCGGAGTTGATTGGACAAA
Source organism: Geobacter sp. (assembly GCA_003574895.1). GTDB lineage: Bacteria > Desulfobacterota > Desulfuromonadia > Geobacterales > Pseudopelobacteraceae > JACPFJ01. The sequence goes on from PJFB01000008.1 coordinate 198,819, forward strand.
AGGGTGCATTGCCGTTACAGACGAAGAAATAGAGGAAATTGGCAAGTTAGTGCCAAATGGAACGATCGTTGAAATAAGGCCAGGCAGGCAAGATGGTACGTAGCTGAGATTTGTAGTTATCAATACATGCTATCTGTTGCTGGCAGCGAGTTTGACGCCGAAACCGATCAGGGCAATGCCGGCAAGGCGCGTTGCAATCCGCCGCGCAGAAGGTATTGCTCTCAGGCGACATGCCACAGCATTGCCAACAAAGACAAGACCCGCTTGGTACAATAAGCTGATGATCGTGACGTGGGCCATCATTGCGACAAGCGTAATGTGTGATGACCCAGGACGGAGAAACAACGGGAAGAATGCAACGAAGAACAGCACCACTTTGGGATTGGTAAGGCTGACCGCACACCCTTGGCGAAAGTAGCGCCAAGCCGATTTGAGCGGTTCCGGAGTTGTGGCATCCTGACTCACCGGTGCACGCACAAGTTGTAGCCCCAGCCAGCACAGATACGCGGCCCCGAACCATTGAAGGGCTTGAAAGAGGATTGGATTCGCATTCATGATGGCTGCAAGCCCCGCTGCCGCCGCAACCATGAAGATAAAGTCACCAGCGAGCGTTCCGAAGACAGCGCCGAGCCCGGCGGCCACACCGTTCCTGGCAGTGGCATTGAGGATGGCAAGAGTGCCTGCCCCGGGAATCAATTGAAAAACAAGAATTGCGGCAAGAAAGCTCGAGTAGTTTTGAATGTCACACATTGGCTGAACCCCTGGGCAGATTTGCTAAAACTGGATAAGTTTATATCCTTGCAGGACAGATCGCAAACTACAACACCTCTTCAGGTAAGCCACGTGAAATATTTTGGACGACCCCGCCACTCAGGTACGTGCGGCCATAATCGGACAAAACAAAACGGAACTCTCCGTGCGGCTCTAGCAGCCGCCGGGCAAGAAGCCCCATAAACCCACGGCAAAACTCCCCCAGAGTAAAGTTATCGCAACGTATGATCCTTTCCTGCAACAAAACGATGTCAATTACCGGGTCCGTCAACAACGCATCGGTTTGCAGTAAAGACAATATACTGACCTCAACCAGCGTGAGGCCTGGGTCGATATTTAAACCGTTCTGAAGATGGGTTAAAGCGTCCGGGTTCATTGTCCCTCTCTCTCGTTCTTTTGGCTGGAATGCATGGGGTATGGCTACAGCCACTTCATATTTCACATTCAATGCCAAAATTCACACCAACTAATTTATCATTACTTATTAGCCAGTTATACAACAGCCATTTTACATTCGGTAAGATTGGGAATCCAGGGAGAGTAGATTTGGCGTGATTTTTAGCCTATGGCAAGACTGAAAATTCCTGTAGGGCACTAAAATGCCTCAGCAGACAAGTTATGTCACACACGCGCAAAGTGGCGCTGGCAAAGGATTAACAAGAATCTAGCATTTCATGGCGCCAGAAAAATTATGGCAACTGTAGAAGAATTTTAGAAACAATGCAGAATTTTATGGTTCAAAAAATTAATCAAACAAAACGTAAAGAAACTTTACACTTTTTTCTAATACAACTGTAGAGCCACTATTGGCGGGCCTTTAGCAGATCGTAAAGAAACTTTACACTTTTTGCCCAATAACCTGTAAATCCACCATTGAAGCGGGTTAACAAAAACGTAAAGAAACTTTACATCTAATTTTCCGACGGCATCTCCATCCTCGGATCTGACTATGGCTGAAAATGCCCATAGGATTGCCACCAAGTAAAACTGCTCAGATGCCTCTTCAACCGCAACTCAGGGGCAAAGGTGGAGGCGGGACTGCAGGAGTCCCGCCCCGTTACAGATTGCTAAAACCTTAGTTCTACATACAAGTCCCTACTTGAAGAACACCATACCTCCCGAGCCATCGGAGAGATAGATACGACCGTTGGAAATGGCTATGTCTGTGGCTTCTGCCGCGGTGTCGGTGCGCGAGACAAGAGCAGGTGCAGTCGGGTTGGTATAGTCGATCTTAAGCAACCCGGCCTCGCCGTAGGCAACATAGAGGAAAAGCCTGCTGTTTTGCTGAGTGTGCTGCAGGCGTACGGCTCCGCCTGCAATGGTTTCATAACCGGTTGTTTCGTCCAGGGCGAACCGCCCCAGCGCTGCCGGACGGTAATCATAAACAACAGTGCCGTCCAGGGTCTTTAGAAAGATCTCGGTCGGGTCAACCCCCACCGGGACCGGTGCGATCAGATCGGCCATTGAGTAGCAGAGCACGCCGAAGGAGTCGTAGGTGACATAGGTTTTGTCGCCGACAACCTTCACGTCGATGGCCTGACCATCGGCCACGCCGATGTCGCCGTCCTCGATCTTGATCGGCTCGAACACCTTGACGAGCTTCATGTTGGCCATGTCGGTGACATCAGCCACGCCGACACCATAAGGGCCGGCGGCCACAACGGCATATAGCTTGTTGTCCAGCGGGTTCTGCCACAACTCGATACCGGACGCGGTACCAAGCAGTGGGTCACCCTTGTTGGCGCCCAGGTTGGCCACGTAAAATCCGCTCTTGGCCGAGGAGGGGTCCTTGGTGACGTCATAGATGGTAATGCCGTTGGGGCCGTCGGCCACATAGGCGTAGTTGCCACGGAATTCCACGTCATAGGCCTTGTCCTGGAAGGGGAGCGCCTTGACGGTGAAGTCGGAGTTGTGCTCGAAGATGTCGTTGCGCTGCAGTTTCAGCAACAGTGGCGCCCCGGCCTGGCCTGCACCCGCTTCCACCTGGTCGATGGGAACACCGCGCATGCCGTTGCCGATGCACTGGGCCCAGGTGGTGCCACGCAGTGGGTCGATGACATTGCGGGCCGTATGGGAGGCGGGATAGATGGTCTCGCCGTTGTAGATTTCCGGATACTCGTCCTGAAGGGTATTGGCCACCAGGTGAACGTTGTCCGTCGGGTATCCAAGGGAATCGAGCAGGTTGAAGGCCAATACCCCTTTGGGACCGTTGGAGAGGTAGAGATATTTGTCGCTGGAGGCAATGCCGTTGCCGTTGCCGATGGAGATGGGCTGGGTGGCTGTACCATCAACAGCGGCTCCGATCTCGTCGGTTGTCGGGAAGTAGACGAGGATCGAGAAGCGGTCCGCCATGGCCGGAGCAGTTAAGTTTTTAACATCAACAAAGACAAAACCGCCGGCACTGGAGGCCTCCAGCACGTCCACATTCCCGGCAGCGGTGAGCGCCATGGGCTCGTTCAGGAGCAGGGTGTAGCCATGGCCGTTCAGTTCTGCGGTAGCCAGCAGGCAGGGCGCCTGGTAAAAGGCCCAGGGGAGCGACTCATTGTCCAGGGGGTCATAGGGACTCATGTCATAGGAGGTGATATCCTCGTAGTCGGGGACATTGTTATTGGCAACACCGTCGGTGTTGTTGCTGTACGGCAGGGCCGGCCCGTGCCAGGAAAGTTCCGGGGTGGCAGCATTGTCCAGGATCACCAGGCCGGCGAAGTGGTCGGTCAGGAACACCTGGTTGCCGGAGACGCGGACGCCGGTGACGCCGGACTCCTTCAGCATGCCGGCCCCTTCATAGGGCAGGATGCTGGACGGGGTGCTGCCGGTCTCATAGGGGCCGTTGACCGGCACGGCCGGGAAGTAGCCAAGGTATGCGGGAGCTGACGGGGTGGTGACATCAACGGCCACCACGCCACCCAGCGAATAGGCGATGTAGGCGATGGTGCGGGTTCCCTGTACTGCCACGGCCACATCCTGGGCCTTGTAGTACCAAAAGCCGTTGCGGGCAAAGTCCGCATAGGGGGTAAGACCGGTGCCTGTGCCCTTCATGATCACCAGGATCTCGTACTGTACCTGACGGTAGTCCGGCATGCCGGTGAAATCGTCCAGATAGAGGTCGCCCGTGGCCGCGTCATTGCCGACACTCTGGGTGAGAGCCATGGCGCCGAAATAGTCCTCGGTCCTGGCCTCGTCGGTGTAGAGGTTGTAGCGGCCGTTCCAGGCCAGGGAAGCGGCATCGTAGATGTTCAGGCCCAGGGCGCCCAGGCTGGCATAGAGCTTGCCGTTATTGAGCTTGATGCCGATGGGGCCGCCCCATGGATTTTCGCCGGCATACTGCAGGGTATAAATCTCCGCATCGATCTGCAGGGTACCGTCGGCCTCGACCACACCATTGATCAGGTTGGCCAGGGCGGTCTTGTGGATGCCATAGGCAAAGTCAGCGATCCAGAGGGTGGTGCCGTCGGTCTCGGTGGCGGTAATGGGGGCCGTGGTCCCCTGAATAACCTGGTCCGGCCAGATGGTGCCGCCGGTGTCGGTAAAGGTGATGCCGGCTTGGTAGTAGTTGACCGGTAGGGTCCTGACCAGGGTCGGCAAGGTCGGGTTGGTGATATCCACCGCAGCGATGCCGGAAGGCCCGCAGGAGACGATGGCATAGACAGCGCCGTTATAGGTGACTACGTCGATATCGAAGATGAAGCCGGGCAGCGTGATTGCATAAACACTCCCCTTGGTGGTGCCGACCGGGGTAAGCTTCAGGACGTTGCCCACGTTGAAGGCGCTCCAGGTGGCACCGCTGTAGTCGAACTTGGCAATGGCGGTAGTGGAACCGCCGATCTGGACGTTGGGTCCGAGGAATGGATAGATATCGACCGGCTGCACGGCAACGGTGACGTCCTTGGTGGCAGGAACGCCATCGGCGCCGGTCGCGGTAAGACGGAAGACCAGTTCGGTTTCGACCGCCACATCCAGTGTACTGACATCAGCCGATGCGGCTGTGGCGCTGGTGGCGGTGAGCGGGACTTTTGGCCCGGCCACCTGGCTCCACTGGTAGCTGACCGGCGTACCTGTTACAGTCGCGGCCATGGCAACAGTGGTGGCCGCATGCTCGGCAAACGACGACGGAGTGGCAGTTACAGTGTTGATGACAACCCCGGCAGAAGCCATGGTAAAGCTGAGGGTGGTGGTGACATTGGCAGTGATGGTAGCCGCCTTGGTCTGAGTGGCATAGCCGGTGGCAGTACAGATGACGCTGTACGAGCCGGCGGTCATACCGGCGATGGTGTAATTGCCGACAGTATCGGTGGTAGCAATGTAACCGCCGGTGCTGGTGGCGATATTTGCCCCGGCAATGGCTGTCCCGCCGGAGTTGGTGACAGTTCCGGTCAGCGTACCGGTAGTGACCGTCGACTTGGTCAAAGCAAAGTTAAGGGTGGTTCTCACCCCGGACTTGATGACTGCGGAAGTAGTGGCGGTATTGTAACCTGTGGCACTGCAGGTGACTGTGTAAGTTGCAGGTGGCAGCGACAAGGTGTAGCTGCCGGTGGAAGCTGAAGTGGTCGTAAAAGTACCGGTGCTTGCCACCGCCTTGATGGTTGCTCCGGCGATTGCGGTCTTGCTTCCCGAAATAGTTACCTTGCCGGTCAATGTGCCATTGGCCGCATAGCTGCTGACTCCTGATAGGAGAACAGCGTTGACGAGGCAGAAGAGAATGGCAAACCACCTCGAAATGTTCTTTTTCTTCATATTACCTCCTTGATTTAGCTGAACTGCGTTGTTGATATTGCGGAATCGACGTGTAAGAGAATGGACAACTTCCTCCTTTCAGGGATTATTTAGTTCCTTGCGGACATGTCCGAGCTGTGAAATTGTGTTTGCTACATGACCCAAAAGACTCCGCCGCCTTAAAACCAGCGACGTTGGCAGGTTCCGTTCTCTGTGGAATGATTCTGACTGTAAAACTGGGGATTGAGTGTGCTGAACTCGATGCAGGCAGATGGTCATATATGCGTGTATGAATTTTGCTTAATTAGCAATTGCTATGCCAAATATTCCATCACGCCATATTCGCAATCATCTGCTCCCTAGTGCAGCAAGTCATTTCAGCATGTTGAAATCGCATTTTTTGGGGGCAACGGCTTATGATGCTGATCGGAATCGGTAGGTTTTTTCACTGTTTCCGTCATTATGCCAAATCACCACCGTGAATTAGCTACATCTCACTTTATCGGGATCACAAGCACGCCAGACAAACGGTGGCGGGGCCATTTCGGCCCCGCCACCGTTGCCTTACACTTCCCTACTTAAAGAACAGCATTCCTGCGCTGCCATCGGCCACGTAGAGCCTGCCGTTGCTGATGG
>PJFB01000009.1 GCA_003574895.1 Geobacter sp.
TACAAACCGGACCGCATGGCAACCGCCGGCTTCCGCTACATTCCACTGGGGCGCTGCGGCGGGGCTTCTAACACCGAACGTGTTGACAGGCTCAACATGAAATCAAGGGGAGATGATGAACTGATGAATCAGAAACAGCGAACTTGTTTGGGAATCCGTGATGCTGCTTGAGGTTGGTTACAATAGAAGGATATTGGTTTTATGAAAGAAAAGAGCCTTACTGCCAAAACATTGGCAGGAGTTAAATGGAGTTATACCTCGACAATATTCAATTCTATTGTGCAGGTAGGTTTGACCTCCGTGATGGCAAGGCTTTTGGCGCCAGAGGCATTTGGTCTGGTTGCTATGGCCGGAGTAGTTCTTAGTTTCGGTCAGTACTTTGCCCAAATGGGAATCGGACAAGCTCTGATTCAGAAACGCGATCTTACGGATTTTGATATTCGTGCCGGATTCACTTCGTCATTTGTTTTAGGTTTGGTTTTTTTTGCCCTGTTCTGGCTGCTTGCGCCATTTGCCGGCTCTTACTACAAAAACGAAACTGTCGTCCCGATTATACGGGCTATGGCTTGTGCATTCGTAATTAATGGTCTGTCAACTACAGCTAATAGCCTGTTGAGAAGGAATCTTGACTTTCGTTCCATAGCAGTTACGGAGATAGTTTCATATTTGATAGGCTATGGTGGTGTTGGCGTTTTTATGGCCTACAATGGCTACGGTGCGTGGAGTTTGGTTGCCAGTTCATTGACTCAGAGCACTATCTCTTCTGTTTTTTGCAATATCTTCGCTCGACATAGCCATGTTTTGGTTTTTCGATGGAAACATTTCTCCCCTTTATATTCCTATGGCGGCAAAGTTTCTTTAGTAAGCGTACTTGAATTCATCGGTTCCAGTCTTGACACCTTTTTTATAGGCCGTTTTTTAGGAAGTGCTTGGCTCGGACTTTATAATAGGGCTTTTTTACTTTCAAATATAGTAGTCCAAAATTCGATATCGAGTTTGTCACGCGTGTTGTTCCCGGTTTTCAGTCAACTGAACAATGAAAAGGAACGGCTGTCTGTAAATTACCTGATCATCCTTCAGTTGTCAGGAGCTTTGATTTTTCCAACCAGCTTTGGAATGGTTGCTGCGGCAGATAACATAGTATTAATTTTGCTTGGTCCCAAATGGATAGATGCGATTCCTCTTGTACGCATACTAGCATTGATAGTGCCTTTCCACTTTCTCACTCATTTCGCCGGTGTTGTACTTGACTCTACCTCAAAACTTAATGTCAAGATAGTGATTCAATCTTTATATATCAGCCTACTTGGTATTTTGTATTTAAGCTTTGTGAAACATGGAATTTATGCAATTGCTATTTCACTGGCCGTAGGGACTCTATTCAGGCACATGGCCTATATGTATATTACATTCAGGCTGCTGAATATCAAAATTAGCGAAGTTAGTAGAATATATGCTGGTCCGATCATATCCGGAGTCTTTGCTGCAACAGTTATTTACTGGATATCGTATTATCTTAAATTGCTTACCTCAAATATATTTATTGCATTAATACTACAAATGGCTGCAGGTGCAGCCATATTGCTGTTTAGCTTCAGGGTCTGGCCACAAAAAATGATTGCAACGCTAATTACAAGTCGATTTGACAGTGACAAACCAAGCAAATTGCAACAATTGGTTTGCAGGTGTCTGGCGCTTAAACCAATTGGCTAGCTGGATGAACCGGATTTATTGTCGTAATTCTTGAGTAAAGCATATTAGGACTGCCTTTAAATGAAATTCCTCTTTGTTATAAATGATCCGTCACCTACCAACATCGTCCATGTAAGGCATACATTTCATGAATTTGTATCAGAAGGGATTTTTTCTGCATACAAGGAATATCCGTTCAGAGAACGTATTACACACCTCGGATCCATTGGGAAAATGGAGGGCAATCTGCTTGACTTTGTTCAAAAGTATCAGCCCGACATATTGTTATGGAATCAAGTGTCAGGCACGTCGCTTTCGAAAAAGTTTCTGACAAGCCTGAGAAGATCGATTCCAGATGCGGTATTGATTCAGGAAACAGTGGATACTTATTCTTCATTACCTTCTGCAATGGTAGATGTGGGCAGGGTTTTCGATCTGACGTTGGCTGGCTGCGGTGGCTTGATCCCGGAGTTAAAAAAACGCGGCTGTAAGAATGTCATTTTGTTTCCGGAAAAAGCCGATCATGTCCGGTTTGGACATTCTGCAGCCAATGGAAACAGCAAAAAATATGACGTGGTGATGATTGCCAACAGACTGAAAAGCAGAAACCCGTTCCATGCATTCAAGTGGCCGGGAATGGACCCCATGTACCACATGGACGGGCAAAAACTTCGGGATCAACTGGTAAAACGATTTTCAGAACGCTTCGGCGAAAGGTTCGCGATTTTCGGCAATGGGTGGGATGGTTTCAAATCAGCAAAAGGTCCCCTCAAGTTTGGCGATCAAGAGGTTGTTTTACAGTCCTCACGCATTAGTCTGGGCACAAATAACTATAATAATGTCAGCTATTACTTTTCCAACAGGGTACCCAACTCACTCATTGCCGGCGTGCCTCATTTGTGCAAAAGAAGCAAGGGTCTGGAAATGTTTTTCCGCGACAAAGAACATTGTTTCTACTTCGACACGGTTGAAGAAGCATTGAATGTTGCTGAATGGTTACTCAAACAACCGGATTCATATTTGTCTGAAATAGGAGAAAACGGGAAAAAACTGGTTCTGGAAAAGCATACAGCCAGAGTCAGATATGAATATCTAATTGAACTGGTTGCGGCCTTTAAAAGTAATGCTCTGGATTTAATTTCCCCAAAGTTTTATTTGGAAATACCCACTGTCGGTAAATAGGTAAATAGCAAAATATTACATATGTCACAGATGGTTAAGGCAAAGGTGCTTCTTGTTAATAGGCATATCAGGCCCAATTCAACTTTCTTTCTTTGCAGAGTTTCTTAGTAGCGCTGACGGCCTGGATACACCTATGCCTGTCGGTCTGGGAGGGACTGCCGTCAACCTGATTGCGAAAGGGTTGCTGGCTAAAGGGCATGAGCTGGTCATTTTTACCCTTGATACATCGGTAAACAGGGAAGTCGTTCTCGACGGTCCGCAGTTGCGAATTTGTGTCGGACCTTATCGGCCGCGTGCCAGATTCCGGGCAATGGACATGTTTCGCGCAGAGCGTAACTATATTGCTAATGCTGCTATTCGCGAGAGGCCGGACATAATACATGCCCATTGGACATACGAATTTGCTGCCGGAGCACTTGATTCTGGTATACCGACCCTGGTGACTGTGCGCGATTGGGCTCCTAAAATTTTGAGTTACTACAGAAATATGTATCGGTTTATACGCTTTTTGATGGATTGGCAGACTTTCAGAAAGGCGAAATATCTATCTGCAAATTCCTATTACATACAAAAACTCATATTGAACAGATTCAGGATAAATGTCCCAGTGATTCCGAACCCCATAGAGGATAGTTTTCTGCAACAAACTCAAAAGAAATACAAATCAGATTCGCCAACTATTATTTCGGTTAATAACGAAATGAGTGATCATAAAAACGTCAAAAATCTTATCATTGCTTTCAAGCATATTCGCCAGAGCTTACCTGGCTGCCGGTTGAAATTAGTAGGTAATGAATTCGGGCCAAATCAACTGGCTGAACAATGGTCAAAAAGTTCCGGTCTAGATGATGGAATAGATTTTCTTGGTTCTCTCCAGCGCCAGGATTTAAAGAAGGTATTGGAAGAAGCTGACTTGCTCATTCATCCTTCCCTGGAAGAGTCCTTTGGCAATACCCTGATTGAGGCTATGGCTCTACGTCTTCCTGTGATCGGAGGCATGAACTCCGGTGCTGTACCATGGATTCTTGATGATGGAAGCGCGGGGATGCTCTGCGATGTCAAAAGCCCCCGACAGATCGCGCAAACAGCAATTGATGTCCTTGTTTCGGAAGATCAGTGGCAGAGGTATTCCGAATCCGGATATGAAAGAATTGTTGATCAATTCAGCATTGAGAAAGTTGTCGATACATGCATCGAACAGTACCGCCGGATATTGTCTTATTAAGGGTTTGCGCATTATGAAAACTCTTCACATATTTAACGAATTAATGCCTTCCGGTGCAGAAGTCATGATGATATCTGCTGCTCCCTACTGGCGGGAAGCGGGGATAGACTCTTCGGTTTTGTCAACCGGCGATGTTGTCGGGCCTTATTCCGTTGAATTGGCTAAGGCTGGATATAATGTTTTTCATATACCATTTAAGAAAAGCCCTTTGTTTTTCTTGTCAGTTCTCAGGTTGGTTGCGAGTAAAAAGATCGATGTTATTCATATCCACTGCGAACGTGCGGCTTTTTACTACGCTATATGCGCATTCGTACTTCGGAAAAAAACGGTACGAACCATTCACAGTACATTTGCGTTTACCGGATTACTTGCCGTAAGAAGGCGATTGCAAAGAAGAATCCTAAACATGCTGAAGTGCCGGCAAGTCAGCATTAGCCATTCGGTTAAAGAGACGGAAAAGAGATTCCTCTGTAACGATACGATCCTTATCCCAAACTGGTTTGATGACAAAAAATACAGAATGCCTGATTCGCAAGAGCGGCAACTTGCAAGGTCGTTTTATGGCATTCCTGAAAACTCGTTTGTGGTTGTAAGTGTTGGTAACTGTGCCCCTGTAAAAAACCATGGGGCTGTGCTCAGGGCCCTTGCCATATTGAGAGATTCTCTCGATTTCATATATCTGCATGTGGGCAGGGAGGAAGAGGGGCATCCGGAGAGAAAGCTGGCATTTGACCTGGGTATCGAGGCTCGGGTGCGGTTTGTAGGCCTTTCAAATGATGTCGTTTCTGCTCTTTTCGCTGCTGATGTGTTTGTAATGCCTTCATTGTACGAGGGGTTGGGGTTAGCGGCTCTCGAGGCCATGGCCACTGGAGTCCCTGCTGTTCTAAGCGATGTTCGAGGGCTCGACGATTTGAAGATGATCAAGGGGGTATCATGGTCAGACCTTACCCCTGCAACTATTGCCGACAGGATATTGCAAACAAGTACGCTGTCGGGCAAGGAGCGGAGCGCCTTGTCGATATCATTAAGTAAACAAACGAAAGCAATTTATGATGTGCGCCGCAGTTTACATGCTTATATTGATTTATATAACGCTTGAGGCAATAAATGATTACTGATCCGTTTGAAATTAATATCCTTGTCTCAATTTACATTGGTTGCCTGCTGAGTATTCTGTTTGGCAGTTTCCTGTTTAAGAAAGATTATTACAATTGGAGCCCGGTTATCTTTTGGATATTAACGGCTTGGTCTGTATTTGTGAATCTAACAACGCCACGCAACCTGGATTATACAAGTGGCAGCATCAATGATATGGGCTGGCATTTCGCTGCAAAATGGACCTTTGTAATGCAACTAGGCGCCTATCTGACCACTGGAATATTGCTGATAGCATTATTTTCATTGCTAGTTAATGTAATCAGAGAAGGGATACCTGGAACCGGTTTTAGCATATGGATGTTTTTTGTTTTGTTTACTTTAAGTCCGGTGGCATCGGCATTTTTGGGAACGCCCGGGGGAGGTTTCTCTCAACGTCTTTTTTATCCCGGCCTCATCATGACAATAATCTGGCTTACTGTTGTCAGGCCATGGGACAATTTTGTCGCATATGCGAAAAAAGCGGGTCTGGCCTATATCTGGGGGAGCCTTATAGTCGCGGTATTAGACCCCAAATGGGCTTTATTGAGTGGCGGTGGCACATCGATTAGCAAAAATATGTTGGTGCATTTCTCTTACAGGCTTTTTGGAGTGGCCGGCAACGCAAATGGACTTTCTCCCATTGCATTATGTTACCTCTTGCTGGACTTTAAAGAGCCAACCGGAAATATACTGCTGAGATATTTATTCAGATTTGCAGCGTTGGCGGTAATAATTCTGACACAGACTAAGACCGTGTGGATAGTGTCATTGGTTTGTTTAATGGCTTTGTTGATGTATTCACAATCACCAGGTAAACCGGGTGATTATTCTGATACGCACAACAATGCGATGTTTTATCGTTTTTTCGTGGCCCTGCTGGTTGTTTTCCCGGCCATGGGTCTGCTGGGGTGGATAGTAATGAGCTTAGGGCAAGCCGGTATTGCAGAATGGCTATCCGGACGGGTCGAACTTTGGATGGCAACAATAAAGCTATGGAGTCAGAATCCTTTGTTCGGCTACGGGCCGGACATATGGTCGGGTAATTTTAAATTGCTTAATCAGATAAAATCTCATAGTGCCGGTGGACAAGCGCATAACATGTTTGTTCAGACCCTTGGTATGGCAGGCTTGTTTGGGCTTATGTTTTTGCTCTTGTTTTTCTTCTCATTGTTTAAGGGGGCTTGGGAGACAAGAAACGCGACCAAAGGGTTGTCATTATGTTTTTTTATGCTGATATTTCTTCGATGCATGACGGAATCTCCTCTTAATTCAAAGAGTATCGATGAAGGGATGCTTACCAATGTGATTGCTATAGGTGTCTCGATTATGATGCTGAAAGAATTCAGAAAATCTATAGACATCCCCAAGAGCCCTTCTCTGGATAAGCCCTGATTGATATTACTGGATATTAAATGGAATCTTCAAATTGTTCACAAAAACTTGCCGTTCTGTTGACTTGTTATAACAGGCGGGCAATTACCCTGGAATGCCTGGATTCCCTGTTCTGCCAGGAATTGTCAGTAAACATGTCACTGGAAGTATATCTGGTAGATGACGGATCAACGGACGGTACCGGTAATGCTGTGAAACAAATGTTCCCTGACGTGAATGTAATAGCAGGCAGCGGCAACCTTTACTGGGGTGGTGGAATGCGTCTGGCCTGGGAAACTGCCATGGAACGGGATTTTGATTTCTACCTGTGGCTGAACGACGACACATTGCTGCTGCCGGATGCACTGACGACCCTTTTCGCTGCTGTGAACAGCCTGAATGAAAACAGTGGCAGCTTCCCAGGCATCATCGTGGGTTCTACCTTCAATGCCATTACCGGAGTCCACACCTATGGCGGCAGTATCCAAATCAAGGAATACGCTTTGGACTTCAGGCCGGTTGTACCTTCAGGCTCACTTGAGCCATGCGATACATTCAATGGAAATTGCGTACTGGTGTCCAGAGAAGCATTCCATGAGCTAGGAAATCTGAGCCAGGAGTTCACCCATGCCATGGGTGATATAGACTACGGCTTGCGAGCAAAGAAAAAAAGGATACCGATATGGGTTGCTCCCAAATACGTAGGCAGATGCAGCAATAATCCCACCCCTGTGTGGCTGGACAATGCCTTGACCTTGCGTAAGAGAATCAGGAATCTCAATGGCCCCAAAGGGTTGCCGCCACAGGAATGGTCATTGTTTTGCCGGCGACATACGGGTTGGAGATGGCCTTGCAAGGTTGTGAAAGTGTATTTGCGTGTTCTTGCCCCCGCAACCTGGGACAGGTTGCGGGGAATACTCAGATGATGTTAACCCTCGTGCCGATTGATTTTGAAACTCTGACGGCCCGATTCTCCCGGATTTTATGGTTTCCCACTTCTATAGCCGGCAACCAAGGATACCATGTGAACAAATCGATAATGTTAAAGAGATTGCTGGCGAACCCTCTCGGGCGCTGGGTACTTGTCCCCTATAGGGCCAAGACCGCCTTGATCTCATGTCTGGCCCCATGTTTCCGGATCTTGCCCTGGCTGGTCCGATCCAGAGAGCTCACAAACTATACTTACGAATATTCGCCGCTCGCGCAGACCGCGGCAGTTCATTTGGCCGCTCTTGTCACCGGGAAGCCCATGGAACTCATGATGAACTATGCGACGGAACTCCGAAACGACGGACAGCTGCATCGGCACGTGGCGGAAATGACTGCCGGGTCTGCCTACCGGCACTTTGCAGACCCGCAATTCAAACCGGGCAGACGCCTCTTTTATTACCTGTTGGTCCGGGCAGTCAAGCCGGGTGTTGTCGTGGAGGCAGGACTGGATAAGGGGCTCGGGGCATGCATTATCGGAGCGGCCCTGTTGAGGAACGCCGCTGAAGGCAGTCCGGGTAAATACTACGGTCTCACCTTGCTGGCGGAGGCGGATGCGTTTCTCTATGGGGCTCCCTATGACTCCCAGGGCGAGCTTGTCATGGGTGATTCGGTCGATATTCTCGGCAAAGCAGGGCCCAACATCGACATATTCATCCATGACACAACCAATAACCCGGCCCATGAACAGGCGCAATTCAAGGCATTGCAGCCCAGGCTCGCCGAAGGTGCGATTGTGTTAAGCACTTGGTTTACGGAAAAGTTTGCCGAGTTTGCCCATCAGTCGGGTCTGGCGGTGCTTACGTTTCACGAAACACCCGTGGGGCACTGGTACCCTGGCGGGAAAATCGCTTTAGCCTTTCGTTCAAAGCATTGATGGAGCCCCCATGTCTGTCAGAAACGGGACATTGAACGGCCGGTATCATCTGCTGCGAGGCGAGATGCCATGATATTTGTGACTTCATGGGATGACGGCCATCCGCTGGATGAACGCCTGGGGGATTTGCTTGACAGATTCGGTCTGAAGGCAAGTTTATTTGTCCCTGTCCGTAATAGCGAAGGGCGTCCGGTAATGGCTACAGATGCCCTGCGCAGACTTGATGGCAGGTTCGAGATCGGGAGCCATACCCTGGATCATGTGCCGCTTATCGGATTGACTAGGGAAGAGTGTCTCCACCAGGTTGTTGAAGGCAAGGTTGGACTGGAACAGCAGCTTGGACATGCTGTTCCAGGGTTCTGTTATCCCCGCGGCAAATGGAATGAATCGGTCCGTGACATGGTGAGGGAAGCGGGCTGCAGCTATGGGAGAACCGTGGAAAATTTCCGGCTGGACATCGGAGCCGACCGTTTTTCCCAGCCGGTAACCATGCAGGTATACCCCCACAACAAGCAGGTCCTGGTGCGCAATTATATGCGCCAGGGCCGCCTCATTTCCCGCTTTAGGGTGTTTTCTGCCGGCTTGTGGAGTAAAGACTGGCTGGATTTCGCCAGCCGACTGTTCGATGCGGACCTGGGGGAGACAGGTGTGGTGCATGTCTGGGGGCATAGCTGGGAGATCGAAGAACAGGGGTTATGGCACAAACTGGAAGACCTCTTTGCCATGGTTGCCTCCAGGCAGCCCCGGTTCTGCACCATCGGCGAATTAATCACGGATGTTTTCAAATCATGAGCCGGGCATACAAAGTCACCATCATCCAGGCAACAGTCAAACAGTACCGGGAATCTTTCTACCTGCAGCTTCGGGAGCTTTTGTCCAGGCATGGGGTCGAGCTTACCGTGATCTACAGTGCCCCCGGGCGTATCGACGCCAGCAAAAAGGATGATATTGATCTGCCTTCGGCCATGACAAAGAGAGTCCCCAGGATCTACTTGCTCAATGACCGCATCCTGCTGCAGTTCCTTCCCTTTGCCGAGGTGATGCGGTCCGACCTGGTCATTATCGATCAGGCAACCGGTTGCCTTCATAATTATCCCCTTCTGCTGTTATCCCGGCTGGGGCTGAAAAAAGTGGCCTTCTGGGGACATGGCTACAATCGGCAGGGAAATCCGGCAACCCTTTCGGAACGCTGCAAAAGGCACCTCATCAATTGGAGCAGTTCCTGGTTTGCCTACACTGCCGGAACCGCCGGCTACCTCGCGGCCGCCGGGGTGTCTCTCCATAGGATCACCTCGGTTGACAATGCTGTTGATACCAATGGCTTCCGGAGCCTTCTGGAATCCGTAACAGATGGTGAAATCAGCGGAAAACGCCGACAATTCGGGGTGACCGCCGACGATTGTGTTGCGCTGTACTGCGGGTCGCTCTATGGGGAAAAAAGGATTCCTTATCTCCTGCATGCGGCAAAGCTCATCTGGGAGATGGAGCCGCGCTTTCGTCTTCTGGTTGTGGGAGCCGGGCCTGAAGCCGAGATCGTCCGGCAGGCAGGTGCCGGGAGTTCTCACGTGCTCTATGGCGGGCCGCTTTTCGGGCGAGACAAGGCAATCTGTTTCAGGATGGCGGACCTGTTCCTCAACCCCGGCCTGGTCGGGCTCGGCATCCTTGACAGTTTTTGCGCCGGTCTGCCGTTCGTGACCACAGCGGAAGCATTGCACAGCCCGGAAATAGATTATCTGGCCGATGGCGTCAATGGTCTCATGGTTTCGGGAGACGAGGCAGTCTTTGCCGGAGCCGTTGTGGATCTGTTGCTCAATCCCGGCCGTATGACCGCGATGCGCCGGGCCGCCGAGCAGACCGCTACCAGATATACGATCGAAAACATGGTCGCGAAAATGGGCAAGGGGATTCTGGACAGTCTGGGAGTCGCGATTGTGCCGGACAGTGGGGTCAATGGCCCGCCATCACCATGAAAATCTTCTTTGTCCATAACTATTACGGTTCTTCGGCCCCATCGGGCGAAAACATGGTATTCGAGGCGGAAATGGCCTTGCTGCGGCGCCGTGGGCACGAGGTGCGCGAGTTTGTCCGTTCCAGTGACGGGATACGTTCCAGGGGGGCATTTGGTACGATACAGGGGGCCATCGCCACGCCCTGGAACCCCTGGGCCGCGGCGGCTGTCCGACAGGAGGTGAATTGGTTCAAGCCGGATGTGGTGCATGTTCACAACACCTTTCCCATGATTTCCCCGGCTGTCTTCCACAGCATCGGTCATCGTGCGGCCCGGGTATTGACCCTGCACAACTATCGCCTGTTCTGTCCAGCGGCAATACCCATGCGCCACGGCAGGGTCTGCACCGAATGTCTGGACAGTAAATCCGCATGGCCTTCACTCAGGCATGGCTGTTATCGGGGCAGCCGGCTGGCCACGCTCCCGCTGGCGGCAAGCGTGATGCTGCACCGGCGGATCGGCACCTGGACCGGTCAGGTGGATGCCTTCATAGCGCTGACCGGGTTCCAGAGAAAAATGCTGGTTGCAGCCGGACTGCCGGACGGCTTGGTCCATGTCAAACCCAATTTCTACGCAGGGAATCCCGAACCGGCCCCGTGGGCGTTCCGCGGCAATTATGCCCTGTTTGCCGGGCGGCTGTCGGACGAAAAAGGTGTCGCGGACCTGGTTCGGGCCTGGCTTATATGGGGTGAAGCCGCGCCCGAGTTGCGGATCCTTGGCGATGGCCCGTTGCGTGACACGCTCCAAAGCATGGCAGCACAGGCTCCTGGGGTACAGATCCGTTTTCTCGGACAGCTTGCCTCAACCGATGCCGAGCAACAGATTGCCGGGGCGCGTCTGCTGGTTGTCCCCTCGGTCTGCTTCGAAGGGTTTCCCATGGTCATTCGGGAGGCATTTGCCCATGGCACGCCGGTGGCGGTGTCCAATATCGGACCACTGCCGTCCATTGTCCGTGACGGTAGCAGCGGTGTGATTTTCCAGCCCCACGACTCCGAGTCCCTTTGCCGGGAGGTGCGCGCGGCCTGGTCCGCACCGGAGGCGCTGGAACAGCTGGGCAATGCCGGGCTGGCCGAGTTTACGACCCTCTACAACGAGGATACTAATTACGAAAAATTGATGAATATCTATACCGCTGCTTTGGTAAAACGGTCTGGGAGAACGACATGACCAGGATAAATCATAGATTTCTGGTAACTGTTACCATCTCATTACTATTGTTTTATGGCGTTTTGGTGTGTCTGGGAGCCGGCATGGTCCCGGATAAGGGCGAGATGGTTTTCTATGTCTCGCCTCGGGGAAATGATCTATGGTCCGGTTCCCTTCCGGATGCAAACTCCAAGGGTGACGACGGGCCGTTTGCGACGTTGCGGCGGGCCAGGGACGTCGTAAGAGAGCTGAGACATAGAGGGATAAATAGCCAATTTACGGTGTTGGTTCGCGGCGGCACGTACCGGTTGAGTGAGACTTTGACCCTCGGCCCGGAGGATTCAGGCACGAAATTTAGTCCCTTGATAATACGCGCTTATGGCAAGGAGCGTCCGGTATTGAGCGGCGCCAGGCCAGTTACCGGGTTTGCTACACATAACGGCAGGATATACAAAGCTGATTTAAAGGGTTCAGCCCTTGAATCCTTTAGTTTCAGGCAGCTTTTTGCGTCAGGTAAAAGGCAGATACTTGCCCGCTTTCCTGATTTTGACCCACGCGATCCCATTGGAGGAGGCTTCCTGTATGTCGAAGATTCAGTCGATGGCGGGAGCAAGAATAAATTTAAATATCGCGCTGGGGCCTTGCGTGAATGGTCAAACACGGAGAATTCGGAAATCGTAATTTATCCGGGGCCCAATTACTGGAACAACACGATACCCGTTGCCGTAATAGACAATAAACATCAGGTTGTCGAACTGGCAGGAAAGGCGTCTTACCCGATCGTCGTCGGCAACAGGTATTTCTTTCAGAATGTCCTGGCAGAACTTGATTCCCCTGGTGAATGGTATTTCGACCAGCAAGCAAAGAGCCTGTATTTCTGGCCTGAAAACGAAAATGAACTGGACAGCGTCGCCGTGCCAGTCCTCAAATCCATTGTGGAAATAAAGGGAAAGACATGTTTCGGCAAGTACAGGGCCAGCGCATCGCACATCAGGATTGAAGGCCTTACCCTGGATGGCTGCGCCGGAACGGCTGCCATTGTTAAGGATGCCGTGGATATTACCCTGGCAGCCAACACGATCCGTAATGCCGGTGAAGCCGGCATCGTGATCGACAATGGCCTGACAGATGCCGCAATCGGCAACGATATTTACGAGGTCGGAGGCGGGGGGATCATCATGTCGGGCGGCAACCGCACAACCCTGGCCACGGGCGCCAACCGGGCGGAAAACAATTACATCCACCATATCGGGGTCTTCAGCAAGACCAGCTGCGGCATAGACTGCCGGGGTGTGGGCAATATCGTGGCCCACAACCTGATCCATTCAACACCACGCATCGGCATCCAGTTTGACGGCAATGACCATGTTATCGAATACAACCACATCCATGATGTGAACCAGGAGACCCAGGACAGCGGCGTCATATACGGCTGTGCCAGGGATTGGACGAAGCGGGGCACGGTCATCCGTTTCAATTACATCCATGACAGCGGGGGGTATGGCCGGAAAAATGCGAAAGATCCGTGGCAAAGGCCCTTTTATACCTGGGGCATCTATCTCGATGACTGGACAAGCGGCACGGAGGTCTACGGGAATATCGTCGCCAGGACCACACGGGGCGGAGTTCTCATTCATGGCGGCAGGGACAATATCATCGAAAACAATATTATTTTAGACGGTGGCAGCGGGCAGATGATCTATTCCTCCCTGCCGCCAACTGAGAAGGAACTTCCAGGAATGTTCACCAAAATTCGAGAAATGGGGTATACGAAGTATCCCCTCCTGGCGGCTATTAAGGGCGCGGAGCAGGGAACGGAGATGTCGGGCAACAGGTTCCTGCACAATGTCGTTTATTACACTAATAGCCACTCTTCGCTGTACGACATTTACGGGGCCCTGGACCTGACGACCACGCTATCCGATTACAACACACTCTATGCCGCCGGGGCCACTGTGCTCATCCCCTCGACAAAGGTGCCGCCTGTAGAACAGTGGTTATCATGGCAGGACAAGGGAATGGATCGGAACAGCTTGGTGGCCGATCCCCTGTTTGTTGATGCCAAGCATGCCGATTTCACCCTTGCTGCCGACTCACCTGCCTTGAGGCTGGGCTTCAGGCAAATCCCCTTTGCTGAAATCGGCCTGTACAAGGATCCGCTCCGGGCAAGCTGGCCCATCAAGGAAACGAACCGGCATTAGCCAAGACGCGGACAAGCCTGCTGTAACCCAACTGGCTCAAATTGTTCACCTACCTTTAACTTGTCTAATCTTCGGAATTATGGTTTCCTGTACACGCAATTGGTAAGTTAGGTACTTTGCTGACCTTGTTGAACCGATAAGGCCCCAGGGAGCCCGGACTATTGAGTGTTTCTACTCACGGTCCGGGCTTTTTTTGTCCGCAGTCATGTAGCAGCCAGAAAAGATAAGTTGATTTGAAACAATATATTTCCATGGGAAGCGAATCAATGGACTCACTGCATGATGTCACGAACATATTCGGTTACCAGGTGAGTTGTCGCGGGATTCATGGTGATGTGGCGCAGGCACGCGTATTCATGTCCGCTGGCAGGAATGGCTGCTACATGGCTTGTGCGAACCCCCACTCTCTGGTTGTTGCCTCCCAAGATGATCATTTCTGCTCATCACTTAAAGAGGCCAATCTGTTGCTACCCGATGGCACCGGCATCATTGTTGCGGCCCGTACATTGAATCTACCCATTTCAGAGCGGGTCGCAGGATTCGAGTTTTTTCAGGGGTTGTCCGAGTCCCTTGCCAAGGATGGTGGGGCAAGATACTTTTTTCTTGGCTCTTCCAACCATGTTCTGAATCTCATCACTGAAAGACTTAACAAAGAGTATCCTGAAATTACCGTCTGCGGGACATACTCCCCACCATTCAAATCCGAATTCAGCGCTGAAGACAATGCCGCCATGGTAGCTGCGATCAATGGGGCCCGGCCCGATGTCCTCTGGGTCGGCATGACGGCGCCTAAACAGGAAAAATGGATCCGTGAGCAGAGGGGCAAGCTGCAGGTGCCTTTCTGCGGCGCCATCGGGGCTGTTTTTGATTTTTATGCCGGCACAAAAGAGCGGTCTTCGGCTGTCTGGCGGCGATTGGGCCTGGAGTGGCTACCCAGGTTTTTCAAGGAGCCTAAGCGGCTTTGGGAGCGAAATATGAAGTCCACACCGATCTTTCTCTGGTGGTTGGCAAGAGAGAAGGCCAGACGAGTAGTGAAAAGCTATTGGCTTGGAAATAAGCTGTGTGAATATTTGTCAAAAACTGCTGTGCTGGACATGGATAAGGCAAATAGCCGCAAGCTAAACTCAGAGACCAGGTAAGCACAGTGCAAGCAACCTGTTGCGATTAAAGGCCGGTGCATCGGAATCTGGCCACTCTCACCCCGCACCCTCCGTAATCATGTTCCACAAAATTCAATAAATATTAATATGCCTGCCCCATGATTGTCACATTCGTCCTGTAGAGTTGCCGAGTTGGGGTTGATTTATCCCGCATTCATCTTATTTGTGGCATTCAGGTGGAGTTCCCATATGGCCCCGGTTGCAGCAGGACGAGGAGTATATATGCGCAAGGTGGTTTCTTTGCCGCTGCTGGTGGGATGTCTGCTCTTCCTGGTGCCGGCGTTGGCCATGTATCACGGTACAACGACCTATCTAATGCGAGTATGGAGTACTGATGACTTTACCTACAGTTATTTCATTCCTTTGGTGGTTGCCTATCTGATCTGGGAAAAACGAATTGAACTGGCATGTGAACCTGCATACCGCACCTGGGCCGGGCTGTTGCCCGCATTGTTGGGAATAGTTCTCTACTGGATGGGCGAACTTGGCGGAGAGTTCACGATCATGTTCATCTCTCTCTGGTTGCTATGTGTTGGATCGCTCTGGTCAATCCTGGGGTGGCGCAAGTTGAGGGTGATTGCCTTTCCAGTAATACTGGTCCTGGCCATGGTCCCTCCCCCCAATATCCTTTACAGCAGCTTGACGTTACGGCTCAAACTCATTTCATCGCAAATTGGGGTGCAAATACTCCAGTGGTGGGGTCTGTCCGCCTATCGCGAGGGCAATGTCATCGATCTGGGCTTTACCAGGCTGCAGGTGGTGGATGCCTGCAGTGGCTTGCGCTACTTTTTCCCGCTGATTGTCCTTGCGATTCTGTTGGCCTATTTTTTCAAGGGACCCTTGTGGAAAAAACTCCTCATCGTGGCGTCGGCAATACCCGTATCCATTGTGACGAACAGCATGCGCATCGCCTCGGTAGGCATTCTTTACCAGTTCATGGGGCCAGCGGCGGCAGAAGGTTTTTTTCACGATTTTTCCGGCTGGTTCATTTTCATGATCAGCTTGGGAATTATATTGCTGGAGATGGCTGTGCTCAAACGGATTGTTCCCGATCGGAGCGGCATTTCACAAACAGATGGCCCAGTTAGTGACATACCCGCAGCCGCCTGCTCCGGACAAGGCCAGCCAACCGGTTTGTTGCGCTTCGTCTGGCCGCAATTCCTCATCATACTGCTTCTGATGGGCGCAACCGCAGCAGGTGTACAGGGAGTTTCTAACAGGGAGCACATTCCACTGAATAAACCGTTCAGCGAGTTTCCCGATACAGTCGGGGGCTGGACTGCCAGGCGAATAACAATGGAACAGGCATATCTTGATGAATTGAAGCTGAACGATTACCTGCTGGCGGATTTTCGGAACAGCCGCGGCGATGTGATCAATTGCTATGTGGCATTCAATGATTTGCAGTCAAAGGGCAAGGCCAGCCACTCGCCGTCGTCCTGTCTGCCAGGCAGCGGTTGGGAGTTGAAAGACCCGGACAAGGTATCGGTGACCGATGGGGTGGGGCGCACGATCACCATCAACCGGGCCATGATGGTCATGGGTAACGAACGGCGGCTTACCTATTACTGGTTCAACCAGCGTGGACGAATCCTGACCGATCTATATCAGATCAAACTATACAACCTGGTTGATTCGATCGGTCTCAATCGAACCGATGGTGCTCTGATCCGTCTTATAACGCCGCTTGGAGAGAACGAGCCACCCGCAATGGCTGATGGTCGTCTCGCAGAATTTATCAAGCAATTCAACCCGATACTCAACCGATTTCTGCCCTCCGGCGGCAAGATGTGATTTTTCAAGTCGGCCAGTAAAATTCACCCCAAAACGAAAGGAAGAAATTATGTCCAAGCAAGATCCGGCGATTAGCTTCAAGTACATTTTCAAGTATGACTACAACCCGGTCTACATCAACGGTGCCCACGGAGGCCTCTCGCCCCGGGGGGAAATTGTTGCCAACTTTTATCTGGAGCGCCCACCGCTGCCCAATGAAATTACCCATTCTATCAATCCAGATGGTTCCATCGGCGCCGATGCAGTTGCGGTAGATCCGGAAAATCTCAACAATATCATCGTGCGCTATGTGTCCAACGGTGTGGTTCTCAGCCACCAGAACGCCAAGGCCCTGCATGTCTGGCTGGGCGACAAGATCGAGGAACTGGAAAGACTGATGCAGGCAAGGGAAGTACAATCTGCCTAGGTGCGGAAAAAACCGACCATGATCTTTTTGTCAACACTGTTCCTGGCGGTACTGATTACCATTGGCATGACTCCCCTGATCAGTTCGCTGGCGATTCAAAACAACTTGGTGGATCTGCCGGGAGTACGCAAAGTCCATTCCCGGCCGATTCCGCGCATCGGCGGCATAGCCATGGCCTGTGGCGCCTTTGTACCGCTCTTGTTCTGGTATTATACCGACCGGTTCGTCCTGGCGTTTCTAGCTGGATCGGCAATACTGGTCTTCTTCGGCTTGCTTGACGATTTACGAGACTTGCCTCCCAAGGTCAAGTTCAGCGGTCAGATTCTGGCTGCATTGACAGTTATCATCGGTGGCGGGGTTCAGATCAACTCGTTGGGAATGCTTCTGCCCGACATGATGCGACTTCCGGCCCTGGTGGGAGTTCCATTTACCCTTGTGGCCATAGTAGGTGCAACCAATGCCATTAACCTGTCCGACGGGTTGGACGGGTTGGCCGGCGGTATCTGCCTGCTCATATTTTCGGCGCTTGGCTATCTATCATACCTGGAGGCGAGTCCGGTCATAGGTCTGATTGCACTGGCGATGGTAGGGGTGCTTTTCGGTTTCCTCCGTTTTAACACGCACCCCGCAACGATCTTCATGGGTGATGCCGGCAGCCAGTTCCTGGGGTTTTCCGCTGCTACCCTGGCGATTGCCCTGACCCAGACAAGGCCGACCCTGAGCCCGGTATTGCCGCTGATCCTGCTCGGTTTCCCTATTCTCGATACCTTGACGGTCATGGTGACCCGTATCGCCCAGAAAAGATCTCCCTTCAGCGCCGACAAAAACCATTTCCACCACCATCTGCTCGGTTTGGGGCTACAGCAGTCCGAATCCGTATTGATAATCTATGTTCTCCAGACACTCCTGATCGTGGCAGCAATGCTGTTGCGCTACTATTCGGACTGGGTGCTCCTGCTTTGCTATAGCATGTTTTCAGTGGCAGTCCTTGTCTTCTTCGGACGTGCCCGCCGCAATAAGTGGCAGTTTGGTCATTTCAGGGTTTTTAATAACAGGATTACCGGCCGTTTGAGACTTATAAAACGGGAAGGGCTCATGATCAAGAGGACGTTCCCGGTTTTTGAGATGGGTATTCCACTATTGCTGCTGGCCAATTGCCTGCTTGCCGGGCCGGCTCCCGGCTATGTGACCTTTGCCGCCTTGTTCTTTGCGCTGGTGATTGCCGCAACCTGGTTCTGGGCACGGGAAGCCGCCGGCAGAGTTCTGCGGATTAGCCTCTACCTGCTGATACCCTTCGCGGTTTATCTGAGTGAAACAAAACCGGTTCTACATCTTGATGGCATGATGCACGCAGTCTTTACCATGCTCTTCGTCATTTTTGCCGTAATGATCCTGCTTATTTCCAAGTTTTCACGGCGCCTAAGCGGTTTCAAAAGCTCACCCATGGATTTCCTGATCATTATCCTTGCAGTGGCTATGCCCAATCTGCTTGACCAGCGTTTTCAGGAATATCAGATCGGCCTGGTGGCAGCGAAAGTCATCATGCTCTATTTCAGTTTTGAAGTGTTAATGGCGGAACAGCGCGGGAAACTGCCCCGGATCGCTCTGACTACCGTGATTTCCCTGGTTGTGCTGGCAGTTAAATAATCTGGTTAAAAACGTACAAAATTGGAGGTAGGACTACAATGAGCATCCGCATGTTGAAACGGTTGTTGGCTCTGTTCGCAATCATGCTTGTTGCCGCTTGCAGCGGGCCTGAAGCTAAGAAAGCGAAATTTTTCAGTAAAGGTGCGGCCCTCTATGAGAAGGGCGATTATGTAAAGGCAAAACTGGAGTTCAAGAACGCGGTGCAGATCGATCCCAAGTTTGCCGAAGCAATCCGGATGTTGGGGATGGTTGCCCTGAAAGAGAACGATTACAAGGGGGCCTATGGTCTGTTCAGCAAGGCTGTGGAACTTGACCCGGCTAATAGGGATGCCCAGTATCAACTCGGCAAAATCCTTCTGGGAGCTCGCCAGCCGGACAAGGCCATGGAAAAGGCGGAACTGCTTCTGAGCCAGGACCCTAGGAATGCCGATGCGTTGCAGTTGAAAGGCGCAGTAATGATCAGCCGTAAGGAATATGACAAGGCGCGGACTTACTTTGAGGAACTCGTCAAACAGGGGATCAAAACTCCGGATGTGTTCCTGATGCTGGCTGCGACATATCTGCAAGCCAATGACGCAAAAGGCGGCGAAAACGTCTTGAAACGCGGCATCACGGCAAACCCGAATTCAGTGGTATTGAACATGACACAAGCGAATCTTCTGGCCAGACAGAATCGGGTAGATGAGGCTGCGGTCCTGCTGAAGAAGGTCTGTGACCTGGAACCGGCCAACAACGATCACAAGCTGAATCTGGCAAACCTTTACTGGATGGCCGGAAAGGAACCCCAGGCGCTGGAAACCCTGAAACTGATTACCGCATCGGCGCCGGACAACGATGAGGCCAGGTTTCAGGTGGCTGCCTTTTACGTAGCGCATAATAAACCGATGGAAGCGGAACAGGAACTGAAGGACGGGATTGCCCGGAACGGGAAGAGTTTCCGCCTGCGTTTTGCCTTGAGCGAACTGTATCTGAACGCAAACCGCGCAGACCAGGGGATAGCGGTATTGAAGGAATGTATCCCATTAGATAAAGCCGCTGCCCCGGACGTTATAAAGGCAAAAAATATCTTGGCAAGGATATATCTTGAGCGCAATGAGATTGATCAGGCCAGGAAATACCTGGATGAAGTGATCAAGGAAAATCCGAAAAGCGTGGATGCCCATTTTACTAAAGGCAGCCTTTACCTGTTAAAGGGCGAAGGACCGAATGCTGTTGCCGAATTTCGGACCGTGGTGACCGAGAATCCCCAATCCGTCCAGGGATTCCTGCGTTTGGCCGAAGGGTACTTGATGGGGAAAAATGTCAATCTTGCTCTGGATACCCTGAAAAATGCCCAAAAGCTTGATCCGGACTCCAGGGAAGTTCAGTTCGCCTTTGCCCGTTACTATGCTGTTCAGAATGATTATCGCGGTAGCGAAGAATTGGTTCGCAAAATCATCGGTAAAAATCCTGCCGATCTTGAAGCCCGTGTGTTGCTGGGGGACCTGCTGGCCAGGGCAGGTGATGTCAAGCGGGCGGAAATCGAGTTTGCAGAGGTAAAGAGAATGGCCCCCCGGATACCCATTGGCTATGTCAAGACCGGCGAGCTGTATATAAGGCAAGGCAAAATGGAACGTGCGGTTGCAGAATATGAAAAGGCACTGAAGGCAAATCCGCAGTCCTGGAGAGTTGCCAACGATCTGGCGGTCCTGCTGGGGGAGTTGTCAAAAGATATCGACCGGGCCGTGGCGCTTGCGGAAAAAGCCCGCACACTGAATCCGGTAGAATTGACCGTACAGGATACACTCGGCTGGCTCTACTACAAAAAAGGCAATATTGCCAAGGCGCTGGAGGTGCTGAAATCCGCCCAGGCCAAGGCTCCTGATGCATCAGTCCTCAATTATCACCTGGGCATGGTCCTTTATAAGGCAGGCAAGTTACCGGAGGCCAAGGATCTTCTTAAAAAATCACTGGCCCGTAATGATAGTTTCCCTGGTCGGGGAGAGGCTAAGAGCACATTGGCCAAGCTGTGACCAGTTTCGGACAAATGACCAAATAATTTCATGGTTGTAATCCGGATGTAACCGTTGAGTGATAAATTGGCAAAGTTAAAAGGTAATTTGTTTTTCTCCGGTTTGAAAATGTCTGTGGAGGCGGAATGTGCATTAAGAAAACGATATTATTTTTATTTCTTCTGATCATTTCCAGTGCGGTTTCCGTCTGGGGGCTAGGGGAGCAGGCCGGTGATGTGATTGAGATGATCGGGAACGATCAACCGACTGCGCCACAAGATGATGCCGCCGAAAGGGCAGCCCGGATTACTGCTGCCAGAAGAGCTGCGGCACTGAAAAAGAACGAGGAGAATGCTGCTGCCGCAAAGAAAGAACAAGAACGTCCGACAGCACAACGGGCCCATGATAACAAAAGCGCAGGGAGGGGCGGAGACTTGCCACCCGTTGCGGTCGGGAGCGCGCCATTGTCTGACGGGCATGGCCAGGAAAACAGCGCTGTTGGTCAGGTTTCCGGCACTACGAAGGTTGCACCTGCAAGCGGCAACCAGCCGGCACCGGCAAATGCCGGGGCTGCGGCATTACCGTCATCGGTGCAGGAAAGGGCCGGCGTGGCAACAAAAACGTCTTTCGCGGCATCCGGCGTTGCCGACAAGCCGCCAGAGGGGCAATCTGAAAATTCCTGGTGGTCGGCTTTTACCGATATGGTCGGGCTGAGCGACTCTGATCCCGGAGAAACCGTTCAGCCTGCTTCAAGCAGAACTGCGACGCCGGCTTCCGATTATGTCATCGGTCCCGGTGATTTGATCGGTATCTCCGTGTGGCGGGATGAAAGTCTGACGAGGACGGTAGTGGTATTGCCTGACGGCAAAATATCATTTCCGCTTGTGGGTGAACTGGCAGCCGAGGGAAAGACGGTAGCCCAGTTGAAACAGGACCTGGAAAACTCTCTCTCCAGATATATGGCCGATGCCAACCTGACGGTGGAAGTGAAGCAGTCAAACAGTATGATCGTCTACATCACGGGCAGGGTGAACTCCCCTGGCAGGCAGTTGCTGGTTGCCAATACCAATGTTCTGCAGGCTCTGTCCATGGCAGGCGGACCTAATCCCTTTGCCCGGAAAAACAAGATCAGGATATTTAGACAGCAAGAGGGTAAAACGGCAATGTTTTCGTTTAACTATGACGATGTTATGGAAGGAAGGCATCTTGAGACAAATATCGAGCTCAAGAGAGGTGACGTGATAATTGTTCCCTGATCTTGCAAGATTTACGGTAACGGCAATCTTTCTGGTGATTGCTGCTCCGCTGCCGCTCATGGGAGAAGATTTGAAGCTCATCCCGGCAGTGACTCTCAAGGAAGAAATTAATGACAATATCTTTTTGGCTGTTGGCTCCCGGAGTACGGATTTCATTACTACAACAACTCCGTCCCTGGATTATTCCAGCGCTTCGGAAAGACGGAACATTGCCATTTCGACCGGATTCAACTGGCTGAATTATGCGCGCAATGACGTACTTAACTCAGTGGACTACTTTGTTCAGAGCAGCTTTGATTATCGTTTTGATCCGCGGCTATCGGTTTCTGCCGGGGCGGGATATGTCAGGAATTCCAGGCCTGACCGGGTTGACCTGGACACTGGCCTGGCTCTCAAAACGGGCAGTGACCGACAGACATATCAGTTATCCGGCAACTATGCCGTGTCGGAAAAAAGTACATCCACGATCTCGTATGTCTATTCGCGTGAGATCTACGACAATCCCGGTCTTTTGACAACAACCGTACACAACGTCAGTATCGCCCAGGATTATGACCTTGATAGTTATCTGAGGCAGGCAAAGCTGGTGGGATCTTTCGGCTATAGCCGCGACCTTACAAACATTTCCCAGGTGGATAATTATACGGGAACGGTCGGCCTTATGAAAAAATATAATGAACAGTGGGGGATATCCCTGAACGGCGGCGGTCGTTATACGCATTCCGAATTCGATGTGACAACCTTGATTACCCCCATGCAATTGGTTACTTCAAAGGCTTCCAGTGACGGGAGCGGATGGATCGGGAATCTATCGCTGAACTACAGTAGCGAACGTTTGAACGGTGCTCTTTCTTTAAGACATGACATTACCACTGCTTCAGGGCGGTCTGGGTCAACGGAACGAACAGGCATTTCCACTAATCTGAGCAACAGGTTTACCAGAGAATTGTCAGGTTTCTTCGGGCTGGGGTACTCATGGAACAGGTCCGACCGGAATCAGTTCTCAGCCCAGTTGATTGATGAAAAGAACCTGACCGTCAACTGCGGTTTGCGTTATGACATCTCTTCTTATATGTCCCTGGAAGGGAACTATCGTTACAACAATATCTATTACAGCCAGTCGTCGACACAAGCCAGCCAGAACGTCTTTATGTTGAGGCTGACAATGCGGCGGGATGTTATGGACCTTTAGTCCGATAGTCTGTGAAAGGCACGGACAGTTACATACAGTGAGGCAGATTATGGGAAACGGAATTACGTCAATAAAGGACTTGGTTATTATACTGAAGCGCCGCAGGTGGAGCCTTGCTCTCCCTGCTGTGGGGATTTTCATCGTTGCGGCTGTGTTGGCATTCACACTGCCTCCGGTGTACCGTTCGGAATCAACTATCCTGATCGAGGACCAGGAAGTCCCCCGCGATTTTGTGAGCACTACCGTGACCAGTTTTGCCGATCAGCGGCTGCAAACAATCAATCAACGAATTATGGGTACGACGAAACTACTTGAAATAATTAATCGCTTTGGTTTGTATGCCGATCTTAAAAGCAAGTGGACGACCGAAGAGATCATTGCCAAGATGCGCAAGGACATTAAACTCAACACGATCAGCGCCGACGTCATCGATCCTCGGACCGGACAACCACGGCCGGCAACCATAGCTTTCAGTCTTTCCTATGAGGGTAAGAATCCGCAAGTAGTCCAACGGGTTGCCAATGAACTGGCATCACTCTATCTTGAGGAAAATCTCGCGGTCCGGACAAGGCAGTCGCAAGGCACTACCCAGTTTTTGGATGACGAGATGAAGAGTGTAGAGTCACAATTGGCTGATACCGACTCAAAAATCGCGGTCTATAAACAGAAAAATGTCAACTCGTTGCCTGAACTTGTCCAAGTTAACATGCAAACCCTTGATTCTACGGAGCGGGAAATGGTCGGATTGA
This sequence comes from Geobacter sp., assembly GCA_003574895.1. Classification (GTDB taxonomy): domain Bacteria; phylum Desulfobacterota; class Desulfuromonadia; order Geobacterales; family Pseudopelobacteraceae; genus JACPFJ01. The sequence continues at coordinate 24,022 of PJFB01000009.1, forward strand.
ATTACCAGCTCCGCTCTCTTCAGGAACGGGAAAGTTCCGTTGAATCGCAGCTTGCCTCCATGCCAACCGACGCGGCGAGCCAGGATAAGGCACACCTCAGCGAGTTGCGCGTTCGTTTGGTGGAGCTGAAGTCGCGCTATACCGATGAACATCCGGATGTCATTAAGACAAAAAGCGAACTGGCGGAATTGATGAAGCAGCTGCGCGCGTCCGGCCGGGACACGGTGGATAACAAGCCTGACAATCCCGCCTACATCACACTGTCTTCACAGCTTGCAAGCATTCGATCGGAAATCATCTCCACTAAGCGCCAGATCGAATCATTCGGCAAGAAGAAGGATGAACTCCGGCAAAGAATTGCAGCAACACCGGGGGTTGAGGAAGGGTACAAAAATATTCTGATGCAAAGGAACAACCTTCAGCAAAAGTTTGATGACTTGTCTAAGAAATTCATGGAAGCCAAGGTTTCCAGTGGGATGGAGAAGGAGCAGAAAGGGGAACGTTTCACTCTAATCGATGCTGCCCGTCTGCCTGAAAAACCGATCAAACCCAATATCCCGGCGATTTTGTTGATTGGTCTGGTGTTGGGGATAGGTTGCGGTGCCGGATTAGCTGCAATCAGAGAACAGGGTGACGATACCGTGAGGATTCCGGATAATCTTGCCCGGGCAACCTCTTACCCTGTCTTGGCCAGCATTCCGGAGATCGTGACTTGGCAGGAAATAATCAGCATGAGAAATAAGCGCAAGCAGGTGTTCATCGGAGCACTCTGTTTCGTATTGGTGAGCCCGCTGGTGTTTCATTTTCTGATCATGGATCTGGACATATTCTGGGCAAAAGTATTGCGGAAAATGGCACGAATGTAACGCAGGTATGTTGGTAGCAAGCAGCTCTTCCAATGAACCGTCATTCTTAGTGTAGCAACCCGCTTATAGAAAAGGAGCCAAGGCCATGGCCATTAAAAGAAAAACAATAAACAGCCTTACAAATTGCGTTGATGCGGGATCAGAACAAAGCAGGAGCGAGCAGGATGCACCTAAGTGCGCTTTACACTCCGAAGACGGTTTTCTGGATGCAACAAAAGCGATCAGAGGTGCCCAAACCTTTCCTGAAGAAAGTAATGAACCTTCAATCGGATTACTGAAAACCGTGATGGGCAGACTAAGAAATAGGGCGCCGGGCAGGAAGTTGCCAGGAAGTGTCAAGGGTGGACGCGCTGTTCCGATGCATGGGGGGAAAATTCAACAACCGTCGGGGAAGCCTGATCTTTCATTACACGGTGCCCAGATTCGGGACGAAGAGCCCCTGCCGTTGAAACCATTAGTACTCGTCCGACCGGTCGATCATGAAAAGAGTGGCTGGGTTTCACCCAACTACAAGAACTCCCGCTCCGTGACGTTGAATCCCCAGTTCCTGGCGGAGAACCGCTGTGTAGGTTATCAGCATGAAGCCCCGGAGTTGGAGTTTTATCGGGTACTTCGCACTCATATCCTACAGTTGACCGGAGGTAATGGAAATACCGTCATGGTGACCAGTGCCTGTCCCGGAGAAGGCAAAACCCTAACTGCGATCAATCTGGCATTTACCTTTGCAAGGGAGTACAAGCAAACGGCTTTGCTGGTGGATTGCGATCTGAGGAATCAGCAGATCCATGAAAGGCTTGGGTATTCCAGCGAGAAGGGGCTTGCCGATTATCTTATCGATGATGTCCCTTTTCCGGACCTCATGGTTTGGCCCGGCGTGGAAAAACTGACCGTTATTTCCGGAGGGAAAACCGTGAAGGACAGAAGTGAATTGCTTGGCTCTCTTGGCATGAAGAATCTGGTGAATGATATGAAAACCCGCTATCCTGACCGCTATGTCATCTTCGATGTTCCACCATTGCTTACCTGTGCCGATTCCCAGGCATTCGCGCCACTGGTAGATTATATCCTGATCGTGGTTCAGGCCGGAAAGACGTCGCTCCAGGATGTAAACAGGGCATTGAAACTTATACCGGGCGAGAAAATCCTGGGGTTGGTAATGAACCGTCAGCAGAACCTGATGTAACTTGCCTCCAGTGGCATTAACCGGAGACAATAGATGCCGATATCAAATGATGCAAAACTCAGGCGGGATGGTCATTGACAAAGGACAACACGGCAGCTCTTATCTCATCCCTGACCAGACGAGTCGCATCCAGTCTTTGCGCCGGATCCCCCTGGAAGGCAGCCGGGTCGGCGAAGTCCCAGTGTACCCTATTGGTGACTCCGGGAAATATTGGACACCGTTCGGCTTTTGTGCCATCACAGACCGTTATGACATAATCGAACAGGCTGCCTTTTTTAAAGTAGTCGAAAACGCTTTTTGTCAAGTTGGCAGAAATGTCTATTCCCATCTCTTGCATTACCTCAACTGCCAGCGGATTGAGCGTTCCCGGCTCCAACCCTGCGCTTTGTGCCTCAAAGCGGTCCCCGGCGAGTTGGTTGAGAAACCCTTCGGCCATCTGGCTGCGGGCACTGTTGTGGACACATACGAATAACACTCTGATTTTTCTTTTCAAAGCCATGAAATAGTTCCTTCTTCTGATTTTTAGTCAATCATACTGCCGAACAATACTCGCTTGGATCATAATCGCTGTTGTTTTTAACTATCCTGGTAGGGGCATGCTGTTTCCAAGGTCGTGAGGTAGCTGAAATATTGCCTTGAATGCGGTAATAATCGATTCATTTGCCGCCGCCTTGTCGCTGCATTCCTCGCAGGCCTTTTTCAAGGCTGATATGGCACCTGGTTAGATATGTTCATGTCGAGAGATGACATATCCATAATGTACTCCTTTTGAATTTGCAGGCGCGTTTCATCATGGAAACACCACTACGCCGGAGATCAGGCTGAAATTCAGCCTATTCCTGGTTGCACCCCTCGTGGGATACCCGTCCGATGCTGCCATGGGCGCCGGTTATATTCTTCAGCACAGCCCCGCAGGCGTAATGCACAATCTCCATCCTGAACACCGGGGCCACAACATCCTGTACGGTGCCGATTGCCTCGCTACCGCAAACCAGACAATGCTTCGATAATTTTTTCACGTAGTTCTCCTTTATCGGGCTGCCGCGCCATTACCGCTCTTAAAAGGTGTGTCGGTACAAATGTGGCTTCGGTTGCTCATGGGGCTGTTTTTGCCGATTTCATTTTCCAAGCTAATGATCGCATTGAAGGCAATGAGAATAAACGACCCCGCCTTACTGTCCTGGCACTCTTCATATGCGCGCTTTAAAGCCTCAACGGCCGAATTGCAAAACGGGCTCAGATCGGTTTGGGGAATATTCATGGATGATCTCCTGCAAGTGATTTGACTTTATTCAAATTTTAGTTCGTTAACGTCACAGCCATATTGCGGCGGTGAAATTAGTAAGAAACATCTGGCCAGGATCGACTTTGTACCTGGCCGCGCGTCCCGCCAATGCCTTTGCACCGGCGCCATGTGGCTAACGTTCACAGGATTATAACCGCCCTTCGACACCCTTGTAACATTTGCCTGCTAATTTATGGCTTAATGAACTCCCCAGCCAGACACAGCATTCCCAGGCTTTTTGATGTAATGAAGCCCGCAGTGTCCATCCCGCACCATACGCCTGTCAAGGAAGCGGCCGTCATTTTTCAGAACGACCTTTCCCTGCTGACTATCCCGGTGGATGGTGTTTCGGTTTGTGTGGGGGGGCAGTCGGCGGGAGTTGATCTCTCGGCACCTTGCTCGCCAATATGCATGGAGTTATATGGCAAGAAAGAAATCAGCCTGCTGATGAACACCCGTGCCGTCACCATGGCATCGGAGTTGGATGAGAATAAAGGCGGGGAAACATTTGAAGGCAGGGGATGCCAACCGGTTACGAGGCCATACTCAGCGGACGATTGTCTCTCTCCGTTGAGTTTGTCCTGATATATACCTTCAAACGTACTTCAGATAATGGTAGAAGGTGATATTTCGGGATCCCGAATCTCTGGTAGTATTCAATATAGTAAATATTTACGTATCACATCTGTGCCAAATTTGTTTGTGCCAATATGGTTGTTGTCTGTTTTAAAATGCCTGACTTGAAAATATATTTGTAGTTATAATATTTTAAAAAAACAGCATATTGGTTTGTTTATAGCCTTTATAAGCCATATAATACGAGAATCTGTTTCTACCTTCACACGGCAGGGGGCACTGGTTCAATCCCAGTATCGCCCACCATGAAAATCAAGGGGTTGGCTAATTGAGCCAACCTTTTATTGTGCATGGAAAAGATCATTTTAGGCACAAGTGAGAAAACCCCGTGGCATTGAGCCATGGGGTTTTCTCACTTGTTGTTACTGCGTTAGGACTGCGAAAGTCTGTTTAGTGGTGAGCCTTGGCAGTGGCTTTCTTTTCCGACTTTGCGGCAAACCCTTTTGCCATTCCGAAGAACATCAATACTGCCGGGATTACCTGTGCTACTACTATAAGGGCGCAGAATCCGAGGAAGGCCCAAACAAAAATCCCGCTGTTGTCCACACGCGAACTGGAAGCTGCAAATGCCGTGGCCGGTGCGATTGTCCCGATTAAAGTGGCGAGTGCTTTCATGACATCCTCCTATTTATGTTTAGTGGCGTTAATTGCTTTTGATTTTATATAAAGCATTAGCCATGCCAAATTATATTAATTTACTAATTCGGTGCTAACTAGTTGTTTTGTATGGGCAAAATTGATGGTCATAAGTGGATGGCTGATCTGAGGACAGTGCGAATTGCGAGTTCGGTGTATATCGATGCAATACACCTTGAGGCCCGGCAAGCGGTTGAGGCGTTGATAATATAAGGATAAAAGGGGGTTGGCTGATTTTTAAGGGTGTATAATAAAACTTCTCAACCTCCGGCGTCCCGGAGTTTATTTGCGATTTACTGCATCGTTAAAATCGCCGCTTGGGATAAGGGTCCCATATGGGTCGCGAAAATACATCCATGCAGTATATTCGACTCCCTCTACAACCACGATGATTTCTTTCCTTGTATAATAACGGGGATGGCCTTCCATCTTGTCCAATTTGTTCAACATATCGTCGTCAATGGCATACAACTCGCCAATAATGGGATTGCGTTCCTCAGTGCTGGTTACGTAGGGGTAACCGCTGACCATGTACATTGCATAGTTGGCTTTTGTGGCGCCGATACCGTAACAATGGGCGCCTTCCAACAAATGGTGGTTGCCATGTGCCTGGCGTAATGTGCCATATACAAAAACCAGATGTTGTCTCTCCATTGAAATCACCCTTCCTCGCTTAAACCTGATGTATTCAGAATTATTATGATGGCACGGAAATCATTCATGGGCAACCGGTCAATATGACTCATGGTTTGTGTGCCTGGTAAAGAATAACATAAATGAAGCTGAATTGCGTATGTTGCTTTTTGCTATAGACAATTATGTTGAGGCGTAGGAGCTACTTGTTGTCATGTAAACGGAGTTTGCTGTCGAGAAAACTGTGAAAGGCGTCCCGCAAGGGAGTACCTGTTGTCTCTGTAATGTTGTAGGCAATGCGCACTATACGTCTTGTGGTTTTTACCAAGCGGGCGAGGTCGATGGGAGTTGCTGCCAGAACAAGGTCGCATGGTACTGCAGCAATTGTGGCGCTCAATTCCATTACCTGTTCCGGGCGATAGCCCATGGCTGGCAGGACCGGCCCGATGTGTGGATAGCGACTGAAGATCTCTGTCAGCGATCCTTGCACCCATGGGCGCGGGTCAACTACCTCGGCGGCACCGTATTGCAAGGCAGCGGCCAACCCGGCACCGGATGGCATGGAACCATGGGTGACAGTTGGGCCATCCTCCACTACCAGTACCCGTTTACCTTTGATGAGTTCTTCATCTTGGGCCGAAACCACCGAAGCGGTGCGTATGATGGTGGCAGCCGGATTCACGCGCCGAACGGAAGACTCGACTGAGGATATTGCTGCCGGATCTGCGGCGTTGACCTTGTTTATCACCACCAGATTGGCGCGGCGCAGGTTTACTTCGCCAGGATACCAGGTGGTTTCGTGACCTGGTCGCAAAGGATCGGCCACCACAATCTCCATGTCGGACAGGAAAAAGGGGAGGTCGTTGTTGCCGCCGTCCCATATTATCAGGTCGGTTTCAGCCTCTGCCTGTTGCAGGATTTTCTGATAATCCACTCCGGCATAGACCACAGCGCCGAGCGCCAGCAGGTGTTCAAATTCCTCGCGCTCCTCTACCGTGCATTTGTAACGCTCCAGGTCGCTGTTTTGAGCAAACCGTTCTACCTCTTGTCTGGCCAGGTCACCGTAAGGCATGGGGTGGCGCACCACAACCGGTTTGATCCCTCTATCCACAAGTAGGTCGCACAAATAGCGGACCACTTGGCTTTTACCGCAACCGGTGCGTACGGCGCAGACCGATACCACCGGTCGCCGGCTTTTCAGCATCGTGGCAGAGGGGCCGATCAGGCGGAAATCGGCTCCGCAGGCCAGGACACGGGAGGCTGTATGCATCAATTCCACATGGGAAATATCGCTGTAGGCAAAGATCACCTGATTGACATGCTGTTGCTGGATCAGCTCCGGTAGTTCAGTTTCAGGATAGATGGGTATGCCTCGGGGGTAAAGTGTTCCAGACAAGGTGGGAGGGTAACGGCGTTTCGAGATATAGGGGATTTGGGCTGCCGTGAAGGCAACAACCCGGTAGGCAGCGTTGTCACGGAAGCAGCAATTGAAGTTGTGGAAATCGCGGCCGGCTGCGCCCATTATGATGACCCTGATAGGTTTCATCCGATTTCAGCCAGGCCCGATTCGATGATCGTCAAGGCCAGTTCCATTTCGTTGTCACTGATGGTCAAGGGCGGGATAAGGCGAAGCACATTGCGTTCCGGCCCACAATTTATGATGAGCAGACCATGCTTGCGGCAAATGCCCATCAGCCTTTCGCATGCCTCGGTGGCAGGCGCCCCTCCAGGCAGAACCATTTCCACTCCGATCATGAGGCCGATACCACGCACATCACCAATCAGGGCATTTTGCTTCTGCAGGTCTCGAAGACGTGACATGGCATAATCCCCCAAATTACGGCAGCGCTGCAACAAATTCTCATCGCGAATGGCTTCGATGGTGGCAATGGCTGCCGCGCATGCCAGCGGGTTGCCGCCGAAGGTTGTGCCATGGGCGCCTTCGGGCCACTTTTCCATGAGTTCGCGACGTGACACCAAGGCCGAGAGCGGCAGACCTGAGGCGATCCCCTTGGCAACAATGAGAATGTCCGGTGTAACTTCATAATGCTGAGCCGCGAACCACTCGCCTGTGCGACCCATGCCGGACTGCACCTCGTCGAATAACAGAAGAATGCCGTGCTGGTCGCATAGTTGCCGTAACTGCCGGAGAAATTCTGCCGGAGCCGGTACATAGCCCCCTTCGCCAAGTACGGGCTCGATGATTATGGCTGCGATCTCAGCAGGGGTAATATAACTGCGCAGCATTTCATGAAGGTAGTTTTGGCAAGCCTGGGTACAGCTGTTCCCGATGCTGCCGAATGGGCAGCGGTAACAATGGGGGTAGGGTGCGTGGTAGACCGAGGGCAGCAATGGATGGTAACGCGCACGGTAGCGTGCCGAGCTGGCTGTAAGCGAAACCGCGCCCATTGTTCGGCCGTGAAAAGCCCCGCTGAAGGCGACAATCCCTTGCCTGCCAGTGACGTAACGGGCGAGCTTGATGGCTCCTTCCACGGCCTCTGCCCCGGAGTTGCTGAAGAAAAGCATATCCAGTCCCGCTGGCGTAACCGACGTCAGCAGTTCGGCGGCCTTAAGCGTTGTTTCATTGTAATAGATCCCTCCGGTATGTACGAAACGTTTCATTTGCCGGGCCATATGCTCTATTACTTTTGGATGGTTATGGCCGATGTTCAGAACAGCCAGTCCGGAAGAAAAATCAAGGTAGCGGCAACCTTTCTGATCGGTAATCCAGCTGCCATTGCCGTGTTCAATTACAATCGGGTGATAGATATGCAGGGCTGGCGTGAACACCTCGGCATTTCTGGTGATGATGTCGGCGGATGTGGTCATGTTATGCTCCTGAATTGTGGGGACAGGTTATGGGAGAGCGGTTTCTAGCCATGAACGATGGCGGTTCCGGCGTTACCGGCCACGGCAGCAGCGATCTGGTCCAGGTGGCAGATGATGGCATGCCCTCCTCCTTTGTGGATGAAGCGTACAGCCGCTTCTACCTTGGGAGCCATGGAGCCGGGTTGGAACTGCATCTCGGCCAAGTGGCGCTCTGCATCGGCTAGCGTGAGAATGGAGAGAAAGCGCTCGGAAGGGGTGCCGTAGTCAAGCGCCACCCCCGGCACGTCAGTGGCGATGACAAGGGTATCGGCGTCTATCTCGGTTGCCAGGCAGGCGCTGGCAAGGTCTTTGTCGATTACCGCGTCTACTCCGTGGAAGGATCGCCCTTCGCGGACAACCGGAATGCCGCCGCCGCCACAGCAGATGACGATAAAGTCCAGCGCCACCAAGCGGCGAATCTCCTCTTTTTCTACTATGGTCAGCGGTTGTGGAGAGGCAACCACGCGACGATATCCTTTGGGGGTAAGCATCATGGGCCAGGGCAGGCATGCGGCTTGCTCTTTGCTGTAAACCGGGCCAATAGGTTTGCTGGGCTCTCGAAAGGCAGGGTCGTGCTCATTCACCACCACATAACTGATCAAGCTTACCATGTGGCGTCTGCGTCCTTTCAGGCAGCGCAACTCTTCCTCCAGGGTCGATTCGATCAAGTAACCGATCTGGCCCTGGGTTTGGGCGACCAGAACCTCAAGGGGCATTTGGGGAATATCCGGACAACTCTCCTGTTGCAGGAGAAGATTACCCACCTGGGGGCCGTTGCCGTGGGTGATGATCAGTCGGCGGTCCTGCGCCAGGAGGGCCAATTGTCGCATTGGTCCGCGTAGATTGGCAAACTGCTCCTCTATGGTGCCTCGCTCTCCCTGGCGGATAAGCGCGTTTCCACCCAGGGCCACCAACAAGATGTCCTTGTCATGTGTCCGAGTCATGATATTTATCCCATCAGGCGGCAGTTAGTTTGCGTATTGTCAACTTTAACATAGTATGATTGTTGTTCAAGCGGCATGCAGGTGGGGTAACGCTGTGCATTTAAAGCACTGGTTAGCTTTTCAGTTGCTGTTTTTTTGTTATTCTTACAAAAAGAGTTTGTAAGCCAGTCAGGAAATTAGCCATGAAAATCCTTTTGGTGTATCCAGAGTATCCAGATACATTTTGGAGTTTCCGACATGCCTTGAAATTCATCGGGAAAAAAGCCGCTTTCCCGCCTCTGGGGTTGTTGACTGTTGCTGCCATATTGCCTGTGACATGGGAGAAGCGCCTTGTTGATATGAATGTACAGCCGCTGTCCGAACAGGCGCTTGCTTGGGCGGACTTCGTCTTTATCAGTGCTATGACCATCCAGCGTGAATCCGTCAAGGATATCCTGGCGCGCTGCCGGGAATTGGGGGTTAAGAGCCTTGTCGGGGGGCCTCTGTTTACCTCTTCGCCCGCAGAATTCGACTTTGCTGACCATCTTGTGCTTGGAGAAGCGGAAATCACCCTTCCGCTTTTCCTTGCCGATCTTGAGCGTGGTCAGGCCCGGCATATCTATGGCGCCAGCGGTTTTGCGGATGTTGATAAGACGCCGATCCCGCTCTGGGACTTGGTCAACCTGAAAAAATATTCCGCCATGAATCTTCAATATTCCAGGGGCTGTCCTTTCGATTGTGAGTTCTGTGATATTACCCAACTATTTGGCCGCAGGCCCCGCACCAAAACCACGGAGCATGTCATTAAAGAACTTTCCGCCCTGTACTCCCGCGGTTGGCGCGGTGGCGTGTTTTTTGTCGATGACAATTTTATAGGTGATAAGCGCAAACTCAGGCATGAGATTCTTCCGGCGATAATCGAGTGGCAAGAGGGAAAAGGATATCCGTTTGAACTCTTCACCGAGGCGTCTATCGATTTGGCCGATGAGCCGCAACTCTTGGATCTGATGGTAAAAGCGGGGTTTGAAGAGGTTTTTATCGGAATAGAGACCCCACATGATGAGGGGCTTTTGGAGAGCTGCAAAGTGCAGAACCGGAACCGCGACCTGATCGCAAGCGTGAAGCGTATCCAGCAGGCCGGCATTCAGGTTCAGGGCGGTTTCATAGTTGGTTTTGACAGCGATCCCCCATCGATCTTCGAACGGCAAATACGCTTTATCCAGGAAAGCGGAATTGTCACCGCCATGGTAGGGATACTTACCGTTTTGTGCGGAACCAGGCTTTATCGGAGGTTGCTCCGGGAGGGCCGCCTGTTGGGTAATGCCTCCGGCAACAATATGGCAGTGTCTCTCAATTTCATTCCCAGCATGAATCCCGATATCCTGATCAATGGTTACCGTTCCATAATTACCACCATCTACTCACCCAAGGAGTACTACCGGCGTGTAACCTGTTTTCTACGGGAGTACCGGCCGCTGTATAAAGGAAGGCTGCGCCTGAAGTCGGGCTATTGCGGCGCATTGTTCAAATCCGTCTTTGTGCTTGGAGTACTGGGCAAGGAAAGACTCCAATTCTGGAAGCTCTTTTTCTGGTCCTTGGCCACTAAACCACGGCTTTTCCCGTTGGCAATCACTTTAGCCATTTATGGCTACCACTTCAGGAAGATCACCGACAAGATCAGCTGGAACGGGATTTTCAATGACGGCTGCACCCGCTGAGAAATGGCTGCAACTTTCCATTCATGATTTTTGGCGCGATTACAGGAGAATAAATCAATGGGCAGCAAACCCGATCTGATCATCCTTGGTTCCGGCTCAACGGCTTTTGCCGCTGCGCTGCGCGCCACATCCCATGGCAAAAGAGTGCTGATGTTCGAAAAGAGCGTTTTGGGCGGTACCTGCATCAATTGGGGCTGCATTCCCAGCAAAACGATGATTCATGCCGCACAGTATATTCACGAGGCCCAATTGGGGATGAAAATCGGCCTTGGCACCGCTTGTCACGGTGTTGATTATGAACGTCTGTGCGCTCACCGTGATCAAGTGGTGCTTCGGCTGCGCAAAGAGCGTTACCTGGATGTGTTGCAGAATACTGCAGGCCTTGAACTTGTGAAGGGGACAGCCCGGTTCCTTGATCAGCATACGGTGGAGGCGGACGAACGCCGCTATGACGCAGAGCGCTTTCTGGTCGCCGTTGGCGGATATCCTCGGGTTCCGGCCATTACAGGTCTTGAGCGGTGCGATTACCTGACCAGTCGTAGCGCCCTGCTCATGAAGCGGCTTCCCAAGTCCATGGTAATCATCGGAGGTGGAGTGATTGCGGTTGAATTGGGCCAGATGTTCCATAGATTGGGGTGTCGGATTACCATCCTCGAACATGGTCCCAGGCTGCTACCGACAGTTGAGCGCGAGCCGGCCCAGGCACTGCATGAGATATTGGTTGAAGAAGGTATCAAAATCGTGGCAAATGTCGCATTCTGCTCAGTGGACAAGGTCGGGGACCTGACAGTAATCAATGCCGATCTGGGCGACCGGCGTCACGAATACACCTGTGAGCGGCTGCTGCTGGCCGTGGGCATTGCTCCGGCAACCGAGGGCATAGGCCTGGAAAAAGCAGGGGTTGAATTTGACCGGAAAGGTTTTGTCAAAACGGATCGACAGATGCGGACCACGATACCCGGAATCTGGGCCGCAGGCGATGCCACCGGCGGCATGATGATTGCTACTGTGGGAGCCAGGGAAGGGATTGTGGCCGTTGATAATATGTTTAACCAGGGTTGTGGCTGTGTAATGGACTATCTGACGGCACCGATGTCGATCTTTACCGATCCCGAGGTCGGGATTGTCGGCCACAGCGAGGAAAGCGCTATCCAGGCCGGTTTCGATATAATGGTTAATGTCATACCGGTCAGCGCAATTCCCAAGGCGCATGTTACCGGTCATACGGGTGGCGTGATCAAGATGATCGCCGATCGGGTCACTGGACGCCTGTTGGGTGTCCATCTGGTCTGCAACCGGGGTGCTGAATTAATCAATGAAGCGGCAATTGCCTTGCGACATCAGGTGACGGTTGATGAATTGGCCGGGTCACTCCATGTCTATCCATCCATAGGAGAGGGGCTCAAGCTATGTGCCCAGGGATTCAGCCGGGATATCAACCGACTTTCCTGCTGCGCCGAATAGAGGGTAGGGCAATAGCTGGAGTCCAAATGAAAAAAGCCCGCTTTCGCGGGCTTTTTTGTATGATATGTGTCCCGGTAAGCCGGACATATCCGTTAGATTCTTAGATCCTTGAAACGTTTGCTGCCTGAAGGCCTTTTGGTCCCTTTACCACTTCGAAGCTGACTTCGTCACCTTCGGCGAGAGATTTGAAGCCATCTCCGGTTATAGCGGAGAAATGCACGAAAACGTCCTCTCCACCCTGCTGCTCAAGAAACCCAAACCCCTTGCTGTCGTTGAACCATTTTACCTTGCCTTGTACCATTTTTCTTTTCTCCTGCTTTCGCGTGTTATGCCCGGCAACCGTTTACAGATCTGAAGCCGCCGAGCGTTCTGCTTCCTGATCATATTACCCTCAATACTAAAAAACCCAGTAGGGTTTCAAAGCCCACTGGGGGTAGAAACAACAATATGGAATTTAAATTAACACATGATAAACCTGTTTGTCTTCAAAATAATGTGCCCATGAAAAAAAAGTTGTTTGGGGCGATTTGCCTGTACAACACAGCATGCGCGGTCAGGAGTTGCTCAAGGTTATGTTAACGAAATATCGATGTTTGATTCCCAGTAACCATGGAGATTACAATGCTGGGCAGCCACCAGGGTCACTTTCCCGGATGGTGCGCTATCCTTTTGCAGCGCCAATGTGAATGTCGCCTTGGGTTTGAGATATCCTTTTGATTGCATGGTAACCTTGCCGGCCGGTTCGTTGCCGATATACAGTTCTATATCTTGAATCCAGTGATTTGGCCCCATTGGGTGCAAGTTCTCGCCAACGGCCACCTCTACGCTGAACATCTCACCGGCTTTGACCGATGCAGGAGCGATAATCACCGGAACATGGCCTTTTTCCAACGGAGTCTTTTTAGCCGGATCCTTGACGCGATTTATCCCCTCAAAAAGGGATTGATCAACTTTAACCGGAAAATATCGCTCGGCAAAAGCGGTTGTTGAAATCAGGCCCGTTGAGATGGAACCCATAACTGCGGTCTTCAAAAATAATCGTCTGTCCATTCGATTACCTCCAATTGATGATCGGACGTCTCATCGGGCGCCACGGTCAAACTATAACCCAGAAATATTTGTTTTCAAGGCAGTGGCTGCTTTTTGACAAAGCCTGTTTCTTGGATAGGATATGTTCACGATTGACAACACATCACATTAAAGGAGCAATGTAATGAGCAAATCCATAATCACCCTGATCGTTATTGCCGGTCTGGTATCTTCGGTGGCGGCAGCCGAGCCTCCTTCGGCTGAACACGGCAGGCAGCTTTTCGGCAGCACAGCTCTGGGTACGAACGGCAGGAGTTGTTCCACTTGCCACGCAGGCGGTAAAGGATTGGAAGATGTTGGCGGGTTCGATGATGCGAAGTTGGAGATGATAATTAATCAGTGCATCCAAAAACCTCTCAAGGGTCAAGCCCTTGCCACTGATTCAAATGAACTCAAGTCGTTAGTCATCTATTTACGCACACTCGCCAATCTAGACAGCAAATAGTATATGGATTGACCTGCTGAACAATGTTGGCCAGCATTAAACATTGGCCACTCATGACGGTCAGAGTTTTGCATTGAACACTAATTTAGTTTACCTCTTGGATTCCTCCGTCCGAATGGTGTACTGTGCGGAAAAATACATTTTGGAGTAACAACAATGACACAACGGGCAATTTTATGCCCTCGCTGCCGTCGGCTGATCGGAAGCGACGAAGCTTTCTGTTCATGGTGCGGGACTAAGCGCTCTTCTGCCTGGTGGCAGGCGGTGGGTTGGACACGTGGCGCCCTTGGCGGGGATTGGCTGGTTAAGGCCATCATCTCGGTCAATATAGGGATTTTTGTCCTCTCCCTGGTATTCAGCAGACACTCCGGGACTTCTCTAAGTCTGTTCGGTATGTTTTCTCCGGGAGATAATAGCCTTTTATCGCTCGGTGCCACAGGCACGATTCCAATTGAACGCGATGATCGGGTTTGGACACTCTTGTCGGCCAATTACCTCCACGGCGGACTTTTGCATATTCTCTTCAATATGCTTGCCCTGCGCCAGATCGCACCATCGGTGATCCAGGAATATGGCACAAGCCGCATGTTCGTTATCTACACGCTGGGAGGGGTTTTCGGTTACATTGTATCTTACCTGGCCGGGGTGCCATTCACCATTGGGGCTTCGGCAGCGATTTGCGCCCTTATTGGCGCTTTGCTCTACTTTGGCCGCAGTCGCGGGGGCGTTTACGGAACGGCTGTCTATCGTGAAGTGAGCGGTTGGGTGATCAGTCTCGCCATCTTTGGCTTGATTATGCCGGGAATCAACAATTGGGCCCATGGCGGCGGGATAGTGGGCGGCGTTGTGCTGGGGATGCTGATGGGATATGGGGAGCGTAGGCCGGAGACGTCCGTCCATACTGCCCTTGCCATGGTCTGTGCTGTGGCGACGATTCTGGTATTGGGATGGGCGGTCATTGTTACAGCAATGCTTAGAATTGGATAGTTAAACTGCGCGACGAGGGCGCTTCAGCAATGTTGTGCTATAATATCACCATATGGTTGCAAATGTGAGTTATCGAAAAGCGTGAGTTAGATGTTTCAAGCAAAGAAAGGAATCATTTCCCATGAAAATAAAATCAGTACTGTTTGTCATGGCTGTGATGGTCATAATGATTGCGGTTCTGCCGCGCCATGCCGTTGCCGAAGATGAGACCAGGAAAGTCGGCGATGCCGCCGCTGTGCTCAAGGAAATAATGGCGGTACCTGAAAAGGGTATTCCGCCGGCATTGCTCAGTGGGGCTCACGGCATTGCCATCATCCCTGGGGTGATCAAGCTCGGCTTCATCATCGGGGGGCGTTACGGCACAGGTGTCCTGCTGGTGCGAGATGCGGCAGGAAAATGGAGTTCGCCGTCATTCATTAGCTTGGCCGGTGGGGGTATCGGTTGGCAAATAGGTGCGCAATCCACCGACATTATCCTGGTATTCAAGAGCCGCCAGAGCATTGAGGGCATCAAGAAAGGCAAATTCACCTTGGGTGCCGATGCGGCTGTTGCTGCCGGTCCGGTGGGGCGAAGCATGGAGGCCGCGACCGATGTGAAACTGAAAGCCGAAGTTTATTCATACTCGCGCAGTCGCGGGCTTTTTGCCGGAATCTCGCTGGAGGGCGCAGCCCTGCAGATCGATCATGAAGCCAATGCCGCTTTTTATGGTAAACCGGAAATCAGTGCCGGCGATATCCTGTCCGGCAAGGTGGTCAGTGAGGCGCCAGCGGTGAAGCATCTCGAGAAACTTCTGAACGAGTACACGGCCAGCAAATAATGTTGCAGGCCGCCTTGATGTCTTGCTCAGGGAGAGCAGGCTGAAGCCCTGATCAGTTCCAGCCGTTCGTTGGGAGTGATTTCCTCCCACTCCGTAACCGTGGAAAGATCAACGGTTTTGATCATGGAGCCATCGTCGGAGAGGTGGGTTACACTTTGAAGTTTGCTTTTGCGCAGGTTGCAGTCCAGGTTGTAAATGTACCGGGATTCGGCCAGGTTCTCAAAGAGCTTGGCCGGTTCCAGCACAGTTAACGCATCTTCCTTCCCTTTTGCGGTGTAGACGACCCGTGCCGTTATCCGGACGATATCTCCCGGAAGTTTCGCAACTTCTCCCTTGTCAAAGTAGAAATATGTTTCAGGGTTTTCATCCAGTTTTATCCATTCATGGCTATTGCCGGCAAAGGCCTGGGTCAAGCCCGTAAGCACCATCCAGGCCATAACGATTGCTAACACGATAGTTTTTGACATTTCCGTCTCCTTGGTCGATCTAAGTGAACTGGGATCTGAAAGTCAGAATATTATAGCAGATGTTTTGTTTATAGCAGGTTTTACATTGCCAACAGCTATTCTGATAAGTTTTAAATATTTTTAGTAATCTGGAATTATTTTAATTTTCTGGTACTGTATACACAACAGGTAGAGTGAGGAACGCGACTGCGAATGGCAAGTGAAGAATTCATGAGGCAAACCACGGACGCGAGGAAACACAAAGCCGGGCAATGAAAGCCACAAAAAAAGGA
Organism: Geobacter sp.; assembly: GCA_003574895.1. GTDB lineage: Bacteria > Desulfobacterota > Desulfuromonadia > Geobacterales > Pseudopelobacteraceae > JACPFJ01. The sequence goes on from PJFB01000009.1 coordinate 40,311, forward strand.
GACAAGAGACGATGGCAACGGGAAAGGTCAAATGGTTCAATGAAAGCAAGGGGTTCGGATTTATCGAGCAAGACGAAGGTGGCGGTGATGTGTTTGTTCATTTTTCCGCCATCACCGGTGAAGGTTTCAAGACGCTTGCCGAGGGCGACAAGGTGTCCTTCAACGTGGTTAAAGGGCCAAAGGGGTTACAGGCTGAAAATGTCAAAAGGATTTAGCTGCCACTGAAATGTCGATCATGAAAAGCCTGCGCAAGCAGGCTTTTCATGTTGCGGATAGTTATGTCATGGCTGAGTGGGGTTCAAGAGTATTTTGGGGTAATTTTCTCATCAATACAGTCACCTGCCGTATTTGTCGTCCTTGTCTAAAAGAGGTGCGATTTATGAAAAAGCTGGCCAGATCGGTTGCCTTGTCGCTGATGGTGGCAGTCAGTACCGCGGTTGCCGCAAATTGCGTTGAAGCGCAATGGGCGATGCGTCTTGCCGATCATAAGGTAATAAGCTTTGAGAGCATGCTTGACGAGATCAGGGGATCGAAGTTGATTTTCGTAGGTGAGATCCATGATCGTAAAGAACATCATGTCGCACAATTGGATGTCATCAAAGCGCTCAAACAGTCCGGTGCGCCTCTGGCAATCGGCTTGGAAATGTTTACCGCCGAAAGCCAGGGAAACCTGGATCAATGGGGGGCTGGCAAACTCGATCCGGATGACTTTATCAAGCTCTATAATCGGGAATGGAAAATACCGTGGCCGCTTTATCGTGATATTTTCATCTATGCCAGGGAACAGCATATTCCGTTGATCGGGCTGAACGTCCCGCGGGAAATCATTCACAAGGTGGCCCAGGAAGGATTTGCAGCACTGACTCCTGAGCAACGGAAAATGTTGCCGGCTGGGATTACCTGCAATGTTGATCCCACCTACAAGGCCTTCATCCAGAAGGCCTACATGATGGGGCATACCATCAACGACAAGTCATTTGTTTACTTCTGCGAATCCCAGATGCTCTGGAACAAGAGCCTTGGCTGGCATCTCAAGGAGTACCTCAAGCAAAATCCCGGTCGAACCGTGATCGTTCTGGCCGGGTTGGGGCATGCCATGAAAGCGGGGATACCGGAGGAGATTTTCCGCGGCACAAGGTTCGGATACAAGGTACTGCTGCCTGAGTTGCCGGGGCTCGACAGTAACGCGATAACCACTGCGGATGCCGACTATCTTCTGCTGTTTGAACAAGCCGATAACAGCGAAGGGGCGCGATAGCACTATGAAGCGATTCATATTTCCATTACTGCTGGTTCAGGTATTGTTGTTGCTGACTCTGTCGGCATGTGCCCAGACAGGAGAGCCGGCAGTCGTCCGCCAGGAGATCAATGTCAATCTTTCCCCAGGGCGCCATTACCTGAGCGGGGACAGTACGTTGGTTCTCGTCGCCGGTGCCAGAAAGATCTCTTTCGATCTCTCGCCGGCAGCCACTGTCGATCAAGTAACGGTTGATGGCAGGGCCGCGCAGTTTTCTTTCGGCAACTCAACCTTAACCGTAGACCTTCCCCATGGCAAAGACCGGGCAACAATCCTGGTGAAAGTGGTATATCATGCAACATTCAATGACCAGGTGCCGGACCAGTTGGCTGGCGACGAAGATCCGACCTATGGCGTAAACGGGACCATCGGTTCCCAGGGTGTTTTCCTTGGTGGGAGCGCTGGTTGGTACCCGGCTCCGTCAGCCACTCCCGGCCGGAGGGTCGTCAGGATTTCCGCCCCGGCCGGAATAGAAGCGGTGACTGCCGGGAAAAGGATTTCGAGATCAACCCACCTTGGCGTTACCAGCTCGGCCTGGGAGGAAGGGCATCCGGTCGGCCGGCTTTCTCTTTCTGCCGGTCCCTACATGATCAAAGAGCGGATTGTGGATGGCATGAGCGTCTATACCTACTTCTATCCCGATAATGCCGACCTTGCCGCTGGCTATCTGGATGCCGCTGCCAAGTATCTGCATTTTTACCAAAAACTGCTGGGGCCATATCCATTTGAAAAATTCGCCGTAGTGGAAAACTTCCTGCCCACCGGTTATGGTTTCCCTTCCTATACCCTGCTTGGCGGCACAATCATTCGCCTGCCATTTATCATCGACACGAGCCTGCCCCACGAGATTGCCCATAACTGGTGGGGCAACGGCGTGCTGGTGGATTACCGGGAGGGCAACTGGTGCGAAGGGCTGGTCACCTACCTGGCCGACTATCTGATGGAGGAAAAAAAGTCCGCTGCAGCCGGCAGGGACTATCGAATACGTCTCATTAGCGACTATTCCTCCCTGGTTACGCCTGACAGGGATTTCCCGCTACGCAGCTTTGTCGGACGAATTGACCCGGCATCACGAGCCATAGGCTACGGCAAGGGGGCCATGGTCTTCCACATGGTACGTTCCATGATCGGTGATGAGGCCTTCTTCGGGACCCTCAGGGAAATGTGCCGCACATGGATGTATCGCAAAGCCGCCTGGAGCGATTTTACCCGTGCATTTTCCCGTGGCGCCGGGAAAGATCTGGCTCCCTTCATGGAACAGTGGCTCCTGCGTCCTGGAGGGCCCCATCTTTCTCTGAAAGGGGCAACCAACAAGCGGCAGGGGGCGGAGTGGGTGGTCTCCGGGTCGGTCGTGCAGACATCGCCGCCCTATGAACTTCTCCTGCCGCTACGGTTGGAGACGGCTGGTAGTGCGGTCAGCTCAAAAGTGGTGGTTACCGGGAAAACAACCCCATTCGGCATTGCGGCGCCTGCCGCCCCCAAACGTTTACTGCTCGATCCTGATGCGGACCTGTTTCGTCTCCTGACCCCAGTTGAACTGCCGCCGACAATCAACCGGGTCAAGGGATCGGAAAATCTCCTGTTAGTGGTCGCCAAGTCGTGCCAGGCCGACCAAGGAACAATGCAGCTGTTGCTGGCATCGCTGGGTCAGCAAAGGACGGCCGTGATCAACGAAGACGTGGTCGATGCGCAACTCGTGCATGGCCGGGACATCCTCTTCTGCGGGGTGCCCCGCCCGGGACTGCTGCCGGTGCTGCCCGAGGGTATTGCTATTTCGAGCTCGGACTTTACCTTGTTTGGGGAACGTTTCGGTAAGCAGGATGACCTGTTGTTCCTGGTATTGAGGAATCCCAATGTTGAGGGGCATGTCATGGCATTGTTTCTGCCCCTGTCAGAGGCGGCTGCCAGACAATATGTACCCAAAATTACCCACTATGGTTCCTACGGTTACCTGGCATTTGCCAATGGAGAGAACCGGATCAAGGGAAGGTTTCCGCCGCTGGCCGGTGGGAGCATGGTGGAATTCGGCAAGGATGGCGGCCAATGAAACGTATTCCATGGACAGCTCTGCTGCTTTTGGGCCTGGTACTCGCAGCCGGCCTTGCACGTTGTGTGTACACGCCGGTCCATGTCCTCCGCGTCAGCGACAAACGTGTGATTACGTTCCCCGGCATGATCGACGAGCTGAGAGGCACCAGGATTGTTTTTGCCGGGGAAAACCATGATCAGAGTCAGGATCACAAGGCACAGCTGGCAATAATCAAGGGGCTCATGGAGAAAGGGGCACCTCTGGCCATCGGATTGGAGATGTTCACCATCGATAGCCAGGAAAAGCTGGATCTCTGGACAGCAGGAAGACTGGATGAAACTGATTTTATCAAGCTATATTACCGTGAATGGGGCATGCCCTGGCCGCTGTACCGGGACATATTCCTCTATGCCCGAAAGCACCGGATCCCCATGGTTGCCCTCAATGTCCCCCACGAGATCAGCCGCAAGGTTGCCAAGTTCGGATTTGCCTCATTGACGCCCGAAGAGCACAAAAGGCTGCCCCAGGGGATAACCTGCAACATTGATCCGGTCTACCGGTCATTCGTGCGCAAGGCCTATGCGTTGCACAGTGGTGGCAATGACCGGTCATTCGAGAATTTCTGTGAAGCGCAGATGCTCTGGAACAAGGGGATGGGGTGGTATCTGCAGAAGTATCTGGTCGGCAATCCGGGCCGCGCGGTGGTGGTCCTGACCGGGACCGGGCATGCCATGAAACGTGCCATACCGGAGGAGGTGTTCCAAGGCGGCAAATTCAGCTACAAGGTGATTCTTCCGGAACAGCCGGACCTCGGCCGGGATGCCGTGACAAACCAGGATGCCGACTACCTGCTGCTGTTCGGTTACTTTTGGTGGTGGGGCTAGCGACAGGGGCTGGTCCCACCACCAAATCGGCGTGCAATCAGAGGATGAAATCCGTTGAAAGAAAATTGGAGCGCCGCTCCCGAACGATTGTGCTGAGAAGCTCTTTGTTTACATCCTGATCCTTGGCAGCCACCAGCGTGCGGATGGAGAAGGCGCGCAAGGCGTCGGAAACCGAGAGGGTGCCGACTGCGGAATCCTTTCTGCCGGTAAATGGGAAGATGTCCGGGCCGCGCTGGCACTGGCTGTTGATATTGACCCGGCAGACCTGGTTGACCAGCGGATCGATCAGGGCCGCCAATGATGAGGCGTCGCGTCCGAACAGGCTTACCTGTTGCCCGTAGGGAGAGTCCACCATGTAGCGGATCGGTGTTTCAGGATCGGCAAAAGGAAGTACGGGCACCACCGGCCCGAATTGCTCTTCGTGATACAGGCGCATGTGCTCGTTCACCGGGTAGACCAGCGCCGGATAGAAGAAACTGCCATTGACGCTCCCTCCCCCCTCGTTTATCACCTGTGCCCCCTGTTGCACCGCATTGGCAACCAATTCCCCCAAGTAGCCGGGCTTGTCCTCTTCAGGCAACGGGGTGATCGCCACGCCCGGTTTCCATGGCATGCCGGACTTCAGCGCGCCGATGGCCGCGGAGAAGAGTTGCAGGAACCTCTCCGCAACCTTTTCGTGGACAAAGATGATCTTGATCGCGGTACAGCGCTGGCCATTGAAGGAGAGGCAGCCGGCAATGCATTCGTCCACTGCCAGCCCCAGATCGGCATCGGGGAGGATGATGGCCGGGTTCTTTGCCTCCAGCCCCAGTGTGACCCTTAGGCGGTGAGGTTTTGGATGGGTCTTCTGCAGGACGTCGCCTGCTTTTGAGCTGCCGATAAAGGCAAGTATGTCTACCTTGCCGGAAGCCATGAGGGGGGGCGTGACAGATCTGCCCGCGCCGTAGAGCGTATTGACGACCCCGGCTGGAAAGGCGGCTCGAAATGCCTCCAGCAATGGCTGAAATAGCAGAATACCATGCCGTGGCGGCTTGAGCACGACTGTGTTGCCCATGATCAGGGCCGGGATCAGTGTGGTGAAGGTCTCATTGAGCGGATAGTTGTATGGCCCCATGCAGAGGGCCACTCCCAACGGCGCCCGGCGGATCTGGCCGATAATGCCCTGTTCAAAGACAAAACGCGAGGAAACCCGATCCAGATCCTTGAGGGCATCGATGGTGTCCTTGATATAGTCCAGGGTCCGGTCGAACTCTTTGCGGGAGTCGGTCAGGCTTTTGCCGATCTCCCACATCAGCAGCTTCACCACCCGGTCCCGTTGTTCCTTCATCCGCCAGGCAAACTCCTGGACGTGCTCGATCCTTTTGGCCACCGGCATGGTTGGCCAGAGGCCACGGCCATTATCGTAGGCATGTACCGCGGCATCCAGGGCGGCCAGGGCCTCGGTTTGACCCATGAGCGGAAAACTGCCGATATAGTGTCGGGCCAGGCCATCCGGCTCGACAATACAGACCGGTGAGTGCACCTTCTGCACCGGACCCTGCCAATGGCGAATTTCGCCATCCAGCAGATAGTCAGTCTGTTCCAAGGGTGACTCCAGTCGGAACTCGTCAGGAATTTCGTCAAAAGTCGGGTAAATTCTGTCAAGATCAGCAATTGCGGCCATCTGTCAGCTCCTTTTTTCGTGCAGGGTGAAAAATTATGACTTTGTAATTTTAGCACCAATGTGCTTGTATTCAAAACAGCGCATTGTCGAAATTGACATCATGCGCGGGTGCATCCGGGTTTCAGCCGGGAAAATTACTTTATGGCAATGCTTTTATATGCTAACAAATTGTGGCAGGCAACCGGCTGGTTTGGATGTCCGGCAATTATGATTTTGCAAGGTGCGTAAGAATTCTCTCCATGAATACGAATCTGCTTGGCAAACTAAAGGAATTCATCGGGGAAACGGTGCTGTTTCCATCCTATTCGGTGCGGAAGAAATTGTCCTTTCGTTATCTGCGGGGCTGCGGCCTGGAGATCGGGGCATTGCACAATCCCCTGGAGGTGCCCCCGGGGGTAACGGTAACGTATGTTGATTATGCCACCAGGGAAGAGAATATAAAAAAATTTCCGCTGATTGAGGAAAGCAGGATAGTGGCTACCGACTACGTTGCCGATGGCTGCGAACTGGCCGGCATAGCAGCCGCTTCCCAGGACTTTGTGGTTGCCAACCATGTCCTTGAGCACTCTGCCAATCCACTGCAGACCATATTGAATTGGCACAGGGTCCTTAAAAGAAACGGCATATTGTTCATAACGGTGCCTAATGGTGAAAAAAGCTTTGATTATGGCCGGGAAATCACCAAGATCGAGCACATGGTCGATGATTATGAACTGGTCCGGTCTGGTGACGAGGCAAGGTTCAAGGAGAAGAACAGGACCCATTATAGGGAATTTGTAGAAATATCGATTCCCAATCTTCACAGGGTGCAGAGGAACCTGAAAACCTATTCTACGGAGAGCGAGAGAAACGCCTATATAGACAAATTGGCTAGGGAATCCTCGGATGACGCCCATTTTCACGTCTTCACCAAACCATCCTTTACGGATTTTCTGGATTACGTGATTGCCAATTATGCGGTAAATTTCTCAATACTGGAGGCTACGCCATCCAGAGGCGGCTCCGAGTTTGTGGTGATACTGGAGAAGATGGATTGAATCAAAGGCAATAAAGTGAAAAACCCCCGGCTGCTGTTTGCAACCGGGGGTTTTCTATTTCTTTTTCTTCTGGGTTCTGGCCATGAGCAATTCGCCCAGGGTTCCCATCCCCTTGGGCGCTTCGGCCGTTTGGCGGCGAAACTCGGCCAGGGTCGCCTCTTCTTCGTCAGCGGCACGGGCAGCGCCGGCCAGGGCCAGAGAGATGCGGCGGCTGCCACGATCAACACTCTCGACCTTGACCTCCACGGTTTCCCCCTCATTCAATACCTCGCGGGGGTGATTGATTCGCTTCCCGGCACCGAGCTTTGAGATATGGATCAGTCCGTCCACGCCGCCGGCCAGGGTTACGAAGGCGCCGAAAGGGGTCAGTCGCGCCACGACACCGCTATGGAAGGAGCCTTCAGGGAACTTCTCGGCGGCCTGCTCCCAGGGATTGGCCAAGGTATCCTTGAGGCTCAAGGATATGCGTTCCTTGTCGCGGTCGATGGTCTTGACCACTACCTGCACCTGCTGCCCCACACTCAGAACGTCACTGACCTCCTTGACCCTGGTCCAGCCCAGTTCGGAGATGGGGATCAGGCCTTCCAGGCCGCCGATATCGACAAAGGCGCCAAATGCCTGCAGTGAGGTGACCGTGCCGGTGACGGTCATGCCTTCTGTAAGGCCGGCCTGGGCCTCTTCCCTGAGCCGCTGCTGTTCTTCCTCCAAAAGCACCCGGCGGGAGACAACTATATTTCGCCCTTTTTCGCCGTAGTCCGTAATCCTGAAGGTCAGGCGGGTGCCGATCAGCGACTCCGGGTTATCGATCCGCCGCAGGCCCATCTGCGAGAAGGGACAGAATGCGCGGGCCGACCCGCCCATCTTGATCTCGTACCCCCCCTTGATCTCCTTTTCCACCACTCCTTCCACAGGGACACCGGCTTGCCAGGCCTCCTCCAGTTGGGAGCTGCCTGAGGTGCCGCCGCCGATCTTGGTAGTGAAGCGCATCTCGCCATGGCTGGACGAGAGAAAGTAAGCGGCAATGGTGTCGCCTTCCTTTACGGTGACGTTGCCGTCCAGATCCTGGAATTCCTTGAGATCAACGATGCCTTCACCTTTCTGGCCGGTGTTGATGAATAGCCATTCGGCGCCCACCTTCAGAACACGGGCCGTTACCTTTTGTCCCGGCTCCAGGCGGCCTCCGCCCTGTTTCTGGCTTTGTGCGAACAGTTCGGCAAAACTCTCGCCGTCCGATTCTTCCTCCTCGGTGGTTGCTTCGAAATCGTCGTTGTCTATCATGGCTCGTTCCATTTCCTTACATGGCTTGAATTTGATATTGCAAAGTACGATTATATGCCTGCCGTGTCAAGTGGCCCTATAACGTTAACTCCGCATGGCCGTGGTACAGGCCGTCCCGTTCCTTGGCAACGTCCTCGCTCTCCAGGTACTCATCGAACTGCATTACCCGGTCGATCATGCCCCCTGGAGTGATCTCGATGATCCGGTTGGCCACTGTGGAGACGAATTCATGGTCATGGGAGGCGAACAGGACCACCTCTGGATAGGCGATCAAGCCATCGTTCAGTGCGGTGATGGATTCCAGGTCCAGGTGGTTGGTGGGTTCGTCCAGGATCAGGGCATTGGCGCCGGAGAGCATCATGCGGGACAGCATGCAACGTACCCGTTCTCCGCCCGAGAGGACAGAGGTCTTTTTTACGGCCTCGTCGCCGGAAAAGAGCATTCTCCCCAGGAAACCCCGGGCAAAGGTCTCCCCCTCCGTGGGCGGCGAGTATTGCCCCAGCCATTCGATCAGGTTCAGGTCGTTTTCAAAGTAAGCGCCGTTCTCCTTGGGGAAGTACGATGTGGAGATGGTCACCCCCCAGCGGAAAGAACCGCTGTCCGGTTCCAATTCACCGGCCAGGATCCTGAACAGGGTCGTCCTGGCAAGGCTGTTGCCACCCACAAAGGCGATCTTGTCCTTTTTGCGCACGACCAGGTCGAAGTTGTCCAGAACTTTGATTCCATCGATCTCTTTGGTCAGGCCTGATATCTCCAGGATGATGTCCCCGCAGGGGCGTTCCGCCTTGAACATGACATGTGGGTATTTTCGCGTCGAAACCGGCATTTCCTCCAGGGTCAGCTTATCCAGCAGTTTCTTGCGGGAGGTGGCCTGCTTGGCCTTTGATGCGTTGGAGCTGAAGCGCTGGATGAATTCCTTCAGTTCGGCGGCCTTTTCAGCTACCTTGCGGTTTTCATTCTGCCGCTGTCTGAGGGTCAGTTGGCTGGCGTGGTACCAGAAGTCGTAGTTGCCTACATAGACCTGGATGCGGCCGAAGTCGATGTCCGCGGTATGGGTGCAGACCTGGTTCAGGAAGTGGCGGTCATGGGAAACCACAATGACCGTATTTGGGAAGCGGAAAAGGAAATCCTCCAGCCAGGAGATGGACTTGAGGTCAAGGTTGTTGGTGGGCTCGTCCAGAAGCAACACGTCCGGGCTGCCGAACAGAGCCTGTGCCAGGAGCACGCGGACCTTGTCGCCCCCTTCAAGCTCTTTCATTTTTTTGTGGCGCAACTCTTCGGGGATGCCCAGTCCGTTCAGGAGCACTGCCGCCTCGGATTCGGCTTCGTAGCCGTTCATCTCGGCGAACTCTACCTCCAGCTCGGCGGAACGGATGCCGTCTTCCTCGCTGAAGTCGGCCTTGGCATAGATGGCCTCCCGCTCGACCATCACCTTGTAAAGGCGCTCGTGCCCACGGATGACGGTATTGAAAACAATTTCCTCGTCAAAGGCAAACTGGTCTTGGCGCAGGACTGCGAGCCGTTCCTGGGCTCCGATGGTGACCTCGCCTTTGTCCGGGCTGATCTCGCCCGAAAGGATCTTGAGAAACGTGGATTTGCCGGCGCCGTTTGCACCAATCAGGCCGTAACAGTTGCCTGGCGTGAATTTGATGTTGACGTCCTTGAAGAGAACACGTTTGCCGTAGGAGAGGGTAATGTTTGATGCTGTGATCATGTGTTGCTGTTTCCTTTCAGACAAATAAAAAACCACAGGGGTGATCCCTGTGGTTCAGGTGATGTGCTTTTATACCATGATTTAAGCCGTTGCGGCAATCCTTAAATCATGCTCCTTCTGCGGGCGGGGGCTCTTTTGAAGCAGTGGTTAAGGCTAACGCCTTTCACGGTGTAAAAAAAAGCCCCCGGCCGTACTCGGCCGGGGGCGATGTTATTTCCAGCATGGGAAATTACAGTCCCAATTGTTTGAAGAAGTCGTTCCCTTTGTCGTCCACCAGGATAAAGGCCGGGAAATTCTCGACTTCGATCTTCCAGACCGCTTCCATCCCCAGTTCCGGGAAGTCGATGCACTCGACCTTCTTGATGTTTTCTTCAGCCAGGACAGCGGCCGGGCCGCCGATGGAGCCGAGATAGAAGCCGCCGTACTTCTTGCAGGCGTCGGTCACCTGCTGGCTTCGGTTGCCCTTGGCGATCATGATCATGGAGCCGCCCTTGGACTGGAGCAGGTCAACATAGGAGTCCATGCGGCCGGCAGTGGTCGGGCCGAATGAACCGGAAGCCTTGCCGGCAGGTGTCTTGGCCGGACCGGCGTAGTAGATGGGGTGCTTCAGCAGGTATTCGGGCAACGGTTTGCCGCTGTCCAGGATTTCCTTGAACTTGGCATGGGCGATGTCGCGGCCCACCACGATGGTGCCGTTCAGGAGCAGCGGGGTGGAGACCGGATGTTTGGAGAGCTCGGCCAGGATTTCCTTCATGGGCTTGTTGAGGTCGATCTTGACGCCATGCTCGTGCTTGCCGCGGTACTGTTCCGGAATCAGCCGTCCGGGATTGCGGTCCATCTCCTCGACAAAAAGGCCGTCCTTGGTGATCTTGGCCTTGATGTTGCGGTCGGCCGAGCAGGAAACCGCCATGCCCAACGGGCATGATGCGCCGTGGCGGGGGAGACGGATGACGCGCACATCGTGGGCAAAGTACTTGCCGCCGAACTGGGCGCCGATGCCGAGCTTGTAGGCCGCTTCCAGTAGTTTGTTTTCCAGTTCGATGTCGCGGAAGGCCTGGCCGTGTTCGTTACCTACCGTGGGGAGGTTGTCCAATTCCTTGGCAGTGGCCAGCTTGACGGTCTTCATGACGGCATCGGCCGAGGTGCCGCCGATGACGAAGGCGATGTGGTATGGCGGGCAGGCAGCGGTGCCCAGGTATTTCATCTTCTCGACCAGGTATTTTTCCAGTTTCTCCGGCGTGAGCAGGGCCTTGGTTTCCTGGTAGAGCATGGTCTTGTTGGCGGAGCCGCCACCCTTGGCCATGAACACGAACTTGTAGTAGTCGCCGTCGGTGGCCATGATGTCGATCTGGGCCGGCAGGTTGGTGCCGGTGTTTTTCTCTGCGTACATATCAAGGGCAACGGTCTGCGAATAGCGGAGGTTCTCTTCGGTATATGTCTTGTAAATACCCTTGCTGAGCCACTCTTCGTCCTTTACGCCGGTCCAGACTTGTTGGCCCTTTTTGGCGACGACAGTGGCGGTGCCGGTGTCCTGGCAGACGGGGAGTTCGAAGTTGGCGGCGATCTCGGCGTTGCGCAGGAATGCCATGGCAACACCCTTGTCGTTCTGGGAGGATTCAGGATCGCTCAGGATCTTGGCGACCTGCTCATTATGGGCGGGGCGGAGCAGAAAGGAGACGTCACGCATCGCTTCATTGGCCAGGATGGTCAATGCTTCGGGGCAGATCCGGATAACGTCCTTGCCGGCAAATTTGTCAACCTCAACGTACTTCTCAGAGCCTTCGATCTTACGATACTTGGTTTCGTCCTTGCCGAGCGGAAACGGGTCCTGGTACTTGAATTCAGGGGCTGCCATGGGTGAATCTCCTTTCGTTGTAATGATAAAGGGCCTCAAGAGACCGATATACTGTATACAGTTTGTGCATCTTAGAGAAATTTGAACTCTTTGTCGAGTGCGAAGTTTGCAAATAGGGCCGGTAGTGCTGTATATGATTAATTTGACAGATTTGCTAGGGTATGATACCTCTTTAATTACGGTCTGTTACTGTTAATTGAGGTAATTCCTATGTTCAAGAACCTGCGTGAAGATATCAATTCGGTCTTCGAGCGAGACCCTGCCGCCCGCAGCGTGGTCGAGATACTATTTTGTTACCCAGGTCTGCACGCCCTCTGGATCTATCGTGTCGCCCACTGGTTCTGGACAAGAGAATTTTTCTTCCTGGGACGGTTGATTTCACATGCGGGCCGCTTCCTGACCGGGGTCGAGATCCATCCCGGTGCCAAAATCGGCAGAAAATTCTTCATCGATCACGGCATGGGGGTAGTGATCGGCGAAACTGCCGAGATCGGTGACAACGTGACCCTGTACCACGGCGTTACGCTCGGCGGAGTGACCTGGGACAAGGTCAAGCGCCATCCGACCTTGGCGGATAATGTTGTGATCGGTTCCGGCGCCAAGGTGCTCGGACCGTTTACCGTCGGCAAGGGTGCCAAGATAGGTTCCAATTCGGTAGTGGTCAAGGAGGTGCCGGAAAATGCCACGGTGGTTGGTATACCCGGCAGGATGGTCATGGAGCAGGAAAAGAAAAAAGATGAACGCCCCGATCTGCAGCATGGGCAACTGCCTGACCCGGAGGCCAAGGCCATTGCCTGCCTCTTTGATCAGATCCGCGAGTTGGAACGTAAATACGATGCCCTGGCCCAGGAGCACGAGGAATTGAAGAAAGTAGTAGGATTACCTCAAGGGCACAACTCTACATCATCTTGACGCTTTTCCGGAAATCTGCCATATTCGCACCATGATCAAACGCCAGACCACCATCAACCGCATCTTCAAGATTACCGGCATCGGCCTTCATACCGGCCAGCCGGTCAATCTGGAATTCCTGCCGCGCCGCGAATTCGGCATCGCCTTTGTTTACAAGGGGATCACCATACCGGCCAGATACGATATGGTGGCCGATACCCGCCTATCAACCCTCATAGCAGCAGAGGGCGCCTCGGTTTCCACCATTGAGCACCTCATGGCGGCCTTCTATTTTTCCGGCATCACCAACTGCCTGGTCTATATCGACGGGCCCGAGGTGCCCATCATGGATGGTTCGGCCTGGGAATTTTATCAGGGGATGTGGAAGGCCGGGGTCTACGAGTTTCCCGAGAACGGCGTCTACCTGAAGGTGCTGCGTCCGGTGGAGGTTAGCAATAACGACGCTTGGTTACGGGTAAAACCGCTCAATACTCTGGACGTAACCATGTCCATCGAGTTTCGGGCGCCGGTGGGAAAGCAGAAGAAACGGGTCACGGATGTGGAAAATGCCTTTTCGATTATCAATTCCCGTACCTTTGGATTTCTTGAGGAGCTGGAGGCGATTCGCAATGCCGGCCTGGCAAAGGGGGCGTCTCTGGACAACGCCGTTGCGATCGGGGAGGACAGTATCGTCAATCCCCATGGCTTGCGTTATAAACAGGAACTTGTCAACCACAAGATACTGGACCTGATTGGCGACCTCTATACCAGCGGCTACCGCATCCTGGGCAAAGTCGAGGCAAACAAGACGGGCCATTACCTGAACAACCTGCTTCTCAGGGAACTTTTCTCGGATCCTGCCAACTACGCCATCTACTGATGAAATCTATGTGTTGGTGAGTTGAAAACTTCATTCAACTCATAGCACCATCTTTTACTTCCCCAGAATAACCTCTCCTGTATCGGTAAACAGCCGCACCGGTAGTTCAAAGACCCTTCTGAAGATATTGAATACTCCCTTGGCCATGGATTTGACCGGTATGGCGCTTACCTTGGGATCAGACCATTTCCCCTTGGCTTCGAAATACGCCGTTACCACGGACTTCCCCTTGCCGGTGAGCAACCAGCCCACGACCGGGATATGGTTGACGATCTTGTCCACGGTCTGGAGTGGCTGCACCCCGATGGTCAAGTCAAGATCTTCCTTGACTATGTCTGCGTTGCCGACAATCGACATGTTGATGGCATTGCCTGCGATGAACAGGTCCTGGCTGGAGGCCACGCCATCCTTGACGGCGATGCTCCCTTTGATCTCGTTATAGGGCATGCCGCCCGACACCATGTCCGGAAGTTGAAGCTTGAGCAGTTGCGACACGTTCAAAATGGAAAAGACCTTTGACAGCACGTTGAATTTGCGCAAGGAGCCGTCTACAAGCCGCAGGCGCAGATTACCCAAAGCGGTTTTCCTGACATCAAGCCATGTTGCGCCGCGGGCGGTCAGGTCGCCTTGGAGATTCAGGGTGCCTTTTACCTCCCTGGTGATGTCGAGCGCCTGGAAAAATTGTTCAGCATTTACGTGTTCCATGTTGAAGCTCATGTCGTAACGGTTCACGTTGGCGCCGCTTGGGGCTAGCCGCCCTTTTGCCGACACGTTTCCACCGTACAATGCGGCCTCCAGGCCCTGGCAATAGAGGATACCGTTTTCCTGATTCAGATTGGCGCTCAGTTTGGCAAACTGCAACTTGTCGTAGTTGCCTGCCTCGATGTTCATCTTGAGTTTAAGGTTTAATTTCGGCGTGTTCTGCCCGTTGCCTTCCTGCTCGCTCAAATTTCCCAGCAGCAGGAGGTCACCAATGTCCAGGCGCGACGAGGTTACCGTCAGGTTTGCCTCCGGTGACCCGCCGGATGTGTAGCTGCCGTTGATGCTGAAGTTCGAGGAGTTGAGCAGGCCTGAGAATTTGTGGATGGTATATTGGTTGTCCTGTACGAGGAGCGAAGCATGCATCCGATGGATGCTCGCATCAGGCTTTGCGTGGCTGAAATTTGCGTCACGCAGGAAAAATTGCGGCGAAAACAGGGTGATTTCCGCCTCGCGCTTCTTGAGATTATTTATCCTGCCCTTGGCTTTGATGAGCGAGTTGCCGTAATAAACACTGATTTTGGACGTCTCCAGACTGTTTCCTTTGAAGGTGATATTGCCGTTGATATTACTGACCGGTTTCAGGTTTTCGCCCGGTTGAAAGGAAAAAGATCCAAGGGAGATGGTGCCGTTGTAATCCATGGCCGAGAAGTCCTCGGGATTGCCGTTGCCAAAGATATGGGCCTGGACTTGCCCTTGAAGGTGGTGCGGCCGCCAGCTGGAGAAAATGGGGAGCGAGTCGTTCATCAAAAACCGGTTGGTTTGCAGTTCAAACCCCAGGTGGGGGCGGTCGCCATATTTGAGCAGCGCAGACGCGGAAAGTGCGAGTGGCGGAAGCTGGTAGGTCAGGCTGGTAAGCTTGGTCTCATTGGGTCCAAGGAGGGTGCAGAAGGAGAGATGGTTTGAAGTGCCGGCCAGTTTGTGGACTGCCCCGGGAAAGGAGTAGACTGCCTGCTTCAGGTCCCAGTCGCCGTTCAGATGATAGGCCGGTATTGGGCCGCTGCCGGTCAGTGCCAGAGTCGAATTCCCCCCGAACTCCAGTTTTGATGCGCCGGCAATCCTGGCCAGCCAAGCGATCTCAGGGGCATGGGGAGTGATTTCCATCTGAAAGGGGTAGTTGCAGGCGACATCCAATGGATAATCGGTGATCCTGCCATCCATTTTGAATGGCGAACTCCCGAATTTGCCGGTCATGCGGCTCAGGATGAAATCCTTGCCGAGCATCTCCAGCCCCCCCCTGATATTATTAAAGGCAGGGACTTTGTTGCCGTAGCTGACCACGCCGTTCTCCACGGTTCCCTTTATATGAAGCACATTGTAGTTGGTGCCCTTTTCCATATGGGTGATTTGGCTGATGCGGCCGATCAAAGTGCCGGTTTCGAGCCTGTAGGTTCCGGCGGTGATGTGCTTTTCGATATAATCCGCAACGTCTTTGGCAATGATCCCGTACGGAATCCATTGGCGCAGTCCTTCCAGCTTGAAGGGCGTTGTCGCACCCCTGGCGGTAATATGCAGGTCCTTTGAGGTGATATCCCGGAGTTGGCAGCTCCCTTTTATTTTGAAGCCCTCGGCCGAAAATTGCAGTGCGGGCATGTCTATGTTGTTGCCGGTCAGCTTGAACTCATAGTCCAGCTGTGCCGTGCGGGGATTGACGACATGGTGAAATATGGTCGGCCAGGTCACGGCGACGCCGTTCAAGTGGATTTTCCCCTTAGAGCTGAATTCCCGCAGCTTGCCCTTGAAATTGCCGGCGATATCAAGACGTCCGCCTGGGTTGCCAAAGGGGATGAACCGGCCGTAGTAGGGCCAGAAACGCCCGATTTCGGCCTGCTTAATATCGACATTGGCATTGATATCGGTTTCGGATAGTGGGGTTGTACCTGCTGGAAGCCTTGCGGATCCGGATAAAGAAATTTTACCGGCCGTGCCTGCGGATTTTGGCAGTTCGCAGGAGATCTTGAAATTCCCTTTGTGGCCTCGCAAGAAGTTGTCCAGGGAAAGATCGAGGTTATCGATCCTGTCCCGGAAACCATTCTTTTGGATGGCCATGTCATACCACTGCAGGGTCCCGTTTTTGATCCGAATCTTTTTGAAAGAGACCGGTGTCGCTCCAGGTTGGGGTTTGAGCAGGTCGTCGATGTTCAGTCTGCCATCGCTGTCCCGTACCAGATTGACGCCGACGCCTTCCAGGGTAAGCTCTCTCAGCACGACCTTCTTTTCCAGCAGGGGGAGCAGGGCCAGCCGCACGGTGATCCGTTTGGCCTTGACGAAATCGTTGCTGCCGTCCGGCTCTTTGATGGTGACGGTCTCGAAGATAAAGGAAGGACCGAAATACATCGAAAAAACACCGGTGCCAAAGGTGACCTTCCGGTGGAGCGATTGCTGCAAGGTGGACATGATATTGTCGCGGTAATCATTTATGTCGATCAGGCGGGGTAGGAAGGCCGCCAATCCTATGAGGCTGGCTGTCAGAAGCAAGAAGAAAAGTCCGGAAAGCTTTATATAGGTGCGTTTTGTTTTGGTAAGCTTCATTTACTCTCCGGAATGATGCGCACTTTGAGAATGGCAACGCGGGTAACTTCATCGCAAACGAAACGATAGCCGTGCCATTGTGTACTCTCTCCACGGGCAGGAAACTGCCCCAGCTCGTGCAGTATCATCCCTGCAACGGTGTCGTATGGCAGATTGTCTTCAAGTTTTACCGAGATGACCTCGGCCAGATCGAAGATCGACAACAATCCGTCAACCAGCAGCACACCATTGGGGAGGCGCTGGATCGTCCCGGTTTCAACGGTGTCATGCTCGTCCTGGATCTCTCCGACCAGTTCCTCAATCAGGTCCTCGGTGGTGACCAGGCCACTCAGGCCGCCGTATTCGTCCACCACCAGGGCCATTTGGTTGTGGGTGCGTTGCATCTCCTTCAGAAGTTCATTAACCTTTTTCCCTTCAGGTACATAGACCGGAGGTCGCATGACGGCGGCCAGGTCGAATTTTTCGCCGGCCACCAAACGTCCCAGCAGGTCCTTGCCATGCACAACACCCACGATCTCTTCGATATCGTTTCGATAGACCGGATAGCGTGAGTACATGTTGTCCAGAACTATGTTGATCAGGGTGTCGCTCGGTGCTTCCAGGTCCAGCCCGACAATACGGGTGCGCGGCACCATTACCTCGCGGACACAGGTGTGGGTGAATTCGAAGACATTGCGGATATATTCCTGCTCGGTTTCACTGAAGACTCCGCTTTCATGGCCTTCGGCAACGATATGCTGGACGTCTTCACGGGTGATGAACGCCTCGCGCTCCGACTTGATGCGCAGTAGCTTCAGTACTGTTTTGCTGGAGATGGTCAGGACTCCAACCAGGATGGCACCTACCCGGGAGAGAAAATTGATTGGCCGAGCGACCCGTAGGGCGATGGTGTCGGCATATTGCAGGCCAATGGCTTTGGGTACCAGTTCACCCAAGATAAGCAGGAGATAGGAGATGATGGCAACCATGCTGGTGGCGGCCACCGGTTCTGCCGCATGACGCAGAAAATCGTTTTCAAGGTGTTGCAGCCAGGGGCGCACGCTGTTTACGGCAATGATGCCGGCAATGGTGGAGGCGGTGGCGCCGGTAACGGTAACGCCGATCTGAACCAGTGCCAGCAGGCGGTGCGGATCTTTTTGAAGATCTTCAATGATTTGAGCTTGTTCGCTTCCCTCGCTCACGAGCCTGGCAATGAGGCTTTTGCGTACCGAGATAATGGCAAATTCGGAGCAGGCAAAAAAACCGTTCAACACTATCATTATGCAGATAACTATTACTTCGAGCAGAATGGTATCCACGAAAAGCCTCCGTAAAGATTTTTCATTTTCTCCTCTGAGCCGGCGATTGTCAACCTTGAGATGAGGCAATCATAGAGTTTAGGTCAAATATGGGAGTGCATGCCGAACAGTAGGTTAGGCACGTATTTGCGGGATGGATCCTGTAACGGCATGAAATGAAAAAGCCTGCCGCGATAACGGCAGGCTGATGGAAGTTAGGATCATGGCCAGTCGATTTAGCTGGCTTTGACAGTAACCTTGATGTTGGCAGTTACTTCCGGATGGACTTTCACCGGAATGACGTATTCTCCGAGTTGTTTGATCGGGTCGGCAAGTACGATCTTCTTGCGGTCGATATCAAAGCCTTTGTCCTTGAGGAAAGTCGCAATTTCCATATTGGTAACCGAACCGAACAGTTTGCCGCCTTCGCCTGCCTGATGAAGCAGTTCGATAGAAATTTCCTCAAGCTTGGCTGCGAGGATTTTGGCCGATTCAGTGACCTTGTCTTTCTTGTAGGCCATTTGGCGCTTGACGTGCTCCAGCGCCTTGGCGTTCTTCTCGGTAGCTTCGACAGCCAAACCCTTGGGGAGCAGGTAGTTGCGCGCGTAGCCTGGTGCAACCTTGACGATGTCGCCGATGTGGCCGAGGGTCTCGATGTTTTCCTTTAGAATGACCTTCATGTTACTCTCCTTTCAAGCCTGATTTTACAGGTTTTCTTTATTTCTGGGGGTGCGGAAATCACCCCACAAGTCGAATATCCCCATTGCTGCTATCAGAGCCGCAAGATAGGGTTGAATCAACAACATAAAAAACAGCATCATTCTTAATATTCTGGCCAGGGTCTGGCGGTTTATAATGGTGATTACGACTGCCAGGCCCTGCAGAAAATAAAGTGCTGCAACAATAATGACTACATTCAGGGCCGGGATCGTTATGATCGGATTGCCAGCCATCATGGCAAACCCGGCGATTATCAGCAGCCATATCAAGAGTTCGGGATTCTTGAACTCTCTGAATTCGCCCACCCGCAGATCGGCACCAAGTTTAACGGAAAACCGTTTGACAAGGGCCAGGTTGCAGCTCGATATGGCAATCAGAAAGAGCGTAGTCAGAGCCGGGTAGATTTTTACGACCAACTCAGCGGCCCTGGTCATGGACTGTTTCAAAAGATCGAGCTCATCACCCTTGACGCCGGCTTTCTGGTAGATGCCAATGGCCTGGGTAATGCTGGTGTTTATCTCATTCACCACCTGCGTGTGAATATTCTGTCCGCTGGTGATGGCATACGCCAGGGCCACAGAGGCAATAAGCAGTAAGTTTGCCGCTGTTGTCCAGGCAATCGCCCTGGATGCGTTGAACCCTCTTGCCAGGAATTCCGGCAGCAGCAGGGCTATCACGGCGCACTGCAGCAGATAAAGCGCCCCGGCCTGGATGCCGAACACCGCAGTCATCAGGGTGGTGGTCAGGAGGGTGATGATCAGTGCTGTGCTGCGGCCATAGCCAAAGCGGGAAAAAACTGCCGGTAATGGCGCCAGCAGACTTAAGAAAAAGCCTGCTGGTGGTATTACCATGTATGCGGCGAACAGGGTGAACGAAGCAGCCGTACCAACTGCGGCTGCGCCGAGCCGTGCCGCAACGGTGTTGGTTTGCTTGATCACACTCATGCAGCTGATGTTAAGGGAGTACGTGATTCGATGCGATTGGTAACAGGGCCAAGTTGCGGGCGCGCTTAATGGCCTCGGTTATCTCCCTCTGGTGTTTTGAGCAGTTGCCCGAAATGCGGCGGGGAACTATCTTGCCGCGCTCGGAGATGAAGTAACGCAGGGTGCGTGGCTCTTTGTAATCGATGGTCAGGTTTTTCTCGGCACAGAAACGGCAAACCTTTCTGCGCTGAAAGGGACGCTTCTTACGCGGGCCACCGGGGCCGCTTGATGGTCTCTGATAGGTTGTGGGTCTTTCGTCAGCCATTGTTGTTATCCTCCAGGAAATTATTCGTTAGCCGTTTCAACGGGGGTAGTGGGTGCTTCGGTGCCTTCAGCAGCCTCCAGCTCGACCACGGGTGCCTTCTTCTCTGCCAAAGGCTTCTCCGGCAGATCCGTGATATTGACGCTCTGGTAGCGCAGCACCTTTTCGTCAAGCCTGAGACGCCGCTCCAGCTCGGCAATCAGTTCCCTGCCGCCGTCGTAACGCAGGTACAGATAGCGTCCACGAACGGATTTCCTGATGGGGTAGGACATCTTTCTGATGCCCCAGTCTTCCAGCCGGTGAAAGTCACCCTTGTAGGATGCGATCACATCCTGAACCTTGTCGGCGATGACTTTGATCTCGTCTTCGCTAAGGTCCGGCTGGAGGATGTAAATGGTTTCGTACTTCCTCATGTTGTGTTCCTCCTCACGGTTTTCGAGCCCCGGTCCTACCCGGAGCAAGGAGATGCGGCCTGGGCCGTCTTTGAAAGAACAGCTTTTTTACTATATTTTTTCAGCAAGTGCAACAAGTTTGTTGTTTTTACGGGTAGGGTTCCCTTTGGAAGCAGCGGCCCAGTTACTTCTCAACCCAGTTGAACCGCGCCCATGGTTCCTGTATGCCGAAAATAGGGATCGCCAGCATTATGTCAAGATGGTAGTTCTGAAGCTTGGCAATCAGGGCCCGGTCCCGGGAAAGCGCCAGGTAAAAATTTCTTTGTGAACCGCCCAGCCCGAAATTGGGCACCGACCAGTATGTTTCGTTTAGCTGGGTACATGCCAAGGTCTGTTTGATGCAATAGCAGTTCTCGAGTTCGTGAATGGCATGGGGGCTGTCGTTTGGAACGGCACCGAGGGTGACAAAACTGTCTCCGTTGCGATCCTGTTGACGCGTACGGACCAGCAACGTTACCGTGGGGGCATTGCTTTCGATATCAAGTACCGCGGTCAGTCGCACAGGGTGGGCAACACCCTTGGCATCGATGGTGATTCCACTGTTCTGATAGGTCCCGTCCAGGGACGTGCAGTCCGGTCCGAGTGGTATCAGCTCCCCCCAGGCGACAGGATAATCCTTGTCTGCCGTCAATGGCGCATGGATAGAAATGCAGCCCTGCAAGGCAGATGCCGCACATAATGTCATACCTAATCTACGCAACAGTCGGCGCATATATCGTACCTAAATGGCCCAGTCTGTGTGGGCCACTTGCTGCAAGGTGCTAACCAGGAGCGATTCAAAACGAGCAAACAGTGATCTAGCTCACGTAATGACACGACAATTGCTTGCTAAAATACAATATATATAACTATAGTTTTGCTCACAATAAAGATATTTATAAAGACTGTCGGGGTGCCGAATGGCAACAAATGACCAAACCTCTAGGACAGGAGTTTCAAGCAAAAAGACTTATTTTGCACCCCCCGAACGTGCATCTAAAATTGAATTGGATGCGGCTGTATCGGCAATTTCTCATAATCCCCTTGTAGACGGGTTGATGTATGTGGCAAACGGTCTGTTTGCAGTCCTCAACGAGCAGCGGCAGTTGCTAGCCGTCAATGAATCGTTCCTGAAGATGATGGGGATAGAAGATGCCGGGGCAGTTCTCGGGCTTCGGCCGGGTGAATATATTCACTGCATCCATGCCCACGAGATGCCTGGCGGATGCGGCACATCCCCCTATTGCGCAACCTGCGGAGCAGTTATTGCCATCGTGGCAGCACTGACCAGCAACCAGTCGCAGGAGAGGACCTGCTCACTGACGGTAGAGAAGGGCGGCAAGGAGGTGGATCTCTTTTTCGAGGTTCGCTGTTGTCCTTTGGAGATTGAGGAAAAGAAATATGTCCTGATGTTTCTCAATGATGTCAGCACACAGCAACAACGGGCCAACCTGGAAAAAACCTTTTTCCACGACATCAGTAACCTGATGACCGCCCTGCTTGTCAAGGGCGATTTATTTCAACGCAAAGGCACCTGGGATGCCAAGCGCTTCTCCGAGATACAGAAGCTCATTCTGCGGACCGTTCAAGAATTATCCATGCAACAGACCCTTGCCAATTCAATATCCCATGTTTATCAGCCGTGCTATTGCACTGTTTCCGTGAACGCACTTCTGGATGACCTGAAGGAAACCTTTGATGTTCACCCTGTGCGCTTGGCAAAAAAACTCACCATTGCAAAAGATGCAGAATCGACGAGCTTACGGACCGATCCTGCCATTGTAGAACGCATCCTCGTCAACATGGTCACGAACGCTCTCGAAGCAACCGAACCGGGGGGAGAGATCAGGGTGTTTACCACGGAGGAGGGCAACAGTATCTCATTCTGCGTCTGGAACCGGAAACCGATTCCGGCAGAGCATGCCATCAGGATTTTCAAGCGGAATTTTACCACCAAGGAGGGGGTTGGACACGGCCTTGGTACCTATTCGATGAAGTTCTTCGGGGAAAAAGTTTTGGGCGGTAAGGTCGATTTTACAACATCGGAAGAAGGAGGGACGCTTTTTCGATTAACTTTGATGCTGCTATAGCACTTTCAACCAAGAGCAGCCTCTGGGAGCAGCCTTTTAATGGGTGACCCCATTGGTCCATTGGTTTCCCCGGGTAATAAATTTTTGGTCGATATTAAAGGTGAATCCGGCAGGAATCTTTATTTTCAGGTCAAAAATTAAAGGTTCAATCGCGCCGCACCCGGTACTTCTTTACCAGTTCCACGGGATGATAGGAGAGCTTGGCGGTGCGCAGGCCCGGTTCGCCCAGGTCCTGTTCGCGGTTGAGATACCGGCAGTCCGTGAACAGACGGGCCGCAAACTCCCGGTTCACCAGTTGGGGCAGCCCCTCCATGAAGGGGTCGGCCTTTTCGAAATGGCAGACTGCTGTTTCGCTGTTGAGCCGTTCCCCCAGAGCAAAAGCCCTGACCTCGCCCTCCACCAGTATGACGATCCCCTCCAACCCCAATGCCTCGGCCGTGGTCAGCGCCTCTGCCGTTGCCTCCAGTTCCAGGTCCAGGGAAACATTTTCCTCGCGCTCCGCCATTTTGTACCAGGTGTTCAGCAGCGTCAGGCAACCGCAGCGGTGTTTGGCAGCATAGAGATCAATTTCGTGGTTGTGGCGGCTGGTAAAATAGTTGATCCGGTTTTTTTTCTTGTGAAAGCGGTTGCCGGGCAGGGTGGCCAGTTCTTCCCGCAGGTATAAATAGTCAAACGAATCCCGTTCCTCGCTCACCGCAAGCCCGCTTCCGGTCAGGTATTGTGCCGTGAATGCTTCATCCGAGCCGTAAAGTTCCCATTCGTCGGCAAACAGCGCAGCCAATGCTCCGGCCACATCCCCACCCATGGGGGGCAGGATATAGGGCCTGCCATCATAGCCATTGCCCAGCACCACCAGAGAGTCGTACACCCTGGTCAGTCGATAGTCGTGGGCGCGCCGAAACAGGAACAGCCCCGCAAAGGTCAGTTCGGACACCCTGGGCTGGAGCTGTTTTAAGAGTTGGTCCAGCAGCGATTTGTCGGCCATGTCGAGCGGGCGTGCTGCCGGGTAGTGCGGAATTTCCATTGAGTTCTCCGAAATTCGTTTGTATTATCCAACCGATTACGACTCTTTCTAATTATTATCATACACGGAGGGAACAGTTATGGCCATTGCCATGAAGATCGCCGCCCAGATTTCCAAGTCATCCTGGATTCGCCGGATGTTCGAGGAAGGTGAGCGACTGCGCCAGGAGTTCGGAGCCGAAAGCGTTTATGACTTCACCCTGGGGAATCCGGATGTGGAGCCGCCCGAGGCCTTCCAGCGGGAGTTCCTAGCCCTGGCGCAGCATCCGCTCCCCGGTATGCACCGGTACATGAACAACGCCGGGTATGGCGAGACCCGTGCCGCTGTGGCGGAAAAGCTTGCCGGTCAATCGGGATTGGACGTCACGGCCGACCATGTGGTCATGACCTGCGGGGCCGGCGGCGCACTCAATGTGGTGCTCAAGACTATCCTGAACCCCGGTGAGGAGGTCATCATCCTGGCCCCCTATTTCGTGGAATACAAATTCTACATCGATAATCACGGGGGCGTGCCGGTGGAGGTCTGGACCGATCACGCGAGCTTCCAGTTGGATATCGACGCCATTGAAAAGGCACTGACACCCAAGACACGGGCCATCATCATCTGCTCCCCCAATAATCCCACTGGCGTAATTTACCCCGAGGAGAGTCTGCGGAAGCTTGGAGAAGTAGTCAAAAGAGTCCACAAACATAACGGCCACCTGGTATATGTCATCTCCGACGAGCCCTACGCCAGGATTGCCTACGATGGCAAACATGTTCCCAATATCTTCCCGCTGATCGAAAGTTCGATCATTGTTACATCCCACAGCAAGGACCTGGCCCTGCCGGGGGAACGGATCGGCTACCTGGCGGCCAATCCCCGCATGGACACGGTTATGCAGTTCATGGAAGGGGCGGTCTTCAGTAACCGGGTGCTTGGTTTCGTCAATGCGCCGGCGCTCATGCAGCGGCTGGTGGCCAAGCTGCAGGACGAGTCGGTGGATATTGCCGACTACCAGGCCAAGCGTGACTTGCTGGTGAATGAATTGACCGCCATGGGCTTCGAGATGGTAAAGCCTGACGGCGCCTTCTACCTCTTTCCCAAGTCGCCGCTGGCCGATGACGTAGTCTTTGTCAAGCTGGCCCAGAAACACCATATCCTGCTGGTACCCGGGGCAGGTTTCGGCGCGCCGGGCTTTTTTCGTATCGCCTACTGCGTGGATATGAAGGTCATCGAACGGAGCCTGCCGGCTTGGAGTGCTTTAGCCAAAGAGGCGGGGTTGAAGGGGTAGGAAGGTTCAGTCTGGGATATTTTTGTCCTGCTCGTTCGCTTGCTTTTCCAGGAACTTTACATAATCGATGTTGCGGACAACGAAGATCAGGTTGAAGCGGCTTTCGTAGAGCAGGAGTGCCGAGGCGGCAAAGAGGAACAGGCCGCCGGTGAGGGCGATCAGGGTTGGAATCCAGCCCTGATCTGGGTTGCCGTAGGCTACGTTGACAGCTATGCCCAGGCTGGCGGCAACAAAGAGCGCAGTAGCAGTGTACAGGGCGGCCATTGATTTCTGAATCAGTGCCGCCCTTTTCTTGGCGCATCTGATTTGCTCCGAGATGAACGCCATCCGTTCCTCAGGGAAGTCCAGCTTACCGGCCAAAATGGATTCGATCTCGCCCTTCATCACGTTGACCCGGTCGAAGATGCGCCCCAGTCGGGATGAGGTGGAGAAGATAAGGGTGCCGCAGGCCGAGATGAGCACCGCCGGGGTGATCATGGAGGTCAGGATGCGGGAGCTGGAGAGGGCCTCCAGGATCTCTTTTTCGTGCAGGGGCATTAATGTCACCGATTAATCACGAAGGACACGAAGGAAAGATTACAAATCAATTTGGGCCAGGATGAAAGGAATCCTTGTAAGAAATGCTTTTAGTCTTCGTGCCCTTCGTGGTTTCAAAGTTTTGTTGTCTTAATCCCGGTATCTTTTCAGCAGATCCCCATAGGCATCGATACGTCGATCCCTAAGGAACGGCCAGATGCGCCTGACTGTTTCGCTCCTCTTCATATCGATATCCACCAGCAGGATCTCTTCCCTGTCCTGCGACGCCTCGGCCAGGACCTCGCCCTGTGGCCCGGTCGCGAAGCTGCTCCCCCAGAATCTGATCCCTGTTTCAAGATTTTGGCTTGACGGCTCGAAGCCGACCCGGTTGACCGCCAGGAGCGGCAGGCCGTTGGCAATGGCATGGCCCCGTTGTACCGTGATCCAGGCATCCCTTTGGCGATTTTGTTCTTCTGCGGTATCGGCCGGGTCCCAACCGATGGCGGTTGGGTAGATCAGCAGGTCCGCGCCGGCCAGGGCCATTAACCGGGCAGCTTCGGGATACCACTGGTCCCAGCAGACCAAAACCCCCAGCGTTCCCAGAGAGGTTTTGATCGGATTGAAGCCCAGGTCGCCCGGCGTGAAGTAGAATTTTTCGTAGAACCCCGGATCGTCCGGGATGTGCATCTTGCGGTAGGTGCCGGCAATGGTGCCGTCTTTTTCAAACACCACGGCGGTGTTGTGGTACAGGCCCGGTGCACGGCGTTCGAAGAGCGAACTGACGATCACAACACCCAATTCGCGTGCCAGTTTCCCCAAAGCCTCGCACGATGGTCCCGGGACCGGTTCGGCCAGATCGAATAGGGCAGGGTCTTCTGTCTGGCAGAAATATGGTCCCTTGTGCAATTCCTGCAGTACGACCAGCATCGCACCGGAAGCGGCTGCGCGGGTAATCATGTCGACCGATTTTTCCAGAGTGGCAGTGCTGTCACAGGAGCATGTCTGCTGGATCAGTGCGGCCTTGACGCTCTTCATGCCAGCACCCCTTCGGGAAGTTGCATGGTTACGCAGTGCAGCGAACCATGCTGTTCGAGGAGCGGCAAACAATCGATGCCGATGACCTGGCGGCCTGGGAAAGCCTGCCCGATCCGTTCCATGGCCAGCTGATCTTTGTCGTTATCACGGTAGGTGGGGACCAGAACAGCGCCGTTGATTGCCAGAAAGTTGGCGTAGGTGGCCGGCAGTCGGTGGGCCGCCTCATCGAAATGGGCCTTGGGCCAAGGGAGGGGGATCAGTCGGTAAGGGGAACCATCCGGTGCACGGAAGGCCTCCAATTCCTGTTCCATCAGTTTCAGCTCCTGGTAATGCTCATCTCTCTGGTCGTCGCAGGCTGTGTAAATAATGACATTGTTCGGGCAGATGCGTGCCAGGGTGTCCACGTGGGAATCCGTATCGTCGCCGGCCAGATAGCCGTGGTTGAGCCACAAAACGCGGCGCGCTCCCAACAGGGAAGCCATGGCCTGCTCGATCTCGCTCTTGTCCAACTGGGGGTTACGGTTTGGGGAGAGCATGCATTCGGTCGTGGTCAGGATGGTTCCGAGGCCGTCGCTCTCGATGCTGCCTCCCTCCATGATCAGGCCGATGGTCTTGAGGTTCGGTTTTAAAGCACCCTGCTCCTTGAGGCGTTTGGTGATCAGATTGTCGTGATTGGCCGGAAATTTGAGGCCCCAGCCGTTGAAGCCGAAGTCCAGCAGGACAGGCTTATCACTGAACATCACCGTGATGGGGCCGAAGTCCCGCGCCCAGGAATCATTGTTCGGCATCTCGAAAATGGTGACCCTGCTCATGTCAACGCCAGCTGCCGCAAGGAAATCTCCAGCTTCGGCGGCAAAAGGGGCTGTCAGCAGGACGCGTTCGAAGCGGGCAATCTGGAGGATGATTTCGGCAAAGACCGGGCGGACGTCGTCCAGCATATAGCCCCAGTCGGTTCCTTCGTGCGGCCAAGCCAGCAGAACGGCGTCCTGTGCTTCCCATTCCGCGGGTAATCTGATATTCATATGTTACCTCGATTAGTTGTGTTGAAATTCCAAAATAATAACTATACAGTCACTCGCCAGGTGGTGCAATAGCAATTGTCCAGCCTTGTCGAGCAGTTTTGACTTGATTTATCACCCAGCATGTTTTAGAAAACAGTGCCTCTATACCTGGTTTAAGCCAACTCTCGATGGAGCCCCAGTGAAAAGCCTGACATTAAAAGCCCCAGCCAAGGTCAACTATGTCCTGGATGTCATTCGTCGGCGCCCGGACGGCTATCATGATCTGCGCATGGTCATGCAGCGCGTCAACCTGTGTGACGAGATCACGATCTCTCTGACCGATACGCCGGACATTACGGTTACCTGTGGCAAAAATGGCGTGCCTGACGGTCCCGGCAACATAGCCTGGAAGGCGGCCCGCATTTTGCTCGATATGGCGGGTACCGGTCAGGGGGCCGAAATCACCATTGCCAAGAACATCCCCGTGGCCGCGGGATTGGGGGGGGGCAGCAGTGATGCCGCATCTGTCCTGATGGGGATGAATGAACTGCTTGGGCTTGGCATGTCAGACCAGCGGCTCATGGAAATCGGGGTGAAATTGGGTGCTGATGTGCCGTTTTTTGTTTTCAAAAAGACCGCCCTGGCTGAAGGAATAGGTGAACAACTGAGCGCCATGCCGGATATGCCGACGACCTGGGTGTTGCTGGTGAATCCGGGGGTGCATGTCTCCACGGGCTGGGTATACCGAAATTTGCAGTTGACAAATAGGGACGAGCTGGCTAAACTTCCCTATTTTTACGGCACAATTGAGGATATTTGCTCCATTCTCTCTAACGACCTCGAATCAGTGACCATCCCAGCATTTCCGGTTATTGCCGAAATCAAGGCAACCATGATGCGCTCAGGCGCTCTGGGGGCCATGATGTCAGGTAGCGGTCCAACGGTTTTCGGTCTTTTTCCGGATCGTTCCACCGCCGAACAGGCACGCGAAGAGCTGGTCAAAGGCACGTGCTGGTTTGCTGTCGTGGTCGAGACGATATGAGTCGGATTTTTGTTTCGAAAGTTTTTTGTTCAATTAGTGTATTGCTTTTAATTCGTTAGAAATTTGCTATTATATTGGGGCGTCGCCAAGCGGTAAGGCACCGGATTTTGATTCCGGCATTCCCAGGTTCGATCCCTGGCGCCCCAGCCACTTTAAATTGCCCTACGCTGAAAGGTGAATTGAATATTATGCGCGACAAGATCAGGATTTTTTCCGGCAATTCCAATCCGCAACTCGCCCAGAAAATCTGCGATTGTCTCAGCATTCCCCTGGGAACCGCCAGGGTGCGAACCTTCTCCGACGGCGAGGTCATGATAGAGATCGGAGAGAATGTCCGTGGACGTGATGTCTATGTCATTCAATCCACCTGTGCCCCTACCAATAACAATTTGATGGAGCTGCTGGTTATGACTGACGCGCTCAAGCGTGCCTCAGCCGCGACCATAACAGCCGTGATCCCGTACTACGGTTATGCCCGCCAGGATCGCAAGGCGGCCCCGCGCACACCCATCACCGCCAAGCTGGTGGCCGACCTGATTACAACTGCCGGCGTGAACCGGGTCGTAACAGTTGATCTGCATGCCGGACAGATCCAGGGCTTTTTCAATATTCCGGTGGATAACCTCTATGCGGCACCGGTTATTCTCGATTACCTGAAAAAGCGCTTTGTCGGCGAGCAGATCGTCATGGTCTCCCCGGATGCCGGCGGCACCGAGCGGGCCAGGGCATTCGCCAAGCGTCTGGGGTGTACCCTGGCTGTTATAGATAAGCGCCGTACCGGTCCCAATGTGGCCGAGGTAATGCATCTCATCGGTGATGTCCGTGACAAGGTAGCCATCATTTTGGATGACATGATCGATACAGCCGGTACCCTGACCCAGGCAGCCAAGGCGCTCAAGGAAAACGGTGCCAGTTCTATCTTTGCTTGCGCTACCCACGGTGTCCTTTCCGGTCCGGCCATCGAGCGCATCAATAATTCCGACATCGAAGAGGTTGTCCTGACCGATACTATCCCCTTGGGAGACAAGGGGCAGGCCACGACAAAAATCAAGATGCTGTCTGTTGCGGAACTACTGGCCGAAGCCATCCGGCGTATCCACGAGGATGAGTCGGTCAGTTCGCTGTTTGTGTAATAACTGACATAATGAGTTTTTAAATTGGAGCGTACAGGGTGGGCATTGCCCGCCACTACAAGTGGAGGAACAGTATGCAACAGAAACAGATGAACGTCGAACTGAGATCTAAGACCGGCAAGGGTATCAGCCGCCAATTAAGACGCGAGGAGATGGTTCCGGGCGTGGTGTATGGCAAGGGGATGGATCCGGTGGCGGTGAGTATCAAATACCGGGATCTTATGGCTGCCATGGCTGGTGACGGCGGTCAAAACAACCTGATAACCCTGGTTGGCGGCGGCAGTCTTGATCAGTCCATGGCGATCATTGCGGATTTGCAGCGTGACGTGCTGAAAGGTACCTACAAGCATGTCGATCTCCACCGCATCAACATGAATGAAAAATTGCGCATTACCGTGCCGGTAATCCTCAAGGGAACCGCTGTTGGTGTCAAGGAAGGCGGCCTGCTTGATTTGGCCCACCACGAACTTCATGTGGAATGTTTGCCGGGGAAAATTCCAGACCACCTGGAAATCGACATCACCGAGCTCAAGATTGCCCATTCCATACATGTAAATGAAATTGTATTGCCTGAGGGAGTCAAGATTCTGGATAACCCCAAAACTCCGGTGGTCAGTGTACTTGGCAGGGCCAAGGAAGAAGCTGATGCCGTCGAGACGGCCTAGGCCCAATCTCATCTTTTAATGGATACGTTTGTCATAGCGGGGCTGGGTAATCCTGGCCCCAAATATCAATGGACCCGCCACAACGCGGGTTTCCTTTTTTTGGATCGCCTGGCGCACCTGGAGAACGTCTCCGTAACCCGCAACTCCTTTTCCGCTCAGACCGGTGAATGGAATCACAACGGTAAGCGCCTGATACTCATTAAGCCGCAGACCTTCATGAATCTCTCGGGCAAGTCTATCATGCAGGCACTCCAGTTCTACAAGCTCCCCATCTCTCAACTGATTATCGTGCATGATGAATTGGATCTCCCCTTTGGGACTGTACGGCTTAAACAAGGGGGAGGACATGGCGGTCACAATGGTCTGCGCTCGATCATGGAGCAGTTGGGCAAGGGCGAATTCACGCGTCTGCGCATCGGAATAGGCCGGCCGGCCCATGGTGACACTGTAAACTACGTATTGGGCAACATACCTCCGGACCAGATGGAGCACCTGTCCCGAATTCTAGACGGTGGTCTGGACATGTTGGAAATGTTGCTGGATGAAGGTCTCCCCAAGGCCATGAGCCTGTTCAATAATCGAAATTTCCTGGAAGGATAAATCATGGGTTTCAACTGCGGCATCGTCGGATTGCCAAACGTGGGCAAGTCCACCATCTTCAATGCGCTTACTTCTGCCGGCGCCGAGTCTGCCAACTACCCGTTCTGCACCATCGACCCGAATGTCGGGATCGTCCAGGTGCCTGATCCGCGCATGGACCAACTCTCTGCCATTGTTATTCCCCAGAAGATCCAACCGACCACGATCGAATTCGTTGACATCGCTGGCTTGGTCAAAGGGGCCAGTTCCGGTGAGGGGCTTGGCAATCAATTCCTGGGCCATATTCGCGGCGTTGACGCCATAGTCCACGTGGTACGCTGTTTCGATGACGAGAACGTAGTGCACGTCAGCGGCCGCATCTCGCCGGCGGACGATATTGAGGTGATCAACACCGAGCTGGCCCTGGCCGACTTGGATACGGTGGAGAAAAAGATTCAGCGTGCCGATAAATTTGCCCGGAGCGGAGACAAGAAGGCCAAGGACGAAGTTGCGTTCTATCAGCGTGTCAAGGGACTGCTGGAACAGGTGAAAAAACTCCATGGGGTTGCCGAGAATGAGGACGAACGGCTCTGGCTGCGCGACATGCACCTTTTGACGGACAAGCCGGTACTTTATGTGGCCAATGTGGCCGAGGACGACCTGGCAGGTGAACACCCCTTCGTGGCCCAGGTTCGGGAAATCGCTGCCGCCGAAGGTGCTGGGGTGGTGGTCATCTGCGGCAAGCTGGAAGCCGAGATTTCCGAATTGGACGGAGAAGAAAAGCAGGCGTTCTTGCATGACATGGGTTTGGAGGAGGCCGGTCTGGACCGTTTGATCCGCAGCGGCTACGAGTTGCTTGGCCTGATCACCTATTTTACCGCCGGTGTGAAAGAGGTGCGCGCCTGGACCATTGTCAACGGCACCAAGGCTCCCCAAGCGGCCGGGGTGATTCATACCGACTTCGAGAAGGGTTTTATCCGCGCCGAGGTGATCGCCTTTGACGACTACATTGCCTGCAACGGCGAGTCCGGAGCCAAGGAAAAGGGATTGATGCGCCTGGAAGGTAAAGAATATGTTGTCAAGGACGGCGATGTGATGCATTTCCGGTTCAATGTGTGAAGAATATCGGACTGTTGGGATTATGCAACTGAAACATTAAAATCCCGTTGACAAAATCAACGCGCTTTACTATATTGAAATTCATGTTCAATAAGGGGGGCGTGATGATCCTTGAAAAGAAAAAGGCTTTCAGCGAATTTGCTGCCAACAAAGGGCTTCGCTCCACCCGCCAGCGGGATATTATCCTGGATATTTTCCTGTCCACCCACCAGCATGTCAGTGTTGAAGAGCTTTATCTGAAGGTTAAGGCAAGCCATCCCGGCATTGGCCATGCCACGGTCTACCGCACTCTGAAGCTGTTTGCAGAAGCCGGGTTGGCCCGCGAAATACTGCTGCACGATGGTCAGACCCGTTACGAACATGTCTTGGCAGGTGAACACCACGATCACCTGGTCTGTACAGGTTGCA
Source organism: Geobacter sp. (assembly GCA_003574895.1). Lineage (GTDB taxonomy): Bacteria > Desulfobacterota > Desulfuromonadia > Geobacterales > Pseudopelobacteraceae > JACPFJ01. Next base: position 72,688 of record PJFB01000009.1, read on the forward strand.
ACGCCATTATCGAGTTTGAGGATGAGACCATCGAAAAATTGCAAAAAGAGATTGCGCTCCGGCACGGCTTCCTGATCAGAAGCCACAAGCTCGAAATTTACGGGCTTTGCGCCTGCTGTCGAAGTTAGTCACGCCCTCCTGTCCTTCATCCAGGCATATAATCGGTTTGAAGTGGAGGGAGTTTTTTTAATAAGATTATGAAAATGAAATTCAAAAGCAAAACGAGGAAGTGCAATGGCAACATGTTGCAGTAAAAAAACTGAAACGGTCGTACGTTCTGGCGGCGCAAGGCGTGTGGCTGCGCTGGTTGGTAACCCGAATGTAGGGAAGAGTGTGCTTTTCAACGCCCTGACCGGGGCCTATGTAACGGTCTCCAACTACCCTGGAACTTCGGTTGAGGTTACCCGCGGCAGTGCCTTGATCCAAGGAGAAGAATGGCAGGTTGTCGATACCCCAGGCATGTATTCGATCCACACCATCACCGAGGAAGAGCGGGTTGCCCGTGAAATCCTGCTGAACGAGGCGCCAGATGTGGTGCTGCATGTGCTTGATGCCCGCAATCTGGAGCGGATGCTGGCCATGACCATCCAACTTATCGAGGCCGAACTTCCGGTCGTGCTGGTGGTCAACATCATGGATGAGGCCGAACGGATCGGGCTCAAGATCGATCTTGAACTGCTGCGCAAGAGGCTCGGCATACCGGTGATCGGTGCTGCCACTGCCCGCAAGCGCGGTCTGGAAGAAATTCGCAAGGCCGTGGCCGAATACCGCCGCGAGTCCGCCAGTTCGCAACGCTTCAACTACAGTCGCCTGCTGGAGAACGATATCGGTGTGGTGGCAGGCTTGATGCGGGGAGAATACGTCCTTTCCCGCCGAGCACTGGCATTGCTCCTGCTACAGCAAGACGAGGAGATAATCGAACTGGTTCGTGGCAATGAAGGTGACGGTTATGGGGCTATCAACGAAAAGGTGCGGGAAATCGCTTTCCAGCGGCGCGAATCGTTTCACCTTGATCTTTCTTTGGAACGCAAGGAAATTGTCCGGAAACTAATCCAGGATGTCTTCTCGGCACCGGAAAAACGAGTGGTAACCTGGGCAGAGCGCTTTTCGAACCTGTCAATAAAGCCAATGACCGGTATCCCGCTTTTATGTATCGTACTGTATTTTGGCCTCTACAAGTTTGTCGGCAGCTTTGGCGCCGGAACTCTGGTGGATCTTCTGGAAACAAAGGGCTTCAAAGAGCATTTTAATCCTTGGATTACCGGTGTCGTGCAACAACTTATCCCCTGGCAGATCATCCAGGAGCTGTTTGTCGGCGAATACGGCATCATCACCCTTGGCATCCGCTACGCGGTCGGTATTATCCTGCCCATCGTGGCCACGTTCTTCATATTTTTCTCATTCCTGGAGGATACCGGTTATTTCCCGCGGTTGGCGCTGTTGGTAGACCGTGTTTTCAAGCGCTTCGGCCTGAGCGGCAGGGCAGTGATACCCATGGTCCTTGGATTCGGTTGCGACACCATGGCCACCATGGTAACCCGTACCCTTGAAACGGTCCGTGAACGGGTTATCGCCACCTTGCTGTTGGCCTTGGCCATTCCTTGTTCGGCCCAGATCGGTGTCATTTTGGCGCTTTTGTCCAAAGAACCAGGCGCGTTGGCTGTGTGGGCCTTTAGCCTTGTGCTGCTCTTTATTGTTGTGGGACTTTTGGCAGCAAAGATTTTACCGGGTGAGCCACCCATGTTTTACATGGAGTTGCCTCCCATGCGTTTGCCACAGTTAGGCAATGTAATTACAAAGACATACACCCGCATGCAGTGGTATTTCCTCGAAATCCTGCCGCTGTTTGTACTGGCTTCGGTACTGCTTTGGCTGGGCAAGGTAACCGGCTTCTTTGTCAAGATGATCGATGCCATGACCCCGTTGATGGCGTCCATCGGATTACCCAAGGAAGCAGCGGTTGCCTTCATTTTCGGTTTTTTCCGACGCGACTACGGTGCGGCCGGGCTATACGACCTTCAGACCAAGGGACTGCTGAACGCACGTCAGTTGACAGTGGCTGCCGTTACTTTGACACTTTTTATCCCGTGCGTGGCCCAGTTCCTGATCATGAAGAAAGAACGGGGCTGGAAGGTGGCTGGTGCCATCGGGGTATTTGTAAGCCTGGTGGCCTTTGGTAGTGGTTATGTGCTCAACGAGTTTCTGATGGTGTCGGGTGTACTCTCATGAAATGCGGATTCTGCGGCCATGAATTCAACGTGGACGAGGGCAAGCAGGGGTGCGGCGGGTGCTCTGGGGGATGTCACAGCATCCATTGCCCGCGCTGCAACTACAAAAACCCCCTGGAACCGGTTTTTCTAGGCAAGCTAAAAAAAATATTGAAACAAAAATCATAACCTGCCATTGAATATGAAGATAATTTCATCGCAAGATGCAGAGACAAATCGTTATGTACAGGGCTGGCCACTTTGTTAATTAGCCGCCGTGCGACATGGCCGGGGACAAGGAGATTTATATGAAGTTATCCGAAAAAGCCGAAGAGATCCTGGAAGCGCTCTGGATAAACGTGGAGGAAGAAGGGCGTGCCTTCCTGGATCCCGAAAAGTTCAGTATCCCCCTGGATGATCCGGCCTATGCGGAATTGGCTGCCAATGCCATGGTAGAGGTGCGCCAGGGCATGGTCTACTTTCGACCGGAAGGCAGAAACGAGGGGCGTATGACCATTCGCCGCCATCGTCTGGCCGAGAGGCTGATGATGGACGTGCTCAACATCCGTGGTGAGGCAGGGGACTATAAGGCCTGCCAGTTTGAGCACCTTCTGAATGAAGGTGTGGACACCAAGGTCTGCACCATGCTCAATCACCCATCAACCTGTCCCCACGGCAAGCCGATACCGCCTGGAGATTGCTGCACCGAGGCCCGAGCCTTGGGTGATCTGGGGGTTGTGCCCCTGACCGAGTTCAAGTCGGGCCAGGAAGGGGAAATCGCCTATATACAGACCGATGACAGCAAGAAGATGCAGAAGCTGATGGCCATGGGGGTGCTGCCTGGAAACCGGATCGTTCTGGTTCAGGCTTCCCCTTCCCATATCTTCAGGGTCGGGTTTTCCGAATTTGCCATTGATACGAATCTGGCCAAGGAAATTTTTGTACGGAAATAAAGGCCTTGATGGTTGACAAGGGGATGATTAGGAAACTAATATACCCACTACACCAGTCTACCTCAAGAAAGGTTTTCATGAAGATCATCATCCTCCTCGGCGACGGAATGTCGGATGTCACATACAGCGAACTGGGCGATAAATCGCCCCTTAAGGCGGCAACAACGCCGAACATGGATTTCATGGCCCGACATGGGCAGGTAGGTCTGGCCAAGACCGTACCAGATGGTCTGCCGCCGGGTAGCGACGTCGCCAACCTTTCGGTTTTCGGTTATGACCCGAGCAATTGCTATACCGGACGTTCTCCTTTGGAGGCGATTAGTATGGGGATTGCATTGGGGCCGGATGATGTGGCTTTTCGCATGAATCTGGTGACACTGCGTCCCCATGGCAGCAGGCTTTATATGGAGGATTTTTCCGCCGGCCACATCAGCACCGAAGAAGGGCGCGAACTCGTGGCAATGCTGCAAAAGGAACTCGGCAATGAAGAGTTCGAGTTTCATCCCGGTGTCGGCTACCGCCATCTGCTGGTCTGGCGTGGCGGCATGGATGGCCTGAAGGCTGTTCCTCCCCATGATATCACTCGTAAGGCTATACTGGAGTTTATGCCCACTGGTGATGGCGCCGACAAGATCATCAACATCATGAACCACGCCCAGATGGCTTTGCATGATCATCCGGTCAACAAAAAACGCAAGGAACAGGACAAACCCCAGGCTAACTCGATATGGCTTTGGGGGCATGGCAAAATGCCCCATATAAACAGCTTCCGCGAAAAATTCGGCCTCTCCGGAGCTGTCATCTCGGCAGTTGATCTGATCAAGGGGATCGGCATTTGCGCCGGTCTGGACGTGATCAATGTTGAGGGAGCAACAGGTTATATCGATACCAATTATCTCGGCAAGGCCCAGGCTGCCCTGGCCGCCCTGGAGGATCACGATTTCGTTTATGTGCATGTCGAGGCACCTGACGAGGCTTCGCACTCGGGCAGGTTGGATCACAAAATTCAGGCCATAGAGGATTTCGACCGTCTTGTCGTGGGGACCGTTCTGGAGGGGATCAAGAAATACGGCGATTATGCCATCCTCTGCACCCCGGACCACCCCACGCCGGTACACCTGATGACACATACCTCCGAACAGGTTCCGTTCATAATTTATCGCGGCGGGGAAGGGGATGGTAACGGCGCAGCCTTTTATGACGAGGAGCAGGCCAAGGCAACCGGTTTGGCCGCTGATGGGCATAATTTGATGGAGATGCTGCTGATGAAATAAGTATGTTGCGGCATAAGATAGTCAAAAGGGCATCCGCCATGCAGTGCGGTTGCCCTTTTTGTTTGTGGTGGAATGCTGCGGCTCAGTTGCGTTGCTTGATCAGTCAGTGGCAGTTGCCATGGAATCGCCCTGTGCGCAGGGGATGCAGGTCAATTGCCCATTGAACTCGCGGAGCCGGGTTTCCATGACAGCTTCGCCGCAGATTGGGCAGATGACGGAGTTGCGTATCCTGGCAGGTTCCTGTTCATCGACGACGATAGGCGTTACCGATAAAATGGCTTCGTCAGGGGCACCCAGAAGGTACTCGGCAAGATGGACCCGGTTGCCATGCAGCTCCGCCGGAATCTTCTCCCGGTGATAGGCAATCCGTATCCCGCGTCGGGTCGAGCGGGAGTAGAAGCTGTAAACCTGCTTGCCGTAATCCCGGAATATAAGGTTGCCCTTACCAAAGGTGCAGCCAGTCACGCACTGCACCGCGTCCACGCCGCAGGCATCGTTCTCGACGATTGCCACGAGTTCTTCGTCACAGGCGCGTATGGCGTCAAGCGCTGCCATGGCGGCACGGGACATGCGGTAACCGATCGCCAGACCCGGGCAGGAGTGGCCATGAAAATTTATGATGTCCTGGTATTCCATTTTACAGCTCCTTTGCCGGTCAGACGTTTGCAGGTGAAGATCCGGCCAGGATCTTTCGGCCATAAGTTTCGATGATATGCCGTGCAATACTCCTGTGTGGCGGGAGCGAGGGAAGGGCATCGGCTCTAAACCATTTGGCGTCCTCTAGTTCGGAAGGGTCAACCTTGATCTCACCACCCGCATAGTCGGCTGTGAAGCCGGCCATCAGTTGGGCTGGGAAGGGCCAGTTCTGGCTTCCCACATAACGTATGTTCTTGATCTCGATGCCGGTTTCCTCGCGAACCTCCCGGATGGCGCATTCCTCCAATGATTCGCCGAAGTCCAAAAAACCCGCCACCAGGCTGTATCTGCCAGGCAGCCATTCAGCCTTGCGGGTCATAAGCAGTTCGTTACCGCGTCTGACCAGCACAATGGCGCAGGGGTGGATGTGGGGGAAGTGCTCTGCGTTGCACCCGCAGCATTTTTTGCCCCATGTTCCGGGGATGGGCTCGGTTTCTGACCCGCAGACTGAGCAATGCCGGCTTTGCCGCTCCCAATGAAGGATCTGTTTGGCCAACCCGGCCAGCGTCATGGTCGCCGGGTCCATCCGATCCTCGGCTGCATTGAATGGTTCGGCTGTAAAGGGCGGCTCCAGGGTCAATTGGGTGCTAACCGTAATGGCGTACAGCGGCTTGCCGCGCCACAGGCCGATGCAGATGAGAGCCTGCTTGGAGACAAGCCAGCCCGGCAGGTCTCCTTCCGGCAGGGACAGGCCATTGTCACCCTGGGTCAGTACCACGTTGTTGCCCTGGATGATGGCCCAGTAGCCCGGTCCAGAAGGCTCATTGGCAGAAGGATGTCGCATTTCAAAGGCATCTTTGATGGCAGAAAAATTGAAGGGCAGGTTGATCTGTTCCGGGTAGGTCATAGGTCTCTCGCTGGGCTTTTGTAGCAACATTCGCGGTCGAAGTCAAGGTCTGCCCTTGGGCTTGACTGGAGGCGAATTTATAACCATAATGCATTCAATGCGTCCCTTCACAGCCACCCCGAAATCTATCGCCATTTACCTTGTTCGTATCTGTTTCCTGCTCTTGCTTTGCTGGTATCTGTTCTGTTTGTACGTGCCACCCGGCAGCGGCAAAATCGTTTACGATTGTTCGTTTCCTCCTGGCAGCGGTATCAGAAAACTGGCCGCGGAGCTGAAGTCGGCCGGTATTATCCGCAGTTCATGGCACTTTATCCTGGTTGCTCGGTTACGGGGGGAGTCCAGGCGGCTCAAGGCCGGTGACTACCGATTCACGGACGCCATGGACCCGGAGGCAATCTTGCATAAGGTAGTAAGCGGTGATGTGGATTACCGGAGATTCGTCTTGCCTGAAGGATATTCCATTTTTCAGGCGGCCGATCTGTTGGAGCAAAACGGATATTTCCCAAAAGATGAATTCCTGGAAAAATGCCGTGATAAGGATTTACTGGATCGTCTGGGCATTCATGCCGGCAGTGTGGAAGGTTACCTCTATCCAGCTACCTACAACCTGCAGCGAAATGAAACCCCGGAACAGCTGATCGAAGAGATGGTGGGACAATTCAACAAAGTATATGGCAAGTTGGAAGGAGAGGGCGGCAATATCGAACTCTCACGCCCGGAGATCATCACCCTGGCTTCGATCATCGAGAAGGAAGCGGTTTCTCCGGACGAAAAACCGTTGATTGCTTCGGTTTTCTATAACCGACTGAAATTGGGAATGCCATTGCAAAGCGATCCCACGGCGGTTTACTCGGTGAGGGCTTTTGCCGGAAAAGTGACCAAGGCCGACATAGAGCGCCACACGCCGTACAACACCTATGTAATCCCCAGACTCCCGCCCGGCCCGATCGGCAATCCAGGGGCGGATTCCATCAGGGCTGCCATGTCCCCCGCCCAGACCGATTATCTCTATTTTGTCGCCCGAAAGGATGGCACCCACCAGTTTTCAGCTTCTATCGATGAACACAATCGGGCTGTGGCAAAATATCTTAGATAATTAATCAATCAGCCGGAACTACGTCTATGATGGTAACTTCAGGCGGTGCCATAAAACGCAATGGAGGCCCCCATGTGCCGCTTCCCCTGCTGACGTGGAGCTGGGCGCCGGCAGCGGTCGTTGCGGTTCCGTCAATGACCGGGTATTTCAGCCGGACCAGTAAGGTGAAAGGGAATATTTGACCCTTGTGGGCATGTCCGGAGAGTTGCAGATCGAACAGGCCGTCACTCTTCTGATCGATCTCGGGCCGGTGCTTGAGCAGGATTTTGAATCGTCCCCGCTCTACAGCACGCAGGAGTGTGCTTTCAGGCAACCCGGCAGGCTCACCCGTATTCAGTACTGCCGGATCGTCAACACCGGTGAATGACAGCGGCCCAGCAGCGGCAGTAGCGCCGCGCAACATTCGGAATCCCGATTTGCTGGTAAATGCAATCGCCTGGTCAATGCCGGCATAGAATTCATGGTTGCCGGTCACGGCAAATTTGCCAAGAGGGGCTTTTATGCTGGCCAGCATCTGAGCCAATTCACCATGAACATCAAGTGTCCCCTGCCGATTCAACCTCCCGTCCAAAAGGTCCCCGGTGGAGACGAGGATATCCGGTTTGGCCGCCTTAACTTGCGCGAGAATGCTTTTTAGTCGGTATTCCCTGACAAGCAGCCCCAAGTGAACATCGGATATCTGGACGATCCTTATGCGGCTGCTGGAGGGGGGCAACTTAGCGGTGGTGACGGTGAATTGTTCGGTATTTATGTTACGCGCCTCGAAGAAACTGTAGATGGTTGCGGACAGGGAAAGAACAAGGGCGATGTTGAAGGTGTGGCGCGCACCGAGGAGTATGGGTAAATCTGAGCCTGACATGCGGCAGATCCCCCATCCGGCCATTCTGACGATGTCGGTTGCAAGCAATGCCGAGCAGAGCAGGAACAGGGTGCCCATCCAGACATAGCCGATCCATGCAATGGTTGTGGCGCTTCGCGCAAAACCGTTCCATTCGCAAAGTCGGATCAGCAGTGGGGCAACGGTCATCAGGACGAATAACACCCCTATAATGTATGCGCCGGCGCGTGATGGGTGATAGGCACTGCTCAGTCTCAGGAAGGCATAGGCATGCATGGACCCGTACAGGGTCAGGAAGGTGATCAGAAAGAGCGACACGAAACGTGCTCCTTGACTCCTCCGAAGGTCATTCGATGGACGCTCGAAGGCCCGATACGGCTGATGGCTGCCATATGGGTGGCGCTGCCATAGCCTTTATGGGCGGCAAAGCCGTAGCCGGGATGAAGTTCATTCAACCCCACCATCAGGCGATCACGTGTTACCTTGGCTATGATCGAGGCGGCGGCAATTGACAGGCTGAGGGAATCCCCTTTTTTAACGGTCTTCTGGGGGTGTGGCGAATCTATGGTCGTAATGCCGTCGATGAGGAGATAATCGGGTTGTGGCGCCAACTGCGTTACGGCTTCCAGCATGGCATGCCGAGTTGCCTGGAGGATATTGATGTCATCGATCAGCGCCGGGCTTCCCATGCCAACCCCGACGGTCAACGCTTGCGTCATGATGACTTCAAACAGCCGCTCCCGAGTTTCAGGGGAGAGCTTTTTCGAGTCGTCAACGCCATCGATACGTAGTCCTGCCGGCAGAATAACGGCAGCAGCCACAACCGGCCCGGCCAAGGCGCCGCGGCCGGCCTCGTCAATCCCTGCTATCAGCCGGTAGCCCTGCTTCAGGGCCTGTTGTTCAATGGCCAGTTTGTCGATGGGGAGAGTGGCAAATAGTTCTGTCTGTCGCATGACTTTCATGTTTACCACAGATTATTCTCGGGGATAAGGGGAAAGCGTATTTTGCCACTCAGTTTGTTACCGGAAGAAGCATGTTTGGGCTAGGGTGGTCCTGTCCCGGACAAAAAAAAGCCCCGCTGGTGCGGGGCTTCCAGGTGATTACGCTTCGGCAACGTATTTCTTCTCGCGAATCCTGGCGGCTTTACCGCGCAGTTTACGCAGATAGTACAATTTGGCGCGACGGACATGGCCGCGGGTAACCACCTCGATGGCTTCCACTGAAGGGGAGTGAAGCGGGAAAACCCTTTCGACGCCAATGCCGTTGGATATTTTGCGGACAGTGAACGACTCGCGGATGCCGCCGTTCTGACGGGCGATGACCACGCCCTGGTAGGCCTGGATGCGTTGCTTGTCACCCTCGACGATCTTTACCTGCACTTTGACCGTATCTCCGACCTTGAAGACAGGGATGTTTTTTTTCATTTGTTCCATTTCCAGGAAATCGATGGTGTTCATTTGTACCTTCCTCCTCTATGTTCCTCTGATTGTTATAGTCTGATCTAACGTGTTCCCCTCAGCCGGTCGAGCATAATTGCGGCTGCCGAACGAACCGATAGGTGGTTGTATGAACCGGTGCCTGCGATAGGTTGAAGTATGTGGTCCGCAGCTTCGAAACAGTCATCCGTCAACCCCCAGCCGGTTCCTAAAAGCAACAGATAGGGGTCAGCGTTCTGTTCCAGCTCTGTTCTCAATTGTGAAACAGCGATACTGTTCGGGCGATCCGTTGCTCCGGTAATGACTGTCTTGACAGGATTCGCAAAGCCGGCCTGAAAGTCGTTAACCGCGTTCTTAAGGTTATTGCATACCCTGACAATATCAAGCGCTTCCTTGCGATCCGGATTGTATCCCGCGCCCCAGCCTTCCTGCCAGTGCCCTGTTATCCGTGCTGCCAGATCGCGTTGGTCGGGCGACGGTGTGACGATATAGAATCTCTCCAGGCCGAACGTCCTGGCTGAACGGGCGATGTCATGCAGGTCAAGATTCGTCAGGGCAGTGGTTACCACTTCGCGGTGTTTATTGTAAACCGGATAATGCAGCAGCGCTATGGCCAGGTTAACAGTCAATGGTGTCAACCTCCCGCTCCAGCTCTGCCAGAAAATTGCGATCCTCTACAGTCAGGGTGGTCTCGTGCAGAAGGTCTGGTCGCAGAGTGAGAGTTTTTCTAAGCGATTCCAGGCGCCGCCACTTTCTTATCTGCTCATGGTTGCCTGACAGAAGTACGTTGGGAACCTTTATTCCCTTGAACTCTGCAGGACGGGTATACTGTGGGTATTCCAGCAGTCCATCTGAGAAGGAATCGCTTTCCGCGGAATCGCCACTACCTAGCACACCGGGTACGAGCCGGGTCACGGCATCCACAATGGCCATGGCAGCAATTTCTCCGCCAGAAAGGACATAATCTCCCAAGGAGATGTCATCCTCAACATAGAGTTGGCGAATCCGTTCGTCAATGCCCTCGTATCGTCCGCAGATGATGATCAAGCCCTCACGCTGTGCCAGTTCAACGGCCACATTGTGGGTAAATCGGCGCCCTTGGGGGGACGTCAGCACGACCGTCGATAAAGGGTTTTGCGACTTGACGGCCTCTATGCAGGCCGCGAGCGGCTCGACTTTCATAACCATGCCGGCGCCACCGCCATATGGAGTGTCGTCGGCTGTCTGGTGACGGTCGGTTGCGTAGTCGCGGATATTATGCAGCGATATGTCAATGAGCAGCTTATCTATGCCCCGTCTGATGATGCTTTCGTTGAAAGGGCTTGCAAACATCCCGGGAAAAAGGGTCAGTATGTCGAACTTCATAAATCAAGAAGCCCTTCCAATGGTGTGATCACCATCTTGCGGCCTTCCAGATCAACGCTGTCGATAACGCTGGCAATAGCCGGAACAAGATATTCCCGCTTTTCGTTGCGAACTACATAAATATCGTTACTGCCATTGTCAAATATATCCGTAATGGCACCAAGCTCTGTCCCATCGGGAGTTACAACTTCCAGGCCGATCAGGTCGCACCAGTAATACTCATTTTCATCCGGTTCGGGAAGTTGGCTCCTCAGAAGGCAAATCTCGTTGCCTACAAAGGGCAGAACCCGATCTATTTCGTCATAACCCTGTAAGCCCAGAATGAGCTTGCCTGCGTGTAAAGCTGCGTTTTTGATCCCAAGTTCCTGCGTTTCACCACTTGGAGATTTTAGGGTAATTGTACGGGCGGCACGCAGGCTCTCCAGGTTACCGGAATAGGAAAAAACCTTGAGTAATCCCCTGATCCCATGAGGCCCTATGATCTTACCCACTGGGATCAGCACTTGCGGCTCAGTCATTATTCCACAATCTTGAGAACAGCCTTCTTGTTATCCTTGGTGGAAACGGCGTTCAGGATGGTGCGAATGGCCTTGGCGGTTCGCCCTTCCTTTCCGATAATGCGACCCATGTCTTCCTTTGCGACGGTCAGCTTGATGACCATGGTATCTTCTTCCATCTCCTCGGCTGCCAGAACCTGTGCGGGATCGTCAACGAGGGCCTTCGCAATGGTTTCAACAAGTGCTTTCATGTCGGTATCCTCAGCTCATGTAGAATATCCGGCGAACCGGAGGTAGTATGGATACACTATGCTGTCGGTGCTGCCGCCTTGTCCAGGATACCGGCTTTTTTGAGGAGTTGCCTAACGGTATCGGTAGGTTGGGCCCCTTTGCCGAGCCATGCCAAGATCTTTTCTTCGTTCAGATTGCAGACAGCAGGGTTTTTGGTTGGGTCATATGTGCCCATATTCTCGATAAAACGCCCATCTCTGCGGCTGCGTTCGTCGGCGACGACCACTTGGTAAAAAGGTCTTTTTTTTGCGCCTGCACGAGCAAGCCTGATTTTTGTTGCCATTGTGTTTCCTCCTGATCCATTCCTTCTGCGTTATTTAGTATTGAGTGATGATTGAATTATCCAAATGGTAACATACCCTTGCCCAGTCCCCCCATGCCTTTGAGGAGCCCCTTGGGCCCGAGTTTCTGTAGTTGTTTGACCATTTTCTGGGCCTCGGTGAAGCGCTTCAGAAGCTGGTTAACCTCCTGAACCGAGGTCCCGCTGCCTTTGGCAATGCGCAGGCGGCGACTGCCGTTGATGATGCCGTGATTAGCCCGTTCGCCCGGTGTCATGGAGCGGATAATGGCTTCGATCCGCTTCATTTCTTTTTCGCTGGGCTGGGCGCCCTGCATCTGTTTCATCATCTTGCCCATGCCCGGGATCATGCCCATAATCGATTCCAGTGATCCCATCTTCTTGATCTGCTGGAGTTGGGCCAGGAAATCTTCCAGGTCAAACTGGCTTTTCTTTAACTTTTGCTGGAGCCGCTCGGTTTCTTTTTCGTCAAAGACCGAATGGGCCTTCTCTACCAGGGTCAGAACATCGCCCATCCCCAAAATGCGCGAAACGAGACGGTCGGCGTGGAATACCTCCAAGGCATCCAGCTTCTCACCAACACCCACGAACTTGACAGGTTTGCCGGTGACGGCCTTGATGGAAAGTGCGGCGCCTCCCTTGGCGTCGCCATCCAGCTTGGTCAGCACCACCCCGGTAATATCCAGGCGATCATTGAATCCGCTGGCCACATTGACCGCTTCCTGGCCGGTCATGGCGTCTGCCACGAAAAGAATTTCTAGCGGATGCACTGCGGACACGATCTCGGACAGCTCGTTCATCAAATAGTCATCGATCTGATGGCGACCGGCAGTATCCAGAATAACTGTATCATAACCGTTCAGCTCTGCAAAATTCATGGCAGCGGTACAGATATCTACCGGCTTCTGGTCAGCTGAAGAGTTGAATACCTCAAGGCCCAATTGCCGCCCAACGGTTTTGAGCTGCTCGATTGCAGCAGGGCGGTAGATGTCTGCCGGAACCAGTAAAGGTCTACGCTTCTGGCTTTTCAGGTGCCGTCCCAGCTTGCCGCAAGTTGTGGTTTTGCCAGCTCCCTGGAGGCCGACCATCATGACAGCTACCGGTGGTTTTGCAGTAAGGTTGAGGCTGTTGCTCTCATTGCCGCCCATGACTGCCACCAGCTCGTCATGAACAATCTTGACCACTTGCTGGCCAGGAGTCAGGCTGTTCAGGACTTCCGTGCCGGCTGCCTTGGTGCGGACATTTTCGATAAAATCTTTGACAACCTTGAAGTTGACGTCGGCCTCAAGTAGCGCCAGGCGCACCTCGCGCAACGCGTCCTTGATGTTCTCCTCGGTCATTACCCCCTGGCCGCGAAGCTTCTTGAAAACCGACTCAAGTTTTTCTGAAAGGCTGTCAAACATCGTGGGTTACATGGTCTCGATAAGCAAAATGATCCAAAAGGGGTTCACTATAAAGTAGGTTGCCGAGAACTGTCAAGAACTAATTGATTTTCAGAGTCTTATCACCCGTTCTGAGCCGAGCAGTTCCTCTGCAATGACGAGCATGTTGGTCGTGCTGCCGACACGGAGATGTTCCTTGCGGCCGAAATAATCCAGACAGAGTCCGCACGACAGGATCTCCACACCTAAGCCGCTCAATTTGTTGAGTGATTCCAATACATCAGAACCTTCGGTGGTCAGGAATATCCCTGAATTGAGGAATATCATCCGGGTTGGTTTGATGCTGGTTTCCAGTAGGGAATGGATGAAGTTCTTCATAAGCAGGCTGCCGAATTCCTCCGGGCCGCTGCCAAAGCAGTTGGATGTAATAAGTATAACGCAATCGCTGCTCAAGGATTTGGCTTCAGCGGTTGCGCCAGTGCTATTTGAATTGGTTATTGTTAGAAGCCAGTTTCCGGTTTCGTCCTGTATTTCATCGACCTTATAACCCCTGTTTTTGGCAAAGCGGCTGACGTTTTCCCGCGGGGCGCCATCATCCAGATGTACCCGGATTTCGTCCGCTTCTTCCAGAGCCTTCTTCGTACTTATTACCGGTGCCGGGCAGGCCATGTTTCTGCAGTCTATAGTTTTCACTGTCGATAATATCCCCTATTGGTTAATGGCTGTTGTCACTGTCTTTCCAGATAATTATGAAGCTCCCGTCTTCAAGCCTGGTGACGAATTCAGGCAATAGTCCAGCATCTTCCAAGGCACCCATCACCGCTGCTTTGGCGTCTTCGGAAAAACGAATGGCCAGGCCGCAATCCGTCAAGAGCTTTCGCGGGGCGGGGATAAGCAGGATTGGCAGGCCAAGGGCCTTTAGGACGCCTTCCGCTTTCATGACACGATGGGCTGAATTGAACACAGCCAGCAGTTGTCCCTCTTCAACCATCAATCGATTCCCCATTTCCGGATACCTGTTCTTTGTACATGCAGATTGACAAACCATATACAACTTTCTACTATGCCTTAAAGGAGCTGCGCATGCAAGAGTCGTTAACTATGATCGGATTGATCATTTTTGCATTCATCATAAGTATTCCTTGCGGTTACCTGCGTGAAAATTACAGAAAATATTCTTTCATGTGGTTCCTGCTGATCCACATTCCGATCCCGTTCATTGTGTTGCTCCGTATCGAGGCCGGCATCAGTTGGCATGTAATTCCCCTGACCCTGGCCGGATCGATTGCAGGCCAAATTTTGGGTGGAGTTGCCAGCCGGCGAAGGAAAAGAAGTGACGAAGAGGACTAAAATGCGCTTCCCCATACCCTTGGGCGATCTTCTTACGGAGGAGTTGAAGGGGCACGGGTTGGCGGAACGTCTCCGGGAGGCCGAAATCTGGCGGCTCTGGCCCGAAGTGGTTGGTCATGCGATATCCTCCCGGGCACAGCCGTTGCGGATTATCAACGGCACCTTGACCGTGGCCGTCTCCAGCGGGCCATGGATGCAGGAGCTGTCATTCCTGAAAGGGATGATGAAGGAGAAACTCAATGGTCGCCTTGGAGGCGAGGTCGTCAAGGAGATCGTCCTTAAGTCGGGCAAGGTGGAGAAGACTTTTGCCCCCCAAACTGAACCAGCCGAAGCCCCCCCCCGCAAGAAACCTCTCACTGACCGCCAACTGGCATTTATCGACGAGCAGGCCGCAACCATCTCCGATCCTGAAACCCGTGAGGTCTTTGTGGACCTGATGCGGGCCAGTCTGGAAAGTAGGCAGTGATGCAATGGCCTGTCACGCCCTGGTCAGCTGCCGGTATTTGATGCGGTGCGGGATGTCCGCAGCCGCGCCCAGGCGTTTCTTGCGATCTTCTTCGTATTCCGAGTAATTTCCTTCGAACCAGACTACCTTGCTGTCCCCCTCGAAGGCGAGGATGTGGGTGGCAATGCGGTCCAGGAACCAGCGGTCGTGGCTGATGACCACGGCGCAGCCGCCGAAGTTCTCCAGGGCCTCTTCCAGAGCGCGCATGGTGTTCACGTCCAGGTCGTTGGTCGGTTCGTCCAGCAGGATTACGTTGGCCCCTGATTTGAGCATCTTGGCCAGGTGGACCCGGTTCCGCTCGCCGCCCGAGAGCAGCCCCACCTTTTTCTGCTGGTCGCTGCCGGAGAAGTTGAAGCGGGACACATAGGCGCGGGAGTTGACCGTTACCTTACCCAGTTGGATCTGGTCCTGTCCCTCGGAGATTTCTTCCCAGATGTTCTTATCCGGGTTCAGAGCATCGCGGCTCTGGTCCACATAGGCCAGCTGCACGGTGTCGCCGATGCGGAAGGAGCCGGAATCCGGCTGCTCCTGGCCGGTGATCATGCGGAAGAGGGTGGTCTTGCCGGCGCCGTTGGGGCCGATGATTCCCACGATGCCGCCCCGGGGGAGCCGGAAGTTCATTCCCTCGAACAGTAGCCGGTCATTGAATCCCTTGGCCACGTCTGCCGCCTCGATGACGATATCCCCCAGCCGCGGCCCGGCCGGGAGGTAGATCTCCAGTTCCCTGACCCGTTTCTCGCCGGTGTCGGCTGCCAGCTCCTCGTAGGCGCTGATGCGGGCCTGGGACTTGGCGTGGCGCCCCTTGGGGGACATCCTGATCCACTCCAACTCCCGCTGCAGGGTTTTTTGGCGGTCGCTCTCCTGTTTCTCCTCCACCGCCAGGCGGTTCTGCTTCTGCTCCAGCCATGATGAATAGTTCCCTTTCCAGGGGATTCCCTCGCCCCGGTCCAGTTCCAATATCCAGCCTGCAACATTATCCAGAAAGTAACGGTCATGGGTTACGGCAATGACCGTGCCGGGATAGCTTTGCAGGTGATGCTCAAGCCAGGCCACGGTCTCGGCATCCAGGTGGTTGGTGGGTTCATCCAGGAGCAGGATGTCCGGTTTTTTGAGCAACAGCCGGCATAGTGCCACGCGACGCTTTTCACCGCCGGAAAGGACGTTAACCGGTGTGTCGCCGTCCGGGCAGCGCAGGGCATCCATGGCCATCTCCAGGCGGCTGTCCAGATCCCAGGCATCCAGGTGGTCCAGCTTTTCCTGCAGATCGGCTTGGCGTTCGCACAGCTTTTCAAAGTCGGCGTCCGGATCGGAAAACTTTTCAGTGATGGCATTGAACTCCGCCAGGAGATCCACCGTTTCCTGGACCCCTTCCTCCACGATCTGGCGCACGGTCTTGGCCTCGTCCAGTCTGGGTTCCTGCTCCAGGTACCCCACGGTGTAGCCGGCCGAAAGTGCGGCCTGGCCGTTGAATTCCTTGTCCACCCCGGCCATGATTCGGAGCAGAGACGATTTACCCGAGCCGTTCAGGCCCAGCACGCCGATCTTGGCGCCATAGAAATATGAGAGTGAAATGTCCTTGATGACCGGTTTCTTGTCGTAAAATTTGCTGACCCGCATCATGGAATAGATGATTTTATTCGGTTCAATTGCCATTGTGCCGTCCTCCCTTGTAGAAATGCCTGCTACTTTTACACGCCGCGCAGTGCGGCTGTCAACCGCTTTGAAATGTTTCCATTGCCGCACTTGCTTGACAAACTGGACATAAAAGGTAATCTTGCTCTCAAGCGGTTTGTGATTTACAACATTTTTAGAAAGTCCCAAAGAGGAGGTTGTGATGAGTATTGACGTGCAGGAAGCTATTAAAAATTCTATTCAAACAGAAAAAAACGCGATGAATTTTTACCAGTTGGGTGCCAGCAGGATGACGGATCCGGCCGCCCGCAAGACCTTTGATCTGCTTGCCAGGGAAGAGCGTGAGCATGCTGGCCACTTCTTCCGGATTTATACCGGCAATGACATCCCTTCCCTGGATGCCTTCCTCAATGCTCCGCCAGATAACGAGTCCAGCTGGATGGCTTCGATTTCCCGCATCGTAGCAAGTGACTTTACCGAGCAAAAGGCGATGGAGCTCGCAATGGAACGTGAGCAAAATCTGGAGGAGACATTGCTTGAAACCTCCAGAAAGATCAACGACCCAAATGTGCGTGCCGTGTATGAGTTGAATGCCAAGGAGACCCATAACCATTATCTGATGATAGAATCGGAGTATGCCCGCTTGATGGGTATGGTGCATGAAACAGATATTGATACTTTTGTCAGGGAGTAGAGAACAAAAATCGTAATTGCGTACAAAATTAGACCGACAAAGCCCATCAATTCCGAATCTGATGGGCTTTGTCGCTTTATTTAGTGGATCGTGCCGCCGTTCTAAGCCATTGAAAAAGAATGCTGCGGATGATATGGTAAATCATTGCGCTAGCTGGCTAGATGAAGGCGGCAACAGGAGAAGGATATGGCTAACCACACTGCGATCAACCGTACGGTTGAAGTAAAGGTCCTTCAGGAAATCGAGTTCAAGGTAATCGGAAATGCCTTTGGGCTCATGATTGCCGCTGGCGGCCTGTTGGCCGGCACCATGGTTACCCATCGCAGTGTCGAGTACTGGCAGGAAGATGTGGTGCCGCTTGCGCTCGTTGTCATTATGGCGGTCAGGCTGATACGCAGTTTCATTGCCACCATGTCCGCCTACGAGGTTGCTCCTAATCGCACTCACCAAAATGTTCATCGCGAAAACGTTCAGTCCGACAATGCTTTTGTTGCACAATTAGCTGCTCCTGCTCCAAAGTCCTATAGCGCTGAAGAGGTGATGGATGCTGTTGCCAAACGGATCGAGGCCCAGAAAGAAGAAGCGCTCAAGAAGAACAAATTCTCCAATTGACTGGGATTATGCCTGAACCGAAGATGTTGACCCTTGATAATGTCGCTAAGCTGCTTCAGCACAGAGGACTGATTTCGCACGAGCAGATGAAGGACGTGCTTGGCCGTGGGAAAGCCCAGGAGACGCGGCTCTTTTCCCATCAACAGGCAGGCGTGTCGCGCAGAGCCCACCCCGGGGGCGAGGTTGTTTCACCGGCCGAGGTGATAGCTTCTTTCAACCTGGAGATTCCCGGTACTTCAGGAAAGATCCTTAGCGAGGATGCCGTAACCGAGGCGATTGCCGCCGCCACCGGCATGACTTATCTCAAGATAGATCCACTTAAACTCAACCTGGATGTCGTTACCACCCATATTCCACGCCCCTTTGCCCTGCGCAATTTGATAGTTGCCGTTGCCGAAGACCTGAATGCCATCACGGTGGCAGTAGCCGACCCATTCAACGATGGCATTATCGACGAACTGGCCAGCGCCCGCCGCCTGGAGATCAGGCGCGTGCTCAGCTCCAAGAGCGACATCCTCAAGATATTGAGGGAGTTCTACGGATTCCGCGCCTCTGTCATGGCTGCTGAGGCCGAGGCCACCAACGCGGTTGACTTGGGCAACCTGGAGCAGTTTTTTAAACTCAAGGGACATCAGGAAATAGAGGGCAACGATAAGCATGTGATCGCAGCAGTCGATTTCCTGCTGCAATATGCCTTTGACCAGCATGCCAGCGACATCCACATCGAGCCCAAGCGGGAGAAGTCTCTGATCCGTTTCAGGCTTGACGGCGTCATGCACAACATCCATGTCATTCCCAAACCGCTCCACGCTCCCATTGTATCACGCATAAAGATGCTCTCCCGCATGGACCTGGCCGAGAAGCGCCGGCCACAGGATGGCAGGATCAAGACCAACACCAACGGCAAAGACGTGGAACTGCGCGTTTCCACCGTGCCGGTTGCCTTTGGGGAAAAGGTCGTCATCAGGGTTTTTGACCCCGATATCCTGCTGCAGGACCTGGACAGCATGGGATTTTACCCACGCGAACTTACACTGTATAACTCTTTCATCCGCCGGCCTAACGGTATTATCCTGGTAACCGGTCCCACCGGCAGCGGCAAGACCACTACCCTCTATTCGACACTACGAACGCTTTCATCACCGGAAGTCAACATCGTTACCGTCGAGGACCCTATCGAGATGGTCATGGAGGAGTTCAATCAGATCGGAGTCCAACAGGCCATTGGAGTAGGTTTCGACAGTATCCTGCGCAACATCCTGCGGCAGGACCCCGACATCATAATGGTGGGCGAGATCCGTGACCGCGAGACGGCCGAAAATGCCGTTCAGGCCGCTCTGACCGGACACCTTGTGCTGTCAACCCTCCATACCAACGACTCGGCGTCGGCCATTGTCCGCATGTTGGATCTTGGTGTGCCGTCATTTCTTATCTCGGCCACTGTGATCGGCATAATTGCCCAAAGGCTGGTGCGCAAGATATGCCCGCATTGCAAGAAATCCCGTGAGCTGACGCGGGATGAGCGCAACTATCTCCAACTCCCGAAAAAGATTTACGAGGTATGGGAGGGGGAGGGTTGCAAGGAGTGTCGTAATACCGGTTATAAGGGGCGCACCGGCTTGTTTGAAGTGCTGGATATGAGTGAAAGAATCAAGGCCATGGTGACTGGTTCAGTTGAGCTGGCCGAACTGGTGGCAGCATCCCGGGAAGAGGGGCTGATCAGTTTGCGCGAGGTGGCAATACACAAGATGCTCGAAGGAATAACGACATATGAAGAAGTTGTCTCCATGACTGGATGACGATGACTTGTTCTGAAAAAAGCCGGCCGGGAAATCCCGACCGGCTTTTTTTTGTGCAACCCACATTCTAAGTTGGTTTAATGTGGCTTATTTCGTCTTTTTCTTTTTGTCAACATGCTCGGTTATCTCAATCTGTGCCACATAATTGGCTGTGTAGATAAACTCATCGATGTAATCGAATTTGCCATCTTTGTTCAGGTCAGCCGGTTTTTGTAGAAATGCCGCAAAACCGGCTTCATTGGTGGCTACATCCTTAATGGGGGGGGCTACCGTGAACGGAAACTCCGTTACCTCGCTGCCGTCCAGTATGGTGAGGCCAGCTTTAAGGGTATTGGCATGTGGCAGGGCCTCTATAAGCCAACTACCTTGAGCTTCTCCCCTTTTCAAGGAAACCAGGTTTGCCCCGTTCAAGGCAAAGTTTGGCGACTTATCGTCTGATGATGACAGGGCAACATGAACCTTGATTTTCATGATTCCGTCACTGAGAGCGACAAGCGGCTCCTGGTGAATGGAGGGAGCCACATCCTTTTTGAAGAGTGACATGAGGATGGCCGGACTCTTTTCACCGGTGTAGGAGCGGAATCGATCAAGCACACTGGTGTACGTGGTAAATTTTGCCTCTTCCTGTTTAACTGGTACTTTGGGGCTATGAATCACGGGTTGCTCTTCCGGGGGTGGCTCTGTTTCCGTTGCAGCCGCGTTGTCGGCAGATGGTGGAGCCGGTTCCGTAGGAGCGGGTTCGGCCTGTTTTGGGTGCTGGGGTTCGTCTCCAGAGGGCATACTGACAGTGCCGAGGGAGGTCGATAGGTTTGTGCTTGGTGTTGTCTCGGTTGTTGCCGTAGATGATGTCTGCGAGGTGGAAGCGGTTTCCGGTTGGCTGAACGGGATACCCGGAGTGCTGCTGCTCTCATTCACGGCCACGGCAGCGCCTATGCCGTCGATCAGATTTTCAGATGCAATGCTTAAACTGCCTGAACCCTTGGCAAAGGTAATCGTGGCAAGGGGGCCGCTGCCGGATAAGCCATTACCGTTGATGATGCCGATCTTGATGGTATTAGTAGTAAAGTTGGGATTGGCGGCAAACAATGCCCCGGAGGAAAAGTTGCCTGGGCTTACCGTGGGAGAAGACAGGGCCGAGCTGTCATAGTTGATGAGCAGATCGATGCCCGAAACGCCGTCCATGTTATTGCCCATAACGGTGAATTCTTTTCCGCTCGCGGGGGTGATGGTCACCGATGCGCCCAATGCAATAGTGGCACTTAACAGCAAAAACACCAAGACTGCAATAAATTGCCCATAATAATTTTTCATGGCCGCCTCTTTCAAGGAATTGCTTTATCATTTATGTAGTTATTACTTAACAAAAAAGCATAGTTCCTGACTACCTGTTCAGCATATATTAAAAAGCATCAAAGGCCAAGAGGCGAAATTTATCGGAAGAGTGAAGCGTCGGCTTCATGGTTGGTTATGTCCTCTTATATAATGTCGCCAAAACCATAATACCGGTCGCAACGGATAATAGAGCCAGAAAAGAGCGGCAGGCAATGGGAGTGTCTGGCAATCTATTAGCGGAACCAGGACAGTCTTAAGGATTACCCCATAGGGCAACGAAGGGCGTAATTTTTTCAGCTTCCAGGCGATTTTGAGACTTCTGGCACTTTTTCCTGCACAAATAAGCTCCTTGGCGCTCATAAGCATGATTGTAAGGGCTTTCTCACTCAAAGATGACGCCTGTTTTTCCTCGCGGATCAATTTGCACAATTCTTCTGGAAGTTGGATATTGAAAAGCCAGTGCACCAGTAATACACCATGAGCCAGTGTTCGCAGCAGATCAAGTTGGCGCGCCAAGAATAGCAGACGTTCCCAGTCGGTTATTCGTTCAGATGTGAGTAATTGGGCTATATCTCCCAGCCACTTCAGGTTACTCCATTCGTGGCGCGCCCCATGGTCGCACAGGACCAGCAGCAAAGCTTCGTTGTCCAGTGAATTGATTGAAACCCCTTGCCACTTTGCTTGGGTCATGTGGTCCCAGATGACAGCCACTTGCTCAGGAAGCCAAGGTCCCAAGCTCCAATGCAACTCTACATGAAGGCCGCTTTTGCAATGCGCGAATTCCATGTGATGGATGTGGTTTCTCGTATGCGCTTTTTGAACCGCTGTCATAGCACAGTTGTTGAACTCGCAATAGTACCCAGCTGTTTCCAGCACCTGTTCCGCCAAGTCAACCTGTTCCGGTTTTACCAGAATATCCAGATCAACCGAGGAACGCATACCTGGATCACCATGAATCTGCTGGGAGAGGAAGACTCCTTTTAAGGGGATAACTTCCACGTCCCTATCTGAAAAAAGTCTTATCAGGCGGATAAGCTCAGCAGTTTGAAACAAAGACTGTCTACGTACAATACTGTTGAGTTTGCGAATGGTTTCGAGAGCTGGTAGAGGAATCCCGTTGCCGGCATGGCAGCTCAGAGAGGCGTGTGCGAGAGCGTGTACCTCATGGCGCTTGATGAGGGCAATGAACAGATCCCAGTTTATGTGGCTGCTACATAATTCAATGATCTTGCCCGCCTGTGCCTGTGCCAGCGACTCAGGCGCAACCCAGGAACAGGCCGCAACCAGCCGGAATTCGGGCGTAAGCTGGAAACGTCCAGGAAGACTTGGCAGAGTTGTCCCCATTTGCATGTCAGCCATTTGTTATCTCCCGCATCTGTGTCTGCCATGACTCCGCATAATGGCCGCCGGCCGCGACCAGTTGCTCGTGGGTGCCGGATTCAGTGATGCGGCCGTCAACCATGACATGGATCATATCGGCGTGCATGGCGGTGGTGAAACGGTGAGTGATCATGAGACCCGTGCGACCGGCGGTCAGCTCCCTGAATCGGCCCAGCCAGTCGCTCTCGGCCCAGGAATCCATGGCGCTGGTCGGTTCGTCCAGGGCGATGATGGCGGCGTCGCGGAGAAAGGCCCGTGCCAGTGCCACCCGCTGCCACTCGCCCACGCTCAGTTCCGCGCCGCCGAACCATTTGCCCAGAACCGATTCATAGCCGTGGGGCAGTCGTTCGATGGGGGCCGCTGCCCCCGCTGCTGCGGCGGCAGCCCGAATGCGGACGTCGTCGTGCGGTACAGCCAGATCACCCATGGCAATATTTTCCGCGGCAGTGGTGTGATAGCGGACCGGTTCCTGGAACAGTACCGTGATCTGGCGCCGCAGTTCGGAGATATCCAGTTCCCGAAGGTCCACGCTGTCCAGTAGTATGGCACCTTCCTGCGGATCGTAAAATCGACAGAGCAGTTTGATGAGCGTGCTTTTCCCCGCCCCGTTGTGCCCCACAATGGCAGTCGCCTTGCCGCTGGGCAGCGTTAGCGAAAAGTTGGCCAGAGCAGCATTTTCGCTGCCGGGGTAGCAGAAGGAGACACCTTCGAACCGGATGCCTTCCTTAAGCGGAACTGTTATTGGTTGGGGAGTCGTGCTCGTGTGGAGTTGCGGCTCGATGGCCAGGAACTGGAAGAGGTTGTCCAGAAAGAGTGTGCTGCGGTAGATACGGCCAGCGCCATCCATTAGTGACCGGAGTAATTTTTGTCCCTGTTGAAAGGCTTGGTAGCAGAGCACGAGATCGCCGAGGCGTGCCAGACCATTTGCAGCACGCATGAGCATCCAGGCCATCCCGGCCAGTCCCCCTAGCCAGGCTATGCTGCCTGCAACCAATTCCGCCTTCATTTCATTCCTGGCAAGTGCCAGGCGGCCGCTGCGAAGCTGCTCCCGCAGCCTCTGAAACAATCCTTGATGGTAGCTGCCCAGGTCAAAAAGTCGCATCTCGGCGGCGCTGCTCCGCTCGGTCAAAAGCCAGTCGTAGTAGCGGGCACGACGCTCGTTGGCGGTATTGGCTATGCGCCAATGGTGCTGGCGCAGGACATAGCGGCCAACGGTCCAGAGTCCCGGCAGGGCGCTGCCGATCAATAGCAGTGGCAGCCATGGAGCGTAACTGGCCAGCATGACTGCCAGCACAATAAGGGTCAGGCCATTCTGGATGACGGTGCCAAGGCTTTCCAGCAGGGCAATAGGCTGGGAAATGGCATCCACTCGCGCCCGGTGCAGCAGGTCATAGGATTCGGGATTCTCGTAAAAGGCAATGTCGAGCGCAAGGGACTGGCTATGAATGAGGGTATGGATGCTGTCCTGCACCAGTTCGGCCTGGGCAGCGCGCACCCAGGTTATTGCGCTGTTCAGCAGTTGGCTGGCAAACCAGAGCAAGCCGATAAGCACAACAGGTGGCCAGGCCTGGGCAAAGGCAGCTGTTCCACCATTACTTCCGATTGCGATTGCCAGCAGATCAACCGTCTGCCGGGTCAGGTAAATCTGGGCAGCCGGAATAAGACCCTGGGCCAGGAGAAGGGTGCCCCAGGCAATTGTCCAACTCCGCGCCGACTGCCACACCAAACCGAGACCCCGGCCAATGAGGGGGAGGCATCTGAATAATTCCTGTTGGGCACGTGCGATCATGGGTATAGAAATGTCCGGGGCATGATGTTCATTTGCTAACTTAGCCAGAAAAAAGATGAAATGACAGAGTACTTGTTTTGCACGTAGTCGCCTGTCAGTGTGGT
The DNA here is from genome assembly GCA_003574895.1 of Geobacter sp. Lineage (GTDB taxonomy): Bacteria > Desulfobacterota > Desulfuromonadia > Geobacterales > Pseudopelobacteraceae > JACPFJ01. The sequence goes on from PJFB01000009.1 coordinate 97,065, forward strand.
GTCTCCGCTGGAGAGCCAGGCGTGTGCGGTCATGGTTTCCGGAACAGTGGCATCCTTGGCAACTCCCAGAAAGATGGTGCCCGGTATCCTTCTGCGGCGCAACATGGCCATTCCCGCCAGCGCCTGTCCCAGGCAGACACTCTCCCATGGGGTGCGGGCCGCGGCGGCCTTGATTGCCCAACCGACGATTGTTGCCAGATTATCAGGATTACCAGCGCATGTTGCAGTCGGCTGCCCCGTACTCAGCCCGAATATACTGACGATGTGTCGGAATGGAACCAATATGATTGCCGCTCGCATCAGCCCAAGCCAGAAAAAAGCCTCCAGAAGCATCCGGCGCTCAAGCCAGGAGCGAGAGAGGAATTTATTCAGATCATTACTCAGCGACATGCACCAGGCCGTCAGTTTCAAGCTGCGTTAAAAACTGAAGTACATCTGTGGTAATCTGCTGCTCCGTACCCTCGAACTCCTGCCCCAGTTGTCTGCACAAATTTGCCACGGAGACCGGGTATTCCAACAATTCCCATATCCTTCGGCCAATATTGTCGAGGGAAACATAGTTGTTACGCGCCATGTTAAGCAGCACAATCTCCTGGTCCACCGGGGCGGTCATGATCCCGGCGGTGCGTACCACCGTGTTGTTCGGTTCAATTGCCATGGTGCTAAGCTCCTTTCCGATCAAATCGGATTATTGTTTTCATCGAGATAGCCGAAGCGTCGCATGGTTTCGCCATGGGCATCAATTAGCCTGTTCACCAGGTGATCAGACAGTTCTTCTCGCCAACCTCCTGTCTGCCCTTTACGGAAAAAACCTCCTGAAGCCTTTGCCGACCGTTCGCGAAACCCATTGGCTTGTTCCTGGCGCCGTAATTCCTTGAAGTCTGAAAACTCCACCGCCTTGCGTACCCGCTCCATGTTAGTGGGAAAGCCGCAGAATTGGGCCGCGCCGGCAAAGGTAGTTACTGGGTCGCGGCGCAGGTCTTCGTAACGCACCAGGCGTACCGGCAATCCGGATTCGTCCAACCAACTGCTGACATGATGACTCCATGTCCCAATTTTTTGGCGAAGTTGGTCTGCCATGCCGCCTAAAGAACGGGCCAGAGAATAGTCCGGGTCACAGAGGTTTTGAACCGCTTGTTCGATATTGACGCCCCAATGATTGGCACATGAAGCGGCCATATCCAAGGGGTTGCGCAGGATGTAAATTACCCCGTCAGTAACTTCGGCCGGAAACAGGCCCTCACCTCGGCTAGTCCTGCCCCAGGCGTCATGTACCTTCATGTAAATGTTGGCCTGCTCTTCCCTCGCCATGCAGCGGTAAACACCGGGTCGCAGGATCTCGATCATCTCGTCATCCAGGGCCGATGCCTCTACGCCGACCCATTCGTCAAACCAAATACGGGCGCTGGCGATTGGTCCGCCATCCAGCCTGTTAATATCGGCGGGTGAGTCCCCATCACGTAAATAGTTTGTCAGCAGAACACGCATCCAGGTGTTGCCTGATTTGGGATATGAAGCCAGCCAGGTTATTTTAGCCATGCTGCAGTATCACCTCGATGACTTCATCCAGGCTCCAGCGAGATGCAGGGCGAGAAATACGGTAAAAAGGGATACTATCAAGCATCACGGAGAAAAGTGCAAATTGATCTGGGTGTTCATTCGGTAACGTCGGTCCATATAGGCAATCCTGAAGAACAGCAAATTTATCGAAGCCGGAGAGTTTATCTATCCGAACGTCATCAACATCATCAGCTACTAGTTGGTAAAGTGCAGAGAGCGGTGCTGGTTGTGCCGCCATGATGTGAGGTACAGAAACGGCCGCTTTCATGCGCCTCCAGGCAAAACGCGGAATATTCTGAATGTCATACCCGAATATTTCTGCAGTGTCTTCACAAAGGTGCAGTTGAGGAGGACCGGGCACGACTTCAACGAGGCTAGTATCGTTCAAGCGCAGCACCGTAATATCATCTGCTAGTAGCTGGCATTCCTTATTAAGTAGTCCTGCAACCGTAGTCGTTTTGCCAGCCCCAGATACTCCAGAAACCGTAACTGCCCCGAGCGGAGTGAGGGCTGTATTGGCATGCAACACCAGTAGACCACGCTGTTGCAGCAGGACTGCCAGTACCGTTGCAAAAAAATATATCGCTAGACGAACATCATCCGCTTCTGGATTGCGCTCTAAGGTTATTTGCGCTCCATCTTCTACAAGGAATCGCCCTGCTTTGCGGCCCCCGCGTAGAAGAAATTTATTTGGCTCGATCTGCCAGTATTTATCTTCAGCTATCGGCGAAACAAGCCATTTGGGTACTTTCCCTTCCGTAACTGTTACGTCTGGTTTTGCCCCATCTGGGGCATTTGGAACAAGAGGGCAAACAAAAGGGAGTTGTAAAACGAGACCGTACGCCAAATAGTAATAGCTCATGACACATCTTTCTCGATCAGATCAGCTAACATTTCAGCGCTCCATATTCTACTAGGGCGTTGTAAGCGTTTTATCACAACAGATTGGGTGGAGGCTGCAAAACGCATAAATTCACCTCTGTCAAGCAAGACATCGGCAATATGACTATTATACAAACACTCACTCAATACCTTGAAACGCAATGTCCCCGAAATCTCAGCTATAGAAATATCATCCTTGTTGTGAACTGACAGATAGTAAATAGTGCGCAATTGCCTGGGAACTGGGGAAGAATGCTGCGATATTGAAAAAATTTGTCGGTTATTGTCTGCAAACGGAAGGCTCTTGGCATCAATATTTAACTTCTCAAGTGAGCGGGGCCAGAGCATACCATGTGGAGACATTTGATAAACAACAGGTTTGCCTTTATGATGTGTAACCATCGCTATATCATCGGCAAAAACTACCCAGTTTCGTTGGGATAAAGCAGCCAGTGTGGTTGATTTGCCTGCACCGGAGTTCCCAGCTAGCAACACTGCCCCCCCATCATTTACGGCAATAGCTGCGTGCAAGGCCACCAAGCCTTTCTGGTAAAGAAGTGCCGCCAGCGGGGACATGCGTAAAAAATAAATCACAGCTGCATTATCTACATCTGGTAAGGGATCGATCAGTATCCGGCGACCATCTTCGACTAGATATCGAGCAACATTTGGAACATTAAAAAGAAAGCGATTAGGAGCTGCCTGCCAGAGAACACCAGAGGAAGTGGCACCTTCAAGTGTCGGTGGGATACTCGATTGCATTAGGGAAACATCGCAGAGTAAATTTGAAGGCAAAGCAACAACATCATTAATATTAGCATCAAACATAAATGGGTCCCATCGCCATGTCGCTTCGTTATTGGTAAAACCAGTTCACAAATAAACCCACCATGATGCCACGACATACCACTGCACGAGCTAATAAAGATGCTTCAGGAGTGTCTTGGGATTGAATTATCCGCCATGATTGTAACATGTGTGGTACATCCACATATTCAGAAGCTGGGCCTAAAGATAACTCTTTTAAAGCCTTCTCAACATCGGGGGCGCACGCACGTAGACGTGGAACTATATCCGCTGATTGAACTCCAAATCTACGGTTAAGGCGAACTTCATCTGGCAGTCTATCTTTCATTGCCTCACGAATTAGCCACCTGTCTATTCCAGTTTTGGGGTCAATAAATATATGATCTGGGATAGAAAAAGAGAATGTTAATACTCGCACATCCGCAGTTGGGTCGCGTATTTCCAAATCATATGCAGCACCCATTTCTGCATGTAAACAACCTGTCATCGAACGACCCGGCTGAAGAATGCGGCGCTGGTCAAGTATAGTTAGTGGTGGCCGTTGGTTTGATGAACAGGTCATCTGTTCTAGGAGTTTTAAGCGTCGGGCAAAATTTATGTTTATCGCAGAATAACGTCTGATTATTCTTTGTTCAAAATAATTGTGCCAAAATGAGAGTACTATGGAGTTAGATTTAATTGTATGGAATAAACTTTGCCTGGCATGATAAAATTTTAACAGAAACCATTTTTGCCAGCCCAAAATACTAAGCTGCACGTTAAGTGGCTGAGATGAAACAACACCGGTCCAAGACATTCCGGGATTCCCATTTTGTCCAGTCAATAATATTCTGTAGCCCATATCGTGAACCGCTTTTCTTAGTTCGGATAACCAAAAATAGTTTGCAGCACCAAAAATTGGTTCTTTGTGTATGTCTAATGCCGTTCTTATTGATTGAATAGGGCTGATTGCCTCAGCCTTAATTGTTATATGTCTTAAACTGTTGGCAAAAATGGAACATTTTTTAGCTAATAGGGTCTCGTCGCCAATTGCACCGTTAGAAGAGTGAACAAATTTTCTCGAATCATAGGCAGGTGCAGCAGTGAAAGCCACAACTTTGCGTTGCTCGCTGCGCAGTAGTTTTTCAGCAGTCACCGTAACCGCGCTTGAATCGAGCCCCGCACTTAATTGAACTGCAATATCGTTATAATTCGATGTCGAATTAGTGGTGCTTCGAAGACGGCATCTCACTGCTTCGTCAAAGATACTGAGAAACGCTTCAACATAATCATTTCTTTTGCTTAAATGAAGTTCAGGAGTCGATTTCAGATACCAATATTGATGGTTAATTAATTGAGAATTTGTTACAGAGAGTGTATGGCTTGGGGGTATCCTGTATATCTGCTCATAAATGGTGCGTTCGCCGTGGTATGCTTGCCACCCAGTTAATATTTGGGAGAGATAAAGCTCATTTAGTTTTGGAGTTGATATGTTTTTTAATGATAATATGGCATCTTTTGATGATGCAAATGCAAATAAATTTTTATCCCGAAAATAATAAAGAGATGTATTGCCATGATGATCTCGCGCTAGAAATAACTTTTGTTCGTTCGGATGCCAAATAGCAAATGCCCAATCTCCCAAGATACGAGTTGCGCACTCTTGTCCCCATTGGAGATAGGCACGAAGTATAAATTCACTATCAGGAAATCGAACAACATCTGTTTCACTGATTTGAAGGAGATTTCCAAGTTCGGCTCTATTATCTACTCGACATATAGTTGTCAGTACAAAGTTGGAATTTGTATCTTTATATTGCATAATTTTTTGGCGGGTCTTGTCATAAATAGTTTGGCCAAGACCAGCTACACCATCTTGCCATATTTTGCTGGCAGTATTTTTACAACGAGGCATAGCGTTACACATGGTTTGCATGGCATGCGTTATGTCGAAATTTCCATTAAAATTAAAAACACCAAAAATACCGCTCAAAATTACCTCAAGGTTTGGAAAAATAAAAAACCCCTATTAAAGTAAAGGGGTTAAATAATAATTGCAAATCAAGTACAAATGATTACATACGCTTACAATGCAATGGAGCGATCACCTCGTGGTGAGTAGATCAATACTATGACTCTTCTTTGTCTCTAATATGCGAATATTTGGCTGCTAAACAGGTATTATTTAGATCCTGCTGGTGTAGCCGAATCAGTTGCAAGGCCTGATGTTGCTAAAGTTTTCTTGATATTAATTGATTTTAAAGACGGTGTTTGCCAAATTGGTTTAATTTTAACTTCAAAATTTAACTCATTAGTATTGTTTGTCATATAAACTCCTTTCAAACAAAATTTAGTGTAAATATTACCATGGTTTGCTGCTATTTTCAAGTTATTCTCGAGGTCGGTCTGCTGCCGACCTCGAGAATTCTGATTTCATTACTCTACTTGATAATTGTATCAGTTGAGACCGCTGTTGAAAATAGCACCGACCTTAATGCGCCTGTACTGCAATTTTGTGTGTATAGCGTGTGAGTTGATGGGCGCCATATTGAAGGACGTGTTTTGTGGTCGCCGCAATAATCACCCGGCACTGGAATATCACCCGCTGCAGGGGCAATTAGAGCCGCGATAGTAGTTACGGAGTTTGTTAGATTATTGCTGCTGAAAATTACGCCCCATGTACCATTTGTATGATAGACAGCTCTATCAGACTGGCCATCACCATCATAATCACCAGGTACTGGTGTGTCAGTCGAGGTCCCAAAAGTAATGGTTGGTTCCAGTAAATTAGTACTACTGTTAAGTATATACCAGTTGCCGCTCGTAGGCCTCCATACGGCTATGTCAACATTCCCATCACCAGTGTAATCAGAGGGCACCGGTATGTCCCCAGATCGTCCAAGTTTCTGCGTTCTAGTCGTACCATTGGAGCTGCTAATAATTTTCCATATACCTGTCGAAGGCGTGAAGACCGCCTTGTCGGTTTTTGCATCCCCATCGTAATCAGCAAAAACAGGAATATCTCCATTTGCCCCAAGTACTACATTAGGCTCTAGAGTGTTTGTTGAGCTATCAAGCACATACCAGATGCCAGAGGTAGGACGCCACACAGCTAGGTCTGATTTACTGTCCCCATCATAATCACCAGAAACCGGAATATCACCGAGTCTCCCAAGTTTTACTGCTGGTTTTACAGAATTGGTTGAGCTTAATAGGACGTACCAATTTCCCGTTGATGGTCGCCAAACAGCTAAATCTCTCATCCCGTCATTCTCAAAATCCAGATTGATTGGTGTTCGTAACGTCTGGACCCTCATGAAATCATTCTCTTCATGCCCCAGGATATGACAATGCCATACATATTCCTGGCCATAATTTGTCAACTTGTTGACCACGGATATGGCATTTCCATCTACTGGGTTGATAAGGGTTAGTGTTGCACCGATTGGCATGGTTGGGTCTACGGGACGAACGCTGTTGGGCAGTGCGAAGGGCAGCGTAGGGAGTGTAGGACGAAGAGCAATGATAACATCTTCCAGCGGTTTCATCTTGATGGTTTCTTTCCAGCCCAATTCATTGGGGTCTGGTGGCCTGATGGCACCATCCCAGCCCACCCGGTTGATTAACTGAGCATTGTACAAATGGACGTGGACCGGATGGGTGTCCACTCCGTTGTGGGTGATTTTCCAGATTTGGGTTTCATTGTTGTGAATAAATTCCGTTGTCGGGTCGAGGTAGCCCAGCGGGATCGTGGTCTGGATATTGTTGTTGGTGAACGGGAGTTCAACACCCAGGGTGGCGTTCATGCGCCCCCATGGATCCCATAACTCCTGGATAGCCTTAGATTTGAAAGTGATTGTTTTGGCCGCTGTTTCGCCAACCGGGGTGAAGGTCATGGTGTAATCCTGAATTTTGGCATAGTGGTCGGCTGTGGAGCCATATGCTTTTTCAGGAACGATCGGTTTCGGCTGGGTGGCGTCGAAGGCCTCTTTCAGGCCGGCATCCAGGGCTGCCAGTTTGACCGGGTCATCATACAGTGCAGTTGTTAGATTGGTGTTGGCGGTCGGCGTTGCCGCAACGCGGAACTGCATAATGGTGCGGGTGTTGGGGCCGTAACCGGGTTGCGTGGTCGGTGCTCCGCCCTGGTATGTCTGGTCCGGATCCCAGGTGTAGTAATCGTAGCGGGTATCAAAGGCAGGCATCGGTGTGGGGCAATCGTTGTAAAGTATGACTGTCTGGCCCGCGTACTTGGAAAAGTCGACGATGACATCGGCGCGTTCGGCAGCGGCCAGGAGCAGAGTCTTGTCCTGCACGTCAAGAACAACGATGTTACGACGGTTGTACACGTAGTTTACCGGCTGGTTGTCCAAAACCACGGATTTGGGCAGGAACCCGCCTTCGGTACCGATTTGAACGAACTTCGGCCCAGCTAATGCCGGGTCAGGTACGCCGCCGTCCCTGCCGTCGGTTGGCCATGTGGTGGGGAAGCAGCCCGGCGGTGAGTTGACGCCGTCGCAGGTGCAGGATGTTGTTAGGGTCGCGGTGCAGACCGGACGGGGGATCGCATCCACCATCTTCACTTCGGTGGAGGTATTGTTGGTGGCCGCCGAAGAGTAACCCAGAGGATCGGCTACGTACATCTGCAGATTGTACGGGCGATCATTGGATGCGTTCAGGATGCGGAAACGATATGGCTCGGGATTTACATCCATGTATGGATAGGCAGCACCGTTGATAACCGGGGTATCCATGAATGCCTCCGGAGTACTGGACAGCTGCCACTGGTGCACCGGACCCGCTGCGGTCTGGTGAGCGGCGTCGATCAGGACAGGTGGCCAGAACCAGGGACCGTAGTCCCATCTTCCGAAGTTGTTGGCGCCGGACTGGTCCGGTGCATTCGGGTCCTGATTGGTTTCATAGACATGGGGGAACCAGAGGTCTCCGTATGTGCCCCACTTGGGATTGGTCCAATAGGCGTCCTGGATCGCGATGTCCTGTGGCACAAAGGTCTTGTCCTGTAAAACCAGCGGAACACCCCATTTGTATACGCCGCCGCCATTGTTGGGGATGACCTTGAGGTTTGCGGTATTGAAGGTGGATAAGTTGGTGCCGTCAATCAGGTCGGTCTCAACCGGATCGGTCAGCAGGTAACCTGCTGCCTCGCCGACATACACGTCGAGCCGAGTCGTACCGTAAACGTGGTCATGGTAGAACATCAGGCGGTTGCTCTGTTGGTTGGTGTAATAATAAGTTGCCACACCATCAACAAGGCCTTGGGGATCTGGCATATCAGGTACGTTAACCTGGCTGACGCCGCGCTTAAATGGGGTGTTTTCACCAGCCGGTGCAATCCACTGGCGGGGAGTACCGTCACTGATCCAAGGAGTAGCTCCGCCATGGAGATGGACTACGGCCCGGTTTTCTGTATACATTGCACAGGTGGTGTCCATGGCCGGGTCGCAGGGGGTGCCGTCTGCATGCTTCGGCCCCATTCCCGCCCCCATGTAGGTCTTGTCCACCGGGATGAAGAGGTCACCGGCGCCGTTGACACCAAGCTGGTTGACGAACTTGATGCGCACCGGACGGTTCATCTGGGCCAAAATCAGCGGCCCAAGGTAGTGTTCCGCTGCAGGGGAGATGGTCCCGCCCCAGGTGGGGTCATTGCCGCTGTTGAGCTGCACATAGGCGCGCATTAGTGTTGCCTTCGGCAGGTCGGGATGGAGTTTTTCAGTATAGTCTTTTACCGCAATCTCGTAATAGTCGGAACCGGGATATGTGGTCACGTCCGCGTCTGCGATCGGGATATACTGATTGAGTTCGTTTTCGTTACATGTCCCCGTACCGTTGGAAGCGGTGCAACCGGGGGCGCCGAGTCCCGGCAGCCTGTGTATGAACTTCTGGAGCGGAGTTCCCGAGTTGCTGGAAGCGCTGCTGTAAGCAACGAATCCGGCAGTGGTGTAGTTGATGAATTCGGATGAGGTCTTGTACTTCCAGGTGCCTGCCGGGCTGTTGGCATAGAAGGTGCCGCCCTGGGGACCGGAATAGACCTGCGTTGCTCCTGGGGTTGAAGGTGGCCATGGAGTGCCTGTTCCAGTGAGAGTTCCTGGCGGGGCCATGGGGCCGACCGTGTTCACCATTGTTCCCGGACCAGCCTGGGCCATATTGAGGCCCGCCGCAACAACGGCAACTGTCAGTGACAAGAATAATAGTCGCCTGAACATATCCGTTCCTCCTTTCTTTTTTGCGTTATGCTTGCTCATTTGCATCCTCCTGTCTGTGTTGTCAAACATCTGGCCTATGTGACGTAGATGGGGCGGAATAAGATAAATATCTGTTTGTAACTAGTCGGTTAGTCATGTCCTCTATTTTTTCGCGTCAGCGCTTTTAGGAGCGTGTTTTACATCCAGCAACTCAACCTCGAATACCAGGGTTGCGCCCGGCAGTACCACGTCCCCGGCTCCTGCTTCTCCATAGGCAAGCGACGAAGGGCAGACCAGTTTGGCCTTGCCTCCAGCCTTCATCATCTGCAAACCCTCGGTCCAGCATTTGATGACACCGTCCAAACGAAATTCGGTTGGCTGACCGCGCTTGTATGAACTGTCGAATTCTTTTCCATCAGGCAGTGTGCCGCGGTAGTTTACCCTAACTGTGTCAGTTGGCCCGGGGGCTTCTCCGTTGCCGTCTTTCAACGAGAGGAAGACCAGGCCGGAAGCGGTTTTTACGGCACCTTTTTCCTGAGCCTCTTTTTCGATGAACCCCTTGTTCATGGCGGCCATCTTGTCTCCCAATTCCTTGCGCCGCTGCTTGGCCAATTCCTGGACCTTGTGATTGTAGGCCCCTGGATCCACTTCCAGATGCTTGCCTGAGACTGCGTCTGTGAGGCCCTGCTTTACAATGTCCAACTCGGCGGGCGTCAGATTGAAAACCGCAAGTGAGCGGGATACGATCAGGCCGATCGAATAAAGAACTTTTTGATCCTCGGTCAGCGGCGCCTCGGCTGCGAATGATCTGGTGGCGAGAAGTGTTAACAGGGCAATAAAAATCAGTTTGCGCATTTATCTTTCCTTTGCATGTAGAGTGGTCCGGATGGATTTTGATTGATCGTGTCCCGATCCGGAGAAAGTCAATGTATGACCCATTCGCTTTTTTTCACAAGTTCAGGTTTGTCGCCCTTTGAAAGCTGGACGATATAACATCCCTTGGAGGCGTAACGTTGGCCCGGGCCGAAGCTCAAACGCTCATATAAAGGCAAGTCCTGGTCTCTCATCATCCCGATAACGTCGAGTAGATTGTCCCGGTAATAATTTCCACGGATGTCCATCATTACCAGGGTAAGCAATTGGGTAATGGCAAAGGACTCTTTTGCTATCATGTCAGCCTTGCCCTGGAGTTTCATGTTACTGGCCAATTGCCCGACAAACCCGTTGTAGCGCTCTTCATCCTGCGGCAGTCTGTAGGGATAGGTAATATAGGTGATGTCCCTGAGCTCTTTGCCCAGCTTCCAGACGCTCTTGCCAAGGTAACTTGACGATACCAGAATGGTCTGCGGCTTCTCCTTGTTGTTTGCTAATAGTTCCAGTGCAGGCAGAGAATCGGCCCCATCCCATAGTACGAGAACCGCTGGTTTTTCCTTGGCTAAAATTTGTTGAAGTGTTTCTTCGGATAATGTCTCTCCGGTTTTTAGTCTGACGGTAATCGGGTTTTGATGTCCCAGTTCGCGCCATGTTTCCTGAAAACCTGCAGAAAGGTTTTTGCCTTCCTTTGAGTCACGGACAATCTGGACTATCGGTACTTCATTCTGGGATTCCTCCCCCCGATTCAAATAACGGGCAGCCGCTTCTCCTTCCTGGTAGTACCCCTTGGAAAAATACAGGGTATACCAGTCTGTTTCTGAGACGACAGGGTAATCGGTAATAGGGAAAATGCACGGGATCCGATTTGTTTCGCAAAATTCATGAATCGGCTGCCAGTCGCCATTTGTTATGCCCCCCAACAGGGCGAATACCGGATCCTTGCGGTTGTACTCTTCCAATTGGCTGCGCCAGGTTTCCGCCGGCCCTTTTAATACCCATTTTGACAACGACAGTTTCTTGAAGGTCATTTCACCGGAATAGAGCATTGAGGCTGCCATGCGGGCACTGAACTTGTTCCTCTTGTAATATGCAGCCATGGTATTTTTCTGTTTGATGTAATTTTCCAGAGGGACGAGCATTGCATTGCGTTCTTCAGGGCTTACGTCATCCGTGATTACTGTTGCGAAGTGGATAGTGGTATCGGATACCCCCGGAGAGAAGTGTGACGACAGGTTTTTCAGATAGGAGACAAGCAAAGCCATATCCTGATCTTCGATAAGATAGCGTGGCATGACGTCATTTAGTGTCCGGCCAGTGGGATCCACGCCACTCTGTATGACATTCGCCAGTGTTTTGTCGGTATATGCCGGTCTACGGGTGGGTACCGGATAATATTTCGGGTCCTGTTTGACGCCCTTATACTGTAGGTCTAGCGGCTTGAAGAGAATCGCGCCGTTAGTCGGTGTTGTTACAACACCGCCTTCATACGAGCCCAGGCCGCTGCGCAGATGACAACTGACGCAGGTAAATGCGGTGCCGGGAACCGGAAGGTCGCCCTTTACAAAGGCCTGCATCGGTTCTCCCGATGGCAGAATGCCTTCGCGATACATTCGCTCGCCCAGTTGATGTTCTTCTTGGGGAGAAACGGAGGTTTTGGGTGATGATGCTCCATACGAGTCTGTCAAGCCGGCCATAACCAGAAGAACCACGAAGCAGCCCAATATCGCCAGCATCCGATTATAAATGATGTTCCGGTTAGATAACTTCATTTTATCCCCACCTTTTTACACTCATCAATAAATTCGGAACTGCCCATAAGCCCGAATACCCTGATCCATTTGCCTGGCTCATCAGACCTGATCAGCGTCAGCGGGTAATGGGACATTTTATTTGGGATATAGGCATTGAATGCGTACATAACCTTATCGATATCTGCGCGTGTTCCGGTCAGGAAGTCCCAGCCCGGCTTTGATCTGTATCTTTTTAAGTAATCCTTCATAACTTTCGGGGTGTCGTTTTCCGGATCAATCGAAATAGATATCAGTTGTATTTTTTGTGAATCAGTTCCAAGTTTACGTTGCAGGTTTGCAAAACTCACGGAAAGGATCGGGCAAATTGTGGTACATGTCCCGAAAATAAAGTCCAAAATAACCGGTTTTTTTGATTGAATGAGTTCCCGAAAACGCACCTTGCGGCCATCCTGGTTTACCAGTACAACATCCGGAGCCGTGTAACTTTCAATGGTGCGTTTGTATTTTAATTCACCTGCAACGGCCAGATTGGTCATGAATGAAAGGGCAGTTACAGTACAAAATAGTCTCAAGATAACTTTAATAGATTTTGACATATGCGAAAATCACCTCCGGGGCATTAGGGTAGCAGCTAAATTATATTGAATGATATAGACGGTTATCTGCCGCTTGAAACGGCATTTAAGCGTTTGTAAACCGGACGTCGCAAATAGTTACTGATCAAATATTGTTGAATAATCAGGCGTAGTATTGCCTTGTACCGTGGTGTCGTTTTGTCGCCCTTCCAATATCAAAGCTCTTCTCGCAGCTATGGCGGCATCCATGTCGGCCTTTACAGGACGATGTTGTCTATGATTGACATGGGGAACACTGGCAATTATTTGCTTCTTTACAGGTTGTTGTATTTCCGCAGCCAACTTGGGAGACGTAGCCGTTTGGGTTCCTGATGTCAGATTGGATGTTGTTGTTTGGGCAGGTGAGGCTGCTTTTGCCGGAACCGACCCATGGTAAGGTGCTACTGTACTTGAATGAGTTGACACTGGTTTTTCGTTGCCGGTACAGACGGCCTCAAAATGGTCCGGATACTCGATCGCTCGGCAAACAGTGCTTTCGGTGCCTGCAAAAACCTGACACGGCAACAATGTAACTCCTATTATCAAGGTCTTTATCATGGTTTTCATTGTTACCCCCTTTTCGTTTCGAGTCAGGAGATGTCAGTTTGCTGATATTAATAGTAGGGTATATCTATTCTTATCATCTATTAACCCCGTAAAAATTGTCAATAAAAAAAACAACAATAAAAGATACTAATTTATCGAATTTGTTCGCTATTTTGTTATGACTTAGCGAATAAGATTATAGCAGGAGATATGCCATATGCACGGCAGACAAATTTATTAATTAAATACAGCCTGTTGTGTTGTAAAATGCATCTTTGATGAAAGCCGATTGTCAAATATTGTTACTGAATGGTGTAATAAAAGCTGACACAGATAGATTTTTTGTATGTCAACTTGTGCTTGCGTGTTGGTTGACAAATTGGGATTGTCGTGATATTGAGGGGCTTCGGGGGAGTTATGACAATAAAGATTAGAGATCTTGCCGATGCGGTTATTAATGGGGAACAGCTTTCTCGGGAAAATGCCCTTTGGCTAGTGGAAGCCGCAGGGGCCGACCTGTTGCTGCTGTTAGCCGAGGCCGGCCGTATTCGCGATCATTTTGTCGGTAGCAGGGTGACACTCTGTTCGATCATCAACGCCAAATCTGGAACATGTCCTGAGGACTGCGCCTTTTGCGCCCAGTCGGCCCACCATTCCAGTTCAATTGGCAAATATGCCCTGGTTGATGAAGAAGAGATGGTCAACTGCGCCAAGCTTGCAGAAAATAACGGGGCTTCATGTTATGGAATAGTCACCAGCGGCACCGGCATCAACCGGGGGGTAGAGCTTGACCGCATCTGTTCCACTTTGAGACGCATCAGGACGGAATCCGGGATTGCACCATCCTGCTCTTTGGGCATCATGGATTTTGATACTGCTCAAATACTGAAGGAGGCAGGCATGGTTACATATCATCACAATCTTGAAACCGCGCGCAGCTTCTTTCCCAGTATCTGCACCACTCACGATTATGAAGATGATATTGCTACTGTCAGAGCAGCCAAGAAAGCCGGGTTGAAGGTCTGTTCAGGCGGCATCTTCGGCCTGGGGGAGAGTTTTGAGCAACGCATCGAGATGGCTATTACCCTGCGTGAGTTGGAAGTGGATTCGGTCCCCGTCAACTTTCTAGACCCGGTGGAGGGGACCCGTCTGGCCCGAGCCGATTTCCTGACACCGCTTGACTGCCTGAAAACCATTGCCTTATACCGTTTTCTCCTGCCTGATCGCCAGATTAAGGTCTGCGGCGGACGGGAACGAAACCTGCGGGAACTCCAGTCGTGGATCTTCATGGCCGGAGCCAGCGGCATGATGACCGGCAACTACCTGACCAAGGCCGGACGCAGCCCCGAACTTGACCGTCAATTGATCAGCGATCTCGGGTTAGAGGTTGCCGAATGTGGTTGCTGTTGACGGTTTCTAAGAAAAAGCGGATGGTTGGAACCGAATTTAAATTACAGTTTGCGAGGTGAAAATGGCACAAGGAATATTCGTCACCGGTACGGACACCGGTGTTGGCAAGTCTATCGTTGCGGCGACCCTGGCATATTTGCTGCGCATGAGCGGAGCCCGGGTGGGGGTTATGAAGCCGGTAACCAGTGGCTGCCGTGAGGAAAACGGCGGGCTGGTTTCGGATGACGCCCTGCTGCTCTGTGGCGCTGCCGGCATTGAGTGTAATAACGATGTGGCTCCCTACAAGTTGCGCGAAGCGCTGGCTCCGGCCGAAGCGGCAAAAATAGATGGCGTTCGGATCGATTTCTCCAGTATCCGCGAATCTTATCAGCGCTTGGCAGCTGCCAGCGACGTCATGATCGTAGAGGGGGCAGGGGGGTTGATGGTACCGCTGGCGGGCGGCCTTTTGATGGCCGACCTTGTGCGGGAATTGAACCTGCCGCTTCTGGTAGTGGCACGGCCGAACCTGGGGACCATCAACCACACAGTGCTGACCTGCTATGCTGCCCAGCAGATGGGGCTTTCCGTGGCTGGCGTGATTATCAACAATCTCCCTGAAAGGCCCGGACGTGCGGAGCAGAGCGCCCCGCATCATATCGGCTCGCTCTGCGGTGCACCCGTACTGGGGCTTTGGCCGCATCATGAGGGAGAGGACCAGGCAGAGACAGTTGAATACCTGGCAAGGTGGCTGAACGACCAGCCTGAAACTGAAATCGTCATGAGGGAGTTGGGGTGGTGAATACTATTTCCACAGAACAATTGCGGTCATGGGATAAACGTTACATCTGGCATCCCTTCACCCAGATGCAGGACTGGGCGCAAGAGGAGCCGATTGTCATTGAGAGGGGCGAAGGGGTTTGGTTGATCGACAGTGACGGCAAGCGCTATCTGGACGGCGTGGCCTCCATGTGGACCAATGTCCATGGTCACTGTAGAAGCGAGCTGAACGAGGCGCTCAAGGCTCAGGTGGACCGTTTGGAACACTCTACGTTGCTGGGGTTGTCCAGCGAACAGAGCATACTGTTGGCTCGCAAGCTGGCGGAGATTACACCTCCGGGTCTTGATCGCGTATTTTATTCGGACAACGGCTCAACCGCCATGGAGGTGGCGGTTAAGATGGCTTACCAGTATCAGGTTCAACGCGGGCGGCCTGAGCGCAGTCGTTTCATTACCTTCCGCAACGCCTATCACGGCGACACCCTGGGAGCGGTCAGTGTCGGTGGAATCGATATCTATCATGGCACCTTCCAGCCGTTGCTGTTTGAGACCATCCAGGCACCTTCTCCCTATTGCTATCGCTGCGAACTTGGGTGCACTGACCCCGGCACCTGCGGAATGCGTTGCCTCGACTCTTTGGATGCCATCATGGCGGAGTATGCAGTGGCATGTGCCGGACTGGTAATAGAGCCGCTCCTGCAGGGAGCCGGCGGGATGATAGTGCAACCACCAGGTTTTCTCAGGCGCGTTCGCGAACTGTGCAACCGCTACGACCTGTTGATGATTACCGATGAAGTAGCAACCGGTTTTGGACGGACCGGCCGGATGTTTGCCTGTGAACATGAAGCGGTAGTACCTGATATCATGGCGATCTCCAAGGGTATTGCCGCCGGCTACCTGCCCTTGGCAGCTACTGTGGCGACCGAGGATGTCTATTCGGCATTCTTGGGTGAATACTCGCAACTCAAGACCTTCTTCCATGGCCATACCTTCACCGGCAATCCTCTGGCTTGCGCGGTTGCCCTGAAGAGCCTTGAGTTGTTCGAGAGCGACGGACTTCTTGAAACTCTGCAAGTAAAGATCACATACCTCAAAGAGAGGTTATCCATGTTTGCCGGGTTGCCGCATGTCGGCGACATACGGCAGTGCGGATTGGCCGCTGCGGTGGAGCTAGTGCTTGACAAGGATACTAGAGAGCCGTATCCGTGGGAGCAGAAGACCGGCATTCGCGTCTGTCTCGATGCTCGCAGTAATGGCATATTTTCACGTCCGCTCGGGAATTCGGTAGTGATTTTCCCGCCTCTGGTCATCTCGCTGGAGGAACTGAAGCTCCTGATGGATGGTTTGGAGCGTTCGATAACGGCTGTTACAGCTGATTGAAACACTAAATCCCGTGGCCAACGCTACGGGATTTAGTGTTTCAGGATTTTAAAGGTTTTGATTTAATAATTGCATTTCATTACGATTGCCGATTAAATACTGCCAACAGACTCTACCTTGTGAGGCGAACCTGCCTATGGTACCAGAAACCAGAATCTTGCTTATTGATGATGACGACTCCGGCCGTGAGGCGCTAGAGCTTCTCCTGAAGTCCATTGGCTATATTGTCGTGCCTGCGGCCCGTGGTGAAGAGGCCCTTGCCATCATGGAACGTGAACAATTCAATCTTATTGTATCCGATCTGTTTCTGCCGGACACAAATGGGATAGAAATTCTTCAGAATTCGCGTCGCCTTTCGCCCACTACCGAGGTTATCGTCGTCACTGGTTATGCTTCGGCTGAAACCGCAGTGCGTGCCATGAAGGAGGGAGCGTTCGACTATATCACCAAGCCCGTGAATTTCGACGAGCTCAGGATAGTGGTTGCAAAGGCCTTGGAAAAGCAGCAGCTCCTCTCTGAGAACGTTTATCTGCGGAAACAGCTTCAGGAACGTTTCGAATTCAGCAACATTATCGGCAATTCACCGGCCATGAAGCTTGTATTCGAGCGGATGACGCGCATTGTCAAAACCGATTCCACGGTGCTTATAACCGGAGAATCAGGGACCGGTAAAGAATTGGTGGCGCGGGCCCTGCATTTCAACGGCTCAAGGAAAAATAAGCCGTTCATTGCAGTCAATTGTGGTGCCATACCTGAGTCGCTTCTGGAAAGTGAGCTGTTCGGTCATGTGCGCGGCGCTTTTACCGGTGCTATCAGGGACAAGGCCGGTAAGTTCGAGGCCGCCAACCAGGGGACCATCTTTCTGGACGAGATTGGAACCATGCCCCAACACCTGCAGACCAAGATCCTGCGTGTACTTCAGGAACAGGAGGTTGAGCGGATCGGGTCCAATAAGCCGGTTAAACTTGACGTGCGGGTCATCTCGGCTACCAATCTCGATCTCGACCAGCAGGTACGCCAGGGAAATTTTCGGGAAGACCTTTTCTATCGTCTAAATGTCATCCCGCTGCACCTGCCGCCACTTCGGGAACGCAAACAGGATATCATGGCCCTGGTTGGCCATTTTCTGGAAAAATGCTGTCGGCTCATGGGGCGGCCGACCATGACAATCGGCAAGAGGGCGCTTGATGCGCTGGAGGATTATGCCTGGCCGGGCAATGTGCGTGAATTGGAAAATCTGGTTGAACGGATGGTGGCGCTGACGGAAGACGATACCATCCGATTGGAGGATCTGCCAGCGGTGATGTGCTCACAGGGCCATGCACCCGGTGACGTCAGCCTGGAATTGACCGAACGTGGCTTGGATATGGTGTCGGCAATCGCCGACATCGAACGCAAGTTGATCTCTCAGGCACTTGTGCTTTCCAACGGGGTAAAGGCGCAGGCCGCTGCTTTGCTGGGCATAAACAGAACTACATTGGTGGAAAAACTGAAAAGGCTGAATCTTTGAACCAGCACGTTCCTCCTCCACATGATTATCATTAACTTCCGGAAGGTTCCTGCTCCTTAACAACAACGCGTCGTGCGCTGGGTATCCGAAAAACAGCCCGGAACGTTGCTGCCTTGATGCCGTCCTCAGTCATTACCTCGACCTCGCCAACGATATCCCGGTCATTTTTCTCTGTTACTTGTGCAATGGCTTTTACCGTTCCCCAGCGAACCGGTGCGTGAAATTTCAGATTCATCTCAATGGTTACAAAGTGGGTGTTTTCCGGGAGCAGGGTCTTGATGGCAATAGCCAGGGCAGTGTCCGCCAGCGAAGTTACGGCCCCGCCGTGCATCAGGCCCATCCCCTGGCATAGCGCTGCATAAAAAGGCATGCTTAGTACGGCCCTGCCGCTGGAGGTCTCGACTATTTGCATCCCAAGATACTCCTCAAAAGGAGCGAGCGCAATCCAGGCAGGTAGTGCAAAGGGTAGGGGGGCGTCTTTGGTTATCGTTGTCTTGTAAGTGGATTCATACATAGGGCAGGGCACCAGAGTAAAATTGAAAAGGGCAGCTGCCAATACGGCAACTGCCCTTTCGTGTATTGGCGGGGTTGACGGGGCTCGAACCCGCGACTTCCAGCGTGACAGGCTGGCACTCTAACCGACTGAGCTACAACCCCAATACGTGATATGTGAGAAAAAAACAGGGAAAAAATTTTCCCTGAAAAAATTGGTGGGCGAAACAGGGATCGAACCTGTGACATCCAGCTTGTAAGGCTGGCGCTCTCCCAGCTGAGCTATTCGCCCTAATATATGGCGGGGTTGACGGGGCTCGAACCCGCGACTTCCAGCGTGACAGGCTGGCACTCTAACCGACTGAGCTACAACCCCTTACATACTGATAAATGCTACCAGTGGTTACTTCTTGCTGTTGACTGCTTCTTTCAAGGTTTTGCCAGGTTTGAATTTAGGTACGGTGGCGGCTGGGATGCTGATCTTTTTGCCGGTCTGTGGATTCTGTCCCTTACGTGCGGCACGCTTGGCGGTGGTGAATGTGCCAAAGCCAACCAGGCTCAATTTATCGCCTTTTTTAAGAGCAACTGTTACAGAGGCGATGAAAGCGGCAACCGCTTTTTCAGCCTCAACTTTTTTCAGTCCGGCCTTCTCTGCTACAGCGCTAATAAGTTCAGCTTTTGTCACGTTACACCTCCTGAAATTTGTTAATAAATACAAGGCGACTCAGTGTTTATCAGATTAGATCGGAAACTGTCAAGCAATTTTTCTCGTAAACGCACAATTTACGGGCGATTAGAGACTTTTTTGATTATCAAATACAATAAACGCGGTTGTTATAACAAAAAACGACCATGTGGTATCTTATTGATATTAAATATAAAACCTAATAGGTGCTCAGGCGGCGTCACTGACCTGTTGCTCATACACTACGATGGGCTTTTCTTTATGGTAAATCACATCCTCGCTTATTACCACTTCCTTTACATTTGGCTGCGACGGCACATCGTACATGATGTCCAGCATTGAGTTCTCGAGTATCGAGCGCAATCCCCTGGCTCCTGTGTTGCGTTTGAGCGCTTCCTTGGCAATTGCTATCAACGAGCCGTCGGTGAAACGCAAGCGCACGCTTTCCAGATCGAACAGCTTTTGATACTGCTTCACCAGGGCGTTCTTGGGTTCTTTAAGGATCTGCACCATGGCATCTTCGTCCAGTTCCGTAAGTGTTGCCAGCACCGGCAGCCTTCCAATGAACTCCGGAATGTAGCCATATTTCAAAAGGTCTTCCGGGGTTACATTATTTAACAACTCTCCGAGTTTCTTTTCCTCGCGCTTCTTAACATCGGCGCCAAATCCCAGGCTCTTCATGCCGATACGCTGTTGAATGACGTTTTCCAAGCCGGCAAAAGCTCCGCCACAGATGAAGAGGATGTTGGTGGTATCCACCTTCATGAATTCCTGCTGAGGATGTTTGCGGCCACCTTTGGGCGGAATGCTGGCTACAGTGCCTTCTATGATCTTGAGCAAAGCCTGTTGGACCCCTTCACCCGATACATCACGTGTTATGGATGGTGAATCGGTTTTGCGGGCGATTTTGTCTATTTCATCGATGTAAACGATGCCCTTCTGGGCACGCTCTACGTCGTAATCTGCTGCTTGCAGCAGGCTAAGGATGATATTTTCCACGTCTTCGCCAACATAACCGGCTTCGGTAAGGTTGGTTGCATCTGCCATTGCAAACGGAACCCTTAGTATGCGGGCCAGGGTCTGGGCCAACAGTGTCTTGCCGGAACCAGTGGGCCCCAACAGGAGTATATTGCTTTTCTGCATCTCGACATCACCTGGTTTAGGGGTTGTTTCGATGCGTTTGTAATGATTGTAAACCGCTACGGAAAGGACCTTTTTTGCCTGGACCTGGCCTATGACGTATTCATCGAGAATCTCTTTGATCTCTTGAGGTTTGGGCAGCTTTTTCAGGTCCGGCCCGAGGGTCTCCTCCATTTTGATCTCTTCGGCAATGATGTCATTGCAGAGTTCGATGCATTCATCACAGATATAGACTGCCGGCCCCGCGATAAGTTTTTTTACCTCTTCCTGGCTCTTCCCGCAGAAAGAACAGGTCAGATTTTCCTGATTATTATCCCTCCGGCTCATTTTGTGCCTCCGATCGCCGTTTTCCTGGTGACAATGGCGTCGATAAGTCCGTATTCCGTTGCTTCCTCGGCAGACATGAAATAATCTCTCTCTGTGTCGGCAGCAACTTTATCCGCCTCTTGTCCGGTCATTTCGGCCAGGATAGCGTTAAGTTCGTCTTTCATCCTCAAAATTTCTTTGGCGTGGATATGTATGTCAGTGGCCTGCCCCTGAAATCCTCCCAAGGGTTGGTGTATCATGATTCTGGAATGGCTGAGGCTGAAACGCTTGCCTTTTTCGCCAGCAGCCAGCAGAAAGGCTCCCATCGAAGCTGCCTGACCTACGCATATGGTGGAAACAGGTGCCTTGATGTAGCGCATGGTGTCAAAGATCGCCATACCCGACGTTACCACGCCGCCCGGCGAGTTGATGTAGAAGTGGATATCCTTGTCCGGATCCTCGGCTTCCAGGAATAGCATCTGCGCAATGATCAGGTTGGCTACTTGATCATCAATGCCACCTCCCAGGAAGATAATCCGCTCTTTCAACAGACGAGAATAAATATCGTATGATCGTTCACCGCGTCCGCTTTGTTCAACTACTATAGGGATATACATTAATTCTTCCTTTTGTTATGCCGTCTTCTGTTCAGCGGCTTCGACTTCTGTAATCACGGCACTGTTCAAGAGGAAGCGAATTGCCTTGTCCTCTTTGATTTCGGCAGCCAGCGAATTCCTGGCATTCTTGTTTGCCGTGTAATATTCCTTGATCCGGCCCAGCATTTCGGGATTGCCTGCGGCAATCTGCTCGTAACGCTCCGAAAGATCTTCATCGGTGACGACAATATTCTCTTTCTCTACCAATGCCAGCAGAAGCAGTCCACCCTTTACCTTGTCCCTGGCGGAATCGCGAAAACGAACCCTGAAGCCTTCTTCGTCAAGTCCCATCATTTCAATGGACATGCTCTGGCTCTTCAGGCGGTTCTTGAGGTTTTCCAGCATGCTCTCCAGTTGGCGCTTTACCATCACTTGAGGAACCTCGATAGGATTCTTCTCAATCAAAACCTGGATGATGCGATCTTTTAGTTCATTTTCGATTCTATCGGTTTCCTGCTGCTGGTGATATTCTACCATTTTTGCCCGTAACTGTTCCATGGTGTCGTAATCGCCGAACTGCTGGGCGAATTCATCATCGAGTTCAGGCAATTCCTTGCGCTTGATCTCCTTGACAGTTACCTGGAAAACACCTTCTTTACCAACCAGGTCCGGATTTCGGTATCCATCCGGTAATGTCACGTTAATGGTTTTGGTTTCACCACACCCCATACCGATTATTTTCTCTTCCAGTTCGGGCATCAGGCGATTGGCGCCAACTTCCACCAAGGCATCTTCGGCATTGCTGTTTTCATCCGGATAACCATCCACTGAAAAGGTGTAATCAATTGAAGCAACATTGCCGTTTTCCACTTTGGCATCATCCCCAAGCGGGACCAGCTGTGCCATGTTCTCCTGCATGCGCTTGATTTCTTCTTCGATGCTGTTGGGATTGGGAACGTACTTTTCTTTCGTGACTTCAAAGCCAGTGTAGTTTGTCAGCTGGATTTCCGGCATGACTTCCACCTGGGCACTATATTTAAAAGATGAGCCTGGCTCGAGAATATCGCTTTCTATTGTTGGAGAATCAACCGGTTCAATCTTGTGTTCGTCCATTGCCTTGAAAAGGGTCTTGTCAAAAAAACGACGCATTACCTCGTCGCGCATTGCATCACTATAGGTGCGCCTGACAAGCTGCATAGGGGCCTTGCCTGGGCGAAAGCCCTGGAGCTTGGCTTTTTTCTGGATACCCTCGTAAACCTTTTCAATCTCGGCATCAACCTGTTCGGCCGGGATTTCGATACTGATTTTCTTGGTGACCGGGTTTAACGCTTCGACAGTAACCTGCATGTGTGACCTCTCCTGGTAGTGATGTTACCCGTGCTTCATCCTCGTATAACCTTGCCGGTAATAAATCAATTGCAAGTGGGGGGATACTGGTATTTGTGTCTCTCCCGACCTGTTTTTTACCAGATTGTCTGTCAATCCAAGGCTATGACTATTTATGGAGTAGTTCAGGTAGTTATGGTTTTGGTGGCTGTTGTTTTGTCAAATTGTGCGGCTTTAACATCCATTATGCACATCTACTTCATTTGTGGTGCGGGAGACAGGACTTGAACCTGCACGTCGTGTGACAACAGCTCCTAAGGCTGCCGCGTCTGCCATTCCGCCACTCCCGCAACAAAAAATCAATTTAACTTATTAGTTTGCTTTTCACAAGAATTATTTGAATGTGCAAGCTCTTCAAACAACATGCACTGGGTGGTCTGGGCTTTGATACCATACTGGATCGCCTGTGTTTTTCAAATTGCCTCCCATCTTAACCGGGGTATTGCGACGGAAGATACGAGTAGCCATTGATTCCGCAGAATAGGCCGAGTCAGCGCAATCATTAAAAACTGTTCTAACACCAATCTATGCCTTTCATTTTGGTTGCCAAATAGAGTAAAATCTTTCGTCTCGCAGGGTTATAAGACGTGGTCAAGATTGGGGAAACCATGCCAACCAAAATGAATCTTAAAACCAAGATGTCCTTGACTGTTACTTTGCTGGTTATGGGAATACTTTGCGTTGTTGCGACGCTGACTTATCGGTATTCGCGTGCGGAACTGGAAAAATCCATCTTTGCCCAGCAAACAACCCTCGTCAACAGCCTGGCCGCACAGTTGGACGACCGGCTGGGTTTGATCCAGGAGCAACTCCGCAGGGTTGCCGATCAAATTAATGTGTCCGAATTGGTCGGGCAGCGGCAAATTCCGGCCGCTCTCCATAACGAAGATGATCAACTGGTATTTTTCGATGCTGGCCTGCTTCTTGTGAACGCATCGGGAAAGATCATATCGGAATATCCCAATAACCCCTCACAGGGCAGCAGAGCCATCCAGCTGGACCGGGAGTATTACCAGGAAACTCTGGCCAGTAAAATGCCTTTTATCTCCTCACCATACCTGGACTCCACCTCCCGCGAACCGGTGATCGCCTTTACCGTGCCGATCCTTGATGCGCAAAAAAAGCTGATTGCCATACTGGTTGGCCAGCACAAACTCTGGTCCAGCAGGTTCATAAGCGACTTGTCAACGACCCGCATCGGTAAAACAGGCTATCTCTATATAGTCGACAAGCATCGTGACATAGTGGTCCATCCCGATAGGAGCAGGATCTACGAGAGGATCAATAAAGGCACAAACAAAGGGCTTGAGCTTGCACTGAACGGCTTTGAAGGAACTATCGAGAACGTGAATTCAAAAGGTGTCGAGGGTTTGAGCTCTTACAAGCATCTGAAAACGGCGCCTTGGATTCTTGGGTCACACTATCCGCTCAAAGAGGCCTACCAGCCACTTGATACCGCGGTCCGGTACTTTCTGCTGATACTTACCGGCGCAGGAATTATTTCGGTGCTGATCATTCGTTATACCATGCGACGCATCACTTTGCCGCTTTCCAAACTAACCGAACATGTGGGCTCCATCAATACGAAGCAAGGCAAAGATCGCCTGATCCAGAGCGACTCGCAGGACGAGATCGGCAAACTGGCCAACTGTTTCAACGCCATGATTGGCGAGATCGATGAACAAAAGCGCAAGCTTGACGAAGAGATGGCTTTTGTCGAAAGCCTGGTAACTAACTCTGCGGCGCCAATCTTCGTTCTGGACAGCGACCATCGCGTTGTTTACTGGAACAAGGCGCTGGAAAAGCTGACCGGAGTCAATACCGCCGACATGAAGGGTACCGACCGGCATTGGGAGGCGTTTTACAGCGAGAAGCGGCCAACCATGGCAGATGTTGTGTTGGACAACGCGGAAGGCATACTTCCCGAACTCTACGCCAATTATCGGCCTTCACGTTTCATAGACGGGGCTTTTCAGGCTGAGGGATGGTATCGTTTCGAAGCCACTGGCCGCCATTATCTCTTTTTCCATGCTTCACCAATCAAAAACCGGGCCGGCACGGTGGTCGGTGTCGTGGAAACGCTCGAAGACGTTACCGAGGCCAAGCAGATTGAGGAAATGCTCAACGATCAATTCCGTTTCCTCCAGGAGATCATAGATGCCATTCCCAACCCTGTTTACTACAAGGATCGTCTGGGGCGCTATATCGGCTGCAACCGCGCCTTTGAGGAATTTCTTGGGAATTCCAAAAAGAATATTTTCGGCATGACCATATCCAATCTCAACCCAAAGGAATTTGCGGCAGAACACGAAAAAATGGCTCGCGAATGCATACAGTCAGGGAAACAGCAAACCTATGAATCATCCTTGTTGCGCGCTGACGGGGTGGCCCGCGAGATCATAGTTACCAAGGCTCCGTTTTATGACAAGAAAGGTACTCCTGCCGGACTGGTTGGGACTTTCATAGACATAACCGAACGCCGCGCCATGGAGGAACAACTGCGCAACCTTTCCCGTGCCGTGGACCAGAGCCCGGTATGCATCGTTATTACCGACACGACGGGCGCCATTGAATATGTCAATCCCCGGTTTTGCCAGATCACCGGCTATTCACCCGAGGAAGCGATCGGACAGAACCCGCGTATTCTTAAATCGGGTGAGCACACTCCGGAGTTCTACGCCGATCTATGGCGGAACGTTGCCAGCGGCAAGGAGTGGCAAGGGGAGTTCCTTAATCGCAAGAAGAATGGCGAACTATACTGGGAATTGGCCACGATTTCGCCGCTGACCGATAAAAACGGGCTTATTACCCATTATCTGGCGGTCAAGGAAGACATAACCGACCGTAAAAAGGCCGAGACTGCTCTTGAAGCGAGTCGGGCTGAACTGGAAGAGAAACATACCGAACTGGAGCATGTCTTCAATTGGGTCGAGACCGCCAAGCAGGAGTGGGAGCAGACTCTCGACAGCCTGCGGGATCTGGTTATCATGACCTATCCGAACGGACAGATCCGCCGTTGCAACCGTCTGCTCTGGGAATTGGCCAAAAAATCCCATGACGACATCATCGGCTCCGACTGGCAGGAGATGTTGAAAATGGCTGGTTTCACTTTCAACTCCTTTGACGGCAGCTCCGGAGAACTTCTGCATGACAGGTCAAGGCGCCTTTACAATCTGAGCATATATGAAATCAGATCATCAGACAGTGGGGCGGTCACCGGCAAAGTGGTCTCCCTCAACGACACTACAGAGATTCACTCCATGAACGAGGAGCTTCAGAAAACCTACAATGAGCTTCAGAATGCCCAGATGAAGGCTTTCCAGCAGGAAAAGCTGGCGTCCATCGGCCAATTGGCGGCCGGGGTGGCCCATGAGATCAATAATCCCATGGGTTTTATCTCAAGCAACCTGGGGACACTCGGAAAATACGTCGATCGCATGGGGGAATTTACCGCAGTCCTCGGTGAGGCCCTTAAAAATTGCGCTTCCGAAGAAGTCATGGCGATTGTCGGAGAGCAGAGAAAGAAGCTCAAGATCGACTATATCATGGATGACACCAGGCAGTTGATAGCCGAGTCCCAGGACGGAGCCCAGCGTGTGCGCAAGATCGTTCAGGACCTGAAGAGCTTTTCACGGGTCGATGAGGCCGAGCGCAAACGCGCCGATATCAATGAATGCCTCGACAGTACCATCAATATTGCCTGGAACGAGATCAAGTACGTGGCGACGCTCAAAAAGGAATACGGCGACATTCCGTTGGTCCTGTGTTATCCCCAGCAGCTCAACCAGGTATTCATGAATCTTCTGGTCAATGCCGCCCATGCCATTGACGGCCAAGGGGAAATCCTGGTTCGGAGCTGGGATGACGCATCAAGTGTGTACATTGCCATCAGTGATACGGGACGTGGTATGCCGACCGAGGTTAAGAACCGTATTTTCGAACCGTTTTTCACAACCAAAGAGGTTGGTAAAGGTACGGGGCTGGGTTTGTCCATCAGTTATGACATTATCAAGAAGCATGATGGAGACATCTTTGTGGAGAGCGAGGTGGGGGCCGGCACGACCTTTACCGTCAGGCTGCCGTTGCTTCCGGCAGAAACGCAGGGTTGATTGCTTCGGACGTTATTTGTGTGATAATTCAAAATACAACCCATGGTTGCGGGCTTTTTAATGGCCCGGACAGCCCGAAATCAATAGCACGTCGAAAGGAAGGTTTTTCATGGATTTCGGAGAAACAGTCAAGATTCTCTGCGTGGACGATGAGAAGAATGTGCTTAGATCCCTGGAGAGGATATTTCTTGATGATGATTACGAAATACTGACCGCGACTTCCGGTGATGAGGGTTTGCTGCTGCTTGAGAACGAAGGGCCGGTGCAGATAGTTATTTCCGATTACCGCATGCCGGTCATGGACGGGGTGGAATTTCTCAAGGCGGTCTACAAACGCTGGCCCGATACCGTGCGTATTGTCCTGTCGGGCTATGCGGATGCTGCCGCGATCGTGGCCGCCATCAACGACGGCCATATCTACAAGTTCATTCCCAAGCCGTGGAACGACGATGAACTGCGGGTCACGATCATCAACTCGCTTGAGCGCTATTTTCTGCAGAAACGTAACCGCGAACTCATGGCCGAGCTTTCCAGCGCCAATGATGAGCTGGAGAGGAAGGTGGAAAAACGGACCTACGAACTGGAACTGCGGAATCACGCCCTCACTTTTTCCCAGAGCGTGTTGAATGCGCTGCCTGTTGCGGTGATCGGTATCGACTCGGAGGGGATGATTGTTCAGGGCAGCCGTAGCGCCGTGCAGATATTTACCGGCATAGCCGGTGGACTGTTGGGCAGCGACCGTCACGATGCCCTGCCGGCTGAATTCAACCACGCGATCGATGATCTGGCGGACAAGAAAGTGTCCCGGCTCACATGGCACCATAATGATGTCCGCTACGATGTGCGCATAAACACCTTGCACACCTTCGACCAGACCGGCGTGGTTATCACCATGATCGATATGATGTTATGAATACCGTCCTCTTCGTGGATGACGAACCCTTGATTCTCCGGGCTGCCGAGCGCACGGTACAGGAGAGCGGGCTTCGCGTGCTGACTGCCGAATCTGCGGAAGAGGCGTTGCAGATAATCGGACAAGAGGAGATTGCTCTGATTGTGTCCGACAACCGGATGCCCGGGATGAGCGGCATCGAACTGTTGACGCAGGTCCGAACGATGTGCCCCGACACGGTGCGCGTCATGATGACCGCCTTTGCCGATCTGGAGACGGTCCTTGCCGCCATCAACAAGAGCGAGGCATTCCGTTTCGTGGTCAAGCCGTGGGTCAACGAAGACCTGCTTGCGGTGGTCAGGGAAGGAGTGGCGCGCTACCGGATCATCAGGGAGCTGCGCGATGGTGACGAAACCAGGTATCGCTCCATAGCGCAGACCATCGAACTCAAAGACCCCTACACACGGGGGCATTGCGACCGTGTCGCGGAGTATGCCGTCCGTCTGGCGCAAACGCTAGGCCTTTCCGAAACCGTCATCAGGGACATCAAGTTCGGCAGTTGGCTGCATGACTGCGGCAAGATCGGCGTGCCCGAGGCGATCCTCAACTTCGAGGGGGGGCTGAAGATCGATCAATTCGAGCTTGTCAAGCAGCACCCGCTCTGGGGTAGCGAGGTGGCGCGCCAGGCCCGTATGTCGCAGACGGTCATCAACATCATTCTCCATCACCACGAACGATTCGACGGCAAGGGCTATCCGGCAGGCCTGAAGGGAGAAGAGATCCCGATCGAGGCTCGGATTGTGGCGATCAGTGATGTGCTGGATGCGCTCTTTTCCGACCGCCCTTATCGCAAGGCTTTCGAAGGCAAGCGAGTGCTGGACATCATGCGGGAAATGACCGGCACTTTTTTTGATCCCGTATTGATGGAGTTCTTTATTCCGATTGCAGAGAGGATCTGTATAACATGACCGAGAGCTGCCCCACCATAAAGGTACTTGCCGTCGACGATGAGGAAAATATCCTGCGTGCGCTCCAAAGGCTTCTCATGGAGGAAGAATTGGAATTGCACACAGCCACCTCGGGTGAAGCGGGGCTGGCTGTTCTGCGAGAGCTTGCCGGCTTTGGGCTTATCATTTCTGATCAGCGCATGCCTGGCATGAACGGATCGGAGTTTCTGGGCCGTTCGCGGGAGTTGGCGCCGGATGCGTTGCGTATCCTGCTGACCGGCTACTCTGACGTTTCCGCCACCATAGACGCTATCAACAGGGGTGGGGCTTATCGTTACATAACCAAACCCTGGAACGACGAAGAATTGGTGCAAACCATTCGCGATGCCGTGCGCCAGTATTCCCTGATTGCGGAAAACCAGCGGTTGAATGAGGTCGTCCGTCAGCAGAACGAGGAGTTGAAAGAGTGGAACCAGAACCTCAAGGGGCGAGTTCTGGAGCAGACGACAGCTATTCGCCAGAAAAATGAAGAGTTGCATGGAGTTCTGCAGAAGGTGAAGGAAAATTATAACGCAATAATCGGCGCGTTCTCCGGCCTGGTGGAGTTGCAGAGCGGCAGCCGCCGGCAGCATTCCCGAAATGTGGCGGAACTTTCCGTAAATGCCGCCAGGGAGTTGGGGATCAAGGGTGACGATCTGGAAACTATCCGTATCGCCGCGCTGTTGCATGACATCGGGGAGATCGGGATTCCCGAACGCATCCTGATCATGCCGCCTGACACCATGAATGCCGAGGAACTGAGGGAGTATCAGCAGCATACCATCCGGGGGCAGATGGCGATTGACGCAATCGAGGATCTACGGCCGGTCGGGCTCCTTATACGCCATCATCACGAAAATTTCGATGGCCATGGTTTTCCCGATCATTTGTCCGGTGAAACCATTCCGCTCGGTTCCAGGATCATTGCTTTTGCAGACCATATCGACAAGGCTTCGGAAGCCTGTTCCGGAGATATAGCGGGACAAGCTCTGGCCAGGGCCGGATTTGTTTTGGGGAGTCACCTTGACCCGTCTTTGAACGGAGTTTTCAGAAAAGTGACCAAATATACGTATTTCTCCATGAAGGACGAAAAAACGGAAATGATGGAAGTAGAGGTGGGCCTGAAGGACCTGCAGGAAGGGATGCTTCTTTCGCGGGACATCTACAGTGGCTCGGGCATATTGCTTCTCAGCAAGGGGTGCGTCCTCGACAAAATCAAGCTGACGGCCATCAAGCGCAATTACCAGCTCGATGCCCCGTCCCACGATGTCTTTGTCATGGTAAAACGATGACTCGGGAGCACAAGGCGCAAAGCCGATGATCGAATTCGACGAACAGAACAAAAGGCTCGTGCTCAAGCTGGTTTATTACGGTCCGGCCTTGTCGGGCAAAACCACCAACCTGCTCTGTCTGCACGACCGGCTCTTGCATGAAGGGCGCGGCGAGCTGATGATGCTCGACACCACCGACGATCGCACCATCTACTTCGATCTGCTCCCTTTCTTCTACGTAGCGCCCAGCGGGTTCAAGATCAAGCTCAAGGTCTACACCGTGCCGGGACAGGTCCGCCACGACGCCACCCGCAAGGCGGTTTTGCAACGAGCGGACGGCGTGGTTTTCGTGGCCGATTCCCAGGCCGCGCAGATGAACAATAATTTTGAAAGCTTCGATAATCTGGAAAAGAACATCGCCCTTGTCGGCCTGAGCTTTGACAGGGTGCCGCTGGTCATCCAGTTCAACAAGCGCGATCTGAAGGGGATTATTCCGGAGGATGAGTTGCGCGAGACCTGGGGACCGACCGGCCTTCCGGTGATCATGGCCTCGGCCCTCCAGGGGTGGGGCGTTGTCGAGACTTTCCGTGACGTGGTGGAGCGGACCTTCGATGCGGCAGACTTGCGTTTGGGGCTACAATCGCGCTTTGGAGTGGACAGGGGCGATTTCGTCGCCACAATCATGAGGATCGGACAGGAGGATCAATAACCGTGACCCCGGATGATCAAACACCACACCTGACCTTTCTTGTGGGCGAAGAGAAACGTCTGGCGGAGATCATCAGCCGCGCCGAGATCGAGCCGCTACTGCGCAGTGCCCTGGCGGCCGGCTTCAGCCGGGCCTCGGTGCTCGACGATCACAATCTTCCCATATGTGCCCTGGGCGACCAACCTATGCTTCTGGCGCCGGTGATCCCTGAGATCGGTCACGCGCTTTACGTTGAAGGGGAGCCATGCGGCAGGCTGGTCCTTGAGGTCGCCGAAATCTCTTCCCATTATCAGGCCGTGGCACTGGTCATCCGCGACGCACTGCAACTCACGGTCAACAACAACCTCAAACGCATGCTGACCACCGAGGTGCACACCAGCATTGTTCAGGAATCTTACGAGCAGTTGGTGATCAGCAACCGCAGTCTGGCCGAATCCGAGTCCCGTTACCGCGAGTTGGCCCTGGACCTGGAGCGTCAGGTGGAAAAACGCACCGCGGAACTGAAAACCGCGTACGCCCACATGCTCCAGCAGGAAAAACTGGCCTCGGTCGGCCAGCTGGCCGCCGGCATGGCCCACGAGATTAACAACCCCAACGGTTTTGTCCTCAGCAACTTGAATACCTTCAGGAAATATATCACCCGCTTCCGGGAAATGCTGGAATTCTACAATCTGCTGACCACCCGCGACATATCGCTTGAAAACCTGCGCCGACTGAGCAAGGAGCGCTGGAAGGAACTGAAACTGGACTTTATTTTCCTGGATGCCGAGGAACTGCTCAAGCAATCCATGGAAGGGGCCGAGCGGATCAAGAAGATCGTGGCCGACCTGAAAAGTTTTGCGCATATCGATGAGGCGCCCGACGCCGATGTGGACCTGAATGTGGAGCTTGAACGAACCCTGAGTGTACTGGCGCCGAGCATGCCGGCTGATGCCGCGGTGGAGCGCTGCCTGGCGCCGTTGCCGCGAATCAGCTGCAATCCGGGCCTGATCTGCCAGGCCTTGATGAATATCATCCAGAACAGCCTGTCATCCCGCGAAACAGGGCTTTGCCTGCGCTTGGCCACCGCTCTCGAAGGAGGTTCGGTCGTCGTCACCATTTGGGACAATGGCTGCGGCATCCCTCCTGAGCATCTGGGTCGTGTGTTCGACCCCTTTTTTACCACGCAGGATGTGGGCAAGGGCACCGGCATGGGGCTTACGGTTGCCCGGGAGATCATCATGTCCTATGGTGGAACCATTGCAATCGATTCCAGGGAGGGTGCCGGCACAACGGTCATCATTCGTCTTCCCCAGGAAAGCGGAGGTCGGTAACGAATGTCGAAGTACGCGGAACTTTTCAGAAATGTCGGCAAGACGCAGGGGCTGGCAGATGGTCCCTCTGATGCGCAGGACGTCGAGCTGCCGCCGAACGATGAGTCGTTTACCCTCATGTTTGTTGACGACGAAGACAATGTGCTCAACTCGTTACGCCGCATCTTCATGGATGAGAACTACACCATTCTGACGGCCAATTCCGCAGCCAAGGCGCTGGAAATAATGGAGAACCGCCCGGTCAATCTTGTCATCAGCGACCATCGCATGCCCGGTATCACCGGCGCGGAACTGCTCAAGGCCATACGGGAAAAATATCCGGAAACGATCCGGATCATGCTGACCGGTTTTGCCGATGTCAATTCCATCATGGGGGCGGTCAAGGACGGCGCGGTCTACAAGTTCATCACCAAGCCCTGGAACGATGAGGATCTGCGCCTGACGGTCAGCCTGGCCCTGCAGCAGTACGTGCTGATGCAGGAAAACCGGAAATTGAAGGATATCGCCCGCCAGCAGCAGACCAAGATCAAGAGCTACACCGGTCTCTTTGATGAAAACCGTGGGATGATGGGAGATATTCTGGTCAAGGCCGGTTTGATTGGCAAGGAAGAGCTGGAAATCGCCCACCGCCAGAAGGAGGCGGACGAGTTTTTGAGCGATTTCCTGGTAAGGACCGGCATGGTGACCGAATCCAAGATCATTGCCGCCATGCAGAAAAGCCTGAATTGCGAATTCGTCGATCTGCGCGAGGTGAATATCCCGCAGAACGTGGCCCGATGCCTGCCCCACGAATTATGCGAGAAAAGCCGGCTCATTCCGGTGCGACTGGAGGGGAACCAGCTCACCGCGGCCATGGCCGATCCCTCCGACATTCTCAAGTGCGACAATATCGCCAGGGTAACCGGACTCAAGGTCGTGGCGCTCCTGGCATCATCCGCGCAAATCCTTGAAAAGCTGGCACAGGTCTATGGAGTGGGCGAGGATATAGCGTTTGACGACATCAGCGAGATCGAGCCGCTGGACGAGATCGACATCGTTCTGGACGAGGACGAGAAAGAGGTCAGCGTCGAGGAACTGCTCGGCTCATCCAAGGTGCCGCCGGTCATCCGGATCGTCAACGCTGTCATCTCCGAGGCCATCCGTTACGGAGCCAGCGATATCCATATCGAGGCCAAGACCAAGTACACCGTGATCCGTTACCGCATCGACGGCATGCTGCACACCAAGATCCGCATCCCGGCGGACATGCATGCCGCCGTGATTTCCCGTCTCAAGATACTTGCCAAGATGGATATTTCCGAACGCCGCCGCCCCCAGGACGGCCGTATCACGGTCAAGGCCGGGACCCGTATCGTCGATATGCGCGTCTCATCGCTTCCCACCATCAACGGTGAAAAGGTGGTCATGCGAATCCTGGATAAGAGCGCCGCCATAAAACGGCTTGAAGATCTGGGGGTTCTGGAGGCTGATCAGAAAAAGGTCACTCTTATCTGCAAAAAACCGCAGGGAGTGATCATCGCCACCGGTCCGACCGGCAGCGGCAAGACCACCATGCTCTATTCGCTGCTCTCGGCCATGATGAACCCCAACAAGAACTTTGAAACCATCGAGGAGCCGGTCGAATACTTCCTGGAAGAGGCCAACCAGGTTTCGGTCCACGAAAAGATCGGCCTCTCCTTTGCCCAGATCCTGAGAGCCACCCTGCGCCAGGATCCGGATGTGATCCTGGTGGGGGAAATACGCGACTACGAGACGGCAGACGTGGCCTTCAAGGCGGCCCTGACCGGTCATATGGTGCTCACCACCCTGCACACCAACAGTTCCGTGGCCTCCATCACCCGGCTGATCGACATGGGAATCAAGCCGTATATCATCGGCTCGGCCCTGGAAGGTGTCGTGGCCCAGCGTCTGGTCCGCAAGATCTGCGAGGGTTGCCGCGCAGCCGTTGCACCGGATCTTGATCTGCTGGAGCTTCTCGGATTGCCCGCCGATTTTTTCAGCGGCGAGATCTTTAAAGGGCAAGGGTGCCCACGATGTAACAACACTGGATATCAGGGGCGGCTGGGCGTCTACGAGTTTTTTGTCATGACCGACGATTTTCGCCAGATGATCAGCACCAACTACAAGGAATCCGAGATCCTGGCGGCTGCACGGGCAAATGGGATGCGGGTACTTCTCGATGATGGCCTGGACAAGGTGCGCCTCGGCCTGACCACGCTTGAAGAGTTGGTGCGGGTCATCGGGCCGACCGTGCGCTCCGAACGCAGCTGCGAGCATTGTGGCCGGAACATCGACTCAAAATTCGTCTTTTGCCCCCACTGCGGATCGTTCCATCACAATTGCTGCATTGCCTGCCGGCTGCCCCTTGAGGAGGAGTGGGCCGTATGCCCATTCTGTGGCACAACGCGCGGGATTGCAGGCGAATAGCCGACAAGGAGAAAGCTATGACAAGCAGGATACTGTTGGTCGATGACGAGGCAAATGTCCTGGCGGCGTTGAACCGGGCATTGTTCGAGGAACCCTATGAGATCCGGACCGCTACCAGCGGCGAACAGGCTCTGGAGATCATGCGGAGCTGCGGTTTTAAGGCGGTCATATCCGATGAGCGCATGATCGGCATGCAGGGTTCGGAATTCCTCGCGCAGGTCAAGGAGCTCTATCCGGAAACGGTTCGCATCCTGCTCACCGGCCATGCCACGCTGGAAGCCGCCATGAAGGCGGTCAACCAGGGTGAGATCTATCGTTTTTTCACCAAGCCGTGGAACGATACCGAGATCAAATTTGCCGTCCGTTCAGCCATCGAGAAATACGACCTTGAGGATGAAAACCGCAGGCTCTTGAGCACGGTCAAGCGGCAGTCACTGGAGATGAAGGTCCTTGAACGCCGTTTTCCCGGTATCAGCCGGGTTGAAAAGGACAGTCAGGGGAACTTTGTGCTGGATGACATGCCGGAGGAGGAAATTATGTGCATGATGCATGTGTGCGAAAAGGAATTGGACCAGGTTCTGGAGCGGAAATAAGTAATTGAAGTCGTTCAACGGAGGGCCCTTGGCGTAACAGGCTTTCGCTACGGGCACCGGTCATCTCCGGCATTCAGCGCGCCAAGGAGTTTTGGTGCCATAGATCACTAAGGGTAGGGCGAAGCAGGTTGGCTGCTCCGCCCTCTTTTTTTATCACCCTCCCGCCAATTTTACCTTGTAGCCACGGGCCTGGAGTTCGCCCAGCAGGATGTCCCGATGATCCCCCTGGATTTCGATAATGCCGTCCTTGACCGTGCCCCCGCAGCCGCAGCGCTTCTTCAGGGCTCCGGCCAGCTCCTTCAGCGCGGCACTGTCAAGCGGGATGCCGCTGATGACAATGACCGTGCCGCCGCAACGCCCCTTTACCTGTCGCTGCAAGCGCACGATTCCGTCGCCGGCCTGTTTGGCCGGTTGTGCGGTTCTTGCTTTATCCTGCTTGATTCGCCCGGTTTCGCTGGAGTAGACCAGGGTTGCGTTGTTAGAATTTTTCATTCGAGTCTCTTCCTGTTTTTACTTGGTTGCCCGGTTATTTTCCCCAATCCCTGGAATACCTGAAGTCCCTGTCGATGGTCCGGTTTGACACCTTGGCGATCACCGGCAGGCGCCGTTTGAAATGCGAGTTCTGCACCTTCCTGTAGATGTTGTCGATGAATTCCGGGGCAAAGCCCGCTGCGATCAGCTCATCCCTGGTCAGACGCAGGTCAACCATCCGGTAGAGCAGTTCATCCACCTGGCGGTAGGAGAAGCCCAGTTCCTCTTCATCGGTCTGGCCGGCCCACAGATCGGCGGAGGGCTTCTTTTCGATGACCTCGGACGGCACGCCCATGGCCTCGGAGAGTTGCCAGACATGGCTCTTGTACAAGTCGCCGATGGGATTGAGGGCGCTGGCCATGTCGCCGAACAGGGTGCCATAGCCCAGGAGCAGCTCTGTCTTGTTGCTGGTTCCCAACACCAGGGCCGAATAGAGGGCGGAATGGTCGAAGAGGATCGTCATCCGCTCCCGGGCCATCTTGTTGCCGCGCCGCATGTTGTCGGCCTGGGGAAACATCTCGAAATAGGCGTCCACCATGGGGGTGATGGGCACCACGGTGAAGTTGATGCCGCATGCCTGGGCCACCAGCCGCGCATGGGCCTCGCTCTCCGGGTTGCTGCTCTTGTAGGGCATGCAGATGGCATGGACGTTTTCAGCGCCCAGGGCCCGGGCCGCGATGAATGCCACCAGGGCCGAGTCAATGCCCCCCGAAAGCCCCAACACTACCTTTTTTACCCCGACCTTGCGCACTTCGTCCCGCACAAAACCGGTCAGGATCTGCTGCAATAAATCCGTATTGGCAATCAAACCCGCCATTATCGCCCCCTTTCGCGCTCGATGCGCCGCAGTTCCTGCATGGTCACGAACAGGTTCTCGTCCCGCAGCATGGGGGAGAAGATCCGCTCACGGCGCAGGGCGCCTTCGGCAATGGAGGCCTCCACTGCGTCCTCTTCAAACAGCCTGGCCCTGACCACTGATTCACCCGATGGCGCGATATATTCCGACCCGCCCCAGAAGTTGACGCCGTCCTCGTACCCCACCCGGTTGCAATAAAGCACCCGGCAGTTGAGGAACATGGCGGTGGTGGAGGTAAGCTGTTGCCAGGCATCGGCCGAGCCGAGAGAATCACCCTCCACTCCTCGGCCCGGGCTGCTGGAGAGGCAGAGCAGTGATGTGGCGCCATCCATGGCCAGGATATAGGAGCTGGAGAGATGCCACATGTCCTCGCAGATCAGCATGCCCATGCGGCCGAAACGGGTATCAAAGGCCCGGAACCGTTCGCCCCGCGCCAGGTAGCGCTGTTCGTCGAACAGGCCGTAGGTGGGCAGATATACCTTGCGGTGCAGGTGCCTGATGGCGCCATCCTCCAGGTAGAGGGCCGAATTGAAAAAACGGTAGTCGTCGGTCTCTTCGACGATCCCCACGGCAATGGAGATGTCACGGGAAAGCTCGACCAGTCTCTTGATTTCGGGCGAGTCGAGCCTGCGGGCCACCTCTGGCACCAGGTCCTTGAGGAAGTAGCCGGTGAGGGCCAGTTCGGGAAATACGATCAGATCGGCCTTGGCGCTAATGGCCTGTTGGATGTGCTCTTCGATGAGCGCCAGGTTGTCGGTCACGCAGCCGAGCTTAGGTTTAATCTGGGCCAGGACGGCCGTAAAATCCATGGGGGTCTCCTTGAATTGTTGTCACTCTCCGATGATCTTTACCAACACCCGTTTTCGATGTTTGCCATCGAATTCGCCGTAGAATATCCGCTCCCACGGCTCCAGGTCAAGCTTTCCGTCAGTAACCGCAATCACGACCACGACCTCCCGCCCCATGTTCGTGCGTTTCAAGTGGGCGTCGGCATTTTCTTCATAACCGTTGTGGCGCTAGCGCGAATATGCGGACCCGCATGTACGATGGTTTGGGGGCTGGGGGAGAAAAACCCCTGGCTACCCGATTGGGAATATCAGAGTTCGTCTCCGGGAAGAGGGGGACGTTTCTTGACCTTGGACATGATATGGTCAAATGCCTCGCGGCTACCTTGAGCAGACAATGCGTCCAGATAATCCTCGGTGGCAAGCGCAGAAATTTTCTCTGCAAGTGCGGTAGCGACAAGCTGATTGACGGAAATGTGTTCGCTCTTGGCTAACTGTCTAGCAGATTTATGCAAATAATCGGGAAGTCTCAAGCTCATGGTACTCATTTTATACCTCCATAATTCTTTATGAACCAGCCAGGAGTGACGGCCCGAATTCCAAAGCGTTCACTCCCCTCAAAGTCCTTAGTGTTATGCGTAACGATAAAATCCACACCTGCGGTAACCGCAACCTCCAGCACCATATCATCATTCGGGTCTTTGAGACATGGACGCCAAAGGTAATGAATTTTCAGGCGCTCTGCTTGATTTACAATAAAGCCAAGAAATGCCTTGATATCTGCCTGGGTTAATTGAAGTACATTCCGGTGCCTTATCAGCACATCTTCGTATTCAAGCACCAGAGTGACCGATATGCATGGAATTATTAAACCATCGCGTACCATAATCATAAGCGCGTTTGAAGCTCCGCTTGACGAATAGAGGGCTGCGTACAGTATGTTTGTGTCAATTACAATGCGAGGGGTCTTCATGATGGTATCGTATATGATATCTTGTGACGTGTCAAGGAAGGGTCTAGTTTGCAACCCGGCTACGGCCAGGTAATTCAATCGAACTGCCCGGTGCGGACTCGCATGCCGGGTGGTGTGGGGGCTGGGGGAGAAAAACCCCCGGCCACCTGATTTGGGAACCCTCTTATATCTTTCAGACCCAAATGCCGTTCCCTAATGGCGCTATGGCTGGTCCCGCTGCAAACCACCACTTACATCTCCCATGTAATCAGAAATCTCAGGGTAAAGCACGGTCGCATTCGATGTAACCATATACATGTATGAACAGAATAATTTGAAGTGTACATAGGGATTGGTATCTGGATAAACGAATCGGTTTTTCAACGCCACTCCGTTGATAAATGGGTACATCATAGTCACCTCTTTTGCGTCTCGGTACAGGCAAATCCCATCACTTATGCTCAAGATCAGGTTATGCCGAAAGCGGGCATTGGTTGCGTTTTGGTACCAAGAATTAATCTTCGACGAAAGTCCGTCTGTTTTAAAGTCGAATTTCTCGCAGATTAAAAAAGTGGCGATTTGATCGTACGGATACATTTGTGGATTGTAGTCGCCTTCATGTGTACGCCTTATCAACGATGGGTTCTTCACATTATTGTCACGGAGTCGTTTCACACGGGACAACTTTTCCAGTGCGTCTTTCAATTGGGCTTCGGTTAAAATAGATTTTACCTCTCCTACGGCACACACTGTTTCGACCGGGAAGAAGCGTTGATTCTCTTCGCTCCTCATCAACGGAGTACTAGCTGCGTCAAAGATGACAACATCGCACTGTGTGCTCACGTCATCAAATGCATTAATGAGAAATCCGCTATCAACAGCTAGTCTTCCTGGTACAAACAGTCGTAGAAATTCCGAAACTAGACGTTCTCTATAGGTACCGAATTCGCCAGGATGAGTCAGGGTCTGTGTCTGTTCGTCGAAGAATAGCGTCCTAGATACCGAACAAAATGACTGCCGAAAGATATCTATCTTCTCCTTCAGCAGAGTTTCAAAAATCTTGACGGCCATTCGCTCCGCTCCTTGTTATGAGGCTGCCAACTCGTGACCGGAATACGTCATCTTCCATCCGTAGTAATTAATTCCAAATCAACCCAAAAAATATCATGGCACAACTTATTGATAAATAAACAATTTCGATGCTGGATACTATTCCATTCGGATTGATGACCGGAAAACCGGTCAACATCCTCAAAGCAGTGGGGCCTCTCTTTCTACTTATCTCAATGCAGCTACCCCCAAGAAATAAAAAAACCACCCCATCGGCACTCTGCCGATACAAGCGGTTTCATTTCCATCCTGATCGCACCATCCCTGCAATCACGATCCCTCCACATTGATAACAACCATGAAATCAAATCAACAAATTCTTGGACACCGTGGCCCTTTATCT
This sequence comes from Geobacter sp., assembly GCA_003574895.1. Classification (GTDB taxonomy): domain Bacteria; phylum Desulfobacterota; class Desulfuromonadia; order Geobacterales; family Pseudopelobacteraceae; genus JACPFJ01. Next base: position 136,815 of record PJFB01000009.1, read on the forward strand.
ATTCTCCCAACGCCAACCCTTTTAATATGCCAATTCAAAGGCATTCACGATATGTTCGATCTTGTGCAGTCCATCGGCAGTCAACAGGATGGCGATCACGTCGAAGCGGGCATTCTGGTCGTGCAACTGCTTTGACGAGAGCCATGTCAGGGACGCCTTTGATATCTGCCGCTGCTTGAATGGTGTCACCGCCAGTTGGGGGACGCCGTAGGATAGGTCGCGGCGGGCCTTGACCTCCACGAAGACCAGGCTCTTGTCCCTTGGGTCGCGGGCCACGATATCCACCTCGCCCCCCTTGCAGCGGAAGTTGCGTTCCAGGATGCGGTACCCCCTGGCGGTCAGGTAGGCGGTGGCTATCTCCTCGCCTTGATTGCCGGTATTTTTGTTGTCGCGGTCGTTTCTCACGGCTGTTGTTCCAGGAAATCCCCGTCATCGAAGCAGCCGGTACTGTTCAAGCCGCGGATGCGGTAATATTTGTCCAATTCCTCTTCAAAACGTTGCCGGTCGATGGGACTGATCTCGATGCCGTCGCCGCTGCTCCCCTCTTCGGTGAAGAAGCGTGGGGGCAGGCAGTCGTCCTTGCGGGAGAAACCGTTGGCGCAGTTGTAGAAACGCTCGGTCAGCACGATGCGGCGCCCGATCTCCTTCAGCCGTTGTGGTGAATACCCAATGCCGGTGACAGCGGTCAACAGTTCGGCGTACTCCTCCAGGCTGGCCCCGAAAAAGGCGAATTTGCAGGCCGCCAGGGAGTCAACCGCTGCGTTGGTCTCCTCGGCGATGGAGATGATGCGGGCCTTGCCGGAAAAGGAGAAGCGGTTGGTAGGGACCGGCTTGCGCAGGATCTCGTGGGCTATGGGATAGGCGCACAGGTGGCAACCGCCACGGGGGCTCGTGCAGTAGGCCAGGGCCATGCCATAGGCGCCGCGTGGGTCATAGGCCGGCAGTTCCAGGGACTTGACGCTCATGGAGAGCTCCGGCCGTCCCAAATTTTCCGCCAGCCGGCGCGAGCCCAGGGCAAGCAGTTTCCCGTTGCCCCGCACCAGGGCGATATCCTGCAACAGGCCGGGTATCTCCTGCGCTGCGGGAAAACTTCCCCTGATTTCGCCCCAGGCCGCAAGGGTGGCGGCGGCGCTGATGCCGTCCATCCCGAGGTCGTTACAGACCCGGTTGGCTTCGACAATCGCCTGCAGGTCGTCAACGTTATTGAGTGCGCCAAAGTGGGAAACTGATTCGTACCCCGGCAAGGGGGTGCCGTCCTTGGTGCATTTCAGGCATTGGATAGGGCAACCGTAGCAGCCTGCCTTTTTGGCTTTGTAGGCCATTTTGATGGTTGGACCCGAATAGTTTGTCGAATGTTCGAAAAAGGTTTTGCGGAAGTTTTCGGTGGGGGCCATGCGGCGCTGGGCCATCAGGTCCACCAGGACAGGGGTACCGAACTCGGCAATCCCCAGGGGGCCGAAGATCACGGGTGAGGCCTTGAACAGCCGCATCACATCCTTGCAGGCCTTTGCGAACAGGGCCGGGTCGGCGATCCTTGTCCTTTGTTGACCGGACACAACCACGGCCTTGAGGTTTTTAGCCCCCATGACCGCCCCCAGGCCGCCCCGGCCGCCCGAGTCTCCGTCGTCCATGATGATATTTGCGAACAGGACGCCGTTTTCGCCCGCAGGTCCGATGGCGGCAACGCTCCCCTCTGCCTTGAGTGCCGCGATTGTGGCGGGGATATCGCTGCCCCATAGCTCCCCGGCAGGGATGAGCGCAACCTGGTCGTTGCGGATCGCCACCGTAACCGGCACGGCACTGCGGCCGGTAATGAAAAGCGCATCCAAGCCGGACGCTTTCAGGCGCTTGGCGAATCGGCCGCCCACTGAGCAGTCATAGATGGTGCCGGTCAAGGGTGAACGTGAAACCACCGAAAGGCGGTTCGCGGTGGGGGCTGTTGTGCCGCAGAGCGGGCCGCAGGAAAATATGAGGGGCATATCGGGATCGAACGGATCAAGATGGTGGAAGCCGCGCATAAGGCGCACTCCCAGGCCGCGTCCGCCGAGATATTCCTCCAGCAGTTGCTGCGGGATCGTCTCCCGGCGGGAAACGCCGGTGGTCAGGTTGATGTGCAGAATTTTTCCGGTCCAGCCGTGCATATGCTAAGTTTCCTCAGTTCCTTGGCAACCGATTACCGTTCAAGCTGTTTCAGGATTTCTGCGACCTCATTGCAACTGTTTGCCAGATGATCCGCTTTGGCCAGCTCCCCCAGTCCGCCATAACCCCAGGTGCAGCCGATGGTGGTGATGCCGGCCCGCTTGCCGGCCTGGATGTCGTTGATGCTGTCTCCGATCATGATCGCTTGGGCAGGCGCCAGGCCAAAGCCGTCAACGACTTTTAGCAGAGGCATGGGTGACGGCTTCATTTCCGGGAAGGTGTCGCCGCCGCAGATGACGTCGAAACAGCTTGCAAGCCCGAACGATTCAAGGATCAGGCGGCTGAGCGACTCCTGCTTGTTGGAGATGGCGGCCAAGCGGAGGCCATTTGCCGCCAGTGCCCCCAGCAACTCCCTGACGCCGGGATATAGGCTGCTTTTGTCGGCAATGTGGGCGGTATTGAATGCCACGAACAGACTAAGTCCCCGTTCGATATCGGCTGGCGCGTCCGACTCCAGGGCACGCCGGACTAGGTTGCGGGCCCCTTTGCCGACAAGGCGGACTATCTCGGCGGTGCTGAGCGCTTTTTTGCCGAAATCGGCCAGCATGAAATTGATCGCATCGGTCAGGTCTTCCAGGGAGTTCACCAAGGTGCCGTCCAGGTCAAACAGTACAGCCTTGATGCTCATGCCTGTTGTGTCTTTGCCGGTTTGTCTGCCTTTGGCAGGACAATGACCGGAGTTTCGGCCGGGCGGTAGAGAAGAAAGGTCTTTCCGAGGATCTGGGCTACCTCTGCGTTACAGGCCGATGCCAGCTCTTCGGATGCTTCGTGCTTGTCAAGCAGGCAGCTTTCCAGCAGCTTGACCTTGATCAGTTCGTGGTGGTCAAGGGCTGCGTTGGCTTCGTTGACCAAGGCCTCCTCGATTTCCTTCTTGCCGATCAGTATCAGCGGTTTAAGGCTGTGCCCCAGGGCACGCAGATGGCGCTTCTGTTTTCCGGTCAACATCAATACATCTCCTTGCATTCTTCCTTGATATGTTTGTTATGCGTGTATAGCACAGCGGACCTATGCAGGCAAACCTCAATTAATTGCCGCAAGCCCCGCTGTAGAGCCGTTAAGCTGTTACAAGCATGTATCAGCTAAATGAAAAAGAATATACATTTTTTGATTTACATGCTATTAAAATGCAATTTTGCACTAAAACATCAAGGCAATGAGCGCATTTGGCGACCATAGGAGCTTTGTGAATGAATCCAAGTAAATACCAGATTTCCACTGCGCTTACGTCGTTCAGTTTAGATCCGGTTGCACCTGCCATAGATTCCCAGAAACAATCCGCTCGAAAGGTTCATCACCTGCCTCCTTCCATTTGGAAGAAGATGGTGGGGGAGGCCAAAAGCCCGCTGGACAAGGCTATCGAAAGGACCCGTGACTTCTTTTTCCGCGAGCAGCTTCCGGATGGTTATTGGTGGGCCGAACTGGAGTCCAATGTCACCATAACATCCGAATATATCATGCTGTTTCATTTTCTGGGCATGGTTGACAAGATCCGCGAACGGAAAATGGCCAAGTATATCCTCGGCAAACAGACCGAGGAGGGGTACTGGACAATCTGGCATGGCGGCCCAGGCGATCTCTCTACAACCATCGAGGCCTATTTCGCCCTCAAGCTTGCCGGTTATCCGGCCGACCACATCGCATTGCGCAAGGCCAGGGATTTTATCCTTGCCAATGGCGGCATTCTGAAAAGCCGGGTCTTCACCAAGGTCTTTCTGGCCCTGTTCGGCGAATTTTCCTGGCTGGGCGTCCCTTCCATGCCGATTGAACTGATGCTGCTACCGAACTGGGCATATTTCAACATGTACGAACTGTCCAGTTGGGCCCGGGCGACAATCATACCGCTGTCGGTGGTGATGTCCGAACGCCCGGTACGCAAGCTGCCACCCTCGGCGCGGGTGCAGGAGCTCTACGTCAGGCCGCCGCGACCCACGGATTATACCTTTACCAAGGAAGACGGCATCCTGACCTGGAAAAACTTCTTCATGGGTGTCGATCATATGCTGAAGGTCTACGAGTCAAGCCCGATCAGGCCTTTCAAGAAAAAGGGGACCGCTAAGGCCGAACAATGGATTCTTGACCATCAGGAGCCTACCGGTGACTGGGGCGGCATCCAGCCTGCCATGCTCAATGCCATTTTGGCGCTGCACTGTCTCGGCTATGCAAACGATCACCCGGCTGTCGTAAAAGGGCTTGAGGCCCTGGCCAACTTCTGCATCGAAGACGAGGAAGGCTTGGTGCTGCAATCCTGCGTTTCGCCGGTGTGGGATACGGCCCTGGCCCTGGTTGCCATGCAGGAGGCCGGTGTCCCAACCGATCACCCGGCCATGGTCAAGGCGGCCCAGTGGCTGCTGGATCTGGAAGTGCGCCGCAAGGGAGATTGGCAGGTCAAGTCGCCGGAGCTGGAACCGGGCGGTTGGGCCTTCGAATTCCTTAATGACTGGTACCCGGATGTGGATGATTCCGGATTTGTCATCATGGCCATCAAGGACATCAAGGTCCGCGACAAAAAACACAAGGAACAGGCCATCAAGCGCGGAATCAACTGGTGCCTGGGGATGCAGAGCAAGAATGGCGGCTGGGGCGCTTTCGACAAGGACAACACCAAGCACCTGCTCAACAAGATTCCCTTTGCCGACCTGGAGGCATTGATCGATCCCCCTACGGCCGACCTGACCGGACGGATGCTGGAGTTGATGGGTAATTTCGACTATCCGAAAGACAATCCCGCTGTTGTCCGAGCCCTGGAATTCCTCCAGAAGGAGCAGGAGCCCGAAGGGCCGTGGTGGGGGCGCTGGGGCGTAAACTACATCTACGGCACATGGTCCGTGCTCTGCGGCCTGGAAGCCATTGGTGAGGATATGAGCCGGCCGTACATCAAAAAGGCGGTCAACTGGCTCAAATCCAAACAGAACATGGACGGGGGATGGGGAGAGGTATGCGATACGTACTACGACCGCTCGCTCATGGGATGCGGTCAGAGCACTCCTTCACAGACCGGCTGGGCGTTACTGTCACTTTTTGCGGCTGGAGAGGCCCATTCCAGTGCGGCAGCCCGGGGGATCGAGTATCTCCTCTCCACCCAGAAAGAAGATGGCACCTGGGATGAGGATGCCTTCACCGGAACTGGCTTTCCCAAGTTTTTCATGATTCGGTACCACATTTACCGGAATTGTTTTCCGCTGACTGCTCTGGGCAGGTATCGCCGGCTGACAGCGGAAGGCGGGGGAAAAAAGTAGCACCTGTGGGGACAGTTTGACAATGTTTAGCTGGGAAGCCCCGAGTTTGCCGCAATCCGGGGCTTTCACCATTTTAAGTTGATCAACCAGACAATTTATGAAGAAGAAAGCTTTCGTTACCGGCGCAACCGGTTTTATTGGTGCAAGCATAGTCAGGGAACTTCTGAAGGACGGCCTGGAGGTGCGGGCTCTTGTTCGGGCTGGTTCGAATACAGCCAATCTGGCCGGGCTGGATGTGGAGCTCTGGCGAGGAGACCTCCTCGACCAGGATAGCCTCCGGCAGGGTTTGAAAGGTTGTAGCGTCCTTTACCATGCTGCTGCGGATTATCGCCTCTGGACCCGCGATCCTGCCGAGATGTATCGTATCAATGTTGACGGTACGGTTGCCATCATGGAAGCGGCTTTGCACAACGCCCTGGAGCGGGTGGTTTACACCAGCAGCGTGGGGACGCTCGGCAACCCGGGTAATGGCACACCGGGAACGGAAGTGACGCCTGTAGCCCTGCCAGACATGGTCGGGCACTATAAAAAGAGCAAGTTCCTGGCAGAGCGGGCAGCGGCAAAATTCGTTGCAAGGGGGCTGCCCCTGGTGATAGTCAACCCATCGACACCGGTTGGCCCGCTGGATGTCAAGCCGACTCCCACCGGCAAGATCATTGTTGACTTTCTGAACAGAAAGATGCCTGCTTATCTGGATACCGGGCTCAACATCATCGCCGTGGAAGATTGCGCCCGCGGCCATATCCTGGCAGCAGAGCGTGGCAGGACCGGAGAAAAATACATCCTGGGCAACAGCAACCTGACGTTGCGCGATATCTTCGGCATGCTTTCCGAGATCACCGGACAATCGGCTCCCAAGGTGCGTCTCCCTTATATGCCTATTCTGCTGGCGGCCTATGTCAACGAGTCCCTATCCCGAATAACCGGCAAAGAGCCGCTGATCCCCCTGGCCGGAGTGCAGATGGCGGCCAAGTATATGTATTTCGACTCCGCCAAGGCGGTACGCGAACTTGGGCTGTCCCAAACATCAGTCAAAGATGCCCTCAAAAGGGCGGTAGACTGGTTCAGGGTGAACGGTTACGTCAAGGGTTGACCTTTGGCCAATATGACCCGTTCACCCTGTATTGCCTATAATCAAATGAGTTGCCCCCGAGGTTTTCTATGTTGCTCGAAACTTTAAATAGTCCCGCTGATCTGAAAAAACTGAAACCGGAACAATTACCGGCCTTGGCAGAGGAGATCCGTCAATTCCTGTTGGAGACGGTTTCCACGACAGGTGGCCATCTGGGATCTAATCTCGGTACGGTGGAGCTTACCATCGCACTGCATTATTGCTTTGATTCACCAAACGATAAGATTATTTGGGATGTGGGACACCAAGCCTATACTCATAAAATCCTGACAGGCCGGCGCGAACAGTTTCACACCCAGCGCCAGTATCATGGCCTATCAGGTTTCCCCAAACGAAGCGAGTCGGAACACGATGCTTTTGGGGTTGGCCACTCATCCACCTCCATCTCTGCGGGGCTTGGTATGGCTGCCGCGGCTGATCTGGCCGGTACAAAAAATCATGCCATTGCTGTTATCGGCGACGGATCTTTGACCGGCGGCATGGCCTTCGAAGCGCTCAATCAGGCCGGGCATCTCAAAAAGAACATGATCGTCATCCTGAATGACAATGAGATGTCCATCTCGAAGAATGTTGGAGCGTTTTCCTCATTTATCTCGCGCAAGATGACAGGACGCTACTTCCGCGACCTGAAAAAAGAAATGCAGGGTTTGATGCTGAATATCCCCGCTATCGGAACGGATATCCTGCATTTCGCCAAGAGGGCCGAAAACTCCCTGAAGAGCTTCCTCACGCCCGGATCGTTGTTCGAGGCGCTGGGGTTCGACTATCTGGGCCCTCTGGATGGCCACGATCTGCTTCAGTTGGTTGAGGTCTTCACCAATATCAACGAATTGGATGGCCCACTCCTGGTGCATATCATGACCACCAAGGGTAAAGGGTACAAGCCGGCCGAGGAAACCCCGGACAAATATCATGGCGTAGGCGCATTCGACATCGCCACCGGCAAGGGAGCGCCAAAGGCGGCTGCAAAGTCCTATACCGATGTGTTTGGCGAGACCATCGTGCAGTTGGCGGAACAGGACCCGAAGATCGTAGCTATCACGGCTGCCATGCCGGACGGCACCGGCCTGCATAAATTCGCCGAACGTTTTCCGAAACGTTTTTTTGACGTGGGTATTGCCGAACAGCACGGCATGGCATTTGCCGCCGGCCTGGCCGCAGACGGCTATCTGCCGGTGACCGCCATTTATTCGACTTTTGTGCAGAGGGCCTACGATCAGGTCTTTCATGACATCTGCCTGCAGAATCTCCCGGTCACGATTGCCATGGACCGTAGCGGACTTGTAGGGGACGACGGTCCGACCCATCATGGCGTATTCGATCTCTCCTACCTTCGCCATCTCCCAGGCATTACGCTGATGGCGCCCAAGGACGAAAACGAGTTGCGCCATATGTTGAAAACGGCCATTTATGGTGGTTCTCCCATGGCTCTGCGGTATCCGCGCGGCAGCGGCTACGGTGTGGACATGGATACGGATCTGGCAGCCCTGGAGATCGGCAAGGGCGAGCAGCTGATCGATGGCGATGATCTGTGCATAATAGCCATCGGTTCCACGGTATACCCGGCACTCCAGGCCGCAGAAACCCTGAAGCAGAAGGGTATCAGCACCGGTGTGATCAATGCCCGCTTCGTCAAGCCGCTGGATGCCGATCTGATCCTCTCTGCCGCACGAAAGACCGGCCGTATCATCACCGTGGAAGAAAACGCCCTCCAGGGAGGATTCGGAAGCGCCGTGCTGGAACTCATTTTCGACAACAGCCTGTCCGATGTCAGGATCAAGCGCCTCGGGATCCCGGATTACTATGTGGAACATGGCAGCCAGGCGCAATTGCGCAAGGATCTAGGTATCGATGCTGCAGGCATTGCGCTGGCGGCAGAAGAATTCTTGCGATAACAGAACAGCAATACTAATTGAATTTGCCCAAATTACGGGCCAAAACAAGGTTCGCCCCTATGTTGAAAGGATTACACTAAATGCGTTTCCCGCTTCGTCTCAACTACGACCTGACAAAATACATTGTCGACAACAAGCTGAAAAAAGTAGATAAATATCCACTGGTGCTGATGCTGGAACCGACCCACCTCTGCAACCTGGCCTGTTCCGGCTGCGGCCGAATCCGTGAATACGCCGACACCATCCAGGAAATGATGAGCCTGGAAGAGTGCCTGAACTCAGTGGATGAATGCCCGGCGCCGGTGGTGACCATTACCGGCGGTGAACCCTTTCTTTATCCGCACATCTTCGATCTGATTCGCGGCGTTCTTGATCGGGGCAAGCATATCTATTTCTGCACCAACGGCATCCTCCTGGAAAAGGCCCTGGACAGCATGAAGCCACATCCCAACTTCACCCTCAACGTCCACATGGATGGCCTGGAGGAGACCCATGACCGCATCCTGGAGCGCAAGGGCGCTTTCAAGCTGGCCATGGAGGGGATAAAAAAGGCCAAACAGATGGGCTTCCGGGTCTGCACCAATACCACCATCTTCAAGGAAACCGACCTGGTGGAGATAGAAATGCTCTTTACCCACCTGGAGGATATTGGCGTGGATGGTCTGCTGGTGGCGCCAGGTTTCGGCTATGAGGCTGTGGGCGAAAAGCTCTTCCTGGAACGGCGCGACATCGAAAAGAAATTTGCCGAAGTCTACGAGATGAGCAAGAAACACCGCTTCTATTCCACCCCCATGTACCTGCGCTTCCTCAAAGGGGAGAAGAAGCTGGAATGTACCCCGTGGGGCAACCCCACCCGCAATCCGCGCGGCTGGAAGGCGCCCTGTTACCTGATAACAGATGCCCATTACCCCAGCTTCAAAGAGATGATGGAGAAGACCGATTGGAGCAAATACGGCGTGGGCAAAGACCCGCGCTGCGCCCAATGCATGATGCACTGCGGTTTCGAGCCGACCGTTGTTGCCGAGATCGGCAAGAGCTTCAAAGACATATGGGAAATGTTCATCTGGAATTTGACGTGATCTGAAATAGTTCGCAAAGTTTCAGCTTCTGCCGGTCAGGTGGCGGTGAAAAATCAGAGGAGCCCCCTTTTCGATCATACGAATTGGGGGCTTTGTTGTTTAAATGGTTAGTGGGGATGTTGCTCGGAAGCGTTTACGTCATTTTGCCTTTGAATAAGACCAGGCAAGCAGAAATACTCCCAGTGCCGTAAACACGAGGTAGTCGGTGGGCATGCCCAGCAGCCAGTGCTTGTGCCAGGGCACAAACTGCGGTGCGAACCGGGCCAGGCCGAAACATGGGTTGAACACGAACCAGAGAAAGTCCTCTATGATCCAGAAGATCATCAAGGCGCCGACACAACGGGCCTCCAGCCGCATGGAGAAGGAACCGTTGATGGCATGGGGCAGGTGAAACACCAGGAACATGAAAGAGAAGACCCAAGCGTGGTAACCGGTCATGGGGCGGCCGCCCCAGAAGATATCCAGCAGCCAGTGTTTCTCGATACGCCAGGTGGGCAGGGCGCAGGCCCAGCCATTGGCGCCTTCGATCTGGATCTCGGTCATGGCGAAGAACAAGCCCAGCAGTGCGACCCAACAGATCAGAAAAGCTGCCTGGAACCGACTGCGCCCGATCACCGGCTGTTTCCGGAGCCCAGTACCACGGCAAGCACGTCCCGTGCGGCATCAGGCCGACCCAATCCCATGGCATTGGCCCGCATCGCCGCCATTCGCCCCGGCTCCCGCAGCAGTCGGTCCGCACGCCAAGCCAAGGCGCCGGCGTCACAGGCCTTCATGGCCGCTCCGTTCTCCAGCAGGAAATCGGCATTGCGTTCCTCCTGGCCCGGTATCGGCGATACCACGATCATTGGCAAGCCCATTGCCAGGCACTCCGAAGTCGTCAGCCCGCCCGGCTTGGTAATGGCCAGGTCGCTGGCAGCCATGATCCGCTCGATCACCCTGGTAAAGCCCATGGGGAAGAGGCGGCCCGGATAACGGCACGCCAAGTCCTGAAGCGCAAGTAATAACCCCTCGTTCCGTCCGGCCAGTGCAACCAGTTGAAAGTCGCCGTCAAGGCGCAGCAAACGCTCAGCCAGGGTGCCGAGGTTGCCCACTCCGGCGCCACCGGACATCATCAGCAGGGTGGTTTTGGCCGGGTCCAGACCGAACTCGGCCGCACAGGCCTTTCGGTCGCGCTGTTCTCCGAAAACCGGCATGATTGGTATGCCGGTCACCCGGATGCGTTCGGCCGGGATGCCGCGCTCGGCCATGCGCCAAGCCACCTCTTCGTGGGCGGCGAAATAGCCGTCGATGTGGGGGTGTATCCACAGGGCATGCACGTCGAAGTCGGTTACTTGCACCCAAACCGGCCGCTTGAACTCCCCTTTTCCGATCTTGCGCGACAGCAACTGGGCCGGCAGAAAATGTGTGCAGATCACGTGGTCCGGATCAATGTCCGCCAGCACCTTTTTCAGCTTTTGAGTATTGAGGCGCTCAATGGCGCTGCGCAGCCGGGAGAGGGCCGAATCGACCCGTTCCCTGTCACTTTTGTCGTACAGATAACCCCAGAAGGCCGGATGGTGCTCCACAACCTTGATGTAGGTGTCGGCGTAGATGGTCTTGAAGAGCTTGGGTACCAGCTCCATCAGGTCCACATGAACCGTCTCGACATCGGGATGCCATTTTACCGCCGCAGCCTGCAACGCCTGTGCGGCCCGCACATGACCGGCTCCGGCCGAGACGCTCAGGATGGCGATTCTTTGTTTGCTGTTTCCGGGCGTCATCATTGCCCCTTTGCCTCCACTGGTGCGTCCTGGATCAGGATATGCCAGTTGGGGCGCTGCCAGCTGGTGCGGAACTGCTCCGGTGTCGATGCCACCGCACGTTTTCCCTTCTCGAACCCATCCATGAACAGCACGAAATCAGCCTGGGCCGCAGCGCTGCCGGCCTGCTCGGCGAACTGCCTGACCATGCCGTTGGGGGTGCTGACCTTGCGTCCCATAACTTCGGTGATGGGAAAGCGCATCCCTTGCATGCCGTTGCCCGGCTCGTAGGCCTTGAAGATCAGCTCAGAGCAGACCAAGGCCGAATCGGTCTGGAAGTCGAAGTTGAAGTCATAGGGGCGACCGCTGTAATGGAAGGCCCGCAGGATTGCCTGGGCCTTGTCGCGTTTGGAAAGGCGCGGACGGATCACGGCGATGGAATCGGCCGCGCCGGTGTATTCCAGGGAGGTGAACGAGACCCCTTCGGAGATGGCCTCCAGGATACGTACCGGGTTCTTGTCGAACTTCGGAATCAGGCTCCTGTTGTATGCGGTCGGATAACGCTGACGCAGCAGGTCTTCGAAATCACCACTGGCGGCTCCCAGTCCTTTGACCCACTGACGCACTTCAGGATCGTTGAAAAAGGGCTGCCGTTCCTGGCCGGTGCCGATAAAGAGAGCCACATGGGTCCAGAAGCCGGGCAGCCCCATGTTGGAGAGGTACCACTCGTGGCGCTCGAAGATGATGTCCCCCGGTTGGAGCCGCTTGCCCATGGTCTGGACCTGTTTGTCAGAGATCAGGTGCCTGTGCGGCCGGGCCACCTTGGTGTCGCCCATCCATTCCGAAACCCCTTTCTGCAGGGGGAACCAGGCGGCAAAGCCGGTATTCCGAACCACTGCCAGGGCATTTTTCATGGTAAGTTCATGTCCTTTAGCCTTACCCATATCCCAAATCACCCGGCTGTCCTCATCGATTGTGCCGCGCAGTTCCGGCGGGCCGTCGCCATAGGTCTTGCCGATCACCTGCAGGGCTACGAATTCGCTCGCAATGGCCACGTTCAGAAAACGGAACTTGAACCGGCTGAAAGTGCCGGCCGGGATGCCCAGTTCCGGCACGGCTTCATTGAGAACAGTATCCAGCGACGGATTCTTGTCCGCCAGGGCGATCAGTTCCAGGGCAAAGCGGTAACCGGCCAGGAACGAGGCGTTGGCAATGGCAAAGGAAGTGTTTCTGCGCTCTTTGTCCTGAAACAGGTCGAATTTCCTGTGCTCGTGGCGCAGGCCATCGAGACCGGCCAGGCTGTCCAGCACCCCGCTCCAGGTAGTCCAAACGGCCATTTTGTCCTGTCGCGATAGCAGTTCGCTTCTGTGCTCTCGATCCGGGTTGAACAGCTCGGGACGTGAGCGGGCAAAATCAGCGGCTTGGCGCAGGTTGTCGCGCAAGATGCCGAAGACGCGGATATCGCCGGCGACACGTTTATGGAAAACGGGATCGGGAGGGAGCTGGGCAGCAGGCGCCAGCACGGGGCTGGCAAGGATGGCGAGTAAAAACAGCACGGTGATGCGGTGCATGAAATCCTCCGATATACAGTTGAAGCAAGGCTTGACTTGGTTGCCTTGCGCCTGTGCGCAAGACAATCCGTTATTTTCCCGCCACACCCATCAATTCCGCCATGTGCTGCGCAGGTGCATCGCTGACCCGCTTGCCGTCGTGGTAGAAGGTCACCAACTGCAGGGGGCCGTTCTTGGCGGCCTCTATAGCCACGTCGTCCGGAGTGAAGGTGGTGCGCCCCAGGGATTTTTGGGTCGGCCAGTCAATGCCGCTATAGCTGAGATAGACCAGTTTGGAACAATAGACCCGTCCCTTTGACTCCACATCGAAGTTGAAGTCGTATGGCTTGCCTACCTGCCGCAACGCCTGGATTATGGTGTTGGTGCGCGCTTTGCGATCCTGGTCCGGTTTACGCAGAATACCGATGCTATCAATGTTGAGGAAGTGCCGCAGGGTGTTCATCTCTACGCCTGAGCGCAGCGCCTCCACCACCAGTCGCCCATCGCGGATCTCGTCGTGGTAGCGTGCCACCACGGGGTTGTCCCAGATGCCTAATTCCTTCAACTCTTCTTCACTGCCGATCCAGACGGCCGCATGCCCCCAGTAGCCGGGAATCAACTTGTCGGTCAAACGGAACGGGGTTTTTTCCAGCAGGATATCCCCGGACCTGAGGTTGGCGCGCACGTCGGCCAGCACGTCCCCTTTATTGTATAGTTTTCCCTTGCGGGTCTCCACCAGTCCCACCGCATTGCCGAATACCATGCTGAACAGGCTGACTCCCTCCCGTTCCATGCCGGTCAGGGTGTCGGTGGTGATGCCAGTCAGAAAACCCAGTTTGCGGCCGACCACGTAAAAAGGTGACCATTTCTTTACTATGGAGTATGACGGACTCTGTGCGATCAGCAAATTAAGATAGCTAATCTCAGGGGTTTGCACCAGAGTGTTTCTCAATTGCCTTGATTCCCGCTCGTAGAACTTGAGCGCTTTGCGCACCCTGGCCCGGTTGACTATTGAGTTGTAGTTGAGTGTCACCTTGGCAAGGGCGGCGCTACTGACGGCGTAGCCTGGATCGCGCTCGTTGAGAATTCGGCGCAGTTTGCTGTCTCCTTCGAAAAGCGAGATGGCCAGCAGGTAGTTGTCATACAGGAGCATGGCCGATGAGAGCGACAGCATCACTCCGGTCAGCCGCGATTCAGGCGTAACACCCTGTCTGGCCAGTTCCTTCTCCGAGCCGTCCAGCCAGCATTCATGGGATTCGGCCACTGCCAGCAATTCCTTGCGCAGGGAAAGGTGCTCGTTAATGCCGGTATTGATCAGGGCAATGTCCTCACCGGTCAGCGGCTTGCCCTTATCCATCTTTTCTTTGATGTCCTTGCCCACCTTGATGGTCTCGGCGCGCAGGGTCAGGGCCCGCTCCGCCAGGGTACGGAACTCCTCGACCTCTTTTTTGAGCGAGCTTTCCACCGACTCGCGGCTCGTGTCGTGAACGGCTGACAGATGCTCCTTGCAGATATCGTTGGCAAAGATGGGCAATGCCAGGAAGAGTGAAATTAGAAAGGTGACGATATACATCGGGCGATTCATGGGGAGACTCCTTGGTTGAGGGTCATTTCTTGTCGATCCGTGTTGCATGCTGGAGGATGATTTGTTTGATGGAGCACCTGGATAGAGCGTAGTGGGGATGTATTTTTAAAAAACAATTTCATGTCTAGGCACCACGCTCTTTATTAGCACAAATACAGAATATTAATCAAAATATTCTCTCCCCAGGTTCACACATTTTTGCCATCACCGGATCGCGGTGGTGCTGGAGCAAGCCAGCCGATTTTCCATTATCTCCCCGAAGCCGCGAAAAGATTGTTCATCATTGCGTTGTAGCTGTTGCCGAGTATTTCCGGCCCTGGTTGCGGAAAGTTCATTGCTGATGACTGGAAGTGCCCGACCCTTTTGGCGAGGCTGGTTGAAACGGCGATTATTGTCGTCATGGTGATAACAATTGTGACGGCTATGATTAGACTGTTGGCGATCAATCTCATGTCAGCCTCCTTGTTGAGCTTTTTCATAAGTATGGCGCTGCTGGCGTAATGGCCGGATCGCTATCCTTGCCCATTGTGTTACCTCCCTTGTTCAGGCGGATATCACCGCCCCGCCGGGAAATGTCAAAGCTGCTCCGGGCCAGGAAATCAGTAGTGAAGACAATGGGCACGGCAACGGCGCGGGGGGCGTTCAAAACCGTGGTCGTTACGAACTGCCGGTCCCAGTCCAGGTTTTTCCACAGCAGGTCATTGGTATCGTCCCAGGCATCACCAGCTACCGAGATCGGGTGAAACAGCACCATGTCCAGTGTTGCTGCGGCAAAGCCGATCGGCACCACCAAGGGAGCGGAGATCAGGCGGGCGGTTTGCTCCTTCGGCACCAGGTGCCGTTCGACCAAGTTCAGGGTAGGTGTGTTGTCGCGGTTGAATATCGCGCATCCCCCGCAGAAAAGCAGGGTCAAGGAAACCAAAATCAATATTGAGCGTCGCATGTTGAACTCCTTTTGTTTTAAAATTTACTGGTGAAGACCGTCCTGAAGGCCCAGTCCGTGAGAAAAACTACTGGCGTTGCCACAACCTTTGGCATAAGCAACATCATCTGCCGCAGGTCAGAGCCCTGGGGGTTTTTCCAGAGATAGCTGTTGGTGTCTTCTGCCGCAGGAGCGGCCGCTCGGGCCGGCGTCACAACCGCCATGTCGATAACTCCGGCAGTCATCCCCACGGGGAAGGCCACCGGCGCAGCCAAAACCTTGCCGGTTGTGCTGCCAGTGATGGCACTCCCCTGTACGGCATCATCCAGGGTATTCATCGTCAGGCGGTTTTCTTTTTCCATGACTGCGCATCCGCTAATCGCGCCAGAACAGAGCAGTGTTGCAACGAGAATTGCCAATCGATTCCTGATCATAAAAAACTCCTTTCAAGTGTCCGGGTGGTGTTCAACGCAGCAGCACGCCGTTTGCCAGGGCGCGCAGGATGGTGCGGCGTTTGCGGTGCCATGCCAGAGTATGCCGGCTGAACCATGGTGAGAGGCTGGGAACGAAGGTGACTAAAACAACCAGTACAAACAGCGGAAGGACTGCTACGGCCAGCTTGATTATGAATGATTCCATGTGACACCTCCCTATTGTGTCCGTGTTTTATTGAACGTATTACAGGGAGTGTGCCAAACCGAAAACTGTAGTTTAACTGGCTGTTATTATTGGATTGATATTAGGTTTCGATAAATATGGAGGGGAATTGTCAAAATGTCATAGTACAGAAAATGCACATATGGCATACAATTCGTGTCTTTGGTCGGATTGTTACCACCATCTCAACCAGCTTGAATGGCGCAGAAACCATTCCCAGAAACGGTCTCCGTAAATTCCGGCCAACAGGGCTGTTGCAAGGGAAAAGCCGCATATCAGCAACCAGGCTGACAACCCGAAATACCAGTTTTGCATCCAGAACCCCAGTCCAATGACTGCGCCGAGTATGGCACCGAAAATGAAGTTGATCCAGAAACGTTCCCAGTCAAAATCTGATTGATTCATCCTGCCTCACCCCCGCCGTCAGAGCGATCTCTTTTATCCCCTTCAGGTCCAGCTTGCCGGTTCCCAGGATCGGCAAGCTTTCAATCTCGACATAGCAATCCCGTCCCGGCTTCCAGAGGTTGGGCAGGCTGCTTTCGGATATGTGTCGTTGCAGGGTCTCGGCGTCAGTTGCTTCGCGAGCGTACAGTACCACCAGCTTTTCCCCCTTCTTTTCGTCCGGTACGGCTGTTACCGCCACCACACCGGTCTGTCCCAGGCGGTTGTGCAGTTCGTCCTCCACTACGCCGTGGGGTACCATCTCGCCGCCAATCTTGCTGAAGCGGGACAGGCGGTCGGTGATGCGGATGAAGCCGTCCTCGTCCATGGTGCCGATGTCGCCGGTTACATACCAGCCATCGCGGATTGCCTCGGCAGTCTTGTCCGGGCGTCCCAGATAGCCGAGCATGACATTGGGACCCTTGACCAGCATCAGGCCGGCCTCGCCCGTTTTCAGTTCCGTGCCATTCTCGGGATCCACCACCTTGATCACCACGCCGGGAATGGGGTGTCCTACGCTCCCGTCCTTGGAGCCGTGCTGGCGTACACCGCCCACCTCCACATCCGGCAGGGAAAGGGTAATGACCGGGGCAAGTTCGGTGGCGCCATATCCCTCCATCGGCCTGACGCCAAAACGTTCTTCAAATGAGTCGGCAACCTTTGGCTTGAGTTTTTCAGCGCCGGTGATCACCAGTCGCAAGCTGGCAAAGTCTTCACGTTTGGCGCGCCGCAGGTAGGCCAGCAGAAAGGTGGGGGTGGCCAGCAGCAACGTAGACCTGTGTTCCCTGACCACCTGGGCAATCTTTTCACCATCCATGGGGTTGGGGTGGTAGGCTGCCGAGAAGCCCGAGACCAGGGGAAACCAGAGGGTTCCGGTGAAGCCCAGGGAGTGGAAGAAGGGGAGGGCAGAGCAGACATTGTCGGCTGCGCTGACCCTGAAGACCATGCGGAGCGCCTCGATGTTGGACATGATGTTGTGGTGGCTCAGCATGACTCCTTTGGGTTCGCCGGTGCTGCCGGAGGAGAAGATCACCGTGGCCACGCTGTCGGCGGAAAAACCATCCCGTTTGCACAACAGGCGCGGCGGCAGCAGGCGGGCCTTGGCCAGGGCCAGCAGTTTGTCCGTGGTGCCGATGGTCGGCAGAATATCCTCCAGCAGGACCATCCCTTCCAGGTGCGGCAATGAAGGGACCTTTTCCAGGAAGGCCCTGGAGGTGACGATGGTGGTGATGCCGCACTGCCCGACGGCCGAGCGCAATGACCCTTCGGCAGCGGTGTAGTTGAGGTTGACCGGTATCCGGCCCAGCAGCATCAGGGCCAGGTTGGCCAGCACTCCGCCCACGGATGGGGGCAGGAGGATACCAACGTGTCCTTCAAGGGGGCCAGGGGGTGGGTAGAGACGCGCCGCTGGCGCGTCTGCCGCTGGCGCGTCTGAGACGTCCCATCGGGACGTCTCTACCAGGAGATTTTGGGAAATCATTCGCTCCAGCTTTCCGGCCAGGGCCACTGCCCCGACCAGGGTGCGGCCATAGGTGAGGGTTTTTCCTGAGGTGTCGGTAATTGCCTTGCGCCCCCAGTTCTGTCGGGCCGATAGGATCAGGTATTGCTCCAGGGGCCGGCGGCGGGCCTTGCGGGAGTCGAAGTAGGCGCAGGAGAGTTCGGCCACCTTTTGTCTTACAGCCATGGCCGTGCTGGACGATGGCATTGCTGCGCCGAAAAGGATCGTCACCGGATAAGGCGAAAAGGCCGGCAGGCGCGACAGCAGGCGGCCATGGGCATAGGAAAGGATGCTTCCCCAGGCACCACCGATGTAGACCGGGATGATCGGATAATCGGTGCCTTTTACGATGCGTTCGAAGCCGCCGCGAAACTCGCGCAGCATGCCGTTGCGGGTCAGCTCCCCTTCGGCGAAGATGCAGACCAGGTAGCCTGCGTCCAGCGCGGCCCGAGCCTGTTTCATGAATTCCAGCAGCCCCTTCTTGCCATCTTCGGAAGATACCGGTATCACCCCCATCAGCCGGAACAGGCCCCGCAGCAGCGGCGTATTGTAGATGCGGCGCTCCATGACAAAGCGGATGCGGCGCTGGTTGGTGGCGGTCAGGAGCAGGGCATCCACCCAGGTCACATGATTCGGAATCAGCAGGGCTGGGCCGTCAACAGGCAGATTGTCTCCGCCGATGACCCGCAGGCGGTAAAAGATGCGCATGGTGGCCAGGGCGATGAAGCGCAGCAGGAAGTCGGGCAGCACCCAGAAAGATACCAGGGTAAAGAGCAGGGTGATAGCACCGATGGTGCTGAATCCCTGGGCCGCCGAAAGCCCCATGGGTCCGCTCAGGAGCCAGGTCAGCCCCGAAGCGATCAATATGGCCACCCAGTTGATGAAGCTGGAGGCGGCCAGCACCTCGCCCCGTCTGGCCGGATCGGCCCGGAATTGGATGAAGGTTTGCAGCGGCAGGCTGAACAGGCCGGCGGAGACGCCGAACAGTAGCAGGATTGCCAGGCAGGAGGCAATGCCGGAGGGTACGGCGTGCAGCAGGATCGGAGCGATTGTCAGGCCGGCTGCGCCGATCGGGACGATGCCGAACTCCACGTCCCTTCCGGACAGCTTGGCTGCCAGGAGCGAACCACCGCCGATACCGAGGGCCGCGGCAAGGAAGAGATAGCCGCTGTGGGCCTCGGACAGCCCCATCTCCTGCATGCCGTAGGCGATCAGGTTGAGCTGGGCGTAGCCCCCGATAAACATGAAATATGCCTGACCGATCATTGCCAGCATCAGGTGCCGATCGTAGCGGATGGAAAACAGGGTGCGTACTATCTCGCTCGGCAGCAGGGCCACTGGCCGTTCGGCATCGGCCCTTGGGGAGGCATCCATGCCCCTGGCTGTCCACAGGCCGGCCAGGGCCGTGCAGAGGCAAAACAGTGCCGCCAGCCAGTGGCGGCCATGGGTAGCCTGGGTCAGTGCCGAGGCCAGGACCGTGCCCAGGATGATTGCCAAGTAGGTGAAGGACTCGATCAACCCGTTGGCGCGGGAAAGTTGGTCGCGGTCGGTCAATTCCGGGATCGCACCGTATTTTGCCGGGGCGAAAAAGGCGCTATGGGTGGCCATCAGGAAGATCACCAGATAGAGGCCGTTGTCCCATCCCATGGCAAAGGCCGCCACTGCCAGGGCGGTTACCGCGACTTCCACGGTCTTTACCGCTACGATGATATTTGATTTGCGCAACCGATCTGCCAGGCAGCCGGCAGGGGCGGAAAAGAGCAGGAACGGCAGCACAAAGGCCGCTCCCACGGCAGCGGTGACCACTCCGGCCTTGTCAGCTCCCTTTACTTCTATCAGACAGAAGATGATCAGGAGCTTCAGGATATTGTCGTTCATGGCCCCCAGGAACTGGGTCGCATTCAGGCGGATAAAGGAGAGGGGAAATTTGCTGGCAGCTTGTTTCATGATAATGGTTCCTCGTTGGATGTTTGTTGTTTTGTAGGGGCGGGCCCGTGTGCCTGCCCTGTCTTTGTGGAGCCACAGGCGGGCGGCCACATGGGGTCGCCCCTACGTCTTTATTCCAAACATCCTTCGGCTGTTGCCCAAAATGCCTTCTGTTACTCCCAGCGCTTGTTTCAGCGCCACGTCTCGATCCCAGGGATTTGCAATGGCGGCCATGCGTCGCACCGCATCGACGGGGATACGGTAGGAGTGCCACCAGGGCGAAGTGACGAAGCTGTTGATGATCGGCATGTCGCTGCCGTACAGCAGGCGGCCATGAATTTCCGTGTGTTGCAGCACCCTTGACAGGTGCCCCAGCCGGTTGAGCTGAGTCAGGCTGGATATGTCGGCATATAGGTTTGGGTATTCGCTAAAGAGCGGCAGCAGGCGCTCCAGATTGGCCTGGCCGGCATTCCTGCCATTGCTGGCGCAATGGGCGGCAATGACGGTAACGCCTTCCTCCAGCGCCGGGCGCAGCCGTTGTGGATCTGCCAATCGGTTGTCGGTGCGGGTAAAGGATTCCTCGGTGCCGGTATGGGTCAGAAGGGGCAGGCTCAATTCCCGCAAGCGGCGATAAAAGGGAGTCAATTGCGGATCGTCCGGGGCAATCCCCTGGATGGAGGGGAGCCACTTGAGCAGAACTGCACCTTCCTCTGCCGCCTGTTCCAGGCGTTCCAGGGCATCTCGCCGATAGGGGTTGATACTGGCGCCGAACAGCAGGTTCCGGTACTTGTTGCACCCTTTAAACAGGAAGTCGTTGGGGATATAGATCTCGGTCCTGGCTTCATCCAGTTCTCCGTGGGCATCGACCACGCCGTCCAGGGCCAATATTATGGCGGTCGAGACGGAGCGCGATTCCTCCAGTCGTAGTGACAGCCTCTCCAGCACAAGGGCGTCGCCGTGTAGCTCCAACTCGGTTTTGGAGACACCGAATGTTTTGAGGAAGAAATTGAAGCGGAAGTTGCGGCGCATGGCAGTGGAGACGAAGCAGCCGCTTCCTCCGGCGCCGATGCCGGCGGTATGGCAGTGGATGTCGATGATGGCTGGTGCAGGCAGCATGATGTATTCCCCATGATGTTTATTATATCCTATGCTTGCCATGCTTTTCAGGGAACATGCCAGAAACCGCTATCATATGCAATGGTATTAATATTAGCATGTTGCACGATATTGTGTGGAGAGTTGTTCTGTGGGATTGACACTGGATGTTGGTGTGATGTACATTTTGTGCATGACAAAAACATTGACGCTGACAGATGCTGAACGGGATTTCTTCAAGACGGTTGCCCAGGCAGCCTTTACCAATCCTTTCAGCCAGACCCGCATCGATCTGGACCACAAGCTTGCCGGAACCGACGTCGCCTTGCCCTGGGACGAGATGGTGGAATTGGCCATCACCCGTATCACCGAACAGTTGGATCTCCTCAGGACAACGGGGCGGGGAGATGCGCGGCGCTATGGTGCGGCTGATCGGGAGCTGTTGCAGACAGCCTTTTTGTTCGACATATACCACCGTTACCGTATCCCTTTGGATGAATTCATTCTCAAGCAATCGGCGGCGGGCGACTCACCCCTGCCGGTTCCCTTTGCCCGCGAGCTGTTGTCTGCCCTGTCGGCGCTCGATCTGGACGAGGCCGGGTGCCACCGCTACCTGGGTATTTTCTACCAGATCAGG
Source organism: Geobacter sp. (assembly GCA_003574895.1). Lineage (GTDB taxonomy): Bacteria > Desulfobacterota > Desulfuromonadia > Geobacterales > Pseudopelobacteraceae > JACPFJ01. The sequence goes on from PJFB01000009.1 coordinate 158,406, forward strand.
CGGGCCTTTTATTTCATCGAGACCGCTCTGACGGGGCTTTCCGCCTCCATGCACGGCCTGCGACTGCAGCTCTGGAACAACATTTTTACCTGCAACATCAACTGGTATGAACAGCACCTTTGGAACAGGATGGAGGACTTCTCCACCCTTCTGCTGGGTGAGACCGGCACGGGCAAGGGGGCTGCCGCCGCCGCCATTGGCCGCTCCGGTTTCATACCCTTTGATGGGCGCACCGGACGTTTCAGCGAAAGTTTTACCCGCAACTTCATCGCCATCAACCTTTCCCAGTACCCGGAATCACTGCTGGAATCGGAGTTGTTCGGCCATAAAAAGGGCGCCTTCACCGGTGCCATCGAAAACCACGAGGGTGTGTTCAGCCGCTGCGCACCCCATGGTTCGATCTTCCTGGATGAGATCGGTGACGTCTCCGTGCCGGTGCAGATCAAGCTGCTGCAGGTGATCCAGGAACGAACCTTTGCACCCGTGGGCAGCCACGAACGCCGGCGTTTCCAGGGAAGGGTCGTTGCCGCCACCAACCGGCCCCTGGATGACCTGCGCCGTGCCGGGCAGTTCCGTGATGATTTCTACTACCGGCTCTGCTCCGACATCATTGTTGTGCCGCCCCTCAGGCAGCGTATCCAGGAGGAACCCCGCGAACTGGAGGTGCTGATCGCCAGCATTCTCAAACGCATGATCGGGGAAGCGGCAGTATCACATGCCCGCCTGGTGAGAGATGCGCTCAACCGCGACCTGGGACCGCAATACCCCTGGCCAGGCAATGTGCGCGAACTGGAACAGGCCGTGCGGCGCATTATCATTACCCGCCATTATCGAGGGGATACCGCTGCGGTGTCCGCAAACGAACCGTCCGAGCCGCTTTTTGCAGGCATAGAATCCGGCAATATGGATGCCCAGCAACTGATGGCCGAGTACTGCGGCCTGTTGTACAGACGCCTGGGAACCTATGAGGATGTTGCTCGGAAAACCGGACTTGACCGGCGTACGGTCAAGAAATATGTGTTGCTGACCAGTGGAAAAGGTGCTGTATGAAGTCGTGTTCCCGTTTTGAGCGTCAAGAAACGTTCGTCCTGCTAATTGCTACGTTAACCGCATTGGCAATTTCCGGCATATCCCCCCATGATTACACCACTTGGCTGTTGGAGGTTGCCCCTATCTTGGTAGGGTTGCCGATACTGATTATTACCGGCCGTCGCTTTCGTCTGTCACAGCTGCTTTATAGGCTTCTCTTTATTCACGCCGTGATTCTGATGGTAGGTGGGCACTATACATATGCCGAGGTGCCGTTGGGATATTGGATTAAGGATGCTTTCGGCTTTGCTCGCAATAATTACGACCGTATTGGACATTTTGCGCAGGGTTTTGTACCAGCCATCCTGGCGCGCGAGGTTCTGCTCCGCAGGTCGCCACTCGTACCTGGCAAGTGGCTTTCATTCCTGACTATTTGCGTTTGCATGACCATCAGTGTTCTTTACGAGTTTATTGAATGGTGGAGTGCTGTGATCGGTGGTGAGGCGGCAGATGCCTTTCTTGGGACTCAGGGGGATGTGTGGGATACACAGTGGGATATGTTCATGTGCCTGATAGGAGCGACAACATCACTAACATTACTGAGCAGAATGCATGACCGTATTTTGAATGACTTGAAGTGTTAGGGAGTTGATGGAGGATTGATGTTATGCTACGGATGGCAGACAAGTCCCCACCGAATAATTAGGCAAGAAGAAGTTACCCAAACCGAGGAGCAGTAATGGCTATTACAGGCGAGCAACAAAAAGCGATCATCGCATTTGTCATCGAAGAAACCGGGCTCAAGCCTGTTCAGGTTCAGAAAACCATAGAGTTGTTGGGAGAAGGTGCCACTGTCCCCTTCATTGCCCGCTACCGCAAGGAACAGACCGGCGAACTGGACGAAGTCCAGATCCGTACAATTGAGGAGCGTTACGGCTACTTCGGTGAGTTGGAGGAACGCAAGGCGGCAATCATTGCCACGATTGAGGAACAAGGGCGGCTGACTCCGGAACTGCGCGGCCGTATCGAGGGTTCGCGGCTGAAGACCGAGGTGGAGGATCTTTATCTCCCCTACAAGCCCAAGCGGCGCACAAAAGCCACCATTGCCCGTGAACGCGGGCTGGAGCCGCTTGCCGACATCATCGCGTCCCAGGAGCTTGTCAGTGGCAAGCCGGACGAGGCGGCTGTTCCCTTTGTGAACCCTGCCATGGATGTGCCCGATGCCCAGGCAGCCCTGGAAGGCGCCGGCCATATCCTGGCCGAGCGGATATCCGATGATGCCGATGCCCGTGCAATGGTGCGGAGGCTGACCTGGGACCAGGGGGTCATGGCCTCGCGCGTGGTGTCCGACAAGCGCGAGCAGGTAACCAAGTTCGAGATGTACTACGACTACCAGGAGCCGCTCAAGGCGATCCCCTCCCACCGCATGCTGGCCATGCGGCGGGGCGAGAAGGAAGAGGTGCTGATCCTATCCGTCATTGCCCCGGTCGAGCAGATCCTGGCCGGGCTGAAGTCCCGCCTGGTACGGGGCGATAGCATCTTCAGGCCCTTTCTGGAGGGCGTGGCCGAGGATGCCTACAAACGGTTGATTGCGGTCTCCATTGAAGGGGAGTTGAGGCTTCAGGCCAAGAAGCTGGCTGACGAAGCCGCCATCGGCGTTTTTGCCCAGAACCTGCGCAACCTTCTGCTGGCACCGCCCGCAGGGGGCAAACGGGTACTCGGGATCGATCCCGGTCTGCGCACCGGTTCGAAGCTGGCCGCGGTGGATGGGACCGGCCGATTTCTCGCACATGTCACCATCTACCCCCATACGGGCCATTCCCATGTCCCCCAATCCAAAAAGGATCTGCTGCGCATGGTGGAGGACCATGCTATAGAGATGCTTGCCATCGGTAACGGCACTGCCGGCAGGGAGATGGAGCTTTTTGCCAGGGAGACCCTTGCTGAGTCTGGCCGGCATCTGCCGGTGGTGATGGTCAGCGAGGCCGGGGCCAGCGTCTATTCGGCCTCGGAGATTGCCCGCGAAGAGTTCCCGGAACTGGACCTGACCATACGCGGGGCCATTTCCATTGCCCGCCGGCTGCAGGATCCGCTGGCCGAACTGGTCAAGGTGGATCCCAAGAGCATCGGGGTGGGCCAGTACCAGCATGATGTGAGCCAGACCATGCTGAAAAAGGCCCTGGACGACGTGGTGGAGTCGTGCGTCAACTATGTGGGCGTGGACCTGAACACCGCCTCATGGGCGCTCCTTTCCTATGTCTCGGGCCTGGGACCGAACCTGGCCAAGGCGATTGTCAAGCATCGAGACGAACTGGGTCCTTTTCAGACCCGCAAGGCACTGCTGAAGGTTTCACGATTTGGAGGCAAGGCCTTTGAGCAGGCGGCCGGTTTTCTGCGCATCCGCAACGGCGCCTATCCACTGGACAACAGCGCCGTGCATCCGGAGCGCTACCCTCTGGTGGAGGCAATGGCCAAGGATTTGGGGGTGACGTTGGAACAGTTGGCCGCCGACCCGGTCCTGGCCGCTCGGATTGATCTCAAACGCTATGTTACCGAAGAGGTTGGACTGCCGACATTGCGTGACATCCTGGAGGAGTTGAAAAAACCGGGACGCGATCCGCGTCGACAATTCGAGTCGGTGGTGTTTCGGGACGACATCCGGGAAATTGGAGATCTGCGGGAGGGGATGATCCTGCAAGGCGTGGTGACCAACGTGACCGCATTTGGCGCCTTTGTGGACATAGGGGTACATCAGGATGGGCTGGTGCATGTCAGTCACCTGGCAAACCGCTTTGTCAAGGATCCCAACGACGCGGTACGGATCGGGGATTTGGTAAAGGTCAAGGTGCTTTCGGCCGATATCGGGCGCAAGAGGATCGCCCTCTCCATCAAGGAGGCCGAACCTGGTGGTTCGCGCAGCTCCGGGACAGGTGCGAAACCAGGGCGATGATGGGCTGGTGAGAGGCTGACTCCGGGTGTTGGTGCCCAAGTGATCGATAACCTTATTGCTTTGAATAAATGACGGGTTTGGGGGTTTCTGTTAAACCGGGGTAAAGAAGTGAAACGCCAAGCTAGCGGAGCCAGCTATGAAAACAATAGTATTTTGGGTCTTTATAGCGATGGTCTTTCTGACAATAAACCCGTTGCCGGTATTCTCGGATGAAACAGGTGGTACTGATTCATCCGGGCCGGAAGCACAGAAGGATGAATGTCTGCTGGCATCCAAAAAGTGCGGCAACATGAGTAGTATCTATCCAGGACAAGATAGAAAAATTGAAAGGGGAAATTGCAAAAGGTACAAAGGTATATACTCCGGAAGAATTGAATTTACTCAAACAAAAACTTGAAGAAGTAAACAACACCTTGGATTTTCTGCTGGAAAATTGAGTCTCGGTATTATAGCGGTCTCGGGCTGTAATGGCGTTTGAGCCAGTGACTCAGTCCGTCCAGGCCAGGAAAGAGTACCCGCTCATTTACATTTCCCTGATCAAGCTTGTCGCGTATCTCCCATTTTAAATCCGCCGGTATTATGATTTGCCTGGCAATGCCGGGATGTGATTTCAGCCAGTCATCTAGCACCATGCACGGGTCTGACATGACCGAACAAAAGGCGTACTGGTTGACGATTCTGTCGTCAATGGAAGGAGGTTCGAAGAATATAGCCACCTTGTCATTTGCAAGCATGTCCAACTCAGGCAATGAGTTGATGGCGTCCGAAAGCAGCTGGACAGTCAATACATTTGCCCCCTCTCTTTCCAGCCTGTTCTTCAGCGACCTTGGCAGCAGTTCGTGGGCTTTGACATAATTTACGGCCCAGATGACACCGTCTTTGTCGAATTTGTCGATATTTGCAGTAGCAAAATGCATGGCGATGAAGGGAGAATATGTCCAATCCAGCACCCTTGTCGGCAGGCCGTAATGTTGGGCAACTGACAACCAGTGCCAGAGAGAGTCGCGTTCCACAACACTGCGATGAGCGTATTTTTTGAAATTCCGCAGCAGGTGCCGCTCAAGCTCTGCGTAGTTGCCGCCAAGCCGGATAAGGGTGGTTTCAAGCCGATAACTTGAATCGGAAAGTCCGCGGAAGGCGAAGCGTGAACGAAAGCGCCTCAAATCTTCATTCCAGGAATCGGCAAAGAGTTCATCCTGTAGTTCGTCCCATGATTTTATCTGTACGGTTTCCACAAGCAGTACCTTCCCCTTTCTCACAAAATTTGCGCGGTATTTGTCACGGCGTTTTGTCGTTTTTATATGCTATAATAAAAAAATGCAAAAGCAGATTATCTGTGGAGGATCTATCCATTGGAAAACAAAGGGCAAAGTTTTCGAATTCTTTGTGATGCGGTATGCATTTTAAATTTTGCCGGGAGGAATTACAAAGGCGTTATAGTAAACATATCGCTTACCGGGGCCTTGATCAGAATAGATGCTAATGCTCCCGAGGGCATCAAACCGGGCGGTGAATGCAGCTTGATGTTGTGCGGAGATGCGGAGGAGTGCCCCATTAAATACAAATGCAAGATAATCCGCACAGACGCGAAGTGTGTCGGTGTGCAGTTTTCCGAATTGAGTTGTTTTCCATAGTTGTACATTATGTTGAAAGTATAATTTGCCCAAACAGTCAGACAGTCCACAAATATCAATTCTTCATTATGTTGCAAGTTGGTTGGCTTTCTTCTTCTTCTTCTTCTTCTTTGTCTTTGCAACTCCTCTCAACATGATTTCTAAGATCGAATCATATATTTGACAGCTCTGTAAAATATGGCGACATTATCCGCGACGTTGTTGGATCTCAAGTTCTTTAGTGGGAAAAATAACTTCACAATCTCAGGAGGTTATTTGTGATGCAATGAGTGGTTACTTGTTGGCACGATAGTTGGAGAATGCACATACAAATGCATAACAACGAAAATAAAAAAATGAAGGGTAGCGCAGCAATGCGGGAATTTATACCTGACCAATCGGGATGTGAACCTGATCTGGAAAAGTGTCACACTGAGCGTGTGGTGAATAACATCTCCATGTGCTTGGCTGGTGACACAAAATGCAGGTATGCACTTGCAGCTACTTATGCCAAGGCTTATTGTCTCCATCCCGATCACAAAAGTTTCAGGATTCAGCAGTAGCAGGATTCGTTTTCCACCGTCTTGCAATCCCACCTGTTATGTAGTGAGACCAAGATCAAGATTTCCAGCTGACCAATCTAAAATCACTTATATTCATTGTCATTGCAACAGACGCTGATTAATCTGAATTTTTATCTCAGGCTGATTACATAATCGGCAATTGCAGATATCCGCTCTTTGGAAAGCTGTTTGTTGAAACTGGGCATTTTGTCTTTCCCTTTTTGTATTGTGTCGATCATTTCAGACTTGTTCATTTTACTTGTACGCAGCGCGAGCTTTCTTACGTCCATCTTCAGGGCCTTGGCTTTTTTAGTACTGACATTTGCATTGGCACCGTGGCAACCGGCGCAGAAGGCTTTATAATCGGTCCTTCCATCCGCAATGGCCATGGTTGGTACAGTAAAAGAGATTAAGGTGAATGCGATCAATAGGTTTTTCATGGTTACTCTCCCTTCTGCAAAGTTTAGTTTAGAATTTTACACTGGAATTGCACTTTTACAACAATCTGCCAGCTTGTTCAAAAATTGCGGCTGCCGGATGGATTTGTGAAAATTTGACAGGAAAGGGTTTAATGATAAAATCAGTACTCAATGCGATTCGGAAAGGAACGGGTTATGTCGATAAGTTGTCAGAAACGTTTTGTGTTTTTCCTGTTGTTGTGGCTGGTCACTTCCCGCTACGCTGTTGCTGCTGTTTCCGTGCCTGCTCCAACCGCAAAGGAGAAATGCCCGGTTTGCGGCATGTTCGTTGCCAAGTATCCTGACTGGGTTTCGGCCATTGGCTTCAAAGATTCTACCTATGTCTATTTTGACGGGCCCAAGGATTTATATTCATATTATATTAACCTCGCAAAATACGACCCGACCAAGACACCGGCATCGGTTTCGTTTATCCAGGTTAAGGACTACTACTCACTTAAAGCTATTGACGGCCGCAAAGCCTTCTACGTACTTGGCAGTGATGTGTATGGACCGATGGGCAAGGAACTAGTGCCCTTTGAAAAAATGAAAGATGCCCAGGAATTCATGAATGACCACAAAGGCAAAAAGTTGCTTCGATTCAACGATATTTCTCAATCCACCTTGAAATTGCTTGAATAAACCAACAAAAATGTTCAAAGTTCGCAAATCCACCTATTATCTGGTTTTTCTGGTTTCCTGCCTCGCGATGTTTGTCGCCATGACATTACATGTGCGCTATGGTCAGGCAGAAGCGAAAACCGGATCTGAATATCGAGCCAGCCTGGCTGAAAAGCTTATGATCACGGATCTCTGTCTATTCACGGAAGCCCGTTATACCCGTCACCCATCCATGGCTGACCTGGATACCCCTTTTCAGGACCATCCGGTCAGCTTGGAACATTTTCCGTCAGGATCTTTCGTCTCACCCCCTGATTTTACCGCGAGGCTGCATGAGCTCATTCATTAACCGTCACAGAAACATCATCGACTTTGCCCTTTCTTCATTACTCCGCCGGAAAATCAAAAATATTTCGCTATTGGGAGTTTACACCCTGATCATATTCGTGCTCGCGTCCCTGATCTTTTTCGTCCATGCCCTCAGACGTGAAGCAGCACTGATACTCAAGAATGCCCCGGATATGGTGGTGCAAAGACTCATGGCTGGCCGCCATGAACTGATTCCGGTCGACTACGGCCAAAAAATCAGTTCCATCCGTGGCGTACAGGATGTTGTGCCGCGTCTGTGGGGGTATTATTTCGATCCTGCAATTGGTTCCAACTATACCGTTATGGTCCCTAGAGACAACATGGTGCAACCGGACAATATAATAATCGGAACTGGGGTGGCCAGGGTTAGAAAGGCCTCTGTCAGGGACTTGATTGCATTTCAGGCCTACGACAAAACACCGCTTCTATTGATGATTCAGCAGATACTTCCATATGAATCCGAGCTGGTGGCGGCCGATTTGATTCTAATGTCGGAACAGGATTTCCAGTCAATGTTCAATTTACCAAAAGGGTATGCAACCGACCTGGCGGTCAGCGTTGCCAATCCACGCGAGCTTGTCACGGTGGCAACCAAAATAGCGGAACAGTTCCCGGATACTCGCCCGATACTCAAAAGCGAGATTCTGCGTACCTACGACTCCGTGTTCGATTGGCGCGGCGGCATGATGATAGTAATCATGTCCGCTGCGATACTCTCATTCATTATCTTTGCCTGGGACAAGGCCACCGGACTTTCCGCTGAAGAACGAAAGGAGATCGGCATTCTCAAATCTATCGGCTGGGAAACATCGGATGTTCTTTTTCTCAAGTTCTGGGAAGGAATCGTGATATCACTATCCGCTTTCCTTTGTGGTGTGCTTCTGGCTTACGGGCATGTATTTTTCTTTTCTGCCACCATTTTTGAGCATGCGCTCAAAGGGTGGTCGATACTTTATCCGCAATTCAGGCTGGTGCCGGCCATTGATGCCTTTCAATTGACGGTGCTCTTTGCCCTGTCGGTCCTTCCCTACACGGTTGCAACCATTGTCCCCGCCTGGCTGGCAGCCTCGGCAGATCCGGACGCCGCCATGAGGTCATAAGCATGATTGAACTGATGCAGGTCACAAAGTGCTTTAATGCGGGCAAGTCCAATGAGTTTACTGCGGTGGACAGTGTCAGCCTCACAATCGGACAGGGTTTGGTCACGGTCCTCAAAGGCCCCAGCGGTTCAGGCAAGACAACACTCCTGACCCTGATCGGTTGCATGGCTCGACCGAGTTCGGGACGCATTCGGCTGAACGACATCAATGCTTCATTTTTTCCGGAGACATCCCGTAAGGGGGGATTTGATATCTCAAGCCTTCCGGAGCGCTTTCTCACCGAAATCCGGCGCGATACCTTCGGCTTCATCTTTCAGCAATTCAACCTGATTAAGGGTATTACCGTTCTGGAAAATATCATGCTGCCTGCATATCCAACCGGTCGGGGGCATGCGTTATTCAGAAAAAGGGCTTTGGAGCTGTTGGAGATGTTCAATATCTCGCGCCACGAAACCTCCAGGGTGGAATGGCTTTCCGGGGGGGAACTCCAACGGGTGGCAATTGCCAGAGCCTTGATCAACGACCCGGCTGTAATTGTTGCCGATGAGCCGACTGCTCATCTGGATAGCAAGCTTTCCTGCGAATTCATGGAGATCATCGGGAACTTGAAAGCCGAAGGGAAAACCATCCTGATCGCCAGCCACGACCCTATTGTCTATGATTCACGCCTGGCGGACCAGGTGATCGAGATGCGCGACGGACGAATAACAGGCTCGGGTCTTGTGTCATGATTCTGCAACCTGCCATCCTGGCACTGCTGGTCTCGTCGTTTCTGGTAAGCCTGATGTTGCTTTACGCCGGTTGGTACGGCGTGCTGATTCTCAAAAACTGGGATCTTGCCAGTGGCAGTGACCTGCAATTGAATTTGGAAAAAAGGACTTACCTGATTTCGGTTGTCTTGGGTTACGCCCTTGTTTTTCAAATATTCTCACTGTTTCTTTACATATTTACTGCCGACAGTCTTCATACCCAGTTTGTCGGAGCAATGTGTGCGGCAGGTAGTCTCAACGTCAACCATTACGGTTATCCGACCCTTCTTCTGAAGATCGCCAATTGTCTGTTGTCAGGGGTATGGCTGATCATCAACTTCGCTGACAACCGGGGGTATGACTATCCGCTAATAAAGGCCAAGTACTCTCTGCTCATGATCCTGGCGCCATTGGTGGTGCTGGAGGCGCTGTTGCAGTTCGGATATTTCAAGGGCCTGCATGCGGATGTTATAACTTCCTGTTGCGGTAGCCTGTTCAGTGCCGGTAAAAGGAGTGTGGGCGCCGATCTTGCCGGACTCCCGGCCATCCCCATGGAATGGATATTTTTCGGTGTCATGGCGGCAACCTTGATAAGTGGCGTAGTTTTTTGCTTTAAGGAGTGGGGTGGTTATTTTTTCTCAGCAGCGAGCCTGTCAACGTTCATCATATCGGCAGCCTCGCTGGTTTCTTTCATATGCCTTTATATTTATGAGCTGCCAACCCATCACTGTCCCTTTTGTATTCTGCAAAAAGAGTACGGTTATATTGGTTATGCCTTGTATGCAACTTTGCTTGGCGGCGGGATAACAGGATTGGGGGTAGGGGCATTGATGCCTTTCAAAAAAATCGCCAGCCTGGTGCAAGTCGTTCCATTGATCCAGCGCCGGCTCACCTGGCTTTCAATGCTTTTCTATCTGCTTTTTACGATTCTGGTTGCAAGCAAAATGCTGTTTACATCCTTCAGGCTCTGATGGACCCTGTTGGCTTCTTAACAAATCAAGGCCTGCGGTTTATTGCCGCAGGCCTTGATTTGTTGAAGCATACTCACGCATTTTGCCTGTTAAATCGGTCGCAGTTGCAGATTGGCAAAGGCGCAATGGACAGCTTGCCGAATTTCTTCCTCGTCCTTTGCATCAACAGGTCTCAGGGCATGGTAGAAAATCCCCTCGCATCTCAGCTTCCGCAGCAGGCCAAGCGATGTGTCGGCGGCAATCAGTATTATGGGCAGGTTGCGATTGCACCGTTTTAGCAGCGGAATAATGTCTCCTGCGCCCAGTTCATCGAATTTAGTCCCAAGAACAACGACTTGAGCGGTCTTCTTCAGCACGCCATAGAGTGCGCTTGCTATGGAGTTGGTTACGGTTACGTTATAGCCGGCGTCGATGAACATCTCTGCCATTTGTTTACGGCAATCTTTGTCTTCATCTACGATAAGGATTCCTTCTTGCATGATGTTATCCTCCTTCTACATCCCTAAGGAGATGTCTGGTTTCGGCGGTCAGAAGTTTTTGCCGGTGGTTTTGGCAAGAAGCGGACTTGATTTCTTGTTCTCATGGGAAAAGAGTCCTTTGATCATCCCACCAAAAAGCATGATCCCGGGGAAAAGCTGAAAAACAACTATCAGGATGCTGAAAGCTATGAACAGTGTTGCCATAAGGCCCAGGCTTTCGCCGTTGTTTCCATTTCCGGAGGCCATTGCCTGTGTGCCGGTTATAAGGAGAGACAGGATTGTTGTGAATATGGTTTTCATGGATTTTCTCCTTTCGTTCTCTATTTGTTATTTTAATCAATGCACTGGCTGTGCCAAAGTATCAAAATAAATATGCATGACGCATAACATGCTAATATAACAACTGAAAAACGACAGGATGTCGGCAAGATCACCCTTTATGAAAATTAAGAATCATACTGAAATGTATAAGAGTTCTATACAGCTGACTGACTGGCAATTGGCAAGTCAAAGATTGAAAACATTAACTAAATAAGCTTGTTACGTGTGGTGGCCTTGGTGGTTAATAATGTATGGCAAAATCATACATAACCGGGAGCATCTAACTCAACTCCAGTAACATGCCTTGCCGGCCGTGATCTCTGCTCTGCAATCAGCCATGACCAGGCCGGATCCGACGCGAAAATCACGGGGGCACAAAGACATTGCCTTGAAATCTGCTATAGTTGTTTCCGGATGATGGTTGGGCTGATGGCTGTGTACAGGCGGAACAAACAGGCCTGAGAGTATGCGCGGGGTGGAGCCATGAACAATAATGACGCCTTCAAAAAATGCCCCGGTTGCTTCACGGCCTGGCACACAAGAGAAGACTTTCTTGCTGATAACACTCTGGAGTTGAATGGCTATAAAGCCGATTTCAAGGAACTGGAATACGGCCTGTTTTTCTTTACCCACAAGGCCGATGGCTGCTATTCGACCATGGCTTTGGAGGTAAAGGACTTTCAGGATCTATATAACGGCACTATCTATCGGGAACGTAAAACAGAGAGCGAGGAGTGTCCGCGCTATTGTTTGAAAGAAAAGCAGCTCAGTCGATGTGCAGCGCGTTGCGAATGTGCGTTTGCCAGGGAAATTATCAATATCATCCGAGAGCGGCAGAAGGGCGACGAAAGCCCGGTCGCCCATCAGATGATGGAGTGATGCGTCACCAGTTCCTTGAGGCTGCGAAACGCCGCAAGGTAACGGGCATCTTCTGCATATGTGGCGGGATAGACCAACGGAACAGGACAATGGTTCAGATTGCTGTCAACACTGACAAAGGTGAACAGGCATGAGTTGGAGAGAGCCTTGCTGGTCCGGTCCCGACTGAGCCGCTCTATTCCCGCCTCTACGCAGATAAAGCTGTCGGATGCATATACTATCCTGCTGGTGTAGTGGAGTTTGTCTCCCATGCGGACCGGATGAAAAAAGTTAATGCGGTTGACAGCGGCAATGATCGATCTTCCCGGCGCCACCAGTTCCGAGCAGATTGCGGAAAGCTCAAAGGCGCGGCGGATAAGGTAGCCTCCGAAAATCTTCTTTGGCACATTTTCCTGTTCCGGATACATCCGCTCCCAGGCATCCGTTGTCAGACGGCTGGCCAAAAGTCCCTGGAAACCCGGTTCTTCCTGGGCCCGGTGCAATGCTGTCAACATCCTGTACTCTTCCCGGCTGGGCGGTTCCAGCAGTGCAGCCTGGCTCAACTTGTATTCTTCCCGCCGTGCCAGGGCCTTTTGCGCCCGCCTCTGCTCGATTAAGTCCGGATATTCAAGCGCAGGCAGCGCCACGCTGACAGCATCATCCCCCATGCCCAGTCGCGCCACCATGGTAAAGTAACACGAGGCAATGTGGACGGCTTGGTCACCCGGTTGTTCCACCCGGATGCCGACTTCCAGGGAACTGCGCCCCACATGGTTGATTCGGGCATGGCATACCAGATCCCTGTGGACGTCGGCGGCATGGCGGATGAAGATATTGTCGATGGCTGCCGTAACCACCCGTGCCTGCGGATAGATGCTGTTCACATAACCAAGGGCGGTATCCTCCGCCACCTTGTCCAGCACCTCAAGCAATAGACCGAAACGTATGTTTCCCTGGAGCGGTTCATCAACAACCATGAAGCGATGGCGAAGCTCGGGATCGCTGCCCAGCGGCAGGGTCTTGTAGAATGAGGTATCGGCAGGACGCGTCATATGTATCCCTTCAAGGAAAAGGCGATTAGTATCAGTCTACCCCTGTTTATCTGTTCGTAAAGTTAAGAAAACAGAACTTGGCGGGATGGGGCGCCGTTTCATCACGGTGTCCGTCGGGTGATGTAGGCGTTGCTGTGCTGTTCGGCGAACGCAAGGTGTTCGGTCATTACGGCCCGAGCTCCCTCGGCATCCTTGGTGCGGATAGCCTCGATGATGCGGCAGTGGTCAGTGTAAAGCCGATGGTGGTCTTCCGGGGTCAGGTCCGTTGCCCTCCAGACACTTTGCTGGAACTCTTTCATGGCATCAAAGATGCTCTGCATCAGATGCTGCCAGATGATGTTGTGGGTGGCACGTGCTATGACGAGGTGGAAATTGGCATCCAAATCTTCGGAAACTTTCAATTCTTCGAGATTCCGCTTCATCCCCCCGATGATCTCATCCAGCTTGCGCAGGTCGTCGGGCCGTGCACGCTGGGCGGCGTAAAAGGCGGTCCATGATTCCATTCCCTTGCGGACCTCGATCACATCCAACGCACGTCTTTGCTCTTTTCTGATCAAATTGGTCAGCGAGTTGCCGCTCCTTGTCTCTACCAGGGACTTTACCACTGTCCCGCCTCCCTGGTATGACATGACCAGTCCTGACTCTGCCAGGATATTGAGGGCCTCCCGCACCGAGGTGCGCGAAACTCCGAACATGTCGGCCAGTTCACGCTCCGGCGGCAGCTTGTCGCCAGGGGAAAAGTCTCCGGCTAGGATGGATGTGCGGATCTGTTCGGCAATTCTGGTGGAAATTTTCTTTGGCTTCAAGGGTTCGAATATCATGGAAATCCGATCGCTGTTGGGTATCCGCTCGCTGCAGCCCTTTCTATCTACTACAATTTGGATCACGGCGCAACCGTGACGGATGTTATGCCGCTTTTGGGATTTGAACGGCAGATCGAATACGATTTTCGTGCTGCCCGGAGTGGATGGGGTTAAGCAGATGGAAGCTGCGCTTTAATTTGTCGGCGATTTGTGCTAGTTTCTAGGACATGGATGCAATTCTCGATAATTACCGTAAATTTGTGGACCGTGTCGATGCCCTCTGCCATGGAATCGAGAATGCCTTGCAAGAACATATCACCTGTTCTGAAGGCTGCAGTTCCTGCTGCACGTCAATAACGATCTTTCCGGTAGAGGCGGCTGCCCTCAATGCGGCCCTCGAAACGCTGCCTGGTGACGAGGTGGACGCCATTCGCAACAACATAAAGGAACATGCCGGTGGCGAACGCTGTCCGCTCCTGTACCATCATCACTGCCTGCTTTATGCTGCCCGTCCGATTATCTGCCGTACCCACGGCCTCCCTATTCTCTACAACGAAGAGGGTCAAAGGCACGTGGATTGTTGTCCCCTCAACCTGGAGCAATGCGAGTCGTTGCCCGGCTCGGCCGTTATCGACCTGGATCAGCTGAATACGATACTGGTGGCGATAAATGCCCTGTTTTTGTCCCAGACGGATTATCCCGCCGAACTCCCGGAACGGCTGTCTATTGCCGAGGCGATCCTGGGATTGCAGCGATCGTAACCTGCTTTATCCGGGCGCGCCCGAGGTCCGCAAAAGTTTCCTCAAGCCAAACGCAAAGCTCATTCATATCAGTTGCTGCTACGCTTCCAGTTAGTCGCGAAAGGCTTTTTTAATGATCAAGATAACCTTGAAGAAAAATGAGGACCGCCGGATCAAGGCCGGCCATCCCTGGGTGTTCAGCAACGAGATATCCCAGGTGGAAGGCGAGCGCCAACCAGGTGTCGCTGCAGAGCTTTTCGATGCGGGTGGCGGCTTGATCGGCCAAGGCTATTACAATCCCCACTCACTGATCGCCTTGCGGCTGCTTTCGCGGCAGCAAACGGATATCGAGAGTGCCGGGTTCTTCGAACAGCGCCTGTTGGCAGCCCTCCACCATCGTCAATCTTTGTATCCAGCGCTTTCCACCTTCAGGGCTGTTTATGGCGAGAGCGACTTCCTGCCCGGCCTGGTGGTTGATAAATACGGCGACTATCTCTCGGTGCAACTTCTTTCGACTGGCATGGAACAGCGGCGGGAACAGCTATTGGAAGCATTGATCAGGGTTTTTTCGCCGAAAGGGATTATCGCCCGCAACGATGTGGCCGTGCGGAGCCTGGAGGGGTTGGAGCAGAAGGTCGAAGTGCTACAGGGGGAAATCCCGGATCTGGTGGAGGTGGAGGAGAATGGTTTGCGCTTTCTCGTTGACCTGAGGGAAGGGCAGAAAACCGGTGGCTTTCTGGATCAAAAGGAGAATCATCTGTTGCTGCGTAACATCTGCCAGGGCAGGGACGTGCTGGACTGTTTTTGCTATGCCGGAAGCTGGGCTGTGCATTCAGGTTATTTCGGCGCGGCATCGGCACTGGGGATCGATATCTCAGCCCGCGCCGTGGCGCAGGCCGCACGCAATGCCGAATTGAACGGTCTTTCCGGCCGGGTTTTATTCGAGGAGTGCGATGCCTTTGACCGGTTACGTACTCTCAAGCATGAGGGGAGGCGCTTTGGTGTTGTGGTCATGGACCCCCCTGCGTTTGTCAAAAGCCGCAAGAACATAGCCGAAGCCACCAAAGGATATCTGACTGTCAACCGACGCGCCCTGGAGCTTTTGGAGCCGGGCGGGTATCTTATCACCTGTTCCTGCTCCTTTCACATGGGGCGGGAGGCCTTCCGCGAGGTGCTGACCAGTGCCGCCAAGGTGGCACGGCGCGAAGTGCGCCTGGTTTCGACCCATTCCCAGTCTCCGGACCATCCTGTGCTGCTGTCGTTTCCGGAGTCGGAGTATCTGAAGTGTTTTGTGCTGCAGGTGGTGTGACGCCATGAAGCCGCGTCGCTTTGTGGTTGGGGATATTCATGGTTGCGCCCGCACCTTTCGGCGCCTGGTAACCGAGGTGATCAGGCTCAGGCCGGGCGATGAGCTCTATCTGTTGGGGGACCTTCTCGACCGGGGGCCGGACAGCAAGGGGGTACTTGACTTCATCTTCGAGCTGCGCGCGCAGGGCTACTTTGTCATGAGCGTCCGTGGAAACCACGAGGAAATGTGTCTGCAGGCTGGCAATGATCTGAGCTACCTGGAGCTGTGGCTGGCAAACGGAGGCCTTGCCACCCTGAACAGTTTCGCTGCGGAAGCACCTGGAGAAATACCACACAAATACCGGTTCTTCCTGAGTTGCTTGCCCTATTATCTTCTGCTCGATGATTTCGTCATAGTTCATGCCGCGCTCAATTTTGACCGGGCAGACCCGTTTGAAGATCAGGAAACCATGATCTGGCAGCGGGAGTGCAGTGTGGATTGCAGCCGTATCGGCGGCCGGCGCATAATCAACGGCCATACCGCCATCTCGCGCAGCCGGCTGGAGGCATCGCTCGGTAGTGACCGGATAATGCTGGATAACGGTTGTGTCTTTGTCGGGAGAGCCGGACTCGGGAGCCTGGCGGCATTGGAATTGAACACCATGACCATCTCTTATCAGGCGAATATTGATATTGATGTGGGGTAAACGTATCTCATTGTTCGGGGGGATAAAATGCGCGCAATGGTCCTGAAGCAAGCCGGGGAGCCCTTGGTGATGGAAGAATTGCCTCTTCCTGTTCCGGGTTCGGGAGAAATGCTGCTGAAGGTGCTGGCGTGCGGCATCTGCCGTACCGACCTGCATGTGGTGGATGGGGAGTTGACCGAGCCGAAGTTGCCGTTGGTGCCGGGCCACCAAATTGTTGGCATGGTGGAACAGATCGGATCGGATGTGACCGGTTTCCGGGCAGGTGATGTGGTGGGTGTGCCGTGGCTGGGAGGGACTTGTGGTGAATGCGGGTACTGCCTGGATGATCGTGAAAACCTATGTGATCGGGCCGTGTTCACCGGCTATCAAAAGGATGGCGGCTTTGCCGAGTATTGCGCGGCCGACAGTCGTTTCTGCTTCCCTCTGCCAGGTGGGTATCCGGCTACACAGGCAGCGCCGTTGCTCTGCGCCGGGCTGATTGGCTACCGCTCCCTGCGTATGGCAGGGGAGGGACAACGGATCGGGATCTACGGTTTCGGCGCCGCGGCTCACATAGTCACCCAGGTGGCGGTCTGGCAGGGGCGACAGGTTTACGCCTTCACAAAAGCGGGCGACGTGGCGGGCCAGGGTTTTGCCATGGAAATGGGGGCCTGTTGGGCAGGAGGGGCCTTTGATGTTCCGCCTGACGAGTTGGACAGCGCCATCATATTCGCCCCGGCCGGCGAGTTGGTGCCGGCTGCACTCAAGGCGATCCGCAAGGGTGGCATAGTGGTCTGCGGTGGTATCCATATGAGCGATATTCCCAGTTTTCCATACGACCTTCTCTGGGGGGAGAGGAGCATCGTTTCGGTGGCCAACCTGACTCGGCGCGATGGCGAGGAGTTCCTGTTCCTGGCCCCGCAAGTGCCGGTGCGTACCGAAGTCGAGGTGTTTCGTCTGGAGAGCGCCAACGAGGCATTAAATGCTTTGAGATTCGGCCGCATCAGGGGGGCGGCGGTCCTGGTGCCATAAGGCGCCAGATTAGGCATTTGTTTGGCTATTTGGCTGGATATGCCTTGTCGTTAAGATGTATGCAAAACATGATTGTCGTATGATATGCTGAAATGATTGTATATTTGGTGTGGTTGCTTGATGAACGAATAAATATGATACGTCATATAGCTGATATGGACAGGGCATTTGCAACAAAAAATGTCACCATTAATGACAAAATTGGTCAAATTCAAAAGTCTGATTTTGGGGATTCATTAGAATTCCGGCTACATAGCTTGACTGATAATTGAGGCACGGATTATGCTTTATAAAACTGAAAATAAAAGAGGTACACGATAATACTAAACCATCCGCGAGGATGGGACGGAAAGCCTAAAGGGTCTCCCCGAGACAGCCGGGTCGCCGAAATATCTCTCGATATTGGTGATCCGGTTTTTTTATTGCCCGATGCAGACGGCTTCGGGCAGACCGATTGCCGGTCAAGGGGGAGAGAATGGAAAGGTTACCGCGAAAATCATGCTTGCTCTGCACGATGATTCTGGTTCTGTTGCATCTTCTTATACCTGCCGTCGGTTCCGCCGAGACCCTGAAGCTGTTTTACAAGCTGGCGCCGGACTGCGACCAGGACTTGCATCCTTTGCCCCGGCAAATCGCCAAAAAAGAGCCGGTTCACCACATGTTTCTGGAGGTGAACGAAAATGGAGACGTGGTGATGCATCATGCCAATGTTACCATTACCATGGCCTACAATTCACCTGATGATGTTATCAGAAGCCAGGACCGCGTTGCCATGGACCTGCAACCGCGGGATTGTTCGATGATGAGCGGCATCAGCCTTAAAATGGGGTTTTCATTCTGACTATGAGCTGAGAGATTTCAGCGAAACCAGGTTTTCTATTGCTGCAAAAAGTTCTCCCTGCCCAATACCGCACGATTCGCAAAAACCCAGAAACTCTCCGGTAAGTGGGGCGCACACGGCCAGTGTTCCGGCATCATCCGGCCTGACAAGCTCGGTTCGGAATGAATGCAGCGCAAATCCGGCCATGCCCGGAACTTCGCTGCTGCCGTAGCGGCGGTCCCCCAGAACAGGGTGGCCGATCATCTCCAGGTGCCTTCTGATCTGGTGCATGCGTCCGCTCACAGGCATGACCGCAAGCAATGTGCAGCCCTCGCCGTTGAGCAGCACGCTGAAACGCGTCTCCGACTCCTTGCCGTCCAGCGGTTTATTGATAATTCCGGATTCATCGGTTCGCCCCTCTGCCAAGGCCAGGTACAGTTTGCCCAGGCCAGTTTCCTTGACTTGGCGGCCATAGATACCGGCTGCCGAGGAGCTTTTGGCCAGGATCACCGCCCCGGAAGTGCCACGGTCAAGGCGATTTACCGGATAGAGTTTGCAGGGAGTGCCTCGCCAGGCCATGAAGGCCATGGCCTGTTCGACCAGGTCGTGCTCCAGTTCGGCGGTGCGGTGCATGGGCAGGCCCGACGGCTTGTTGATGATGGCGATGAGGTCGTCTTCGTATAGGATATCCAGGCTTGGCCGTGATGGGCTCAAGAGGGCCGTGAGGGTGGCGCTTTCCTTGAGGGTGACTGTGTCCTGATGGGAGAGCAGGGTGTCTGGCGTGGCGATGGTATTATTCAGCTTGGCGGCGCCGCTTTTTATGAGTTTGCGCGGATAGCCAGCCGGGGCTGCCGGCAGGAGAGTTCGCAGGAAGCTCTCCAGTCGGCGGCAGTGATCGAACCGGGTTATTTGATAGGTGAGCATTAAGTTAGATGATCTTGTTCAGCGAATACTCGATGATGCCCTCGGCTCCCAGCTTGAGCAACTCCGGCACAACACGGCGCACGTCCTTCTCGGACATGATGCTTTCTATGGAAAGCCAGTCGGAGTTGTACAGGTGGGACACGGTCGGATTTTTCAGGCTGGGCAGAACCTGGGTGATGGCCTCGATCTTGTCGGCAGGGGCGTTCATTTTCAGTCCCACCATCCCCTCGGCGGCCAGCGATGACTGCAGGAGCGTGGCGATCTGCTCGATCTTGTCGCGTTTCCATGGGTCGGCCCAGGAAGCCTTGTTGGCGATCAGCACCGGCACGGACTCCATCAATTCACAGACAATGCGCAGACCGTTGGCCTTGATGGTGGAGCCGGTTTCCGTAACCTCGACAATGGCGTCGCACAGGCCGTCTACCACCTTGGCCTCGGTGGCGCCCCAGGAAAACTCCACGTTGACAGGGATATCCCGTTCGGCAAAGTAGCGTTTCGTGAAGCCGACCAGTTCGGTGGAGATGGTGGCGCCATGCAGATCTTCCGGTCCCTTGACTGTGGAGTCGCCGTTTACGACCAGCACCCAGCGGGCAGGGCGGCGCGAGACCTTGGAGTAGACCATCTCGCAGACTTCGATTACGTCCGAATCGTTTTCACGCACCCAATCGCGCCCGGCAATGCCGGCATCGATAGTGCCGCGCTCGACGTATTTCCCCATCTCCTGGGGGCGGATCAGTTTGCAGTTCATTTCGTTGTCGTCCACGCCGGGAAAGTAGCTGCGTGACGAGATGCTGATCTGCCAACCGGCTTTCTTGAACAGATCGACTGTTGCGTTTTCAAGGCTTCCCTTGGGAATCCCGAGTTTCAATAGATTTGACATGACGTTTCTCTTTCGGATGGTGATTTTGATATTTTTACAGGTCGGGATTGGATGCCAATGCCGCAATCAACCCTTTTTGTAGACTTCATTGGGGTCGAAGAGCGGGTTGCTGTGTTCTATCCACTGGCCATTCTCCCATTTCACATAAAAACAACTGCGGTTGCCGGTATGGCAGGCCGCCGGACCGTTTTGCTTGACCTTGATCACTACTGTGTCGGCGTCGCAGTCGGTCAGGACTTCCATTACATCCTGGGTGTTGCCCGACTCCTCGCCCTTCATCCAGTATTTGTTGCGGGTCCGGCTGAAGAACCAGGTCTTGCCGTCCTTCAGGGTCAGGTCCAGGGTTTTCTTGTCCATAAAGGCAACCATCAGTACCTCGCCATTCTCATAGTCCTGAATGACAGCCGGTATCAAGCCGCCCATTTTGTCGAAATCGATATTTATCACGCCGCTCTCCTTGAATGGGTAATTTAGAACATGAAAGTATAAGGAGTCAGATATAAAAATGCAAGCTGTGAATAGCTGTTACGCCGATGTCCATGTCTAGCAGTTGTTTGGTGCGGATTTGTATCCGCGGCACGCCAACTGGAGCTGGTCTCGTTGACGCGAGTCTTGCAGCGTGGTACACATCCTTTGAAAGGCAAAACGGCTACAGCGCAAACTGTTTGCTGCCGGAGAACGGATTAGCACCAGAAGATTAACGGAATTTTAAATGCGCTCAAAGCAGGCCATTGGCAATCCTTGAATGAATGCCGTGTTGCAACAGCAAATTATAAAGACTAGCGAGCTGTCAATGAATCCGAGTATCGAAAAAATAGCCATTATCGGCGCCGGGGCCCTTGGGGCGGCCTATGGCAGCATCCTCTATGAAATGGATCCTGACTCTGTCTGCTATATCGCAAAAGATGGGCGCCACGACAGATTGAAACGTGATGGTGTGGTCGTGAATGGCAAACACTATGCGATCTCTGTGGTGAGGCCTGAAGAGGCAACCCCTGTTGACCTGCTTATGGTTGCAGTCAAGCATTATCACCTTGATCAAGCCATTATGGAAATGAAGCAAGCCGTGGGGCCACAGACCACCATGCTCTCGGTCATGAACGGCATCGACAGCGAGGAGCGGCTTGGTGCCGCTTTCGGCATGGAAAAGGTGATCTATGGCCTGACCCTGGGCATCGATGCCGTGCGGGAGACCAACGAGGTTACCTACAAGAACCAGGGGAAAATCCTTTTCGGCGAGGCACGGAACCCGGTCCCCACCGAGCGGGTCCAACGTATCCGGGAGTTCTTCGACCGGGCCGGGATCGCCTGCGAGGTCCCGCCGGACATGATCCGGAGCCTCTGGTTCAAGTACATGATCAATGTGGGGGCCAACCAGGTGTCGGCAGTGCTGGGGGCCAACTACGGCACCCTGCGGACTGACCCCGAGGCCAGGGAGCTCATGGCTGCGGCCATGGGGGAGGTCATCGCCATTGCCCGCGCCAGGGGGGTGGGGCTTTCGGAAGAGGATCTGGGCGTCTGGTACGGAGTCCTTGACTCCTTGAACGGGAGCGGCAAGACCTCCATGCTCCAGGATGTGGAGGCGGGCCGCAAGACCGAAGTGGAGATGCTGGCCGGAACGGTGATCAAGCTGGGCCGGCGCCATGGTGTCCCCACGCCGGTGAATCAAAAACTCTTTGACGAATTGAAGCGGATCGAGGAGTTATCCGGCGGACAGCCCTGACCGGCAGGGTGTGGCGCTAGGGGCTCGATGGTATGATGACCTGCTTGTTGCCCATGGAGGCCCAGGTCAGCCCGAACGACTTCTGAATGGCCTCGGAGAATGCAGTACAAATTCTGCGGATGTTAACACATCAGGACGGCGTTGAAAGGAGCACTACGTGCCATTCAATTACACGGTGGAGCCGGAAAACCGGCTTCTTTGTATGTTGGGCAGCGGACAGGTTTCAATGGAGGATCGGTATGTCTGTGTTGACCAGATATTGAGCGATCAGTCGATTGACGAGAATCTGAATATCCTGATTGATGTTTGTCAGGTTGCAAACTGCCCATCACCGGGCGATATCAGCTCCATCATTGCGCTCGTTGAACGATTGAAGTCGAGATTCATGGGCCGGGTCGCGATTGTCAATGCCACAGCAGGTCATGTGACCATAACAAACTTCATATCCTTTGGTGCCGAACGGGGTGGGAACAGCGTGCGGTCTTTCTATTCCGACAGTGAGGCAAGGAAGTGGCTCTGCTCGGAGATGCCACCTGGATAACGCCGGACTCGGGGGCTCCGGTCAACGATACTGTCCGCCCTTGGCATCGATGCCTGGCCTCTCCTCATATGCCCGCATACCACTCATATCCCTGATCTTCCCAGTACCAGCCTTTCCCGCCGCCTATATGTGAAAAATCCTCGACAATTTCAAGACGCGTGGCGTATTTCGCCATTTTTTAGCCGAGCTGCCGTGCCATGTCACTCGCTTCATGGCATTCGGTAAATAGCCAGCAGAAAATTACGTTTAATCCATATTTGTTGCACATTCAGGGAGCAAGATACACAGCGCACATCCGGAAACTCCGGATGAGGCATTAGTGGTTTTTGATTCGGGAACGTTTCTTTTCCGGATGGGAACTAACTGTAACGGGGCAGGCGACCAATATATTACGGCATGAATGGCTGGACAATACGATAATCCAGGCAGGGGGGGCGTATGTCATCAATATTTGATACGAGCAATTTGTCCCAGATGTTTCAAGCTTTGGATACGACGAGCCTGCGCAGCCAGGCTGCTAACAGCGCGCTTTCAAGCGGCATAACCCTCATGCAGCAGAAAAAATATGATCGGGCGGCGGCAGCGTTCAAAATGGCCACCGTGTATGACAGCAACAACACGGATGCTTACAATTACATGGCGCAAGCGTATCTAAACGCCGGTGACGACAAAAGTGCCATCAGTGCCTATAAACAGTCGATTCAGGTCTTTGCGGCCAAAAAGTCCACGGGAACATCCAGTACGACCCAGGACCAGGTGCAGGTCAATCTGGCCAACATTTATGCTCAGGATAATCAGACTGCCGCCGCCATAAAAGAATTGAAGGCGGCCATAAAGACCAATCCTCAAAATACCGTTGCTCCCTATACATTGGGGCTCATTCTTAATCAGCAGAACCAGCCCCAGGAAGCGGAAACGTATCTGAGGCAAGCAGTGAAGCTCTCACCAAACGATGGGAATGCCTATTACGGACTTGGCATGGCACTGGAGGCGCAGGGGAAGGATGACGAAGCCATCTCGGCCTTGCAAACGGCAACGGTACTCAAATCGAATTTTTCCTCGGCAATCTACGAAATAGGGAACATCTTTGCGAAGAATGGCCAGAATGACGTGGTGGAGGATCAGATTTCCATTCTCAAGGGAATCGATACCGATGAAAGCAATTCCGATGCTGCCCTGCTCCAGGCGGCAATACAACAACCCAAAATCAGCCGTATCGATACCACCGCCAAGAGCTCCTTCAATACCCTTTTGGGAACTGTGCCGCTTAATGCGATCGACAGCCAGTTTGTTGAGCCTGATACGACCAAAGAGGTTTCGGTCTCGATATTGTTTGATTCAAGCATGGACCCTGCCTCTGTAAATAATGTCAGTAACTGGAGCATTCGAAAAGCCCAAGGGGTAGTAATCAACGCGTCGACAGGTCTTTACGATAATGGGGCGTATAGGTCTACCGACACACTTCTGCCCCCCATGCCATCAAGGGTAGTCTATGACCCTACCACCAACGAGGCCACCTTATTCTTTTCCATCAGTCAAAATTGTTCAGGGACCGGGACCATCGATACCAGCGGGATCGTTTTTTCGTTTAACGGTAAGGATATCAATGGGAAGTCAATGGATCCCACGGCCGACGCGATTGATGGCAAATCCGCAAGTTCGGCGTTTTAAATAATGATAAATGATGATCAAAAAAAGGCCCTGATTTCTCAGGGCCTTTTTTTGATCCGGGCTATGCCGGACTATTTAATGGTGGCGGTGCAGGGACTTGAACCCCGGACACTACGGATATGAGCCGTATGCTCTAACCAGCTGAGCTACACCGCCTTGAAAATAAGTATGAATTGTCAATAGGTTGCATAAACCGGCCTGACTGTTGCCAGTCAATCTAACTCCGTAAAAACAGACGCATTTTATATTTCATTCTCGGGAAAGTGTCAAGATGTTTTTCATCGGGGGTTAATCACCTACAAGCACTGTTGGGTTGCCTTCGGAATATACACGCATGAAATTCCTCTTGGAATCTGTCCGACTTGAAAATGTATGGGGTCCGCACATGGATAGGGTGCGAAATTTTGTGTCAGTCCATTTATTGACATTCACAACAAACCAATTAAACTTCAATAGCTGAATTAGATATATCTAATTGTGTCTGGCGGTCTCAATAAAACATACGTGAACATTAATGGAAATCATGTGTGACTTCGACTATCCCGCTATGATCAACAAGGTTGTGCATTTGCAACACGAACGCAGGTCAGCCAACCTCAAGGATGGAGTCCCGCTCGCGATCAGGTTGCGCCCTGTAGCCGACAGTGACCTTGAGTTTCTTTGTCAACTCTATGCCTCAACCCGTGACGAAGAAAAGAAGCTGGTCGGTTGGGACGATGCTCAGTGGGAAAGTTTCATGCGGATGCAATTCAATCTCCAGCATACCCATTATATGCGAAATTACCAAAATCCCACCTTTGACATCATCATGCATGGCCATGCCCCGATCGGCAGACTTTATATCGATCACGGGGCCAAGGAAATGCGGGTTATCGACATCTGCCTCATGCCGGAATATCGCGGTCGCGGTATCGGCAGCGTTCTCATGAGACAAATTCTACAGGAGGGTGACGACAGCGGAGTCCCTGTGACGCTCCATGTTGAAAGGAATAATCCCGCCTTGGCGCTCTATCAGCGGCTTGGCTTCCAGGTTGTATATTCCGCGGAAGTCTACTGTTTCATGAAGAGTCAGCCGAAAGCCTGAAACCCATTCCCAACTTAAGCAGACAACCGGATACACCGATAGGAGGTGAATTTGAGCAGACAATGGAAGCTTGATGATTTCGTGCCACATCTGGGCAGCACATTTGAGGTTTGGCCGAAGGATACGGCTGCGGTGCCGATAGAGTTGTTTGAGATTAATGACAACAGTTCGTCTTCGTTGGACTCATTTTCGATACTGTTCAAGGGCAAAACAGACCCTGTGTTCAGGCACGATACCTATAAGGTGACACATGCTCTCATGGGAGAACTTGAGCTGTTTCTCGGGCCAATACATACGGGAAAGACGGATGCCGTCTATTATCAGGCGATCTTCAGCGCATTGAGAAATGTCTGAACTCAGAAATAATGGCCGAAACGTTATGGCGGGTAGTGGTTGGGGAATGTACCCCCCACGCGTTGAGCAAAGAACTATGTTGATTTTTCCACGACAGGAGGAAGGCTATGAGTGATTGTTACATAGGAGAAATACGGATGTTCGGGGGGGCCTATGCCCCGGCGAATTGGGCCTTTTGTGACGGTAGCACTTTACAGATCAACGGCAATGAGACTTTGTACTCACTGATTGGTACGACCTATGGTGGTGACGGAATCTCGAACTTCAAACTGCCGGATCTCAGGGGGCGTTTGCCGCTTCACATGGGCCAGGGTCCAAATCTGGGCAACAGGGTGCTTGGGACTTCGTTCGGCACGGAAACGGTAACGCTGGATTATACGCACATTCCGGCCCACACCCATGTCATCAGCGCAGGTGGAGATGCCACGACCGCGGCCCCGGAAGGCAACTATCCGGGAAACAGTATCGGTTTCAGTCTCTATTCGGCCGCCACTCCCGACAGCACCATGAGCCAGGCCTCCGTGGGGCCGTCTGCGGCCAACACCGTTCTGCCCCACTCGAACCTGATGCCGACCCTGTGCATAAACTTCATTATCGCCCTGACCGGCTATTATCCCCAGAGGCCTTGAACTGAAAGGAGAAAGAAATGGCTGAACCATTTATCGGTGAAATACGGCTGTTCAGCTTCGGCTTTGCCCCCCAGGGGTGGGCCACTTGCGACGGCCAGACCTTGTCAATCAATCAAAACCAGGCTCTGTACAGCCTGCTGGGCGCCACCTATGGCGGCACATCGACTACTTTCAATCTGCCCGATCTGAGGGGCAGAACCATGCTGCACAGAAACAACGATTATTTGGAGGGCGCGAAGGGCGGAACTGAAAGTGTTGCATTGGCTGCGACCTCTCAATTGCCGCTCCACACCCATGCGCTGGCCGCCAATTCCGGCCCTTCCACGACAAACACACCAAAAGACGGGGTGCTGGCGACGGTGGCGGGAACAACAAAATATGCCTATACGACGGCAAAAGCACCACCTAACACGCTTGCAGCCGGTTCGCTCTCTCCGTCCGGTTCTTCCGCCTCCCACAACAACATGCAGCCTTCATTGGTCATCAATTACTGCATAGCATTGACAGGATATTACCCTCCGAGATCCTGACCCTGATATACAGGATTCGTGCGTTAACGAATATATCTTCTGCCGGGGAAATGCAGAAAATATATTTCACTTACTAAAAGGAGAACATGTTATGGCCGATCCATTTATAGGAGAGATCCGCGCATTTGCATTTACTTTCGCCCCGATGGGGTGGGCCACGTGTGACGGGCAGCTGGTGCAGATCACTCAGAACCAGGCTCTTTATTCCATTTTAGGCATAACCTATGGCGGAGACGGTAAATCTACCTTTGGCCTGCCAAACTTACAAGGACGGGCGCCGATGGATGTCGGGAACGGGCCACAACTGACCCCCAGAATTCTGGGAGCCGTGGCCGGAGATGCCACGGTAACATTGACGGCAAATAACTTTCCGCCGCACAGCCATGCGCTGAATGTTGTTTCGAGTTCTGGTGCAAACCAGACAGCCGTTGCAAGCCACTACCTGGCCAAGGTGCCGTCAACTGGAAAGCCGCCGGCCACCACGAATACCTATACTACTCCGACTGTAAATGCCCAACTTGCAGCTGATGCCGTACAAATGGCGGGAACCGCGACAGGGGCGATAATCCATGACAATATGCAGCCCTATCTGCCGGTGTTGCTGTGCATCGCGCTCAATGGCGAATATCCGGTAAGGCCCTAGGCAGTATTTTTGCAAGGCAGAGGAAGTGCCGTTGGAGAGGGCGTGCCGCTCTCTCCAACGAAATTAACTGATCGAAATTATTAATATAAAATAACTATATTTGTGGTAGTTAAATATAATATTATAACATTTCAATTTGCATACTACGGCACTCGCCAGCATATAAAATATCCATGATGGTCCCGGTAACGGGCAATGACTTGAGAACGAAAATACACAATGATGTGGCCCATGGGGAGATACGCTCATGTTCAGACGACCAATCGCCTTTTTACTCGTTCTGTCGCTGGTGCTGTTTTTTTGCGGACAAGCTGTCGCCGGTATCTACGGAACCGCCAACGGCACTTATGATTTCAGCAACGGCGATACGGGCGCCAACGGAGGCATAGGCGCCGACAACTCCGCGAGCCCTGGGTTTGCCACCTTTTCTGACAAATTCGTTCTCAGCAACGGCATGCTCATCGACGACCTTGTGCTAACCTCCATCTGGACCGGCAATCAGATGACGGCCAATACTACCGGAACATTCACGGTAAAGGCAGAGGGTGGAACAACGTGCAAGACCTTCACCTTCAAGGATCTGGGCATACATGTTTACGATAATGGCGGTTTCGCTACCGTGAATAACATCACCGTAATCACGAAAGATCAAAGCGGTACCACCATCGCTACCCACTCTGGCAACCCTAATCTTACCACCAACGGCAACATCGCTTCCCAGCTCAGCACACTCATAAACAGTGGCAGTCAGTTTAACGACAACAATGTGGCAACCGTAACCATAACCTGGACGTTTTTAAGTGGCGATGCCCCTTCGAATCTGAACTTTGACAATATTACCATTGCAAATGTGAGCGCAGCGTCGCCTCCCGCGGCAACCACCAATGCCGCCAGCAGTATCGCCGCCACCGGCGCCACCCTGAACGGCACGGTCAATGCCAATGGATACAGCACCGTTGTCACCTTCGACTATGGCACCACCACCGGTTACGGCAGCTCGGCAACGGCAGCTCAGAGCCCAGTTACCGGATCTTCCAATACCGTTGTGTCGGCTGCCATTTCCGGCCTGACCTGCAACACGCCCTACCACTTCCGGGTCAAGGGGGTAAACAGCGGCGGCACAACCTACGGCAGCGACCTTACCCTTACTACGGCAGCGTGCGACTCCGCCCCCACCGTCATCAACCTGAACAGTGACAGCGTCACTTTCACCGAAGGAGGCAGCGCGGTTATGCTGGACTCCGGCACCGATGCCACGGCAACCGAGGATGTGAGCTGGAACGGCGGCAAATTGCTCGCCTCGTTTGCCGCCGGCCAGGACCTGGTAGCCGACCTCCTCGGCATCACCAACCAAGGGACCGGAGCAGGACAGATCGGGGTGAGCGGCAGCGACGTCACCTATGGCGGCACCACCATCGGCACAGTCGGGGGCGGCCGGGGCAACCTGCCGCTGACGGTCACCTTCAACGCCGGTGCCACCGATGCGGCGGTCACCGCCCTGCTGCGCAATCTCAACTTCCGTACCACCAACGCCAGCAACCCATCCACAGCCCCCCGCACCGTGCGGGTCACGCTGGCCGATTCCGTGGGGAACGTTTCCGCCAATAATGACATTACTGTTGCGGTCACGGCAGTTAATGATGCCCCGACGTTCACCGCCGGGTCCGGCAGTGTCGTCACCACCACCGCTAACGGGGAGGAGATGGGCTATGCGACGGCAGTGCAGCCGGATGGAAAGATCCTGGTGGCCGGCAATGTCGCCAATTTAGTCAATCCCGCCACCTGGGAATACGATGAGCCCTACCTGCTGCTGGCCCGTTACAATGCCGACGGCTCCCTGGACACCTCGTTTGCCACCAATGGCTTTGCCAAGATGAATATCTGGACTGCGCTCAATTCCGCCGAGACTGGGATCGCCATTGCCGTGCTACCCGACGGCAAGATCGTGGTCGGCGCCGGTGATCCGAGCCAGAGCAATTCGGAGCCCCAATTCGGGATGGCCCGTTTCAACGCCGATGGTTCCCCCGACACCAGCTTCGGTACCAATGGCGCTGCCAGCTTTACGGTGGGTACAGAGAACATGGCTACCGCCCACGGCATGACCATGGACTCCCGAGGCAACATTCTTCTGGTTGGCGAGTCCCAATGGCGGAGCGGTAGTGTTTATCAATACACTACGGTCCTGCGTGTCAAACAGGACGGTACACTCGATACCTCCTTCGGCACTGGTGGCATTGCCACCACCAATGTCGGTGGGACGACCGACTACAACTATGCCTCGGGCATCGCCGTGCAGTCGGACGGCAAGATCGTCGTGGTTGGGACCCGGGCCGGGGCCTATCTGCTGATGGTGCTCCGTTACAACGATGACGGCACCCTCGATACCTCCTTCGGCACCAGCGGCATTGCCCAGTTCGACGTCGCCTCCAGCTATGATGGCGGCACGGCTGTGGCCATACAGAGCGACGGCAAGATCGTTGTCGGCGGCAACGGTAACAACGGTACCAATAGCGATTTCATGGCGCTGCGTCTGACCGGTACCGGTGCCTTGGATACCAGTTTCAACGGTACCGGCAAGGTAATTCTCGATCTGGGCGGCGATGACCGGATCAGTAACGTTACGATCCAGAGTGACGGAAAAATCCTGCTGGGTGGTCTGTCCAGCAGTGCTCCCGCCTTCGCGCGCCTGAACGGCGACGGTACGCTTGACACCTCGTTCGACAGTGACGGCAAACTGGTTGTCACCGGTGGCGAAACCGGCCAAGGGGCGGTGTTGCAGGGGGATGGCCGGATCGTTACCGTGGGCGCTCACCTCGACGCCACCTACACCTACTCCGACCTTGCCGTTGACCGGCTCAACGCCGACGGGAGCAAGGACCTATCGTTCGGCTCTGACGTCACCAACACGCTCAATGCAACGCCTTCCTACACCCAGGGCGACACACCGGTTGTGCTGGACGACCACACAACGGTATTCGATACCGAACTTTCTAGCGTATCCTCCTACAGCGGCGCCACGCTGACCCTGGCCAGAAATGGTGGAGCAAATGCCAATGACCTGTTCAGCGCCAGCGGTACCCTGGCTGCACTTACCGAGGGGGGCAACCTGACGGTGGATGGAACCATTATCGGCACGGTAACCACCAATTCGGCCGGAACGCTACTTCTTACCTTTACCGCCAATGCCACTGAAACGCTGGTCAATTCGGCCATGCGCCAGATCGCCTACAGCAACAGCATCGGATCACCGGCTTCTGTGCAAATCGACTGGACCTTTTCCGATGGCAATACCGGCAGCCAGGGGACTGGTGGTGCGAAAAGCGCCACCGGCAGCGTAACGGTTACGGTCATCAGCCTCGTCACTCCTCCCACCGTAACTACCGCTGCCGCATCGGCCATATCCGCAACCGGGGCGACCCTGAACGGCACAGTGAACGCCAATAATGACAGTACCACGGTTACCTTCGAGTACGGACTGACCACCGGCTACGGCAGTTCGGCCACGGCCAGCCAAAGCCCGGTTACCGGTTCCACCGACACGGCGGTGTCTGCCGCCATTTCCGGCCTGAGCTGCAACACCCTCTACCATTTCCGGGCCAAGGGGGTGAGCGCCGGCGGCACCACCAATGGCTTAGACACCACCTTCACCACCAGCGCTTGTACTGCTCAGACCATCGGCGCCATCTCCTTTAGCCCCGATACGATCATCATCAGTGGCACGACCACTGTCGGTGCCACGGCCACCTCCGGTCTGACGGTCGGCTTCAGCTCCCTGACCCCGTCCGTTTGTACTGTCAGCGGCACCACTGTCACAGCCGTGATTGCCGGTGTCTGCACCATCGCTGCCGACCAGGCCGGCGACGCCATCTATAGCGCAGCTACCCGGGTCACGAAGAACATCACGGTTGCACCTGTCGCCAATGCCGTCCACCTGACCCACAGCGGAACCACTACCGACTACACCACCATCCAGGCGGCCGCCGACGCATCGGTTGACGGCGACTTGATTACAGTAGATGCCGGCACCTTTGTGGAGCAGGTGCATATCACCAGGGTCATTACCCTGCAGGGGGCGGGAAGTGCTGACACCATCATCCAGTCTCCGGACAATGCCAGTCTGATCGCCGCCAGCCCCACCACTATTAACAACAAGAACCGCATGGCAATTATGGATCTCCAGACGGCAACCCCTGGTACGGGCACTATCACCGTGCGCAACTTAGGCATCGATGGCCGCTACCAGGGCAATACCCAGGCACAGGACCCTGCATACAACAGCTGGCTGATCGGCATTGCCGCCTACGACACCAACGCCGTCATCGACACCGTAGACATTCAACACGTTGCCGCTCCGCTGGATGGCGGCGGGAACTATGAAGGGCTTGGCGAGCATATGGGCATTGTCGCCGAAGGCGGCTCGGCCTTGGCCGCGCCGGTGACCGTTACCATCCAGAATTCCACCATCGGCACCTTCCAGAAGAGCGGCATCATCGCCTGGGGTCCCAAGCTCAACGCCGTCATCACCGCCAACCATATCAGCGGCGTTGGTATCCTCGGCAGATCCGGGCAAAGCGGCATACAGATCGGTTCCGCCGGAGCACGTGCCGGTACCACCGCCACTATCAGCGGCAACACCATCGACCTGTTGGGCGCGCCTGACGACCTGGTCGCCACCGGCTGGGGGGCTACCGGCATCCTTGCGGTAACCGCCGGCCCGATCACAGCCGCCAACAACTCCATCACCCTCGATCCCGGCGCCTCCGCCAACAGCCTCACCGGCGTTGATGTCGGCTACTCCAGTGATGTGGCCACTCTGCACGACAACACCCTTAACGGCATGACCGTCGGCATTCAGGTGGATTCGCCCCTGGTCAGTGCCATCCATCAAATAAGCAACAATACCCTGACCACTGTTGGCGGCAACCCGGTCGTGTTCCATTACGATCCTCTCAACAATGGCGATACCGGCGGGGAAACCATCGACAACTTCGGAACCGGCTATGCGGTCCGCGTCGTGGGCGAAAACTTCTCCAGCGGCACACTGACCACCGGAGATGGCAGCACCGTAGCGGCCAACTCCGTGCAGGCAACCATCACCGGCGGTACGACCATCCTATATATCGACACCACCACGGCAAACGGCTCGGCCACAGCTCCATTAACTGTGACCCTGAACGGGGCCTACGTGCTTGGTAACTTCGCCCTGAGCGGAGAGTATATCCGTTTCACCAAGGTGCCCCAGACCATTACCTTCGATACCACGGCACCGGCCAGTGCCGTGGTCGGCGGTGCCGGTTACACACCCACGGCTACGGGTGGCGACTCCGGCAACCCGGTTGTTTTAACCATTGACAGTGCTTCGACCGGCGTCTGTACCATCTCGGGCGGGACAGTCACATTCCTTGGGGTCGGCACCTGTACCATTGACGCCAATCAGGCGGGAAGCTCCAACTACTCCGCTGCTACCCAGGTGACCCAGTCCTTCGCTATTGACAAGGCCGACCAGGCCATCATCTTCGGTACGCCCCCGACGGTGGCCGTGGACGCCACCGGGACAGTCAGCGCCACGGGTGGTGCTTCCACCAGTCCAGTGGTGTTAAGCTCCACCACCACCTCTGTCTGCACCATCAGTGGCACCACCGTCACCGGCGTGACCACCGGAACCTGCACCATTGCCGCCAACCAGGCCGGC
>PJFB01000029.1 GCA_003574895.1 Geobacter sp.
CTGCTGGGGGCCGAATCGTGGGACGGGTCGGCGTCCGCGGCAATGACCCGGTAGCAGTAGGTGGTGTTGGCCGTGAGGCCGCTGTTGCTGTAGGTGGTATAGGCCGGGATCAGGGTCGGGCAGCCGGTGGTGCTGGTGGTGTACAGCCCGCAGTACTTCTGCACATAGGCGATGCTCGGGTTGGTGATCTGGCTCCAGGGGCCGTCGGGACCCACGGAGCGCTGCAGTTTGTAGTTGGTGGCGCCGGTGGCCAGCTGCCAGGTCACGTCGCAGCGGGCCTCGCTCACCACGGTGACGCCGGTCAGGGCCGGGGAGACCAGCAGCGTCTTGGCCGACTGCACGTTACTGGGGCTGGCCGACAGGGAGCTGGTGCCGTACTTGGTGTAGAGCCGGTAGTAGTAGGTGGTGCCCGGGGCCAGGCCGGTATCGGTGTAGGTGGTGACCCCGGCGGCGATGTCCGGGGTGATGGTGGTCCAGGTGGTATTGTCGGGGCTGCGCTGGACCCGGTAGCCGCTGTTGCCGGCCACGTCGTTCCAGGTCAGGGTGAGCGAGGCCGAGGTGATGCCGGACAGGGGATCCAGGGTGGGGGCCGACACCGAGGTGGTGACGGTGGAGGCCGCCGCCCCCGGCGCCGAGACGCTCTGGCCGTTGGCGGTCCTGAGCCGGTAGTAGTAGGTGACCCCGGCGGTCAGGCCGCTATTGGTGTAGGTAGTGGCGTTGGTCGCCAGGATCGTGACCTGGGTCCAATTGCTGTTGTCGGTGCTCCGCTCCAGGCGGTAGCCGCTGTTGCCGCTCACCTGGCCCCAGTTGATCACGATGGATGACGCCGTGATGGTGCCGAAGGTGGGGGCCGCCGGCACGGGCAGCACCACGGCCGCAGTGCTCCAGTCGGAGGTGAGGCCGTTGACCTTGGCCCGGACCTGGAAGCAGTAGGTGTTGGCGGTGTTGTTGGTCAGGCTGGCGAGCGTCGTGTAGGCGTTGTTGGGCGTGGGGCTGGGACCGGCGGTCCAGGCCCCGTTGGCGCAGTCGCCGCCGCTTTGCAGTTTGTACTGGGTGTCGTAGCCGTAGTTGCCGTAGGTGTTGGTCCAGTAGAAGTTGGTGCTGGTGGCGGACTGGCCGGTGCCGTAGACCCCGGTGGGGGTCGGCGGGGTGGTGGTGGCGTAGTAGTTGCTGCTGGTGGCACTCCAGTCCGTGTAGGCGCCGCCGGCCAGGATGGCCCGGACCCGGTAGCCGTAGGTATAACCGGAGTTGAGGCCGGTATTGTTATAGGATTCCGTATCCTGGGCCGTGCTGTCGATGGTGGTCCAGGTGGTGAAGGTTGGGCTCAGGGGGTAGTACTGGCTGGTGGCCAGGCTCCGCTGGATCTCGTAGCCGGCGTTGCCGGCCACGTGGCTCCAGGTGAAGTCGATTTCCGAGGCCGAGACCGCGGTGGTGAGATTCAGGGTCGGTCCGGCCGGGGGGGTGGTGATGCTGGCGGCGCTGCTGGTCACGGAGGTCTCGGCGCCGTTGGCCCGGACCCGGTAGTAGTAGAGGGTGCTGGCGCTACGCGAGGTGTCGGTGTAGAAGATGGAGGTGTTGGTGGTGACGTCGGTCCAGCTGCTGCCGTCGGCGGAGCGCTGGAGCGTATAGCCGCCGCTGGCGCCGATGACGGAGTTCCAGTCCCCCCGCACCGAGGTGCTGGAGGGGGCGGAGAGGGTGATGCTGAAGGGGGTGAGCAGGGTCCAGCGGGACAGGGAGCCGCTCTGTACCGAGCTGGCGCCGGGGCTGGTGGCAATGACCGCCACCAGGTAGTCGTTGCCGGAGTTCAGGCCGGTGAGGGCATAGCTGGTGCCGGTAACGCCGGTGGCCACATTGCTCCAGCCGCTGAAGGCCCAGGGGTACGTGGTGGGGTTGCTGCAATAAGTTATGCTGCTGTTGGTGTAGTTGCAGCGGTTGATCCTGACAGTATAACCGGTGGCCCCGGCCACGGCCCCCCAGGTGACGGTGAGCTGGCTGGTGGAGTCGGCGGTTACTGTCTGGACCGTGGGGGTGGGCAGGTAGGTGCTGAGGCCCAGGACCAGGCTCGGCCCCGAGTCCCCGGCCGCCGTGACCACCTTGATGCGGTAGTAGTAGGTGGTGCCGGCCGTGAGCCCGGTGTTCTGGTAGGAGGTGGTGGCGGCCGAGGGGGCCGCGATCTGGGTCCAGGTGCTGTTGTCGGGGCTCCGCTCCAGTTTGAAGCCGGTGCTGCCGCTGAGAGCGGGCCAGGAGAGGTCGATCTCCGTGGTGGAGACGGCGGTGGCACTTAAGCCGGGGGCGATCCGGGAGGCGCTGGTGACGGACGGCCCGGAGGCGCTGAGGGCGGTGACCCGGTAGACGTAGGTGGTACCGGCCGTGAGCCCGGTGTCGTGGTAGAGGACGGTGTCCGTGGCCAGGTTGCCGCCGATCTGGGTCCAGGTGCTGTTGTCGGTGCTCCGCTCCAGTTTGTAGCCGCTGTTGCCGGTCACGTTACCCCAGGAGAGGTCGATGGCCGTGGCCGAGAGGATGGCCGGCGGGTCCAGGACCGGCTGGGCCGGGGTGGTTGTCGCACAGACCGGGACTGTCGTGCGGGAGCTGCTGCTGCCGCTTACGGCCTCCAGGCGGTAGCAGTAGCTCGTGTTGGCGGTAAGGCCGCTGTCCTGGTAGCTGGCAACGCCGACCCCGGGGGTGGCGATGAGGCTCCAGCTGCTGCCGGCCGTGACCGGCCCCAGGGTCCGTTCGAGCCGGAAGGCGGCGCCCGGGTAGTTGTTGGTCCAGCCGAGGGTGAGCTTGCCGGCGTCGGTCTGGGGGGTGACGGTCACCCGGGTGGGGACCGGGATGATGTAGGAGGTGCTTAAGAGCTTCAGCACGACGTAGTCCATGTTGCCGGCGGCGTTGGTGCTGTAGCCGGCCACAAAGGCCTCCCCCTTCTCGTTGGCCACGATGGCGGTCGGTTCGTCGGCGTCGTTGCCGGCGCCGTTGTAGACGGAGGTGGCCAGGACGGCGCCGCTGGGGTCGATGATGGCGGAGAGGATGTCCACGGTGGCGCCGTTGCTGGTGTCGCCGGTGACGTAGATGGTGCCGGAGGGGTCCACCGCCAGGCCGGTGAGGGTGTCGTCGTTGGCGGGACGCTGCAGGGTCTGCTGCCAGACCGTGTCCCCGGCAGTGGTGTATTTGATGAGGGCGAAGTCGTGGTTGCCGCTGCCGGTGGCGAGGGTGCCGGCCACGACGACGGTCCCTTCGATGGTATCCACCTCGATGCCGGCGCCGCTGTCGTCGCCATGGGCAGCGCCGTCCAGGGCGTGTTCCCAGAGCCGCTGCGCCGTGGTCCCGGAGCCTCGGTACTTGATGGTGTAGATATCTTTATTCCCGGCGGCGGTGGTGGCCGTGCCGGTGATGTAGACGTCGCCCAGGGCATCCACGGCAATGGCGGCGCCCCGGTTGTCGCCGCCGGCCACGACGCTGTAGAGGTCGGACCAGATGAGGCTGCCGTCACTGCCGGCGTATTTGGCGGTAAAGAAGCTGTACCGGCCCGAGCCGGCCGCCTGTTCGCTGTAGCCGGTGACGTAGATGCTGCCGTCGGGGGCAATGGCGGCGGCGCTGGGGATGTCGTTGCCGTGCCCCGGGCCGTCGAAGGGGGTGGCTGCCCAGACCTTGCCGCTGGCGGAGTTGTATTTTATGAGGTAGATGTCGGTGTTGTTGGCGGCGTTTCTGCCGTAGCCGACGACGACGGTGTTGTTGGAGCTGTCCGTGGCGGAGGCGATGGCCACGGGCCGGTCATCGATGTTGGCCGGGCCGTTGTACTGGTTGTCCCAGGCCACGGAGCTGGGGTCGATGGCGGCGTACATGAGGGTGTAGATGGAGAAGATGTCGCTGTGGGTCTGGCTGTTGTAGAGGGTGGCAAAGCCGGAGACCGTGGTGTTGTTGCTGCTGTCCACGGCGACGCACATGGCTTCGTCGGTGCCGCCGTTGGGGTCGTCGTAGGGCTGGCTCCAGAGGAGGCTCTTGTCGCTGCGGTCCAGTTTGAGGGTGAGGTAGTCGTGGCCGCCGGCGCTTTTCTGGGTATAGCCGGTGACCACCGGGTGGTTGTCCGGTCCGACCGCCAGGCCGTTGATCTTGTCGTTTAGGTTGTCGCCGCCGTTGTAGAGGTAGGTCCAGGCGGGGGAGACCGTGGTGAAGTAGACGGTGAGGGCGTGGGCTTCGTTGCTGTAACGGGAGTCGCCGTTGGCGACGTTGTACGCCCGGACCCGGTAGTAGTAGGTGAGGTTGCCGCTCAAGCCCAGGTCGTCGTAGCTGGTGACGTTGGGGGTGGCGATCTGGGCCACCTGGGCGTAGGTGCCGGCCTCGCCGATCTTGCGCTCGATCTTGTATCCCAGTTCGGTGGCGGCGTTGTCGGTCCAGGTGAGCCGGATGCTGCTGCCGGAGAGGGTGGTGGCCGTGAGGTTGGAGGGGGCGCTTAAGTACTGGGGATCCAGTTTGTACAGGTAGTAGTCGCTGCCGGTGGCACCGCTGCCGGTGTCGGACCAGCCGGCCACCAGGATGCCGCCGTCAGGGGCCACCCCGAGCCCGACGGAGCGGTCGTTTAAGTTCATGGCGCCGTTGAAGCGGTGGTTCCAGAGCTCCGTGCCGGTGGCCCGCTGGTATTTGAGGGTCATGATGTCGTAGTTGGAGGAGGAGATGGTGATGCCGGTGACGTAGGCGTCGCCGATGCTGTCCACCAGGATGGCGGTCCCTTCGTCGCTGTCGCTGGCCATGGCGGAGAAGCTCTCCCAGACCAGGATGCCGTCCGTGCCGGTGTAGCGGGCGGTGTAGGCCCGTTTCTTGGTGCCGTTGACGGTGTAGGCGTAGCCGGTGATGAAGACCTCGCCACTGCCGTCGACGGAGAGGTCGGTGGCCTCTTCGTCAAAGCCGGTGGCATGGCGCCGCTCCCAGAGGAGGCTGCCGTCGGCGGCGGCGTATTTGGCGGTGTAGGTGTCCTTGGAGACGCTGTCGGCGGTGAAGCCAGTGACATAGACGTTGCCGTTGCTATCCAGCCGGGCCTTCTTGCCCATGGCGCCGCCGGCCGAGGCGAGGCGGACTTCCCAGAGTTTGGTGCCGCTGAGATCGTATTTGATGGTCAGGAGGTCGAAGGTGGTGCCGTTGTAGGACTGGCCGGTGACCGCCAGGCCGTCGGGACCGACCGCCAGGCCGTAGAGGTCGTCCATGTTGTTGGCCGGGCCGTTGTAGGTGGCCTGCCAGGCCGGGGCGTTGCCCACCGGGCCGGTGGCGGCGTACTTGAGGACCACGTAGTCGTCGGTGCCGGACCCTCCCTGGGAGGAGCCGCCGACGTAGACGTTGTCCTGGCTGTCCACGGCAATGGCCGTGGCCAGGTCGTTGCCCCCGGCAGCGCCGTTGTAGGTGTGCTGCCAGAGGACCGTGCCGTCGCTGCCGCTGTATTTTATGGTGTGGATGTCACGGTTGCTGCCGTTCCAGACGTAGCCGGTGACGATGACGTCGTCGTGGTGGTCCACCACCACGGCCGTGGCCTGGTCCCCACCGCCGGTCTTGTCGAAGGAGGCCCGCCAGGCGACGCCGCTGCCGTCACCCTTGAACTTGACCGTCCAGTAGTCGTCGTTGCCCGCAACATTGCGGTAGCCGGTGAGGACCACGTTGCCCAGGGAATCAACCGCCGAGGCCCGGGACTCCTGCTTGCCCGACTGGCCGTCACCGTACTGCCATAACAGGTAACCGTCTACCGCAAAGGCGGGTGCGGCGATGGCAATGGTACAGGCCCATGTTACTACCAAGGCCATGCACAGGCTGCGCACGGTATGGCAAAGCTTCGTAACGAATGTGCAAGAGCCCTGCTGTGCCATCGATCCCCCAATCGCTCTTGCTGCCGTAGTATCTTTAAGATATGTGCATAAGACCAAGTATCACCTCAAAATCCCCTTCCCCTCCCGCAAGGGGCGGGGGAAATGACTTTTACTTACCATGGCGTCACACTGTTCCAGTAGTTGTTCTGCCACGGACTCTTCACATCCGGATGGCACGTGTTCGTACTGTTGGCAGGCTGATTGATGCCGTTGGGGAAGGCGCCGGAGCCGCTGCCGTAATCTGTCGGACCACCCAAACCATCATAAATGTTGACGCCGGACAGGGGAGCCCCGGCGGACGCCACACCCCGTTGCCAGTCCAGGCAGTTGGTGATCATCAACCGCGGCAGGTTGCTCACATGGGCTGCATGGCACTTGGCACAGGTAAAGTTGTGCATGATCGTGCCGTTGGCCGTTTTCCACCCCTTGACCGCTTCATGGATCCGGTCCTGGGACTTCCAGGTGTGCGTGGTGCCGTTGGTCAGGTTCTGCTTGTAATGGCAGCGCAGGCAGAGACCGGCAAACTGGCTGTCGTCCTCGGTAATGATACTGCTGCCGAAGGTGCGCTGGTCGGTATGGACATTGGGATAGGCCGGGTCCCACCCGGGGTTCATCCCGATGGGGGCCGCATCCTCCTTGTAGGGGGAGGTCATCCAGGTCCCCTTGAGCAGCGGCACGCCATAGGCCCGGTTGGCACCCAGGGTCGGGCTCACCCCGTGGGGATCGTGACATGGTGTGCACAGCCCGTTGATCCGGTTCTGGGCCGCCGTGGAATGGTTCAGGAAGGTCTCCGCCTTCAGGTGCCCCCCCAGGGCGGCATGCTGGTTCTTATAGGTGTAGCGGGGATTGGGCCAGGGATCCGTATTGGCAAATTTTGGGGAATCATAATATCCCTTGATGGGCGCACTGTCCCCGAAGGTGGACTGGTACCCCCAGGGGGTGGTGCCGCTGCTGGCGGTGTTGTGGCAGTCGAAACACTGGCCGGCACCGGCGGCATAGGGGTTGACCGCCCCCGGCGTCGTGTTGGCCGACGCCTTGTAGGTCATGGCATACCCCCCCTTGCCCGCCTGGGTCTCCTTCAGGTTGGCGCCGTTGTGGGTGCCGTTGAAGGTCACGTAGCTGGAGGTGGTCCCCACCAGCTTGGAGCCGTGGGAGCTGTGGCAGTCGTAACACTGCACGTTCTGGCTGCCGTTGCGGGTGTTGGGGAT
>PJFB01000030.1:2500-5562 GCA_003574895.1 Geobacter sp.
GGGAACTGAAACATCTAAGTACCCGCAGGAGAAGAAAACAATAGTGATTCCGTCAGTAGCGGCGAGCGAACGCGGAACAGCCCAAACCAGAACCACTTCGGTGGTCCTGGGGTTGTGGGGCCTCAACATGGGATTGATGAAGGGTAGCTGAGCGGTCTGGAAAGTCCGGCCATAGTGGGTGATAGCCCCGTAAGCGAAACTCTGATTCACCTTAGAGGAACCCCGAGTACCGCGGGGCACGTGAAACCCCGTGGGAATCTGGGAGGACCATCTCCCAAGGCTAAATACTCCTCTCTGACCGATAGTGCACTAGTACCGTGAGGGAAAGGTGAAAAGTACTCCGATGAGGAGGGTGAAATAGATCCTGAAACCGTATGCCTACAAGCAGTGGGAGCACCATGTATATCAGGTGTGACCGCGTGCCTTTTGCATAATGAGTCAGCGAGTTACTCTTACTAGCGAGGTTAAGTTCATGGAACGGAGCCGAAGCGAAAGCGAGTCTTAACTGGGCGTCTAGTTAGTAGGAGTAGACCCGAAACCGGGTGATCTATCCATGGCCAGGGTGAAAGGAAGGTAACACTTCGTGGAGGCCCGAACCCACTGGCGTTGAAAAGCCAGGGGATGAGCTGTGGATAGGAGTGAAAGGCTAATCAAACTCGGAGATAGCTGGTTTTCCTCGAAATATATTTAGGTATAGCCTCGCGTATAAGTAACGGGGGTAGAGCACTGGATGGGCTAGGGGTCTCACCAGATTACCAAACCCAATCAAACTCCGAATACCGTTAACTGTGAGCGCGGGAGTCAGACGGCGGGTGATAAGATCCGTCGTCAAAAGGGAAAGAGCCCAGACCGCCAGCTAAGGTCCCAAAATCTACGCTAAGTGGAAAACGATGTGGAAATGCCCAGACAACCAGGAGGTTGGCTTAGAAGCAGCCACCCTTTAAAGAAAGCGTAATAGCTCACTGGTCGAGTGGGTCTGCGCGGAAAATGTAACGGGGCTAAGCGTAGTACCGAAGCTGCGGATCGGCGTCTTAAGGCGCCGGTGGTAGAGGAACATTGTGTAAGCCTGTGAAGGTCGACCGTG
Organism: Geobacter sp.; assembly: GCA_003574895.1. GTDB lineage: Bacteria > Desulfobacterota > Desulfuromonadia > Geobacterales > Pseudopelobacteraceae > JACPFJ01. Next base: position 3,585 of record PJFB01000030.1, read on the forward strand.
AGGACGGCTGGAGGTATCACAAGAGATTATGCTGACATGAGTAGCGAAAATGCGGGTGAGAAACCCGCACACCGTAAGCCCAAGGTTTCCTCCGTAAAGGTAATCTGCGGAGGGTTAGTCGGTCCCTAAGGCGAGGCCGAAAGGCGTAGTTGATGGGAAACAGGTTAATATTCCTGTACCACCTGTTGTTGCGATGGGGGGACGGAGAAGGGTAGGCGAGCCGGGTGCTGGACGTCCTGGTTCAAGCGTGTAGGGGGGGAGAGTAGGCAAATCCGCTTTCCTGTTAACTCTGAGACGTGATGACGAGAGCGTATGCTCACAAAGTCGTTGATCCCATGCTTCCAAGAAAAGCCTCTAAGCTTCAGACAGCAGGTGACCGTACCGTAAACCGACTCAGGTGGGCGAGGAGAAAATCCTAAGGTGATTGAGAGAACACTGGTTAAGGAACTCGGCAAAATGACACCGTAACTTCGGGATAAGGTGTGCCCTCACTAGGTGTAGCGATACGCACGTGAAGCCGAAGGGGGTCGCAGAGAAATGGCGGTAGCGACTGTTTACTAAAAACACAGGACTCTGCTAAGTCGTAAGACGATGTATAGGGTCTGACGCCTGCCCGGTGCTGGAAGGTTAAGGGGACTTGTTAGCGCAAGCGAAGCTTTGAACCGAAGCCCCAGTAAACGGCGGCCGTAACTATAACGGTCCTAAGGTAGCGAAATTCCTTGTCGGGTAAGTTCCGACCTGCACGAATGGCGTAACGATTTCCGCGCTGTCTCAACCAGTGGCTCAGCGAAATTGAATTCTCGGTGAAGATGCCGAGTACCCGCGGTAAGACGGAAAGACCCCGTGAACCTTTACTACAGCTTGACAGTGACATTCGGAATAGCTTGTGTAGGATAGGTGGGAGACTATGAATCTGGGACGCCAGTCTCGGTGGAGTCGCCCTTGAAATACCACCCTGGTTGTTTTGGATGTCTAACCTGGGCCCGTAATCCGGGTCGGGGACACTGTCTGGTGGGTAGTTTGACTGGGGCGGTCGCCTCCCAAAGAGTAACGGAGGCGCGCGAAGGTTCCCTCAGCCCGATTGGAAACCGGGCGTAGAGTGCAATGGCATAAGGGAGCTTGACTGCGAGACCCACAAGTCGAGCAGGTACGAAAGTAGGTCATAGTGATCCGGCGGTTCTGTATGGAAGGGCCGTCGCTCAACGGATAAAAGGTACTCCGGGGATAACAGGCTGATCTCCCCCAAGAGTTCACATCGACGGGGAGGTTTGGCACCTCGATGTCGGCTCATCGCATCCTGGGGCTGAAGTAGGTCCCAAGGGTTTGGCTGTTCGCCAATTAAAGCGGTACGCGAGCTGGGTTTAAAACGTCGTGAGACAGTTTGGTCCCTATCTACCGTGGGCGCAGGATACTTGAGAAGAGCTGTCCTTAGTACGAGAGGACCGGGATGGACGTACCGCTAGTGTTCCAGTTGTGCCGCCAGGCGCAGTCGCTGGGTAGCCACGTACGGAAAGGATAACCGCTGAAAGCATCTAAGCGGGAAGCCTCCTTCAAGATTAGGTATCCCTGGGTGTAACAACCCCTGTAGGCCCGTTGTAGACCACAACGTTGATAGGCTGGGTGTGTAATCACAGCAATGTGTTTAGCTTACCAGTACTAATCGGCCGTGAGGCTTGACCATAAAAATGAAATACGGTCCGGGGGAAGGTTCTCCTTCCCCCAGGCCGGATATAAATCGAACTAAAACATACAAACCTGAACCAAACCACAAATGCAATTGTATAAACGATATCGGCACAGGATCTTATGTCATATGCTGGCAACGTCGCAGATGACCAGGGTCCGAAGTCGAAAGAGTTTCTCGGTGGCTATGCCGAGGGGGTCACACCCGTTCCCATCCCGAACACGGAAGTTAAGCCCCTCAGGGCCGATGATACTGCACGGGTAGCTGTGTGGGAAAGTAGGTCGCCGCCGGGAA
>PJFB01000031.1 GCA_003574895.1 Geobacter sp.
CTTTGGGTAACCGGATCGTAACCAGCCACCTTTCTCAGGGTTACCGGCGCGTTCAACGCCTTCAGGTCGCCCAGGGTGATGCTGGTGTTGGCGGCCACATTGCACGAGAGGCGCAGGAACTCGCCCGCCCGGTACGTGTTGCTGGTAGTCACCATGGAAAGATAGGCCTTGTTGCTGGTGGTGGAATAGCTCCCGAATGCCAGGTTTGTCCCGGTCATGGCCGCGCCCGGCGTTACGGAGGTGCTTTCGATTTGCGCCGTTCCCCCGCTGGTGGTCACATTCATCCCCTGGGGCAAGGCAATGATAAAATCGATCCCGCTGATGGAGGCCGGCAGTTGGGCCGTACTGAGCGCCGTAAATGCCAGGGTCGTCTTGCCCGCCGGAAAGACGTAACTGTCGTTGACCGCGTTGCTGCCGCCATCGCCGCAGCCAAACATCGCCAGACAGACCATTGCCGCACCGATTGCTTTCCAAGTGAACCTCATATGGACAACCCTCCTTGTGTTTCGAGTTAGAGCAGGCCTACTGCCATGCGCAGGATGACCAAAGCGTCTTCGATATCAATTTTCCCGTCCCCTACGGCAACCCCGGTGTGTAGCGGTGCCACGTCGAGGCGCAGGACCTGGTCCGTTTGCGGCGCAATAATGCCCACCGACATCTTCAGTGCCAGCAGGGCATCGACGATGGTAAAGGGCTCCGTTGACCCGGAGACTGCCTTGGGCACGGTCTTGATGATATTGCGCTGCACGGTCAGGCTGTTGCTGTTCTGGTCGGTGCCGGTGACGCTTACCTGATATACCTTGGCATCGCTCAGGGTGAGCTGCTGTTGGAATGTGCCGCCAACCACCGCTGGGGAGTAGCTTTGGCCATCCATGGTTACGGTGACGGTGACCGGGGTGGTGTTATCGGCCACGGTGCCGGTCAGGAGATAGGAATCCAGGACCGTGCGGACGTCGCTGGCCGGATCGGTGACGGCCAGGGAGAAGGCCGGCATATAGCTTAAGGTCCGTTTGGCCTGGGAGGTTTTCCCTTCGCTGTTGATCGCCATCACCTGGATGGTGTTCATCCCCTGGTCAAGGTTTACCGTGAAGGTGTAGATCGTATCGGTCAGGGTGGCCGTTTGCGGTGCCGAGCCGTTCACCGTGTAGGTGACCAGCACGGCCTGGCCGGTGGCGGCCACTGTTTTGGCCACGGCCTTGCCGGTGGTCAGCAGTTCCGAGATGGTGCCGGTAACGGTCACGTTGTTCTGGATGATGACCTTGTTGTCCGGCGGATAGTCGACCTTCAGATAGGGGGCCGTACTATCCATGTTGATGGTGCGGACATCGCTGGTCGTGGCGCCGGAATTGCTGGTGGCGATGACGGTGATGGTATTGGCCCCGGCCACGAGTTGCACCGGGAAGCTGAAGCTGCCGTCCGGATTGATGGCGACGCTGGTGCCATTGACCGTAACCGAGCTGATGCCGTTGAGGTCGAAGACCGTGCCGCTGACGTTCTGGGTGGTTTCGGTGGTGGTGGCGCCGTCGGAGAGGGCCGAAACGGTCAGTTGCGGCGCTGCGCCGTTAAAGGCCACGGTTAGGGTCTGGGCCACGTCTGTGGCGGCGGCGCGGTTGGTGTCGCCTGACTGCGATGCGGTGATGGTGGCCGTACCGACGCCGACAATGGTGACGGTGGTACCGCTGACGGTGGCCACGGACTGGTTGGAGCTGGCAAAGGTGACCGGCAGGCCGGAGGTGGCCGTGGCGCCGATGGTGAATGGCCCGTCGCCGATCTGCTTGGTTGGGAGTGCCCCAAAGGTGATGCTCTGGGGAGCCTTGGCCACGATGATGGAGACACTGGCGGTGGCGGGGCCGTAGTTGGCCGTGTCGGCCGGGGTGAAGGTCACGCCCAGGGTCTGGATTCCGGCGCCCAGGATGGTCCCTGCCGCCGGGTTGTAGACCAGGGTGCCGGCAACGCCGGTTGTGGCATTGAGCTGCGTGGCGTCCAGGGCCGTGCCGTAGGTGATGGCCGCCGGATTGGCCCAGGTGATGGCCGGTGTGGCCTTGGCGACCACCAGGGTGCCGCTGGCGCTCCCCAGGTAGTTGGCGTCGTTGACCGTGGCCAGGACGGCGTAGGAGCCCACTGCCACCGGTACTGTCCCGGTGCCGTTGTATGTGACCACTATTGGCAGATTGGCCGGGGTAGTGGTAACGGTGGCTGCCCTGGCAGTGCCGTCGAATGTCTGCGCAAGGGTGCCCAGGGTGACGGTGGCTGTGGCCTTGTTTACATCGATGGCGACGTTTGCCGTGGAGCCCGCGTAGTTGGTCGTGTCGGCCGGGGTAAAGGTGACGGCCAGGGTCTGTCCGGCACCGGCGTTCAGGACCGATCCGGCCGGCGGGGTGTAGACAAAGCTTCCGGCAACGCCGGAGGTGGCATTGAGCTGCGCGGCATCCAGGGCTGTGCCGTAGGTGATGGCTGACGGGTTGACCCAGGTGATGACCGGTGTGGCCTGGGTTATGGTGAGGGTGCCGTTGACGAAGCTGAACAGGTAGTTGTCGGCCGCAAGGTTGCCGATGGCCGGGGTGATGGGGTAGTCGCCCACCGGGCTGGTCAGGACGGCAGTGGTGGAGAGGTTTGGCGCTCCCAGGATTACGCTCTGGTTATCGCCATTGACAAAACCGCTGTAGGTGGCGCTGAAGCTTGGTTCAACACTGTTGTAGACCCGGGAGGCTGCCTGGGCCGTGACGGTCAGGGTTGCCTTGTTGACGGTCAGGCCCTGCTGGGCCGTGGCCGAGGCATAGTTGGTGGTGCCGGCCTGGCTGGCGGTAATGGTGGTGCTGCCGGCGCCGACAATGGTGACGGTGGCGCCGCTTATCGTGGCCACTGCCGGGTTGGAGCTGGTAAAGGTGACCGGGTTGCCGGAGGCGCCACCGGTGGCGGCGAGATCAAAGGGGGCAGCGCCATAGGTCATGGCCGTAATGGGATCAAAGGTGATGGTCTGGCTGGCCACATCTATTGCCAGGGTGCCGTCAGCCGCGACAAAGTCGTAGTTGGTGGCGGTCAGTCCGCTGGTGACCGGGGTGATGGGATAGCTGCCCGTGGGGCTGGTCTGGGTGGCGGTGGTGGTATAGGTTGGGGTGCCGCTGATCACCGAGGCGTCCTCACTGTTCACAAAGCCGCTGTAGACCCCGGTAAAGGGCGGATTGGGCGTGTTATAGGTCCGCTGCTTGTTGTCGGCGGTCAGGGTAATGTGGGCCTTGTTGACCGTCAGGGTCTGTTGGGCCGTGGCCGAGGCGTACATGTTTGGCGTGCCTGCCTGGCTGGCGGTGATGGTGGTGCTGCCGGCGCCGATGATGGTGACCGTGGTGCCGCTTACCGTGGCCACGGCCGGGTCGGAACTGGTGAAGGTGACCGGGTTGCCGGAGGCTCCGCCGGTGGCGCTGAGGTTAAACTGGCCAGCGCCATAGGTCATGGCTGTCAGCGGGTTGAAGACAATGGTCTGGCTGGCGATACCTACGGCCAGGGTGCCATTGACCGCGGTGAAGGTGTAGTTGGCTGCCGTAAGGGCAGCGATGTCCGGGGTGATGGTGTAGCTGCCCACGGGACTGGCGGCATCGGCATCGGTGGTGAAGGTCGGGGCGCCGCTGATGACGGCGGTATTCTCACCATTGACGAAACCGGTGTAGGTGGCTGTGAAGGTGGGATCAGGGGCAGCGTAGTCTCTGCTCTTGTTGTCGGCGGTTACCGTGATCAGGGCTTTGCCGACCGTCAGGGTCTGTTGGACCGTGGCTGGCAGGTGGTTGGTGTCGCCTGCCTGGCTGGCGGTGATGACGGCGCTGCCGGCGCCGCTGATGTGGATCAGTCTGCCGGCGGTGATGGTGGCGACTGCCGGGGTGTCGCTGGCATAGGTTATGGGGAGGCTCGTATCGACCGTTGCACCAGGTCCGAAGTCGGCATCGCCGTAGGTCTTGGCGGTAAGCGGGTCAAAGGTGATGGTCTGGCCGGCCTTGGCGATGGTCAGGGTATCGGTGGCCGTGCCGCTGTAGTTGCTGTCGTTGATGGCTGCGACGACGGTGTAGCTGCCGGCATCAGTGGGAGCGGTGGCCGAGCCGTCGTAGGTGATGGTTACCGTCAGGCCCACAGGGGTGGTGGTGGCAGTGGCGGCCTTGGCAGTGCCGTCGTAGGTGGCGCTGAGGTTGCCCAGGCTGACCGTGGCGGCGGCCTTGGCAATGACCAGGGTATCGGTGGCGCTGCCGGTATAGTTGGCATCGCTAACCGTGGCCACCACGGTGTAGCTGCCGGCAGTGGTCGGTGCGGTGGCCGAGCCGTTGTAGGTGATATTTACCGTCAGGCCCACAGGGGTAGTGGTGGCGGTTACCGATTTGGGCGTGCTGTCGTAGGTGGCACTGAGGTTGCCCAGGCTGACTGTGGCGATGCCTTTGCCAACAGTAATATCCTGGGTGACCTGGGGAGCGGCGTTGTAGTTGGCGTCGCCGGCCTGGTTGGCGGCAATGGTGCAGGT
>PJFB01000032.1 GCA_003574895.1 Geobacter sp.
CTGCCATCGGCCACGTAGAGCCTGCCGTTGCTGATGGTCACGGCCGAGCACTCACCTACCGTGGGCGCGACTCCGGCCAGGACCGGGTTGACCGGATCGGTCCAGTCGATCTTCAGCAAGCCGGCCTCGGCAAAGGCCACGTAGAAGACCAGCTTGTTGTTGACCAGGGTATAATCCATCTTCACGGCGCCGCCGGCCCAGGTCTCATAACCGGGAACCAGTTGCAGCTTGAAGCGGCTCACCGCCACCGGGCGGTAGTCATAGACCAGGGTGCCCGTGGTGTTCTTCTTCCAGACCGCGGTGGGATCCGTACCCGCCGGAAGGGGTGCGATCAGATCGGTCAACCTGTAGCAGACCACCCCGAAGCTGTCGTAGGTAAAGTAGGCATAATCACCCACCACCTTCACATCCACGGACTGGCCGTCGGCGGCACCCACCTTCCCTTCTTCCAGCTTGATCGGTTCAAAGACCTTGATCAGTTTCATATTGAGCACGTCGGTGGTATCCACCACGCCGACGCCCCTTGGTCCGGCCGCCACAAAGGCATAGGACCTGTTGTCAACCGGGTTGGTCCAGAGGGCAATGCCCGAGGCAGTGCCCAGAGGGGGTTTGCCGCTGCCGGCACCCACGTTGGAAACCACGAAGCCGCTGTTCATGACCGTCGGATCCTTGGTCATGTCATAAACGGTAATACCGTTGCTGCCGTCGGCGGTGTAGGCATAGTCGCCCTTGATCTCCACATCATAGGAGTGATCCTGGTACTGCACACCCTTGACCGTGCCAAAGTCGCCGTTGTGCTCGAACAGGTCCGTGGGCTTGAGCGGCAGGAGCAGCGGTGTTCCGACTGCACCCAGCCCTGCCTCTACCCTGGCGACATCCACCCTACGCAGACCGTTGCTGGAGCAGCTGGCCCAGGCCACCTGGTGCACCGGATCAAAGACAACGTTGGCGGCGTGGGACGGCGGATAGATGGTGACGCCGTTGTAGACCTCGGGATACTCGTCCTGCAGGGTATTGGCCACCAGGTGGATGTCGTCGGTGGGGTAGCCGTTGCCATCGACGATCTGCCAGGCAGAGATGCCATGGGGACCGTCGGAGTGGTACATGTACTTGTCGGAAGAGGCGATGCCCACGGCATGGCCGATGGAGATGGTCTGCCCCGGAGTGGTATCCACCTTGGCCCCGATCTCCTCGGTGGTGGGGAAATAGGCCGGAATACTGTAGCGGTCCGCCATGGCGGATGCGTTCAGGTTGACGAGGTCGATGAAGTTGAAACCGCCGGCGCCGACGCAGGCCAGCAGGTCAACATTGCCGGCGGCATTGACGTTCATGGTGTCCATAAGCAGAATCCGGTTGCCGTGGCCGCCGATTTCCGCGGTCGTCAGGAGGCAGGGGGACTGGTACATCCACTTGGGCATGGATTCGTTGTCCAGGGGATCATAGGCCGCCATGTCGTAGGAGGTGACGAACTCCGTATCCGGGAAGTGATTGCCCGGGATGCCGTCGGTGTCGTTGTTGTAATTGCCGTTCGGCCCTTTCCAGCCGGTTGCCGGATTGTTGGCATGGTCAACGATGACCAGGCCGGCAAAGTGGTCCGTCAGATAGGCGTAATTGCCACGGATCTTGACATCTACGACCCCCGAGTCCTTCAGCATGCCGGCCCCGTAATAGGGGAGCAGGCTCTGGGACTGGGTGCCGGTGATCTTGTCCGGGCCGTTGGCCGGCACTGCCGGCACATAGCCCAGGTATGTGGCGTTGAGGAAGGTGGCCGCGGTTGCGTTCTGGTAGCCGGTGATGTCCACGGCAACCAGCCCCCCCAGGGAATAGGCGATGTAGGCGATGGTGCGGCCCCCGAATTCGGCGATGTCCACGCCCTGGGCCTTGTAGTAGTACTTGCCGTAGCGGTCGAACTCGGCCCACGGCGTGGCGGCCGCCGCGTCGCCGCGCATGACCTGCACCAGTTCGAAGTTGGTCTGGCGATAGTCGGGCATGCCGGTGTAGGCGTCCACGAACGGTTCATTGGTAACCGGATCTTTTTGGACCGCCTGGCGGACATCCATGGCCATGAACCAGTCTTCGGTCATGGTGGTGTCGGTGTAGAGGTTGTAGCGGCCGATCTGCTCCAGGGTGGCCGGGTCAAAGATGCCCATGCCCAGTTCCTTCATGCTGGCAAACAGCTTGCCGCCGTACAGCTTCAGATCGATGGGGCCGCCCCAGGGGTTTTCCCCGGCAAACTGCAGGGTGTATTTGTCCCGGTCGATGAGCAGGGTGCCGTCGGCTTCCAATACCGGGCCATTGGCGCCCAGCAGGTTGGCCAGGGCAGTACTGTGGATGCCGTACTCGCTGTCGGCGATGAACAGGGTGGTGCCATCGGTTTCCAGGGCCGCCACCGGTGCCTGGATGCTGGAGATCTCGTTGCCGGTGAGGATGTCGCCGCCACCTTCGGTGAAGGTGATGTTGCTCTGGTAGTAGTTAACATGCACATTGCCGACCTGGACCATGGCCGTGGGTACGGTGATGTCCACCACCACGATGCCGGCTGCTCCGGCGGAGAGCAGGGCGTAGTTGACGCCGTTATAGGTGACCAGGTCGATGTCGTTGATGAAGCCCGGGGCATAGATGGAGTGAACCGCCCCTTTGGTCATGCCGATGGGGGTAACGCACAGCCGGCTGCCGATGTTGAAGATGGCCCATTCGGCGCCTTGGTAAGTGAACTTCTTGACAGCCGTGGTGGAACCGCCCACCTGGATATTGGCGCCCAGCACCGGGTACATGTCGGCAGGGGCCGCAAAGACGCTGACGTCCCGGGCCGAGACCTGCCCGGCTACCGTTACGGTCAGGCGGAAGACCAGTTCCGTATCAACCGCGACGTTCAGGGCGCTGACATCGGCAGTGGCGGCAGTGGCGCTGTTGGCGGCCAGGGGCACCTTGGGTCCCTTGACCTGGCTCCACTTGTAGGAGGAGACGGTACCGCTCACTGTTGCGGCAAGGGCAATCGTGCCGGTGGCTGCTTCGGTAAAGGAATTGGGTGTGGCGTTCAGGGCGGTAACGGCCGAGGCCAGGGGTGCCAGGGCCACGTTGCTGGTGGTGGTTGCGCCGGCGCCAATGGTTACCTGTTTGCTGGTGGTGGCAAAGCCGGTCTTGGAGACGGTTTCGGTGAAGGTGCCGGCAGTGACGCCGGCAATGGTGTACTTGCCGCTGCTGTCGGTCAGGGCCGAGTAGGTGCCGGGGGCCAGGCTGACCGAGGCGGCGGCAAGGGCGGCGTTGGTGGCACTGTTGGTGACGGTGCCGCCGAGGGTGCCGGTGGTGACCACTACCTTAACGAGGGGGAAGTTTACAGTGGTCTTGACACCGCTTTTGACCACGGCAGAGGCGGTGGCGGTCTGGTAGCCCGCTGCGGTGCAGGTTACGGAGTAGGTTGCCGGGGGGAGCGAGATGTTGTAGGTCCCCGAGTTGGACGATGTGGCCGTGTAGG
>PJFB01000033.1 GCA_003574895.1 Geobacter sp.
GTGTACGCCCGTCATGGGCGTGAACTTATGGGGTGCAAGTCCCCTGTACGAGAATCCAGTCACTGTCGTGAGACAGGGTAAATCAGTACTAGCCGACGGCAAGGGCGTCTCTGCGAAGAGGGGTCTGGAGGAAGCCCGAGCGCAAAGCTATGAGCCGACGAACAGAAACAGCATACAAGGCCATCATCCGGACAAGTCAGCACAACATGACGAAGTCCACGGATTCAGGAGAAGTGGTAAATGCTGCGGTTGTGTAGCGACAGTTCACGTTCTTATCCGGGGAGATCTGCTCCACATGCATTTCGTAAGAAAGGCGCGGCGCTGTAAAGGTTGCCGTGATGGAGCAGAAGTCAGCAAAAGCCATAGTAGGCGTCGGACGCCGTCCCCTTGCGATTGGACGGCTGGAAACAAGCCCGGTTAGCCGGGAAGCCTTACCCCGCCGAAGGGCCGAACGAAGAATAGGGGATGAGCCCCAATGAGCTTTTATGACATAATGAACCCGTACGGGGAAATGCCCATAGAGCGCGTCATTGTCCAGCCCTTCCCGGAGCATCACCTATTGGAGTGGATTCTCTCCAGTGCGAACATGGAGCAAGCGTGGAAACGTGTGCGTGCCAACAAGGGCGCACCCGGCGTCGATGGCATCACTATCGAACAATTCCCCGATCATACCCGTCCTCTCTGGAAAGAAATCCGCGAATCGCTGATGGCAGGCAGTTATAAGCCCTTGCCGGTCAAGCGGACGGAGATTCCCAAACCAACGGGCGGAACCCGTCCTCTGGGGATACCCATCGTGCTTGACCGGCTGATCCAACAAGCCATTGCCCGGATGTTAACGCCGATCTTCGATCCTGACTTCTCGGAATCAAGTTTCGGTTTCCGCCCCGGCCGGTCAGCGAAAGCTGCTGTCCGGCAGGTGCGGGAGTACATACGGCAGGGCTACCGTATTGCCGTGGATATTGACCTTGCCAAGTTCTTCGACACGGTCAACCATGACCTGCTCATGCATCTGGTGAGCAGGAAAGTTCACGACAAGCGGGTGTTAGCCCTGATCGGCAAGTACTTGCGGGCAGGGGTGAAGGTGAACGGGCGATTGGAAAAGACCCGCCTGGGTGTTCCCCAGGGTGGGCCGCTCTCGCCGCTTTTAGCCAACATCCTGCTCGACACACTGGACAAAGAGCTTGAGAAACGCGGTCACAAGTTTGTCCGCTACGCTGATGACTTCGTCATACTGGTGAAGAGTCAACGTGCCGGTGAACGGGTGATGGCGAGTGTCAGGAATTTTCTGACACGCAAACTCAAGCTCACGGTCAATGAAACAAAGAGTGCTGTTGCAGGAACAAACCGCATCAGCTTTCTCGGTTTCATCTTCAAAGGAACCCGCCTCAACTGGTCTGACAAGGCATACCGGGAATTCAGGCGCCGGGTCAGGAAATACACCGGAAGAAGTTGGCGGGTTTCAATGAAGTACCGGCTGAATAAGCTGGCCGAATATCTTCGTGGCTGGATGGGGTACTTCGGTATCTCGGAGTATTACCGTGAAATCCCGGAAATAGACGGCTGGATACGGCGCAGAATACGGCTGTGCTACTGGAAACAGTGGCGCTGGTGCCGTACCAAGATTCGGAACCTGCTGAGTATGGGTGTGCAACTTGGCACCTCTATCAGAGCAGGGCTGAATCGCGGCGGCCCGTGGGCGATGTCCCGCAGGCTGGCGGCTCAGCACGGTATGACTAACCAATGGTTGAAGGATCTAGGGCTACTATCTGTCAAAGAACTGTGGGTGAAGCTTCATTACCCGGCTACGGCCCGGTAATTCTATCGAACCGCCCGGTGCGGACCCGCATGCCGGGTGGTGTGGGGGCTGGGGGAGAAAAACCCCCGGCTACCCGATT
>PJFB01000036.1 GCA_003574895.1 Geobacter sp.
TACTGGGCAACACCGGCAGCGTCGGCTACTGTCATGAATTCGTTGGTCAGGCTGTAACGGGCCATGCTCTCGAAACCGGAGGCGTGAGCGCGGTGGCAGGAAAGGCAGGATACGTTGGCGCTGGTGGAAGCCGACTGATCAAGAGTGTCGGTGTTGACTGCCAGCGGCTTAAGAACGGTGTAGTCAGCTGTGCCGAGTTCGAACGGTACCAGCGAGCTGTAAGCCTTGGTCGGGTCGGAGTTGGTCATGACGCCGGAGGTTACATAGCTGTTGTAGTTGGAAGCAATGGCTGCGGTCAGCTTGGCATTGTTGCCAGCAGGGTGAACAAGGCCTTTCATGCCGGAGGTGTAGCCGTTTTCCAGCATCTTGGTGTGGCAGTTGGCGCAGTATTCGGACATGCCCTGGCCGTAAGCAACGTGGGTCTGGCCAGTGGTCTCAAGACGGTTGTAGCTGGATGGAGCAACTGCGTCAGGAGCAGCGTTGGTAAAGGCATAGGAGCCGGTCAGGGACTTGGGCTGGTAGCCTACGCCGGCCAGGAGGCGGTATACGCCGACTGCGGACACGCCGGCAATCGGAGTGGCGCTGTTTTGGTAAGAACCGGAAGCGAAGATCGGCAGGCCGGTGGTTGCCTGGGTGCCGTCGGCAAGACGACGATATTTGCCGTGGGGATCATGGCAGCTGGAGCAAGCAAGGCTGGCTGCGGGATAGGTGCCGCCAGGGGCGGTGGTCAGCGTGGAGTCAGGTACATAACCATAGTCGGAAGCTACGATGTTGTGGCCGTGGCGCTCGCCGGGGTCGGTGGTTGCTGCGCCGCGGATCGAGAAGGCATAGGTTTTCTTCAGCCAGGCAAAGTCACCGCCGGGGGTGGCTTCAACAGGGGCCAGGCCCGGGCCCAGCTTGGATTCGTCGGTGGAGATGTGGTAGCCGGATGGTGCGGTGTCGGCCGAGTTGTGGCAGTTCAGACAAGAACCGGACTGGTCGTTGGCCTTGAGGAGATAAGGGCCGGACTGGTACTGGGGAAGGCCGGTGGCTACTGCTGCGCCATCCAACGAGTTGTGCATCGTGTGGCAGCCTTCGCACTCGGCAACGCCGCCTGAGTGGAACGCAAAAGCCGGTGCACTGATCAGGAGCGCCGATGCTGCTGCTAGTACTACATTGATTCCCTTCTTCATTTACATCCTCCTTGGTGGTGTCTCCGGCAACCCAGCCATCCGGTTCGAGGAACTTGGGATCTGTGGTTTTGTGCCCCCACCTTCCGATGGGTTTACTCTTGTACAGAGGATTTTTTTTGGGCTTGCGCCGGTTAACGTTAACTGCGGGACTGGGCCGATTTATGCTTCAAAACTGCTTCGGTTTCTCGATTATGGTTTCACTCTACATGACCGATTCTTACCTGAGCCTTACACGGACATTACAATTCGGTCAGGTTCGAAAAATTACCGGATTAATGTTGTCCTAACCTACAATACAAATCCTTACAGGTTGCTTACGGGAACATTACAGTTTGGTAAGGCAGG
>PJFB01000038.1 GCA_003574895.1 Geobacter sp.
GCCATCGAAGACTTCATGAAGCCCGACCGGGTGGTGATCGGTACCGACAATGTCCGCACCGCCGAGATCATGAAAGAGCTCTACGACCCCTTCATGCGCAAACAGAACCGCATGATCGTCATGGACATCCGCAGCGCCGAGATGACCAAATACGCCGCCAACGCCATGCTGGCAACCCGCATCTCCTTCATGAACCAGATCGCCGGCCTGTGCGAGCGCATGGGGGCCGACGTGACCGCGGTGCGCGAAGGGATCGGTTCCGACACCCGCATCGGCTACGACTTCCTCTTTCCCGGCCCCGGCTACGGCGGCTCCTGCTTCCCCAAGGATGTCAAGGCCCTGGCAAAAACCGCCGAGGAATGCAACTACGACTTCCTGCTGCTCAAGGCAGTGGAAGAGGTCAACGAAAGACAGAAAGAGGTACTGGCTGACAAGCTGATCAAGGCCCTGGGTGCCCCGGACCAGGAAAAACCGCTGCTCGGGCGCACCATCGCCTGCTGGGGGCTCTCCTTCAAGCCCCGTACCGACGACATGCGCGAAGCCCCGGCCATAACAATCATCAACAGGCTGCTGGATGCCGGTGCCGTGGTGCGGGCCCATGACCCAGAGGCCATCAAGGAGGCCCGGAAGATCTTCGGCGATCGCATCGAATACAGCCACAACCAGTACGACATCGTGAACGGAGCTGATGCCCTGGCCGTCATCACGGACTGGAACGAATACCGCAATCCCGACTTCGACCGCATCAAGGCGGCCCTGAAGAATCCACTGGTAGTGGATGGCCGCAATCTCTACAAACCGGACCGCATGGCAACCGCCGGCTTCCG
>PJFB01000039.1 GCA_003574895.1 Geobacter sp.
CTGGCAAAAGGATATGAAGTCCACGGCATGATCCGCCGCTCGTCATCCTTCAACACCGGGCGCATCAATCACATCTACCGCGACCCCCACGAGAAGGACGTCCGCCTGTTCCTGCACTACGGCGACCTGAACGATGCCAGCTCCATCAACAAGCTGCTGAGGGATATTCAGCCGGACGAGATCTATAACCTGGGTGCCCAGAGCCATGTCCGGGTATCGTTCGACGTACCCGAATATACCGGTGAGGTGGATGCCCTGGGCGCGGTCCGCATCCTGGAAGGGATACGCGAGACCGGCCTGAACACCAGGTTTTACCAGGCATCTTCCTCTGAACTGTACGGCAAGGTGGTAGAGACCCCACAGAAAGAGACCACCCCCTTCTATCCCCGTTCTCCTTACGCCTGTGCCAAGGCCTATGCCTTTTACATCACCCAGAACTACCGCGAAAGCTACGGCATGCATGCCAGCAACGGCATCCTCTTCAACCACGAATCCCCCCGCAGAGGCGAAACCTTTGTCACCCGCAAGATTACCCGTGCCGCGGCCCGCATCAAACTGGGCATGCAGAACTGCCTCTACCTGGGCAACCTGGACGCCAAGCGCGATTGGGGCTTTGCCGGTGACTACGTCGAGGCCATGTGGCTGATGCTGCAGCAGGATCAAGCCGAAGATTACGTAATTGCCACCGGTGAGACATACTCTGTCCGCACCTTTGCCGAAAAGGTCTTCGAGCGCCTCAAAATGCCGCTGGAGTGGCAAGGAAGCGGTGAAGC
>PJFB01000034.1 GCA_003574895.1 Geobacter sp.
TGATATGTCTGTCAGTGTCAATAAGGGAATAGCATTCCTTCCCTTGGTTTAAGGGTTTGTTGTTAAGTATGTCTCCCAGGACACAAGCAGAGACGGGATCCTGTGGCGACGTTTGATCACTCTGATATACGCGGGTTGGTTACCGCATGACTTGGCTGCGTCGCGGAGCTGCCTCGCTCTTATTTCGGAAGTTCGGCCTGCGCCTTATTCACTTACGAGTTTCGAGGGTTCTCCTGAACGTGATCGCGTCTCTGCCTCTGGCCTGGGATGTTTGTACTTTGGGGCTCGGGAGCCTCCTTAGACTGAAGTTGGTCTTTTGAACTTGTTATGCTGTCGTTCCCGGCAATGTCGCGCAGGCGATGGCCCACATGAAAGCGGCAAGTTCACGGGCAGTGGCTGTAATGACGGCTTTCTTGTTCTTACCCCTGGCCACAAGCTTTTTGAATCGTCCGCACAGCCTAACCTGGGCTTTCCAGGCAATATTCCTAACTTCCTGGCGTAACCCCTCTGTCCGGGCAAGCAAAGCTCGGCTTTCCCGTGCGGGGTGGCTGTAAGCATGAGCTGCCTCCGTGAGCGCCCGTCGAACATGGCCATTGCCGGATTTAGTTATGCCGCCTCGCCTAATGGCACCACCGCTGGAGTGTTCACTGGGGACGAGCCCCAGATAGGCCATCAACTGTTTTGCCGAATCGAACCTGGTCAGATCGCCGAGTTCAGCAACGGTTGTGACAGCGACAATCAGGGAGACACCGCGCAGAGCCTGTAAGGCTGTTACCAGCGGTGCCAGTTGCCACTGTGGCACCAGTTCCTGAATTTGTCGGGTAAACCGTTGCACCCGTTCCTGCTGCTCTTGGGTAGCATGCACATATTCCTGCATGGCGATTTGCTGTGCCCGATGCGGCATCTTGATGCCGGCAATCCAGTTTTTATGGGCTTTCGTCCAGTATGCTTTGCCACTGTAACGGTGACCATGCCGGAGCAGGAAAGCCAACAGGAGTTGGCGTGCAACTCGCAATGCCTTGACGGCATCTTCCCGACCTCGGGTCAAATCACGCATGGCTTCATCTTCTACTGTCGGGACGTAGACACCTGCTAGTTCTCCTGAGCGATGAAGTCTTGCCAAGCTCAGGGCATCGCGGCGGTCGTTCTTGATCCGGTCACCGCTTTTGCGGGGGATCTTGGATGGCGCAACCACAATACAGTCGAATCCTTGGTTTGTCAGAGAGCGGTAAAGCTCGTAGCCGCAGGGGCCTGCTTCGTACACGAAACGAAGTTCCGAGCCTGTGCTTTGCAACTTGCGGATAACCTTGTGCAGTGATTCCAGGTCGCCGCCGACCGTACCGTAGAACCGGACATCTCCATCACGTCCGGCATCGGCAAGGGCTACATCGATGGAGTCTTTGTGGACATCAAGCCCGACAAATGTGGTAAGCTTCTTCATGACCTGCCTCCTTGGTTGTGGCTCTGTGTGGTGAATTCCCATTCCCAACATAACCCACGTTGCAAGGGGCAGGTCGCTTATTTTCTACTGACAGACATGATGTCTTATAAAGCAGCGCTACCAGGCTGTGATGCTGCCGACCACGCGCTTCAGTATCACCAGGGCATCGCCGAGGTCGATAATGCCGTCCGGCTTCGGCTTGCCGTCCGAACCCAACGGGGCGACGTCGAAATATATCGTCTCGCCGGCGTTTGGTTTATCGATACCGACAGCGTATTTCAAA
>PJFB01000035.1 GCA_003574895.1 Geobacter sp.
TGGATACTATGTAAGGCCCCCCTTGGGCATACTATTTACGGTATGCTCAGCTTTGCGAGAACCAATTCCAAGGGAATCCAAAGGGGGCCTTACACATGCGATTTTACACAAAAACACACAAACATTACTGCGGAATCGATCTGCACGCGAAAAAAATGTATGTCTGCATTCTTGATGCTGACGGCGCGGTGCAGCTCCACCGCAATATTACCACGTCTCCCGAGGACTTCCTCAGGGTCATTGCGCCATTTCGCGACGACCTTGTAGTCGGCGTGGAATGCATGTTCGCCTGGTACTGGCTGGCCGATCTCTGTAGCCGCGAGAAGATCGATTTTGTTCTCGGCCATGCCCTGTACATGAAGGCAGTGCACGGCGGCAAGGTCAAGAACGACAAGATCGATTCCCACAAAATTGCCGGGCTGCTCCGAGGCGGCATGTTCCCAATGGCCTATGTCTATCCGCCCGAGATGCGGGCGACCCGCGACCTGTTACGCCGCCGCTGTTTTCTGGTCCGCCGTCGGGCCGATCTGTTCGCTCATGTGCGGAGCACGGCCATCCAATACAATCTTCCGGAAATCGAAGTTCGAATGACCTACGAAGGGCCTCGCAGTACGGTCCCCGATCATTTCCCCGATCCGGAGGTGAAAAAGATCGTGCAGATCGACATTGCGATGATCGATGCCTATGACGATGTCATCGGCGCCCTGGAGTGGGAGTTGGAGAAAACTTCCCGCCGCCAGGACCGGCGGACACTCATGCTGCTCAGTTCGATTCACGGGGTCGGCAAGATCCTGTCCATGGTGCTGCTCTACGAGATCCACGACATCAACCGTTTCGAGTCGGTCCAGGATTTCGCCTCCTACTGCCGGCTGGTGAAGTGTCCCCACGAGTCGGCCGGCAAAAAAAAAGGGACCGGCGGCGCTAAGATCGGTAATGCCCATCTGAAATGGGCTTTCTCAGAAATGGCGGTGTCGTTTCTGCGCCATAATCCGCCGGGCAAACAACTAGTGGAGAGACTGGCCCAGAAGCACGGCAAGGGGAAAGCTCTCTCCATTCTGGCCCACAAGCTGGCCCGGGCGATCTACTACATGCTGAGAGACGGTGTGCCGTTCAACCGGGAGAAGTTCCTGGCCGCGGCGTAAAGCCGGAGGGGACGGGAGCAGCCCGACGTCCAACTAGAGCCGATACGGGTGAGCATGCCCTGCGACCGGTAATCAAGCAATGCGCCATAAAGAGCGCGATGCGGTCGCTATGCCGATACCCGGTAACTTGTATCGCTGGATTGGAGCCCCGTCCCGCTCCGTACATAGATGAACGATTGCTTCAGTTTCAGTTGTGTTCTGCCCCTCGCCGAGCCCGGTACCAACTGCGCCGTGCGTAAATACGAGCCCGATTTTTTGAATGGGACGGCATGAGGGTACGATAGAGTTTCCAGGTCGCACGGGTGATGCCTGCGCAACCGCTGCACAAGAAACATAAGCAGCGGTGTGAACCTCGATAAGTGTTTGGTGCAGGACCTAACAGTCCTGATGCCGGTTGTGAGAAATACGAGTCGGAACCGGGAA
>PJFB01000037.1 GCA_003574895.1 Geobacter sp.
TTTCCTCTTGGGTGGGATTCTGACAGCCTATTTTGTCTTTTATTGGGTTCCTTATGGTTTTCATTAGCCTTTTTATGCCTTTGTCTGCTTCGATTCCCAGTTTCCAGGCAAACTGCGCCATACACCACTTCAGGCAGTGCCGGTAACTCGCCTATTCCGTTACGCCGCCGCTTGCAGCGGAAATTTCCTGATCCCGCCCCGCAATTCCGGACGGAAAACCTCCCGCATGATCATCCTGGCCCCGCACACCGGACAACGGCTTGGGTCCTTGTCCCCAAACTTGGCTAGACACTCCTGCCAGCCGAGAAACTCCGGTTCTTCTACCGGCCCCTGTCCAAGCAATTCGCGGCAACGGTTCAAGTCCGCCCGGCGGCTGCCGGCAAAGATACCGTACGAACGTACCACTTTCTGGCCCGGCTCCGGTACGTGCATCAGCACTCGCTTTACGAAGTCATGGAGCGATAGCTCCATCTCTTTCCGTTTGCCGCCATCTTCACGATAATCCTTGTACCGGAAGCGTACGGTATCATCGTCCCAATCCACTATTCGTCGGTTCGAGATGGACCCGCCACGCATGTACCGCCCGAGATACGTCAATACGCCTCGGGCGTGCGCGTAGCGCTCACGGATGCATACGTTCCATTTCTTGCGGCCAAGCTTGTTAAGCAGATTCAGCTCCTGCTGCAACCGCTCTTCGGCAGGTACGGCCAACTTGCCGGTCACCAAGCCCTGCCGCACCATGGCGAGAAACTTTCCCCGGAACAGATCCCGCGCCACCCGGCCGGGCAAGAGAAAGCCGTTGTTCACGGCGCGCCACGCGCCGTCGGGCGTAAGCCCTCCGCCGGTCACCAGGCAATGCACGTGCGGATGCAGCCCCTGCATCTGCCCCCAGGTATGCAGCGCGATGATCACGCCCGGCTCGGCGCCAAGGAATTTCGGATCACCCATCAACTCGAAAATTGTATCGCGCGCAACGCGAAACAGCATATCCGTCATCGCACGTGCGTTGGCGAGCCACAGGCGATCCAGAGCGCTGTCAACGGTGATGATGACGTGGTAGTAGTCGCAGTCGAGTACCCGCATCTTCTGCCGGTCCAACCACCGCTCGGTGGAGGTGTAGTTGCATACCGGACAGGAGCGATGTTTACAGGAGTTGTACCAGTGCCTTTCTCCGTGCCCCTCAGGGCACGCCTGTACGTGTCCGCCCAGCACGGAGGTCCGGCATACCGCGATCCGCTGCGCCGCGCGCCACATATGAGGTGGCAGCGAAGCGCCGCCGAAGCGGGTTTTTAAGCCGTGCTCTATGATCTGCTGAAGACTTGCCATGTAATACCTAAAATCGGCATAACATCTTGATTTTATTAATCATTTGCTCAAC